>JAPZTO010000001.1 GCA_027532775.1 Beijerinckiaceae bacterium
GCGCGGGTGCCCTGTGGCGGTGTGCACTCGGGCGTTGGCACGCCCGGCGCTGTCGTTCGCCGCGGGACAGGCGGCGGCGCTGTGGGCCGTCGCGTCGGAGGGCGGGTCCCCGGCGGCGGGGTGCCCACAGGCGGTGTCACACCCGGCGCGGTCGTTCCCGGCGGGACTGCCGGCGGCGGGGTCGGGCCTCCGGTCGGCGGGCGGGTGCCCGGCGGCGGGGTGCCCACGGGCGGTGTCACACCCGGCGCGGTCGTTCCCGGCGGGACTGCCGGCGGCGGGGTCGGGCCCCCGGTCGGCGGGCGGGTGCCCGGCGGCGGGGTGCCCACGGGCGGTGTGCCCACGGGCGGTGTGCCCACGGGCGGCGTCACGCCTGGCGGCGGGGTAACAGGTCCCTGTCCGACCGGGCGCGGCGGGTTGCCAACGGGCAGGCCGACGGGCGGCGGAACGCCGATCGGGCGGGTGCCGGGCCGCAGCGGCGGCGGCAGCACGGTGCCCGGCGGCAGCACGGAGGGGCGTGGCGGGCGCGGCGGCGGGGCGACAACCGGGCGGACTTCGCGCGGGCGGCGCCATTCACGGTTGGCCCAGATCGCGGCGCCGACCACGCCGGCACCGACAATCGCAGCGCCGATCCCCACCGAAGGCAAGGTGCGCGCCTGCGGGTTGAGCGGCGGCGGCGGCAACTCGATGATCTCGACCGGCGGCGGCGGCAGGAGATGCACTGCATAGCCGGAGGGCGGCGGCAGCACTTCCCAGCGCTCCTCGATTACCACGGTTTCGTAGACCTCGATCTCCTCGATATCCGGCGGCGGCAGATCGTCATAGATGATCTCGTCGAATTGCGGCGGCGGCACGATCGGCGCCGAGAGGCGCGTCAGACGGGCCTGCGCCTCGACCGCGTGGCCACCGCGCGGATAGCGGCGGAGATAGGACCAATAGGCCCGGTCGGTGTTGGTGCGGCGGGCGCGCTGCCAGTAGAAGGCCTCGCGCCGCGTGGCGACCATGGCCCGGACGCGCCGCGCCTGCGCATGGCGCGGATGGGCGGCGAGGAATTCCTCGTAGGCGGCGATGGTGTCGATCTCGACGACGCGGGCATAGGCCTCGTCGCCGGGCAAGTCCCGGATCGGCCGGGCCCGCCTGGCCTCGAGCGCTGCCGAAGCAGCAGGCGCAGCCGCGCCCGGGAACAGCACGACGGGCTGGGTGAGTCCGTTGATATCCCACGGCGTTTCCGCGCCTTGGCTGAGGTCGTGCGTGCGGAGCCGGATCCGCTCGAACATCGCGCCGAGATCGATGCCTGGCTCGCGCAGGACTTCCGCCAGGGCCATCGCATAATGCCCGTAATTGGTGGCGGGCAGCGGCGAGACGCGGTCCGGCGCCTGATTATAGGCGACAAGCATGCCCTCGCGCCGCTCCCCGGCGGCGAAGCCCCGCGCGCCCTCGCCGGTCAGCTGGCCATAGGGATGGGTATAGGCGGCATCGAGAATGACGAGCCGGCCGAAAGCGGGGATGGCACCGATGGTGCGGATCAGATCGTTGATCCGGATCCCCTCGAGCGCAAGGTCGGCGCGCTGGCGGAGGCGGGCATCGACGGGAATGAGCAGGTTCTCGCCATCATCCTGGAATCCGATGCCGGAGACATAGACCGCGATCAGCGCATCCGGGCCGGCGGCCTGCGCCTTTTCGGTGAAGTCCCGGAATGTCGCGCGGAACTCTGTCTGGTTGAGGTTGGCGGATTCGGTCAGCTCGAAGCCGGCCTGCCGGAGGCTCTGCGCCACCAGCCCGGCATCCTGCAGGGCGGTCGGATGCTTGACCTCGCCGTAATCGGCAAGGCCGATGACGAGGCCGAGCCGCTTGCCCTGCGCCATCGCGCCGGCGGGAAACACGAAGAGGGCAACCGTCAGGATGACCCTGATCCAGCCGCGGTCCCGGGGGGAACGAACATTCATCGCGATCTCCTTTTGCGGCGTCAGAGTCCCAGATGGCGCCTAAACCTGCGCTGAATGCACAATGGCTAAAGAAAGGCAGGTCCCGCAGTCTCAGCGGCCGATGCGCGCGAGCGCCCGCAGCCTTTCCATCGGGCGGGTGGCCAGCAGGTCATCGCAGGACCAGCGCCGCCCGCCATCGCCATGCTCCTTCGGATTGCCCTTCTCGATTGTCGCGAGGGCATTGAGCCGGCCGGTATCGGCCACTTTCAGGGCGAGATTGTCGCCGTTCCGCTCGACCGTGAAGCAATAGGTCCGGCGGTCCTTGGCCGGTCCGTAATGATAGCAGACCTTGTCCCCGTCGGTGTTCCAGCAGGCATCGACATTCAGCGTCAGTCCGTTATCGCCCAGAGCCCGGCCATCGGGCGCGTGATATTCACTGAACGGGCCGCCGGTCACATAATGCCCGGCCACGGTGTTGCCGGTGAAGAGGTCGCGGATCTGGGCGCCGGTCAGCATCTCGGCCCGGGCCGGAAGGGCCAGCACCAGCGCCAGCGCCAGAGCAAGGATGGGCCGCATCGTCAGGCCTGCGCGGAGGGGCGCGCCGAACATTCGGCATGCCAGCGGGCGAGATGGGCCAGATCGGCCGGAACGGCAATCCGCGCCGGCTTCAGGAAGTCGATCGTCACAAGCGCGGTGATATCGGCGATGGAGTATTGATCGCCCGCAAAATAGCGATGGCTCGCCAGATGGCTGTCGAGCAGCCGCAGCGTTTCGAGCGCCCGGCTCCGGTTCACCTCTGCCCATTGCGGGATCTGCGGAACCTCCGCACTGGCCATGCCCGGATGGCCGTGCCGGAAGGCGGCCTGGCCCTGGCTGTAGAGTTCAAGCTCGATCCGGCGGTTCCACATCTCGACGCGGGCGCGCCCCAGCGCACCGGTGCCGAAAAGCGGCGGGTCGGGCTGGATTTCCTCGAAATAGCGGCAGATCGCGACCGATTCGGTCAGGATCGTGCCATCGTCGAGTTCGAGGACCGGCACGCGCTGGAACGGATTGCGCTGGGTGAAATCGGCGGATTTGTGCTCCCCGCGGGCAAGATCGACCGGAACGAGCGGCACGGAAATGCCCTTCTCGGCCAGAAACACCCGCACGCGCCGCGCATTCGGCACGCGCCCGCCATCGAACAAGCGCATCGATTCCTCCCTCCCGGGCCACGAACGGCAGGCACCGGACACGAGGATCGCGGCAGGGTCAAGGCCGGGGCGGCATTTCGGCGCGATGCCGGCGCCGCCAATCCTCGGGACGCTCGAACTCGCCGGCCCAGACGCCGCGGCCATCACCCCGGGCAAAGGCCTCCTCGCGCGGATAGGCGCCGGCATCGACGGCATGGCCGTTGCGGACAAGATCGGCCCCGATATCCTGCCCGGCCACGCGGCAGGCGACGAGGAGCCGGCCATAGCGGTCCGTCTCGTGGCCGATACAGGTAACCGGCCCGCGCTGGAGCCACCGGCGCAGGGCGAAGCTGGCTTCCCGGCCACAGGGCATGTCCTTGCCGGCGACGCGGCAGGTCTGCCGCGATTCGGGCGCGTCGAGGCCCTTCAGGCGCATCTCGCGCCCGTTCACCACCAGCGAATCCCCGTCGATGACATGGGCCGTGCCGGTGATGCTCTCCTCGCGTACACGGCCGACCAGAGCCAGCACGACGAGGGCCAGGGCGAGAAACGCGACAGCGGGAACGATGCGGCGGGAGGACATGCCCCTCTCTAGCTGATTCCCGCTCAGCGAGGCGGTCCGGAATGCCGCAAGCGATCGGGCAGACCCGGCAAGTTCGAGTGTCGTTGTCAGCCTTCGCTTAACCAATTGTCAGGCATATTCGGCCGCTGGAAACCAGATCCGGACCCATGACCGCGCATATCCCCACCGCTGTCGAGATCGAGCGGAAACAGGCGAATGCCGAACGCGCATCCCGCAACAAGCAGGGCATGCAGCGGGCGGTCAAGGACGTGCGCGAGAAGATCACCTCCGCTTCCGGCCTCAGCCGCGCCTTCGAGCTCGAACTGGCCCGGGAATTCGCGCAGAACCATGTCAGCGCCAGCCTTGCGCTCATGCCCTATGCGCTGGTGATTGCCGGGACCACGCTCTCGTGGTCATCGCCGGCAAAGGCCGTGCTCTGGCTCGCGCTGGTCCTCGGCGTCCTGCTCTACCAGACGATGCTGTGCCGGCGGTTCCTCGCCGCCAGCACCCCGGCCATCGACATCAAGCCCTGGATCAAGCGCCTGATCGTCGGCGAGATCGCGTTCGTCACCAGCTGGGCCTTGCTGCCCACCGTGGTCGGCATTCCCGAAACCGACGTTCTCCGGGTCTTCCTGCTCGTGGCGGTGCTGATGATCGGCGCGGTCAGCACCGTGCTGTCGCATACGCTGCCGACAGCTGTCTATGGCGCGGCGCTGCCGCTTGCCTCGGTCATCGTGCAGCTGGTCGTTGACAGCCAGCCGACCGAGCGGTGGATGATTGCCGGCCTGTGCCTTACGGCGTTGCTGCTCTTCGTGGGGCTTGCCAACCGCCTCTATGCCTCGACGCTGGACAATCTCCATGCCCGCGCGGAGAAAGACGAACTTTTCACCGAGGTCGAGCAGGCGAACCTGCGCCTGCGCGAGGCGACACGGCAGGCGGAGGAAGCCAGTGCGGCCAAGTCGCGCTTTCTCGCCACGATGAGCCATGAACTGCGCACGCCGCTCAACGCGATTCTCGGTTTCTCCGAGGTGATGAAGGACGAGCTGTTCGGCCCGCTGGGGAACGAGCAGTACAAGAGCTACGTCAAGGATATCCACCAGTCCGGCGAACATCTCCTGCAACTGATCAACGAGGTGCTGGACCTCTCGCGCATCGAGGCCGGCAAGCACGAACTGGTCGAGGAGGCGATCGACCTTGTCGGCGTCGTGCAGGCCTGCTGCCGCATGCTGGAATTGCGGGCGACCGGGCGCGGCCTGATCCTGAAGACGGCCTTCACCGAGGGGATGCCGCGCCTCTGGGCCGACGAGCGCGCCCTCCGCCAGATCACGCTCAACCTGCTTTCGAATGCGATCAAGTTCACGCCGCAGGGCGCCGAGATCCTCGTCAAGGTGGGCTGGACCGCCAGCGGCGGGCAATATCTCTCGGTGCGCGACAATGGCACCGGGATCCCCGAGGAGGAGATCGAGATCGTCCTCTCCACGTTCGGGCGGGGCTCGCAGGCGATCAAGAATGCCGATCAGGGATCGGGCCTCGGCCTGCCGATCGTCAAGAGCCTTGTCGAATTGCATGGCGGGGCCTTCCGGCTCCGCTCCAAACTGCGCGAAGGCACCGAGGCAACCGCGCTTTTCCCGCCCGACCGGGTGATGGCGGCCATGCCGGCCGTGCACGAACGGCCGGGGCTGATCATCTCGCGCGTCGTGCGGGACGAACGGGCGGCCTGAGCCGATCAGGCCCGATCAGGAACGGCCGCTTCGGCGAAAGTCGCCATGCCGGCATGGCAGGCCAAAGCCACCTTGACGATCCCCGCCGCCAAAGCCGCGCCGGAGCCTTCGCCCAGCCGGAGGCCGAGATCGAGAATCGGCTCCAGCCCCAGCCGGCCAAGCACGGCGCGATGCGCGCCTTCCGCCGAGACATGGCCGGCGAGGCAATGGTCGATCGCATCGGGCCGCAACGCGTGCAGGATGGCGGCCGCCGCCGTCGCGACATAACCGTCGAGGATCACCGGCACTTTCTCGACGCGGGCGGCGAGGATCGCGCCGGCCATCGCCGCAATCTCGCGGCCGCCGAGGCGGCGCAGGATCTCGAGCGGGTCGTCGAGATGACCGGCATGGGTGGCGAGCGCGGCCTCGACTGCCGCGACCTTGCGGGCATGTCCGGCCTCGTCCACCCCCGTGCCCCGGCCGACCCAGCCCGCGACCGGCCCGCCATAGAGCGCGGCATAGATGGCGGCGGAGGGGGTGGTGTTGCCGATGCCCATCTCGCCGAGGCAGAGCAGGTCCGTTCCGTTGGCGATCGCCTCCATGCCGAAACCGATCGTCGCGGCGCAGGCGGCCTCCTCCATCGCGGCGGTTTCGGTGATGTCTCCAGTCGGCAGGTCAATCGCGAGGTCGAACACTTTCAGCCCGAGATCCTGCGCCTTGCAGATCTGGTTGATGGCGGCGATCCCGGCGGAGAAGCTGGCCAGCATCGCGCGGTTGACCTCCGGCGGATAGGCCGAAACACCGCGCGCCGCGACACCATGCGATCCGGCGAAGATGGCAACGACCGGGCGATTGACGGCAGGCCGCGCGCGGCCCTGCCAGGCCGCGACATGGGCGGTGATCGCCTCCAGCCGGCCGAGCGCACCGCGCGGCTTGATCAGCTCGTTCTCGCGGGCCAGAACGGCGGCGCGGGCGCCTTCGTCCGGTCCCGGCAGGGTTGCTACAAGCGTGCGGATGTCATCGAAGGGCAGGCCGGAAGCAGACATGGCGGGCTCGCTGGCTGGACAGGGTGATGCGGAAAACCGGCCGAGTCAGGGCTGGCCGGACATGGATGCCGGGGCTATCATGGCGGGGCTTCGTCTCGCAACCGCGAAAGACTGACCATGCCCGGCCTGAACGTCCTCGCGGGCGACCTGCTCAACGTGATGCGCTTCTATACCCGCCTGCCGCTGCCGGTCTTCCGGTTCGAGCGGGAAGCGCATGCCCTGCCGGATTTCCGGCGTGCGGCCTGGGCGATCCCCGTCACCGGTGCGGTCGTCGGCGCCTGCGGTGCGCTGGCGGGCGGGTTGGCATATCTCGCCGGCCTCTCGCCCCTGATCGCGGCGGCGATCGCTCTGGCGTTTCAGGTGGCGATCACCGGCGCCTTCCACGAGGACGGCCTCGCCGATTCCTGCGACGGGCTGTTCGGCGGGGCAACGCGGGAGCGACGGCTCGAGATCATGAAGGACAGCCGGATCGGCACGTTCGGCGGCGCCGGCCTGTTCTTCACGCTCCTGCTGCGCGTGCTCGCCCTCGCCGAATTGTTCCGCCTGATGGGCCCCGCCGCCCTCGCCTTGCTGCCCGGCATCGCCGCGCTTTCTCGTTCGGTGGCGCTGATGCCCGTTCTGCTGCTGCCCCCGGCCGGCAGCCAGGGCCTTGCCGCCAGCGTGCCCCTGCCCGACCTGCCCGCCTGGCTGGTGGCAACCGGCATCGGCGCGCTCTTCCATGCGGCTGCCGCCCTGTGGCTCGACCTGCCTTCGGGCGGGGTGGTTTCCGGCGGGCTGGCGCTGATGCTGATGCCGGCGCTCGCCGCGCTCGCGCGCCGCAAGGTCGGCGGGCATAACGGCGATATCCTCGGTGCCTGCCAGCAAGTGGCCGAGATCGCGCTGCTGCTGGCCCTGTCCTCTGCTGCCAACTGGCGCGGGCCGCTCTGACCGGGGTCTTGAAAAGCAGGCTCCGGCGGGCCACCCTTCTGTCGACACCACCGGAAGGAGCCCCGCATGAATTCGCCCCGCATTGCCATCGCCCTGCTGGTCGGGCTCGCCATCGTGCTGGTCTTCGCCCTGCTCGGCGTGCCGAAACTCGGCGGCAGCGAGATTGCCGGGCTGGCGGCGGGGGGCCTGCTGCTGACGATGTGGGCCTCGTGGTTCATGGCCGAGATGCGCGGCAATATGGGCGAGACGATCCGCAATCTGCTGATCTGGGGCGGCATCGTGACGGTGGTGGCGATCGCCTACAGCTACAAGACGCAATTCGGGTTCTGAGGCCGGCAACGAGGCGATCAGGATTTCAGCCCGGTCTCGCCGTCGATCACCATCATCGTGGCGAGCATCACCGCCACCTGCTTGCGGCTTTCGCCCTGGATGGCCCAGGCCTCGCCCTGCACGACATGGACGCGCCGACCGGCACGAAGCACGGTGCCGATCGCCTCGAAATGCGTGCCGAGGGCCGGGGCGAGCAGGTTGATCTTGAATTCGCTCGTCAGCACCGCCTTGTCCTCGGGCATCAGCGTCAGCGCGGCATAGCCGCAGGCGCTGTCGACGATGGTGGCGATCGAGCCGGCATGGGCGAAACCATGCTGCTGCGAGATGGCCGGCGAGAACGGCATGCGGATCGTCACGCTGCCGGGCGCGACGCGACCCAGAGTGGCGCCGAGCGTTGCCATCAACCCCTGCTTGCCGAAGCTCGCTGCGATGCGCTGGAATAGCAGGTCTTCGCTCATGCTGCCCTCACGCCGCTTCGCGCTGGGGCCGCTTGAGCAGGGCCAGCGCCTCGTTGAGGATTCCGGCCCCGGCGCCAGGCTTGACCGCCTCGGTCGAAAGGTGGCGCCGGAAGGCACGCGCGCCGGGCTGGCTCTGGAACAGGCCGAGCACGTGCCGCGTCACCGCATGCGGCGAGGTTCCGGCGGCGACCACCGATTCGAGATAAGGGATCAGCGCCTCGAGTGCCTCGGCCGGCGCGGAAACAGGCGCCGCCTCGCCGAAAAGCAGCGGGTCAACGCCGAGCAGGAGCGACGGGTTCTGGTAGGCCGCCCGGCCAAGCATCACGCCGTCGAGGCCGGGGCCCTCCTCCGAGGGAGCGAGCAGGGCCTGCGCGAGGTCTAGGCTGGCAATGCCGCCATTGATCGCGATCGGCACCGCGGGGAATTCCGCCTTGAGCCGGCGCACGATGGCATAATCGAGCGGGGGAATGTCGCGGTTCTCGCGCGGGGAAAGCCCCTTCAGCCAGGCCTTGCGGGCATGGACGATCAGCGCATCCGCACCGGCTGCAACGACCTGCCGGGCCAGCGTGAAGAGTGCAACCTCCGGGTCCTGGTCATCCACGCCGATCCGGCATTTCACCGTGACCGGAACCGAGACCGCCGCCTTCATCGCCGCGACGCCTTCCGCCACGAGCGTGGGCTCGCGCATCAGGCAGGCACCGAAGCGGCCATTCTGCACCCTGTCGGACGGGCAGCCGCAATTGAGGTTGATCTCGTCATAGCCGAATTCGGCGCCGATCCGGGCCGAGGCGGCGAGATCGGCGGGGTCCGAGCCGCCGAGCTGGAGCGCGACCGGATGTTCCACCGCCGAGAAGCCGAGCAGGCGCTGGCGGTCGCCATGCAGCACGGCGCCGGTCGTCACCATTTCCGTATAGAGCAGGGCCCGGCGCGAGAGCAGGCGATGGAAGACGCGGCAATGCCGGTCGGTCCAGTCCATCATCGGGGCGACGGAGAAGCGCCAGGGGGAATGAAGTTCGGTCATGCGCGGCAAACAGGTTGAGCGAGCCCTTCCCTAGCAGGTTTGCCGGAAAAGGCGACCCTCCGGTTCAGATGACCAGATCCGGCACGGGCTTCACGAGGGCGGAGCCGGGGAAGATCGTCTCGCCCAGCACCGCCGGTGACAGACCGAGATGCCCGGCCAGCACGCCTTTGATCACCGCACGGAGATCCGTCGTCGCCCGCAGGTCACGGCCTTCATGGAGCTGCGGCATCTTGAGCCCCGGCCAATCCGCGAGGATGCGTCCGCCGCGCACCGCCCCGCCGACGAGGAAAGCCACGGTTGCGGTGCCATGGTCGGAGCCTTCGGTGCCGTTGATCCGGGCAGTACGGCCGAATTCCGTGATGACGAGAATGGCCGTTTCCTTCCAGGCTTCGCCGAATTCCCGCTCGAACGCGGCAAAGGCGCCGTCGAGCCCGCCGAGCAGGTCAGCCAGCCGGCCGCGCACGCCGCCCTGGTTGGCATGGGTATCCCAGCCATCGAAGGAAAGAACGGCGACGCGTGGCCCCTCCTCCTTCATCATCAGCCGGGCGGCGCCGGTCGCGGCGCGCGCCATCATGCCGGGATCCCCGCCGCCGGAGGCCATGGCGGCGCCGCCACGGGCGAGATCATCGGCGGTCAGCCCGGCCTTGAGGGCGCGGGCCAGAGCCGGATCGCGGTGGGTGTAGAGGTCGAGCACGCGGCGGGCGAGGTCATCATTCGTCTCGGCGAGGCGCTGAGGCGCCCAGCCCATGACGGGCGCGCTCCCGCGCAGGACCAGCGGCGTCGAGATGCCCACGCCGAGCGCGCCGAGTTGCGGCAGTCGCTCGCCCTTGGGCAGGGCCAGCAGGGCGCGGTTGAGCCAGCCGGTCTCGACCTTGCCAACACCGGGCAGACCGGTTTCCAGCACATCCTGACCATCGAAATGCGAGCGCTCGCGATAGGGCGTCGCAGCGGCATGGATGACAAGGCCCTTCTTTTCGGCATAGAGCCGCGCGAAAGTCTTCATCGACGGATGCAGCACGAAGAATCCGTCGAGCGGCAGGCCGGCGCTCTCGCCCTCGCGGGTGAGGGCCATGCCCTCGCGCAGGGCGGCGTAATCCGGGTCGGCGACCGGCGCGACGGCGGAGAGACCATCCATCGCGCCGCGCAGGATGATGGTGAGGAAGCGCGGATCCCGCGCACTCGCCGCCGAGGCGACTTTCGGCATATGCGCCCAGGCGAAGAAGGAAAGGCCGGCTCCGAGCAGGCCCCGGCGGGAAAGCGGCATGGCTTCGCAATATCGGGCATCCATCGGGGACCTCCTCGTCAGCGACGCTGGAATTCGGGTGCCATCAGCAGCAGGGCGAGCCCCTGCGGCCGGGTTTCGGCCCGGGCAATGGCCTGCCGCGTTTCCGTGGACAGCGCCTCGCCGAGGAGGACCTCCGCCAATTCGCGCGGGTCGATCCGCCCGCCAAGCGGCCGGGCGACTTGCAGGGCGAATTCGAGCCGGGTCTTGATCGCCTTCGGCGCGACGAGCGAAGCCTCGTCATCGGGGAAGCCGTTCGGGCCGGGCGGGTTCCAGAGCGGCTGGCCCATCAGGTTCAGCGCATTGGCGAGGGCCGGAATGCGATCGGCCGGGGCTCCGGTGGCGCGCAGGCTGGCGAGGAGGAACTCATAGGGTGTGCGGATCTTGGCCGGCGGCGCCACGAGGCTCTCGGGATGGGTGACGAGTGCCCGCGCAAGCGCCGCGAGATCGCCATCACTCTTGCGGAACTCGGCCTCAAGTGCCGCCACGAGAGCCGGCGGCGGGCTGTCCGCCACGAAATGGCGCGCGATCTTCGTCGCGAGAAACCGGGCCGTCGACGGATGGCGCGCCAGATCGCGCAGGATGGCGAGACCCTTCTCCTTGCCGTCCTGCCCGTAAGCGCGGCCCAGCACCTGCTGCGGGCCGGGCTCGTGCCGGTTCGGCGCGAAGACGAAAGCGCCGTATCCGTCGATATTCTCCTCGAACCCGGTGATCGACCAGCCGGTCAGGGCGCGGGCGAAGGCGGTGACATCGGCCTGATTGTAGCCGCCGCCGACGCCCAGGGTATGCAATTCGAGGATTTCCCGGGCGAGATTCTCGTTGAGGCCGCGCCGACGACGCTGCCCGGCCGGCGAATTCGGCCCGATCGACTGGCGCTGGTCGAGATAATGCAGCATGGCCGGATGGGTCTCGACCGCGACGAGCAGATCGGCGAACCGGCCGAAGACATGCGGCCGGATGGCCTCACGCTCGTAGGGCCCGGCCACGCCCTGCATGAGCTGGCCCCGGCGCAGGGCGATGCAGAAATGGTTCGACCAGAACAGCACCCAGCGCTCGGCGAAGCCCGCGGGCGCAGCGAGGCCATGGTCGATCCGGGCCTTGACGTCGACATGGAGGACATCCCGCAGGCGGACGGCTTCCGGATCGGGCGGCGGGTTCGCCGGCGGGTTGGACTGCATGCCTGCCGCAGCCATCGCGCCCGGTGCATCCTCCCCGATGGCAGGCGTGGCAGGTGCCTGTTGCGCCACCTGACGGCGGGCCTCGCGCTCCATCCGGCGCTTGTCCTCGATCTGGGTGACGATCTGGATGCCGCGCGCCGTGGTCGGAAGGCCCTCGCCCTGGATCCGCGCGCTTTCGGGGCGGATCTCGTCCAGAAGCGCGGCGCGGATATCCGGGCCCAGCCTTTCACGACTCGCGGGCCCGGCGCCGAGGCCAAAGCGCTGGATGCCGATCTGGAACGGACTTTCCGGACGCGCCATCGCGTTGTCCTTCCACGAGAGACCGCAAATGCGGCGTCACTACATTAGCAGGCTCTCATGAGATCTGTTGCGGAAGCATGACCAAAACATGACCGATGATTCATCGAGGGAGCGGATTCCGCTGCCGGCAGGCTCTCAAACCGGTTGACCGCCTGATCGTCCTGTCTTACATCTGTCCTATCCGGGGAGTGCCCGCCGCAGCGGGCCGAGATCGGGCTCTGTCGCCCGGAATCCTTAGAACCTGATCCGGATCATGCCGGCGGAGGAACAGGATGAAAAATGACCTGACTGATCCCGATTGCCTGAACCTGTTCCCTGTTTTCATTCCTGTTTTTCAATCTGAACCCGGCGGCAGCAAGCCCGCCGCCAGCCCAGGGCCTCCGGATTTTCCGCCCCCGGGCCCCGTGCCTTGAACCACCCGCTTCCCGTCAGCGCCGGAATCAAGCGGCGCTGACCCGTATCGGTGCCTGTCCGAATCTTTACCCGCCTGAATCCGAACGTCTCTGTGGGCCCTGTTTTGCGCGCCTCCCCCAGCCCCAAGCCCGACCACCGGGTGCAGCCCAAGGGAAAGTCCATGCAGATCTACATCAATGGCCGCCCCTGCCGGCCAGCCGGAGAAACCCTCGCCGAGATTGTCGAGCATTTCCTCATCGACAGGGGCGATCTTGACCCACGCTCCCGGCTGACCATCGGTACCGCCCATAACGGGGTCTTCGTGCCGCGCGGCCAGCGGCGCCTGTGCCGGGTCGCCCCCGGCGACCGGATCGAGATTCTCGCGCTGATGCAGGGGGGCTGACATGCTGACCCTGCTGGGCGAACCCCTCGCTTCGCGGCTCTTCCTCGGAACGGCCCGCTTTCCCTCGATCGACCTGCTCTCGAAAACCTTGATTACCGCGCGGCCGGGGATGATCACAGTCGCCGTCCGGCGGCCGACCCCCGGCCCCATCCCGGCGCGTGGTTTCACGGACATGCTCGACGTGCTGGCCATCCCGCTGCTGCCCAACACGGCCGGCTGCCATACGGTGCAGGAGGCGGTCACGACCGCCCGGCTGGCGCGCGAGATGTTCGGCACCTCCCGGATCAAGCTGGAGGTGATCGGCTCGCGTCGCTGGCTGGAGCCGGATGGTATCGGGCTGGTCGAGGCGGCGGAGATTCTCGTCCAGGAAGGGTTCGAGGTGTTTCCCTACATGACCGAGGATCTGGCGATCGCCGAGAGGCTGCTCCGGGCGGGTTGCCGGGTTCTGATGCCCTGGGCCGCGCCGATCGGCAGCGGGCGCGGGCTCGAGAACCGGACGGGGCTGGTGCGATTGCGCGAGGCCTTCCCCGCGGTTCCGATGATCCTCGATGCCGGGATCGGCCGGCCCTCTCATGCCGCGGAGGCCATGGAACTCGGCTTCGATGCGGTTCTGCTCAACACGGCCGTAGCGGAATCCGGCGATCCTTTGCGCATGGCGCTCGCCTTCGCCTCGGCGGTCGAGGCCGGGCGGCTTGCTTTCGAGGCCGGTCTCGTGGCACCCCGGCATGCCGCCAGGGCCTCGACGCCCGAAGAAGGAAAGGCTGCTCTCGGATGATGATCGACCCGCTCTACCCCATCATCGACCATCCGGACTGGATCGGCCGGCTTGGCCGCGCCGGTGCCCGGTTGATCCAGCTCCGCATGAAGGACCAGCCCGAGGCCGAACTGCGCGTGGCGATCCGGGCGGCTCTGGCCATGGCAAAGCAGGCGGGGGTGACGCTGGTGATCAACGATCACTGGCAGCTGGCGCTCGACGAGGGCGCGCGCTGGGTGCATCTCGGCCAGGAGGACCTCGATGGTGCGGATCTCGCTGCTCTTCGGGCGCGGGGCATCCGGCTTGGCGTCTCGACCCATGACGGGCAGGAACTGGCCCGGGCGCTCTCCGTCCGGCCGGATTACATCGCCCTCGGGCCGATCTTTCCGACCACGGTGAAGGCTTTGCGCTTCGCCCCGCAAGGCGTGGCCCGGATCGGCGAGTGGAAGGCGGCGATCGCGGCCGCCCTGCCGGACGGCCAGTGCCCGCCGCCCCTGGTGGCGATCGGCGGCATCACGCTCGAAACGGCCCGGGCCTGCCTGGATGCCGGGGCCGACAGCATCGCCGTCATCTCGGATATCGTGAAGGCGCGCGACCCGGAGGCACGGTGCCGGGCGCTGGTCGCCGTCACGCGGCGGAGGGCGCCGGCGGCAACCGCCTGAGCGTCCCCGCCGGATGCCGGCCCTGCCTTCCCCGCCTTACATGCCCTTGCGGGTCGCGAAGGGGTTCTCGGCAATGATCGTATCGTTCATGTCATGCCGGATGTTGCGGATATCGCGATGGCCGCACAGGGCCATGGTGATGTCGAGCTCCTTGCGGATGACCTCGAGCGCCCGGGTCACCCCGGCCTCGCCGCCAGCGCCGAGCCCGTAGAGGAAGGCGCGGCCGATATAGGTGCCCTTTGCGCCGAGCGCGATCGATTTCAGCACGTCCTGGCCGGAGCGGATGCCGCCATCGATATGGACCTCCACCTGGTCGCCCACGGCATCGACGATCCGCGGCAGCATGGCGATCGAGGAGAGCGCGCCGTCGAGCTGCCGGCCGCCATGGTTCGAGACGATGATCGCATCCGCGCCGGTCTTCGCGGCCATCTTGGCATCCTCGGCATCGAGAATGCCCTTGAGGATCAGCTTGCCGCCCCAGCGCTCCTTGATCCAGGCCACATCATCCCAGCTCAGGGCCGGGTCGAACTGCTCGTTCGTCCAGGAGGCGAGCTGGCTCATGTCGGACACGCCCTTGGCATGGCCGACAATGTTGCCGAAGGTGCGGCGCTTCGTGCCCAGCATGCCGAAGCACCAGCCGGGCTTGGTGGCCATGTTGATGATGTTCGGCAGCGTGAGGCGCGGCGGCGCCGATAGGCCGTTGCGCACATCCTTGTGGCGCTGGCCGAGAATCTGCAGGTCCAGCGTCAGGACCAGCGCCGAGCAGCCTGCCGCCTTGGCGCGGTCGATCAGGCGGCCGGCGAAATCACGGTCGCGCATGACATAGAGCTGGAACCAGAACGGCGCCGGCGAGTTGGCGGCCACATCCTCGATCGAGCAGATGCTCATCGTCGACAGGGTGAAAGGCACGCCGAATTTCGCGGCAGCGCGGGCGGCAAGAATCTCGCCATCGGCGTGCTGCATCCCGGTGAGGCCGGTCGGGGCCAAAGCCACCGGCATCGAGACCTTCTGGCCGACCATCTCGGATTCGAGCGTCCGGTTCCGCATGTCCACCGCGACGCGCTGGCGCAGCTTGATCCGGTGGAAATCGCTCTCGTTGGCGCGGTAGGTGCCCTCGGTCCAGGCGCCGGAATCCGCATAATCATAGAACATGCGGGGCACGCGGCGCTTCGCGAGGCGCTTCAGGTCATCGATGCAGGTGATCGTGTCTCTCATGAGTCTTTCCCCGGCCGTTCAGGCCTTGTCCTTGTGCCGGGTCGGTTCCGGCCATCCCGTTCCCGCGGCAAGCTAAGGACTGACCTTTGTCTAATCAAATGGATTCGCGCGCGAAATCCCCCGGAGCCTGCATTCGGCGTAAGGGGGGCATGCGCGGAACGGCCATGCTTCTTTCGTCGGGGTCAGCCCTGCGGGCTTTTGGCTGGGGGTCAGCCCTGCGGGTCTTTGGCAGGGGTCAGCCTTGCGGGGCGATCTTTTCCAGCCTGACCACGACATCGACGCCGACCACCCGGTAGCCTTCAGGGGCCTGCGGGCGGACGGCCAGCGACACCGCATCATCCGGCAGGTCCATAATCGTGCCGTCGCTCTCGACGAGATAATGGTGATGATCGCCGGTATTGGTGTCGTAGACGGCGCGCGTGCCGCCGGTTGGCACCTGCCGGATCAGCCCGGAATCCCGGAACTGGTTGAGCGTATTGTAGACCGTCGCCAGCGACAGATGGCCGCGCACCCGGTTGACCTCGCCGAACAGCGTCTCGGCCGTGATATGGCGGTCACCGCCGGCGAAGAGCAACCAGCCGAGGATCATCCGCTGGCGCGTGGGGCGGAGGCCCGCCGCCTTCAGCCGCTCCCGGATTGCCGCGACAGGGCAACCTTTCTGCCCGGCAAGCGCCTGCATCGGCTGCGGCATTTGCGTCGCCTCGATCTCGCGGGAAAGCGACTTCGGAACGGAAAAGGGCGTAACCATGGGCCTCACGCTTCTTTAGAACGTTTCAAAACTGTATTTCTTTCATAGGCTTAGGATAACCTGACCAAAGAAGTCAAATTAATTCCTGCCCGACGACCGCGCTCGGACACCTCGCTGCTTATTGCAAATAATTCGCAGAAGCGATTGACAGATGCACTTCATTCGCAATAGCGTTCATCCAGAAGATCTGAAACACGACAGAGGTTTACCCGATGCCTGATTTCGCTTCCCTTCCCTCCCGCCGCCTGATGCTGGCAGCCGGAATCGGCCTGGCCCTGCCCGTCCCTGCCCTCCGGGCGCAGGCCGCCCGGCCGGCCGGCAAGCCGCTCCGCGTGGTCACGACCTTCACCATCATCCAGGACATGGCGCAGAATGTCGCGGGCACGGCCGCGATCGTCGAATCCGTGACGCGCCCGGGCGCCGAGATCCATGATTACCAGCCCACCCCGCTCGATGTGGTGAAGGCGCAATCGGCCGATCTCGTGCTGTGGAACGGGATGAATCTCGAACGCTGGTTCGAGAAATTCTTCGTCAATGTGAAGGAGGTGCCCAGCGCCGTGGTGACAGAGGGCATCACGCCGCTGCCAATCCGCGAGGGCCCCTATTCCGACAAGCCCAATCCGCATGCCTGGATGTCGCCGGCCTCCGGGCTCGCCTATGTCGAGAACATCCGCAAAGCCCTTGCCAAGGCTGATCCGGCCAATGCCGAGACCTATGCCCGCAATGCGGAGGCCTATTCGGCGCAGATCCGTGCGGTCGAGGCGCCGTTGCGGGCCCGCCTCGCCAAGGTGCCGGAAGCGCAGCGCTGGCTGGTGACGAGCGAGGGCGCCTTCAGCTATCTCACCCGGGATTTCGGCTTCCGCGAGGCCTATCTCTGGCCGATCAACGCCGACGAGCAGGGCACGCCGCAGCAGGTGCGGCGGCTGATCGACCTTGTCCGCAAGAACAAGGTGCCGGTGGTCTTTTCGGAGAGCACGGTTTCCGACAAGCCGGCCCGCCAGGTCGCGCGGGAGACGGGTGCCCGTTACGGCGGCGTGCTCTATGTGGATTCCCTGAGCGATGCCCGCGGCCCGGTGCCGACCTATCTGAAGCTGCTCGAGACCACGGTGGAAACCATCGCGAAGGGATTTGGCACATGAGAAGCCGCGCTGCCTTGCGCCCGAACCGCGCATGAACCCGACCCGCCTTCCCGGCGACAGGCCGGCCATCACGGTGGATGGCATCTCGGTGCGCTATGCCAACGGCGTCACCGCGATCGACGATGCCAGTTTCCGGCTGGCGCCGGCCTCGATCTGTGCGCTGGTGGGCGTCAATGGCTCGGGAAAGTCGACGCTGTTCAAGACGCTGATGGGCTTTCTCGCGCCGGCCAAGGGCGCAGTCTCGATTGCCGGGCAGAAGGTGGCGGATGCGCTCAAGCAAGGCATCGTCGCCTATGTTCCGCAGAGCGAGGATGTTGACTGGAACTTTCCCGTTCTGGTCGAGGATGTGGTGATGATGGGGCGCTATGGCCATATGGGCCTGCTGCGCCTCGCCTCGAAGGACGACCGGGCGGCGGTGGATGCCGCGCTCGAGCGGGTCGGCATGTCCGCCTTGCGGAAACGCCAGATCGGGGAACTCTCCGGCGGGCAGAAGAAGCGCGTCTTCCTTGCCCGGGCGCTGGCGCAAGGCGGGCAGATCATCCTGCTCGACGAGCCGTTCACCGGCGTCGATGCCCGCACCGAGACGGCGATCATCGACCTGCTGCGCGCCATGCGCGACGAGGGCAGGCTCATCCTCGTCTCGACGCATAATCTCGGCTCGATCCCCGATTTCTGCGACCATGTCATCCTGTTCAACCGGACGGTGATCGCTGCCGGCCCCATCGAGACGACCTTCACTGAAGCCAACCTCATCCGCGCCTTCGGCGGCGTGCTGCGGCATGTGCGGATCGATGGCTCGGACCTGCATGACGATGCCGATGCGCGCCGCGTCACGGTGCTGACCGATGACGAGCGGCCGCTGGTTCTCTATGGCGAGCGAGACCGCGAGAAGGTGGTTGCGCCGGATCGGCCCAAGGCATGATCGACTGGCTGCTCGAGCCCTTCGGCTACCAGTACATGGTGCGCGCGATCTGGGTCAGCGCACTGGTCGGGGCCGTCTGCGCCTTCCTGTCCTGCTACCTTATCCTGAAGGGCTGGGCGCTGATGGGCGATGCGCTGGCCCATGCCGTCGTGCCCGGCGTGGCCGTGGCCTATCTCGCCGGCCTGCCCTATGCTGCCGGGGCCTTCACCTCCGGCCTGCTCGCGGCTCTCGCCATCGCGCTGGTGAAGAAGATCACCTTCCTGCGCGAGGATACGGTGATCGGGCTGATCTTCACCAGTTTCTTCGCCGCCGGGCTGCTGATCGTCTCGATCAACCCGACAGCGGTGAATGTGCAGTCGATCATCCTCGGCAATATCCTTGCCATTGCCGACGAGGATGTCTGGCAGGTGGTGGCGATTGCGGGCGTCTCGCTGGCCGTGCTCGCGGCGCGGTGGAAGGACCTGCTGCTGGCCTTTTTCGACGAGAGCCATGCCCGGTCGATCGGGCTCAATCCGGAGCGGCTGAAACTGCTCTTCTTCGTGCTGCTCAGCGCCTGCACGGTCGCCGCCCTGCAGACAGTGGGCGCAATCCTCGTCATCGCCATGGTGGTGACACCCGGCGCGACGGCCTATCTCCTGACCGACCGGTTCGGCCGGATGATCGGCATCGCCATGGCGCTGGGAGCCGGCACCGGCGCGGGCGGCGCCTATCTCAGCTATTTCCTCGACGGCGCCACCGGCGGGCTGATCGTGCTGCTGCAGACCCTGCTTTTCCTGCTGGCGTTCGTTTTCGCGCCCAAGCATGGCCGGCTTGCCGCGCGCCGGGCTGCAAAGCTCCGGGAGGCCGCCCCGTGAATGCGCTGCTGGGTTTCGTCACGCAGCCGCTGGCGCATGATTTCATGCAGCGTGGCCTCATCGTGGCTTTGCTGGTCGGCACGATCTGCGCGATGCTCTCCTGCTATCTCGTGCTGAAAGGCTGGTCGCTCATGGGCGACGCCGTGTCCCATGCCGTGCTGCCGGGCATCGTGCTCGCCTTCATCACCGGCCTGCCGCTGGCGCTCGGCGCCTTCGCGGCCGGGCTCGGCTGTGCGCTGGCGACCGGCTACCTGCAGGCGCATAGCCGGGTCCGGGAGGATGCCGTGATGGGCATCGTCTTTTCCGGCCTGTTCGCGCTGGGGCTGGTGATGTTCGTCAAGGTGGAGACGGACCAGCATCTCAACCATATCCTGTTCGGCAACATGCTCGGCGTGCAACTCCGCGACGTGGCCGAGACGGCGCTGATCGCGCTGCCCGCCATGGCCTTCCTGCTGGTCCGCCGGCGCGACCTGATGCTCTATTGCTTCGACCCCGCCCATGCCCGGGCGATCGGCCTCCGGGTCGGCTTCCTGCATTACGGGCTGCTGGTGCTGCTGGCGCTGACGATCGTCGCCTCGCTCAAGGCCGTGGGCATCATCCTCGTCATCGCGATGTTGATTGCCCCGGGGGCAATCGGGCTCATCGTCACGCGGCGCTTCGGCCCGATGATGGTGGTGGCGGTGCTGGCGGCGACCGGCTCCTCCTTCATCGGCACGCTGCTCTCGTTCCATCTCGATGCCGCGACCGGGCCGATGATCGTCGTCGTGCAATCGCTGCTCTTCGCACTGCTGGTGGTAATCCGGCAGGTCCGGCTCGCCCTCGCCCCGCAATGAGGCGGGTGGCGGGGGACTGCCCGTTTTCTGCCTTGCGTATCTGTTATGTTATACTGTAACAAATTCTCCCGAAACCAAGGAGGATCGACAGGATGGACATGACCGATCACCGCCTGCCCGTCACCGTGCTGTCCGGCTTTCTCGGCGCCGGCAAGACGACGCTGCTCAACCACGTCCTGAACAACCGAGAGGGCAAGCGCGTTGCCGTGATCGTCAACGACATGAGCGAAGTGAATATCGATGCCGATCTCGTCCGCGAGGGCGGTGGCCTCTCCCGCACCGAGGAAAAACTGGTCGAGATGTCGAATGGCTGCATCTGCTGCACCCTCCGCGACGATCTCCTGGCGGAAGTGCGCCGCCTCGCGAGCGAGGGCCGGTTCGACTATCTCCTGATCGAGGGGACCGGCATCGCCGAACCGCTGCCCATCGCCGCCACCTTCGATTTCCGCGACGAGCAGGGTGAATCGCTCTCCGATGTCGCGCGGCTGGACACGATGGTCACCGTGGTCGACGCGATCAACCTGACGCGCGATTACGGCAGCCGCGACTTCCTGCGTGACCGGGGCGAGGTCGCGGGATCGCAGGACGAGCGGACGCTGGTCGACCTGCTGGTCGAGCAGATCGAATTCGCCGATGTCGTCGTCATCAACAAGGTTTCCGACGCAACCCCCGACCAGCGCGCGCAGGCAGAGGCGATCGTCCGGGCACTGAACCCGGACGCACAGGTCGTCTTCGCCGATTTCGGGCGCGTCCCGCTGGAGGCCGTGCTGGAAACCGGGCTGTTCGACTCCGAAAAGGCGCAGGGACACCCGCTCTGGGCCAAGGAGCTCTACGGCTTTGCCAGCCACGTGCCGGAGACCGAGGAGTACAATATCTCCTCCTTCGTCTATCGCGCGCGGCGACCGTTCCACCCCGAGAAGTTCGCCGAGTTCCTCGCGGCGACCTGGCCGGGCCTGATCCGGGCCAAGGGCCATTTCTGGATCGCCACACGGCCGGAATGGGTGGGCGAGATGAGCATTGCCGGAGCGATCTGCCGGACGGAGGCGCTCGGCTTCTGGTGGGCGCATGTGCCGAAGGAGCGCTGGCCGAAAAGCACGGAATGGCGGCAGATCCTCAATCGCCACTGGCATTCCGTCTGGGGCGACCGCCGGCAGGAACTGGTCTTTATCGGCCAGAATCTCGACGAGGCGGCGATGCGAACCGCGCTCGATCTCTGCCTGCTCGGCGAAAGCATGCCGCTGAAATTCAACGCGGAGAAGTATCGCCACCTGCCGGATCCGTTTCCGGTCTGGCGTCGGGCAGAAGCGGCATAGCCGCCATCAGCGCGCGGGTATAGTCCGCCTGGGGGGCGGCAAAGAGCTGGCCGGTTGCGGCCTGCTCCACGACGCGGCCGCCCTCCATCACGATGACCTCGTCGCAGAGATAGCGGATGACGGCGAGATCATGGCTGATCACCACCATGGACAGGCCGAATTCCAGCTTGAGATCGAAGAGCAGGTTCAGGATCTGCGCCTGCACCGAGACATCGAGTGCGGAAACCGGCTCGTCCGCCACCAGCAAGGCCGGCCTTGTGATGAGCGCGCGCGCAATGGCGATGCGCTGGCGCTGCCCGCCGGAGAACTGGTGCGGATAGCGCGCCACCATGTCGGGCTGCAGGCCGACCCTTTTGAGCATGGCGGCCACCCGCTCGCGGGTTTCCCCCGCATCCAGCCAGGGTTCGGCGACGCCCAGAGGTTCGGCGATGCTCTCGCCGACCCGCATGCGCGGATCGAGCGAGCCGAACGGATCCTGGAAGATCATCTGGATCAGCGGCCGGACCGGACGGATGCTCCTTTCGGGCAGGCCGGAGATCCGCTCGCCGCGGAAAAGCACCTCGCCGGATCGCGGCTTTTCCAGCGCCACGAGCAGCCGCGCGAGGGTGGATTTGCCGGAGCCGGATTCCCCGACAATGCCAAGCGTCTGCCCCTCCTCAAGCCGGAACGAGACATCGCGCACAGCATGGATCCGCTTCCGGCGTTCGAACAGGGCCTGCCTCGGCAGCGGGTAGGCCTGATGCAGATGGACAGCCTCGAGGATCGGGATCATGCGGGGGCAGGCTCCGCGTGGTGGCAATGGAGCGCGGTCAGCCCGGTGCGCAAAGGCGGCGGCGTCTCGGCACAGTGCGCATCGCCGAGGGCGCATCGCCCGGCAAAGGGGCAGCCCGGGGGCAGGCGGGAAAGATCCGGCACTTGCCCGGGGATCGGCCGGAGGCGCTCCGTATGGGCATTCCCGCGCGGGATCGCGGCCATCAGGCCCCGCGTATAGGGATGGGCAGGCTGGCCGATGACATGGCGGGTCGGGCCGGTTTCCATGGCGAGCCCGCCATAGAGCACGAGGGCCCGGTCCGCCATGGCATGGATCACCGAGAGATCATGGCTGATGAAGATCATCGCCATGCCGGTCTCGTCCCGGATCTCGCGCAGCAGAGCGAGAATCTCGACCTGGAGCGAGACATCGAGCGCCGAGGTCGGCTCATCGGCGATCAGGAGCGCGGGGCGGCAGGCGATCGCCATGGCGATCATCGCCCGCTGGCGCTGTCCGCCCGAAAGCTCATGCGGGTAGGAGCGCGCCCTTCGCGCCGGATCCGGCAGACCGACGCGTTCCATGAGCCGGATGGCCTCCTCGCGCGCGGCGCGCGGCGCCATCAGGCCATGCAGGACGAGGCCCTCGGCGATCTGCGCCCCGACGGTCAGGACCGGGTTCAGCGCGGTCATCGGCTCCTGGAAGATCATCGCCATTTCCCGGCCGCGCAGGCGGCAGAGATCGGCATCGGCAAGGCCGAGCAATTCGGTATCGCCAAGGCGGATGCTGCCCGAGGCGACAAAGCCCGGCGGAAGCAGGCCCATCAGGGCAAGTGCGGTCATCGATTTCCCGGAGCCGGATTCGCCGACAAGCCCGAGCGTCTCGCCCGGGGCGAGATCAAGCGAGAGGTTCCGGAGGACGGGCCGGCCGCGGAAGCTGACGGAGAGTTCGCGCAGGGCCAGCATCTCAGCGCTCCTTCATGCGCGGATCGAGAAGATCACGCAGCCCGTCGCCGAGCAGGTTGAAGGCGAGGACGGTGATGGCGATGGCAAACCCGGGAACCAGCGCCAGATGCGGGGCGGCGGCGAGATAGGTCTGCGCATCATTGAGCATCCGGCCCCAGGACGGGTTGGGCGGCTGCGTGCCGATGCCGAGATAGGAGAGCGAGGCCTCGGCGAGAATGGCGAAGGCGAATTGCGTCGAGCCCTGAACGATCATCAGGCCGGTGATATTCGGCAGGATGTGCCGGCGCATCACAGCCGCGCGACTGAGCCCGGCCAGCCGTGCGGCGCGGATATAATCCTGCGCGAGCACCTGCAAAGTGGCGGCCCGTGCCTGCCGGGCGAAAACGGGAATGTTGAAGATGCCGATGGCCACCACGGCATTGACGAGGCCGGGCCCGAACCAGGTCAGGATGAGGATTGCCGTCAGCACCGCCGGAAAGGCGAAGACGAAGTCGAGGCTGCGCATCACCGCCTCGTCGAGCAGCCGGCCGCGATAGAGCGCGGCGAGCATGCCGAGCGCGACGCCGAAGACGAGGCCGATCCCCACAGCGACAAGCCCGACCAGCAGGGCATTGCGGGCACCGACCAGCACCATCGAGGCGATGTCGCGGCCAAACTGGTCCGTGCCCAGCCAATGTTCGGCGGAAGGCGGTCGCAACCGTGCCATGATGCGCATCGCCGTCGGGTCGTGCGGGGTCCAGACCAGCGAGAGCAGGGCCGCGCCGAGAACGAGCGCCATCAGCAGGGCGCCGACACCGAAGGAGGGATGCCGCCAGGCCGGGTTCATGCGCGGCCCACCCGCAACCGCGGATCCGCGAAGCCATAGGCGAGATCGACCACGGCATTCACGAGAATGGCGGTGGCGACATAGAACAGGACGAGGCTCTTGATGAGGATCAGGTCATGCCCGCCGATCGCCTGGATCAGCAGGCGGCCGAGGCCCGGCAGGGCGAAAACGTTTTCCAGCACGATGGTTCCGGCGAGCAGGAAGGAGAATTGCAGGCCGAGGATCGTCAGCACCGGAATGAGCGCGTTGCGCAGGGCATGGCGGCGGATCGTCTGGCTGCGCGACAGGCCCTTGGCGCGGGCGGTGCGGATGTAATCCTCCGACAGCGTTTCCAGCATGGTCGAGCGGGTGATCCGCGCAAGGCTCGCCGCCTGCGGCAGGGCCAGTGCGATGGCCGGCAGGAGCAGCGCACGGAAGGCGAGCATCGGGTCGGCCGCCCAGCCCGGGAATCCGCCGGCCGGGAACCAGCCCAATCCCACGGCGAAAACAAGGACCAGCAGGATGCCGAACCAGAAATTCGGAATGGCGAGGCCCAGCTGCGTCATTCCCATGATGATCAGATCCGCCCGGCGATGGGCCTGCGCCGCGGCGAGCGTGCCCAGCGTGACACCGAAGGCCACGGCGAGGCCGAGCGCCAGAAGTGAAAGCGGCACGGTGACGGCGAGCCGTTCGGCGATCAGGCCGGCCACCGGAACGCGATAGGTGTAGGACAGGCCGAGACGTCCGGTGAAGAAGCCGCCCAGCCATTCGAGGAAGCGCACGGCGGCCGGCCGGTCGAGACCGAGTTCCGCCCGGAGCGCGGCGACGGATTCGGGCGTGGCGCTGACGCCCATCATCATGGCGGCCGGATCTCCCGGCAGGATTTCCAGAACGAGGAAGATCACCAGAGCGGCAAAAAGCAGCGTCAGGACCAGCCCGAGGAGCCGCTTGATCAGGAACAAAGCCATGCCGCCAGGCCCTGTCGCAGAATCATTCCCAGCGCAATTCGGCCAGCGGATTGGCGGGAACCGGCCAGTTCGGCCAGAGGCCGGCGAGGCCCTTCCGCGCCACGGTGATCTTCGGCAGCATGAAGAGGAAAAGGTTCACCTGGTCCTCGGTGATCTGCCGCTGGATCGTACGGAAGGCCTCGCGCCGTTCCGCCTCGCTGCGCGCGGTCTTGGTGCGGGCATAGGCCTCCTTCACCAGCGGCGACTGGTAGCCGAAATAATAGCTGTCCCGCGTGTAGATGTTCACATCCAGCGGCTCGACATGCGCGACGATGGTCATGTCGAAATCCTTGTTGCGGAAGACACGCTCGAGCCATTGCGGCCATTCCAGCGGCTCGATCGTGGCGCGGATGCCGATCTGCCCCAGCATCGCCGCGACGATCTCGCCGCTCCGCCGGGCATAGGCCGGCGGCGGCAGGCGGAGCGTGGTGGCGAAGCCGTTGGGATAACCGGCCGCGGCGAGCAGTGCCCTCGCCCTGGCGAGATCGACCAGGCGCTCGGCCGTGAGATCGAGATAGGCCGGATGGTTCGGCGAGAAATGGCTGCCGATCGGCGTGCCGAGCCCGGACACCGCGCCCTCGTTGACGAGGCGGCGATCCACCGCCATCGCCATGGCCTGCCGGACGCGGAGATCCGAGAAGGGCGCCTTGGCATTGTTGATCGCAACGATGGTCTCGCCTTCGGTCCGGCCGATGGTGACCGCGAGGCGTGGATCCGCGCGGAGCTGGGCGACAGCCTCGTGCGCGCCGAGATTGGTATGGGCATCGCAATCGCCGGCAAGCAGGGCCGATACCTGCGCCTGCGGGTCGGAGATGAAGCGGAAAGTCACGGATTTCAGCGCCGGTTTCGGCCCCCACCAGCTGTCATTGCGCTCCAGCAACAGCCGGTCGCCGCGCTGCCAGCGCATGAAACGATAGGGGCCGGTTCCGACCGGTTCGGTGGCGGCCTTGCCAACGGAGGCGGCCGAGAAGATCGTGGCGTCGCCCATGGCGAGACCTTCGAGGAAATCGGCCGTGAAGCTCTTCAGCGTGATCTCGACGAGATCGGGCGCTGGCGTCGCGATGCTGGCAATGGGTTCGAAAATCCATTTCTGGGCATTCTTCGAATCGGGCGCGACGGCACGTTCGAAGGAGAATTTCACATCGGCTGCGGTCACGGCGCTGCCATCATGGAACTGCGCCGGGCGGAGCCGGAACTGCCAGACGAGGCCATCGGCGCTGGTGGACCATTCCCGCGCCAGAGCCGGCACCACCTTGCCGTCCCGGTCATAGGCGACGAGCCCCTCGAAAATATTGCCGTAAGTCACCTCGCGGATTGCGGCGGCAGCACCGCCGGAGGGGTCGAGGATGGGCGGTTCCAGCGTCTGGCACAGGGTCAGCGCGTCGCGCGCCTGGGCTGCGGCCGGAAGCGTGGCGAGGGCAAGCCCGAGGGCGAGGCATGCGGGTCCGGCCAGCTGGCGGATGGGCTTCATCATCGTCACTCCCCTGCCCTTTCGGGGCCTGCTCCGGGAAACTAGGCCGGATTCCCGCTCTTGTGCAACAAACACAGGGTCGTCGCCGCCATCACCTTGGCGGAAATGACCATATCGTCGATTCCCACCCATTCATCCGGCTGGTGGGCGAGGTCGAGAATCCCCGGCCCATAGGCGACGCAATCGCGCACCGAGCCGAACCGCGTGATGTGTTTCTGGTCATAGGTTCCGGGCGAGGCCACATGCTCCGCCGGGCGGCCGAACAGCGACTCGATCCAGTGGTCGAGTTCGCGCACCAGCGGCGCATCCGGCTCGGTCATCGTCGGGGCGAAGGTCATGATCTCGCGCAGCGAATAATCGAGGCCGGCCTCGCGTGATTTTGCCCGGTCGAGCAGCGCGACAATCTCGCCGCGCACCTGATCGAGATCCTCCTCGATCAGGTAGCGGCGGTCGATGACCAGCCGGCAGCGATCGGCGACAACCGGCGCCGGCAGGCCATGGAAGGGCTCCGGCTGGCCGCCATGGATGGAATTCAGATTGAGCGTCGCCTGCCGCGCGCCGTTCGGCACGCAGGGCATCCGCGTGACGCGCGTGCCAAGCGACGGCAGCAATTCCTCCTCCAGCAAGCGCAGGAAATGGCCCATGCCGCGAATGGCGGAGACACCCAGGAACGGCATCGCGCCATGGCCGATCTGGCCGCGCATCTCGATCTCGGCCCACCAGACACCGCGATGGCCAAGGCAGACGCGATCCGGGTTGAGCGGTTCGGGGATGATGACATGATCGACGCGGCTGCGGTCGAACAGCCCGCGCCGCGCAAGGAAGCCGACGCCGCCGAACCCGCCGGATTCCTCGTCCACCGTGCCGGACAACTCGATCGCGCCGCGGGTGAGCGCGCCCTCTGCGAGGATCGCCTCGATGGCAATCATTGCCGCGGCAATGCCGCCTTTCATGTCACAGGCGCCGCGGCCATAGACTCGGCCATCGCGCACCAGCCCCTCGAAGGGTGGCACGGTCCAGCCGAGGCCGGGCTCGACCACATCGATATGGCCGTTGAAATGGATGCAGGGTCCCGGCTCGGATGCATCGAGACGCCCGATCACGTTGATGCGGGGATGGAGGTCGGTATCGTCGGGCTCGCCCTCGCCGCGGATATAGGAAACCGCCGCGCCCCGGGCCGAGAGCCAGGCGCCGATATCGCGCGCGCAGGCCTCGTAGGCATCGCCGGGCGGGTTGATGGTGGGGAAACGGATCAATCGCTGCGTGAGCGCGACGAGATCATCGCGCAGGGAATCGATCCGCTGGAAAATCCGGGCGATCTGTTCCGGCGGTACAGGCCCGCGCGGGCTTTCCGGCATGCGACAACGCTCCCTCGCTGCGTGCAGGATACTGCCCGCCGGGCGAAGCTCAACCCCCTATCGGCGGGCGCCGTGTCAGGCGACGAGGCCATAGAGGAAGCGCAGGCTTACCAGCAGGAGGAAAACGCCGAACGCGATTTCCAGCCGGCGCTTCGGCATGGAATGGGCAAGCCGCGCGCCATAGGGCGCCACGAAGGTGGAGGTCGGCGCGATCAGGGCGAAACCGAGGATCGAGACGAAGCCGAGCGAGAGCGGCGGCAATTCGGCGATATGCGGCCAGCCTGCCCAGATATAGGCCAGCGCGCCGGGAATGGAGATCAGCACGCCAAGGCCCGACGAGGTGGCCACGGCATTGTGGATGGCCTTGCCATGCAAAGCGAGGATCATGTTGGAAATGGCACCGCCGCCGATGCCCATGAGCGAGGAAGCAAGGCCGATCAGCACGCCATAGGCCCGCATGCCGAGAGGACCGGGCAGATCCGGCGCGATGCGCCAGTCATCGCGGCCCGACAGCAGCTTGATCGCGTTCGAGCCGGCCACCGCCACGAAGACCAGCTTCAGCACCAGGGCCGGCGCATAGGCCGCGATGACGCCGCCGGCGATGACCGAAAGGACAACCGGCACCGCCCATAGGCGCAGCACATCCATCAACACCTTGCCCTTGCCGTAATGCGTGCGGAAGGACTGGATCGAGGTGGGGATGATGATGGCCAATGAGGTGCCGACGCAGAGATGCATCCGCACCGATTCCGGCACGTTGAGCAGCCCGAAGATCTGGTAGAGCACCGGCACGATGACAGCACCGCCGCCCACGCCGAACATGCCGGCGAGCAGGCCGGTCAACAGGCCAGCGGCCAGAAGGGCGACCACCAGCGGCAACAGATCCGAGACGGGAATGCCAAACATCGCCCTGCTTTCTTCGAACACGCCCCCTCGGCCTAGCGGAACCGGCCCGGCGTGGCAATTCGGATGCGGCTTTATTCATTCCGTTCAGAGCAAAGGACTTTTGCTGCGCTGCAAAATATAGGAATAGCGCGTCGAGGATTGGAAAACGGCAATTTTGTGACAAATGATGGCATTGTCATGTCACCGCATTGCTCGGGGCATTCTCTGCGAGTTCATCCCTGTCTTCGGGGTCTTGTATAAATCTCAATACGAAAACATTACATAGGATTTTGACCTCCTTTTCAGGTCTATATGGACTATTCATTGTTGAATACAAAATTATCTTGGCCATATATTAACGCTTTACATGGCCAACGAAAGTCATTAGCAGCGCATTTGCATCCGGCCCTGCTTGTTGCAAAACTCGCTCAAGAGCCGGACGAATTCGGGGGGAAATCAATGAGTCAGGAAGCTCGCCGCCATCAGGCGGCCCGCTCGCCACAGGACATACTCGGAGGGGTCGCGATGGTCCTGATCGGGGTGTTCGCGCTGTATCTGGTCAAGGACCTGCCGGCGGCAGGGCGCGTCGGCTTTGCCTCGGGCACCGCGCCACGGATTTTCGCCTATTGCCTGATCGGCCTCGGCCTCGCCGTGACCCTCATCGGCTGGATGAATTCGGGCCCGCGCCTGGAGCGCCTGTCCATCCGGGGGCCTCTTGCCATTCTCGGCTCGGTTCTGTTCTTCGCATTCTCGATCCGCACGCTCGGCCTCGCGATGACGGGCATCCCGATGGTGCTCATCTCCACGGCTGCGGCGCGGGAGGGCTATCGCTGGAAGGAGGCCCTGATCTTCGCCATTGCGATCACCGCCTTCTGTGCCCTGCTGTTCCCGATCGCCCTCGGGCAACCGATTCCGCTCTGGCCGACTTTCCTGAGGTAATGCGTCCATGGATCTTCTCAGCAACCTCGCTTACGGCTTCTCGATTGCCGCGACGCCGACCAACCTGATGCTCTGCCTGATCGGCGCGCTCGTCGGCACGCTGATCGGCGTCCTGCCGGGGATCGGCCCCATCGCCACGATCGCGATGCTCCTGCCGATCACCTACAAGCTCGATCCCACCGGTGCGCTCATCATGCTCGCCGGCATCTATTACGGCGCGCAATATGGCGGCTCGACCACGGCGATCCTCGTCAACCTGCCCGGGGAATCCTCCTCGGTCGTGACCGCGCTTGACGGCCACCAGATGGCCAAGAAGGGCCGGGCCGGCACGGCGCTTGCCATTGCGGCCATCGGCTCGTTCATTGCCGGCACGTTCGGCACCATCCTTGTTGCCGCGCTCGGCAAGCCGCTGACGCAGGTGGCACAGGCCTTCGGGCCGGCGGATTATTGCGCGCTGATGGTGCTTGGCCTCGTCTGCGCGGTCGTGCTGGCCTCGGGCTCGGTGCTCAAGGCAATCACGATGATCTTCCTCGGGCTGCTTCTCTCGACCATCGGCACCGATCTCGAAACAGGCGAGCAGCGCATGACCTTCGGCATGCTGCCGCTGGCGGATGGGATCGAGTTCGTCACTTTGGCCATGGGCGTGTTCGGCTTCGCGGAAATCCTGCGCAACCTCGAGCAGGAACAGAGCCGCGACGTCGTCGAGCAGAAGATCACCAACCTCATGCCGACCCGGGCGGACATGAAGGAAGCGGCGCCCGCCATCGCGCGCGGCACCCTGCTCGGCTCCGTTCTCGGCATCCTGCCGGGGGGTGGTGCGGTTCTGGCGGCCTTCGGCGCCTACACGCTCGAAAAGAAGATCTCGAAGAAGCCGCAGGAATTCGGCAAGGGCGCCATCTGCGGCGTTGCCGGCCCGGAAAGCGCCAACAATGCCGCGGCGCAGACCTCGTTCATCCCGCTGCTGACGCTCGGCATCCCGCCGAATGCGGTGATGGCGATCATGGTCGGTGCGATGACGATCCACGGCATCGTGCCGGGGCCGCAGATCATGACCAAGCAGCCCGACCTGTTCTGGGGCATGATCGCCTCGATGTGGATCGGCAACCTGATGCTGGTCATTATCAACCTGCCGATGGTCGGCCTCTGGGTCCGCCTGCTGCGGGTGCCCTACCGGATGCTGTTCCCGGCCATCCTGATCTTCTGTGCCATTGGGGTCTACTCCATCAACAACCAGCCGTTCGATGTGGTGCTGACCGCCTTCTTCGGCCTCGTGGGCTACCTGCTGCTGAAGCTCGGCTTCGAGCCGGCGCCGATGCTTGTCGCCTTCGTGCTCGGCAAGATCATGGAAGAGAAGCTCCGCCAGGCGATGCTGCTGTCGCGCGGGGATGCGATGACCTTCTTCGATTTTACGAAGCACCCGATTTCGGCGACCCTGATGATCGTGTCGATCATCCTGCTGGTGGTGGCCCTGTTGCCATCGATCCGCCGCAAGCGCGACGAAGTGTTCGTCGAATGACAGAAGCCCCAGCCAATGCCGGAAACGGCTGCGGCAACGGGCATGCTGGACAAACCGGCCCCCTGCTCCAGCTGGAGGGGCCGGATGTCAAGACCAAGACTGGAACCAAGGGAGAGTGACCAGATGACCATCACCAAACGCCAAGGCCTGACCGCAGCAGCGGCTATCGGGGCGATCCTCGCGCTCGGCGCCGGTTCGGCGCAGGCGCAATACCCGAACAAGCCCATCACCATGGTGGTGCCGTTCGCCGCCGGCGGCCCGACCGACGTGGTCGCGCGCATCGTCGGCGAGCACATGTCGAAGACGCTCGGCCAGCCGGTGATCATCGAGAACGTCGCCGGTGCCGGCGGCACGACGGGCATCACCCGCGTCGCCAAGTCGGCGCCGGATGGCTACACGATCGCGATGGGCCATATGGGCACGCATGGCGCGGCGCCGGGCCTCTATCCGAACATCGCCTATAATCCGCAGACGGATTTCGCGCCGATCGGCCTCGCCGCCGGCACGCCGATCGTGATCGTCGCGCGCAAGGACCTGCCGGTGAAGAACCTGCAGGAATTCATCGCCTGGGCGCAGAAAAACGAGAAGACGATCAACAACGCGAATGCCGGCTCGGGCTCGGTCTCGCATATCACCTGCGTGCTGCTGCACGAGATGATGAAGATCGATCCGAACCAGATCCCCTATCGCGGCACGGGTCCGGCTTTGACCGATCTCGTCTCGAGCAAGGTCGATTACATGTGCGACCAGATCGTCTCGGTCAGCAGCCAGGTGAAGGGCGATGCGATCAAGGCGCTGGCGATTGCCACGCCGGAGCGTTCGCCGTCGCTTCCGGATGTCCCGACCACCAAGGAAGCCGGGCTGCCGGCCTTCGAAGTCTCGGCCTGGAACGCCGTGTTCGCGCCGAAGGGCACGCCGGCCGATGTCGTCGCCAAGCTCAGCGATGCGCTGACCAAGGCCGTCACCGATCCGGCCACGAAGAAGAAGCTCGAGGATCTCGGCGGCGTGGTGCCGGATGCGAAGGGCGCCTCGCCGGAAGCTCTCGCGGCATTGGTCAAGTCGGAGAATGACCGCTGGATCCCGCTGCTGAAGGCGAAGGTCAAGCAATAACAAATATTGATCGATCCATCTCAGGATTTGTCTTGAATGCCGCCGGTTTCCGGCGGCATTCTGCATTCAACGTGACCCATCCGGCGTCACCCCTCGTTCAGGCCTGATTCCGTGCCCGCCCCACAGACGATGCCAATGCCGCCAGCCGTGCGGCGGGCCATCCTTGGCCTCGGGGTCAGCCAGATCATCGGCTGGGGAACGACCTATTATCTCCTTTCGCTGCTCAGTGGCGAGATCGGCGCCTCGCTCGGCCTGTCCACGGCCTGGGTTCTGGGCGGAACGTCGCTCACTCTCGGGGCGGCGGCCCTGATCGGCCCCTGGATCGGCCGCTGGCAGGACCGCTCCGGATCGCGCGTTGTCATGGCCACCGGAACCGTGATCATGGCAACCGGGCTGGTCGTCCTCGCTTTCTCGAAGGGGCTGTCGAGCTATTATCTCGGCTGGGCGATCATCGGCATCGGCTCGCCGATGTCGCTCTATTCCGCCGCGTTCACGGCCCTGACGCAGATTTCAGGGTCACAGGCCCGGCGCGCCATTTCCTACCTCACCTTCATGGGCGGACTGGCCTCGACGTCGTTCTGGCCCTTCACGGCCTGGCTGATGTCGTTCCTCGACTGGCGGACGATCATCCTGCTTTTCGCCGGGCTCAACCTCGCGATCTGCCTGCCGATCCATCTGACACTCCTGCCGGGGCGGGGCGGCGAAGCTGCCCATGTGCCGGCCGCCGACCCGGTCGAGGCCGGCATTCCCGCTTCAGCCTTTCCGCTCGCCTTCGCGCTGTTCGCCGCGATGCTGGCAATGAATGGCCTGATCTTCAATTCGTGGTCGCTGCTGGTCTTTCCGCTGCTGGAGGGACTGGGCTTTGCGGCCAAGGCGGCGGTGCTTGTCGGCAGCATGGTTGGCGTGTTCCAGGTCGCAGGCCGGATGGGCGAGGCATTGCTGGCCCAGCGCTTCAGCATCATGTGGACAGCCTTCGTCTCCGCCGCGTTCCTGCCGGTCTCGTTCCTCTTCCTGATCCAGGCTCAGGGGAGCATCCCCGTCGGCCTCGCCTTCGCCGCCTTCTACGGCATCTCGAACGGGCTGATGACGATCGCGCGGGGTGGCCTGACGCTGGCGATCTTCGGATCACGTGGCTACGGCGAGCGCCTGAACCGGATCACCGTCTCGCAGAATGCGGCCGGAGCCCTGGCGCCCATCCTCGGAGGATTCCTGCTGGACAGGCTGGGCGCGGCAATGCTGGTCGACCTGATGCTGGGGACGGCCACTCTGGCCCTCGTGACGATGCTCGCCCTGCGACACCATTGCAGTAGACACGGGCTCAACTAAGCCTAGCCTGCGACACTCTGTCCTGCCGCCCTTCCCGGGCTGGCGGGCCTATTTTTCTTGTACACGTGTTTTTCTTGTACACGTGTTTTTCCTGCAGACGTGCCGGGGGTCCCATGCGTACCGAAACGCCACCCATCATCCGCCTCGCCGATTACCGCGTGCCGGATTTCCTGATCGACCATGTCGATCTCGATTTCAGGCTCCAGCCGGAGCGGACGATGGTGACCTCCCGGCTCACCATGCGTCGTAACCCGGCCGGGCGCCCCGATGCCAGCCTCGTTCTCGACGGCGATGACCTGACGCTGACCGGCCTTGCGGTGGATGGCGCGCCGGTGCCGGCGCAAGCCTTTACCGCGACGCAGGACAGCCTGACCATCGAGGGGCTGGGCGACCGGTTCACCCTGATGGTCGAGACCGAGATCAACCCGGCCGCCAATACCAAGCTGATGGGGCTCTACCGCTCCAACGGCGTCTATTGCACGCAATGCGAGGCGGATGGCTTCCGCCGGATCTCGTATTTCCTCGACCGGCCGGACGTGATGTCGACCTGGCGCGTCAGGATGGAGGCCGACAAGGCCGAAGCGCCGCTTCTGCTCTCGAACGGGAATCCGGTCGAGGCCGGCGAGATTGGCGGCACGGGCCGGCACTATGCCGTGTGGGACGATCCCCACAAAAAGCCCTGCTATCTCTTTGCGCTGGTCGCGGGCGATCTCGACGCCTTCACGGGGAGCCATGTCACCCCGTCCGGCCGCAAGGTAACGCTCAATGTCTATGTCGAGAAGGGCAAGGCGGAGCGCGCGGCCTATGCGATGGATGCGCTGATCCGCTCCATGCAATGGGACGAGCAGGCCTTCGGCCGGGAATACGACCTCGACCTGTTCAACATCGTCGCCGTGTCCGATTTCAACATGGGCGCGATGGAGAACAAGGGCCTCAACATCTTCAACGACCGCTACATCCTGGCCTCGCCGGAAACCGCGACCGATCAGGATTATCACAATATCGAAGCGATCGTTGCGCATGAGTATTTCCATAACTGGACCGGCAACCGGATCACCTGCCGTGACTGGTTCCAGCTCTGCCTGAAGGAAGGCCTCACCGTTTTCCGGGACCAGGAATTCTCGTCGGACCAGCGCTCGCGCCCGGTGGAGCGGATTGCCAATGTCCAGACCCTCCGCGCCGCGCAGTTCGTCGAGGATGCGGGGCCGCTGGCCCACCCGGTCCGCCCGCAGACCTACAAGGAAATCAACAACTTCTACACAGCGACGGTCTATAACAAGGGCTCCGAGCTGATCCAGATGATCCGCCTGCTGATCGGGCCGGAAGCCTTCCGGGCCGGGATGGATCTCTATTTCGAGCGCCATGACGGCGAGGCGGCGGTGGTCGAGCAGTTCATCCAGTGTTTCGCGGATGTCTCCGGCCGGGATTTCGCGCCCTTCATGCGCTGGTACGATCAGGCCGGGACGCCCGTCGTCACCGTGACCAGCAACCACAACCCGGAGACCGGCCGCTACACGCTGCATTTCCGGCAGGAGACGCGGCCGACGCCGGGCCAGCCCGACAAGCATCCGCAGGTCATTCCGATCCGGCTCGGCCTGATCGGCGAGGATGGCACCGAACTCGTGCCGGACGAACTGTTCGTGCTCGACGGCGAGACCGGGAGCCGAAGCTTTACCGGGCTCCCCCGGCGGCCGATCCCCTCGCTGTTCCGGGGCTTCTCGGCGCCGGTCAAGGTGGTGATCGACCGCCAGGAGGGCGATCTTCTCGCCCTGGCCCGGCATGATGTCGATCCGTTCAACCGGTGGCAGGCCCTGCAGGATGCCGCGATCGATCTCCTCACGCGGTCTGTCCGGGCCATCGCCGCAGGCAAGGCTCCGCTCGACAGCACCCGGCTGGCCGAGGCGGTGTCGAACCTGATCGCCGGCAGCCAGCAGGACCCGGCTTTCGCCGCCCTCGCCATCGGCCTGCCTACGGAAGGCGACCTTGCGCGCGAAATCGCGACCGAGATCGACCCCGAGGCGATCGGGCAGGCCATCGACCATCTCCGCCGCGCCATGGGCCGGCTGGTGCGCGAGCCGGCCTCGCGGGCCTATGACACCCTCTCGCAGCCGGTTCCATTCAGCCCGGACGGGACGAGCGCCGGCCGGCGGGCGCTGCGGGCGCAACTCCTGCGCTATCTCGTGGCGGCCGAACCGGAAGGCGGTGCCCGGATCGCCCTCCGCCAGTATGAGCAGGCCAACAACATGACGGACCGTGTCGCCGCGCTGACGGCCCTGCTGCCTTGCGAGGGGCCGGAGCGCGAAACGGCTCTGGCGGCGTTCGAGAAGGCCTATGGCGCGGATGCCCTGATCCTCGACATGTGGTTCGCGTTGCAGGCGCGCGTGCCGGGACCGGGTGCGGTGGCGCGCGTCCGGGCGTTGACGGGCCATCCGAAATTCACGCTCGCCAATCCGAACCGGGCACGGTCGCTGATCGCGACCTTCGCCAACGGCAACCTGCGGGGCTTCCATGCCGCCGATGGCAGCGGCTACCAACTGGTGGCCGAAATCATCGACGCGCTGGATGCGAGGAACCCGCAGATCGCGGCGCGCATGGCGACGGCGTTCCGCACCTGGCGCAATCTCGAGAGCGGCCGGCGGGAGCAGGCCGGCACCGTGCTGCGGACCCTGGCCAGCAAGGCCAACCTTTCCCGCGATCTGGGTGATATTCTCGAGCGCACGCTCTCATGACGTGCATCCCGCGCCATCGGCACGCCGAGGGTGCGGATCCCGGTGGTCGCGCCTCTGCTTCAGTCAAGTCTGATATAAACAAATAAACAGGAACAAACGCGAACATACGAAGAATAATTCAAAAACATCTTCGCGTTTGCTGCCCGACACACGCCCGGAACGGGCTACCGATGCCCAAATGGTAAACAAATTCTTAGAAAGGCGCTTGCCAGCGCGATTCTCCGCGATTCTACTAAGGGTGATTCGGGGCGATGCGGCACATTCCCCGGCTCATCTGGGGGATGTTTCGAGGGGGCAAGCATGGTGCGATCATTCGCGGCCAGCGCTATTCGTTTGCGCGAAAAACAGGGGCAGGCCACCGGCAAATCCGGCCTGTCTTCCGCGGTTTCAGGGCCAACACGGCTCGATCGGGCGGTGCCGATCCTCGTCCTGATCTTTCTCTCCGTCGCCGCGATCAGCATCACGCTCCAGTTTACCTCCAGCCGCAATGCCCAGCTCCGGTCGAGCGAGGATGCGCTGGCGGTGGCGGCCCATTTCCTGGCGGCGGAAATGTCCCGCCAGAGCCGCGAGACCGGCGAGACGACTTTCTCCCTGCCGGTCCTGCCCACCGAGATCCATGAGCCCGGCCGCCGTTTCGTCCTGCTCGACATGCTCGGCGTGATCCGCGGCGGGCACGCCGCCCCCGGCGAGATCGCCCTGCCGGTCGATGCGCTGTTCCAGGAGCCCGGCCTGTTCAGCGGGCGACTTCGCCATGGCGGCGCCTTCCGCGTGCCACTCCATACGGGGGATCTCGCCAGCGTCTACCTGCGCCAGCCGGCCGGGTTCGGCGGCTATGTGCTGGCCCTGCAACCGGTGGATGACGAGTTGCGCACCTGGCGCCACCATGCCGGTGTGCTGGGCGGGATCCTGCTCAGCTTCGGCGCGGTGACGATCGCCTTCACACTCGTCTTCTATGCCCAGCGCGAACATACCGACACGGCACAGGCGCGGGCACGGCAGCTCCGGCTGCAATTCGAGAACGCGCTGGAACATGGCCATTGCGGGCTCTGGGATTGGCGGCTGGGTGAGGACACGCCGACGCTGTCGAATTCCATGTACCGGATGCTGGGTCTGACAAACCGCGACCTGCTCGACCGGACCGGAATCGAGGCGCGGCTCCATCCGGAGGACCACGACCTCTTCCAGCGGATCGAGGACAGCGCCCGGGCTGGCCACAGCGAGTTCGACTATCTCTTCCGGATGCGCCACGAAAGCCAGGGCTGGGTGGCCCTGCGGATGCGGGCAGTGATCGACCCCGCCCCGGTGGGCCAGAGCGCCCGGCTGCTCGGCATCGTCATGGACGTCACACAGGAACGGGCTGCCGAGGAGGAGAGCCATCGGGCCGATGCCCGGCTGCGCGATGCGATCGAATCCATCTCCGAAGCCTTCGTGCTCTGGGACGAGAACAACCGCCTCGTCATGTGCAATTCGAAATACCAGTCCTTCCACGGTCTCTCGCCGGAGCTTGTGCAGCGCGGCGCCGGGTACAAGACCCTGATGGCCGCGGCCTCCGAGCCGAGGGTCCTGATCGAGATCGATCGCGGCACCGAGCCGGAAACCGGCACCCGCGCCTACGAGGCCCAGTTCCAGGACGGCCGCTGGCTGCTGATCAGCGAACGGCATACCCGGGATGGCGGCTATGTCTCGGTGGGGACCGACATCACCGCGCGCAAGCTCCAGGAGGAACGGCTGATGGAAAACGAGCGTCAGCTCCGCATCACCGTGACCGATCTCGGCAATTCACGCGAAGCCTTCCGCAAGCAGGCGGCGCAGCTGGCGGAACTGGCCGACCGCTATCTCGAGCAGAAGGCCGAGGCCATCAGCGCCAACCGGATCAAGGCCGAGTTCCTGGCCAACATGAACCACGAGATCCGCACGCCGCTGAACCACATTATCGGCTTTGCCGAGATGATCGAGGGCGAGGTTTTCGGCCCTTGCGGTTCCGATCGCTATCTCGAATATGCCCGCGATATCCGCCTGAGCGGCATCACCCTGCTCTCGCTCATCTCCGATATTCTCGACATGGCCCGCATCGAGGCCGGCCGCGTGGCGCTGGACCGGTCAGCCACCCCGCTGGGTGCCCTGCTCTCCCGGGCGGCGGATGATGTCCGCGATGCCGCCGAGGCCAAGAACATCACCATCGAGATCGAACCCGAGCTCGAGGACAAGGCCGGCCAGCGCCTGATCCATGTCGATGCGACGGCCATTTCGCAGGCCCTCGCCCATCTCCTCAGGAACGGCATCCGGCTGTCGCCGCTCGGCGGCCGTGTCTCCGTCCGGGCGCGGATGGCGGGCGACCATATCAACCTGTTCGTCGCCGATTCGGGCGGCGGGCTCTCCGCCGGCGATCTCGGGACGATGGGCGACCCGTTCGGCCATATCGACGGCATGCTCCATGATGGCTGCAAGGGCTCCGGCCTCGGCGTGGCCATCGCGCGGTCGCTGGTGGAACTGCATGGCGGGACGATGCGCCTGCGCTCCGCGCCGCAGATCGGCTCGCTGGTGCTGATCCACCTGCCGATCTCGCTTGAACCGGTGCAGCTCTCGCTGCCGATGAGCGCCGCCGGCGCCTGAGCCGTTCAGCCGCCCGGCTTCACCTTGCCGATCAGCCGCTCGAAGATCTGGCGGGTCTGCTTCTGGAGATCGACCAGCTCAGCGGCGAGATAGGCGAAATCCGGTTTGTCCAACAGGGCGGCGAGCCGCCGCTTGAAGACCGGGCTGGCCCCGGCCTCGTCGAAGGGGCCGGAAATGCACAGCCGGGTTGCCTGGGTGACGGCCGATTGCAGCCGCCAGGAAGCAACCAGCGTCTCGGCATCGGCAGCCGTGAGCAAACCTGCCTCCGCCGCCGATTGCAGCGCCCCGAGCGTGCCCCCCTCCAGCAAGGCGGGATGCCGCGCGGCATGGATCAGCACCATGGCCTGGGCGATGAATTCGCAATCCACCAGCCCGCCGGGCCAATCCTTGACGTCGAACCGGTTGCGCCCGGGCTTTTCCTGCGCCATCAGCCCGCGCATGGCGGCAACCTCGGCCAGCACGAATTTCGCCTCGCGCGGGGCCGCAAGGATGGCCTGCGCCTCCTCGCGCCAGCGCCGGCCAAGCCCGGAATCCCCGGCCATCGGCCGGGCGCGGGAAAGCGCCATGCGTTCCCAGGTCTCGGCTTCGGTCAGCTGGTATTCGCGGAAGCCGTTGAGCGAGGTTGCCACGGTGCCCTTGCGCCCGGAGGGCCGGAGGCGGAGGTCGATCTCGTAGAGCGTGCCCGTCCGCATCTGGACCGACAGGGCCGAGACAAGCCTTTGCGTCAGCCGGGCGAAATACTCCGAAGGCATCAGCGAGCGGGCCCCGTCCGATACCGCATCCGGTGGCGCCTCGTAGATGACCACGAGGTCGAGATCGGAATTGGCGGTCATCTCGCGCGAGCCGGCCTTGCCATAGGCGACGAGGATCATCTCGGCATCGGGGATCATGCCATGCGCCTTGGCGAATTCCGCCCGGACGCGCTTCAGCACCACATCCACAAAGATCTCGGCGATCGCGGTATGGGCATGACCGGCCTCGGCCAGCGGCAGCACGCGCGAGAAGACCCGCGTTCCCAGCAGGAAGCGTTCGGCGCGGGCCAGTTCGCGGGCCCGTTCGAGGAAAAGCTCCATGTCGGTCTCGCGTTCGAGGCGCGGGGCAATGCGGCTGCGGGCAGCCTCGATGGTCAGGCCGTGCAGGAATTCCGGATCGACCAGCACGTCGAGCACATGCGGCGATTGCGCGACGATCTCGGACAGGCGCGGTGCCGAGCCGAGGATCTCGGCGAAAAGCCGGCGCAGATCGGCATTGTTCTTGAGGATCGAGAAGAGCTCGACCACGGCCGGCATGCGCTGGAGCGCGTTGTCGAAGGCGAGCAGTGCGCCATCCGGGTCGGAGGAATTGCCGAAGGCTTCAAGCAGGCCGGGAACCAGTTCCGTCACGATCTCGCGGGCCCGCGGCGTGGTGATGGCCGGGCGACGGCCGAAATGCCAGCCGCGCACCGTCTCGGCCACCATGTCCGGCCGCTGGAAGCCGAGGCGGCGCAGGGTGTTCAGCGTTTCCGGGTCATCCTCGACCCCCGTGAAGACGAGGCTGCCCGCTTCGGAGGCAAGGCCCGGCACCGCCTCGAAGAGGCGAGCGTAATGGCGCTCGACGATGCGCATCTGGCGGATGAGCGCCTTGTCGAGTTCGCCGCGCGTGAACCCGGCGAGACGCGCGAGGCTCGCGAGTTCATCGTCGCTGCGCGGCAGTTTCTGCGTCTGCTCGTCATTGACCATCTGCACGCGGTGCTCGAGATCGCGCAGGAAGCGGTAGGCAGTGGCCAGTTCGCTGGCGGCTTCCGGCGTGACCCAGCCCTCCCGCGATAGTTCCGCCAGCATGTCGAGGGTGCGGGGCCCACGCAGGGAGGGGCGCCGGCCGCCATAGACGAGCTGCTGCGTCTGGACGAAAAACTCGATCTCGCGGATACCGCCGCGCCCGACCTTGAGATCGTGCCCCGGCACGGTGATCTGGTCATGGCCGCGCACGGCATAGATCTGCCGCTTCATGGCGTGGATATCGGCGATGGCGGCATAGTCGAAATATTTCCGCCAGATGAAGGGCTCCAGCTCCTTCAGGAAGGCGCGGCCGGCGGCGATATCACCGGCAATCGGCCGGGCCTTGATATTGGCCGCGCGCTCCCAGTTCTGGCCAACGCTCTCGTAATAGCCGAGCGCGGCATGGACCGGCATGGCGACGGGGGTCAGGCCGGGATCCGGCCGGAGCCGGAGATCGACACGCTGCACATAGCCGTCGGCTGTCCGCTCGTTGAGCAGCCGGACAATGCCCTTGACCAGCTGGATCGCCAAAACCTGCGGATCACCGGCCGAGGCGATGCCCGGCGCCTCCGGATCGTAGAAGATCGTGAGATCGATATCCGACGAATAGTTCAGTTCGCGCGCGCCATGCTTGCCGAGCGCCAGCACGAAGAGGCCGAAACCACGCTCCGGCTCATCCGGATCGACGGGCGTGAAGCGGCGCGCCGCCACGGCTTCGCGCAGGCCGAAGCGCAAGGCCGCCTGCACGCTGGCATCGGCGAAATCGGACAGGGCCTCCGTCACGCCCACCGTATCGATGACGCCGCCGAGATCGGCCATGGCGATGAGCAGGGCCGCCCGCGCCTTGGCTTGCCGCAACCGGCGCATGGACGCGGCGGCCTCGCCCTCCTCACCTGCGGCAAGGGTGTCGGCGAGAATGCCCGCCAGCGATTCCGCGAAGGGCTTTTCCAGCAGCGGCGGCACCCATTCCGGCCAGCGGCGGACCAAACGCCAGAGATAGGGCGAACCCTCGGCGAGGCCGGCGAGCAGGTTCGCGACCAGCGGATGCATCCCGGCCAGCACAGCCAGGGCGGCGGCGCCTTCCTCGGCAAACAGATCGGCCAGTTTCAGGCGGCCGGCCTTGCCGGATTTCGGGGCCTGGACGAAGGATTCAGCGAGCGAGGCGAAGGACAGTGCCGATTTTTTCATCAGGCGGGATTGTGGGCATCCGGTGCAGCCGGTGCAACCCCGGCCGGCAGCGAGATCACAGCCTTCAACCCGGGCGCGTTATCCTCCAGCCGCAACACCCCGCCATGCAGGCGGGCAATCGCGTTGACGAGCGACAGGCCAAGGCCGAACCCGGGCTTGGCGCGGCTGCGGTCGAGCCGGACGAAGCGCTCGGTCACCCGTTCGCGATCGGCTTCCGGAATGCCGGCGCCGCGATCGGCCACGATGATCTCGATCGCCTCGCCGGCGCGGCGGGCGGTCAGGCCGATTTCCGGCGGCGGGCCGACCCCGACCTCGGCTGGCTGGCCGTATTTCAGCGCATTGTCGAGCAGGTTGGCCACGGCCCGGCCGAGCAATTCGCGATTGGCGCGCAAAGTCAGCCCCGGCTCGATCGAGACCCGGAGCGGCAGGCCCGCTTCCTCCGCCAGCGGCTCGTAGAGTTCCGCGAGCCCGGACAGGGCATCGTCGAGCCGGAGATCCTGCAAGCTCGTGGCGAGATTGCCGGTCTCGGCGCGGGCGATCATCAGCAGCGCATCGAAGATCCGGATGAGATGATCGGATTCCTCGATCGCGCGGAGCAGGCCCTCGCGGCTTTCCTCAAGCGTTCCGGCCTTGCGGAGGGCCTCCTCGGCGCCGTTCCGCAGCCGCGTGAGCGGGGTGCGGAGATCATGCGCGACATTGTCCGAGAGTTCGCGCAGGCCGGCCATCAGCTCGCCGATCCGGTCGAGCATCTGGTTGAGATGCAGGGCCAGCCGGTCGAATTCATCGTCGACATTCGTCACCGGCAGGCGTTCGGAGAGGTTGCCGTCCATGATGCGCGCACTGGAGGCGGCGATGGCATCGACACGCGCGAGCACCCGGCGCGTCACGAACCATGCGCCGAAACCGCCAAGCACCAGCACCAGAACCACAGTCCAGCGCCGCGCGCGGCGGATCACCTCCTGCAGCCGCGCGCGATCCTCGAGGTCGCGGCCGACAAACAGGCGGAACCCGCTTGGCAGCAGGAAAACCCGGAGCTTGGCGAGGCGGTTGACTTCGGCCGGCTCGTCCGGCGCACCGAAATTCACCTCGATCCAGCCGGGGCTCTGGTCGAGGGCCGGCACGCGCAGCAGGGCGTTGCCGGTCACGGAATCGCCCCGCCGGTCGACCAACAGGTAGATGAAACTGCCGGTCTGCCGGCTGCGCCGCTCGATCGCGGTGATGAGGCGCCGCTCCCCGCCCTGGCGATACTGTTCGGCGAGCGAATTGATCTCGGTTTCGATCGTCGCGGTGATCTGGTCATCCAGCAGCCGCCGGCTGGTCCAGGAGAGATAGCCGAGCACGAAGACGGCGAAGACGATGAAGATGAGCAGATAGGCCGCCGACAGCTTGAAGGCGCTGGTGCGGATGACCTGCCCCGAAGCCTGCCTGAATGCGCCGAACCTACCGGGCATTGTCGCGGATCATGTAGCCCGCGCCCCGGACCGTGTGGAGCAGCGAGCCGCCCTGCCCGCGATCGATCTTGCCCCGGAGGCGGGAAATATGGACATCGATCACGTTGGTCTGGGGGTCGAAATGATAATCCCAGACATTCTCGAGCAGCATGGTCCGGGTGACGACCTGCCCGGCATGGCGCATCAGGTATTCGAGCAGGCGGAACTCGCGCGGCTGAAGCAGGATCTCCTCGCCGCCGCGGGTGACGCGATGGGCGAGCCGGTCCAGTTCGAGATCGCCGACACGATAGGTGAGTTGCGCGCTTTGCGGGTTCTGCCGCCGGGCCAAAGCCTCGACGCGGGCGAGGCATTCGGTGAAGGCATAAGGCTTGGTGAGGTAATCATCGCCACCGGCGCGGAGTCCGAGCACACGGTCATCGACCTGCCCGAGCGCGGAAAGGATGAGAACGGGCGTCGTGCGCTTCTCGGCCCGAAGGGCCATGACGAGGGAAAGCCCATCCCGCTTCGGGAGCATGCGGTCGACGATCAGGACATCGTAGCTGCCGGCCATCGCCATCTCGAGGCCGGCCTCGCCATCCATCGCGAGATCGGCCACATGGCCGGATTCGCCGAGCGCTCGGGTGAGATAGCGGCCCGCTTCGGCATCGTCCTCGACCACCAGGATTTTCATCGGGAGAACTCGATCGGAAGCGGCATTGACGGAACCCACATCGCCATTTCGGGCTGGCAACGTCAAGCCTGGGGAAGGCGGTCTCGCGGTGGAATTCCGGAGCGGGGGGCGACGGGGGGTTGACCGAAACACCTCACCGCGAGACACGCTCATGGTTTAGCGCTGCCTGATTAAACCGAAGCTGTCGGGCGCATTAAATGACGGTAATGTTCAACCGGCTGGCCCGCCCCGGCCCTGCCGCTCGATCATGGCCCGCAACTCGGCCTGCTCGTCTGGGCTGAGCCGCTCTTCCGGATCCCCTGCCGCCTCGTCCGGGCGGCGACGGAACAGGCGCCAGGCGGTGAACCCGCCAAGGGCCAGCGCAAGACCCGGCAGGCTCCAGAGCAGGATTGTCTGGCCGGAAACCGGCGGCCTCAGCAGGACGAAAGCCCCGTAGCGCGCCACCAGGAAATCCCGGATCGTGGCATCGGTGTCACCTGCCTGGATGCGTTCGCGCACGATGCGGCGCAGATCCACCGCCAGCGGGGCATCGGAATCATCGATCGACTGGTTCTGGCAGACAAGGCAGCGCAACTCGGCCGAGAGCTTGCGCGCCCGGCTTTCCTGCGCGGCATCGGGCAATTGCTCGCCGGGGCGCACGGCCAGAGCCGGCGAGGCGAACAGGGCAACAGCAAGGAGGAGGCCGAGCGGGTGTCGCATGGACTCATTCCGCCGGTTCAGGCCGGAGGCGGGCACGCCTTGCCGGTACGCCGATCCGCAGGCGGCGATCGAGCAGCGAGAGGATGCCGCCGATCGACATCAGCAGCGGGCCGAGCCAGATCAGCAACACATAGGGCTTGTGATAGGCGCGCAGGTCGACATGCTGGCCATCGGACGTCTCGCCGATAGCGAGGTAGATCTCGCTCAGGCCATGGCGATAGCGGCCGACTTCCGAGGTCGGCATCTGGCGGCCGATATAGACGCGCTTGGCCGGGCGAAGCCGCGCCAGTTCGGCGCCGGAAGGATCGCGCAGGGAGAATTCCGCCGCGATGGCGTTGTAGTTCGGGCCGGTCACGGGGCCGATCCCCTCGAGGCGCAGCGTGTAGCCGTCGAGCGCCATCGTCTCGCCCGGCTTCATCGCGGCGATCTTCTCCGTCTCGAAGGCGGTGGCGCTGATGCCGATGACCATCAGCCCGGCGCCGGCATGGGCCAGAGCCATCGCGGTGATGGATTGCGGAATGGCCCGAAGCCGCGCGCCGATCATGCCGATCCCGCCGCGCAGGGCCCGGTCGAGCAGGTCATCCAGCGCGCCGAGCACGAGGAAGATGCCGAGCCCGATCCCGGCCAGAGCGAGGACGGGCCCGCCGCCGGCGGCATAAGCCGAGATCGCCGCGCCAACGACGCCAAGAGCCATGCAGGTCCAGAGCCGCTGGCCGGCGCCGAGCAGGTCGCCCCGCTTCCAGGCGAGCTTCTGGCCGAAGGGAATGGCGAGGAAAAGCGGTACCATCAGCGGCACGGCGGTGAGGTTGAAGAAGGGCGGGCCGACGGAGATCTTCGCCCCGGTCAGCGCCTCGAGCAGCAGCGGATAGAGCGTGCCGACAAAGACGGCGAGCGAGGCTACCGACAGGAAGAGGTTGTTGAAGACCAGCGCGCCCTCGCGGCTGATCGGGGCGAAGAGGCCGCCCCCCTGAAGCGCCGAGGCGCGCGCGGCAAAGAGCGCGAAGCTGCCGCCGATGAAGGCGATCAGGATCAGCAGGATGAAGAGGCCGCGCTCCGGATCGACCGCGAAGGCATGGACGGAGGTCAGCACGCCGGAGCGGACGAGGAAGGTGCCGAGCAGCGAGAGCGAGAAGGTGACGACGGCGAGCAGGATCGTCCAGGTTTTCAGGGCTTCGCGCTTTTCCAGCACGATGGCGGAATGCAGCAAGGCCGTGCCCGTCAGCCAGGGCATGAGCGAGGCATTCTCCACCGGGTCCCAGAACCAGTAGCCGCCCCAGCCGAGTTCATAATAGGCCCAGTAGGAGCCCATGGCGATGCCGAGGGTGAGCGTGATCCAGGCCGCCAATGTCCACGGGCGGATCATCCGCGCGAAGGCTGCGTCCACCCGGCCGAGCACGAGGGCGGCTGCGGCGAAGGAAAAGACGATCGAGAAGCCGACATAGCCGAGATAGAGCAAGGGCGGGTGGATCGCGAGGCCGGGATCCTGCAGGACGGGGTTGAGGTCGCGCCCCTCGATTGGCGGGTTCGCCATACGCAGGAACGGGTTCGAGGCGAAGATCAGGAAGGCGCAGAAGGCGCTGGCGATCAGGCCCTGCACGCCGAGCGTCGCGCCGAGCATGTCATCCGGCAGGCGCTTGGAGAACACGGCCACGCCCGCGCCGAACAGGGCGAGGATCAGCACCCAGAGCAGCATCGAGCCCTCGTGGTTGCCCCAGACACCGCTCCATTTGTAGATCAGCGGCTTCAGCGAATGCGAGTTCTGGAAGACGTTGAGGACCGAGAAATCCGAGACGAGATAGGCATGGGTCAGCGCAGCGAAGGCCAGCGCGAGCAACCCGAAATGGACGAGCGCGGCCTGCGCCCCGAGCCGGGCCAGCACGGCATCGCCGCGGATGGCACCCCAGAGCGGAACGGTCGCCTGGAACAGGGCCACGGCGAAACCGAGGATCAGTGCGAAATGTCCGAGTTCGACGATCACGGCCTGGCTCCCTTGCTTTCGCCCTTGTTCTCGCCCTTGCCGTCCTTCCAGTGGCCCTGCTGCTTCAGGCTGTCCGCGACCTCGCGCGGCATGTAGTTCTCGTCATGGCGGGCGAGCACGGTGCTGGCATTGAACACGCCGCCCGGTTCGAGCTTGCCCTCGGTGACGACGCCCTGCCCCTCGCGGAAGAGATCCGGCAGGATGCCCTGATGCGTCACGCGGACGGTGTTTGCGCCGTCGGTCACCACGAAACGGACAATCTGGTTCGGCTCCTTGACGACGCTGCCGGTCTCGACCAGCCCGCCGAGACGGAAGGCCTCGCCCGGCTTGACCTTGCCCTGCACCACTTCGGTCGGCGAGCGGAAGAACATGATCTGGTCCTGCAGGGCCACGAGGATCAGCCCCGTGGCGACCGCGAGGACGAGGCCGATCGCCCCGATCATGGCCAGCCGTTTCTGCTTGCGCGTCATGCTCCTGCCCTGCCCTTACGGCGCCTTGCCGGGAATTTCCCCGGCGAGTTGATCCAGAACCTTGAGCGAATCGGGCTCGCCGGCAAGGGCTGCCCGGGCGCGGCCGAGTGTCTCGCGCGCCTTGTCCGGCTCGTCCAGCACCAGGCGGGCTCGGATCAGCCGCTGCCATTCGCCGAGTGTGCCGCTCCCGGCGGCGAGACGGGCATCGAGCTGGTCGACCATCGAGCGGATGGCGGCCTGACGTTCGGCTTCCGGCAGGGCGGCGATGCTCTGGCCGGCCTCGCTGGCTGGTCCCCCTCGCTCGTTTTCCCCCGACTCGGTTCGCATCCGGGCGATCTCGGCCTCGACGCGCATCCGCCCCGGGCCGGTGCCGAGTTCGGCGGCAAGCGCGGCCAGCTTCTCGATCGCGCCGGCGCGGTTGCCATCCTGCTCGAGGAGTACCGCCAGATAGAACCGCGCCTTGGCATAACCGGGCTCAAGGGCCACGGCCTTCTCGAAAGCCTCGCGGGCCTCGGCGGTGATGATGCCGTCCTTCTCTGCCACGAGAGCCTCGCCGAGATCGGCATGGCGGGTGGCACTGGGCCCGAGCAGGGCGATGACGCGGCGATAGGCAAAGGCGGCATCCGCGAAGCGGCCGGCCCGGAGATAGACCGGCGCCACCACCTCGTAACCGCGCCCGTCATCCGGGTTGCGGGCGAGATGCTGCTCGATCCGCTGCAGGGCGGAGGCGACATCCATGTTCTGCGGGGTGACGGGGCGGCTGGCGAGCGGCAGGTCCGGCAGGCCGGGCTGGCCGATCCGGAGATAGACGGCGAGCGTGATGCCGGGCACCAGCACCAGCATGGCAAGGGCCGCGATCTTGCGGCGCCGGGCCGCGCCTTCGCCCGCGATGCTGCCACGCCCGCGACCGAGCGAGAGCAGGTGCCGGCCCTGTTCGGCCATGGCGGCCTCGAAATCGGCATCGCCGATCTGGCCGGCGGCGTGCTGGCGCTCCAGCTCGGCCTTGCGGGCCTGGTAGAAGGCCACCGCCTGGTCCATCGGATCGACCGGCCCGCGGCCGCGCAGCAGCGGCCAGAGCGCGAGCAGGATCGCGACAAGGATCAGGACAAGAACGGGCAGCCAGAACATCATCGCGCTCGCATAGCAGGAAGCCACACCCGATCCAACGGAATCCCGACGACACTAAGGCAGCACACCGCGACGGGCGGTCGCGTCAGAGGGCCGGCAGCACGAGGCGGGCGCGCAACCCACCCAGCGGCGAATCCTCCAGCAGGAAGGCCCCGCCATAGAGCACGGCGAGATCGACCACGATCGACAGGCCGAGGCCCGAGCCGGGCTTCGTCTCGTCGAGCCGGCGGCCGCGCTTGGTGGCTTCCTTGCGGGCCTCTTCCGGCAGGCCGGGGCCATCATCATCAACGACGATGCTGATCATCGGCATGGCGGCGACCGGCTCGTCGCGGATCACCGAGATCAGCACCTGCGTGCTGGCCCATTTGCCGGCATTGTCGACAAGGTTGCCAATCATCTCCTCGAGATCCTGCTTCTCGCCCCGGAAGCGGAGCGAGGTCGAGATCTCGGCGGCGAACCGGATGTCGCGGTCGCGGTAGATCTTCTCGAAGGTACGGATGAACGAGGCGATGACCGGCTCGATCTCGGTGATGTTGCCGATCGTGGCGGCGCGGGCAGCCGCGCGGGCGCGGTCGAGATAGTATTGCACCTGGTCGCGCATGATCGCGCTCTGCTCGCGCACCTTGCCGGCCAGCGGGCCGGGATCGCTGCCCGCCTCGTTGATGAGCACGCTGAGCGGCGTCTTCAGCGCATGGGCGAGGTTGCCGACCTGCCCGCGCGCCCGGGCCACGATCTCGCGGTTCACATCGAGCACCTGGTTCAATTCCTGCGCGAGCGGCGCCACCTCGACCGGGAAGGTTCCCTCGACATGGTCGCGCGCGCCGGCACGGACCTGCCCGAGGGCCTCCGAGAGGCGACGCAAGGGAACGAGGCCGTAATGCACCTGCACGAGGGCCGAGGCCCCGAGCGCGAGGGCGAGGATGCCGAGAACCACCGCGAGTGTGATGTCGAAACGCCTTGTCTCCTCGGCGATTTCCTTCGCATTGCCGCCAACGGAGATGATGAACCGGTTCTGCTCGCCGAGATCGATCTCCTGCTCCACCAGCCGCAGGCGCTGGTTTTCGGGCCCGGTCCGGTAGCCATCGCGGAAATCGCCGCGCGGCGAAGGCAGGCCCGGCTCGACAAGGGCCGGCAGGCGGTTCGAGAAGAGCGAACGCGAACTGCGCAGGGTGTTGCTGGCGCCGCTCTCGCGGTCGACCCGCACGATCTGCCAGTACCAGCCGGAAAGCGGGATCTGGAATTGCGGCTCACCGAGATTGCCGGGTTCGACATTGCCGCCATCGGTCAGCGAGGCGACGTCGGCCACCAGCACCTTGAGATAGAGCTTCAGCCGCTCGTCGAAGGCGGCCTCGACCGTGCGCCGGTTGAAGGCGGAGAGGATGGCGCCCGCCGTCACGAGAACCAGCACGGAAAGCACGATGGCCGAGGCGACGAGGCGGCCGGCCAGCGAGGCCGGCTGGAGCGCGTTGAACGAAAGCCGGCGCCAGATCATCCGCGCTCAATCACCCGCGCTTGGCGGGTGCCTCGGGCGGCGCGGCGATATAGCCGAGGCCGCGCACGGTCTGGATGATCTCGACGCCGAGCTTCTTGCGCAGGCGGCCGACAAACACTTCGATCGTGTTGGAATCGCGGTCGAAATCCTGATCGTAGAGATGCTCGACCAGCTCCGTGCGCGAGACGACGCGGCCCTGATGGTGCATCAGATAGGCGAGCAGGCGGTATTCATGCGAGGTCAGCCGGACGGCAGAGCCATCGACCACGACGCGGCTCGAGCGCGTATCCAGCAACACCGGCCCGCAGCTGATCTCGCTGGTGGCATGGCCGGCCGCCCGGCGAAGCAGGGCGCGGAGCCGGGCCAGCACTTCTTCCATGTGGAAGGGTTTGGTGACGTAGTCATCGGCGCCGGCATCGAAGCCCTGAACCTTCTCGCTCCAGCGATCCCGCGCGGTGAGAATCAGCACCGGCATGGTGCGGCCGTCGCGGCGCCATTTCTCCAGCACGCGGATGCCATCCATGCGCGGCAGGCCCATATCGAGGATCACGCCGTCATAGGGCTCGGTATCGCCGAGAAAATGGCCTTCCTCGCCGTCAAAAGCCTTGTCGACGGCGTAGCCGGCATCTTCCAGCGCCGTGGCGAGCTGGCGGTTGAGATCGCGATCGTCCTCGACGACGAGCAGGCGCATGGGGCACTCCGGACAGCAAGGCGCCGGCCCCGGGGCCGACGCGGATCGTGCTTGTCATATATCAGGTCGACAGAATTGCGACAGGGCCGAGATCAGGGCATCAACCGCCGTGTCGCGACGAGCCGGAACAGGCTGGAGGCGACGAATCCGAAGCCGGCAATCCCCTGCAGCAGGCTGTCCTGCAGCACCACCGTATCGAGGCCGGGAATGGTGATGCCCCACCACGACAGGAGCAGGGCCGCGAGGCCGATCGCATTGGCCCAGAGGGTCCGGCTGGCATAAGCAGGCTTGACGGGGTCGGCCGAAGTGGCGGGATTTTCCATCTGCATGGGGCTTTCCATGTTCTTGTGGCTTTCCGTCTTCATGAGCGTCTCCTTTCCGGAGGGGCTGGGGGTGGAAGGTTCCGGCACGACAAGGGCGAGGCCCGCAACCCGCGCGGCGGCGATGCGGCGGCTCCAGCCCCGGCCGAAGGTGCGGAAGGCTGGCAGGCTTTCGACAAAGGCCTGCCGCCGCGCGGTGAAGCTGGCGATCAGGCCGGCGGTTCCGGCTTCCCGGGCGGCGGCCAGCGTGACCGGGCCGATCACGCCGTCGGCCGGCACGGCGAGAAGGGCCTGAAGCCAGCGCGCCGCGCGGGCCGGGCCGGAATTCACCGCCGCGTCGAAGATGACGAGATCGAGCCCGGCGGGTAGGGCATCGCCGGCGACCGCGTCCCAGTAGCGGGCGCGATAGATCGCCGCCGCTTCGTCGAGGGTCAGCGCGCGGAGATCCGCGACCGTGGCAGCCCGCCCGCGCCAGGCCGAGAGCGTGGCAAGGGTGATGCCAAGATTCGTCGCCCCGCCGGGATCCGCCGGGTGGTCGGCAAAGCCGCCTTCATGGCGCAACACGAAAGCCAGCGCGGGTTCGAATGTGGTCCGGGCCATAACGGTTCCTTCTCAGTGGATCGGGATGGTGCGGCGGCAGGGCAGGCCCGGCCCGATGGCCGCGCTGAACTGGCGGATCTCGAACGTGAGCCGGCCTTGCGGGGCACCGAAATCGGCGATCTCCCAAGCGGCGGGGTAGAGCCATTCGGTCTCGGCGAGCGTGACAACGCGGCGTTCCTCTTCCCCCGCCAGCAGCGCGAGCCGGAATTCCGCGCGATCCTCGCCCAAAGGCACCTCGAACAGGTCCCAGCTGTCACCGCCCCGCCGTGTCCGCCGGCAGAAGCGGAAGCGGATTCCCGCTGCCTCGCGCCGCGCACGGGGATGGACCGGCGGCAGCGGCCGCAAGGCGAGGCCTGATGGCGTGGTGGCCAGGTCGAGCGCGTGCGGATCGGCGAGATCGACGCCGGCTCCGATCAGCCGCCAGCGGCCCGGCTGGCCGGGCGTGGCCGCTTCGGCGCCCAGCGGCAGCACCGCATCGTCGAGCAGGACGATGTCCGCGCCAGCCGGGCAGATGCGCCGAGCCGCCGGCTCGGACATTCCGAGGCCGCGCAGCAGGCCCGAAAGGCGGAAGCGCCGGGCATCGAGCCGCGTGGCCTCCCTGAAGAGAAGAATCTCGGTCAGCCCGTCGGGCCCCGTCACGGCAAGGGCATTGCCGCCGGCGAGAACTGCTTCCTCCGGCAGGCTCGCCAGGGTGCCGCCCTCGCAATGCAGGTCGAGCACAGCCTGATGGTCCCAGCGCCAGAGCGGGCCCGGCGGCAGGGCGGAGAGCGTGCGGCCGAGCCGGGCACCGAGGCCCGCTTCCAGCACCATGCGCGCGCCGCCGCCAGCGAGATCGACGAGCCGGTAAGGGCCGCCCCAGGGTTCCGCGCGCACGGCAAGGGCGAGCAGGCCCTCGTTACGATCGAGCGGCAATTCGACCAGCCGGGCATGCGGGCGCCCCGGCACGGCCGGCGGACCCGGCGGCGGGGCGGGCAATGCCGTCGATGGGGGCGCCGCCTCGAGCAGACCCGGCTCATAGAGGCGGGCCTCGACCTCCCGGAACGGCCCATCGACAAGGCGGGTCACGATCAGGTCGAGCGGGCCTTCCTCCAGCATCACCCGGAGGCCGTCGCCGGGCTCCAGCGCGAGATAGCGCGGCGAAAGGCGGAACGTCAGCGTTTCGCGGCCGCACCAGAGATCATGCAGGCGCTGCTCGGCGAGGCCCTGTGCCTGCGCGCGCGGCAGATGCAAAGTCGTGCCCTCTGCCGCCTCGCGCCGGGTCTGGCCGAGCGGCCTTTCCGCCACCACGGCGGCCGGCTCGAAATCCTGCTCGGATTCGATGAAGCCGAGTGACAGCCGGCGCGGGAGCTCGGAATCCGGCTGGCGGATGCGTTCCACGAGCGCACCGCCCTGCGGCGCCGGCACGAGATCCTCGCCGGAGAGCGTGAGGACCGGGCCGACGGGCCGGCCCCGCACCACGATCTGCCCGGCGCGGGCATGGAAGCTCAACCCGAAGAGGCGGGCCAGCGGTTCGAGCGCCGCGCGCAGGCCCATCGGCCGATCGATCACATAGCCATCGACCACACCATCCACCCCCTCGCAATGCGGCGCCGACAGGCCGAAACCGGTGAAGAGCGCGGTGACGAGCGCATCGAGTGGCAGGGCTTCCAGCCGGCCGTTCAGCCAATGGCCGCGCGCCCAGTTGGCGCCATCGCTCCAGAGGTCGGTCTGGCGCGGGAAGGCCGGAAACGGCCGCGCATCCCAGGCCCAGGGGGCGATGAAATCTCCACGAACCATGGGCTGGCCGGTGACGGGCGAGACCGGGTTTTCCGGCGTCACGCCCTCGCCGTAACCATCAAGCCAGGCGCCGATCAGCCGCAGCGGAACGAGGTCGTCCCGCCCGCCCGGCGAGAAGGGCGGCAGGCCCGCCTCGGCCGATTTCGGGTCCGGGAAGAGATGCGGCCCGTTCGCGCCGAACTGCACCGCCGGGCAGCCGATCTCCGTCAGCAGGACGGGCTTCACGCCGGGCTGCCAGGCCGTCGGGACCGGGTTTTCCACCCCGCCGCTCCGCTCGTGATGCGGGTTCAGCCACCAGCCGGCGAGATCCTTCGGGCGGTGGATCCACGGCTTGCCATAGGCGCCATCGGTGATCGGCCAACGGTCGCCGGAAGCCCGTGCGGCCTCGTCGCGATAGAACCAGGCATACGCCTCGCCATCGCTGAGGCTGGCGCGGAGATAAGCCGCATCGGCCGGCCCGCGCGCGAGGGCGGCATCGGGGTGGTCGCGCCCGGGCCGCCAGTCGGAGAGCGGCGGATAGGCGTCGATCGCCACGGCGTCGATGGCAGGATTAGCCCAGAGCGTATCGAGCGGGAAGCGGATATCGGCCCCGCCTTCCCGCACCCGGGCGCCATATTCGGTCCAGTCGGCGGCATAGGTCAGCCGCGTTGCCGGGCCGAGCATTGCCCGCACATCCGCCGCCAGCGCGGCCAGCGCCTCGACAAAGGGAAAGTGCCCGTCCGGGCCGAGCGCATGGGTGAGGCCGACCAGTTCCGAGCCGAGGAGCAATGTATCCACCCCGCCGGCAGCCTGCGCCAGCATGGCATGGTGCAGCACCATGCGGCGATAGCCCCAGTCTTCCGGGCCGGCATAGACCACGCGCCCACCCTGCAGCATGAAATGGTCCGGCCGGGCCGCGCCCATCAGGGCGGCGACCTGCGCGGCGGCGGCAGGCTGGCCCGGCGCAAGGTCAAGCGTGATCCGCCCGCGCCAGGGATAGGCGGGCTGGATCCCGCCCGGGCGCGCCGGATCCGGCAGGGCATTGCCGGGCGGAATATCCATCAGCACAAAGGGATGGAGCACCGGCTTCAGCCCGCGCGCGGCCAGATCGCGCAGGGCAGCGACGAGGCTGTCCTCCGAGGGCGAACCGCCATAGGCCGGCCGGTCGTCGATGCGCGAGACCGGCATGGCGGCTTCCCGCGTCAGACCGGCCACCTGCCAGGGCGGGCCGATCATCACCTTGTCGGCCCGTTCGGTGCGCGGCTGGAAACGGCAATGGCCGGCGCGCAGGTCATCCCCGTACCAGGCCGAAACGAGCGTGACGCGTTCGAGCCGGGGCGCGAGGGCCTGCAGTGTATCGAGAGAGGCTTCCCAGTCGTTGCCGCGGAAGGTCTGTGCCCGGTTGACGGCACGGCTCGCGCCAAAGCCGAAATCCTCGCGGCGTTCCTCCGGGGCATAGCCGAATTCGGTCGAGCCGGGGATCAGGTTGATGGCGCGGAGTCGCCCGGCGAGAGGCCCGGCGGCGCAGATCACCTCGAAGCGGAATTGCGGCAGGCGGTTGCCGTAATCGGCCAGCGGGAAGCGCTCGAAGACGAGATAGGCGAGGCCGCGATAGGCCGGCAAAGCCGCCCCGCCCTGCTTCGCGGCGATGAGCGGATCGACCGGCTGGTCCTCGTCGCCGGGGTAGAAGCGCCAGGTCACCTGCCGGAGATCGAGTTCCCGGTCATCGGCCCAGATGCGCCGGACCATGCTGACCGGCCCCTCGCAGAGCCCGATCGCGACATGGGCGAAATAGGTGTAGCGCGTCGCGCGCGGCTGGCCGGCACTGCCGAGCCCCTTGCCCCCCGCGCCACCCGCGCGCTCGACATGGCGCTCCTCCTCGAATTCGGTGGCCCAGATCACCTGCCCGCCGAGCCGGACGCGGCCCCGGATGCGGGGGATCGGCGCGCCTTCCTGCGCGGTGATGCCGGCGAGGGCATCAAGGCGCGGCCCCTCGGTGACGCGGCCGCCGCCGAGCAAAGCGCGGTCGAGCGGGGCGCCGGCCAGCGCACCGAGCGTGCCGCCGATCATCCCCCCGACAGGGCCGCCCAGCATGGTGCCGAGGGTGGAGCCAATCATGCGGAACGCGAGCGTGGCCATCAGGATCTCCGGTCAGGAAAGAGGAAGCGTCCGGCGAGGCGCCGCCGCCAGGCCGGCAGCAGCGCGACTTCAGCGACAGCCGCACCGTCATGGGCATGGATGAAGCGGCCGGGCCCGGTGGCGATGCCGCAATGCTTGGCAGGCAGGCCGTCACGCCAGCGGAATAGCAGTACTTCGCCGGGGGCAAGCAGCCCCGGCCCGGCGGGCAGGAGATGGCGTCCGGCCATGGCGAGCAGCGGATCGCCGCTGCCAGTTTCGGCCCAGAACGGCGTATAGGCCGGCATCCGGGCGGGTTCCGGCCCGTTCAGGGAGCGCCAGACGCCCCGGATCAGGCCGAGGCAATCACAACCGATGCCGGCCAGCGATGCCTGATGCGCATAGGGCGTGCCGAGCCAGAGCTGCGCCTCGGCGACAACCCGGGCCGGGTCGCAGGATTGCGCCGCCGTCGTTTGCGGATTCATGGCACGAGCGGGCGGCCGAGATGGCGCCCCTCCCCCGGCCGGGCATAAGCCAGCATGGCATCCGCCGGCGGGATATGCGGGAAGCCGCGGAACCGCGCCGCATTGCCGAAGCGGGCATGGCAGGTCGTCAGGCTCTTGTCGCAGCCGGCATGGACGAGCAGCGTGTCGCCCGGCTCCGGCGCCAGCGGCAGCGCCTGCCACAGCCGGAGCCAGCCGCCACCGGGGTGATCGCGCACGGCGGCTTCTGCTCCGCCCAGAGCCCCGGTCAGCAGGCGGATCCGGCCACGGGCGAAAAGGCCGGCCGGTGCCGCCTCCAAAGCCGCGCAGCGCAGGGCAATCGCCGTCGCCTCGGTGATCGTGGCGGCCAGGCGGAAAGGCGGGCCGGAAAGGTCGACCCCGCAGCGGGTATCGCCCAGTTCGGCATCGCAGGAGCGGGTGTAGCGGCGGCCACGTTCCTCATCGAGCGCGAGAAACGGCAGCCGTGTCTCGGCGAGGAAGCGGCCATCGACCCGGCGGATCTCGCCGAGGATCGTCACATCCTCGAGGAAATCCAGCGCCGGCGCGCGCCAGTTGACGCGGTAGCGGCGCAACTCGGCGCCGTCGAACAGCCCGGCGCGGATGGCCCGTTCGGAAAGGCGGTCGCTGTCGAGCACGCCGCGGATCTCGCTGCCCCCGCTGGCGAGGCCGGCGCCCTGTTCGGAGGCGGTGGTCTCGAAGGCGGCGGCGGGCTCGAAGACATGGCCGCCCGCCTCGAAGGCGCAATCATGATCGGTAAAGGCGAGAACCTCGCCGTCGTGGCGCGTCAGGAGCCAGGCAAAGCACAGGGTGGCGGTCTCGCCGGAGAGGGCTCCGGCAAGGTCGGACGGCAGGATGCGCATGGGTCAGATCCGGATTTCGATGAGGGGAATCGAGGGGATGGCACCGGCCTCGAAGGCGGAAAGGTCGATATCGAGCCGGTCGGTATCGAAGCGCACCGGCACGTCGAAGAGGAAGCCGGCCGTCAGCACGGCGCCGGGCGGCGGCGCCTCGGCGAAGGTCACGAGGCCGCGCGTCGCATCGAGGCTGGCGATACTGGCGGGAAGCTCGGACCCGTCACGGCCGAGGCGCAGCGAACCGGCCACCGGCTTGGTGATCGGGCGGCGATAGGGCTCGAAAGCACCGCCATAGGTCTTGGCGAGGGCGAAGTCGCGCCGGGTGCCATCGCCGGTGCCAAGCGGCTGGTCGAACGGGCCCGGTGCGGCATTGCCCGGCGCAGAAGACCAGTCCAGCCGGTCGCGGAAGCGGAAGCCGTGCAGGCGGCCACGCCGTTCCTCGAAGAACGCGGCCAGTTCGCTCAGGCGGTCAAGGCCGCGCACGCCATAGCCGGCTTCGTAGCGGCGGCGGGCATGGGCCCAGCGCTGGAGGCGCAGTTCGGCACCGGAGGCGGTGGCAATGATCTCCGTGCGGCGCTCTGGCCCGCCCCGTGCGCCGAGCGCGATATCGAGCGGAAAGCGGATCTCGTGGAAGGAACCGGCCATGGCCTTGCTCACAGGCTGCGCTGGCCGCGCGCCACGGCCCGGGCAAGCGCGGCGCTGACCTGATGTTCCGCGCGCAGGAACGAGCCGGCATCCTGCGCATGGACCTGCATCTGGATGATCGGCGCGGGGCTGGCCGGTGCGGCGGAGGGGGCACTCCAGGACGGGGCTCCGCCGAAAAGCCCGCTCGCGCCCGTTTCCGGGCGAACAAGGCCGGTCAGCCCCGAAAGGCCGGTCTGCAAGGCGGCGTTGAGCCCACCCGCCAGCGCGCCCTCGGCCTGCCGGAGCGAGAGCCGGAGCAGCTGGTCGCCGAGGCCGCGCATCACCTCGCCGAGGTTGCGGCCCTCGACGATGCCCTCGGCGAGACTGCGGCTCAGGGTCTGGCCGAACCGGCGGGTCAGGCCATCGAGTTCGGCCATGGATCGCGCCAGCGGGCGGGTGGGGTCATCCGTCTCGAACATGGTTTGTCTCCGGTGGAAAATCGGGAAATTGCCGCATCAGGGCGTCGAGGGCGGCGCGGTCCGGCGGGGAGGCGGGCGGGCCGAACAGGCCGAGGGCAGCGGCGCGGAATTCGGGCAGGCTCATCGCCCAGAAGGCATCGGGGGCAAGCCGCAACCGGCCGAGACCGAAGGCGAGAAGTTCGCGCCAGCGGCTTCCGGCGGCTGCGGCCGGATAGGGTTTGGCGCGGCCGGCCCTTCCGGCAGCGCGCTCGCGAAGACGGCAGCAATCGCGCTGACCAGCCGTGGCAGATCAGCGGCATCGAGCCTTTCGGCGAGGGCGGAATCGGCGATCGGTCGTCCGCCGCCGCGGACCAGCGCGCCGGCCAGCACGATCAGATCCGCCATGGCGAGGCCCCCGCCGGCGAGGCGGCGGCCGAGCGCCTCCAGCCCCTCCGGGGCAAGCCGGGCCTCGATTTCCGCCAGCGCCTGCAGGGAGAGGCGCAGGACGAGGCGTTCGCCGCCGATCTCGATCGCGGCTTCGGAACGATGCGGGTTTGTCATGGTGTCCGATTCCTCGTCGCGTCACGCCGGGGTGAAGGCCAGCGCACCGGCACTGTCGAGCTGGATCTCGAACTGCACCTCGCCGGCATGGTCGCCGCGATATTCGAGCGCGCGGATCTGGAACGGGCCGCTGACAATCCCGAAGCTCGGGATCACCACCTGCCAGTTCCGGACCTGGCCATCGAAGAAAAGCTGCCGGGCCCGCGCATCGGAGGTTGTGTCGCGGAACAGGCCCTGGCCTTGCAGGCTGGCCCGGCGGATGCCGCCGCCATCGAGCAGTTCCCGCCAGCGCCCGGCGGATTCGGCATGGGTGATATCGACGGTCTGAGCGTCGAAGACGAGGCGCCGGCTGCGCAATCCGGCGAGGGTGATGAAGCGGCCTGTGCCGTCATCGACCTTGAGCAGCAGGTCCTTTCCGCTCTGGGCGGCCATGGTTCATTCCTCCGGGGTTTCAAGAAAGGCGCGCAGGCGAAGCCGGGCCTCGCTGCGTCCTTCGTGCGGGTCATGGTCTATGCGGGCCTCGGCGATCCGGACCGAAACGATGCGGTGATGCGGGCTGGCGGGCGGGCTTTCCGCGAGGGCCAATTCCAGCCCGGCAAGCAAGGCGAGAAGCCCGGCCGTGCCCTCTTCTGCCCGGACGAGCCACAGCGCGAGTTCCACCTCGCTGCCGTCGGGCTCGTCGCGGCACAGGGCCTCGCCCATCAGCAGAAAGGGCAGGCCGAGGCCGGGCGGCAGGGTTTCGACGATCCGGTCGCCGAACGCGGCAGCGAGGTCGGGCCGGGCGAGCCAATGGGCGCGGAGCGCGGCTTTCAGCGATGCGATCGGGTGCGGGATCATCCGGTTTCCTCCCGGCACAGGCAGACGAGGTGGCGGCGTGTGCCTGCCGGGTCGAGCACGGCCCGGATCCGGAAGCGTTGTGCCCCGCGCACGAGGCGCATCCCGGCGGTCACGCCCGGTTGCCAGGCCAGGGTGATGCGGAATTCGGGCGCGGTCGGCAAAACGGGGCCGGCACGTGGCGGCTTCGGCTCGACCGGCTCGATCCGCGCCCAGACCGGGCCGACGGCCTGCCAGAGCCATTGCCGCCCGCCGAGCGGGTCAAAAGCGGCAACCGGCATTTCCAGCAGCAGGCGAAGGCGCCGTTCGGCGATGCGCGGCGGGCGATGGCTCCCCTTCATGGGCGCCCTCCCAGCCGCGCCCGGCGGAAAGGCCGGAGCAGGGCGCGGATCTGCGGCGGCATGCCGGGCTGGCTCTCGCCGCCCTCGCCGCGATTCTCGTACCAGAGCGCGACCAGCCGGCGGATGGCGAGGCGGATCTGCGCCGGCACATCGGCCGCGGCCTCGCCATGGCCGAGGCGGAGATCGATCTCGATCCCCGCCGAGGGGCGGCCCGGCAAGGGCGTGAGCAGGGCCTCGATCACTGGCGGATCCGTGAAAGGCAGCAGCCGGAACGCCGCCGGCGGCAATTCGCTGACATGGCCCTCGCGATGGAAGACGCGCCCGCCCCGCACCGCAAGCACAGGCCCGGTGCGGACGGGGATGCGGCCATCGGCGGGCCAGGCATGGCCGATCAGCCGCCAGGTCTGGCCGAGCAGCACCTGGCCGATCTCGGCCTCGACCATGAGCCGCGCCGCGACGGCGAGGCCGGCGATCAGCTCGTCCTCGGCGGGGTCCTCCACCCGCAGCCAGAGCCGGGCTTCGGCCAGCGAGACGGGTTCGAGGGCGGGGCCCTCGATCATGATGGGAATCATTCCGTATCCTTCATTCCAGTGTTTGGCCGGCCCGCACCCCGGCACGGCCCCGGGAGGGCCGCGATCCTTCGCGCTTGCGCCGGGGCGCGGGCGATGCAATGGTCCGCGGCGTGAAAAAGCCGTTCCGCTCCTCCGCGCGCGCCTCTGTCGCCTTCTGCGCTGCCCTTGTTCCAGGGTTGATCTGCCTTGCACCGGGCACTGCCCTGGCGCTGGGCGGTCAGGCCGCCAGCCCCGATGGCGGGCTGACGACGCATCTCGTCATGGTTCTTTCGAAGCAAGGCAACAAGCACGGCGCCTGCACGGGCACGATCCTCTCATCCGACATCATCCTGACCGCCGCGCATTGCGTGGCCGGCAACCGGCAGGTTGCCGTGGCCTACAAGGAAGACGGCTCGCATGTGCTGCAGCGGGTGATGGCCCGGGCGATCAATCCCGGCTTCTCGCCGAAGGCCCGGGTCTCGATCGACCTCGCGCTGATCCGGCTGGACAGCCCCCTGCCCGCGCGGTTCCGGCCGATGGTGCTCGAATCGGATGATTCGGGGCATCAGGTCGGCGTGCGCCGTACGATTGCCGGGTTCGGCCTCGCCGCCGACCGGGACGAGGCCAGCGCCGGGGTGCTGCGCAGCGCCACGGTGACGGTGCTGCCGCGGCTCTATCCGCGTTTCCTTCGGCTGGGCTACAGCCTCGATGCCGATCTCGGCGATTTCGCCGTCTGCACGGGGGATTCCGGCGGTCCGGTGCTTGATGGCAGCACGGTCGTCGGCGTCGTCTATGGCCGCGAGAAATTCGGCAATGCGCAGAGTTGCGGCACGACAGCGCAGGCGGTCCGGGTAGCCCCGCATCGCGCCTGGATCGACCAGGTAGTCCGCGGCTGGGGTGGCCGCAATCTCGCGAGCGGGCGCCCGCTCTCGCTGTCGGATTGAGCGGCGGACCCGGCGAGGCCCCTCACCCGGCGCTTCGCGCCACCCTCTCCCCGCAAGCGGGGCGAGGGGGCAGCGCACAACCGCCTTCGCTTTCCTGAATCAACGCCGCTCCAGCGTGCTCCCACCTCTCCCCTCGGGGGAGAGGTCGCGAGCGTCAGCGAGCGGGTGAGGGGCCGGCTCGCGCGCGGCCCCTGTTCTCACGCCCCGAAGCGCAGCAGCTTGATCGCCCGGAAATCCTGCATGCCGCCGCCGACGCGCTTGGTCGTGTAGAACAGCACATAGGGCTTGGCGGAATACGGGTCCCGCAGCGCGCGGATGCCCACCCGGTCGAGCACGAGATAGCCGCGCCGGAAATCCCCGAAAGCGATGGCGGTGCTGTTCGCGGCGATATCCGGCATGGCCTCCGCCTCGATGACGGGGAAATTGAGGATCGTCGCCTTGCCGCCCAGCAGGCTCGGCGGCGCCCAGATGTAGTTCCCCGTCGTGTCCTTGAAGCGCCGGATCATGCTCTGCGTCCGGCGGTTCATGACGAAACTGGCATTCTCCCGGTAAACCGAGCGCACCGCATGGGCCAGTTCGATCAGGATGTCGGAGGGGTTGGCCGCCGGGAAGGCACCGGCCGCGCCCGTGGCGACGGTGCCGATCTGGCCCCAGCTCCACTGGGCATCCGGCACCTGCGGATAGGAGAGGAAGCCGCGCGGCCGGCTGACGCCGTCGCCCTTCACGAAAGCCTCGCTTTCGGCCGAGGCGAAGGTCAGCTCGATTTCCTCGCCGATCCAGGATTCCACATCCACCGCCGCATCGTCGAGCATGGCCTGCGTTGCCGCCGGCTGCGCGAAAAGCTCCATCGTCTGGAAACCCAGTTCGGCATAGAGGCCCGGCGTGATGGCGCTGGAGGGCGCGCCGAGGCTGGCCCAGCCCTGATGCGCGCCTTCGGGCGAGACCGCCTTTTTCAGGCTGGTGCCGGCCAGCGAGCGGACGGAGGCGATGCCGCGGATCGGCGAGAGGCCGGCCATGCGCGAGAGCACCGCCGCCTCGATGTCCGGCGGCACGAGATAGCCGGCATCCGGGCCGATGGCGCCGTTCAGCGCCTTGGCCTCGACGAGGCGCATGGGCTCGGTCTGGCCCTTGCGGAGATAGGCGTCGAAGGCGCGCTTGTGCTCGAGCCGTTCGGGCGAGATCGCGCTGCCGGCCCCGGCCAGAGGCGGGCGCTGGGCATGCAGGCTCAGCCGGTCCAGCTCGCGGCCGATCCGCTCGACCTTTTCCTCGAGCAGGATGTCGGGCGCGGATTTACGCTGGCCCTCGGCGAGGCTCTCGTCATTGGCCTGGCGGAAGGCCTCGTAGGTTTCCATGATCTTGGTCTCGGGGGCGCGGATCGGGGTTTCGGTCGGTTCCATGGCAGGGTCCTTTGGCGGGAGGGGGCGGCCGTCACAGCGGACGGATCGCAGGGAAGGCGGGCAGCGGGCCGGGCAAAGCCTTGACGGCGGTGATCCGGGCCTGCGGCAGCATCGGGAAGGTGACGAGCGAGATCTCCCAGAGATCCACCTCGTCGAGCCGGCGGAGGCCGGTTTCGGGGTCGCGGCGCTCGCGCTCGGCGCGGTAGCCGATGGAGAGGCCATCGACGAGGCCGCGCCGCATCAGGCCATGGACCTCGCGGGCGAGCGCCTGGCCGAGATCGAGCCGGCCGGTGACAAGCAGGCCGCGGCCATCCTCGGCGAGGCGCGTCCACCGCCCGATCGGGCGGGCGGGGTCATGCTGCCAGAGCAGGCGGATGCCGCCCGCACCGCGCCGGGTGAGCGACTGCCGGAACGCGCCCGGCATCACCACGTCGCGGCCGAGATCCATCACGCCGAACAGGCTCGCATAGCCTTCGAACAGGCCGGAATCCGGCGGGAGGGAAGCCGGGATATCCGCCCCCTCGGGGGAGAGGGGCCGGGGGCGGATATCCCGCCCGGCCGGCGGAGGGAGGCGCCGGCCGGAAGGGGGAGAAGCGGGTTCGGCGCGGCCTTTCATGCGCGCGGCCTTCCGCGCGGGTCACGGCGGGCTGCCGGGTCGATCCGGGTGATGCGGCCCTTGATCTCCGGTGCCGGCGGCGCCTTGTTGCCCGTGGCCTTGCCGGGCGGCGGCTGGAACCGCGCCAGCAGGGCGAAGAAGCGGCGGAACAGGGCGGCGGCGTCAGGCGTCCGGCGGGTCATTGTCATCTCCGTAGCGGGTATTGAACCGGGCCAGTTCGCGCAGGAACGCATCGAACCGGCGATGGGCGGCGGCGATATCCGCCAGGCTGCGGGCCAGCAGCGCCGAGGCGCCGGCGGCCCAGAGGAAGAGGGCGAGATGGGCGAGATCGCCCCGCTCGAGAAAGGCGGCGAGGACTTCGCTCATGCGGGGTTGGAAGAACTTGCGGGGTTGAAAGAACTTGCGGGGCCGGAAGAACGTGCGGGGTTGGCCGGGCGCGCCTGCCGGCCATAGCCGAGCGCCTCGCGCTTCTCGTCATCGCTGAGGAAGGGCGCGGCCGAGACGCGGCGCCAGAGCGCCTCGCGTTCTTCCGCCAGCGCCTCGATGGCATCGAGATCGGGCCGGAAGCGCAACAGCCCGCCTTCCAGCGGCTGCAACCAGTGCGCGAAGTCCGCCTGCATTCTCTGCACCATGGGCAGCACGGTCAGGCGCAACAGCGCGCGGTTCGCCTCGGCATAGTTCGCGTAGGTATTGTCGCCCGGCAGGCCGAGCAGCATCGGCGGCACGCCGAAAGCGAGCGCGATTTCCCGCGCCGCGCCGGCCTGCGCCGCATGGAAATCCATGTCGCGCGGGCTGAGCGAGAGCGGCTTCCAGTCCAGCCCGCCCTCGAGCAGGATCGGCCTTCCCGCATTGCCCGCGCCCTGGAAGGCGGATTCCAGCTCGTCGCGCAGGCGGTCGAACTGGGTTTCCGTCATGCTGTCGGACGCGGCATAGACGAGCGCGCCCGAGGGCCGGGCGGAATTGTCGAGCAACGCCTTGTTCCAGCGATGGGCCGCCTCGTGCATGGCGAGCGCGGTTTCCGCCGCGGCCAGCGGCGCAAAGCCGAGCTGGTCATTCAGCGGGTCGAACAGACGGATATGCAGCAGGTCGCCCGTGCCATCCGGGCCCGCCGGGAAGCGGATCGCCGTCCCGCCGGCGGCATAATCCCAGGCGACCGGCCAGCCATCCGGGCCGGGCACGAGGCTCAGCCGGTCCGGCCGCAGCGCATGGAGCGCGAGTGGCCCGGCATGGCCGGGGATTCGGGCAACATAGCCATTGCCCGAGAGCAGGAGATGGCCATAAAGCGCCTCGAACAGGTCGGTGCCGCTGGCCGCCGGATTGGGCCGTTCCAGCAGCCGGGCCAGCGGATGGTCCGGCGCCTCGCGGCCATCGATCAGCAAGGTCCAGCTGATGCTCGCCGCCGCCTCGGCCACCAGCCGCACGCAGCGATAGACGATGGCGTTTCGGTGGAAGCCCGCCGCCACGAGGCCCGCGCCCTGCCGCGCCGGCAGGAACCCGCCGCCGGGGCCATGCAGCGCGACAAGCGGGATGGTGGATTTTCGGCGCGGCGGCGCCGTCCGGCCGAAGCGCCGGGTGAGCCAGGGAAGCATCGGGGGATCTCCGGGTGGGGTGGGGAATGTGCAGTCGGCGGTGGGCAGCCGGGCCCTCAATCCAGCCGGCGGATGCGCGGTGCGGCGGCCTCGCCCTGCAGGCAGAGATGGGTGATGGCCCAGACCAGCGCATCGAGCCGGTCGGGCGAGCGGCCTCCGGGAAGTCCATCCGGGCCGAACATCGTCATTTCTTCTTCAAGCGCCGGGAAGGCGCCGGCATGGCGGACGCGGCCCTGCGCATAGAGCGCGGCGACAGGCTCCGCCCGGGCATGCTTGCCGCGCCGGGCGCGGAGCATGGTGACCGGCACCGCCGGATCCACCGTTGCCAGCACCGAACGCACCATCTCGCCGCCCTGGTTCACCTCGACCAGCAACGCATCCGCCTCCAGCCGGCGATAGGTCGCGATGGCGCGGCCGGCCCAGGCTTCGGGCGTGGCGCGTTCGAGCGAGGCGTCTTCCAGCACATAAGCGAGGCCCGAGGCCGCAAGGCCCGCCGCGACAATGCCGCAGCGCCCGCCCCGCACCCCGCCGGCCGGCGGGTCCACCGCCACGACGATGCGGCGGCAATCCTCCGCCGCCTCGACGCGCCCGGCCTCGATGGCCTCGCGGCGGAACAGCGCATCGGGCCGTTCCTCCACAAAGTCGCCGTCGAGTTCCTGCCGGCCGAGCGCCGTGCCGGCATAGCGCCCGACAATGCTGGCGAGGAAATGCGGCGCGAGATGCGCAGCATTGGCCAGGGTCGCCGCGCGGCTGAGCGCGGTGCGCGGATCGGCCGCGAGGCGTTTCAGCAGCCGCGTCGGGCGCGGCGTGGTGGTGATGACCTGCCGGGGCCAATCGCCGAGGCGGAGGCCGAATTGCAGCATGTCGAAGGTGGCCTCGGCCTGGTTCCATTTGGCGAGTTCATCGCACCAGGCCGCCTCGAATTGCGGGCCGCGCAGGGATTCCGGGTCCTCCGCCGAGAAGCCCTGCGCCACTGCGCCGTTCGGCCATTCGAGCCGCCGGCGAGAGGCCAGCCAGAGCGGGCGCTGGCCCGGCGGGTGGATGGCCAGCAGGCCGGACACGCCCTCCACCATCACCTCGCGCAGGTCCTGCAGGGTTTCCGCCACAATGGCGATCCGCCCCACAGGCCGCCCGGCGAAAGGTGGCAGGCCGAGGGCCAGCCCGCGCACCCATTCGGCGCCGGTGCGGGTTTTCCCGGCGCCGCGCCCGCCGAGGACCAGCCAGGTCGACCACGGCCCGCCACCCTGCGCCGCTTCGGGCGGCAGCTGGTCGGGCCGGGCGAAAAGCGGCCAGTCGGCGAGGAAGCGTGCCAGCGCCTCAGGGCCCAGCCCCTCCAGCAGGGTCCGGGCCTGGCCGCTCTCGACGCAATGCATCAAGGCGCTGCGCAAGCTCGGCACGGAAGGCTTCGAGGGATCGGAAAGCATTTCCGGCATGGTCTTCCCTTTCCGGCGCCGCATTTTGCGGGCGCGTTTCGGCCTCGAGCGCGACGAGATCACGCAGGGTGCGGGCAATGACGGCGAGGATCTTGGCGTCGCGTTCGAGCAGGGCCGGGTCGCCGGACAGGCTGGAAAGCCGGGCCTCGATTTCCGCAACCTGCTTCTCGGCAGCAGACCAGAGCCGGTGGATCAAGGGGCGACGCGCCCGCCGGCGCGGACGGGCAGGGTTGGGGGGCATGGGGCCTCCGGGATGAGGGGGATCGGGAGTGGGCAATCGGCAAGGCGAGTGCCAGGCAAGGCGAGGGCCGGGAAAGACGATGCCAGCGGTGCGCTTGCCCTCGCCCCGCCCTGCGGGGAGAGGGTGGCGCGAAGCGCCGGGTGAGGGGTGAACAGGAATGAAGCGAAGCGCCGGGTGAGGGGCAATGCCCGAGATCGGGTGAGGGGTGAGACCAGCCCCCCTCACCCGCCGAAGCTGCTCATCGTCGGCCTCTCCCCGAGGGGGAGAGGTGGGAGCGCGCTGGATCAGCGCCATCAGCTTCCCCTCACCCGCCGCCGCGTTGCGGCGTCGGCCTCTCCCCGGTGGGGAGAGGCGGGAGCAGGCTGGATTAGACGCGATGACGCGATACTTGCTGCGACCGCCTCACCCCCTGCTTTGCTTAGATGCCTGAATATGCCGTGGCGCAATCCGGGAACATAGCCTGTTTATGCCTCGTGGCCGTCACGGCGTCAAGGATTATTTTCTGTTTCTTGGAATAATTTCTTATTTTCCTGAGATTCCAAGGTTCTGGCCTTGGACCGGCAGGGCGGGCCATCGATGCAGGCCTGGGCTCAGGTGCCTCGGGGCAAGCCTTCCCGCCGGCGGGAAGGCCCATTCCGCCCCCATTCCCCGTCAGCGGCGGCGCGGGCGGCGCGGCCAGCGGCCCGGCCAGGCGCGGATGCGCTCGACCAGTTCGGGCAGCGAAAGCTCGTCCTCCCGCGCATGGACGCGGCCCGCCACGCTGGCGCCGGCCTCGCGCACGCTTTCGGCGCTGCCGCTGACGAGGGGGTGCCAATCCGGCAGGGATTTCCCTTCCGCCAGAAGGCGATAGGCGCAGCTCGGCGGCATCCAGCCGAAGCTGCCGGCATTGTCCGGTGTCAGGCGCACGCAATCGGGCACCTCGCGGTCCCGGTTGGGGTAATCCCGGCAGCGGCAGGTGGCCTCGTCGAAGAGGCGGCAGGCGACATCGGTGAAATAATACTGGCCGGTATCCTCATCCTCCATCTTGATGAGGCAGCAGCGGCCGCAGCCGTCGCAGAGGCTTTCCCACTCGGCCTCATTCATCTCGGCGAGCGTCTTGGATTTCCAGAATGGCAGCGGCGCGGTCATCCGTTCTTGTGTGCAAGCCGGGCCGGGGCCGTCAAGAGCGCGCCGCATTTTGGGCGCGCCGCATTTTGGACGTGCCGGTGACGCTGTGATATGGGGAGTTCTGAATATTGACGATACCCTGTTCCCTCCGGGCTTTGCAGCCCGGATGCCTGGCCCCTGACGCATGACCGAGTTCCGCACCCTGTCCACCCGGGAAAAGCTGGCGCGCCGCCTGCGCGATGCCGATGCCTGGCTGGAAGATGCCCTGCACCGCCTCGGCGAGCGGGTGAAGGAAGGGCTCTGGCGCATCCGCCATGCCTCGGACCGGCTCGAACCCTCGCCCGGCGGGCGGGTGGCGGTGACGCTGGCCTGCGAGCTTCTGACCTATTGCCTGATCGGCGGCATCTTCATGACGGCGCTGGCAAAACCGGCTTTCCGGGCCGTGAACGAGGATGACTGGCTGAAGCAGCAGGACCTCGCGGTCACCTTCGTCGACCAGACCGGCGCGGTGATCGGCAAGCGCGGCATCCTGCACAGCGAGGCGATTGCCATCGAGGACCTGCCCGAGCACCTCGTCAAGGCGGCACTGGCCACCGAGGATCGCCGCTTCTACGAACATTGGGGCATTGATCCGCAAGGGCTTTTCCGTGCGGTTGTGGCGAATGCGCGCGCCAATGGCGTGGTGCAGGGCGGCTCGACCATCACCCAGCAGCTGGCCAAGAACCTGTTCCTGAACAACGAACGCTCGCTTGAGCGGAAGATCAAGGAAGCCTTCCTCGCGCTTTGGCTGGAATCACGCCTGTCGAAACGCGAGATCCTGAAGCTCTATCTCGACCGGGCCTATCTCGGAAACGGCGTTTTCGGCGTGCAATCCGCTGCCGAGCATTATTTCGGCAAGGATGTCCGTGACTTGACCCTGGCCGAAGCGGCGATGATTGCCGGGCTGTTCAAGGCGCCGTCGAAATTCTCGCCGAATGTGAACCTGCCGGCGGCGCGTGCCCGGGCGGCCGATGTGCTCTCGAACATGGTCGAGGCCGGGTTCCTGACGCAGGGGCAGGTTTCCACCGCCTTGCGCAACCCGGCCACGCCGGTGGAGCGGGCCAACCAGAACATTGCCGATTACGCGCTGGATTTCGGCTTCGAGGAAATCAAACAACTCGCCGCTGCCGGCAAGCTCGGCAATCACCGGACGCTGATTGTCCGGGCGACGATCGATCCCGGCCTGCAGAAGCATGTCGAGCGGGCCTCGGAATCGATCCTGCGCCAGCACGGGCCCAATTACCGGGTGAAGCAGGCGGCGCTCGTCATGCTTGACCATAGCGGCGGGCTGCGCGCCATGGTGGGCGGCCGGGATTACGGGCAGAGCCAGTTCAACCGGGCCGTGCAGGCCATGCGGCAACCGGGTTCCTCGTTCAAGCCGTTCGTCTATGCGGCAGCTTTGAATGACGGCGTGATCAAGCCGGAGAGCATCGTCGTCGACCGGCCGACCTGCGTGAATATCGGCCGCCCCTGGTGCCCGCAGAATTACGGTCGCTCCTATGCCGGCTCGATGCCGGCCATCGTGGCGCTGGCCAAGTCGATCAACACCATCCCGATCCAGCTGAACGAGAAGCTTGGCAAGGGCAACCACAAGGCCGGGCGCGAGCGCGTCCATGATGTGCTGCGCAAGGTGGGTTTTGCCAACGAGGTGCGTGACATTCCCGGCATGCCGCTCGGCGTCAGCGAAGTGACGGTGGTGGATATGGCAACCGGCTTCAACGCCTTCGCGAATGGCGGCAGGCTGGCGAAACCCTATGTCGCGCGAGAGATCGCCACCCCCGCCGGCGAGGTGATCTACCGCGCCGAGCAGGAACTGGCGAAACGGCCGCAGGTGCTGCCCGCCTATGTCGCGCTGGACATGAACCGCATGCTCCGCCAGGTCGTCACCGCCGGCACGGGAAGGCGCGCGGCGTTGCCCGGCATTCCCACGGCCGGCAAGACCGGCACGACCGATGAATACCGCAATGCCTGGTTCGTCGGCTATTCGGGCAATTTCACTACCGCCGTCTGGTTCGGCAACGATGATTACACCGCCACCAACAACATGACCGGCGGCTCGTTGCCGGCCATGCTGTTCCAGCAGGCCATGGCCTTCGCCCATCTCGATATCGACGCGCTGAACATTCCCGGCCTCGGCGACGAGGACAAGCCCGTGCGCGATCCCAAGCTGGCGGAACTGGCCGGCGCGCTGGAAGCGAACCTGCCGCAGGCCGGCCGCCTCTACCGCCTCTCGCCGCGTGGCAAGGCCGTCCTGCGCGAGATCGAGGCGGCCGGCGAGGACAAGCCGGCCGGGCCGGTCTCCGGCATCGGCGCCAGCCCGGCTCCGCGTTCATAAGGGCCTGCCCCGGATCATGCGCCTGTTTCTTCTCCTGATCATGGCTCTGGCGGGGCTGGCCAGCGGCGCCGCCCTGACCTTCCTCGCCGTGGCCGGACCGACAGCCTTTCCGCATGCGCTGACGGGGGGATGGCTATTCCTGCCGCGCCAGGGCGCGCCGGATATCGACCCCTATACGCGGGCACGGATGTTCTACGAGGGCGAATTGCCGCTTGCCGCCGGCGAGGGTTTCGCCCTCAGGGCCCGGACCGACAGCGACGGCAACACATTGTCCTCACGGTGTGAATACCGGCTCTGGGCCCCCTTCCCGGCCGCGCGCTACTGGACCGTCACGCTCGTCGACGCCGCCGGGCGGCTGGTGCCGAACCTCGCCGAGCGGCACGGCTTCACCTCGGCCGAGATCATCCGGCCGGCGGAAGGGCCGTTCACGATCGAGATCGGGCCGGAGCCGCTGCCGGGCAACTGGCTTCCGACCGGGCGGGAGGAGCAGGACATCCAGATCATCATCCGGCTCTACGAGACGCCCCTCGCCGCGACGGCAACACAGCTTGATCCGAGGACGATTCCCCGGCTCAGCCGGATCCGGTGCCCGTGATGCCGGTCTCGCTGCTGGCCCTGGTCTTCGTGCTGATGGCGACGCTGGCACATGTCATCAGCCTGTTCGTCCTGCCCTTCGGCACGAAGGACGATGTGTTCTCACGGCTCGAGCGCGGTGCCGCCACGAACATGATCGCGCTGATCGAAGCGGAGGATCTGAAGGGCCTGCCCTTTGTCGATCCCGCGGTGGCGATGGCGGTCTGCCATTATGACCTCTCCGCCGGGCCGGTGCGGCTGCGCGTGCCGCTTTCCGAGACCTTCCTCTCGATCAGCCTCGCCGAGCGGCATCGCGGCATCTACGCTTCCGTCTCCGACCGGGCGGCCACCGGCGGCAGCCTCGACCTCGTGGTGGCGACACAAGCGCAGCTAGACCGGATCACCCGGCTCGATGACGAGGAGCAGGCGATCGAGGAAATCCGTATTCCCGCCCGCCATGTTACCGGCCTCGCCATCCTGAAGGTGTTCGTGGACCGGCCCAGCAGCCGCGCCCGGGCGCAGGAGGTGCTGCGCGCCGCCCGTTGCGAAAGCGAGAGGCTGCCGGATTAGGGGGCCGGGCGTGGGTGGTGGGGCGCCTTACCCGCTGTCGTGGTGCTGCCCCCTCACCCGCCGTCGCTGCGCGCCGTCGGCCTCTCCCCGCGGGGGAGAGGCGGGAGGCTCGCTGGAGCGGCGGATCGAACTTCAGAAGATCATGCGGAAACAGCGGTGCGCTTCCCCTCGCCCCGCTTGCGGGGAGCAGAAGCGAAGGCGATGGGCGGGAGAATCCCTCGCCCCGCTTGCGGGGAGAGGATGGTCGAGCGAAGCGAGACCGGTGAGGGGCAGAGCCAGGTGAGACCCAGCCCTCAGCCCTTGCGGACGAGCGGCCTCGGCGTGAGGACCGGCGGCATCTCGACCTCGCGCAGGCAATGGCCGGGGATCTGCATCGCGCTCTTGGTGAGGCGGCCGATATCGGCTTCGAAGGCCATCAGCGTGCGCTCGGAGGGGATGGCCTCGCGTTCCGGCCCCTCGACGAGCAGATGCTCGAGCGAATAGCGGTATTGCGCGGCGCGGTCATAGAAGGACCAGTTCACCCGGGCGATGATCAGCGCATTCTCGCAGATGCGCTCCAGCGCCTCGTTGCGCTGCTCCTCTGTCAGATGGCCGACATGGCCGAGGCTGCGCGCCCGGACATGATCGGCCTGGATGACCTGCGAGGCGACGAGCCGGAAATGCGGCACCAGCGCGTGATCGGCGGCGATCGTATCCTTCACGCGGTTGTAGCGCGAGACCAGCGAGGAGAAGGCATGGCCGGGATTGCTGATCCGGCGCAGGATCGGCGAATCATTCCGCGCGCCGAATTGGGGCCCGCCCATGATCGTGCGGTGGAACAGCGTTACATCATGCTCGCGCGGCGGGATGACGCGGTGGAAAGCGAGGTTGCGCTCCTGCCAGGTGCCGCGCGGGGCATCGGTTTCCGGCATCAGGAAGTTCCAGGCGCGGTTGCGCAGTTCCTTCTCGTCCTCGGTATAGGCGTAGAAGGACGAGGGCTCGCCCCGCATCCGTGCCGAGACCGTGCCGGTGAAGGGCAACAGCACGTCATTGGTGAAGCCCTGCTGCGGCCGCCCGAAATCGCCCGTGGTCGGCATGCAGGCGAGAAGCGGCAGCGCAAGGATCGCAGCAAGACCGGGCGCGCGGACAAGGCGGTAGATCGGGGCGGAAACGGGCTGCATCAGGCCTCCTCGCCAGCAGGCCGCGCCGGGCCGGGCGTGCGGAAGCACGCGCGGGGGCGGGCCCACCGCGCGCATGCGGTTGGGCTTTCCCTGTCGCGCCGGCAAGCGGGCTCAGGGCGGGAAAGGGTTTACGCAGGTTACGCGCGCTTGCGCCGGCCGGAGCGGGGGCTCTGGCTTTTGGGGGCGTGAGCAGGGGGATCTTCGTGACGTTCGTAGCGAACGCCGGTGAACAGCAGGATGGTCGCGCCGGAGCCGCCGTTACCCAGCGGTTCACCCGCCGGCAGCGTGCCCGGTTTGGCCCCTTGACGAGGCCGGAAGCGGATCAGTTCGCCCATGGCCAAAACTCCTTCGGAAGGGAAGCCGCACGCCGGCAGGCGGCGTCGAATCAACCCTTCCTTGAGGAAATTGCGGGCAATGTCTTAAGAGGTGCTTAAGGAGCGTGCCGAAACGGGCCGCTTCCTCAAGGCTCAGCCTTCAGGCTCGATCATGGGATCGAGGAAATGCCGGCCCTGGCGGTCCTCGATCTCGACGATCCAGCAATCGGGATCGAAGCGGATTTCCTTGTCCAGCCGGGCCTCGACGGCTGGCCGCTCGAGCACGGGTGCGGCATGAAGCCGGGTGAAGACCCGGTCTTCGGGCTTGCCCGCATAGCTCGACATCGGCGCGGGGCCATACAACGCTGCCGTGCCGTCGAGATGGTCGACCACCACGAAGATTGTGCCGGCCTCGGCACCGCCCCGGCGGCGCAGCGCCCCGAAGGCGCCCTCGATCGCGGTGCGGCGGAGATAGGCGGAGACGAAGAAGTCGCTCGTCAGCCGCATGTCAGGGATTGGTGATGGCGATGCCGGTGGTCGAGGCAAGCAGCTTGAGGACCGGGCCCTTCGGCTCGCCACGGGGCGGCAACTTGCGGTCCCCCTCGAATTTCGCCAGCGCGTTGCGGGTCGAGGGGCCCATCTGGCCATCCTCGGTCAGCGGGCCATAGCCGGCCTTGTTGAGCGCGCGCTGGACATCGAGCACGGTCCGGCTGGGCTTGTCCTCGGCGGCGGGGCGCTCGGTCCCGTTGCGCTTGAGCAGGTCGGACAGTTCGTCGCGCATGGCCGCGCGCGAGGCGGATTGCAGGTCTTTCAGCAGGGCTTCGCTCGGGCGGCCATCGACCGGAACCCGCTGGGAGAACTGGTAATCGCGGATCGCCTGCGTCGTCGCCGTGCCCGGGCGGCCATGGGCCTCGCCCTTGTAGAAGCCTCGACGGGTCAGTTCGCGCTGGATATCGGCGAGCAGCGGGTCGGAGGGGGCGGCAGCAGGCGGCGGTTCGGCCGGCTTTGCGGCAACAGGCGCCGCCGGGGCCGGCACAGGGCGCGCCGTCGGGGTCGCGGGCTGGGAGTGGGCCGGCTGGGAATGGGCTGCCTGCCGGGTGGCCGGTTCCGGCCGGAGCGGCGGCGCGGGGAAGGATTCCGCCTCGCGGATGGCATTACGGAACAAGGGCGTGGGGTGTTTCTCGTTCTGCATCATCACCGCATTGACGATGATCGTGCCGCCGAAAAGGCAGGCCAGGGCCGCCACGACACGGCCACCCGTGACAAAGCGACGGCGCGCGCGGCGCGGCCGATCGTCGTCTTCCGGCATCCGGCGTTCCTGGGCCCGGTTCCGTTGCTTCATGGTCATTACCCCCTGTCGATTCCGTTCATCCCGCGATACGGATCGGCTCTTCCCCAATGGTCTCGTGGCCGGCCAAAACCGGCAATCGGCCAGCATAGGCGCCGGCGAAGCGCAAGGTCAGGTCGCGCCCGCCCGCAGCCGAGAACCCGATGCCGCTTTCGCCGGCGAGGGCCTCGCACAGGGCCGCCTCGAACGGATCCGCCATCGGGGCCTCATCCGAAGGCGGGGCGTGGCAGGTGACCAGGAGGTCGGCGCCATCCCGCAGCCATTCGAGCCGCGCACCCTCGCGGGCCATGGCGCGGCGCAGCATGATCTCCACCGCGAAGCGCGCAGCCGGCAGCGGCAACCGCGCGGCGGGCAGCCCCGCCGGGGCCGTGACGGCGAGCAGGCCGCGATCCTGCGCTTCCCGCAGGTTGAGTGCGCGGATGCCGTCGGAAAGCAGGCGATTCGGCAGGATATCGGCGGGCTCGTCCGGCCCGTCCTGGAGGGCGCGCAGCCAGCGGCCCATCAGATGCGTGTTGCGATGGGCCTCGCCGATCGCCTTGTGAGCCTCGGCGGCGAAATCCCTGGTGGTGGCAGGATCACGCGGGGCGAGGCGCGGGTCGGCGAGCATTTCGAGGAAGCCGAGGCCGGCATTGAACGGGGCCACGCTGTCATGCAGCGCGCGCGACAGCAGGGCCGGGTCTCCCTTCCGGGCGGGAGACGGCTCGGCCGCCACACGCTCCGCCGGCTCATACAGGAAGATCGCAAGCCCCGGCTCGCCAGGCAGCGGCGCAACCGTGCAGGTATAGCGATCATAACGCGGCGGCAGCGGAAAGCCCGCGCCGGCAGGGTCACGGCGGAGGCGCAGCACGAGGCCTTCGGTTGTCCGGTCCTCGTGAATCGCCCGGGAAAGGGCCTGGAGCAGCGGCACGCGATCGGCGATCAGCGTGGCCGCGACAACCGACCGTTCGGGAAAATGCGTTTCGAGCAGATGCCGGCGGAACGGCGCCTCGCCCTCGGCATCCAGCGCGCCGACCTGATCCACCACGAGGACCTGCCGCGCACCGCCGCGCAGGAGCAAGCCATTCAGGGCTTCAAGACGGCCAAGCCGGCGGCGGGGATCGGGCTCGATGGCGATGGTTTCAGCCGCCGGCTGCCGGAGGGCCCCCAAAGCGAGCGGCACGGTCATCGCGATGGCCGGAGCCACTGCGGCGAGATCGAGCGGGCCCTGCAGGAAACAGGCGATTGTCGCTAGCACGGCAATGCCGGCAATGGCGCGCGCCGGTCGCGGGCGATTCCGGAGCGCGAGCCAGTCGGCCAGCCCGAGGGCAGCGGAAAGCAGCGAAAGCAGTGCGAGGATCGGCAGCCCGACACCGGCAAAGGCGGCGAAGGGCAGAACGAGCAGCCCGCTGAACAGGCCGGCCAGCCGCGACACCGGCCGCTCACGCGAGAGCAGCACGAACCCGCAGACCGAAGCGGCGAGGACGCCGCTGAGGCCGATCCATTCCGGCAGGACGGCTTCGAGGCCGCGGAAGGGCAAGGTGGCGAGCGAGAGACCCATGGCCAGCGATCCGGCGAGGACCCCGAGGAGGCGCCGCCCGGCCAGAGCCGCAGCCATGCCCGACCCGCCATGGCTGGCGAGGGCAGAAGCGCCCATCAAGGTCTGGGTCCAGTCGATCGTCATCGGCCCGTCACGTCCCGTTCTGTTTGGTCCTTTTCCCCACATCCGACCATGCGTCGGGCGATCTTAAACGGGTGCTAAGATGCAGCGTCCCGGAGCCCCGGTTTCGGCCCCGGAGGTGCCGGGGCTCCGGCCTTTCCGCGACTATGGTGAACAACCTCTCTCCATCTACGCGCTGCCGGTCGCAAAGGCGTTATGGTTCCGGACAGAAGGCCGGATCGATAAAATTCGACGAAAATTGCCAACAGAATCGCGACCTCCCTGCTTTATGCCGGAGACAGGATGGGAGAAGCATCATGTTCTGGCGTGCCACCTTGGCGATTGCGGCGCTCTACTACGTGACGGTTCCGGCAGAGGACCGCCGGCAGACGGCATCGGAACTGCGCGCGGCAGCCGGGCAGCTGCCTGCCCGCGCCATCGACCTGTGCAGCGAGAAGCCGCTGCTCTGCACCGAGATTGCCCGGCAGGCCGGCACGGCGCTTGCCCCCGGGGCACTCGTCTCCGCGCCTCCCCTGCCTGCCGCGATGCCTCTGCCTCCAGCAAACCCGGCCGCCGGCCCCGAGCCGCAGGCGAAGGCCGCACCCGAGCGCCGGATCGTGGAGGGGGTTCCGCTGCCGCCGCGCCGGCCGGTGCCGCATCCGGCGCGAAAAGGGGCTTGACCTTCCCGCCGCCACGCGACACGTGACCGGCATGAATATCCCGCCCGCGCTCCAGACCATCCGCGACGATCTCGCCTTCCTCGACGATTGGGATGATCGCTACCGCTACCTGATCGATCTCGGGAAAACCCTGCCCGCCTTGCCGGCGGAGGCCTATTCCGACGCGTTCAAGGTGCCGGGCTGCGCGAGCCAGGTCTGGCTGATGATGGACCGTGACGCCGCAACAGGGCGCCTTGCCATCCGGGGCGACAGCGATGCGCTGATCGTGAAGGGGCTGGTTGCGCTCGTCATCGCGATGTTCTCGAACCGACTGCCGGACGAAATCACGGCGATGGATGCGCAGGCCTTCTTCGCCGCGATCGGGCTTCGCGAGCACCTGACCTCGCAGCGCGCCAACGGGCTCGCCTCGATGGTGGCGCGGATCAAGGCCGAAGCCAGCCGCGCCACCTGATCACGAAGGGTCCGCTTCCGAGGGTCAGCTTCCGGGAGTGACTGCCTGGATGCGGCCGGCCCTGAGGCCGGTTGCCAGGTTGTCGAGCCCGTAATGCCGGGCCAGAACGCGGAGCGCGAAGGCCAGGGCGATCTTGCCGGAGCGGACCGGCAAAGCCTGTTCCCGCTCCAGCGTTTCCACGCCTTTGCCGAAACCGCAGATCTCGACGAGGATGCCGGAGAAATCCGGCCCCACCGCCCTGAGCGCGCGGTCGACGCGCTGGCGCGCTGCCACCACCCGGTCAGCCTCGGCCAGCCCCTCCCCGCCCGAGCCGTCGACGGCCGGGCGCGTCCAGTCCATCGTGACGGCGGGGATGGTGCCGGCGAGGCGCAGGTCCGACCGCAGACGGAGCCCGGCCTCGATCTCGGCCGGGCCGACGAGATGCGCGACATGGCGCTGCCGCCGCAGCATCTGCAGCGGATCCTCCCGCAGGTTGACGGCGACGATCTGCCCGGCAAGGGCCGGTTCCGGCCGGAAGACGATCTCCCGATGCTGGGCCGCCACCTCGCCGGCCGCCTCGCGCTTCAGCCGCGCGCGCCCTTCCGGCGTGATGACATGGCCCCCGCCGGGAAGGACGCGGATCGCCCCGGCGGCGAGCAAAGGCGCCAGCAGGCTGGCCGGGAAGCGGCTCGCCAGCGAGACGCGGCGGCGTTCGTCGCGGAAGACAAGCCGGCCGCGCTGGGCCTCGACGCACATGCCGGGCTCGGCCAGCCGCTCGAGAAGCCGGGCCGTCTCGCGCGGGTCCGGCTCCGGCACAGGCCGGGTCCGGGGTTGCGCGGCGCGGCCAGGCTTGCTGCGGGCGGGCGGTCCACCAAACCGGGTCATGACGCGTCTCCCGTGCCGAAGGTGCGGAACCAGATGTCGATGGCCGCCTCGAGGGCATCGAGTGCCCGGTCGACCCGGGGAAGTTCGCGCCGCTCCTCGATCCGCAGGCAGGCATGGCGTGCGGAAGTCCGGTCGCGGCCGACCATGGCGCCCGCGCGGGTCAACGAGCAGCCGAAGACGACATGGGCGAGATAGATCGCCGTGTGCCGGGCCTGCACGATCGCGGCGGCGTTGCGTTCCGGCCGCAGGAGCGCCGCAGCGGGAACCCCCTTCCACGCCGCGGCCGAGGCGCGGCAGATCTGCTGCTGCATCTGGCGCTGCAGGGCCCGGACACTTCGCCGGGCAGGATCCTCCGCGGCGGGAACGGACCGGCGACGACTCGGCGGTTCCATAAAGTTAAAGCTTCCGAATATTATAGAAATACTGGATAATTGCTCCATCATGCTTGCTCCGCAACCAATCTCCCCGCGCGAAGGCTAGGGCCCGGCCGGGGCGAAGCTCAATGCCGAAGCGGGCCCGGCATCCGGCCCGAAAAAAAGAATTCCCCGCTTTCGTCCACCTTGTGGACAGTGCCCGTCGGGGCGCCGGGCAAGCTGCAACGCGCATGGAAGCAACCGGCAAGCAACCCGCCTTCGGCCAGGCTATGAACGGGCACAAAAAAAGCGCCCCGCAGGGCGCCCTTTCCGGTTTGTAGAGACTCTCCAGAGGAGGCGCGGAAATCCGCGCGAAGTCTCAGCGCGCGCGGCGACGCTGCTGGCCGAGGCCCATTTCCTTCGCCAGCCGCGACCGGGCGGCCGCATAGTTCGGCGCCACCATCGGATAGTCGGCCGGGAGGCCCCACTTCTCGCGATACTGCTCGGGCGACATGTTGTACTGCGTGCGAAGGTGGCGCTTCAGCGACTTGAACTTCTTCCCGTCTTCCAGGCAGATGATGTAGTCGTTGTTCACCGACTTCTTGACAGAAACCGCAGGCTTCAGCGGCTCGGCGGCAGCTTCGATGATCGGCGTGCCCACCCGCGTCAGCGCAGTGTAGACCTCGTTGATCAGGCTCGGAAGATCCGAAGCGGGAACGGAATTGTTGCTGACATAGGCAGACACGATCTCCGCCGCCAATTCGATCAGATCACCCTGTTCGATTGCATTCGCCATGAGCATATTTCCTTCTCTTATGGCCGGGCAGAGCATACCACCCTATTCCTTGTTTTTCTTCAGGCCAACGGTTGAAAAGGATGATACCTTGGTCGTAGGTCAAGATATCTTGCGAAAACTCGATTCGAGATTTTCAACCGTCCGTTTTTCTTTCAGCAATATTTTCGGATAGTTGCAAGCGGTTTGTGACAAATATCACATAATTTTCACGCGTGCACCATGGTTTTCCCAGTGAAAGTGCGGCCGGTTCGCAGTTCACATTGTCGTTTGTACACTTGCTGTCTCAAGTTGCGTGGCCCATTTTGCGCTGATGCAAGCATGGAGTGGTGCGATGAAAGCAATTCAGAAGGTGATCAAGTCCGAAGCGGAGTGGCGCGCCCTGCTGACACCCGAGCAATACCGCGTCCTGCGCGAGCATGGCACCGAATGCGCGTTCACCGGACCGTTCCTCGAAGAAAAGCGCACCGGAACCTTCCATTGTGCCGGGTGCGACACTGCCCTGTTCCGGACCGACAGCAAGTTTGAATCCGGAACCGGCTGGCCGAGTTTCTTCGAACCGGTCGAGGAAGGCGTGGTCAGCTATCACGAGGACCGCTCCTACGGGATGCGGCGGATCGAGATCCGCTGCGGCGCCTGCGATGGCCATCTCGGCCATGTGTTTCCGGATGGCCCGAAGCCGACCGGGCGACGCTATTGCACCAACGGCGCCGCCTTTACCTTCCGTGCCGATCCGGGCGAGTAAGGCCCCTCACCGCCCGCCCCCGTATCGCCCTGCGCGGGAATCCGGCTAGATACGGCGGATTGATGAGGATTCGCCGATGTCTCGCCTGCCGCCTTTCGCCCATCTGACCCGCCAGCCGCCGATAGCCGCCCGCAAGCCGGTGAAGCGGGTGGTGCATGGCGTCACGCTGGTGGACGAGTATGCCTGGCTCCGCGCCCGGAACTGGCAGGCGGTGATCGAGGACCCCAAGCGCGTTCCGCCGGCGATCGGCACCTATCTGCGCCGCGAGAATGCCTTCGCGCGCGAGGCCTTCAGGCCGCTGGCGGGGTTGCAGAAGGAACTGATGGCGGAAATGCGCGGCCGGATGCGCGAGGATGAGGCCGAGCCGCCGATGAAGGACGGCGAATGGCTCTATTACGAACGCTTCCGCAAGCGCCAGCAATATCCGGTCTTCTGCCGGCGCAAGATCGGGTCCCGCCGCGAGCAGATCCTGCTCGACGGGCCGAAGGAAGCGCGGGATGTCGATTACTTCGATATCGGCGCGACGCAGCCCTCGCCCGACCACGGCCTGATGGTCTGGGCAGCGGATACGACGGGCTCGGAAAGCTATATCCTCCGCGTGCGGGACCTCGCCACCGGCAAGGACCGCGACCGCATCTCGCGGACCAATGGCGAGGTGGTCTGGGGTCGGGACGGCCGATTCTTCTACTATATCGAGCTGGATTCCTCGCAGCGGCCCTATCGCGTGATGCGGCATCGCCTTGGCGAGAAGCAGCGCGACGATGTCGAGATCTACCGCGAGGCGGATACGGGCTGGTTCGTCGGGCTCGATGTCACGCAGGATGACCGCTACGGCTTCATCTCGATCCATGACCACGAGACCAGCGAAGTGCTGCTGCTCGATCTCGACGATGCCGCCGAGGTGCCGGTGCCGGTCTTCCCGCGCGTGCAGGGCGTGGAATACGAGATCGACCACCATGCCGGCGAACTGATCATCCGGACCAACCATGGTGGCGCGTCGGATTTCCGGATCGTCGCGCTGCCGGTCGGCGAGACCGATCTCGAACGGGCGCGTGTTCTGGTGCCGGAAATACCGGGGCGGATGCTGCTCTCGGTGCATGTGCTGAAGGACTGGCTCATCTGGTCGAGCCTCGGCGAGGAGGGGCCGCGCATCCATATCCGCCACTGGGAGAGCGGCGCGGAACGCGTGCTGGCGCCGCGGGCCCCGATCGGCGATATCGCCGCGACGGTTGGCCTCGAATATGACAGCCACATCCTGCGGCTGGCCTATTCCTCGCCGGTCGACCCGGAAGTGACGCTCGATCTCGACCTCGCCACCGGAGCGGAGACGGTGCTGAAGGTACAGGATGTGCCCTCGGGCCATGACCCCTCCCTCTATGTGACCGAGCGGGTCTTTGCCCCGGCGCCGGACGGGGAAACCGTGCCGGTGACGATCCTGCGGCGCAAGGATACGCCTGTCGATGGCACGGCCCCGGCCCTGCTCTACGGCTACGGCGCCTATGGCTATGCGATGGACGCCGATTTCGAGACCGAGCGGCTGAGCCTCGTCGATCGGGGGTTCGTCCATGCCATCGCCCATATCCGCGGGGGCACCGAGAAGGGCTTCCGCTGGTACCGCGAGGGCAAGCGCGAGAAGAAGATCAACAGCTTCACCGATTTCATCGCCGTGGCGGATTTCCTCGTCGCGGAAGGCTATGCCGCGCCGAAGCGGATCGTCGCGCAGGGGGTCTCGGCGGGCGGAATGCTGATGGGCGGCGTGGCCAATCTCGCGGGCGAAAAATTCGCCGGGATCATCGCCGATGTGCCCTTCGTCGACAGCCTCAACACGATCCTCGATCCGAGCCTGCCGCTCACCCCGCCGGAATGGGTGGAATGGGGCAACCCGATCACCGACGAGGCCGCCTTCCACGCGATGCGGGCCTATTCGCCTTATGACAACATCGCCGCGAAGGATTATCCGCCGATGCTGGTGATCGGCGGGCTGACCGATCCGCGCGTGACCTATTGGGAGCCCGCGAAATTCGTCGCCCGGCTGCGCGCGACCATGACGGGCGGCGGCCCCGTGCTGCTCTACACCCAGATGGGCGCGGGGCATGGCGGCTCGTCCGGCCGGTTCGAGCAGCTCGATGATATCGCGCGGGTTTTTGCGTTTGCGCTCGAGGTGACGGGGCTCGGGGCGGCGGGGTAATCCCGATACCGCAGGACTCTCATGCCCACCCTTGGGGCGGGCATCCACGAGTTCGGCATGGCCAAGATCGGCATGGCCAAGATCGGCATGACCAAGGTCGGCATGACCAAGACAAGTCATGGATGGCCGGGCCAAACCCGGCCATGCCGTCAAGAGCTGCGGAAACGGCTTTGCGCTGTCTGCCGATTCAGCCCCCTCACCTGCCGACGCTGACGCGTCGTCGGCCTCTCCCCGAGGGGGAGAGGCGGGAGGTGGGCTGGAGTGACGGGCGTGCTTGAGCCGAGCGCAGCGAAGCCGGGTAAGGCGCAAAGGAAAACCCGGCGAAAAGCCGGGTGAGGTGCAGCTCAGCCCGCGAGCTGGTCCAGATGACGGCGCAGATCCTGCAGCGTGGGATAGCGGGTCTCGCCTTCGGGCCCCGCCGCCACGACCGAGCCATCCGAATACATGGTGAAGCGCGTGCCGCCGGAATCGTAGGCGCCGACGACTTCGAGCGTTTCCAGCGGCGCCAGCGGAGGCCGGCCTTCGTCCAGCGCGGCCAGATCGGCATCGGCAATGAGGCCGGGAACCGTTGCGACTTCCGGTTCGGCGGGCGGCGGCGCCATCGGCGCCGGCTCGGGTTCCGGGGTGGAGGCCCGGCCGAGCTGGGCGCGGATCTCCTGCTCGATCGAGAGGACAGGCGGTTCGGGAATGGCCTGCAGCATCAGGTCGGGCGGCGCGGGAATCGGCGCCAGTTCCGGCAGGACCGGTGGCGCCGGTGGCGGCTCCGGTTCGGCGACGGGCTCGGCGACGGGCTCGGCCGGCAGCAACTCGGCCAACGGAATATCGACGGGCAATGGCATGTCGACCGGCTGAGCTTGGGGCAAAGGCGCGACGGCCCCGTCTTCCGGTGTTGCGGCCTCCGCGCCGAGATCCAGTGTCTCCGGAAGGGCAACCGGCGGCAGTTCGAATGCCGGTTCCGGATCGGCAGGGATGTCGTTCGAGGCCGGCGGAAGCGGTTCAAGCGCCGGCTCGGGCGCAGACGGGGCGGCGAAGGCGGCGCCGGCAGCGGCCCCGGCAGCCAGCATGCCGGCGGCGATGGCCGGTTCGCGCCCGCTATGCAGCGGGGGCTCGATCGCGGGCTCCGGCATGCGGGGCCGTTCATCCAACGTCGCCGCAAGGGCATGCGGTGTCGCGACCCGGCGCAGGGCCGCCAGAAGCGCGCGGGTGGAGAAGCCGATCGCCATCGTCACCATGCCGGCGACCAGCGCGATGGTTCCCGCCTGGAAATGCACAAGGCCGAGATCGGTGGGAATGAGATTGAGGGCGCTGACGAGGCCCACGACACCGCCGAGGACAAGAAGGGCAGCGACAAGAAAGATCGCAAAAATCATCGGCTCGCCTTTTTTGTCGGCCAGAATTCCATCAAGAACGACAGGTCAAGGTAAACATTCCGCAAAGACAGCGCAAACAGCATGGGTGCGGCCCCCGCGACACGGCAAATCCGGGCTGGAAGCCCGCCCGAAATCCCGGCCGGCCGGAACATTGGGCAACAGCCGATTGCCCTTCGGCCCGGACCGACTTACATGGAGGCAGCGCGGCCGTTCGCGGCCGGCTTGACCGGATTCAGATGTTCGAGGAAACCTCCCATGTCCTTCACGCTTCCCGACCTCCCCTACGCCTATGACGCGCTGCAGCCGTACATGTCGAAGGAGACGCTGGAATACCATCACGACAAGCATCACCTGGCTTACGTGAACAACGGCAACAACCTGCTGAAGGGCTCGGAATTCGAGGGCAAGAGCCTCGAGGAGATCGTGAAGGGCTCGTTCGGCAAGAATGCCGGCCTCTTCAACAATGCCGGCCAGCATTACAACCACATCCATTTCTGGAACTGGATGAAGCCGAATGGCGGCGGGTCGATCCCCGGTTCGCTGGAAAAGAAGATCATCGAGGATCTCGGCTCGGTCGAGAAGATGAAGGAAGATTTCATCCAGGCCGGCATCACGCAATTCGGCTCGGGCTGGAACTGGCTGGCCGTCAAGGACGGCAAGATCGTCGTCATGAAGACCGCGAATGGCGAAAGCCCGCTGGTGCAGGGCGCCTCGCCGATTCTCGGCTGCGACGTGTGGGAGCATTCCTACTATATCGATTACCGCAACCGCCGGCCGGATTACCTCAAAGCCTTTGTCGAGCATCTCGTGAACTGGGAATACGTGGCCGAGATGTACGCCAAGGCGACGGCCTGAGCGCCGGGTTCACCCTGACAAAAAAGCGGGGGGCTTTGGCCCCCCGTTTTGTTTCGTGCAGCGCGACGGGCTATTGCGGATAGAGCGCCTCGAAGCCATCGACCACGATTTCGCGCCCGCCCCAGCCGATATTGCACCGACCGGCAACGACCTTGCCGGGATGAACGCCGCCCCGATAGGGCGCGCGGCAGATGCGATAGCGATCCGTGCCGCTGCCGCCACCGATATAAGAACGATCGAGATCGCCGAACGGGCGGCGCCACACACCATAGCCTCGCAGGACCTGATAGCGGTCGACCACGATTTCCGTGCCGCCCCAGCCGAAATTGCATCGGCCCGCCAGCAGCTTGCCGGTATGCCAACCGCCACGGTACTGGCCGCGGCAGAGATGCAGGACGCGCCCGTCACCATTGTCGCCGCCGACCAGCGCCCCGGCAGGCAATGCCTGACCAGACTGCCGGTTGACCCATTCGACCGGAGAGCGCTGCTGCTGGGCCATTGCCGGAGCCAACATCGCCGCAAGAGCGAACATCACCGTCCCGAGACGCACAGCCACCCGCAACCTCCCGAATTACTCTGCCAAACCGATGAGAAAGGCGCCTCAATCGTGGCCGTGCGCGTCCTCGTTGATGGTGATGGTGCGCATCTGCGAGAAATCGACTGTAACCGGCGCCTTCGCCTTCATCATCTGGACCTGATAGGTCTTGATGACGTGTTCGAGGCGGCGATAGACTTCCTGATAGGTCGCATCTTCCTTCGGCAGGTTCAGCGGCTTCAGACAATAGTCGATGATTTCCTTGGGCCGGTCGAAAATCTGGCTCATGATGCGTCTCCTCACCGCGTGCCGAACGATTCCGGCGATGGTTTCCCATAACAGTCCGGCGGGGCGGGCCGCAATCCTCCCGTTGGCGAAGAGAGAAGGGCCGACACGGCCTGACGGAAGTTCGTTTTCATTTCGCCTGGAATACGAACCAGGCGCCGGCGCAGATCAGCGCGAAGCCGATCCCGTGGTTCAGCGTCAGCTTCTCGCCGAGAAAGAACACGGAAAATCCGGCGAAGACGATGAGCGTGATCACCTCCTGGATCGTCTTCAGCTCGGCGGCCGAATAGACCGCATGCCCCATCCGGTTGGCCGGAACGGCGAGGCAATACTCGATGAAGGCGATGCCCCAGCTGGCGAGGATCACGACAGGCAGGGCTGTCGTCTTGAATTTCAGATGGCCATACCAGGCGAGCGTCATGAAGACATTCGAGGCCAGCAGCAGCAGGATCGGCCAGAGATAGGCGGGATTGATTGTGGCAGGCATGGGCGTTCTCGGCTGACGGAATCACCGGCCAGCGTGCCGCGTTTGCTCCGCCTTGTCATGAGGGCGCGGGGGTGTAGCGAGGCCCCTGCCCTTCCATCCGCGCAAGCTGCATCCCGGCGGCGGCGCAGATCTCGCTGAAGCGATCCGAGCGGAAAAAGGCGAGTTCGGTCAGGCGGCTGTCGGTTGCCGGGTCGAGGGCGCGCAGGGCGTCATCCACCTCGCCGGGATGGCACATGACAAGATGGGCCGGGCCGGGCGCGACGAGATAGCTCGCGAAATCGGCGCCGTAATCCGCCGCCGGGTCAAAGCCGGAATACCCGGCAAAGCCCCGGTTGAAGCGGAAGCCCGCCTCGGCCATGCGGCGGCCGAACGGCCCGGCAAGGAGGGCGAGCAGCCGCGCTTTGCGGGCAAAGCGGCCGCGCGCGCGGATCGCGGCGGGGCTGTCGCCGGGATCGCGGATCCACGGCTCGCGTCCGGGATAGCGCCGCGCCAGCACCGCCAGCAGCGCGCGGCGGATGCCGGGCAGCGCATGGACATGCTGGTGGCCATCGATGAAATCCGGGCGCATGCCCATGGCCTGCTCGAAGGCATCGAGCTGGGCCTCGATCTCGCGCATGATCTGGTCCAGCGGCAGCCGGCCGGCCACAGCCCGGGCCAGCAGGGCGGGCAGTTTCGGCTGGGCGCGGTTGGCAGTCCAGCCCTCGCCCTCCGTCAGGGATTCGCCGCAGGTCAAGGAAAGATGGACGCCGAGATCGGCCGTGCCGGCAAGGGCGCGAAGATCGCGCGCGGCATCCGGCCAGGAGGGGCGGTTGGTCATGGCGCCGGTGGCGGTGATGCGCCCGCCCTCCATCAGCGCGAGGATGCCCCGGCTGACGGCGGGCGTCATCGCATAATCATCGGCGCAGAGAACCAGCGGCACCATCAAGCTTCCATTCATGCGGGCCATGCGAGTAACAGGGGAATGCCGGCCGGCAACAGGGGCTTACCCTGCCTTCGCGCCGGCGGAAAGCCGCCCTGTCGTCAAACCGAGTCCGAAGATGCCGCATCGCTTCCAGCCCGAATTGTCGGTCGTGGTTCCTGTATTCAACGAGGGCGAGAATATCGAGGCACTGGTCGGCGCGCTGGTGCCGGTGCTGGAAGGGTGCGTCGCGAGTTTCGAGATCATTTTCGTCGATGACGGCTCGCAGGATGACACGCTGGCGCGGATCCGCCATGCCGCCACCACGGACAGCCGCCTGCGGGCGGTTTCGTTCAGCCGGAATTTCGGCAAGGAAATCGCGCTCGCCGCCGGGCTCGACCATGCCCATGGCCGGGCGGTTGTGATGATCGATGCCGATCTCCAGCATCCGCCCGAAACCATCGCGACTTTCGTGGCAAAATGGCGCGAGGGCTATGACATGGTCTATGGCCAGCGGGTCGACCGATCGACCGACGGCCCGATCCGGCGCTGGATGACGGAAAAATTCTACACGCTCTTCGCGCGGTTCGGCGAGACACCGCTGCCGCCGGGTGCGGGCGATTACCGCCTGATGGACCGCAAGGTGGTGGAGGCGCTGCGGCGCCTCGGCGAGCGGGCGCGGTTCTCGAAAGGCCTCTATGCCTGGGTCGGGTTCAGATCCATCGGCGTGCCCTTCGAGGTGCAGGAGCGCCTGCACGGCACGTCGAAATGGGGCTATCGCCAGCTCACGCGTTTCGCCTTTGACGGGCTGTCGTCGTTCTCCACGCTGCCGCTCAAGCTCGCCACCTATATCGGGCTCGGTATCTCGATCTTCGCCTTCACCTACGCGATCACCATGCTCATCCGCACCCTGTTCCTCGGAGTGGATGTGCCCGGCTTCCCCAGCCTGATCGTCTCGGTCATGTTCTTTTCCGGCATTCAACTCGTGTTTCTCGGCGTGATCGGCGAATATGTCGGCCGAATCTTCGCCGAGGTGAAACGGCGCCCGCTCTACATCGTGGCGGAGGAGGTCGGAGGGCGGCATGGATCGAGGGAAGCCGGGACCGCGCGGATGCAGGCACCGGGCAGCGCGCCCGATACGGTGCCGCCTGCCGGCTGAGCCGTCGGGAGCGCGGCATCGATGATCCGCGCTTTCCTCTCCGTCGGGGCCTGGACCCTGCTCTCGCGGCTGACCGGGTTCCTGCGCGATATCCTGCTGGCGCGGGTGCTCGGCGCGGGCCTGATGATGGATGCCTTTGCCGTCGCCTTCCGGCTGCCGAACCATTTCCGGGCGATCTTCGCGGAAGGTGCCTTCTCCACCGCCTTCATCCCCGCCTATACCCGCATCCGCAGCCAGTCCGGCGAGGCCGCCGCTGCCCTGTTCCAGGGGCGGATCCTCAGCCTGGTGCTGGTGACGCAGCTTCTGCTGCTCGCGCTGGTCCTCGCCTTCACGCCCGGCTTCGTGGGCCTGCTGGCACCGGGTTTCGCGGCCCGGCCGGGCGCAATGGCTCTGGCGACCGAGCTGACGCGGATCACCTTTCCCTATCTCGCGCTGATCACGCTCGTCGTGCTCTGGACCGGCGTGCTGAATGCCGAGAAGCGCTTCGTCGCCGGGGCGGCGGCGCCGGTCCTGCTCAACCTCGCGATGATCTCGACCCTGCTGGCCGGCGCCGCCTTCGCCACGCTCGCCCATGCCGCCGCCTGGGGCGTTTTGCTCGCCGGCTTCCTCGAAGCATTGCTGCTCGGCATCGCTGCCTGGCGGGCCGGGCTGATCGCACCGCCGGCGAGGCCAAGGCTCGACGCGGATGTGCGCGGCTTCTTCCGCGCCTTCGGCCCGGCGGTGATCGGCGCGGCGGGCGTGCAGATCGCGATGTTCGCGGATACGATCCTCGTCACCTTCCTGCCGCAGGGCGGGGCTTCGGCGCTTTATTACGCCGACCGGCTCTACCAGCTGCCCATCGGGGTGATCGGCATCGCCGCCGGCACCGTGCTTCTGCCGGAGATGAGCCGCCTGATTGCGGAAGGGCGGACCGACGAGGCCCATGCCCAGCAGAACCGCGCGCTGGTGCTGAGCTGGGTGCTGGCCGCGCCGTTCTTCGCGGGGTTCCTCGCAATCCCCGAGGTGATCGTGGCAGCCCTGTTCGAGCGCGGCGCCTTCGATGCCCGCGCCAGCGCGGCCACGGCAGCGGTGCTTGCGGCCTATGCGATCGGGCTGCCGGCGATTGTCGGCATCCGCTCGATGGTGGCGAGTTTCCATGCGCGCGGCGATACGAAGACGCCGCTCTACGCCTCACTGACGGCGATCGGCCTCAACCTCGTCATCAAGCTCGTGGTCTGGAACCGGCTCGGCGCAGCCGGGCTGGCGCTGGCGACGGCGATCGGGGCGATCGTCAATTTCGGCATCCTGTTCGTGCTGGCGAAGCGGCAGGGCAAGGCCGCACCGGACCGGAGAGTGGCCAAGGCGGCAGTAGCGCTCTCGGTCTGCGCCGTGCTGCTGGCGGGGATGCTGGTCGCAGCGGACAGGGCCTATGCCAGCTTCACGCCGCTGGCACGGCTGCCGGTGATCGCCGTGATCGGGGCGATCTTCTATGCGAGCGCGGTGACGCTCGCCTTCATCATCGCAAAGCTGCCGCTCCGGCTCCGGTAGAGCCGATCAACGCAAGACCACTCAACGCAAGACCACTCAGCGCAAGACGACTCGGGTGCAGGTGGCGAAGCCCGGCTGGAGCGGGAAATGCCGCGCCTTGCCGGCCAGCCAATGCTCGCAATCCGCCGTCGAGCGGAAGCAGCCCTGGAAGCTCTTGCGATCCACCATGCCGTGGCGAAGGGCACGCCCGCCGAGATAGTTCCCGGCAATGGCCGCCCGGTCCGGACCGGCGCCGCGCGTGCCGGAACAGGCTGTGCCGACCGAGGGCGGAGACCAGGCCGCAGCCGGCAAGGCGAGGCCGGCGAAAGCCAGCGCGAGAGCAATGGAACGAAATGTCTTCATGTCATCCATCCTGTTCGATTGCCGGCACGATAGCCGAACATGGCCCGATCCGGGCCGGATTGCTGCTCCCTCCTGCCGGATTCTCGAAACAGGGTGAAGAGGCCCGACGCCGGAAACTTGCAGTCCGCCCCTTCCTCCCCCATCTTTATGGGATGCTGTTGCGCATTCGCCCCCTGATGCTGGTTCTGCTCGTGCTGGCGCTTGCGCTGCCGATGCGGCTGCACGGGCTGATGATTGCCGGGCCTGTTCATGCGGCATCCAGCCTGCACGCGCCGGTCGCAGTGCCCTGCCATGACGCCGAGGGCCATGCGCCCGGGAGCCCCCTCCCGGCCGCGTACGGGCCGCATCACCACGCGCCGGCTGACCCTTCTCCGGACGGCGATACGCCGGACAGCCCGGCCCCGGCCGGCAAGCCGGCTCATGCCAGCCTGCATTGCGCGACCGCCGGCATGGTGGTTCCCGTGCGGGCAGTCGATGTGCCGGCGCCGCACAGCCTCGCCATCGAGGCTCTCCGGCCGGCGGAAATGCCGCCGGGCGAGGGGCTGGCGCCGCCCCGGCAGGAACGTCCTCCCCGCGCCCTCGCCTGATCCCGCCGCCACCGCGCGGCTGCATTCCCTATTGATCAGGAGACAATCATGAAAACGACGCTTCTTGCCGGCTGCGTGCTGGCCCTCTTCACCCTGTCCGCTTCCGCCCAGCCGCATGGCGGCCATCACGGCAACCATGGCCAGCCGGGCCAGATGCGAAACCAGATGCCCGGTGGCCATCACGGCCAGATGCACGGGCAACATGGCCAGATGCATGGCCAGCACGGCCAGCACGGGCAACCGGCTGCGAACGAGCCGGCCTCGACCAAGGCCTTCCGCGAAGCCAATGACCGGATGCACAAGGACATGGATATCCGCTTCTCCGGCGATGCGGATATCGACTTCATCAAGGGGATGATCCCGCATCACCAGGGCGCCATCGACATGGCGCGCGTGGTGCTGGCCCATGGCAAGGACCCGGAGACGCGCAAGCTCGCCGAGGAGATCATCGCTGCGCAGGAGAAGGAAATTGCCTTCATGCGCGACTGGCTGAAGAAGAAGGGGCAGTAAACCCGGCGCCTCAACGAGAAAGGCCGCGACCCGTGAAGGTCGCGGCCAATCGTCAAAGGGTCTCGAACCTTTGGCGGCACCGGGAATTCGATGGGGGGCATGAGACCCGAAGCCACGGATCCCGATTTAGCAGGCCCGCTTTAAGGAGCCGTAAGGTGCCGCGCGGGGCCGTGGTTCAGTTTGGCACAATCCTCAGGGCGGGTTCGCGAGGCTGCGCATCCGCTCGCGATAGCGCACCCGCTCGCGGTGGACGGTGTAGACGCCGCTGGCGACGATAAGCATCGAGCCGGCAGCGATCCATTCATCCGGCAGCGTGCCGAAGACGAGATAGCCGAGCAGGGTGGCCCAGATCAGCTGGATATAGGCAAAGGGCGCAAGGAATGATGCCGTCGCGCGCTCGTAGGCGAAGACCAGCATCGAATGGCCGACCACGGAAATCAGGCCGATCAGCACCATGAACAGCCATTCCCGGGGCGTCGGATTTGTCCAGTAGAACGGGATGATCAGGCAGGCCCCGGCCAGCATGGTCAGGCTGGTCCAGACCAAAGTGGTCTCGGCCCGGTCCCGCGAGGAGACCGACCTTGTGACGACGGCCGCCATCGACCACGCGATCGCCGCGCCGATGGGCAGCAAAGCCGCCATCTGGAAGGCGCTGGTGCCGGGCCGGATGATCAGCAGCATCCCCGCAAAGCCGACCAGCGTAGCGCCCCAGCGGCGCAGGCCCACCTGCTCTTTCAGGATGATCACCGAGAAGACGGTGATCAGCACCGGCCAGATGAAATTGATGGCGCTCGTATCCGCCAACGGCAGGTAGGACAGGCCGCTGACGAAAAGCAGCGAGGAAACCAGGATGGCCAGGCCCCGGAAGACCTGCGTCTTCGGATGCGCGCTGCGAAAAGCCTCCGGCCCGCGCCGCCACCAGACATAGGGAACCGTGATCGCGACCACGATGACGCACCGGACGAAGAGGATCTGCGCCGGCGGCACGGTGGTGACGGCCAGCTTGGCAATCGTGTCGCCCACGGCGAAGAGAACCGTCGTGATGACCAGCAGAGCGAGCGCGAGGGGCTTGCTCTGCTGCGGCGGTTCATAGGGGTCGGCCATCTTTCAGGCCTCAGCCGCCATGCGCGTGGGCCCAATAGGCCTCGCGGGCCTTGGCGAAGAAGGGGCCGGGCTGGAGATCGCGGCTGTCGATCCGGGTGATGGGCAGCACCTTGCCGTAATTGCCGGACTGGAAGATCTCGTCCGCCGCCTCGAAATCGGCATAGGTCAGCGATTTCTCGATCACCGTCACGCCGCGATCCTTCAGAAGCTGGATCACGCGCTGGCGGGTGATGCCGTTGAGGAAGGAGGAATTCGCCTCCGGCGTGTAGACCACGCCGTCCTTGGCCATGAAGACATTCGCGGTGGTGAGTTCGGCGACATTGCCGAGAAAATCACGTACCAGCGCGTTGTCGAAGCCGCGCGATTTCGCCTCGCGCAGGGCGCGGGCATTGTTCGGATAGAGGCAGCCGGCCTTCGAATCCGTCGGCATGCATTCGATGGTCGGGCGGCGGAAGGGCGAAAGCGTGATCGACCCGCCCTTCGGCTCCGGCATCGGCGCCGCGAAGAGGCAGAGCAGGAAGCGCGAATCGTCGGGATCCGGCAGGATGGCGGAGCCCTTGTCGCCCTCGCCCCAGATCATCGGCTTGACGTAGAGCGCGGTGCCCGGCGCGAATTTCTTCACGCCTTCGCGGGCGAGGCCGATGATGGTGTCCGGATCCACCGGCGCGTTGAGGCCGATGCCGGCGGCCGAACGGATCACCCGTTTCGCGTGCAGCTCGATATCGGGCATTCGCCCCTCGAAGACGCGGCCACCATCGAAGACCGAGGAGGCCAGCCAGAAGCCGTGGCTGCGCGGGCCGAGGATGGGCGGGTTGCCCTCGTGCCAGTCGCCGTTGAAATAGGTCCAGGTTTCCGACCAGGCCATGCTGCACTCCGGAAGAGAGGAATTGGATTCAGGCCCGTATTCGATAGTCTCCCCCCGGACCGGTCAATCCGCGCAGGGTGGCTTGGCAGAATTTTTTTCTCCTGCTGTCCAAGCGCGAAACAAAAGATCATCAGGAAACGATGTCCCGCATTTTCATGTTCGATGCCTATGGAACGCTGTTCGATGTCCACAGCGCAGTGGCCAAAGCCGGGCAGGCGCTCGGCCCCAAGGCCGAACCCGTCAGCCAGATGTGGCGGACAAAGCAGCTCGAATACACCTGGACGCTCAGCCTGATGGGCAAGGCCGGGGGCGATGCTGCGGATTTCGCCGCCCTCACCGCTGCCGCGCTCGATTTCGCGCTGGCCCGGCATGGCATCGCCGATCCGGCCCTGGGCGAGAGCCTGCTGGCGGCCTATCAGCGGCTTGATGCCTACCCGGATGTGATCCCGCTGATCAAGGCGCTGAAATCCGCCGGGCATAGCGCCTTCATCTTCACCAACGGCACCCGCGGGATGATCGACGCGGCGGTGGCCGCCGCGGGAATCGGCCCGTGGCTCGCGGGGATCGTGACGGTGGAGCCTGTCGGCTGCTTCAAGCCGCATCCCGATGTTTACGCCCATGCCGCGCGCGAAGCCGGCGCCGGTGCGCCGGGCGAGATTACCTTCGCCTCGTCGAACCGTTGGGATGTGGCCGGCGCCAGCGCCTGCGGCTGGCGCGCCTTCTGGATCAACCGGACCAGCCAGCCGGAGGAATATCCCGGCTTCCCGCCGGTCGCGGTGCGGCCGGGGCTTGCCGGGCTGGAGGCGGTGTAGGCTCGCCCCTTACCCGCCGATGAAGCCCCCTCACCCGCCGATGCCTTGCATCGTCGGCCTCTCCCCGTGGGGGAGAGGCGGGAGCGCGCTGGAAGGGCGGCTTCAAAGGAAAAGACGCAATGGTGGAGCGCTTCCCCTCGCCCCGCTTGCGGGGAGCAACAGCGAAGGCGATGGCAGGAGTATCCCTCTCCCCCTTGGGGAGAGGGTGGCCGAGGGCGCAGCCTGAGGCCGGGTGAGGGGCCGAGGCCCCCTTTACGCCCCCAACGCCGCGATGATCCGCGCCCAGCTGCGCTGGCCCTTGTGGAAGCTCGAGAGGTCGTATTTCTCGTTCGGCGAATGGATGCGGTCATCATCCAGCCCGAAGCCGATCAGCAGCGCATCGAGGCCAAGCACGCGCTTGAAATCGCCGACGATGGGGATCGAGCCGCCCGCGCCGAGCACCACCGGCTCCTTGCCCCATTCGGCGCGGAGCGCATCGGTGGCCTTTTTCAGCTCCGGGCTTTCCTCGCGCACCTGGGTGGCGCGGCTGCCCTTGTAGCCGATGAACTCCACCGAGCAATCCGGCGGAACCTGGCTCGCCACATAGGCCCGGAAATTCTTCTGGATCGCCTCCGGATTCTGGTCATGGACGAGGCGGAAGGAGATCTTTGCCCGCGCCTCGCTGGCGATGACCGTCTTCGTGCCCTCGCCGGTATAGCCGCCCCAGATGCCGTTGACATCGCAGGTCGGACGGGACTGCATCTTCTCGATCAGGGTGCGGTCCTTCTCGCCGGACGCGTATTTCAGGCCGATCTGGCCGAGAAACTCGCTCTCGGTCAGGCCGAGCGCTTCCCATTGCGCGAGGCGGTTGGCGCCGGTGTCATGCACGCCGGCATAGAAATCCGGCACCAGAATGCGGCCCTCGGCATCATGCATCGAGGCGATGATGCGCGAGAGGATATGGATCGGGTTCTGCGCCGTGCCGCCGAAATGGCCGGAATGGAGGTCACGGTCCGCCGCCTTGATGATGATCTCCTCATAGAGCATCCCGCGGAGCGAGGAGGTGATCTGCGGCGTGTTGCGGTCCCATTGGCCGGTATCGCAGACAATGCAGATATCGGCCTTGAACTCGTCCTTGTTGGCGGCGAGGAAGGGCGGCAGGTTGACAGAGCCGCTTTCCTCCTCGCCCTCGATCATCACCGAAAGCGAGATGGGCAGGTCGCCCGTTTCGGCAATGATGGCGCGGCAGGCTTCAAGGAAGGTCATGACCTGGCCCTTGTCGTCGCAGGCACCACGCCCGGTAATCACCTTGCGGCCGGGCTCGATCTCCTTGACCTTCGGGGCGAAGGGCGGATCCTCCCAGAGCTCGATCGGATCGACCGGCTGGACATCGTAATGGCCGTAGAACAGCACATGCGGCTTGCCGGGCCGGCGGCGATGGCCGACCACCACCGGATGGCCGGGCGTCGGCCGGGCGGAGGCCTCGAAGCCGAGGGTTTGCAGGTCCTTCACGAGATGATCGGCGCAGGCGCGGGTTTGTGCGTCATAGGCCGAATCGGCGCCGACGGATTCGAAGCGCAGCAGCGTGAACAGGCGCTCGAGGCTGGTGTCGAGGTCGCGGTCCAGCCGCGCCAGGATGGCATCGAGCGGAAGGGCATGGGCATTCATGTCGGGTCTCGTTCTTGTCGGGTGTTTCGGGCGGGGCGTTCCCGCCGGAAATCGGGCCGCGCCTCCGGGGCGCGGCGGTTCAACGCGAGAATAGCCAGAGGGCCAGCTTCCCTGCAATCGAAACCATGACCAATGCGATCAATGCATCGAGGATGCGCCAGGCGACAGGATTGCGGAAGACCGGCGTCAGCACGCGCGCGCCATAGGCGAGGCTGAAGAACCAGGCGAAGGAGGCCGTCATCGCCCCGATCGCATAGGCGAGGCGCGGCAGGCCGGCATAGGGCGCGGCGAGTGCGCCGACCAGAACCACCGTGTCGAGATAGACATGCGGGTTGAGGAAGGTGAGCGCGAGGCAGGTCCGGATGGCTGCGCCAAGCGGCACGGGCCCGCTTTCGCCCAGCTCCATCGCCTTGGGCGCCATGGCGCGGCGGGCCGCCTGCCAGCCATACCAGAGCAGGAAGCCGATGCCGAACAGGGTCACGCCGACCAGCAACGCCGGGACGAGCTGGATCAGCGCGCCGAGCCCGGCCACGCCGAGCGCGATCAGCGCTGCATCCGACAGCGAACAGATCAGCGCCAGCGGAAAAACATGCTCGCGCCGGATGCCCTGCCGCAGGATGAAGGCGTTCTGCGCGCCGATCGCGATGATCAGCCCGCCGCCGATGAGGAAGCCGGAGATGAAGGGAGACAGCATGGGCGCGGGTTACACGGGCGGCAGCGAAAAGGCCAGTGTCGCCTGTGGAAGCCGGTTTATCCCGGGGGGATCGGCCGAGAGCGGCTTGACTTGCCCTGCCCGCTGCCAAATCCTGCCGGCTTCCGGGGGGAGAGAGACATGCGCAGCTGGGTTGTGGTTCCGTTGGTGTTCTGGCTCGCCGGCGCCGGCGCAGCGATGGCGGACGAGCCGAAAAAGCTCTCGCTCAACGCGGTCGGCGACCAGGATATCCAGGTCACGAACGGCATCAGCCTCGCCCGGGACTGCGTGGCCCGCTCGGGGCCGCGGGTCGGCATCATCGAGGCGCCGAAGCACGGCAAGCTGACGGAGCGGCCGGTGGACATGTTCCCTACCTACAAGGCGGACAATCCGCGTTTCCCCTGCAACGAGCGCCGGATCAAGGGCGTGGGCGCCTATTACAAGGCCAAGCCCGGCTTCCGCGGGAATGACCGGTTCCGTTTCGCGCTCGTCTATTATGACGGCACGGCCGAGTTCTATTCCGTCGACATCAAGGTCTGGTAGGCCGGCCATGGCGAACCCGGCAGCCGAGATCCTCTCGACCCTGCTGCTCTCGCTGGGCTCGGCAGCGGGCCTTGTCGAGAACAACACGCTTTCGCTCCATGCCGTGGCCGGGCAGGAAATCCGGCTGCAAAATGTCTGGCATCTCAACGACAATTGCACGCAGACCGCGCCGATCCGCATGGTCGTGACCAGCCCGGCCGGCAAGGGCACAGTGGAAGCGGTGCCGGTCGAGGATTTCATGGACGGGGATGACAGCGACCTGATGCGGAAATGCGGCACCCGCCGCGTCGCATCCCTCGACATCCGCTATGCCACACGGCCCGGCGGCACCGGCGAGGACCGGTTCGGCTTTGCTGTGGTCTTCCAGGACGGGACGGTCTGGAACTACAAGGTCACCGTCCGGATCGCGCGGCCCGCCCCGCAGGCGCCGGAGGACGACAGATGAGGCTGGCCCATGCGCTGGCGCTGCTCCCGCTTCTGGCCGTTCCGGGCATGGCCGCGGAGCCGGAGAAGATTGTCCGCTCGGTGCTGCCCGGCGAGACCGTGCGGGTCTATATCGCCTATCATGTCGAGCGGGATTGCACCCGGAGCGGCGAGATCCGGCTCGCGATGATCGAGCCGCCGGCGCAGGGACGCCTGTTCCTCAAGGAGACGACGACCAGGGGCGGGTTCAGCTATAACAATCCGCGCTACGCTTGCAATCAACGGGAGATTCCCGCCGTCGAGGTCGTCTACGAGGCCTCCGGCAAGGCCGATGGCCTCCAGCGCGCACGCTACGGCCTTGTCTTCGGCGATGGCCAGATGCGGCTGATCGATGCGGAAATCACCGTCTGGGCCCCGCCGGCCGAGCCGAAGGCAGAGTGAGGCTGCGGACTACGGCCCACTCACCCGCTCGCTGACGCTCGCGACCTCTCCCCCGGGGGGAGAGGTGGGAGCGGGCTGGAGGACCGTGCCGTCGTTTACCAGATCACGCGAATGTAGTGGTGCGCCTCCCCTCGCCCCGCTTGCGGGGAGCAATAGCGAAGGCGATGGGCGCATGAATCCCTCTCCCCAGCGGGGATAGGGTGGCGCGAAGCGCCGGGTGAGGGGCGACTCCGATGAGGGGCAGAGCCGGTCGAGGAGCTCCTACCGCTTCCCCCCCAGCAAGCTCCCGAGCACGCCGCGCACGATGGCGGTGCCGATCTGCCGGCCAACGGACGTGGCGACGGAGCGGGCGGCCGAGGTGACGATCTTCTCGGTCATGGATTGCGGCTGGCGGCCTTTCGGCTTGCCGGCCGTGCTGCTGCCCCCGCCGAGAATGCCGCCCAGCACATTGCCGAAGATGCCGCCGCTGCCGGCCTGTTCCTCCTCGGCGGCCTTGGCGGAGGCCTCCGCCTTCGTGGCGAGCATTTCGAAGGCGCTCTCGCGGTCCAAAGTCTCGGTGTATTTGTTCCGGAACGGGCTCTCGCGCATCAAGGCCTTGCGCTCTTCCGGCGTGATCGGGCCAACGCGGCCGCCGGGCGGGGCGACAAGCGTGCGCTCGACCATCGACGGGGCCCCCTTGCCCTCGAGGACAGAGACAAGCGCCTCGCCCACGCCAAGCTGGGTAATAACATCCGCCGTGCGGAATTTCGGATTGGCGCGGAAGGTTTCCGCCGCCGCCTTCACGGCCTTCTGCTCGCGCGGGGTGAAGGCACGGAGGGCATGCTGCACGCGGTTGCCGAGCTGTGCGCCGACCTTGTCCGGCACGTCGAGCGGATTCTGCGTGACGAAATAGACGCCGACGCCTTTCGAGCGGATGAGGCGGACGACCTGCTCGATCGAATCCAGCAAGGCCGGCGGCGCGTTCTCGAAGAGCAGATGCGCCTCGTCGAAGAAGAAGACGAGTTTGGGCTTTTCCGGATCGCCAACTTCCGGCAGCTGCTCGAACAGTTCCGAGAGCATCCAGAGCAGGAAGGTGGCGTAGAGCCGGGGCGACTTCATCAGCTTGTCGGCGGCGAGAACGTTGATATGGCCACGGCCATCCTCGTCGACGCGCATGAAGTCGGCGATGTCGAGCGCGGGCTCGCCGAAGAAGTTCTGCCCGCCCTGGTTTTCCAGCACCAGAAGCTGACGCTGGATTGCGCCGACCGAAGCCGGCGAGACATTGCCATAGGCCGCCTGGAGCTTGCCCTGCAATTCCTTGTTGCTGCCGAGTTCGGCCAGCATGGCGCGCAGGTCCTTCAGGTCGAGCAGGAGGAGGCCCTGTTCGTCGGCATAGCGGAACAGGATGTTCAGCACGCCTTCCTGCACATCGTTGAGTTCAAGCAGCCGCGCGAGCAGCAGCGGGCCCATTTCGGCCACGGTGGCGCGGATCGGGTGGCCCTGCTCGCCGAAGAGATCCCAGAAGACCACCGGGAATTGCTCGGCCTTGTATTCAACGCCGATTTCCTTGGCGCGGTTGACGAAAGGCGGCAGGGCATTGCCCATCGCCGCGACGCCTGCCAGATCCCCCTTGATATCGGCGGTGAAGACCGGCACGCCGGCGGCGGAAAAGCCCTCGGCCATCTTCTGCAGCGTCACGGTCTTGCCCGTGCCGGTCGCCCCGGTGACGAGGCCGTGCCGGTTCGCCAGCTTCAGCACAAGCTGCTCGAACTTGGTTTCGCTCTTGCCGATAAGGATGGTGCCAGAAGGTGCCGCCACGGCGCGTTCTCCGAGAGAGGATCGTTAACCCTCATCGCTATAACCGGAACTCGCGCCCGGCGGAAAGGCCCCGGAGACGCAATTCCTGTCCGGATTGTCATCTCCGGTCCATCCGGCGGTTCGGCTCGTGCCGGCAGGTTCCTCCGGGGTGAGGGAAACACGGAGGAGAGACACCGGAATGATGCCGAACACCGTCAATGCCACCCTTCTCGTCAGCTTTCTCGCCGCCATCCCCGGCATGGCCGTGGCCGAAACGCGGGGCGTCTATCTCCGCGCCGATGGCGCCCGGATCGAGGCCCGCGTGCTCGACGCGCCCGGCTGCGCGCCGCTGGCCATCATCTCCCATGGGTTCGGTGGCAATTCGAAGGGCAACCCGCAACTGGCCGAGGCGCTGAACCGCGCAGGCTATCGCGTGGTCGTGCCGAACCATGCCGAATCCGGACCTCCGGCCCTGCTGAAGATCATGGCCAGCGGCAGGCCCCGGGAAAACCTCGTCAACCAGGCCGCGAACCCGACGATCCTGCGCCTGCGCGAGGCTGATGTGAGCGCGATCCTCGCCACCGAAACGCGGCGCTGCGCCGTGCCCTTCAAGGTACTGGCGGGCCATTCCATGGGCGGCCGGACGGTGTTGCTGGAAGCGGGCGCAGGCAACCGGATCGGCATGAAAGGCGCGGACCGGTTCGATGCCTATATCGCCGTCTCGCCGGCAGGCGAGAACACGCGGTTGTTTCCCAAGGGCGCGATGGCCGGCATCCGCAAGCCTGTCCTGATGATCACCGGCACGCAGGATGAGGGCGAGGCGGGCGGCTACGAGGAACGGCTGAGCGCCTTCGAGGGGCTGCCGCCCGGCGCCAAGCGGCTCGCCGTGATCACCGGTGCCACCCATATCGGCCTTGGCGGGCGGCGGAGCCCGGCGACCGGAAAGATCGTCGCGGACATTTCGGTGGAATACCTCGCCATGCTCCGCAGCGGCCGGAACACGCCGGCAACGCCGCGGCCGGATATCCTCTTCGCCGACAAGTGAGAGGACCGTCAGCGGAATGGTTCATGGCTAAACCAATTCCGCTTGCCAGCCGGCCGGCTCTGTCGTAATCCCGCGGGAGCAAATCCGGCACGGGCCGGTGACAGGGAGAGAGACCATGGACGAGCTCATCAACCGCGTGGCCACCAATGTCGGGCTGGAACCGGCGATGGCACAGCAGGCTGTCGGCATGATCCTGAGCTTCCTGCAGAAGAACGGCCCCGCCGAGGAAATCGGCCAGATGATGGCCGCCATGCCGGGCGCCGCCGAGCTGGCTGCCGCCAATTCCGGCGAAAGCGGTGGCCTGATGGGCGGGCTGATGAACATGATGGGCCAGGGCGGCGGCGTGATGGCGCTCGGCCAGCAGCTCATGAGCGCCGGCATCGGCATGGGCCAGATCACGGCGCTTTCGAAGGAAGTCTTCGCCTATGGCCAGGAAAAGGCCGGCGAGGACACGATGGGCGCGATTGTCGGCGCGATCCCGGGCCTGAGCCAGTTCGTCTGACGTTATTGGGCGCACCGGCGCCCATCGACGTTTTATGGCGCGGCTTGCCTCCGGCAACCGCTTGCTTGGCTTATGACGCGGCTTGCCTCCGGCAACCGCTATGGGGTGGGCGCCATTGTCGGCGCGATCCCGGGCCTCAGCCAGTTCGTCTGACGTTATTGGGCGCACCGGCGCCCCTTCGCCAGAGCGCCCTTCAATGCCAGCGGATCGAATAACTGACATTATAGGTGGCGCAGTCGGTGGCTTCGTTGGTGAGCGCGCGCCAGAAGGCCGTGTAGGGTTCGCGGCAGTCGCGGCGATAGCCTCCCGTTGCACGGACGGTGGGCCAGAACAGGTAGTAGCCTGTTCTGGCTGCCGTGAACCGGGTGGCGCCGTTCTGCGTGGCCGACAGGGACAGTGCCGGATCGTCGGCATCTGCCGTCAGCACATCCATGAGGTTACGACCGAACCGGCTGGTCACGATGATATGCCCGGAACGGATCGTCGCAGAATATTCGATACGCAGGGACTCGCCCGCCGTCAGATAGACCGGCCGGACCATGGGCAGACGCAAGGGGCTGACCATGGCTGCCGTTCCGAATTCATGACCGATGACTTTTCCCTTGGTCATACCCGGTGCCAGCGACAGCACGAAGAAAAGCAGCAGCAGCGCCGGAACCGACAATCCCAGCGATCGCCCGGCTGTACTGTTCCGTGTCAGAGCTTCCCGATCGAGGTAATACATCGCGTTGATCGCTCAAGTTAGACATGCATTTGTCTAAACTTGTATTCGATATAACTTGCAACAACACCAATGTATTGCCAAAAAATGAATGAACGCCTGTTAACCCTGTCCAGCTGTCAGGCGCGCTCGATGGCGCGGCGGATCGCCGCCCGGACATCGGCATTGGCCACGAAGACATCGTGGCGGATCAGCCCCGAGGCGAAATCGGTCGCGTCGATGACCCGGACGCCCGTATCAGCCAAAGCCGCGCGCGGCAGCGCGCCGACGCGGTCATTCCCGGCGAGGCGGCGCGAGAGATCGAGCGCGCGGTCATTCGTGGCGGTGATGATGGTCATCCGCTCGCGCCACGGGCCCAGCCGCTGCAAGGCCGCCTTGAACACATCGACATCGACATCCGGCGCCGCGAGAACGAGGGCGCCGACACGGTCAAGCCCCTTGTCGCCGAAGCGGTCACGGTAGATTCGCAACGCTTCCAGCGTGACGAGCGTGCCCATGGAATGCGCGACCAGATGCAGCCGGGCGCCGAACTCGTCCTGCAGCAGGGCGGCGAGGATCTCGGCCATCGGATCCCGCGCAAGCAGGGCCGATTCCCGGTCATAGCCGTAATCGAGCAGGCCGCCGCGCGAGGGCCATGAGAACAGGGCCGTGTTGCCGCGGAAGTTGATGCCCTGCGAGAGCTGGGCGATATCGCGGCCGGCCGTTTCGAAAGTCTGGTTGTAGCCATGGACGAACAGCAGCGTGTCGCGGCCCCGGAGCGCCTCGGCGAAACCGGCGGCGGCAGCGCCGCCCTGCGGCTCGACGCGGCGGACGGCAAATTCGCTGCTGACCAGCGCATTGAGCTGGCCGAGCACGGAGCCATCGGGCGCCGAGAGGCTGGCGCGGGCATAGGTGAGGCCGGCGCGGGTGGCATCGAAGAACGGCGATTTCTCGCCGCCTTTCACCAACCGGCGGGTGGTGACGACATGAAGCACCGGATCGGCCGAGAGGGTTTCCGCGCCGGCGCGGGCCTCCATCGGCGTGCCACGCCCGAAGCAGCCCGCCAGCGGCAGGCCCAGCAGGCCGGCCAGCACGACGCGCCGGCGCGAGGGGCCGGACCGGGTGGGGCTGGACGGGAGGGCGGGCGGGCGCATCTTGGGTTCCCTGTGCTTTCGTGCAGGAGCGGGGCCGCTCCTGCCGGTTGTACTCCGGCCAGGCCTCGTGCAGACTGTGCCGGACGATGCTCTCGGCATCAAGCCTATGATTTTAAATTACTTTTCGAAGGGTCGCCATCAGCAGGCCCGATGAAGAACTAGGAGGGCAAAGGTTGAGAATTGGTAAATGCGTCCCGCGGTTATTCCCCCATTGCCGCTGGTGCCGGCAAAATCCGGCCAAAACAAGGAGAGGCCTGTGATGGGCAGGAAAGCGCGGCATGCGCTGGTCACCGGGTTCGGACCGTTTCCGGGCGTACGGCACAATCCCAGCGGCATGATCGCCTTGGCCATTGGTGGATCGGGCGGCTGGAAACGGCTCGGCTGGCGCGTCGAAGGCCTCGCCTTCCCGACCGATTACCGCCATGTCGAGGCGCGGATCGCCGCGCTGGCGGAACATCCGCCCGCTTTCGTGATCATGCTCGGCGTGGCGGCACGGTCGCAGCGGCTTCGGGTGGAGAAAATCGCGCGGAACCGGGTTTCGGCCACGGCGCGGGATGCGGCCGGACGGAAGGTCAACCGCCGGGTGCTGGAGCCGGGCGCGGAGACGATCCGCCCCGGCCGTCATGCCGGAGCCGCCCTCGTGCGGGATCTCCGCCGGGCAGGCGTCCCGGCCCGGACATCGCTCGATGCCGGGCGCTATGTCTGCAATGCCGCCTATTGGTGGATGCTCGGCGCGATGCCGCGGGAGACGCGCGTGGTCTTCGTGCATATCCCCCTGCCCGGCCGGGCGGGATGGCGGCGGATCGAAAAGCGGCCCACCCTGACGGCGATGATCCGCGCGATCACGGCTCTGGTCCGGGCCGAGATCGGCCGCGCCCGTTAGCTGACGAGCACAGGCGCGGGCCGCATCCGGCCGACCTCGATGCCGTTCCAGTTCTTCATCACAGGGTCGGTCCGGGGCAGCACGATCCGCGCCTCCGCCTCGGAGAGGGGCAGGAACCGGCGCAGCAAGGCGGCCATCACGGTCTCGGCCGCGCGGCCGGCGCCGTCATCGATCTTGAGGGCGATGCCGTAGCCGAGTTCGGGAATCGCGGCGCAATAGACGCCTTCCGCCCCGGTCTTCATGAAGACGCGGGCGCCGAGCGCGGTCATCACCACCGTGTCGAAACGGTCCGTCCCGGCGACCATGAAGGGCTCCTTCGCCACCGCCGCGCGCAGGCGGGCGGCCGCGCGGGCGCGCTCGGGGCCGAGGCCATGGCCGGTGCCGAACCGCGCGAAGCCGCGGGCAAGGTTGCGCAGCGGAATCGCATAGGTGGGGATGGAGCAGCCATCGACGCCGCGCGCCGTGTTGCGGAGATTGTAGCCGGTCATGCTGCCCAAAGCGCCACTTACCGCCTGCATGACCGGGTGATCGGGCTGGATATAGCCTTTCGGATCCTTGCCCTCGGCCACGGCAACGCAGAGGAAGCCGGCATGCTTGCCGGAGCAGTTGTTGTGCAAGGCGGAGGGCTGCCCGCCGGAGGCCGCCAGAGCGCGGGCGGCTTTCTCGCCCATCGGCCAATGGGCGCCGCATTCGAGGCAGGTCGCCTCGAGCCCGGCCTTGGCGATGGCGGAAGCCGAGGTCTCGGCATGGGCTGGCTCGCCGGAATGGGAAGCGCAAGCCAGAGCCAGTTCGGCGTCGCTCAGGCCGAACCGGTCGGCGGCGCCGGTCTCGATCAGCGGCAAGGCCTGCAGGCCCTTCACGGCGGAGCGGGGAAAGACCGGCCGGTCGATATCGCCCAACGCCATGACCACCGCGCCATCGGCATCCAGCACCGCCAGCGCGCCGCGATGCACCGATTCGGGGATTCCGCCGCGCGTGACCTCAACAAGGACCGGATCGTTCATCATCGTCTTCTCCCGGGATTGGCGGGTTCGGGCCGGTCATTCTTGCTGCCGGGCCCTTTCATCGCGTTTCCAATACGCATAAAAGCCCTTCTGGCATAAAAGTCTTCGCGTCGTCTTTCCACCCGGTCTGGCGGCTGTTCACGGTTATCCTGCCTCGATTCTTCTGCTCCCGATCTCTCCCGCACCGGTTGTCCCGCCATGTCCGCGTCTTCCCTGCCTGCGCCTGCCTTCCCCGCCATTCTCGCCATGGGCGAGCCGATGATCGAGTTCAACCAGGTGAAGGGGGGCGATGGCCGCAATTTCCTGCAGGGGTTCGGCGGCGACACCTCGAATTTCGCCATTGCCGCCGCCCGGCAGGGCGCCTCGGTGGGCTATGTCAGCGCGCTCGGCCGCGATGCCAATGCTGCGATGTTGCGCGCACTCTGGGACGCGGAAGGGGTGGATCACAGCCTCGTCCGCGAGCATCCTTCCGCACCGACGGGAATGTATTTCGTCACGCATGGGCCGAACGGGCACGAGTTTTCCTTCGCCCGCGCCGGCTCCGCCGCCTCGCTCTACGGCCCGGAGGACGTGCCGGTCGAGGCGATTGCCCGGGCGAAGGCGCTGCATCTCTCCGGCATCTCGCTGGCCATCTCGAACAGCGCCTGCGATGCCGCCTACACCGCCATCCACGCCGCAAGGGCGGCGGGCTGCCTCGTCTCGTTCGACACCAATCTCCGCCTGAAGCTCTGGTCGAAGGACCGGGCCCGCGCGATCATGACCGATGTGATCGGGCTCAGCGATCTCGTCCTGCCGAGCTATGACGACATTGTCGCGATTACCGGGCTGACCGACCCGGATGCCCTGGCCGATTGGTGCCTTGCCCGCGGGGCGAAGCTGGTTGCGCTGAAGCTGGGCGCCGAGGGCGCGCTGGTGGCGGATTCGAAGGGCCGCAGCCGGGTACCGCCGCATCGCTGCACGCCGATCGACGCGACCGGCGCCGGCGATTGCTTCGGCGGGGCCTTCGTCGCGCGGCTGGTGGCGGGGGATTCGCCGGACGTGGCGGCGCGCTATGCCGGCGTCGCCGCGGCGCTCTCGACCGAAGGCTATGGCGCCGTCGCGCCGATCCCGCATGCCGCCACGGTGCGGCAGGCCATGGGCTGATCAGCGCCGGTAGACGAGCGGGAAATCCGAGGGCTTCATCGGCTGCCCGCCGCACTGGGTCTTCTCGCGGTATTCCAGCAGCACGAAGGTCCCGTCTTCGGCCAGCTGGTGCCGCTCATACATGCCGCAGGCGCTGTTCCCCTCGACATAGGTGGCGGTGACGATCCGCGCCCGCATGTCCCATTTCACATCCAGCAATTCGGCGAGATTGCCCTGGCGCTGCTTTCCGTTCGGGATCGGCGGCTTGAGGATCGTGTATTGCTTGCCCGGATCGGGCGTGTAGACCAGCACGAAGATCTTGGACGGGATATCGCCCGCATATTCGTTGCAGGTGATCTCCCAGATCGCGGATTCCTCGCTGAGCGAATAGCCGATGATCGGCAGGCGGGTGAGCCCCTGATGGCAGCCGATCGACTTGATGGCCTCGTTGCGCAGCCGCGCCGGGACGCCGCCCTGCCGGACCGTGTATTTCTCGAACATGGCGGGCGGCGTAACGGGCGGGGCCCGGTTGGCCGGCGCCGGCGCAACGGCAGCCGTGGCGGGCGCCGGGGCCGGGGCGGTTGCCTGGGCTTTCGGCGCCGGGGCGGATGAACCGGAGGAGGCCGGTGCCGCCGGCGTGTTGCAGCCGGCATTGCCCTTGACCTCGGCGATGAAGGGCGGAAGCTTCGGACGGATAACCGTCATCGTGCCGCCAATCACATCGACCACCTCGCCGGGAGAATCCTCCAGCTTGAGGTCCATGATCAGGAAGCTCTCTTCCTTGTCCATCTTGTAAAGGGCGGAGGGAAAGGTCTTGTAGCCGAATTCCTTCGCCCCGCCGACCGCGATGCGCCGGAAGGAGAGCACCGTGTCGCCGATCTTGATGCGGGCATTTTCCCGGACATGGTTCCGCCCGAGCGTCTCGATGAACAGATGGGCGTAACGATCCTTGTCGGGATCGCGATCATCCTGCCACAGCACGAAGGTGCAGCCCTTCGAGCGGTCGATCTCGGCGCGGTCGAACAGCTTCAGATCGACCTTTGCCGGCGCTGCCGGGGCTTGCGCGAGGGCAGCGCCCGCCGCGAGGCCTGCGGCGCAAGCCAGAAGTGGCAGGCGGAGGGCCCGTCTTGTCGTCCAACCCATGGCCTGCTCCCCTGCCCGATTGTCGGCACGATAGCGGGCGGGTCCTTGAGGGGCAACGCATCCAGACCCTTCCGGCCCGGAGAATTTCATTGCCCGCGATAGTGCCTCATCAAGGCGCCGACGATGTTCGAGAAGTCATCGGTCCACACCGCCACCCCGCGATCGCGGATCGGGCGCCAGCCTTCCAGTGCCTCGAACGGCTTCAGCGGAGCAGCGGATTTCGCCATGACCACGACCATCGAGGGGATGCGGGCCTCCAGAGTCGGGCGGCCCTCGCCCGGATCGGCCTTGTAGAGCGCGACAGCGCCGGCATCCCGCGCCAGGGCCGCGACCACGCTTTCGAGTTCGAGATGGCGGTTCGAAATATGGAGCGTCAGCACGCCATCCTCGGCAAGGCGGTCGAGATAGAGCGCCAGGGCCTCGCGCGTCAGCAGATGGGTGGGGATGGAATCGGAGGAGAAGGCATCGATCAGCAGGCTGTCGAACGCGGCCTTCGGTTCGTGCGCCAGTGTCAGGCGGGCATCACCCAGCACGATGCGGGCAGCAGGCGTGCATTCGGACAGGAACCGGAACTGCGCCGGGTCCTTCGCGATGCGGACAACCGAGGCGTCGATCTCGAAGAAGGTCCAGCGATCTGTCTCCACGCCGTTGCAGGCATGCGCGCCTGCGCCGAGGCCGACAACACCGACGCGGCGCCCTTCCGGCCGGGGCGGGACGGCGCGGAGGCCTTCGGCAATCGGCGCTTCGGGATGGTAATAGGTGAGCGGCTTCGGCCGCCCGGTATAGGGAGTGCCATCGGCATTGCGGATGCGCATCGCGCCATGCACGGTCGTGCCATGCGAGAGGATGCGGAGCTGGCCGTTCTCGCGCAGCTCGAGCTTGTGGACGCCGAAAAACGAGCGCTCGTGCTCGCGCTGGTTGACGACCTGCTGCATCACATTGAGCGCGATGAAGAGGATGGGCAGCATGGCCGCGACAATGGCTGGCCGGCGATAGACAAGGAGGCAGAGAAAGGCCGACGCAACGAACAGGGCCGGAAGCGCTTCGCCCAGTTCCGGGCCCGATTGGCTTGCAACGAGGAACAGGGCACCCAGATAGAGGGCGCCAAGCACCAGCACCGGCACGACCTGCCGGATCATGGCTGCGCGGCCGATCTTCCCGAGGGCCGGCAAGGCGAGGACAGCCGCGATCACCAGCAGCGGATATTCAATCACGCGGTCGAAAATGACCGGGGCGATCAACCCGCAGAACAACCCGCCGAGCACGCCGCCAAAGCTCATCCAGAGATAGAAGGTCGTGAGATGGCGGGCCGCCGGGCGGGCCGCATAGAGCCGGGCATGGCAGACAAGGGTGGCCGCGAAGAAGAACGCGACTTGCACCGCGAAGACCATCAGGAACATCCGCGCGCCGAAATAGGAGAACAGCACAAGCCCGGCCGCGAGAATCGGAAGCATCCGCTCCACGGCTGCCATCGGCACCAGAGGCCGGTCGCGGAAGATCAGCACGAAAGTGAGCAGGAACAGGGCCAGCGGGATCACCCACATGAAGGGCGCGGCGGCGACATCGGTCGAGAGATGCGCGGTGACGGCCACCAGCAGGCCGGAAGGGATGAAGGACAGGGTGATCCAGCCGAGGATGGTGCGGAAGCCCGGACGATCGGCCGCTGTATCCTCGGCCTTTGTCACGCTTTGGGGGGCGGTGGCACCCAGCCGAAGCACGGCGAGGCCGATCAACCCGGCCAGCAGCACGAAGCCGACGGACCAGCCCATGGTCTGCGATCGCAGGTTGAGCATTGGCTCGATGGCAACGGGATAAAGCAGCAAGGCAGCGAAGGAGCCGAGATTGGACGCGCCGTAGAGGAAATACGGGTCATTTGCATGCGGGTGGCCGGTCCGGGCGAACCAGGCCTGCAGCAGCGGGCCATTCCCGGCAATGGCGAAGAAGGGCAACCCCACCGAGGCGAGGAACAGGCCGATCAGCCACAGGGCCTGGCCCTCGCTGGGCGGCGCGCCGAGCTGGTCCGAGATGGCGATCGGCAAGGCGAGGAGCGTGATCGCCATCAGGCCGAGATGCACGAAGGCCGCTATGCGCGGCGACAGGCGGGTGGTGAGCAGATGGGCATAGAGATAGCCCGCCAGCAGCAAGGCCTGAAAGAAGACCATCGCCACCGACCAGACCGAGGGCGAGCCGCCGAGAAGCGGCAGCACCATCTTGGTGAACATCGGCTGGATGGCGAAAAGCAGGAAGGCCGAGGTGAAAATGGCGAGGGTGAAAACACCGAGCGTCACGGCGGCGCGCGCGGGCCCGCTGCCCGGGCGCATTGCCACGCGGTTGCCCGTGATCATCGCCTCGTCCGCCATGCCCTGCCCCTTCGGTTTTCCGATTTGGCCGGGAGATTAGGGGCAAGGTCCTAAGGCGGATTGAAGCAGCAGCCGGAGATTTCGGCGTTGGCTAACGGGAGGTTGAGGGGGCAGAGGAGAAGGCCCCTCACCCGCCGGCGCTTCGCCAAAAGCGAAGGCGATGGGCGCTCACCCCTCACCCGCCGATGCTGCGCCAAAAGCGAAGGCGATGGGCGCTCACCCCTCACCCGCCTGCGCTTCGCGCCGTCGACCTCTCCCCGGCAGGGAGAGGTGGGAGCTGGCTGGAGCGGCGAGAACTCAGAAAAACAACGACGGCCGTGCGCATCCCCTCGCCCCGCTTGTGGGGAGAGGGTGGTCGAGGGCGAAGCCCGAGACCAGGTGAGGGACAGGGCAAGGTGAGCCGGGCGAATGCGACGGCCCGATACCTCAATCCTTGGCGCGTTCGACGTAGGAGCCGTCTTCCGTGTTGATCACCACGCGCGTGCCGGCCGTGACATGCGGCGGGATGGCGGTGCGGATGCCGTTCGAGAGGATGGCCGGCTTGTAGGAGGAGGAGGCCGTCTGCCCCTTCGTCACCGGCTCGGTCTCGACGATCTCGAGCACCACGCGCTGCGGCAGGATGACGGTAACCGCGACGCCGTTATAGAGGCCGAGGCGGACCACCATGCTCTCCTGGAGATAGGCGGCCTGATCGCCGATCACATCCTTCGGGACGATGACCTGCTCGAAATTCTCCTGGTCCATGAAGGTGAAACCATCATCATCACCATAGAGATAGGTGTAGTCCTTGTCCTCGACGAAGGCCTTCTCGACCTGTTCGGTGGTGCGGTAGCGGACCTGCGTCTTCACGCCGTCCGAGAGGCGGCGGCAATCGATCTGCGTCGTCGGCGTGCCCTTGCCGGGGAAGAAGCTCTCGGCGGAAATGACCGAATAGAGCCCGTGCTCGAGCTCGATGATGTTGCCCTTGCGGATGGAAGAGGCGATGACCTTGACCACGTTTGCCCTCGGTTTCTTGACGCGCTGCCCGCGCAGGTTCAGGGAGAGGCACAGGCAGACCAGCGCGCGTTTGACGCCGGGCCGGACCTGTTCCAAATGAATTTCGTGGCGCTGCATAGCCAATTCGCATCGAAAGGCCAAGCCACCGGCCTCATGAAAATCCGGCAAGGGCCCCGTCCTCCCGCATGACTTCACCCGCTCACCCGTTCTGGCGCCCTCAACACCATGCCCGGAGGCGCGACCGCCTCGTCCGGCGCGCGCGGCTGAAAGCGGCCATCCGGGCGCATTTCGACGCGCGGGATTTCCTCGAGGTCGAGACCGGGATCGTGCAGGTCTCGCCCGGCAACGAGACGCATCTGCACGCATTCGAGGCGCATTGGCTGGCGCCGGGCGACGTGCCGCAGCAGGGCTACCTGCATACCTCGCCGGAATTCGCGATGAAGAAGCTGCTCGCCGCCGGCGAGCGGCGGATCTACCAGTTCGCACCGGTTTTCCGGGCGCGCGAGGCCTCGCGGCTCCATGCGCCGGAATTCACGATGCTTGAATGGTATCGCAGCGGCGAGGTTTATACGGCGCTCATGGCGGATTGCGCCGATCTGCTGCGCCTCGCAGCCGAGATCGGCGGGCAGGACAGGTTTCAGTACCGGGGCCGGACCTGCGATCCGCGGATCGGGCCGGAACGGCTGAGTGTGAGCGCGGCATTCCAGCGGTATGCCGGGATCGATCTCGACGCCCATCTCGCGGATCGCGACGGGTTGGCCCGGGCCGCCGAGGCCACCGGGCTGCGGATCGCGCCCGATGATGGCTGGAGCGATGTTTTCAGCCGGGTGATCAGCGAGCGGATCGAGCCGCAGCTTGGCCTAGGCCGGGCGACGATCCTCGATCGCTACCCGGTTTCGGAAGCGGCCCTCGCCCGCCCCTGCCCGGATGATCCACGGTTTTCGGAGCGGTTCGAGCTTTATGCCTGCGGTGTCGAACTGGCCAATGCCTTCGGCGAACTGACCGACGCCACCGAACAGCGCCGCCGCTTCGAGGCCGATATGGCGGAGAAGGAGCGCGTCTATGGCGAAAGCTACCCGCTCGACGAGGATTTCCTCGACGCCCTCGACCATATGCCCCCCGCATCGGGCATCGCGCTGGGCTTCGACCGGCTGGCCATGCTGGCCACCGGTGCTGAGGATGTGACCGAGGTGATCTTCACGCCCTGGCCCTTCCCGGAGGCGCAGGCATGAGCGCCCGCTCGCTGACGCGCCTCGATGAGCTGGCAGCAGCGGGGCTGATCCCCAACGCTGCCGTGCCGGCTCTGGAACCGGTGGCGCAGCGTTATGCCGTGGCCGTCACGCCGGATATGGCGCGGCTGATCGAAAGCCCTGATGATCCGATCGGCCGGCAATTCCTGCCCCGGCCGGAAGAAGCGGTGATGCTGGCGGAGGAAAATGCGGATCCTATCGGCGATCACGCGCATTCCCCGGTCAGGGGCCTCGTCCACCGCTATCCTGACCGGGTGCTGATCAAGATCACGCATAGCTGCCCGGTCTATTGCCGGTTCTGCTTCCGCCGCGAGATGGTCGGCCCGGCGGGGGACGGCAACCTCACCGTGGCCGAGCTGGATGCCATCACGGCCTATCTCGCCGGCCAAACCGGCGTGCGCGAGGTGATCGTCACCGGCGGCGACCCGCTGATGCTCTCGGCCCGACGGATCCGGGCTTTGGGCGAGAGCCTTGCGTCGCTGACGCATATCCGGATGGTGCGCTGGCACAGCCGGGTGCCGGTGGTTGCGCCGGGGCGGATCACGCCGGACCTCGCAACCGCCCTCGCCTTTCCGGGCAAGGCGAATTACGTCGCCGTCCATGCCAACCACGCGCGGGAATTCACAACAGAGGCCGCCGCCGCTCTGGCGCGGCTCCATGAAGCGGGAATCGTGCTGCTCGGGCAGAGCGTGCTGCTCAGGGGCGTCAATGCCAGCGAAGAAGCCCTGCTGGAGTTGTTCGGAACCATGCTCGGCCATCGGATCGTGCCGCTCTACCTCCACCATCCGGATCTCGCGCCGGGAACGTCGCATTTCCGGATGAGCCTCGCCGAGGGGCAGAAGCTGTACGGGCGGCTGCGCGGCCGGATTTCCGGGCCCGGGCTGCCAGCCTATGTGCTCGACCTGCCGGGCGGGCATGGCAAGGTCGAGATCGGCCCGGATGCATTGATCGGGCGGGAGGGCGGCGTTGCGCTGGTCCGGGATTCGCGCGGGCAGGTCCATCGCTATCCGGAGGGGTGAGGCCCCCTCACCCGCCGACGCTCCGCGCCGTCGACCTCTCCCCGGCGGGCAGAGGTGGGAGGCTGGCTGGAGGGGCGTGGCGAAATTCAGGGATCCGGTTGCAGGGCGTGGTCCGCCTTCCCTCGCCTCGCCTCACTCCTCGCGGAAGGCGCGGTGAAAGGCATCCGTCAGCGGCTTGGCGAAATAGGACAGGGCCGTGCGCTCGCCGGTTTCCACAAAGGCCTCGACCGGCATGCCCGGCGTGAGCACGAGCGGGCCGAGCCGGGCCTGGCTGCCGGGTTCAAGTTCTGCCCGCGCGACGAAATAGGTCATCCCGGTCTGCGGCTCGCGCGTGGCATCGGCGGCAACGCGGGTGATCCGGCCCGGCAATTCGGGCGTCGTGCGCTGGTTGAAGGCCGAGAGGCGCAGCATGACGCGCTGCCCGAGGCGGATCTGGTCGATATCGATCGGGCTCAGGCGCAGCTCGACAGCCAGCTTCTCGTTATCCGGCACGATGGCGAGCACGGTCTGGCCCGGGGCGATGACCCCGCCGATCGTATGGATGGCGAGTTCATGGACGAAGCCGGATTGCGGCGCGCGGATCTCGATCCGCGCCAGCACATCCTCGGCGGCGGCACGGCGCTCGACCAGCTGGGCGATGGCGCCCTCGACCTCGCGCAGTTCCTTCACGGCCTCGGTGCGCATCCGGTTGTCGAGCGAGAGGAGCTGGAGGTTGATCTCGGCGATCTGGCCGCGCGCCTTGGCCATGGCGGCCATCAGCGAGCCAGCCTCGCCCTGCAGGCGCGCCGCCTCGCGCTGGAGCGCGGAGACCCGGTTGATCGGGATGAGGTTCTTCTCGAAGAGTTCGAGCACACCCTTGAGCTCGACGGCGATGAGGCGCGCCTCTTCCTTCTTGCCGGCGAGCTGGGCCTCGAGCCCCTCGATCTCGCGCTGGTACTGCCCGGCGCGTTCGCGCAGCTGGTCCGCCTGTCGGTCGCGCAGGGCGCGGTTTTCCGTCAGCAGGCGCTGCTCGCCCTCGGCCACAGCCGGCGCTTCAGGCGCCATGTCGCGGAAGCCGGCCGGCAGGATCAGGTCAGCGCGGTCATCGCGTTCGGCTTCCAGCCGGGCGCGGCGGCCGGTCTGCTGGACCAGTTGCGAGACGATCTGGGCGAGATTGGTCCGCGGGATCGTGTCATCGAGCCGGACGAGGATGTCTCCCGCCGCCACACGCTGGCCGTTGGTGACCGGGATGGCGCCGACAATACCGCCGGCGAGATGCTGGATCTTCTTGACCTCGCCCTCGACGACCACCATCGCCGGCGCGAGGACTGCACCCGAAAGCTGTGCCATGACGAGCCAGAGAACGAAGCCGCAGAAGCCGAGCCCGACCGTTGCCGCACCGATCCCGATATGCCGGGCCATGGCCGGGCGGGGCGGCAGCGCCTGCTGGGCCTGCTCGCGCGGGGAGAGCGGCGGGGCGGCGCTCATCCTTCGGAATTCCCGCCGGTAGAGGTTTTCGGGCCGGGCCGGGGCGCGTCCGTCCGGGCGACGCCGCCCATGCGGCCGGTCAGCCTCATGCCGGTCCGGAAGGGGGCGGCGGGCGCATCCGGCGCGGCAACCGGGCGGATCGCAGCGGGCGCAGCCTGCGACCGGTTCATGATCTGCGACAGGATCGCATCCCGCGGACCGACGGCCTTCACTTCGCCATCGACCACGACGGCCACGAGATTGACGGCTTCGAGAACACCCGGGCGATGCGAGACGATGACGGCGATGCCGCCCCGCGCCCGGATGAGGCCGATGGCCTTGGTCAAGGCCTTCTCGCCTTCCTCGTCGAGATGGGCATTCGGCTCGTCCAGCACGACAAGGAACGGCTCGCCATAGAGGGCGCGCGCAAGGCCGATGCGCTGGCGCTGGCCGACGGACAGGGTGTGGCCGCCCTCCCCCAGCATCGTCGAATAGCCTTCCGGCAGGCGGAGGATCAGGGTGTGGACATCGGCTGCTTCCGCTGCGGCGACGATGGCGGCATGGTCGGCATCCGGGTCGAGCCGGGCAATGTTCTCGGCCACCGTGCCTTCGAAAAGCTCGACATCCTGCGGCAGGTAGCCGATCAGCCGCGACCGGGCCGCATCCGACCATTGCTCCAGCGGCGCGCCGTCGATGCGGACGGCACCGGCCAGCAGCGGCCACGCCCCCACCATCGCGCGGGCCAAGGTGGATTTGCCGGCGCCGCTCGGCCCCATCACCGCGAGGCCATCACCCGCCTTCAGGCTGAAGCTGGCCGGACGGAGGATCGGCTGGCGCTGGCCGGGCGCGGCCACGACGATGCCCTCGATATCCAGCGTCTGCCGCCGCTCCGGCAGGGCGATCCGCTCCGGCTCGGCCGGCAGGAGGGAGAGGAGTTCCTCGAGGCGCCGGCGGGCCTGACGCGCCGCGACAAAGCCGCGCCAATGGCCGATGGCCGCTTCGACCGGTGCCAGCGCCCGCCCGGCCAGGATGGAGGCCGCGATGATTGCGCCCGGGCTCATCTGGTTGCCGAGGACGAGATAGGCGCCGAGGCCGAGGATCGCGGATTGCAGGATGGTGCGGCAGATCCGGGACAGGGCGCCGAGCGTCGAGACCGTGTCGGAGAGGCGCTCGGACGCGGCGAAGAGACGGGTCGAGGCGGCGAAGAACCGCGCGGCGGCGCGATGGGCAAACCCCATGGCGGTGAGCATCTCGACATTGCGACGGGCCGATTCCGCCGCATGGGCACGGCGGGCCGCAGCCTGCGTGGCCTCCTGCGTGGGGCCGGCAAGGCGATGCTCGGTCAGCAGCGCGATCGCCACCAGCACGAGCATGCCGGCGGTGGCCATCACGCCGAGCCAGGGGTGGAGCAGGTAGATGACCAGCAGGTAGAGCGGCATCCAGGGCAGGTCGAAAAAGGCCATCGGCCCGGGGCCCGACATGAAGTTGCGCACCCCTTCCATATCGCGGACGGGCTGGGTGGCCTCGACCGCGCTCCGCCCGGTCAGGGGGAGGCGCAGCAAGAGGTCATGGACAGGCTGGAGGAGATCACGTTCGAGGGCGCTTCCCACGCGCGACATCACCTTGGCGCGGACGATCTCCAGCAGGCCCTGCAATGCGAAGAGGCCGAGTGCGAGGAGCGAGATGGCCACCAGAGTCGGCACAGAGCGGCTGGCCAGCACACGGTCATAGACCTGCAGCATGTAGAGCGACCCGGTCAGGGCCAGCACATTCACCACGGCGGAAAACAGCCCGACCGAGGCCAGCGGCCCGCGCAGCCGGGCGAGGCTGTCGGTCAGGGGGGAAGCCGGCTTGCGACCGCGTGGCGCCATGGTGGATCCTTATCCCGGGGCATCATCCGGAAAGGGGAGCAGAAGCCCCCCGGAAACGCATTTTACCTCGGCAATCGCTAAGATTCCGTCGAATCCGGTGGATGCTGGCCAATCATGGCCACGACGTCCAGCGCAAATGCCGCCCTCAATGGTTCCGGCCGCCACCGGCGAGGAAATCCGCATAGGCGATCCGCAGCCCCTCGCGAAGCGGCGTGCGGGCCTGCCAGCCCAGAGCCTTGATGCGCGAGACATCGAGCAGCTTGCGCGGCGTGCCATCCGGCCGGGACGTATCGAAGACCAGTTCGCCCGTGAAGCCGACGACGCCGGCAATCTCGCGCGCGAGATCGGCGATCGTCAGGTCCTGGCCGGTGCCGACATTCATGAAATCCTCGGAGGAATGCCGTTCCAGCGCGAAAAGGGCAGCCTCGGCGAAATCATCGACATAGAGGAACTCTCGGCGCGGCGTGCCGGTGCCCCAGATCGCGACCTGGGGGGCGTTGGCGGCCTTGGCCTCGTGGAAACGGCGCAGAAGGGCAGCGATCACGTGGCTGTTCTCCGGGTGGTAATTGTCGCCCTTGCCATAGAGATTGGTCGGCATCAGCGAGATGTAGTCGGCGCCGCATTGCCGGCGATAGGCCTGGGTCAGCTTCATCCCGGCGATCTTGGCGATCGCATACCACTCGTTCGTGGGTTCGAGCGTGCCCGTCAGCAGCGCGGTTTCCGGAATCGGCTGCGGCGCCTCGCGCGGGTAGATGCAGGACGAACCGAGATAGAGCAGTTTCTGCACGCCGTTGCGCCAGGCGGCATCGATCACGTTGGCCGCGATCATCATGTTCCGGTAGAGGAAATCCCGCGGGAAGCTGTTATTGGCATGGATGCCGCCCACCTTCGCTGCCGCGAGGATGATGACCTCGGGCCGATTGGCCGCGAGCCAGGCTTCCACCTCGGCCTGGCGCTCGAGATCCAGCCCTTCGCGGTCTGCGGTCAGCGGCTCGATGCCCCGCTCGCGGAGCGCGCGGACAATCGCGCTGCCGACCATGCCGCGATGGCCGGCCACGAAGATCCGGCGATCCTTCAGATCAAAACTGGCACTCATCCTGTCTCGGGCCGAACGGCTGGGCCCCGCAATCGGGCAAAGTTCGACCCTTCTCCTCGGCTCCAGCGTAAAACACCAAAAGCGGCGGAATTGCCACCCCCCTTGCAGCGGGGAGCGGCAAACCCGGCTTGCTGCCGGCCGGGGGCTTGGCTAGAGACGGGTGATGAATGCCGGCAACGCCTCTTCCCCCTCCCCGCGCCGCCGTGTGCTGGTGACCGGCGTGGCCGGGTTCATCGGCATGCACCAGACAAGGACCCTGCTCGATGCCGGATGCCAGGTGCTGGGCGTGGACAATCTCAACGCCTATTACGACCCCGCCATCAAGGAAGCCCGGCTGGAGACCCTGAAGGGGCGGAACGGCTTTTCCTTCGAGCGCATGGGCATCGAGGATGTGGCCGGCATCCGCAGGCTATTCGAGGAATTCCGGCCCGATTCGGTGGTGCATCTCGCCGCGCAGGCCGGCGTGCGGCATTCACTCGACGCCCCGTTCGACTATACCCGCGCGAATATCGACGGGTTCCTTTCGCTGCTGGAAGCGGCGCGGCATGTGCCCGTCCGGCATTTCCTCTATGCCTCCTCCAGTTCGGTCTATGGCGCGAATACCAAGGTGCCGTTCAGCGAGGAGGATCCCGTTCTCCACCCGATCTCGCTGTATGCCGCCACCAAGCGCGCGAATGAACTGATGGCCGAGACCTATGCCCATCTCTTCGGCATTCCGCTGACAGGACTACGCTTCTTCACCGTCTATGGCCCCTGGGGCCGACCGGACATGGCGCTTTGGAAATTCACCGAAGCGATCCTCGCGGGGCGGCCGATCGATGTCTATGACGAAGCCAGCATGCAGCGGGATTTCACCTATATCGACGATATTGTTACGCCGATCCGGCTGTTGCTCGACAAACCGCCGGAGCGGGAGGGCGGGGCCAGCCCGCACCGGATCCTGAATATCGGCAACCACCGGCCGGAGCGGCTGGCGGATTTCATCGCCGCCATCGAACAGGCCTGCGGCCGGAAGGCGATCCGCCGGGCCCTGCCGCGCCAGCCGGGCGACGTCACGGCCACCTATGCCGATGTCAGCCGCCTCCAGGCACTGACCGGGTTCGAGCCGGACACACCGATTGGCGCCGGCATCGCCCGCTTCGTCGAATGGTATCGACACTCGCCCTTCGCGCCCCGCTGAACTGTGCGATAACGCACAACGCGTCCTCCCTGCGACTTACGTGTTCTTTCGCGGTCGCCCCGCAACTCTTCCCCCTGGGGAATGCGGCCGACGCCGTCGAAACCGCGGGCTGGCATGGATTTGTTCAGGAACGGGCTGGCACATATTCCGCCAGCGAGCCGCGCCACCCACAAGCGGCGCCCGTATTTGCATAAGCGATGGTTGACAAATGCACTGCGATTCCGAATTGGCTGTATTGAATCTTTATAATCGTCACCGACCGGAAGTTTCCGGGCGGTTGGCCATGAGTGAAGTTGGTTGATGACGTCACAGCGCAAATCCTCCCACTCCGCAATCATCGGCGCTGCCTGCCGCTTGCCCGGCGCGTCGTCGGTTGCCGAGTTCTGGTCGCTGCTGGTCGAGGGCCGCAATTCCGTGCGGCGCCAGCCCGACCATCGCTGGAGCGTCGAACGGTTCCTTCGCCCCGGCAATCCCGAGCCCGGATTCGCCTATACCTTTGCCGGCGGCTATCTCGATGATCCGCTGGGTTTCGACCCGGCGCCATTCGGCGTTTCGCCGCGCGAGGCGCAGCAGATGGACCCGCAGCAGCGCCTGCTGCTCGAAGTGGTCTGGGAAGCGCTCGAGGATGCCGGCATTCCCGCATCGAGCGTCGCGGGGACGCAGGTCGGCGTCTATGTCGGCGCGTCGATGGTGGATTACCAGGGCACGGCCTCGCTCGATCCGGCGGTGATGGAAAGCCACTTCATGACCGGCAATTCGCTGGCCGTGCTGTCGAACCGCATCTCCTACATCTATGATTTCAAGGGGCCGAGCTTCACGCTGGATTCGGCCTGCTCGTCCTCGTTCGTCGCGCTGAAGCAGGCGACCGACGCGCTCGAGGAAGGCAAGATCGACCTCGCCGTCGTCGCAGGCGTCAACATGCTGCTCTCGCCGGTGCCCTTCATCGGGTTCAGCCAGGCGCGCATGCTTTCGCCGACAGGCCTTTCCCGCCCCTTCTCCGCCAAGGCCGATGGCTATGTCCGGTCCGAGGGCGCGGTCGTCCTCGTGCTGCGCCGCGAGAAGGATGCGACGGCCAAGGGCGAGCGGATCCGCGGGTTCGTGGTCGGCGCCTCCGTCAATTCGGATGGCCGGACGACCGGCATCTCGCTGCCCTCGATCGAGGGCCAGCGCGACCTGATCGACCGCTTCTACGCCGATATCGGCGTTTCGCCGGACAAACTCGCCTTTGTCGAGGCGCATGGCACCGGGACCAAGGTGGGCGATCCGATCGAGGCGAATGCGATCGGCCAGTCGCTCGGGCAGAAGCGCAAGGCGCCGCTGCCGGTCGGGTCCGTCAAGTCGAATATCGGCCATCTCGAGGCGGCGTCCGGGCTGGCCGGGCTGCTGAAATCGATCCTCGCGCTGGAACACCGCCTGCTGCCGCCTTCGCTCTTCCTCGAACAAACCAACGAGATGATCGATTTCGAGGCGCTCAATCTCGTGCCGAATGCGGCTGCACGGCCGCTTTCACTGGAAAACGGCGCCGATTACGCCGCGATCTGCAATTACGGGTTTGGTGGCACCAACGCGCATGTGCTGGTCAAGGCCGCGCCGCCCGCCATCGCGGCAACCGGCGCGAGCCGGGCCACCCATCTCATGCTGACGGCCGCCGATCGCGAGAGCCTCGCCCGGCAGGCGGAACGTGTTGCCGGGGCCCTTGAAGCCGGGCTCGATGCCAGGCTCGCGGCCGCGACGCTTGCCCATGGGCGGGACGCGCTGAAGACGCGGCTGGTCGTGCCGCTGGTCGAAGGCCAGGATGCAGCCGGCGCCTTGCGCCAGTTTGCCGAGGGCCAGGCGGATTCAGCCGGCCATGCCTCGGGTCAGGCGGCCTCCGCGGATGCGCCTGTCGTCTTCGTCTTCTCCGGCAATGGCAGCCAATATGCCGAGATGGGCCATGCCGCCTATTCCGGCAATGCCCGGTTCCGTGCCGAGATCGCCGCGATTGACGCCCTGTTCCAGCCGCTTTCGGGCTGGTCGCTGACCGAAAAGCTGACCAACCCCATCCCGGCGGCGGAACTCGAGCAGACATCGATCGCCCAGCCGCTCATCTATGCGATCCAGTCCGCGCTGGCAGGCTGCCTCGGCGAAGCCGGCATCCGCCCGGCGGCCGTGCTCGGCCATTCGGTCGGCGAGGTTGCTGCGGCGGAAGCCAGCGGCGCACTCACCCGCGCCGAAGCGGTGCGGCTCATCTATCTGCGCTCGAAGCACCAGGAGAAGGTGCGCGGCCTCGGCCGGATGATGGTCGTGGCGGCGGAAGCGGCGCAGGTCGAGCGCCTGCTGCAGGCTTTCGGCGCCGAGGCGATCGAGATCGCCGCGTACAATAGCGGCACCTCCACCACGGTTTCCGGCCCGGCAGACCTGCTGAAGAGCTTCGCCAAGCATTGCCGTGCCGCCCGCGTGGCCACGGTGGCGCTGGATATCGATTATCCGTTCCATTCCTCGGTGCTGGAATCGATCGGCCCGGCCATGGTGGCCGATCTCGCCGGGCTGGCCCCGCGCGCAACCGAAATTCCCTTCTGCTCGACCGTCACCGGCGAGGTAAAGGCCGGCGAAACGCTCGACGCCGAGTATTGGTGGCAGAATATCCGCCGGCCCGTCCGCTTCATGCAGGCCCTGCTGGCCGCTGCACCGCACGATGGCCGGATCTATCTGGAGATCGGCCCCCGCGCCATCCTGACGGGTCCGATCGCGGAAACCCTGCGGGATGCCGGCCGAGCCGGCGAGACGTTGGCCAGCCTGTCGCAGAAGGACAAGCTCGACCCCGTCGCGCTCGTGATCGCCCGGCTGGTCGCCCATGGCGCGCACATCGACCGGGAGGCCCTGTTCGGCCCACGCCCGACGCGCATGGCGGAACTGCCCGGCTACGCATTCCAGCGGCAGGATTATCAGCTGCCGGGCACGTCGGAGCATGTGAATGCCTTCGGCAAGCTCAGCTATTCGGATGCCCGGCATCCGCTGCTCGGCGCCCGCATGGCCGATGGCTCGCCGGAATGGCGCGCGCTGCTCGACCCGGCGATCCTGCCCTATCTCGATGATCACCGCGTCGATGGCGGGGTGATCGTCCCTGCGGCCGGGCTGATCGAGATGGCACTGGCGGCGGGGCGTGACCTGTTCGGCGAGCGCCCGCTGCAGATGGCCGAGTTCGACGTGCTCCGCGCCCTCGCGATCGCGCAGGACGAGATCCGCGAGGTCTCGACCCGTTATGCCGAGGCCGCAAACACGATCGAGGTCTGGAGCCGCAAGCGCTTCTCGGCACAGGAATGGGTGCTCCATGCCCGCGGTCGCATCGAGCCGCTCTCCACGCCGGTCGTGGCGCCACTGCCCGGCCCGGACCACGGCGAAGGCTATTTCCGGGACACGCCGGCCGAGGTCTATGCCGAGGCGACGCTGGCGGGACTCGATTACGGCCCGATGTTCCGGCTTGTCACCGCCTCCGAGCGGGACGACATCACCACCCATGCGCGGCTTCGCGTGCCCGACGAGGCCGGCCTCGGCGCCTTCATGGACCGGCATGTGTTAAACCCGGTCTCGCTGGATGCCTCGTTCCACGGCCTGTTCATCGCGCGGCCGCAGAAGGAGGGCGAGAAGAAGGCCCATCTTCCCGTCCGCTTCCGGGGGATCAAGGTCTGGCGCCATGGCGTGCCGATCCGCCAGTCCATCACCCGGCTCACCAACGAGACCGACCGGTTCAAGACCGTGGCGATCACGCTGATGGACGAGGCCGGCGAGGTTGTCGCCTTCGTCGAGGCAGCGGTGCTGCGCGCGCTCTATCTCGGCCAGGCGACGACTGCCGACCGCACCTTCCGGATCGAGGCGCTGCCGATCACCCTGCCCGCCGGTGCCTTGGCCCGTCTCGCCAAGGCCGACATGGCCTCGAACGACAATACCGATGACCGCGAGGTGCCGCCGGCCTGGCTCATCGCCCGGGCCTTCGCGGTCTCGCTTGCCCACCGCATCGCGATCGGGCTTGCGCCGGATGGCAAGCTCGATCCGGCCGGCCTCGCCGCCGGCGGCCATGTTGCCGAGGATGCGCTGCCGCTGCTCGAAGCCGCCCGCGTGATCCTCGAAGGCTTCGGGCTCGTGCAGGGCGGCGTACTGGTAGCGGAGAACCCGCTGCCGCCGGCCGAAGAGGTCCTGACCACGCTGGTTACGAATTTCGCCGATGCCAATCTCGAGATCCGCCTCGCGGCGCAGGCTTTGGCCCATGCCGAACGCCTGATCCGGCAGGGTGGCCGGCTTGCCGTGCCGCCCTCCGCGCGGGACCAGATCGAGACGTCCGGCCTGCTGGTCCATCCGGCGCTGGTTGCCCTCCGTGATGCGCTTGAGGCGATGGCCGGACAGGCTGGCCGGAAGCTGCGCGTGCTCGCGGTTGAACCGTGGAGCGCGGGCCTTCTGACGGCGGTAACGCCGCTGGTCCGGGCCGGCGTGATCGAAGTGACGCTCGTCGCCCAGAACCGCAAGGCAATCGACAATGCCCGCCTGATGGGCAAGGTCGATCCGGAGATCGAGTTCCTCAATCTCGAGGATGCGCTGCACCTGGCCTCGCCGGTCGGGTTTGACGTGCTGGCCGGCGTGGCCTCGGCCCCGCTGGGCGGCGAGGACGGCATTCCCGCTTCGCTGCGCGGCGTTTTGCGGCCGGATGCGACGGTGCTGGTGGCGCAGCCCGGTGCCGATGCGACGCTGGATTTCCTGCTCGGCCTCTGGGCCGGCTGGTTCGCGCCCGCCGGCAAGGGTGAGGCAGGCCTGCCGCGCACACCCTCGCCGGAGCGGACGCGCGAGGCGCTGGAGCGTTTCGGCGCGGTCACTCTGGCTACGCGCCCGACAAGCGACGGGCTGGGCGGGCTGATTACCGGCCAGGTGCCGGCCTTGGCACGCGAAGCGTCCGCTACGGCCTATGCCGTGGTGGTTGCCGGGCTGACGGCCTTCGACAAGGCCCTTGCCCGCGGTGCCGATCTGATGCTCGCGGCGGATGGAACACTGGGAGAGCGCCTCGCACAACTGGCGCAGGAGAAGCGCCTCCCGCCGCATCTCGTCTATCCGGTCAGCCTTGACGGGGCCGATGCGGTGGAACGGGTGGCGACGCATCTCGAGGCGCTCAAGCGGATCGCCGAGGCGCTGGAGCCGCTCGATACGGGCATTCGCGTCACGATCTGCACGCAGGGCGCGCATGATGATGATGCCGTTCCCGCCGCGACGGCCAGCAGCCTCTGGGGCTTCCTGCGCGTCGCGATCAACGAATTCCCGACGGTCGACCTGCGGCTGGCCGATTTCGATCCGGCCCTGCCGGATGCCGGCGCGCCGATGGAGGCCCTGCTCGGCCTTTCCGGCGGCGAACTCGAGGTTGTGGTACGCGCGGACGGGCTCAAGGCCCTCCGGATGCGGCGGAACCTTTTCCCGCCGGCGCGCCTTGCTGAGAACGAGCGCAGCGTCCTGAAATTCGAGCAGGCCGGCCGCCTCGACAGCTTCACCTGGCTGCGCGAGACGCGGCAGGCGCCCGGCGCCGGCGAGATCGAGATCGAGGTTGCGGCCGTCGGCCTCAACTTCCGCGACATTCTCGTCGGCCTCGGCATTCTCGACGATGACCTGCTCGGCGCCGGTCTCACGGCGGCCGCACTCGGCTTCGAATGCTCCGGCATCGTGACCCGCATCGGCGCGGGTGTTGCCGATCTCCGCGTCGGCGACGCCGTGATGGGCTTTGCGGCGAATACCTTCGCCTCGCATCTCGTCTCGCCGGCCTGGCATTTCTTCAAGGTACCGGAAGGCGTGAGCCTCGAAGCGGCGGCGACCATCCCCGTCGCCTTCGCGACCGCTTGGTTCGCGCTCGTCAAGCGGGCGCAGATCGCCGCCGGGGATGATGTGCTCATCCATGGCGGGGCAGGCGGCGTCGGGCTGGCGGCGATCCAGTTCGCGAAGCAGGCCGGCAGCCGCGTGCTTGCGACAGCCAGTAGCGAGGAGCGCCGGGCCATCGCCCGCGCGATGGGGGCGGACCTTACCTTCGATTCCCGGCAGGAACGGTTCGCGGAAGTCATCCGCAACACGCTCGGCGGCGTCGACGTGGTTCTCAACTCGCTGGCCGGCCCGGCCATGGTCGCCAGCTTCCGGCTGGTCAAGCCATTCGGCCGTTTCGTGGAGCTCGGCAAGCGCGATTACCTCGACAATACCCAGCTCGGCCTGCGCCCCTTCGTGCGGAATATCGCCTATTACGGGGTCGATCTCGACGAATTGCTGGCGCATGACCGGCCGCTGGTCGAGGCGATGATGAAGACGATCTCGGCGCAGTTCGCTTCCGGCGCGCTGAAGCCCCTGCCCTACCGGGTCTTCGAGGGCGAGGATGTCGGCACGGCCTTCCGGCTCATGCAGGCCTCCGAGCATGTCGGCAAGATCGTCGTCCGGCCCTCGAAACTGGCGAGCCGCTCGATCACCGGCCTTGCCTTCCGCGCCAAACCCGGCGCCTATCTCGTCGTCGGCGGAACCAGCGGCCTCGGCTTCGCCACCGCCCGCTGGCTGGCTGGCAAGGGGGCCGGCACGCTGGTGCTGGCCTCGCGGCGCGGCCGCGTCGAGGAGGGCCTCGAAAGCGAGGTCGAAGCGCTTCGCGCCCGCGGCGTGACGGTGGACATCGTCGCGCTTGATGTCTCGGATCGAGAGGCGGTGGATGCCCTTGTCGAGCAGATCACCGAGCGCCACGGGCCACTCCGCGGCGTGATTCATGCCGCCGTCCTGCTGGATGACGGGATGATCAGCGGCCTGACTCCGGAACGCCTCAGGGCCGGGCTCAAGGTGAAGATCGACGGCGCGAGTCATCTCGACGCCGCAACCGCCGGCCAGCCACTCGATTTCTTCGTGGTCTATTCCTCGGCGACGACGGTGATCGGCAGCCCCGGCCAGGGCGCCTATGTGGCCGCGAATGCGTGGCTCGAGGGCTTTGCCCGCGAGCGGCGCAAGCAGGGCAAGCCGGCTCTGGCCATCGGCTGGGGCGCGATTTCCGATGTCGGCATCATCGCGCGCGACAAGCAGCTTGGCCGCCGCCTGCGACGCACCACCGGCGTGGTCGGCATCTCCTCCGCCGAGAGCCTCGCGCATCTCGGACGGCTGCTGGTGCTCGGCAACGAGGTCGGGCCGATGCAATTCTACACGAATATCTCGCCCGGTGCGGCGGCGGAAAAGCTCCGGCTGATCAACAGCCCGGCCTTTGCCGGCCTCGGCCTCGCCCGGCGCGAGGAGGATGGCGAGCAGGAAGGCGATCTCGTCACCGCAATCGAAGGCAAGAGCCGCAGCGAGGCGATCACGATCATTGTCGGCGCGCTCAAGCGCGAGATCTCGCATATCCTGCGGATGCCGGAAGAGCAGATCGATGTCAGCCGGCCGCTCGGCGAGCTTGGCCTCGATTCGCTGATGGCGCTGGAACTCCAGCTCTCGATCGAGCGGCTCTGCGGCACCGATGTGCCGCTGGTCGGCGCGGGTGATCGTCGCCTCGGTGATATCGCAGCGATGATCCATACCAGCCTCGGCGGTGGCGGGGGTGACGAGGAGGCCGTGGATCCGGGCGCGAATATCGCGCTGGCCATGTCGGGCCTGCATGGCGGCAACATTACCAGCGAGGAAGCGGAAGCCCTTTCGCAGAAACTGAAAATGGCGGGAGGCCGGCGCGGGCCATGAGCGGAGCGGCTGGAAAAGACGTCAACGCGCTCTTGTCGATGATGCGCAAGGCGCCCTCTGCCACGACGGCCCGTCCGGACCTGCCGGAGCGCAATTACGACACGCGCTTCGACTCGCTGCCGCAATACCAGCAGATCACCTTCCAGCGCGAATTCGCCAAATTCGCGCGGCTGGAAGTGCCCTATTACCGGCAGCATGACGTGCGCGCCGGCGCCGAGACCATCCTCGAGGGCCGCAAGCTCACCAATTTCGCCTCCTACGACTATCTCGGCCTCAACGGCCATCCCGAGATTGTCGCGGCATCGGAAGAGGCGACGCGCGAATTCGGCACCTCGGTTTCCGCCAGCCGGATCAGCGCGGGCGAGCGGTCGATCCATCGCCATCTCGAGCGCCTTCTCGCCGAGAATTATGGCACCGAGGATTCCGTGGTGTTCAATTCCGGCCATGCCGGCGGCGTCTCGACGATTGCCAGCCTGATGGGCCCGAAGGACATCATCTTCCACGACGTACTCAGCCATAACTGCATCGTCGTCGGCGCGCAGCTTTCCGGCGCGACGCGGCGGAACTTCGCCCATAACGATCTCGATGCGCTGGAGGCCTTGCTGGAAAGCGAGCGGCATCGTTTCGAGCGGGCGATGATCATCACCGAGGGCTTGTTCTCGATGGATGGCGACGGGCCGGATCTTGCCCGCCTTGTCGCCCTCAAGAAGAAATTCGGCTGCTGGCTGATGATGGACGATGCCCATGCGCTCGGCGTGCTGGGCGCACGCGGCCGGGGCATTTTCGAGCATCAGAATGTCGATCCGGCCGGGGTGGATCTCTGGTTCGGCACGCTGTCGAAGACGCTGGTCGGCTGCGGCGGCTATGTCGCCGGCAATGCGATCGTCATCGACCTGCTGAAATGCCACGCACCCGGCTTCGTCTATTCTGTCGGCATGCCGGCCTCGAATGCCGCCGCCTCGGCCAAGGCACTGGAGATCATGAACCGCGAACCGGAGCGGGTGGCGAAGCTGCAGGCCAACAGCCAGCTCTTCCTGCGCCTCGCCAAGGCCAGGGGCCTCGATACTGGCGATGCCTGGGGCTATGCCGTGATTCCGGTGGTCGTGGGCGAGACGGCGCGGACGCTGGTCCTGTCAGAACAGCTGAAGCGCAAGGGCTACAATGCCTTCCCGATCCTGCCGCCCGGCGTGCCGGAAAAGTCCTCGCGGCTGCGCTTCTTCATCAACGCCACCCATAGCGAGGCGCAGATTGGCGGGGTGGTCGAGGCCGTGGCCACCACTTTGGACGAGATCCGCGATGTCTCGGTGAAGGCCATCCTGTCGGGGCAGGTTTCGGTTCCCGGCTGAGGCCGCCTCCCCCTCCGTCGGGCATTGTTAACGCGGCCATCCAGCATTCGAGATACAATGCTGCCGATTTGTTTAAGCCTGACGTGATAGGAATCCGCACCTGTCTGTTCGAGGATTGCGTCGATGTGTTGGGTTTGCGGTCAGCGTGAAAGCAGCGGCTTCGTTTCGGATGTGCCGGTCTCCGAGGCCGGCAGCGGAGTTTATACTGCTGATTCAAGCCTGCCCGTCTACTCGATCGCGCAGATCTCCAACCAGTTGCTCAACGGCTACTGGCAGGACCAGGGCGGCTCGGCCTTCCGCTGGGCGCCCGGCAACACGACCATCACCTTCAATGTCGCCGGCCTCTCCGCGGGCCGGGCAACTTTGGCCCGCCTCGCCTTCGCGACGTGGCAGGAAGTCAGCGGCCTGACCTTCCAGGAAACCGGCGGGGCAGCCGAGATTACCGTGGATGACAATTCCAGTGGCGCCTATGCGCAATCCTGGACCTCGGGCGGCAATATCACGACCTCGTCGATCAACGTCGCCTCGAACTGGGAGGGCGGTGCCAGCGGCGTCGACAGCTACACGTTCGGGACCTTCATCCACGAGATCGGCCACACGCTCGGCCTCGGGCATGGCGGCAACTACAACGGAAACGCCACCTACGGCATCGACAACCATTACCGGAACGACACGACGCAATACACGGTGATGTCGTATTTCGGCCAGGACGAGTATGGCGGCGCCTCGTACCGCTACAATTTCACGCCCATGATGGCCGATATCTACGCCGTGCAGAGCGTCTACGGTGCCGGCACGGCGCGCTCGGGCAACACGACCTACGGCTTCAACGTGACCGGGCTGGATGCCGCCACCGCCCAGCTCTACACGTTCGGGAACTGGAGCATGGCGCCGGCGCTGACGATCTATGACAGCGGCGGCACCGACACGCTGGATGTTTCCGGCTACAGCCAGAGCCAGGTGATCAACCTTGCCGGCGGGGCTTTCTCGAATATCGGCGGCCTGACCGGCAATATCGGCATCTACACCACCAGCGTGATCGAGAATGCCGTCGGCGGGAGTGGGAATGACACGATCTACGGGAATGGCGTCGCCAATGTCCTGAGCGGTTATCATGGCAATGACATGCTCTATGGCTGGAACGGCGGCGACGTCCTCTATGGCGGTTCCGGCAACGACACGATGATCGCCGAGGGCATCGTGTCCTGGAACCCGAATGCCGCCTCGGTGCGGCGGCTCTACATCGCCACCCTGGACCGGGGCCCGGATGATGGCGGCCTGCAGAACTGGACGAATGCGCTCAATGCCGGCCAGTCGCTCGGCTCGATCGTCACCGGGTTCATCAATTCGGCGGAGTTCACCAATGTCTATGGCGCGCTGTCCAATTCGGCCTTCGTCACCACGCTCTACAACAACGTGCTGAGCCGGGCGCCGGATTCCGGCGGTCTGAACAGCTGGGTCTCGCAGCTCAATTCGGGCACCAGCCGAGAATCGGTGGTGCTCGGCTTCTCCGAGAGTGCGGAATTCAAGAATACCAGCGAGTTCCGCAACATTTCGGGGCAGGTCTTCCGGATGTACGATTCCGCTTTCAACCGCACAGCCGATGCGGGCGGTTTCGCCGGCTGGTGGGATTCGATGTATGGTGGCACCTCGATCGGCGAGATCGCGAATGCCTTCATCAACTCTGCCGAATTCACTGCAACCTACGGTGCGATCGGCGGCCTGAGCAACACCCAATATGTCGAGCAGCTTTACCTCAACGTCCTCAACCGGACGGCCGATTCGGGCGGCCTCTCCTATTGGGTGAACGAGCTGGTCAACGGCATGACGCGGGCCAGCCTGCTGGTGACCTTCTCGGATTCCACCGAGCATGTGAACCTGATGGCATCCGGCCTCGACAGCTTCATGCGCAACAACCTGACGGATTGGCGCGACGTGCTGGAGGGCGGGAGCGGCGTCAACCACCTCACCGGCCATCGCGGGTCGGACATGTTCACCGTGACATCCGGCGATTCCGGCACGCATTACATCTACGGGCTGGAAATCTTCGATTCGCTGCGGCTGGTCGGCTTCGGCTATTCGACTTCCGGGCAGGCTCTCGCCGCCATGAGCCAATCGGGCGGGGATGTGCTGTTCACAGCCGGCGCGACAACCATCCGCTTTGTCGATACGCAACTGTCGACGCTGCAGAATCTCGGCAGCGCCGGCTGGTCGTTCTCATAGGGCAGGCGCCCGGCGACAAGCTGGGCCCTGTTCCTTCCCGGCAAGATCGTCTATGCCATGCGCAGGACACAATGCCGGGTAAGGCTCATCCGGCGGGGTGGACCTTCGCCGGCATGGAGCCGGAGAATGGGGTGCCGGCGGGTGCCGCGGGCAGAGGGTGAATGGACGGTAAACCACTATCGGATCTGGTCAGGACCCGGCCATCGACGCGCAGTCGCATGGCGTCGGGCGTCTATGACGCGTCCGAGGCCTATATCCTCGCGGCCCGCAAGCGCGCGAGCATGAGCCGCATCACCTTCCTGCTCTTCGTGATCCTGCCGACCCTGCTCGCCATCGCCTTCTACGGCTTCATCGCTTCGCCGCGCTATGTTTCCGAGGCGCAGTTCATCGTCCGCTCCGTTTCCAGCCAGAAGGCGAGCGGCCTCGAGATGCTGTTCCGCACCTTCGGTCTCGCCCGCACGGTGGATGATTCCTACGCCATCCAGAAATATCTCCAGTCCCGCGATGCGGTGCGTGCCCTCGAGGAACGCGGTCTGTCGATCGCCGCGATCTACGGCACCTCTAACGCGGATTTCCTGTCACGCTTCCCGCGGTTCTGGCGCGATCAATCCTTTGAATCCCGCTACGATTACTTCCTCGACCGGGTGACGATCGTGGAGGACAATGTCCGGGGCATCAGCATCCTGAGGGTCGTATCCTTCGACCCGCAATCGGCGCAGAAGATCAACCAGACCCTGATGGCGCTGGCCGAGGAGATGGTGAACCGGATGAACCATCGCGCCCAGCGCGATATTGTCGAGGTTTCGGTCAACGAGGTGCGCGCCGCCGAGGGCCGCATCATCGATGTGCAGGCGGATCTGACGACGTTCCGTAACCGGGAATTGCTGATCGACCCGTCCAAATCCTCGCTCGGCATTATCGAGACCATCGCGACCCTGAATGCCGACATCGCCTATTCCTCGGCGCAGCTGAAGGAATTGCGGACGAATTCGCCCGTCAGCCCGGCCATTGCGCCGCTGGTAGCGCGGATCAACAGCCTCGAGGAGCGGGTGAAGGTCGAGCAGTCTAAACTGACCGGCAGCGCCAATTCCCTGTCGGAGAAGATGGCCGTCTACGAACAGATGACGCTGAAGCGTGACCTTGCGGAGAAGAGCCTCGCCGCGGCGATCAAGTCGCTCGATGTCGCGCGTCAGGATGCCCGGCGCCAGCACATCTATATCGAGCCGATCGTGGCCTCGAACCTTCCCGACCAGGCCACCGAGCCCAGGCGGGTCCGCGGCATCTTTACCGTGCTGATCCTCGGCTTCTCGGTCTTCGCGGTGCTCTGGATCCTCTCGGTCGGGGCGCGGGAGCACAAGCAATGAACCCGCATCCGAAAGAAATGCACCGTCAGGCCCGGGTCATCGAGCGCCAGCGCGGCCTGCGCGAGGCCTCTGCCGTGCAGCTGCGGGTGGTCTCGGCGCTGATGATCCGCGAGGCGCTGACACGCTACGGCCACGAGAATCTCGGCTTCTTCTGGATCATGGGCGAGCCGCTCGTCCTGACGGTCGCCGTCATGTTCATGGTGTCGATGACGGGCACGGGGCACAGCCAGCAGCTCGGCATCATCCCCTTCGTCCTCACAGGCTATTCGATGCTGACGCTCTGGCGGCACTGCGTGTTCCGCTCGATCCACGCGATGCGCCACAATGTCGGCCTGCTGTTCCACCGGAACGTGCGCTATCTCGACATCCTGATCTCGCGCATCGCGCTGGAGAGCCTCGGTGGCCTGGCCGCATTCTTCGTGGCCTATGTGCCGCTGTCCCTGCTCGGCGTGTTCGAGCCGATGGATGATCCGCTGCTCCTGCTCGGCGCCTGGTTCCTGATGACCTGGTATGGCTTCGGGTTCGGCCTGATCCTTGCCGGGATCACCGAGATCTGGGAAGCGACGGAGCGGTTCGTCAGCCCGATGATGTATATCTCGATCCCGATCACCGGCGCCTTCTTCATGGTCAACTGGTTGCCGGATACGGCGCAGAAGCTGGTGCAATGGTCGGTGCTTGTGCACCTTTTCGAGATGTTCCGCGCCGGGTTCTTCGGGCCCAAGGTCACGACCTACTGGGATCTCGGCTTCATCCTCGCCCATTGCCTGACCGTGACCGCGATCGGCCTGCCGCTGGTCCGCAAGGCGCAGCAGCGCGTGAGCATGGGATAACGCCATGTCGAAGCTCATGTCCCGGAATGCGGACACACCCCTGTACGAGGATGAATCATCCGGCGCCGTGCCGGTGCCGTTCTCTGTCGCGCTCACCCCGGTCACCCGGGGGCAGCTGGCCGACCAGGAGGCCGAGGCCGCCGGCCCGCGTGGGCTGGCCGGATTCTTCGGCCGCTACGGCCTGTTCACCGGGATCGTCGCCCTGCCATCCCTCGTGGCCGCCCTGTTCTTCGGGCTGATCGCCGCCGGCCAGTATGCCTCGGAGACCAAGTTCATCGTCCGGTCGGCCTCGAGCGGTGGCGACAGCGTGCTGTCGATGCTGGGCCAGGCGCCCGGCATGTCGCGCGCGGCAGACGAGACCCATGCGGTGGGCGCCTTCATCCGCTCGCGCGACATGGCCTCGGAACTCGAGAAGGAAGGCATTCTCCGGCCGATTCTCTCGCGCCCGGAAGCCGATTTCATCACACGGTTCCCGAACATCTATTCGCGCGACAATGACGAGTCGCTCTACAAGGCGTATCTGCGCAAGGTGGATGTCGATGTCGATACGAGTTCCGGCATCACCACGATGCGGGTCTTCGCCTACCGCCCGGATGATGCGCAGGAACTCTCGCGCCGGATCATCGAGCGCAGCGAGGCCTTCATCAACCGGCTGAATGTCCGGGCGCACAAGGATGCGATTTCCTATGCGGAAATGCTGGTCCGCGAGAGCACGGACAGGCTCGGCCAGACCGAACGGCGCCTCGCGGAATACCGCAACCGGGAGATGATCATCGATCCGGCCAAGGAATCGGCTGCCTCGATGGAAACGCTCGCGAAGATCTCGACCGAGATCTCGCGGATGGAAGCCGCCCTCGCGCAGCAGGTCGCGCAGACGCCGGACAACCCGACGATCGGCTCGGCCCGGGAGCGGGTCCGCACCCTGCGGGACGAGCTGGACAAGCTGCGCCGGAATGTGGCGGGGGATGAACGTTCCATCGCCTCGAAACTGGAAGGGTTCGAGCGCCTGTCGCTGGAGCGCGAATTCGCGGCCAAGGGCCTCGGCGCCGCGCTGATCGAACTCGAGAAAGCCCGCCAGTTCGCCCAGACGCAGCGGATTTACCTTCAGACGATCGTGGCGCCGAACAGCGCCGACATGCCGACCTACCCGATGCGGCTGCTGATGATCGCCCTGGTGGCGGGGATCGCGCTCACCATCTTCTGGACGATCAAGTCGCTGATCGACATCATCCTCGAGCATCAGGCATGAGCATCACGGCGGTTTCCGAAGCCTCGGTGCCGGCGCTGACAGGCGACAATTCCTTCCGGCTGCCGCAGGCGATCGAGCCGGACAGCCGGTCGGCGCGGATCCGGATGGACGGCATCGTCAAGGATTACCACACGCCGATCGGGGTGCGGCGGGTGCTGAACGATGTCTCGTTCGAGGTCGAGGCTGGCGAAAAGATCGCGGTGCTCGGCCGGAACGGCGCGGGCAAGTCAACGCTCGTGAAGATCATCGGCGGCGTCGAACCGCCGACCGCCGGCGTGATCGAGCGCGGGCTTTTCATGTCGTGGCCGATCGCCTTTGCCGGCGGGTTCGAGACCACGATGAGCGGCATCGACAATATCCGCTTTATCGCCCGCCTCTACAATGTGCCGATCCAGGAGACGATCGAACTCGTCGATGACTTTGCCGAACTGGGCAAGCACCTGCTGCTGCCGGTGAAGACCTATTCCTCCGGCATGCGCGCCCGCCTTGCCTTCGGGCTGACCCTCGCCGTCGCCTTCGAATGCTTCCTGATCGACGAAGTGATCTCGGTGGGCGACCAGCGCTTCCAGCGGAAATGCCACGAGGAACTGTTCATCAAGCGCAAGCATTGCGCGATGATCCTCGTCAGCCATGACATCAACATCATCCGCAATTATTGCGACAAGGCGCTGATCCTGAAGAATGGCCGCGGCCGGGTCTTCTCCGATCTCGACCTGGCACTCGATATCTATCACTCGCTCTGACGTCGTGTTCCGGGCCGGCGCCCGGTTCCCGCAGGGGCGGATGGCCGTGATCGTCTGTGCGCCCTTGGCCGGATGTGTCGATTCGGCCTTGTTTTTCCGGCACCGCTCCGATTTATGTCGGGTCTGTTTCGACCGGGCGGCACGGCCTTCCAAACCGACGATAGTGGATTTGACATGAAAGTAGCTTTGATCACCGGGATCACCGGACAGGACGGCGCCTACCTCGCGCAGCTCCTTCTCGGCAAGGGATACCAGGTCCACGGGCTGGTCCGCCGCAGCGCTTCGGCAGACGTGATCGGCACCCGGCTGAAATGGCTCGGCATCGAGAATGACGTGCAGTTGCATGACGGCAACCTGACCGACCTTTCGAGCCTCATCCGCATCATCGACACCGTGAAGCCGGACGAACTCTACAATCTCGGCGCCCAGTCCTTCGTGAAGTCTTCATGGCAGCAGCCGCTGCTCACCGGGCAGGTGACCGGGATCAGCGTGACCAACGTGCTGGAGGCGCTGCGGATCGTCTCGCCGAAGACACGCTTCTACCAGGCCTCGACCTCGGAAATGTTCGGCCTGATCCAGGCGGAGCGGCAATCCGAGAAGACGCCGTTCTATCCGCGCTCGCCCTATGGCGTTGCCAAGCTCTACGGGCACTGGATGACGGTGAATTACCGCGAGAGCTTCAACCTGCATGCCTCGAGCGGCATCCTGTTCAACCACGAATCGCCGCTGCGCGGCATCGAGTTCGTGACGCGCAAGATCACCCACAGCGTGGCCCGCATCAAGCTGGGCCTGCAGGACAAGCTGGCGCTCGGCAACATGGATGCCACGCGTGACTGGGGCCATGCCCGCGACTATGTCGAGGCGATGTGGCTGATGCTGCAGCAGGAAACGCCGGATGACTATGTGATCGCCACCGGGCGCACGGTTTCGGTACGCAGCTTCTGCAAGCTGGCCTTCGAGGCTGTCGGGCTGAAGATGGAGGATCACGTCTATATCGATCCGCAATTCTTCCGGCCGGCCGAGGTCGAGGTCCTGCTGGGCGATCCGTCCAAGGCCAAGGCCAAGCTGGGCTGGGAAGCCCGCACCACGCTCGAGCAGCTCGTGGTCGAGATGATCGAGGCGGATATGAAGCGCGCGAAAGACGGCGTGACCCTCTGAAACCGGTTCCGGGGCGAGAGCGATGCGGGTTTTGCTGACAGGCGGAGGCGGGTTCGTGGCACGCCACGTGGCCACCTGCCTTGCCGGCATGCTGGGCGACCGGCTCGACCTGATCGTCGCCCGTCGCAGCGAGAGCGAGGCTGCGCTGCCGCAGGGACGTGGCGTTTTCCTCGACATCACCGACCGGCAGGCGGCCTTCGACCTCGTCGAGTCGCAGCGCCCGTCGGCGATCATCCATCTCGCCGGCATTTCCGACGTCTCCGTCGCCGAGCGGAACCCCGACCTGACCTGGCAGGTCAACCTGATGGGCACGTTGCACCTTGCCCATGCGCTCAAGGCCCATGTGCCGGAAGGTACGTTTGTCTTCGCCGGCTCCAGCCAGATCTATGGCAGCAAGCCGGAAGAGGGCCGCCCGTTCAGCGAGCGCGATCTCCTGAAGCCGATGGGCCAGTATGGCGCCACCAAGGCTGCGGCGGACCTGGCCCTCGGCGCGCTGGCGGCGCAGGGCCTCAGGACGATCCGCTTCCGGCCCTTCAACCATATCGGGCCGGGCCAGGGGGCAGGCTTCGTCGTGCCCAGCTTCGCGGCGCAGATCGCCCGGATCGAGGCCGGCCTGCAACCTCCGGTTATCAAGGTCGGCAATCTCGACGCCGAGCGGGATTTCATCGATGTGCGGGATGTCGCCCGCGCCTACAGCCTGGCGGTCACGCGGGCCGAAACGCTGCCGGCCGGCGCGATGATCAATCTCGCCTCCGGCCATCCGACGCGGATCGGGCATTTGCTCGACGGGCTGATTGCCCTGTCCTCCGTTCCGATCGCGGTCGAGGTCGATCCCGAGCGCGTGCGGCCGAACGATATCCGCAGCCTTGCCGGCAATGCCGATCACGCCCGGGAATGCCTCGGCTGGGTGCCGGAAATTCCGCTCGCCGAGACGTTGAGGGATATTCTCGACGAACAGCGTCGCGTGGTGCGCGTGGCCGCCCGCGCTTGAAAAGCCACGCCGTCAGCCGCTGCCGGCCCCTTTCGGGGCGTTGAGCGCGAGCAGGCGAGACAGGCTGCCCCGGGAAAGGGTTTCCGCCTCGGCAACGACCGCCTCGAAAAGCGCATCCTCCTCGGCCTGTTGCGAAACAGGGGCAGGCTTGGTGGCAGGTTTGCGCGCCGCGATGCCGCCGATGGCGGCCAGCCCTTCGCGGGCGGAACGCGCCCAGGTGAAATCCGCGGCCCGCGCCAGTCCGTGCCGCGCCAGCCTCTCCCGGAGATCCGGATCGCGCATCAACGCGAGGATGCGGCCCGCCAGGTCTTCGGGATCACGCGGATCGAAAAGGGCCTCGTCGAGGCCGACAACTTCCGGCAGGGCCCCCGCCCGGGCGGCAAGGACCGGCACGCCGGAAGCCATGGCCTCCAGAGCGGTCAGCCCGAACCCCTCCATCAGCGAAGGCTGGATCACGAGATCGGCGCGGCGATAGATCGAGACAAGGTCCTCGTCGCGGAAGGAGCCGGCCAGTACCAGCTCCTCCTCCGCGAGGCCGAGGCGGCGGGCCTGGCTCAGCAGGGCCTCACCTTCCCCCGGCGAATAGGCGCCATGCACCTCGAACCGGAAAGCCGGTCCGCCCTGCTGGCGGACGCGTTGCAGCGCGTCGAGACAGACGCCAACGTTCTTCCGGGGATCCAGCGCACCAACATAGAGGATGGTGAAGGGGCTGGCCGGCTGGCGCGGCCTGATCGTTCCGGCCAGCCAGTCCGGCGCGATGCCGGCGGACAGGTTGGTGACGGCTTCGGCGCCGAGGATGGCCCGCGTCTCCTCCGCCGCGAAGGCGGATATGGCGAGGAACCCGTCGAAGGCCCGGAGGCCGGCGACGAGAGCGCCATAGGCTTCGCGGTCCTTCGCCGTCCTCAGATAGTCATCCGGCATCCGGTGCGGGATGAAATCATAGATGATGGCAAAGCCGGGCCGGGCAAAGGCCGGGCCCGGGCGGAACGGAACGAACGGGTGCGACATCGCCTCGAAAGGCGACAGGCAAATCGCAGCATCGGGCGCGATCATGCCGACATGCAGGTCCAGCACCCGCTCGGACACGCGCCGCCGTTCGGTGGCGCCGGTAAAGGCCAGCCCGGCTTCGGCGATGCCATGCCAGTGTCGGATCTCCAACCCGGGCACATCCCGGAGCAGGGCATCCTCGATGGCCTCGAGATCATCCGGGACAGCGGCATTGAGCGAGAGGACGAGTTCGGCGCCCTCACCGGCCAAGGCGCGGATCCAGGCAAGGGCATAGCGGCCGATGCCGCGCCGCCGGCTGCTCGACTGGAAACATTGTCCGTCCAGCCAAAGCTTCATGGCCGGTTGTTCCGCAGGGCATGGGCTTCGAGGCGCTGCGACCAGTATTCGAGGCTCGCAGCATCGGGAACGCGGTTCCAGACGATGCCTTCGGGATTGTCAGCGGACATATGGGCGCGGGCCTTCTGCCCGGCGATCAGGACAACCACCAGGCGGTCCAGCAGGCGCGACGCTTCCATCCGGGCAACGATCCAGCGCTCGATGCGGGGGTGGCGCTCGACCCAGCCGACAATTGCCATGGTCAGCCTTGCAAAAAGTGTCCGGACCATTTCTGCCGTTTGGTTGGATGGAAGAAAGCCGCGAAACAAAACGAACAGGAGGCCCGGCAAAGCCCGCCGGCCTGCCCTCGATCCGCAGGATCCGGGGACGATAACCCCCGACCCTGTTGATCCTGCAAATTCCCTGTTTGCGTCAGGGGCTTCCATTATCTATAGCGGGGCCATTGGTCAAAGGGACTGGTAGAGGAATTTCGTATGGCTCCGATGTCGTCGCGTTATCGTCGAATCACCGAATGCCGGATCGGCGGCGGCAGCGATCTCGTTTCCGTGCTCAATCTCGGCGAACAGACCCTGACTGGCGTCTTCCCGAAGGATCCGAACCAGGCCATCACGCGCGGGCCGCTCGAACTGGTCTGGTCGCCGAAGAGCGATCTTCTCCAGCTCGCGCATACGTACGATTCCAGCGAGATGTACGGCGAGAATTACGGCTATCGCTCGGGCCTCAACCAGAGCATGGTCGATCATCTCACCCGGAAAATCCGCCATCTCGAACGTCTTGCCGATCTCAAACCCGGCTCGACGGTGCTCGATATCGGCTCGAATGATTGCACATCGCTCAAGGCCTACCAGACCAGCGCCCTCAAGCGCATCGGCATCGATCCCACCGGCAAGAAGTTCGCCCAGTACTATCCGGATGATGTGAAACTGGTGCCGGATTTCTTCTCGGCCGACAATTTCTGGAGCGTCTCGAAGGAAGCAGCGTCGATCGTGACCTCGATCGCGATGTTCTATGATCTCGACGATCCGATCGGTTTCGCGCGCCAGATCGAAAAGGTTCTCGCGCCGAATGGCATCTGGCATTTCGAGCAGAGCTACATGCCTTCGATGCTGCGCCTGTGCTCCTATGACACGATCTGCCACGAGCATCTCGAATACTACTCGCTGGCGGCCGTGGTGCGGATCCTCGATGCCGCGGACATGAAGGTCATCGATGTGCAGATGAATGCCGTCAATGGCGGCAGCTTTGCCGTCACGGCGGCGAAGAAATCCAGCTCGGTGCGGCCGAACCGGCCGGTCATCGACTGGCTGCTCGAGCAGGAAGACCGCATGGGCCTGCGCACGCCGAAGCCCTACCGGGAATTCGAGGAGCGCGTCTATCGCCATCGTGACGATCTGGTGCGGCTGATCAACAGCCTCGCTGCCGACGGCAAGACCGTCCTGGGCTATGGCGCCTCGACCAAGGGCAATGTGGTGCTGCAGTTCTGCGGGCTGACCGCGAAGCAGATCCCGGCCATTGCCGAGGTGAACCCGGAGAAGTTCGGCGCCTTCACGCCCGGCACCAACATTCCGATCGTCTCGGAAGCCGATGCCAAAGCCATGAACCCGGATTACTTCCTCGTGCTGCCGTGGCATTTCAAGGACGGCATCCTGCGCCGCGAGGCGGAATACATCAATCAGGGCGGCAAGATGATCTTCCCGTTCCCTGAAATCGAGATCATCTGAAGGTCGGCACCGGGGCACGCTCCGGAGCGAGGTTGCCGTGAAACGGATCTTCTGGCTTGGAATGCACAAGCTGCTGGTGCGCACCGAACTGGTTCGGCTGCGCAAGCTCGGCTACGAGGTGTTCAACCCCCCGTATCTGAGCCCGGTCTATGACCAGTCGGCCAATCTCGACTGGGACAGCCAGCAACCGACCACCCTGCCCCGGGAGGTTTTCGAGGCGCTCTCGCAGCACAATTTCTTCTACAATTCGGTGCCGGAGCCGATCGCGGAACTGCTCAACACGTATTTCGATACGGTTGTCGTCACGATCAATCCCGACTGGCTGACCGAGATCCTCAAGGTCTATAAGGGGCGGCTGATCTATCGCACCTATGGCCAGCCCTATCCGCTTTCGGAATATCTCTGGAACAACGGCGCCGGACGGCTGATCCTCGACCGCCCGGATTTCCTGTTCATGCCGTTCCATGCCCGGTCGGTCGATCTCGAGCATGACTGGCTGCTCGACCGGATGCGCGTGGTCCCCTACCAGATCGATGACGACATCCTTGATCTCGCCGGGACCTATGAGGGCCCGCGCGAGACGCGGATCATGGTCACCTGTCCGAATATCGACAACCGCTACTATCATGCGCATTACCGGCATCTGAAGCGGCATTTCGGTGCCCCGTATTACAGCTATTACGGCGTCCAGCCCCGGAAATTCGACGATCCGCAGATCGTCGGCACCATCCCGCGCGCCGAATTGATGCGCCATTACCAGACATCCGCCGGCTCTCTCTACACGCATGGCGGGCCCATGGTTTCCTATCTGCCGCCGATCGAGATGATGACCATCGGTGGCCCGGTCATCTCCATCCGCCACAACCTGCTGGCGCGGATGCTTCCCAAGGATGCGCCGGGCCTAGCGGATAACGAGGATATCGCGCGCGATCATTGCCGCCGGCTTGTCGAGAAGGACAAGGTCTTCGCCGCCGAGATCATCGCCAGCCAGGGCGAGGCCGCCCGGAACTATCACCGGGACTATGTGAACCCGATCTTCGATGCGGCCCATGCGGAATGGATGGCACCGGAACGGGCCAGCCCCGCGCCGGCGCTGATCATCAATGCGCCGCCGCCTGCCCGGCCGGCATCGGGGCGCAAGCGCATCTACCTCCTGTTCCATTTCCCCGGCAGCATCGTCGGGCGGCGGGAGAGCGCCTATTTCTCGGCCGAGGGAATCCCCCGTGTGGCCCGGCAGTTCGTCGAGGGCCTCCTCCGGGCGACGGATTACGAAGTGGTCGTGACGACGACCTATGGCAATGCACCCTTCACCATGGGCTATTTCGGCGCGAAGGGCGAAAGCCGGGTGAAGGTGCTGGTGGTCGACGATTTTCCGGCCATCCGGAGCCATCATGTCCGGACGCCGTCCCTGCCCGAGAAGGCGTTCGACGCGCTCGGCAAGCGCTGGCGCTACTGGTCGTTCCGCCATCTGCCGGTCTTCCTGCGCAACCTGCCCGACGATGCCGCCAGGCTGGCCGTCTCCGCCTTCCGCCGGGTCGAATGGCGCCTCGCCCGGCTCCTGCCCCGGAAGCATGTGCCCGTTGCGACCCCGGTCGATGTCGCCAAGGTTGTCGACAGCGATCCGCATGCCGCCGGCGTGATCGTGCCACATTACTACCTGTTCCCGGAAGCGGCGCGGATGGCCACGCGGCATGCGCTCTATCTCCCGGATTACACGCCGCATTTCTTCAAGGGCGGCAAGGCCTTCCCCGGGCAGGAGGAGCATGCGCGGATCGGCAAGGCCCTGTGCCGTTCGGCCAGTGTCATCATCTCCAATTCGGAGTTCACGCGGTCCTACCTGGCCGAGACGGAACTGGAAGTCGATATCGCCAAGCTGCGCGTGTTCCCGCTGCCGAACCTCAACCTCGCGCCGCCGCCGGATTCGGCAGAGCCGGGCTCGCCGGTCCAGAACCATGTCGCCGTCCTCGCCCGGCAGCGGCCGATCCTGTTCTACCCGACGCAGAACCGGCCCAACAAGAACATTGCCTTCCTGCTCGAACTGCTCGACGGGATGATCCGCGACTGGGCGAAAATCGGGCCGGAGGGCATGGAGCCACCGGTTCTGGTCCTGACCTGCAGCCTCGATGACTTCCCGCCTGTCCGGGAAGCCTACCAGCGGCTCGGGATGCAGCCGCATGTCATCCTCGTCTCGGGATCCTCGGATGCCGATCTGCGCTGGATCTATGCGCGCGCGGCGGCCCTGGTGCTCACCACGACGATGGAGGGCAATTTCCCGCCGCAGGTGCTGGAGGCCCTGGCCTATGACACGCCTGTCGTGGCGGCGCGGATCCGGCTGATCACCGACGAACTGGGCGACCGGCCGGATGACCTGCTCCTCGCCGAGCCGATGGACGATGCTTCCTTCCGGGCGGCCCTGCTGCGGGCGCTGACGGACCGGGAAGCGGTGATCGCCAGCCAGCAGAATGCCTACCGTCGGTTGATGGAACGGCGCTCGCCCGCCTATTTCGGCGAGCAGATGGCCGGAATCGCCGCCATTCTCGACTCCGCACCGGCGCCGCAGGGCCGGGCTGGATGACCATGCCGCCGCTGCAGGATGCATGGGAACCGCCATGCTGATCGCGTCCTTCGCCAGCGACACGATCTATGGACGGTTCTGCCACGATCTCGTGCGGACCATCGTCGCATCGGCCAGGCCTGACTTCCTCGCGATCGAGGCGGAATCGGTGCGCGACATGGCCGACCAGGTGGCCGGGCGCCGGGTGCCGGGCATCCTCGTCCTGTCCTGCCGGCCGGAAAGTGACCTGCTGCAGATTGCGGGGCGGCTGCATGGCCGCACGATCCTGTTCGACGAATATGCCGAGGACCTGGCCGGCAATTTCCTGCGCCAGAAGCGGTTCACCTGGCCGGTCGCGCTGCAGCATACCTGCGCCTTTTTGTGCACCACGGCCCCGGTGCGCAAGGCAGGCGGGCCAGCCCTGACGGTGCTCCGCCGGCCAGGGCTGACGCTCCGGATGCTGCTCGCCACGATCCTCCAGGTGCTCGAGATGCCGATGGAACCGGCGAAGCTGGTCGAGGCAGCGGCGCGGATCGACATCCGCCTCCCGCAGGATCTGGATCGCCTGCTCGACGAGGTCCTGCTCGAACGGGATCCGGCCATCACGCCGGCGGGGGCCGGCATCCAGGAACTGACCATGGATGCCGTGGAGTTGATGCGGAACATCTACGAGCCCATCGTCACCCTGATCAATGGCGGCGAGGCACGGCCGATCATCTGGCCGGTCGAGATCTTCTTCGCCCAGACGGAGAAGAAGGCCGTCAGCGGCGTGCGCCCGGAACCCCAGACGATGCTCGGGCCGGCCCGCTTTCTCTATTTCGGGCCCTATCTCTGCTTGCCGGCGGGCCGGTGGCAGGCTATGGCCGAGTTCGAAGTGAAGAACAATCTCTCCCGGAACCGGGTGGAGATTGATATATCTCGAAATAACGAAACAATTTCATTCAGTCTTGTTGATCTGCCCGAAGAGGGTTTTTTTACCGCTGTCACCGATTTTTTCAATGACCGCGGCGAGTTGCCGATCGAGATGCGGATCTTCCTTAAGGAAGGCGCCATCGAAGGCCAGTTTGAATTGAAGAAAGTGATGTTGACCCCGATTTCAGAGGGGGTTTGATTTCAGGAGTTTTTATTTTGATTGATCCATTGCTGGAAGCCGCGGTTGCGGCCTTGCCCGAATTCTATCAACCCATCTATGGCCATACCGAGCGTTGGTCCGCCTCCCGGAAAACCGAGGATCGCGTCGAAGCGATCCTGCCGGTTGTCGAGGCTTTCGCCACCCTGCATGGCCGGCCGCCACGCATCCTCGATATCGGCTGCGCGCAGGGCTATCTGGCGCTGCGCCTCGCCGAAAGCGGGGCGCTGGTGCTGGGCATCGACAATGACCCGCGGAATATCCGGGTCTGCACCTTGCTGGCGGAAAGCCATCCGCATCTCGCGGCGCATTTCGAGGAGGCGGAAGCGATCGAGTTCCTGGCTGACCTGCCGGAGGACCGGTTCGACCTCGTGATCGGCCTGAGCGTCATGCATCATATCTGCCACCGGATCGGCCTCGCCGCGACCAGGCGACTCGTTGCCGGGATTGCCACCCGCAGCCCGATGGCCCTGTTCGAACTGGCCCTCCGGGAAGAGCCGCTCTACTGGGCGGCAGATCTGCCGGCCGACCCGTATGACCTGCTCGGGGATTTCCGGTTCCTCCGCGAGATCCGGCAATTCCCCACGCATCTCTCGTCCATCGCCCGGCCGCTGATCTTCTGTTCGAACCCTCTGGCCCTTGTCGGCGACGCCCTGTACCGGATCGATTCGATCCGCACGCAATCCGTGGTGGGGATCCATGACGGCGAGGCGGCGGGCCAGGCCTATATCGAGTCGGGGCCCGATTTCCTGAAACACGTCACTCTCCGCAGCCTGAACTGGGAAGCCAAACGCGCGGAACTGGCCCGGGAAGCCGCCTATCTGGCCGGCCCGGACCGGGCGGAGGAGGACCCGATCCTGTTCGGGCACGGGGCGACCGGTCGGGAGGCCTGGCTCCGCCGCAGCCGGCTTCCCGGCGAGACGCTGGATATCGTGAAGGGCCGGGGCGAGCCGATCGATGCCATCCGCATCACGCGGAGTATCCTGAGGCAACTGGCCCGGCTGGAGGCGCGCGGCTGGTATCACGGCGATGTCGCGCTGTGGAATGTGGTGCTGGGCCCGGATGGCGATGCGCGGCTGATCGATTTCGGCGCGTTGCGGCGCGAGCCCGTGAACTGCGTCTGGCCGGAGGACCTGCGCCTCGCCTTCGGGCAGTTCCTGTTCGACCTGACATCCAGCCTGCCGCTGCGGGCCTTTCCGGTCCGCAGGCCCCGCTTCCGGCCGTCCCACCTGCCCTTTCCCTTCCGCGATGCCTTCGATTCGCTGCTCTCGGAGGTTCCGGAATGGTCGGCGCAGTCCCTGCTGGACCGGATCGACCGGGCGCTGCAGCAAGGCCCCGCCGGCACGGTTCCCTCCGTCGAGACCAGTCTTGCGACCGCGCTTGACGAATATGTCGACCGGCTGGGCGATACGGTGGAAGCCCTTCGCTCCGGCTATGTCCGCCAGCGCGACGGGCTGGAGGGGCATTTCCGGTGGCAGGCCGCCATGGAGGGGGCCCATCACCAGACGCGACAACTCGTCGAGATGCTGGACGAGCGGCTGCGTGGGCTCGAACGCGCCCATCACGAGACCCGCCTGATGGTGGATCCGGTCGCCGCCGGCGGTCGCGCAAGCCTGCCCGCGCGGCTCCGGCGATGGATCGGCTGGTGACAGACGGGCAAAGCGTGCCCGGCGGAGGGAAATAGGGGCTTGCTCCAGGGGTGGGCGCGGCGTAGCACAGGGTTTCCCATGTCCGCCCGCCCCATCGCCTATAATCTCGTCCGCCTTGCGCAGAGTGCCATCCACAATACCCCGCGCGGTGTGGACCGGGTGGATTTCGGCTATCTGTCGCATCTCTTCGAGACCTGGCCCGGCGAGATCCATGGCGTGCTGCCGACGGCCATCGGGATGCGTTTCTTCTCGCGCGAGCGTGTGCTGCGCGGGCGTGACCGCCTTGCCGCGCTGTGGCGCGAGCATGGCGGCGCGGGGGATGATGCCGCGCTCGACCGGCTGATCGACCGGCTTGGCGGGCGCCGGCGCGCCGGCGATCCCTCCGGCTTTGCCCGCCCCGCCGCGACGCAGCCGGGGTTGTTCTCGCCACGATCGATCTACCGCATGGCGCATGTGCTGCTGGGAGACGGGATCAGCTTCGGGCGGCCGATGCGGGAATTGCCGCCGGAGGCGGTCTATCTCGATATCGGCCATTACGGCATCACCTTCCCCGGCGCCTTCAAATGGCGGCAGCACCGGCCCGATATCGCACCGGTCTTCCTGATCCATGACGTGATCCCGCTGGATTATCCGCATTTCGTCGCGGAGGAGACCGTTACTTCGCATGTGCGGGTGATGAAGAAGGTGGCGCGCCATGCGCGCGCGCTGATCGTACCCACGGCCTCGGCCGGCGAGAGCATCGCGCGGCGCCTGCAGGACTGGAAGGCGCCGCCCAAGCCGATCCATGCCGTGCCGTTGCCAATCGACGACCTTTTCCTCAGCCGGATCGCCCCGAACCCGGCCTTGCAGAAGCACCCCTATTTCGTGATCTGCGGCGCGATCGAACCGCGCAAGAACCACGCCCTGCTCCTCGATATCTGGGACGGGCTGGTGCGCGATTACGGCGCGGCCGCGCCGCGGCTGGTGATTGCCGGCGCGCCGGGCTTCCGCTCGGACGAGGTGCTGGCCCGGATTGCCGCCTCGCCGCATCTGACGGACCATGTGATTGCCGCTCGCGGGCTGTCGAGCCCGGCCCTGGCCGAACTCATGGCAGGCGCGCGGGCGGTGCTGATGCCCTCCTTCGCGGAGGGCTTTGGCCTGCCACCTGTCGAGGCGATGGCTCTCGGCACGCCGGCTCTCGTCTCCGACATTCCGGCCCATCACGATGCCAATGGCGACTGGGCCCTGTTCCGCGCACCGGATGACCATGCCGGCTGGAAGCAGGACATTCTCCGGCTGAGCCAGGACGGCGCGGAATATCTCGCGCTGAAGCAGCGGCTGTCGCAGTTCCGCCCTGCCAACTGGCCGACCTACATGGCCGAGATCGGGCGCATCCTGCAGGATGTCTGAGCCTCGCCCGGGCCTCGGTCAGGCCACGGGATCCCGATCGACCGGCACACCGAGGCGGCGCGCGGCCTCGATCCGGGGCGGCGGATCGACAAAGCCGCCGGGTTCGTTGACCTTGCGGTCGAGGATGCGGCCAATGACGGTCTCCACCGCCTGCCGGCGTCCTTCGGGGTGGTAGAACGAGCCCTTGACCTGGATCGTCGCCGCCAGCACGCGGATGAAGGCCTCGACCAGCGCGGCATCGACCGGTTCGGGGTTCTGCCAGAAACTGTCCAGCGTGCCCTGATGCGTCAGGCCCGGCATGTCGTAGATCGCCATGCCGAGGATCTTGGTCGGGCAGGTCTTGCGGAGCGAGAACAGGCCGACGGTCGAGTTGATCATCACGCAGCCGCGGGCGCTCGCCAGCAGGCGGCCGAGATCACCGCCATCGATGAAGGAAACCCGGCCGGCCAGGCCATGCCGCCGGGCAGCACGGGCGACGAGGCCGGCGAAATCCTCCGCATTGTTGTCATGCGGGTGCTGCTTGACCACGAGATCGGCCCCGGCCGGCGCGTGCCGGGCAAACGAGGCGAAGACCATCTCGATCATCTCGCCCATATGCGTGAAGGGCGAGTTGTCGCGGATCTGGTAATCGCCCTGCAATTGCAGCGGCAGGACGAAGTAGGGCCGCCCCGAAGCCAGATGCGCCTCGATCGTCGCCTCGGCCGCCCGGGCGAGCGCCTTCTGGCGCAGCAGGTGCGGAATGCCGACCAGCACTTCGAGAATGGAATTGTAATGCTTGCCGGATTGCCAGCCCGGATACAGCGCCCGCCAGAAGAAGTTGAACCAGGAATAGGTCACTTCATGGAGGATCTCGGTCCAGAAGCCGACGGGATAGCGCACGACGAGATCGGGCGGCGGGCATTCCGCGGCGAGCGCGCGGTAGCGCGCCGGGTCGACCGGCATATGCGAATAGGCGCCCATGCCGCCTCGCTCGAGCGTGATCCAGTCCGGCCGGAGATAGCCGTTCTCGACGGCATAGGCTGGCAGGCCGGCCTCTTCGGCCACCTGCCGGGCCGCAACGTGATAGGCGAAGCGATCGGCATAATAGAGGATGTCGGTGATGCCCTCGCGCCGGATCAGGCGGCGGAGGAAATCGGGCCAGTTGCGGAGACGGCCACGATAATGGATGCCGCCGAGGCGCCCCCAGTAGAGAAATTCGCCCAGCGCGAAATGCACCTTGATCACCCGGTGCCCGGCGGCCTCGAACCCCCGGCCCAGTTCACGCCAGAACGGGGCGGTCGGGCCATGCAACATCAGGATCACACGGGACGATGACATCGGATTCCGGTCGAGCTCCGGTTGAGTGCTGGCTTGCCCGTGGATACCGGGCCCGCCCAGCCGTTTAGCGCGGATTGCGGCAGGCCGGGAGCCGAAAATGCCCGGCATGCACAGCGCTGGTCAGAGGTGATCAGAGGCGGCCGCGCAGCCTTTCGACAAGCATGTGGATGCTGAGCCCCTGCTGTTCGGCATGCGGCGCGTGGTTCGAGGCCGGCAAGGTGCCGGCGGCACGCTCGGCGAAGACCATCCGCATCGGCATGACAAGGGCCTCGCCGAAGGCAATGGCCTCACGGTTGCCGATGGCGGCGAGGAAACTCAGGACATGGGCCGATGTATCCGGGAAGGCGCTGCGGATTACATCCTGATCGCGTTCGTTGGCCAGCCGCATGGCGAAGATCGTCGAGCATTGCGAGAAGATGGTCGGATCGAGTTCGCTCGGGCGCTGCGAGATCAGGCCGAGATAGCAGCCATATTTCCGACCCTCCTTGGCGATCCGCGCGATGGCACGGCGCACCGGGCCGAAGGCGCTGCGCTCGTCCTGCGGGATGTAGCGATGCGCCTCCTCGCAGGCGAGGACGATTTCATAGCCGGCGCCGGCATGCATCGCCGTCTCGAAGGCAAAGCGCGCCAGCACGGAAACGATGGCACTGACGACATCGGCAGGAACGCCAGCCAGCTGGAGAATGGTGATCCGCCGGGCGGAATCGCCAATGCGGAAGATCTGGCGGAGCAGGTCTTCCAGCACATCGCCCGATTCGCCCTTGGCAAACATGAACTCGAATTGCGGGTCGTTTTTCAGGCTGTCGAGCCGGGTCTTCAGGCTGCGCAGGTCCGAGCGCTTGTAGCGCGGCTCGAGGCGGCCGAGATGCTCGTCGATCGAGGCGACGATATCGCCGAGCCGATAGGGCGAAGGCGCATCCACCGAGGTCGCCTGATTCTCGCCGCGCAACTGGCGCTTGAGAATGCCGCTCTGGAAGGTGCTGGCCTCGGCCCGGGTGGCTTCCTTGGCCTCGGTGATCGCCTCGCGCAGGAACTCGATCTCGCCTTCCGGCGCCTCGCGGCCGCGGAACAGCACATGCGTGAATTCCTCGAAGCTGAAGAGAAAACACGGAAAGGACAGCTTGCGCAGGTCGAGTACCACGGCGTCCTTGCCAAAGGCGGCGGCAAATTCGTTATGCGGATCGAGGATCAGCGCCCGGAGGTTCGGGCGGGTGGCAATGGCCTCCGTCATCAGGATCGAGAAGGAGGTCGACTTGCCGACGCCGGTCGATCCGACAAGCGCGAAATGCTGGCGCAGCATGGCATCGAGATCGACATGCGCCTTCAGGTCAGGCGCCTGGGCCAGCGCCCCGATAACGGCGCCATGGCCGGACCGCACGGCATAGATCGCCTCGAGATCATCCTGACGGATGACATGTGCCTTTGCCCCGAGGCCCGGATATTCCCGGATGCCGCGCCGGAAGACGGGCCGGCCCTCGGCGTTGTCCTGGATCTCGCCGACCAGCTCGATCTGGACATGGGTGCGGGGCGGCAGGCCCGCAGCCGTGCCGACACCCTCGGCCTGCATCTCGTAGACGAAGCCGACAATGCGGCTGGCGCGCCCGAGCAGCGTGATCAGGCTGCCAACCGACCAGCGACCGGCGCGTTCGGCCTGGATCTCCGCCGTATCAGCGAGAATGGTGCCGCGTGCACCGGAACAGGCAACCAGGACACCGAGGCTTCGATCCTGCGTCTGGTCCGCCAGCCTGCGCTCGATCACATCCAGTTCCCGCGCTACCCGATTCTGCATCCTTGCCCCCGCAATCCTCTGCCGGCGGCTGCCTCCCGGCATCCGTCATCCAGCCTGTCCGGCGGAAGCTATCCTGAAATGGTTATGGAAACGCCCTAGAACGCCACCATCCGGGAGATTTCACCGGGCAGCATGCCTCCGGAGGATCCGTCGCTGCTGCCAGCGGAAGACCGGCGCATAAAGCGAATGGAACAGGCCGAGCAGCCGGATCGGCAAGCCGGGCAGCAGCATGAACCGCCCGGCCCGCGCGCCGTCGAGGATCGACCGCGCCACCGTCTCGGCCGAAAGCAGGCCGCCACCGGACGTGATCTCCCGCGTGGCCGGCGGCTTGGTGCGGTTCTCATGGGCATATTGCGGCGTATCGGTATCCGGCGGACAGGCCACGCTGACGGTAATGCCGGCAGCTTCCAGTTCGAGCCGCAGCGATTCCGCGAGGCCGCGCAGCGCGAATTTCCCCGGGCCATAGGCGGAATAGCCGGCAATGCCGACAAAGGCGGCTGCCGAGGAGACCAGCGTGACCCGGCTGCCGCGGCCGAGATGGGGCAGTGCCGCATGGACGAGATGGAGTGAACCGAAATAGTTCACCTCCATATGCTGGCGATGGGCGGCGAGCGGCATGTCGGCGAAGAGCCCCGGCTCTGCCATGCCGGCCGAGGTGACCAGCCAGTCGATGCGGCTGCCCTGTGCAGCGATTGCCGCCATGGCCTCGGCGCAGGCGGCGGCATCCGCGACATCGAGGCTATGGATGTCGACGCCGGCGGCGCCTTCCGCAACGAGCGCGGCACGGGCTTCCTCGAGCAGGGCCGGACGCCTGGCGATCAGGTGAAGGTGCCAGCCCTCGCGGGCGAGAAGCCTGGCCAGCGCAAGGCCGATGCCGCTCGATCCGCCGGAGATGACCGCGACAGGCTGGCGGGGAACAGGCAGGCCGGTATCGCCGGCCATGCCATCAGAACCCGCTGGCGAGGGCCGAGGCGGTCAGGGCCGGCTGGGCCGCCGTGTTGAATAGGGCGAGAACCTTCTGGAGCTCGTTCAGCGGCGCATTCGCAATGTAGACCATGTCGCGGTTGCGGACATCGATCTTCTGCGCGAGGAAATACGAGCGCGGGTCCCGCATGTTGACGCGGTAGACCACCGGAACGCGGGTATCGTGGGCGGCGAGCACGAAAGTCGGATCAAGCTGGCGCGCGATCTGCGCTGATTCGAAGCGAAGCAGGAACACGCCTTCCGGATCGGACCGGAAATCGAGCAGGCCGCCGGCCTTGGCGAGAGCTTGCTCGAGGGTGATGCCGGCCGCATCGAACGGCACGACAGCATTGCGGCCGGTGGCGCCGAAGGCCGAGAAGGTCTGCGGTTCGCGGATCACGGTGAGCACGTCGCTCGGATGGGCGAAGATGTTCTCGGACGGGTTCTGGATCAGCCGCTGCATCGGAACGGTGACCGCGCGGCCGCCGCGCTGCAGGGTGACGAAGGTTTCATGCGCCGGCGCGCGGATACCGCCGGCCGTGGCCACGACATCGAGGATGCGTTCACCCCGCACCGAAAGCGGCACGCGGGCCCCGGCCGTGACTTCCCCGAGGACCGTCACGGAATTCGAGAAGCCGCGCGGCACGGTGACGAGCACCTGCGGCTCGATGGCCTTGCCGGTCAGGCGCTCGACGATGCGGCGCTCGACTTCCGGCGTGGTGAGGCCGGCCACGGCAACGCGGCCCGCATAGGGAACCGTGATCGAGCCATCCCGGGCGACAACCTGCTCGGGAATGACGGCCGAGCGCGCGCCGGTGGAATTGCGGTCAATGGCGGGCGAGGAGAACAGGCCGCCGGCTGCGGCTTCCCAGATCGTCACGAGGATCGTGTCGCCAATGCCGATCCGCTGCGAGGGCGGCGGCCGGCGATCACCGAAGCTGTCGTTGAACGAGCGCGCGCGCGTGCCGGAGAGGATGGTCACGACCTCCTCGTTCACGTCACGCAGGATGTAGCGGATCTGCGTTTCGTTCGTCGAAGCCATGGTCACTTCGGCCGAAGTCGGACCCGATGACGGCAGGGCCGAACATCCCGCAAGGCCAATGGCCGCGAGAACAAAGCCTGCCCAAGTCCTGAAGCTGGAAATCATCCGGTCTACCAAACCCAACCCGTCACGTCTCACGCACCCTGACTACACAGTCGCACGGCGAAAGCAAATGATCCGTGACACGATTGTGGTTCCCTGACGCAATTTCGCAACAGGTTTAATGCCAGCTTAACCATATGAAATTCATCAGGTTTTCTGGTCAATCGGGGCAATGGAATCGTCGAGGAAGTACCAGCGGGGAATGTTGGCCGCCACAATCGGCTCGACCTCGGCATTGAGGAAGGCGACATCGGCCAGCCGGTCCGGCCGGGCCCGTTCCGGCAGCGCAAAGGGCATGCCGAAACGCAGCCGGAAGCGGGCTCCGGCCAGACGTTCGCTATGGCAGATCACGAACCGCGCGCCGGTATGGCGGGAAAGCCGGGCCGCGATCGAGAGATTGCCCGCCTCGTGTGGCTCCCGGCCGAAAAGCGGGCCCATCGTACGGCCGTCGCGCGCCTCGTCGGGGAAGATCATGACCACCCGATTCGCGCGCAGCCGGCGCATCGCCTCACGTACGCCGGAGGCATCGGGCCGGAGCAGGTCAACGCCGAATCGCCGGCGCGTCTTCACGGCCACCTCGCGCTCGAGCAGATCATCCGGCGGCTGGTAGAACGAGGTCAGCGGAATGCCGGCCTGCTGGAAGACCGGGCCGAAGGTTTCCCAGTTGCCGGTATGCAGGCCGATGGCGATGACCGGCTCGCGGCCGGCCAGGACGCGGAAAGCGTCGAGCCCCTCGACCACCAGCCGCCCCTCTCGGTGGAAACGGTGGATGACCGAGAATTCTGCCATGATCCGGCCGACCCCGTCGAGAAACTCCTCGATCCAGGCATCCAGTTGTTCCGGTGTCGCGCCGGGGCGGTGCCGGGCGAGATTGGCCCGGGCATTGGCGATGATCTCCGGCCGGTTGAGCCGGACATTCCGGCGGATGCCGTGGCTGCCGATATTCGAGACCCAATCGGTCGGAAGCAGGCCGAGGGCATGAAAGATGGCGCGCTTGGCCCAGTATTCCGCGTTCCGTTCGCCGGTGCTCATGCGAGGCTCAGCGCGGATGGACCGTGACGGGCATGCCACCGGCCGGACGCAGCGTGAGCCGGCAGACCGGCTCGGCCACATAGCCCGGGCGCGGCGAAACGCGGAACATCCGGACGAGGATCGCCAGGCAGAGGATGGCCTCGGACAGGCCGAAATTCAGCCCGGCGCAGATCCGCGGCCCGACCGAGAAAGGAATGAAGGCAAAGGGATTGTAGCGTGCGTTGTTCTCGAAGCGCTCAGGCATGAAATGGGTGGGATTTTCCCAGATGTCCGGGCAACGCTGGATCAGCCAGGGGGCGATCATCACAAGGCCGCCCTTGGCAACGGGCATGCCACCCACCTCGTCCGCCTCGCGCGCCTGACGCGGCAGGAGCGGCACCGGCGGGTAGAGGCGCAGCGTCTCCATGATGACCGAACGGACATAATCGAGCTTGTCGAGATCCTCGATCGTCGGCGTGCGGCCGGGGCAATGCGTATCGAGTTCGGCCAGCAGCTTCTGCTCGACCCAGGGCGATTTCGCGACGCAATAGAGCGCCCAGGTCAAGGTTGTGGCGGTGGTTTCGTGTCCGGCCATGAAGATCGTGGCGGCTTCGTTGCGCAAAGCCGTGACATCCAGGGCGAGTTCCGGGTTGCGCTGCTGGCGCTTGATCAGCAGGTCGACCATCGAGCCGGAATCGCCGTCGCCGGCGAGATGGGCGTTGATGACATCCTCGACAACCGAATGCACCATCTCGACCGAGCGGCGCTTGCCCGGCCCGTGCAGGACCGGCCAGCCCTCGTCCCAGCCAAGGAAATAGCCGAGATTGAAGTTGTCGATCGACTTCTGGTAGCTGGTGAATCCCTCGATCACCCGCCGGGCTGCCGCAGCGCCGAGGTTCCGGCCGAACACCGTCTGCGCGATGATCTCGGCTGTCAGTTCGGCCATCGAGGCGGTCAGCTCGAATTCATCGTCCGGACGCAGCGTCTTCCAGTGCTCGGCAAAAGCGAGCGTGACCTGCTCCATCGTGACGCCGAAAGCCGGGACACGGTTCTTGTGGACGATATCGGCCACCAGAGGCCGGCGGGTCTTCCACGTCTCGCCCTCGGAGATGAAGAGGCCGTCGCCGAGCAGGACCTCGAGCGCGCGCCGCATCTGCGGGCTCTTGCGCTCGAAATTCTGGTGACGCGTCACCATCACATACTTGATGTGTTCGGGCGAGTTGACCACGACGACCTGCCGGCCGAGCAGGTCGAACCGGTCGAGCCCGGCGCGGTAGCTGTCCACCATCCAGTTGCCGAGCAGGCTGTGCCGCGCGCCGAGGACGATGGCGGTCAGGCTCGGCGCATCGCGGCGCGGCTCCGGATGCGGCGCGATGAAATAGCCATCGCCGCATTCCTCGATCACCCTCGGGGGGGTGTAGAGCCGGAAGGCGATCCCCATCGACGTGCCCCGCTTGCCTTGCCTGTTCGGTGTTCCCGGCCGGTTCTTCCTGCTAACCGGCCCCGAGGTCAAGGGATTCCTGACAGGGCCCCCGGCCCGGCTGCTCAGGAAACCGGCACCCGGTCGGTCACGCGGCGCCAGAGCGCCCCGTCGGAGAAGCAGACCACGGCGCCGCCGGGTGCATCGGTGACATGGATCAGCGCCCCGGCACCGCTGGTGACAGGATCCGGCAGGGCCGCCCGTGCGACGGCGCCGAGACGGAGCGCGCCGGAGAGATGGAGCGCCGCCGACGGGGCGGTGATGCCGCCGAGGCCAACGCGGCCATCAGGCTGGATGACCAGAGCCGTCAGCCAGGTCTGACCGTCAGCGGACATCTTGAAGGCCAGCGCATCATTGGCGACCGTCCCGATCTCGGCCCGGCCGGACCAGCCGGTCTGGAACAGCAGGCTCGCCGTCGCCGCCGCCATCGCCTTGTTGAGCTTGAGCTGATGGCCTTCGCCATCATGGGTCAGCAGCGTGGCCATGCCGCGGACGGCGAGCCGGTCAGCTCCCTCCGCCCGGGTTCCGATGCCGAGCCTGTCGATATCCTGAAGCGGGCCGATGGCCGGCACCCACCCGGCCAGGGTGAAGGCGAGCAGCCGCGCCTCGTCCTCGATCCAGGCGAGCCAGCCCGGCCCGGGCGCAACCAGCACCCAGCCGCCATCCTGCCAGGCTGCAACCTGCCCGGCCCGCCCCTGCCAGGCGCCGGTGGCGCCTTCCGGCACCAGAAAGCGCGCGCCTTCGCCCGGATCCTCCGGCGGCAAGCCGACCACGCGGGACCGGGCGGAGAGCTGGACCAGCATGTCGAGGCGGCGCAGCGATTCATTCAGCGTGACATGCTTCTGGGCCTGGCCGGCGGCCAGATAGGGCAAGGAAAGAAGGGGTGTCTCGTCCATGGCGGTCCTCGTGGTCTGACTGGGATGTCAAGGTTAGGGCCGCCCGTCAGGCCGGGGCGTATTGCCGGAGCCGCCGGCAGGGCGGTGGCCTGAACGGCCTTCGCTTTTCCCGCCCGGATGCGTCGGGCGTGACGGTCTCGGGACACGGCATTGCGCGGGAAGAGGCATTCCTCGGTAAGAGCCCTGCCGACTTCCTGCGCAATTCCCTGAAATCGCGATGAATCGTGAAAACCCTGCCTTAAGCACGTCGGCAACCCGGGGCCTTTGTCGAAAAATCTCGCCATTTCCCGGTAACCACTCGCGGCCTAGGGTCCTGACGCGCAATGCGGGGGGAAGGCTTGCTTTCAGCGGTTTTCAGAGTGCAGGACCGTTTCATCGGCCTGGCGGGACAGGATCCCGAGTTTGTCGGACGGGCCCATGCCGAGCAGATCCGCGCGGTCGTGCGGCTGACGCCAGCCATGATGCTGGGCAACGTGTTCAGCATTGCCGTTCTGCTCGTCTCGTATTCCACGCATGCCGCGCTGCCCTTGCTCGTGCTGTGGAGCGTGGTTCTCTCCTTCTTCGTCGTCCGGTCGCTGCGTGCCTGGCGCGCTTTCCGTCAGGCCCCTCCCCGCAACTGGGCCTCGCCCCGGGCCATCCGGCGGGCAACCGTCAATGCCGCCTTGTTCGGCATCGTCTGGGGCATGATGCCGCTGATTTCCAACCCGGATTCCGGCGACGGACAACGCCTCGTCGTCACGGCGGTCCTGACCGGCATGCTCAGCGCCGGCAGCTTCGCCCTCTCCGCCCTGCCGCGCGCGACGCTGGTCTTCCTGCTGCCGGCCACGCTCGGCTCGACCTTGGCCCTGCTGGCGCGGATGACCGCCGTCGACCTGCTTCTCGGCATCCTCCAGTTCGCGCTGGTCGGCGTTGCGCTGCTGGCCTCGCATCATCATGCACGGATGCTGGTCTCCCATCTCCGGGCCGAGCGGGACGCCCTCGAACAGAAGGGCGTGATCGGGCTGCTGCTCAAGAGTTTCGAGGACCATGCCAGCGACTGGCTCTGGCATCTCGATGGTGCCGGTCGGTTCCGGCACGTCTCCCAGCGCTTCGCCGATGCGGCCGGGCTGCCGGCGCCCGAGATCGAAGGCATGTCCGCGCCGGCCCATCTCCACCGGGCCGGGGTGAAGCCGGGCAGCATTGCACGGCTGATCCTCGCCTTCCGGCGGCAAAGGGCGTTCCGGGATGTCGAGATCGGCCTGACGATCGGGGGCAAGCCGCGCTGGTGGCGGCTTTCGGGCGAACCGGCCTTTGACAATGCCGGGCGGTTCGTCGGCTTCCGCGGCGTCGGCTCCGATGTGACCGAGGCGCGGGAATCCGCTGACCGGCTCTCCTATCTCGCCCATTACGACAATGTCACCGGTGCGGTGAACCGGGGCCGGTTCGGCGAGCTGCTCTGCGGGCTCGCGGCCGGGGCCTCGCTCCGCCAGACGCCGTTTGCGCTGGTCTATGTCGATCTCGACTTCTTCAAGGTGGTGAATGACCGGCACGGACACCGGACGGGCGACCTGCTGCTCGCGGCCGTGGTCGAGCGCCTGCGCGCGCTGGTGCCGGCGGAAGCGATCGTCGCGCGGCTGGGCGGCGACGAATTTGCCCTCGCCCTCGATGCGCCGGGCGGCGAGCCCGAACTGGCGGCCCTTGCCGGCCGGATCATCACCCATCTGTCGGAGCCGTTCGAGATCGGCGAGGCGCGCCTGACCATCGGCGCGAGCCTGGGCATCGTGGTGACGGAGACACCGAGCGATGCCGAGACCCTGCTGCACCAGGCGGATCTCGCCCTTTACATGGCCAAGGAATCCGGGCGGCGGACCTTCCGGATCTTCCGGCCGGACATGGAGGACCGCCAGCGCGACCGCGCCCTTCTGGAAGCGGACCTCGCGCATGCCATCACACGGGGCGAACTCGAGCTGTATTACCAGCCCTTTGTCCGGACCCCGCGGGCAACGGCCGCCGGTTTCGAGGCGCTGCTGCGCTGGAAACACCCCGAACGTGGCATGATCCCGCCGGCGATCTTCATTCCGCTGGCCGAGAAGAGCAGCCTGATCAACCGGATCGGCGACTGGGTCCTGCGCGAGGCCTGCCGTGCGGCCGCCGCGATGCCGGGAGACATCGTCATGGCGGTCAACCTGTCTTCGCGGCAATTCGAACCCGGCCATCTGGCAGCCGATATCCGGGGCATCCTCGCCGAGACCGGCCTGGCCCCGCAGCGTCTCGAACTCGAGGTGACGGAAAGCGTGCTGATCGACAACCCGGACGCGGTGATCGAATGCCTGCGCGAACTGAAGGCGATCGGCGTCCGCATCGCGATGGATGATTTCGGCACCGGCTTTTCCAGCCTCTCCTATCTCTGGCGGTTCCCGTTCGACAAGATCAAGATCGACGGCGCCTTCATCTCGGCCATGACGCAGGACCGGACCGCGCGGGACATCGTGCAGGCCATCGCGATGCTGACCCGCCAGCTCGGTGTGGAACTGACGGCCGAGCGCGTGGAAACCGCCGAGGAGATCCGCTTCCTGAAGGAGATCCGCTGCGATTACCTCCAGGGCTATTTCTTCGCCCGCCCGATGCCACTGGCCGATGCGGCCGTCTACCTGCTCGCCGGGTCGCGGCGCCGCGGACGGACCGCGCAGCCCGGCCGGCCGAAGCCACTGGCGGCCTGACGTCACCCCCCGGCAGCGACGAGGCTTTCCCGGCATCTTTTCCCAAGCAACCGGCTGCGCGAGCCCGCGGGAGGCTTGTCAGGTGCCGAGGCTTGTGCCTTTAAACGCCGAGGAAATCCTTCGTGCAGGTCGTCATGTCCGCTTCTCTCCCTCTCGTCCGCCCGATCATCATGTGCGGCGGCTCCGGCACAAGGCTGTGGCCCCTCTCCCGCGAGGCGGTGCCGAAACAGTTCGCGCCGCTTTTCGACGGGCGCTCGACCTTCCAGGAAACCATCCTGCGGCTGAAGGATCCGGCTGTCTTCGGCCGGCCGATCATCATTGCCAACCAGAGCCACCGTTTCCTGATCGAGCGCCAGATGGCCGAAATCGGGGCGGAGGCCGATCTCGTGCTCGAGCCTGTCGCGCGTGATTCCGGGCCGGCCATCATCGCGGGCAGCCTGTTCTGCGAACAGGCCAGCCCCGGCCAGCTGGCCCTCGTGCTGGCGGCGGACCATCTCGTGCTCCGGCCGGAAGCGTTCCGCGCCGCCGTCGCCGAAGGGCGCGCGGCGGCCATGTCCGGATCGATCGTGACCTTCGGCGTTGTTCCCGCCGGGCCCGCCACCGGCTATGGCTATATCGAGCCGGGCGAGCCCATCTCTGGCGCGGTGAAGGGCGTCAAGCGCTTCGTCGAGAAGCCGGACCTGCCGACCGCCATCCGCTATCTCGAGCAGGGCTTCCTCTGGAATTCCGGGAATTTCCTGTTCTCCCCTGCCACCGTAATCGCGGAATACGAGGCCGGCGATGCCGCCAGCGTCGCGACGATCCGGAAGGCCCTGGCGGAGGCCCGGCAGGATCTCGGCATGCCGGTGCTCGATCCCGAGGCCTTCGGGGCCGCACGGAAGATCTCGTTCGATTACGCCGTGATGGAGAAGACCCGCCGCGCCGCCGTGATCGGCGGGGATTTCGGCTGGTCGGATATCGGCAGCTGGGACGCGCTCTGGGATGTCTCGGACCGTGACAGCGCCAACAATGCCACGTCCGGCGAGGCGGTGCTGGTCGATACGCGGAACAGCTATGTCTCCTCGGAGAACCAGCTGGTCGCGACGCTCGGCATCGACAATCTCATCGTTGTCGCCACGCGGGATGCGGTGCTCGTTGCCGACAAGTCCCGCGCCGGCGAGGTGAAGCAGGTGGTGGATACCTTGCGCCAGCAGGGCAAACCGCAGGCCAACAACCATGCCCGCATGTATCGCCCGTGGGGCTGGTACCAGACGCTGGAGCTGCAGGGCAGGTTCCAGGTCAAGCGGATCGTCGTCTATCCCGGCGGCAAGCTCTCGCTGCAGAAGCATTTCCACCGGGCCGAGCATTGGGTCGTTGTGCGCGGCACCGCCCGCGTAACGGTCGACAATGACCTGCGCGAGCTCACCGAGAACCAGTCGGTCTATATCCCGCTGGGGGCCGTGCACCGGCTCGAGAACCCGGGCAAGATCGATGTCGAGATCATCGAGGTCCAGACCGGCTCCTATCTCGGCGAGGATGACATCATCCGCCTCGAGGATGTCTACCAGCGCAGCTGAGCCCGGGGTTGGCCGCTCTGCCGCGCCCATCTCTCCGGGGGCGCGCATGTTCAGGCAGGCCGTTTCCGGCGCGCCAGGACGTATACTCATAAATCGGAGCGATTTTGATGGCACCGGGATAGGAAAATGGCCGGAAGCGTCGCGAAGCCTTGACGTCCGTCAAGGCGAGCGGCGATTTCGAGTCAGTTTTGCATCCCGATGGCACCGAAGGCGCGGCAAATCCGGGCCATCTTTTCCGTCTTGCTCCTCGCAAGCCGGACGGCTTCCTTCGGATCAAGCCGAAAACCTGATCGCCGGATTTTCCCGCGTCAAAACGCGCCCGATTTATGAGTATACGTCCTAGGCGTCGATCCGCACAGGTCCATGCGCGGCGGGCGTTCTTGCCGGTCAGATGCGCGCAAGGGTTGAAGTTTTTGCGTGACACGAATCACGCCTTGCCAATAACGGGGAAATGTTTATTCTTCCTTGAAGTGTTTTTTGCTCGATTACATTCGATTATTTTTTTCTAATACATTAATTTTCAAGAAGAGACCGTCATGTTCAAGCCCTTTGCTGCGGCCAGTGCCGTTCCGGTTGCCGCGCGCCAGATCAAAGTTGCTTCCCCGGCCGGGCATAAAGCGATCGTCCTGCAGGTTTCGCCGGGCGACACGCTCGACCTTTCCGCCGTGGTGGATCGCAAGATCACCGTTGTCCGGCTGGATCACCGGCTGATCCTGTTGTTCGAGGACAAGGGCCATATCGTGATCGAGGGCGCGCTGACGCCCGACGGCCTGCCCGTCGACGGCATCCTGACCAGCCCGGCCGAGGGCAAGGTCCTGCCCCTCGCGGATCTGCTCGCCAGCATGGGGCCGCTCCACACGGCCGAGATCCTGACGCAGGCGGGCATCACACCGCCGGTCATCAGCTCCGCGCTGGCCGCCGTTCCGCCCGCGATCGATTATGATCCGGGGAACCGCCCCGGGCTTGACCTGCTGGGGAACGAGGAATTCGGCTCTTCCCTGCCGCTTCCGGAGAAGAAGATCGGCGCTCTGGATGAGAAGATGCCCGTCGATTCTCCCGTCATCATCGATCTCGACACGCGGGACGGCACGACCAACGATTACTTTGGCTATTTTGAAATCGAGGCCGCCGGCTCGGATGCCTTCGCATCGCCCTCGAGCGGTGTCGAGATCGTCCAGGTTTCCTCGGCCGACGGTGTCGCCCATCTCTCGATCACCGATCCCGATGGCGGCCCGATGCCCGTCAGGCTGGTCATCGAACTGGGCGATACCCGCATGGGAGATCCGGGCTTCCTGCAGGTCGATCCGGCCGTTCTGGCGCAATTCGGCGCTTCGGTGACAGGCGACGGCACCGGGCGGATCGTGCTTGAGACCGGCCAGCCGCTCTCGGCCGGCGCGATGACGACGCTGCTGGCGGCGATCCGCTATTTCAACACGGAAGCGACCTTCCTGATGGACAATGCGGACCGCGAGATCACGGTCACCGCCATTCACGAGAAGGGGCAGATTTCGACATCAACGGCCTTCATCCCCGTGATCGCCTATGTCGAGGACAGCACGAATATCGACGTCTTCGTCGGCACGCGCTTCAGCGACATCATCTTCGGGCTCGACGGCGACAATGTCATCGACGGAGGCGCGGGGCATGACTGGATCGAAACCGGGGATGGCAACAACCGCGTCGATGGCGGTCGGGGACGGGATTTCATCGTGACAGGCAGCGGTGATGACCGGATCGACGGCGGCGAGGGCAGCGACACCCTCTATGCCGGCGCCGGCGCGGATCAGGTCTCGGGCGGCCGGGGGAATGACGAGATCGACGGCGAAGACGGCGATGATGCCATTGATGGCGGCGACGGCGACGATACGATCAATGGCGGCGACGGGCGGGACAACGTGGCTGGCGGTGCCGGCGATGACAGTGTCGATGGCTGGACCGGGGATGACGTTGTTTCCGGCGGGGACGGCGACGATTCAGTGTTCGGCGATGATGGCGACGACATTGTCCGGGGCGATGCCGGCAATGACTGGATCATGGGTGAAGCCGGCGATGATATGCTCGAAGGCGGTTCGGGCGACGATTTCCTCATCGGCGGCACGGGGGATGACCGGATCGAGGGCGGCGACGGCAATGACGCGATCCTCGTCAGGATCGAAGACGGGTTCGACAGCCACATTGATGGCGGTGCCGGAACCGACACGCTCGCCATCGCGTCGGATGACCCGCAGACATGGTTCTCCGTCACGCTCGACGGCGACCAGATCCGCGAGATCACGTTGAGCAGCGCGAACTATTTTACCGACGCCATTCTGACGGACGCGCAGGGGAACCGGAATGTCCAGGGGGTGGAGCACTTCCATCTGGAGCAATTCGGCTGGCCGGACGGCACACTGGATTTCTCGACCACAATGACCGCTATCTCGGTTGATCTCGATGTCCGTTTCGAGCGCATGGTTGTCCTGGGCGAGGCGACCGGTTTCAGCGCCATTGCCGGCTTCAGGGATGTCATCGGCGGATCGGGCGACGATACGCTGGTGGGGGACCAGCAGGATAACGAGATTGCGGGCAATTCCGGCAATGACCGGATCGATGGCGATGGCGGTGACGACCGGCTCAGTGGCGGCCGGGGAAATGACGAAATCCTCGGGGGCGACGGGAACGACTCGATCACCGGTGGCCGGGGGGATGACAGGATTGATGGCGGAGACGGGAACGATTTCATCCGCTCCAACATCACCGATGGCTTCGATTCGCATATCGATGGCGGGGCTGGCTTCGACTCGATGCTGATCGAATCCAATTCACCCGGCACCCGCTTCGCCATCACGCTTGATGGCACCGCCATCCGCTCGTTGTCACAGTTCAGCCCAAACGTTTCGCGGGACGCGATCGTGACGGATGCCCAGGGCAAGAGCAATGTCACAGGGATCGAGAGTTTCGAACTCATCCAGTGGTTCCCGATGGATGGCACGCTCGATTTTTCCGCCACCCAGACCAGCATCTATGTCGATCTTGACTGGCAGGGGCGCGGCAATGGAACCACGGGATTCGCCACAGGATTCGCCGAAGTCTACGGTTTCCAGCATGTCATCGGCGGAGCCGGGAACGATACACTGAGCGGCGATGTGAACCGCAATGAATTCGATGGCGGCACCGGCGATGATCGCCTCTATACCGGAGACGGTGACGACATGGTCATTGGTGGCGCCGGGAATGACAGGATCCGCGGCGCCGTCGGGAATGACGATGTCGATGGCGGTGATGGAAATGACCTGATCCTGCACGTCATCGGTGACGGGTTCGATTCAAGGATCTCGGGCGGTGCCGGAAACGATGTGATGCGCATCGAAACCGATCTGAACTCGACCTATGCGACAATCCAATTCGACGCGAACGGCGTTTTGACCGGGCTGACGCTTGATGCAAACGGCGTCAGCGAGCAGGTGATTGCTGCAGACGCGCAGGGCAACCTCAATGTCGAGGGCGTGGAAGCGTTCGCCCTGCATCATCTGGGTGCGGCGGATGGCACGCTCGATTTCTCCGGCGTGACGACAGGGGTGAATGTCGATCTCGATGGCCCAGCCTTCGGCAATGGCAAGGGCACGGCGACCGGCTTCAGCGAAGTGGTCGGGTTCCGGCATGTTATCGGCGGTGACGGCGACGATTCGCTCTGGGGTGATGATCGGGGGAATACGATCGAGGGCGCTGCCGGCAACGACTACATCGTCGGGTTCGGCGGCGACGACGTGATTGTCGGCGGCGACGGCGATGATCGCCTGTTCGGGATGGAAGGTACCGACAGGATCTATGGCGGAGCCGGCAATGACCTTCTGGCAGGATACAAAGGCGATGACATGCTCGATGGCGGCGATGGCGATGACCGGTTGGTTGTGCAGTTCGGCCATAACACGCTGACCGGGGGCTCGGGCGCGGATCAGTTCCGGATTACCCTCTCGCTGATCGAGTTGGACCCTGCGGCAAACGGCAACCATGTCGTCACGGATTTCAATGCGGCTGAGGGTGATCAAATCTGCTTCTATTCCAATGGATTTCCCGATTCGATGGGGATCGCTGGTGCGCTCTCCGGCCAGATCGACCCCAACCGTTTCGTGTCCGGGACCGATTTCACCCGTTCGGATCAGCGCTTCCTGTTCAATACGCAGGACAACACGCTCTATTACGACGCGGATGGGTCGGGCGCTGCATCGGACAAGATGGCGGTCTGCACGCTGCTGCAGGGCACGCTTGATGCGAGCCTGATCCAGCTGATCGCGCCCTGACGATCCAGATCGAATGATCGGCTCTGCTCCTCCCGGGGCCGGTCCTGCCCCGTCGCCGCACGCGGCGGGGCTTTTCTCCCCCGGTCTTCGGGCTTCCCGCGCGGGAGGCCCGGGCCGGAACCGGCGGCTTCCCTTGACCTGCCCGCCCCCGACCCGGCGGTCAGGCCGGAGAGGCCGGGGCGTGGTGGCTGCCGAGATAGAGCTCGGCCGCGCGGTCATCGGCGAGCAGATCCTTGGCCGGGCCCGCAAGGGCGACCTGCCCGCCATCGAGGATCGCACCGCGATGGGCGATGGCCAAAGCCTGCCGGGCCCTTTGTTCGATGAGCAACACGGCCGTGCCCGTCCCGGCAAGGCGGGCAATATGCCGGAAGCTGGATTCCACCAGAGCCGGCGAGAGCGCGGCGGTGGGTTCGTCCAAAACCACCATGCGCGGCCGGGTCATGAGCGCGCGGGCAAAGGCGAGTTGCTGCCGTTCCCCGCCCGACAGCGAGCCAGCGCGGGCACGCGCCCGTTCAGCGATGGCCGGGAACAGGGCGAAGAGCTCGTCTATCCGCCGGCGCGCCTCGGCCACGCCCTCGACCACCTCGAGATTCTCGCGGATGGTCAGCGAGGGGAAGACATTCGCCACCTGCGGCACATAGCCGATGCCGGCGCGGGCGCGGGCCTCGGCCGGCAGTCCGGTGATGTCGCGCCCATCCAGCCGGACGCTGCCGGTGAGGCGCGGCAGCAGGCCGAGTACGGCCTTGGCGAGGGTGGATTTGCCGGCGCCATTGGTGCCGGCGACGACGAGGATCTCGGCGGGATCAAGCGTCAGGTCGATCCCGTTGAGGATATCGACCTCGGAATAGCCGCCACGCAGGTTCTGGATTTCGAGAAGGCTCATGCCGCGTCACCCCCGATTGCGCCGCCGAGATAGGCTTCGCGGACCGATGGGTCGGACAATACGGTGGCTGGCGAGCCCGAGGCGATGATGCGGCCGCGATCCATGACATGCATGGTCGAGACCAGCCGCGAAAGCGCGCCGAGATCATGCTCGATGATGAGGAAGCCGGTGCCGCGGGCATGCAATTCGCGGATCCGCGCGGAAAGCTGCTCGATCAGGACCGGGTTTACGCCGGCAAAGGGCTCGTCGAGCAGGATGAGGCGGGCGCCGGTCATCAGCGCGCGCCCAAGCTCAAGGAGCTTTTTCTGGCCACCGGACAGGCTGGAGGCGGCGAGACCGGCCACAGGCTCCAGCCGAAGGAAGGCCAGCACCTCGTCGACGCGGGCGGCGAGCGCCCGCTCTTCCTCCCGCACACGGGCGGGGCGCAGGAAAAGGCCGGCGAGGCTCTCGCCGGTCTGGCCCGGCGCAGCGGCAGCGAGGTTCTCGCGCACCGAGAGATGGGTGTATTCGCGCGGAACCTGGAAGGTGCGCACCATGCCGGCCTGTGCGCGGGCATGGGCGGGCAGCCGGTCCAGAACAGCATCGCCGAGCCGGACCGAGCCGGAATCGGCCTCGATGAAGCCGGTCACAAGCGAAAAGAGCGTCGACTTGCCGGCGCCGTTCGGACCGATAATGCCGGTCATCCCGTTCTGGGGAATGGCGAGGCTGACGCCATCCACCACTTTCAGGCCGCCATAGGCCTTGGTCAAACCATCGAGGATCAAGGTCATTTGCGCCGTGCCTCGCCCATCAGGCCCTGCGGGCGGTAGATCGTGAAAAGGATGAGCGCCAGCCCGACAAGGCCGAGGCGCACGCTGGCCATTTCAACCTCCGAGATGAAGGGCACGATATCGCGCAGGAAGCGCGAGCCCTCGAGGAAGAGCATCAGGATGAGCGTGCCGGCCAAGGCGCCCGAGACGCGGCCGACACCGCCCATGATGATGGCCATCCAGATCTGGAAGGTGACGAGCGGCACGAACTGATCGGGCGAGATGTAGCCGATGTAATGGGCGTAGAAGGCGCCGGACAGGCCGGCCAAAGCGGCACCGAGCATCAACACCTGCACCTTGAAGCGGGCCGGATCCTTGCCCAGCGCCTTCACGGCCTCTTCGTTGTCGCGGATCGCCTCGATCATGCGACCGAAGGGCGAGGCGACGATCCGGCGCATGGCGAGAATGGCGACAAGGTTGACGAGAACCAGCAAGGCGAGAACGGCAGTGCCGTTGGCCAGGCCGACGCCGAAGCCGGCAAAGAGCTTGGGAATGCCGGGAATGCCCTGCACGCCGTTGGTCAGCCATTTCTCGGACGTGACGACAAGGCGGACGATTTCCGAAAACCCGAGGCTGACAATGGCGAAGTAATCCTCGCGCAGGCGCAGCGAGATCATGCCGAGCGGCCAGGCGGCAAGCGCGGCCAGCAGGGCCGCCGCCACGAAACCGACCGGCAGTGGCCAGCCGGCCTGCGCAAAGAGCGCGGTGGCATAGGCCCCGATGGCGAAGAAGCCGACATGGCCGAAATTGATGATGCCGGTCATGCCGTATTGCAGCGTCAGGCCAAGGGCCAGCAGCACGTAAATGGCCGAGATGATGCCGATGGCGACGAGATAGGCTTCCATCAGCGCGCCCCCGCCACGGTGCCGAACAGGCCCTTCGGGCGGACCAGCAGCACAGCCAGCAGCACGATGAAGGACAGGGCGATCTTGTAGGTGAAGCCAACGAAGGGCGTGGCGATTTCCTGGACGATGCCGAGCGCGATGCCCGCAACGATAGCGCCGCCGGCATGGCCGATCCCGCCGAGAATGGCTGCGGCGAAGGCCGGCAGGAGCAATTCCCAGCCCATTTCCGGGCTGACCACGGTCTTGATGCCGATGATCGTGCCGGCAAGGCCCGAAACAGCGCCGGCCAGCAGCCAGAGCGCCATCATCACCTTGTGCGGGGAGATGCCGGAGACGCGGGCCAAAGCCGGGTCATCGGCGACGGCCCGCATGCGGCGGCCGATCGGGGTGAGGTGCAGCAGCGCGAAGACCGCTGCCAGCGCCAGCAGAACCACGAGGGACAATTTGAGGTCATTCGGATGGATGCGGATATCGAGGATGCGCCACGGCCGGAGCAGCGGCATCTGGAAAACCTGCTGCTGGTGGCCGAAGGCGACGCCCATAAAGGCGCGGATGACGAAGGCGACGCCGATCGAGGCCAGCAGGGCGGCCACGGAGGAGCGGCCCGAGAGCCGCCGGAAGACGAGGAGATAGCCGGCGAGGCCGGCCAGGGCGCCCAAGGCCGCGCCGGCGAGGCCGCCAAGGACGAGCGAGCCTGTCATGCCGGATGCGGCCAGGGCGGCATAGGCGCCGAGGGTCATGACATCGCCCGTTGCCGCATTGGCGAAGCGCGCGATGCCGAAGACGAGCGTGATCGCCAGCGCGGCCAGGCCGATGACGAGCCCGGAAACCAGCCCGTTGATGAGGAGTTCGGCGAAGGCGGTCATGGCAGCCTGACGATCAGGAGGAAGGGAACCCCGGAGGCGGGAGAGAACACCTCCGGGGCCATTCAAGGGTCAGATCTTCACAATGTACTTGCGATCGATATTCCCCTTGGACACGACACTGACCGAGAAGTCGGGCGTCACATCGCCGAACTGGTCGAAATCGAGCACCGACGAGGCGCCCTCATAGTTGATCTTGCCCTTCTTGAGGGCTTCCTTGCCCTCGGCAAAGGTCGAGACCTTGGTGCCGGCGGGGTTGGCAACCTCGCGGATCTTCGCATTGATCGCGGCAATCGTGGCGCCGGGGCCGGCCGCCTCCATGGCGAGGGCGAGGGTGACGACCATGTCCCAGGTCATGGCGGCATAGACATTGTCGAGGCCGGGCTTGCCCATGGCCTTCTGATGGGCGGCGTCATAGGCCTTGAAGGCTTCCGAGCCCTCGTTGGAGATGCTGTCCACCGCGAAGATGCCCTCGGCCACCTCGTTGCCCACGGCCTTGACGAGCTGCGGGTTGGCCGCCCAGGCCGGGATAACCCATTTCGTCGTCTCGCCGGTCTGGAACCATTCGCGCAGGATGATGGTCGTATCGGCGAGATAGGAGCCGGTGACGATGACATCCGGCTTGGCGGCGAGCACCTTCTGCAATTCGGCGCGATAGCTCGGCTGGTTGGGCTCGTAGACCACCGCCTCGACAACCTTGCCGCCCTTGGCTTCCCAGGCCTTCTTGAAGCCTTCGGTATTGCCGATGCCCGAGGCATTGTTGAAGGCCATGGTGGCCGGGCGCTTGAAGCCTTCCTTCTGGCAGAGTTCGGCGAAGGCGCGGCCGAAGCGGTCATTCGTGGCCTGGAAGCGGTAGGACAGGCCCTTGGCATTGGCCGGGGGCACCGAGAGGGCCGGCGCGCCGGAGGTGTTCATCAGGAAGATGTTGGCGTCGTTGATCAGCGGGATCACGGCAAGCGAAACCCCGGAAGACCAGGTGCCGAGCACGGCCTGAACCTTGTTGACCTCGATCAGCTTCTTGGCCGCGAGAACGGCCGCCTGCGGCGTGGTCTGGGTGTCCTCGGCGAAGACTTCCAGCCGCCGACCGCCCGCCCCACCGGCCGCATTCACCATCTCGACCGCCGCGACGATCATCTTCTGCATGCCGGTGCCATAGGGCGAACCCGCACCGGTAATGGGGTTGAGCGCACCGATGCGGAAGGTTTCCGCCTGGGCGAAGGCGCGCTGGCCAAGCGAGCCGGTCAAGGTGGCGGCGGCGAGCGCCTGAAGGGTGGAGCGGCGAGACAGGTTCATGGCTTAAACTCCCGGTTGTTGATTGTCGGTTCAGGCGTCTATTTTCGGTCTTGCGTCAGTTCAGGGCTTTGCGCTTCACGAAGGCGCCGCCGCGCAGGATGACGGGCATGTGCCGGCCCTGTCGCGTCAGCAGCGAGAGATCGGCCAGGGGGTTGCCCTCGACCACGACGAGATCGGCATGGGCGCCGGGGGCGATGGTGCCGATCAACCCCTCCATCCGGCAGAGGCGGGCCGCGATATGCGTGGCCGAGGCGATCACGTCCTTCGGCTTGAGCACGCGGCCGCGGATGACGAATTCCTCGGATTGGTGACGATGCATCGCACCGAGCAGGTCGCTGCCATAGGCCATGGTCAGCCCGGCTTCCTGCATGATCTCGAGGGATTTCAGGCCCGCGAGGCGCACCGTGTCGATCTTGGCGACGGAATCCGCCGGGAAGCCGAGCGAGGCCCCCTCGCGGGCCAGCATCTCGTAGGTGACCAGCGTGGGCACGGCGACGGCACCGCCCTTCGCGGCAAGACGCGCGGTTTCCGGCCCGATCAGGTTACAATGCTCGAGGGAATGCACGCCGCATTCGACAGCGCGGCGGATCGCCTCGTCGGTATAGAGATGGGCCGAGACATAGGTGCCGGCCGCCGCCGCCTCGGCGACGATGGCGGTGATTTCCTCGCGGCTGAAGCCGAAGAAATGGATCGGGTCGGTCGGCGAGGCGACGCCGCCATTCGCCATGATCTTGATGAAGTCTGCCCCCGCCTTGATCTCCTCGCGCGAGGCTTGCCGGACGGCATCGACCCCGTCGCAGATGCGGCCCAGCGCGCCGAGCGGGAACGGCCCGACGGCCTGGGGCGGGCGGGAGTCGAACCGGCCGCGGAAATCGGCATGGCCGCCGGTCTGGCTGAGGGCCTTGCCGGAAATGACGAGGCGCGGCATCGGCAGCAGCCCCTCCTCCGCTGCCAGCTTCACGCCGAAATCCGCGCCGCCGACATCGCGGACGGTGGTGAAGCCACGCATCAGCATGCCCTGCATGATGCCGATGGCCCGGCTCATCACCAGCGAATCCGGCAGGGCGGCGTTGCGACCGAGATCGGCAAGGCCAGCGACGACATGGACATGGCAATCGATCAGGCCCGGCATCAACGTGCGGCCACCGAGATCCAGCACCTTCGCCTTCGCCGAGGCGACCTTCGGGCCGACCTCGCGGATGGTGCCGCCCTCGACGAGCACGTTGACCGGATCGCCGGGATGGTCGGCCGTGCCATCGACGATGCGGGCATTGGCGAGAAGAAGCATGGCCATATTCATTGTCCCCTGAGCGGAATCGTCACGATGCGCGGGCCGCCCCGTTCCGGGCGGGCCGCAGCCAACTGGGCGCGGATGCTCGCTTTCCAGAAATCGAGCAGCCGCCGGTAATAGGGCGGGTCGTCGCGCAGGATGGTCTGGGCGATCATGCCGCGGATCAGGCACATCGTGGCGTTGAGCAGGTCGCGCCCGGCCTCCGGCTTCATGCCATAACGCGCAGTCAGCTCGCCCCAGATTTCATCCAATGCGGCATGCCAGCGGCTGACCACCGGCACGAGCCGGCTGCGGAACATCGCATTGTGCCGGGCCTCGGGCAGGTATTCGAGCGTAACGTAGAAGAGCCGGTCCGACATGACGCCGTAGAGAAACTCGATCAGCGCATCGGATGAGCTTTCACCCTCGGCGACGCGGGTGGCGTAGCTCTTCAGCTCGCCGATCACCTTGTCGAGCATGTCCTCGATGGCCGCGGCGATGAGCTCCTCGCGGCTCTCGAAATGATGCGTCAGCGCCCCGCGCGAGACGCCGGCGGTTTCGGCGATGTCATTGGTGGAGGTGCCGGCAAGTCCGCGCTCGTGCATCAGCGTGACGGCGGCATCGAGCAGGCGCTGGCGCGTCTCGGCCGATCGCTCGGCCTGGGACCGTCTCGGCTTCGGCTGCTGCGCCATGCCCTTCCCTCCCCTCGGATGGAGGAAGGCTAGCCGATCAAAACAAACCGTCAAGCCTGTTTGTAAATGTATGGCTGTGGAGAAGTCCGGGTCGGCCTTCGCGCGGGGTCAGACCTTGTAGCGTTTCGCCGATTGCTGGAGCGTAGCCGAGATGGCGGTGAGATCTCCGGCGCGCTGGTCGAGTTCCTGCGCCGACCGGACATTCTCGCCGACGGTCTGGCGGATCTGGCCGACGACATGCCCGGTGGTGGAGATGGCCTGGTCGACATCGCTCATATAGGTCGCGAGATGGACCACATCGCCCGACATGCGCCCGACCGACTGCGCCACGACGCTGACGCGACCGGACACATCCTCTACCGCGCCATGGACCGAGCCGGCAACGCGCGCCTGGTTTTCGGACGCATCGGCGATGGCCGTGATGATGCCGCCGATATCTGCAAGCACCGTGCGGAGAGCCTCGAAGCTCTGGCTGGCTTCGGCGGTGCCGCTGCGCAGGGCGGCCACGCGGGACTTGACCTCCATGGTCGCCCGTTGGGTCTGGAGCGCCAGCGCCTTGACCTCGGTGGCAACGACAGCAAAGCCACGGCCGGCCTCGCCGGCCCGGGCCGCCTCGATGGTGGCATTGAGGGCCAGCAGGTTGGTCTTGCTGGCAATGTCGTCGATCAGGTCGGCAATGGCGTTGATCTGGTCGCTGGCCACGACAAGGCTCGACATCTGCTGCTCGGAGCGGCCGACCAGTTCGCTGGCGGAATGGGAGACTTCCCGCCCCCGGCGGGCCGATTCCCCGACATCCAGCACCGAGCCGGACAGGGCGCCGATCTGGCGTGCAAGCTCGTTGATGGTCTCGCTCATGCCCATCGCCGCCTCGGCGACGCGGCCCGCATCATCGCGCAGGTCCTCGGCCTGGCCGGCGCTCTGGCGCGAGCGGCCCTGAAGGTCCTGCGTCGAGCGCCCGACCTCGGCGGTCTCGCGATCCAGCGTCTCGGAATCACCGCGGAAGCGCTCGGACAGGCCCTTGAGCGAACCCGAGGCTTGGGCGATGCGGCCGGCATCCCGCGCGATCTGCGACTGGAGGCGATGGAATTCATCGAGGAAGGGGTTGATGATCTTGGCAATCTCGCCCGCCTCGTCGCCCGAGCCGGCATCGAGCCGGCGGGTCAGGTCGCGGTCGACCTGCGTGATGCGGTAGAGTTCCTCCTGCAACGCGCCGGTGCCGATCTGGGCGCCGTGTTCGGCGACGTTGAGGCCGCGCAGCTCATCCTCGGCGGAAAGCCGGATGCCGATCGTCTTCTTCATGAGCCAGAACGTGGCGAGGCCTGTGCCGAAGGCCCAGACGAAGGCGGCGGAGACGCCCTTCAGCTGGACAAGGAAGGAGCCCATCACCGTCAGGTCGCCGAGCTTGCCCGGCAGGGCGAAGAAGGGCACCAGCAGCGTTCCGATCACCCCGGCCGCACCATGCACACCCATCACCCCGGCGACGTCATCGAGCTTGAGCTGGTTGAGGACGAAATCCTCGACAAAGACCACAGCCACACCACAGCAGAGACCGATGGCGACCGCGCCCTTCAGGCCGACGGCATCGCAGCCGGCGGTGATGCCGACAAGGCCGGCCAGCAGGCCGTTGATCAGCCGGTTGGTCTGGTAGCAGCGATCGCGCAAGCGCCCGATCAGCACGGCGATGATGCCGCCGGCGGATGCGCCCATGAGGGTATTGGCAGCGATCTTCCCGATCGAGGTGCTGGCGGCCACGGTAGAGCCGGCATTGAAGCCGATCCAGCCGACCAGCAGCAGCATCGCCCCGCTGGCGGTGAGCACATGCGAATGGCCATGGATCGGCAGCGGCTTGCCGTTCGTATCAAAACGGCCGATGCGCGGCCCGAGCATGATGATCCCGGCCAGCGCGATCCAGGCGCCGACCGAATGGACCACGGTTGAGCCGGCAAAATCGATGAAGCCCTGCGCGGCCAGCCAGGGCTTGTTCTCTGTGACAAGGCCCGCCCCCCAGGCCCAATGGCCGAAGGTGGGGTAGATGATCAGTCCCACAAGGGCCGCGAGGACGATATAGGCGCTGTAGCTCATGCGCTCGGCGACCGCCCCGGAAACGATGGTGGCGGCGGTGCCGGCAAAGGCGACCTGGAAGACGAAATAGGTCTGGCCCCAATCATCCAGCCCCTCATAGGACCAGACAGGCCCGGGCATGCCGAACAGGCCGCCGATGGAGGGGCCGAACATCAGCATGAAGCCGAACAGCGCGAAACAGAAAGCCGAGACAAAGAAATCGATCACGTTCTTCTGGGCGACATTGATCGTGTTCTTGGAGCGGACCATGCCGGCTTCGAGCATCAGGAAGCCGCATTGCATCAGCAGGACCAGCGCGGCTGCCGTGATGACCCAGACATGGTTGAGGCTCGCCTTGAGTGCGGCCAGCTCTGCGGCGAGGTTGGGATCGGCGGCGAGGGCGGGGACCGGCGCGAGAACAAGACCGCAAAGCAAAGCAGCGACAGCGCTTCGGGCAGCAGGGCGAGCCGGAGTCATCACATTTCCCGTCGATTGAGCACGATCAGACGGAATTTTTGATTAGAATTGTATAATATATGGTTAAAATATTGAATATATTGGCTTTTCGAACCCCCGCCCGAAATGGATTGCCGAATCGTCAAGCCGGCGGCCAGACGGCTTACGGAACGGCGGAGATCAGCAGGAAAACCGCGAAGATGACGAGATGGATCACCCCGTGCAGGGCGGTTGTCTTGCCGGTTCCGAGCGTCAGGGTGCTGACGAAAAGAGTCAGGACAAGCAAGGACATGGCCGAGTTCGACACGCCGAGATCAAGCTTCATGCCCAGCATGACCGAGAGCACGGCGACCACGGGAACGGTCAGCCCGATGCTGGCGATGGCGGAACCGACCGCGAGGTTGATCGAGTTCTGGAGGCGGTTCTGAAGCGCAGACTTGACCGCAGCGATGCTTTCCGGCGCGAGGACGATGGTGGCGATGACCACCCCGACAAAGGCATCCGGCAGGCCGGCATAGGCGACGGCACGGTCAAGCGGGGCCGAGAGCACCTTGGCCAGCAGGATGACCGCACCGAGCGAGGCCAGAAGCAGGACGAGGCTGACCTGCGCAACCGTACGGGTCGGCCGGTCATGCTGGCGCACTTCCTCGCCCACCGTCGGCGTATCGAGGAAGTAGTTCCGGTGGCGGATGGTCTGGGTAACGACGAAGGCACACCAGAGCAGGAGCGAGACCGCACCGATCACCAGCACCTGGAAACGCGAGAAGGACGGACCCGATTCGCTGAGCGTGAAATTGGGCAGGATGAGCGTGATCGCCGCGAGCGTGCCGAGCACGGCCAGGGCCGAGGACGCGCCGAGCAACTGGAAGCTCTGCTCATGATGGCGCCGGCCACCGGCCAGCAGGCAGAGGCCGATCACCCCGTTGAGGACAATCAGCACCGCAGCATAGACCGTATCCCGCGCCACGCCCTCGGATCCGGGCGATCCGGACAGCATGATGGAGACGATCAGCCCGACCTCGATCACCGTGACGGCCACGGCGAGGAGGATGGAGCCGAAAGGTTCACCGAGCTTGAGCGCAAGGATTTCTGCATGATGGACAGCGGAGAAGACCACGGCGCCAAGCAAAGCGGAGACGAGGAGCAGCACCCAGATCGCATCGGCCGGGATGATCCCGCCGAATTTCAGGCCCAGGACCAGCAAAGCCAGCCCGGGGGCAAGCCAAGTCCAGGGAGGATTGGAGGCGGAATGCGCGGCCATGCTGTTCCTCGTGACGACCAGTCAGAGATAACATCCCGCACGGGAATTACGACCCGGCAGACCGCCTGCACAAGCAACCGCCCACAGGCCGTTGCCGCAGGGTCACAGGGCGCGGGTGGTCAGCCCCGCTGCAGGCGGGAATCGGTGAAGATCCGGCCCCAGCCGGTCAGGCTGTCCGGGCGGAGGCCGATCGCCATCATGCAACCCCAGAGCGTGACCGAGACCGAATCCAGCACGATCGGACCCTCGGCGGGTTCAAGCTGCGGCGCGAGCGCGGCGCCGTCCATATTGGTGCAGAGAACGGTGATCGCATCCGGCTTCGCGGCGAGGCATTCGCTGATCATGGTGGCAATCGTCGCCGGCGGCACCGTGCCGAAGGCGAAATTGTCCCGGATGCCGAGATGGCGCTCCACCGGGCAGGCAAAGCCCGCCGCCGCATAGGTAGCGATGATACGGGCCTGAACATCCTCGGTATAGGGCGTGACGAGCGCCTGCGTTGTTGCGCCGAGGCGGGCGAGAATGTCGAGCAGCGAGAGGATGCAGGTCGTGGCGCGGATGCCGGTGGCGGCCTCGATCCGCTCTACCAGCCGGCGGTCACGGTCGAAGCCGAGCCAGGAGGCCGATGTGCCGTTCCAGGCGATGACATCCACCTTCGCATGGGCCAGCAATTCGGCCGCGCGCAGGATCTCGCTGTCATCGAACTGCGCGAGCGCGGCGGCATCGAGCGCGATCTCGGTGACGCGGAAGCGGCTGAAATGGGCCGTGACATCCGGAAGGCCGGCGAGCAGCTTTGCCGTAACCGGCTCGAGCACCGTGTTCGACGAAGGCACCAGCATGCCGATGCGGCGGCGGGGGGTATCAGGCGTCACGGACATAGCTTTCTTGGGCATAGCCTTGTTGGACATAGCCTTCCTCCCGGTCAGCGGCGATGGCGGCGGGGTCGCGCTCGGCGGGCGGGCCGAACCCGCCCCCGCCGGAGGTGACGAGCTGGACGATGTCACCCTTCCTGAGCGGCATGTTGGCGACTTTGGAGGGAAGGTCGCGCAAATCGCCGTCGCGCGTCAGCGTGAGGCGACCAGCCGCGCCCGCGCCGCCACCCTGCAGGCCGAAGGGGGTGAAGCGGAACCGGTCCATCTGCGCGGTGAAGGTGGCGGCCTCGGAATCGATCCGCCAGATCCGCGTCAGGCCGAGGCCACCGCGCTGCCGGCCCGCCCCGCCCGAACCGGGCGCGAGGCCATAGCCGAGATAGGTGACGGGCACGTCGCTCTCTATCATCTCGATCGGAATGGCGGCATTGTTGTGCATGCCGAAGGAGAGCGCATTGGCGCCATCGCCGCGCGGATGGGCGCCGCAGCCGCCGACCTCGATCTCGACCAGCACCTTGCGGGTGCCGTCGGACGCGCGGGTCTGGAAGGAGCAGACATAGCTCACCGCGTAATAGGCGGCGGGCATCCGGTCCGGAATGGCCTGCGAGAGCGCGCCGAACACGACATTGAGCAGCACATGGCAGGGCGCGATGCGATGGGCCACCGGCGCAGGGTGGCGGGCGGAGATGATCAGCCCTTCCGGCGCGATGATCTCGATCGGGCGGTAGCAGCCGGCATTCGGCACGATCGGCCTGTCGGCCGCCGCCATGATCGCGAAATAGACTGCAGAGCTGGAGGAGCCGAGCGTGGCATTGATCGGCCCGGCCGCCTCGGGCGCGGAGCCGGAGAGATCGACGACCAGCCGGTCGCCCGCCACGGTGATTGCCGCATGGATGCGGACCGGCCTGTCCGGCGTGATGCCGTCATCATCGAGGAAATCCTCGAATTCATAGGTGCCGTCGGGAATACGGCTGATGCAATCCCGCATGGCCGCTTCGGACAGGTCGAGCAGGCGCGTTGCCGCCTTCTGCAGCGTGGCGCCGCCATAGCGCCGGGCAAGGCGGGTGATCGCCTCGACGCCGACGCCGAGCGAGGCCACCTGCGATTGCAGATCGCCCATCACGGTCGCGGGCTGGCGGACATTCTGGCCGATCATCGCCCAGAGCGCCTCGTTGCGCCGGCCCGCCTCGAACAGTTTCACCGGCGGGATGCGGAGGCCTTCCTGGTAGATCTCGGTGGCCGTCGCGGCATAGGAGCCGGGCGACATGCCGCCCATATCAAGGTGGTGGCAGAGCGTGCCGACAATGGCGATGCAGCGGCCGGCCTCGAAGACCGGGCGGAAGGAGAGGATGTCCGGCAGGTGCTGGCCGCCGCAATAGGGATCATTGGTGATGATGACATCGCCATCCTGCCATTCGGCGGCCGGGATGAAGCGCTCGAGAATGGCGCGGAGGCCATAGCCCATGGAATTGAGATGCTGCGGAATGCGGGCGGATTGCGCGATGTTGTTGCCGGCGGCATCGAAGATCGCGGTCGAGTAATCCAGCATCTCGCGCACGATGGTGGAGCGGCTGGTTCGCCACATCGTGACATCCATATCCGCCGCCGCCGCGGTGAGCGCGTTGCGGATGACCTCCAGTTCGATCGGATCGATCGCGCCCGAAACGGCCATCACCCGCCCTCCCCTTCAAAATCCGCGACGAGATGCCCGCCTGCCGCGCGGCGCAGCCGCCAGCCCGGCGCGAGATAGATTGTCGTATAGGCTTCCTCGATCATGGCCGGGCCGGTGATCTCGACGCTGGCATCGATCGCCTCGCGGCGCCAGACGGCCGCCTCGCCCCAGCCATCGGCGAGATAGACCGGGCGGCTGCCAAGCGGCTTGCCCCCGGCGGAAGCGGGGCTCTCCACCGCAGCCGGGCGCGGCAGCAGCCCCTTCGCGGCGAGGCGGAGCGTGACCATCTCCACCGCGTCGCCCGGGTTGCAATAGGAGAAGCGCTGCTCATGCTGGGCGTGGAACCGCCCGGCAATGGCGGCGATGCCCGCCGGGTCGAAGCCGGAATCGAGGCAGGGCACGGTGAGTTCGAAGGCCTGACCGCGATAGCGCAGGTCGATGGCGAGCTGGGCGCGGCGGCGCTCCGGCGGGATGCCATCCGCGGCCAGCTGCGCCTCGGCCTGGGCCTCCATCTCCGCAGCCAGCCGGGCGAGAGTTTCGCCTGCCTCGACATCGAAACGGCGGATCAGCGAACGGGCGAAGGCATGCTCGATATCGGCCTCGAGGATGCCACGGGCGGAGAGCGTCGAGGCATCGACCGGAAAGACGATCCGGCGGATCGCCAGTTCCTCGGCGACGGCGCAGGCATGGACCGAGCCCGCCCCGCCGAAGCTCAGGAGGGTAAAATCGCGCGGGTCGAGACCCTTCTCGAACAGGCTGACGCGGATGGCCGCCGCGAGGCTGGTATTGGTGAGCCGGAGGATACCGGCCGCGGCGGCATCCTCGGCGAGGCCGAGCGGCGTGCCGACGCGGTTCCGGATCGCCGCGCGGGCGCCGTCAAGGTCGAGCGCCATCTTGCCCCCGAGGAAGAAGGCCGGATCGAGCCGGCCGAGCGCGAGATTGGCATCGGTGACGGTGGGTTCGGTGCCGCCGCGGCCATAGCAGACCGGGCCCGGCCGGGCGCCGGCGCTTTCCGGGCCGACGCGGAGCCCACCGCCGGCTTCCACCCGGGCGATGGAGCCGCCGCCGGCGCCGATGGTGCGGATATCGATCATCGGCACGCGCACCGGCAGGCGCTCGATCTCGCTCTGGGTGACGATTTCGAGCCGGTCCTCGCGGACGACAGAGACATCGTAGCTCGTGCCGCCCATATCCACCGCGACGACATTCGCCTCGCCGAGGATGCGCGAGAGGCCGAGCGCCGCCATGGCACCGCCGCTAGGGCCGGAAAGCAGCAGCCGAACCGGCTCGGCGGCGGCCGTGGCCGGGGCGCAGACCCCGCCATTCGACTGGACAATCAGCAGGCGCGGCGTGAAATTCTCGGCCGCGAGCCGCCGTTCGAGCCGCTCGAGATAGGAGCGGACAACCGGCTGGAGCAGCGCATTGAGCACCGTGGTGCTGGTGCGCTCGTATTCGCGGATTTCCGGGCTCACCGTCGAGGAACAGGAAATGGCGAGGCCGGGCAGGCGTTCGGCGATCCGCGCTGCCAGCCGGGCCTCATGCGCCGGATTGGCATAGGCATGGAGCAGGCTGATCGCCACGGCCTCGATATCGAGGGCCGCGAGCCGGGAGATGATCGCCTCGAGATCAGCCTCGCCGGGCACGATCTCGGCGAGGCCATCGGCCTTCATCCGCTCGCGGAGGCCGAGCCGCCGGCTGCGCGGCACCAGAGCGGGAACCGGGCGCGGCCAGGTGGCGTAGATGTCGCGCCGGTTATGGCGGCCGATCTCCAGCACATCCTCGAAGCCGGCGGTGGTGACAAGCGCGCCGCGCGCCAGCTTGTTCTCGAGCACCGCATTGGTGGCGATGGTCGTGCCGTGGAGGATGTAGCCGACCTCGTCGAGGCGGAAACCATCCCGCGCAGCGGCGCCGTGGATGCCCTCCATCAGGCCGAGGGAGGGATCCTCCGGCGTGGTGGGAACCTTGAAGGAGCGGATCGTGCCCGAACGGGAATCAAGGATCTGGAAATCGGTGAAGGTCCCGCCGATATCGACGCCGATCCGGACGGGCTTGCCGTCATGGCTGCCTGCTGACATCGCTAGCCGCGCATATAGGTCGGCAGCCAGGTGGCAATGGCCGGGAACAGGATGAGCAGCACGGCGAAGAGCATCATGATCGCCGCATAGGGCAAGGCACCGCGGATGACATCGGAGACCGGGCCGCCATCGGTGCGGATGCCCTGCACCACAAAGAGATTCATGCCCACGGGCGGGGTTATCAGCCCGAGTTCGCACATGAGCACGATGAAGACGCCGAACCAGATCGGATCGACGCCAACCGAACTGACGACCGGGAAAGCGAGCGGGATCGTCGCCACCATCATCGAGAGCGTGTCCATGAACATGCCGAGGACGAGATAGAACAGGATCAGCACGAGCAGAAGCTGCACCCGCTCCAGCCCGAAGCCGGTAACCCATTTCGTCAGCGCTTCGCCGATGCCGGTCAGGCTCAAAGCCAGGTTGAGGATGAAGGCGCCGAGCACGATCAGCAGGATCATGCCCGTAGTGCGGGCGCTGGACAGGAAGCAGGTCTCGAGCAGCGAGAGCGTCAGCCGGCCCTGCAGCGCGACGAGGATGAAGGCCGTGACGAGGCCGAGCGCGGCACTTTCGGTGGCCGTGGCGATGCCGGAATAGAGCGTGCCCATGACGAGGCCGAAAACGAGCAGCGGCTCGATGAGGTAGCGCAGCAGGCGGATGCGCTCGGCCAGCGGCACATGGATCGGGACCATCTTCTCCTTCGCGAAGCGATGGCGGAGTGCAATCCAGAGCATGAAGCAGCCGGCCAAGGCGAGACCGGGAATGATGCCGGCAATGAAGAGCTTGCCCACCGAGGTATTCGTCATCGAGCCATAGATGATGAAGTTGATCGAGGGCGGGATCATGATGCCGAGCGTGCCGCCGGCGGCGAGCGAGCCGAGGGAATCCGGCATCGGGTAGCCGTTTTTGCGCAGCGACGGCAGAGCCACCGTGCCGATGGTCGCTGCCGTTGCCACCGACGAGCCGGAGGTGGCGGCAAAGAGCGCGCAACAGCCGATATTGGTGTGCAGCAGGCCGCCCGGCAGCCGGCCGAGCCAGGCCGCGAAGACCGTATACATGCGGTCGGCGATTCCGGAGCGCAGCAGCACTTCGCCGAGCATCACGAAAAGCGGAATGGCCGTGAGGTTGTATTCGCTCATCACGCCCCAGGCCACGGAGGCCGAGGAGGAGAAGAAGGCAAAGCCATAGGCCATCATGCCGCCGACAAGGCCGAGCAGCAGCATGACCGCCGCGATCGGCATGCCGACCAGCATCAGCCCGACCATGACGAGGAAGCCGAGGATCCCGACAGCGACCGTGCTCATCGGGCTGCTCCGCCGCCGGGCGGTTCGGCAAGGCCGCCGCGCGCCTTGAGGTCGGCCAGTTCCTCTTCCAGCTCATCCTGTGCACCGCGCGGACCGTAATGCCGGTCAATCTCGCGGAAGCGGCCGGAAAGGGCGAGGCCGATGACCTTGAGCGCCTCGACCAGCGCGAAGATCACGAAAACCGCCAGCGCAGCCAGCCATGCGCCCTGCGGGTATTTCAGCGGCGTGGCCCAGGGCGTCTGGGCAACGGAACCGAATTCGATCGTTTCCCGGAAGGCGAACCAGGCCATGACAAAGACCGCCATCGCGGTGAGGGCGAGGGCCGGGTAGGCAATCAGGTTGAGTGCGACGCGGAGGGCGCGGGGCAGCCGGTCATGCACGACATCGATCCGGATATGCGCCCGGGAGCGGAGCGCCAGCGCGATGGCGAGGGCCGCGCCGATGGCGAGAGCGTAGCCGCCGAATTCATCAACCCCCTGCAGCGAGCGCACGAAGACGCGCCGCATGATGGTTTCGACCGCAACCAGCAAGGCCAGGACAACAAAGGCCAGGCCGAAGACCCACGCGGCCAGACGCTCGAAAACAGGCATGTTCGCCCCCGCAATCGCGAGCCCGCACGTCCCGAAGGAGCATGCGGGCCGGCAGGATGGTTCAGTTCATGCCGACGATCGGGCCGACCTTGGCCTTCCAGCTGGCCGAGCAGGTCGGGTTGACCTTGTCGCAGGCTTCCGCCCAGGCCGGGAACGAGATTTCCTTCACGGCGGCTTTGACGAACTCGATATCCTCGGGCTTCACCTCGACCGTCTTGAGCTTGTACTTCTTGCCGGTGGTGCAGGGATCGGCGCCGGCATTGCAGCGCATGCCGTCATCCCAGAGATCCTTCGAATAGGCCCAGATATCGTCGGTCAGCTTTTCGATCGCGCCCTGGAGCTTCGTCTGCTGGTCCGGCGTCAGCTTCGCCCAGGCGCCATTGGTGATGGCATAGCCCTGCACCGCCACCTGGAGGGCGAGCGGATAGACATGCGTCGCGCTTTCGGGCCAGCCTGCCGAATTGGCCGAGGACGGGCCCGTCACGGCGCAATCGATCGTGCCGAGCGCGAGGCCCTGGCTCACTTCGCCGAAGGCGAGCGTAACCGGGGTGGCGCCGACCTTCTCCATCACCTTGGCCATCACGCCATCGAGGATGCGGACCTTCTTGCCCTTGAGATCGGCGAGGCCGGAAATGGCGGGCTTGCAGAAGATGAGCTGCGGGCCGAAGGGCCAGACGCCGAGCAGCTTCATGTTGAACTGCTTGTCGAGCCGCTCTGCCACCGTGCCCTGGAAGGCGGTGACGACTTTTTTCGCCGTGTCGTAATTGGTGTTCAGGCCGACAAGGTCGAGGCCGAGGATGGTCGGCTCATCCCGCGAGACCTGACCGAGGCGCAGGCCGATAATGTCGAACAGGCCCGACTTGCCGATGCGGAGCTGCTCGAATTCCTTGATGCCGGTCTGGTCGAGGACCTTGTAATCGGCCTCGATGCCGGTGGTGCCCTTGAGCTTCTCGAAGAAGGGCTGCTCGCGGTTCTTCTGGATGTTGCCGGTGGCGAGGGGCATGCCCATCACCTTCAGCTTCGGCGCCTCCTGCGCTGCCGCATGGCCCGAAGCCAGCCCCAGAAGGATGGCGGCCGCGATACCTGCTCTGATTGCGTTGCCTGCATTGTTCGTCATGCGCTGAACTCCCTGCCCTGCATACAGCACGCTATCACAAGAACCGTGCCAAGGAAGCGCGATGTCCGGACGGCCGCCCCACCTGTGGAAAGGGCTCCGGCGGGCCGATTCCGGGGTCCCGGCGCCGCATCGCGCCAGAGCCCTGCCCGGAAAAGCGGCAACCCGCCCGGAAATCGGGCCGGGCCCGGTCAGGCGGGAAGGTCGAGCCGGACCGGCGCACGAACCCGCCAATCCGCCGTGACACCGTCATCCCGGTAGAGCATGCAGAAAGGCTGCGCAGGCGGGCCGAAGGCACGGGCTTCCACAGCGCCATCCGGGCCGGCCAGCGGCAGGACAGCGCCGCTGCGCACGAAAAGCGGCAGCCGCCCCATCGGACCGGGCACATCATGCGTGGTGCCACCCGGATAGGCCTTGCCGTCATGGAAATCGATCCATCCGCCGGGATGGGCGGGGAAATAGACCTGCCGCGTTGTGGCCCCCTCCTCGAGCACCGGCGCGACCAGCACATCCGGGCCGAGCAGGAACACGTCATCGGCGTCGATGGCGGCGGGATCGTCCGGCCAGTGCCAGAGCAGCGGCCGGATGGCCGGCTCGTCGGTCATCGCGGCCTGCCACATCAGGGTGTAGATCAGCGGCATGAGCCGCTCGCGCAGCGCCATTGCGGCGCGGATCTGCGGCAGGACTTCCGGATAGAGCCAGGGCACCGTGGTGACGCCGTCATCGTTCCAGGAATTCATGACGAAGCGCGGCCAGAGGCAGCAGAATTCAGCGAAGCGGACCAGCAGTTCCGGCCCCGGCCGGGGGCCATGGAAGCCGCCGACATCATGGCCGGTATTGTACATGCCGCTCAGCACCATCGTCAGCCCCTGGCTGAGATTGAAGCGCAGCGTCTTCCACGCGGTGGCATTGTCGCCGGACCAGGTCTGGCCATAGCGCCAGATCCCGGCAGAGCCGCCGCGGGTGATGTTGTAGGGCCGCTCGCCGGGGGCGCGGGCCCGGTGGGCTTCGTCGGCGAGCTTGGTCATCAGCAGGGCCTGGGCCGGGCGGGCCAAAGCCTGCGCGAAGGGCCGGCCATCTCCGGTGCAGAGAGCATCCTCGTCCCAGATCTCGAATTCGTTGTTGTCGTTCCAGATCGTGGTGACGCCATGGGCAAGCAGGGTCCGCTCCATGCCTTCGCGCCACCAGGCCCGGCCTTCCGGGCTGGTGAAATCGAGATGGAAGCCGAGGCCGTCCCAGAACTGCGCCGTGGCCGGCGCGCCGGTGGCGCCATCGCGCACCAGACCGGCCTGCCGGATCTCGCCGAGGCGCGGATGGTCATCCAGCAGGCAGGGCTTGAGATTGGTGATGGCCCGCATGCCCGCGGCTTCTATCCGGGCGATGGTGGCGGCGGGATCGGGGAATTTCTCATGGTTCCAGCGGAAGGCATAGCGCTTGCCGTCATGCATGGAATAGCCCGAGCCGAAATGGAAGCTGCGGCAGGGAATGGCGTGCTCGTGGCATTTCGCGAGGAAAGCAGTGATCTGCGCATCGGCATCCGGCGCATCGGCGATGGCCATGCTGGTCATGCCGAAGCCGAGCGACCAGAGCGGCGGGAAGGCCTGTCCGCCCGTCAGCCAGGAGAAAAGCCGCGTGACATCGGCCACGCGCGGCCCGGCGAAGACGTAATAATCGAGATCGCCGTCATCGGCAGAATAGGAACGGAAAAGCCCGTGGTAATTGTCGAGCGTCGCGCCGAAATCCACCGAGGCGGTGGCGAGATTGTCATAGAAAAGGCCATGCGCGCCGGCCTCGCCCTCGACAATGTAGAACGGGATCATCTTGTAGAGCGGGTCGCTCGTCTCGGCATCGTAGCCGCAGGGATCGACGGCATCGATCCGGAAGCGACGGCCGGTCTTGTCGAGGCGGCCGGTCTTGTCACCAAGGCCATAATGCCGGTCGCGGCCCTTGCGGGCCAGGAAATGGGCGAAGGCGCCGCTCTTGCGCGAGACGAGATAAGCCTGCGTTCCACGATCCTCGAGGAAGGGCGTGGTTTCACCGTCCCGCCGCCAGGTGAAGCCGAAAGGCGAGAGCCGGACCGTGACGGAGAGCCCGGCCCCGGTGATCTCGATCGCACCGGAAGCGGTGTCGGCTGAAGCCTGTGGCAGGGCAAAGCCGGAGAGATCGTCGCGCGGGCGACCCTCGAAGGGAGGCTCTTGGCGATCGGGGGCAATCGCCCAGCCGCGATCGAGCCGGTAGCCGCCCTCGCGACGGAAGACCACCCGGGCCAGCCCGGTTTCGAGCAGGGCCAGCCTCGCCTCGAATCCGTGATCGAGGCCGAAGCGGAACCAGGCGCCCTCCCGGCCGAGATAGGTTGCGTCAACGAGGGCTTTCATGGGCCGTGGCTCCGGAAGCAGGGGAAGGACATGCGGGTTCTTGGGAATGCCGGTTCTTGGGAAGGCGGGTTCTTGGATCAGGGGCGGATGGCGAGGCCGGCCGCATCGAAGAGATGCAGGCGCTGGCGCTCGAAGCGGATCGGCAGGCTGTCGCCGCGGCGGGCCGGATCCTCCAGCGGCGAGCGCAAGGTCAGGGCGGTGCCATCGGCGAGCGTGCCGTAGAGATAGGCTTCGCTGCCGAGCTTCTCGACGAGATCGACCGTGAGGATGGCGTCGGGTGCCTCGCCACCGGCTGGCAGAACATGTTCCGGCCGGATGCCGAGCGTGATCTCCGCCCCCGGCGCGTGGCCTGCCGGCAGGGGCAGCGTGACCTTTCCATCCGGCGTGACCAGCCTGCCCTCCGGCGTGACCTGACCGCGAATGAAATTCATGCGCGGCGAACCGATGAAGCCGGCGACGAAGAGATTGGCCGGGCGGTTGTAAAGCTCCAGCGGGGTGCCGACCTGCTCGATCCGGCCCTTGTTGAGCACGACGATCCGGTTGGCGAGGGTCATCGCCTCGACCTGATCATGGGTGACATAGATCATCGTACCGCCGATCTCGGCATGCAGGCCCGCCAGTTCCTTGCGGGTGGCGACGCGCAGTTCGGCATCGAGATTGGAGAGTGGCTCGTCGAAGAGGAAGATCTTCGGATCGCGCACCACCGCCCGCCCGATCGCCACGCGCTGGCGCTGCCCGCCCGACAGCGCGCCGGGCTTGCGGTCGAGATAATCGGTCAGGCGCAGCATCGTTGCGGCGCGGCGCACGCGGGCCTCGATCTCGGCCGGCGGCAGCCGCATGTTCTCGAGCGCGAAGGCGATGTTCCTGTAAACGCTCATATGCGGATAGAGCGCATAGGACTGGAAGACCATGGCGAGGCCGCGCTCGGCGGCGCGCTCGGTCGTGACATCCTGCCCGTCGATGAGGATCGTGCCGGAGGTCACCTCCTCCAGCCCGGCAATGACGCGGAGCAGGGTGGACTTGCCGCAGCCGGACGGGCCGACAAAGACCACGAATTCGCCATCGGCCACATCGAGATCGATGCCCCGGAGCACCTCGACCGGGCCGAAAGACTTGCCGATCCCCTTCAGGACAAGACCTGCCATCTCATTTCATCCCTGTATTGGCGATGCCGGTGGTGATGAAGCGCTGCAGGAACACGAAGACGAGGGCCACCGGCGCCAGCGTCATCACCGTCATGGCCAGCAGGTAGTGCCATTGCGTCTGCAATTCGCCCTGGAAGGCGTTGAGGCCGATCTGCAGCGTGTAGACCTCGCTCTTGGTCAGCACCGCCAGAGGCCAGAGGAACTCGTTCCAGCGCCACATGATCGAGAAGATCGCCAGCACGGCGAGGGCCGGCAGGGTCAGCGGCATGACGATCCGTGAATAGATCTGCCATTCCGAGGCCTTGTCCATGCGGGCGGCCTCGATCAGATCGCGCGGGAGGGTCAGCATGTATTGCCGGAGCAGGAAAACGCCGGTCGGCGTGGCTGCGCCGGGCAGGATGACCGCCCAGAGCGAGTTGTTGAGCCCGAGCTGGGTGACAACGAGGAAAACCGGCACGAGCACGATGGTGATCGGGATCATCAGGGTGCCGATCACCATCAGCAGGGCCGCGTTCTTGCCGCGGAATTCGTAGATCGCCAGCGCATAGGCGGCCATGGAGTTGATCAGCAGGGTGATGATCGTCGCGGCAATGGTCACGACCAGCGAATTGGCGAAATAGCGGCCGAAGGCGAATTGCTTCAGCGGCTCGGTATAGTTCGACCAGGCGAAGGCAACCTCGCGGATGGGTTCACGCGCCTCGATCGGCACGCGGATCGCCGGCGCGGCCGGGTTGGCAGGGTCGATCATCGTCGCCTGGATGCCGATGCGACGGACCTGTGCCAATTCCTTCACCGAGCCATCCGGCAGGCGGACGCGATGCAGTTCCAGCGGCTGGGCATGGCCGGGGACGGAGATCGTCTTCTGCGTGAGCGGCAGGAAGGAAGGCGGGAATTCCAGGAGGGCGGCCGGCGTCTTCAGCGAGGACAGGACAAGCCAGAGCACCGGCCCGAACATCAGTACCACGCCGAGGGCGAGATAGGCATAGGAGAGGATGTCGGTCCAGCCGAGACGCCCGGGCCGGCGGGTCTGGCGGAGGAGCGAGGCGACACGGTTCATGCAGCCTTCCTCCTCGCGATCCAGAGCTGCAGCATCGTCAGCGCAAAGAGTACCGAGCCGAGCAGCATCGAGGCGGCGGCGGCGAGGCCGAAATTCTGGACCTGATTGGCGAAGGCGGTCTCGTAGATGTACTGCACGACCATCAGCGTCGCCGTGCCCGGCCCGCCGCCTGTCAGCACGAAGACCTCGTCGAAGGTCTGCACGGCCTTGATCAGCACGAGGACCAGCACGACGACAAGGTTCGGCCAGAGCAAAGGCAGGGTGATCCGCGTCAGGACGCGCATCGGCTTCGTGCCGTCCATTTCCGCCGCCTCGTAAAGATCGGCCGGGATGGCCTGCAAACCGGCGAGCAGGATGAGCGTGTAGAAGCCCATATGCGCCCAGACCGAGACGAAGACGGCCCAGAACATCGCCCAGCCGGGCTCGACGAAGAAGAGGATCTTCTCGCCGCCCGCAAGCGTGATCGCGCCGTTGAGGAGGCCGTCGCGCTGGAGGATCCATTTCCAGATCAGCGCCACCACGACCGGCGAAAGCAGGACGGGGAAGAAATAGACGGCCCGGAAAAAGCCCCGACCACGGATCTTCCGGTTGAGCACAAGGGCCGTCACCAGAGCCGTGCCGACCATGGCCACCATCTGGAAAAGCGTGAATTTCAGCGTGTTCGAGACGCCCTTCCAGAAATGGTCCTCCCGGCAGGAGGCCGGGTCGAGATAGGAGCCGCATTGCATCAGGCTGCGATAATGGTCACCGCCGATGAAGGGTCGCTCGGAGAGGAAGAGATTGGTGCCCCCGGTCAGCGACATCGCCATGTTGATGCCGATCGGCAGGAAAACGAAGAGCCCGAAAAACAGGATGTTCGGCCCAAGGAACACATAGGCCATGCCGCGCCCGCCCACGGCGTGCTGGATCCACGCCATCGGCCGGTCAGCGAGGCCCGCAATGCCCTGGATCAGGCGCGAGGCGAGGCTGTCACGCGGGATGGCGCGAGGCGGGGAGCCGGTCTGGGACATGCTGGATTTCCTGGCAGGGCCTTTGGGGACCTTTTGCGGCCGGGGTTCCGGAAGTGGAAGGCGGAGGGCGCGCGGCGGGACAACCGCGCGCCCTGCACTTCACTTCTTGTTACGCTCGGCGACCTGCTGGGCAACATCCGAATCGATGCGCTTGATGGCATCGTCGATCGTGATCTCGCCGGCCACAGCCTGGCCGATCCGGCTGATCGCCGCGTTGAAGACGATGCGGCTATAGGCATTGCCCTGGATGCGGTAGGCGGCGGGGTCAAGCGCGGCGACGGCATCGCCGAAAACCTTCAGCGCGGCAGCGGCCTGCGGCGAGGCGCCCTGATAGGCGACGCCCTTCTTCGCGATGCCGATATGGCCGGGCACGAACAATGTGCGGGCATAGAATTCCGACAGGATCGGCTCGCTGGCGAGGAAATCCATCACCTTGGCGACTTCCGCCGGATGCTTCGTCGCCTTGATGCCGATCACGCCGGCGCCGCCCGGCATGCCGGAGCAATTGGCCGGGCCGCAGGGCGTGGGCGCGGCGATCCAGTCAAAGGCATTGCCGACGGTCTTGTCGAACTGGGCGATCTGCCAGGAACCGGAGAGATAGAACGGCACCTGCGCGTTCTTGAATTCCTCGTTGGCGCCGCGATAGGCGGTACCCGAAACCGAGCCCCAGAGCTCCTTCGACATCACCCCGGCCTTGTGCCAGTCGACGATGAGCTGCGCGGCGCGGCGGAACCCCTCATCGGCCGGGGTGGGCAGGCCATCGGCGCCGATCATCTTCGCGCCCTGCGAGACAGCGAGGCCGAAGAAGCGATGGCCGGACCGGTCAAAGGCCACCGGATACGGCGCCTTCACCTTGTCGGCGACGGCCTTGGCGACCTTGGCCCAATCATCCCAGGTCGCCTTCGGACCGGGGATCGCCACGCCGGCCTGCTCGAACAGGGTCTTGTTGACCAGCGGGCCGGTGACGGTGAGCTGCGTCATGTAGCCGGGAATGGCGGTGGTGTTGCCGGGCTCGCGCATCCATTCGAGGAAGGGCCCGAAATTCTGCTCCCAGTAGCCGGCATTGGCGAGATGCGGCCGCAGGTCGAGCGCGAATTTGGCGAGGCCGCCGAAATCGACGATGCGGGCCATGTCCGGCCCCTGCCCGGCCGCGAGCTGCACCGGCAGATTCTCGTTGATCGCCTTGAAGGGCACCGTGTCGAGAACGACCTTGATGCCCGGATTGCCGGCCTCGAACCGGTTCAGGAGGTCACGCATCACCTCCCCTTCATTGCCATCGGAATACCAGGTCATGCGCAGGGTCGTCTGCGCCGCAACAGGGCTCGATACCAGCGCGGCCGCAACCAGCGCACCCGCGAGCCAATGCCTGCGATTCATGTCGTTTCCTCCAGGAAGGGCAGCCGGTTCGTCCAGCGCCATGCTCTCGTTTGCCGGCAGCCAGACGCAAGGCCCTCGCGCTGTTCACCGGGAATTCAAGCTTGGCAAACGTTTGCCAAGACGTCAATCTTGCCAAGCGGGATTTTTTGGTGATCGTTCTTCGAAAAATGCAGGTCAGACGATGCCGGGTATGAGAAGACCGGGAGCCCCTCCCTCGCTGAGCGATGTTGCCCGCACGGCCGGCGTTTCGGCTTCGACGGTCTCGCGCATCGTCAACGGCGATTTCGGCCGGGCCTCGAGCGTGACGATCCGCAAGGTGCAGGACGCGATTGCCGGGCTCGGCTACCGGCCGAACCATGCCGGACGGAGCCTGCGCCGCCGCGAGAGCCAGATCGTGGCGATGCTCTCGCCCAATCTCGACAACCCGGCCATGGCTGCGATCGCCGCCTCGACCGAACAGGCCCTGCGCGATGCCGGTCATGTCATGGTCCTGTGCGACACGCATGACCGGCCGGAATTGCAGGACGAGTATCTCGAAGCCATGCGCGCGCAGCTGGCACGCGGCTATATCCTCGTCTCTGCCGTGCCGAGCCCGGGCCTGCGCGCCGCCATGGCGCGGGGCGAGGCGATTGTCTGCGTCAACCGGCGCAACCCGCTCGGCCCCTCCCCCTTTGTCGGCATCGATAACCGGAAGGCCGGGGCGGACGTGGCAGACCGGTTCCATGAACTCGGCATCACCGGGCTCGCCGCGATCCGGCCGGAAATCATGTCGTCCTCCATCGCGGAGCGGATCGAGGGTTTCCTCGACCGCTGCGGCCAGCATGGCCTGCCGCGCAATGCGATTCCCGTCGCAGCGGGTGCAGGGCCGGACCACCTGGCCATGGGCTATGCGGCGATCCAGGCGCTGGTGGCGCAGCATGGCTGGCCGGCCGGGCTGCTCTGCCCCAGCGACCTGATGGCCTATGCCGCCTTCCGCCATGCCAGCGAGACCGGGCGCGCGGTGCCGGACGAAACGCGGATCATCGGCATCGACAACAATGCCTTCAACCAGTGGATCGCGCCATGGCTGAGCTCGATCGAGATTCCCTACCGGGATTTCGGGCCCGTCGTGGTGGAGCAACTCCGGGCCTGCTGGGAGGGCGCGGCGGTCGCGGACCGGATCCTGCCGCACCGGCTCATCCGACGATAGGTTGCCGGCACACGGGAACCCTGCCCTGCGGCAGGATTCCCGTTTTCGGTCAGGCCGGTTGGCCCGCAGCGGCTCGGGCTGCCTGCCGTCGCCTGAGCCAGATCGGCACGAGGACAATGGCGATGGCCATGATCCAGAGGATGATCGAGAGCGTGCTCGAGAAGAAGATCCCGAATTCCCCGCCCGAAAGCGCGAGGGCGTTGCGGAAATTCACTTCCATGACCTTGCCGAGCACGAAGCCGAGCACGATCGGCGCCATGTCGAAGCCGAGCTTGCGCAGCAGATAGCCGATGATGCCGATGCCGAACATGATCAGCACGCTCATCACGCTCGCATAGGCCGTGTAGACGCCGAGGATCGACAGGGCCGTGATGCCGGGGATCAGGATCCAGTTCGGCATGAGCAGCATCCGGGCGAAGACCTGGACCATCGGCAGGTTCATGATCAGCAGCAGGATATTGCCGATATACATCGAGGCGATGAGGCCGCCGACCAGCTTGGGCTGCTCGACGAAAAGCTGCGGCCCCGGCTGGATATTGTAGAGCATCAGCGCCCCGAGCATCACCGCCGTGGTGCCCGAACCCGGCACGCCGAGGGTGAGCATCGGCACGAAGGCGCCCGTAGCCGCCGCGTTGTTGGCGGCTTCCGGGGCAGCAAGGCCACGGATATCACCCTTGCCGAAGGTGCCGTCCTTGTCGCTCAGGCGCTTCTCGGTGGTGTAGGAGACAGCGCTCGCCACCGAGGCGCCGGTGCCCGGCAGGACGCCGATGATGAAGCCGATCACCGTGGCGCGGACCGAGGGCCACCAGATGTAGCGGATCTCGGCCCAGCTCGGATAGCTGCCGGTGACAGCCAGCGGCTTGAGCGTGCCCTTGACCTGGCTTTCGAGCATCAGCAGCACTTCGGAAATCGAGAACAGGCCAATGACGAGGATGATGAACTCGATCCCGTCATGCAGTTCCGGCTGGTCGAAGGTGAAGCGATAGGCGCCCGATGTCGCATCGAGGCCGATCGTGGTGAGCATCAGCCCGAGCACGCAGCCGAGCAGGGTCTTCACCGGCTCGTGGCCGACCATCGAGCCGAGGGTGGCGAAGGCGAAGACCATCAGCACGAAATATTCGGCGGGGCCGAATTTGATCGCCAGCCACGAAAGCGGCACGGCGAGGAAGGTCATGGCGATGACGGCGATCATGCCGCCATAGAAGGAGGAGATGCCGGAAATGGCGAGCGCCTTCGCCGCCTCGCCGCGCCGGGCCATGGGGTAGCCGTCCACCGCCGTCATGACCGCGCCGGCATCGCCGGGCACGTTGAGCAGGATGGAAGAAATGCGCCCGCCATATTCGGCGCCATAATAGACGGCGGCGAGCAGGATCAGCGCGGATTCCGCCGGCAGGCCGGACGTGTAGGCGATGGGCAGCAGCAGGGCGATGCCGTTGATCGGGCCGATGGCCGGCAGGCAGCCGATGATCGTGCCGAGGAAGCAGCCGACAAGGCCGATGAGCAGGTTCTGCGGCATCAGGGCCACGCCCATGCCCTGCCAGAGGAAATCGAATGACATGGAATGTCTCCGGAAAAAAGGGGGCGGTTATGGCCTCAGAAGCCGAGCGGGCCTTTCGGCAGCGTGCCGCCGAGCAGCGGGCCGAACAAAAGCCACCAGAGCAGGGCCTGCCCGGCGCCATTGACGAGCGCCAGTGTCCAGTTGGCCCCGAAAAGACGGGCAATCGCGGTCATCAGCACGAGCATGGCCGGGACGAACCCGATCCAGTCCATCGCCAGCACGCAGGCGGCGCTGACGACGAGGAAGGTAAGCGCCGCGATCCGGCCTTCCTGACCTGGCCATTCCTCGGTCGAGCCCGGCACCAGCCAGTACCAGGCACCGAGCGCGAACAGGGCGACGGCGAGGCCGGCGGGAAAGCCGCGTGGGCCGATCGGATCGGACGAGAAGGAATACTCGATCATCAGGCCGAAGACGCCGTAGAACACGGCGAAAGCCATCAGCACGCCGGCCGCGATGCGGCCGATCCGGCGTTGGCGTTGGGCGAGATCGGACATGGTGGCCCCCCGGGGGCATCCCCCCTCGTTGCGGACAGGCCATGGCGGAGAAATGCCGCGGCCTGTCCCGGTCTGTGTCAGGTCAATGCGGAACGCGGAGGCTCAGAGCCCGGCTTCCTTGGCAAGCGCGCGGAACTTCGCGGTATCCGCCTTCACGCGCTTGTCGAAATCGGCGCCGAGCGAATCGAAGGCGAACAGGCCGCGCGCCTCGCGTTCCTTCACGAACTCATCCGTCTTGGTGAGCTTGGTCAGCGTGTCGACCCACCACTTGTAGTCCGCATCGCTGACTTTCGGGCCGACATAGAGGCCGCGCCAGATCGGCCAGTCGATCAGGTAGCCCTGCTCGTAGGTGGTCGGGATGTCCTTGAAGGCGCCCGGCAGGCGGCGATCCGACATGACCGCGAGGATACGGAGCTTGCCCTGCTGATGCAGGTTGATCATCTCCGAGGCGTCGCCCGAGGCGATCTTGATATGCCCGCCCTGAAGCGCGGTGGTGACGGCGCCGCCACCTTCCAGCGCGGCATAGCGCATCTTTTTCGGATCGACTTTCGCCTCCTTGGCGATCATCGCCATTTTCATCCAGTCCTGACTGCCGACGGCACCGCCGCCACCGACCGGGAAGGCGCCGGGATCCTTGCCGAAGGCGGCAATCAGTTCCTTGAGCGACTTGATCGGGCTGTCGGCGGAAACCGCGACGATGCCGAAATCGGTGCCGAGTGCGCCGACCCAGCGGACGGCATTCTCGTCATGCTTGCCGAACTTGCCCTGGGCGATCAGCAAGGCCGAGCCCGAGGAGGCCGCGATAACGAGGCCGCCATCGCCCGGGCGGGTGCCGATCACGTGGTTATAGGCCACGGCACCGACGCCGCCTTCCATGTAGCTCACCGCCATCGGGTCCTTGATCAGCTTGGCGGCATGCAGCGCATTGCCGGCGAGGCGGCAGGTCAGGTCGAAGCCACCACCGGGCTTGGCGCCGGCAAGGCATTCGGTCTTGGCGGGCTGGGCCAGCGCCGGGCCGGCAAGGCCGGCCAGGGCGAGCGTGGCGAACAGGAGCGTCTTGCGCATGGTGTTTCCTCACATCATTGGCGAGCGAGGGACACGATGGCGGGCTGCGGCCCTGCCGCTTCCGTTTCCTCCCCCGTTCGTTGTTTGGCTCACCCACTTGGCGGGGCGATGGTTGCTGGATACCCTTCCGACCTGTCGCGAACCTGACGCGCCAAAAAGGAAGAATCAGGGGGAACGGGCGGAATGAGGATCCTGGTGGTGGAGGATGTGGCCGATGTCGGCGAGGCGATCGTCGCCTCGCTGGAGCGGATCGGCCATACCGTGGACTGGGAACGGAACGGCGGCGAGGCCGATGCCCTGCTCCGCGCCCAGGTCTATGACCTCGTCGTGCTCGATGTCATGCTGCCGGAAATGGATGGATTCGCCATCCTCAAGGCCCTCCGCCAGCGGCGGAAGGCGACACCGGTGCTGGTCCTGACGGCAAGAAGCCAGGTGGAGGACCGGGTCTCGGCGCTTGATCTCGGCGCGGATGATTATCTCGTCAAGCCGTTCGATTTCCGCGAACTGGAGGCCCGCGTCCGCGCATTGCTGCGCCGCAAGACCGGTTCGGCCACCAATATGATCGAAATCGGCGGCATCACGCTTGACCAGGCCGGTCGCGCTGCGACCCTCCATGGCAAGCCGCTCGACCTGACCCGGCGCGAACTGACATTGCTGGAAATCCTCGCCGCGCGGCCGGGCCGGGTCTTCGGCAAGGACGAGTTGATGGACCAGCTTTTCGGCTTCGAGGACGAGCCGAGCGAGAATGCCGTCGAGCAGTATATTGCCCGGCTCCGCCGCAAGATTGCCGGCGCCTCGGCGGAAATCCGCACCCTGCGCGGCCTCGGCTACCAGATGGTGGCGCTGTGACGCCGCGCGGGCCTTCGCTCTACGGCCGGCTCGCCGGAGTGATCACGGTGGTGCTGGCCATCGGGGCGCTGGTGCTGGGCTGGGCGGCGTGGCTCTATGCGCGCGTCGCGGCGGACGAAGCCTATGACCGGCTGCTCGTCGGCGCGGCCCTCCAGATTGCGGAAAGCGTGGCGACCGAACCGGGGCGCGTGACGGTGGACCCGCCGATCTCGGCTTTCGAGACGCTTGCCCTCGCCACGGATGATCGCATCTTCTACCGGGTGACCGACCCGACCGGCGAGAACCTGACCGGGCAGGACGACCTCGCCTCGGCGCGGAAGCAGGGCCGTCCGGGGCGCGAGCCCGTTCTGGCAGACGGAACCTATCGCGGGTTTCCGGTCCGGATCGTCACGCTCGGCCGCTATGTGACCGGGCCGGGCGTCGATGGCTGGGTCGAGGTGACTTTGGCCCAGACCCGCCTTGCCCGGCTCGAACTGGCCCGCGACCTGACGTTGAAATCGCTGCTGCTGGTTCTCGGGATGAGCGTGCTGGCGCTGGTCGCGCTGCTGCTGGCGGTGCGGGTGGCGTTGCGCCCGCTTCAGGCCGTGCAGGCGGCGATCGCAGCGCGCGATCCGAAGGACCTGCAGCCGGTCGAGATCGAGGCGCCGCGCGAGGTGGCCATGCTGGTGGATTCGATCAACCACTTCCTCGGCCGGCTGGCCGAGCGGGTTGGCGGGATGGAGCGCTTCATCGCCGATGCCGCCCACCAGATCCGGACGCCGCTGACCGCCCTTGCCGCGCAGGTCGACCTGCTCTCCACCGAGAGCCGGGCGGAACGGCGGCGCCAGCAGATGGCGCGCGTGCGCGAGCGGATCGAGCAGCTCGGCCGGCTGACCAGCCAGTTGCTCAGCCATGCCATGGTGATCCATCGCCGGGAAGTGGTGCAGCTCGGCCCGGTCGATCTCGTGCCGGTGGCGCAGGCCGCGCTCAAGGAGGCCGTGCCGCTCTCGCTCGACCGCGATATCCGGGTGGTGTTCGAGCCGGCCGAGCCCAGCCTCGTCATCCGGGGCGACCGGGTCTCGATCGGCGAGGTGATTGCCAATGCCGTCCATAATGCGATCCGGCATGGCGCGCCCGGCCTTCTGGCGTTGCGGCTCTCGCGGGATGGCGAGGAGGCGCTTGTGGAGATTGTCGATGACGGACCGGGCATCCCGGCGGCGCATTGGGGCGAGGTGGTGAAGCCCTTTGTCCGGGGCGACAGCGAAGCTGCGGGCTCGGGCCTCGGCCTGACCATCGTGGCCGATGTCGTGCTGGCCCATGGCGGCCGGCTGATGTTCCGGCAGGACCCGTCCGGGCATTTCGTGGTCTCGCTGCGATTTCCCCTCCTCGCCCAGGCGGAAGACGCCTCGCGCCTGACGGAGGATGCGGCATGAGGCGGGCGCTGATCCTGATCGCGGCCTGCCTGCTGGCTGCACCGATCCGGGCGCAGGACGCGCTGACGACGTTCCCGGCGCCGGGCACGGAGCGGCAGGTGCTGACGCTCGACACCGCGACCGACCTCGCGGCCTTCGAGCCGCTGATCCGCGATTTCCAGCGGATCGCACCGGATGTCACGATCCGCTACCGCGAATTCGTGACCAATGCGCTGTTCGAACAGGCGCGGGGCGAATGCCTCGCCGAACGCCCGGGCGCAGATCTCGTCATTACCTCTTCGGTGGATCATCTCGTCGTTTTGTCCAATGCGGGCTGCGCCCTCGCGCATCGCTCACCGGAAACGCTGGCCGCGCCGGGCTGGACGCGCTGGCGCGACGAGGTGTTCGGCTTCACCTTCGAGCCGGCGGTGATCGTCTATAACCGCGCCCTGCTGAAACCGGAGGAAGTGCCACGCACCCGGCTCGACCTGATCGAGCTGATGCGCGAACAGCCGGCGCGGTTTTCCGGCCGGATCGGCGGCTATGACATTGCCCGTTCGGGCATCGGCTATCTCTTCGCCGCCTTCGATGCCCGCAACGCGCTGATCTATGGAAGGCTGATCGAAGGGTTCGGGCGGATGCGGATCATCACGCGGTGCTGCTCGTCGGATCTGATCGAGGAACTGGGCAAGGGCGAGCTCTTCATCGGCTACAACATCCTTGGTTCCTATGCCTATTCGGCGCAGAAGGCCGGTGCGCCGATCGGCATCGTCATTCCGCATGATTACGTGCTGGCGCTGAGCCGGGGCGTGATGATCCCCGCCCGGACGCGGCAGCCGGACCTTGCGAAACGGTTCCTCGACTACCTGCTGAGCCAGCGCGGCCAGCGGGTGGTGCAGCAGGAGGCGTTCTTCTTCGGGCTGAACGGCTCCGTGCCGGATGGGGTCGAAGCGCCACCGGGCGGGCTCACCTCCGGCATGCTCCGGCCGATCGTGATCGGACCGGGGCTGCTGCCGACGCAGGACCGGGCGAAACGCGAGCGCTTCCTGCGCGAATGGCAGAATGCGCTTCAGGGCGCCGAGCCGCGCAGGCTGCAATGAGCGTTCAGCCCGCTGCCGGCGTGACCGCCCCGCGCGCCTTGACGAAGAGGCTGTAGAGCGAGGTCTGCGCGCAAATATAGAGGCGGTTGAAGCGCGGACCGCCGAAACAGAGATTGGCGACGATCTCGCCGATCCGGATCTCGCCGATCATCGTCCCATCCGGGTGGTAACACAGCACCGAGGTGCCCGCGGAGGTCCAGACATGGCCGGCGGCATCGCAGCGGAAACCATCAAACAACCCTCCCGGGCAGGTGGCGAAATGGCGCGGCGCGCCGAGTTGCCCCGGCGCAAGGACCGGATAGGCATGGATCGTGGCCGGCAGGCCGGGCTGGTGCGAAGCGCCGGTATCGGCGACGTAGAGGATCCGCTCGTCCGGCGAGAAGGCGAGGCCGTTCGGCTTGACGCGGTCCCGCACCATGGCCTCGACCCGGCCGGAAACGGGGTCGAGCCGGTAGACCTGCGAGGCACCGATCTCGCTCTCGGCGGCGATGCCCTCGTAATCGCTGTCGATGCCATAGGTGGGATCGCTGAACCAGATCGCACCGTCGGCGGCGACCACGACGTCGTTGGGCGAATTGAAGCGCTTGCCCTCGAAACGGTCCGCCAGCACGCGGACGGTGCCATCGAATTCCGTCCGCGTCACGCGGCGTGTCAGATGCTCGCAGGTGACAAGCCGGCCCTGCCGGTCGGTGGTGTTGCCGTTGCTGTTCTGCGAAGGCTCCCGGAAAACGGAGACCGATCCATCCGTCTCGTCGAAACGCAACATGCGGTTGTTGGGAATGTCGGACCAGACGAGATAGCGGCCAGCCGGGAAATAGGCCGGGCCCTCCATCCAGCGCCCGCCGGTCCAGAGCCGTTCGAGCCGGGCATGGCCGATGACCAGCGCGCGGAACCGTTCGTCGTGGATGATGACCTCGTTCATGGCGTGCCCCCTCTTTCCTCTCTCCTGCCTCAGCCCGGGCGGCGGATGCCCCAGCCGATCGGCCTGCGCGCATTGCCGGGATGTTCCGGCGACGGGCCCCAGATGGCCTGGTAGGTATCGACCGCCCTTCCCTGACGCTGCATCCGGATGAAGAGGACAAGCCAGAGCGCCCACCACAGGGAAAGCAAGGCCGGCATCCAGCGCGGGGCATTGGCCAGCCATAATCCGGTGAGAATGGCGAGGACAGCAAGGGCCAGCGCGAGATAGCCGAGTGACTTGTGCAGCCACTCGAACAGGATGCGCCGGCGCGTCATATCGTAATGGTCGCCGCGCAGGGTCGGCTCGCCCGGGCCGCCCCGCGAACCGCGCAGCCAGCCGCCAAGGAATTGTGCGCCACCGAAGGCCAGAACCAGCCAGCCGGCCAGGGCATGGAGATGGCCCGGGCCCTTCAGCCCGGGACCCGCCAGCAGCATAGCGAGCCCGCCCAGCATGGCGAGGCCGCCGGCATATTGGAGGGCGAGATGGCCGATCCACCAGAAGCGGTTGTCACATCGGGCAGGCCAGTCCTGCCGCGGCGTGATCTTGAAGAAGCGGGCGAGGATCACACCGAGCGGGAGCAGGATGGCCCAGGCCAGCACCATCAGCCGCGCATGCCAGGCGATGGCGGCATCCACAAGATGCGGCCGGGCCGGATCGAGCGGGACGAGCCAGAATTCCATCGCTTAGCCCTTCACCGCGCCGGCTGTCATGCCGGTGATGATCTGGCGCGAGGCAAGGAAGGTGAAGACCAGAGGCGGAATGGCGATCAGGGTGCCGATCGCCATGATCTGCCCCCATTCGATATTGTGCTCGTTGATAAAGAGCGAGACCTTGACCGGCATGGTGCGGGTGAAGCGGTTGGTGAGCACCAGCGCGAGGATGAACTCGTTCCAGGCGATGCGGAAGGTGAAGATCGCCGCCGCCGCAAGGCCGGGCCTGATCATCGGCAGGACGACGAGGAAGAAGACCTGGAAATCGTTGGCGCCATCGATCCGGGCCGCTTCCTCGAGGGCCGGCGGCACCTGCGCGATGAAGCTCTGGAGGATCCAGATCACGAAGGGCAGGTTGATCGCGGTGTAGACAAGGATCACGCCCGAGAGCGAGTTGGAGAGGCCGAATTCATAGGTCCAGATCATGAAGACCGGCACGGTCAACACGGCGGGCGGCACCATCCGCATCAGCAGGGTGCCGCCGGAGACGACATCGCGCCCGAAAAAGCGGAACCGCACGATCGCATAGGCAGCCATGCAGCCGAAGACCAGCGTCAGGCCGGTCGAGATGGTGGCGACGATCAGCGAATTGGTGAGGTAGCGCGCATTCTGGCTGTCGCCGAGCACCGCCCGGTAATTCTCCAGCGTCGGCATGAAGATCAGGCTGAAGCTCCCCGAGAAGATATCCGGCTTGGTCTTCAGCGAGGTGGCGATCATGACGAGGATCGGCCCGAGCGAGAGCAGCGCGAGGGCAACGATCACCGCATAGGAGAACGGCGTGGCGCGGCGGGTGGTGGCGGTGCCGGACATGGCGGTCACTCCTTTCCGGCGCGGCTTTCGCGCAGGCTCCGGGCCAGCACGAGCAGCAGGGTCAGCACGAGGACGATCAGCAGCAGCAGGTTCGACAGGGCCGAGGCCCGGCCGAGCTGCTGGCTCACAAAGGCGGTCTTGTAGATGTGGAGGGAGAGGATCTCGGTGGAGAGGCCGGGGCCACCCTCGGTGAGGATGTAGATGACTTCCAGCACCTTGAAGGCATCGATCAGGCGCAACAGCGCCGCCACCGCAATCACGGGGGCGATGAGTGGGAGCTTGATGTACCAGGTGGTCTGCCAGCGCGTGGCGCCATCGATCCGCGCCGCCTCGATGGCCGAGGCGGGCAGGCCCTGCAACGCCGCCAGCGCGAGGATGAAGATGAAGGGTGTCCATTGCCAGACATCGGCGATGATGACCGAGAGCAGCGCCATGTCGGGCGAGGAGAGCCACGGCACCCCGGGCAGGCCCAACGCCTTGAGGGCCTGGCTCAGCGGGCCGAACTGCTCATTGTAGAGGAAGCGCCAGATCAGGCCGACGACGATCGGCGCGATCATCATCGGCAGGATGAAGATCGTGCGGAAAAGGCTGGTGCCGCGCAGGTCACGGTCCAGGACAAGCGCCAGCGCGACGCCGAGCACCACTTCCAGCACCACCACCGCCAAGGCGAAGGCCAGGGTGACGCCGACAGAGACCCAGAAGGCATCATCGGCGACCAGCCAGCGGTAATTCTCGAGCCCGACGAACCGGGCCGATTCCGGCGGGGTGCCGATCGACCATTCGTGGAACGACAGCCAGACCGAGCGCAGCATCGGATAGACGAGCCCGACCAACGCCACGGCCGCAGCCGGAGCGAGGAAGAAATAGGGCGTGGCGCGGTTGAGGCCTTGACGGCTCGGCATGGTTCGATCCCGGAAAGAAACGAGGGAGGCCCGGCAGGGCCCGGTTTCAGCCGGCACAACCGGCACCTCCCTCAGGCAGGGGCGCGCGACGCGGGCGCCCCGGAGGAAGCCCGGCTATTTCGGCGCATTGGGGCCGTAATGGCCACCCTTTTCCATGATGGCGCGGACCTTGGGCACGATATCGTCCAGCGCCTGCTTCGGATCCTTCTTGCCGGTGACGATCTCGCCAAGCGCCACGCCGAAGACGGGGGCGTTGAGTTCGTTCCATTCGTTGATGATCGGCCGCCAGTCGGGATCGGCATATTTCAACGCGGTGGCGAAGGTCACGTAATGCTTGAACTTCTGCTGGAGGTCGAGATCGTTATAGGTCGAGAAACGCGAGGGCGAGCCGCCCGCCGCCGCGATCAGCCGGTCGGCCTTTTTCGAAGTCAGCCACTGCATCAGCATGAAGGCCGCCTCGCCATTGGCGGCATTCCTCGGAATGGCAATGCCGAAGCCGCCGGTCTGCGAACCACGCCGGATATCCTCCGGGTGATAGGCCCAGGCCACCTTGCCGGCGACTTTGGATTTCGCCGGATCGTTCATCTCCCCCGCCACGGCGATGGAATCGAGGAACATCGCGGCATTGCCCTGCATGAAGGCGTTTTTCATCTCGTCGAAACCGAAGGCGGCACCGCCGGCCGGGCCGGTCTCGATAATTTTCTTCAGCAGGCTTGCCGAGCGGATACCGGCGGCGTTGTTGAAGGTCGGCTGCCACTGGTCATCGAAGATGCGGCCACCCATCGGCGCCATATGCAACAGCCAGGCATGGACAACCTGATGCCCCGTCTGCCCGCGCGAGGCGAGCGCGCCCATGCCCTTCATCGCTTCGGGAATGCGCGTCAGCAGGGGTTCGAGCTGGGCATAGGTATCCGGCACCTTCCAGCCGTTCTGGACGAAGAGATCGGCCCGGTAGGCCAAAGCCGAGGTTTCCGCGCCGAACGGCACGCCGATCAGCTTCGCCGAGGGGCCGGCGAGATAGCCCTTCCGGCCGCCGACAAGGCCGATATTCTCGACATAGCCGGGGATGAGGTCATTGAAATCGTAGTCCGGCACGGCGAGCGCGGCGTCCTTGAACATCGGCCCGACTTCGCGGATCAGGCCCTTGTTGGCATATTCGGACTTCCAGAAGACGACATAGGCCAGGAGGTCGTAGTCGCCCTTGCCGGGTTTCGACATTTCGAGCAGCTGCTTGTCGCGCATGCGCAGATATTGCAGCGTATCCACCTCGACCTTGATGCCGGTTTCGGCGGTGAATTGCGGCAGGATCTTCGTGACCGCGTCGAAATGCGGATGCGCCGGGAAGTTCACCACGAGGCTGGTGCCCTTGAACCGCGCATAGGGATCTGCGCTGCCGGCGGAGGGCCAGAGTGCCGTGGTGAAGGCGGCCGCAGCGCCGGTCTTCAGAAGTCCGCGTCTAGTCTGCATGGGGTTTCCTTCCTTGGATTGTCCGGTGCCCTCTTGCCGGGGCCCGTGAGGTTACCGGATGGCCGCTTCCGTCTCCGGATCGAACAGGTGAAGGCTGTCAGGGTCGAACCAGAAGGGCTGTTCGCCCTCGCCGGCAAGACGTTGCTCGGAATTGACCTCGACAATGACACGTTCGCCGCCGCATCGCGTCACCAGCACGGACTGTGCCCCGACATATTCCGCCAGTTCGATATGGAGGGTCAGGGCAGGCGCGCCTTCCGGGCCCCGGCCCTGCCGCAAGGCGGAGGGGCGGATGCCGGCGATGATGTCGCGCCTGGCATAGGGAGCCAGCGCGGCCATGCGGGCCGGGGGAACCGGCAGGGTGTAATCCCGGCCGAGAAGGACCGGGCGGCCATCACGCGAATCAAGGCGGACCGGCAGGAAATTCATCGGCGGCGCGCCGATGAAACCGGCAACGAAGAGATTGGCCGGAGCGCGGTAGAGATCCTCCGGCCGGCCCTGCTGCTGCACCTTGCCGGCATGCATGACGACGATCCGGTCCGCCAGCGTCATCGCCTCGATCTGGTCATGCGTCACATAGATCATGTTCTTCTCGACGCGCTTGCGCATCAGCGCCAGTTCGGCCCGCATCTGGTTGCGCAGCTTGGCATCGAGGTTGGAGAGCGGCTCGTCGAACAGGAAGACGCCGGCATCACGCACGAGCGCGCGGCCCATCGCCACGCGCTGGCGCTGGCCGCCGGAAAGCGCGGCGGGTTTCCGGTCGAGCAGATGGCCGATCGAGAGCATGTCCGCGACGCGCCGGATGCGCGCATCGATCTCGGCCTTCGGGTAGCGCGCCAGCCGGAGCGCGAAGGACATGTTCCGCGCCACATCCATATGCGGGTAGAGCGCATAATCCTGGAACACCATGGCGATGTCGCGGTCCTTCGGCTCCAGCCGGCTGACCTCGCGCTCGCCGATCCAGATCTCGCCGCGGCTGGCCTCCTCGAGGCCCGCGATCATCCGCAAGGTGGTCGATTTGCCGCAACCGGAGGGGCCGACAAGGACCGTGAATTCCTTGTCCGCGAGGTCGAGGTCGAGCCCGGCAATCACCGCGACATCGCCGAAATGCTTTTGCAGATCCCGGATGCGGATATGCGGCATCGGTTCCTCTCCCCGGCGGGCCTTCACCCGTCCTGATTGCGGGCCTCGCGCCCGTCTCTCGCCGCCCGGATCGGCCCTGCATCGCTGCAGGCCCGGTCTGATTGCGTATGTTATCGATAACATCGTAGGCTGAATTCCCGCTTCTTGACAAGCCCTCTGCTTTGGCCACCCATCGGATCAAGTTCGGAGCATGACAATGCGGATGCAGGACATTGCGCGGCGGCTGGGCATTTCGGCCATGACTGTCTCCCGCGCGCTGAAATCCGATGCGTCGGTCGCCCCGGCAACGCGGGCTGCGGTGCTCAAGGCGATCGAGGAGCTGGGCTATGTGCCCAACCAGATTGCCGGCTCGCTTTCGTCGAGCCGGTCGGGCTTCGCCGCCATCCTTGTGCCCTCGCTCAACAATCCGCATTTCAGCGAGACGGTGCTGGCGCTCGGCAATGCGCTCGATGACCGGAACATGCAGTTGCTGATCGGCAATACGGAGTATGATCGCCGCAAGGAGGCCGAGCTGGTCCGCGCTTTCCTTGCGCGCAAGCCCGAGGCGATCATCCTGACCAGTGACGGCCATGATCCCCGCATCCTGCCGATGCTGGCCAAGGCGAAGATCCCGGTCATCGAGATCTGGGACCTGCCCACGCGGCCCATCCAGCATGTGGTCGGCTTCTCCAACGAGCTGGCGATGCGCGGGCTGATTGGGGCGCTGATCGGCGAGGGGTATTCGCGGATCACCTATCTCGGCGAGGCGGATGACGCGGATACGCGCGGCGCTTCCCGCCGGCTGGGCTATTGCGAGGCGATGGCGGCAGCCGGCCTCGCGCCGCGCCTGTGCTCCATCGGGCGCCCGCCGGCGACGATGTCCGACGGCGAGCGCGGCCTCGAGACCGTGCTTGCCGCTTATCCCGACACCGAGCTGGTGGCCTGCGTGTCGGATCCGCTCGCCTTCGGCGTGATTGCCGCCTGCCAGCGACGCGGCTGGGCCGTGCCGGGCCGGATGGCCGTGTCGGGCTTCGGTGATTTCGAGATCGCCCGGATCGCGGTGCCGGCGATCACGACGGTCCAGATCGATGCGGCCGGGATCGGCCGCGAAGCCGGAGCGATCATCGGCGAGGCCTTCAAGGCCCGGCGGGATGCGCCACCGGCAGCGATCATCCGGCCGGTTCCCGCCCTGCCCTGCCTCCGCGCGAGTACGGCAAGGGTAAGGTGAGGCAGGCGGAGCGTATACCCGCCGGCCCGACCGTTCAGCGCCTGCCCTCGCCCTGTTTCGCAATGCCCCGGAGATAGGCGCCATAGCTGCTTCCGCCCAGCGCCTCGGCAAGCACGCGCAGCATCTCCGCCGTGATGAACCCCATCTCGAAGGCGATCTCCTCCGGGCAGCAGATCCGGTAATTCTGCCGCGTTTCAAGCGCGCGGACGAAATTCGAGGCATCCGCCATGGATTCGGGCGTGCCGGTATCGAGCCAGGCAAATCCGCGCCCCATGCGTTCGACATTCAGCAGCCCCTGCCGGAGATAGGCATTGTTCACATCGGTGATTTCCAGCTCGCCCCGCGCCGAGGGCCGGACCGAAGCGGCGATGTCGATGACATCCTCGTCGTAGAAATAGAGACCGGTCACAGCCCAGTTCGACCGCGGCTCCCTCGGCTTTTCCTCGATCGAGATCGCACGGCCTTCCGCATCGAACTCGACGACGCCGTAGCGCTCGGGATCGGCGACATGATAGCCGAAGATTGTCGCGCCCTTCTCCCGCGCGCCGGCTTTGCGCAGCAGGGACGAAAGGCCCTGCCCGTAGAAGATGTTGTCTCCCAGCACCAAAGCGGAACGGTGTCCGCGTACGAAATCGGCGCCAATGACATAGGCCTGCGCCAGGCCATCGGGGCTCGGCTGTTCGGCATAGCTGAACCGGACACCCCATTTCTCGCCCGTGCCGAGCAGGCGCTCGAATTGCGGCAAGTCATGCGGGGTGGAGATGATCAGGATATCGCGGATCCCCGCCAGCATCAGGGCCGAGAGCGGATAATAGATCATCGGCTTGTCGTAGATGGGGATCAGCTGCTTCGAGAGCGCCAATGTCATCGGATGGAGGCGCGTTCCGCTGCCCCCGGCCAGGATGATGCCCTTCAACGGTCGCGTGCTCATGGAATATCCGAATGTCCTGTCGCCGATCCGGCCTGATCCAGCCGCGCAAGGCAGCGGGAGAGGCCCTCCTCCCAATCCGGCAGGCGGATACCATAGATCCGGTTGAGCTTGCTGCAATCAAGCCGTGAATTTGCAGGCCGGCGCGCGGGCGTCGGATACTCCGCCGACGGAATCGCCACAACGGGCGGCGGCGGCACGCCTTTCGCCGCCTCGTGGGCGAGAATCGCGCGGGCGAAGCCGGCCCAGCTGGTCTCGCCGGAGCCGGCCGCATGGAAGATGCCGAAAACGTCGCTTCCCGCAGGGCTTTCCGGCAATCGGCCCGCCATGGCCAGGATGACGCGGGCGAGATCCGTGGCATAGGTCGGGCAGCCCAGCTGGTCGCCAACAACCCGCAATTCGGGCCGCTCCCGGGCGAGGCGCCGCATGGTCAGGACGAAATTCGCGCCCTCACGGGCATAGACCCATGCCGTCCGCAGGATCACATGGCGCGGATTGGCCGCCGCCACAGCAACCTCCCCGGCCAGTTTCGACCGGCCATAGGCGCCAAGCGGGCCTGTCGAATCGGTTTCGAGATAGGGCGCGGCCTTGGTTCCGTCGAACACGTAATCGGTCGAGAGATGGATGAGGGGCAGGTCGAGCCGCGCGGCGGCAGCCGCCAGCAGACCGGCTGCGGTTCCGTTGATCGCCATGGCGAGGTCAGGTTCGCTCTCGGCCCGGTCAACGGCGGTATAGGCCGCGGCATGGACGATGACATCCGGGCGCGAGGCGGCCAGCAGGATGTCGAGGTTGGCCGGGGCGGCGAGATCGAGATCGGGCCGGCCGAGCCGCACGATCTCGTGGCCCGAAGCCGCGCCTTCCTCCGCCAGCGCGCACGCAACCTGCCCGCGAATCCCTGTGACGAGAATGCGCATGGTGCCCTAGTCCTGCCCGGCCAGGCCGAGCCGCTCGCCGGCATAGACCTTCTCGCGCAACGGGCGCCACCACCATTCGTTTTCGAGATACCAGCGGATCGTCTTCTCGATCCCGGTGTCGAAATTCTCTTCGGCGCGCCATCCCAGTTCGGTCTCGAGCTTGGTCGCGTCGATCGCATAGCGCTGGTCATGGCCAGGACGGTCGGCGACATGGGTGATCAGCGAGCGATACGGCGCGGCCTTCGGCACGAGCCTGTCGAGCATGGCGCAGATCTGGCAGACGACATCGATGTTCCGGCGCTCGTTCCGGCCACCGACATTGTATCGCTCGCCGATCCGGCCGCGCGTCACCAGAAGGCGCAAGGCCTTCGCATGGTCATCCACATAGAGCCAGTCCCGGATCTGCGTGCCCTCGCCATAGACCGGCAGCGGCTTGCCGTGCAGCGCGTTGAGAATGACCAGCGGGATCAGCTTTTCCGGAAACTGGAACGGCCCGTAATTGTTCGAGCACCCGGAGAGGATGACCGGGAGGCCATAGGTCCGGGCCCATGCACTGGCGAGATGATCCGCAGCAGCCTTTGTTGCCGAATAGGGTGAGGACGGATCATACGGCGTCGTCTCCCGGAAGGCGCCGGTCTCTCCGAGCGAGCCATAGACCTCGTCGGTCGAGACCTGCAGGAATCGAAACGCATCCCGGCTTTCCGGCTGCAGGCCCTGCCAGTAATCCCGGGCGGCCTCGAGCATCGAGAATGTCCCCATGACGTTCGTCTCGACAAAGGCCCGCGCCCCGGTAATCGAGCGGTCGACATGGCTTTCGGCTGCGAGATGCATCACGGCATCCGGCCGGAACTCGGCCAGAAGGGCCTTCATCCGCTCCGTATCACCAATATCCGCCTGCTCGAACGCATAGGCCGGCGCATTGGCGATCGTGGTCAGCGAAGCGAGGTTGCCAGCATAGGTCAGCTTGTCGACATTGAGGACCGTGTCGCCACATCCGGAGACGAGGTATCGACACAGCGCCGAACCGATGAACCCCGCGCCGCCGGTGACCAGAACCCGCATGCTCCTGCCCCCCGCTGCCGATTACACGAAAACCGGGCCAAGATCCCGGAAGGAAGGCGCAGCAGCATCCTTCGCCGAGAGCCGCGCCGAAGCTTCATCGACCGGCCATGAAATACCGAGATCCGGGTCGTTCCACCGCACCGCACCGTCATGCGGCGCGCTGTAGAAGGCGGTGACCTTGTAGAGCAGATCGACATTGTCCGTCAGGGTGCAGAACCCATGCAGGAACCCTTCCGGCACCCAGAGCACATGGCCATTCTCCTCGCTCAGCTCGATGGCGAGATGCCGGCCATAGGTCGGCGATGAGGCCCGCGCATCCACGATGACATCCAGAACGGCCCCGCGCGAGACGCGGACAAGCTTGCCCTGCGCCATGGGCGGGCGCTGGAAATGCAGGCCGCGAACCGTTCCCTTCGCGCGTGAAACGGAGTGATTGTCCTGCACGAAACGGCGCACCCCGACCTCGCGCTCGAACACATCCTGCCGGAAAACCTCGGCGAAATGGCCGCGATCATCGCCCCAGCGTTGCGGCGTGAAGAGAACAGGCCCGTCGAGATCGAGGCGCTCAACGCGCATGGGCGGGCCTCCGCCGGGAGCTAGCGTTCCTTGAGCGCTTCATCTCTCAGCATCCTCGCGGGTTTGAGGATATAGCTCAGGACGCTCTTGCGGCCGGTGAGAATCTCGACCTGGGCCACCATGCCGGGAATGATCGGCAGTGAGGCCCCGGCCCGGTCAAGATTGTTGCGCTCTGTCCGGACGATCACCCGGTAGAACGGGTCGCCGCGCGGGTCCGTCGTCGTGTCGGCGCTGATCCGCTCGACCTTGCCGCTCAAGGTTCCGAAAATTGCGCTGTCATAAGCGGTGATCTTGACGATGGCATTCTGCTCCGGACGGATGAAGCCGATATCCTGCGGCCGGACCTGCGCCTCGACGAGCAACGTATCATCCAGCGGCACGATGTCGATCAGCGGCGCGGCAGACTGGACCACCGCCCCGACGGTCGTGACATGGATGCGGTTGATGATGCCCCGGACGGGCGCCCGCAATTCGGTTCGCCGCACGCGGTCCTCGGCGGCCCTGAGCCCTTCGTCGAGCACGGCAAGATCGGCCCGCGTCTTCGTCAGTTCCTCCTCGGCTCCAGTCCGGAAGGCCACAAGCGCGCCCTCCCGCTTCAACTGGGCCTCGCGGACACCGCCTTCCGCCCGGGTGAGATTGACGCGGTTGACCTCGAGCTGGCCGTTCAGTTCCGCCAGCTGGCGTTCAAGCCGGAGCATCTCGATTTCCGGAACGAAGCGATCGGAGAAGAGCTTCCGGGTGATGGCCAGCTCGCGTTCAAGGAGCGGCTTGCTCGCCAGCATCCGCTTCCGCTGGGCATCCAGCTCTTCCTGTTCGCGCGTCTTCTGCGCCACCTGCTGCTCGAGGACTTCCTGTTCCTGCGCGAGCTTGCGGACCCGCGCTTCGTGCAGGGCCCGCTCGGCAGCGACCGCCGCCGGGAACCGTTCCTCGAGGCCATCTGGAAATGACAGGGCGGCAGCCTCGGAAAACCGGGCTTCGCGTTCGAGCCGGGCGAAGCGGGCCTGCAACGCGGCACGCCGCTCCCGGGCCTCGCCGAATTGCGAGCCGAGGACCGTATCATCGATCCGCACCAGCACCTCGCCCTGCCGGACAAGTTGCCCTTCCGCGACAAGGATTTCCTGAATGAGCCCGCCTTCAAGCGACTGGACAACCTGCATCTGGCGGGAAGGAATCACCTTGGCCTGCCCCCGCGTAACCTCGTCGAGGATGGCGAAGGCGGCCCAGATCGAGCCGAGCACGAGCATGGCGAGGCAGATGAGCGAGAAATACCGCAGGGTCCGCGGCATCTCGAGCCGTTCCGCCGCGCCGAGATCATTGGCGAAGGCAAAATCATCGGCCTTCATAGCGCCGCTCCCGAGGGTCCGGACGTGACTTTCTGGGGCTTGCCGGCCAAAGCGGCGAGAACAGGCTCACGCGGGCCGTCGGCCACGACGCGGCCCCGCTCGAACACGATCAGGCGATCCACCATCTGGAGCAGCGAGACCCGATGCGTCGAGACGATCAGGGTCGCGGTCCGGTCCAGCCGGGCAAGCCTCTGCGTGAACTCCGCCTCGGTTCGGAGATCGAGCGCGCTGGTCGGCTCGTCGAGGAAGAGGATCTTCGGCCGGCGGATCAGGGCCCGGGCAAGGGAAATCGCCTGACGTTGCCCGCCCGAAAGGCTCCGCCCACCTTCGGAGACCGGCAGGTCATAGCCGAGGGGCGAGAGCGCGACGAATTCCTCGACACCGGCGACGCGGCAGGCCTCGATCACCTCCGCATCGGTGGCGGTCGTGCGTCCGAGGCAGACATTCTCGCGCACCGTACCCTGGAACAGGATGCAATCCTGACCCACGAAACCGAAGCCCTGGCGAAGATCGGTCGGGTCGAACTGGCGGATATCGATGCCATCGACCATGATGCGGCCAGCCTGCGGGGCATAGAGCCCGGCAGCGAGACGGCCGACCGTCGTCTTGCCCGAGCCGATCCGCCCGACAATGCCGACGCGCTCGCCCCCCTTGATGGTGAAGCTGACATCGGTCAGGGCGTCCTGGTCGGCACCCGGATAGCGGAAGGAAACGCCATCGAAGCGAAGGCTGCCCTCCTCGACCCGGCGAGCCACGAAGATCCGGCCCGGCGGCCGCTCGACCGGCAGGTCCATCAGGGCATTGATGGCCTTGAGCGCGTGCAGGGTGCGGGCGCCGCGCATCATCAGCGAGGCGATATTGGTCACGGGCGCGAGAATACGGCCGGAGAGCATGGTCGCCGCGATCAGTGCACCCATGGTGATCTTCGCGTCCAGCACAAGGAAGACGCCCCAGATCACGATCAGCAGCGAGGCGAGGTTCTGAGCGGCGGCGGACAGGGTCAGGCCGACGGAGGCCCAGCGATGGACCGATTCGCCGGCCCGGGTGGAGGCGGCAACCGAGCGCTCCCATTGCCGCTGGACCCGGCTTTCCGCACCGAGCACGCGGATCGTTTCCAGCGCGCCGATGCTCTCGACCAGAATGCCATGTCGCGCGGCGGATTCCGCCTGCACGGATTTCACGGCCTCGTCGAGGGGCCGCTGGATCAGCAGGCCGATCCCGATCGTGACCGGCAGGAGAATCAGCGGGATGACGGCCAGCCAACCGGCGATCCCGGCCATGAAGCCGAGGAAAATGAAGGCGAAAAGCAGGTCCGTCGCGGCAATCACCGTGCCGGAGGTGAAGAATTCGCGGACATTCTCGAAATCCCGGATCTGGTTGGCGAGCACCCCGGCCGAGCCGGGATGGCGCTCCATCCGCAAGCCGAGGACATGCGAGAAGACCCGCGCGGCAAGGATGACGTCGATCTGCTTGCCGGTAATGTCGATCATGCGCGAGCGGACCAGCCGGAGCGCAACATCGAAGGCAAAGGCGAGCAGGACCCCGATCGACAGCGCGATCAGCGATGCGACCGCGCCATTCGGCAGGATCCGGTCATAGACATTCATCGTGAAGAGCGGGAAGGCCAGGGCCAGCACGTTGATCAGGAAGGCCGCCAGCGCGATGTTCAGGTAATTGGCCCGGAACAGGCGCAACGTCATCCAGAACCAATGCGAGGACGGGGTGCCGGCCTGCTCCGTACGGGCTCCGAGCCCAGAGGACGGTTTCAGGAAGAAGGCGTAACCGGAATAGAGCGCCTCGAGTTCCGCGCGCGGCAAACGCCGCTGTTCCGGCCCGGCGGCCGCGGGATCATAGACAGTGACCTCGCCCGAGGCGGCGTCATTGCCCAGCAGGACGAGGACGCTCCGGTCCCGCAGCAGGAGAACAACCGGCAGGACCAGTTCGGGGATGTCCTGCAGGCTGCGCTGGACCGGTTCGGCCACCAGATCGGCACGGGCTGCCGCCCGGATGAAAAGACCCGGGGGCAATTGTCCGTCCGTCGCCGGAAGCCCGGCCATGATGGCCGCCTCGCTGACGGGGCGACCATGGAACCGGGCAATAAACATCAGGGCAGCCAGCAACGGGCTGGCCTGAGCCGGATTCGACACGGCTTTGTCTGTCACGGCACCTTGGGCGCCTGGGGCACCAGATCAATCGGCGGGAACAGCGCGCCGCTTTCCTTCAGACCGCGCATCTTGTTGGCGGCCTCGCCCGGCAGCGGAATGTTCAGCGCCGAGAGCAGCGTACCGGAAGCGGCGAGCAGCTGGTAATCGGCGAAGAGCGCCAGTCCGCGCGCATTGATCAGCCCGACGGCCGCGTTGTACCGGCTCTGCTCGGCATTGAGGAGATCCAGCAAGGTCCGGTTGCCGAGTTCAAACTCGTTCCGGTAGGAGCTGACAACCTGCTCGGCGGCCCGGATCTGCCCGGTCAGCGCGCGGATACGATCTCCCAGAGCCTGCCGGGTGGTCCAGGCCTTGTCGATTGATTCGATCGCCTGCCGCTGAAGCACCGAAAGCCGCATCCGCTGCTCGCCGACGCGCTCGGTCAGCTCGTTCTGGCGGGCCGTGTCGGTCCCGCCGGAATAGATCAGCCAGGACGCAGACAGCTTGGCGCTGTATTCATCATACCGGCCGGTAATGTTCTGGGTATTCTTGCCGTAGCCGGCACGCCCTTCGAGCGCCACCGTCGGCAGGTTGGTGCCCCGCGCCGCATCCCGCTGCGCCTGCACGGCGTTCACGTCGGAGCCAGCGGCCTGAAGCGTGGCATTGTTGCCAATCGCGAGATTGAGGGCTGCCTGGCGAGAGGCCGGCAAGCCCTTGGGGCGGGCAGGCCAGGCCAGCTTGCTGGGTTCGCGGTCGATCGCGCGGCGGAACAGGGCCACCGCCTCACCGAGCCGGACCTGCAATTCGGCGCGCGCCGCCTCGGCGGCATAGACGCGTTCCTGCACCTGATCGAGGTCACCCCGGCCCGAACGACCGCCGGAGACCCGCGCGCTGACGCTCGACAGCAATTCGCGGTGAACCGCGATGTTGCGGTTGGCCTGCGCGATCATGTCCTGGAGACGCAGGATATCGGTGTAGGCCTGGATGGCGTCGAGCGCGATGAGTTCGGTACGCTCCTTCACCCGCCACGACGCGGCATCGACCCGGTAGGCCTGACGCCAGGTTTCGTTGATTGTCGCGAAACCGTCGAAAATGAGCTGGCGGACGGTCACATTGGCCTGGCGCCCCGCCACAAAATCACCGCTGCGCTGCGAGGCAACGAGGCTGTCATACTGGCGGCGGCTCTCCGGGCCGATATCCGCCTGGAGCCGCACCTGCGGCAGCAGGCCACCCTGGACCTGCCGCATCTCGAATTCAGTCGCACGGCGATTGGCCGCCGCTTCGCCGACCGCCGGATTGGTGGTCACCGCACGCCGTACGGCCGCATCCAGCGAAAAGGTCTGCGCGGAGGCAGGAGCCGCGAAGGCCAGCGCGGCAAGAACAAGCCCAATTCGGATTGGCACAGGGAGCCACCTTACATTCTGACAGTTAGGCCGCAACATTGTCCAAGGCTCCCAAACAATCAACCCGTCAGACCTGAGTCTCGTACCGATGCCTATTCAGAAAGTCCGGAGATGTTGCAGAAGTGACGCTGCACTCGAAGGTTGACCCCTCGCATTCTTCTGGGTTTACCCCTCCGGTGCGCCCGGAACGGGAGAATTCAGCATTCGACACATTAATGATCACTCATAAATAGCGTCGAATGTTCGCCGTCTTCATACAATCTTGATGTCGCTCGCGGTGACGGTTCCGGCTTCCAGGGTCGCCAGGGCAATCATCGACGAGCCACCGCCGGAACCATCCGCATCAAAATAGAGCGTCTGATCACCGGTATTGAAGAGAAAGCGCTGGTCGCTGTTGGTATAGTTCGCGCCGGAGAAGAAACGCGAAGCATCCAGCGTCCCGGTATCCGCTCCACCGAAGGCAAGTCCCGCACCGATATCAGACGCGAGGAACTGGAACGCATCCATCCCGGTCATGAAATCGCGCAGGGTGTCGCCCCCTTCGCTGGTCACCTTCCGATACGCCACGATATCAGCGCCGAGGCCGGTCGTGATGTCGTCGTCACCGACCCCGCCGAAGATCACGTCATTGCCGATCCCCGCGAGGATGGCGTCATCGCCACCGCCACCATCGATCGTGGCATTGCCCGCGCCGGTCACCGTGATCTGGTCGCTGCCATTGCCGGCATTGACCGTATCGTTCGTCCCGGACAGCGTGATCGTGTCGTCGCCGGAGCCGGAGGTGATCTGGTTGACGCCACCGCCTGCGCTGATGTCGTTGCCGCCATTCCCCGCAACGATCGTATCATCGCCGCTGCCGGCCACGATGACATTGCTGCCATTGCCGAGCGTGATCACATTGTCGCCGTCGCCGGCACCGACCGAATTGTCGCCATTCCCGGCCGTGATCGTATCCGCACCTGTGCCGGCGGTGATCGCATTCGCGCCGCCGCCAAGGGTGATCACATTGTCCCCGCCGCCGGCATCGACGGCGTTGTCGCCACCCCCGGCCGCGATCACATCCGCCCCGCTGCCCGAATTGATCGTATTGTCGCCGCTGCCGGCCGTGATCGCATTGCCGCCATTGCCGGCGAGGACAATGTTGTTGCCGTCGCCGGCATTGATCGTGTTCGAACCATTGCCAACCGTGATCCGGTCAAGGCCCGAGCCCGCCGTGACGGCATTGTCGCCATCGCCCAGCAAAAGGGTGTTATCGCCCTCGCCGGCGGCAACCGTGTTGCTCCCGTCGCCGAGCGTGATCTGATCGTCGCCCGAGCCGGAATCCACGCCATTATCGCCGTCGCCGGCAACGATCGTATCCGCGCCCGTGCCTGCCGTTATGGAGTTTGCACCTGCACCAAGCGTGATCACGTTGTTGCCGTTGCCAGCATCAACCGAATTGTCCCCATCCCCGGCATTGATCGTATCCGCCCCGGTGCCGGCGGTGATCGCATTCGCGCCGCCGCCAAGGGTGATCACATTATCGCCGTTGCCGGCATCGACCGAATTGTCACCGCCCCCGGCCACAATCGTATCCGCGCCGGAACCGGAGGTGATCGAGTTGTCGCCGCCGCCGGCCGTGATCGCATTGCCGCCATTGCCGGCGAGGACGATGTTGTTCCCGCCGCCGGCATTGATCGTGTTTGCACCGTTGCCAACCGTGATCCGGTCAAGGCCCGAGCCCGCCGTGACGGCATTGTCGCCGTCTCCGAGAAGCAGGGTGTTGTCGCCCTCGCCGGCGGCAACCGTGTTGCTGCCATCGCCGAGCGTGATCTGATCATTGCCAGCGCCGGAATCGACGCCATTATCGCCGTCGCCGGCCACGATGATATCCGCGCCCGTGCCCGTGGTGATCGTGTTGGCGCCACCGCCGAGATCGACGATGTTGTCGCCATCGCCGCCATCGATGGAATTGTCGCCGTTGCCCGCAACCAGGATATCGGCGCCGGCACCCGCCGCGATGGCATTGTTGCCATTGCCCAATGTGACGGAATTGTCGCCCTCGCCGGCATCAACCGAATTGTCGCCATCTCCGGCCGTGATCGTATCCGCCCCCGAACCGGAGGTGATCGAGTTGGCGCCGCTGCCGGCCGTGATCCGGTTGCCGCCATTGCCGGCAAGAATGACGTTGTCGCCTTCGCCGGCATCGATCGTGTTCGCGCCGTCGCCGACATCGATCTGGTCAAGGCCCGAGCCGGCCGTGATGTCGTTGTCGCCGTCACCGAGCAGCAATGTGTTGTCGCCCTCTCCGGCGGCAACGGTGTTGTTGCCGTCCCCCAGGCCAACGAAATCATCGCCTTCACCGGAATTGACGTCATTGTCGCCACCCCCGGCAAGGATGGTATCGTTGCCGTCGCCGCCGATGATCACGTTGTTGCCGTTGCCCGCCGCGATCTGGTCAGAGCCCAGACCGCCATCGATCGAATTGTCACCGTTGCCAACAAGGATGATATCGGCACCGGCGCCGCCATTGACCGAATTGTCGCCTGTTCCCAATGCGATAAAGTCGATGCCGTCGCCACCATCTACTGAATTGCTGCCGTCGCCGGCGGCAATGATGTCACTGCCGGCACCGCCATTGATGACATTGTCGCCATCGCCGAGTGTGATGAGATCATCGCCATCGCCGCCATCGACGATGTTGTTGCCGTCACCAGCGCTCAGGATATCGTCGCCGCCACGGCCGGAAATCGTGTTGTTCCCGCCGCGGCCATTGATCAGGTTGGTCCCGTTATCGCCCAGAAGGGTATCGTCCCCCGAGCCGCCGCCGAGATTCTCGATGCTCGAAATGCTGGTGAAACCGGAGGCCGTGCCCGCGAGCAGATCGGCCGAGACGGACACAGTGGCCGCATTGTAATCCAGCGTATCGCGACCGCCGCCGCCCGCGAGTGTGACGATCTCGAGATTTGCGAGATTCGGGGCGACCGGCAAGCTGTTGAAGCCGCTCGTCAGGCGCGTCAGGGCGCTGCCGTCGAAATCGACGAGGAACCGGTTGATCCCGTTATCCCCGAGGATGGAGAGCGTGTCCGTTCCGTTCCCGCCATCGAGCAGGATGTCGGTGCCATCGCCAGCACGGTAGATCAGGGTATCGTTGCCATCGCCGGTGCGGATGGTATCGGCGCCGCCCATCCCCTCGATACGGTCATCGAAACGCGTGCCGGTGAAATTGTTGAGGCCCGTTGTATCGCGGACATCGGCAATGACGGGGACCGAGGCCAGAACGGTCGCGGTGGCCCCGAACGCGTCGGTCACCGTCACGGAGATGACGCGATCCGCGATATCCATCGCGAAAGTGCGCTCGGTATTGACGTAGCGGATCTCGCTGACGAGCGCCTGGACCTCGGCGGGCGTGTAGCCTCCCGGCCCGGCAACGAAGGAAAGGCTCGTGCCGGTCGTCGCGCCACGCACCAGCACGCCGGACGCGCCGGTGGCTGTGGCGGAGAGCGTCACATCGACGCGGCTGAACGTGTCACCATCCGGATCGGCAACCGAAACCTGGCCCTGCCGGACAATGGTAACGCCCGATTCGGCGCTGATGGTGCCGGTCGAGCGGGCCGCTTCCTCGGCGGTAAAGCCCCGGTAGCCCGTCCCCTCGGCGCCGGTGTCGATATCGATGACCGGCCGGTCATTGGTCCCGGTGATTGTCACCGTCACCGTCGCCGTGCTCGACAGGCCCGAGGAATCCGTCACGCGGTAGGTGAAGATATCCGTCACCTGGAGGCCCTGGCTCAACGCCTGGACCTGGGGCGAACCATTGTCGAGCACATAGGTGTAGGTGCCATCGGCGCCGATGACGATCTGGCCGTAGGTGCCGGCCAACGTAACGCCGACATTGCCGGCCGATTCGCTGGCACCGACGCCGACGCCGGTCACGGCGGCCGCACCGCTGGTCGTATCGTTCAGAAGAACATTGCCCGAGGCATTCGGCTGGCCGGGGAATTCCGCATTCCCTTCCCCGCCGACGCCTGCCTCGGAGACGGCGGCCTCGTTGGCCACCGCAACCGGCGCTTGCAGGACAGGGCCGCTTGGGCCGCCCGGGCCGCCATTCTGCTGCGCGACGAAGGGCGTTAGTTGCGGCGGCTCTTCAAAGCTTGCGCGGCGGAACTCTTCCTGCGGGTTGAGATCATTCAGAGCCTGCCCGGGAAGGCCTTCGAAGCCCGAGCCATTACCAAACGGCCCCCCGCCGCCGAGCGGGCCGCGCGGCGGCAGCGATACGCCGGCCGCCGTGAGAATCTGCAAGTCTGTGGTGATCGGCGCCTGCGCGACGAATTCGCCGGCCATCACCGTCGAATTGCCGTCGAGATTGACGGCGATGTCCCGGGCCGGCTGCCCATCCGGCAGGAAGAGCCCCTCGACGACAATGTGAGCCTTGTCCTGGAACAGGATAACCAGCCGGCCGTCGATCTTCAGCAGGGTGATCGGATCATTCACGATTGCCGAGAGATTGAGCGCATCGCCGGGCGCCAGCCGGATGACCTCCGCCGTCCCCGCCGTTGGCTGACGGAGCCCGAAGACGCGCCCGGCCACTCCTGCCTGCGTAGAGACTGTCGTTCCGGCCATCACGCCCTCTTACAATGCTTAATTCTGCGTTATCACTTTATTAATAGTATAAATTTGCTGCGCTGCGGTCAAACGGAAACAGCGCCGGCGGCAATTTCGCTAATTTTTGGTTAATCGCTTCAGGCTGATGAATTTGTCGGCAGGCAATGCCCATTCCCGATGCACCGAAGCCCGGCGCAGCCGATGCCACTGAAATCCATTGGTCTGGATCCGATCGTTTCTCTGCCGGAAATCCGAACCACCCTCCTCCATAACCGTGCATTGGCCTGACCGATGGGGGCAATCCGGGATCGAGAGCCCGCCCGCCGATCATGCCGCGCCATTCGCCTCCAGGCCGAATCGGCTATCCAACCCATGCTTTGATATTACTTATACATATGAATAATCGTATCTATTGCGCGCCAGCTGCCGCCGCATCGCCCCGATGACCCCGATCACGCACCACCTGTCAGCATCCAGGCCGGCTCTCGCGTTTCCCATTCAAAACAGGGGTGCACGCAAGGCAAAGATACCAGTCGGCCGAGGGCACGCTCCAGCACCGATGGATCCGGGTCTGCCGGGCCGCAGAACCCCGAAATCCGTATCGATTGCCCCTCAATTGGCCTCAGGACACCCACTTACAGACTTCGCTTGCCCGACAGGTTTTACATTCCCGCGATCGTTTGGGCGCCATCCGAACTTCAGAGCGCATTTTCGGATACGTATATTGCTGCGATGCAGCACAAAACTGACTTCACAATGCTTTCAGATATGAACTTTTGCCCCGCGCAACTGGTCGATCAGCATTTTTGGACCGACTCAGAAGTTTATTCTGCACGTTAACCGAGCTTATTCTGACTAATTTTTTGTTTCACGACATCCAGCTTGAGAACAAATACACAAAATGTGAAAATTATCACATAGAACTTCTGCGTATTATCACTGCTGATTTTGACAAAAATTGATAGTTATGCTTCGCAGCAAAACGGTCATATTCTAGGCACCGCGCCTGCCATGGGTGCATTCATGCCTGGATTTTTCAAAAAACGTGAATCTACGGTGTTTTTGCAATTGCCAATTCTTGCGTATCGAATTAATGCGTCATCAACCGCAGGAGGTGGATATGTCAGGACCGACGAACGGAAACGATTTTCTTACGGGTGGGGGTATTGTCGACGGCCAGGCCGGCGATGACATCATCATTGGTGGCGCCGGAGCCGACATCCTGTCGGGCGGCCTTGGCAACGATATCCTTTCGGGTGGCGGCGGTGCCGACCTCCTCAATGGTGGCCAGGGCGCTGACGTCCTGCTGGGTGGCGGCGGTGCCGACGTCCTCAATGGCGGGGCTGGCAGCGATGTCCTGACGGGCGGCGCCGGTGGCGACGTTTTCCGGTTCCTCAATGCCGGCAACGACATTGTTACCGATTTCAAAGCTGCCCAGGGTGATCTCCTGCAGATCGACAACATTGCCGGCGTGTTCACCGCCGCCGATCTGACGATCACGCAGGTGGGCAGCGCGGTGGTCATCACGGCCCCGTCCAACCCGGCCTTCTCGATCACGCTCCAGAACACCAACGTCGCGGATGTCACGGGCAGCCTGCTGGTTGCCTGCCTGCTGCGCGGCACGATGGTTGCCACGCCGGATGGCGAAGTTGCCGTCGAAGCGCTCGCGATCGGCGATCTCGTCTCGACGGTCGATGGCGTCGCCAAGCCGGTCAAGTGGGTCGGCAAGCGCGCCTATGCCGGTCCGTTCGCCCGGGGCAATGCCCGCGTGACGCCGGTCAAGATCTCCGCCGGTGCGCTCGGCGACAACATTCCTTCGCGTGATCTGTTCGTCTCGCCGGAACATGCCGTCCTCGTCGATGGCGCTCTCGTTCCGGCTCAGCATCTCGTGAACGGCTCGACCATCGTGCCGGCGACCGGCATCGATGTGATCGAGTATTTCCATGTCGAGTTCGACACGCCGCAGGTCCTGCTGACGAATGGCGCTCCGACCGAGAGCTATGTCGACGAAGGTTCGCGGCAGATGTTTGCCAACTACGCGGAATATGTCGAGCTGTACGGCGAGACCGCCGGCAACGCCGTGGCCTCGCGTCGTTTCCCGCTGGTCGAGGGCGGTGCCGAACTGGAGGCCATCCAGTCCCGGCTCGCCACGCGCATGGCCGTCGCGGCCTGATCGCCAGACGTTCCTGAGGAGATCCTTCCGTGAGTGGCACCGTCGCAAAAGCAGGAGTGAAGGGGGTGATGCGCAAGCAGCGCGTCACACCCGGCCTGTTTGTGCTGCGCTACTCGACCGCCAATACGCGCGGCGTCGTCCCCTCGGTCCTCGTCGAGGTCGAGGATGCGGCGGCCGCCCGGTTGATGCACGATTCCGACGCAACGAGGCCGGTCCTGTCCGGTCCCGGAAGCGGCCTTGTCGTGGTTGTGGAGAAGGAAACCGAACTCCGCCTCACGGTTGTTGCCGGCACTCCCGGCGGCAGCCTGGACGCGCAGCTCGCCCTCGAGCGGATCGTCACGACAGCTGAAGCGACGCAACCCGGCGCGACGCCTGAACCCGTTGTTTCCGAACGTGGGCCTGCCCTTATCGGGCACGTGGCGCGGCGCGGCGACATCAAGGTTGGCAATGGCGGCTGGATCTGTGGACCGGAAGCGCCGATGGCGATCGAAGGCCTGCAGATTCTCTGGCCTGAAGCGCCCGAAGGCGTCGACATCCTCTTGTCGGCTGTTATCGGAACCACGACACGGCGTCCGCAGCCTCCTGTCCGGATCGGGCATTTTGCGGGGACCCGGCAAAAGGCGTCGCCTCTTGTCGGCCTCACGCTGAACCTGACCGGTGCTGCCACGCACCTTTACTCGCTGACCGTGGAAGCGCTCTTCCTCGGTTCGCCGATCGTCACAAAAACCGGTCCCTACATCGAACTGTCGGGACCAACCGGGATGGAACCCCTCGTTGGCCTTCGCCTGAAGGTCTCGGGGCCGGACCTCGATGAGTCCGTCCCTGCCAGCATACCCGTCAAGATCGAGGCGGCCTTGCCCAGCCCGGCCCAATGGACCGGTGAAAGCCAGCCCTTCGCCCGCGATCCGGCGCCTGCTGCCCCCCCTTCTTCGGGGAACCATCGCGTCCGAGTTTTCCGCGCTCCGCGGGCCACTCAATCTTCGCCCCTTTCTGTCGATTAAGCCACGCTTAGGAGTTTCCCATGGCGACTTACGCATACACCCAATCCGGCCTCGCTACCGATCTGAATACGGGCGCCGTGAACGGAGCCGGCACGTTCAGCCCGGCGGATGCCCAGAAGATCGCAGACTTCCTTGCGTCGAAGGGCGTTTTCTCCGACACATTCGGCTATGCCGATCTCGTGGTGCCCGGCGACCCGGATGCCGTGAACCCGGGTGAGGAATTCACCATCTATACCGATGCTCCCGATGCCGGCTTCAATGTTCCCGGCGCCAACGGCATCGCGATCTTCGACACCGATGGCGACGTGGACGCAACGTTCAACGGCGGCGGCAACAAAGTGGTCTTCACCAATGTCGGCGATGACACGCTGACGGCGATGACGGGCAGCAACTACATCGATACCGGCGCTGGCGACGATTACATCACCACCGGCGCAGGCAACGACACGCTTCTCGGCGGCGCGGGCAATGACACCCTTCTCGGCGGCGCGGGCAATGACAGCCTGGTCGGCGGCGGCGGCGAAGACAGCATTGTCGGCGGTACGGGCAATGACACGGTCATTGCCGGCGGCGGGGATGATTATGTCGATGCCGGCAGCGGCGACGATTTCGTGAATGCTGGTAATGGCAACGACTACGTCATCGGCGGCGCGGGCAACGACACGATCATCGGCGGTGCTGGCAATGATACGATCCTCGGCGGGTCGGGCGATGACCGGATCACCGATACGATGGGTGTCGGCGGCAATGCCTCGCTTACCGGCGGTTCTGGCGACGATACCTTCTTCCTCACCATGGCGGGTGGCGGCTCGGCAACGGTCAGCGGCGGTTCGGGCAACGACGACGTGCTCAACATCTACACCACGGCCAACATCACTGGCGAGACCGGCAAGCCCGGCGGCATCACGCTCATCACCTTCGACGATGGCAGCCAGATCGAAGTCAGCGGCATCGAAGAGATCAAGATCAACCCGTAAGGGCTGGTTTGAGCTTCAACGCAGAAGAAAAGGGGCCTCTGGCCCCTTTTTTATTTGGATGAAGATGGAAATTCGGGCGGGGTGCCCGGGCCTGTGTTGCTTGCCGCCCCCGATGATGCATGCCAAAAGAACACATGTCGCCGTGGTCCGTCCTGTATGAAGCGCCCCGACTGCTGACATCCGAGTGGGGGCATCACCGGATCTTTGCCCCGGAGGCCTATCCCGCCATCCGGGCGCTACGCGAAGTCGCGATCCTGGCCCGTGAAGCCCCGGTGATTGCCCGCACCGTGCCGATCTGCTGGCGGCGTGACCAGGGGCGCTACCGCCTCGTCGCGCTGATGGCGCTGCGCGAACAGGCGACAGTGCTGCCCCCCTATGGCGACCTTCCGATGGCGGTGCAGGCCTATCCCTTCGTTGTCCCGGACGAGGAAACGCTCGGCCAGCGACAGATCTGGGTCGATTCCGCCATCGCGGACCGGCCAACGGATGTGGGGGCGCCGCTTGTCATGGCAGACGGGCGCCTGTCCAATGCGGCCCGCATGCGCGGGGAAATGGCCATCCAGCTGGCGAAAGGCCAGAATGATACCGACGATCTCTGTGACGACCTCGCCGAGGAAGGCCTGCTCGAGCCGTGGCCGCTGAAATTCGATCTCGGATTCGGTGAGGCGGTCGATATTGACGGTCTGTTCGTGCTCAAGGCATCGCGGCTGCAGGACCCGGTCTGGTTCACCCTCGTCGAACGCCATGGCATCGGCGCCGGGATGCTGGTGGCCAACCATCGGCTGTCGCTTTTCCGGATCAACTGGCTGCTGGCCAATGCGCGGAATTCTGTCCGGGCCAAGGCCCGTGGCGCCGAGGCCGCGCCATGACGGATGTGCTGTTTCCAAAAGGGCGCTTCGTTCCGGTCGACTCGCTGGAGGCCCCGGCCTGGACCCCGCTGACGGATTATTCCGGGCTCCAGCCGCTTGACCTGGTGCCCCTCGCGGATACCGAATTGCTCAATGCTGCCCATTATGCCCTGCTGGGTGTGCATGTTTCCCGCACCTACCCCGCCGAGCCGATCGTGGCGCTTCTGCTCCATCCGGATCTTGCACGGGCCGCGCCCCTCGATGCCGCGGGACGGTGGGTGGCACCCTACACGCCGCTCGCCCTGCGGTTGCTGCCGTTCAGCCCGGCGCGGAATGGCACCATGCTGTTCTGCGAGGCCTTTGCAGGCCCGCCGGGGACATCGACCCAACGGGTCAAGGATCCGGGCGGGGCTCATACGCCGGAATTCCGCAATGTCGTGGAGCTTGGCCGCCTGCTCGCACAAGGTGCGCGCCGGCTGTCCGATGCCGCGCGGGTGCTGCTGGCAGCAGATCTCCTCCTGCCGCTCGAGCCGCTTGAAAGCCATCCGGGCGAGCGGTTTCTCGTGATCAACGCCAATGCCCTGGGGGCCTTGCATCCATCCCGCGCCGCCGGGCTGACAACGATGGGCATGCTGCCGCTGGAGCTTGCGGCCGCGAGCCTGTTCTCGCTCCGGTATCGCAAGCGCCGGATCGTGCAGGAGCCGGCTGCTGCACAGGCGCCGCTTGATATCCTCGCGCGGAACCCGCAAGACCGGTTGGGTTCGCCGCTCCCCGACAACCTCACTCAGATTTACGAGCTGGATTCGAGCATGCTGTTTTCGCTCGATACCTTTGCCAGCACGAAGGACCGTGCCGAATGAGTTCGCTGGATATCCTGTTCGTCCATAACAATTTTCCGGCACAGTTCCGCAATCTGGCCGAGCAGTTCGCGTCGTTTCCCGGCATCCGCGTACGGGCGATCGGCGCCATGGGCGCCCCTTCCCTGCCCGGCATCGAGACGGTCCGCTACGGCATGCGCCCTGTGCCGCGCGCACGCTGCCACCCGTTCGCCCAGCGTTTCGACCTTGAATGCCGCCGGGCCGAAATGGTGCTCTACGAGGCCATCCAGCTCCGGCAGGAGGGATTTTCGCCACGGGTGATCTATGTCCATCCGGGCTGGGGCGAGGCGCTGCCGCTCCGCTCTGTCTTTCCGCACGCGACCATCTGCTCCTATGCCGAGTTCTACTACGCCGCGCGCGGGCGCGATGTCGGTTTCGACACCGAATTCGACACGTTCGGCGTCGATGGCGATGTCCGCATCACCTTGCGCAATGCCGGCACGCTGCTTTCGCTCGCCGAGGCGGATTACGCGATCTCGCCCATGCGCTGGCAGAAATCGGTCTTTCCGCCGGAATTCCATCCGAAGATCCATGTGGTGCATGACGGCATGGATTTCGGGACGCTGACGCCGGACCATTCCAACCGCGGCCTCTCGATCCAGGGCCTTCACCTGACGGCGGAGGACGAGGTGATCACCTTCGTCTCGCGCAATCTCGAGCCCTATCGCGGGTTCCACATCTTCATGCGGGCCTTGCCGGAAATCCTGAAGGCCCGGCCGAGAGCGCATGTCCTGATCCTCGGGGATGACGGGGTGTCCTACGGGGCTCCTCCGCGAGAGCATGGCAGCTGGCGCATGGCGATGCTCGCGGAGATTGCGGGCCAGATCGATTTCCAGCGGGTGCATTTTCTCGGCTGGACCCATTACGACGATTATCTGGCCGTACTGAGACGGTCAGACGCCCATATCTACCTCACCTACCCGTTTGTACTCTCCTGGTCGATGCTCGAAGCCATGGCCATGGAATGCCTGATCATCGGATCGGATACCGCGCCGGTGAGCGAGGTCGTGACGGCAGGCTATAATGGGTTGCTTGTGCCGTTCTTTTCACCCAAGGCCCTGAGCGACCTGGTGACCGAGGCCCTGGCCAACCCGAAAAAGCATGCCCGGTTGCGCAAGGCCGCGCGAACCAGCGTTGTCACACGGTATGATTTCAAGCGAAACATCTGGCCCAAGCATGTCGATCTCCTTCGGCGCTATTGCCGCGACGAGGCCCTGATCGAACGGGTACAGGGCGAGGCGATCGCTCAGCCGGTGCGCGAGGACAGCCTGTAGGTCCGGAGGCCTCGCTCTCGCGCGGGGCCGATGCGGGGATCGAACCGGCCGTAGATCCGGTCAGGCGCCAGCAGGGCCCTGATCCCCGCATTTTCAAGCCATTGCTCGAGTCCATCACGCTCGATCGGTCCGCAGCCGAGAATCCCGCATTCGAGAAGAAGCGGCACTTCGCGCGCAAGGGATACCGGGTCCAGCAGAACGAGGCGCAAGCCGGAGCGCCGGGCCGCCAAGGCGCGGAGATCACGCTCGGATCGCTTCGTCAGGGTCGGAGCGAGAATGCCGACCGCACCGGCAAGCCCTTCGGGAAGGGCTTCCAGAGATGGCGCCTCGGGGGACACAACCGGCCAATGCGCGAAAGCGGGGTGCCGGTCCAAAGTCGTTCCGTCAAAGGCGAGGCGCCAGCCCTGCCCTTTCGCCAGATGCGCGAGCAGGACGGCCCGGTCGGTGCCGGGCTCGACCAGCACGTTGAATGGGTAGGCCGGATCAAGCGACACGAAGCGCATCGACGCGCCATGAACCTCCACCTGCAGGGCAGCTCTTGCCGGCGCGATGCAGGCCTGCGCCACGATGGCCGGGCAGCCTCTCGGCGTGACAATCACCCCGGCCGGCGGCCCGCCGAGCAGGTAGGCCCGTGCCATGGCCGCGTTGAGTCCTGCATAGGGATGGCTCTCGACGAACCGCTTGCTGCGCAGGAGGTAATCGGGGTGGCGCTCCACCACGCGCGGCAGATTGCGCCGGATCAGGGCCTGCCGATCGGATCCGAAGGAGCGCGAGCCGGCATGGGCAACATAGACCCCCGGTGCACAGGCATTCTGGAACCCTGCCGAGGCCGCGCGCAGGCAGAAATCGACATCCTCGAAATAACCGCGCTCGAAGGCTCCGGAAAAGCCGCCGATCGCATCAAAGACCGGCCCGCGGACGTAGAGGCAGAACCCCACCCCGTTGACCAGCGGGATCAGCCTGTCGCCCGATGCCGCGGCGGCCGCGGCATCGAGGCGGGCGAGGAGCGCGTCGTCCGGTTCCGGATTGACCCGGAAATGCTCGGGAACCGAACAATCCTCGCCGTTATTCGACAGGGGGGTCAGCGTTCCGAGCGCGGCCCGGCTCCGCGCCAGTCGTTCAAGGCGGGCAAGGGCGCCCGGAGGCAGCGTCGCATCCGAATTCAGGATGAGGACATCCTCATCGCGCAGGCGCAGATGCAGGCCCCGGTTCACGGATCCGGAAAAGCCGAGATTGAACTGGTTGCGCAGGAGGGTCAGCCGCCCCCCTGTGGCCCGCTCGCGCAGCTTCTCAGACAGGGTCGCATCGGGGCTGGCATCATCCACGACAACAAGACGCATGCCCGGTTCGAGAGCGGCCTCGACGCTGTCAAGGCAGCGTTCAAGCGAAGGCCAGTCCCGGTAGGCGGGGACAAGCACCATCAGCCGGCCGGGATTGCCCGACAACGGCGAAAGACGCGGCGCCCGGTCCGGCAACAGCGCCTGCGGCACGGCGAGGGCTCGATGCGAAAGGCTTTCAAGCCGGACGAGGTCGGCCTCGAAGGGCACCGGAAGCGTGAAGCTGGCATGATGGTCGAAAGGCAGGCCTGCCCTCGGCCCGGCGGACATCACATCCAGCACCCTGTCGCCGATGCCCTCGATCATCGCCTTGAGCCGCAAGGAGGGGCTGCCCCTCCACCAGGCGCGCCCCTCGATCGTGCCGACTTTCCGGCCAGCCACGACCAATGCATCGAACCCTTCGGTCAGCAGCATGGAGAACATGACGGAATCGGGCTCGGAACCGGCGGCAAGGCGAAGGACGATCGCCTCGCGCCGTTCGGCTGGCTGCAGGAAGGCCATGACGCCCCGCGCGAGGGATTCGATTTCCGGGGCCACGCGGAACCCTGCCAGGAGATCCCGGCGGGCGCCGGCGGCATCTCCCAGCCCTTCGAGCGCCGCGGCGCGGAAGAGATAGGCAATCCCGGCGCCGCCATCATCCAGCGCCAGAAGTCGATCCGCCAACCGGAACAAGGCGGCGTGCTCGCCCGACGCCTGCGCCTGCTCGATCTCGGCTTTCAGCTTCTCCGCAAAGGCTTGGAACTGCGCCGGCCCGATCATCCGATGAAATTCAATCCGCTCTCGGCCAGGTCGAAGAGGCGATGCTTCACATCGGCCCCGGGCCCCATCGCGACCGCCCACAGATCGAAGCCGGCCTCGCGGCGCGTGCGCACTTCGGTAAAGCCGGCCGCCATCAGGAGTTGCGCAAGGCGCGTATCCGTGAACGCGGTGTGGTGAGCCATGAACCGGTTGCCGCGCTCGATTGACGCGCGATGCCCGAAGATCATGTCGAGCGGGGTGATCGGGCCGGCCGGCGAACGATAGGCTTCCTGCTCGAGGCCGATCGCCAAGGCAGCCTCAAGCACAGCCGCGAAATCGGGACAGCGGATCAGCACGAAGCCATCCGGCTTCAGGACGCGGCGAAACTCGGCAAATGCCTTCGGCACCTCGTGGTCGAAAAGATGCTCGACGTTATGCGAGGACCAGATTGCCGACACGCTCGCATCGGCGACATGCCCCGCCATATCGGTGATCGAGCAGAGGATATCCGGATCGACGGCCGGGTCGAGATCAAGCCTTATCTCCCGCCAGCGGGCGGGATGGCGGAAAGCCGGGTGGAGGTGGCGCAGACCCCGCGGGCCACAGCCGACATGAAGGACGGAAGCCGGCCCCGGCGAAGCATCGGCCGTGGCCTTGGGTGTAGAGCCGCCCATCGCGTTCACTGCATTCTCCCATGTGGAGCGAAGCATTCCTGCCTGTCTATTGGCGACATCGTTCGGTGTTGGCAAGGCCTCAGCCGGGTTTGGTTCTCACGCTATGGAACATATCTTGCTGCATTGCAGAAAACACTTTGGAATGTCGTTTGCACCGCCTATACACACAGGACGTTGTCCATGGTCATGCTCGCACGGGCGATGCGCAATCGATGGCAAGGTGTCGTTCGGCCGCAGCCAACGTCCAACACGGGTATAGACCGGTCCAGCGCCGGTTTTCGTGAGCAACAGGGGCTGCTTCGGGCGCCGGGTGATTCATGAGTTTTTTCCAGGGCCGCAACACGAAGGTGCTTCTCGACGAGTGCCGGGAATTCATCCCCGGACTCAGATCCCTGTTCCTGTTCTCGCTCCTGATCACGTTCCTCTCGCTCACCCCGGCCCTGCTGACGCTCCAGTTCTACGATCGCGTCATGACAAGCCGGAACACGACCACGCTGTTCGTGCTGTGCATGATCGGGGTGTTCCTGCTGGTGATCTGGACTGTGCTCGAGGAAGTCAGGATGACGGTTTTGCGCCGCATGGCGTTCCGTCTTGACGAGAAGATCAGTTCGCGGGTCTTCGATACGCTGAACCGGTTTCCGGAACTCGTGCCGGCGCAGCAATCCAACCTGCTGATCCAGGATCTCGGCAATCTCCGCGAATTCATCGGCGGGATGATGCTGATCCATGTCCTCGACACGTTGTGCGTTCCGATCCTGATTGTCGCTGCAGCACTCCTCCATCCGCTGCTGGGGCTGCTTGCGGTCGTGCTGACGGTTGTTTCCGTCGCGTTGAGCCTGCTGGCCCAGCGCGCTGCACGCGAGGATGCGATCCAGCAGGCTGCCGCCAACAACAATGCGGCCGAATTCGGCCGCACCGTCCTGAGCAACGGCGAAGCGCTGCGCGTCATGGGCATGCTGCCGCGGCTGGTTTCGCGGTGGCGCAACCATCAGGTGGATGCCATCGGATGGAACCAGCTGGCCGCCGACCGCGCCCGGACCTTCACCTTCCCCCTCCGGCTTCTCCGCCACTCGACACTGGTGATCATCAAGGTCGTGGCTGTGGTCCTCTTCCTGTACGACCAGATCGGTGTCGGGGCGGTCTTCGCCTCGGTCCTGATCATCATCCGCGTGATCGGGCCGGTCGATTCGCTGGCCAATGGCTGGCGCAGCATGTGGAGCGCCAGCCTTTCGATCGAGCGGATCGGGATCGTCCTGACAAAGGCGATGCAACAGCCGACGCCGATCCCCCTGCAGCGTCCCGATGGCGCATTGGTTGTTTCCCGGATCGCCGTCGCCCCGCGGGGGCAGGATGCCGTCACGGTGCAGGACGTTTCGTTCACGGCCCTGCCGGGCACCGTCATCGGCGTGGTCGGTCCGTCCGGGGCCGGCAAGTCGACTCTGGCGCGGGCGCTTGTCGGGGCGTGGCCTCTCGTTCGCGGATCGATCCAGATCGACGGCAACGAACTCTCGCACTGGAATCAGGACGAACTCGGCCGCCATATCGGATACGTGCCGCAGGAAATCGACATGCTTCCGGGCACCCTCGCGGAGAATATCGCGCGGTTCGAGCCGCTGGATCACGACAACAGCCTGCGCCTCATCGAAGCCGTGAAGCTGGCGGGTATCCAGGACATCGTGAGCAAGCTGCCGGACGGCCTCTCCACCGTGATGGGTCCGGAAGGGCGTGTACTTTCGAGCGGCCAGCGCCAGCGCGTTGCCCTCGCCCGGGCGGCTTACGGCGATCCGCGCCTTGTCGTGCTCGACGAGCCGAATTCCAATATCGACTCGACGGGCGAGCAATGCCTCGCCGCGGCAATCTCGCGGCTGCGCGAAGCAGGCGCCATCGTCGTCCTCGTGACCCATCGCATGAACATGCTGACCTATTGCGATCAGGTCCTGGTGATGAATGCCGGCACCGTCCATACTTACGGGCCGCGCGAGCAGATTCTGGACCGGATCACCACATACCGGCCACAACAACAGATTACGGACAATCGTCCGCCGGGTGACGCCCGGAACCGTGCCTGAGGGAAATCGCCATGGCCAGCCCCCCTGTTTCGCTGCCCAGCCCGCCCCGCCCTTCCGACAATTGGGGCGCGGCCACCCGCATCGGCTATCTTGTCTCGTTCGGCCTTTTTGGCGGTTTTGTGCTCTGGACAATCCTTGCCAGCGTGGACGGGGCGGCCGTGGCCCATGGCGTCGTCTCCGCCGAGGGAAACCGGAAGACCGTCCAGCATCTCGAAGGCGGGATCGTCCAGGAGATCCTGGTGCGGGACGGGCAATCGGTGAAGGAGAACGAACTCCTGCTGCGGATCGACCCGACGCGCTTTGATTCGCAGAACGAGATTTTCCGCAACCAGCTGGCGATCAGCCTGGCACAGGAAGCGCGGCTGCTCGCCGAGTTCAGCCATGCGGAGGAAATCCGCTGGCCGCAGGAAGTCCTGGCGCGCGCGAACGACCCTGCCGTGGCCCCGGTCATCGCGGACCAGAAGCGGCTGTTCGAGAGCCGGCGCAACGCGGTCGTCCGCAATGTCGGGATCGGTGACGCGCAAATCGAGCAGACCCGCAAGGAGATCGAGCAGGCGCGCAACGACATGAATACGGCGCGGGCAACGCTCGAGCAGGTCAACTCGGAATACGAAGGTCTTGTTCCGCTGTTCCGCCAGAAGCTTGTGCCGGTCACGCGGATGGCACCGCTGGAGCGCGAGCGCCTGCGCCTGCAGGGCATCGTTTCCGGCGGCGAGATCAACATCACCAAGCTGCAGGACCGGATCGGCGAGCTTGAATTGCGGCGGCAGCAGATCCTGCAGGATTACAAGCAGGAGGCTTCGACCCTGCTCGTCGAGGTCCGGAAGCAGATCACCGACCAGCGGCAGCAGATGGTCGTGACCTCGGACCAGCAGAAGCGCGCCGAGATCCGCGCCCCGATCAGCGGAACCGTCCAGCAATTGCGGATCTTCACCGTCGGCGGCGTCATCCGGCCGGGCGACCCGATTCTCGATATCGCCCCGGAAAACGATGATCTCGTTATCCGCGCCAAGGTGTCGCCCAACGATATCGACCGAGTTGCGCAGGGGGCGCGGGCGGAGATCAAATTCTCCAGCCTGCGCTATTTTGGCCGGTCAACGATCTACGCCAAGGTGCGGTCGCTCTCGCGGGATCGCCAGATCGACGAGATCAGCAAGGAACCGTATTTCGCGGCCGAACTCATTGTCGACAACGCGACGTTGCCTGACGAGGTCCGGTCCAGGCTCGTCGCGGGGATCAACGCCGAGGTCTTCATCATTACAGGCGAGCGCAGCGTGGCCAGCTACCTGCTGCAGCCGATCACGGACCGCTACGACCGCTCTCTGCGCGAACGTTGATCCCGGCGCGAATGCTGATCCCGGCCTGGCAGCCGCGCTTCGCAAGGGCGCGGTTCAGGGCTGCGCTGCGGGCGCGAGGAGTGTGCCCAGCTGACGATCGATCGCGGCGCCAGAGAGGTGCTCCCGAGCGAAGGCCAGCCCCGCTTCGCTGGCTTCCGCCCAGGCGGTTTCATTGACATAGAGCCGGATCACCCGCTGCACGAAGCTGTCATCATCGGCGGCAACCAGCAATTCCGCGAGGCGGGCGGGCAACCCGATCCCCTCGGCGCCGATCGGGGTGGTGATGCAGGGCAACCCCTGCGAGAGGGCGAGCAGGAACTTCCCCTTGACGCCGGCACCAAAACGCAAAGGCGCGACCATCAGCCGGCGCTGCGCGAGATAGGCCGGTGCATCGGCGACAAAGCCGCGCAAGGCAACGCCCGCTCCGAGATTGCCGAAGCGGGCTGCCTCGATATGCGAGCCTGCGACATCGAAAACGGCGCCGTCGATCTTCTCCCGGATGCGCGGCCACAGGTCGCTGCAGAAGGCGGTGACGGCATCGACATTCGGGGCGTGGCGATAGGAGCCGATGAAGGCAATGCCGCTTCGCCCGCTGAACGGCGCGATCTCACGGGCCTGCGGGTGGTTCCAGAGCACCTGTCCGACGCGGGGCTTCGTGATCCTTCCCCGGATAAGGGTTTCCTCGTCGGCCGAATGCGTGATGACGATATCCGCCGCCTCCATCGTGGCGGTTTCCTGAGTTTCCAGCAGCTGGCTCTCCTGAAGGAGGCGCTCGTTCTGCTCGACCTCGGCCTGCCTGCGCAGGCGGAGATGATGCAGATCGGCGACATTGTAGATCAGCCGGGCGCGGGGCTGGCTGCTGCGGCAGGCCCCGATATAGTCCCGCGCCGTGATGAACCGGTGCAGGTAGACCACGTCGAACTGGTCTTCGCGCGACTTGAGGTATCCGGTCACGTTTTCCTGCCCGAGGACCGGGATGATCCCGCGCAGGGTAAGGCGTTCCGCATCCCGTGCAGTACCCCCGCCCGGCGATGTCGAGAGGAACTCGACGTCATATCCGAGGCGAACCAGGCTCTCTGCATGCGAGATGATCGCCACGGATGCGGCGTCGCGTTCCGGATCGGGCCAGAGCTCGTCGATCACCAGCGCCCGACGGGGCGGGGGGGCGGCCGGTATCGCCCCGGACTTCCCGGCGCGCGGCAGGCAATGCCCCCAGCGATAGATGAAATGCGCGCGCTCGATGCCCGGAACATTGGCCGGGCCAGCATCATCGACCACGATGGAGGCGCCCCCCTGAACAAGGATCTCCCTTCCCGCCTCCCGCAGGGCGAGGCAGAGATGCGTCATGCCCAACGATCCGAAGGCCTCCGCGCCCTCGAACCCGCCGACCGGATCCAGAAGCGCGCGCCGGAGTGCGAATCCGTGCACCGACACGTCATCCGAGGCGCGCAGGATGCGGAAACGCATCGCCTCCGCACTGTCATACCGGCCGATCGAAACCCGGTTCCCGAACGCCTCCAGCCGCGATCCGGCCTCGATGACGCGACCCTCGCGCGAGAGCAGACGGGCGCCGACGATGGCGTTGTCCCCGCGCTGCCGGAGCGTCTCGCGCAGGACGGCAATCGCGGTCGGGGAAACCGCGGCGGCACCGGAGAGGCACACGATGTCCTCGCCCCTCGCCTGTGCCAGCCCGAGCGCGAAGCCCCGGAAAACGCTGATCCGGCCCGGTGTCTTGACGAAGCGGATTCCCCCGCCCTGGACGAGGAAGGGCAGGACGACAAGATCACTGCCGCCATTGCCATCAACCACGATGATCTCGTAATCGCGCATCCGCTCGCCCTCGACGAGCGAGCGCAGCAGGGCATGCGTTTCCGCCAGCCCCGGACCGGCGACGACAAGGATCGAGAGGGACGGCCGCGCGAAGCCGGGCACATGAAAGGGCTTGAGAAGGTCCTGCGCCCGTTCGAGGACATATTTCAGGCGCGCCGGCAGGTTGGCATCGCTGACCATGCCCGCGGGCGTAATGCTGTTCTCCTCCAGCAGGCGGTTCTCCGCCTCGAGGATCCGCGACAGCGCATTCACGGCCATCGCATAGAGCGGCGCCAGCTGGCCCGGCTCGACCGCCGCCCGCGACAAAGCCTCGACCCGGCTCTCGAACCATTGCGCGACGCTGGCCAACGATCCGCCATGCGGGGGATGGACGGTCTGCGGCGAGTTCTTCAGATTCTGACCCGTGCCGGCCACGCGGACCGAGAGTCGATGCACCGCCAGCGGAAAGAGATCCGGCGGAAACGGCACGGAGAAGCCATAATGCCCGTCGCCGACGGCCGCCTTCACAAGATCGGGCCGGAGATTGGCCGCCCGCGTGCGCGCGATACAATTCTCGCCGTCATAGATCTCGAGCTCGACCCGCTCCTCCGGCGCCTTGGGGTTCCAGGCCCAGCCCTCGACCCTGGTGTGATCCAGCTTGTCAACGTGTCCGGAGATCATCATCGAATCCTGCGGGCTGACGAAGAGCCAAGGTCTTGCCACTTCTGGTTTCAGTCAATTGTGGGTAGCGTCGATCATCGCCGTATTCAAGGCGAAGTCGCCTGCTGCACAGCGCAACGGCCTGTGTTGACACCGCGATTGCCCGATTGTGTGGCTGTCCATCACAGGCGCTCGGATCCACGCCCGATTGACTTCCGGCGGCATGCCGATCGATCCGGCAAAGCCTCGCTTCTTGTATCGGACGACACGGATCCGAAGCCGGCTCATGACGCTTCGCAATCGAACCCTTCGGGCCGGGCCGTGAGCAGGAGCCCGATAGCCATCAAACGGTTGCAGCGGTTTGATACCGTTGGGTGCTTGCGGCCAATGCTGCAATGCACTACGATTTTTCAACGTTCGTAAAATCAGGAAATACTGAATGAAAATCGCGCTCCTGTGGCAAACTCGAGATTTCGGCCTGTACTCGAATTCCGATTTCGATGCGCTTTACAAAGGTGTTGGACATAACAACGGCAATCTTGCCTTTGTTCATGCCATTGCAAACCAGCTCGACGGCGAAATCACGTATTTTCCGTGGCATGCGCGGCCGGAAATCATCGCGACGAATGCCGATATCGTCGTCATTCCCTGCGCCAATCAGATCGGGGGCCATACCGATCTCGGATCCGCTGCGGAGCGGCTGACGAAGGTCGGCAAACCGATCGTGGCCATCGGTCTCGGCGTCCAGAACGAAGACCAGAAGTCCGATGTCGTGGTCAAGGAGGGAACGCTGAGCTGGGCCAAGACCCTCGCTGCCCACGCCGCAGGATCGGCGCCCAATATCGCCACGCGCGGCCAGTATTCGACGGACCAGCTGACCCGTCTCGGCGTCGAGAATACCTTGCCCTTCGGCTGCCCCTCCTTCCTGACGAACCAGCGCCCTGGCCTTGGGGAGCGGATCCACAAGAACTGGACAAGCAAGCCGTTGCCGCGATCGATTTCCGTGGCTGGCGGGCATCAGGCCTGGGGCTATACCCGCCATATCGAGCACGCATTGATCGGCCTGATGATGGATCCCGCCGCGCCCGGCCAGTATGTCGTCCAGTCGATGTCCGACATGGTCAAGATCTCGCGCTGCGAGTTCGATACGATCGAGCCCGATGCCCTCAAGAAGATCCATGACCATACCGTTCCGCATTACACGCGGGACGAATTCTTCGCCTGGTGCCGGAACTATGCCCGGTCTTTCTACGATGTGCCGGCCTGGATGGATACGTTGCGGAATCATGACCTGTCGGTCGGATGCCGGTATCACGGTGTGGCCCTTGCCCTGCAGGCGGAGCGCATGGGCCTGACGATCACGATCGATTCGCGCACGGAAGAATTGTGCGAGAATACGGCCGTTCCGTTCCTGCGGGCGCGGGAACTGACCTCGACCATCACGCGGAAGTCGCTGAAGGATGCAATCCGATTTGATCCGGTGGCCTATGACAAGAAGCGAGCAGAATCCGCGAAGCGCTATGCGGCCTTCCTGGAAGGCAACGGCCTGCGGCCCAAGCGGTTCATCTACGAGATTGCCGAATCCCATTGATGTGACCGGCAATCCCGGGGTGCAATGGACGAGGGCCGCAGGGCTCGTCCTCGGATTGCTGGGCCTGCTCCTGCAGGCATCGCCGGTCATCGGGCAGGCGGATCTGCCTGTCCGGCCGGTGCAATCAGGCCCCCCCTTCTTGGTCATGGACCAGGCGCGGGACCAATGCGACAGACGCGATGGCCCGGATACACCGGCCGTCGCTTTCCGCAATGCCAAGGGCGACATCGTCCTGTTCGCCTCGTCATACCGGAACGTACCGCTGGCCGGCCCGTCCCTCTCGCGGATGCGAAAGGTCTGCGGCGCCGGCTTTGCCGCTGCGGGCAATCCCGAACCCGACTTGCTGGATGATCGCACCTGGATCGACGGCGTCTATACGGAGGACGGCGTCAACATCACGGCGCTGGGCAGCGCGAGCTACATCCCCCATCGCCATGGGCGGACCTGTTCCGCTGGCCCCGCGAGAACGGATTGCTGGCTCAATGGCATCGTTGGTCTGAAATCCACCGATGGCGGTATGAGCTTCAGCTATCTTTCGCCGCCGCCGAACCATCTGGTCCTGCCCCCCGATGACCGGTTTTCCGATCAGGTCCGGGTACCGCGCGGCTATGTCTGGACAACCAATCTTGTCCTCAGGGATGGCTGGCTGAACACGCTTGTCCGCGTGAGAACGCATAACGGTGTCAGCAAGACCTGCCTCATGCGGGTCTCGCCGAAATCGGCCTATTCCTGGGAGTACTGGAACGGGCGCGCGTTTGCGGATATCCGCGATGGCGGCAAGAACCGATGCGCGCCGATCGGCGGACGCGGCAATTTCCCGGCAAGGGGGCTGAGTTTCCTGCCGGAACAGAAACTCTGGCTGGCCGTCTATGACAGCCGGACCCCGAAAGACCCGCCCGGCCGTGGGGTCTTCTACCGGGTGTCCCGCGACCTGGTGGAATGGTCGGAGCCATCCATGATGCTCTGGGTTCCGCTGGCCAAGTCCAGGACGACAAAGGGCCAGTCTTTCCTGATGGGCTATCCGTCGATCATCGACGAAACCTCAAGCGACAGGAATTTCGGGCAGATCGGAAAGAGTTTCCACGTCCTCCACATGGAGGCCTATACGGACGAGACCGGAGCCACCTTCAGGAAGTTGATGGCAACACCGTTCAGATTGGCGCCCTGATACGGAGCGAGGCCGGCTACATCCGGTTGGCAAAGCCGTTCGAATCGAGGAAGTCCTTCATCCGCTGGTAATTGGCGGGGTAGGCTGCCTCGAACGCAGCAAAACGGTCCGGCGAGAAGATCTCCGGAAGGGGCATCTTCAGAGCCTGCTCGACCGGCAGGCAGGGGACGCCGAGCGACTCCGCCAGTTCCTTCGAGCGGGTATCGTATTCGAGAAGCACGCCGGGAATCCCCTGTGCCATCGACGGCAGGATCCCGTGCACGCGGTAGCCGATCGTCGCGCACATCTCCGTCATGAACGCATCGAGATGCTCGACGACATCCGAGAAGAACAGGCGCGTCTGGTAGAGATGCTCCATCAACCCGCCATCCGGTGCAAACCATTGCTCGGCGATCAACCGGGCCCGGACCTCGGCGAGGCGCTTGGGATCCCGATAGTAATAGACCTTTTCCTCGGTCTCGCCATGCGCAGTCAGGAAAAGATCGACCTCCCGCGACAGGCGCTCGATCATCTCGCGCTGCTGCCGCAGGAACAGCTGGGGATCATTGGTATAGCCGGCGCCGGTCTCGCGCCGGATGCTGAAGGATACCTTGGCCTCCCGGCTGAGCTGCACCGGCTTCAGCTTCAGTTCGGGCTTGCGGTGCCGGAAAAGCGTGGGGCAGCCGACAACCTCGGCATTCTTGATGCCGTTATCGTTGAGAACTTCTGCCGTGAAGGCACCCCGCACACCGATCGACTTGGTTCTCTCGGAAATGATCTTCCAGATCCGCTTGCCTTCAGGCGGCAATTCCATCCGCATCCGGGTGGCGGCCTGAGCCCCGACGCCAAGGCACATGACCGGCAATTCGATTGCCTCGAGCCAGGGCAGGAAGCATTCCCAATCCATATGAGGATGGATGTAGTTCGAACCGCGCAGGACAATGAAGTCATGCTGGCCTCTGACCTTCTCGATATCGGCAGCCGAAAACTTCTGGATATTCAGATCATAATTCTGATTGCTGTTGAAAGCCAGGAGCTTCAGCGTGCTGTCCCAGACAGCACAATCACCGGTATTGAAATACGAATCGATCAACTGGCGGAACGACCAGTCATACCAACTCACTTCATCGTAACGGACGCGACGACCAGCATTTTTGACAAAGATTGGTCTCGTTTTCATTCTCAGCCAGTCCTGTGTCAGCAGCTGTTATACACAAACGGGGTCGGCAAGTTCGATTCGAGCCGCGAACCTGACCCTGATATATCGCTTTTTCGGGCGGTCTCAATGGCTGGTTGCCCCTGCCCCGGATATCAGCAACGCTGAATTGAACGTCCGCGCGGAACACGCCAAGGCAGCAAGGCCGCCGCATTCGCTGCGATCGATGCCGGCGGGGTGAAGCGAAACCGCTCGGGCTGCGCCGTGCCGGATGACCGAAGCGTATTCGCTGCCAGCCCTCCCCCTACCCCCACACAATCGCGCCTCCCGGCGGCTCGGCATCGGCGGAAGCGGCATGCCAGAGCAGGATCAGCTGATCACCCTGCGCGAGGCGCGGCAGGCGCAGGGCGCATTCCGCATTGAGGAAGAGCATGGTGGCCCCGCCGAAGCTGTATTCCACCGCCCCCTCGGCCGCCTGTTCCTTCTGGGCCGGATCAGCCAGACGATGCGACCATTCGGCCACGTTGAGCCGATAAGTCGAGGCGCTCCAGAGCGCGACCAGTGGCGGGCGCACCCCGTCCAGCCGTGGAACATTCCGGACCTTTTCCTGCAAGATGTCGAGCGAGTCGATCTCCTGCCGGAGGATCGGGGCATTGCGTAAGGCATTCAGGCCGAGGATCGCGGCTGCGGCAGCGTGGGCAGCCTCCTCAGGCGCGTTTCCGCTTTCCGGAACCAGCATTTCGCGGCACCCGAACCGGGCGAGGTCTGAAAGCAGCCGATAGGCGCTTTCCTCCAGCCAGCCCCGGCCGAACATGAAACGCCATTGGACGCGCTCCGCTTCATAATCGATGACGGCGCCGGTCTCGTCGCGGCCACGCATCTCCGCGCCGGTCTGGGGGAGGATGAAATCACAGGCCTCGAAAGTCACGACGAGGCGGGAGAGGGGCAAAGGCTGTTCGAGATAGATGTCGAAACCAAAACCGAGAATGCCATCGCCGAGGCCGGCCTCGGCGAGGTCACGCCGGAACACGTCGACGAGACCACCGCCGACGCAGATCTTGCCGATAAAGGCGAAGACGCGGCGCCCCTTGACCGGGAAATCGGGCGAATGGACCCATCCCTCGACGCGCGATGCACTCACATGGTCGATATGCCCCCGCAGCATACAGACCTACCCTGCCCGTGCGGTGCGGCGGTTGCCAACCATCACGCGCCGACCTCTTCGGCAGGGGAAGCCGCCGCGGTCTCGGGGTTGAGCCGCTGCTCGAAGAAATCGATGTAGCGCAGGGCCATGTCCCGTGCGGTCAGCACCTTGGGCATCCGGCTGCGCAGCCCGTCCCAGCGCTTCTGGTCGCAGGCCATATCGATGATGCGGACCAGGTCGGCCGCATCGCCCAGCGCGAAATTCAGGCCGGAGACGCCATGCGGCACCTTTTCCGCCATGCCGCCGACATCCGAGCAGATCACGGGGCTGCCGGCCGCATAGGCTTCCTGGATGACGACCGGGGAATTTTCCCACCACCGGCTCGGCACCATCACATAATCGCATTGCTCCATCAGCCGATGCACGGAGGCATTGTTGTAGGGGCCGGAATAGGTGAGGAAAGCGTGCCGGGCGACCGCCTTCTCGAACCGCGCGACGAATTCGGGCGACTGGCCGATAATGTTGCCATGGATCTTGAAGCGCACGCGGCGCGCCAGTTGCGGGATGGCGGCGATCCGCTCCACCGCATCGAGGAGCACATCCACGCCCTTGAACGGGTTGATCTGGCCGAAGAACCCGAAGGTCCAGCTGTCACCGCTCCGGATCGGTCGGGTGCTGCCATGCAGGTTGACGAGGCCGTTCTCGATCACGCTCATCCGCTCGGCGCGAAGCCCCCACTCAACGAACCGGCGCGCCAGGAAGTGGCTCGGCGAGATGAAGCCATCGAAATCGCCGAGGCTGGCGAGAATGGTTTCCTTGCGGAGCTGGAACTGGGTGTACAGCTTTTCCGGGTAGCAGGCGAGGCAGCTGTTATGCGTGGCCTTCTCGCACAGGATCTGCGCCGGCCGGGTCACCATCTGCCCATGGTGCTGGCACATGGCGAGGAACTCATGCAGCGTGAAGAAGCAGTTCCACTGGGCCCGCTGCCTGACCGCGCGCAGGGCATTCAGGCCGAAATGGATGAAGTGGTGGAAATTCACCACCGTCACGGCCTCGTCATCGAGGATCTTCAGCAATTGCCGCGAGGCATCCGCCGGCGCGAGGTGGTAGAAATGGTCGTAATCCTCGCCCCGATAGAAAACCGCGTGCTCGCGGGCTGAATCGAGGACCAGCTTGCCGCGATTGGCGTGGTCGCAGGCAGCAATGAAGATCGCGTCGACCCCGAGGCTGCGCAGGCCGCGATAGAGCGTGTAGGCGGCGATCTCCGCCCCACCCTTCGAGATCGAGGGATGGCTGTGCGAAACGATCGCGATCTTCTCGCCGGGGACGAGATTCTCGATGACATCCGTCTCTTCACTCATCGGATCACTCCCCGCCCTGCCGGTGCAATGCGGCATCCACCAGTTCGATCAGCCGCGGCGAGCGGCGGATCTCGATCCGGCGGGCTGCATTCTCGACCACCGAAATTCCCGGTACCGCCCGGCAGAAGCGGGCATCCAGGGTCGCTCCGGGCACATAGGCCTCGGCGGTCTGGAGCCACCGCGAGAAATTGGACAGATCCCATGCAAAGCACGAGGCCCCGCGGGCACCGGTCACGCGATCGGGCTCGCCATGCTGGTCGACAATTTCCAGCAGAAGCGGCGCGCGGACTTCCAGCTTGAGATAGGCCAGAGCCGCGACCCAGCCGCGGCTGGTCAGCAGGAGCCCCTGATCGACATAGACGAAGGTTTCGACGCCGATCTGGCCGAGGATGGCGGGCAGCAGCGTCAGGGCCGCACGCTCGTCATCCATCAGATAGAGCGAGGCCTTGACCCCGCGCTCGCGCGCCAGTTCGTTGACGAGGCGCAGGCTTTCCGAGCGGGTCTCGCGCCGGGCGGCGATGAAAACAATCGATTCGGGCGCCTCGGTCTCGAACAGGTGGCGCGACAGGGTCTCGAACAGGGCGCGCATGTTCGAAGCACTCTGGGGAAGCACAATGACCAAAGCGGCCCGGGCCGGCTGCATGACCACCGGCGAAGGCGGCTGCAATTCTCCCAGCCAGTCCCGATGGACGGCCCGCGCAAAGGCGGGAAAGAACCCTTCATGCTCGAGCGCCGGCCATTGGTGCAGCAGGGGCGCGGAATCCTCGTCCGCGTTGAAGCGGCGCATGACCCGCCCGTCCACCGGATGCACGGAACTGGTCCCTTCCGTGTAGATGACCTTCAGCAGCGCCGTCCCGATATCGGCGGTGGTCAGGGGGCCGTGCAGCACAGCGCCGAAGCCGGCGCGCGCGACATACAGGCCGCCATCCGGGAACACGGAGGCGAGGTCCGGGCGCTCGCGGAAATAGGTTGTCTGGGCTTCGGAGCGGAGGATGCAATCACCGATCTTCAGCGCGAAGCCGCGGGGCCGCCGTGTCGGGCAGATGGCCCATCCCTCCACGAAGGCACCGAAACCCGGCAGAAGGACGACCTTGTCGAGGGCCGCCTCGGCGGCAATCCCGACAGCGCGGGCATTGTTCGGCAGCCAGTTTCCATCCGAAGCGAGCAGGCCCCGCAGGGCGCCCATCGCGCCGCCGGAGACGACATTGCGGACCGATTCAAGCTGGCCGAGAAGCTCTTCCGCCGACAGCGCGCGCAGCCCCGGCGCGGCGCTCAGATGAAGATTGGTGCGCTCGTCAACATAGAGATGGAAGTCACCGGAGCCAGCGACAGGCTTCCAATGGGTGAGGACGAACCCGATGACGCCGACATGGTCGGATGGCAGATCGGCGCGCTCGTAATGCAACATGGCCGTGGCGCCGGGGAAACGCCGCTTGTCGACAACCACGAGCGGGAATTCCGCGCCGAGATCGCGCCGCATCCAGCCCACAACCCAAAGCGCGCCGGCCCCCGAAGAATGGAACGCCTCGATCCGGCCGACCTTGAGGTCTGCCAGCGGAAAGAGCGGCCGCTCCGCCATGGCGCCCGCCCGCTCGGACAGGGCTTCGAGCCGGTCCAGAAGGCCCGCCGCCTCCGCACTTGCGACATCCTCGCGGCTCAGCCGCGCCAGGCGCTGGTCAACCCAGAGGCGCTTGCAGGCACCCACAGTGGAGAACAGCCCGGAAAGATCGAAAACCGCCGGCCGGCCAGCGATTCGCAGCACCATCGGTGCGAAATTGTCCTCGAGCGTGCGGACCATGTCGAAGGCTTCCGGGCCGATGAGAAAGCCCGGCGAGCAGGGCGCCTTCAGAATGTCGGCAATGTCCTCGCGCCGCCGCTCGACCGGAACCCGGGCGATCAGGCGATCCCCCGCGAGGAGTTCAACCTCCAGCGCCGTATCCGGTGCCGCGCAATCGAGCACCCAGCCTTCGATGCCGGCCTGCGGCGTGACCGAGTCAATATGTCCGAAGAGGCCCGTCGACGGCCGATCAAAGATATCGCCTGTCAGTACAGTCCCGATATCCGACGCGAAGGAAGAAGACGGCAGGTCCGCAGTCTTGCGCATCGCCTTTTTCATGGCCACTCAGTCCTTGCCGGATCACGCTCTGGTGCTGCCTGCCTTCGGAAGGCAAGTTCCTGACGCGATGTCGCATATCGCCCGGCGCTATACAATTGCCCCGCGCGGAAAGATTTGCTCCCGGGCGCTGCCGGGAGGCAGATCGGCGTGCTCACGGCATGTTTCCGGCCAGGGTAACGCCCGGGCGCCATCGCGATGGCTCCGGCTTACGATTTCCGATCCGGGACCGGCATATAGGCCACGACGCCGAGCGAGGCGAAATCAGCCTGCGCGGCATCGGCTTCGGCTCGCATGTCAGCGGCGATGTCGACCCGGGCATCGAGGATGACCATGGTCTGCTGCTGCAGCGTGTAGCGGTCATCCGCTGTCGATGCGGGGCCCGTCGAGACATGCGAGGTCTCGCGGATCCGGAGCGGACAGGGCTGGCGGGCCTGAAGCGCGAGAACCGGCCATGGCGAGTTCAGGGCCGTGTTCATGAGTTCGGCCAGCATCCCCGGCCGTTCGACGGGGCGCGACCCGACCTTCACGTCACGGCGGGCATAGAGCGAGAACAGCCCTTCCAAGTCGCTCACCGGATCTGCAAGCTGCGCCTTGCCGTTGCCCTTGCGAACATGCAGCGTCCGCTCGAACACGCCCTGCTGGGTCAGCGTGCGGAGGAAATCATATTCGGGCTGGAGCAGGTTCCCGTGGGCCAATTCCCATTTCAACGAGGCCAGTCGCTCGGCGATCTCCTCGGGGGTCACCTTCCGCCGCGGTCCCACAGGCCCGGGAGACCGGAACAGCACCGGCTGGGCCAGGACGAGATCGCCCTCTTCCAGCTTCACGATGATCGCTTCCTGCCCGCCCTTGACCCGCGTGATCGGGAATTCGAACCCGTAATGCCCGTCTCCCAGACCGGCGTTCATCAGGTCTTTGCGGAAGGTCGAGACCTTGCCGGCGCCGATACATTGCGAGCCCTGAAAGGCAAGCACGACACGGCCCTTCAGCTCGATTTCGGACGAATAGAGCCAGCCAGCCACGCCTTCCTCGGCAACGACTTCCAATGCACCCTTGATCATCGTCTATACTTCTCCGCTGTGTTCGGCGCTGCCGGTCGGCCGAAAACATTCCTGACTGCTAAACAAATAATCCGTAAGCTTCATTTTGTGCGATGCACCATCTTTCGTCTAGCCTCACTTTGCGACTTTTGCATCACAAGTGCTGCCAATCGAAAGCAACATTCCACGCCAAGCAATCATGATGCCAGACGGAAGAGCGACGGGAATCCGGGCTGCACATATCGGCTCGCACCGCAAAGACAAGTTCGCCACCAGATGCTTAGCCCCGAAGGTTATCGCCTATACCGGCTTGCGGGGAGGGCCGGCGGGTTTCCCGCGCCGTTCATTCCGGCACAGTCGGCCTCACCCTTGGCGATGCGGAGGAAATCTGGCTGGGGCGCCAGGATTCGAACCTGGGCATGGCGGAATCAAAATCCACTGCCTTACCGCTTGGCTACGCCCCAAAACCTGAGGGGATCCGTTTAACCGCTTCGTTCCCTGTCAGCAACAGCGGATTTGCCGGGCCGGGGCGCCTTTCTTGCCGCATGGGCCACGGGCGAAGGGAAAAATACGGCCCGCCAAAAATTCCTGCCCTGCCGTCCTTTTTCCCGCCAAGCACCCTTGCCCTGCCGGCGAGAGAGTTCTATACGGGCGCCTCCGCTGGTCTTCGGAGTGTAGCGCAGCCTGGTAGCGCACCTCGTTCGGGACGAGGGGGTCGCAGGTTCGAATCCTGCCACTCCGACCAGCCGGTTTCCCGTTTCCCGCATGACACGTCAGGGTCCGGCCGCGAAAGCGGCCCACCGGAGGCCGTTGCCCGCGCTCACGCCCCGTAATTGCGCCGGGCCTCCTGCGCCACGAGAAAGACCTGGAAGAGCCCGCTGGCGGGCACGGTGTCGATCGACACGTCACCCGAGGCGTTGAACTTCTCGTACCAGCCGCCCCGGAACGGGCCGGACAGATAAGTCGAGATGAGGGCCTCGATCATCGGATCGGCGGCTTCGTCGGCCCGGTCGATCCCGGCTTCCGCCTGCGCCAGCCATGCCCGGATCAACGCCGATTGCGAAGCCAGGCTGCGGGTGCCGGACACGACTTCCTGATTGGTATTGATCGCATCGATGAGGAAGCCATGTCGTGCTTCGGCCGCGCGGAGCGCCGCACCAAGGAAATGCGTGGCCAGCGGCGAGGCAGGCTGGCCGTAAAGGCGCTCGTAGCGCCGGATGATCGCGGTCCATTCCGCCATCTGCGCCGGAACGACGACCGAGGCATCCTTCTCGTCGCGGATCGGCCGCCAGGCATGGTCATAGGCTTCGGGCAGCAGGCCGGTTGTCTTGTCGAGCAGGGACCGTTCCAGCAGGCGGCGATGGCGGGTAGCCCGCAAGGCTGCCTCGGGATGGCTGAGATGCTCCACGGCGCCCAGAAGCGCGGTCAGCATGGCGATGGTGGTGGCCTGCTGGCGGCCATCCCCATCCGGCAGGCCATCCCGCAGGTCTCCGGCAGCATCGGTCAAAGCCGATTCGACATAGCCCATCACCATATCGAGCAAGGCGCGGATCTTCGTATCGCCAGTTGCGCGCGCGAGGGCCGTGAGCGCCATGATCGCATAGGCGTGGTCGATCGTGTCGCGCTGCGGATCCGCAACGGACCCATCCGGGGCCAGCATGTGAACGAAGCCGGGCTGGCCGTCCGGCGCCCAGGCCTTCTCGATCATGCGTTCGAGGCCGCGGCAGGCGAGCCGGATGCCATCGCCCCAGCCGAGTTGCCAGGCCTGGGTGCAGACATAGATCTGCTGCCATTGCACGGCCGTGCTGCGCAGGACCAGCGTGTCCGGCGTGCCGTCGAAGAAGAAGGTCTCGTGAAAGCCGCCACGCTTCGCATCCCAGCCCTTCTCGAACCAGAAGGGCAGCGCATCGCGCTTCAGCCAGGTCACCAGTTGCTCGCTCGCGGTCGATGGCAGGCGTCCCGGCGCTGCCTTGCGTTGAGCCATGCCCGTCGCTGCGGTCATGGAGCACCCCTTGTTTCATCCAGAGGCGACTCATTTACCATGCCGTTCGTCCATTTTTGGTTACGATCCATCCGTTTTCGGCAGGAGAGAAGCCGGGTCCGTTGTCACGATTCCAGCGAAGCGCTAAGAGCCTCCGCATCCTGATCCGCCAGACAAGGGCCCCAGCCAGCGCCATGATCGATCCGCCCCTGCCCAACGCCGCTCCGGTCCGGCTCGCGGCGCCCTGGCCGGCTTTCCCGGAAACGGGCCCGCTGATCATGGGCATCGTCAATGTGACGCCGGATTCCTTCTCGGATGGCGGGCAGTTCGGCACGCATGCCGAGGCGATTGCGCAGGCATGCCGGCTGGCGGCCGAAGGCGCCGACATTCTCGATATCGGTGGCGAATCAACCCGCCCGGGCGCGGCAGCCGTCGGACTCGAGGAAGAGGTCGCCCGGGTCGTGCCGGTCATCCGCGCGCTGGCGGCGGATGCGAGCCTGCCGGTGATTTCCATTGACAGCTACAAGGCCGGGACAACCCGCGAGGCATTGGCCGCCGGCGCGCGCATCGCCAACGATGTCTGGGGCCTGCAACGCGAGCCGGCCTTGGCGGATGTCGCGCAGGCAGCGGGCGCCGGGCTCTGCCTGATGCATAACCGCGACATGAAGGACCCGGCCATCGACATTGTCGAGGACATGAAGAGCTTCTTCGCGCGGTCGCTGGCCATCGCCTCCCGCGCGGGCATTCCGGAAGACCGGATCGTGCTCGATCCCGGCATCGGCTTTGGCAAGACGCTGGAGCAGAACCTCGCGGCGATCCGGGGCATTCCCGCGATCAAGGCCGAATTTGGCCATGCCGTGCTGCTCGGCGTCTCGCGGAAATCCTTCCTCGGCTTGCTGACCGACCGCCCGGTGACGGAACGTTTGCCGGGCACGCTGGCGGCGGGCTTCTACGGCCTGCTGGCCGGCGCCGACATCCTCCGTGTCCATGACGTGGCGCCCCACCGGGACGCCTTGCGCGTGCTGGCGGCCCTTGCGCATGGGCATGCACTACCCCTTCCCTCTTCCGCCACGCCCAATCCCTCTCACGCCAAGCCCAATCCCTCTCACGCGAAGCCAAGGAGCTGAGCATGACCACCGGTCTCATCACGGGCGATGTCATCCGCCTCAGCCGCATCGGCATTTTCGCCTATCACGGCGTGTACGAGGAAGAAGGGCGGCTCGGACAGCGCTTCTACCTCACGCTTGAACTCGGGCTTGATCTCGGCCCGGCCGGGCGCAGCGACGACCTCAACCAGACCGTCTCCTATGCCGATATCGCGACGCGTGTTCAGGAGATCGCGGTCAGCCAGCGTTTCCAGATCATCGAAGCCCTGGCCGAGGCGATTGCCGGTGACCTGCTGGCCAATTTCCCGCGGCTGCGGGAAGTGGCGGTGACGGTCGAGAAGCCGCATGCGGCGGTGATGGCGATCCTCGAGACGTTGTCGGTCACGATCCACCGCGTCCGGAGCGCCTGACATGGTGGTGCCTGAATTGGCGGAGAGCGCCCCCCGCGTGATCGGCTACCTCGCCCTCGGCAGCAATCTGGGCGACAAGGTCGGGCATCTGCGCCGGGCTGCAGAGGCGATCGCGCAGCTTCCGGAGACGCGGATCCTCGCCCGGTCCTCGATCTACCGCACACCGCCCTGGGGCAAGACCGATCAGGACTGGTTCGCCAATGCGGCTTTGGCGGTGGAAACGGCCTTGTCGCCACCCGCCCTGCTCGCGGCGGTGCTGGAGATCGAGCGCCGGCTCGGCCGCGTCCGACGCGAGCGCTGGGGCCCGCGCATCATCGATATCGATGTGCTGGCGCATGGCGATGCCGTGCTGGCCACCGACACGCTGACCTTGCCCCACCCGGCCATGACCGAGCGGGCCTTCGTGCTGGTGCCGCTGAACGAAATCGCCCCGGATCTGGTGATCCGGGGCAAGACTGTGAAACAATGGCTTGCGGGGCTGGATGCCACCGGCATCACGCCGATGGTCCCGCTGGCGGCCTGAGAGGGACTCAGCCCTTGCGCCAGCTGCGGACGGCCCACCAGCTCGCCGGGAGCAGGGCAGCCCCGAGGCCGACCTTCAGCAGCGTGGCATAGCCGAAGGGCGCGACGCCTTTGACGAAGGCGAGTTCCGGGCCGATCAGCGTGGCGAGCCAGGCATAGCCCGGCAGAAAGTTGATCACATGGCCCAGCGAGAGCACGGCCAGAGCGCCAACCACCGAATGCGTGTAGCCGCGCTCGGCAAGATAGCCGGTGGCCATGGCGGCGAGCAGGAAGCCGACGAGATAGCCGCCGGTCGGGCCCATCATGTAGGCGAGGCCAGCGCCTGAAGCGAAGACCGGCAGGCCGAGCGCGCCTTCCGCCAGATAGGCGAGGATCGTGAGGCCGCCCAGCTTCCAGCCATAGGCTGCGCCGATCATCATCACGACCAGCGACTGCATGGTCATCGGAACCGGATGGAACGGGATCTGGATTTTCGCCGAAAGGGCGAGCAGCATCGTGCCGACCAGCACGAGCATGCCGTCGCGCAGAATATTGCGCTCGCGGGAACCGAGGGCCTGCTGGATCAGGGTTGCGGTGGCAACACGCATAAAGCATCTCCTTATCAACCTGAATGACGCCGCCGCTCCGGGCCTGCGAAGCTGGCGGCCCTTTGCTCCGGCGGAAACAGGCTTCCGGCCGGAACAGGCTGCCGTCGGCTTCACGATTCCCAACGCGGCTTCCCTCGTATAAGCAACTCCGGGCCAAAGGTAAAATGCACCGTGGCGCATGTTTTTCTGCCCCAGGAGGTCTCGGCTTGGATCCAGCTTTCGATCGATCCCCCCCTGCCCGCCCGGGCATCCTGCTGCCCGTTGCCGAGGGAATCCGCCGGATCATCGCCAATAATCCCGGACCTTTCACCTTCACAGGCACCTGCACCTATGTGGTCGGGACCGGCGAGGTCAGCGTGATCGATCCCGGCCCGGAGGATGCCGCCCATATCGAGGCGCTGCTGCTCGCGCTCCGCAACGAACGCATTGCCCGCATTCTCGTAACGCATACCCATCGCGACCATTCCCCTGGCGCGCGGCTGCTGGCGGAGCGGACGGGTGCTGCCATCCTCGGCTGCGCGCCGCACCGCGCCTCCCGCGAGGCCCTCGACAGCGAGGCGCCGCGGCTCGATGCCAGCGCCGATCTCGACCATGCACCCGACCGGGTGCTGGCCGAGGGCGAGCGGATCGAGGGCGATGGCCATGCCTTCTCCGTCATCGAGACGCCGGGGCACACCGCCAACCATCTCGCCTTCGCGCTCGAGGGCACCGGCATGATGTTTTCCGGCGACCATGTGATGGGGTGGTCGACCTCGATCGTCGCCCCGCCGGACGGGGCCATGTCGGCCTATCTCGCCAGCCTGGACAAGCTTGTCGCCCGCGAGGATGACCGCGCCTACTGGCCCGGCCATGGGGGCCCGGTGGCGGATCCGCGGCGGTTCACGCGGGCGCTGCTCGGCCATCGGCGACAGCGGGAAATGCAGATCCTCGATGTGCTGGGGCGTGGTCCGGCGCGGATTCCGCAGCTTGTCGCTGCGAACTACCAGGGCCTCGATCCGCGCCTTGTCGGGGCGGCCGGGCTTTCCACCTTCGCGCATCTCGAGGATCTGGTGGCCCGCGGGCTGGTGATGGCGGATGGCCCGGTGACGCTGGAAGCGCTCTACAGCCGCGCCTAGGGCGGAAAGCACCGGGCGTTCTCATCCCTCGGGATTGTTGATCTCCTCGACGAGGCGGAGGATGCGCTTCGCATTGGCGCCGAAATCATGCCGGCCGACGCGCGAGGCCGAACGGATGTCGATGCGGGTCTGGCTGCCGGTCCAGCGCAGGCGGATGGTGACGTCATCCCGGAAGCGCATCAGGAAGGTTTCGGCCACGGCATCGATCCGGCCGATGCCCCGGCGCTCATCCGGCGGCGTTTCCTCGATGACGCGCCATTTCAGCGTCTTCACCGCCCGCTGGACAAGCTGGAAGGCCTCGGCGGGCTCGTTGTCCAGCACCAGCGTGCGGACCTGCGGATAGGCCGTGCGCTGGCGTTCGCGCAAGGCACGGTCAACCGCCGGCGGGATATGGCCCTCGCGGGCAGTAAAGGCCGCCTGCGAGCGCGAGAACAGCGGCGGATCCTCGATATTCGTGCTGATATCGTTCAGTACGGGCAGGCGCACCGCCTGAAGGGCGAGAAAGCCCGGCCAGGCGAGAACCAGCATGGCCACCAGCAGGGCGCGGGCCAGCGGCGCAAGCCCACGCCGCCCCTTCTGCCAGATCTCCAGCGCCGCGACCATGGCGACAGCCAGCGCCGCCGCAGCGAGGATCGCCGAGGCGAGGAAAACCAGCATGCCGATCTCGACCGTCAGGGTCCGGGCGCGGAGGATCAGGATCGCCGCAAGGATCACCGGCACCGAGAGCCAAGCCAGGCGCTCGGCCCAGCGGGCAAGGCGTGATTCGGGCCGGGGCGGGAGCGCGAAGAGCATCGCCTGTCCTTACGGTTTGCGGGCGGGGCCGCAGATCGACTTCAGGGCCTGCCATTCGCCCGTGTCGAGAATGGGGCGGCGTGGCTGGCCCGCGCTGCCGGCGGCAAGCCGCTCCACCTCGGCGATCCGGTCCTCGGTGACCGGGTGGGCCGCCAGCAGGTCGGTAATCGAGCGGTTGGCCTGGCCGAAGGGGCTGATCCGGCGGAAGAAGAGGTTGATCGCGCGGGGATCCGCACCGGCCTTCTGCATCAGCTCGACGCTGACCCGGTCAGCCTCGGATTCATTCTCGCGGGAATAGGCCTGCCCGGCCAGCACCTTGCCCATGATGGCAAGCGTCGAGCCGCCGGTGACATCGCCGATGACGAGGCCGATCACAACCGAGAGCGCGCCGCCATGGATGATCGCGCGGAGGGAATCACGGTTGAGGACATGGCCGATCTCGTGGGCCAGCACGCCGGCCACCTCATCCGGACCTTGGGCCATGTCCAGGATCGGCCGGAAAAGGTAGATCCGCCCGCCGGGCATGGCGAAGGCATTGACGAGCGGGATGTCGACGACATCCACGACCAGCGGCCCGCGCAGGGCGGTACCGGCGGTCAGGCGCGAGACCATGGCATCCAGAGCCGCGCGGCCGGCCGGGTTGTCGCGGCCGCAGAAGCGGATGCTCCGCCCCGAGCGTTCAGCGAGGAACTCGACCACCTGTGGCTCGACGCTGCGGCCGATGGCCTCCTCCCAGCGCCAGGGCACCAGCGGCACGGCCAGCCGTGCGAAGAGCGGCAGGCCGACCAGCAGGAGGAAGATCACAGAGGCGATGGCGGCTGCGCTCCAGACGAGGATGCGGCGGTTGCTGGCCTCCCCGGCCCGGCCGCTGGGCAGGGCAGCGAGGGCGGAACCCATCATGAGTTCGAAAGCCGCCAGCGGCAGGGTGAGCCGCTCGCCCGTATCGCGATCGGCCGTGACGCGGTGGAGATGCGTCTCCGCGCCGTGACGCTCGAGGCGGATCTCCCCGAGCGGCCAGATGATGGCCGGGCCGTCTTCCTCGGGCCGGAGTTCGAGGCCGGCAGCCAGCCGCCGGACGGTGACCGATCGGGGAACCGGGCGCTGGCCGTCGAAATAGCGACCCGGGCTGTCCATGGCTCAGCCCGCCACGTCGAAGCCGGTATCGAAAGCCTCGCCGATGCCGGTGGCGTTGAGGCCGGCCCGCTGCACAACCGCGTCGAGCGCATCGAGGCGATTGACGGTGACCGAGCGGACGCGCAGGGCCCAGAGCGGCCGGCGGAAGACGAGTTCCGTAACAAGGGCGAGTGCGACGAGGAACCCGGCGGCGGCGATCAGCAGGACGGGCGCGAGCCCCAGCAGCACCAGCGGGTTGGCCCCGGCGGCGAGGATCGGCAGACCGCCGGTGACAGCCATGAGCCCGCCGAAGGCCAGCAGCAGGCCAAACAAGGCGAGGTAGTAGCGGATCCAGATCCAGGCGACAGCGCCGGTCGTGAGGGTCGAGGCGAAGGTGATCACGCCGAAGCATGTACCGGCGGTGAAGATGCGGAATTCCTGCACGCGATAGCGGAGCCAGAGGACGGGCAGCACGGCGAAGGCGAGGAACAGGGCGAGCAGCAGGAAGAACAGGCCGCCCATGACATCGCCGGTCTCGATCCTCGCCGTCTGGCTCAGGATCACGACGACGACGAGCCCCACGACCCAGAACGCCATCCAGGCGCCGAGCAAGGGCCTCGCTTCCGATTCGAAGCTGCCCTGCGCCGAGCCGAACCAGGTATTCTCGATCTTGTAGCGCTCCAGCGCCCGGCGGAAGAACGGGAAGGCGATGCCGAGCGTGACCATGGTCAGCACCAGCCACCAGAGCGTGCGGAGAAGATAGGCCGTGCCGCTGCCCGATTGGTGGAACTGGACGCCGCGATAGCGCGTGCGCGTGAGCCGGTATCGGCGGGCGCGATAGCTGAGGATCTGGACGACAGCCGGCATGATCAGCACACCGAGGATGCCGGCGAGCGTCGGCCCGAGCACCTGCCCGCCGAACAGGCTGACCAGCGTACCGGCAAGATAGATCGGGACGACGATGGCCAGCGCGATCAGGAAGCCGACGAACAACTCGCGCCCGGTGCCGGTATATTCGAAACCGTCACCGGCCAGCCGCGTATTGCGCCAGTAATAGCGGCGAAGGGCCGTCTTGTACCAGAAGCGATAGATGCCGAGCGTGATGACGGTCAGCAATGTGCCGGCGATCACCTGCCCGGCGAGCGGGGCCGTGACGGCATCGAGCGAATCCGACCGTTCCTGCGAAGCAGACGCCCCCTGACCCCAAGGAGACGGATCGGCGGCCCGCTGGATCGTGGGAACATGCATGGGAAGATTCCGTCATTCGCCGGCCAACCGGAGGCTATCGCGCCGAAACCGGCGAGGTAACCGATTTGCAACAAGCGGCGTGTTTATGGCATGGGGCACAGGGAATGAAAAGATCCCGGCGGTTTGCGCCCCCTGTACCGGGGCGGGCACCGCACCATGGAATGAACGATGACCGATCGCCAGCCTGTCACACCCGCCCGTATCTGGTTCCGGTTTCTCCGCCTGCACCAGCGCGGCCATGGCGCCATTGCCCAGCGCCTGCGCCAGCTGGGTCTCTCGGTCGCCCAGTTCGACCTTCTCTCTACGCTGACGGAAGCCGAGGGCATCACCCAGCGTGATCTCGCCGAGCGCCTCTACGTCACCAAGGGCAATGTGTCGGGCCTGGTCGACCGGCTGGTCGAGGCGGGCATGGTCGATCGCCGGGCCATCCCGGGCGACCGCCGTTCGTACGCGCTGCACCTGACCGAAGCCGGCCGCAAGGCCGCACAGGCCGGGATGGAGACGCAGCAGCTCTTCGTCAACGAGACGGTGGGGAAACTGTCGCCGCGCGATCTCGAAATGCTCGACCAGGTGATCACCCGGTGGCGCGACACATTCCGGGCGCTCGAGCAATCCGGGCCCGATGGCCAGGGCAACGCGCAGGGCTGAGCGTCTCCGGAAAACGGTTTGCCGCGATTTCTCCGCTTTTTGGTCAAACGGCACCCAGAATGGGTCGCCATATCCGTTGGCAGAGCAGCCAATCAAGGCTGACGATGCAATCAAGGGGATGATAATGACTCCGGCCTCGATCGATCGAGCCTCCATTCTTGCCGAAGCCGTCCGGAATGCGGAAGAAATCCATGTGACGCGCGAACGCCTTGCCTCGCGCGACCATGTCTCCCGGAACTACCGGGCCATCGCATTGCCGGCTCTGGCTGCGGCAACCCGCCGGATCGCCGAACAGCGCCAGCGCCTCGCCACCCTGCGGCAGGCGGAGATGCTGCCGGATCACACGGCGCCGTAAGGCACCGCCCTCCCCGACCTCCAGAGGCCTTCCCGGACCCCTCAGCGAAGCGCTTTCCCCGACCCGAAACGAAAAAGGCGGCCCGCAAGGCCGCCTTTGTTCTGTCTGAAAGGGTGCCTCGCCTCAGCGGACGACGACCTTCGCCCCGACCTTGATGCGGTTGTAGAGGTCGATCGCATCGATGTTGTGCATCCGGATGCAGCCCAGCGAGACCGGCATGCCGATCATTTCCGGCTCGTTCGTGCCATGGATACGGTATTCCGTGTCGCGGCCGCGCTCGTCATGCAGGTAGATGCCGCGGGCGCCAAGCGGATTGTTCGGGCCACCGGGCACCGTGGCCGGCAGCGAGGGCACCATCTGGCGCGCCGTGTTGCCCGGCGTCCAGGACGGCCATTCGACCTTGCGGCCGACAAAGGCCACGCCCGACCATTGATGGGCTTCCATCCCCGGCGAGATCTCGTAGCGGAGCGCCGTGCCGCCCTCCTCGATGTAATAGAGGAAGCGCGCATCCGAATCGACAACGACCGTGCCGGGAACTTTCTCGTTCGTCGGGTTCGGCATCCGGAAGCGGGCCCGAGCGGGATCGAGATCCCGATTGAGCGATTGCGGCGCCAGCGCAAGCAACTGCACGTCCCGAGCCGACAGGGTCGGGTCCGGGAAGGCCGAATATTGCGTGCAGGCCGCGGCCATCAGGCAAAGGCCGAGAGCGACGATCGGGCGGAGGAAACGATAAAAATCCGTGTGCATGGCCGAACTAAAGCAAGGGAAGGTTGCGGTTTGCTTAATCGCATGTGAATCAGCGGCATAGTGCTGCAAAGACACACTGCTTCCAAGCCTTGATTTTTCTTGACCCGGACGTGCGCTATCGCACAGCCTGAACCCTCCTTCGCCAGAACCGAGCTGCCCTTTGTCCACGCTGCTGATCTCAGACCCCGTCTTTCTCGGCCATGCCATGCCGGCCGGCCATCCCGAACGCCCTGACCGGTTGCGCGCCGTCGAGGAAGCGCTCGCGGATCCGCGATTCGCCGGCTTGCGTCGCGAGGGAGCGGCGACCGGCCGGATCGAGCTTGCGGAACTGGTGCACCCGGCTGGCTATGTCGAGGATATTGCCGGGTTTTCTCCGCAGGCGGGCTTTGCTTATCTCGATGGCGACACCTCGATGTCCCCGGGTTCGCTGCCCGCGGTTCTGGCGGCGATGGGTTCCGCCGAGCGCGCGGTCGCGGCGGTGATGGGTGGCGAGGTGAACAACGCCTTCGTCGCCGCGCGGCCGCCCGGCCACCATGCCGAACGCGAGACCGCGATGGGCTTCTGCCTGTTCAACACGGTCGCCGTGGCGGCGCGGATCGCCCAGAAACAGGGCGCGGAACGCGTGGTCATCGTCGATTGGGACGTGCATCACGGCAATGGCACGCAGGATATTTTCTGGGCCGACCGCGACGTGATGTTCATCTCGAGCCACGAGATGCCGCTCTATCCGGGCACGGGCGCGGCGAACGAACGCGGCGAGAATGATTCGATCGTCAATGTGCCGCTGCGGGCCGGCGATGACGGCGCGGTCTTCCGCGAAGCCTACCGCAATGCCGTCTTCCCGCGGATCCGGGCGCATCGACCGGACCTGATCCTGATCTCGGCCGGGTTCGACGCGCATCGGCGCGATCCGCTGGCCAATCTCCGGCTGGAGGCGGCGGATTTCGCCTGGGCGACGGCCGAACTCATGGCCCTCGCCGAGAACCTCTGCGGTGGCCGCATCGTCAGCCTGCTGGAGGGCGGCTATGATCTCGAAGGGCTTTCCACCTCCGTCGCCGCCCATGTCGAGACCTTGATGGGCGCCTGACGGCGCCCGATCACAGCGCCTCGGTCTTTTCGATCTCGATGCCGAAGGCCGAGAGGCCGATAAAGGCGCGGCTGCCGCTGGTCGAGAGATTGCGGATGGATGACACACCAAGATCGCGCAGGATCTGCGCGCCGAGCCCGACTTCGCGCCACGCCTTCTGGCGCAGCGCATCGGAACTGGCCGGCGCCTCGAAACCGGCAGAAGGCACCCCGGCAGTGCCATCGCGCAGATAGACCAGCACGCCGCGCCCCTCGGCCTTGAAGGTCTGCAGGGCCTTCTCGATGGTCTTTCCGCCGCCGAACACATCGGTCAGGGCATTGGCGCGATGCAGCCGGGTCAGCACCCCGCGGCCATCGCCGACCTGGCCATGGACGAGCGCGAGATGCTGCACCTCGTCGAAGGGCGTCGAGAAGGCATAGCCGGTGAGACGGCCGATTGCGGTTTCCACCGGGAAGGTGGCGACCCGGTCGATCAGCTTTTCGCGCGCCTGCCGGTAGGCGATGAGATCGGCGATGGTCAGGATCCGCAGGCCATGCCGTTCGGCAAAATCGGTAACCTGCTTCCCTTTGGTGACCGTGCCGTCATCATTGACCAGTTCCGAGATCACCCCGACCGGCGGCAGGCCGGCCAGCCGGCAGAGATCGACCGCCGCCTCGGTATGGCCGGAGCGCATCAGCACGCCGCCATCGCGGGCGATCAGCGGGAAGATATGGCCGGGGCGGACAAAATCATTCGCCTGCACGTTGCCGTTGGTCAGCGCACGCACGGTGGCGGTGCGCTCGTCGGCGGAAATGCCCGTGGTCAGGCCCTCCCGATAGTCGATCGAGACCGTGAAGGCCGTGGTATGCGCGCTGTCATTCACGGCGACCATCGGGTCGAGACGCAGGCGGCGCGCCTCGGCCACGGTGATCGGCGCACAGACGATGCCCGAGGTGTGGCGGACGATGAAGGCCATCTTCTCCGCCGTGCAGAGCGAGGCGGCGACGATCAGGTCGCCCTCGCCTTCGCGGTCATCATCATCCGTGACGACAACGATCTCGCCGCGGGCATAGGCCGCAATGGCCTCCTCGATCCGCCGGGTCGTATCCTGCATGGGAAATCCTCTCGAATTGGGCGCGAGGCCGAGAAAATCGTTGGGTGTTACCGTACCGCCGGTCTCCCGGGCGATGGCCTCGGCCGTCTCGCGGGAGATCCAGGGCGCGTTCTCGCGGCAGAGCTGGGTGATCGTCGCCGGCGAAACGCCGATCCGCGCGGCGAATTCGACGCGTTTCGTCTTGGTCCGGGTCAGCCAGTCCGCGAGCTTCATCGCGCTGATGTGGCGGCTCAAGGTGAAGGCGTCAATGAAATTTGCGGCGAAATCGCAGGAATTTTATTCTTGATAAAATTTATTGCCAAAATCTCCCTCGCCCGCCTATTGCTGCAACCCCTCACCCGGGGGGAGAGGCGGGAGGCCGGCGGGAGAAGTCCTCACCCCGCTTGCGGGGAGAGGGTGGCCGAGCATAGCGAGGCCGGGTGAAGGGCAGAGCCGGCTGAGAGACCTTAGCCCACCTGGCCGCGATGGCGGAGATAATGATCGGCCAGCACGATGGCCATCATCGCCTCGCCGACCGGCACGGCGCGGATGCCGACGCAGGGGTCATGCCGGCCCTTGGTCAGGATTTCGGTTTCGTTGCCGAAGCGATCCACGGTCTCGCGCGGGGTCAGGATCGAGGAGGTCGGCTTCACCGCGAACCGGACGACGATGGGCTGGCCGGTGGAAATGCCGCCGAGGATGCCGCCGGCGTGGTTGGCCATGAAGACCGGCTTGCCGTCATTGCCGATCCGCATCGTGTCGGCGTTTTCCTCGCCGGTCAGTTCAGCCGCACCGAAGCCGGCGCCGATCTCGACGCCCTTGACCGCGTTGATCGACATCATGGCGGAAGCGAGGTCGGCATCGAGCTTGCCATAGATCGGCGCGCCGAGGCCCGCCGGCACGCCATCGGCCACGATTTCCAGCACAGCACCGATCGAGGAGCCGTCCTTGCGGATACCATCGAGATAGCTGGCGTAGAAAGCCGCCATTTCGGCATCGGGGCAGAAGAACGGGTTGTTGCCGACCTCGTCCCAATCCCAGCGGCTGCGGTCGATCCGGTGCGGCCCCATCTGGACAAGGGCGCCGCGGATGCGCATGCCCGGCACGATCTTGCGGGCGATGGCACCGGCCGCGACACGCATCGCAGTCTCGCGCGCGGAGGAACGCCCGCCGCCGCGCGGATCGCGGATGCCGTATTTCGCGTCATAGGTGAAATCGGCATGGCCTGGGCGATAGGCCGAGGCGATGGCCGAATAATCCTTCGAGCGCTGGTCGACATTCTGGATGAGCAGGCCGATCGAGGTGCCGGTCGTGCGCTGGATGCCATCCGCCTCGGTGTAGACGCCGGAAAGGATCTTCACCTCGTCCGGTTCCTGCCGCTGGGTGGTGTAGCGGCTCTGGCCCGGGCGGCGGCGATCGAGATCGGCCTGGATGTCGGCCTCGACCAACGGGATCATCGGCGGACAGCCATCGACGACGCAGCCGATGGCCGGGCCATGGCTCTCGCCGAAGGTGGTGAAACGGAAGAGTTGACCGAAGGAATTATGCGACATCCGCGCGATCTAGCGCGAATGCGAAGTGTTGTCCAAGGCCAGAATGCGCATCCGGCCCTACCGGACCTCCACGCGGATGGTGAAGCGGCGGCTCGTCTTGCGCGGGGCCTCGACCGTCGGATTGAACTCGAACTCGACAACAAGTTCATCGGAGCCGCGATAGCCACCCCGCGAGGTGTAATAGACCTGCTGGCTCAGGGCCACGAGCGTGCCGCATTGCCCGGCAACGCGCGTCTGCTCGGCCCGGAATTCGATACGGCCATGGGCGGGCTGCGTGACAATCCGGGCTTCGGGAAGCGGGCCCGCATAGCAGGTATCCGTGTTGTACAAGGCGAAGTTGAGCACCGGCGTCCGCTGGCCAGTGCGGGCCTGGCGGTCGAAGGTCTCGGCGGCGACCGGCCCTGCGGCAAGGCCAATCAGGGCGGCGACAAGGAAAGCAGATTTTCGGATCATGGCGAAGCTACTGGACCTGGAGGGTGATGGACCGGGAATCCGAGGTCAGGCCCGGGGCATCCGACCATTTGTTGTACTGGAAATCGACGCGCATGGTGTCCGTGCCACGGAAGCCGCGGGACGGCGTGAAATAGACATTGCGGGCCCAGCCTTCGATGCGGCCGCATTGCCCGCCATCGATGACGCGGCGCTCCTGCAGGATCTCGACCCGGCCATGCTGCGGCGGCGTGACAAGCTTACCCTCGGGGATCGCCCCGAAAGTGCATGTATCGGTGTCGTAAAGGGCGAAGGTCGCAACAAGAATTCGTTTTCCTGCCGGAACACGCACCGCATAGCTCCCCGCAATCGCGGAGCCAGCAAACAAAGTTGCTGCCAATAACAAAACAAAGCGCTGCGTGAATTGCATCGTCATGAAAGTCTCCTTTTGACTGCAAGCATAAAAGGAGTTCATGACGAAAGACAACAACAGAAACGGATTGCCCACATTGCGCGGAGCATAAAGACAGGAACCGTTCCGACCCCCGCCTTGCTGCAATGTTCAATGAGTGTTGGCTACTGGAACCGCCGGCGCGCCGCCCCAGATTGTGCTGGCAGGGATCTGCTCGCCCTTCATGACCAGCGTCAGCGGGTTGAGGCGCGCATAATCGCCGACGCGGGTGTCATAGAGCACCGTAGCGAAGGAGCCGATCGTCACGCCGTCGCCGATCTCGATCCGGCCGACCTTCATCACGCGGTCCTCGTAAAGATGCGTCTGGAGGCAGGAGAGATCGTTCATGGCGACGTGGTTGCCAACCTTGACGCAGTCGAATTCGGTGATGTCGGTCGTATCCATGTAGACGCCCTCGCCGATCTTCGCGCCAAAGAGGCGGAGGAACATCGGCAGGAAGGGCGTGCCGCGGAGATGCTCGAGCAGGACCTTGCCGCCGAGGCCCCAATAGAGCACGGCGACGGCCTCGGTCTTCATGGCCCACCAGGACCACATCGGCTTGGCCACCGGCTTGTAGACGCCCATCAGCAGCCATTTGATAGCGCAGACGCACAGGACCATGATGACCGGCATGACGAGGCTGGCGGCCACGAACCAGCCGAGGGCCGCCGCATAGGCGACGCGCTCGTAGGCTGGGTAGATGAAGAAATAGACCGCGATTGAACCCAGCGTCAGGAACAGCATCGTCGGGAAGGTGGTGTGCATCGCCTCGAAGACCGCCCGCCAGAGCTTCATGCGCAAGGGCGGCTCGTAGGTCCAGTTGGCGGCGATGTCGCCGAATTTCTGGCGGACCGGGAACTTGATCGGCGGCGAGCCGAACCAGGTCTCTTCCTTTTCCGCAAGGCCGGATTCCGGCGCGCGGGATTTCACGCCGATCAGTGCGCCTTCCTTCAGATGCGAACCATGGGCGATGACCGCGTTGTTGCCGACGAAGACGCGATCCTCGATCACCGTCTTGCGGAAGGTGACCCAGCCGCGATGGTTGTCCTCGTCGCCAAGCACGCATTCATCGGCCATGAAGGAGCCCTCGCCGATCGAGATCAGATCGTAGCGGGCGCCGATATTGGTCGAGATTTCGGCGCCCTTGCCGATCCGCGCGCCCATCAGGCGATACCAGTTGCGCATGTAGATCGTCGCGTAGAGCGAGGAGAGCGTGTCGAGCGAGACCTCGGTGGCGAGGTTCACCATCCATTGCCGGAGATAGAAGAAGGAATGGATCGAGTGGGTGCCTTCCTGCAGCCGGCGTGGCAGCAGGATCCAGCGGATCGCGATGACAAAGGCGAGCGTGAAGACCACGAGGGCCGCGCCCATCAGCCAGGCGACGATGGGCAGCACATGGTACCATTCAACCCCGGGGAGCGAATCCACCAGGAGGGATTCGACCGTGTCGAACACGAAGAAGGCCGGGAAGAGCGGGATCAGCCCGATGGCCGAAAAGGCCAGGATCAGCGTGCCATAGACCCAGTATTGCAGATGTGCCCAGAGGCGGTTCGGCAGGGATTTCGGCGGCAGCGCCGCAACATCCACCATGCCGATCTTGCGTGCGGGCGAACCGTCCCAGATCTCCGCATCGCCGATCCGGGCATTCTCGGCCAGCGCCGTCATGTCCTCGATCCGGGCATCCGCGCCGATGACGCAGCCGGCCGGCACGATGGACTGGTTGCCGATATAGACGTCGCGGCCGATCTCGACCCGGCCGATAATGAGTTCGCCGGCGATGATCTCGGCATTGGCGACATTGGCCTTGTGCCCGATCGAGGCTCCGGCGCCGATCGTCACGAGATCGGCAGCGCCGAATTCGGCATGGGCGATCAGCACGCCGGAGCCGATCTTCGCACCCATCAGGCGCAGATAGAGCCGCATGATCGGCGAATTGGCGAGATAGCTGGGATGGACCAGCGCATTGAGGCGCTGCACGAACCACCAGCGATAGAAATACGCGCCCCAGAGCGGGTAGCGGCCGGGGCGCGTCCGGCCGAGAACCAGCCATTTCAGCGCGACAACCAGCGTCAGCGTGCCAAACTTGATCGAGATATAGGCCGAGCACAGCACGATCACGGTCATGCCGAACGAAAGATCGCGTTCGCTGATGAACATGAAGGTGATGAACACCCCGAGCCATTGCAGCGTCGAGACCGAGAGGATGACCGGCATGGCGAGGGCCTGCGCAACACCGCAGGCGAAGCGCTTGAGCCGGCTCGGCGGCACGAAGGACAGGTCCGGCGGCGGCGCGGAGAGCATCGCGCCGAAGCGCTCGTCCAGCATCGAGGCGATCTTGCGCAGGGTGCGGAGCTGGTAGATGTCCTGCAGCGTAATGCCGGCAAAGGCCGGCGTCTCGCGCACGATCGAGATGAACTGCGCGGCGATCAGCGAATGGCCGCCCAGATCGAGGAAGAAATCCGCCTCGAAGGCGATGGCACGGCCCGGCAACACCTTGCGAGCCGCGTTCAGCAGCAGCGCCTCGGTCTCGGTACGCGGCGGCTCCTCGTCATTCGCGGCGACGATCTGCTCCGAGAGCGTCATCGCCTTCAGCGCCTTGCGGTCGGTCTTGCCGGAGATGAGGCGCGGCAGGCTTTCCACCGGCTCGAACCGTTCGGGGATCATGTAGGCCGGCAGGCGGCGGCGGAGTTCCTCGCGCAACGTCGTCGGCACGACGATGCTCTCGGCCTCTGGAACGACGAAGGCGACGAGACGATCCATGCCGCCATCGCTGCGTACCACGACAGCCGCCTGGGCGATGTCATCGCAATCGACCAGCGCATTCTCGATCTCGCCGAGTTCGACGCGGAAGCCGCGGATCTTGACCTGGTCGTCAATGCGGCCGTGGAAGACGATATTCCCCTCGGCATTGAGGCTGACAGCATCCCCCGAGCGATAGAGGATCGGGTCCGGCCCGTCGGCGACAAACGGGTTGGCGATGAACTTCTCGGCGGTCAGTTCCGGCCGGGCGAGATAGCCCTGCGCCACACCCGGTCCGCCGATCAGCAGCTCGCCTTCGCGGCCGGGCGGGCAGAGGGCGAGCGCTTCATCGACGATGTAGCAGGTATAATTGGGGATCGGCTTGCCGATGGTGACCGGACGGCCGGGCATCACCTCGTCCACCGTGGCGACGACAGTGGCCTCGGTGGGGCCGTAGGTGTTGAGAATGCGCCGGCCGGGGCGGGACCAGCGCTCGACCAAAGCCGGCGGCAAGGCCTCGCCGCCCAGCAGGATGAGGCGGAGGCCGGGAATATCCTTCGGGATGACGGAGAGCAGGGTCGGCACCGTGTCGATGACGGTCACGCCTTCCTGGTCGAGAAGCTGCGGCAGCCTCTCGATATCGGCCATGGTCTCCGGCGTGGCGACGACAAGGGTCGCGCCGGCCAGATATGGCACCCAGATCTCCTCCATCGAGAGGTCGAAGGCGACAGAGGCGCTCTGGAAGACGACGTCATCACGCGTGATGCCGTAGACGGCATTCGCCGAGCGCAGGAAATGGCAGATATTCTGCTGGCTGATCACGATGCCCTTGGGCACGCCGGTCGAACCGGAGGTGTAGATCAGATAGGCCGGATCAGCCGGGGAGGCAGCAGTGACCGCCGCTTCCGGCAGGTCGCCTTCCGAGAGCAGGGCCGCAGCCGAGATGAGAGGCTGCGTAATCTCACGGGCTTTCGCCAGCCCGGCTTCGTCGGTAATCAGGGCGATGCTGGATGCATCGGCAAGGCAGGTGGCAATCCGGTCAACCGGGGCATCCGCGTCGAAGGGCAGGAAGGCGGCGCCGCTCTTGGCAATCGCAACCTGCGCGAGAAGCAGGTCAATGCCGCGCGGTATCCAGAGGCCGATCACGGCGCCGGGAACGGCACCGGATGCAGCAAGACGCGAGGCGGCACGGTCTGTCAGGACCTCTGCCTCGGCCCAGGAAACCGTGCGGTCGCCGGAACGGTAGAGAATGCGCTGGCCTTCCCGGGCGGCGCTGGCCCGGAACAGGTCGGCCAGGGTTTCGGGGCGGAGAAGGCTGGCATCGCGCATGCCGTGCAGCACCGCATGGCGCTCGGCTTCCGCAAGCCGCGAAGCTTCCGCGATCATCGTCCATCCCCCGCTGGCCCTTCCGGGCGTTTTTCTTCAGGCGGCAGAACCACAGCCGGATCGACAGCATTAGTCAATCCGGATGCATTCCGGCGCGATTGTCCTGCCTCCGCCGGATACCGACGTGCCGTCACCAATCGGCGCAGCGTATGGTCCCCTGCAACTGAATTGGGGCTGAACGGCGATTCAGGCGTGTCCCGGACGCGGAAGCCAAGCCATCTGCCCTGCGGCGAAACGAAGCACGCGCCCCTGCCAGATATCGGCATGGAGCACCTGTTCGGCCGGCAGATCCGCCAGGAGATGCATCATGACCCGGGCGACGCCGCCATGGGAGACGACGCAGCAAGGCCGCTCCGATTCCGCGAGAAACCCGCCGACGCGCTCTGCCACACCGGCATAGCTCTCCCCGCCCGGCGGGGCGAATCGCCAGCGGTCCCGTTCACGGTCGCGGTGGTTGATCGGATCCCGCATGCGGATTTCCGACCAGGTCCGGCCTTCCCAATGGCCGAATCCGATTTCGGCAACGCGCGGTTCCAACCCGATGGCGAGACCCGGCAGGGCCAAGGCCTCCAGAAGGAGATCGGCGGTCTGTCGCGTCCGCTTCAGCGGGCTCGCATAGACCGGCAGGTCCTTCAGGGCACCGGCGCCGAAATCTGCCTCGACCGCGCGGCGAAGGGTTTCCGCCACGGCCCTGGCCTGCGAACGCCCGCGGGCATTGAGATCGGTATCGGTCTTGCCCTGCAGCCGGCCTTCGCGATTCCAGTCGGTCTCGCCATGGCGCACGAAATAGATCGTCGTCATCGCCTTACTCGACGATCACCTTCGCGGAAACCTCGCGAATGTCGCCATCGGGGTAGACGACCTTGAAGAGGAAGGTCTCCTCGCCCTTGAACCGGCGCTCGGGGCGGTAGAACACGCCGAGCCCGTAGGGCGAGGTGCCGATGCAGTTGGTGCGCGGAGCACCGGGCACGGCCCGCAGGTTGATCGCGTTCGGCCGGGTGTAGAGCTTGCCGTTCTTCGGCGCTTCCGTCGTGTCGAGGCGCGGGTTCGGGCCGACCTTGCAATCGCGCGAGAGCGTCAGGTAGGTGCTGATGAAGATCTCGCGGCCGATCCGGCCCTTCCGCTCGACTTCCGTCTTCACGATCTTCGGCTCGGGCTTCGGCTGATTGGACGGGAAGGTCTGAGAGAGCGGCTGGAGGCCGGGCACCTGGGGCGCGACAGCCTGGGCCGAGGCCGTTGCCGGCGCAAGAAGGAGACCGGCTGCGAGAACCCCGGCAAGGTACCGTGCAGGAACAGGACGCTTGTCGATGGCGGCCGGCATGATGGTTTCCCTCAATCCTTGTCGAGCGAGAGATCCGGCGCGTCCGGGTTCTTCATGCCGACGATATGGTAGCCGGCATCCACATGGCTGACCTCGCCGGTCACCCCGCGCGACATGTCCGACAGGAAATAGACCGCGCTCTGGCCGACTTCCTCGGCCGTCACGGTCCGGCGCAACGGCGCGTTGTATTCGTTCCATTTCAGAATGTAGCGGAAATCGCCGATCCCGGAAGCCGCGAGCGTCTTGATCGGGCCGGCGGAGATGGCGTTGACGCGGATCGCCTTGGGGCCGAGATCGGCCGCGAGATAGCGCACCGAGGCTTCGAGAGCGGCCTTGGCCACGCCCATCACGTTGTAATGCGGCATCCACTTCTCTGCGCCGTAATAGGTCAACGTGAGGATGGAGCCCCCCTCGGTCATCAGCTTTTCCGCCCGCTGGGCCACCGCCGTCAGCGAGTAGCAGGAGATCAGCATCGTCCGCGAGAAATTGGCTTCCGAGGTCTCGACATAGCGGCCGGTCAACTCATCCTTGTCGGAGAAGGCGATAGCGTGGACCACGAAATCCAGCTTGCCCCAGGCCTTCTCGACCTCGGCAAAGACCGCATCGATCGTGGCGCTGTCAGTCACGTCGCAATGACCGACGACGAGAGCACCGAGTTCGGCGGCCAGCGGCTCGACGCGCTTCTTCAGTGCATCGCCCTGGTAGGTGAAGGCCAGTTCCGCGCCGGCAGCATGGGCCGCCTTGGCAATGCCCCAGGCGATCGACATCTTGTTGGCAACGCCCATGATGAGGCCGCGCTTGCCGCGCATCACACCGCTGATCGGGTTTGCATCCTGCGTCGTGGTCATCCGTCCTCGATCCTCGGTCTCATACGAAAGATGCCGCGCAACGCGAAGCAGCCCGGCTTTCTGCCTTCCTTACCCGGTTCCGGCGAAGGTTCAAGCCTTGGCAGCCGGCCCTGCACCGGCTTTCAGGCCCGCCGACGGCGGAAAAATCCTTCCATCTCCGGATCGGGCGGGCCGAGATCGATATCGAGCGAGACGAAGAGATCGCCGGCGCTGTCCTTGCCGGGCAGGCCCTTGCCGCGCAGGCGCAGGGTCTTGCCGCCGCTCGTCCAGGCCGGGATGGTCACCTCGACCTCGCCCTGCAGCGTGGGCACGCGGATGGTGCCGCCGAGCACGGCATCGCGGATCGGAACCGCCACCGAGAGGCGGAGATCCTGCCCGTCAACCACGAAGCGGGGATGGCGCTGGTAGCGCAACGTGACGCGCACATCGCCATTCGGCCCGCCGAACGGCGAAGGATAGCCCTGCCCGCGCAGTCTCAGCGTGGCGCCGTTGGCTGCGCCCCGGGGAATGTTCACCTCGACCGCGCGACCATCCGGAAGGGTGATCCGTCGCGAACCGCCAGCGACCACATCCTCGAGGGAGATGGCGGCCTCCAGTTCGATATCCTCGCCCGACGGAATGGGCGATGTGCGGTTGGTGCGCGGCTCCTCGCGGCCCGGGGTCTCGAACTGGCGGAAGAGATCGGAAAACATGTCGCGCGGATCGGCGCGGCCGCCGCCCGAGCCGAAATCGAACCGGAAGCCGCCCGGCCCGCCCGCGCCGCCGGCGGGGTCGAAGCCCATGCCAGCACCCGCCCTCGGCCGACCCTCGGCATCGATCTCGCCGCGGTCAAAAGCGCGCTTCTTGCCGGCATCGCCCAGAATCTCGTAGGCGGCATTGACCTCGGCGAATCGTTCCTTGGCTTTCGGATCGTCCTTGTTGTGATCGGGATGATGGGTCTTGGCGAGACGGCGGAAGGCGCGCTTGATGTCTTCGGCGCCGGCGTCCCGCTTCACTCCCAGAACGGTATACGGATCGCGCATCGTGTCCTCAGCTTTGCCTGCGGCCGGTCATCGGGCCCGGGGAAAGGCCCATCCGCCATGGACATGGGCATGGCGCAGCATTTTTGCAACAGTGACGTGCGCCGTCTAGGGCCGACGGATCGTATTCCCCGCATCCTCCAGCATGGAGGTGGAAGGGGCCGGGAAGGGCTGGTTGCGTTCAGCCGCGGCCGCGGCGGCGGCGGGCGCCCCCGCACGGGAGGAGGCGGTGGTCTCCGCGCCGGCCGGCTGGACTTGCCGCAAGGCCCATTCTCCCGGCCCGATCCGGCAGGCCTGGCCCTGATGGCGGATTTCGCGCGATGTGATGCCCGCCTGCTGGATCGTGGCCGTGAAGGGCCGGCAGATCGTGTTGTCGACCAGCACGAGATTGCCCGATGCCGCAAACGTGCCCTTGCGCTTGCTGGCGGGGTTGTCCCAGTTGACGGGCTGGCCGGAGCCCTGCGGATCGACCGCCAGCGACAAGGCGGCCTGCGCCCGGCGCCAATCCTCCTCGTCGAGCGAGGGGTCGAGCGGCGAGACCGGGCGGGTGATGGAGGCGGTGCTCTCGGGGTCATCCTGCAGGGAGGCGATATGCATCGTCAGGCTGCATCCGCCCAGTGCGAAAGGCAGGCCGGACGCGAGAAGGAGCGCCAGCCCGGCGGCACGTGCTTTGCAGAAAGACGTGGCAACCCTATATTCAAGGGAGGCAGGCCGGTTGCTTCCAGCGCGCAAGAGGCTAGGGATGGTGATCCTGCCTGTTCGGAACTTTGTGCAACGCAGCACGACGCGACCCCAGAGATACTCACACGCTATTAAAGAACGGAAGCGTTAATGACCGGTGAGTCCCCAGAAATGCCGGACCCGTTTCGGCTGTTCGAATCGTGGTTTGGCGAGGCCCGCGCCAGCGAGCCGAATGATCCGAACGCCATGGCCTTGGCCACGGCGGATGCGGATGGCCTGCCGAATGTCCGGATGGTTCTCATGAAGGGGATCGATCCGGCGGGCGTGGTCTTCTACACCAACACCGAGAGCCAGAAGGGCCAGGAGATTACCGCCAACGCCCAGGCGGCCGTGGTGTTCCACTGGAAAAGCCTGCGGCGTCAGGTACGGTTCCGCGGCCTGCTCGAGCGCGTCAGCGATGCGGAGGCCGATGCGTATTTTGCCTCGCGGCCGCGGGACAGCCGGATCGGCGCCTGGGCCTCGCAGCAATCGCGGCCCCTGGAAAGCCGCTTCGCGCTCGAAAAGGCGGTGGCGCGGGAAGCCGCGCGATTCGGCCTTGGCGAGGTGCCGCGCCCGCCGCACTGGACGGGGTTCCGTCTGGTACCGGCCTATATCGAATTCTGGCAGGACAAGCCGTTCCGCCTGCATGACCGGCTGGTTTTCCGACGCGACGGGCCGGGCATGCCGTTCCGGACGGAACATCTCTATCCCTGACATCCGTTTGGCGGCGAATGCAGCAATCCTCGTTATCGGCCGTCTTTTCGTCTATCACCCTGTTTCTGACCGATTGGAAAATGCGCTAGGACTGGTGCCGAAAGATGGGGTTCGTTCCCCTCCGTTTCGTCCCGTCCGCATTGCCCCTGCCGGTTTCCGTCCCACACCCCTGGAGTCGCGATCATGGAAAGCCAGCGCAGCAATTCTTCCGGCGAACGCCGGATTCTCGTGCTAACCGGCGCCTCGCGCGGGATCGGCCATGCCACCGTGAAACGATTCGGCTCGGCCGGATGGCGCGTCATCGCCTGTTCGCGGCAGCCCTTCCCCGAGAACTGCCCATGGGAAGGCGGCCAGGATGATCATGTCCAGGTCGATCTTGCCGACCCGCAGGATACGCTCCGCGCCATCGAGGAGATCAAGAGCCGTCTGCCGGATGGCAAGCTCCATGCCCTCGTCAACAATGCCGGGATCTCGCCCAAGGGCGATGGCGGCGCGCGCCTGTCGTCGATCGATACCGCGCTGACCGACTGGCAGAAGGTGTTCCAGGTGAATTTCTTCGCCCCGATCATGCTGGCGCGCGGCCTCAAGGAGCAATTGCACGCAACCAATGGCGCGGTGGTGAACGTCACTTCGATCGCCGGCAGCCGCGTCCACCCGTTTGCCGGGGCGGCCTATGCCACCTCGAAAGCAGCCCTTGCCTCGCTGACGCGCGAGATGGCGGCGGATTTCGGCCCGATGGATGTGCGCGTCAATGCCATCTCGCCGGGCGAGATCGACACCTCGATCCTCTCTCCCGGCACCGACAAGATTGTCGAGACGCTGCCGATGCGGCGCCTCGGCACCCCGGAAGAGGTGGCCAAGGCCATCTATTTCCTGTGCACGGAAGCCTCGTCCTATGTGACGGGCGCCGAGTTGCACATCAATGGCGGCCAGCATGTGTGACGGCGCCGGATGAGTGCGGTCCAGCGTCCGGTCCTCGCGGCCTCGATCGCGGTGTTCCGCGCCGGCAAGGTGCTGCTGATCCAGCGCGCGAAGGCCCCGGCCCTCGGGCTCTATTCGCTGCCGGGCGGGCGGATCGAAGCCGGAGAGACGCTGCGGGACGGCGTCTTGCGCGAATTGCAGGAAGAGCTGGCGCTGGAGGCGGAACTGGTCGGCTTTGTCGATCATGTCGAGCATATCGAGGCGGATGATGGCGGCGCCATCCGCGCCCATGCGGTCATCGCCGCGTTCTGCGGGCATTGGCGTTCCGGCGAGCCGATTCCCTCGGACGAGGTCAGCGACTGGCTCTGGGTTGACCCGCATGCGCCGGGCGACCTGCCAATGACACGCCGCCTGCCGGAAATCCTCGCCCGTGCGGCGGCCATGGTGACCCGATGACGGCCCGCGCCTGCTCTGCCACCCTTTCCGCGCTTGCCGCTCCTGCTGCCTTTGCCGCGCTGTTGCTCCTCGCCCCCTCGGCAAGCGTCCGGGCGATCGCGCAGGAAGCGCCGCCCTCACGCATCATCCAGGCGCCCTCCGCCCCCGCCCAGACGGGGCCGGCGGCGCCGCTGCGGGCCCGCCCCTCGATCCGGCGGCCGGCGGGCGAGAACCCGACCGCCAGCCGGCCCGCGCCACCGGTCTCGACCGCGCAGGAAAAGCCGCTGGTCGATCTTTCGGAAGTTGTCGGCGCCCTCGCCTTTCTCAGCCAGCTCTGCCAGCCCGGCGCCCAGCCCAATCCCTGGCGGGCCCGGATGGAGGTGCTGCTGGAGGCCGAGGGCGAGCCCTCCGGTGCGCGGGAGAAGATGGCGGGTGCGTTCAATACCGGCTTTTCGGATTACGCCACCACCTATCGGCAATGCACGCCGGCGGCGGAAGCGGCCCGGCTCGCGCTGACGCGGGAGGCGGCGCGGCTGGCCCGCGAACTGGAACGCCGCTTCGGCAGCTGATGCAAAGTCGCCACTTTCCACAAACGCGAATCGCCCCGTTAACGAAATCTCAACAGAAGGCTCGCGTTCCCGTGCCGGGCGGTCTAGGGTTCCTTTGCCCGCTCCGGTGGGAATGACGGCGGTGGGGACCGCTTCCGGAACCGGCATCAAGCCGGGAGGAAAGACAAGCCATCCGGCAAAGCCGGAGGCGAGAAGACAGGAAGGCGACCGTGCAAACGAGTGACGAGCTTGGCCAATCCCGGGATTCGCTTTACGCCGACCAGCGTCGCGCGGCCTATACCTATGTGAGCGAGGCCTTCGCCGAAGGCCGCTATGACGGCATCGACGGCGATTGCCTCGCCCATGCCGCCTTGTTCGCTGCCTTTGTCGAGCTGGTGGCCAGCTATGGCGAGGATGCCGTGGCGAAATTTGCCGAGAAGCTGCCGGACCGGATCAAGGCCGGCGAGTATTCGCTGACGACGAAGAACTGAAAGCCGGCCATATGCCGGATGCGTCAAGGGCCGGTTTTCCGGCCCTTTTTCATATCAGCGTCTCGCCCTGCCAGTCCCGCTTCTCGCAGAGCCTCCTTCTGGCTGGCAACGGTCACGCCAGCATCATCCGCGTCAGCGCGGCCGGGTTCTTCACCTCGATCTCGACAAAGGCGATCGGGTGGTCCGAGCCGTTCATCACGTCATGGGTGATGCCGGCCGCGCGCATGTAGGACTGGCCCTGTGTCAGCGGCACGTCGGTGATCTCGCTGCCATTGTGGATCCGCAGGATGCCATCCGTCAGCATGATCACGAAATACGGCCAGCCATGCTGGTGCCAGCCGGTGACGGCGCCGGGCTCGAAATCATACCGCGTGATGCGGATCGCCTCGTCATCCTGCTGGAGCGTCGGCACGGCGGGAATATCGCACTGGAACATGGCAATCCCCTCAGGCCTGCAGCGCATCACCGAAGACCACCGGCTCGCCGTGCGACGGGCCGGTCAACTCGCCCTGCCACATCACGCGGTGCCCGCGAACGAACGTGCCGACCGGCCAGCCGGTGACGGCCTTGCCATCATAGGGTGTCCAGCCGCATTTCGAGGCGATCCAGGCATTCGTGATCGTCTCGCGGCGCTTGAGATCGACGATGGTGAAATCAGCATCGTAGCCGACGACCAGCCGGCCCTTGCGCGCGATGTTGAACAGCCGCGCCGGGCCATGGGCGGAGAGATCGACGAAGCGCTCGAGCGTGAGGCGACCAGCATTCACATGGTCGAGCATGGTGGGCACCAGCGTCTGCACGCCCGTCATGCCGGAATGGGACGCCGGATAGGCATGGTGCTTTTCCTCATGCGTATGCGGCGCATGGTCGGAGCCTAGGATATCGACCACGCCATTGGCGATGCCCCACCAGAGGACGTCCTGATGCGCCTTGTCGCGCACGGGCGGGTTCATCTGGGCATAGGTGCCGAGCCGCTCGTAGCATTCCGGCGCGGTCAGGGTGAGGTGATGCGGCGTGACCTCGATCGAGGCGACATCCTTGTGATCAACCAGCCAGTGGATCTCGTCGCCGGTCGAGACATGCAGCACATGGACGCGCTTGCCGAGGCGGCGGGCCAGCGTGACCAGCCGCTTCGTGGCGAGCAACGCCGCCTCCACATCGCGCCAGACCGGGTGCGAGGCGGGGTTGCCGGGCTCGCGCAGGTTCATCCGGGCGCGGAGCCGGGGCTCGTCCTCGCAGTGGAAGGAGGCGCGCCGGGTGATCTGCTTCAGGATGCGGGCGAGGTTCTCGTCATCCTCGACCAGCAGGTTGCCGGTAGAGGAGCCGATGAAGACCTTGATCCCGGCCGCGCCGGGCAGCTTCTCGAGAACAGGGATCTCGTCGATATTCTCCGCCGTGCCGCCCATGAAGAAGGCATGGTCGCAATGCATGCGGTGATGCGCGGCCGCGAGCTTGGCGGCCAGCGTTTCCGCGCTCGTCGTGTTGGGATTGGTGTTCGGCATCTCGAAGACGGCCGTCACGCCGCCCAGAACCGCCGCGCGGGAGCCGGTCTCCAGGTCTTCCTTGTGGGTCAGCCCGGGCTCGCGGAAATGGACCTGCGTGTCGATCACGCCCGGCAGGATGGTCAGGCCGCGGCAATCGACATCCTCGGCCGCCTGGCCGGTGCCGATCGCGCCAATCGCGGTAATCACGCCGCCGCTGATGCCGATATCGGCGTGCCCTCGCCCCGCCGGCGTGACCAGTTCGCCCCCGTGCAGCACCGTATCGAACCTGGCGGCCATCGCTTTTCCCTCCGGCATGACGACAAGGCTTGCTTGCCCTGCAAACCGGACTTATCTGGCTCGCATGAGTGAAACAAGCCCCGTGCCGGAACCGGCGATCCGCCTTGCATGCCTGCTCTCCGACCGGGCCGTGCTGGCCGTGTCCGGTGCCGAGGCGGCGCATTTCCTGCACAACCTGCTGACCGCCGAAATCGAGGGCCTCGCCGTCGGCACGGGCGTGCCCGCGGCCTTGCTGACGCCGCAGGGCAAGATCATCGCCGACATGCTGGTCTTCAATGCGAGCGATGACGAGCCGCTCTACCTGATCGATGTCGCGGCCGGGCTGGCGGATGATCTCGCCCGGCGGCTGACCCTCTACCGGCTGCGGAGTGCCGTGGTGATCGACCGGCTTGGCCCGGATATCGGCGTCGCCGTCATCGCCGGCGTGCCGGCCCCGGAAGGCGAGACGCATTACCGTTTCGATGACCCGCGCGACGGAAAGCTGGGTGCCCGGCTGATCGGCCCGAGCGAAGCCTTGGCCCAGCTTCTGCCGGCGGGCGCAACAACCGGCGAGGAGGCCTATCACGCGGCACGAATCAGCCTTGGCCTGCCCGAATGCGGCAAGGATTACCTCGCACAGGCGGCCTTCCCGCACGAGGTCAATCTGGACCAGCTCGGTGGCGTGGCCTTCCGCAAGGGATGCTATATCGGCCAGGAAGTGGTGAGCCGGATGGAGCATCGCGGGACAGCGCGAACCCGCACGATGATCGTCGAGATGCTCAATGGCTTCAACGTGATGGGCGGTGCGGAATGCCGGGCGGGCGATCGCGTGCTCGGCACCGGCGGCGAGTGTTTCGGCGCCCGTGGCCTCGTGCCGATGCGGATCGACCGGCTGGAAGAGGCGCTCAAGGCCGGCGAGACAACCACCCTCGGCGGTGTTCCGGTCCGGGTTGTCCGGCCCAGCTACGCCCGTTTTCCGGTGGAAATGGGATAAATTTCCTCGACGCTTGATGCCTTCTGAATTCGTGATATAACGCGCTTGTTTCAGGAGTTGTATTATGAATGTTTCATCATTGCTTGATTTTTTGACCCATCATGGCGAAGACGCCGAAGGGCTGCTGGCGATCCTCGCCAACCGCCGCCGCCTCGTTATCCTCTACAACCTTGTTCTCGAAGGCGAACTCGCCGTCGGAGAGCTTGTGCGCAGGCTGAACATCGCCCAATCGGCGCTGTCGCAGCATCTCGCGCTCATGCGGGCCGCCGGCATCGTCAGCACCCGTCGCGAGGGCACCACGATCTTCTATTCCCTCACCGACGAGCGGACGCGGGCCATGCTGTCAGCCATCCGCGACGTGCTGGGCCCCCGGGAAACCGGCCGGCCCTGCGACGACGTCCGGCTCGCCAGCTGAGCACGATTCCCTTGCCAGTTCGGAGGGAGCGCGGCACATCAGGAGCATGACAACTCCTTCTGCGCCGCGTCGATCTCCCCGCGCTCCCGTCGCCCCCCGGGCCTGGCAACGCATGTTGTCCGGCCGGCGGCTCGATCTGCTCGATCCCTCGCCGCTCGATATCGAGATCGAGGATATCGCGCACGGGCTTGCCCGGGTTGCCCGATGGAATGGCCAGACCTTGGGCCCGGAGATCTTCTCCGTGGCGCAGCATTCGCTCCTGGTCGACCACCTTGCGGGCCGGCTCGCGCCGCAGGCCGGAAGGCGGACACGGCTGGCCGTGCTTCTGCATGACGCGGCCGAGTATGTGATCGGCGACATGATCTCGCCCTTCAAGGCGGTGATCGGCGATGCCTATCGCGAGACCGAGCGCCTCGTGCTGGATGCGGTGATGCGGCGCTTCGGGCTGCCGGCGCCGATGACGAAACTGGCTCATGATCTCGCCAAGCGCGCAGACCGGGCCTCTGCATTTCACGAGGCGACAAGGCTGGCCGGCTTCGAGCCCGGCGAGGCCCAGCAATTCTTCGGCGCGCCGATGCTGCTGGATGCGCAGGCCCGCGCCCTGCTCGAGCCCTGGCCCGTCGGGCGGGCCGAGGCCGCGTTCCTCGAGCGTTTCCGGATGCTGGACCTGCCCGGCCCCCTGCAGGATGAGGGAGCCGCCTGATGCCGGTGATCCATGTCTGCGCCTGGCGCCTGCTGAACCGGAAAGTCGCCGAGACCGGCGCCACCGGCGTGGTGACGCTGATCAAGAATATCGGGCAGGTCGAGCGGCCGCCCGGCATCGCGCCGGAGCGGCATCTCAAGCTGGATTTTGCCGATATCACCGAGCCGCGCGAAGGCGAGGTGATGCCCGGCTCGGAGCATGTCGAGCAGCTGCTTGGCTATTTCGAGGCCTGGGATCGCTCGGCACCGCTGGTCGTGCATTGCTATGCCGGGGTCAGCCGCTCGACCGCCGGCGCCTTCATCGCCGCCTGCCAGTTGCGGCCGGACCGAGACGAGGCGGAATGGGCCAGCGAGATCCGCCGGCTGTCGCCCACCGCGACGCCGAATGCCCGGCTTGTCGCCCTTGCCGATGCGGCGCTCGGCCGGAACGGGCGCATGATCCGTGCGCTGACGACGATCGGGCGCGGCGAGGATTGCTTCGACGGCGTGCCCTTCGCCCTCGACCTGTCGCATCGCCAGCCATGATCGCAACAGGGGGCTCCGGCATCGAGATCAACCTGACGGCCGTCATCCTCGCGATGCGCGGCGACGAGCCGGTTGTCTATGCCTCGAGCCTCGGGGCGACGATGCCGCCCGGCCTTCCTTCGGGGCCGTTCGATCCCGGCCGGCACCGCACGCTGGAGCTCGGTCTGCGCAGTTTCGCGCAGGAACAGGCCGGGTTGACACTCGGCTATGTCGAGCAGCTCTACACATTCGGCGATCGCGGCCGCCTGCTGCCGGAAGGATCGGGCGAGGCAGCGGCGCTGCATCTCGTCTCAATCGGCTATCTCGCGCTGACCCGGATGGCTGCCGGCGCCACCCAGCGGGAGAATTTCCTGCCGCTCTACACATTCTTTCCCTGGGAGGACTGGCGCGGCGGGCGGCCCGATATCCTCGACCGGGTGCTGCTTCCGGCCCTCGAACGCTGGGCCGGCGAGGCGGAGGCTGGCAGCGATGCGGAGGGGCGCGGCCTCACGCGCCGCGAGCGGCTGGCTTTGTCTTTCGGCGTCGATGGCACGCCTTTCGACGAGGAGAAGGTGCTGGAGCGCTACGAACTGCTCTATTCGGCCGGCCTTGTCGACGAGGCCGTGCGGGATCGACGGCAGGCCGCGATGCCGGATCGTCTCCGGCTCGGGCAGGTCATGCCCTTCGACCACCGCCGGATCGTCGCCACCGCGCTCGGCCGGCTGCGGGGAAAGCTGAAATACCGGCCTGTCGTGTTCGAGCTGATGGCCGACCAGTTCACGCTCACTGATCTCCAGCGGAAGGTGGAGGCGATTTCCGGCCATCATCTGCACAAGCAGAATTTCCGCCGCCTCGTCGAGACCGGCGGGCTTGTCGAACCAACCGGCGAACAGACGACGACGAAGGGCCGGCCGGCGGCCCTCTTCCGTTTCCGGCGTGAGGTCCTGCGCGAGCGGCCGGCACCCGGGCTCCGGCTCAGCGCGCGCAGCAGCGGCTGAGTCTCGTGGAAAAGCACCGTCGAGAGTTGCCTCGCCCGGGGGATGGGCTAGGGTGCCGGTCATGAATCAGGATCTGCCCGCCGATATTGCCGCCCTGCCTTTCGAGAAGGCGATGACCGAACTCGAGGCCATTGTCGGCGAGCTTGAACGCGGCGATGTGAGCCTCGAAGCCTCGATCGCCAAATATGAGCGCGGCGAGATGCTGAAGAAGCGCTGCGAGGCCCTGCTGCGCGAAGCGGAGATGCGGATTTCCAAGATCCAGCTCGGGCCGGATGGCAAGCCTGCCGGCGCCGCACCGCTCGATCCCGAGCGCTGAGTTTACCGGCGCCCGCCCGGCGCCTCGCGGCCTGCCGCGTCACAAGCCTGTCATCGGCCCTTTCCAGACACGCGGCCGACCGCCATCTTTCCGGAGGTCCGGACCCTTGCGAGGAGGCGCCCATGTCCCATCTGCCGAGTGACGACCCCGAACCCGGTGATGCCCGGGCCTGCGCAGCGATCGAGCAGGTCATCGTGCCGCGCGTGAGCGATCTCGGCGGCTTCCAGGTGCGGCGCGCGCTGCCCTCGATCGGCAAGAAGATGATCGGCCCCTTCGTATTCTTCGACCAGATGGGCCCTTCGGAATTCCTGCTTGGCCAGGGCCTCGACGTGCGCCCGCACCCGCATATCGGCCTCTCGACCGTCACCTACCTGTTCGACGGCTCGATCCGGCATCGCGACAGCCTCGGCGTGGTGAAGGACATCACGCCCGGCGCGCTGAACCTGATGACGGCTGGGCGCGGCGTCGTGCATTCCGAGCGCAGCAGTCCGGAGGCGCGGCAGGCCGAGACGCGGCGGCTCTTCGGCATCCAGCTCTGGGCAGCTCTGCCGGCGGCTCTGGAAGAAACCGACCCGGCCTTCATCCACCATACCGAGGCCGAGCTGCCGCGCATCACCGGCGAGGGCAAGCGCGTGCGACTGATCATGGGCGCGGCCTATGGCGAGGAATCGCCGGTGCAGTACCCGCATCCGGCGCTCTATGCCGAGGCGATGCTGGCACCGGGCGCGATCCTGCCGCTGGATGACGATTACCCCGAGCGGGCGATCTATATCGTCTCCGGCGAGATCGACATTGCGGGTGATGTTTTCCGCCCGGGCCAGTTGCTGGTCTTCAAGCCGGGTGACCGTATCTCGATCCTTGCGCTCAGCCACGCGCGGATCATGATCATCGGCGGCGATGCGATGGATGGCCGCCGGCATATCTGGTGGAATTTCGTCTCCTCCCGCAAGGAACGGATCGACCAGGCCAAGGCTGACTGGGCTGCCGGCCGGTTCGACAGCGTGCCCGGCGAGAGTGAATTCATCCCGCTGCCAAAGGCTTGACGCCTCTGCTCATTGACGTTCGGCCGCAACCCGATAGATGAGGCGGCTGACAAACGGAGGCTTTCCCTTGGCGGTTGATACCCCCCTGCTGGACACGATCATGACGCCCGAGGACCTGCGCCGGCTGGACCAGAGCCAGTTGCGGCAGGTCGCTGACGAATTGCGCGCGGAAACGATCGATGCGGTCTCGGTGACAGGCGGGCATCTCGGCGCCGGACTGGGCGTGGTCGAGCTGACGGTGGCCCTTCATCACGTTTTCGATACGCCGCGCGACCGGCTGATCTGGGATGTCGGCCATCAGGCCTATCCGCACAAGATCCTGACCGGCCGTCGTGACCGGATCCGCACCCTGCGACAGGGAGGAGGCCTTTCCGGCTTCACCAAGCGCAGCGAGAGCGAATACGATCCGTTCGGCGCGGCGCATTCCTCGACGTCGATTTCCGCCGGCCTCGGCATGGCCGTGGCGCGGGATCTTGCCGGCGGGAACAACCATGTGATCGCGGTGATCGGCGATGGTGCGATGTCCGCCGGCATGGCCTATGAGGCGATGAACAATGCCGGGGCGATGCATTCGCGGCTGATCGTCATCCTCAACGACAATGACATGTCGATCGCCCCGCCGGTGGGGGCGATGTCGGCCTATCTCGCGCGGCTGGTTTCCGGCCGGACCTACCGCTCGCTGCGGGAAGTGGCGAAGCAGCTCGCGCAGAGGCTGCCGAAGTTTTTCTACGACAAGGCCCGCAAGACCGAGGAATTCGGTCGCGGATTCTGGACCGGCGGCACCCTGTTCGAGGAGCTTGGCTTCTACTATGTCGGGCCGATCGACGGCCATAATCTCGATCACCTGCTGCCGGTCCTGCGCAATGTCCGCAACAGCGATACCGGGCCGGTGCTGATCCATGTCGTGACGCAGAAGGGCAAGGGCTATGCGCCGGCGGAAGCCAGCGCCGACAAGTATCACGGCGTGGTGAAGTTCGATGTCATCACCGGCAAGCAGGCCAAGCCGCCCTCGAACGCGCCGAGCTATACCAAGGTCTTCGCACAGAGCCTGATCCGCGAGGCCGAACGGGATGACAAGGTGGTGGCGATCACCGCCGCCATGCCTTCCGGTACCGGGCTGGACCTGTTCGGCGAGGCTTTCCCGCAGCGGACCTTCGATGTCGGCATTGCCGAGCAGCATGCGGTGACCTTCGCCGCCGGGCTGGCGACAGAGGGCTACAAGCCGTTCTGCGCCATCTATTCCACGTTCCTCCAGCGCGGCTACGACCAGCTGGTCCATGACGTGGCGATCCAGAACCTGCCGGTCCGCTTCGCGATGGACCGGGCCGGGCTGGTGGGCGCCGACGGGCCGACCCATGCCGGGGCGTTCGATCTTGCCTATCTGTGCTGCTTGCCGAATATGGTGGTGATGGCGGCGGCGGACGAGGCCGAACTCTGCCACATGGTGGCGACAGCGGTGGCGCATGATTCCGGACCCATCGCCTTCCGCTATCCGCGTGGCGAGGGTGTGGGCGTGGAGATGCCGGAGCGCGGCGAGATCCTCCCCATCGGCAAGGGCCGCATGATCCGCAACGGCAGCCAGATCGCGCTGCTGTCGCTCGGCACGCGCCTGCAGGAAGCTTTGCTGGCAGCGGACGAACTGGAAAAGCTCGGGCTTTCCACCACGGTCGCGGATGCGCGCTTCGCCAAGCCGATCGACACGGCTCTGGTGCGCGATCTCGCGCAAGGCCACGCGGTGCTGGTCACGATCGAGGAGGGTTCGGTTGGCGGGTTCGGGGCGCAGGTGGTGCAGTTCCTGTCTGACGAAGGCCTGCTCGATGGTGCGCTGCGCTTCCGATCGATGGTGCTGCCGGACAGCTACCAGGATCACGACAAGCCGGAAAAGATGTATGCCGAGGCCGGCCTCGATGCAAAGGGCATCGTGGCAAAGGTGCGCGAGGCTCTCGGCCAGGCTGGCGCGAGCACGGCTGTGCGGGCCTGAGGCCAGCCGGCTTTCTCGAATCAGCGCAACGGGTTAGGTCTTGGCCATGGCCGAGACCGATCTTTACCGCCCGATCAAGCTGTTCCTCGAACGGCAGGGCTATGCCGTGAAAGGCGAGGTCCGCGATTGCGATATTGTTGCGGTGCGCGGCGCCGAGGCTCCCGTCATCGTCGAGATGAAGACGGGCTTCTCGCTGCCGCTGTTGCTGCAGGGCGTCGACCGGCAGGCGATGAGCGATGCGGTCTATCTGGCCTTCGGGCCGCCGAAACGGCGCCAGCAGAGCGATATCGTGAAGCTGTGCAAGCGGCTCGGCCTCGGCGTGCTGGTGGTGACCGGCGATTTCGTCGAGCCATTGGCCGACCCCCTGCCCTACCAGCCGCGGCGCAACACGAGGCGCACGACGCTTCTGCTGAAGGAATTCGCGCATCGTGTCGGCGATCCGAATATCGGCGGCAGCACGCGCCGGCCGCGCATGACAGCCTACCGTCAGGATGCGCTGCGGATTGCCGGGCTGATCGCTGCGGAAGGGGCGTGCAAGGTCGCGGCCCTGCGTGAACGGACAGGTGTCACGCGGGCAGCGGCGATCCTGCAGGATGATGTCTATGGCTGGTTCCAGCGCGAAAGCCGCGGCGTCTATGCGCTGTCCCCGAAAGGACTGGCCGCGCTCGACCAGTTTGCCGAGGCGGTCGCGGCCCTGACCGGGAGCGCCGATGCGCTCCCGGCCGGAACCGGATGAGCCGGGAGAGGGGCCTGCCGCACGGGCAGGCCCGAAGGCACGTCAGATCGCGAGGCTGCCCGCCTTGGCGGCAGCGTAGCGCTCGCCGATCTTGGTCCAGTTGGCGACGTTCCACCACGTGTTGAGATAATCGGCGCGGCGGTTCTGGTACTTCAGATAGTACGCATGTTCCCAGACATCATTGCCGAAGAGCGGCATCAGACCATCCATCATCGGGTTGTCCTGGCCCGGCTTGGAGGCGAGGGCGAGCTTGCCGTCCTTGTTGACCGTCACGAAAACCCAGCCCGACCCGAAGACGCGACCACCGGCACCGTTGAAATCGGCTTTCAGCTTGTCGAAGCCGCCGAGATCACGGTCGATCGCGGCCTTCAGGTCACCTGTCGGTTCCTTGGCCCCGCCCGGCGTCATGATTTCCCAGAACATCGTGTGGTTGGCATGGCCGCCAAGGCTGTTCTTCGCGCCCATTCGGATGGCTTCCGGCAGTTCCTGCCACTTCGCCAGAAGCTGGCTGATCGGCGTGGAGCCGATCACCGCGTGATCCTTGGCGAAATTGTTGAGGTTGGTGATGAAGGCGCCGTGATGGCGCTGCGAGTGGATCTCCATCGTCATCGCGTCAATATGGGGCTCGAGCGCGTTGTAGGCATAGCCGAGCTTCGGCGTGGCGAAGGGCCCGGCCGGCGGTGTGGCGGCCTGGGCATAGACGCGGTGCGTGGCCGGCAGCGTCAGCGCGACGGCGGAGCCAGCGAGGAAAAAGCGGCGAGAAAGGGTCGAATTCATTGTGTCTCTCCAGAAAATGGACCGGAGAATTCGTGGGCGGCGCAGGGCCGTTCCCGAATTCCCTTGTCCTGTTACCCATCGGGACGCATACCGGATGCCGAACGAGGCAACGTTTTTCATGACCCGGCAGCGGATCGATCATTTGCTTGTTGAAAAGGGATTTTTCGCCACCCGAAGCCTGGCCAGAGCGGCCATCGAGGCCGGGCTGGTCGTCGCGGATGGCAAGCGTGTCGACAAACCCTCCCGGCTGTTCGAGGGCTCGGTCAGCCTTTCCGCCGAGCGCCCCTTTGCTACCGTATCCCGCGCCGGAGAGAAACTGCGCGCGGGGCTCGATGCAGCCCCTTTCGATCCGGCGGGTCTCGTCGCGCTCGATCTCGGCGCTTCGACCGGCGGCTTCACCGACCTGCTGCTCCAGCGTGGTGCCCGCCGCGTCTATGCTGTCGATGTCGGCCACGGGCAATTGCATCCGCAGCTGGCTGCCGATCCCCGCGTCATCAATCTCGAGGGCCTCGATGCCCGGCAGGTCAGCGAGGCCGAGATTCCCGAACCGGTGGACCTCCTGGTGGCGGATCTGTCCTTCATCGGGCTGGCCAAGGCGATCCCTGCCGGGCTGGAACGCCTGAAACCGGGCGGCGGGCTGATCGTCCTGATCAAGCCGCAATTCGAGGCCGGGCCCGGCGCCGGCAAACATGGCGTGATCCGCGATCCGGCGGTGCATCAGCGCGTGCTGGACGAAGTCGAGGCCGCCCTGAGCGGGCTCGGCATCGAGGTGCTCGCGACCCTGCCCTCGCCGATCACCGGCGGTGATGGCAACCAGGAATTCCTGCTGATCGGACGGAAATCAAGATGAAGGAAGCCCGCCTTGTCGTGGAGCGCATCGGCAATCGCGGCGATGGCATCGCCGCGCAGGAGGGCGTGAGCTATCCGCTGCCCTATACCCTGCCGGGCGAGGCCGTGCGCGCGATGATCGGCGAGGGACGGGCGGATATCCTGAGCCTCGACCCGTCCAGCCCGGAACGGGTCGCCCCGCATTGCCGGCATTTCGGCCAATGCGGCGGCTGCGCCCTCCAGCATTGGGCGCCGGAACCCGTGGCAGCGTGGAAGCGCGACCGCATCCGGCAGGCGCTGGAACGCGTGCGGATCGAGACCGCAATTGCCCCGACGCGGGATGCGCATGGCGCGGGAAGGCGCCGCGTGACGCTCCATATCCGGCGAAACGAGGGGCCGGATGGTGTCACCATCCTCGCCGGCTTCATGAGGGCGCGGAGCCACCAGCTGGTCGATCTCGATGCCTGCCCGCTGCTGGTGCCTGCCCTTGCGCCGGTCCCCGACCTTGCCCGGCGGATCGGCCATGTGCTGCGCGGCTTCAACAAGCCGCTCGACCTGCAGGCCACAGCCAGCCTTGACGGGCTCGATCTCGACCTCCGCGGCTCGGGCCCGCTGCCGGAAGCGTTGCGCCAGAAGCTCGTCGGGCTTGCCATGGAGACAGGGCTCGCCCGGCTGACCCTGCATGGCGAAAGGCTGATCGAGCCGCGCCCGCCCCGCGTGGCGATGGTCGACCAGCCGGGCATGACGATGTTCGTGCCGCCGGGCTCGTTCCTGCAGGCCACGGCGGAGGCCGAGGCCGAACTGGCGGGACTGGCGGACGGCATTCTCGCAGGCACGAAGCATCTCGCCGAACTGTTCTGCGGGCTGGGCCCGTTCGGCCTGCGGCTGGCCCGGAAGATGAAAGTCACCGCCTTTGATTCCGACCGGCCCGCCATCGAGGCCTTCCAGCGTTCGATCCGGGCCAATCCCGGCGGCAAGCCGGCTGTCGCCGACGCGCGGGACCTGTTCCGCCGGCCGCTTTTTGCACCGGAACTCAAGCCCTTCGATGCTGTTCTGCTCGATCCGCCCCGGCAGGGTGCCGAAGCCCAGATCCGCGAGATCGCCAAGTCGCGCATCGGCCGGGTGGCCTATGTCTCCTGCGATCCGGAAAGCTTCGCCCGCGATGCGCAGGTGCTGGTCGCAGCCGGGTTCCGGCTCACCGGGGTCACGCCGGTCGACCAGTTCCGGCATTCGCCGCATGTCGAGCTGGTAGCGGGGTTCACGCGTTAGCGGGCGGGTCAATCCCCGCCGCCGCCACCGCCCCCATCGCCGCCGCCATCGCCGCTGGAATCATTGTCCGGGCCGGTATGGCCGCCCGCCTCTCCGCCACTGCTGCTGGCGCTGTCACGGCGGTCGCGCCGCTTCCTGTTGCGCCATGGCTCGGCGAGGACCCAGATCAGCCAGAGGAAGAAACACACCCCCAGCGCGAGGAACAGGATCGTCTTCATGACAAGCTCTCTTGGGTTTTCGTCCTCTCGCTGCCTGGCCCCTCGGTTTACAACAGGCCCGGCGGTTCCTCACCGACCTTCGCGATCGGCACGAGTTCCAGCGCGTCATCGTCGAGCGGCCGCATCATCGCCTCGACCGCCTCGCGCGGCGTTTCAGCCGAGAGCCAGGCCTCGAAGGCGGAGGGTTCGAGGATGACCGGCATCCGGTCATGGATCGCGGCAATGGTGGCATTGGCGGAGATGGTGAGGATGGCGGCTGTGTCCAGTTCGGAGCCGTTCGGGCTCTGCCAGCTTTCCCAGATGCCGCCAAGGGCGATCGGACCCTGCATCGGGCGGCGGATCAGATAGGGCTGCTTCTTCCGGCCCTTCTCATCCAGCTTGTGCCATTCGTAGAAGGCATCGGCGAGGAACACGCAGCGGCGGCGGCGGATGGCATTGCGGAAAGAGGGCTTCTCGAAGGCCGTTTCGCCACGCGCATTGATCAGTAGCGGGAAATCCTTCTCGTCCTTGACGAAGCCGGGAATAAAGCCCCAGCGAACGAGAGCGAAGCGCCGCTCGCCCTGTTCGAGCCGCATGATCGCCACCGGCTGGGTGGGGCGGATATCGGTGCGCGGCGGGAAATTCGGCTGGTCGCGATAGCCGAACCAGGCCCGGACGGCTTCCGGGGGCAGCGTCAGGGCGAAGCGGCCGCACATGGCTTTCGCCTCACAGCCAGCGCTTGATCTTGAAGAAGAAATAGGTGCAGACGGCCGAGAGGACCATCAGGCCGAGGGCCATCGGGTAGCCAAGCTGCCAATCAAGTTCCGGCATGTTCCTGAAGTTCATGCCATAGGACGAGGCGATCAGCGTCGGCGGCAGGAAGACCACGGCCGCCACCGAGAAGATCTTGATGATCTTGTTCTGCTCGAGGCTGACAAGGCCCAGCACGGCATCGAGCAGGAACTGGATCTTGTTCGACAGGAAGGTGGCGTGGTCCTCGAGTGACTGAAGATCCCGCAAGGTGGTGCGCACCTCGGCGCGGAGCCCGTCCGGCAGGGTGGCGCCGGCCGTATTCGCGCTGAGGAAGAGCAGCATGCGCTCGATCGAGACGAGGCTCTCGCGCACCTTGGAAATGCGGGTGCCTTCCATCCCCATCGTCTGAAGCGTGGTGCGGAAGGTCTCGACATCGGCCCGGCGCGTCGCATTCGCGTCGAAGACGGCCGAGGAGGATTCATCGATCCGCTCGCCTGTCAGGCGGAGAATCTCGGCGGCGCGGTCGATCACCGTCTCGAACAGTGCGATGAGCACGTGATCGCCCGAGGGTGTGCCTGCCCCGGGGCGGCCCATCCGGTTGATGAACATCTGGAAGGAGCGCGGCTCGTCATAGCGGACGGTGACGAGCGTGTGGTCCTTCAGGATGAAGGAGATCGGTGCAAGGGTCGGGCTTTCCGTGCCGGACTGGCAGAGGATGCGCGCGGACATGTAGCGCACGCCATTCTCGACATAGAGCACCTCGGAAGGCTCGATATTGCGGGTTTCCTCCCGCGTCGGGATCTCGATGCCGAGCGCCAGTTCGACACGGCGGTCTTCCTCGCGCGTCGGATCGATCAGGTCGATCCAGACCGCCCCTGCCGGCACAGGATCACCCGTGCCGAGCGCCCGGCGCTCGAAGCTGCAGCGCTCCTCGCGGCGGCGGACCGGGTCGGTTTCGGCTCCCTGCGGGAGATGGACGATGATCATGCCGGCCCCCGCCTCATGCTGCCGTTTCCGCCGCTATCCAGCCGATCCGGACGCCGGAGGCAAGGGGTAATCGTGCGCCTTTCCCGCTTATTTCAGCGGGCCATAGGTCGCCCCGGCAGGCGGCGGGATATCATCCGGAACGAAGAAATCCGGGGCCAAGGGCTGGGTGGGATCGACGCGGTAGCGGTCAAAATCGGTGACGCCCTCGCCCGCAAGAAACGTGTCATCGATGATGAAATTGCCGGTGAAGCTGCGGGCATCCTTGGTGAGGATGACATGGGCCGCATCGGCGAGAATATCCGGCGAGCGGCTGGAGCGCATCAGCGCATCCCCGCCGAGGATGTTCTTCACCGCCGCCGTCGCGATGGTCGTGCGCGGCCAGAGCGCGTTGACGCCGATCTTGCCGCGCGTCTCGCCGGCCAGGCCGAGCACGACGAGGCTCATGCCGAACTTTGCCATGGAGTAGCCGGTATGGCCGGCAAACCATTTCGTCTTCATGTCGAGCGGGGGCGACAGCATCAGGATATGCGGGTTCGCGGCTTTTGCGAGATAAGGCAAGGCCGAACGCGACACGAGATAGGTTCCGCGGGCATTGATCTGGTGCATCAGGTCGAAGCGCTTCATCTCCAGCGCCGCGACCGGGGCGAGATTGATGGCGCTGGCATTGTTGATGACGATGTCGATGCCGCCGAAATGCTGCGCCGCCTTCGCCATCGCGGCCTCGACCGCGGCATCCTCGCGGATGTCGAGCTGGAGCGGCAGGGCCTTGCCGCCGGCCTTCTCGATTTCCTCCGCTGCCGTGAAGATGGTGCCTTCCAGCTTCGGATGGGCCTCGGCCGTCTTGGCTGCGACAACGATATTGGCGCCGTCGGCTGCCGCGCGCAGGGCGATGGCGAGGCCGATCCCGCGCGAAGCACCGGTGATGAAGAGGGTCTTGCCCTGCAGGTTTGTGGTGGTGGTCATGGCGTCGGTTTTCACGGCGATCCCCGCTTTCAGGATTTCGGTTTGGACAGGAAGGCCTCGAAGGCGGCGCGCGCCTCGGCGGAGCCAAGCCGTTGGGCGAAGGCCGCAGCCTCCTCGTCGATCCGGGCCAGCAAGGCCGCCGGATCGCCCCGCATCAGCCGGCGCGAAACAGCAACAGCCTCGCGCGGCTTGGCGGCAATGCGCGCGGCCACGGCAAGAGCCTCGGCCTCGATATCGCCGCTGGCCACGATACGGTTGACGAGACCGGTCTCGCGGGCGCGGGAGGCATCGAAACGCTCGCCCATGACCAGCATCTCGAAGGCGAGGCGCTGGCCCATCAGCTGTGGCACGATCAGGCTTGAACCGGCTTCCGGCACCAGCGCGAGATCGACGAAGGGCGTGGCGAAAACGGCGCGCTCGGAAGCGAGGGCGTAATCGCAATGCAGGATCATCGTGGTGCCGATGCCGATGGCGCCGCCATCGACCGCTGCCACCAGCGGCTTCTGGTTGGCCACCAGCGCCCGCAGGAAACCGAGGATCGGTCCGCCGAGGCTGCCGCTCATGGCAAAGCCGATGAAATCCTTGATGTCATTGCCGGCGCAGAAAATGCCGGGCTGGCCGAGGATCAGGATCGTGCCGATTCCGGCATCCGCATTGGCGGATTCGATCGCCTCGGTCAGCGCCGAATACATCGCGCCGGTCAGGGCATTCTTCTTCTCGGCCCGGTTGAGGGTGAGCACGAGGACGGCGCCGTCGCGGCGCTGAAGCACGGGATCGGACATGGCAGACTCCTATTCGGCGGCGCTGGCAAAGGCCGAGGTGATGGATTCGGCCCCTTCGACGACGGTCGTCTCGAGGCCCTCGGCGCCGACGGCAAGGTTTTCGGCGAAGAAGCGGGCATCGCGGATGCGCGATTCATGGCGAGGATCCGTCTCGCCGGCATGGCGGGCGGCCGCGGCAGCCATGGCCTCGTCAGCGAGATAGGCCCCGCCAGCCGCAAGCGCGAAGAGACGGAGATAGGGAGTCGCGCCGGCCAAAGCCGCATTCGGATTGCCCTTCAGCGCTCCGAGCATGAAGCCCGTGGCGCGCTCCAGCGCATCGACGGCACGGCCGATCCGCGTGCCGATGGCATTGAGCGCGGGGTCGTTGAAGCCGCGCGCGCGCTCGGCCGAGGCGCGGTAGCCGGCAATCATCGCGGCAATGCGTTGCCCGTCCGAAAGCGGCAGCTTGCGGGTCACAAGGTCGATGGCCTGGATGCCGTTCGTCCCCTCGTAGATCGCGAGGATGCGGGCATCGCGGTAATGCTGGGCGGCGCCGGTTTCCTCGACGAAGCCCATACCGCCATGGATCTGGACGCCGAGCGAGGCGACTTCGATCCCGATATCGGTCGCGAAAGCCTTGGCCACCGGGGTGAGCATCGAGGCTTCTTCATGTGCAATGCGGCGGGCTTCCTCGTCCTCCAGGCGGTGATGGCGGTCGAGGCCCGCCGCCGTGGCAAAACACAGGGCGCGGGCAGCGGCGATCTTGGCGCGCATCTCCATCAGCATGCGCTTGATATCCGGATGCTCGATGATCGGCGAGGCCGCCGGCGCCCCGACGGCGCGGCCCTGCTTGCGGTCGCGGGCATAGGACAGGGCCTGCTGGTAGGCGCGGTCGGCAATGGCGACACCCTGTACGCCGACGCCGAGGCGGGCATTGTTCATCATCGTGAACATGCAGGCGAGGCCCTTGTTCTCTTCGCCGATGAGGTAGCCGATGGCCCCGCCGGCATCGCCGAAGATCATCGTGGCCGTTGGCGAGGCATGAATGCCGAGCTTGTGCTCGAGCGCGTGGCAGCGCAGGTCGTTCCGGGCGCCGAGGCTGCCATCCGGGTTGACGAGGAATTTCGGCACGAGGAACAGCGAGATGCCGCGCGTACCCGCCGGCGCATCCGGCAGGCGGGCCAGAACGAGATGGATGATGTTCTCCGTCATCTCGTGATCGCCATAGGTGATGAAGATCTTCTGCCCGAAGATCCGGTAGCTCCCATCGGCCGCCCGTTCCGCGCGGCTGGTCAACAGGTTGAGATCCGAGCCGGCCTGCGGCTCGGTCAGGTTCATCGTGCCGGTCCATTCGCCGGCAATGAGCTTGGGCAGGTAGGTCTGCTTGAGGTGATCCGTGCCATGCGCGGTGAGGGCCTCGACCGCGCCGACCGTCAGCAGCGGGTTCAGTGCGAAGGCCATGTTGGCGGCATTCCAGATCTCGCTGCAGGCGACGCTGAGCAGAGTCGGCAGGCCCTGCCCGCCATATTCGGGATCTGCCGCCAGGCTGGCCCAGCCACCCGCCGCCCAATCGGCATAGGCCTCGGCAAAGCCGGCCGGCATGCGGACGGTGCCATCGACCAGACGGGCCATTTCCTTGTCGCCAACGCGGTTGAGCGGCGCAAGCCGGCCCTCGGCGAATTTCGCGGCTTCGTCGAGGATCGCCTCGGCAACGCCATCGGCCAGATCGGCATAGAGGCCGGAGGCAATGCCCTGCTCCAGCCCGGCGACGTGGCGCATGGCGAACAGGATATCCTCGACTGGCGCGCGATAAGTCATGGCCTCACTCCCCGATTCAGGCCGTTATCCGGCCTCGTTCCCTGCTGGCGAAGGTCTAGCAAGCCTCCTTGTCCGACGGAAGCACGCAACCCCGATTTAGTTCATATATAAACTATCTGGTTTCGAACCGGATGGCAAGGGCTTCCTGCCACCGTGCCCGCCATAGTCTGTCAGGGCCAGCCACGCAGTCAGGTGGCCGACAAAGAGATGTTGCAGACCTGAGGCAATTTGCCCCAAAGATGTCCTATGCATTCGCCAACCGCGACGACACTCGTCCTGACCGACCGGCCGGAAGATCTGGCCCGAGCGGGGGCCATGCTCGCCGGGGGCGAGCTCGTCGCCTTCCCGACCGAGACCGTCTACGGGCTCGGCGCGGATGCAACGAACCCGCAGGCCATCGCCCGGCTCTATGCTGCCAAGGGCCGCCCGCGCTTCAACCCGCTGATTGCCCATGTCGCCAGCCTCGATCAGGCCCTCGCGCTGGGCGATTTCCCGCCGGAAGCGCAGGTTCTGGCGAAGGCCTTCTGGCCAGGCCCGCTGACTCTTGTCGTGCCTGCCCGTGCCGGGGGGCCGGTCTGCGAGCTGGCCCGGGCCGGGCTCGATTCGGTCGCGATCCGTGTCCCGGACCACCCGGTGGCGCAAGCCATTCTCATGGCGGCTGACCGGCCGGTCGCCGCGCCGAGCGCGAACCGCTCGGGCCATGTCTCGGCCAGTGATGCCCGCCATGTCGAGGAAGACCTTGCCGGCCGAATCGCCGCCATTGTCGATGGCGGGGCCACGCCAATCGGCGTCGAATCAACAATTGTCGGTTGCCTCGGCGGCGTGATCACGCTTCTCCGCCCGGGCGGCATCCCGCGCGAGGCGATCGAGGCGAAGCTCGGCCGGCCGCTCGAGGCGGCCTCGGCTGATACCAGCCAGCCGCTCGCTCCGGGGCGGCTGAGTTCCCATTACGCGCCCCGGCACGGTGTGCGACTTAACGCCACAGTTCTGCAGCCGGGCGAGGCCTATCTCGGATTCGGAACCGCCGAACCGGGCGGTGCCGAGCCCGTGGCCGCGCTGAACCTGTCGCGGTCGGGCGATCTCGCCGAGGCGGCATCGCGCCTTTATGGCTGCCTTCGCGCGCTGGATTCGCTGTCCAGCACCGGAATCGCGGTGGCACCGTTACCGGACACCGGGTTGGGCGAGGCGATTCAGGACAGGTTGTTGCGCGCGGCGGCGCCCCGGGAGGGCGCCCATTCCGACGCCTCGGACACCCTTGCCAAAGGTCGATAAATCATGCGGAGATGCATCCTGATAATGTATAACGAATACAATCTGTGATCCGCCATGCAGCCACTCGCCTGGGATGATTTCCGCCTCGTCCGCGCCATTGCCGACCACCGCTCCCTCGGTGGTGCGGCGGAAGCCCTCGGCGTCAACAATTCGACGGTGTTCCGGCGGCTGAATGCGCTCGAGGAGCATCTCGGCGTGCGGATCTTCGAGCGCGCCCGTTCCGGCTATTTGCTGACTTCGGCGGGCGAGGAGATGGTGGCGCTGGCAAGCCGGATGGCCGAATCGATCCTCGAATTCGAGCGCCGGATTGCCGGGCAGGATGTCCGCCCCTCGGGGGAGCTTCGCGTGACGACGACGGATACGATCTTCTCGCATCTCGTCTCGCCGATCTTCTGCGCTTTCCGCCAGCGTTACCCCGAGATCACGCTCGATTTCGTGATCGACAACCGGGCGCTGAACCTTTCGCGCCGCGATGCGGACGTGGCCATCCGCGCCTCGGTCGATCCCCCGCCTTCACTTGTCGGGCGCCGCGTCGCCACGATCGGCTGGGGTTGCTATGCCGGCCGGGCCTTCGTTGCCGAGCAGAAGACGGATCTTGCCCAGCCCGAGAGCCTGCTGCGCAAGCCGGCCCGTTGGGTCGGCCTCGGCGACCCGATCAGCATGACGGCGGGCGGACGCTGGATTTCCGGGCAGGTGCCACCCGAATGCGTGGTGGTGAAAGTCAACATGGTCTCGACGCTGGCCAGCGCGGCACAGGCTGGCCTTGGCATGACGACCCTGCCCTGCTTCATCGGTGACCAGTTGCCCGATCTCGTGCGGATCCATTCGCTCCGCATTTCCTCGGATACCGGCCTGTGGGTGCTGACCCATCCCGACCTTAAGAAGGCCGCGCGGGTGCGGGCCTTCCTCGAGTTCTTCGGTGCGGAGCTGACGAAGCGCCGCCGCCTGATCGAAGGCGACGACATCGCCAACCCGCCGGCCTAGGCCGGCTTCGATGTTCAGGCGGGGCTGGGCTGCCAGCGTCCCGGCGCGGCGCGTTCCGAGATCGGCAGGTTGATGATGGCCGAGGCCACGCCGAGCCCGACCGAGAGCCACCAGACCACGTCATAGCTGCCCGTCCGCTCGAACAGCAGGCCGCCCAGCCAGACGCCGAGGAACGCCCCGACCTGATGCGAGAAGAAGGCGAAGCCGTAGAGCATCGCCATGTAGCGCGGCCCGAACATGATCGAGACGAGGGCGGCGGTGGGCGGCACGGTGGAGAGCCAGAGCAGCCCCGTGAACGCGCCGAAGGTCAGCGCCGAGAGAACCCCGACCGTCGTCACGATGCCGAAGACACTGACCGGCTGCGCGACGAAGGGAATCGACAGCAGGAGGCCGATCGTCACCACCGAGCGGGCGAAATAGATCGCGGCGAGGATCCAGCGCTTGGGCATGCGGTTGCCGAGCCAGCCGGCCGAGAGCGAGCCGACGATGTTGAAGATGCCGACCAGCGCGAGTGTCCAGCCGCCGACTTCCGGCGGCAGGCCGATATCCTTGAAATAGGACGGCAGATGCACCGTGATGAAGGCAAGCTGGAAGCCGCAGGTGAAGAAGCCCAGCACAAGCAGCACATAGGAGCGGTGCCGGAAAGCCTGGTTCAGCGCCTGCTTGACCGACTGGTTATCCACGCCCGGCGCCGCATTGGCGGCAGCCTGCTTCTGGGGCGGGGTGGCGATGGCCAGCGCCAGCGGCAGGACGAGCATGGTCAGGCCGGCAAAGATCAGCAGCGAATTCTGCCAGCCGTAATCGCGGATCAGCGCCACGCCGAGCGGCGAGAACAGGAACTGGCCGAACGAACCCGCCGCCGTGCCGGCACCGAAGGCCATCGAGCGCTTTTCCGGCGGCAGCAGCTTGCCGAAGGCTGCGAGGACAAGGTTGAAGGACGAACCGGCGAGGCCGAAGCCGATCAGCACGCCGGCCGTCAGGTTCAGCGTCAGCGGGTCGCCCGCCACGGTCATCAGCGCGAGGCCGGCGGCGTAAAGGGTGGCGCCGACCCAGAGCACGCGGAGCGTGCCGAAGCGGTCGGCGATGGCGCCCATGAAGGGCTGGCCGACGCCCCAGAGCAGGTTCTGGATGGCGAGGGCCATGGCGAAGACATCGCGGCCCCAGCCGTTGGTGGAGATGATCGGCTGCTGGAAGAAGCCCATCGTGGCGCGCGGCCCGAAGGTGAGCATCGAACAGGCGCAGCCGGCAAGGATGATCAGGCCCGGCGCAAGGGCGCGGGAAGCGGTGGCATTCATGGGAAAGCTCCAAGGTTGCCCCGAGCCTAGGCGAGATTTCCGGGCTTGGCGAGACTGTCGCTTTGCCTGAATACGTCAAGATCACGCCAAAATGGCAGCAGGGCTGACCGAATGGCCGAATCGCGAGGCCCCCTCACCCGCCAGCGCTTTGCGCCGTCGGCCTCTCCCCGGGGGGAGAGGCGGGAGCGGGCTGGAAGCGCCGGGAGAGAGAAAGAACGAAGACGGTGGTGCGCCTCCCCTCGCCCCGCTTGCGGGGAGAGGGTGGCTGAGCGAAGCGAAGCCGGGTGAGGGGGCGCCCTACCCCGCGATGCGGCTGAAATCCGCGACCTGCCGCGTCACGCGGCGGAGCGTGGCGAGCAAGGCGAGGCGGTTGCGGCGGATGGCCGGGTCCTCGGCATTGACGAGGACCGCCTCGAAAAACGCATCGACCGGGCCGCGAAGCGCCGCCATGGCGCGCATCGCCGCTTCGAAATCGGCCTTGTCGAGCGCGATGCCCGCCGCCTCGCCGGCTTTCGAGAGCGCCTCGAGCAGGGCCTTCTCGCTGGGTTCGCGGCAGAGGGCGGGATCGGCGGCGGCCTCGAAGGCGCCCTCGCCATCCTTCTTCTCCTCGGCGCGGAGGATATTCGCCGCGCGCTTGAAGCCGGCCAGCAGCGACTTGCCATCCTCGGTTTCGAGGAAGCGGCCGAGTGTCTTCGACATGATGGTCAGGCGGTTCGGGTTGTCCCAATCTTCACCCGACAGACGAACGGCATCCAGCGCGTCATGCCGCAATTGCTGATCCCGCAAGAGCACCTTCAGGCGGTCAAAAATGAACTCAACCAGATCGAGTATAACAACTTCGCCTGCTTCGGGCAGCAGTAAGCCCACTTTTAGCGACTGGGGTACTCCGACCTCCGCTGCCAGCATCTTGAATAGATCCGAGTGATCTCTGCGTTGATAGGCCAGCCTCGCAAGCGGCAGGCAAAGGCTCTCATAGAGGTGGAAGTCGACCCCATTCTCCACCAGCAGCCGGATCACGCCCAAAGCCGCTCTCCTGAGCGCATAGGGGTCCTTGCTGCCGGTGGGCTTCTCGTCGATGGCCCAGAACCCGACCAATGTATCGAGCTTGTCCGCCAGCGCGACGGTGACGGAAACCGGGTCTTTCGGCACGGAATCGCCGGGGCCGACGGGCTTGTAATGCTCCTCGCAGGCGGCGGCGACCGAGGGGTCGAGTCCTGCTAGCCCGGCATAGATGCGGCCCATCAGGCCCTGCACTTCCGGGAATTCGCCCACCACCTCGGTCTGCAGGTCGAGCTTGCAGATGCGGGCGGCGAGATCGACCTTCTCCGGATCAGCCTTGGTGACGGCGCAGAGTTCCTTCGCCAAGGCGCGGATGCGCTCGATCCTATCCCACTGGCTGCCCAGCTTCTCGTGGAAGGTGACGTTGCGGAAGCGCTCCAGCCGGGCGAAGCCCGTATCCTCGCGCCAGACCTTCTTGTCCGTCTCCCAGAAGAACTTGGCGTCGGAGAGGCGGGCGCGGATGACGCGCTCGTTGCCGGCGATGATGGTGGCGCCGCCATCCTTCGCCTCGATATTCGAGACCAGCAGGAAGCGGCTGGCGAGCCGGCCATCGGGGCCGCGCAGCACGAAGCATTTCTGGTTGGCGCGGATGGTGGCGCGGATGACCTCGCCCGGCACGTCGAGGAAGGCTTCCTCGAAGCGGCCCATCAGCACGACGGGCCATTCGACAAGGCCGGCGACCTCATCGAGCAGGCCCTCATCCTCGACCACCTCGAGCCCCTGCGCGAAGGCAAGGTTGCGGGCATCCTGCCGGATGATCTCCTTGCGGCGGGCCGGATCGAGCACGACCTTCGCCGCCTCGAGCTTCGCCACGTAATCCTCGAAGCGCTTCACGCGGATGGAATCGGGAGCCATGAAGCGATGGCCATAGGTGATGTTGCCGGCGGCGATCCCGTCCACCGCGAAGGGGACGGTCTCGGGTTCCTCGGTCTCGGCACCGAAAGTGGCGACAATCGCACGGAGCGGGCGCACCCAGCGGAGCGAGGCGGAGGAGGTGCTGGCGGCGCCCCAGCGCATGCTCTTGGGCCAGGGGAAGGCACGGATCGTTGCAGGCAGTATCTCGGCCAGAAGGTCGAGCACCGGGCGGCCGGGCTTCTCGATCACGGCGACATAGAACTCGCCCTTCTTCGGATCGCTCTCGATCTTCGCCTGATCGAGCGAGGTCAGCCCCGCCGATTTCAGGAAGCCCTGGATCGCGCCATCGGGCGAGCCGACGCGCGGGCCCTTGCGCTCCTCGCGCGTATCCGGCTGGCGGGCCGGCAGGCCGACGACATGCAGCGCCAGCCGACGCGGCGTCGCATAAGCCTGCGCGCCCTCATAGGTCACGCCCGCCTCGACCAGCGCGTTGGTCACAAGGCGTTTGAGATCCTCCGAGGCCTGCCTTTGCATGCGGGCCGGGATTTCCTCGGAGAAAAGTTCGAACAGAAGATCGGGCATGGGCGTTCCGGGTTCCGGGGGGCCGCGCCCGGATCAGGCGCGGCATCGGCAGGTTTGGGTTCAGAGCTTGTTATGCGTGCCATCGCAGAACGGCGATTTGCCGGTCTGCTTGCAGGTGCAGAAGAAGACGCGGCGATCGGCCTCGGCGGTCCATTGCATCGGGCTGAACTTGCCTTCCGCATTGTGGGAGCCATCGCAGAAGGGCTGGTTCTTCGAAAGGCCGCAGGTGCACCACCAGTAATCCTTGCCTTTTTCCACCTCGACGGGGATGGGCGCCGTTCCACCAATATGCGGCTTCGTCATGGGTTTTCCCTCAAATGAGGCCGGAAAATGCCGGCGATCGGTTCAGTTACCTTTTGCGCCGGCCTCGAGCATTTTCGACCAGCGCCAGCCGTCGGTCTGGGCCGGGTTGACGATATCGTCGATCCGCCAGAGGTTTTTCTCCTGCACCAGTTCGAAGATCAGCGTCTGCTCGGGCTGCTCCTTGAAGATCCGCATCTTCACCGAGACGACAGCCTTGCCGCCCGACGGGCTGGCCGCGGCGAATTTCAGCGTATCGCGGAAATTGTCGTCGGAATCCTGCGAATTGGTCGTCGGGTCGAAATCGAGACCGGAAACCGGCTCGTTCAGCCGCCGCGACGTCCGGATTGCCGCGGCATAGAGCTTCCGCAGCCGGGCGGAATAGGGCCGCTGGGCATCCTTGATCTTCGGATCATAGACCTGCCGCACCACGGCAACCGGATCGGGGGGAATGGCTTGCGCGAAAGCCGGCCCGCTGACAAGGCCAGCCAGCAGCGAAAGGGCGAAATGGCGACGGTTCATGCCGCGCCTCCCGCTTCGGTCTTGACCCAGGCGGCTCCGCAGGCCTTGGCCAGTTCGCGCACGCGCAAGATGTAGCTCTGCCGTTCCGTCACCGAGATCACCCCGCGCGCATCGAGCAGGTTGAATGCGTGCGAGGCCTTGATGCACTGGTCATAGGCCGGCAACACCTGACGGTGGCGCTGGCCCTCGCCCGGCTCACCCGCCGCCAGCAGGGCCCGGCACTCGGCCTCGGCCTCGGCGAAGTTGCGGAAGAGCTTCTCCGTATTCGCATATTCGAAATTGTGCCGGGAATACTCCTCCTCGGCCTGCCGGAAGACATCGCCGTAGGTGACCTTGGCCTCGCCCTCAAGCCCGTTGAAGTTCAGCTCGAAGCCGTTATCGACGCCCTGCAGATACATGGCGAGGCGCTCGAGCCCGTAGGTCAACTCGCCGGCGACCGGCGCGCATTCCTGGCCTGCAACCTGCTGGAAATAGGTGAACTGGCTGACTTCCATGCCGTCGCACCAGCATTCCCAGCCGAGGCCCCAGGCGCCGAGGGTCGGGCTTTCCCAGTCATCCTCGACGAAGCGCAGGTCATGCAGGGCCGGATCGATGCCGATGGCGTAGAGGCTTTCGAGATAGAGTTCCTGCAGGTTCGGCGGGCTCGGCTTCAGGATGACCTGGAACTGGTAATAATGCTGGAAGCGGTTCGGGTTCTCGCCATAACGGCCATCCTTCGGCCGGCGCGAGGGCTGGACATAGGCCGCGTTCCACGGCCGGGGGCCGAGGGCACGCAGGGTCGTGGCCGGGTGGAAGGTACCCGCGCCGACTTCCATGTCGTAGGGCTGCAGGATGACGCAGCCCTTTTCCGCCCAGAAGCGCTGGAGCGTCAGGATCAGGCCCTGGAAGGAACGGTCAGGTCGAAGGGCCTCGGGCCCATGCGTCAAAGCGGTCACGGCGGATCATCCCGGAAAAGGCGTTGGTTTCCCCTAGCCGAGCGCGCGGGAGCCTCGCAAGCCCCTTCGCCCGCAGCAGCACGGTTAACGGGTGGTGAAAGGCCCGTGCGCGAACGCACCGCCGCCCGGGCCGAGACGCGGCATTGTCACGGTCATGGCGCTCCCCCCCGACGCCCCAACCTCGAGACCCCGGAGAAAACCCATGACCAAGATTTCGCACACCAAGACCACCGCCCTCCGCAAGGCCAGCCGCTTCAGCATGCTGGCCCTCGCCCTCTCGCTCTCCACCGGCACTGTTGCCGGCATGTTCGGCATCGCCGCCCTGACCTCGGGCCCTGCCCAGGCGCAGCAAGGCGGCAATGGCGGCGGCGGTCCCGCCGGTGACGGCGGTGCCGGCAGCAACCCGATGGTTGCCGGTCGCGTTGAATCCTTCAATCGCGCCGAGCCGAACAACGAACCGAATTACGGCCGCGGACGGACGCGCAGCACGAATTGCGAAGGCAGCCAGAACGGCCTCGACAGCGATCGCTGCAAGAACAACCAGCGCTCCACGCCGCGGATCGTCCGCATCAACGGGTTCAACAACTGCGCGATCGTGCAGCAGGTCCCGAACCCGAATGGCGGGCCGGCCGAATTCTACTGCCTGCGGCCGATGTAATCGCCGAATCCTCCCCCTCCCCCCCCAACCCAGCAAAAACGGAGACTGACCATGAGCAACCTCACAAAGACCCAGACCGCCACAACCCGCCGGGCCGGCAGCGCCAGCATCCTTGCCTTCGCCCTCTGCCTCACCGCCAGCTCGACGGCCGGCCTTTTCGCCGCCATCGGTCCGGCCCAGGCCCGCGGTGGCGAAGCCGGCGGCGGTGCCGGTCCCAACCCGATGGCGGCCGTCGGTGCCGCCGATGTCGAAAAGGGCCGGCCGCGTCCGAACTGGTCGAGCTGCGAAGGCAGCGCCGGCGCGATCGAGATCTCGAAATGCCGTAATGTCCAGAGCTCGCTCATGGGGCCGCACCGCACCGGCAGCATCCACCGGTAAGCGCACCGGAGCTTAACCTGGCAAGGCCGGCCGCAGTGCCGGCCTTCGCTGTCCCGGCCGCATTGTTGCGCCAGCGTTCATGTTCAATCGGTACGCTCAATCCGGGCGACCAAAGGAGAGCACAATGACCCGTTCTTCCCCCATGATCCTCGCCGCCCTGTTCGCGGCGCTTCTCGGCCTTGTTGGCCTGACACCTGCCCGCGCGGCAGGCATCCCTTCCGGACCGGCGCTGACACTGGATGCCCATTCCAAGGCCCAGACCGCTCCGGTCTACCACCACCGCCGGCATTACCGGCCGTACCGGCATGTCTACCGGCGGCACCATTACCGGCCGTATTACTACCGCCCGGCGCCGATCCATTACCGCCGCTGCGTGACCCGGCCGCGCGTGGTCTGGACCCCCTATGGCTATGTCCGCCGCTGGGTCCGCGTCTGCCGGTACTGAGCTTCGGACCGATGCTTGATACCACCCGGGCGGCGCAAGCCGCCCGGCTTTCTGTTCCTGCCCCTCACCCCTAGCTGCCCTCAGCCATGTTACCCTGGACTTTGCCCGGGCCGCATGGGCAGCAAGGCCAGCCCGTCGTGAAGCGCGGCGGACAGCGCGGTCGGCCCATCGCCCTCGAACAGGACCAGCGGCGGCAGGATCGTCAGCCCCTGCCGAGAGCCCTTCTTCCCCGATACGAGCAGCCGATGGGCAGGCTCTGAAGGCCGGGGGTGGATGAAACGGAGAGCGAGGCCGCCGAAGCGCCGCGCCATGGCCGCCAGCACGTCCCCCACGGCATCCGCCCGGTGAATGATCACGATCTCGCCGCCCGGCGCGAGCATCGTGGCGGCATTGCGCAGCCAGCCATCGAGGTCGCCGTCGAGTTCATGGGCGGCCCGCCGCTTGGCATCCGGCGAGGCGCGCACGCGCCCCGGGGTGAAATAGGGCGGGTTGGTCAGGACGAGGTCGAAGGCTTCCCGCAGGTCCTTTTCGCGCCCCAGGGCGAAGGCATCCGCCTCCCGGCAGGAAACCCGGTCCGCGAGGCCATTGGCCGCGATGTTGTGGCGCGCCAGGGCTGCCATGGCGGGGTCGCGCTCCAGCAGGATGGCCCGTGCTTCCGGCCGGCCCATCGCGACCTGCAGCCCGACCATCCCCGTGGAGGCGCCAAGATCGAGGATATGCCGCGCCGCCGCCGGAGCCGCCGCCGCAAGGAGAACCGCATCCGTCCCGGCGCGATGGCCGCGCGCCGGCTGCCGCAGGAGAAGCGTGCCCCGGAACAGCCGGTCATCGGTCGTTTCACCCTCGCCCTGACGGTTCGCACCCAATGCCGCATCTCCCTTGCCGGCTGGCGGCCGCGCCTCAAGTTGCATTTGGTTTTCTTCGCGTGGCGGCGTATGGAAAGCAATCCGGCACAAGGGCCGCATACGGAATTCAGAGGTTGGGATCGTGGGCGTCGTCGTTTCCTTCGGAGAAAAGCCAAAAGGCGAGACCATCGACCGGCTGGTCGGCTTGCTGAAAGACGACATGGCGCGCGTCAACGAGACGATCCTCGCGCGGACCGGCTCGGACGTGATGATGATCCCCGAAGTGGCGCAGCATCTGATCTCGTCCGGTGGCAAGCGGCTGCGGCCGATGCTGACCCTCGCCACGGCCCAGCTTGCCCGCTATTCCGGGCAGGGTCACATCAAGCTCGCCGCTTCGGTCGAGTTCATGCATACGGCGACGCTGCTCCACGACGACGTGGTGGACGAGAGCGACCTGCGCCGTGGCAAGCCCTCCGCCCGCAAGGTCTGGGGCAACGAGGCCAGCGTGCTCGTCGGGGATTTCCTGCTCGGCCAAGCCTTCAAGATGATGGTCGAGGTCGGCTCGCTCCAGTGCCTCGATGTGCTCTCGACCGCCGCCGCCGTGATCGCCGAAGGCGAGGTCATGCAGCTTGCTGCCGCCAAGAACACCTCAACGACCGAGGATGAATATCTCTCCGTCATCCGCGCCAAGACGGCGGCCCTTTTTGCCGCTGCAGCCGAAGTGGGCCCCATTCTCGCCGGCGCGGACCAGACAGCGCAGAAGGCCTGCCGCTCCTACGGGCTCAATCTCGGCATCGCCTTCCAGCTCATCGATGACGCGCTGGATTACGGCGGCACGGCGAGCAAGCTCGGCAAGAATGTCGGTGACGATTTCCGCGAGGGCAAGATCACGCTGCCCGTGGTGCTGGCCTTCCGGCGCGGCTCGGATGACGAGCGCGCCTTCTGGCGCGAGGCGCTGGAAGACGGCGCACATGACGATGTCGCGCTTGGCCGGGCGATCGAGCTGCTGAAGAAGCACCGGGCGCTTGAAGACACGGTCGAGCGCGCCCGCCACTATGCCGCCATGGCGAAAGACGGGCTGGCACTGTTCCCCGCCTCTCCGATGCGCGACGCGCTGGACGAGGTTGTCGATTTCTGCGTGAACCGGGCGCATTGACGCTCGGCCCCTCTCAGGGCGGCCCCTCGCCGGCCGGATCCACGAAGAACAGATCCGTATCCTCCGGGCAGGCTCCGGCCGCCGTCAGCATGGCATGGACCTGCCCGCGATGATGCGTCTGGTGGTTGAAGAAATGCGCCGCCAATGCCCAGTTCGGGCGTGAAACCTCGCGGCCTGCTGCGCCGGACATCCAGCTCTGCGAGGCTGCCAGCCAATCCGCCTGCACCCGGCCTGCCCAATCGAGAATCTCGTCATCGAGGTCAATCCGCGCCACCCGATAGCTCGCCCAATCGGGGAACAAGGTTGCCGAAAGACGGTTGGGCAAAGCCGGTTTCGGCCGCCCCGTGAACCGATGCATCCAGACCGTATCGCCCCAGGCGACATGGTTCAGCGTGCCGAAAATGCTGCCGAAAAACGCACCGCGATCCTGCCGGCGGGCGGCCTCGTCAAGCGCGTCCGCCGCCGTCACCAGCGACCGGTTCTGCCAGGCATTGTAGCGTGCCATCAGGCGCACGTGATCAGGGCCGATCATGGTTCAGCCCCCCATCGGCGCGCGGGTCACGATATCCCAGCCGGGCAGGCGGAGCGCGGTCGCGGATACCCACCAGCCGGGGTTCCGGGCGGTGATCTCGCGCGCGGCGGCATTGCGGGCATGGGCGCTCGAGAAGATGGCGTAGCAGGTCGCGCCCGAACCGGACATCCGCGCCAGCCAGCAGCCGGCCTGACGCCGCAAGCTGTCGACAACCTCGGTGATCGCCGGCACGAGGGACTCGGCAATGGGCTGGAGATCGTTCCGCGTCTGAGAGGCGAGAAAATGCAGCGGCTGGAGCGACAGCTTCTCGTAGGTGACCGGCGGCTTCTCGTGGCGCTGGCCAGGCTCCAGGCCCAGTTGCCGGAAGATCTCGGCGGTTTCGACCCCGATCCCCGGATTGACGAGCAGGACCGGCGCCGGCTCGCTGGCCAGAGGCGGGCCGAGTTCGTGGCCGATGCCGGAAATCAGCCGCGTCTTCCGGTCGAGACAGGCGGGCACATCGGCGCCAAGCATGGCGGCGCAATCGACGAGGCGTGGATCGGTGAAGGGGATATCATTCGCCCGGGCCAGCAGGCGCAGGGCGGCAGCGGCATCGGCCGAGCCGCCCCCGATGCCGGAAGCCACGGGCAAGGCCTTGACCAGAACGAAGCGCCCCATACGGCCGGGGCCGATATGCGCCACGAAGGAGCGCGCGGCCCTCAGGACGAGATTATCCTCGGCAACGGCAAGGGAGCCAGCGAACGGCCCCTCGATCGAGAGGCCAAGCGGTTGTCCGGGCAGGAAATGCAACTCATCGCCATGATCGGCAAAGGCGACGAGGCTTTCGAGCAGGTGGTAGCCATCCGGCCGGCGGCCGAGGACATGGAGGAACAGGTTGACCTTCGCCAGCGCGAATTCGGTCAGCATGCGGTTGCCCTGCCCCGCTCAGCCGCCATTCGGCTTCGGCGGCGCGGCATTGGCCGCCGGGCCTTCTTCCAGCCCGGTCTCGAGCTTCCGGCGGATCTTCTCGGCATCCTCCGGCTCCGGGTTCAACCCGAGGGCCTGTTCCCACTTGAACTGCGCCTCGCGCTTGCGGCCGACCTTCCAATAGGCATCGCCGAGATGATCGTTGATCGTCGGATCCCCCGCCTTGAGCAGGACCGCGCGTTCGAGTTCGCGCACGGCATCCTCGTAGCGGCCGAGGCGATAGAAAGCCCAGCCGAGGGAATCGACGATGGCCCCGTCACCGGGCGAGAAGGACACGGCCTCGCGGAGCATATCGAACGACTTCTCGATATTCATGCGCATGTCGACCCAGGAATAGGCGAGATAGTTCAGCACTTGCGCCCGCTCGACACGCTCGCGCGGGGTCCGCGGCCGGGCTGGCAACAGATCAAGCGCGGCGAGGAAATCCGACTCGGCCTTTTCCCATTGCTTCGACCGTTCGTAGCCGATGGCCCGGCCGAAGAAGAGCGGCCAATGGCGCTGCTCCACCTTGGGCAGGGCCGCGATGGCGGCGCTGTAGACCTCGACCGATTCGGTCCAGCGCTTCTTGACGCGCAGGATCGTACCCAGCGTATCGGCGGATTCCATATCGCCGGGATTGCGCGCCAGCAATTCGCGCAGGACCGTGATGGCCTCGTCGGTCCGCTCCATGCGCTCGAGCGCGCCGGCCCGGCCGATCGCCGCGCGATTGGCGAGGACGGAGCTGGCGGGGATGGTCTCGTAAAGCTGGGCAGCGCGGGCATATTGACGCATCTGCTCGAAAAACTCGGCCAGCGTCGTCGCGATCACCTCGTCCTTCGGCGAGAGATAGCGCGCCATCTGGAGGTAGATCACCGCCGACATCGGGTCCCGGGCGGCGGAGCCGACAGCGCCGAGCCCGTAGAAGACCTCTGCCGTGCCCTCGGCGATCGACCCGGCAAGCGGCGGCAATTGCTCGCCCTTCGCGAGCAAAGCGGCCTGGCGATCAAGATAGGGCTGGTTGGGGTTACGCTGCTGCCAGGTCTCGATCACCTTGGCCGCGTCGCCGATCTTGCCCCTGCGCGAGAGGATGCGGGCATAGGCATCGACCACGCGGAGGATGTTGGGATCGGCCTTGTAGGCGCTTTCGAGCCGGGCCTCGGCCTCGCCGAAACGCCTGGCGGATTCCGCGATCAGCCCGGCGAAGAAATCGCGGTAGCCGCGCAGCTCGTTATCCTTGAACCGATCAACGGATTGCAGCGCGCCGTTGATCTCGCCGAGACCGGCCATCGCCCACGAGCGCAACAGCGAAATGGTGAGATCCGCCTCGCGCACCGTGCCGCCGGCGCGCTCGAAACTCGATTTGGCGCGCTCGTATTGCCGGCTGCGCAGCGCGCGAACGCCCAGGGCGACATGCGCCAGCGCGTTGGATTTGTCACGCTGGATGGCCCGCTCGGCCAGCCGGAAAGCCTCGTCCATGTTGCCATCAACGAGTTCGGCGAGGAAGGCCTGGTCGATCAGCCCGGCATTGCGCGGATCCGCGCGGAGCGCTTCCCGGAAGAACGCGGCCGCCGCTGCCGTATCCCGCTCGGTATTGGCGACAACGCCGGCGAGGAAAGCGCCCGAAGCCCCGAGCCCGGGCGTGACGCGCTCCTGGCTGGCAGGTGCTGCCTGTGCCGAGGGCAGCCCCAGCATCAACGCGAGCGCAACACCGAGGAACCGCAGCCTGACCTGCCATTCCGTGCGGGAAGACGTGCTGGCGCTGAGAGACAAACGGGCGCTGTTCGTGCAATCCATCCGGTCGTGCCAATCCTGTTTCTTGCCGAGTCGCGGCCCTGAACATCCTTTCGGTTAGCACCGAAACAAGGCTTCAGAAAGGCCCAAATGCCAGCCGTTACATGGGACCATGCCCATGTGCAGGGAGGGGCCGGGCACGGGAATGTGATCGGCCCGTGCCTGCTCGTGATATGACTTCCCCGGCAGCACCATGCACAGGGTGACGTGGTCAAGAGGGTGCAGCGCCCTGCATAGCCCATTCCACCAAGGAGAACCCCGATGTTCCGTCCGTCCCTGCTCTCTCGGCGCCAGATGCTGGCTGCCGGTCTGGCGGCTTCCGCCGTCGTTGCCGCGCCCGCATTCGCCGTTACACTGGCGACGGGTTTCTCGGCCTACAAGAAGGAAACCTTCGACGCTGCGCTGAAGGGTTCGAAGCCGGTTCTCGTCCATGTCCATGCCGATTGGTGCCCGACCTGCAAGCGCCAGCAGGTCGTGTTCAACGAACTCGCTAAGACCCCGGAATTCGGCAAGCTCGTCGCGTTCACGGTGGATTTTGACATGGATACCGAGTTCAAGACCGCGCATAACGTGCGCAACCAGTCGGTCATCCTTGTCTTCAAGGGTGGCAAGGAAGTCGCCCGCTCGGGCGGCGTCACCGACAAGGCGCAGATTGCGGCGCTCGTCGTCCAGGCGGCGAAGTAACGCCCGGAGCGACAAGCCCCGGGGCGCGACCGCAAGATCACTCCCGGGGCAAGGGCCTTCTCACATGTTCGGATAGGTCGGCCCGCCGCCGCCTTCCGGCGCGATCCAGTTGATGTTCTGTGACGGATCCTTGATGTCGCAGGTCTTGCAGTGGACGCAGTTCTGCGCGTTGATCACGAAGCGCGGATCGGTCTTCGCGGCCTCGTCGCCATAGACGACCTCATACACGCCGGCCGGGCAATAAAGCCGCGCCGGCTCGCCATAGACCGGCAGGTTCCGCGCGATCGGCACGGAAGCATCCTTCAGCGTCAGATGGATCGGCTGGTCTTCCTCGTGGTTCGTACCGGACAGGAATACCGAGGACAGCTTGTCGAACGAGATCACGCCATCGGGCTTGGGATAGGCGATCGGCTTGACCTCGGCGAGCGGCTTCAGCGAGGCGGCGTCGGTCTTGCCGTGCTTCAGCGTGCCGAAGGGCGAGAACCCCAACAACTCGTTGCACCACATGTCGAGAGCGCCGAGCGGCACGCCGATCCAGGTGCCGAATTTCGACCAGAGCGGCTTCACATTGCGGACCTTCTTCAGGTCCTTGCCGATCTCGCTTGATCGCCAGGCCTGCTCGTAGGCGAGAAGCTCGTCGCCGGCGCGGCCATCCGCCAGCGCCTCGACAATCGTATCCGCCGCGAGCATGCCCGAGAGCATCGCATTGTGGCTGCCCTTGATGCGCGGCACATTGACGAAACCGGCCGAGCAGCCGAGCAGCGCGCCGCCGGGGAAGCAGAGTTTCGGCACGCTCTGCCAGCCGCCCTCGGTGATGGCGCGGGCGCCATAGGAGAGGCGCTTGCCGCCTTCCAGCATCTCGCGGATCATCGGGTGCTGCTTGAAACGCTGGAACTCGTCGAAGGGCGAGAGCGTCGGATTCTGGTAGTTCAGATGGACGACGAAGCCGATCGAGACGAGATTGTCGTCGAAATGGTAGAGGAACGAGCCGCCGCCGGTCTTCGAATCGAGCGGCCAGCCGAAGGAATGCTGCACGAGGCCCGGCTGGTGCTTCGCCGGGTCGATCTGCCAGAGTTCCTTGAGGCCGATGCCGAATTTCGGCACGTCGCGGCCCTCGTCGAGGCCGAACCGGGCAATGAGCTGCTTCGAGAGATGGCCCCGCACGCCTTCCGCGAAGAGCGTGTACTTGCCCATCAACGCCATGCCGCGGGTGAAGCCATCCTTCATCTCGCCGGACCGGGCAATGCCCATATCGCCCGTGGCGATGCCGGTCACGGCGCCGGCATCGTTGTAGAGCACTTCCTGCGCCGCGAAGCCGGGATAGATCTCGACGCCCAGCGCCTCGGCCTTCGTGGCGAGCCAGCGGCAGAGATTGCCCAGCGAGATGACGTAATTGCCATGGTTGTCGAGCAGTTTCGGCATGGCAATGTTCGGCAGCCGGATGCCCCCGGCCGGGCCGAGGAAATAGAAGCGGTCATCCACAACCGGCGTTTTCACCGGGCATTCGGGATCATCGCGCCAGTCCGGGATCAGCTTGTCCAGACCGACAGGATCGATCACCGCACCGGAGAGGATATGCGCACCGACCTCGGAGCCCTTCTCGACGAGGACAACCGAAATCTCCTCGCCCCGTTCGGCAGCGGCCTGTTTCAGCCGGATCGCCGCGGAGAGCCCGGCGGGGCCGCCACCGACGATGACGACATCATATTCCATCGCGTCGCGTTCCGGCAGTTCCATGACGTCCCTCGTTCGTTCGATTCCGGTCTGGTCGATCTTGCCTGTCCTGAATAGTTCATATGTAAACTAAATTCAAGGACCGGCTTGTCGCCTTGCCCTCCGGTGGGTAGTTTCAGGTTCGGGAACGACCTCCCGAACCCGGCAAGGTGCCGGAGGGCGCCTCTTTCTGGCGTCGGGATGGCCGAATTGCAAGCTGGAAGCATCAGGGAAAGGACCGCGCCTTGGCGATGACCGAACCGCAATCGCCGCGCCGGATCCTCGAGTTCCTGGTTGCCGCCGGGGTGGACATGATCGTCGGCGACGAGCCGGTCAACCGGCTCCAACCGCCGCCTCCCCTGCCGGAACGTCAGGCCGAGGCAAGTCCGGGCCGGGCGGCCCCAGCGGCCCCAACACCGGCACAGGCGCCCGCTGCCCTGCGGGCGGCCCCGCCTGCGCCGGATGATGCGATCATGCAGGCCCGCCTGCAGGCCCGCTCGGCGGCAAGCCTCGAGGAACTGGCCACGATCATGGCGGCTTTCGACGGCTGCGCGCTCAAGGCGACAGCCTCGCGCCTCGTCTTCGCGGACGGCAATCCGCAGGCGCGCGTGATGATCATCGGCGAGGCGCCGGGCCGCGAGGAGGACGAGACCGGGAAACCTTTCGTGGGGCGCGCCGGGCAATTGCTCGACAAGATGCTGAAGGCGATCGGCCTCGACCGGAGCGGTGTCTATATCGCCAATGTCGTGCCGTGGCGGCCGCCGGGCAACCGCACGCCGACCCCGCAGGAAGTGGCGATCTGCCTGCCCTTCATCCACCGCCAGATCGAGCTGGCCGCGCCGGATATCCTGCTGACCATGGGCGCTCCGGCGACACAGAACCTCACCGGCCGCAAGGACGGCATCCTGCGGCTGCGCGGCCAATGGTTCGAGGTCGATATCGCGGAGCGGAAGATTCCGACGCTGGCGACCCTGCATCCGGCCTATCTGCTGCGGCAGCCGGGCCAGAAGGCACTGGCCTGGCGCGACCTCCGGGCGCTCAAGGCGCGGCTTGCGGCGGAGTGACGCCATCCCGGCGCCCTGCAAAAAGTCGATTTTGTTCCCGGCCCCGGTTTGGTATCCGTGGGCTTAGCGTTCGGGAGGAATGAACCATGCGTCTCGATGACATCCAGGAATCCGCGAATGTCGAGGATCGCCGTGGCAGCAGCGGTTCCGGCGGGATGCTGGGCGGCGGCTTTCCCGGCGGGCGCGGCAGCCTCGGCTTCGGCACGATCGCCGTTCTCACGCTGATCGGCTGGGCGCTCGGCATCAACCCGGCGATCCTGATCGGCGGGGCCGAGATCATTTCCGGCGGGGGCGGCGGGCAGGTCGTGCAGCGCCAGCAGAATGCGCCGCCGCGCTCCTCCACGCCGCAGGAAGAGCAGCTCCGCGTCTTCGTGTCGCGGGTTCTGAAGACGAACGAGGATGTCTGGCAACAGGTGCTGCCGCAGCAGCGCGGCGTGCCGTTCAAGCCGGCACCCCTGGTGATTTTCCGCGGAGCGACGCGCTCGGCCTGTGGTGGCGCGCAATCGGCGATGGGCCCGTTCTATTGCCCGGCCGATACACGCATCTATCTCGATATGAGCTTCTTCGAGGAGATGCGCACCAAGATGCGGGCCGGCGGTGATTTCGCCTATGCCTATGTGATCGCGCATGAAATGGGCCACCATATCGAGAACCTGCTCGGCATCCTGCCGCGCGTCCAGCAGGCGCAGCAACGCCTCTCGCGCCGCGAGGCGAACCAGCTCTCGGTCCGGGTGGAACTGATGGCGGATTGCCTCGCCGGCGTCTGGGCGCATCATGCCAACCAGCGCTGGCGGATCCTCGAACAGGGCGATCTCGAGGAGGCGATGAACGCAGCCGCGGCCATCGGCGACGACAAGCTCCAGAAGCAGTCGCAGGGCTATGTCGTGCCGGACAGCTTCACGCATGGCTCGTCCGAGCAGCGCGTCCGCTGGCTTCAGCAGGGGTTGCGGACCGGGCAGGTTGCCTCCTGCGACACGTTCAACACCCGGGCGCTCTGACCATGTCGATGGCGCGCCTCGACGAGAGCAAGGCCTTCATCCCGCTCAATATCGCGGTGCTGACCGTATCGGATACCCGCACGCTCGCGGATGACAAATCCGGCGATACGTTGGTCGGGCGGCTCGAAACGGCCGGGCACAGGCTGGCCGACCGCGCCATCGTGCCGGATGATGTCGAGGCGATCCGCGCCCGGTTGCGCGGCTGGATTGCCGACAAGGGTGTCGATGTCATCATCACCACCGGCGGCACCGGCTTTACCGGCCGGGATGTTACACCGGAAGCGGTGGAACCGCTCTTCGAGAAGCGGATGGACGGATTCTCGGTGCTGTTCCACCACATCTCGATCCCGAAGATCGGCACCTCGACCATCCAGTCCCGCGCGACGGCGGGCGTGGCCGGCGCGACCTATATCTTCTGCCTGCCGGGTTCGCCGGGCGCCTGCAAGGATGCGTGGGACGGGATTCTCGCAGCGCAGCTGGACTACCGGCACCGGCCCTGCAATTTCGTCGAGATCATGCCCCGCCTCGACGAGCATTTGCGCCGTGTCAAAGCGCAGGGTGCCACCGTCTGAGAGAATGTGCCGATGAAAGCCCGATTGATCCTCCTGGCCCTGCTGGCCAGTTCCGGCGCAGTGGCGCAGCAGCCGAACCGGCAGCTCATTCTCGAATGCATGGCCTGCCATGGCGATGACGGCATCGCCAAGGACAAGGACGTGCCGCATCTGGCAGGCCAGAACTATGAATATCTGCTCAAGCAGATGCGGGATTTCCGCGCCGGAAGGCGGCCGCACAAGGAAATGCGCGTGATGAGCCGCCTGATGGATGATCAGGAAATGCAGGAAATCGCGGATTTCTATGCTCGCCTGCCGCGATAGGCGACGCGTTCAGCGCAATTCGACGCGCGTCACCGAGGCCTTGAGGCGAACCAGTTCAGCGCCGAACCGCACGGAATAGGGGTCGAGCTTGGCGAGTGCGATATCCCGCGCGCGGCTCGGCGGCAGCAGCAACGCCGCGTTCCGGCTCGGCCGGCCACCCATGGTGCGCACACCCTCGATCAGACCGTCGAACAGGCCGCCCATGCCGCCGCCCAGAGCCGGCTGGGACATGGCCGGCCTTGCCCCGAGGGCCGGCAGGATATCCGCCAGGACCGGCCAGAAATCGGGTCCGAGCAGGAGGCCGGTATCGAGGACGAGCAGACCTGAACCCGGGGCCAGGGTGGCAGCGCGGGCAAAGCCGTCGGGCCAGCTTTCGGCGGTGACGATCCGGCACCCTGCCGCATCGGCAATCGATTCCAGGTCCTCGGTGGACTGGCGGCAGATCAGCATCGCATTGCCGACCAGCCCCTCGACCACGCCCCTGACCAGCGGGCCCAACGTTGCCGTCAGGGCAAGCGGTTCGGGACGCACATCGATGACAGCCGTGAGCATGGAGCCTTTCCGGACGGGCACACAGGAAAAATAGCCGCTCCGGTTATTGTGCAGCGCAGCAAGCTTTTTGGCAAGGGGGCGCCAACCTCCCGCAGGGCCGCCGCGCCGACTTGACTCCCACCCGCAGATTGTTCACTTTTCGTTCTAACATCAGGAGCGAATGATGAATGGTTTCGACCCTCGCGATCCCGCCGAGGCCGAGCGGGTCAAGCGTGTGGAGACTCCTCTGGCCCGTGCGCATGAGCGGGGCCGCGGGACGGTCACCAATGCCGGCGGCCGTTTCGAGAAACAGCAGCGCGAGACCTTCGATGATGGCTGGCACGAGGACGAGGCCCTGCCGCCCTTCCGCACCGAAACGACAATGGAACGGGCGGTCTCGGTCATCACCCGGAACGATTCGCCCGACCTGTCTTTCGACCGCTCGATCAACCCCTATCGCGGCTGCGAGCATGGCTGTTCCTATTGCTATGCCCGGCCGAGCCACGCCTATCTCGGCCTGTCGCCGGGGCTGGATTTCGAGTCGCGTCTCTTCGCCAAGCCCAATGCTGCCGAATTGCTGGAGCGTGAACTCGCGCATCCGCGCTACCAGCCGCGGGAGATCGCGCTCGGCACCAACACCGATCCCTACCAGCCGATCGAGCGCCATTACCGGATCACGCGGCAGATCCTTGAGGTGCTGGCCCGGACGCAGCATCCGGTGACGATCGTGACCAAGAATGCGATGGTCCTGCGTGATCTTGACCTGCTCGCCCCCATGGCTGCGAAGGGGCTGGCGCGCGTCGCCCTGTCGGTGACCACGCTGGACGGAACCCTGGCGCGGAAGATGGAGCCCCGCGCCTCGATTCCGGCGCGGCGGCTCGATGCGCTGCGCCAGCTTTCCGCCGCCGGCATTCCCACGGCGATCCTCGCCTCGCCGATGATCCCCGCGATCAACGATCACGAGATCGAGGCCATCCTCGAGGCCGGCGCGGCAGTGGGTGTCGAGGAGGCCAATTACATCCTGATCCGGCTGCCGCTGGAACTGCGCGAGTTGTTCCGCGAATGGCTGCTGGTGCATTATCCGGGCAAGCTCCGGCATGTGCTGAGCCTTGTCCAGTCGATGCGGTCCGGCGCGGATTACGATTCGTCCTTCGCGACCCGCCAGACCGGGACCGGGCCCTATGCCGAGCTGCTCGCCAAAAGATTCCGGATTGCCTGCCAGCGGCTCGGCATAAGGCGACGGCATTCCTCGCGGCTCAGGACAGATCTCTTCACGCCGCCGGTTCTGCCCGGCACGCAGATGTCGCTGTTCTGAGAGCGTCAGAGCGGCCGGACGAACAGGACCCGCAGGAGCAGCGACGTGGCGATCACGGCCAGAAGCAGCATGCCCAGCCGGTAGAGCAGGCCGCGCCAGTTCACCTTGTCCGGCTGGTCCGGCATCAGCATGGGCGGACCGCCGAAGACAGCCATCCAGCGGTTCCGGCGGCGCGGCGCGGGATCAGCCGGTTTGGTCGGCGCGGGGCCCAGCCGGCGGAAAGCTTCCTCGCGGTAGGCGGCGAGCCGGGCCGGCGTGGTTTCCGAAATCAGAAAGGCCTGCTCGGCCTCGCTCGAGGGCGCGGCGCCGGTCCGGCGGGTGAATTCCGTTCGGAAGGCCAGCAGCGCCCGGCGATGCAGCGCATAGGCGACGAGCCCGACCGTATCGGCCTCCTCGGGCGCGAGCCGCGTAAGAATAGCGGCGTCGTCCAGGCTGTCCACATGGCCGGGGTGTGTCTCGCTCATGGCCGGGCTTGAACCTCGCTGCTTCCGGTTTAGGACGTATACGCAGAAACCGGGCGCAAGACATCATGGCCGACGAAATTCCCCAATGGTCTGCCTGGCGCAAGGCCGGGCTGACGCGGATTGCCGGCATCGACGAAGTCGGCCGCGGGCCTTTGGCCGGGCCGGTGGTGGCCGCCGCCGTCATCCTTCCGGCGGAGGGAATTCCGCCCGGGCTTGCTGATTCGAAGGCGCTGTCGGCCCCTCGGCGGGAGGCGCTGGCGGAGGTGCTGTTCGCCTGCGCCGAAATCGGGCTTGCCACCGTGCTGCCGGCGGAGATCGACCGGCTCAATATCCATGGCGCGACCTTGCTGGCGATGGCGCGGGCGCTGGCCGCCCTGCCCCGCCCGGCCGAGGCGGCGCTCGTCGATGGAAAATTCACACCGCCGGGCCTCGCAATCCCCGCCGCTGCGGTGATCGGCGGCGATGCCCGCGTGGCGGCAATCTCGGCAGCTTCGATCATCGCCAAGGTCACGCGGGATGCCATGATGCGGGAAGCAGAACGACTTTATCCCGGCTACGGCTTCGACCGCCATGCCGGCTATCCCGCGCCGGCGCACAAGGCGGCGCTCGCAACGCTTGGCCTATGCCCGCTGCACCGGCTGTCCTACGCGCCTTGCCGCGCCCTCGCCGGGGAGGGATGAGGCGCTGCAGCCATCCCAAAAAGGGACAGGCAGCGTGAATCCCCCGTAAACCTCGTTTTCATCCCCCGTCGCCATAGTCGGCCGCGTCGAAGTTCTTACCGGTGCGGCTGTCATGCGTATCCTCCGCTCGGAAGCGACAAGTCTTGGGTCCCGGGGTCAGGTATTGCGTACCCGGGACCTCGCTTCCCGCGCCGGCTTGTCTTTCCAGGATCATTCTTTCCGGGACCAGATCCTCAACGAGGATTGCCTCGAAGCGCTGGCACGCCTGCCGGAAGCCTCGGTCGATCTCGTCTTCGCCGATCCGCCCTACAACCTGCAGCTCGCCGGCGCGCTGACGCGACCTGACCAGAGCCTTGTCGATGCGGTGGATGACGAATGGGACCAGTTCTCGAGCTTCGGCGCCTATGATTCCTTCACGCGGGCCTGGCTTGAAGGCGCGCGCCGGGCGATGAAGCCGAATGCGACGCTGTTCGTGATCGGCTCGTATCACAACATTTTCCGCGTCGGCTCGATCCTGCAGGATCTCGGCTTCTGGATTCTCAACGACATCATCTGGCGCAAGGCCAATCCGATGCCGAATTTCCGCGGCCGGCGCTTCACCAACGCACATGAGACGCTGATCTGGGCTGCGCGCGATGCCGGGGCGAAGAAATACACCTTCCATTACGAGGCGCTGAAAGCCGGCAACGAGGATTGCCAGGCCCGGTCGGACTGGTTCCTGCCGCTCTGCACCGGCGCCGAACGCCTGAAGGACGGCCAGGGCGCGAAGGCCCATCCGACGCAGAAGCCCGAGGCCTTGCTCCAGCGCGTGCTGCTTTCAGCGACCAATCCCGGTGATCTCGTGCTCGACCCGTTCTTCGGCACCGGCACGACCGGCGCCGTCGCAAAGAAGCTCGGTCGCCATTTCGTCGGGATCGAGCGCGATCCGAGCTATTCCAAGGCCGCCGCCGAACGGATCGCCGCCGTCTCGCCGCTGCCGGCAGACCTGCTGACCCAGCCACTCGCCAAGCGCGAGGAGCCGCGCGTGGCCTTTGCCAGCCTCGTCGAGACGGGGCGGATCGCCGCCGGCGCGGTGCTGACCGACGCGAAGGCCCGGCATTCCGCCATCGTGCGGCCGGATGGGCAGCTGAGCGCGAATGGGATTGTCGGCTCGATCCACAAGATCGGTGCGCTTGTCCAGGGGCTTCCCGCCTGCAATGGCTGGACGTTCTGGCATGTCGAGATTGACGGCCGGCGCCAGCCGATCGACGTTCTCCGGGCGGAAATCCGCGCCGCGCAGAAGGCCGCCTGAGCGGGCTATCCGGCCGCCCCGATCACCTTTCGGAACAAGGTTGGAAGGGCCTCGTCGGGCAGGTCGGCCTCGGCCACCCAGCGGAGACCGGGCGGCGGTGGCGGCTCGGCGGCGAGACGCGCCTCCGCCACCGACAACCGCAACTCGAAATGCGTGAAGACATGGATGACCGGCGCATTGCGTCGCATCCAGTCTGCCTGCACGGGCGGGAAATCCGGCGGCGCGATCTCGGCCCAGCCGGTATTCGGCAGTTCCGCCATCCCGGCCAGCAGGCCTTTTGCAGGCCGCGTGCCAAGCAGGATCCGCCCGGCGCCATCGCGGACGAGATAGGCCGTGCCATGGCGGACAGGCTTGCCCTTGCGGGCCGGCTTGACCGGAAAGGCCATCGCGCGGCCCTCGTTGGCGGCCTTGCAGCCGGCACGCAACGGACAGAGCAGGCAATCCGGGTTGCGGGGCCGGCAGATGCCGGATCCGAGATCCATCAGCGCCTGCGCGAAATCGCCGGGCCTGCCAGCGGGAACCATCGGGCGGAGGACGGCCGCGATCTCGACTTTCGCGCGCGGCAGCGGCGTTTCAATCGCTTCCAGCCTGGTGATGACGCGCTCGATATTGCCGTCGATCACCACCGCCGGTTCGCCGAAGGCAATGGCCGCGATGGCGGCTGCTGTGTAGGCGCCGATGCCCGGCAGGGCGCGCAGACCTTCCTCGGATTCCGGAAAAGCTGCGCCGGGGCGGGCGGCGACGGCGCGGGCACAGGCAATCAGGTTGCGGGCCCGGGCATAATAGCCGAGGCCGGCCCAGGCCGAGAGGACGGCCTGGTCTTCAGCGGAAGCCAGCGCGCGGATATCCGGCCAAAGAGCCAGGAACTTCGCGAAATAGGGTTTCACGGTCTCGACCGTGGTCTGCTGCAGCATGATCTCCGACAGCCAGACATGGTAGGGATCGGGCCGTCGGCCGGGCAGCGCGCGCCAGGGCAGGACGCGGCGATGCCGGTCATACCAGTCGAGCAGGGCAAAGCTCCGCGGATCGGCGGGCCCGTCCGTTTGTGTCGGGTGTAGAGCGGCCACGGATATCTCCCTGACGGGGATCTGCCAGGCCCTTGGTCTGCCGGAGGGAACCCGCTACGATCCTCCTGGATGTGTGACGGCTTCCGAAGCCGCCAACAAGCCGGCAGAACCGCGCAGCCCGCCGGCGCCCCCAACCGATTGTGGAGAAGATGAGCCAGGACAGCCCGCAGAGGAAACCGCGCCGCAAGGGGCCGGCCCGGCTCTCCGACCTGGTGCCGGGCACGATCGAGCCCGCCTTGCGGCAGCGCGGCTTCGCGACCTCGGCAATCCTGACCGAATGGCCCGAAATTGTCGGGCCACGGCTCGCCGAATGGACGCGACCGCTCGAAATCCGCTGGCCGCGCCGGACCGAGATTGATGCGCCGGCGGGAAAGAGCGTCAGCGAAAAGGCCGAAAGGGCCCGCCGGGCGACTTTGGTCGTCGCCTGCCCCGGCGCCTTTGCGCTCGACGTGCAGATGGCATCGGCCGGGCTGATCGAGGCGGTGAACCGCCGGCTCGGCTTCGGCTGCATCGGGGCCATCGTGGTCCATCAGATGCCGAAGGCGCCGCCGCCCGCGCCGCCGCGCTCACGACAACTTGATCCGGCTCTCGTCGCCCGGATGGAACAGGGGCTCGGGCGCATCGAGGCCGAGGACCTGCGCCATTCGCTGGCGGTTCTGGGTGCCGGAATTGCGCGGAAAGCGGAAGAGATGGCCGGCCAGCCGCCGGCAACGGCCACAGTTCCGGCAAAAAAGCCGCGCTAGATTTGGTTGATCCTGCATGCCATGCGGAGAAGCGGGGCTTGCCTTGCAGCGCGGCTTGGAACAAATGGCGGGCAGGTTTCGAATTCTCGCGCGGCCGGACGCCGCGCCCTGCCACGGGATTTGTCATGATGAGCCAGCCCTTCCTTCGTGCCGACCGCCGGACCGTGATGCGCTCTGCCGCGCTGGCCCTTGGCCTTGCTGCCCTCCCTGCCGGTGCGCTCGCGCAGGCCAAGACGCCGGATGCCCTTCTCCAGGCCGGCCCGCTGGGTGACAAGGTGCTCGGCCGCGACGATGCGCCGGTGACAATCATCGAATATGCCTCGCTGACCTGCGGGCATTGCGCGAACTTCCACAACCGGACCTTCCCGGCGCTCAAGGAAAAGTACATCGATACCGGCAAGGTCCGGCTGATCTTCCGGGAATTCCCGCTCGATCCGCTCTCGACCGCCGCCTCGATGATGGCGCGCTGCTCCAGCGAGCAAAGGTATTTCCCGCTGGTCTCGGTGCTGTTCCAGCAATTGCCGCAATGGGCCGGCTCGGACAAGCCGCTCGATGCCCTGCTCGCGATTGCGCGCCAGGCCGGTTTCACACAGGAAAGCTTCGAGGCGTGCTTGAAAAACCAGTCCGTTTATGACGGCCTGAATACTGCGAAGAAGCGGGGCGCGGAAGTGCATGGTGTGAATTCCACGCCGACCTTCTTCATCAACGGCCAGATCCGCCGCGGTGACATGAGCATCGAGGAACTGGACAAGGTGCTCGAACCCTTGCTGAAACCATAAGCCGGAGCGGTTTTCCGCCGGCCGGAACAGAAACGGAGGCGGGACAGGGTGAAGTTCGAACGGCTCCGCCTTGCAGGCTTCAAGACCTTCGTCGATCCCACCGATGTGCTGATCGCACCCGGCCTCACGGGCGTGGTTGGCCCCAATGGCTGCGGCAAGTCCAACCTTGTCGAGGCCCTGCGCTGGGTGATGGGCGAGACCTCCTCCAAGTCGCTGCGCGGCGGCGGCATGGACGACGTGATCTTCGCCGGCTCTGGCAACCGGCCCGAGCGGAACCATGCCGAGGTTTCGATCCGGCTGAGTGACCCGCCCTCCGATCTTCCCGGCTTTCTGGCCGGGGCCGACCAGATCGAGATTTCCCGCAAGATCGTGCGCGAACAGGGCTCGACCTACCGCATGAATGGCCGCGAGGTCCGCGCGCGGGATGTGCAGATCCTCTTCGCCGATGCGGCCAGCGGAGCGCGCTCGCCCTCCATGGTTCGGCAGGGGCAGATCGGGGAGCTCATTGCCGCCAAGCCCCAGCATCGCCGCCGCATCCTCGAGGATGCCGCCGGCATTGCCGGGCTGCATGCCCGCCGCCACGAGGCCGAATTGCGGCTGAGGCAGGCCGAGGAGAATCTCACCCGTACCGAAGATGTGCTCGGCCAGCTCGACCGGCAGATGGCCGATCTGCGCCGGCAGGCCAAGGGCGCGGAGCGCTATCGACTGCTTTCTGCCGAGATCCGCGAGCTTGAATTGCTGCTGCTTGCCGAAGGGTTGGCCGAGGCGGAAGCCGAGGTCAGCCGGCTCAGGCAGGCCCATGATGTTTCCGTCCGGGCGATTGCCACGGCGATGACCGCCCAGGGCGAGGCCGAGCGGGGCCGCGCCGTGGCGCAACACGAGCTGGACCAGGCGCGCCGCACGGCCGGGCTTGCCCAGTCGGCGTTGCAGCAGGACGTCGTCCAGCGCGAGACCCTGGACAGCGAGATCCGGCAGGTCGAGGCGCGGCTGGCGGAACTGGCGTCGCGGCAGCGCGATTCCGAAAAGGATGTCGAGACCGCGCGGAATGTGCTGGCCGATGCCGATGGCGCTCTGGCGAAGCTGGCCGCAGAGCAGGACAGCCTGAATGAGGCCGTTGCCGGCGATGCAGTGATGACGGAGGGAGACCGGCTCCGGCTCGAGCAGGCTGCCGCCGCGCGGCATCAGGCCGAAGCCGATCTGGCCGCGTTGCAGCTGGAACTGGCCGAGGCACAGGCCAGTCGCCGGGCCGCCGAACAGCGGCTGCAGGAGGCCCGGCAGGATCTTGCGCGGCTGGATGCCGCCATGGAGCAGGCCCGCGCGGCCCTTGCGCAGGCGGAGCGGGAATCCGGAGCGCTGGCGGAGGTCGATCGGCTGCAGGCGGCTTCCGACGCGGCAAGCGTGGCCTTCGCGGCCATGCAGGCCAATCTGGACGAAGCCGAACGGCAGGCGCATCAGGCGCGCGGCGAGGAGCAGGCCGTCCGCCCCCGCCTCGCAGAGGCGGAACGGAATGCCCAAAGGCTCGACACGGAAGCGCGGACGATCCGCAAGCTGGTCGACCAGACCGAACCCGGCCTCTGGACCCCGGTGATCGACCTCGTTGCGGTGCAGGCGGGCTACGAGACCGCGCTGGCTTCCGCCCTGGGCGAGGATCTCGAGGCCGCGATCGAGACCGGCGCAACGCGCCACTGGGAGGGTGCTGCTCGGGACGAGAGCCTCCCGCCACTGCCGGACGGCGTGATGCCGGCTCTGTCGGTGGTCGAGGCGCCCGCCGTACTGCATCCGCGCCTGTCGCAGATCGGCATTGTCACCCGCGCGGACGGACATCGCCTCCGTGCCCAATTGCGGCAGGGGCAGCGCCTCGTCTCGCGCGAGGGCGATCTCTGGCGCTGGGACGGGTTTGTGGCCCGCGCCGAAGCGCCGAGCGCCGCCGCCCGTCGCCTCGCCGAGCGCAACCGGCTGGCCGAGGTCGAGGCGCAGGCTGTCGAGGCCCGGACCAAGCGTGATGCGATCCGCGCGGAGATCGACCGGCTCTCGCTGGCGACCCGCAAGGCGCAGGAAAGCGAGATGCAGGCCCGCGAGGCGTTGCGCCGCGCCGGGCAGGCGCGCGAGCAGGCCCAGGCCGAATGGCAGCGCGCCCTCCGGCGGACCGAAGAAGTACGGATCCGGCTGGAAACGGCGCGGGCGCGGCTGGCTGCGCTCGAGCCGGACCGGCAGGCAGCCGGCGAACGGCTGGCCGAACGGGAAGCCGCCCGGGCAGCTTTGGGCGACGTGCCACAGGGCGAGGCCCGGCTGTCGCCGTTGCGCGAAAGGGTCGAGACCCTCCGCCACGCGGAACGCGAGGCGACACAGGCGCAGGCCGCGCGGCAGGCGCGCATTGCCGGCCAGAGGGGCCGGATCGAACAGCTGGAACGCGATCGAGCCGCCTGGGACGAGCGCATCCAGCGGGCGCGCCGGTCCGAGATCGACCAGGCCGAGCGGCTTGCCCGGCTCCGGGCCGAGGCCGAATCGCTGGATGGCATGCCGGCAACGCTGGCTGCCCGGCGCCGGGGCATCGCGCTCCAGATCGAGGCCCGGGAGGCAGATCTCCGCGCGGCACAGGATGCTCTCGCCCTCGCCGAGGTGCGGGACCGTGCCGCCGATGACGCGGCGCGGCAGGCCATGGCGGCGCTGGCCGATGCGCGCGAGGCCAGTGCCCGGCTGCAGGTCCAGCATGAATCCGCTGTCGCCCGCCATCGCCAGATGGTGCAGGCCGTGGAAGAGAAACTCGATGCACCGCTGGCCGAGCTTCCCGCCCGGCTGGCCGCGCTCGCCGTGGCGAAGAAGGCGGATCCGGCGCAGATGGAGGCTCGGCTCACCGACCTGCGGCAGGATCGTGACCGGCTGGGCGCGGTCAATCTCCGGGCCGATCTCGAATTGCAGGAAATCGAGGCCGAACGCAGCGGGCTGGCCCGCGAGCGCGAGGATGTGACGGAGGCGATCCGGAAGTTCCGGCGCGCCATCGACGCGCTCAACAGCGAGGGCCGGCAACGGCTGCGCGCGGCCTTTGACGGCGTCAACGCGCAATTCCAGAAGCTGTTCGGCCGGCTTTTCGGTGGCGGGACAGCGGAATTGCAACTGATCGAGGCCGATGACCCGCTGGAAGCGGGGCTCGAGATCATCGCAAAGCCGCCGGGCAAGAAGCCGCAATTGCTGTCGCTGCTCTCGGGTGGCGAACAGGCCCTCACGGCCACGGCGCTGATCTTCGCGGTCTTCCTGACCAATCCCGCCCCGATCTGCGTGCTCGACGAGGTCGATGCCCCGCTGGACGATTCGAATGTCGAGCGGCTCTGCGACCTCCTGCATGACATGGCGCGCGATACCGCGACCCGGTTCCTCGTGATTACCCACAATCCGATCTCGATGGCGCGGATGGACCGGCTCTATGGCGTGACGATGGTCGAACGCGGCGTGAGCCAGCTGGTTTCGGTGGATCTGGCCGAGGCCGAGCGTCTGGCCGAGGCAGTTTGACCGGCCGGGCCGGCCAATTTCTGCTGCATTGCGGCAACAGGCTGCCCGGCATGCCATGCTTCGGACAGTCCTGTGACTTTTCAGCCGATCTGGCGGCTTGACACTGGCTTTCGCGCCTGATTAACACCCGGCAACGTAGCGGAACGGGAGATCGTTTCGATGCGCGGCTGCGCCTTGTCTTTCTCTGGAAAGTCCGGGCGTTTCCCTCAGAGGGTGATGTCGCACCATGGCGGATCCGGAACCTGACGTGCCCAAGCCGGGCCCCAAGGCTTCCTCGCCGGGCGGTGAGATGGAGTCGCTCCGGTCACGGTTGGATGCGCTGAAGGCGCAACGCGAGGGCGAGAGCGCTCGCGGTGGGCTGTTCGGCGGGTCGTCGTCGAAGGGGACCGATAACGGCGCGTTCGCCAAGGCGATGCGCGCGACGTCGGAACTGGCGGCGGGTGTGATCGTCGGGGGCGGTATCGGGTATTTGCTCGACCGGCAACTCGGGACCCTGCCGATCTTTCTGATCATCTTCCTGATGGTCGGCATGGCAGCGGGGTTTCTCAACCTCTACAAGCTCGGCATGCGCCGCACCGACGGCACGGACGGGCCCAGGACGTGAATGGAACGCCGATCCCTCGGCAGATGACAAGGACGACGACACGTGGCGCAACCGGGCACGATTGATCCGATCCATCAGTTCGAAATCCAGAAGCTCGTCCCGATCAACCTGTTCGGGTTCGACATGTCCTTCACCAATTCGGCCCTGTGGATGGTCATCGCTGTCAGCGTGATCACCCTCGTCATGGTCTATGGCAGCGCCGCACGCGCGGTTGTGCCCGGGCGCCTGCAGAGCCTGGCCGAAATGGCCTATGAGTTCGTCGCCAACACGCTGACCGGCGTGACCGGCCGCGAGGGGATGAAGTTCTTCCCGTTCGTGTTCTCGCTCTTCATGTTCGTCTTCGCCGCCAACATGCTCGGCATGCTGCCGGGTTCGTTCACGACGACTAGCCACATCATTGTCACCGCCGCCTTCGCGATGCTGGTGATCACGGTGGTTCTGGTGGCCGGCATTGTCGGCCACGGCTCCCATTTCTTCGGCCTGTTCGTGCCTTCGGGCGTGCCTGGCTGGCTGCTGCCCTTCATGGTGCTGATCGAGGTTGTTTCCTTCGTGTCGCGCCCGATCAGCCTCTCGCTCCGCCTGTTCGGCAACATGCTTGCGGGCCATATCGCGCTCAAGGTGTTCGGCGCCTTCGTGGCTGCCCTCCTGGGCGCGGGCGCCGCGGGCATTCTCGCGCCATTGCCGCTGCTGCTGGCGGTTGCGCTGACCGCGCTCGAATTCCTCGTGGCCTTCCTGCAGGCCTATGTCTTCACGATCCTTACCTGCGTCTATCTCAACGATGCGCTGCATCCGGGGCACTGACCCGCGCAGACATCTTGCTGAAGGCTTTCCGCTTTTACATCCATCCCAACCAGGAGAAATTCGATGGAACTCGCTGCTGCCTCCGCTCTCGCCAAGTTTATCGGCGCCGGCCTCGCCTGCCTTGGCATGGGCCTCGCTGCCATCGGCGTCGGCAACATTTTCGGCAACTTCCTCTCGGGTGCCCTGCGCAACCCGTCGGCCGCTGACGGCCAGTTCGGCCGTGCCTTCATCGGCGCCGCGCTTGCAGAAGGCCTCGGCATCTTCTGCTTCGTCGTCGCGCTGGTGCTGCTCTTCGTCGTCTGAAGGCGTCGGCCGGCCTGCCGGCCACCACGAAACGGGATGGCGAACCCGCCATCCCCGGCCCGGATCGTTCCGGGTCCGCCGTTCCCACCAAAGGAGCGTTCGATGCGCCGATTTCTAGCCTCTGCCCTCTTCCTGTCGTCGGCGCTTCCTGTGCTTGCGGCTGAATCCAAGGGCGGATTCCCGCCTTTCAACGCGTCCACCTTCGCCGGACAGCTGTTCTGGCTCGCGTTGACCTTCGGCACGCTCTATCTGCTGATGAGCCGCGTCGCGCTGCCGCGCGTCGGGGCCATTCTCGCCGACCGCGAGGCCAAGATCGAATCCTCGCTGGCCCAGGCCTCGAAGGCCCAGGCAGCGGCGGAAGTCGAGGCCCAAGGCCTCGAGCAGGCTCTCGCCAAGGCCAAGGCGAATGCCCAGGCCATCGCCCAGGAAGCGCGTTCCAAGAGCGCGCGGGAGATCGATGCCAAGCGCAGCGCGGTCGAAAAGGAACTCGCCGCGAAGATGATTGCCGCCGAGGCAAGCATCAACGAGACCAAGACGAAGGCCATGGCCAATGTCGAGGACATCGCAAGGGACGCCGTCTCGGCGATCATCGAGCAGCTCAGCGGCAAGGCGCCTACGGCAGCTGCCGTGACCAAGGCCATCAACGCCGCGCGCGGCGAATGAGGAGACGGATCCATGACCGCTGAATTCTGGGTTGCCGCCTCCTTCTTCATCTTCCTGGGGATTCTCGGCTATTTCGGGGTCCATACCAAGATCCTCGGCGCGCTCGATGCCCGTGGTGCCCGGATCAAGGCCCAGCTCGACGAGGCCGAGAGGCTGCGCAACGAGGCCGCTGCCCTGCTGAAAAGCTATGAAGCGAAGCGCGTAGCTGCCGAACAGGAAGCTGCCGGGATCGTTTCCGCCGCGCAGGACGAGGCCAAGCGGCTTGAGGCCGAAGCCAAGGCCAAGCTCGAGGATTTCGTCAAGCGCCGCACCGAGCAAGCCGAGATGAAGATCCAGCAGGCCGAGAGCCAGGCCATGGCCGAGGTCCGGTCAGCTGCGGTCGACCTGGCAACCAAGGCCGCAGCGCAGATCCTGAGCGCGGCCAAGGGCGATGACGCCTTCGCCGCAGGCCTCGAGGACGTGAAGAAGCGCCTGAACTGACGCGTTCCCCTTCCGGGATTAGACAAGGCCGCCCCAAAGGCGGCCTTTTTCTTGTGCACATGGCCAGCTTGCGGCACTGTGTTGGGGGGATTGGCGGCTTCCAGGAGAACGACCATGCGATCAGCCTCGATTGCCTCCACCGCCTTTGCCGCATTCCTCGTGACGGCCGCACCTGCCCTCACAGAGGAACAGGTTGCCATTCCCGGCCGGGGCGGGGTGACCCTGAAGGCCCTGATGCTCAAGCCCGCCGGAGCGGGCCCCTTCCCCGCCATTGTCGCCCTGCATGGTTGCGGTGGCCTCGGCAGCCCGCGTGAACCGGTCAGCGCCCGCCATCGCGACTGGGGCGCCCGATTGCAGGCAGCGGGCTTCCTTGTTGTCTTTCCGGAGAGTTTCGCCTCGCGCGGGCTTGGCTCGCAATGCAATGTCCGTGACCGCGATGTTCGCTCGAAAGACCGCGCCTATGACGCTTTCGCGACAGCGGAATGGCTGGCGGCCCGGCCGGACGTCCAACGGAACCGGATCGGCCTGCTCGGCTGGTCGAATGGCGGCACGACCGTGCTGAGCGCCGTACGGGATATCCGTCGACCCAAAGGCGTGGATTTCCGCACCGCCGTGGCCTTCTATCCAGGCTGCCGGACCATGGCGAAGCAGGATTTCCGGCCACGCATACCCGTCACGATCCTGCATGGCCTTGCGGATAACTGGACGCCGGCGGCGCCCTGCCAGTCGCTGCCGGGCGTCACCTTTGTCGGCTATCCCGATGCCCATCACGATTTCGACTACCCGAATATGCCGCTCCGGACGCGGAAGGCGGCATTCTCGGCTGATGGCAGCGGCGTGGTGACGATCGGCACAAACCCGGCCGCGCGTGACGCCGCGATCAGCCGGGCCATGGCGATCTTCCGGGGCATGTAACCGGCCGGAAGCGAAAAGAGCCGGGAAATCCCGGCTCTCTTCCGATTATTCCGCCGCCTGCTGGATCGGCTGCGGGGGCGTCCAGCGCAGGATCGGGTTGCGGGCAGCGCGCGTCTCGTCGAGGCGGCGGCGCGGCGCATGATACGGCGCGGCCGAGAAGCGCTCGGTCTCGCCGCGCTTCGCCCGCAGCGCCAGGTCCCGCAACGTCATGATGAACAGGTCGAGCGAGGCGCGGCTTTCGCTCTCGGTCGGCTCGATCAGCATGGCGCCATGGACGACGAGCGGGAAATACATCGTCATCGGATGGTAGCCCTCGTCGATCATCGCCTTGGCGAAATCGAGCGTGGTGACGCCGGAATCCTTGAGCCAGCTGTCATCGAACAGCGCCTCGTGCATCGAGGGATGATCCGGGAACGGCAAGGACATCAGATCCTCGAGGCCGGCGCGGATGTAGTTGGCGTTGAGCACGGCATCTTCCGAGGCCTGCTTCATGCCATCCGAGCCATGGCTCAGCATGTAGGAGAGCGCCCGCACATACATGCCCATCTGGCCATGGAAGGCCGTGACGCGGCCGAAAGCCTGCACATCGCCGGCCTGATCCGCCGTCTCGACCAGCGCGAAACGGCCGCCATTCTTGCGGATGAAGGGCAGCGGCGCGAAGCGGGAGAGGCGGTCCGAGAGGACAACCGGGCCGGCGCCCGGCCCACCGCCGCCATGCGGGGTCGAGAAGGTCTTGTGCAGGTTGATATGCATGGCGTCGATGCCGAGATCGCCCGGCCGGGCCTTGCCGACGATCGCGTTGAAATTCGCGCCGTCGCAGTAGAAATAGGCGCCGGCATCATGCATTGCCTTGGCGATCTCGACGATCTGCGGCTCGAAAATGCCGCAGGTATTCGGGTTGGTCAGCATGATCGCGGCGACATCGGGCCCCAGCAGGGCCTTCACATCCTCGACATGGACAGTGCCGTCATCCTGCGCGGGCACAGGCTTCACCACGAAGCCGATCAGCGCGGCGGTAGCCGGATTGGTGCCATGGGCCGATTCCGGCACGAGCACGACTTTGCGCACGGCGCCCTCGCCCTTGGCGTCGATGGCAGCCTTGATGGCCATCATGCCGGCAAGTTCGCCATGGGCACCCGCCTTGGGCGACATGGCCACAGCCGAGGTGCCGGTCAGGACCATGAGCCAATGGGCGAGCTGGTCGATCAGTTCGAGCGCGCCCTGCACCGTGGATTGCGGCTGAAGCGGGTGGATATCCGAGAAGCCCGGCAGGCGCGCCATCTTCTCGTTGAGGCGCGGATTATGCTTCATCGTGCAGGAGCCGAGCGGGAAGAGCCCGGTATCGATGCCGTAATTCTTCTGGCTGAGCCGCACGAAATGCCGCATCGTCTCCGGCTCCGAGAGCCCGACCAGCCCGATCTCGCCCTTCCGCTCCAGCCCGCCGAGGCGGGGCGTGAAGGGGGCAGGCTCGTCGAGATCGACACCGGTGCAATCCGCCCGGCCGATCTCGAACAGCAAGGCTTCCTCGACCTGCAAGGCCCGGTTGCCGGTGAAGGTGGGATGGGCGGAGCCGGTGGCCTCGCCGGCGGCGGTGGGACGTCCCTGGTTGTTGAGCATCACAGCACCTCTTTCAGGGCAGCCACGAAGGCCGCGCGGTCATCATCGGAATTCACCTCGGTCGAGGCGACAAGGATCAGATCGTCATGGCCGGCTTCCGGCGCGAGCCGGGAATAAGGCACCCCGCCGAGCACGCCCTTGGCGGCAAGTTTCTCCACAACATCCGCCGCCTTGCCGGGCACGCGGATGGTGAATTCGTTGAAGAAGGCCTTGTTCAGCACGCTCACGCCCTTCACACCCGCGAGGGCATCGGCCAGCTTGACCGCATGGGCGTGGTTGATCCGGGCCAGCCGCTTCAGGCCGGCCTCGCCCAGCAGCGTCATGTGGATGGTGAAGGCAAGGCAGCACAGGCCCGAATTGGTGCAGATATTCGAGGTCGCCTTGTCGCGGCGGATATGCTGCTCGCGGGTGGAGAGCGTCAGCACGAAGCCGCGCTGGCCCTCGGCATCCACTGTTTCGCCGCAGAGCCGGCCCGGCATCTGCCGGACATATTTCTGCTTGGCAGCGAAAAGGCCGACATAGGGCCCGCCAAAATTCAGCGCATTGCCGATGGACTGGCCTTCGCCCACCACGATATCGGCGCCCATCGCGCCGGGGGATTCGACAAGGCCGAGCGAGACCGCCTCGGTAAAGACGGCGATCAGCAGCGCGCCCTTGGCCTGCGCGGCAGCGGCGATCGGCCGGAGATCACGGATATTGCCGAAGACATCCGGGTTCTGCACGACAACGCAGGAGGTTTCGCCATCGATCAGGGCGATCAGGTCCTCGTCAGCCAGCGGGCTGGCCGGCGCCGAGACCACGGCATCGCTCGCCATATGCGAGAGCGTGCGAACGACTTCGGCATAATGCGGGTGCAGACCGCCCGAGAGCACTGCCTTGCGGCGCTTGGTGATGCGATGGGCCATCAGCACGGCCTCGCCGGTGCCGGTCGAGCCGTCATACATCGAGGCGTTGGCCACCTCCATGCCGGTCAGCAGCGCGACCTGGGTCTGGAACTCGAACAGATATTGCAGCGTGCCCTGCGCGATTTCCGGCTGGTAGGGCGTGTAGCTGGTCAGGAATTCCGAGCGCTGGATCAGGTGATCCACCGTTGCGGGCACATGATGCTTGTAGGCACCGGCCCCGACAAAGAACGGCACCGACGAGGCGGGCACATTCTTCGCTGCGAGGCGGCCGAGCTGGCGCTCGACCTCCAGTTCCCCTTTCCGGCGCGGCAGGTCGACCGGCGCTTTCAGCAGCTTGTCGGCGGGAATATCGGCGAAGAGGGCGTCGATATCCTTGACGCCGATCCGGGCCAGCATGGCCGTCCTGTCGGCATCGGAGAGGGGAAGATAGCGCATGATCGGGGCTTTCCTGCTCTTGGTTCCTGTCTTACCGCATTGTCTTTTCGCGAACCGGCATCCGGTTCGCTTGAAGATGCTCAGGCATAAATCGGATCCGTGGGGATCAGTTCGACATCCGCGCGCAGGGAATTGGCAATGTAGCATTCCTCATGCGCACGATGGTGGAGGTGGGCGATGGTTTCCGCATCGGGCTTCTTCTCGCCCGAGAAGGTGACGACGGGCTTGAGCGCGACATGGCTGACATAAAGCTTGCCGCGCTCGTTCTTCGTCATGGTGCCGATGGCATCATCGATATAGGAATCGACGCGGAAGCCCTTCATCGCGCAGAAGGCGAGGAAGAACAGCATGTGGCAGCTCGAGAGCGAGGCGACGAGCGCCTCTTCCGGGTCCACAGCATCCGCCTTCGAATAAAGCGGCACCGACGAGGGCGCCGAGGAACCCGGCACCGAGATGCCGCCGTCGAACGTCCAGAGATGGCCGCGCGAATACTTGTTGTCGGTAAAGGGCTCGTCGCCGCGAGACCAGCTGACTTTTGCGATATATTCGTGGGCCATTCTGAAAATTCCTTTTTGAAAACAGATCGGTAAAAAGTCAGGCGCCGATCATCGCCTTGTAGGCCGCCTCATCCATGAGGCCGGCAAGTTCGCCCTTGTCAGCAAGGCGGATCTTCATGAACCAGCCCTGGCCTTCGGGATCCTCGTTGATCGTGGCGGGGCTGTCCGGCAGGCCGTCATTGACGGCAACAACCTCGCCCGAAACCGGGGCGTAGACATCCGAGGCCGCCTTCACGCTCTCGACCACGGCAGCCTCACCGCCGGCCTTCACGGCCTTGCCGACTTCCGGCAGCTCCACGAAAACCACATCGCCGAGCTGGCTCTGCGCATAATCGGTGATGCCGACAATGCCGGTATCGCCTTCGACGCGGACGTATTCGTGATCCTTGGTGTAGTAGGTCGTCATGTTAATCTCCCCCGGGTGCGGTTAGCGGAAATAGCGATGCGGGACGAACGGCATCGGCGCGATGCGGGCCGGCAGCTCCTTGCCCCGGACGATGAGCGAAACCGGCGTGCCGGGCTTCGCGAAGGCGGCCTCGACATACCCCATGGCGACCGGGCCATTGACGCTGGGGCCGAACCCGCCCGAGGTCACGGTGCCGATCCGGCGCCCTTCCGCCATGATCTCGACGCCCTCACGCGCCGGCTGGCGGCCTTCCGGCAGCAGGCCGACCCGGAGCCGCGTTGGCCCCTCGGCCAGTTCCCGGCGGATCCGTTCGGCGCCCGGGAAGCCGCCCTGCTCGCGCCGGCGCTTCTGGATGGACCATTTGAGGTCAGCCTCGATCGGCGAGGTGGTGGTGTCGATATCGTGCCCGTAGAGGCAAAGCCCGGCTTCGAGCCGCAGCGAATCCCGGGCACCAAGCCCGATCGGGCGGACGCGCGGATCCTGCAGGAGGCGATCGCAGAAGGCGACGACATCCTTCGCCGGAATGGAAATCTCAACCCCGTCCTCGCCGGTATAGCCGGAACGGGAGATATGCAGCCAGATTCCATCCAGCTGGGCGGCGTGATAGTTCATGAAGGGGACGTCGCGAATGGCCGGAACCATGGTGGCGATGACCTCCACCGCCTCCGGCCCCTGCAGCGCGATCAGAGCCAGATCCGCCTCGACGCGGAGCGACACGCCTGCCGGGAGATGCGCCGCGATATGCGCGTAATCCGCATCTTTGCAGCCGGCATTGACGACGAGATAGGCCCAGCCCTCGTGCCCCTCATAGGCCGAGCGGGTGATCATCAGGTCGTCGAGAATGCCGCCATCGGCGCCGAGGAGCTGCGAATAGCGCTGCTGGCCAGGCTTGAGGTTCAGGATATCGGCCGGGACTAGGGCCTCGAGGGCGGCGGCGGTTTTCTCCCAGCTGTCGGAATGGACGAAGCACTGGCCCATATGGGAGACATCGAACAGGCCGGCATGGGCCCGCGTCCAGAGATGCTCGGTCAGGATGCCGTCCTTGTACTGGACCGGCATGGAATAGCCGGCGAACGGCACCATGCGGGCGCCCTGCGCGACATGCCAGGCATCGAGGGGAGTGTATTTCAGGTCGCCTGCAGCGGGTTCAGCCATTTCTCTCGCCGGCTCGCGCCGCCTCCGTGACAAGGATGCATGCCGTTCCGGGTGGAACGGTGCTGCCCCCTCTGTCACGGAACCTGAGAGATTTCGCCGCGATGCAGCTTACTCCGTCGGTGGAGGGATGCGCCCTCGCTTTCCAGAGCGGCTTTTCTCGCGCGGTCCTTCTGCCTGAGCGTTTCCGGGGCGGTTGCGCCTTCGGCGGCGGGCGAACCCGCTCTCTCCCGCGCGAGAGATGGCCATGACCGCTGACGTAGCGCTTTTGCGGCCCAAGTCAATTGCGGCGTTGACGACGCGCCCCTGTTTGGCGAGCGCCCTGTGGATCAAGCCCGATCAGCACGGAATATTGCTCGGCCGGATCGGCTGCGGTGATCGGCACGGCGATCGAATCATCCACCGTGACGAAAGCCGCCTGGCTGTCACTGGCCGGGATCGTCACCGCGACCGGGACGAGGCGGGTCGAAATCGTCTGGCCGTTACCGCGGACGGCGATCCGCACCGGAATGGTGTAGGTGCCCGGCTTGCCGGCCTCGCCCAGCAGGACGCGGCCCTGGATGCCGACCTTGATCCGCAGCGAGTTGCCTTCCTGGCGGCATTCCCGGGCGAGATCGTTGATTGCAGCCTGGTAGGCAACGCCCCGGGCCTGCGTGGTGTCGCCGGTGCGGTAGGCGGCCGTGCCATCGAGAATGTTGGCGGCCGGGCAGCCGAGATCGCGGACCTCTTCCTTCTGTTCCGGCAGCCTGGTGCCCCCGAAGAAGATCCGCTCCGTCACCCGGCGCTCGGTCGGGCTGGGTTCGTTGCCGGACGAGGCGCTCTGGCACGCGGCCAGCGCCGCACCGAGACCAGCAAGAAAGACAAGACGGACAGACACGGCACCAACGCTCACGGGATGATCCTCACTGAAGCTGCGCGAAACCCTGCTCGAACCCCGAAAGCGTCACGGGAAGGCCGCGGCCTTCTTCCGGCGTCAGGAATACGGCGAACAGCGCGACCTTGCCCTTCTTGAACCCGTCGATCAAGGCATTGTCCATGTCGACCTCGGCCACGCAGCCGCTTTCGAGGCAGCGGACGAAGCCGGTCGAGCCGATATCGCGCTCGTCGATCTTCAGGCCGAGGCCGCGCGGCAGCAGGATGCCCAGCGGCGCGATGACACGGAGGACGGGGCGGCGGATGGCCGGGGCGGCGGGGTCCCGCCGGCGGGCCTCGGCCGTGGCCGCGCTGTCCTCGACGCGAAGGATCACCACCGCAAGATTGAGATCCGACTGGTCCAGCACGTTCTGGATCAGGATGCATTGCTCCGGCCCGGCGGGGTTCGGCCGGTCACAGCGATGCTGCCAGTCGCCGAATTTCTGCTTCAGCGTGCCCTGGGCCGCGGCAGGCACGACGAGCCCGGCCACCAGAAGCAGCCAGGAGACGACAGGAACCAGTGCCATCTTCGCCGAAATATGCACGTCGGATCGCTCCCGGACTCTTTTCTAAAAGCTGCGATTGGCCTAACAGAGAGGCTGTTCCTGTCAAGGAAGGTGATGGCCTTCCGGCAGGTTCACCCGCCCGCATTCCCCATCCGCCCGGCCTAAATGGCAGCGGATCGGCCGAAGCCGGGCAGGATCGAGGACAGAACAAGGCAACGATGCGGCAAGCTAACGCTTGCATGGAGCGGCGCTTTGTGAAAAGTGGAACGCATATCATATGCCTCTTTTTGCATGTGAATTGCGATGTTAAGGCCGGGTTGACCGATATTCGGGCAAATGCAGCCCGGAGCCGGATTCCGGTGGCACACAGGGGGAGTGGCACTCGCCATGACAATGACTTCGATTCGCCGGTCCGTCGGAGCGGCAGCCGGATGGGTGGCTGCAGCGATGGGCACCGCCTCGTCGGCCTGGGCCCAGGACGGATACGGCCAGGCTGTGCCGTGGCAGCTTGACCTCCAGAAGGCGGCGACGCCGGTGGCCGAGTTCATCCACAGCTTCCATACCGGCCTGCTCATCACCATCACGGTGATCACGCTGTTCGTGCTTGCCCTGCTGATCTATGTCGCGGTGAAGTTCAACGAGAAGGCCAATCCGAACCCTTCCAAGACCACGCATCATGTCGGTCTCGAAGTGGCCTGGACGCTGATCCCGGTGCTTATTCTCGTGGTGATCGCCATTCCGTCCTTCCGGCTGCTGAAGCAGCAGGTCGTGCCGCCGCAGGCTGACCTGACGATCAAGGCGACGGGCCATGCCTGGTACTGGCGCTTCGAATATCCGAAGGATGCCGGCGGCTTCGAGTTCGAGGCTCGCATGATGACCGAAGCCGACGTCAAGGATGCCGTCGCAAAGGGCCGGGGCAAGAAGGAAGACTTTCCGCGGCTTCTGGCGGTCGACAACGAGGTTGTCGTCCCGGTCAACAAGAACGTTGTTGTCCAGGTTACCGCCGCCGACGTGCTGCACGCGCTTGCGATGCCGTCCTTCGGCATCAAGGTTGACGCCGTGCCGGGCCGCCTGAACCAGACCTGGTTCCGCGCGACGCGTGAGGGCATCTATTACGGCCAGTGCTCCGAGCTTTGCGGCAAGGACCATGCCTTCATGCCGCTGGCGATCCGTGTTGTCTCGGAAGAGAAGTACGCGGCCTGGCTTGCGGATGCGAAGAAGAAGTTTGCCGTTATCGGCGATGCGCCGCGCCAGACGGCGCAGAATGAAGTTCCCGCGCGCTGATCTTTCCGCGCGAACCGTCCCTTCGACAGGAGTTTATGGCAATGGCTCACGCTCACGCTGCCGATGACCATTCACACGACATGCCGACCGGCTGGGTCCGCTATGTCTATTCGACCAACCACAAGGACATCGGCACGCTCTACCTGATCTTCGCGATCATGGCAGGGTTGATCGGCGGCTTCCTCTCGGTCGCCATGCGCATGGAATTGCAGGAGCCCGGCCTCCAGTATTTCTCCAATCCGCATACGTTCAACGTGTTCGTGACCGGCCATGGCCTGATCATGATCTTCTTCATGGTCATGCCGGCGCTGATCGGCGGGTTCGCCAACTGGTTCGTGCCGATCATGATCGGCGCGCCCGACATGGCGTTCCCGCGCATGAACAACATCTCGTTCTGGCTGCTGCCGGCCGCGTTCGGCCTGCTGCTCATCTCGATGTTTGTCGAGGGTCCGCCCGGCGCCAACGGCGTCGGCGGGGGCTGGACGATCTACCCGCCCCTCTCGACCTCGGGCCAGCCCGGCCCGGCGATGGATTTCGCGATCCTGTCGCTGCACATTGCCGGTGCCTCGTCGATCCTCGGCGCGATCAACTTCATCACGACGATCTTCAACATGCGCGCTCCGGGGATGACGCTGCACAAGATGCCGCTCTTCGCCTGGGCGGTGCTTGTGACGGCCTTCCTGCTTGTACTGTCGCTGCCGGTTCTCGCCGGTGGCATCACCATGCTGCTGACGGACCGGAATTTCGGTACGACCTTTTTCGCCCCGGAAGGCGGCGGTGACCCGATCCTGTTCCAGCATCTGTTCTGGTTCTTCGGGCATCCGGAAGTCTACATCCTGATCCTGCCGGCCTTCGGCATTGTCAGCCATATCGTGGCGACCTTCTCCAAGAAGCCGGTCTTCGGGTATCTCGGCATGGCCTATGCCATGGTGGCGATCGGCTTTGTCGGCTTCATCGTGTGGGCGCACCACATGTACACGACCGGCATCAGCCTCGCCGCGCAGCAGTATTTCGTGGCCGCGACGATGGTGATCGCCGTGCCGACCGGCGTGAAGATCTTCTCGTGGATCGCGACGATGTGGGGTGGCTCGATCCAGTTCCGGCCGCCGATGGTCTGGGCGATCGGCTTCATCTTCCTCTTTACTGTCGGCGGCGTGACCGGCGTTGTCCTCGCCAATGCCGGCGTCGACCGCGTGCTGCACGACACCTATTACGTGGTAGCGCATTTCCACTATGTGCTGTCGCTGGGTGCCGTCTTCGCGATCTTCGCGGGCTGGTATTACTGGTTCCCGAAGATGTTCGGCTATGTCATCCCGGACTGGATCGGCAACCTGCATTTCGCGATCGCCTTCATCGGCGCGAACGTGCTGTTCTTCCCGCAGCATTTCCTCGGCCTCGCCGGCATGCCGCGCCGCTATGTCGATTATCCGGATGCCTATGCCGGCTGGAACTACATCTCGTCGCTCGGCTCCTACATCTTCGCCGTCGGCCTGATCGTGTTCTTCTACGGGATCTGGTACGCCTTCTCGAAGAAGATCAAGGCGGGCGACAATCCGTGGGGCGAAGGCGCGACGACGCTGGAATGGACCCTGTCCTCCCCGCCGCCCTTCCACCAGTTCGAGACGCTGCCGCGCATCACCGGCAGCAACCACTGATCCGCATTCCGGAGGCCGGGCAACCGGCCTCCGGAACGCTATCGGCAAGGGGCCCGAGGGCCCGTTCCCGATGGCGTCCGGCCCAAAGGCCGGCGGTATCGTTCCCGCCGAACACAGGACGATTGCGTGAGTGACCTTGGTGCAGACATCCGGCGCGAGACTCTGATCTCGAATGCCGACCCGCTGGATTTCCTGTCGCTGCTGAAGCCGCGGGTGATGTCGCTTGTCGTCTTCACCGCGCTTGTCGGGATGGTGCTGGCCCCGGGTGCGATCCACCCGGTCATCGGGCTGATCGCCGTCTTCGCGATCGCGGTGGGCGCCGGCGCGTCGGGCGCGCTCAACATGTGGTATGACGCCGATATCGATGCCGTGATGGGCCGGACGGCCAAGCGGCCGATCCCCTCGGGCCGCGTCCAGCCGGGAGAGGCGCTGAGCTTCGGGATGATTCTCTCGGTCCTCTCGGTGATGGTGCTCGGCCTCGCGACCAACTGGGTCGCCGGCGGGCTGCTGGCCTTCACGATTTTCTTCTACGTCGTCATCTACACGATGGGCCTGAAGCGTCGCACGGCGCAGAATATCGTGATCGGCGGCGCAGCGGGAGCCCTTCCTCCGGTTGTCGGCTGGGCTGCCGTGACCGGCGGCGTGGCGATCGAGCCGATGATCCTGTTCTCGATCATCTTCCTCTGGACGCCGCCGCATTTCTGGGCGCTGGCCATCGTCCGCAAGGAAGATTACGCCCGCGCCGGCGTGCCGATGCTGCCGAATGTCGCCAGCGACCGGAACACGAGGTTGCAGATCCTGCTCTATTCCCTGCTGCTGATCCCGTTCGGCGTCGCGCCGTTCTTCATGGGCTTCGGCGGCTGGCTCTACGGCGCCACGGCCCTGGTCGGCGGCGTGATGATGGTCTGGTGGTCCATCGGCATTCTCCGCGCAGATGACGAGGGCAAGCTGAAGAAGGCCTGCTGGTCGCTGTTCGGCGGCTCGATCCTCTATCTTTTCGCGGTCTTCGCGGCGCTGCTGCTCGAATGGGCCGGCGGCCTCGCCTGGGCCCTCCTCCGCGGGAGCCTGGCATGAGCGCGCCGCAGGACACAGAAGGTTTGCGCCTGACCGACGAGGAAAAGGCCCGCCGCGCGCGGCGGAACAAGGCCATCGGCTTCGGCGTGGCCGGCCTGTGCCTCCTCTTCTACGTGATCACCGTCTTCAAGATGGGACCTGCCATCCTTTCCCGGCCAATGTGACATGACCGAACGTCCACTCCCCGCCCCTGTCGTGATCGATCCCGCCCGCAACCGCCGGGTGGCTGCGTATGTTGTGACCGGTTTCTGCGTGATGCTCGGCGCGTCCTTCGCCGCGGTGCCGCTCTATGATCTTTTCTGCCGGGTCACCGGCTATGGCGGCACGACGATGGTGGCGAGCCGCGCGCCGGACCGGGTGACCGAGCGCGTGTTCACGATCCGGTTCGATGCGAATGTCGCGGCCGGGCTGAACTGGCGGTTCGAGCCGGAAGTGCCGGAAATCAAGATCCGTGCCGGCGAGGTCAAGACTGTCAGCTATACCCTGCGCAATCCCGGCTCGCAGCCGACGACGGGCATTGCCAGCTACAATGTCACGCCGGACCAAACGGGCGCCTATTTCAACAAGATCGCCTGCTTCTGCTTCACGGAGCAGACCTTGCAGCCGGGCGAGGCGCGGACCGAGGAAGTGGTGTTTTTCGTGGATCCCGACATCGCGAAGAACCGCGAACTCGACAATATCCGAACGATCACCTTGTCTTACACGTTTTTTCCGTCCAAGAACCCGGCCAAGCCTGTGGCCGATGCTGGACAGCTGACGGCACCGCCTGCGCCCGCGGGCGGCACCGTGTCGAAATAGGAAGGGGGGCCCGTTTCCATGGCCGACGCACACGCCAAGAACCACGATTATCACATTCTTCCGCCGAGCCCCTGGCCTTTCATCGGGTCGGTTTCGGCCTTCATCTGCGCGGTCGGCGCCGTGATGTGGATGAAGAAGATGCCGATCGGGGGCCTCCAGGCCGGCAGCCTGCTTTTCTTCGCCGGTTTTATCGGCGTGCTCTACACGATGTTCGGCTGGTGGCGCGATGTCGTGCACGAGGCCGAGACCGGTGATCATACCCGCGTCGTGCAGATGCATCACCGCTACGGCATGATCATGTTCATCGCTTCGGAAGTGATGTTCTTCGTGGCGTGGTTCTGGGCCTATTTCGACATCGCCTTCTTCACCAACGAAGCGATCCAGTACCAGCGGACCGAGCTGACCGGCGGGCAATGGCCGCCGAAGGGCATCGCGGTGTTCAATCCGTGGGAATTGCCACTCTTCAACACGCTGATCCTGCTGACTTCGGGCACGACGGTAACCTGGGCGCACCATGCGATCGTGCATGGTGACCGGCAGGGGCTGCGCCAGGGCCTGTGGCTCACGGTGCTGCTGGGCGCGTTCTTCACGCTGGTGCAGGCCTATGAATACAGCCATGCCGCGTTCAAGTTCTCGGGCCACATTTATGGCGCGACCTTCTTCATGGCGACCGGCTTCCACGGCTTCCACGTCCTTGTCGGAACCATCTTCCTCGCTGTCTGCCTGATTCGTGTCTACAAGGGGCATTTCACCCCGAAGCAGCATCTCGGCTTCGAATTCGCGGCCTGGTACTGGCATTTCGTGGACGTGGTCTGGCTGTTCCTCTTCGCGGCCATCTACGTCTGGGGCTCGAACTGGGGCGCAGCGGCAGCCGCCGCCCATTGAAGACCTGCGAAGGGCGGCCCTGGGGCCGCCCTTTCTGATTCGAGGGAAAGCCCATGGAATATCACGGCCCGGAAGCTGACCCGGTTTCGGCCGGTCTCGCCGGACGTTGCCCCCGCTGCGGCGAAGGGCGCCTGTTCGACGGGTTCCTCCGACTCGCCCCGTCCTGCCGCGCCTGCGGGCTGGATTACCGTTTCGCAGATTCGGGCGATGGCCCGGCGGTGTTCGTGATCCTGTTCGCCGGTTTCCTTGTCGTCGGCCTGCTGCTCTGGACCGAGATCCGCTACGAGCCGCCGATCTGGGTCCATCTCGTGATCTTCCTGCCGATGACCTTGATCCTGTGCCTCGGCATGCTGCGCCCGCTGAAGGGCGTGATGATCGCCCTGCAATATCGCCATCGTGCCGAAGAGGGGCGGCTCTCGGACAAGCCATGAGCCTGCGCATCAAAGGGTTCCTGATCTTTATCGCGGCGATCACGCTGTTCCAGGCCGGGCTCGGCTTCTGGCAATGGCAGCGCATGGGCGAGAAGGAGGCCTTCCTGGCCGGGATTGCCGCCGCCGCGAAGGCACCGCCTCGGCTGCTCGGAGAGGCGCGCCTCTGGGACCGGGTGACTGTCACGGGGCGTTTCGTCCATGAGCGCGCGAGCTATGTCCGGACATCCCGGCCCGAGCCCAAGCCCGGCAACCAGGCCGGCCGCACCCTGCAGGGCAGCGGGTTCGGCGTGTTCGTGATGACGCCCTTCATTACCCGGCTCTGCGGTGCGGATGGGAAATGCGCACTGGTCAATGTGTACGTCAATCGCGGCTTCCTGCCGACCCGCGCTGACGGGCGCCTGCCCCCCTTCGACCGGCCAACCGAGCCGGTGACGCTGACCGGCTTCCTGCGGCCGACCGAGACCGCCGGGTTCTTCCCGCCGCACAATGACCCCCAGCGGCAGGTCTGGTTCTTCCGGAGCACGGCCGAGATGGCCCGGCAGACCGGCCTGCCAGGTGCCGAGACCATCGAACAGGCCCGCGTTCAGTACAACCGTTTCATCGATTTGCAGGCCGCGCCGGATGCTGTCGATCCGCCGCATGGTGTCGAGGTCGAGGCGTTCCTCGCCGCAATCCCGAACAACCATTTCCAGTATGCGCTGACCTGGTGGGGTCTTGCGCTGACGAATGTCGTCGTCCTGACATTTTTCCTTGCATCGCGCCGCCGGCGCGGCACAAGTGCGCTCTGAGTTTCTTCCCCCTGCGGACAGCCTGCCATGCGCTATATCTCCACCCGGGGCGAGGCCCCTGCCCTCACCTTCGCCGACTGCCTGCTGGCCGGCCTGGCCCGGGATGGTGGCCTCTACCTGCCGGAGACCTGGCCGAGCCTGGGGGCAGACGAAATCGCCGCCTATGCCGGCCAGAGCTTCGATGCCGTCGCCTATGACGTGATCCGCCGGTTCACGGGTGGCACGATCCCCGATGTGGTGCTTCGGCAGGCAACGCGCGAAGCCTATGCAACCTTCGCCCATCCGGCCGTGACACCGCTGGCGCAGATCGGTCCGAACCGGTTCGTGCTCGAACTGTTCCATGGGCCGACGCTCGCCTTCAAGGACGTCGCCATGCAATTGCTGGCGCGGCTGATGGACCATGCGCTGGCCGGAACCGGCAAGCGGGCGACGATTGTCGGGGCGACCTCGGGCGATACGGGAGGGGCTGCCATCGAAGCCTTCCGGAGCTCGAAGCGCGCGGATGTCTTCGTGCTGTTCCCGGAGGGTCGCGTCTCCGATGTGCAGCGCCGGATGATGACGACGCCGACCGAGCCGCATCTCCATGCGATCACCATTCCCGGCACGTTCGATGATTGCCAGGACCTCGTGAAGGCGCTGTTCAACCATCATGCTTTCCGGGATTCGGTGCAGCTTTCCGGCGTGAACTCGATCAACTGGGCGCGCGTGGTGGCGCAGGTCACCTATTATTTCGTCGCGGCGGTTGCGCTGGGCGCGCCGCACCGCAAGGTCGCCTTCACGGTGCCGACCGGAAACTTCGGCGATATCTTTGCCGGGTTCGTCGCGCGGAAGATGGGCCTGCCGATCGAGCAGCTGGTTATCGCCACCAACATCAACGACATCCTCGCGCGGACGCTCGAGACCGGGCGCTACGAGATGGCCGGCGTGGCGGCGACCTCGTCTCCCTCCATGGATATCCAGATCTCCTCGAATTTCGAGCGCCTGCTGTTCGAGGCCTCCGGCCGTGACGCCGGCGCGGTCCGGCAGATGATGGCCAGCCTCAAGCAGGGCGGATCCTTCAGCCTGCCGCCTGCCGTGCTGGCGGCGATCCGAGCGGATTTCTCGGCCTTCAGGGCCGATGAGCGCGAGGTCGCCGAGGCGATCCGTGCCACGCGCGACGAAGCGGGCTATGTCGTCGATCCGCATACGGCGACGGGGATCGTTGCAGCGGACAAGGCCGGGCTCGCCCCTGCCGTGCCGATGGTCGTGCTGGCTACGGCTGCGCCAGCGAAATTCCCAGATACGATGCGCAAAGTCGCCGGAATCGAGGCTCCGCTGCCGCCACGACTTGGCCGCCTGATGACCGACCCGGAGCGGATGTCGCCGGTGGCCAATGACAGCGCGGCGCTCGAAGCCTTTATCCGGAGCCATCGACAGGATTCCTGACCGTGATCGGATTTCTTGCCAGCCTGACCGGCGGCGTGCCGCACGAGACCCTGACCCTGGAATTCGGCTCGCTGCGCCTGCGCCCGCCACACATCGCGGATTATGCTCCGTGGGCCGAACTGCGGCAGGCGTCGCGGCCGTTTCTGCAGCCCTGGGAGCCGGCCTGGCCGGCCGATGACCTCAGCCAGGCGGCCTTCCGCCGGCGCCTTGCGCGCTACCGGCAGGAGATCCGCTCCGACAGCGCCTATCCGTTCTTCCTCGTCGACCGGCACAGCGAGGTCCTTCTCGGCGGGATCACCCTCGCCAATGTCCGCCGGCGGGCTGCGCAATCCGCGACGCTCGGATACTGGATGGGGGCGCCGCATGCCGGAAAGGGCCACATGACCGAGGCGGTGAGGGCGCTCAGCCGGCATGCTTTCCTCCGGCTCGGCCTCGAAAGGATCGAGGCGGCCTGCCTGCCGGACAATGCTGCCTCGGTGCGTGTTCTTGAAAAAGCCGGATTTCGCCGCGAGGGCTACGCGCGCGGATACCTTTCCATCGCGGGGGCGCGGCGCGACCATGTGCTGTTCGCCCGGCTGAAATCGGATCCGATCCCAGAATAACCGGGGAATCCGCGCATCCGTTCGCGCTCGTCGCTTGCCCCCCGGCAGGCGATGATGTTTGAACAGGGAAACGATTGAAGGGCTTGCCTCAGGTGATCCGCACCGACATCCCAACCCTGCTGCCGTCCGGCCCCTCCCGGCAAGGCCGGCAGGCCGTTTCCGCCTTTGCGAAATGCCGATGATCGCGTGCGTTCCTCCTGCGTCGCGCCAGGCCGGGATCTTCGGTCTGTGGTTGCGGCTCGTGCTGCTGGCCGGGCTGGTTCTGGCCGCCGCCGGCAGCGCCCGGGCGCTGGAGGCGATCCGTGTCGTGCCGCAGGCCGAGGCAATCGACCTCCTGCCGGCGGTGCAGGCGCAGGAATCCCGCGATGACCGGATCGAGATCCAGACCGCAAGGGACGCCAATGGCATCGTCCGGCGCATCGAGGTGCAGGCCCGCGAACCGGGCTCCCGCCCGCGCTGGATCGCCTTCGCGCTCGCCAATGAAACGAACGAGCAGATCGAGCGGCTGCTCGTGGCGCCGCGCTTCAAGATGGCTGGCTCCGGCGTGTTCTGGCCCGATCTCGCAGCCTCGCGCATCGAGGCGATCACGGCCAGCCATGGCTACCGGCCCGAGCGCGAGGAGGCGACCGAGGCCGACCTCTTCCTGATCACGCTGGACCCGGGCTCGGTCGTGACCTTCGTCGCCGAATTGCGGGGCAACCGCCTGCCCGAGCTGACCCTGTGGGACCCGGATTCCTACAAGGACAAGCTCAATTCGCTGACGCTCTATCGCGGCATCGTCACCGGCATCGCGGCGCTGCTGGCCATCTTCCTGACGATCGTGCTGGCCCTTCGCGCCGCGCTGATCTTCCCGGCCGCCGCAGCGCTCGCCTGGTCGGTCCTCGTCTATCTCGGTATCGATTTCGGCTTTGTCGGGCGGTTCTTCGGCGTGCGGCCTGAGATCGAGAACATCTACCGCGCCGGCGCGGAAGCGGTGCTGGGCGGCACCTTGCTCGTCTTCCTCTTTGCCTATCTCAACCTCAATCGCTGGCATGCGCGCTATGCGCATATTACTGTCGTCTGGCTGGTGCTGATCGGCGCGCTCATCGCATTGGCCAGCATCGATCCGGCGGTTGCGGCCGGCATTGCCCGCATCTCTATCGCGGCGATCGCGATTATCGGCTTCGTGCTGGTGCTGTTTCTCGCGCTCCAACGCTATGACCGCGCGACGATGCTGGTGCCGACCTGGTTCCTGCTGCTGGTCTGGGTGATCGCAGCCGGCCTCGTGGTGAACGGCCAGATCGTCAACGATATCGCGACACCGGCGCTGCTCGGCGGGCTGGTGCTCATCGTGCTGCTGATCGGCTTTACCGTGATGCAGAACGTCTTCACCTCCAGTGCTGTGGCAACCGGCGCCGTGCCGGATGCCGAGCGCAAGGCGCTGGCCTTCGTGGGTGGCGGCGACCTCGTCTTCGACTGGGATGTGGGCGACGACCACCTCCATGTCAGCCCGGATCTCGAGGCGCATCTCGGCCTCGAGCGCGGCGAACTGGAGGGCCGGGCCTCCGCGATGCTGGACGTGATCCATCATGTCGACCGGGACCGCTACCGTACGATCCTCAATGCCCTTATCGAACAGCGCCGTGGCCGGATCGCGCAGGATCTCCGCCTCGTCGCGCGGGATGGCTCGGTGCTCTGGTACCGGCTGAAGGCGCGGCCGGTGGTCAACCGCGAGGGCGAGGTGGTGCGCGTTGTCGGCACCCTGACCGACGTGACCTCGATCCATCTCGCGCAGGAGCGCCTGCTCCATGATGCGATCCATGATCATCTGACCGGCCTGCCCAACCGCCGGTTGCTGCTCGACCGGCTCGAATCCGCCCTCGTGGCGATGCGTTCCGCCGGTCCGGCCATGATCAAGCCCAGCATGATCATCGTCGATGTCGACCGGTTCAAGCAGATCAACGAGCAGATCGGCTTCAATGCAGGCGATATGGTGCTGCTCACCATTGCCCGCCGCCTCGCGCGGGTGGTGAAGGCCGGCGATACGCTGGCCCGGCTCGCGGGCGACAGTTTCGGCCTCGTCGTCGTATCCGAGCAGGATCCTCAGCGGATCATGGCCCTGGCGGATCTGGTGCGGCGGGCCGTGTCAACCCCGATCACCCATGGCGAGCGGCAGATCTATCTCACCGGCTCGGTCGGCATTGCCTTTGTCGACGATGCCACGATGGTCGATCGCGAGGCCTTTGTCCGCAATGCGGAACTCGCGGCAATCCATGCCAAGAGGACAGGCCGGGACCGGATCGAGGTCTATCGCGCCTCGATGCGCTCGACCCCGCAGGACAAGCTGACGCTGGCCGCGGACCTCCGGCGCGCCATCGAGCGCAAGGAGCTCGAGGTGCAGTTCCAGCCGATCGTGCGGCTGGAGGACCGGGCGATCGCCGGGTTCGAGGCTTTGGTACGCTGGAACCATCCGCGCCTCGGGCGGCTGCCGCCTTCGGAGTTCATCGCGATCGCCGAGGAAACCGGCACGATCATCGAGCTGGGCCTGTTCGTGCTGGAAACCACCGCGCGCGAATTGATGCTCTGGCAGCAGAACCTCGTCGTCGACCCGCCGATCTTTGCCAGCGTCAATGTGTCAAGCCGGCAGCTCATCCGCAATGACCTGCTGCAGGATGTGCGCAATGTGCTGATCCGCTATCCGGTCCAGCCTGGATCGCTGAAGCTCGAAATCACCGAGACGCTGGTGATGGAGAATCCGGAATACGCGGCGCAGATGCTCCAGAAGATCAAGGAACTCGGGGCGGGGCTGGCGCTGGATGATTTCGGCACCGGCTTCTCGTCGCTGTCCTATCTGCAGCGCTTCCCGTTCGACACGCTGAAGATCGACCAGAGCTTTGTCCGACATGACGATACCGGCAAGCGCCCGCTGATCCTGCGCTCGATCGTCAGCCTTGCCCATGATCTCGGCATGACGATCGTCGCCGAGGGCGCCGAAACCGAAGCCGACACGGTGGAACTGTTCCAGCTCGGCTGCGAATTTGCGCAGGGCTATGTGTTCGGCCCCGCGATCAATCTCGAGCAGACAAGGCGGCTGATCGGCATCAATGTCTGACGGGGCCATAGCCCGCACTCAGGTATGGGCCAACGCTCAGGCGTGGCCGGCATCGGCGGAGAGGAAGGCCGGGTCGATCCCGAGATGGCGCAGCGCGCGGTCATATTTCGCCTCGTGATCCGCGCCGAAAACGAGATCGAAATCGATCGGCCCATGCAGCCAGGTGTTCTGCTGGATCTCGCGTTCGAGCTGCCCTGCCCCCCAGCTCGCATAGCCAAGGGCGAGGATCGCACTTTCCGGCCCCTCGCCCCGCGCGATCATGCGCAGCATATCCACTGTGATGGTCAGGCCGATATTGTCGGCAATCGGCAGGGTCGAATCCTCGATCATGCAATCGGTCGAATGCAGGACGAAGCCGCGGGTCGTCTCGACCGGCCCGCCCGCCAGCACGGCGACGCGCTCGGCCCGGCGCGGCAGCCGGATCGCCTGATCCCGTGCGATGATGTCGAGCTGCACCAGCAGATCCGGAAAGCCGATATTGCGCGCCTGCCGGTTCACCACGATCCCCATCGCGCCCTCGCTGGAATGGGCGCAGAGATAGATGACCGCGCGTGCGAAACGCTCGTCCGGCATGCCCGGCATCGCGATCAGCATCTGGCCATCGAGGAAGCCGGGCGCGGGATTTCGGCGAAGCTTTTCCAGGTTCATGCCCCAAGATTTGCAAGCCTTGCCCGGATTGCCAAGGGGGATTTTCCGTCGCACCACCCAGGCATCACGGGTTTGTTGCGTCACGGGATTGTTGAATCACGGGATTGTTCATGGGTCTTGAAGGCCTCGTGAGGCATAAGGGCGGCATGACACGCCTGCTCGGTTTCTGTTTCGGCCTCGTTTTCCTGCTTACCCTGCCCGTGCTGGTGCATGCGGCGGGCGGAAAGGCATCGCCGTGGCTCGATTTCCGCGAAGCCCGGATCCGGCTTGTCGTGCCGGCGTCCCCGCCCGCGCCGGGCGTGGTCGGCGCGGTCGAGATCCGCCTCGCGCCGGATTACAAGACCTACTGGCGGAATGTCGGCGATTCGGGCGTGCCGCCGCAGGCCGATTTCTTGGCGAGCCAGGGCTATTCCGGCCTCGCGCTCGACTTTCCGTTTCCCAAGGCCTTCGATGACGGGGCCGGCGGCAAGGCCTGGGGCTACGTCCAGCAGGTGATGCTGCCGATCCGCGGCAGCCTTTCCGGTGGCCCGGCCCGGCTGGCCCTGAAGCTGGATTTCGCGGTCTGCGGCACGATGTGCATCCCGCTTCAAGGCGAACTGGCGCTCGACGCGGGAAGCGCGCAGCCGCTCGAGTCGGCCGATCTCGACCGGCTGGCCATGTTTCTCCGCATGGTTCCGGCACCGGCAACGGAGCCGGCGAGGCTCCTTTCCCGGGCCGGCACCCCGGATGCGCCGGTCTTCATCGTCAGCGTTGCGCATCCCGGCGATCCCGGTGCGCTTTCGGCCTTTGCCGAGACCGACGGCTTCCTGGAGACAAAATCCATCACGGCCGATACACCCGGCCGCGTTGCCATCACGCTGGCCGGACAGCCGGCGCCGGGCAAGAGCGGCCGCTTCGGACCGGTGCGGCTGACCTTCGGCACACGGGAAGTTCCGCGCGAGATCACGCTGAACCTCGACGGCGGCCCGGTTCAGCCTTAAACAGGCAGGGCTGCCCGGCGCCGGGCTGCACGCGCATCACTCAGTTTCAGGATATCGCCATGCCTATCGCCGTCGGAGACCGCCTTCCGGATGTAACCCTGCGTACGATGACCGAGACCGGCCCGAAGCCGGTGACGACCGCCGATGTGTTCGGCGGCAAGACCATGGTGCTGTTCGGCGTGCCGGGCGCCTTCACGCCCACCTGCCACAAGACGCACCTGCCCGGCTTCCTCAAGGAAGCGGAAGCCTTCAAGGCCAAGGGCGTGGCGGGCATTGCCGTCGTCTCGGTCAATGATCCGTTCGTCATGGCCATGTGGGCCAAGGAAACCGGCGGCGAAGGCGTCATCACCTTCCTCGCCGACGGCAATGCCGAATTCGCCAAGGCGACCGGGCTCGATGTCGATCTCTCGGTGGCCGGCCTCGGCGTGCGCTGCCGCCGCTTCTCGATGCTGGTCGAAGATGGCGTCGTCTCGAAGATCAATATCGAGGAATCGCCCGGCAAGGCCGAGGCAAGCTCGGCCGAATCGCTGATCTGCCAGCTCTGAACGCCGGGAGGGCGCGGGTCAGGAGGCCTGCGCCCGCATCGCGGCAATGGCGGCACGGGCGAGCTCATCCGCCCGTTCGTTCATTTCATGGCCGGCATGGCCCTTGACCCAGCGCCAATCAACCGTGTGGCGCTGGATGGCCGCATCGAGCTGCTGCCAGAGATCGACATTCTTGACCGGCTTCTTGTCGGCGGTCTTCCAGCCATTGCGCTTCCAGCCGAAGATCCAGCCGGTAATGCCGCCCTTCACATACTGGCTGTCCGTCGTCAGCACGACGCGGCAAGGGCGCTTGAGCGCCTCCAGCGCCGAGATGGCAGCCTGAAGCTCCATCCGGTTGTTGGTCGTGTCCGGTGCGGCGCCCGACAATTCGCGCAGGGTATCGCCATAGCGCAGGATTGCGCCCCAGCCGCCGGGGCCGGGATTGCCGGAACAGGCACCATCGGTCCAGATCTCGACAAGCGCGCCGCTCTCCCCGTTCGTGCTCATTCCATCAACCCATAGGCGGAGGCGGAATTCACGCCCTGATGGAAACGCAGCTTCTTCCAGTATTCCATCGGATCGAGCGGGCGGACCAGCGCTCCGGGCGGCACGTTCAGCCAGTCGACGAGGCGCGTCAGCAGGAAACGCAGGGCGGAACCGCGGCAGAGGATCGGCAGGGCGTCGATCTCGACCCGGTTCAGCGCACGCCGGCTGCGGTAGCCGGCGATCATCGCCCGCCCCTTGGTGAGGTTGAACGAGAAATCCGGTTCGAAACACCAGGAATTCAGGCAGATAGCGAGATCATAGGCGAGCGAGTCGCGCGCAGCGAAATAGAAGTCGATCACGCCTGAGAGCTGGTCACCGACGAAGAGGACGTTGTTCGGGAAGAGATCGGCATGGATGATGCCGGCTTCCAGCGTGCGCGGCCAATGCGTCTCGAGGAAATCCAGCTCGTTCCGGATCGCCACGGCCAGCCCGGATGCCACCTCGTCGGCTCGGGCGCCAGCCTGTTCCAGAAGCGGGCGCCAGCCGGAGACCGAGAGGGCGTTCTCGCGGTTCGGCGTAAAGCCGCGCGCCGCCTCGTGCAAAGCGGCCAGCGTGGTTCCAAGCGCCTGACAATGGGCGACGCTCGGCCGGCGATAGGAGACACCCTCGAGGAAAGTGACGATGGCGGCCGGCCGGCCGGCCAGCACGCGCAGGGCCCGGCCATCATGCGCCTTGACGGGGAGCGGGCAATTGATGCCCCGGTCGGCCAGATGCCCCATCAGGCCGAGAAAGAACGGCAGGTCTTCCTCCTTCACGCGCTTCTCGTAAAGCGTGAGGATGAAGCGCCCGCGCCCGGTCTCGATCAGGAAGTTCGAATTCTCGACACCTTCGGCAATGCCCTTGAAGCTGAGCAAGGGGCCAAGATCATAGGCGGCAAGGAATTCCGTAAGTTCCTCCGCGCTGACATCGGTGTAGACGGCCATGGCCCCGCGCCTCCCCTGTCGGCCCGCCGCTGCTTTTGCGCGTGACGAAGCCCCGGGCCGGTGATACGCCTCCCCCTCCGCCGCCGTCAAATCCATCCCGACAGCAACAGGGGCCTGACCACGACCATGCTGTGGGCAATCTTCACGCTGCTTGCCGCCGCCTCGCAGACGCTTCGCAATGCCTTGCAGCGTGATCTGACGCAGGCGCTCGGCGTAGTCGGCGCGACGCATGTGCGCTTCCTGTTCGGCGCGCCCTTCGCCCTGCTTTTCCTTGGCCTGATGACTTGGGGCACCGGCGATGCCGTGCCCTCTGTTCCCGCAACCGCCCTGCCGGCCGTGGCCATCGCCGCTCTGGCCCAGATCGGCGCGACAGGGTTGATGCTGGCGGCGATGACCTCGAAATCCTTCGTCGTCACCACCGCCTACACGAAGACCGAGCCGGTGCTCGTGGCGATTTTCGGGCTGGTCTTTCTCGGCGAAAGGCTCTCGCCCGGCATCGCGCTCGCCATCGGCATTGCTACGGCCGGCGTGGTCCTGACGGCCTGGCCGAAAGACGGCCGGGTGCAGGGCTCCTGGGGAGCGCTGGCGCTGGGGCTGTTCTCGGCGGCGATGTTCGCGATCTCGGCCATTGCGTTCCGGGCGGCGATCCATGCGCTGCCTTCGGGCGGGTTCGGCATCCGGGCCTCGACGATCCTCGCGCTGGGACTGGTGTTCCAGGCGCTGGTGCTCTCGGCCTGGCTGGCCATCACCAACCGGGCTGCTCTGGTGGCAATTCTCCGGCTCTGGCGCCCCTCGCTGCTCGCCGGCTTCATGGGCGCCTTCGCCTCGCAATTCTGGTTCCTCGGCTTCGCGCTGGCCAGCGCCGCGCAGGTGCGGACGCTCGCGCTGGTCGAGGTGTTCTTCGCGCGGCTGGTTTCCGGCAAGATGTTCTCGGAGGTCCCCTCGCGGCGGGAGGGGCTCGGCCTTTTGCTGATCGTGGCCGGCGTGGCGCTCTTGCTCAGCCTGTCGCGCTAGCGCGGATTGCGGTCAGGCTGCATCCGGCCGCAGCACTTTCGGCAACGGGAAGAAAACGCTCTCGTCGGCGGTCGAGACGGTTTCCACCTCGATCGTGTAGCGCCCGGCAAAGGCGTCGATGATCTCCTCGACCAGCACTTCCGGCGCCGAGGCCCCCGCCGTGATGCCGAGGGTGCGGAGCCGGCCGAAGAGCGACCAGTCGATATCCTCCGCCCGCAGCACCAGCCGGGCGAGCGGGCAGCCGGCCCGTTCCGCCACTTCGCGCAGGCGCTGGGAATTCGAGGAATTGGGCGAGCCGACAACGATCATCGCATCCACCTCCGGCGCGACGCGCTTGACCGCCTCCTGCCGGTTGGTGGTGGCGTAGCAGATATCTTCCTTGTGCGGCGCAGCAATGCCCGGGAACCGCGCCTTGAGCGCCGCCACGACGGCCGCCGTATCATCGACGGACAACGTCGTCTGCGTCACGAAGGCCAGCGGCTGATCATCCGGCAGGACGAGGCGCACCACGTCATCGACAGTCTCGACCAGCACGACAGCACCCTCGGGCAACTGGCCCATCGTGCCGACGACTTCGGGATGGCCGGCATGGCCGACGAGGATGACGCGGCGGCCGCGCTTGAAATGGATCTCGGCCTCGCGATGGACCTTGGTCACCAGCGGGCAGGTGGCATCGATCGCGAAGAACTTGCGGCTTTCGGCTTCGACGGGCACCGCCTTCGGCACGCCATGGGCGGAGAAGATAACCGGGGCATCCGTATCCGGGATCTCGGACAATTCGTCGACGAAAATCGCGCCCTTGCGCTTCAGGCCCTCGACGACATAGCGGTTATGGACGATCTCGTGCCGCACATAGACCGGCGCACCGAATTTCCGCAAAGCTTCCTCGACCGCATCGATCGCGCGGACGACGCCGGCGCAGAAGCCGCGCGGGGCGCAGAGGCGGATCAGGAGGGCAGGCTTCTCGGCAGGGGCCATGCGGCAGGTTTCCCGGAACGGCAACATTTCCGGTTCTGGCGCGCAAGCCCGACAAGGTCAAGCTTCCGAAGTTACCTTTCATGAAGGACGATTCGGCAAAGCGCCCTGATTTCCGATGGTTATCGCTGTTTAACCACCCTTTTTAGGGGTTTTGGGCGGCCCCTCGTCTTACCCTGCGAACATGATCGGAGGCACAAGAATTCTCCGACAGGGATCGCGTCAACCATGAGAACGAGCCATCACGTCGATGGACCGGGCAGCTTCGTGCTGTCCGGTCCCGACGCCCGCCCCACTTTCGTGGCCAATGACAACCTGGCACCGGCAGCCCCGGCGCCCGGCGAGGCCATCGGCCTCGTGCTGGCCCTGCTGCACGGCCCCGGCAACGAGCCCCATGCGGCCCTGCAGATGCTGGACCGGCACGGGGATCGCACCAATTCGCTGTTGCTGGCCCATGATGATCCGGACCTGATTGCGCTCTGGCGCGGGCTGGGCCGGGATCTCGGCCTGCCACTCTACCTGTTCGACGAGGAGCACGGTCTGAATCAGGTCACCCGGAGGCCGGGCGATGTCAGCTATCCGAGGCGCGCCGGATCGCCGCTATCCGGCCGGCGGACCCGCACCGCGCAGAAGCGGCAGATGCCGCTGTCCCGCCTTCCGGAATCGGGGGGAGCGGGTTCACGCCAGACCGACGGGAAGCGCTGAATTCAGAGCAAGCGGCCGAGGACGGCATCCAGCAGGAGCCCGCCCGAAAGCAGCAATCCGGCATCGCGGTTCGCGCGGAACAGGCGCAGGGCCTGAACCGGGTCATCCCGTTTCAGGATGGCGACCTGCCAGCCAAGATGGCCGGCAAAGGCCGCAAGACCGAGCCATCCGAGCAGGCCGGACCCGACGTTCAGCATCGCGATGCCGACCAGCAGCAGCGTCAGCACGAACATCGCGGCAATGAACAGCCGCACCCGGGCCCCATAGGCCCGGGCGGTCGAGCCGATCCCGACGATCGCATCATCCTCGATGTCCTGCAGCGCGTAGATCGTGTCATAGCCGACAACCCAGGCAATCGCCCCGGCATAGAGCCAGAGCGCCGCTCCCGGCAGCGTGCCGAGATGGACGGCAAAGCCCATCAACGCCCCCCACGCGAAGGCGAGGCCGAGCACCAGTTGCGGGTGGTTGGTGAAGCGTTTCATGAAGGGATAGACGACGACCGGTGCCAGCGAGAGAATCCCCATCGCGATGGCGAAGGCATTGAACTGCAGCAGGACGGTGAGTCCCACCAGCGCCTGCAGCACGAGGAACGCGAAGGCCTGCCGCACGGTGACCTGGCCGGATGGCAACGGGCGATCCCGCGTACGGGCGACGCGGGCATCAAGGTCGCGGTCGGTGATGTCGTTCCAGGTGGAGCCGGCGCCCCGCATTGCGACAGCCCCGATCAGGAACAGGAGCAGGGTCAGGAGATTGGGCCACCCCCCGGAGAGCCGCGCGGCCAAAGCCTCGCTCCACCAGCAGGGCAGCAGCAGCAACCACCAGCCGATCGGCCGGTCAAGCCGCGCCATGCGCGCGAAGGGGCGCGCCCGTCCGGGCAGTCGCTCGACAAGGCTCCTGGGTACTGCGTCCGGCGTCGCGCCGGGCGCAGGGCCGCTCACAGCGCGCCCTTGGGCAGCTGGACGCCGCTACCCGGCGCCGGGCCGCGTGGCACGCCACCACCCTGGGCACGGGCCTGCGCTTCCTTTTTCGCCGCCGTGCAAACCTGCCCGCGCGCCTTCACGCCCTGCTGGACGTTCTTGCGGAAATCCTCGACGAAGGGCTCCGGCAGCGAACACCATTGCTGGTTGTCTTCCATCCATTTGATCATGTCGGCCTCGGCCTTGACCAGCTGGCCGAATACCGTGCAGGCCTGCTGGGCAGATGGACGCTTCTTCTGGAAACCGTTGATCTTGTTGATCACTTCGAGGCGCGCCGCGCCGTATTTGTCGAGCTCGGCCTGGCAGCTTGGCGTCAGGGCCAAAGCCGGCCCGGCCAGAGCCGCAAGCCCGAATGCCAAACCGATCGCCGGCAAGATACGCTTCATTTCAGACAACCCCTCGGCGCTGGCTTCGATGCCCTTGGCCTCATTTTTCAGGCCGATGATCGATGGTCATCTCCAGCAAAAAATCAAGGCGATTTTTAGGACCAGAATGCTTAGGACTTGAATTCAGACCGATTTTTGCCCGCATGAGTTCCGGATGGCCCGCTACGAATTTGCAACGCACCGTCTCCATGTCCCGGCTGATCTGGCACCCGACGCCACAGTGCCGCTGGAACCGGGCGCACTCAACTACCTGTTGAACGTCCTGCGCATGGAGGAAGGCGCAAGGCTGCTCGTTTTCAACGGGCGCGACGGGGAGTGGGAAGCGACCTTGCGGAAGCCGACCCGCAAGACTGCCGTTCTGGTGCTGCAACGGCAGACGCGTCAGCAGGAGCGCACCGGTCGGATCCGCTATGCCTTCGCGCCGCTCAAATCGGCGCGGCTCGATTATCTTGTCCAGAAGGCGGTGGAAATGGGCGTGGCGCGGCTCACGCCCGTGCTGACGCAGCGGACGCAACTGCATCGCCTCAAGGACGAGCGCCTGCAGGCGAATATCGTCGAGGCGGCCGAACAATGTGGCGTGCTCGCCTTGCCCGTCCTGGAGCCAGAGATCCGGCTGGAGCGGTTCCTCGCGGCGCTGCCGCCAGAGGAGATTCTGGTCTTCTGCGACGAGGATGCCGAAATCGCCGATCCGGTCCTCGCCCTGCGCCAAAGGCAGCCGATGGCGGGAATCACCGTGCTGGTCGGACCGGAAGGCGGGTTCACCGAGGAAGAGCGCGCGCGCGCCCTCGCCCATCCGGGCCTGTTGCGGCTTTCGCTCGGGCCGCGGATCCTCCGCGCCGATACGGCAGCGGTAGCTGTTCTTGCGCTGGTCCAGAGCGTGTATGGCGACTGGACCGGTCGGAACGTCAATGAAATGTGACGGTGCTGTCATCGCGCCGCCATTGTCGGACCGTCCGGCGATGCCTATACAGTCCCCGATGCGGGCGTCATGACGCTCCGGCTTGAACGGCTTCCGAGGTTTGTATGGCGCGCGATACCGTGGACTTGACCCCTGTCGAAGGGCGCGATGCGCTTGTCTCCTGGTTCGAACAGGGCAGCAAGCCTGAATCCGCGTTCCGGATCGGCACGGAACATGAGAAATTCCCGTTCTATACCAAGGACCTTACCCCCGTTCCCTATGAGGGCGGCAAGGGCATCCGCGCCCTGCTCGAGGGCATGCAGGGCCTGCTCGGCTGGGAGCCCATTCTCGAGGGAGACCATCCGATCGGCCTGTTCGATGTCACCGGCGGCGGGGCGATCAGCCTCGAACCGGGCGGGCAGTTCGAACTGTCCGGCGCGCCGCTGGAAACCCTCCACCAGACCGCCGGCGAGACCGCCTCCCACCTGGCGCAGCTCAAGCAGGTTGCCGATCCGTTCGGGATCCGCTTCCTCGCGCTCGGCATGTCGCCGCTCTGGAGCCGGGCGGAAACGCCCGTCATGCCCAAGGCACGCTACACGATCATGCGGAACTACATGCCGAAGGTCGGCTCGCTCGGCCTCGACATGATGTTCCGGACCTCGACCGTGCAGGTCAACCTCGATTTCTCCTCGGAAGCGGACATGGTCCGCAAGCTGCGCGTCAGCCTTGCGCTGCAGCCCATTGCCACGGCGCTCTTTGCCAATTCGCCGTTCACGGAAGGCCGCCCCAATGGCTTCCAGTCGATGCGGTCCGAGATCTGGCGCGATACCGACAATGCCCGCGCCGGCATGCTGCCTTTCGCCTTCGAGGACGGGTTCGGGTTCGAACGTTATGTCGATTACGCGCTCGACGTGCCGATGTATTTCGTCAAGCGCGGCGATACCTATCACGATGTCACCGGCCAATCCTTCCGCGACCTGCTGGAAGGCCGGCTGCCGGGCCTGCCGGGCGTGCGCGCCACGACCTCGGACTGGGCCAACCATCTCTCGACGATTTTCCCGGAAGTCCGCCTGAAGCGCTATCTTGAGATGCGCGGTGCCGATGTGGGGTCGCTGCCGGTCATCACCGCCCTGTCCGCCTTCTGGGTCGGCCTGTTCTATGACCGGGCAAGCCTTGATGCCGCGTGGGATCTCGTGCGGGGCTGGAATGCCAGCGAACGTCAGGCCCTGCGCGATGCGGTGCCGAAGGCGGGCTTGCACGCATCGATCGGCGGCCGCACCGTGCTGGAGATTGCACGCGAGACCGTCGCCCTGTCGCGGGCCGGGCTGGCGCGGCGCGCGCGGCTCGACCGGGACGGCCGGGACGAGACGGTCCATCTCGCGCCGCTGGAAGCGATCCTCGCCAGCGGAAAGAACCAGGCCGAGACCCTGCTGGAACGCTTCCATAGCGAGTGGAACGGCTCGGTCCTGCCGGTCTTTGCCTCCAACGCCTACTGAACGCGGCTGGCTGCGCAGATTCCGGCGTAAAGGCCGGCAGCACCCCTACTCGGCTGCGAGCATCGCGTTCTTGCCCTCGATGGAGAGGTTGTCGAGGCTCTGCATGATGTGGTCCGCCAGCGCATTCGAGACGTGATCGCGCGAGGCGGCGTTGCGGACGAGCGCGATCTGCACGCTGGGCAGGTCGGGGAAGCCATCGGCCTCGGTCAGCACGCGCATGCCGGCACGGACGGCACTTTCCGGCAGGACACTGACCGAAAGGCCCGCCAGCACGACTGCACCGACCGCGGCGGAATTCCAGCTGGTATAGAGGATGCGGTGCGGCACGTTGCGGCGCTTGAGCCGGGTGACCGCCGCCTCGCGCCAGTTGCAGGTGTCGCGGCCGAGCGCCAGCGGCACAGGCCGCGCCTCATGCGTGCAATGGCGCTGCGAGGTCACCCAGAGGAGGCGCTCCTCGCGGATGATCTCGCCGACGGCGCGCTTGTCCGAATGGGTGATGATGGCCATGTCCAGTTCCATCGACTGGAGATTGGCGATCAGGCAGGGCGTGGGTTCGCAGACCACCAGCACCTCGATGCCGGGATTGGAGGCGGTGAAACGTGCCAGAATCTGCGGCAGGTAGCGTTCTGCATAATCATCCGGCACGCCCAGCTTCACGCGGCCGGTCAGGCGTTCGCCCCGGAACGAGGCGACGGCCTCATCGTTGAGGCGGATCATCCGGTAGGCGTAATCGAGCAGGCGCTCGCCATCTTCGGTCAACCGGGCGGCCCGCCCCTCCTTCTCGAAAAGGTCGCGGCCGATGCGCTCCTCGAGCCGGCGGATCTGCATCGAAACCGCGCTCTGCGTCTTGTGGACGATATCCGCCGCGCGGGTGAAGGAGCCCGTCTCGGCGATCGCGATCAGGGTGCGGAGATGATCATTGTCAAGCACGGGCAGCATCGGGAACTCCCTTCGGCATTATCCTGTCGGCGATCTGCCGCCCAGGCCGGCTGGATTCGGCGGGCGAGGATGCCAGCCGGCAGGCCCGCGCCCCTTCCTGCATTATCATTCTAATTCTTGATGAGTAGATAAAAAACATTCGTTTCTGAAATACAAGGGGGTCTTGTATAAAACTTCTGTCAATCGGAGAGACGGTTTCCGACCCTTCGGAAACCCGGCCAACTCTCCCGCATCGAGAAGATGCCAAACGCGAAAGGAACATGTCATGGCCATCGTCCCGGGTTTTATCACGGCTCTGCTGCTTGCTGCGGTCAAGGGTGTGGTTCAGCTCCACACGGCCATGGCCAACCGTCGCGCGGCCAAGGAACTGCTCAACTGGGATGCGCGGGCGCTGAAAGACATCGGCCTGACACGAGGCGATGTTCGAGGAGCGCTTGCCGAACCGCTTGCCGCGGATCCCACCATTTCCCTTTCCCTGATCGCAGCCGGGCGTGATGTCACGCCCCGGCGGGATGGCGCGGTCCGCCCTTTGCCTGCCAAGGCGATGGCGGTCAGCAAAGACCGGCTCGGCAATCTCCCCTCCGCCGAGCCGGCGCTTTGCGCCTGACGCCCTGAAGCGATCGACTGGGCCTGCCGGCGTTCTCCCCCGTTCCTTGGCAGGCCCTCTCTCTTTCCCTTCGCCTCCGGCCGTTTCTCCCCTCCACAGGCCGGAACGAAAAAACCGCCCGGTTGCTGCGCAACCGGGCGGTTCCTTTTTTGCACGGAGCCCCGCCGAGGGGCGTTGGCCCGATCAGGCGATCTTGTTCTGGACCGTGACGATTACCGGCTTCACGCCGGCAAGATAGGCGCCGACCTTGGCTTCGGTGGCCACGTCACGGCCGCGCTCGCCAGGCCAGATTGCGCTGTCGTCGTCTGATCCGGGCTTGCCGAACACACCCGACTTGCGGTTATCCGACGCCTTTTCAGAGCGTTCGCCTTCTTCCTTGCGGCGCTCCGATGCCTTGTCCAGATAGTCCGTGACACGGTCGATCACCCGCAGGTCAGATTCCGCCATGGCCTTGGTCATCCACTCGGCGAAGCGGTCGCGGATCTCGCCATAGGTGCTGGCGGCGCGCTTCAGGGCTTCCTGCGCACCGGCAGAGAGCACGGTGTCATCCTCTTTCGTCACGGCCGGAGTTGCGGCTGCCTTGGCCTTATCCGTTTCCGGAGCAGGCGTTCCGGTGTTGCCCGTTGCCGGGGCGGCTCCGTTCGGGATTACCGGGGGGGCCACAGGTGCCTGCGGGGCCGGATTTGCGGCCTCGACCGGCGGGGCAGACGGCTGCACCGGTGCCGGATCAACCGGCGGCGTCACCGGGGCGGGCGCGGCCGGCAGGACCGGGGGAACCGTGATGCGCGGCGTCAGGCCGTCATAGCGGTCGCTGTTCGACTGGAGATCGGCAGCGACGAGCGAGTAATCGTTCATCTCGTTCTGCAGGCGCAGGAATTCCGAGCGGGTGAGACCATCGCGGACCAGCTTGTTCTCGGAACGCTGGATATCCTGCTGCAGGTCGAGCAGGCTGATCGCCTCCTCGTTGGTCAGGGCGCCGTTATCGATCCCGCGGGTCAGGCCCTCGAGTTGCTGCGCCTGGCGCTTGTCGACCTGGACGACATCCACGTAACTGTCAGCCAGACGCTTGCCATCGTCATTGCGCTGGAGATCATAAATGAGGATCTCGGCATCGTTCATGCTGCTCGAGAGGTTGACCCATTCGCGCCAGTCGATCTTGCCGTTCTGCAGCGCCGCGGCCTCTTCCTCGTTGACGAGCGCGAACTGGTTCCGCACCGACTCCGCCTCGGTTTCAGTCAGGCTGCCGGCCTTGAGGCCGTCGGCCAGCATCTTCTCGAGCTGGGCCTGACGGTCATTGACAGCATCAGCGTAGGAATAGGTGCCGAGATTGACGCCGACCCCGTTGTTCCGGGCCTGGTTCAGTGCGTCAGCGGATTTGCGCAGCTGGTCCATGACCTGCTTCATTTCGCCAGCCGTGAGCTTGCCGTCGGATTCACGGAACTTCGCCTCGAGACTGGCGAGCTGGTCCTGCTGGGCCAGAAGCACCTTGGCCTCGTCGTCCGTCAGCGAACCATCGTTCAGCCCATGGCGGATCCGGTCAGCCAGGTTCGCCTGGACAACATCGATGTCACGCCCATCGATTGCTTCGACGCTCGACAGGTTAATCCCGCGATCGTTGTTCGACAGTCGAACCAGGAGCTTGTCAGCGTTGTTGAGCCTGTTCGCCAGCCGGCGGAGATCGCGGTCGGTCGGCCCCCCCTCTTTGGCGAAGATTTCGTTGGCATAAGCCTCGACGGCTTCCATGCGCTTGAGCGCCCGCTCGCCCTCGCGGAGGGTGAAGGACCGGTCGTACAAGGCGGCGCCGACCTGCTGGCGCAGCATCCAGGCCTTGGAATCCAGCTCGGAAAGAGCGGGGACAGCCTGCTTGGTAACCGTTTTTTCCTGCTTCGCGGCGGCATTGCCCCCGGCGTTGTTCTGCTGCCCCGAGGCGGCCAGAGCCGCAGCCGGGTTCACGGCCGCGTTCGACGAGACGTTCTGGATCATCAAATTCCCCTGTCCAAGCGTCCTGCTTGTGGGGTCCTGAATAGTTTAGAACATAATCATCAATGCAAAATACGAAGCGCACAATTTTAACGAAAAGCGAAATTTTGCAGGTTGCAACAAACCCTGCGCATTGAAGGCCAACAGCGCCTGAAAAAGGCGCCTCGGATTTGCCGAAAATGCGACGGATCAACCGGGCTGGCCATCCCGCGGGCGGGAGAACTGGTTGAACATCTGCTGCCAGGCATCCATTTGCGTCGACTGCACATGCTTGCCCGTCTCGAACATGCCCTTGAGCATGTCCAGCCCGGCGCCGAGTGGATCGGCCTGGGGCGGTGGTTCGGGCGGGCGGCCGCCCGTCATCATCGTATTGAGGATATTGCCGAACATCCCGCCAAGGCCGCCCTGCTGCTGTGGCGGTTGCTGGCCGCCGAACATGCCGCCCAGCACGTTGCTGAAGACGTTGCCGGGATTGTTCTGGTTCATGCCCTGGCCGAACATGCCGCCGAGCATGCCACCAAGCCCGCCTTGCGCGGCGCCGCCCTGCATCATCTGCCCGAGGATGCCGCCGAGGCCCGAATTTGCCGCGCCCTTGAACAGGCCGCCCATGACCATCGCCGCGATGACGGGCAGCATCTGCTGCATGATCGTGGCGGGCAGGCCGGCGAACTGCGCCGCCTGCTGCGCGATGGCCTGCGTCATTTCCGGGCCGCCGAACATCGAGCCGAGCGCGTTCTTGCCCTCGTTCTCCAGATGATCGGGGATGCCGTCGCCATCCGAATCGTAGAACTGGGCGCTGTTCTGCGACTGGCCAAGGGTGGAGAGGATGTTCTGCCAGCCCTCGATCGTCTGGGCCTGTTGCTGAAGCCCGAGGGAGATGGCCGGCAGCACGGCCTCGACCGCCTGCTGCGCCTGCTGCGGGCCGATCCCGAACTGGCTGGCCAGATTCTGGTAGGCGTGGCCGCCCTGCGCGCCCTGCATGATATCAAACAGATTGATCATGGCTCTTCCCTTTGGGCTCTTGCCCTCGCCCGGCCTGTGGGATCTCGCCCTTGCCCAGCCTGTCAGAAAGCCTAGCCTGTCAGGCGCGGCCCCGCAATGCGGCAGCGCCCTCAGGCATGACTTGTCCCGGTCGCCCGCCGCTCGATACCGGCAACCGCCCGGAAGACGGTCCAGACCGCGGCGATCCCGAAGACGAACGAACCGGCGACGAGGCCGACCATCGCGCCCTCGACCCCGCCCCATTGCGCGCCGAGCCAGGCCAGCGGCACCGTGCCGAGCGTGGCGCGACCCCAGTTGAAGGCCGTGGAATAGAGCGGAAAGCCGAGATTGTTGAAGGCGGCATTGGCGACGAGGACCAGCCCGATAAAGACCCAGGCGAGCCCGCCGACGAGGCAGAAATAGGCGACATACCGGGCCGTCGCGCCGTCGACGCCGAAGAAGACGGGGATATGGTTGCGCAGCAGGATCAGCAGGAGCCACGCGCAAAGCGTGTACAGCCCGCAGAAGATGAAGGCATCCCGCATGGCCATGCGCAGCCGGTCGAAGCGGCCGGCGCCGAGATTCTGGCCGAGGATCGGCCCGACGGAACCCGACAGCGCGAAGACCGCGCCGAACGCGACCGGGACCAGCCGGTCGAGGATCGCGTTGGCGGCAACCGCCTCGGCGCCGAACGGGGCGAGGATGCGGAGATAGAGCAGGCCGCCGATCGGCGTGGCGACATTGGTCAGGATAGCCGGCACGGCGATGCCGAAGAAGCCGTCCCAGTCGCGCCGGATGCCGGACCAGCTCGGCCGGTCGAGCATCCGATGCACGCGGACGACGCCCTGCAGGCCGACAAGGGTGAAGACCACGCGGGAAATGACGGTAGCCCAGGCAGCGCCATCGCTGCCGAGCCCGGCCACGAAAATCAGCAGCGGATCCGTGACAGCCGTCACAAGCCCGCCGAACAAGGTCACCTGCATCGCGCGCCGGGCATCGCCGACAGCGCGGAGCAGGCCGGACAGCATCATGCCGGTGGCCATCAGGATATTCGCCGGCAGGGTGATCACCAGGTAGCGATGCGCGACGTCACGCGGCACGCCCTTCGCGCCCAGCAGGTCGAGCACCTGCGGCAGGATGGCCAGCAGCAGCAACGATATGACAATGCCGACGAGATTCGCCAGAACGAGCGCGTGGGTCGCAACCCGCCGCGAGACGGCCGGATCACCGGCGCCGATGGCACGGGAGACGAGCGCGGTGCCGGCGATCATCGAGCCGATATTGACGGAAATGGCGACGAACAGGACCGTCGTCGCATAGCCGACGCCGGCGGTCAGTTCGTCATTGTCCAGCCGCGACACATAGAAGAGCGACAGGAAATCGACGAGGAAAATGGCCATCAGCCCGATCGCGCCGGTCACCGTCATCTCGATGACGTGGCGCATGGTCGAGCCTTGCGTGAAACGCGCCTGCGGGGCGCCTCCGGCCGGTGCGTTCACGAGGATTCTCCGGTCACACCCTCGCCGAGGGCTGCCGGTGCAGCCGGCTTGGGCCGGGCCGTCAGGTCGCGGCCCTTGCGCTTCGGTTCGGAAAGCGGTTCGGGTGCGAGCGTCGCGCCGATCAGCAGGTCGGTGCCACCGAGAATGCCCTCGTTGCGCTGGCGCAACAGGCGCTGGACATCGCGCCGCCGGATATCCTCGCGGATCGCCTCGGATTCATCCTCGGAGAGGCCCAACGCCATCAGCGCTGTACGGCCGAAGCTCAGGGCGCCCTCGAAGGTCTCGCGGATCGGGTTGCGGACGCCCCGCTCCATCAGGTCGAGGGCATGAACACGGTCATAGGCGCGAACGACCAGCCTCGCCTGCGGGAAGGCGCGGATCGCCATTTCCGCGATGGTGGAGGCCGCCTCCCTGTCATCGATGCAGATCGCGATCACCGCAGCCTTCTCCGCGCCCGCCGCGCGGAGCACGTCGAGCCGCCGGCCATCGCCGTAATAGACCTTGAAGCCGAACCGGCCCGCCGCGCGGATCCTGTCGATATTCCGGTCGATGACCGTGACATTGCGCTCGGCCGCCAGCAGCATCTGGTTGGCGACCTGCCCGAACCGGCCGAAGCCGATGACGAGAACCTCGCCGCCGGCGCCGTCGAAATCCTCGGTCAGAGTCTCGTCCGGCTTCTGCCGTTCGGCAAGGCGAGCGAGGACCGGTTCGGCCAGCTTTACCAGAACAGGCCCCAGGAACATCGTGATCGCGGCGATCGCGGCGTAAAGCGTGGCCTCGCGCGGGGCGATGAAGCCCAGCGTTCCCGCCAGCGGGATGATGACGAAGGCAAACTCGCCGATCGTCGAGAGCAGGACCGAGGCCCGGACAGCATCGGCGACCGGCTGGCGATAGATACGCAACAGGGCAAAGGTCAGCGCCGCCTTGAGGCTCATGACCAGCACGGCCATGCCGAGGACGAAGGCGAGGCTGCCCATCACGACCTGGCCGTCGATGCTCATGCCGACGCTCATGAAGAACAGGCCGAGCAGCAGCCCCCGGAAGGGTTCGATATCGGCTTCGAGCTGGTGGCGAAAATGGCTCTCGGCCAGCATCAGCCCGGCGACGAAGGCGCCGAGCGCCGCCGAGAGGCCCACAGCATGCATCGCCTCCGCAGCGCCCAGCACGACGAGCAGGGCGGCGGCGGTCATGACCTCGCGCGCATCGGCGCGGGCGAGCAGCCGGAAGAACGGATTGAGCAGGTAGCGCCCGGCCAGGACCAGAGCCGCGAGCGCACCGAAGGCGAGCGCGATATCCGGCAGGTGCTGGCTCATCCCGCCGCCCCCGGGCAGGCCCGCCAGAAGCGGCATCAGCGCGATAAAGGGCACGATCGCCATGTCCTGGAAGAGCAGGACCGCGAAAGACTTCTGGCCATAGGCCGTGGCGAGCGCACCGCGCTCGTTGAGCACCTGCAGGGCGATGGCCGTGGCCGAGAGCGCGAAGGCGAAGGCCATCGCCAGCAGGCCGGCGCCCCGCAGGCCCAGCACGTAGAGGCAGACGGCCAGCACGATGCCGGTCACCAGCACCTGCAGCAGCCCGAGTCCGAGAATGTCGCGCCGCATCGACACGAGCTTCGAGGGCTTGAGTTCGAGCCCGATCACGAACAGGAACATCACGATGCCGAGTTCGGCGACCGTGCGCAGCGCATCAGGCGAGCGGAAAAGCCCGAGACCGGACGGGCCGATGACAATCCCGGCCAGCAGATAGCCGAGCACGGCGGAGAGCCCGGCAAAACGCAGCAGCGGAACGGCCGCCACGGCTGCACCGAGAAACACAAGCGTCGAGGTCGTGGCGCTTGCTGCGCTGGGATCGGCCATGGGCGCGGGACTCCGGGAGAATCGTCGGCCTCGGCCGATCTGGATGTTCTCCCCAATGTAAGGGTGTGTTCCGGAATTGCGATACACCGAGGAAGGCTCTATCCCAAGCATCATTCAAGTTTCCTTGATGAGATCGATGCGAAACCACGGAAGGGCCGGCACACGATGGAATCCCTGATGAAAATCGGCGAAGGCCGTGAAATCGGCGTTGCCGCGACCTATGTCGCCCTGCTGATCCTGCTGGGCTTCGTGCTGGCGGTCCGCGTCATCCTTGTCCGGCGCGAACAGAAGATCGGCCTCGGCGACGGTGATGACTGGCAGTTGATGAAGCGCATCCGCTGCCACGGGAATTTCAGCGAATATGCGCCCCTGCTGATCGCGATCCTGATCCTGCTGCCTTTGCTCGGCGCGAAGGACTGGATGATCCATCTCGTGGGGGTCGCCTCGGTAACCGGCCGAACGCTGCATGCGATCGGGCTCAGCCAGACCTCCGGCGTCAGCTTCGGCCGGATGGCCGGGATGATCCTCACCTTCACCACCCTCGTCCTCGGCGCGCTGGCCCTGCTCTGGCTCGCCTGGGCCTGACGCGGATGTCCGGCCCTGCCTTGACCGACCTCGCCGCCCTGCATCGGCACCTGCTGGCGGTAATCGCAGAAGCCACCGCCATCGCGATGGCCCAATACCGGCCGGGTCGGCGCACCTCGGCAGAGATCATCTGGAAGGATGGCGGTTCGCCGGTGACCGGCGCGGATCTGGCGGTGGATGCCTTCCTCGCCGAAAAGCTGCCGCGCGGCATTCCTCTCGCCTACCATTCCGAGGAGCGGCCGGAGAGCTGGCAGGGTGCCGCGGAAGCGGCCTATGTGGTCGATCCGATCGATGGCACGCGGGATTTCATGGAAGGCGGCGAGGCCTGGTGTCTCGTCATCGGGGTTGTTGCGGCAGGCGTCCCGGTGGCGGGGGTTCTGGCTGTTCCAGCGCGGCAGCAGGTTTTCTCGGCCTGGCGCGGCGGCGGTGCCTGGCTCAACGGCGCGCCGCTGGGCGCGATCCCCTCGCCTGCCGGCTCCCTGCGGGCAACCGGGCCGCGCAGCGCGCTGGATTTCCTGGCCGGCCGCATCGGCCAGCCTCTCGAGCAAGCAGCCGCCGTTCCGGCCCTTGCCCATCGCCTGCTCGCACCGGTCAATCGGCAGGCCGATCTCGCACTGGCGCGCGGCGGCGGGCATGACTGGGACATCGCGGCTGCCCACGCGATTCTCGCGGAATGCGGCGGCAGCCTGGCGCGGTTCGACGGGCAGCCCCTCTCCTATGAACTGGCCGGAGGCACCCTTCCGCCACTGATGGCGGGCGAGACAGGGCTGATCGACAAAATCCGGTCGACACTCTTGACTGACTCCGCCTGATTGAGGATCGAAGGCGGCAGGATTCTCCGCTGCCGCGCCGGCCCGTCTTGTGCCCGCTGGCAGCTTTCAGGCAGGAACACATCATGGCTCAGGACAATGGCGGCAAGCAGCTCCTTCACCTCGTCTTCGGCGGGGAACTGGAAGCCATCGACAGCACGACATTCCGCGATCTGACCAAGCTCGACATTGTCGGCATCTTTCCGGACTACAAGAGCGCGCATGTCGCCTGGAAGGCCAAGGCGCAGGCGACGGTCGACAATGCGCAGATGCGCTATTTCATCGTCCATATGCACCGCCTGCTCGACCCCGATTCCGCTGCCTGATGTTCCGGGCAATCGGGCGTTCCCGCGCCTTCCAGGTGGCGATCGGCTCGCTGATGGCGGCCTACCTGACCTTCGTGAAGCGGACCAACCGGCTGATCTTCCTGCCGGACGAGGCCGTGCGCACGGTGGATGCGCACAGCCCGACCATCATCACGTTCTGGCATGGCCAGCACCTGATGCAGACCTTCTTCCGGCGCCCGCATGACCGTTGCTATGTGATGATATCCCGCCATGGCGATGGCGAGATCAACGCGGTGGCGGTGGAAAAGCTCGGCATGCTGGTTGTCCGGGGGTCCGGGGCGCAGCGCAAGGATCAGGTGCGCAAGCGTGGCGGCATCCAGGCCCTCCGGCAGATGCTGTCCCTCCTGGCGGCGGGAGACCATGTCTCGATGACCGCCGACGTGCCGAAGGTGTCGCGCGTGGCTGGCGAGGGCATCATCACGCTGGCGCAGCTATCCGGTCGGCCGATCGTGCCGATCGCCGTCGTCTGTTCGCGCCGTATCGATTTCCGCTCATGGGATTCGGCCTCGCTCGGCTTGCCCTTCGGCCGGACCGCCATCGTCACCGGCGAGCGGATCGAGGTTCCGAAGGACGCCGACGCGAAGACCCGTGAACAACGCCGCCAGGCGCTGGAGGAGGAACTCGACCGCATCTATGCGCTCGGCTACGCTACCGTGGGCTCGCGTGATCCGGGGGCGGACCGTGCGGATATCCTCGCTGCGCGGGCCGAACGGCGCAGGCAGGCCGCGAGTAACCCTGACGAGCGCGGTTGAGGCAGAATATGTCCCGAGTGGTCTCTCCGGCTTCCGGCGCGTGGCGCAGGCCGTTCTCGCTGCTGGCCTACCGGGCGGTTTCTGCCCTAGCCGCACCCGCCCTGCCCGTGCTGCTCCGCCGTCGACTCGCCGAGGGCAAGGAGGATCCTTCCCGCCTCAACGAGCGGCTTGGCCGGCCGGTTTTGCCGCGCCCGCCGGGTCGCCTGGTCTGGATCCATGCCGCGAGCGTGGGCGAGACGATGACGATCCTGCCGCTCGTCGGCCGCCTTGAAGCCGAGGGCGTCACGGCTTTGGTGACGACCGGCACGCTGACTTCGGCGCAACTGGCGGCGGAACGCCTGCCGCAGGGCAGCATACATCAGTTTGTACCAATGGACGGACCCGGCGCGGCACGGCGCTTCCTCGACCATTGGAAGCCGGATCTCGCAATTGTCTGCGAGAGCGAGATCTGGCCCAACCTCGTCATGGAAACCCGCACCCGCGGCATCCCGATGGGCTGGGTCAATGCCCGGATGTCGGCCCGCTCCTTCGCGCGCTGGCAGCGCATGCCCGGCGCCGCGCGGGCCCTGCTCGACGGGCTGGCCTTCTGCTTCGCGCAGAGCACCGCCGATGCCGAACGCTTTGCGGCCCTCGGTGCGCCGGCAGAGATGGCCGGAAACCTGAAATTCGACGTGCCGCCGCTGCCGCTCGATCAAGGCGATCTCGAGACCCTGCGCCAGCGGATCGACAACCGGCCTGTGCTGCTGGCCGCTTCCACCCATCCGGACGAGGAAATGACGGTCCTCGAGGCCTCGGCCGTCATCCGTGACCAGGTGGCCGAACTTCTGACCATTCTCGTGCCACGCCATCCCGAGCGCGGGGCGGAAATCGCGGAGATGGCCGCACGCGGCGGCATGCGCTCGCTGCTGCGCAGCGCGGGGCAACAGCCCGACGACATGACGACCGTCTACATCGCCGATACCCTCGGCGAACTCGGCCTGTTCTATGCGCTGGCGCGGGTGGTTTTCGTCGGAGGAACCTTCGTGCCGGTCGGAGGCCATAACCCGATCGAGCCGGCCAAGTTCGGCGTGCCGATCCTCCATGGGCCGCTTTTCTCGAATTTCACCGAGATCTATACGGAGCTGGACGAGAAAGGCGCCGCCATTCCGGTGGCGGATGCCCGCGCTCTGGGCCAGGCCGCCTCCCGGCTTATGCGGGACGCCGGGGCACGCGAGGCGCTGGGGCAACAGGCCCGCGCCTTCGTCGCCGCGCATGAGGGCGCGCTGGATCGCTGCTGGGCGGCGATCATGCCGCTGATTGCCGCGAAGGACAGCGCCCCATGATGCGGCAGCCGCGTTTCTGGTCGCGAGACGGAAACCGGCTTTGGCGGGTGATGCTGGCCCCTCTCGGCTGGCTCTATGGTCGGTTGACCCTGCGCCGCCTGCGCCAGCCGGGCTGGCGGGTGCCGGTACCGGTGGTTTCGATCGGCAATTTCACCGTGGGCGGCGGCGGCAAGACGCCGACAACCCTCGCCCTTGCCGAGGCGCTGGCCGCCCGCGGGGAGCGCCCGTTCCTGCTGACGCGCGGCTATGGCGGGCGGATGGCGGGGCCGGTTCTCGTCGAGCCGGGGCGGCATGCGGCGCGGGATGTGGGCGACGAGCCCCTGCTTCTGGCACGGGCTGCCCCGACGATTGTCGCCCGCGATCGACGCGCCGGTGCGCAGGCCGCGCTCGCCGCCGGGGCCGGATGCCTGCTGCTTGACGATGCCCTGCAGAACCCGGCGCTGGTCAAGGATATCTCCCTTGCCGTGATCGATGCGGGCTTCGGGTTCGGCAATGGCGCCTGCCTGCCGGCCGGGCCGCTCCGGGCGCCGGTCAAGGCCATGGCGGCCTCGGTGGATGCAGCCTTGCTGGTGGGTGAGGGGCCGATCCCCGATGCCGTGCCGCCGGGACTGCCGCTGTTCCGGGCGCAGATCGTTCCGGCCGACGACCTGACCGCTTTGGTCGGCCGGAAAGTGCTGGCCTATTGCGGGCTCGCGCGGCCCGGAAAATTCCATGCGACGCTCGAGGCGGCGGGGATCCTGATCGCGGCCGTTGCCGATTTCCCGGACCATCATGCGTTCACGCCCGCCGAGGCGGGTCGGCTGATGGCGGAAGCTGCGGCCGGGGGCCTCGTCCTCCTCACGACGGAAAAGGACGCGGCCCGGCTCACGGGCGATCCGGCGCTTCGGGCGCTCGCGGCGGCAAGCCGCGTGGTTCGGGTGCGGCTCGAACCCGAGCCGGCTTTCCTTGATTGGTTCTACCGGGCCTTCGATTCGGCGCGCAGCCGCGTCAGCACGGCTTCCGGCCCGGCATAGGCTTCCTGCCGTTCGGCGCTCCAATAGCGCAGGTCCTCCAGCGGGATCGGCGCGCCGGTGACCCCGCATCGCACGAAGGTGCCCTGCCGCAGGATGCGGTAATCACTGTCGGAATATTCCAGAAGGGCTTCCGTGCCGAGGGCCGGGCCAGCGGATCCGGATGCGAGTTTGACCATCAGGCACTCTCCGTTGATGCGGAGGTCATAATGTCTGAGGGCATCGCCTTCAACCTCCGCGATCCGGGCAGCGCTATCAAAAGAGCGAGCCCTGGCCGCCGCCGGGCGCAGCCTTCCGAACCGGGCGGGGCGCCGGGGCGCCGGAACCGCCGGTGATGGCGTCGATCCTTCCATCGGCGAATTCGATCGAGACAGCCTGCCCAGCTTCCAACCCCTCGCGGCGGCCGAGAATGCGATCCTCCTGCCGGATTACGGCATAACCGCGCGCGAGGACATTCTTGTATGCTAGCGAATCGAGCAGCTTGACTTGCGCCTCGAGGGCGGCCTTCCGCGTCTTCGCCCGGGCCTCCATCGCATGCGGAAGGCGTAGGGCCAGCGAAGCGAGGATTTCCTTCCGGCGCGCCAGTTCGCGCGTTTCGCGCTGATGCGTCGTCAGCATCGCTTGCCGGAGACGCTTTCCCAGCTGGTCAAGCCGCTGCAGCCGCTCGGCCGGCTGGCGCTGGCCAATGCCGCGCAGGCGCTCGCCGAGGCCGGCAATGCGCTCGCGGAAACGGGCCAGCCGCGCCTCGGGCTTCTGGGCGCCGAGCCTTCGGGCAAGATTGGCCAGCAGGACAGAACGACGGTCCCGCGCGGCACGGAGCGCATTTCCAAGGCGGAGGATCGCACGGTCGAGCCGCTGCGCCGGGTTCTCGAGGAGACGGTCGGCAGAGCCCATGGCCCGGGCGAGGTTGGCGAGGTCGCGCCGGCGGCGGTCCTGCGCCCTGGCCATCGAGCCGGCCAGCCGGGCGGCACGATCCCGCAGGTCGGCCAGCAGGTCGGCCCGGACGGGCACAACCATTTCGGCCGCCGCTGTCGGCGTCGGGGCGCGGATATCCGCAACGAGATCGAGCAGGGTCCAGTCGGTCTCGTGACCGATGGCCGAAACCAGCGGAATGGTGCTTTCCGCCGCAGCGCGGACGACGATTTCCTCGTTGAAGCTCCAGAGATCCTCCAACGATCCGCCGCCCCGGGCGACGACGAGCACATCGGGCCGGGGGAGTTCATCCAACTCGCCGATGGCGTTGAACCCGCGGATCCCGGCGGCGACTTCAGCCGCGCTGCCCTCGCCCTGCACCCGCACCGGCCAGACCAGCACCGTGCAGGGAAAGCGGTCCGACAGGCGGTGGATCATGTCGCGAATCACCGCACCGGTCGGCGAGGTGACGATGCCGATCACCTGCGGCAGATAGGGCAAGGCCCGTTTCCGGGCGGAGTCGAAAAGCCCCTCGCCCTGAAGCTTGCGGCGGCGTTCCTCGAGCAGCGCCATCAGCGCGCCGACACCGGCCGGCTCCATCTGCTCGATGATGATCTGGTAGCTTGATTTGCCCGGGAAAGTGGTGATCCGGCCGATCGCCACCACTTCAAGCCCGTCCTCGGGGCGGAATTTGATTCGCGAGAACACGCCTTTCCAGATCACGGCGTCGATCTTCGCGTTCTGGTCCTTCAGCGAGAAATAGACATGGCCGGAGGAATGCGGGCCGCGATAGCCGGAAATCTCGCCGCGCAGGCGAACCTGCCCGAAAGCATCCTCGATGGTGCGCTTGAGCGCGCCGGCCAGTTCGGAGACCGACAATTCGGGTGTGTTGGTAACCGGCTGATCCATGCGCCGAGTGTAGAGATCGGCCGCGAGGGATGCTACAGGCCTCTTGCGTTGCGGGACGGGGTTATCCGCAGCCTGCATGACCAGAGGTTCATCATGAAGGTTCTTCTTCTCGGCAGCGGCGGCCGCGAACATGCCCTCGCACTGGCGCTTTCGCGCGCTCCGTCGCTGACGCAGCTCTTCATCCTGCCGGGGAATGACGGCATGGCCCGCGAGGGGGAACTCGTTTCCGGCATTGCCCTTTCCGATCATGCCGCGATTCTCGGCCTCTGCAGGCAGGAAGGCATCGACCTCGTGGTGATCGGCCCGGAAGCCCCGCTGGTGGCCGGCCTGGCGGATGATCTCGCCGCTGCGGGTTTCGCGGTTTTCGGGCCATCGAAAGCGGCAGCGCAGCTTGAAGGATCGAAGGATTTCACCAAATCGGTCTGCGATGCGGCCGGCATCCCGACCGCCGCCTATGCGACTTTCACCGACAGGGCCGGCGCCCTTGCCTATCTCCGCGCGAAGGGCGCGCCGATCGTCGTGAAATATGACGGGCTGATGGCCGGCAAGGGCGTCACTGTCGCCACCAGCCTCGCCGAGGCGGAAGAGGCCATTGCCGCGCTCTATGCCAACGAGCCGGGCGCCAAGGTGGTGATCGAGGAGATGATGGAGGGCGAGGAAGCGAGCTTCTTCTGCCTGATCGACGGCGAGACCGTGGTGCCCTTCGGCTCGGCGCAGGACCACAAACGCGTCTTCGATGGCGACAAGGGCCCGAATACCGGCGGCATGGGCGCCTATTCGCCGGCGCCAGTCTTCACCGAGGCTCTCGAGGCGGAGACACTGGCGCGGATCATCCGCCCGACCGCGCGGGAAATGGTGCGGCGGGGCATGCCCTATCGCGGCGTGCTCTTCGCCGGGCTGATGCTGACGGCCGAGGGGCCGAAGCTGATCGAATACAATTGCCGGTTCGGCGATCCCGAATGCCAGGCGCTGATGCTGCGCTTCGAGGGTGATCTCGTGCAGGTGCTGTTTGCCGCCGCGACCGGCGCTCTCGACCGGGTGAACGTGACGCTCGGCGCCAACCACGCTGTCGGCATTGTCATGGCGGCAAAGGGCTATCCGGGCGAGTATGGGAAGGGCAGCGTGATCCGGGGCCTCGACACGGCCGGCACCCTGCCCGGTGTCACGATCTTCCATGCCGGGACGAAGACCGTCGGCGGCGAGATCACCAGCTATGGCGGCCGGGTCTTGACCGTGGCCGCGACGGGAACCACGCTCCGGGAAGCGCGCGACCGCGCCTATGCGGCGGTGGACGCGATCGACTGGCCGGAAGGGTTCTGCCGGCGCGACATTGCCGCGCGCGGGCTGGCGCGTCTCGGGCAGGACTGAGGGACAAAGGACGGAGGAGCAAGGGCATGAGCGATCTGGCGGATCTGTTTCCCGGTTTCGAGAGCCATTACGTCCCCACCCGCGAGGGGCAGGTCTTTGCCCGGGTCGGCGGCAAGGGGCCACCCCTCGTGCTGCTGCACGGCTTTCCGCAGACGCATGTGATCTGGCACCGGATGGCGCCTGAACTTGCGAAGACGCATCAGGTCATCGCGATGGATCTGCGCGGCTATGGATGGTCGACCGCGCCGCGTGGCGGCCCGCCGTACGAGACCTATTCGAAGCGCGCCATGGCCGAGGATGTGCTCGCCGTCATCGACCAGCTCGGCCATACGCGTTTCGCGCTGGTCGGGCATGATCGTGGCGCGCGGGTCAGCTACCGGCTGGCTCTGGATCATCCCGGCCGGCTGACGCATCTTGCGCTGCTCGACATCATCCCCACCCTCGCCATGTGGGAGCGGATGGATGCCCGCCGGGCCATGCAGGTCTATCACTGGAGCTTCCTTGCCCAGCCGGAACCGATGCCGGAAACCCTGATCGGCCGGGTGTCGACGGAGTTTCTGGAGCATACGCTGGCAAGCTGGACGGCCGCGAAGGACCTCTCCGCCTTCGACAGCCGGGCGCTCAGGCATTACCGGGCCTTCTTCAACGACCCGTCGCGGATCCATGCCTGCTGCGAGGATTACCGCGCCGGGGCGGCGATCGATGTCGACCATGACGAGGCGAGCCGACAGGCCGGCGCGCAGATCGATTGCCCGGTCCTCGTGCTCTGGGGCGAGGTCGGCATTCCCGCCGCCGGATCCTCGCCGCTCGAGGCATGGAAAGTCTTTGCGCCCCGGGCCACGGGCGCGCCGATCCGGGCCGGCCATTTCCTGCCGGAGGAGAACCCGGCCGATACGCTGGCCGCGCTCAAGGCGTTTCTCGGATGAAGGGTCGCAAGCGCAAGCCGAAGATCGGGCTGGTGCTCGGCTCCGGCGGTGCGCGCGGCCTTGCCCATATCGTGGTGCTGGAAACCCTCGACCGGCTGAAGATCAGGCCGGTCGAGATGGCCGGCACCTCGATCGGCGCCATCCTTGGCGCGGCCTATGCCTCGGGGGTCAGCGGGGCGGAACTGCGCGCCCATGCGATCCGCGATTTCAAGAATCGCACCGATGTGATGACGCGCCTGTTCCAGACGCGGGTCGGTCGTTTCGTGGACCTGTTCCAGCAGGGGCTTGCAAACCCGGTTCTGGTGGATGGCGAGGGCATTCTGGAGCGCTTCCTGCCGCGCCCGCTGCCGGAGACATTCGCGGAACTGTCGATCCCGCTTTCGGTGATCGCGGCGGATTTCCACCGGCTTGACCGGGTGGTCTTCACCGAGGGCGCGCTTCGCCCTGCGGTTGCGGCGTCGATGGCAATTCCCGGGCTGGTGCGGCCGGTCGTCTATCGGGACCGCGTGATGGTCGATGGCGGTGCCGTCGAACCGCTGCCCGTCCGGGCGATTTCCGGTGAGGCCGATATCATCATCGCAGTCGATGTGTCCCGCGCGGCCGCCCGGGAGGAAAGCGAGCGCATTCCGAATGCCGTGGAAACCGGTTTCCGCGTCTTCGACCTGATGCAGGCCGCCCTCGCCGATGCACAGGCCAGCGACAACAGCCGGCCGATCTACCGGCTGAAGGCGCCGGTCGAGGGCTTCAACGCGCTGGATTTCTTCTCGGCCAAGGGAATCCTCTCGGCCTCGGAAGGGCTGGCCGGCGCGGTGGAGGCCGTCATCACACAGGCTTCCGCGAAGTAGCGTCGCTACCGCCGCTCCCGGAAGAAGGCGCGGAGCATCTCCGCTGCTTCCTGCTCGCGGATACCGGGATAGATATCCGGCGCGTGATGGCAACTCGGCTGGGCATAGAGCCGTGGCCCGTTCTCCACTGCCCCGCCCTTCGGGTCACCCGCGGCGTAGTAAAGCCGGCGGATCCGTGCGAAGGAAATGGCCGTGGCGCACATCGGACAGGGCTCGAGCGTCACGTAGAGATCGGCACCGACCAGCCTTTCGCTGCCGATCCGGGCACAGGCCTCGCGGATCGCCAGCATCTCGGCATGGGCGGTGGGGTCATGGCTTTCGCGCATCCGGTTGCCGGCCCGGGCGAGCAGCTCGCCCTCGCGCAGGATGGCGGCGCCGATCGGCACCTCGCCCCGATCCGCTGCAGCCCTCGCCTCCTCGAAGGCAATATCGAAGCCGTTCAGGCCCTGCTCTCTGTTCATGGCGGGGATGCCCAAGGCATTCTGTCCTGCAGTTTGCGAATAAAGTTGCGGCTGGCCCTCGCAACAGGCGGTCGATCCTGATATGAGCGCGACATGTCTGACAGCGATAATGAGAAACGTCGCGGTGGCAAGCCCCGCGACTCCCGCCCGCGCGCCGATCGTTCCGGCGATGCCCCGCGTTCCCCGCGCCCCAAGGGCGAGTTCCGCCCGCGGCAGGACCGCGATGGGCCGGCCGGTGACAGCCGCCCGAAGCGCTCCTTCCGCCCCCGCGACGAGCAGGCTGGCGAGGAGCGCAGCTTCCGCCCCCGCCCGCCGCGCGATGGTGCCCCTGCCGGCGACCGTCCGTTCAAGCCGCGTGCCCCGCGCCGCGATGACCAGGGTGGCGAGGAGCGCAGCTTCCGTCCGCGCCCGCCGCGGGATGGCGCCCCTGCCGGCGACCGTCCGTTCAAGCCGCGTGCCCCGCGTCGCGATGACCAAGGCGGCGAGGAGCGCAGCTTCCGGCCGCGCCCGCCGCGGGATGGCGCCCCTGCCGGCGACCGCCCCTTCAAGCCGCGTGCCCCACGCCGCGATGACCAGGGTGGCGAGGAGCGCAGCTTCCGGCCGCGTCCTCCTCGCGATGGCGCCCCGAGTGGTGACCGCCCCTTCAAGCCGCGCGGCCCGCGCCGCGATGAGGATCCGAATGCGCCGAGCGGATTTGCGCCCGAAGGCGAGCGCATCGCCCGGGTGATGGCACGGGCCGGCCTCTGCTCACGCCGTGATGCGGAAGTCTGGATCGAGGAGGGCCGGGTTACAGTCAACGGCCGGGTCATCGACAGCCCGGCTTTGGATGTGACAGACCGCGATCGCATCCTTGTTGATGGCCAGCCCCTGCCCGAGCGGGAGCGTACCCGGCTCTGGCTCTACAACAAGCCGCGCGGCCTCGTGACAACGGCCAGCGATCCGGAAGGACGGCCGACCGTTTTCGACAACCTGCCGGCAGAATTGCCGCGCGTGATCTCCGTCGGGCGGCTCGACATCAACACCGAAGGGCTGATGCTGCTCACCAATGATGGTGGCCTTGCCCGCGTGCTGGCCCTGCCGGAGACTGGCTGGCTGCGCCGCTACCGCGTCCGCGTGCATGGCGGTGTCGACCAGGCAATGCTCGACACGCTGCGCGAGGGTATCTCGCTCGACGGCATCGATTACGGCCCCATCGTCGCCACGCTGGAACGCGAGGTCGGCGACAATGCCTGGCTGGTGATGGATCTGCGCGAGGGGAAAAACCGCGAGATCAAGCGGGTGCTCGAGCATTTCAACCTGCAGGTGAATCGCCTGATCCGCGTCTCGTTCGGGCCGTTCCAGCTTGAGGATCTCGGCGAGGGCGCGATCGAGGAGGTTCGCACCAAGACCCTGCGCGACCAGCTCGGCGATCGCCTGACAGCCGAGGCCGGCGCCTATTTCGATGGGCCCCGTCGCGAAAGCGGGGCCGACCGTGAGGCCATGCTGCAGGATGAGCCTGTCCGCAAGCGTTTTGACAAGCGCAAGCCCGGCGAAAAGCGTGAGCTGGCCCTGTCCGGCGCGGCGAAGGATCTGAAGGTCGAGCGCGAACGCGTCGCCGACCGCCGGGGCCGGACCGTCAAGGTCGAGCGGATCGTCAAGAAAGACCTGCCGCCGGAGGAGCCGCCGCGCATCATCCGTGAGGAACGGGAGGAACGGCGCCCGCGCCGCGATTTCGGCGATCGGCCCTTCCGCTCGCGCGATGGCGCCCCGGGTGGTGACCGACCGTTCAAGCCGCGCGCCCCGCGCCGCGATGATCAAGGCGGAGAGGAGCGCAGCTTCCGCCCCCGCCCGCCTCGTGATGGCACCCCGAGTGGCGACCGACCGTTCAAGCCGCGCGCCCCGCGCCGCGATGATCAAGGCGGAGAGGAGCGCAGCTTCCGGCCGCGCCCGCCGCGTGATGGCGCCCCGAGCGGTGACCGACCGTTCAAGCCGCGCGCCCCGCGCCGCGATGATCAAGGCGGAGAGGAGCGCAGCTTCCGGCCGCGTCCGCCTCGTGATGGCGCGCCGGGTGGCGACCGACCGTTCAAGCCGCGTGCCCCGCGCCGCGATGATCAGGGTGGCGAGGAGCGCAGCTTCCGCCCCCGCCCGCCGAGAGATGGCGCGCCGGGTGGCGACCGGCCGTTCAAGCCGCGCGCGCCGCGTCGCGATGATCAAGGCGGAGAGGAGCGCAGCTTCCGGCCGCGTCCGCCTCGTGATGGCGCCCCGGGCGGCGACCGACCGTTCAAGCCGCGCGGCGAATTCAAGCGGCCGGGCGGCCCCAAACCGGGAGGTCCGCGCCCGGGTGGCAAGCGGCCGCCGCGCGACCGGGGCTGATCCATGCGGATCGTCGGCGGGCGCCTTGGCGGGCGGACCCTCCGGGGGCCGCATGGCGACAGCATCCGGCCGACGACCGACCGGATGCGGGAAGCGCTGTTCAACATCCTGATCCACGCCTTCGCGTTCCCGCTCGACGGCGCCCGCGTGCTGGATCTCTTTGCCGGCACGGGCGCGCTTTCGGCGGAAGCGCTGTCGCGCGGGGCCGGCTTCGCCGTGATGGTGGATATCGGCGCCGAGGCACGCGGGCTGCAGCGCGAGAATGTCGAGGCGCTGGGGCTGGGCGGCATCACGCGCATCCTCCGCCGCGATGCGACACGCCTCGGCGAGGTTGCGCCGTTCGAGCCATTCGGCCTTGTCTTCTGCGATCCACCCTATGGCAAGGGGCTGGGCGAGGCAGCCCTCGCCTCGGCGATCCGGGGCGGCTGGATCGCGCCGGAGGGGCTGGTAGTGCTGGAAGAACGCGCGAGCGTAGAGGTGGCGCTGCCCGCGCCGCTGGTCGAGATCGACCGCCGCAAGGCCGGCGAGACGCAGCTGATTTTCGGCCGGATACCGGGCTGAGCGGCATCAGGACCGGCCGAACAGCCGCTCCAGATCCTTCAGGCTGAGCGAGACATAGGTCGGCCGGCCATGGTTACACTGGCCGGAACCGGGCGTCGCCTCCATCTCGCGCAGCAGCGCATCCATTTCCTCGAGGCGCAGGCGCCGCCCGGCGCGCACCGAATGGTGGCAGGCAAAGGTCTTCAGGACGTGGTCCTGACGCGCGGCAAGGCTTTCGCTGCCGCCCCATTCGCTGACCTGATCGGCAAGGTCCCGCAGCAGCGCCACGATATCCGAGCCGGCGAGGGCCGCCGGAACTTCCTGCACGGCAATGGCACCGGCACCGAACGGTTCGATCACCAGACCAGCTTCCGCAAGGGCCCCGGCCTGATCGAGCAGGGACGCGATGGCGGGTTCGGGCAGGTCAATGACCGCCGGAATGAGAAGCGGCTGGCGGGGGACAGCGCCCTCGGCGCGGGCCTGCTTCAGCCGCTCGTAGACCAGCCTTTCATGGGCGGCATGCTGGTCAACGATGACCACGCCCTCGCCGGTCTGGGCGAGGATATAGGTTTCGTGGAATTGCGCGCGGGCATAGCCGAGCGGCGGGCAGGCGGCATCTTCGCCGGCATCCGCGTGACCCGGATCCCGCGCGGCCACCGGCTCCGAAATCCGGGCCGGCTCGGCGAAGCCGGCATTCGGCATGGCGGGCACGGGCCACTCCGGAAGGCGCTGGTCCGGGAAAACGAAGCTGAGAGGGCGCGGCGGTGGCAGACTGCCCGTACCGAGATGGGTGATCCCCTGCGCGCGCAGGCGTTGCAGCATGGCCTCGCCGCCGCGGCTTGAGGCCTGATGCCCCATGCCGGCCAGCGCATCGCGGATGCCGGCGATCATCAGGCTGCGAATGCCTTCGGCATCCCGGAAGCGGACCTCGAGCTTCGCCGGATGGACATTCACATCGACGCCGGCAGGATCCAGCTCGAGAAACAGGGCCACGACCGGGTAGCGGCCGGCCATCAGGCTGTCGGCATAGGCAGCCTTGAGCGCGCCAATCAGCAGGCGGTCCCGCACGGGGCGGCCATTGACGAAGAGATACTGATCGAGCGCGCTGGCACGGTGATAGGTGGGGAGCGAGGCGAGCCCCGAGAGGCGGAACCCGTTGCGCTCGGCCGCGAGCGTGGCGGCATTGCCGGTAAAGTCCTCGCCGATCAGCCGGGCAATCCGTCGGCGCAGCCCCTCCTCGCCCGGCGCCTCGGCGGCGAGGTCAAATCCGGAGAGGTGATCGCCGGAGAGCGTGAAGGCGATGCCGGGATGGGCCATGGCAAGCCGGCGGATGACGACCGCCGCCGCCTGGGCCTCGGCGCGGTCGCCCTTCAGGAATTTCAGCCGCGCCGGGGTGGCATAGAAGAGATCGCTCACCTCGACCCGCGTGCCCTGCGCCATGGCGGCAGGGCGGATCGGCCCGACCTGCCCGGCATCGACGAGGATGGCATGGCCTTCGCCGCCCGCCGCGCGCGTGGTGATCTGGAGCCGCGCCACAGCGCCGATCGAAGGCAGGGCCTCGCCCCGGAAACCAAGGGTGAGGATGCGATCGAGCTGACCTTCGGGCAGTTTGGAAGTCGCATGCCGGCGGATGGCGAGAGCGAGATCCTCCGGCGGCATGCCGGCGCCGTCATCCGTGACGCGGATGAGCCGCCTGCCGCCCTGCTCCAGCCGGATCTCGATGCGGCGCGCGCCGGCATCGATGGCGTTCTCGACCAGCTCCTTCACGGCAGCAGCCGGACGCTCGATCACCTCGCCGGCGGCGATCTGGTCGATCAGGACAGGGTCAAGCTGGCGGACGGGCATGCTCGGTTATGGCGTGATTCGCGGCCCTGCCCCGATTTCCGGGTATCAGTCCTGTGGGGAACCGGGCGATTCCTGACAGGCTAGCGCTCAACAAGCGCGCGAAGATTGGCGAGGCCGGCCTCGAAATCGCGCCCGACCATGCGGTCCATGTTCATCAGCAGGTCCATGATCTTGCTGACCAGCGGCGCCGGGCCTTCCATGGTCCAGACCAGCTCGGTTCCGCCATCAACCGGTTTCAGCGTGAAGCGGGCGCGGTTGGTGGCGCGGAAGGGTTTCTCGAATTCAAGCCGGTAGACAACGGCCTCATGCGGCCGGCTTTCGACGATGCTCATATTGCCCTTGCCGACCTTGCCGTTCCCGTCCCAGCCCATGCTGGCACCAGTCCCGGCCCGGCTGGGGCCATAGGTTGTGCGCATGGCGGGGTCCTTGCGGGCCCAGGGTGACCAGAGCTGCCAGGATTCGAGGCTATCAAGATAAGGGAAGATCGCCTCGGGCCCCGCATCCAGCACGATGCGGCGCTCGATCCGGAATGTATCAGGCTTGCGCGATGCAATGAGCACCAGCGCGAGAACCGCGCCGGCGAGTGCAAGAAGCAGAAACATCCACCAAGCCATGCAGGCCTCCCTGATTCCTCACGGAGCAGCCGGCATTCCTCGACAATGCCGGGTCAGCCCGCGAGGGCTTCCTTCTGCTTTTCCATCCGCTTGCGATCGTTCGGATCGAGGAAGCGCTTGCGCAGGCGGATCGATTTCGGCGTGACCTCGACCAGCTCGTCATCCTGAATCCAGGCGAGGGCGCGTTCAAGCGTCATCCGGATCGGCGGCGTCAGCCGGACGGCCTCGTCCTTCGAGGTGGTGCGGATGTTCGTGAGCTTCTTGCCCTTCAGGACATTGACCTCGAGATCGTTGTCGCGCGTATGCACGCCGATGATCATGCCCTGATAGACCTTCCAGCCGGGCTCGATCACCATCTGGCCGCGATCCTCGAGGTTCCAGAGCGCATAGGCCACGGCCTCGCCGATATCGTTCGAGATCAGCACGCCGTTATGGCGGCCGCCGATTTCGCCCTTGAACGGCTCATAGGCCTTGAACAGGCGGTTCATGATGGCCGTGCCGCGCGTATCGGTCAGCAATTCACTCTGGTAGCCGATGAGGCCACGGGTCGGGGCATGGAAGACAAGGCGCAGGCGATTGCCGCCCGAAGGCTTCATCTCGATCATCTCGGCCTTGCGCTCGGACATCTTCTGCACGACCGTGCCGGAATACTCCTCGTCGACGTCGATCACGACTTCTTCGACAGGCTCGAGCATCTCGCCGTTCTCGCCCTTTTCCATCACGACGCGCGGCCGGGATACGGCGATCTCGAAGCCCTCGCGGCGCATGGTCTCGATGAGGATGGCGAGCTGCAACTCACCGCGGCCGGAGACGAAGAACGAATCCTTGTCTTCCGATTCCTCGATCCGCAGCGTGACATTGCCCTCGCCTTCCTTGAACAGGCGATCGCGGATCATGCGCGAGGTGACCTTGTCACCCTCGGTGCCGGCATAGGGGCTGTCGTTGACGATGAAGCTCATCGTGACGGTCGGCGGGTCGATCGGCTGGGCCTGGATGGGCGTGTCGACCGACGGATCGCAGAAGGTATCCGCCACGGTGCCCTTGACCAGGCCGGCGATGGAGACAATGTCGCCGGCGACGCCCTCCTCGATCGGCTGGCGCTCGATGCCGCGGAAGGCGAGGATTTTCGAGACGCGGCCGGTTTCGACGAGGTTGCCCTTGCGATCGAGCACCTTGATCTGCTGGTTCGGCTTCACCGAGCCGGAGGAGATCTTGCCGGTGATGATGCGGCCGAGGAAGGGGTTGGCCTCGAGCAGGGTGCCGAGCATGCGGAACGGCCCTTCCTCGACGGTGGCTTCCGGGACATGGCTCAGCACGAGGTCGAAGAGCGGCGCGAGGCCTTCTTCCTGCGAGCCATCCGGCTTCAGCGACATCCAGCCATTGCGGCCGGAACCGTAGAGGATCGGGAAGTCGAGCTGCTCGTCGGTGGCGTCCAGCGCGGCGAAGAGATCGAACACCTCGTTGACCACTTCGGTCACGCGGGCATCCGGGCGGTCGACCTTGTTGATCGCGACAATCGGCTTCAGCCCGATCTTGAGCGCCTTGCCGACAACAAATTTGGTCTGCGGCATCGGGCCTTCCGCCGCATCGACGAGCACGATGGCGCTGTCGACCATCGAGAGGATGCGCTCGACCTCACCGCCGAAATCGGCATGGCCCGGCGTATCGACGATGTTGATGCGCGTGTCCTTCCAGACAACCGAGGTCGCCTTGGCGAGAATGGTGATGCCGCGCTCTTTCTCGAGATCGTTCGAATCCATCACGCGCTCGACCACGCGCTGGTTTTCGCGGAAGGCGCCGGACTGCGCGAGGAGCTTGTCCACCAGCGTCGTCTTGCCGTGGTCGACGTGGGCGATGATGGCGATGTTGCGCAGTGACATGGGTTTGTTCCAAAAAGCGCCCGGGCGTCCGGTGGATCCCGGACGGTGGCGGCAGGGCATTGCAGTCTACGGTGTTGCAGCGCAGTATCCTTTTTGCGCTGCAAGAGCAAGCCGGCGCGCGGCGATTCCGCCCGTTCAGGTCGAAATTGCCGCCAGACCGGGCGGGCGACGCGGCTCGTTGCGCTCTCCCGGCGCCTCGCGGATCCGCTGCTGGGCATCCGCCAGGGCAAGCCGCAACTCGTCGATGAGAAAGCGGATCGTGGCGATCCGGTCCGAATCCTGTGCCGCTTCCGCGACGGAATGGAGCAGCATGTGGTGGAGCGTGCGGGCCTCGGCTTCGAGGGCGGGAAGCGCCTCAGCCGTGGTGGCCTGGCGGAGCTGGTCGATCAGCACAACCATGCGGTGCAGTTCGTCATCCGTGACCGGGTGGACGCCGGTGCGGTTGTTGCCGACCCGGGAGAACAAGGCTGCCGCCACCGAGCCGACCAGCGAGAACCCCATCACGCCGAGGTAGAACCAATCGCCGTAGCGCTCGAAGAATGTCTTCGTCTCGCCTTCGATATAGGCGATCGTGCCGGGATGGACGGGAAGCTTGGCGCCCCTGTCCTCGGCGGAAGGCAGCTCGATCTGGTTGGCGGCCGGGGCTTCCGCGGCCACGGAAAGGCGGAGCGCGAAAAGCAGCCGGGTCAATTCGCTGACGACCGATTCATCCAGTGTTCGACGGGCCACGAGGCGATGGGTCGCGGCAAGCGTGGTGGTTTCCTCCTCCGGTTGCGGAGGATCCCCGCCGAAAACGCCGCGCACCAGTTCGACCGTATCATAGGCCGGGATCTGTTCGGCGATCGCCTCGGCCTCGGCGATGGGCAGGAAGCCGGGCTCCTCGTTCTCGACCTTGGGGAAGGCGAGGAAGGCCCAGCGGCTCATCCGGTCGGCGACCGGCGCGACGGAGAAGAACGCATCGAGCTTGCCATCCTGCATGGCCTGGCCGATCTCGGCCTGGCTCCCGCGGATGACATCGACCTCGGAGGCCGCGATGCCGTAATGGGTGAGGATGCTCTCGAGCATCCGGTCATTGGCCGGGCGCGGCGCGATGGAGCCGATCGCCTTGCCCTTCAGTTCGCCGATCTTCGTGATCTTCGAGCCGGGTTTGGTGACGAAGTAAACCGCCTCGCGGCGGAAGATCGCCACCGTCGCCGCCTTTTCCGGCACGGTGATATCCGAGCGGATCACCGCCAGATCCGCCTTGCCGCTCTCCAGCAGGGCGCCGCTGGCGGAAGCGCCTTCCGTCAGCACGAGCTTGAGCCGCAGCGAGGCCTTCTCGCGCTGGAGCGATTGCAGGAAGGCCACGACGATACGGATATCCTGCCCGCCGAGCGGCCCCACCGCGATCCGGAGGATGCGCGGTGCGAACAGCCCGTAGGCGGCGGCCGCAGCAATCGCGACGCCGACAAAGACCATGGCCAGAACTTTCAGCCGCCTGCGCATCGATCCGCCCTCCGGTCCGTGCCGTTCCGGCGGGGAAACACGCCGCCCCGCCCGGCCTCAGCTGGTGCGGGCCTTGCGCATCGCCAGGGTCCGCAGCCGCAACGCGTTGAGCTTGATGAAGCCCTGCGCATCCCGATGATCATAGGCCACCGCGCCTTCCTCGAAAGTCACGAGTTCCTGATCATACAGGGAATACGGGCTTTCGCGACCGATCACCGTCGCATTGCCCTTGTAGAGCTTCATCGTGACGCGGCCGGTGACGTTTTCCTGGCTCCTGTCGCACAGGGCCTGGATCATCTCGCGCTCGGGCGTGAACCAGAAGCCGTAATAGACCAGCTCCGCATAGCGCGGCATCAGCGATTCCTTGAGATGCATCGCCTCGCGGTCGAGCGTGATCGATTCGATGCCGCGATGGGCGGCATGGAGGATCGTGCCGCCCGGCGTCTCATAGACCCCGCGCGACTTCATGCCGACGAAGCGGTTCTCGACGAGGTCAAGCCGGCCGATGCCGTTCTCCTTGCCGAGTTCGTTGAGGCGGGTCAGCAAGGTCGCCGGCGACATGGCCACGCCGTCAATGGCCACGGCATCGCCCTTCTCGAAATCGATGGTGATGACCGTCGCCTTGTCCGGGGCGGCCTCGGGCGCGATCGTGCGCATATAGACCATTTCCGGCGCCTCGATGGCCGGGTCCTCGAGCACCTTCCCCTCGGAGGAGGAATGCAGCAGGTTCGCATCGACCGAGAACGGCGCCTCGCCATACTTGTCCTTGGCGATCGGGATCTGGTGCTGCTCGGCAAAGGCGATCAGCCGGGTGCGGCTGGCGAGGTCCCACTCGCGCCAGGGCGCGATGATCTTGATGTTCGGCTCGAGCGCGTAATAGGTCAGTTCGAAACGGACCTGGTCATTGCCCTTGCCCGTCGCGCCATGGCAGACGGCATCGGCGCCGACCTGGCGGGCGATCTCGATCTGGCGCTTGGCGATGAGCGGCCGCGCGATCGAGGTGCCGAGCAGGTACTGGCCCTCATACAGCGCATTCATGCGGAACATCGGGAAGACGAAGTCGCGGGTGAATTCCTCGCGCAGGTCATCGATGAAGATATGCTCGGGCTTGATGCCCAGCAATTCGGCCTTCTTGCGCGCCGGGTCCAGTTCCTCGCCCTGGCCGAGATCGGCGGTGAAGGTCACCACCTCGCAGCCATAGGTGGTCTGGAGCCATTTCAGGATCACGGACGTGTCGAGACCTCCGGAATAGGCCAGGACAACGCGCTTGATATCGGATTTCGCCATCGGTTCTTCTTCCAAACGTCCGGACCCCGAGAGCCCGGAACTCCATTCCCCTCACCGGCCCAATTTCCAGGCGCGGCAGCGACACCGGCTCGAAAAGGCGCTCGAGAGGTCCTATAACCGGAACCCGACGGCACGCAAGCCACTCCCGCGAGAACGCCCAACATGCTCTCCCCCGACGACCTGACCCGCTTCGCCCGCCATATCGTGCTGCGCCATATCGGCGGGCCGGGCCAGCAGCGCCTGCGCCGCGCCCGCGTGCTGGTGGTCGGGGCCGGCGGGCTGGGCACGCCGTTGCTGCTCTATCTCGCTGCGGCGGGTGTGGGGCGGATCGGGATCGTCGACGATGATGTCGTCTCGCTCTCGAACCTGCAGCGTCAGGTGATCCATGGCATGCCGGATCTCGGGCGGCCCAAGGTCGAGAGCGCAGCCGACGCGCTCCGGCGGCTCGACCCCGGCATTACGCTCGACCTGCATGCCACGCGGTTGACGGCTGCGAACGCGGCCGACCTCGTGGCCGACCATGACGTGATCGCGGATGGCTCGGACAATTTCGACACGCGCTACCTGCTGGCTTCGGTTTGCGAAGCCGCGCGGAAGCCGCTGGTCCATGCCGCCGTCAACGAGATGCATGGTTCGCTGACCGTGCTGCGCCCGTGGGAGGCGGGACCGGACGGGGTGCTCAACCCGCGCTACACGGATCTCTTCCCCGAAAAGCCGCCGGCCGGCAGCATTCCCACCTGCTCGGAAGCCGGCGTGCTGGGCGCGCTGGTCGGCATGGTGGGCTCGCTTCAGGCCATCGAGGTGATCCGGCAGATCACGCCGTTCGGGACGCCGCTGGTGGGCAAGCTGCTGCTGGTCGATGCGCTCGACATGCGGTTCGAGACGATCGAATACGGGCGGGCGGATTGAAATGCCTGCGACGCCCTAGCGGCGACGGTTTCGTCCAGTCGCCGGGCGGACGCCGCTCCAGGGATCGATGACGGCGCTGGTCCGGCCATTCCGTCGGGTCATCTCGATGCCGCCGATGCCCGATAGCCCGGAATCGGGGCCTGCGCGGCGGGAATTGCGGCCCCGCCGGTGGATGACGGAGGCTTCCGGATCACCGGTGGTGACGCGCGGCGCCCTCTGGCCGCGTTGCGGTGCCTGCTTGGCGAGGCATTCGTTATAGGCGAAGGCATTCGAGATCCCTTCGCAGGCCGCAAGGGCTGGCCCGGCGAAGAGCCCGGCTCCCATGAAAACCCATCCCGCCAGCAGGAACGGGCACGCAGCGTGGCGTCTTGCCATTCTTGAACCTCTTCAGCGCGGGCGAGACCTCATCCGCGCAAGGTCGCGCCCGTCTTTCCGGTGATTTCCGTCACCAGCTTCTTCGAAAAGGCCTCGATCTCCGCATCCGTCAGCGTTTTCTCGCGCGGCTGGAGCGTCACGTTGAGGCCGATCGATACCTTGCCCGGCTCGATTCCCTTCCCGGCATAGACATCGAAGACCGTGACGCTTTCCGTCAAGGGCTTGTCGATGCCGCGGGCGAGCCGGAGCAGCGTCTCGGCTTCCACGCTTTGATCCACAAGGAAGGCGAAATCACGGCTGACCGGCTGGAGATCCGCCATATCGAGCTTCGCCTTGACCTTGGTCGGCTTCTTTTTCGGATAGGGCAGCCCGTCGAGGATGATCTCGAAAGCCTGCAACCGGCCTTCCGCGCCCAGCGCCTCGACGAGGCGCGGATGCAATTCGCCGAACCAGCCGACGACATCCTTCGGGCCGAAGCGCAGGATCGCCGCACGACCGGGATGGAGATGGTCCGGCGCCGGGGTCACCTGCCCGGCCGCGACGACCTGCAGGCCGCCGGTCGGCACGCCGAGCGTCGCCAGCAGGGCCATCACATCACCCTTGACGTCGAAGAGATCCGCCTCGCCGCTGCCGGTCCAGTGGCGACCGGCTCCGGTTGCCCGGGCAAGGCCGCGCCGGATGCCGGCCGCCGCGAAACGCTGGTCCTTCTCGCCATCACCCCTGAAGATCTGGCCGACCTCGAACAATGCGACATCGGGATAGCCCTGATCGGCATTGCGCTGCGCTGCCGCCACGAGGCCCGGCATCAGGCTGGGCCGCATGTCGGAGAGATCCGCCGCAATCGGGTTGGCCAGAGCGAGCGCCGGCTGGCCGCCGCCGAACAACGTGGCCGCCTTTTTCGACACGAAGGACCAGGTCACCGCTTCGACAAGCCCGCGCACGGCGAGCGCGCGCTTGGCCTGCCGCACACGGCCCTGGAGCGGGGTCAGAACGGGCTTGTGCACCTCGTCGACGCGCTGGATCGGGACCAGCGGCACCGAATCCAGCCCGACGATGCGGACGATTTCCTCGACAAGATCGGTCTTGCCCTCGATATCGGGGCGGAAGGACGGCACGGCCACTTTCAGCACCGGGCCATTGCCCGAGCACCAGAAGCCGAGCGCGGCGAGGATCGCCTTCATTTCCGAGGAAGGCACATCGAGCCCGGTCAGGCGCTTCACTTCGGAGACGGGGAAATCGACGATCCGCTCGGTTTCCGGCACGGCGCCGGTCAGGCTGATCTGGCTCGGCGTGCCACCGCAGAGATCGACCACCAGCTTCGTCGCCAGTTCGAGGCCCGGCACGGTGAAGGCCGGGTCGACGCCGCGCTCGAAGCGGTAACGGGCATCGGTGTTGATGCCGAGCTTGCGCCCGGTCTGGGCAATGTTGAGCGGCGACCAGAGCGCGGATTCGATCAACACATCGGTGGTGTTCTCGTCGCAGCCGGAATGCTCGCCGCCCATGATGCCGCCGATGGATTCGGGGCCGTTATCATCGGCGATGACAACCATGCCCGGCTCGAGCGCATAGGTCTTGCCGTCGAGGGCGAGGATGCTCTCGCCAGCGCGGGCATGGCGTACGGTGAGCGCACCCTTGACCTTGGCCGCATCGAAGACATGCAGCGGCCGGCCACGGTCATAGGTGATGTAATTGGTGATATCGACCAGCGCATTGATCGGGCGGAGGCCAATGGCGCGCAGGCGCTTCTGCATCCATTCCGGCGAGGGGCCGTTCTTCACGCCGCGCACGAGGCGCAGGGCGAAAGCGGGGCAGAGGGCGCGGTCCTCGCCGGCGAAATCCAAAGTCACCGGCACCGTGCAGGCGGCATCGCCCTTGATGGCGGGAATGCCGGCATCCTTCAGCTTGCCGAGGCCGGCAGCGGCGAGATCGCGCGCAATGCCGTGGATGCCGGTGGCATCGGGGCGGTTCGGCGTGAGGTTGATCTCGATGACCGGGTCGGACAGGCCGGCCCATTCGGCATAGCGGGTGCCGACCGGCGCATCGGCCGGCAGGTCGAGAATGCCGTCATGATCCTCGGAAATCTCGAGTTCGCGGCCCGAGCAGAGCATGCCGGACGATTCGACGCCGCGGATCACGCCCTTGCCGATGGTGATATCCTTGCCGGGAATGTAGGTGCCTGGCGGCGAGAAGACGCTCTTCATGCCGGTGCGGGCATTCGGCGCGCCGCAGACCACCTGGACCGGCCCACCGCCGAGCCCGGTCTCGACCATGCAGACGCGCAGGCGATCGGCATTCGGATGCTGCTCGGCCGAGATGACATAGGCGATGGTGAAGCCCGAGAGCTTCTTGCCCGGATCATCGACGCCTTCCACTTCCAGCCCGATGCGGGTCAGGGTCTCGACGATCTGGTCGAGCGTGGCGTCGGTTTCGAGATGCTCCTTGAGCCAGGAGAGTGTGAATTTCATGAGGCGTCTCTTCTCGTCGTCCAGTCAACGCGCGGTTGCGAAATGCAAACCGGGCACTTTAACGTCAGTGCGGATCAGCCAACCCGATCCAGTTTTTGAAATCGGGTATCGGGATGGCCATACAGCGCTACAGCTTCAGGCCGGATGCCGTTGATATAGTAATGCGGATGGTCCGGCCCGACGAAAATCTCCGGCAGGATCATCGCGGGAACAATCCCGGCGCGATAGGCTGCGCCGTATTTGCCCAGTTCCGGCTGCTCCCCTTGCGTTTCCACATACGCGACCAACTCGCCATAGCCACCCGCTATGGGCGGGGTGACGGCGTCTCCGTCGTTCTCGAAGCCAAGATGCAGGAAGGTCGCGATGCCGAACACACCATAGCACCGCTCGGCACCGCCCCGCCAGGCAAGGGCGGCGAGCGCCGCATCCTCGCCGACGGAGAGGGTCGCGAAAGGCTGGAAGGCCAGGGCTTCCGCCATGACAGCTTGGCTGACCCAGATCATCTTCTCCTTGAAGGGCATGACCGGGCCTTCAGGATCAATGAAGGGCCAGTATTCCAGCTGGCGGCCCGGCCCCAACTTGATGGAATAGGCACGATCGTCATGATCGAGGAAATCCCTCGCCGCCTTGAGCAGATGGGAATCAATCTCGGGATCCGCACGATAGAGGCTGTCATCGTCCATCAGAATCGCGAGGCGGTAATTCACCCGGGCATGCAATTCCGCGATGGCGCGGCTGACGACATATCCGATCTGGTCATGCGGCCCGACCGCCTCGACCAGCACCAGCCGACCTGACGCGATCTCCGCGGCGAAACGTCCGTTCAGCCCGTCGAGATAGGACCGCGCGTAGTTCTGGGCATAGACAAAGGTACAGACGCTGATACCGCCACGTTCCAGCGCAGGCGCGAAGGCACGCATAACGTCATCCAGCAGTCGCGCGAGATAGTCTTCCCGCCCCCGGCTGCAAATGACGATGGCAACATCCCGCTTCACGCGCTCAACCCACCGGCGAGGCTCGGCAGGTCGAGCGGGCGGAAGCCATAATGCTTCAGCCAGCGGATATCGGCCTCGAAGAAGGGCCGGAGATCGGGCATGCCATATTTCAGCATGGCGATGCGGTCGATGCCCATGCCCCAGGCATAGCCCTGCACGGCATCCGGATCGAGCCCGCAATTGCGCAGCACATTGGGGTGGACCATGCCGCAGCCGAGGATCTCGAGCCAGTCCTCGCCCTCGCCAAAGCGGATTTCGCCGCCTTTGCGCGAGCACTGGATATCGACCTCCATCGAAGGTTCGGTGAAGGGGAAGAAGGAGGGGCGGAAGCGCATCTTGACGCTCGGCACCTCGAAGAACGCCTTGCAGAATTCCTCGAGCACCCATTTCAGCTGGCCGAGATTGGCGGATTTGTCGATCACCAGCCCCTCGACCTGATGGAACATCGGGGTGTGGGTCTGGTCGGAATCGCAGCGATAGGTGCGGCCCGGGCAGATGACGCGGATCGGTGGCTTCTGGGCCAGCATCGTGCGGACCTGCACCGGCGACGTATGCGTGCGCAGGAGCTTGCGTTCGCCGTTCTCGCCGGGGTTGAAGAAGAACGTGTCATGCATTTCCCGCGCCGGGTGGTGTGGCGGGAAGTTCAGCCTGGTGAAGTTGTAATCGTCGCTCTCGATATCCGGCCCTTCCGCCACGGCGAAGCCGAGATCGGCAAAGATCGCCGTCAATTCGTCCAGCACCTGGCTGATCGGGTGGATACGGCCGGTTTCCAGCCCGGCTTCGAGCACCGGCAGCGTGACATCGACCCGCTCGGCGGCGAGGCGGGCATCGAGGGCGGCATCCTTCAGCACGGCCCTGCGGGCGGCGAGCGCCTCGGTCACGCGGTCCTTCAGGGCGTTGATCGCGGCGCCGGCCTCCTTGCGCGCATCCGGAGCCATGGAGCCAAGCGTGGCCAGCAGCGCGGAAACGGAGCCCTTCTTGCCGAGCGCGGCGACGCGCACGGCTTCCAGCGCCTCTTCCGTGGCGGCGGCGGCGATCTCCGCCGAGAGGGACTTTTCCAGTGAGGTCAGATCCGACATTCCGAGAACCCCTTGTTGCGCGCCTCGCTTGTCATGCGGCGGGGAAGCGCGTCAAGCGCCCTGATGGGCGCGGGGCAGAAAAACCGCCTTCCCGGCCCATGCCGGGAGGCAGAGGGGGGCGCAAAGAAAAAACCCGCCGTTGCCGGCGGGTTCATCAGTCGACCGCGAATGCGGCCCGGTCTCGTTTCAGAAAGCGTAGGCCAGCTTCAGGCGCGCCTGATGCAGCGGGAAGACGGCGGTGCCGAGATTGCGGCTCGGGCCCGACTTGTCATTGCCATAAACCTGATAGGCCCAGGTGCCGTTGAGCGAGAACTTGTCGTTGATCGCCCAGAAGAAGGTCGGGCCGACATAGACCGCGGCGGCACGGAAGCGGCCATCAAGCCACATGCCGGTCATCGCGACCTGCGAGCTGGCTTCGGCACCGACATAGAGCGAATCGGTGATCGGGCTGGTCAGCGCGCCGCGGACATTGAACTGCGAGAGGTTGCGGAAGCCCGGCAGCGTGTTCGTGTAGGCCGACTGGAACAGCTCGAGGTTCAGTGCACCGAACAGCTTGCCCTTCATCAGTTCGGCATCGGCCAGCAGGCGGTACGAGTTGTTGAATACCGAGTCGTGCCCGCCATAGATCGTGAAGCCGTTATAGACGCCAGCATTCGGGCTGACGGCGAACGTGAGGCCGATGCCATGCGGGGCGCGGCCGAGCAGCTTGTACTTCATCTCGACGCCGGCGCCCATGATGGTGCCCTGACGCTCAATGCCACCATACGGCTTGAAGCCGCCGACCGTGTAGGTCAGGTAGGGGCCGAATTCGAAGCACGGGAAGAACGAGCCCGAGACCTGCGCGGTGCCGACATAGCCGTAGGTCTTGCCGCCCTTGCCGCCGGCGACATAGACGTTGTCCAGGGCGGCGCCCCAGACGCCGACATCGGCAACATCCGAACCGGTGGCAAAGCCGAAGGCATCGACCGGCAGTGCCTTGGTTTCCTTACAGGCCTTCGAGACAGCAGCGACCGGCGACGGCTTCTTGGCACCGAGATCCGCAGCCATCGCCGAGACAGAGAAGATGGCTGCAGAAGCCAGAATGACAGAACGGAACATTGCACACCCCAGTTGGCAAGGAAAACTCCCGCTTTGATATTTGGTTGCGTCGCACAACGTGTCAAAACACAAAGCACCGGCAAGCATACGTAAGTTCACGGAGTCGCAGATTTGCAACAGTCTCTGTATTCAAGATGCCATATTTTTAGGCAATCCGTGCATTGGAAGGCAGCTTGCTTTGTTGGCGACTTCCGGACGGTAATATTCCGGTAATGTTTGCGCGGCCACCGGCCGCCTGCGGGGCCCCGACCCGGCGAATCACGGCACAAAAAAGCCGGCGCTGCGGGCGCCGGCTTCTGAATTCTGCCAGAGATGCGGTGTTCAGGCGGCGGCCGGAAGCGCGCTCTTTGCCTGATCGACGATCGCCTTGAAGGATTCCGGCTCGCGGATGGCGAGGTCGGAAAGCACCTTGCGGTCGATCACGATGTTGGCGCGGGCCAGACCATCGATGAAGCGGCTGTAGGTCAGGCCGTATTCCCGCACGGCGGCGTTGATACGCTGGATCCAGAGTGCGCGGAACGTGCGCTTCTTGGCGCGGCGGTCACGCGTCGCATATTGCATCGCGCGATCGACGGCGGCCTTCGCGGTGCGGATGGTGTTCTTGCGGCGGCCATAGAAGCCCTTGGCTGCCTTGAAGACTTTCTTGTGCTTGGCGTGAGACGTCACGCCCCTCTTCACACGAGACATTGTTCAACTCCTGATTTGCTGATCGTTACGAAAGGTCCCGGGGGCGATCAGCCGTTCGGGAGGAAATACTTCTTGATGTTGTCGCCGTCGGTCTTGAACAGCACCCGCATGCCGCGATGATCGCGGATCTGCTTGTTGGTGCGCTTGATCATGCCGTGGCGCTTGCCGGACTGGGCGTGCTTGACCTTGCCCGTCCCGGTGATCTTGAAGCGCTTCTTCGCGCCGGATTTGGTCTTCAGCTTGGGCATTTGCCTCTCCTTGGAAGGAAGCGACCCCGAGGGATCGCGGCACGTCATCGGATCGGTAAAAATCCTCGACGCGAAAGAACCGCCACGGCAGCCCTTATCGGCCGGGCGGTTCGAACGAAGGCGCGCTGATACGTGATCATGCCCGAAAAGGCAAGAGCCGGCTTTGGCGCGCCATCACGAATTCCGCCCAGACTGGCGTGAGTTACAGTCCCGCACCATGCCGGGGATCAGAAAGGCATCCACGAGGCACCATCCAATCGTCGGCACCGACAGGCGCTTGTAGATCACCAGTTCAGGCAGGAACATCACCACGGCCACGGTAAGCCCCAGCATGACGAAACCGCTCCGGGGCCTCGACAAATAGAAGCGATGCATCCCAAGAGAGCCGACGAGAACCAAAAGCCCGTAGGCAATGACACTCTTCTTCATGCGATGGCGGCCGAAGCCCGGCGCCTTATTTCGGCGCCAGCACCATGACGACCTGACGGCCCTCGAAGCTCGGCTCGTTCTCGACCTTGGCGATATCCACGGTATCGGCCTTCACCCGGTCCAGCACTCGCATGCCGATATCCTGATGCGCCATTTCGCGGCCCCGGAAGCGCAAGGTGATCTTCACCTTGTTGCCTTCCTCGAAGAAGCCCTTCATCGCCTTCATCTTGACCGTGTAATCATGGTCATCGATGGCCGGGCGAAGCTTGATTTCCTTGATTTCGATGGTCTTCTGCTTCTTGCGCGCCTCGGCGGCCTTTTTCTGCTCGGCGAAGCGGAAACGGCCATAATCCATGATCTTGCAGACCGGCGGTGTCGCGTTCGGCGAAACCTCGACGAGATCAAGCCCCTGGTCTTCCGCGAGCTTGATCGCGTCGAACACGGCGAGCACCCCCTTGTTGGACCCGTCGGCGTCGATCACCTGGACTTCCCGGATGCGGATATCCCGGTTGATGCGCGGACCTTCCTTCACCGGAAGGGGAACATTTCTCATAGGCCTGCGAATGGTCTTTCTCCTTGGCTATTGCGGATGGTGGCCGCCGGATGTCCCCATCCGCGAAACCGGCCTGAAAATCAGCGCATTCGCAGACAAAGTCAACGGGAAGGAAGGGCCGGGCCCACCTTGCCCTCAAGAAGGGCGATGTAACAGTCCAGCGTCTGCGCCACCATCTGGTCGAGCGAGAAGTTCCGCTCGACATGACGGCGCGCGCGGGTGGCCAGCGCATCGCGGGCGCTGGGCTTGAGATCGAGCGCGAGCGCCAGCGCCTCGGCCAGGGCGGCGGCGCTGCCGGCCGGCACACGCCAGCCGGTCCGCTGTTCCGGCCGCACCTGCGGGGGGGCCAGCACGGTTTCCGGCACGGCGCCGAGATCGGAGACAACCACCGGAACGCCCATGGCCTGGGCCTCCACCGCCACCCGGCCGAAGGCTTCGGGCTCGGTCGAGGGCACGGTAACCACGGCCGAGGCCGCGAGCGCCGCCGGCATGTCGGTGACATGGCCAACGCGGCGGACGACAGAGCCGAGGTTCCGCGCCGTGATCTCGCCGTCCAGCTCCGCGACATAGCCCTCGCGGCCCTGCGGGTCGCCGGCGAGAATGAAGACCACGTCGCGATAGCCTCGCTCGCGCAGGAGGGACGCCGCCTCGACCAGCAGCTTCTGCCCCTTCCACGGGGTGAGGCGGCCGGCCAGCAGCACGATGCGGTCATCCGGCGAGGCCAGCCAGCCACGCCGGATCCGCTCGACCCGGTCGGGGCCGATCCTGTCGGGCGAGAAAGCCTCGAAATTCGTGCCGCGCGGAATGACGCGCAGCCTCTGAGCCTCGATCCGGTGGGTTTTCTGGATCAGTTCGGCCGTGAAATGCGAATTGGCAATCACCACATCGCCGCGGGCCATGACGGAATTGTAGAGGATCTTCGGCGCCGACTTGCCGTTATAGGCGCCATGATAGGTGGTGACGAAACCGATCTTCATCGCCCGCGTTGCAGCATAGGCCACCCAGGCCGGCGCGCGAGACCGGGCATGGACCAGCTCGACCCGCTCCTCGCGCAGGAGGCGCACCAGCTTGCCGACATTCATCGCCATCGAGAGCGGGTTCTTGGTCGAGGCCGGGAAAGGCACCCAGATACCGCCCTTGGTCTGCAATTCGCCAATCAGGCGGCCGCCCTCGGTTGCCACGAGAGCGCGCGCCCCGGCCTGCGAGAGGCCCTCGGCGATATCCACCGTCGTGCGTTCGGCACCGCCGGCATTCAGGTCGGGGATGATCTGGAGGATCGTCCTGCCGAGAAGCGGCTTCGCGGGGGAGGCAGAAAAGACCATCGGGAAACGGGGCTTTCGGAACCGGCTGGGGATGTTTACTGCTGCGCCGACATCTGCGCAAACATCCGAGAATCGCGCCGGCGCATACCGGCCATGGGAGACATAGAGACATGCAGCAGCCGGTGCAATCGTTCGAGGTCGAGGGCAGCCCGGAAGCGGGCTTCCCGCCGCGCCGGCTGGCCTATCGCCTCAGGTCCGGAAGGCGGCCCACTCTCATCTGGATGGGCGGATTCCGTTCGGACATGACCTCGACCAAGGCCGAGAAGCTGGACGAGGCTGCCGCAGCCGAAGGCTTCGGCATGCTGCGCTTCGACTATACCGCGCATGGCGAATCCGGCGGTGATTTCGCATCGGCGACGCTTTCGCTCTGGCTGGATGATTCCCTCAAGATGATCCGACGCTTCGGTGGCGAGCGACCGATCCTTGTCGGCTCGTCGATGGGCGGCTGGCTCGCCCTCCGCGCGACCGAGATCCTTGCGGCCGAAGGCACCCCGCCCGGCGGTCTGGTGCTGATCGCGCCGGCGGTGGATTTCACCGAAGCGCTGATGTGGGCGCAATTCCCGGCCGCAATCCGGCGGCAGATCGAGGAAGAGGGCGTCTGGTACCGGCCCTCGGCCTATTCGCCGGAGCCCTATCCCATCACGCGGGCGCTGATCGAGGATGGACGGCGCCACCTGCTGCTCGGCAAGGGCGCGCGCTTCGGCGTGCCGATCCATATCCTGCAGGGCGCCGAAGACCCGGATGTGCCGCTGGCGCATGTCCGCCGCTTCATGGCGGAACTGGTCGAGGAGGAGGTGCGGATGACGGTGATCCCCGACGGGAACCATCGCCTCTCGCGCGACGAGGATATCGCCACGCTCCAGCGCATCACGCTGGACATGGCCCGCGCGCTTGCGGGAGCGCCGGCATGAGCGGGCCGGTTCCGGCGGATATGGGCGAGGTGCGTGCCGCGATCGATGCGCTCGACCGGCAATTGGTGCCGCTGCTCGGCCGGCGGCTGGCCCTCATCCGCCGGGCCTCGGAACTGAAGGCCACGCCAGATCAGGCCCGCGTACCCTGGCGGATCGAGGATGTTGCCCAGAAGGTCCGGGCCGAGGCGGAGGCCGCCGGGTTCGATGCCGATCTGGCGGAAGCGATCTGGCGTGACATGATGGAACATTGCATCCGGTTCGAGGAGAACCGGCTGGCCGCCCGCCAGCGGGAAGCGGGCGGACGCTGATTCAAGGGCAATGTGCGGTCAGTGAACCGTCGCCATGTCGAGGTCGTTCTGCCAGGCGCCGGAAATGACCAGCTCCCGGCTGTCGGCCAGCATGAGCGGAGAGCCATCGGCCGCGAACAGCGCGAAAAGCTGGACCGACGGATGGACTTTCTCGGTCTGCGGAAACAGGTGGCGAAGCTCGGCGGCGCGGAAGGCGCGCATATAGGCCAGTTCGCCATCGCCCATCGCCGCAAGGGCTTCCGGCGTGCGGGCCAGCTCCGGCGCCTGCGGCTTCAGGGCCAGCGGCGGACGTGCCGGATTGGCGTTCTTCTTCGGGGGGGTCGTCCTCTTCATTTCGGCCATGGGAGCCTCCAGTTCACCTATTGAACGCACCAAGGCGTTGACGAAGTGTTGCGATCCATAAAAGGCGTCGAAAAGGTCCTGCTTTGCGGTTGATCCTCGCGCTCTGTGCCACCACCTGCCATGCGGTGAAGCACAAACCGGACCAGACGCGCGACGGCATTCCCGGCCATGCCGGGGGTCGGCGCGGCAGGAACAGGACCGCTCGGGGGTTGTCCTAGTCGCGGGCGTGAATGTCGATCTTGCGGATGATCCGCTCCGGTTCGGGCCGGGCGAGATCGACCGAGAGCAGGCCATGCATCAGCTCGGCGCCGAGAACCTCCATCCCGTCCGCCAGAAGGAAGGCCCGCTGGAACTGCCGTGCGGCAATGCCGCGATGCAGGAACTGGCGGGTCTTGTCATCCTGCTGGCGACCGCGGATCACGAGCTGGCTTTCCTCCAGCGTGATCTCGAGTTCGTCGCGGGTAAAGCCGGCAACAGCCAGGGTGATGCGCAGGCGGTCGGGCAGGTTCTCGGAGCGCGGCAGGCGCTCGATATTGTAGGGCGGGTACCCGTCCGAGGCCGCCTTGGCGACGCGGTCGAGCGCACGCTCGATATCGTCGAAGCCCAGCATGAAGGGCGAGGACAGGGATGGAACGCGGGACATGGCGAAAAGCCCTCCTGAAGAAGCGGCTCCGGTTGCGTCACCCGCAAGGGCGTGACACGACGAATATGGACAGTGCCCCGGCCGGGCGCAAGGGGGAGGCCGTTGCGGACCGGCGGCCCTGCACCGGGCAGCGTTGCCGGAGCACTTGTCGGATGCATAGGACAGATCCCTGTCTGATCCGGAGACAGCCATGGTGGCCACCCCTTCCTCGCCCCCTCCCCTGACCCCCTCCCCTCCGACAAACGGCAAGGCCGTCATTCGCAAGGCGGCGCTTGCGGCGCGAGCAGCGATAGTGGTGGAAGTCCGGCGGGAGGCCAGCGCGCGAATGGCCCAGGCTGGCCCTGCAACAATTGCCGGGCTGGCGCCGGCCGCACGGATCATCGCCGGCTATGTTGCCCTGCGCGACGAACTGGACCCCGCCCCGCTGCTGGCGGCTTTGGCGACGGCCGGCTTTCGGCTGGCCCTGCCGCGGATGACGGCAAGCGGCCTTGCTTTCCATGCCCATGAATTGGGCAGCCCGCTCGGGAAAGGCGCATTCGGCGTGGCCGAGCCGCTGCCCGGCGCGCCGATCGTGGCGCCGGATGTGATCCTCGCGCCGCTCGTCGCCTTCGACCGGCGCGGCAACCGCCTCGGCTATGGCAAAGGCTATTATGACCGCGCCTTCGCTGCCCATCCGGAGGCCGTCCGGATCGGGCTTGCCTTCGCGGTGCAGGAAGTGCCGGCGGTGCCGGACGAGGCGCATGACCTGCCGCTGGTGGCAATCCTGACCGAAACGGGCCTCATCCGGGTTTGAACAGGCCGCTCAGGCGCGGCCGAGCTTCCACCATTTGCCCTTGGGCTTTTCGCCCTCTTCCCCGTCCTCCTCGGGAGACGGGGCGACCGCCTCGCCGAAACTCTCAAAGAACTCACTTGCGAGTTTCTTGGCGGTCGAATCAATCAGCCGCGAGCCAAGCTGTGCGATCTTGCCGCCGACTTCCGCGCGGACTGTGTAATGCAGGATCGTGGCATCGCCATCGGCCTCGAGGCGCACATCGGCGCCGCCGCGCGCATGGCCGGCCACGCCGCCCTGCCCCTCACCGGAGATGGTGTAGCCGTTCGGCGGGTCGATATTCGACAGCGTCACCTTGCCGGTAAAGGAAGCCTTGACCGGCCCGATCTTGAGCGTGACCTTGGCCTCCAGCTCGTTCTCGCCGGTCTTCTCGACGCTTTCGCAGCCGGGAATGCAGGCTTTCAGCACATCCGGATCGTTCAGCGCAGCCCAGACCACGTCGCGCGGGGCCTCGATGCGCCGGTTGTCACTCATGTCCATGGCAGGTTCCTCCGGCGCGCATGAAAGGCGGCGGCGGGCATGGCGTCAAGCGACCCGCACCATCGTCCTTCGCAGGACGGCCCGGCTAATCCTGACAGAAACTGGCGGGAGGATGCGGCAATTCCGGTTCCGTCAACACCCCTTCCAGAAAAGGACACCCCATGTTCAGCCATGTCACGCTTGGCACCAATGACCTCGCCCGCGCCAAAGCCTTCTACGATGCCGTTCTCGGCCCGATCGGCTATCCCATGATCCATGACGAGAGCGAGCACGGCACCTATGGCTACGGGCCGGACGCACCCAACGCCCAGAGCTTCTGGATCATGCGTCCGCTGAACGGAAAGGCCGCCACCTTCGGCAACGGCTCGACCATCGCTTTTGCGGTGAGCAAGCGTGCACTGGTGGAAACGTTTCACGCGGCCGCCTTGGCCGCAGGCGGGACCTGCGAGGGCGAGCCGGGACTGCGCCCGCATTATCACCCGGATTATTACGGCGCCTATGTGCGGGACCTCGACGGCAACAAGCTGTGCTGCGCCTGCCACCTCCCGGCCGACCAGGCGGGCTGAGCTGGCACGCGAACTGTTTCCTGCTTCTCCAGAACGCCCTTGCGGAATCGTGCGCCGCAAGCCAGCGTTGAGGCTCGACAGAAGGCAGGCGGGACGATGGTTGACTACGTGATCATGGAATGGGGGAGCGCGGCCCTGCGCTGGCTGCATGTCATCGCCGCCATGGCGTGGATCGGCTCCTCCTTCTTCTTCATGCATCTGGATGCGGGGATGCGCCCGCATCCGGAAATTCCCGCCGGCAAGGGCGGCGCAGCCTGGCAGGTCCATGGCGGCGGCTTCTACGAGATGAAAAAATATCTCGTCGCGCCAGCCAGCCTGCCGGCCGAGCTGACCTGGCACAAATGGCAGAGCTACATGACCTGGCTCTCCGGCTTTTTCCTGCTGGGCTGGATCTATTACGCGCAAAGCTCGCTCTACCTGATCGACCCTGCCGTGCGGGTGCTGAGCCCGGCGGCGGCGGCGGGAATCGGCATCGGTTCGCTGCTGGCGGGCTGGATCGTCTACGACCTGCTCTGCAAGTCGCCCCTCGGCCGGAACGAGCCCCTGCTCGCCGTGCTGGGCTTCGGGTTCGTGGTCGCGATGAGCGCCTTCTACGCGCAGGTCTTTTCCGGCCGCGGCGCGCTGATCCATACCGGCGCGCTGATGGCCACCGTGATGAGCGGCAACGTGTTCCGGATCATCATCCCCAACCAGAAGAAGGTGATCGCCGCGCTGCTCGCCGGCGAGGCGCCGGACCCGGCCTTGGGGAAGCAGGCCAAGCAGCGTTCGGTGCACAACAATTACCTGACGCTGCCGGTCGTCTTCCTGATGATCTCGAACCATTATCCGCTCGCCCATACCGGGGCGGTGCTGCCGCTGCTCGTGGCGCTGATCACCTTTGCCGGGGCTGTCATCCGCCATTTCTTCAACGGCTGGCACGCCGATCATGCGAAAGCGCCGTGGTGGTGCTGGATTGCGGCTTTGCTCGCCTTCGGCGCGGCCATGGCCCTGTCCTGGCAGGCCGCGCCGGGCCGGCAAACATGGCTCGGTGCGGAACGACAGGTGGCGGCCGCCAGCCCGGCGCTGACGGAGCAGGCGATCCAGATCGTGCAGGGGCGCTGCTCGATGTGCCATGCCGGCCAGCCGGTCTGGGACGGGATCTCCGCGCCGCCCAAGGGCGTGAAGCTGGCGGAGGAGGCGGACATCCTGAGGGAGGCCAAGGCGATCGGCTTGCATGCCGTGCTGACCCATGCGATGCCGCCGAACAACATCACCGAAATCACGGCCGAGGAGCGTGCCGCGCTCGCGCTCTGGCTGACCCGCCGGTAATCCGGCCCCCTGTCACGGAATTCCGCCATGGCCCGCCCCAACCTGCCCGCCACGACCCGCATGATGGAGCGGCTCGACGCGCTCGCCCTCGTCACCGACGAGCCGGGCAAGATCACCCGCCTCTACCTGTCGGATGCCCATCGCCGGGCGATCGATCTCGTCTCCGGCTGGTTCCGCGAAGCTGGTCTCGCCCCGGCGGTCGATGCGGCGGGGAACATCCATGCCCGGTTCGAGGGGCGCGAACCGGGCCTTCCGGCGCTGATCATCGCCTCGCATATCGATTCGGTGAGGGATGCGGGGAAATATGACGGCAATCTCGGCGTACTCGCCGGCCTCGCGGTGGTCGAGGAACTGGCCCGCCTCAACGAGAGGTTGCCCTTTGCCGTCGAGATCATCGCCTTCGGCGACGAGGAGGGCGTGCGCTTCCCGCAGACGCTGACGGGCTCCCGCGCCATTGCCGGGCGGTTCGACCTGTCGGCGCTGGACGGGCGCGACCGCGACGGGATCTCGATGCGCGAGGCGCTGGCCGCATTCGGGCTCGACCCGGATGCGATCCCCTCCGTTGCCCGCAAGCCGGGCTCGGTGATCGGCTATCTCGAACTGCATATCGAGCAGGGCCCGGTGCTGGAAGCGGCGGACGAGCCGCTCGGCATCGTCACCTCGATCGCCTCGATCCAGCGCTTCACAGCGACCGTCACCGGCGAGGCCGGGCATGCCGGCACGGTGCCGATGCCCTACCGGAAGGATGCGCTGGCCGCCGTGGCGGAGATGGTGCTGGCCGTCGAGCGCGAGGCGCAGCACGCACCGGGGCTCGTCGGCACGGTCGGCCGGATCGAGGCTGCGCCGGGCGCGATCAACGTCATCCCCGGCAGCGTGACCTTCACGCTCGACCTCCGGGCGCCGGATGATGCTGCCCGCCATGCGCTGGTCAGGCGGGTGCTGGCGGCATTGGAGGAGATTGCCGGCCGACGCGGCGTGACGCTGGCGCTCGAGGCCGGCTACGAGGAGCAGGCAACGCCGTGCCACCCGGCCATCCAGGCGGCGCTGGCAAGAGCGATCGAATCGCTCGGCCACACGCCGCTCCGGCTGCTTTCCGGCGCGGGGCATGATGCCATGGCCTTCGAGAAGCTCTGCCCGATGGGCATGCTGTTCCTGCGCTGCAAGGGCGGGATCAGCCACAATCCGCTGGAATCGATCACCGAGGCGGATGCGGATATCGCGCTGGCGGCGATGCTCGCCTTCGTCCGCGCGCTGGACCCGGCGAAACTGGCCGGCTGAAAGCGCCAGCAAAAAGGGCGCCCTCGGGCACCCTTCATCATGCCGGCATCACGGGAAGCGGCGTTTACTTCGCCTTGCCGTCGGCGCCGAAGGTCTTGAGATAGGCGATCAGATTGGCGATCCGCGTCTCGTCCTTCAGGCCGGCATAGACCATCTTCGTGCCAGGCATCTGGCCCTTCGGGTCCTTGATATAGGCGGTGAAGGTGGCCTCGTCCCAGACCTTGCCGGAATTCTTGTTCGCGTCGGAATAATTGTATCCCTCGACGCTGCCCGCCTTGCGGCCGATCAGCCCGTTGAGCTGCGGGCCGACCCCGTTCTTGGCGGTTTCGCCCACGGCATGGCAGGCACGGCACTGGCCGAAGACCGACTTGCCGGCTTCCGCATCCTCGGCCATGGCCGGAGCAAGGCTGGCGAAGGTCAGGGCCAGGATGGCGATCGAGCGATTCATTGCATTCCCCTTTTTGAATGTTTCGAAAGGGAATTATGCCAAATCCGATCTGAGCGCAAGCTGAACCAGTGCGTCAGATTGGCGTCAGGCAGGGAGAACCAGCCCCTGGTCCCAGCTCGGCACCGGGCCGTAGAGTTCGAGCAGGAAGTCGATGAAGACGCGCGTCCGCTGCGGCAGGTGGCGGCGCGAGGGATAGACCGCGTAGATGCCGACGCGATGGCTCGCCCGGTAGCGTGGCAGCACCTGGACGAGGTTGCCGGCGCGCAGTTCCGGTCCGACATCCCAGGTCGAGCGGAGCGCAATGCCCATGCCGGCGATCACCGCCTCGCGGATCACCTCGCTGGAATTGGTGGCGACCCGGCTCGCTACCGGCAGCGAGACCACCCCTTCCGGCCCTTCGAGCCGCCAGTGATCGGCATTGTGGACGAGCAGGGCATGACGGCCGAGATCCGCCAGCGTTTCCGGGCGACCGTGCCGGGCGAGATAGGCGGGCGCAGCGCAGAGCACCCGGTGGTTCGGTGCGAGCTTGCGGGCGACGAGGCTCGTATCCTGCAGGTCGGCGATGCGGATGGCGACATCGAACCCATCGCCCACCACATCGACGAAGGAATCGGTCAGCGAGAGATCGAGCGAAATCTCGGGATAGCGCTCGAGGAAGCGCACGAGATGCGGGGCGACATGCAGCCGGCCGAAGGTGGTCGGCGCCGAGACGCGCAGCGGGCCACGGGCCAGCATGGCGCGCTGCGACACCCAGTTCTCCGCCTCCTCCACCGAGGCAAGGATGGCGAGGACGCGCTCATGGAAGCCACGCCCGGCCTCGGTCAACGCGATCTGCCGCGTGGTCCGCTGGAGCAGCCGCGTGCCGAGCCGTTCCTCCAGCCGCTTGATGCGCTTCGAGATGACCGGCGGCGACAGGCCGAGATCGCGCGCGGCCTGCGACATCGAGCCGGTGGCGGCGACGCGTGCGAAGATATCGAGATCACCCAACCTGTCCATCAGGAAACAAATAGCGCGATCCATTCGATTCCGGAACAGATGCCATGCAGAATCAAGGGTACTGCCGGGAAGGCCGGCCTGCGCTAGGATTAGGACCGTTCCAAAGGGTCTGATAGAAGACGCCGGATCAAGGGAATGGAGCCGGAGACCGGCCCGTATTCTGGGGAGAGCAAGCATGGGCGCCATCGCCTTTCCGACGCCGCAGGCGGATATCCTCGCCCGCCGCGAGAGCATCGTCGCCGGCCTTGCCGCCCTTTTGCCGCCCGAATGCCTGATCACCAGCGAGGATGAGCGCCGCGCCTACGAGACGGATGCCTTCACCGCCTATCGCCGCGTGCCGATGGCCGTGGCGCTGCCGCGCAATACGGCGGAGGTTTCGGCGGTGCTCGCCTATTGCCATGCCGAGGGCGTGCCCGTCGTGCCGCGCGGGGCGGGAACCAGCCTGGCCGGCGGCGCGATCCCGCAGGAAGACGCGGTGGTGATCGGCGTGTCGAAGATGAACCGCATTCTCGAGATCGACTATGCCAACCGCTTTGCCCGGGTCGAGGCAGGCGTCACCAACCTCGCCATCACCAATACGGTCTCGGCGGAGGGCTTCTTCTACGCACCGGATCCGTCCAGCCAGCTCGCCTGCACGATCGGCGGGAATATCGGCATGAATTCCGGCGGGGCGCATTGCCTGAAATACGGCGTGACGACCAACAATATCCTCGGCGTGACGCTGGTGCTGGTCGATGGCACTGTGGTCGAGATCGGTGGCGCGGCAATGGATGCGCCGGGCTACGACCTGCTCGGCCTCGTCTGCGGCTCGGAAGGCCAGCTCGGCATCATCACGGAGGCGACGGTGCGCATCCTGCGGATGGCGGAGGGCGCGCGGCCGGTTTTGTTCGGCTTCCCGACCAGCGAGCAGGCCGGCGAGGCCGTTGCCGCGATCATCGCGGCCGGCATCGTGCCGGTGGCGATGGAATTCATGGACAAGCCCGCAATCGAGATCTGCGAGGCCTTCGCGAAGGCCGGCTACCCGATGGATGTCGAGGCGCTGCTGATCATCGAGGTCGAGGGGTCCGAGACCGAGATGGATGCCACGCTGGCACGCATTGTCGCGATCGCCCGCGAGCATGGCGTGAAGACCGTACGCGAGTCGAAATCCGCGATGGAGACGGCGGCGATCTGGAAAGGGCGCAAGAGCGCGTTCGGCGCCACCGGGCGGATCGCCGATTACATCTGCATGGATGGCACCATCCCGACCGGGCAGTTGCCCTATGTGCTGCGCCGGATCGACGAGATCGTGAAGCATTACGGGCTGCGCGTCGCCAATGTGTTCCATGCGGGCGATGGCAACCTGCACCCGCTCATCCTCTACAATGTCAATGATCCGGGCGAGGCCGAGAAGGCCGAAGAGGCCGGCAACGACATCCTGAAGCTCTGTGTCGAGGTCGGCGGCTGCCTCACCGGCGAGCATGGCGTCGGCATCGAGAAGCGCGACCTGATGCATCACCAGTTCAACCGGGTGGATCTTCAACAGCAATTGCGCGTGCGGGCGGCATTCGATGCGCAATGGATCCTGAACCCCGCCAAGGTGTTCCCGCTCGACGGGAGGGCGGCATGATCGTGGTGCGGCGCCCGCAGGACGAAGAAGAACTGGCCAGCCTCGTGCGCGAGGCCAGTGGCCATGGCGCGCCGCTTGCCATCGAGGGCGGCGGCACGCGCAAGGGCCTCGGCCGGCCCGTCAATGCGGGGATCACCGTCTCGGTCGGCGGGCTCAATGGCATCACCCTCTACGAGCCGGCGGAAATGGTGATCGGCGCCCGCGCCGGCACGCCTCTGGCCGAGATCGAAGCCGCCCTGGCGGAGAAGGGGCAGATGCTCGGCTTCGAACCCCCTGATTTTCGCCGCCTCTACGGAACGGATGGCACGCCGACCATCGGCGCGATTGCAGCCGGCAACCTCTCCGGGTCGCGCCGCCTTTGGGGCGGAGCCTGCCGCGACAGCCTGATCGGCGTGCGCTTCGTCAATGGCCTCGGCGAGATCGTCAAGTCTGGCGGGCGGGTGATGAAGAATGTCACCGGGCTTGATCTGGTGAAGCTGCAATCCGGCGCCTGGGGCACGCTCGGCGTGCTGACCGAGGTGATCTTCAAGGTTGTCCCACGGCCCGAAGTCACACAAACCCTCGTGCTCGAGGGCCTTTCGGAGGCCCGTGCCGTCGAGGCGATGAGCGCGGCCGTCGGCTCGCCCTTCGAAATCACCGGCGCGGCGCATCTGCCGGCACTGGCTGGCGCACCGGCGCGAACGCTGCTTCGCATCGAGGGCTTCGCCTTCTCGGTCGAATACCGGGCCGGGGCGCTGGCCGGGCTGCTGAAATCTTTCGGGGCCCTTGTCCGGCTGGACGGCCCCGCGGCGGCTGCCCTCTGGCGCGATATCTCCGACGGCGCCATCCTCGCCGAACCGCGTGACCGCGCGGTCTGGCGGCTTTCGGTGAAGCCGGGCGCGGCGGCTGCGGCGGTGGCCGCGATCCGCGCGAGCCGCGATGTCACTGCCCTGTTTGACTGGGCGGGCGGCCTTGTCTGGCTGGCCACGCCGGAAACCGGCGATGCCGGGGCAGCGGTGATCCGCCGGGCGGCGCGGGAGGCCAATGGCTATGCCACCCTGGTCCGGGCTTCGGACGGGCTCCGCGCCGAGGTGCCGGTCTTCGAGCCGGAACCGGCGCCCATTGCCGCGCTGAACCGCCGGATCAAGGCCAGTTTCGACCCCGAAGGCCTGCTCAATCCGGGGAAGATGCATGCCGGCCTCTGAAACGATCGCCACTGCGCGTGCCGGCTGGTCGGAACGCGGGCCGAGCCTCGCGCAGGGCCTGCTGCTGGCCGGCGCGGTGCTGGTCGTGGCGTGCCTTGTCCTGCTCTGGATGGGGCGCCTGCCCATCTGCAAATGCGGCACGATCAAGCTCTGGCACGGGGTGGTCGCCTCTTCGGAGAATTCCCAGCATCTCAGCGACTGGTACACGCCGAGCCACATCATCCACGGCTTCCTGTTCTACGGCCTGTTCCGGCTGCTCCGGCATCTCGGCCTGCCGATCAGCCTCGGCCTCGCGCTGGTGCTGGCCATGGTGCTGGAGGCGAGCTGGGAGGTGGCGGAAAACACCGATGCGGTGATCAACCGCTATCGCGAGGCCACGATCTCGCTCGACTATTACGGCGACAGCGTCCTCAATTCAGCGGCGGACATGCTGGCGATGACGGCCGGGTTTTTCCTCGCCCATGCGCTGCCGGCCCTGGTGACCGTGCTGGCCGGGCTGACGATGGAACTCGTTGTCGGCTGGCTGATCCGCGACAATCTCACCCTCAACATCATCATGCTGGTCTGGCCGATGGACTGGATCAAGGCCTGGCAGGCAGGAGCCTGAGACATGCAGACGAATTTCTCGCTCGCCGCCTTGGCCGATCCGGCGATGCAAGCCTCGGAGAAGATCCTCCGGACCTGCGTCCATTGCGGGTTCTGCACGGCCACATGCCCGACCTATCTCGAGCTCGGCGACGAACTCGACAGCCCGCGCGGGCGCATCTACCTTATCAAGAAGATGTTCGAGCAGGGCGAGCCGGCCACACCGGAAGTCGTGCAGCATATCGACCGCTGCCTCTCGTGCCTGTCCTGCATGACCACCTGCCCGTCCGGCGTGCATTACATGCATCTCGTCGACCATGCCCGCGCGCATATCGAGGAGACCTATCGCCGGCCGTGGCACCAGCGCTTCCTGCGTGAGGTGCTCGCGCGCGTCCTGCCCTATCCGAACCGCTTCCGCCTCGCCCTGGGCGCAGCCTGGCTCGGCAAGCCCTTCCGGCCGCTGGTGGCGAAGCTGCCGAAGATCGGCGGTCCGCTGGCAGCGATGCTGACGCTGGCGCCGTCACGCCTGGCCGGCCGCTCGTCGATGGAAGGGCCAGCGGCCTTCCCGCCTGCCGCGCCGAAGCGGGGCCGCGTCGCCTTGCTCTCGGGCTGCGCGCAGCCGGTGCTGGCGCCGGAAATCAACGAGGCGACGATCCGCGTCCTCACCCGGCTCGGCATCGAGGTGATCCTGCCGAAGGGCGAAGGCTGCTGCGGGGCGCTGGTGCATCATATGGGCCGCGAGGCCGAGAGCCATGCGCAGGCCGCCCGGTTGATCGATGCCTGGACGGCGGAGATCGAGGGCGATGGGCTGGATGCCATCCTGATCACCGCTTCGGGCTGCGGCACGACGATCAAGGATTACGGTTTCATGTTCCGGAACGACCCCGCCTATGCCGAAAAGGCGGCACGGGTTTCGGCTTTGGCGAAGGACATCACCGAATATCTCGCCGGGCTGGAGCTGGCGCCGGTGCGGGAGACAGGGCTGACCATTGCCTATCATTCGGCCTGCTCGATGCAGCATGGCCAGAAGATCACCGACGCGCCGAAAGCGGTGCTGAAGGCGCTGGGCTTTACCGTCAGGGACGTGCCGGAGGGGCATATCTGCTGCGGCTCGGCGGGCACGTACAACATGCTCCAGCCGGAGATTTCCAGCCGGCTGCGCGCCCGCAAGACGCGCAATATCGCGCGGCTGAAACCGCAGGCGGTGGCAACGGGCAATCTCGGCTGCATCAGCCAGATCGGCCTCGGCTTCGCGGAACGGAACGAGGCCGTGCCGGTGGTCCATACGATCGAGCTGGTGGATTGGGCGCTGGGCGGCGAGAAGCCGGCCAAGCTGGTCTGAAGCCCCTCACCCGCGCGCTATCGCTCGCGACCTCTCCCCGAGGGGGAGAGGCAGGAGAAGCTGCGGGGATATCAACCCGTCATTGCGAGGAACGCAGTGACGAAGCAATCCAGATCAGGGCGTTTTCACGGCACTCAGGCTGGATTGCTTCGTTGCCCTCCGGGCGCCTCGCAATGACAGGGTGGCGCCCCCTTCAGCGGAAGAAGATAAACGTCACCGCGACGAAGAGCGGCACGAGAATCCCGACCGACCAGACCATATAGCCGAAGAAGCTGGGCATCTTCACGCCCATATCCTTGGCGATGGCATAGACCATGAAATTGGGCGCATTGCCGATATAGGAATTCGCGCCCATGAACACGGCGCCGCAGGAAATCGCGGCGAGGGTCAGCGCCATCGGGCCCATCAGTGCCTTCGGATCGCCGCCCGCCAGCTCGAAGAAGACGAGATAGGTCGGGGCATTGTCGAGGAAGGACGAGAGGATGCCGGTCGCCCAGAAATAGGCGACGTTGTTCGGCGTGCCATCCGGGTTGGTGACCAGCGCAACGAGCGGCCCGAAGGCACCGGCCTTGCCGGCCTTCAGCATGGCGAGAACCGGGATCATGCAGATGAAGATGCCGGCGAAAAGCTTGGCGACTTCAAGGATTGGACCCCAGGAGAATTCATTGCCCGCGCGGACCGGCTTCGGTGTCATCTTCAGCGAGATGAGCGCGATGATGACGAGGGCGATGTCTCGGGCGATGTTCTGGAGTTCCATCTCGCCGCCGGGGAATTTCACAGTGATGCCGGGTTTCCACGAGGCCGAGATCAGGATCGCAACGATGATCGCGCCGAGCAGCGCGAAATTCGACGTGCCGAACAGCTTGATCGGCCGGTCCGGCGTCTTGTCCTTCAGGGGCGGCAGCTTGTCTTCCTTGCCATGCAGGATGCTGTCCCAGATGTAGAACAGGATCAGCAGGGCGATGACAAGGAAGAGCATCTCGCCGAACATGTGCGTGGTGGTCCAGAAGAAGTCGACACCGCGCAGGAAGCCGAGGAAGAGCGGCGGATCGCCGAGCGGCGTCAGCGAACCGCCGATATTCGAAACGAGGAAGATGAAGAAGATGACGACATGCACATTGGTGCGGCGGTCGTCATTCGCGCGGATGATCGGCCGGATCATGATCATCGAAGCGCCGGTCGTGCCGACGATGCTGGCCAGCGCCGTGCCGATGGCGAGCAGGCCCGTATTGACCAGCGGCGTGCCGCGCAGGTTGCCGGTAACGAGGATGCCGCCGGCCACGGTGAAGAGCGCGAAGAGCAGGATGATGAAGCTGACATATTCAAGCAGCATCGTGTGCAGGACGGCTGCCAGCGCAATGCCCGCGCCCTTGGACAGGACGAGCGGCAGCACGGTCAGCACCGCCCAGAAGGCAGCGATCTTGCCGTAATTGTGCTCCCAGAAATGGGGGAAGAGCACCGGCCCGGTGGCGATGCACAGCAGGAGCCCGCAGAAGGGCACGGCCCAGAGGAAGGAGAGGCCCGCGCCATCAAGCCCCTCGGCCGCGAAAGCCGGGCCGGCCATGCCGAGGCTGATGGCCAGCATGGCCCCGATCACCGCGCCGAACCGGCCGCTGCCCTTGTGGCCCCGCATGGCCGAACATATCCGAAGCATAGGCTCCCCCACCCTGTTTTTCGCTGACAGGACAGAAGCGGGGTGACACCGCAAGGTCAAGGGGGAAGCCGGCTCCAAGAATGCTCCTCCCCGGATTTCCATTCGGCCGGATCCACCGGGCGCGGCGGCTGGATCGGCGCCGAGTTTCACTTGCGGTTCATTTTTCTGATGGCATGATGTTTTTCAGAAGATTTCTCTGTCACCATTTTATTTCCAAGAGAATCCTGCCGATGTGCCGCTTCCTCGCCTATCAGGGCCAGCCCGTCTTGCTCGAGACCGTGGTGTCCAAGCCCTGCCATTCGCTGATCCACCAGTCGATCTGCGCGACGGAGGCAAAGACCTCGACCAATGGCGACGGATTCGGCCTCGGCTGGTATGGCGAGCGGCCGGAGCCGGGCATCTACCGCGACCTGCGGCCTGCCTGGTCGGACGAGAACCTGCTCTCGATCTGCGCGCAGGTGCGCTCGCCGCTGTTCTTCGCCCATGTCCGGGCGGCCACCGGCACCGCGACGGCACGCGCCAATTGCCACCCGTTCAGCCATGAAACCTGCCTGTTCATGCATAACGGGCAGATCGGCGGCTACGGGCAGATCCGCCGGGCGATCGAAAACCTCATTCCCGATCCGATGTATCGCCACCGCCATGGCACGACCGATTCCGAGGCGATCTTCCTCGCCGCCATGGCGCGCGGCGCGGCCAATGATGCGGCCCGGGCCTTCGCCTCGGTGCTCTCGGCGATCCGGGGCATGACCAAGGCGGCTGGCATCAACGATGCGCTGCGCTTCGCTGCCGCCTTTACCAATGGCGATACGCTGCACGCCTTCCGCTGGGCCTGCGACGAGAAGGCGCCGACGCTGTACTGGCGGCATGATAACAACGGCCTGCATGTGGTTTCCGAACCGCTGGACGAGACCCGCGCGATGTGGAACGCCCTGCCGCAGGGTTCGGTGCTCGTGGCGGACCGACATGGCCCGCCGCAGGTGCGGGATTTCAACCCGGCCTGCGACTGAGCTGGCCCGGCGGCATTTCCGCTGCGTCGCCAACAAAGATCCGGCATTCGGGCGTCAGGCGTGCTAGGGTTTGCGCGGCTGCATTGTCCGGGCCGCCCGGCCAGCCCTGCCTGGCCGTATTCCCGGCCCGGTGCCATATAGCGGCAGAAAAGATCAGGCACGAATGAAGCTGCGCATCGGCTACGAGCTTCACTATCTGTTCGAGCACCCCACTCCGGCCATCCTGATGCTCAATGTCCATGCCAGCCGCGTCATGGATCTCGTGCTGCCTGACCATGTGGCGACCATCCCCCCGGTTCTCTTGTCCGGCTACCATGACGGGCATGGCAACTGGTGCACGCGGCTTGTTGCGCCGGCCGGGGCCTTCACCTTGCGCGGCGATGCGATCATCCGCGATAGCGGCCTGCCCGATCCGGCAGGCACCCGCCACTGGCAGGTGCCGGTCGAGGATCTGCCGGATGACACGCTGGTCTTTCTGCTGCCCAGTCGCTTCTGTGACAGCGACCGGGTTCTGGACCTGGCCTGGCAGCTCTTCGGCATGACAGAGCCCGGCAGGGCCAGGGTCCAGGCCGTCTGCGATTTCGTGCACCGGCACATCGTCTTCGGCTATGCCCATGCCTCGGTCGGGCGCAATGCCACGCAGGCCTATGAGGAAAGGCGCGGCGTGTGCCGGGATTATGCCCATCTCGCCATCGCCTTCTGCCGCGCGCTCAATATTCCCGCCCGGTATTGCACTGGCTATCTCAGCGATATCGGCACGCCGTTGCCGCATCCCCCCGGCGATTTTGCAGCCTGGATGGAAGTCTATCTCGGCGGGGACTGGGAGATGTTCGACCCACGGAACAACCGGCCCATGATCGGCCGGGTGCTGATGGCCCGCGGCCGGGATGCGGCGGATGTCGCCATGACGACAACGTTCGGGCCCAACACGCTGACCGGCTTCCAGGTCTGGACGGAACCGGTGGAAGGCGGGGCCTGACCGGCCTTCAGGCCGGCCTGCGCCCGGGCCAGAGGCCCAGCACGAGCATGCAGCCGGCAATGATGATTCCGCCACCAGCCATCTGCGGCCAGGACAGTTTCTCGTCGAGCCAGAGCGCCCCCACCAGCACGGCGACCACGGTCACCGCGAATTCGACGCTGATCGTGCGCGTGGCACCGATCGAGCCGACAAGGCCGAAATAGACCACATAGGTCAGGCCGCTCATGCCACCGCCGAGGATCAGCAGGTACAGGAAATCCATCGGCACCAGCGGGCCCGGCACCGGAACCAGAACGATCAGCGGCAAGGCCATGATTCCGCCGGCGAGGAAGGCCAGCATCGTCACCTCCCACGAACCCGCATTCTTCAGATACCGGCTGGCATAGACGGAGCCGAACGCCGCGCAGAGGGCGCTGGCGATCGAGGCGAGGCAACCGATCACGAAGAGCGGCGTGAAGGGCACGGCCGGAAACCCGACCAGCAGGACGACGCCGGCAAAGCCGAGGGCAAGCCCGGCAAGCTTGCGGCCATCGAGCGTCTCCAGCCCCCAGAGCCGGCTGATCAGCATCGAGAAGAGAGGAATGGTCGCCACGAGGATGGCCGCCATCGCGGTGCCGATGATCGGCGTCGCGTAGGAAAGGCCGACCAGTTGCCCGGCGACCGTGGTGGCGCCGACCATCAGGCCATGGCCGAGCGGGAAACCGAAATCGAGCCGCCGGCCAAGGCCCTTCGCCAGAAGGTAGAGGAAGGCCGCCGCGAGGATGCAGCGGTAGGTGACAGCCCCGACCCAGCCGAACGCATCGACCACGCGTACCAGTACGAGGAAGGACAGCCCCCAGACGAGGGCGAGGAAGAGATAGGCGGCGAGATCGCGGGGGGACATGGGCAACCGGGGATCGGGGGCGGGATGCGAGCCGGGCGGGTGCCCGGCTCAATGCGCCTCGTCCCAGTTGCGGGCGGCGCGGGCATCGACCTTGAGCGGCACCTTGAGCTGGAGCAGCGGCAGCGGCGCCTCCTCCATCACCCGGGTGATGACCGGGATGGCGCGCTCTGCGTCGGCTTCCGGAACCTCGAAGATCAGCTCATCATGCACCTGCAGCAACATGCTGGCGGGGATGTTGCGCTCGGCGAGCACGCCATCCATCCGCAGCATGGCCCGGCGGATGATATCGGCTGCCGAGCCCTGGATCGGCGCGTTGATCGCCGCGCGCTCCATGAAGGCGCGTTCGGAGGGGTTCTTCGAATCGATCGCCGGGTAATGGCATTTGCGCCCGAAAATCGTCTCGACATAGCCGTCCCTGCGGACCTTCGCCTTCATCGCCTCCATATAGTCCTTGATGCCCGGGAAGCGCTCGAAATACTTGCGGATATAGGCGCCGGCCTCCTCGCGCGGGATCGAGAGCTGATTGGCGAGGCCGAAGGCGGAAATCCCGTAGATGATGCCGAAATTGATCGCCTTGGCGCGGCGGCGGATCTCGCCGGTCATCTCGGCGAGAGGCACGCCGAACATTTCCGAGGCCGTCATGGCATGGATATCCACGCCATCGGCAAAAGCTTTCCGCAGCTGCGGGATCTCGGCGATATGGGCGAGGATGCGCAGCTCGATCTGGCTGTAATCGGCAGAGATCAACAGCCGGCCCGGCTCCGCCACGAAGGCGGTGCGGATCTTGCGGCCCATCTCGTTGCGGACCGGGATGTTCTGGATATTCGGCTCCGAGGAGGCGAGCCGCCCGGTCGTGGTCGAGGCCAGCGAGAAGGAGGTATGGACCCGGTTGGTGCGCGGGTTCACATAGCCCGGCAGGGCATCGGTATAGGTCGATTTCAGCTTCTGCATCTGCCGCCATTCGAGCAGGCGCGCGGGGAGTTCGTGGCCTTCCGCCGCGAGATCCTCCAGCACATCCGCCCCGGTCGACCAGGCACCGGTGGCGGTTTTCTTGCCGCCGGCAAGCCCCATCTTGCCAAAGAGGATATCGCCCAGCTGCTTGGGCGAGCCGAGATTGAAGCTCTCGCCGGCAAGGGCGTGGATTTCCGATTCGAGCCGCGCCATGCCCTGCGCGAATTCACCCGAGAGGCGCGAGAGGATCTGCCGGTCGATGGCGATGCCGCGCGCTTCCATCGCGGCGAGGCAATCAGGCATGCCACGTTCGAGCGTCTCGTAGACCGAGACCATGCCCTCGGCGACGAGGCGCGGCTTCAGCGCCAGCCAGAGGCGCAGGGTGATGTCGGCATCCTCGGCGGCGTAGTGCGTGGCCTTGTCGATCGGCACCTGGTCGAAAGTGACGGCCGCCTTGCCCTTTCCGGCCACCTCGGAAAAGGGGATCGGCTTGTGGTGGAGATGGAGCGTCGAAAGCTCGTCCATACCATGGCCGTGGCGGCCGGCATCGAGCACATAGGACAGGAGCATCGTGTCATCGACCGGGCGGATATCGACGCCGTGCTGGCGCATGACGAGCAGGTCGAACTTGATGTTCTGCCCGATCTTCAGCACGGCCGGATCCTCCAGCACGGGCTTCAGCAGCGCGAGCGCCTCGGCCAGCGGGATCTGCCCGGCGACGGGGCCGGAATCGAACAGGCCATCCCCGCTGCGATGCTGAAGCGGGACGTAGCAGCCTTCGCCGGGCGCGGTGCTGAGCGAGACGCCGACAAGGTCGGCCTGCATGGGATCAAGGCTGTTCGTCTCGGTATCGAAAGCGAGGATGCCGCGCTCGCGGGCGCGATCCAGCCAGCTAGCCAGACCGGCGGTAGTCTGCACTGCTTCATAGGCCTCGTGCTTCACCGGCATCGCACGCAAGGCGGCGAGGCGGTTGGCGGCGAGGCCAGCCGGTCCACTCGGATGAGCCTCGGCCAGCACGGCGGAACCGCTGGCGGTGCCTGTCTCGCCCGAACCAGCGCCCGCTGAAGCCGGTGGGGCCGCACCCTCTGCGCCCGCCCCGCCCTTGGCATAGGCGGGGTCAGGCTCGATCTTGTCGACCGCCACGCCGTAGAGATCGCCGACGCGGCGGGTGAGCGTGGTGAATTCCATGGCCTTGAGGAAGGCCACCGCCGCTTCGGCGGTCGGATCATGCGCGACAAGCGTTTCGAGCGGCGCTTCAACCGGCACATCGCGCACGAGGGTGACGAGCGTACGGGAGATGCGGACCTTCTCGACCACCTCCGGATCTGTCAGCGTCTCGCGGCGCTTCGGCTGCTTGATCTCGCCGGCGCGGGCCAGCAGCGTGTCGAGATCGCCATATTCGGCGATGAGCTGCGCGGCGGTCTTGACGCCGATGCCCGGCGCGCCGGGAACATTGTCGGTGGAATCGCCGGCCAGCGCTTGCACATCGACGACCCGGTCAGGCTTCACGCCGAAATACTCGACCACCTCCGCCTCGCCGATCAGCCGCTCCTCGCGTTCGCCGGAGGCAGGGTCATAGAGCATGACGCCCGGCTCGATCAGCTGCATCAGGTCCTTGTCGGCGGAGACGATCGTTACCTCCGCGCCCGCCCGGACGGCCTGGCCGGCATAGGTCGCGATCAGGTCATCCGCCTCATAGGTATCCATCTCGATCGGCTGGTAACCGAAGGCCCGGACCACCGCGCGCATCAGCGGGAATTGCGGAACGAGGTCCTCGGGCGGCTCGGAGCGGTTCGCCTTGTAGGCGGGGTAAAGCGCCTTGCGGAAGGAATTCTCGCTCTTGTCGAAGATCATCGCGAGATGGGTGGCCTTGCGGCCGCGCGCGCCCTCGCGGATGAACTGGACAAGCTTGGTGGCGAAGATGCGCACGGCGCCGGTCGGCAACCGGTCTGACCTGTAATTGTAGCGCTGGTCCTGCCGGATGGACTGGAAATAGGCCCGGAAAACGAAGGACGAGCCATCGATCAGGATGACATGGTCGCCGGGACCGGGCGGGTTGATGCGGGGCGTTTCGCTGGACATGCCCCGGTTTATAGGCCCGCCGGATGCAAAGGTCAGCCGGGATTTCGGACAAATCACGGCAGGATTCGAAAGGCCGACCGGACAGTCAGGCCTTGTCCCATGGAGAAGACAAGCGAGCACACGCAACAGGTTGCAGGCAAACCCCTCACCGTCTGTTTGGTTTCCCCCTCACCCGCCGTCGCTTCGCGCCGTCGGCCTCTCCCCCGAGGGGAGAGGCGGGAGCCGGGCTGGAGCGGCGGGGTGAGGGACAACGCGGACGCGGCCCGAAGAAAAGGCCGGCAGGTTGCCCTGCCGGCCTGATCGGTTCCGTCGTGGATGGCCGGGCGAACCCGGCCGTTCCGCGACTTACTTGGTCTTCTTGAGGGCGGCGCCGAGAATGTCGCCGAGCGTGGCACCCGAATCGGCAGAGCCGTACTGGGCCATGGCTTCCTTCTCTTCGGCCATTTCCAGCGCCTTGATCGACACCTGGACCTTGCGGGCCTTCTTGTCGAACAGGATGACGCGGGCATCGAACTTCTCGCCGGCGGCGAAGCGGTCCGGACGCTGGTCCGCACGGTCGCGGGCCAGTTCCGAGCGCTTCACGAAGGTGGTGAGATCCGAACCGACGATCTTGGCTTCAAGCCCGCCATCCTTCACTTCCAGCACTTCGCAGGTGACAACGCCACCGCGCTTGATCGAGTCGCCGGCATCCGCGAAGGGATCACCCGAGACCTGCTTGATGCCGAGCGAGATGCGCTCCTTCTCGATATCGACGTCGAGCACGATGGCGCGAACCATGTCGCCCTTCTTGAACTCGTCGATGACCTGCTCGCCCGGACGGTTCCAGTCGAGATCCGAGAGATGGACCATGCCGTCGACATCGCCCTCGAGGCCAATGAACAGGCCGAACTCGGTCTTGTTCTTGACTTCGCCTTCGACAACCGACCCGACCGGGTGGCGATCGATGAAGCTTTCCCACGGGTTGTTGAGGGTCTGCTTGAGGCCGAGGCTGATGCGGCGCTTCGAGGGATCGACCTCGAGAACCTGCACTTCGACTTCCTGGCTGGTCGAGAGGATCTTGCCCGGATGGACGTTCTTCTTCGTCCAGGACATTTCCGACACGTGGATCAGGCCTTCGATGCCCGGCTCCAGTTCGACGAACGCACCGTAATCCGTGATGTTGGTCACGCGGCCGGTGAACTTGCCGTTGATCGGGTACTTGGCTTCGATGCCTTCCCACGGATTGCCCTGCAGCTGCTTCATGCCGAGGCTGATGCGGTGGGTATCCTGGTTGATCTTGACGATCTTGACCTTCACGGTCTGGCCGACGGTCAGCACCTCGGTCGGGTGGTTGACGCGGCGCCAGGCGATATCGGTCACGTGCAGCAGGCCATCGATGCCGCCGAGATCCACGAACGCACCGTAATCGGTGATGTTCTTGACCACGCCGTCGATGATCTGGCCTTCCTCGAGGTTCGAGACCAGTTCCTGACGCTGGCCGGCGCGGGTCTCTTCAAGGACCGTACGGCGCGACACGACGATGTTGCCGCGGCGGCGATCCATTTTCAGGATCTCGAACGGCTGCAGGACGCCCATGAGCGGGCCGACATCGCGGATCGGGCGGATATCGACCTGGCTGCGCGGCAGGAACGCCACGGCGCCGTCGAGATCGACGGTGTAGCCACCCTTGACCTGGTTGAAGATCGTGCCGGTGACCTTTTCCTTGGCCTCGTAGGCCTTTTCCAGGCGGACCCAGCTTTCCTCGCGGCGGGCCTTGTCGCGGCTGATGACCGCTTCGCCCATCGCGTTCTCGACACGCTCGAGATAGACCTCGACCTTGTCGCCGACCTTGATGACCTGGTCCTTGTTCGGACCGGCAAATTCCTTCAGCGCCACGCGGCCTTCGGTCTTCAGACCGATATCGATGACGGCAACGTCCTTTTCGATCGCGACAACGGTGCCGGTGATCACCGAACCTTCGGCCGTATCGGCCGAGAGAAAGGACTGTTCGAGCAGAGCCGCGAAATCCTCGCGGCTGGGAGACATAGCAGTGGTGGACATGAAAACTCCGAATGCGCCTGCTGCCTTGGCAGCCTCCGGCGCGGACACTGGTGCTTCGTCGGTTGCGTTTCACCCCGTTCCGCCAGCCGCCGCAACGATGCGACGAAGCCCGTGAAGGCGACCAGTGCAGGAAAAACACTGGCGGGCAGGATGCATGGTTTCCCTCCCGGCTCGGCTGGCGGCACCCGCTTTTCCACGATACGTGAAAACGCAGAAATCGCCGGCACCCTGTGAAGAGCCCGGAAGATTGCCGCGGGGAATACCAGAGACAGGCACCAAGGTAAAGCGGAAGCGGCCCGGATCGTGGCCGGGCGTCAGAGATGGCGCCTTGGCCGCCGGCCACGGCGGAGCCGGATTGCAGCGATGGCCGCTTCGTCCGTCGCCTGCAGGTAACGCCCGCGCTCGAGGATCTCCAGCGTGTATTCCTCATAGGTTAGGCCGAGCGCCTCGGCCCGCGCCTGGCGGGAGAGCAGGATATCGGTCGAGGCGGGGCGCCAGGCGGCGCGATGCTTTGCCTTCCAGGTGAAGAACTGGCCGATCCCGCCCTTCCCCCAGGGCGGGACATGGCGTTTTTCCCGCAGCGGCGGCCCGCCATTATGGCCAATGCCGATCCGCCGCTTCCGGGCCATTCAGGGCAGGTCCCGCATCATGAAGGTGGAATTGGGATCGGGCCGGTAATCGCCGAAGGGCGAGCATTCGACGAAGCCATGCCGGGCGTAAAGCTCGCGGGCCGGGCGGAAATAGTCAAAGGACCCGGTCTCCAGGTAGAGCCGGCGCAAGCCCGCAATGCGGGCCGCCTCGAGGATATGGCCCAGCATGAAGCTGGCAATGCCGCGGCGCTGGGCGTGATCATAGGTGCGCATGGACTTGACCTCGCCCGCCTCGCCGTCGAGCCGGCGCAGTGCGCCCATGCCGAGCAGTTCCTCGCCTGCCCAGACGGTCCAGAAGGCGATATCCGGCTTCTGCATCGCCGAGAGGTCAAGCACATGAGCCGAGCCTGCCGGGGTGACGGCCCGGTTCGTCTCGAAATGATGGCGGAGAAGCGCGATGACGCGGTCATCGGAAAAATCGCCGGGGCGGATTGTCAGCATCGGGCCTCACACCAGGAACAGGAAATAGCGCGCCCCGGATTCCGGCGGCGTTTCGAAAACCGTCGGCCCATAAAGCCGGTAGCGCAGACAATCCCCGGGGCCGAGATCATGGCGGATGCCCTCGACCGTCAGGTGAAGCCGGCCCTCGATCAGCACGAGGTGGTGCTCGTGGCCCTGCTTGGCCGGTCCGTCATAGGCGATACGCCGGCCAGCGGGCAGCCTGGCTTCCACGACCTCGCCGCTCAGCCCGTCGGAAGGCGGCGAGACGAGGCGGCGCTCGAACCCGCTGCTCGGATCCTGCCAGACCGGCTGGCGTGACCGGGGCAGGAAGACATCCACCTGGCGCTCGGCAAGGTGCAGCAACCGCGAGATCGTGATCCCGTAGGTGGCGGCGAGCTTGCCTAGCGTGCTGGCGGTGGCGCTGGTTTCGGCGTTTTCCAGCCGCGAAAGCGTGGCGCGGCTGATGCCGGACCGGTTCGCCAGTTCATCGAGCGACCAGCCCCGGGCAATCCGCAGGCCCTTGAGATGGGCCGCGATCCGGGAATCCAGATCAGCCTCGATGCTGTCATTTTCCATAAACGAGATAAACTCTCATTTATGGAAACATGTCAAGCCATGCGCGGACGCAGGATCAGCGCGAGGACGGCGCCGCCGAGGAACCCGCCGAGATGGGCCTGCCAGTCGATGCCGGGCACGAAGATCGTCACGGCGATGTTCAGGCCGATATTGATGGCGAAGAACGAGACGGGCAAGGCGATGTCGCGCAGCAGCCAGAAGGCGAAAAGCGCGCCGAGCAGGCCGGATGCTCCGCCGGAAGCGCCCGCGCTGATGAAGGGCTGGCTGTGCAGCACCAGCGAGCCGAAACTGCCGGCGAGAATCGAGCCGAGGAAGAGGATCGTCATCCGCAGGGCGCCAAGCCCACGCTCCAGCGGCACGCCCCAGGCAAGCAGGCAGATGCCGTTGGCCACGAGGTGCATCAGGCCGAAATGGAGAAAGCCGGCGGTGAGCATCCGCCAGTACTGGCCGTCGAGCCAGTCCAGCGGCAGCAACCCGCCCCAGGCGGCGATGGTGCGGGTGGACATGTCGAGCCCGCCCTCGGCCACGACCAGGCCGACATAGACAAGCGCGTTGAGGGCAAGGAACACCCCCGTGGCGGGCGGCATGCCCCGCGGTTCGGCATGGGTCTCCATCAGGCAGGCTCTCCGGGTTCAGGTCAGGAAGCTCGCGATCTCGGCGAGCGACTTTTTCTCGGTGGCATGGCGGGGGATGTGCGCATCCGCCGCCGGATAGCCGGTCACCAGCAGGATATAGGGCTTTTCCTGCGCCGGGCGCCGGCAGATTTCGTTGAGGAAGCCCATCGGGCTCGGCGTATGCGTCAACGTGGCGAGGCCGGCATGATGCAGCGCCGCGATCAGGAAGCCGGTGGCGATCGAGACCGATTCGGGCACGTAGTAGTTCTTGCGCATCACGCCGTCGGCGCTGGGGCTCGAGCGGGCGCCGAAAATCGCGATCAGCCAGGGAGCGATCTCGAGGAAGGGCTTCTGCGGATCGGTGCCGAGGGGGCGGAGGGCCGCGAGCCATTCCTCGCCGGCCTTGCCGGCATAGAAGGCGCGCTCCTCCTCCTCGGCCGCAGCGCGGATCCGGGCCTTGAGCGCAGGATCGCCGATCACCGCGAAATGCCAGGGCTGGTGGTTCGCGCCGTTCGGGGCCGTGCCCGCCGCAAGGAGGCAGGTCTCGATGATGTCACGCGGCACCGGCCGGGGCGAGAAATCCCGGACGGTGTGCCGCCGGGCAATTCCGGCGCGGAAGGCCTCGGCCCGTTCGCGCATCTCGCCGAGCGGGTACTCCCGGTAATCCGGCAGCGGAATGGCCTCGAAGTCACGCGTCGGGATCATGATTGCTCCTCGCGGGTCAGGGCCGCAGGGCCCCGGTTCGCCTCAGCCGCGAGACTGCCCCGCCCCGGCCAGCACGGCAAGCACCTCGGCCAGCGCGCGGGCAAAGGCGGCCTCGGCATCCAAGGCCGAGGTATCGATCCGGACTGCATCGGGCGCGATCTGCATGTTCGGCGCATCCCGCGCATCCCGCTCGACAAGATCGGCGAGGATGCCTGCCTCGGTCACGGGTTCCCCGCGCGAGGCCAGCTCGCGGTAGCGGCGACCGGCGCGGATGGCGACATCGGCATCGATCCAGAGCTTGGCCGTCGCATCCGGCGCGATGACGGTTCCGATATCGCGGCCATCGAGCACGGCACCGCCGGGTTGATGGGCGAAATCCTGCTGAAAGGTGCGCAAGGCGCGGCGCACGCCATCGACCTTGGCGACACGGCTCGCCGCCTCGCCCGCCTCGCGCCGGCGCAGGCGGTCATCCTCGAGCCAGGCGGGCTCGAACCGCATGGCGATAGCGGTTGCCACCGCGCCATCATCGAGGGGGTGGCCGTCATCGCGCAGGCGCTGGCCGACGGCGCGATAAAGCAGGCCGGTGTCGAGAACCGGCAGGCCAAAATGCGCCGCCAGCCGCTTGGCCAGCGTGCCCTTGCCCGAGGCGGCCGGACCATCGACCGCGATGATCAGCGCCGGCTTCACCGCAGGGCCCCGCCCAGCCGTGTCATCATCGGCACGAAATCGGGGAAGGACGTCGCGATGAAGCTCGTATCGTCGACGCCGACAGCCTTTTCCGAGGCAAGCCCCATGACGAGGAAGCTCATGGCGATGCGGTGGTCCATATGCGTGGCGACAAGCCCGCCGCCCGGCGCGGCCCGGCCCGAGCCGGAGACGATCAGGTCATCGCCGATGATCTCGTGCGCGACGCCATTGGCAGCAAGCCCATCGGCCACGGCAGCGAGGCGGTCGCTTTCCTTGACCCGCAATTCCTGCAGGCCGCGCATCCGGGTCTCGCCCGAGGCGAAGGCAGCGGCGACGGCGAGGACGGGGTATTCGTCGATCATCGAGGGTGCGCGCTCCGCCGGCACATCGACGCCGCGCAACGCAGAATGGCGCACACGGAGATCGGCCACGCGCTCGCCGCCCTCGACGCGGCTGTCGAGTTCCTTGATCGAGGCCCCCATTTCCAGCAGGGTGGTGAGGAGCCCGGTGCGGAGCGGATTCATCATCACCGATTCGATGATGACCTCCGAGCCGGGGACGATCAGCGCCGCCACAATCGGGAAGGCGGCGGAAGACGGGTCCGCCGGGACGATGATGGGACGTGGAACGAGTTCCGGCCGACCTTTCAGCGTGATGCGGCGCCCATGGGTGCCGGCGGGCTCGCTGCGGATCTCGGCGCCGAAATAGGCGAGCATTTTCTCGGTATGGTCGCGGCTGGCTTCCGGCTCGATCACCACGGTCTCGCCCGGCGCGTTGAGCCCAGCGAAGAGCACGGCAGACTTGATCTGCGCCGAGGCGACCGGTGTCGTATACTCGATCGGGATGCTGTCCTTCGCGCCCTGCAAGGTCAGCGGCAGGCGGTTGCCCTCGGCCACGTCGATCACCGTGACGCCCATGCGCTTCAGCGGATCGAGAATGCGGCCCATCGGACGCTTGCGGAGCGAGGCATCGCCATCGAAAGTGGCGCGGATCGGGTGGCCGCCGACCACGCCCATCATCAGGCGCGAGCCCGTGCCGGCATTGCCGAAATCCAGAACGCCGAGCGGCTCCAGCAAGGTGCCGATTCCCATGCCGCGCACGCGCCATTCGCCTGGGCCGAGATGCTCGACCGTGGCACCGAGCGCGCGGGCCGCATCGGCGGTGCGCAGGACATCCTCGCCCTCGAGCAAGCCGGTTACCCGCGTCTCGCCGACGCTGAGCAGGCCGAGGATGAGGGCGCGATGCGAGATCGACTTGTCGCCGGGAACGCGCACCCGGCCCCGGAGCGGCCCGCCCCGTTCCGCCTGGAGGGGAAGCGCTTCGGAACCATGGGCCATGTCTCGATCCTCGAACGATGCTCCGCGGCGGCCGAAAAAACCCGGGCGGGGCGGGAAAATTCGCTTATCCGGGTCTTGCCCGCAACAAGCATTTGACAGGAAAGTGCGAGGCCACTAACGGGCTTCATCCCGACTTTGCAAGCGGAAGTTTTTGCCCCGGCCCGCCCCCCGGGCCCCATGACAGGAACGCGACATTGCCCAAGGCTGAACTCGGCACCAAGCGCATCTGCCCCGTGACGGGCAAGAAGTTCTATGATCTCGACAAGGATCCGATCGTTTCGCCCTATACGGGGCAGAGCTATCCCCGCGCCCATTTTGACCCGCAGCCCAAGGTTGCCAAGGCCGAGGTGGTCGAGGACGAGGAACTGGCCACGGATGAAGTGGCCGCTCCGGAACTCGTGCCGCTGGAAGAGGCGGAAGAGACCGATGACGCCAAGGTCGTGGCCGATGACGATGATATCGACATCGATGGCGATGATGACGATACCTTCCTCGAAACCGAGGAAGACGAGGATGACAGCGACGTTGCCGACCTGATCGACGGCGATCTGGAAGAAGACGAGGAAAGCTGATCCTCCGCCTTGCCGTGCCGGGGCGAAAAAGATCGACCTCCGGCCGGAAAGGCTCTTGCGGCGCGCGGGGTCTTGTGACAATAAGCGCGCCTCCGAACGCGGTTCGGTTCCGGCATGCCCCCCAGGCATGCTCGTGATGTGGGGCTATAGCTCAGCTGGGAGAGCGCCTGCATGGCATGCAGGAGGTCAGCGGTTCGATCCCGCTTAGCTCCACCATCTCTCCCTTCGATTCGTCTGGTATGACGCAAGCCTGAAAATTGAGCCGGGTTTTACGGCGCTTGTGGGTTGTCGCGGTCCTTAAAGTACGAATTAGAGAGCCTCTAACAGCAGGATTGGCTGGCCGCTTTCCTAGAATTCTCAGCCGCACGAATCGAAGTGCCACACGTTCCGATCTAACTGGCATTCACGGATGGGTTCGATCGAGCCCGAATCCGTTACACGACTGGTAGACTCCTTGCATCCCGCTATCCACGCGGATTTTGTGCTCCTCCCGAACCGGAGATCCCGCTGATGGGCAACCGATCACAAATGTCGAAATTGCTGTCTACATTTATAGACCATGTAAATCCCTGAAATCACTGAGATTGGCATTTGGTGCATATCTATAGAGTTATGAGTTCGGACTGTTTTCGAGGTAGAGCAGCCGCGACGCCATTGCCAGAAATCCGATCGAGCCTGTCGCCACCACGAGGGCCATCCAGGGCAGTACGTTCATCTTCATCGCGCGTGCCCTGGGAACGATAAGGAACCAGCCGACAACGACCGCGAGCAGAAGATCGAACCAAATCTGATTGCCCCACAAGTTGCGGGTGTGCTCGGCCCAAAACCCGAGCGGTCCTTCGACGACCGCCGCAGTCACTGACCAACCAAGAAACAGAGCCGACAGCGCGGCCGGAACCACCCAGGCAGAGCGTCCGAACCCCTCGTTTCGGATTGAGATCGTGAACAGGGCGGCGACGAGGCCGATACCGGTCAAGAGGGGAAGCACTTCGACAAGCCGCATGGCTGGTTCTCCTGACGCCGCTCGATGTAGCAGTCGCTACATTTGTAGACGAATGTAGCGACTGCTACAAGCGCCGCATGAGCGAAATCCGAAACACCCGCAATGTCATGCTCGAAGCCATGGCACGCCACGCCCTCGAGCATGGCCTAAGCGCTGCCAGCCTGCGTCCTTTGGCCAAGGCCGCCGGCACGAGCGATCGAATGCTGATTTATCACTTCGGCTCGAAAGACCGCCTCGTCGATGAATTGCTGCACTTCCTCGCATCCGATCTCGCTGCGAAGCTCGACGGTTCGCTTCCGCCAAATCGGGCATTGTCGGTCCACGATTGCGTCACGGAAATCATCGGGCTTCTTCGCAGCAAACCCTTCCACGCCTACACACGGATCTGGCTCGACATTGTCGCAAAGGCCAGCTGCGGCGATGGGAGCCACCGGCGCGTCGGCGGCGGAATCATCGACGGCTACACCGATTGGCTGGAGAAGCGACTGCCCGCTGACACGCCAGATATGGCCGGCACGGTGGCGCTCGTCTTGACCGTGATTGAAGGCACCATGGTGATGGATGCTATCGGGCGATCATTGCTCGCCGATGCAGCGCGAGAGCGTCTGTTCGCGTGCTGATCGATCACAAGTTCGGCGCACAGTGTAAAACTCTTGCATTGTGCACATGCAGCCTAGGCTTGCGCTTTCCTGAAGCGCTGTGAGACTGTTGTAGGCAAAGCACCGGGCGCTTTTGTCGGGTCGCGGTGCAATGGCTTGAGATTAGAGCTCGTGTCAGTTTTGCCCAGTGGGGGCAGCATGCTGCCGTCCTGCAGCAATGAACTCTCGCTTGCCTTCTGCCCTTCCTCAGGTTCTCTGGGATGATAGTTTACCCCTTCGGTAGGCCTGGCGCGAAGCACAATTTGCCGGTGTAAGAATGTTGCGATAGTATCGTAAAATTGCGAACCAAAGCATTCGTGGAAGAGCGGTTATGTTCGGTGCATTTAGCAAACGATTGCGTATCCGGTTCTTGGCGTCAGCGGCGCTCGTAGCCGCATCGATTTCAAATCCGGTGCTGGCGTTTTTCGATCCTGTCACCGTTGGCGCCTGCATCAGCCTTGCGAGCAGCGCTATGAGCCTGTTCAGTTCCAAAACAAATCCGCAGGCGACCCAGATGGATGCGGTGCTCACTCATGTGCGTGCCATCAACCAGCGCTTGGACAAGATCGAGGACGGCGTCGTAACCATCTTGGAGCGGGTTGAGCAACTGCCGTCGCGCTGGCGCGAAGACATGAAAGGAATGGTCGACGAGCTCACCAGCCAGGACGCCAGGGCCTATGCAGCAGTGATCGACGATTACTTCGCTGGCCTTAGAGATGCGCGGGCTCATCGGAATACACGGCAACGTCAGGACATGCTGAATCGGCTCAAGGAAGCGGTCGTTCCATTCCAGAAGTCATCGAAAGCGTTGCTCGAGCGTAGCGGCGCGGTGGCTCCTGCAGTGGTCATGATGATGGTGAGGGATGTGTGGCTGGAGCGCCACTTCGGGACGCTGGACATCACCATCAGCGACAAGCTGGCGCAATACGACCAGTATTTCGCGAGCATGCAGGACGATCAGTCGCCTGGAAGCATTGCCCATGTCCGGGCGGCGCTTGAGGTGGCGCGCAGGGCCGAAAGAAAGACGCTTCTCAACGCGTTGTCAGGCAATGAAGCAAGCCCATCTTTAGAAGGGACTTACCACTTCTACAGCGCGACGCTGAACGAGGTGCGCCACAGGGACGAACGGCGGACGCGAACCCGCGTTCGCTGTTTCGGTCGGGGCGAATATCACGATTGTGTTGATTCGGAGCATGAGTTTACCGAAAAAGTTCCTTACTCGCATCCAGTCAAGACCGTTCACCATCGCTGGATCGTGAAAGAAGCGCCGAGAGCGAATCACCCAGATCTTTCGGTCATCACGATTGAGGAGCAAACAACTGAAGCGCCCGGCGCCTCTGCCACGCCGGCGGAACCTACCCCTGATCTCGACGCGACCGATAGGAGGTTTGACGGCAGGCGTGCCAACATCCGGAAGTCAGTTGACATGCTCAACCTACGCGATGAGGCGCTCGCCCTTTTGCGCGACAATGAAACTGCCGTCGCCTTGGCGCGCTCGCTGATCGTCTCGTGGGACAACGACACTGCCGAGGCACTAGGGCAACGCACCTCCTTGCTCGCAGCAAGAAGCATCGACCGCTACCGTCGCGCCTTCGAGGATCATGAAGCCGATCTCATTGTACAGGCGACTCGCGCCGGGATCGCGGACGCGCGAAAGATTGCCAAAGACTCGGTGGCCTCCGCCGAAAGAATTCATGCGGCCGCGCTGGAACAAGCTCGTAAATCGGCTTGGCAACGGGAAGTCGGGCAGATTTTCGCCGTCGCCCAGTTCGGGTGGCAGGCCTATCAGACCGTCAATCTGGTTTTGACAAAATTCCCTCCACCGCCAGTCGACCCAACGCCTCGTGGTCCGGCTACGGAACCCAGAAAACAGGAGGCGGAAGTGACCGAAAAGAAACCTGTCACAAAGCCATTCCGCGTCACGCTTGAACGAAACGCAGCGCCACGTTCATTCACCCTTGCGGCTCAACAGCTGATCGAGCAGGCAGAGAAGGCTCCGCCTGCCCTTTGGGTGAAAGGCATTCCCAGAAACCGGCCGGTGAAGTCCGAAGCCATGCTTCAGCAGGCGATTAACTTCCTGGACATGGCAGACAAGGCGGCATTAGCGTTCAGCGGCGGCGCGTCTGCCGGGAAGAGCGATGTGGCGATCTTGCGCGACACTGTAACTTCCATGAGGCAGGGAAAGATGTTTGATGCGTTCATTAAGTCCCTGACCCCGTCCAGCACTTCGGATCAGGACATGCTGGGTGGCCTCCATCACCGCAACTTGCTGAGGAAGCGTGCGCTTGAAGAACTGTCGGGATTTATCCAGATCCGAACAGAGCAAGAGCGACGACTTATGGCGCCCACGCGCTGAACGATGAAACTCGCGCGCCAACGAATGCAGGTCCCCGTCCTCATGTGTGATTAACGCGGGCTCGGGAACTCGCAGCTTCCCTAGGCTGTAGACTCATTACCGCGTAGCCAGATGCGGATGGAAGCGAGCTTGACGGCTGCGAGGAAGTTCTCCGCCGTCTTGTCGAAGCGGGCGGTGACGCCAGCCCAACGTCGATCGCGAAAGCTGGCATTTGTTCGAGCTATAGCGGTTACGACCATGGCTAGTGGACAGTCATGCTTCATAATTTCGGTTTACTGGCGGCGCCTCAATATCTTCAAGAAATGTGCGTTTTTTATCAACTCGCAACTTTGCCTCTGCCTTCGCAGCGCGAATGGCTTGTTGCACCTCGTCAAGGTTGTGCAGGCTGATCTGCGCGCGCGCAGCCGGTAGGTCGGGTAGGTCGAGGTTCATCCGCATGATAAAGTAGTAGGCCATCGAGAGTCGAACCTTGATTGTCCTGCGTCCATCGACCATGCTGTAGTCGCGCTGGATAGCGAGGCTCTGCTCGTCGGTAAGACCCGGATGCGGGCGTAGGTCAAGCATCGCCGTTGTGTTCCATTCCACATCGTCCGCAGGATTGAAGTCTACCGGCGGTCCTAGTTTGATGTTGTCGATACGCGTCAAGACAAAATCGCGGAACTCGTCGCGGTCGCATGCCCAAGCCCTTACATGCCAGCGGAAACCGTCGAACGCCAGAGCGTGCGGAGCGATCTGTCGAATTCGCGAGTTAGTTAGAGACTGGTAGTGAACCTCCAGGCATCGATTCGAGCGGATCGCCTCCAGGATTTGTCTGAGACAATTCGAATCGACATTTCGTGCGATATCGGGGGCCATATCTACTGGTGGAAGCTTCCGGAACCAGACTTCCTTTCTTGGGAGCGCGCCCGTTAGGACTGCTCGCAGTTGAATGAGAAGGCGGTCGGCTGACACCTTTAAAAATGACGGCTTAATCGCCGCAGATGGCCTGAAAGCTTTGGTAGTCGCATCGTATTCAATATTGTTGCCGGCGATTTCCCGGTAGTGGCGGAGATCGACTGACGCCTGAGGGGTTGAGATCCCGAACGTCTCCTCAACGTCGCTGCGGTTGAGAGCGCCCTCCCAGAACAGCTTCCATTCAATGAATTCGAAGCGGCGGCTTTGCGTCCAGGGGCGCTTCTCGTCAGACATGGTGTATAGTTCCTTGACAGGTATAGATATGATACCCATATAGTTTCACGCGGGTCGGCTACCCGAGTCGCGCATTTAACCGCCTACGTCAAGGACGGTGGGCATGCGGGGGACGATTTGATGAGCCGAGAGCATGTGGGGCATAGCGACATCCTTCGCTTCGCGGAGGAACGCGTGAACCTGCCGCGGGACAAGGCACAGGAATATCGTGCGCAGGCGCGCCGCCTGCGCGAAAAGCTCGAGGGCTACCTCGACGATCACGCTGACTTCACACTGCGCAAGATGTTGCTGTCAGGCAGCCTTGCAAAGGGCACAGCGTTGCGCTCGCTGAATGACATCGACGTGGCGTGCTATATCAGTGGCGCCGACGCGCCACAGTCGGTCGATAACTTGCTCACCTACCTGGCCGAGCAGCTGCGCAAGGCGTTCCCCAATTTCACGCCAGAGCAGGTGCAACCACAGACCTATTCTGTGACGGTGTCCTTCCGCGGGTCGGGGCTCGATGTAGATGTAGTGCCGATCCTCTACGACGGCGATCCAAGTTGGTACGGCAACCTTGTCAGCCAGGAGGATGGGTCGTTCATGAAGACCAGCATCCCTTTGCATCTGGACTTCGCTGGCAAGCGGAAAAATGCGCAGTCCAAGCACTTCGCCCAGGTGATCCGCCTGGTAAAGTTCTGGGCCAAGCGTCAAAAGTCAGAGCGCGACGGGTTCCGCTTCAAGTCGTTCATGATTGAACTGATAATGGCTAAGCTTTGCGACGATGGACTTGACTTGTCTGACTATCCCGAAGCCCTGCAGCATTTTTTCACCTACGTTGCGAACAGCGGGCTGAAGGAGCGCATCGCATTCTCTGACTATTACCCAATCTCCAGCATCGGCTCTTTCATCGAACCTATGCAGATTATTGATCCAGTGAATGCCGCCAATAACGTGTCCCGACTATACACCTCCGCAAACGTCGAAGAGATCGTGGATGCAGCGCTTGACGCCGGTGACGCGATAGATGCCGCATTGGCGGCCCCCAACAAGCAACTGACCGTTGGTTATTGGCAGAAGGTCTTTGGCTCCACTTTCCAGGTCTGAGGGACGGCGATGTCCAGTTACAGCTACACCGAAAGTTCCACATTCACGGTCACCCACGCCCGCCACATGGCGGCGAAGATCGCAACCGATCTGAAGCGCATTCAGCGTTTCTACGGAAAGCCATCTGACCAAGAAATTGCCAACTACGAGGCTGAAGCCATCGCAATGATGAAGGCCGGCTATCTCTCGTCGGTCTCCTACGGCTTCAAGCGGAACGAATGCTGGATCGAACCGACACTGAAGTACACGGCGCGCGATCTCGCCGGCGCTGCCGCGAACGATGATGATCCCGGCAAGATCCGTCCCGGCAAGGACGTGTCCGGCGCCTCCTTCACCAGCTTCATGAGCTACAATGATGCCTTCTTCAGCCTGTCGCAGGCGGAGCGCGATGCCTTTAAGGGCGGTCTTCCCTTCCAGCGCGTGAGCGGTACAGAGCCGTCGGTGAACGGCTATTTGGAAGCTGACCGGACCTATTCATCGGGCGACCGCGCGCTCGATCGTTCAAGCGTTAGGAGTTACTGATGCAGGGTTTGCCCGGTCTCGATGAGCTCTTCGAGCGTCGTCTAATCTATCCCGATTTCGAGCCTCAGGAGCGACTTGCCCGCCTGGTCGGGTTGGATGACCACAAGTCGCGTCTCGCCAAGATCATGGGCCTGCTGGTCAACCCGCAGAGTTTGGAGCGCTGGGCGTCCAAGTTCCACAAGAGCGATGCCAAGCCCCTGCTTGATGCAGTCTTGCGCCGCCCGCCTTTGGTAGTGCTGGCGGGTGACGTTGGGTCGGGCAAGACCGAACTAGCCGAGACGATCGGTGATTTGGTGGCGCGGCAGGAGGGGATCGAGATCACTTTGTACCCGCTGAGCTTGGCCACCAGAGGGCAAGGCAGGGTCGGCGAAATGACGCAACTTATCTCCTCAGCGTTTGAACACACAGTGCAGGCGGCGACGCGCCTGAAGGCATCCGGGAAGGCGAACGGCGGGATCATCCTGTTAGTCGATGAAGCCGATGCGCTAGCACAGTCGCGCGAGGCCGCTCAGATGCACCATGAGGATCGAGCCGGCGTGAATGCATTCATTCGCGGCATCGATCGTCTAGCGAACCTGCGACTACCTGCCGCTGTCATCATGTGTACCAACCGCCTGAACGCACTGGATCCGGCAGTACGTCGGCGCGCCGCCGATGTAATGGCTTTCTCTCGACCGACCGACGAGCAGCGGCGACACATCTTTACCATGCGGCTTGGTAACCTTGGTGTATCGGCTGCTCATATACAGGCGCTTGTTGCGGCAACAGGACCGACACCCACGGCGCCAGGCTTCACGTTCTCCGATATCACTCAGCGCCTGTTGCCCGCGATAGCGCTCGATGCCTATCCGGATAGGCCGATTGAGGCCGGTCGCGCGCTTCAGATTGCCAAGGGCATGACTCCAACGCCGCCGTTCCGCGATGAAATGCAGCCAATTGGAGCTCCGCGATGACGTGGTCTATTCAGACGCTCCTGTCGGAATTGCACGACGACATCCAGCAGCGCCTTGCCCGGGCGCGGCGATCCTTCGGTCATCCGGGGACGACGGGAGATGCCAGCGAATCGGTATGGCTTGAGCTGCTCCAGACCTATCTGCCCAAGCGCTACCAAGCAGCATCCGCTTACGTCGTTGACAGCCATGGCACCTTCAGCGAGCAGATCGACGTAGTAGTTTTCGACCGTCAGTACTCGCCCTTTATCTTCCACTTTCAGGGGAAGACCGTCATTCCAGCGGAGAGCGTTTATGGCGCTTTCGAAGCGAAGCAGTCGATTAGCGCGGAGAAGGTGGCCTATGCACGCAAAAAAGTCGGGAGCGTACGCCGGCTGCATCGCACCAGCTTGCCTATCCCGCACGCGGGCGGCACATATCCGCCGAAACCGCTTCAGCACATCATTGGCGGCTTGTTGACGTTGGATAGCGACTGGAGCCCTAGTCTGGGTGAACCGCTACTTAAGGCGCTTGCTGCGGGTGGAACAGATGACCGACTTGATTTGGGCTGCGTTGCGACGCAGGGTATCTTCTCGTGTGATGAAAAAGGCTGTGGGACGCTGACGCCCATCGGAAAGCCGGCGACTGCGTTTCTGCTGGAGCTCATCGCGCGGTTGCAGGAGCGGGCGACAGTGCCGATGATCGACGTCCGGGCCTACGCTCGCTGGCTGGATGTCGATCTGCCAACCTAAGAAATGTATCTGCTTGAATAGGCAACGCTCTCGATGGGTCCGCATTCTTCTAATCGTGACCTAAAACGGTCTGTCGCATTTCGGCCCCTCAACCGCCTTTCAGCGTTACAAACTTCACCTGCTCGTTCCAGGGATCCGGCAAAATTTGTGCAAGGTTCGTCGCCGTCAGCGTCGTGCCTTCTCCTTCGAGCAGATGCTCGACCAGGCTTGGTGCCACGAAGGCGAGGTTGATCATCATCGAGATGTTCCGACGGGATTTTCCTTCGCGGTCGGCGATTTCAACGATGCCCCTGGCTTGACCGCTCGTCAGTTCGTCGAGCCATTGGCGGGCCTTGTGAATAGCAACGAGCAGCCGATCGCGATTGCGGCGTTGGGCGCTTTGGTCTGCCGATCCCTCCTGCGAAAAGGCACCGCCAGCCTCCATCACCTGCTTGTGGGTTTGGGTGAAGCCAAGCACGCAGGCAAGGACGATCCGGGGAGCTGTGGCTCTGGCCTCTTCCTCTCCGACATGTTCGCTATCGTCTCTAAGCGAAAGCTCGATCCGGTCGTCGTGGACATCGACCCGATCGAGACACGAGCTGACCAGGAGCTGATCATCCGAGTTTCGTTCGATCGCTGGAACCGCTGAAGCCCCCTTCCCGCTCGCTGCTTCCTTGCGCAGGGTCTCGACCACCAGCGCCTCGATATCATCAGCCCGGACACGCGCGGGGTTCCCTGCTTCCTCCCTGCGCTCCTCGAGGAGCGCGCGCGAGATATAGTAGCGATAGCGCACACCGCGCTTGTTGGTATGGCTCGGCGCCATACGGTTGCCATTCGAATCGAAGATCCGCCCGGTCAGCAACGACTGCATGCGATGTGCCGAGCGGGTATCGCTGGCACGCCCGGTTTCAAGGCAGGTCTGCACAGCTTGAAAGGTTGCGTGATCGAGGATCGCCGTGTGCTCGCCGGGGAACCACTCGCCCTTATGGCTGATCTCGCCGATATAGATGCGGTTGCGCAGGAGTGCCTGCAGGGAACCATAGGCGAAAGGGATCCCCCCTTTCTGTCGACCATCGCGAAGCTGGCGCGAACGTGTGCGGATCCCGAGGCGATCAAGCTCGCGTGAGGCCAGGATGGTCGAGCGGGTCGCCAGATAGGTCTGGAAGATCGTGCGGATTGCATCCGCCTCCTCCTCGACAACCAGGAGCTTCCGGTTCTCGACGCGGTAGCCCAGCGGCACAGGGCCCCCCATGAAGATGCCCTTCCGTTTCGAGGCTGCGATCTTGTCGCGGATACGCTCGGCCGTGACCTCACGCTCGAACTGGGCAAAGGAGAGCAGCACGTTCAGCGTGAGCCGGCCCATGCTCGTTGTCGTGTTGAAGCTCTGGGTAACCGAGACGAAGGAGGCGCCCCGCGCATCGAAGATCTCCACGATCTTCGCGAAATCCGCGAGGGAGCGCGTCAGGCGATCGACCTTGTAGACCACGACAATGTCAATTCGCCCCGCTTCGACATCCTGCAGCAATTGCTTGAGACCAGGGCGCTCCATCGATCCTCCCGAGAAGCCACCATCGTTGTATTCATGTGGCAGCAGGCGCCAGCCCTCCTGCCGCTGCGAAGCGATATAGGCCTCGCAGGCCTCACGCTGGGCCTGCAGGGAGTTGAAATCCTGCTCAAGCCCCTCCTCCGAGGATTTGCGGGTGTAGATTGCACAGCGCCGGACTGGTCCGGTGTGATCGCCTACACCCTTCGTCGCGCGAGCAGCGGGCTTTCGGGAATTATGCGTAGAGATTGAACTCCGCGGCTTCTTTCTCGCTTCAGGCATGGGCAGCCTCATTCGGAGCGAGGCGAGCCCCCTTTCTTCGCGCCTGTTCAACAGGCTTTGAAGACGGCTCGATCGTCTCTTGCGCCTCAGGACGGGTGATGCCGAAGAACAACCAACCGTTCCAGTTGGTGCCGCTGATCAAGCGGGCGATGACCGAGAGCGACCGATGGCTTGTTCCTTTCCAAAGAAAGCCGTCTTTCAGGACGACGACTTCATGGATCTCGCCTTTCCATTCCCGGATCAGGCGTGTGCCGGGACGCAGCTTGCGGCGGGGCTCCGGTTTGTCCCGCCCGTCCTTTTCACGGCTCTTGTCTGCACAAAGTGCCAAACGCCGTTCGGCCTGCCGGGCCTCCCGCGCGAGGCGCTTCCAGAGTTCGATCTCATGAACTCCCTGCTGCGCGGATTGCAGGCGCCATACCAGTGCCCGGCGCAGGAGATCACCCACCAGCCCACGCGGCGGCGGCTTGCGGTGAAGTCTCCGCCACAGATCATGGAGATCCTCGCGCGACATTGTGGCGAGTGTGGTGACGTCGACAGGGGCAATCGTCGGATCAAAAGAGCGGGCCATCGCGATTACTCCGTCTGAGCGGAGGAGGCCACATTGCCGGCTTCCACCTCGGCGAAATCGACAATCCGGTAGCGGCTCATGCCAGCCGGATCCTGCACCCGCTCCACGCCAAGCCCGCGTTTGCGGAAGCCGCTCATCACCGCGCGGATCGTGTGGGCCTGCCAGCTCGTTGCCAACATGATCCTATCAATGGTGGCCCCGCCCTCCTCCCGCAGCATGGCGAGGATCGCGGATTGCTTGGTCGGCGGTTTATCCATCTTCGGCGAGTTCGAAAGCCTCGCGGAGTCCCTGGTCTCGCGACCAGCGTCCAACGCAGCAGCACGCGCTGTCAGATCTGACTTGGGGTCGGATCGGTCGGCGCCCTCGCTATCCGTCGGATCAAGACCGATGGCACGAAGACCAAGTGCGGTGATCGCATGGCATGGTCCGCTCGGTCGTTCGCTAAAGCCTTGTGGGGGGTCCGATTCAACCTGCTGGATCAGTCCGGATTTGAGGAGCGAGGCCAGGATCTGTTCGGCGGCGGCGCCACGCAAGTGATCGGGCAGAACGATTCGACTATCCGCTCGCCGAGCCGCGCGCGAGAGGATGACAAGCTGTGCGTCTGTTAGCTTCGGATTATGTGGGATGGGCATTGGCAGGGTCCTTCAGGTGAGGACGGCATCAGCGCCGTCACCACCGAAAGCCCCGAAAGGGCGCTCATCAAGCAACCTCGAGGCTCGTCTACGAGGCCAAAAGGGCCCGCAGCACAGGCAACACCAATGCTTCCTTTGGGAGGAATGGGAACAGGTTTGAGTGCTCTTCGAGCGGGTTGTTTCGTCAGGGGGCCGGTCCGGTTAAAGACGCTCTTGCGCACAGCTGCAGGTTGCTGAACAGAGAATACAAAGGCTCCGGTCAACCGTTGCGTGCATCAAGTTCCCTGGGGAAAAACACAAACAAGAGATGATACCGACTCTGCCGCTCACCGCATTTCTGTAAAATCCAGCACTGAAGTTTAATCCATTGCTTGAGGCTTTATATGCGGGGCATACGGCTAACTAAATGCTTGCCCTTGCTGGCTTTTGCGTTAGGCCTCGGCGGATGCTTCTCGACCGACCGTGAATGGACCAATTCTGCTCCAACCGGTGCCGGTATTCTTGGCGACGCTCCGCCTTATCTAGATCCATTTAAAGCTGTTTCGGGGCGCGACAGGATCGGCAATGCCTCACGCCCGGCTTCCGGGCATGTTGAGTTCGGCCGGAGCCCCGGAGAGCGGCAAAGAGAGCTTGAAGGTGGTCCGCGGGCGGCTCTGACCCCTTCAGACGGGGTCATGCTGAATTTCGTGAATGTCGACATTCAGGAATTTGCCCGCGTCGCCTTCGATGAAATCCTGAAAGAGTCGGTTGTCATCGATCCCTCAATCCAGGGAAAGATCACGGTCCGGACACCGGAACCTGTGTCGCGGCGGGTTGCCGTCGATATCCTGCGTTCCGCGCTTGAAACGCAGGGGCTCCAACTCGCCAAGACCGGGAATGTCTACCGAATTTCCGGGCGCGGGGGCACGCAGGGACGTAGTCAGCTCAACAGCAATGTGCGGATCGTCCCATTGACGTCGATCAGCGCGGAGCAGGCGAGAGCGGCGCTCCAGCCTTTCACCAATAATCAGGTGCAGATTTCTGCGACAGCGGACGGGCGTGCGCTTCTTCTCTCAGGCGCGCAGGCGGATGTCGAGGGGCTGGCGCAAGTGATCGGCGCGCTTGATGTTGACCAGCTTCGCACGGTCTCCTTCGCGTTGATCCCCCTGAAGGAAGCGGGTGCGGCTGCAGTAAGCCAAGAACTCAACCAGATGTTTGGAGGACGGGATACGCAGGCTTTCCGCGCTATGCCGATCCAGCGGATCAACGGCATTCTCATCACCGCGCGCTCGCGCGAGACCCTGACGCGGGCACGGACCTGGATCCAGAAGCTTGATCAAACCGGTCGTGATTCCCGCAAGGTGCAGGTTTATCAACTTCAGAATCGGCGTGCGGGGGAGGTATCGCAGCTCCTTCAGGGTATGTTCGGCGCGCCCCAGGCACAGGCACAGGGTGCAAGGCAACCCGGAAACCGAACACCGCTCGGCCCAGGACTCACGCCCTCGCTAACCCAATCTTTCAATGTGGGAGGGCAGCAAGCCCCACAGATGGCAAGCATCGGCGCCCCTCCGTCGAGTGCGGGCGAGCAAACGAGTACCGGCGGCTATGCCGAACCACCCGTCGCAACTCAAGGGCAGACCCAAGGTCAGGATGCGGAGCCGCAGGGCGCAGGCGTATCGATCCGGGCGGATGTCGCCACAAATTCTATCGTCGTTATCGCCAAGCCTGATGAGTATCGCATTGTTGAGAGCGCGATCCGGCGGCTCGACGTCCTGCCCTCTCAGGTCCTCATCGAGGCGACAATCGTCGAGGTGGGCCTGAACGATGCGCTGCGGCACGGGGTGCGCTGGTTCCTGCAAAACGGCAACCATGCTGCGTCCCTCACGGATAGCCCGACGGGCTCTTTGGGCGCGGTCTTCCCGGGCTTCAACTATACGTTCAATGCAGGCAACGCGAGGCTCGTCATCAATGCGCTAGAAGGCATTACGGATGTCGAGATCGTCTCCTCGCCGGCCTTGACTGTGCTCGACAATCAGCCTGCGACTTTGAAAATCGGCGATCAGGTACCAGTCGCTACGCGTTCGGCGCGAAGCGTCACCAATCCGGATGCGCCGATCGTCAACGACATCGAAATGAAGGATACCGGCATTATCCTCTCGGTGACACCCCGCGTGAACTCCAGCGGGCTCGTGATGTTGGATATCTCGCAGGAAGCCAGCGATGTCGTGCAGACGACCACCTCCTCGATTGATTCTCCGACCATCCGGCAACGCAAAATCAACAGCTCTGTCGCGGTTCAGAGCGGTTCGGAAGTGGTGCTGGGCGGGATCATTTCTCGGCGTCGCGAAAAGACCAAGCAAGGCGTGCCAGGGTTGATGCATATCCCGGTGCTGGGCAATGCCTTCACCAGTCTCTCGACGAAGGAAAAGGAACGCACTGAACTCATGATCATCATCCGGCCGACTGTTGTCAACTCTCGCCAGGATCTTCAGATCCTGACGCAGGAGATCAAGAGCCGGATGTCGAGTGCAACGACGGCGCTCTACAGATGACAGCCAGTATTTTTCCGCTTTTCTTTATGGCTCTGATTGGCATTCTCGGCTCTGTTGTCTGCGTCGATCTCAGATACAGAAAGATAACAAATATTCAGAATCTGCTGCTGCTCGCGGTGGGGCTGCTTTTTGGACTTTTCGTGAAGAACGATGTCGCCAGTGCCGCCATGGGCGCGATTGCGGGCGGGGTCATCCTGTTTGGAATTCGGCAAGTACACCTTTCCTTGCGCGGGCAAGACGGGATCGGCTTCGGGGACATTAAATTCATGATCGGTGCCGGGGCCTGGGTCGGATGGGACGGTATAGCCCCGCTTCTCCTGATTGCTTCGATCCTCGCCTTGCTGGCGGTCGGCGCGGGCACCCTAGTTACGGGGGACACCCTGAAGATCGGACATAAGCTTGCTTTCGGTCCGTTTCTGGCACTGGCACTGCTTACCGTGTTTCTCCTACATGAATGGCAGGTCGCACCATGGATTCCATCCTAGAGGCGCGTGAACCGCTACAGCTTTGGAATAATGCGCCGCTAGGGGCCGGCCACGCGGCAGGCATCGCGATCGCCGAAAATCTGGCGGCTCAGAACCTGATCACAGCATCCCAACTCGAACGCGGGCGCCGCGCCGCACAGGCCAGTGGAGATCGTCTAGACATTGTACTTAACAAACTGGGTCTCGTTTCCGATTCCGATTTGCTCAAGGCATATCGAGCGGCCACCGGGTTCAGTATCCTTTCTGCTGAAGCACTGGAGCATGTGGGGTTCTGCCCCAAGGACGTTGACCCTGGCTTTTTCAGGCATACGAAAATTTTGCCTTTGCGCGAACATGATGGGATCCTCGACATCGCGGTTGCTGATCCGCTGGATCTGCGTTCGGTGCAGGCTCTTCGCTTCAGGCTCGGTATAGTCCTCAATATCGGCATTATGGCGCGGACGGAACTGGAGGCTGCCCTTGGGCGGCTTACCGCACCGGTTTCTGTATCTTCCGAGGAATTGGCCAGCGCCTCGCATGACGAAGGGGCGGATGATATCGAGCGCCTGAGGGATATTGCGAGTGAAGCCCCGATCATCCGGCTCGTAACGGAAACCATTGAAACCGCGGTCCAGCAAGCCGCCTCCGATATTCATATCACGCGCGGCGCGGAAGGCGGACGCATCCGCTTCCGTCTCGATGGCCGGCTGATAGACGTCCGGCAGCTTTCACCGCGCGTGCATCAGGCCGTGGTCTCCCGCCTCAAGATCATGGCCGCGCTGGATATCGGCGAGCGCCGCCTGCCGCAGGACGGTCGTATCCGGATTGCAGCCAGAGGCCGCGAGATTGATCTCCGCATTTCAACGATGCCCCACGCGCATGGCGAGGGGGCTTTCATCCGTGTGCTCGACAACAAGTCAGCGGTTCTTGATCTGGAAGGCCTTGGTTTCTCCCAAACTCATTCAGAGAGAATCAGGGGTATTCTCACCCATGCGCATGGGTTGTTCCTGATCACCGGGCCGACAGGCTCCGGAAAAACCACGACGCTTTATGCAGCCCTCCGACACCTCAACGATCCTTCAAAGAACATCGTGACGGTGGAAGACCCCATTGAATATAGCCTTCCCGGTATAAACCAGATTCAGGTCAACCGGCGCGCGGGGCTCGATTTCTCGCGTACGCTCCGATCCGTGCTCCGTCAGGACCCCGATATCATTATGATCGGTGAGATCCGTGATCGTGAGACGGCCGCGATCGCGGTTCAGGCGGCGTTGACTGGTCATCTCGTGCTCGCGACCCTTCACACCAATGACGCGCTTTCCGCAATCGACCGCCTTATCGACATGGAGGTCGAGCCCTTTCTACTGGCCAGTGTCCTTCGCGGCGTCATGGCGCAGAGACTTGTCCGCAAATCCTGCCCGCATTGCCGTGCTCGCAGAAACCGGATCGCGCAGTTATCCGGCGAAACGCCAAGATCCTGCAGGGAATGTCATGACACCGGGTTTTCTGGAAGAATGCCCCTTGCCGAGGTCGTACCGGTCGGCGCTGAGATCCAGGAAGCCGTTTCCTCACGGAAAGGGACCCGGGATATCGCCGCCATCGCGCTGGCACTCGGCTATGAAACGCTTCAGACGGAGGGTGATCGACTGGTTGATGCCGGTCTGACGATACGCGCAGAGATCTTTCGGGCGCTTGGAGAATAGCGATGCTGTTCTCCGGTGATTACATCGATCGGGAAGGAAACAGACGGCGGGAGGTGCTCTCCGCCAATGACAAGCAGACGGCGCTCGGCGAATTGCATCGCCGTGCGGATGTTGTGCTTAGTCTGAGGCAGATGAATCTCGTGGATCGGTTTCGCCAGAGTTTGGCGTCCCGTTTCGGAAAAGCCCGCTTGTCGCCCGGCGACCTCCAAAGCCTCGCGCATATTCTTGCTTCCTATCTCAAAGCGGGCATTGCCATTCAAGAAGCCCTGAGGCTGACAGCGGCCTCCAATCCACGGATCGGCGAGGTGGCGCTCTCCATCCGGGCGAGGCTCGCGGCGGGACTGTCGCTCGATCAGGCCCTGCCGGCGTCTGGTTTTGCTTTTCCTGCGAGCTTCGTGGCGTTGATCAAGGCTGGGGCCGAATCCGGAACCGTTCATGACGTGCTGGCGAGCGAAGCCAAAAGGATCCGTGCCATTCAGGAGATCCGCCGAGATCTCGCAACCTCACTGGTTTATCCGGCTGCGCTGATCGTCATGTGCGTTCTCGTTGTAGGCTTCATGCTCGCCTATATCGTGCCGCAGATCCGCAGCAGCGTCACGGAAGAGGCATTGAAAAATGCACCCGCCTTTTCGATCGCAATTTTCACCGCGAGCGATTGGCTGAATGCCATGACGCCGCAGACGCTTGTTCTGGGTCTGGCCTTTCTCACGATCGGTAGCGGTGTCTCCCTCAGATTGAGTGCATCTTGGCGGAATCGCATGATTGTTCGAGCGCCGATCATCGGGCGGATTATCGTATCGCTTTCCGCCTCGTCGTTCTGTCATGCGCTGGGGACCATGCTAGCCGCCTCGGTCAGGACTGAGCTTGCCTGGACATTGGCGACTGCCAGCGTGTCCCAGCCGCATATTCGGCAAGCCCTGCAGCGAGCTGGGAACAGGATCGTGCAGGGCGTCCCCATGTCCGTGGCGATCGTTGAGGCTGGGGTGCTGCCTGAAGATGTGACTTCGGTGTTTTCGCTCGGAGAGCGCACAGGAACGCTGCCAAAGCTTCTTATGGAGGTGGCCGAACATCATGCTGGCGATGCTCTTGCCCGATTGCGCAAGCTCGCAAGCATCGCCGCGCCCGCTGTCATACTGATCTCTGGCCTGCTCGTCGGCGCGTTCGCGGTCGCGATGATGTCCACCCTTTTGTCGGTCAACCAGGTTTATGCAGGTTAAGCGAATGGATCAGTCTTACGGGAGATGGCGCGCTGGGATCCGGCGGTTCCTGGCTCAGGAACAAGGTGTCACGCTGCTCGAAGTCCTGATCGTTATCATGATCATGGGCTTCATCGCGACGCTCGGTTCAATTCAATTGACGAAATATTTCTCGCGCGCGCGTGTCGATGCCGCGAAGCTGCAGATGAATGAAGTCGGGGTCGCCCTCGATCTCTTCAAGCTCGATGTCGGCCGCTATCCGAGCAATGCAGAAGGCCTTGATGCCCTCTTGAAATCGGGGAGCACCATCAATGGCTGGCGGGGCCCCTATCTCAAGCGCGATTCGATTCTCAAGGACCCCTGGGGACGAGCTTATCTCTATTCGAACTGGGCAGAAACGGGGGGCTACAGGCTGGTCTCGCATGGAAACGATGGCCAGCAGGGTGGTGAGGGCGACAATGCCGATATCATCGTTCAGATGGATTGAACGCGAAGAAGGGGCTGCTCTGGTCGAAGTCCTGATCGCGCTTGCGGTCTTCGGACTCGTGGCGGCGGTGGTCGGATTGTCGCTACCGCGATTGAGGCAGACACCGGGAGCAGGCGAGGCCATATCGCGCATTGAAGCCTTCATCCTCGAAGCGGGCTACCAGGCCCGGCTGAGACAGGCGCCGGTTAAGGTTGTGTATGATGGAAAACGTTTCTTGCGCGAACCGAGTGACGGTCCCGGTCTCGATCTTACATTCTTCCCCGGCGAGATCTCCGTTATCTCGGCGGCGGAACTATCCGATCGCGGCCGTGGCGCCATCATTTTCATGCCAGATGGCTCTTCCAGCGGGGCGCGCCTCGAGTTGCGGGAAGCCGATCGGATCAGAGTTCTCGATATCGGCTGGAGCAACAGCGCGGTGACGTGGCATGCGAGATGATGGGCATTTCACCTTCGAGGCGGTTGTCGGCCTCGCCATTGTTGCCACGATCATGCTGTCGGTACAGACCGTCGAATTGGGTTCGATCGGACGCCGCCAGCGGGCGCAGGAGGCCTTCGATGAGGCCATTGCCCTCGACCACCTAGTATCCTGCATTCCGAAGGCCACAGCGGCATCAAGATCGTCAGAAACTCCGACTGTCGCCAAAGCCGCGTGTCCACCTCCGTCATCAATCGGCACGGTTTCGGAAAACGTCCTGCTGCGCATTCATGCGGTTCCCATGGGCAAGAAAGACTCGAAGAGCGTTCTTCAGGTGCTGACGCTGGAGTTCGCTGAATGATGCGCGAGCCCGATTTTGAAGGCGGGTATGTCTTGCTTGATGCGCTTGTCGGCATCGCCCTAACCGGCATGGTGCTGGCCTTTGCGTTTAGCGCGATGCGCGAGATCTCGACCATGCGGGACAGGCTTGCAACTGAATCGCGGGAAAGAAGGGAATTGGCTTCTGCGGTCTCGACGATCAGGAATCGGCTCGAAAACGCACATGCTGCAAGGCGACAGGACAATGACAGCGAGGTCGGATCGTTCAGGCAGATAACGTTCGCCACCCGATATTCCGCTGCTGCTGATGCGGGTCAGCATGTGCCCCTGCATCTGACAATTGAGGCTGATCGAGCAGGGCGAGACGAACTGCTTCTTGAGCTTGGGCATCTGGGTTCCAGGCAGCGAGAAGCCCGGCTCCTCTCCTCAGCGAAAATCGAACTTCACAGTTCTGCCTCGGATAACCTGTTCGCAGTGCGTGATATCGAGCTTTCGATTGCGCGGACTGCCCGTTCCACCCCACTAACTTTACGCTTCAGTCAGCCGAGATACACGCGTGTTTTCTGCGTTGCGGCACCTTTTGATCCTTCTTGCCAGCCATGAACACCTTCGAAAAGATTCGGATAGCGCTCAACCGTGATTTCTCGCTCAAGGAGATCGGACAAGGCGGAGCGCATCTTGCCGCCCAGCTTGGCCTTTGGCTGGGTGGCGGCAGGCGAATGATCCTCTTCGGGCAGAATGGCGATCTATCTCGCCTGGAGGTCAGGCGAGGTGCGGCAGAGATCGAAAAGACCCATGACATCGAGAGTTTCCGCGATCAACCTGATGCGATTGAAGATTGCGTACACCTCGCCCGCGAGCTTGATGTTGTCCTTGCAATACCTGCCGAATTGACACTTTCGTTCGAGGTGCGGTTGCCGCAGAATGCCACCACCCACGATCGATCTTTGATCGAGAACAATTTCTCTGTCTGGACCCCGTTTTCTTCCGATGACGTTTACTTCCTGCATCGTGTCGAAACGAGCGGTGACGTCGCCATCGTCCATGTCGAATATGCTCCGCGACACAGCCTCGATGCCTTGATCGCCCAAGCCGCCAGGTTGGGATTTGCCATCGATGGATTGGTTTTCGCCCAGTCGTCGGAGCGGCCGCTTTTCTTTTCCCGCTCCGGCCAGAGCCGGAAATGGCTACTGCGGCACGGAAAGGCACTTTCCTTTCTGGCCTTGTGGATTCTGGTATGCCTGAACCTCTCGGCATTTCTTGATCGCTTGTCTCGACAGGAAGATCTTCTGCGGCAGGAGATTGCCAAGAAATCCCTTGATCTCAGAAAATCTGATCTCCCCGGAAACCCGGTTCTCGATCAGTTGCGACAGGATGCTGTTTTCTCCGGGCAGAAGCCGTCGAGTTCCGTTTCGGACAGGCTGTTATTGCTTCAATCGGCGCTCCCGCCGCAGGCCGCGATTACCAGTGTCGAGGTTGCCGGCGAGACAGTCACCATTTCCGTGCCGTCAGCGGGGCGAGAGCTTGTCGCCCAATCCTTTTCCACGCTGGAAGGCATGACGCTGGACATTCGCCCCGCCACAGCGGGAAATTTTCATGAACTCGTCCTTACACCGAGGAAAGTCCCATGATCGCGAACAGGAGAGCGATGCTACCGGTTGCGCTCGGCGTCCTCGTTGCCTGCCATGTCGGCGGTGTTTTATGGCTCAAACTGGACCGCGCGTCGGGGAAGATCGCTGAGCACAGCGAGCAGCTTGCGCAGATCGGGGCGCGGCTTGATGAAGCACAGCGCGCTCATTCGGCACGCGCCGCCTATGTCGCAAGACTGCGCCAGGAGGGACAGCTCTTCCCAGCTGCATCTGCCGAGGACACGATCAACAGTCTGCGCCGGGCGATCACACAGGCGTTACCTGGAATTGCGTTCGAGGTGGGCACGCAACCGGGCCCGCCGACGCGGACGAGTGCCGGCCTTTCGCTGTTGCCAGTGACAATCTCCTCACGCATTCCCGACGAAACGCTGATCGACACGATCCGCCTGATTGAGGGGCTGCGCCCGAGGTTGATGCTGACCCGCGTCTTCGCTCGGCCTGCGGAAGCCCGCCGCACTGGCCCCGCCACGCCCACGCCGATGGCAGATGTGACACTCAGTGGCTACATCATGGTCGCCGCGCCCGGGGCGAAGCCATGATCCAGAGACATCTACTTCTTGGAGTGAACGGTGCCTTGTTCCTCCTTTGGATCGGGCTGATCGCGATGCCCGTCCGCCTGCCGGAAGCGGTCGCAAACCCCGACGCTACCCCAGTGGTGCCTAATGCCAATCTCAGCGCCGCCCCTAATGCCAACATCTCGAAGGTCCCGACACGCTCGCTGTTCCGACCGGTTCCGCCGCCGCCCTCGCCGGTTGCGCAGCCTGTTTTCGTGCCAGTAAAACCGATGCCTCCGCCTCCGCCACCGGAGAAGGTGCTGCGCCTCGTGGGGCTTGTAGATCACGCGGAGGGGAAGGTCGCCTTCATCGAGGTGCAGGGCGCCCGCGATATCCAGCGTCGACTTGCTGGCGAAGCGGTTGAAGGCTGGGTGGTGACGGACATCGGTCGCCGCGAGATCACACTTCGCCGGGGTGATGAGAGCCGCACCTTGCCGCTCGATCCGTCAGCGGTCCGATGATCGTGCAGCAGTTTCGTACATTGCGCGAACGCGAGGAAGGCTTCGTTCTCCTCTCGGTCCTTGTTTTGACGAGCGTGATCGCCGGTATCGCACTCGCCCTCTCGCTCGCGACGCGTGACGATGCCCGAGAAATGAAGCTGCATCTCGATCTGACAAAGGCACGGCTTCATGCCGACAACGCGCTGGTGCGGGGCATAGCGGCCTTGGGCGATCCCGCCGATCCACTGCACGGCGTGCTTCTTCAGCCCGGTGGGCGCCATATCTTCCGCTTCAACGGGGTGGACGTCCGGCTCAGTGTGGAACATGAAAGCGGCAAGATCGATCTCAACAGGGCCGACCCCGCCTTCATTCTGAGCGCGCTTCAGCTTTTGGCGCCTGAAGCGGCAGATGCGATGCACGCGCGGATCATGGCCTTGCGCGCGGATGGCGTCTTCATCGAGGATGTTGGCACGCTGCTTTCGCCAGCGCAGGCGTTCGAGCCTGTCGCCGGGCGGATCGAGCGCGTTTTCACGGTCGCGACCGGCGCGCGCGGGATTGCGGTGCATCTCTCGACACCCGAGATCATGCGCGCCATTCCCGGCCTTTTGCCGGAGGAACTGGAACTGCTTGCGCTTGACCGGTCGCGAGCCGGCGCGAACCTTAGCCCCGTGCTGGTCAAGTATCAGGCGTATAGTTCACCTGCGCGGCCGATCTACACCCTCCGAGCGACGGTGCAGGACAAGAGCTTGCCCCCGCTCCGACGAAAGGTGGTGTTTGCACTTGGGCATATCCCTGTCCGCCGCAACAACGATCTCGCCGTGCTCGCATGGCGGGGAGAGGTGTGGGAGTAAGGCTTCACAGCATCAAGGTAGAAGTGATTCGCCAGAATCGACAAAAAGCCTGTGATACGGACCAACTCCAAAGGCCGGCGCTGCGGGTAGCATTTCCGGAACGCATGTTTGAAGATAGTGAGACGGTTGTGATTGCAGCCGCCATTGGGGGTGAGACAAAAGCGCCGGAAACCGGCGTGGTAACGAATAAAAGCTAATTTCCTTAAAGTGCACAAACTGCTAACGACAGATCAAGCTTAGATACATTTTGAGAAAATTCTTAACTGCACAGGCTATGGCAGCTCGCAGGAGAATTTGTAATTTTGAATCGCAACAAAAAGCGCTTCTTTCTCTGTAAATACAATCGTGAAAAATAAATCAGATACCAACCCATATTCACGAATTAACCAAAAATACACAGTCAATTCTTTCTTATTTTTTGTTTTTCTGTACTTTATGTTGTTTACTGTAATATGCTGAAATTTTGCAATTCTCTCGGTAGAGACAAACTTGACGCACTCCTCAAATACGTATTCTCGGATATATAATCCAGAAACATCGGAAAAATTCTTAGAATAAAGCGCACTTGCAAAATCAATAATCACTCTAGCGATTTCTGGAGTGATCATGTCACCAATTTCCAGTTCTGACTTAAAATATTGCGCCATCTTATCTCCATCCTCGTCCTTGACTATTAACCGGTGTAGAAGGAGGGTGACCAAGTTCAATACCAAAGTACCCCTTGGCTTCTTGCAGTGCGCTTTCAATTTGAGATTTACTCAAGCCTCGTGTTGCTTCTAAGGCAGCCTTAGCGCGTCCATATTCTCCAGCCAAGTCGTTAGAAAGATTTGTTTATCCACGTTGTGCTGCAGTCGCTCGGGCATGATCCTCCTTTGTGAGAGAAATTGCCGGAGCTAATTCTCTATTGTATCCAAGCAAGCCTACAACTCTAGCATGCATCACTGTATGATGTGAAACGCGCTCTTCTTCATCAGGTACCGACTGCGCAAGTGCTTTATTGTCCTCTTTAACATCTTTATGTGTTTTTGCCGTAATATTCGGCGGGCTGAGTTTGTTATCAAGCAAACCAAAAGGGTCTTCCTGTGAGGGTGACCGCGGCCCTCCACGCAGGGCATTTCCCAGTAATGCACCAAGGATGCCCGGCAGACCTGGACGCCCCAGCGGCGGTGCAGCCTGCCCCAGAGAATTATCAAAGCCCTCCAGTCCCGCAAGTCCGGAAGGCCCCTGCGTGCTTTCATTCGTTGAGCCCTTGTCCCGATCCGGCGGACTGTCGCTGCCGATGGCGTTCTCGCCGCTGTGGCCGGAGGGATCACTTTTATTGACCGGATCGTTGTCGGAATACACATACCGGTTCGTGCCCACCCCTGGCTTGTTGGGGTCCCACCAGTCCGGCGAGATGAAGCGGCCGATGGCGGGGTCGTAATAGCGGGCATGGAGGTAGATTAGCCCGGTCTCGGCATCCGCATTCTCGCCGATGTAGCCCTTCTCCTCCCGGTGGCCGGTGACCACGCTTTCCAGCCCCTTGTCGCCAAAGGAGGTGAAGGTCGAGCGCTTGGTCTGTGCGCCCGCCCCGTCCGTAATCAATCGGATGGATTTGAGATGATCCCGATGATGGAAGAACGTCTGCCCTCCGCCATTCCCGACGCGCTTGGCCTCGGATGAGAGATACTTCGTCCAGGTCATTGCCCCGGTGAGCGGATCCGGCGCCAGTTCCAGTTCGCCACCAAGGTAGAGCGTCGCCTGGTCAAGCCCGCCGGGCCCGGTATTGGCGAGCTTCAGGATGCGCTCGCCATCCGGACCGTAGGTGAAGCGAGAGGTCCTGCCGTTATTCGAATTGACGATCTCGACCGGCCGGTTCTCCCCGTCCCATGTGTAGCTGCGCCCCCGCCCCGTCAGCATGTTGCCGTTCGCATCATAGGTGAGCACCTCGTGCGGCAACGTGGTGTGCTGGTGCGAGATCGAGGTGACCGCATGCGGGCGTGGCGAACCCGGTGCCGGGTAGGCGTAATAGCCGATCGCCCAGGCCATCGTGATGTTGCCGTCGATCGTGTAGGCGAATTCCTGAGTGAGTTGCGGCGCGGACGGGTTTTCCGCGCGGATCAGGCGATCGATATCGTCATAGATGTAGTTCCAGCTCTCGCCCGTGTTCGGCGAAGAGATGCCCACGATCTTGCCCGCCGGATCGCTTTTTCCTCATTCAGTTAAATACCGAATCTCTAATGTATATTTCTATCAAAAATCGTAAAAAATACTCATATTTTGATTTATTTTGATATTCTTATACAGGCTTCTTGATACTTTTTATTTTCCCTAGTAATTTATTAGCTTCTTCTTTATCAAAAGAAGATACATAATCACTGTTTAATACAATATTTGCATATTTTTTTGCTAGACGAATATTTTTCAGATCGTTCATGTATATTCTTGACAAAAAAAGTGCTGATCCGTGGTATTTATTATTTATTGACCTCATGAGCCACTTTTTTGCTAAATTAATATTTTTTTTATTATAATAATATATCCCTATATTGTTGTACGAAACGCAGTCTCCTGCTCGAGCTGCTTTCTTGTACCAGCGAAAAGCTGCTTCTTCATCTTTAGCAACGCCTATTCCGTGATCAAGCATGTAGCCAATAGTATTATATGATGCAGTTTTTCCTTCTCTCGCTGCTTCCATAAATAAATTAAACGCTCTTATATTGTCACCTCTGTCTAAAAACGATTGCGCGCGCAGCAGTATATCAGTCATTTTTTTCATTTTGATTCCTTTATCATTGATTCTTTATGCTATCGAAATCGGGCGGCTTTGGCTTTGACAACGTTTTCCCAGTATGGGGGTCTTTACCAATTATCCGAGATGGGTCTTTTGGATCTATACTCCAGTGCTTGTAGGGATTTGGGGTTCCGTGACCCGAGGTCCCGCCAGTTTGGTTCCGTTCTCCCCTAAAGCCTCCGAATCTATTACGGCCAGCAACCTCTTCCACAATCGCTTCACTGTCTGCCGAAGATGCCCCACCCCTTTCTGGCGCCCCTCCCTTTGGCCCACCAAGCACAGCCGAACCTGGAGTGCCCGGCATGCCTATGCTTGGTGAAGGAGGGGATCGAGAAGTGATACTCGGAGACATCGGCGCAATTGTGGGGGCGGTGGGTGTGGGCGCCGGTGCTATCTGCGGTGAGATTGGAGCCGGTGCAATCTGCGGTGAGATTGGAGCAGGCTCTGGCGTCTTGCCGCAAATACCTCCGCATTCGTCTAACTGACTTTCAATTTGATCATTTCGTGCAGAGTTGCGATCGTCCTGGTCGGCCGGCCCACTGGAGCGAGCGGCATCCTTGTCTTGGCCAGTTTGACCATCCACATCCGTTTCACCAGCATCTGCATGGCCATTTCTATCTGATCTATTGATTGGATCATTGCTCGCATACGCATATCGATTCGTGCCCACCCCCGGCGTGTTGGGGTCCCACCAGTCCGGCGAGATGAAACGGCCGATGGCGGGGTCGTAATAGCGGGCATGGAGGTAGATCAGCCCGGTCTCGGCATCCGCATTCTCGCCGATATAGCCCTTCTCCTCCCGGTGGCCGGTGACCACGCTTTCCAGCCCCTTGTCACCAAAGGAGGTGAAGGTCGAGCGCTTGGTCTGCGCGCCCGCCCCGTCCGTGATCAGCCGGATGGATTTGAGATGATCCCGATGGTGGAAGAACGTCTGCCCTCCGCCATTGCCGACGCGCTTGGCCTCGGACGAGAGATACTTCGTCCAGGTCATGGCCCCGGTCAGCGGATCGGGTGCCAGTTCCAGTTCGCCACCGAGATAGAGCGTCGCCTGATCAAGCCCGCCGGGCCCGGTATTGGCGAGCTTCAGGATGCGCTCGCCATCCGGACCGTAGGTGAAGCGGGAGGTCTTGCCGTTATTCGAATTGACGATCTCGACCGGCCGGTTCTCCCCGTCCCATGTGTAGCTGCGCCCCCGCCCCGTCAGCATATTGCCGTTCGCATCATAGGTGAGCACCTCGTGCGGCAGCGTGGTGTGCTGATGCGAGATCGAGGTCACAGCATGCGGCCTTGGTGAACCCGGCGCCGGGTAGGCATAATAGCCGATCGCCCAGGCCATGGTGATGTTGCCGTCGATCGTATAGGCGAATTCCTGAGTGAGTTGCGGCGCGGACGGGTTTTCCGCGCGGATCAGGCGATCGATATCGTCATAGATGTAGTTCCAGCTCTCGCCCGTGTTCGGCGAAGAGATGCCCACGATCTTGCCCGCCGGGTCGCGCGTGTAAGTCCACGCCGAGAGAATGCCTGAGGGGCCACTGGTCGAGACGGTATTCAGCCAACCGCGTGCATCGTTGTAGGTGTAGGTGGTGGTGACACCGTTGGCATAGGCGATCGATGTGACCTGCCCGCGCGCGTTGTAGAGGGTCGAATTGACAACACCCGGGGTCGAATAAAGCCGGCCCGCAGCATCGTAGGTCCAGCGGGCGCTGCTGGACCCGACGGAATCACCATCCGGATAGATCTTCCAAAGCACCTCGCCATGCGGGGCGAGAGCCTGGCTGATCGGATAGGAATCGCCCGAAGTGACGTAAGTCGTTTTGAACTTCCGCCCGCTGCCGTCGTAATCATAGTGAATGCGGTAGGTAGCCCCACTACACCCGCCGGCCGGGGTCGCGGGCGTGCCCGGCCCGTTGCACACCGTCGTGAGATTACCGAGGTTGAAGCTCCCCGCGCGGAGTTCGTCATAGATCGAGAGCGTCGTCTCCGCCTGCGGGGTGCCGGCGCGCGTTGTCTTCGAGGTGACGCGGCCAACCGCATCATGCGTGTAGGCGGTCTGCTGTCCCTTGGCATCCGTCTCGCGGACGAGCCGGGAGGCGTGGTCGTATTCGAAGTTCCAGATGCCGAGATCGGGATCGTTGACCTGCGTGCGGCGGGACATCGTGTCGAACGTGTAAGACCAGACGTTGCCGGCGGGATCGGTAATCCCGGTCAGCCGGTCGAGTGCATCGTGACGATAGGAGGTGCGGACAACGCCCTCCGGCAGGAAGCGATCCATATGGATCACACGGCCGTGGCCATCCTTGTGTGTGACCTCGTGGCGGCCGATTTCATTGATGTTCCTGATCGCGGAATGCCCAAGCGGCGACGCCTCGTAAACGGTCTGTCGCAAAGTGCCATCGGGGTTATCCGTCCGCACAACGCGATCAAGCGCATCGCGGGCAAAACGGGTCAGGTGGAGCTGACCGCTGGCCGAGCCGCCGACTGCTGTCGGCGCCGAGACATGGGCGAGCACCCCCCTCGTGTTCCAATGGTACCAGATCATCGTGTGATCTGCCCCGCTGATCGGTGAGGAGACGACGTGGATAGGGCGCGAGAACCCGTCTATGAAAGAAGCCTGCCAGATATTCGGGCCGCCGCTTGTCGGGTTGAGCCGGTAGGTGACGTTGTGCTGGCCGTTCGGATTGCCCCAATCGTTATAGGCAAACCATCGCTCGTCTCCGCCCGAGGTCGTCTGGTAGACCTTGCGGCAATGGATGTCATACGCGACCTCGTTAAAGCCGCCATCGAGCGGTTGCGTCTCCCGCAACTTCTTCCCGCAGGGGTAATCGTAGGTGAAAGTCGTTGCCTGGTTCAGTTCGTTGCGCGCCTCCGCGACGAACAGCCCGGACGCATCATAGGTCCAGGTCTTCGTGCCCCCGACCTCGTTGGTCTCGGTGATCTTGTTGCCGAGAGAATCGTAAGTGAAATGCTTCGAAGGATAGATGTTGCTTCCGCCGGACTGCAGCCAAGTCCAGTGATACGTGAGGTTTCCTTTCGTCGACTGCGCCTGCCATGTTGAACTACCATCGTAGCTCCAATAGTCCATTGACGCATCCGTATGCGCGCCTGTTGAGTAGTCGACGGCAATTTTGAGTGCCGGCCTCGACACAATGAAATTTGTTGTGTTTGGAAAATATACGATATGTGTAAGCTTTTTCTCCAATGGATTATCAACATTTCCGAGATCAAGCTTCATCGTAATATTATTAAATTGATCAAAATTCCGCTCTGTGCGGGTCCTGCGAACTGACGAGCCAAAATAATCACGCTGTTCGCTCGCCGTGTTCTGCGCACGATAGGGCAGAGCGCTATCGTTATAGGTGTATTCTTCGCACGTATCGCGCAATGAAGCGTTGGCAGGCGAGTTTAATCCATGATCATCGCAGCGCTCCTGCTTCCAGGGCGCGGGTGAAGCGGAAGTGACCGCGGTATGCCCCATGAGGCCCCACGTATCGGCTGCTGTCCCTCGCTGAATACGAACCACCTTGCCAGCATGCGCACGGCTCTGACCAAACGTATATCGATTCACAGGCGGGGCCTGTATGTCTCCCTCGGCAGGCGGCAACGTGACCAGAGCAACACGGAATCCCAGGAAGCGTCGTTCTTCCGGATCATAACGGCCGCCCCAGTAAGTGAATGTGCTGGTCCCTACGATTCCTCTCCCATCATCGGTTGTTAAGGTCTCTACAGTCTGAACAACACCGGCCATCCGCTCCTGCGTCCAGGCGGAGGATGGCTGATAGCTCACTCGCGTCTCGCCCCCCAAAGGCAACCGGGCAGAGGTCATCAAATCAGGGAATGAGGTGCCGAGGGATACGCGATGCAGTGTAGCAGAAGCGCCTCCTTGCCGTGCGACCGCGATATCGGAACGACCATCACCATCGAAATCCCCCACAGTAAAGGGATAAAAACTTCCATACGGATAGTAGGGATTGCTGACTGAAAACGTCTGTAAGCTGTCTCCCCTTGATAGAAACACGCTGTTGCCGACGGCGAAGTCTGTCCTGCCATCGCCGTCGTAATCCCCAAGGTGGAAGACAGCAGTTGTCGTGCAGCTCGCGTCGAGCGGAAAATACACGCCGCCCAGCAAGCTAGTCGTATGCAATGTGCTTCCTGTCGAAGTGACTCGCAGAATTTCGGCTTGGTTTTCTCCCGTGCAACGAAGGAGTACAAAATCCGTTTTCCCATCCCCGTTGAAATCGCCAATCAGAGTGGTCGGGCCCGAATGCGGCCCGCGGACGGCAAACGATCCAGCTGGGATATTGTTCGCGACGTCGCTTTTGGTAAATCCGCTTCCATTCCAACGCCAGATTGCAGTGCGAGTGTTCTGGGACGGTTGGTTGTTCGGGTAACTCGCGATACTCAAGACATCGGATTTTCCATCACCATCGAAATCTCCCACCCGGTAAGATGGATTGTAGGGAAACCCAAGATGGCTGGGGTCCAAACCAATTGCCGTATTAGAAAATGCCAACCCATTCCAATTTAATCTTGTGTGAATTATAACTTCGGAACCAGAATTTATCAAAGATCCAAGCAGTATTTCTGTTTTTCCGTCACCATCAAAATCTCCGGTTAGGAGATAGTTATCTTGTTCAGCTATGCCTGATTGCTTGAATTCGGTATCAAAGCTTGCAACCTTGGCAAAAGTTTCACTGTACACATCTATGTATGTTACATAATAAATCGACCCATCGTCCCCTGATCGTTGACGCCTCAATCGGTATGCATGCGCAGTGTACTGCTTTCCTATGCCAAGGAAATCACCCCCATGATTTGACTTGAACAGCAAATCACCACCTACGGTGACTTCAATTTGGCCATTTAACTGATAGGTTTGATTCACTAACGACTGGAATGACCTAAATATTGTGGAATGGGTTGGAAGTTCTCCAGCGACTGATGTCGTTCTATCCTCCAAAGTAACGACGTCATCGCGACCATCGCCATTCCGATCAAGGAATAGAGGTGCGGGGCCATTCGGTACAGTTGGATCGGTAAAGCCTGGGGGCAGAGGAATGCCGTCGTTTAACCCCGCCACACTCGGGGTTAATGCACTTCCCTGATACGTAAACTGGTGCGGCGGAAGAGCATCGCCGCTGGTGACGGTGCCGTTGCCGTCGACGATGGCGTTCTTGCCATATTGCCGGACCGAAACGAGGCGTGAGACGCCTGTTGCCGGGCTCTGATCATAGGACAGCTGGTAGGAACGCACTCGAACACCGAAAGAAACGATGTCGATCAGTTTCAGGCGCCGGTCAAAATGCATCAGCGCGCCGCCGACAGCAGCCTCGGTCATATCCGGCCGCGAACTCGATGTCAGAAAGATAGTTGTGGCGCCGTAGGCGATCGCCCAGGGCTGGCAGGCCGGCAGCACTTGGCAGGTATAATGGAACGTTACCTCGTTGCCGTTCGGGTCGACGGATTTGTGCAAAACGTAGCGGTAAAAGTAGCTGTGATTGGTGGAGGGCGAACCAGACGAGGCGAAGCTGCCAACAGGAACAAAAAGATCCCAGCTCCCATCGCGCCGGGTCACCCGCCACTGGTTCTGGTTAATGTCGTAGATATACCGCCTGTAACTCTCAACCCGCGTGGTATGCGTGCCGCCGCTCTGGCAGCTTGGACTTTCAACCTCGCCCGAGCAGGCGAACATCTCCTCCCCATCGATCATCCACGTGTCGGATGCATCGAAGCGAGGCGAGCCGCGTCGCGGCGATACACGAACGATCTCCGAGAGCCCCTCAAGATGCCAGCCGATACCGAGCCAACCCGCGTTGTGCCCGCCCGCCCGTGAACCATGGTTCGAATCGTAGACAAGCTTCAGCTTCGGCTCATAGCCCCGGAAGGCAGGAACCTCGATCGGCACGCTCTGCGTGAAGGAACCGTTGAACATCGCCTGTGGTGGCGCCGGCAGCGCAGGGTCCGTCGGGCCCGGACTCGCACCCGCATTCTCAGATCCGGTCGTTGCGGCCGCAGCTGCGCTTTGCTGGCTCGCGGCCTTCTCCGTCGCCCCTTGCTTCTCTTTTGTGTCTGTTTGCGGCTTCTGATCCTGTTGCGCAGATTTCGGCGCGGCCATCCGGTCCGGCGCTTTCGCCGGCTCGGGCGCAACAGGGGGCGTGATAAGCGAGGGGTTCATAACCTTCGGATCGGAAGGAAGTGCGGGCAGCAGAGGCCTCACCGATAGCCCTTCAACGGGTGTCGCTGGCGCGGATTGGCGCGGCTGCGTCGAAAGCCCCTGCAGGTTCGGACCCTGGAACGGTGAGCGGTTTACTTCGAAAGCCGGTGGAGCCTGTCCAACCTGTTGCGCGCTCTGCCCGCTTGCTCCCGCTGCCCCAAAAATCGTCACAAAGCACGTCAAAACAAATACACGGCCTATGCAAATGCTCATGTTCGACGCCCGATATAAGAATAGCCCAAGTTCAAACGACGGAAACAGATATGCTGGCAAATCAAATTCTTCACTGCTCAGCGTACGCCCCCGCGACTAAACTCGACAGGCGCGCCTATCCGTCGCAACCAACCCAAGCGTTTAAAACATTCAAATATACTACCTAAGGTAGAAAACGCAGGATTAGTTCACAAAAAATATCGTAGTAATGGGTGCCCCAAAAAACATTTCGGCGACCACCTCAGGATTGCGACCCTTTTTCCTATACGAAACATCGGCAAGCTCAGCTCAGTATTGAGCTGGCTTGAATGGTCGGAACAATCCCGTTCGGTTTTTAGGTAGATTTCTGCCTCGGTTATGCAGCCTTTGGGATTGTTGGCAGCATATTGAAGAATGTCTCGCTTGGCGTCACTGACCCGAGGCTTGAATGCGGACGGCGGGCGTTATTGACACGTTTAACTTATCCCAGCTAGGCGCGCGCCTCGAAGACGCTAGCAGGCTCACAGATAGACCTCCTCGCATTTGATTATTCGCCGGAGGCTCTGGATGATCCGGAAGGAATGGCGCGAAGCCTGGGTATCCCGCTAGGCGCCCTTGCGATCTGGCTGATCGAAATCTCGTGGTTTTTAAGACGATCCGTGAAGACCAGAGATGTGAACTGGGTCGATGCAAGCGGTCGTCGCAACCTGTCGCAGGCGGATGTCATTCTGGCGCATATCCGAACCAAGGCCTGCATCAACATATCACCCAGCATCCACTGCCCAAGCGGGCTAACGGTTGTGTCGTTCGAGCCCCTGTCATGGCTTATTTCTAATTATTGAGGGAACCCCATGGCCATCTCGCAGCATCAGTAGACCAAGACCTCAACAATCAGCATGAAACCTCATCACAACCGCTAATCTCACGAAGCAGGTCGTGGTTGGGGCGATCCTGACGACCCCACGACGGATGCTGCCCACCTCAATTACCCTTTTGTGAACCGCCTCCTCACCTCGCGCGGATTTAGCCCGAAGGCGCGCAGGTGCTTGTCCGGCATTGGTGGCAAGGGCTTGCTGAGTGGCGGCGGAAACCCCAGCAGCCTAAATGCGTCTTCGAGCTCGCGTAGGAGGGCTGGACGAAACAGGCAGGTAAGCTTGAGCGTTCGCTTTTTCATCTCAGGCGCGTCAAGCCGCCAGCGCTTGGGCATGATGCGATCAATCCACAGCACAAAAAACTCCGCCATGGTGAAGGTGGTCCGGTCGCCGGGACGGGGGCAGAAGGTCACTTGGTCGTAGATCATCTTGACGTGCATGGCGTCGCGCCAATTCTTGAGCGTGTGGTAGTTCTCAAGCCCCCTCTCGGTGTAGGGACCGATGATGCGAAGGCCGTCATCGCGCGAGCAGAAGATATCCTCAGGGCGAGCGAAGGAATCGGGAACCGGTTCACCCTTTGCTGCGTAGTTCCTCGAGATCTGCGCGTAACTGTCGGCATAGCGATCCACCCATTGAAGATTCTCCCGATACTCGGCTTCGATATCCCTAAGCGTGCGTTCTGCCCGCTCAAGCGAAAGCCGGGCAGCCTGGATTCCACCCGCGAAGGCTAATTTTTCGATCTGCCTTTGAAGGGCCTCGACGATATGGATATCCCGCGCGCCGTCCCCGTCCCGGATCCTGACCGGCGTCGCAACGTGGCGGCGCCTTATCTCGTCGAGCGATGAGGGCAGAGCTGGCTCGGGTGCCCTGGTCTTCACGCTGCCCTTCGGGCGCCCTGCCGGATTGCCGGACTTCCCCTTTTGGAACCGAGTGTCCAACGGTGGCTTCTTATAGCCTACCGGCTTGTCAAGCGGATCGAGCTTGGCCTTCATCTCGGCATCCGAACCTGCCGGAGCGGGCTTCTTACCTGCGCTACGAGGTGCCCGTGTCTCTTGCCTCTTGCTCATAGGACGTCTCCCGAATTGTGTTTCAGATGCGGGAACCGGCGCGCTTCGACCGAGAGCGCGCTCCCATGTCTTTGCGCAGTCCTGGCTCGATGACAGACGAGTGGCCCCGGGGCGCGAGAGGCAGCGTTCCAAGCCGAGCCTCGGCGACCTCTTCAAAGGTTGGGTGACGGCCATCGGATTGCACGATACCCGCCGCTGACTCCGTTTCCGCTGCACTGAGTTTTGCCTGCTGGCCGGTCAGCCGTTCCCAGCGGGTGATGATCGTGTCGCAATAAGCGGGGTCAAATTCGATCAGGCGCGCTTTCCGCCCGCAGGTCTCGGCAGCGATCAGCGTCGTGCCCGAACCGCCGAAGGCATCGAGCACGATCTCGCCGCGCTTCGTACAATCGCGGATCGCATCCGCCACGAGTGCGACGGGCTTTACCGTGGGATGCATGGCCAGTTCTTCGCTGCGCTGACTGCCCAGGCTCGATATCCCCGCATAGTCCCAGACATTGGTGCGGTAGCGGCCGGTATCCCCGAGGCCGAAGGTATTCGTGTGTTCGGCCGTCCCGACTTTGAACACGAAGACCAGTTCGTGCTTCGAGCGGTAGAAGGTCCCCATGCCGCCATTGGTTTTGTTCCAGACGCAGAGGTTCTTCAGTTCACTGAAGACAGTGGCGCCGGCATCGAGCAACTCGCGCATATGCCGCCAATCCATACAGACGAAGGCGATGGCCCCGTCCCGGCACCGCGCGGCCATCTGAGAAAGGGTTGCGATGAGGAACGCGGTGAACTCGTTCTGGCTCATCTCTCCGGAGGCAAAGGCAAACTCCCGGTGCCTCACCTCCCCCAAACCGCAGACATGCCCGTCGATTTTTACGTTGTAGGGCGGATCGGTGAAGACGAGGTCGACCGTCTCCGAGCCGAGGAGCGTCATGTAATCGCTCGTCTCTCGCGCATCACCGCAGATCAGCTTGTGCTTGCCGAGCGTCCAGAGATCGCCTCGTCTGGTGACAGCGGTTTCCGGGAGGGGCGGCACGCGGTCTGCCGGCTCGTCCCCTTTCGCCTCATCTTTCTTCTCGCGTGAAGCATCGAGCACGAAATCAACTTCTGCGAGAGAGAAGCCGGTGACCTCGACATCGAAATCAAGGTCGATCAGCCCCTGCAGTTCGATTGCCAGGATATCCGTATCCCAACCGGCATTCAGGGCGAGCTTGTTATCGGCCAGGATATAGGCCCGCCGGTCGCTCTCGGTGAGATGGGACAGCGCGAGTGTCGGCACCTCTGCCATGCCGATCAGCTTCGCAGCCTCGACCCGGCCATGGCCGGCAATGATCCCGCCGTCGTCCGACACAAGAACCGGGTTGGTGAATCCGAACCGCCGGATGCTCTCGGCAATCTGCCTGATCTGCCGCTTCGAGTGCTTCCGCGCGTTGTTCGGGTAAGGGCGGAGCAGGGAAATAGCCCGCATCTCGACGCTAAGCGCAAACCTCGTCATCGCCTTTTCCCTCCATCAGAACCCGGGCGACGCATCGCTCTTGGATCCAGAATCAAGGGGGCTATCGAATCACGTTAGCAGACCTTTGCAGACCCGGACACGCGTCAGGGGCGTTTTGATTCAACCCTTTGAAAAAACGCGGTATTTCAAAAATCGATGGAAACAGTTCGAACTTTTGGTCCTGACACGGATCCCCCAGAGGGATTATTTGAGGCTGATTGAGCCGGTTGCTAGGCGAAGACGTCCGACTTGACCTCGCCGCGAAATGGAGCGTTCATGGTCCGGCAATCGAACGCCGCGTGAGCGGAGAACTCGAATGCACGCATCCCACCGGAGGTCCGGTCTTGTGCCGTGGAGGGAGTGCCGCCCCTCGGGATGCGCTTTTTGTAGTTTTGCTGGGTGGTTGGCCGCTGGCACACAAGTCTTGGCATCCAGAATGCTTGACTTGACGATCTCGTAGAAAACAGCATTCGTGCTGCCGCACTCGGCGTTTTGCAGGCATGCGCAACGAGGCTTTTCAAGCGCTCGCTGTCGCCGTCCATGACCATCGTGTGCGCGCATCCAACAGGACATCCGGACACGTGCCGGGAGGGAGATTTCCGCCCCTCGGGATGCGCTTCTCATTCTTTTCGCCAGAGCCGCAGATGCTCCAAAGGCAGCCAAGCGCGAAACCGGTCGGAGCCTTTTCTGCCACGGATCATCGCTCTCGGATCTCATTGATCAATCACCATCAATGACCCGGCGCCGAGATACGTCGCTTGGCACCGCAACAAACCCGGATGATACGCCGCAATCCCGAATGAGCGATCCGAAATCCCACAATCGCGACCATCGCGCTCGGACAGGCTGACGTCGCAGCAAGCGAACTGAGCTATCGAAACCCTGCACACACCGAAAATGCTCTCGAATTCACTGCTTGAGCGCCTGAAATTCCCTGTTCCGTAAACAAAAATTCCCTGTTATCCAAATGGAGCATTTTACCTCCAACCATCTGATAAACAGGTCTTATTTGCGGAAATCCTCAGGAAAATCGGCATCAAAATTCTGAGAAATTCCCTGTTTCTGCGTCAAAACAGGGAAATCCTTCAGAGAGCGGACGGATCCGCACTGCGTCCACCACCATCTCTTTCCCCTTGATTGCACGACGGTTTTCTGTCCGGGCCATTCCGGGGGCACGGTCGATATCATTCCTGCATTGCCTGCAGCCGGGCACGTGCTGCGCCCAGTTCATCCGCATTGATGCCATGGCCGAAGCCGGGATAGATCCGCTCGTCCACCTCGGCACCCATGGCCCGCATCAGCGCCGTGGTTTCCTGCACGCGCGAAAGCGGGATGTGCGAATCGACATCGGAGCAGCCGATCAGGACCGAGGCGCCGGCGAGAGCCGTCTCCGTGCCGGGCACGGGCCGGCGCGGCTCGCCCATCGGGCCGATATAGCCCCCGCTGAATCCGAAGACGGCTCCGTAGGCCCGCGGCTGCCGGATGGCCGTTTCCAGCGCGAGGCAGGCCCCCTGAGAGAAGCCGCAGATCCCTGTTCGCGCGGCGGGAATACCACCGTGCTCCAGCGCATCGAGAACGCCCGCGGTGAGGGTCAGCGCGCTGGAGAGAGGCGGCTCGTTTGCCGCCAGCGGGGCGATGAAGGGATAGGGATACCAGCTGTAGCCCGGCGCCTGCGGTGCGAGGAAGCAGAGATCAGGCTGTGCGAAAGCCTCGGCAAGCTCAAGGATCGATTCGGCGCTCGCACCCCGCCCATGCAGCATCAGCACGAAGCCGGCAGCGCGGGTCGGCGGCGCACCGGTCCGCTTGAGCGGGAACCGGGAGACCAGGGAATCGGCATCTGTCTGGTTGAGCATGACCTCTCCTATCCGGCAGGGGTGAGCGGCGCGAGGCGTCGTTCGATGGCGGCCCGCTGGGGTTCGAGTTCCGGGGGCAATTGCAGGCTTGTCCCGAGCCGGTCCGGCGGCTCATCGACAGCGAAGCCCGGCGGGTCGGTCGCGAATTCGAACAGGATGCCGCCGGGCTCACGCACATAGACCGACCGGAAATACCGCCGGTCGAGAACCGGCGTCGGATCGAGTCCCAGCGCGACAAGCTCGGCGCGGATCGCCCCGAGGCCAGCCTCATCCGGCACCCGGAAAGCGAGATGATGGACAATGCCGGCGCCTGTCTCGACCGGCAGGGTTGTGCCTTCCCGCGCGAGATCGAGTGACTGTCCGCTTCCCGGAATGACCAGACGGCGGAGGCCACGCTCCTCCCCCGCCGGTTCACACCCGATCAGCCGGACGAGCAAGGCCTCGGTTGCCGCCGGTGCCTGCGAAAGCAACGTCGCCCCGGCGAGGATCGGAAGTGCGGTCGCGCCGATGCCCTCCCGGCCGATCAGATCCAGCGCGAGGCCGAACGGATCCTCGAAGCGGAGCACCTGTTCGCCAAAGCGTTCCATCGGACCGAGCGTGTCCACGCCCTGCTCGGCGAGATGCAGGATCCACGCTTCCATCTCGCCAGCGGGGATGGCCAGCGAAAGGGCCGCAGCGGCACCGCCGCCGACATGGCCGCGCGCGGCATCGGTGAAGGGAAAAAAGGTGAGCAGGGTGCCGGGGCGCCCCTCCCGATCGCCGAAATAGAGGTGGTGGATATCCGGCGCATCGAAATTCACGGTTCGCTTGACGAGATGCAACCGCATCACCTCGCCATAGAAGCGGAGCGTCTCGACCGGATCGCTCGCCAGCATCGTGACATGATGCAACCCGAAACCGCGCTCCATGTTCACCCCCATCCGGCCCTTGCTGGAAAGATGGGCTTCCCGAGGCTTTGCGCAAGAGCCGCCCGGGTTGAAGAGCGGCCCGGATTCAATGCTCCGAGGTCATCTGCACGGAAAACGTGCAGATATGTGATCACAGTTACTAAATATACACGATCATCATCAAAAGAATGATGTCCCGTCTTCAAACAGGACCTTGCCATGTATGCCTTCGGAAACCGGCTGTTCCTCTCGCTGCAGGGGTCGATCGCGGCACTGGGGCTGCTCTGCTGCCTGCTCGCGAGCAGCATCTGGATCGAGAACACGTTCCGCACCGAGACAACCGCCGAAATTCGCGACACACTTCGGAAGCAGGCCCTGATCGAGAAGGCCAATGCCCTCGTCTATGCGGTGGTGATGGAATCACGCGGGCTTTACATGACCGACGATCCGAAGCGGATCGAACAATTCGGCGGCGGGCTCGAGAAGCATCTGGTGGCGTTGCAATCCACGATGACCGAGTGGAAGGGCCTCGTGACCGATGTCGATCGGTCAAACTTCGCCGAACTGGAAAAGCAGGGCAGGACCTTCACGGAATTGCGGACGCAACTGGTGGCGGCAGCCCGGGCGCAAGGATCGAAAGCGGCGCGGGAGATCGGCGACAATGATGCCAACCGGGCGACGCGAACCGCTTTCAACAAGGCGCTTGAGGCCCTGGCTGCAGCCTACCAGACGCGCATGGTGGAAATGGACCAAAGCCTGTCTGCCATCGCCCAGATCATCAACATCGCGCAATGGGCAACGATGTTCGCGGCCTGTGCCGTCGTGCTGGCTTTGCTGATCTGGACCAACCGCGTCATCGCGCGGCCTTTCGCGGATCTCGCCCGCGACATCAGCCGGATCGGGCGGGGCGAGACGGATTTCAGCGCCTCGCATGACCACCGGAAGGATGAGCTCGGCAACATTGCCAAGGCTGTCGAGGGTTTCCGTCAGGCGCAGGCCGAGCGGGCCAATCTGCGCCGCGCCGAACAGGATGAACTGGCCGCCCGTGCCGAACGGCAGCGCCAGGTCGAGGCGGCAATCGCCGCCTTCGAGAGCAACGCCCTTGCCCGCGTGAACACGCTGGCCTCCACGTCGAGCCATCTGCACAATGCTGCTGCCACCCTGTCGACCGGAGCCGAGGAAACGGCACGTCAGGCGGAGGTGGTGACCGAGGCCTCGACGGAGATGTCCGCCACCGTGGACTCGCTGGCTGAATCCGGGCGACAACTTGCTCAGGCGATCGGCGGGATCGCCTCCGGCATGACGAAGGCCAGCGAGGTTTCGGCGCAGGCCTCCGATCTCAGCGCGGCAACGGCCGGCAAGTTCTCCGAGCTCGCGCAGGCGGTTTCGGCGATCGGCCAGGTGGTTGATCTGATCAATTCCATCGCAAGCCAGACGAACCTTCTCGCGCTCAATGCCACGATCGAAGCGGCCCGCGCAGGGGAAGCCGGCAGAGGCTTCGCGGTTGTCGCCAGCGAGGTAAAGGAACTGGCCACCCAAACGACGCGCGCGACGGCGGAGATCGGGGCGAACATCGCCCATGTGCAGAATGTGACCCGGGATTCGATCGCGGCGGTGGAAGCGATCGGCAGCACGATCGAGGAAATGCGCCGGATCGCCAGGGATGTCTCGCTGGCTGTCGAGGACCAGCGCCGCGCCAGCGAGGGCATCGCCGATGGGGTGATCCATGCCGCCGAGCGGACGCAGCAGGTCACGAGCAATATTTCCGGTGTTTCGGATGCAGCGGATCAGAATGGCAGCGCGGCGATGCAGGTCCTGCAATCGGCCAGCCAGCTTTCCGAAGCGTCAGCCGACATCAAGAGCGAGATGGACCGCTTCCTCGGCCAGATCCGGGCCGCCTGAGCAGCCCTTCGCGACTTGGCGGCGGAGGGCTCGCTGCTTTGGTAGCGGACTATCAACCGTTTCGATCGAAACCATCCCTTTCGCCCGGCAGGCGCGTTCACCAGGCCGTGATCGAGCACGTTTGGCGCGGTGGAAAAAGCCATTTGTTAGGAGATGGGGGCGACACTCCGGCCCGACGCGGGGACTTCCCGCAACCGGATCCCGACTTCCCATGCTCGACTTCGTGACGGCGAAAATCCTCGCCCGGCTTTCGACCGAGAACCTCATTGCCTCCGGCCTGCTGCTGGCGACGGCCCTGGGCTCGGCGCTCTATGTGTATTTCAGAACCATCGAAAAGCGGTCTTTCCGGGAATTCTTCGAGTTCCTCATCCCGCACGAGATCATCACGCATCCCTCGGCGAAAGCGGATCTCCTGTTCTGGATCACAAAACGGGCAATCACGCCGTTCCTGATGTTCCCGGCAGGCGCGGTCTTCGTCGGGGCAATGGGATATGCAACCCACCAGACGCTCGGCGGCCTCTTCGGCATCACCGAGCCGCTGTTCGGACAGCCCGGCCCGCTGACGATCGTGATCTTCACGATCACGATGCTGCTCGCCTACGACATCTCGTATTACACCTATCACTGGGCTCAGCATAAGTTTCCCTTCATGTGGGAGTTGCACAAGGTGCATCATTCCGCGGAAGTGATGGTCGGCATCACCAAGGATCGCGTCCATCCGCTGGACGAGTTGATGAACCGGGCCTGGGACGGCGTGATTGCCGGCTTCTTCTTCGGCCTCTGGACGCTTGTCTCGCTCAATCCGGTCGAGGCCACGATCTTCGGCGTCAATGTCTATGTGATCCGCAACATCCTCATGATGGATTTCGTGCGGCACACGCATCTCAAGATCTCGTTCGGCGCGCTCAATAGCATCGTCCTGTGCCCCCATTACCACCAGCTCCACCACAGCGCCGATCCCCGGCACTACGACAAGAATTTCGGCCTGCTTTTCAGCTTCTGGGATCGCTGGTTCGGAACGCTCGCCGTGCCGGATAAGGACGAGAGCTTCACCTTCGGGCTGATGGAACGGGAGAGCCGGGAATACCAGTCGCTCTTCGGCCTCTGGGTCCTGCCGGTCATCAAGATGGGCGGACATATCCTGCGGTGGCTTCGCCTCGACCGTGGGCGGAAGGCCGCAGAACCGGCCAAGGAGCCTTCGGCATGAACGGGCCCTTCCGGATCGCAAACGAGGCTCTCGCCCCGTCATCCACCGGAATCCGGGTGGAGATCGTCAGTACGGCAGAGGCGCTTGCGGCGCTCGAGCCGGACTGGCAGCAGCTCTGGGCCGCCTGCGGTGCCCTCATCTTCCAGAGCCATGGCTGGATCGAAAGCTGGTGGCGGCATATCGCCGACCGCGAGACCCGGCAATTGATGATCGCGACCGCATGGGACGGGCCGATGCTGGTCGGTATCCTGCCGCTGGCCATCCACCGCCATCGCGGATTGCGCCTTCTCGAATGGGCCGCACGGGACCATGCCGATTACTGCGACATGCTCGTCCACCCCGCTGCGTCACCGAATGTCGCCGGAGCGATGTGGAACGCCGTGAGCCGGCAGCGCGGCTATGATCTCATCCTGCTGAACCGGCTCCTCCCGGATGCGCGCGCCCATGCGCTGCGGGAATCCGGCGAGCGGCAGGCCCTGATGCCCAATCATCGCAGCGAGATGAGCCTCCGGGTTGTCGGCCCCCATGCCGATGGCGAGGCATGGTTCAATGCCCAGAACAAGAAGACGCGCCAGAATTACCGGCGGGGCGTGGCCTATCTCTCGGAAGGGGCGGAACTCCGGTTCAGGCTGCTGCCTCCGGATGCCGAAATCGAGCCAGTCCTGACCCGCCTTTCCGCCCTCAAGCGCGCCTGGCTGGAAAAGATGGGCCTCGAGGCGCCGCTTTTCGACAAGGATGCGCCCCTGCTGGGCGCTTTGGTCGACACGCTCCGCCGGGCCGGGCAGTTGCGGATCTTCGTTCTGGAGCGCGACGGCGAGACCATCGCGATCTCGATCAATTTTGTCGACGGCAAGAGGATGATGGCCTTCGTGACCACCTATGACCCTGCCGTCGAGAAGGGCTCGCCGGGCATGGTCCTGATGGTCGACTATATCCGCTGGGCCTTTGACAGCGGGCTGGATCTCGTCGATTTCCTCTGCGGCGCGGAGGATTTCAAGTCGCGGTTTGCCTCGGAAACAGTGACCCTGACCTCGATGGCCGGCGCGGCCTCCCTTGTCGGGACGGCGGCCCTGACCACGGACCGGCTGGTGCGGTTCATCCGGACTTGCCGGGCCGGGTTGGCCGAGCGCCGCGCGGGCGCCCGGGCCGCCTGAAGCCGCTCACGCCGGAAGCGCGGCACGCGGATCATGCCGGGCCAGACGGGCGAGCAGGTATTCCACCTCCTCGCGCGCCGCGGCCGAAAGCGAACCGGCAGGGCGCCGCTGGGCGTCCGCGGTCAGCAAGCCCCGGCGCATCAGCACGTATTTGCGCACGGCGAGGCCGACACCCGGTTGCTGCTCGTAGCGGAGCAGCGGCAGATGGGCATCGAACAGGTCATGCGCGGCATCGCGATGCCCGGCCTTGGCGAGCCGGACAACATCGACCAGCATTTCCGGGAAGGCGTAGCCGGTATTGGAGCCGTCGGCGCCGCGATCCATCTCGAAATCGAGGAAGAGGCCGCCATTGGCGGTCATGATCGAGACGGGACGCAGGCTGCCCTCCGCCTGCCATTTGCGCAGGGTGCTGATCTTCTCGAGGCCGGGCCAGTCCTCCGCCTTGAGCATGACGCAGGAGGGATTGTCGGTGATGATCCGGCGAATGACGTTTGGCGTCATGACGACATTGGTGATCAGCGGATAATCCTGGATCACGAAGGGGATGTCGCGACCGATAGCCTGCACGGCATCGGCGTAATAGCCGACGATCTGGTCATCGGTGCGCAGCGTGTTCGGCGGCGCGATCATCACCGCCGCCGCACCGGCCTCGACCGCTTCTCGCGCCAGCGCCCGCATGGCCGCGAAGCCGGGCGCGGAAACACCAACGATGATCGGCCGGCCGGCCATGACCGCCACGGTCCGGCGGATCATCTCGAGCGATTCGGCCGCCTCGAGCTTGGGTGCCTCGCCCATGATCCCGAGGATGGTCACGCCCTCGGCTCCGACTGCGAGATAATGGGCGAGCAACCGCTCAAGGCTGGCCCAGTCGATCTCGCCGCCCGGCAGGAACGGCGTCGGCGCGATGGGGAAGACCCCCGTGAAGGCTTCATGCGAGATCATTCGCCCTTCCCTTTCGTGGCTTCGTAGCGGGCCTTCGTCTCGGCATTCATCGGGTAGAGGCCGGGCAGCGGCACGCCCCTGTTCACCTCGTCCATGATCCAGGCTTCCATCCGCTCCTGCTCGACGGCGAGCGGGACGATGGCCTCGACCAGCGCTTCGGGGATGAGGACGGCGCCGTCATCATCGGCGACGATCACATCGTTCGGGAACACCGCGACGCCGCCGCAGCCGATCGGGCGCTGCCAGTCGACGAAGGTCAGGCCGGCCACGGAAGGCGGGGCCGCCGCACCGCCGCACCAGACCGGCAGCCCTGTGCCGAGCACGCCGGCGAGATCCCGCACGACGCCATCGGTGACGAGAGCGGTCACCTTGCGGTTCTTCATCCGGGCGCAGAGGATATCGCCGAAGATCCCGGCATCCTGCACGCCCATGGAATCGACGACGGCAATCACGCCTTCCGGCATGGCCTCGATGGCGCCGCGGGTGGAAATCGGCGAGGACCAGCTTTCCGGCGTGGCGAGATCCTCGCGTGCCGGCACGAAGCGCAGCGTGAAAGCCCGCCCGACAAGGCGGGGCTGGCCGGTTCGGATCGGCATGGCGCCGCGCAGCCAGACATTGCGGAGGCCCTTCTTCAGAAGGATCGTGGTGAGGGTGGCGGTGGTAATGGCGGCAAGGGCCGTGCGGATCTCGGCCGCGAGCGGCTTCACGGCCGGCATGTCGAACGTAACGGACATCGGATTTCCTGACATTCAGATGTTGGGGAGCGCGCCGCCATCAACCCGGATGACCGAGCCTGTGACGTAAGATGCGCGCGGAGAAGCAAGGAAGGCGGCCATGTCGGCGAATTCACGCGGATCGCCGTAGCGGCCGACCGGGATCGTCGCCTGGCTGGCGGCGGAGACCTCCTCGACGGGGCGCCCTTCGCGCTTGGCCTGGCCGGCATCGATCGAGCGGACGCGGTCGGTGAGGATACGGCCGGGCGCGAGTACATTGACGGTAATGCCGTCCCGCGCGACCTCGCGGCTTAACGTCTTCGACCAGCCAACGAGCGAGGCGCGGAGCGTGTTCGACATGCCGAGATTCGGGATCGGCGCCACGACGCCCATCGAGGTCGAGGTGATGACACGCCCCCAGCCGCGCTGGCGCATGCCCGGCAGCACGCGGTCGGTAATGGCCAGCACGCAGAGCACCATGGACTGGAAATGCGCCTGCCAGGTTGAGATCGACTGCCCGGCAGCCGGCGAGGGCGGAGGACCGCCGGTATTGTTCACGAGAATATCGATCGGGCCCAGCTTCGCCTCGATCTCGGCAATGGCGGGCTCGATCCGGCCGAGATCGGCCAGATCCCAGACGAGCGGCAGCACCTCGCCCCCTTTCGCACGGATCGCCGCCGCCGTGGCCTCGAGCTTGTCCGCCTTCGTCCCGGTGATGGCCACGCGGGCACCCTCCTCCGCCAGAACTTCGGCGATGGCAGCGCCAAGACCGCCCGATGCCGCGGTGACCAGAGCCACCTTGCCCTTCAATCCCAGATCCATGGAACATCCTTCCTTATCCCGCCGTAACGGCTTTCTGCCTTTCTAGCGGGCAGGCACTGCCGCCGGAAAGGGCAAAACGCGAAATCCGCGCTGGCATCCATGCCCGCGGGGCAACCGGTTCGTTGCGGGAATCAATCAAATCCGGCCAGAATCACCGGATCGGAAGCATCCAATGCCGGTTGTTGCACGCGAAACCGCCACAACCCTTCCGGGAAGCGCGCATTTTGCCACGGCGCTGGCATGGCGATTGCCAGACGCATAACCCGTGTCTAATCTTTTGCCATCAGCCGCCGGGACAAAAACAAAATCCCCGGTGGCCCGAATGTCCCGGCCCAGCCGGGTTGTCCAGGGGAGACCATCATGACGACGTTCCGCAAATCGCTGTGGCTTGCGCTCATCGCCTCGACCTTCGCGGTCGGCGTGGCCGAAGCCCGCACGCTCAAATGGGCCCGCTCGGGGGATTCGCTGACCCTCGATCCGCATGCCCAGAACGAAGGGCCGACGCATACGCTCAGCCACCAGATCTACGAACCGCTGATCATCCGCGACCATACCGGCAAGCAGCTGCCGGCGCTTGCCACTTCGTGGAAGGTGACGTCCGATCCGACCGTCTGGGAATTCAAGCTGCGCACCGGCGTCAAGTTCCATGACGGCGCCGAGTTCGACGCGGATGACGTGGTCTTCTCGCTCGAGCGCGCCATGCAGCCGACCTCCGACATGAAGGGCCTGCTGACCTCGATCGAGAAGGTCTCGAAGGTCGATGCGCACACGGTCCACATCAAGACCAAGGCGCCGAACCCGCTGCTGCCGAACAATCTCGGTGACCTGTTCATGATGGACAAGGGCTGGTCCGAAAAGAACAACGTGACCAAGGTCCAGGACTTCAAGAACAAGGAAGAGAATTTCGCGGTTCGCAACGCGAACGGCACAGGCGCCTTCTCGCTTGTCAGCCGCGAGCCTGACGTGAAGACCGTGCTGAAGCGCAACGAGAATTACTGGGGCAAGAGCGAAGTTCCGCTGGAAATCACGGAAGTCGTCTATACGCCGATCAAGGCCGATGCGACACGCGTGGCCGCCCTGCTCTCGGGCGAGGTGGATTTCGTGCAGGACCTGCCGGTGCAGGATATCGAGCGCCTCCGCAAGGATAACAAGCTGCGCGTCAATTCGGGCCCCGAGAACCGCACGATCTTCTTCGGCTTCAATATCGGCGACAAGGACATCAAGTCCGACAATGTCGAGGGCAAGAACCCGTTCGCGGATGTCCGCGTCCGCCAGGCGATGAACATGGTGGTCAACCGCCAGGCCATCCAGCGCGTCGTGATGCGCGGTGAATCCGTGCCGACCGGCGTGATCGCCCCGCCCTTCGTCAATGGCTGGACGAAGGAACTCGACACGCCGCCAACCGTCGATGTCGCCGCCGCCAAGAAGCTGATGGCCGATGCCGGCTATCCGAACGGCTTCTCGGTGACGCTGCATTGCCCGAATGACCGCTACGTCAATGACGAGGCGATCTGCCAGGCTGCTGTCGGCATGTGGGGTCAACTCGGGATCAAGGTGAACCTGGTCAGCCAGTCGAAGTCGATCCACTTCACGCTGATCCAGAAGCAGCCGCCGGAAACCGATTTCTACCTCGTTGGCTGGGGCGTCCCGACCTTCGATTCGGACTATATCTTCTCCTTCCTCTATCATACCCGTGCAGGCAGCCGCGGCAGCTGGAACGCGACGCGCTACACCAACCCGGAAGTCGACACGATGATCCAGTCGCTGTCGGCGGAAACCGATCTTGCCAAGCGCAACGCGACCATCGCCAAGATCTGGTCGATCCTGCACAAGGATGTTGTCTACATCCCGCTGCATCACCAGACCCTCGCCTATGGCATGAAGAGCGACCTCGATATTCCGGTCGATGTGTCGAACCAGCCGAAGCTGAAGATGATCTCCTTCAAGCGCAGCTAATCCTGCGGACAGGCGCGGCTCGCCCCGGGTGAGCCGCGCCCTTTTTTTGAGAGTCTCATGTTTGCTTTTGCCATCCGCTCGCTGGCCCAGGGCGTGCTCGTCCTGGTCACGGTCGCGTTCATCGCTTTTTCCATGTTCCGCTTCGTGGGCGACCCCGTCGTCAACATGCTCGGCCAGGAGGCGACCCAGCAGGACCGCCAGGAACTGACCGAGCGGCTCGGGCTCAACGATCCGTGGCCGATCCAGTTCGCGCGCTTCCTCGGCAATGCCGCGCAAGGCGAGTTCGGCGTCTCCTACCGGCAGGGCCGCAAGGTCTCCGACCTGATCAAGGAACGCCTGCCCGCCACGCTGGAACTGGCCGTGCTTTCCGCGATCTTCGCCACCGGGCTCGGCGTGCTGCTCGGCGTCTATGCCGCGATCAACCGGACCGGCTTCGTCAGCAATGTGATCATGACAACCTCGCTGATCGGGGTGTCGCTGCCGACCTTCCTCATCGGGATCGGGCTGATCTACATTTTCGCCGTCGAGTTGCGCTGGCTGCCTTCGTTCGGGCGCGGCGACGTTGTCCGGCTCGGCTGGTGGAGCACGGGCCTGCTCACCGAATCCGGCCGGAAATCCCTCATCCTGCCGGTGCTGACGCTCGGCTTCTTCCAGCTCACGCTGATCATGCGGCTTGTGCGCGCGGAGATGCTGGAAGTGATGCGCGCGGATTTCATCCGCTTCGCCCGGGCGCGCGGCATTGCCGACCGCACTATCGAGCTGCGCCATGCCCTGCGCAACACGCTCATCCCCGTGGTCACCATTGCCGGGCTCCAGCTCGGCTCGGTGATCGCCTTCGCCATCGTCACCGAGACGGTGTTCCAGTGGCCGGGCCTCGGCGCGCTGTTCGTCAATGCCGTGCAGTTCGCCGATGTGCCGGTGATGTCGGCCTATCTGATGTTCGTGGCCGCTGTCTTCGTCATCGTGAACCTGACGGTCGACCTCCTGTATTTCTTCCTCGATCCGCGCCTGCGCTCCGGGCGCCGCGTGGCGAAAGGACATTGACTATGGCTGATATGCCCTCCCCCGCCACGCCCGATGATGGCATTGACCGCCGTTCCGCCCTCGCGCGCTTTCTCGACAGCGACCTGTTCTTCGCTTTCAAGAGCTCGCCTGTGGCGATGGTCTCCTTCGTTGTTTCTGTCGTGATGATCGGGGCGGCGCTGCTGGCGCACCTGATCTCGACGCAGAACCCGTTCAACCCTGCCGAACTGAACCTCATGGAGGGGATGACCAAGCCGGGCACGGCCAATGAATTCACCGGCAAGAGCTTCATCTTCGGCACCGACCCGCAGGGCCGCGACATGTATTCGGCCGTGCTCTATGGCACCCGCGTCTCGCTGCTTGTCGGTGCGGCCTCGGTGCTGTTCTCGGCCACGATCGGCGTGTTTCTCGGGCTGATGGCCGGCTATCTCGGCGGGCGGACGGAAGCCGTGATCATGCGGGTCGCCGATATCCAGCTCTCCTTCCCGGCCATCCTGATCGCATTGCTGGTCTTCGGAGTCGCCCGAGGCATCATTCCGCCGGCGCAGCAGGAGGGGGCGACGCTGATCCTGCTCATACTCGCCATCGGCCTGTCGAACTGGGCGCAATATGCGCGTACGGTGCGCGGCTCGACGATGATCGAGAAGGGCAAGGAATATGTGCAGGCAGCCCGGGTGATCGGGCGATCGCCGCTCGTCATCATGGTCCGCCATATCCTGCCCAATGTGATGGGGCCGGTTCTGGTTATCGCGACGATCAACCTCGCGCTCGCCATTATCGAGGAAGCCACGCTGTCGTTCCTCGGCGTCGGCATGCCGCCGACCCAGCCCTCGCTCGGCACGCTGATCCGCATCGGCCAGCAATTCCTGTTTTCCGGCGAATGGTGGATCCTGTTCTTCCCGGCGATGACGCTGGTGATCCTTGCCCTCGCGATCAACATGCTGGGTGACTGGCTGCGCGATGCGCTCAACCCGAGGCTGCAGTGATGGCGGCGGGCGGCATGTCCATGGACCCGGTTCTCTCGGTCCGGAATCTCAGCCTCGAATTCGTGACGCGGCGCGGCGTGCTGCGCGCGCTGAACGAGATTTCCTTCGATATTGCCCGCGGCGAAGTGCTTGGTGTCGTTGGTGAATCCGGCGCCGGAAAGTCCCTCACCGGAACGGCGATTATCGGGCTGATCGACAAGCCCGGCCGGCTTTCGGGCGGGGAAATCTGGCTCAAGGGCCAGCGGATCGACAATATCGGCCATGACGGGCTGCGGAAAATCCGCGGGCGCCGGATCGGCATGATCTTCCAGGATCCGCTGACCTCGCTCAACCCGCTCTTCCGGGTGGGCGACCAGATCGCCGAAACGGTCCTCACACATATGCCGGTCAGCAAGACGGAAGCGCGGGCGCGGGCCCTGGCCTTGTTGACCGAAGTGGGAATTCCCGCGCCGGAGAGCCGGATTGATGCCTATCCGCACGAGTTTTCGGGCGGGATGCGCCAGCGCGTGGTGATCGCGCTGGCACTGGCGGCCGAGCCGGATCTCATCATCGCCGATGAGCCGACCACGGCGCTCGATGTCTCGGTGCAGGCGCAGATCATCACCCTCCTGAAGCGCCTCTGCCGCACGCGTGGCACTTCCGTCATGCTGATCACGCATGATATGGGCGTGATCGCCGAAACCGCCGACCGGGTCGCGGTGATGTATGCCGGGCGAATCGTCGAGATCGGCCCCGTGGCGGATGTCATCCGGCATCCCAAGCATCCCTATGCCACAGGGTTGATGGGAGCCATTCCGGCACTTGGAGCGAAGGTCCAGCGCCTGACGCAGATTACCGGCGCGATGCCGCGGCTCAATGCCATTCCGGCGGGCTGTGCATTCCGGCCCCGCTGCACTGTGGCGATCGGGAAATGTGCGGAAACGGTTCCCCCGCTGGTGCCGGTCGGCGCGACATCGGCACGGTGCTGGCTGCATGAAGCGCAGGTCGAACGGAGTGCGTCCCATGGCTGAACCCGTGTTGCGGGTCGAGAATGTTCGCCGGCTCTTCGATGTCTCGAAACCCTGGCTCGAACGGGTGATCGCCCGCGAGAAGCCGCAATACCTGCGGGCTGTAGACGAAGTGTCGTTCGAGATCCGCCCGGGCGAGACTTTTGCGCTGGTTGGCGAATCCGGTTCCGGCAAATCAACCGTCGCCAAGATGGTGGTTGGCCTCCTGCCCCCGAGTTCGGGCTCGGTGCATTTCTCGGCCTCGATGGGCGGCGAGCGGGTTCGCCCCGGCGCAATCCAGATGATCTTCCAGGATCCCTATGCCAGCCTGAATCCGCGCTGGCGGATCCGCGACATTATCGCCGAGCCGATGGAAGCGCTGAACCATCCGGCCGATCCGGCCGCGCGGGCGGCCCGCGTCGCTGACCTGCTCACGCTGGTCGGCCTCTCCCCGCTCGACGGCGAGAAATATCCGCACCAGTTTTCCGGCGGCCAAAGGCAGCGCGTCGCCATCGCCCGCGCGCTCTCGTCGGAGCCGCAATTCCTGGTCTGCGACGAACCGACCTCCGCGCTCGACGTCTCCGTGCAGGCACAGATCCTCAACTTGATGCGCGACCTGCAGGAACGGCTGGGCCTGACCTACCTCTTCATCTCGCACAATCTCGCCGTGGTCCGGCACATGGCACACCGGATCGGCGTGATGTATCTGGGCCGGCTGGTCGAGGTGCAGGAAACGGAGGCATTGTTCGCAACGCCGCGCCATCCGTACACCCGGCTGCTGATTGATGCCGTGCCGGATCTCGAGCAGATCGGACGAGACCGGGTGCCCGTGCAGGGCGAGGTGCCGAGCCCGATCAACCCGCCCTCCGGTTGCACCTTCCATCCGCGCTGCCCGCTGGCGATGGAGATCTGCATGCGCGAGGTCCCGGCCTTTGACGGTTCGGTTGCCTGCCATGTCGCAAAGGACCGGGCGATGGCTGGCGGCCCACCCCTGTCCTGAAGGTTCAGGGCCGCAGCGCGGCCTCGATTGCGGCGCCCAGGGCCATGAGCCGCCGATCCTGTAGTGGCGCGCCGAGCAGCATCAGCCCGACAGGCAGGCCGGAGACCGGCAAGGGCAGCGAGAGCGCCGGGCAATCGAAGAAGTTGGCCGGGCTGGTGTTACGCAAGGCCAGCATGTTCTTCCCTGCGAAGAGATCGGGATCGGCCTCCAATGCGGCGATGGGCGGAGCCTGAAGCGGGCAAGTCGGCAGGAGCAACGCGTCGAACGGGGCGATCCGGCGACAGAATTCGCCCTTCAGTCTCTCGCGCTCGCGCATCGCTGTGACATAGGCCGGTGCGGAAATACTGCTGCCGGGACGGATCCGCGCGAGCACACGGGCATCGAAATCAGCCGCCCGGCTCTCGAGCCATTCGCGGTGGATTTCGGCAGCCTCGCAGGCGACAATCGGCGCGCCGGCAAGTACGCCGCGCATGGCGAGCACAAGATCATCGATTGAAATCTCGCTCACCTGCGCACCAATTTCGCTGAGCCGGCTAATAGCCCTCCCGAAAGCCTCGGCAACCGGGGCCTCGGTTTCCTCGAAGAGCAACCCGCGGGGGATGCCGAGGCGCAGGCCGGCAACCGCCAGCGCGGATAGCGGCTCCGGATCAATGCCGGCCAGGATCGCGTCCATTGCGGCGCAGCTTTCCACATCCGGGCCCAGCGGGCCGATCGAATCGAGCGTGTAGGACAGCGGGAACGCACCGGCCTTTGAGACGCGGCTACTTGTGGGCTTGAAGCCGACAATGCCGTTGAACGCGGCGGGGATTCGGGTCGAGCCGCCGGTATCGGTGCCGAGGGTGAGATCGGCAAGGCCAAGTGCCACGGAGACCGCCCCGCCGGATGTCGAGCCGCCGGGCACGCGGGTGGGATCGACCGCGTTGCCGGGCGTGCCCCAATGCGGGTTGAGCCCGATGCCAGAAAAGGCGAACTCGCTCATGTTCGTCCGGCCGATCAGGATCGCGCCAGCTCGCCGCAAGGCGGCAACCGTCGGGGCATCCACTGGGGCGGGCGGGTTTTCCTTCAGGATGACGGAGCCAGCCGTCGTGACCTGCCCGGCCATGTCGAACAGGTCCTTGATCGAGATGATGCGGCCATCAAGCGGGCCGAGCGAGATGCCCGCCTTGCGGCGGAGATCGGCTGCATCGGCTTCAGCCCGGGCGCTTTCCGGCAGGAGCCGGGTGAAGACGTGGCGTGCGCGGGGTTCCGCGGCGGCCGCGAGTTTCTGTTCAAGGCGCTCGCGGTGAAGGGGGCTCGACATCGGACCTGCTCGGCTCGGGGGGAGGACGATCAGGCTATAGCCGATGGCGAGCCCCGGTTGAAGGCCCGTCAAAGGGCGGCGAGGCGGGCCTTCAATCCCTCGAAACGGGCGAGCTGGTCCGGCAGGAGGTTCCGCTCTTCGTCCCGCCGGACAAAGATCTTGAACATGGCCTCGCCCTCACCGTTGAAAAACTGGATCGAGCAGGAGCGCCGGCCGTGAAAGGCGCGGTCCACCAGATAGATCGCCCGGCAATTCGCGGCCCGGATATGCCCGCCGATCGGGCTGTCGCCATGGATGTTGTAATAGCCCTGCCCGAACGTGCCGGCCGGCAGGCTGCCTTCGCATTCCAGCACGATATCGGCCGTATGGACGATGAAGAGGATTTCGCCCCAATTGCCGACCTCGCGCCAGATCGCCTCGAACTCATCGCTCGGGGCAAAGAGGCGCTGCTCTTCCGGCATGGCCTCGAGCGCAACCTGGGTCGGAACGCCGGCCTCGCGCGCCATGGCCTCGACCACGCCATCCGGCTTCCTGGCGATGATATCCCGCAGCAGGGCCATGCGATCCGCCGCATCGGCCGTAGCCGGCCGGAAGGGAGTGACATTGCTCATGACGCTCACTCCGCCGCAGCACGCGGGTTGCGGTTGTCATCCAGCAGGATGACTTCGAACCCCTCGAATTCCGGGTGACCGATCGAGACCGGGCGGCCCTGCCCGGCCCGGGCATGGGCCTTGCGGAACTGCTCGGATTGCGTCCAGGCGGTGAATTCCGCCTTGCCGGCCCAGACCGTGTGCGAGGCATAGAGCGTATGATCTTCGCGTTCCGGGCCCTTCAGCAGCGAGAACTCGATGAAGCCGGGCAGTTCGTGGAGATAGCTCTCGCGCGAGCGCCATATCGTCTCGAATTCGGCTTCGTTGCCGCGGGCAACGCGGAAGCGGTTCATGGCAATGAACATGGGAGGTCCTTTCCTTTTCAGTGGAGGTCGTAGCCGATCGAAAGCTGGAAGCTGACTGTGGTTGGCCCGCCTTCCGGCAAGGCGGGGAAGGGCTGCGCGCGGCGAACCGCGGCAAGCGTCGCAGCATCGAGCAGGGCATGGCCGGAGCCCCTCGCGACCGCAACGGAAGCGAGCTTGCCATCCCGCATGATGACGAGAGCAATGGTGGTGCGACCGGTCTGCCCGCGCTCCTGTGAGGCCTCCGGATAGGATTTCTGCCGCTCGATCATTGCCCGCACGCGGGCGCCATAGGCTGCCGTCAAAGCCGATCCGGCAACAGCACCGGCACCGCCGGTTCCCGCGCGGCTCGCCGCCTGCCGGTTTGCCGCCTGCTGGCCTGTGCCTTCAAGCCCCCGGCCCTGTGCCTCGACCGGGCGGTTTACAGCGGGTTCGCTACGCTTCGGTTTCGGCGCTGCCGCGCGCTTCGGGGCAGCAGGCGGCTTGGGCTCGAGGGTTGGCTTGGGTTCAGATCCTGGCTTGGGTTCCGATCTTGGCTTGGGTTCCGATCTTGGCTTGGGCTCGGATCTTGGCAGCAGCGGGGTGGCGATCTCGGCCGGACCGAAAGGGGGAGGTTCGGGAATGGCGATTTCCGGCAGCGGTGGCGCGGGCGCGTGGATCGTCAGCTCCGGAACTGGCGACACTTCCGGCACGGTGACCGGCGGGACAGATTCCTCCACAACGGCGTCGGTCGTCGGCATATCCGGCAGGGCCAGCGAGACAGGCTCGGCACGCGCGCCTTCGACTGTCGCAAGCGCTTCAGCCTCGCCAACAAGGGTCACTTCCATGATCGCCGGAGTACCGCCACGCTCCGCTTCGTCTGACGGCGAAGCGGGCAGGATGATCAGCGCGGCGGCAGCCATGCCGGCATGAAAGAGCGCGGAGAGAACAAGCCCCAGCCCGGTGCGCCGGATGAGACGCGGGACCGGGCAGGGCCTGTCACGCGTTTCAGGCAGCGGCCCCGGCAGTGATTCCGGCAGGGGTTCGGGCCGCCGCGCCGGCAGCACGGGCCAGGGGCAGACTACCCCTGGCAATGCCGGAGCGCGACGAAGCGCGAGGCCCGTTTCCGCTGCCAGAAGGAGCGAGCCGTCCGTCATCTCACATCCCCAGCCGGGTGGAAAAGCCGAACTTGGCGACAAGGCCGGGACTGCGATCGCTGTCGCGATAGCGCTTGTAGCGGACATCACCGATGTTATCGATTTGCGCGAAGGCGCGCATGTCCTTTGCGAATTCGTAGCTGGTGAAAACGTCGACCAGCGCATAGGCCTTGCTGGCATTCGCCGCCAAGGAAGCGGCCGGCAGACGGCGCTGCTTGTCAACCAGAGTGAGCCGGCTTCCGATCAGAAGCTTTTCATCAAAGAAGCGCAGCCCCCCGCCGATGATGACCTTGTCGGGATAGACGGATTCCAGCGGCGTGTTGGCGCCGAGATTGTCGCCGCGTATGCTCGATCCGGCGAGCGAAACATACCAGGAGCGGGCATCATAGACGAATTCGCCCTCGATGCCGCGCAGCCGGGCGCGCGCCACGTTCGAATAGCGGAAGGTGGCATCCGCACAACCGGCCGGGATTGCAGGGTTGCCGCAATCATTGCCCGGGTCCGAGAAGATGCCCTCGATGAAGTTCCTGACCCGGTTCTCGAAGATCGAGACCTTGCCACGGAAGGCATCGCCCTGCCGGAAGACGTGATCGTATTTCAGGTTGATGCCGGCCTCGAGGGTCCTGCCGATTTCCGGCCGGAGGTTCGGGTTCGGGATGAAGGTGAAGGTCGAAGGTGCCGGATGGGCCCCATTGACCAGCGTCTCGGTGATAGCCGGCGCGCGATAGCCCTCGGCATAGGTGACATAGGGCTGGATGCCCTGGATCGGGGTGACACCGAGGGTGATCTTGGGCGACAGGCGCTGGCCATCGGACGAATTGCCGCCGCCGCTGAGAGAATAGCCGTCATAGCGGAGCGCGGCGATCACATCGACAATCGACCAGGTGAAATGGTTCTGGACGAAGCCGCCATAGACATGCCGGCGGCCGCCCGGCGTCGTCTCGTCGCCGTTGGAGAACGGATCGAAGGTGCGGACACGGTCCTGGAACCAATCGACACCATAGGTGGAGGCCAGCTTCACCGGCCCGAGATTGAAGCGGGACGTGTTGTGAGCGTCGATGCCCATCGTCTCGATCTTGAAATAGCGCGCATTGCCGATCTGTGCCGGCGTGCCGCTGACTCGAACCTGATCGGTATCGGTCGTGGTGCGGTAGACCGTCGTGCTGAGATTGACCCAGTCATTGTCCGGCCGCGAGAACGTATAGCGCGCGACGAGATTGGTGGTCTCGACATCATTCGTCCGGCGCGGCGCCGAGGCCGTGCCGAGACCATTGGCGAATTCGTATTTCTGATACTGGCCGGAGAGCTTGATCGTGTGCCCTTCGCCCGGGGTGAGGACGATCTTCGCCAGGCCGGAACCAAGATCCTGCCCGGAATCGCGGATCGCGAAGCCACCGCCATCCTTGTAGGGATTGAGATCGCGGAAGCTCAGGCCGATCAGCGCCGAGGCCCAGTCAACAGGGCGGGCCGCCCCGATCACCGAGCCATAGACGCCATTCTGGCGGCCGCCGAGCAGGGCTGTGACGCCCAGTTCGCCGGCAACCTTCTCGCGTGGACGAAGAATGTCCTTCGGCTCGACCGTCTCGAAGGAAACGACACCGCCAATGGCGCCGGAACCGTAGATATTGGCCACCGGCCCGCGTGTAACATCGATGGTCCGGATAAAGGCCGGATCCAGGAAAAACGAGCCATTGGCATTGTGGCCCGAGCGCTGGAAATTCTGGCGGGCACCATCGATGGTCACCGCGACGCGGCCGAAATCCTGCAACCCGCGCACATTGACCGCCGTCGCCGGGTCATTCGGGTTCTCCTGCGTCGTCACACCCGGCGTCTGGCTCAGCATGGTGCCGATCCGTTGCGGGTTTTGACGCCGGACTTCCTGCCGGTTGGTCACCGAAACGGAAGCGAGCGAATCCACCGCCCGCTCCTCCTGCCGTGTCGCTGTCACGCTGATATCATCCAGCGCCGTCGTTCCCGGCGAGCCGCCTTGCTGCGCCTGAACCGCCGGCGAAGCCGCCATGCCGATGACGAGCGAAACCGAGGCCATCAGCCCCTGTCGAAATCCAGATCCCATCTGTCTGCCCCAAACCCGTTTCTGAAGACGTCTGGCTGGCTGGCAGGCCGCAATCGGCGGGGCGCTGGCTGGCTGGTTGCGGCGGCTCTCATCGCCTCCGCTTGACCGGCTCTACATATTCTGACATCTGAAGTCAATTAATCTTCTGATTTTCCTCATGTTTTGAGGATTTCTAAACTGGTTCGCACTCTGGAATATCTCCAAATGACCCGAAATCTTCTTGAATCTCATCCTGCTGACAGGACTGGCAGCGCACCGCAACGCGATCAGCTGCCGGTCGATCCTGCCTCCGGACTTGGCCTCGTCGATGTCGCCGATCTTCTCGGCTCCGAGCGGGAGGCCATCCTTCTCCATAATGGCGACCGCTATCGCCTGCGTGTCACCGCCAATAACCGGCTCATCCTGACCAAGTGAGGCTCACCATGCGCGCTATGCTGCAGAAACATGCCTTTGTCCTTCTCGCCACGCTCGCAATGGGCCTCCCTCAAGTAGCCGCCGAGCCTGCGCGCATCGTCGCGGCGGGCGGGGTTGTCACCGAGACGATCCATGCTCTCGGCGAGGCCGGCCGGCTGGTCGGCGTCGATTCGACTTCGCTCTACCCGGCCGATGCGCTGCAGCGCCTGCCCAATATCGGCTATGTCCGCGCGCTTTCGGCCGAGGGCGTGCTTTCGCTCAGGCCGGATCTCGTGCTGGCCATCGAGGGAGCCGGCCCGCCGGATGTGCTGGCGCTGATCCGGCAGGCCGGCATTCCTGTCCAGATCCTGACCGAGGAGCCGAGTGAGGCCGGCGTGCTGGCAAGGATCCGCGCGATCGGTGCGGTGGTTGGCCAGAAGGCCGCTGCCGATTCCCTCGCCGACCGGATCGCCGGTGACTTTGCCCGGCTGGCGCAGGAGCGCGCGCGGATCGCCCGGCCCAAACGCGTGCTGTTCGTGCTGTCGATGCAGAATGGCCGGGTGATGGTCGCCGGCCGCAACAGTTCCGCCGCAGCAATGATCGGCCTTGCCGGCGGCATCAATGCCGTCGAGACGCTGGAGGGGTTCAAGCCCGTCTCGGATGAGGGCATCATCGCCGCGGCGCCGGATGTCATCGTGATGATGCAACGCGGCGACCATGCGATGGCGGCCAAGGATCTTTTCGCCCATCCCGCCTTCCGCCTGACTCCGGCGGCGACTGATCGGGCGCTGATCACGATGGACGGCCTCTATCTGCTCGGATTCGGTCCCCGCACGGCTGACGCGGCCCGTGATCTGATGAGCCGGCTCTATCCCGACACCACGCGCCATCGCGCGGAAGTCGCTCCCCGGCCATGAGCGCAGTAACGATGCGCAAGGCCTGCGAACCCGCGCCGTCCGGTTCCGGACGAGGCGGCGTCGTGGCGTTCCTCGGAACGGCCCGCCATCGCCGGGCGATGCTCTGGGCCACTCTCGGCGGCGCCCTGCTGGCGGGGCTGTTCCTCCTGTCCCTCTTCAAGGGCGCCGTGGCCCTGCCAGCAGGGAGCCTGCTGAAAACGCTCGGCGGGCTGCTGGGAGACGGAAGCCTGCCTGACACGCGGGAAGCGCTGATCCTCGCCAATATCCGCCTGCCCCGCACCCTGCTGGCCATGCTGGTCGGCGCGGCGCTCGCTGTCTCGGGCGCGATGCTGCAGGGCCTGTTCCGCAATCCGCTGGCCGATCCGGGTCTGATCGGCGTTTCAGCCGGGGCCGCCCTCGCGGCGGGGATCACCATCGTCTTCGGCGAAAAGCTGCTGGCGCCGGCCTTCGGCAGGATGCCATTCGCAATGCTGCCCCTCGGCGCGTTTGTCGGCGGGCTGGGCTCGACCCTGATCCTTTACGGGATCGCGACACGCGCCGGCCGAACCTCGATCGCAACCATGATGCTGGCCGGCGTGGCCTTGGGTGCGCTGAGCGGCGCCCTGTCGGGCTTTCTTGCCTATCTCTCCGATGACCGGCAATTGCGTGACCTGACCTTCTGGGCGCTGGGCAGCTTTTCCGGCGCCAGTTGGACCAAGCTCGCAGCGGTCGCACCGGCAATGATCGCCATTCTCGTCGCGGCGCCGTTCCTCGCCCGGGGCCTCGACGCGCTCGCCCTCGGTGAGGCCGAGGCCTACCATCTCGGCCTGCCTGTCCAGCGCGTGAAGGCGGCGGCCATCCTCATCGCGGCGGTGGCTGTCGGCGCCTCGGTGGCGGTGGCAGGCATGATCGGCTTTGTCGGACTTGTTGTGCCCCATGTGCTTCGGCTGCTGCTCGGAGCCAGCCATCGGCTCCTGCTGCCGTTCAGCGCGCTGGGCGGCGCGGTGCTGCTGCTGGGGGCGGATATCGTCGCGCGGCTTGTCGTAGCCCCGGCCGAACTTCCCATCGGCATCCTCACGGCCGCGATCGGCGCGCCGTTTTTCCTGTGGCTCCTGTTGCGGCGCCAAGCGAGGCCTTTCGAATGAGTGCGTGGCTGACAGCCGAGAATGCCGGCTACGCAACCGGGGGGCGCTGGCTGGTTGAGCGGGCCGACCTTGCCTTGCATGGCGGGACGCTGACCGTGGTAATCGGCCCGAACGGCGCCGGGAAGAGCACCCTGCTCCGGCTGATGTCCGGCGAACTGACGCCCCAGCGCGGAAGGGTCACCAGCCTGGGTGAACCGCTTCCGCAAGTGCCGGCCTGGCACATGGCGGCGCGACGCGTGGTGATGGCACAGAGCGGGCGGCTCGGCTTCCCGTTCCGGGTGCATGAGGTCGTCGCCCTCGGGATCCTCGCGGTCGGGCGTCGGCTGCCCCGGATCGAGCGGGACGACCTTGTCGAGGCCAGCCTCCGGTCAGCCGACATGCTCGCGCTGGCGGATCGGGATTTCCAGACGCTGTCGGGCGGCGAGCAGCAGCGCGTGCATTTCGCGCGGGCCCTCTGCCAGCTGGAGGCAGCCCGTCGGATCGAAACGCGGCAGGTGTTGATGCTGGACGAGCCGATCGCCAGCCTCGATCTAGAACATCAGTTTGCGCTGATGGATGCTGCCCGAGCACTGACGCGCCGCCCGGACAGCCCCGTGGCCGTGCTGGCGATCCTGCATGATCTCAACCTCGCCGCCTGCTACGCGGATCATCTGGTCGTGCTCAAAAGCGGGCGCATTGCCGCGCAGGGTCCCGTTTCCGAGATCCTCGACGAAGCCCTTCTGGCTGACGTGTTCGGCGTCCGTCTGGACATTGCCCGGCATTACGGCCTGCCGGTCATCCTGCCGCAGGCGCGGCTCCTGCCGGTCAATCCGGCCTAGGCTTCGAGGCGTCGGCGCCCCTCGCCGTTGAGGGAGGGCAGGTCCAGATCGGCCAGCGTCGTCGCCTCGAGCGGTTGGAAGAAGCCTCGATGGGCCTTGAAGAGCAGGGCCGATATGCCGGCACTGACCGTGGAGGCGACGAGGAAGTTGACAGGGCAATCCTTCGGCTCGAAAGCCCTGACGATCTCGCCGATATTGATCTCATCGGGTGCACGCGCCAGGCGGATGCCGCCATAACGGCCACGACTCGTCTCGAGAAGGCGGCCCAGCGCCAGGGCGTGAACCGTCTTCTGGATGTTGACGAAGGATATCCCCGTGCCATCGACCAGATCCGAGGCACGGGTCAGGCGCGGCCAGCGGGTCGCCAGCTCGGCCATGATCCGGATCGCATCTAGCGTTTGCTGGTTGAGCCACATCGTTTCGCGATACCGCATAGCTATCGGAAACGGAAGCCAGAACGGGCGGGAGAAAATCGTTCTCCGCAAGGCCCGAAGTTTGAAAGCCCAGGCTCCGGACCCCGAATTGGAAGAGAATGACGGGTATAGTATCCATTTTGTTCGGAATAACGAACAGATGCGTGGCCATTCCCGGCTGCGCGACGGACCCGGAACCTGCCATGTCCTCGGCCAAGCTCCCTCCCCTGCCGGCGATCCTGATCGCCAATGACCTGCTTACCGGGGACACTGTCTTCTTCAGCGGCCATGGCTGGACCCGCCATCCCGGCGAGGCGCTGCTGGCGGAGAGCGAAGCCGCGTCCCTCCGGCTGGAGGCCGCCGGCCAGGAGGCGATGCGGCGGAACCTCGTGGTCGATGCCTATCTCGTCGATGTCGTCCTGTCAGAGGGCGGCATCCCCGTTCCCCGCCATTTCCGCGAGCGTTTCCGCCTGCTCGGCCCGACGATCCGCCCGGATCTCGGCAAGCAGGCGGAGTTTCCCGGCCTGGCCGCGCAGGCCGGCCGAACGAGGTGACCCATGTATCGCTATGACGAGTTCGATGCTGCCTTCGTGCGCGACCGCGTGGCGCAGTTTTCGGCGCAGGTGCAGCGGCGCCTTGCGGGCGCGCTGACCGAAGACGAGTTCAAGCCGCTCCGCCTGCAGAACGGCGTATACCTGCAGCTCCATGCCTACATGCTCAGGATCGCCATTCCTTATGGCACGCTCTCGGCCCGGCAGTTGCGGCAGCTGGCATTGATCGGCGAGCGGTTCGACCGCAGTTACGGCCATTTCACGACGCGGCAGAACCTCCAGTTCAACTGGATCCAGTTGAAGGATGTGCCGGAAATCCTCTCACTCCTCGCTGATGTCGAGATGCATGCCATCCAGACCTCGGGCAATTGCATCCGGAATGTCACGGCAGACCAGTTTGCCGGCGTCGCAGCCGACGAGATCGAGGATCCGCGCCCCGTTGCGGAACTGATCCGGCAATGGTCGACCGCGCATCCGGAATTCAGCTTCCTGCCGCGCAAGTTCAAGATCGCGGTGACCGGCGCGGCCGAGGACCGGGCTGCTGTCGCGGTGCATGACATCGGGCTGCGCATCGTCCGGCATCCGGAAACCGGGGAGACCGGCTATGCGGTGCTCGTCGGTGGCGGGCTCGGACGGACACCGATGGTCGGCAAATGGGTGCGCGACTTCCTGCCGAAGCCGCATCTGCTCGCCTATCTGGAAGCGCTGATGCGCGTCTACAATGCCGAAGGGCGGCGGGACAATAAGTACAAGGCGCGGGTGAAGATCCTCGTCCACGAGATCGGGATCGAGGCTTTCCGGGCCCGCGTCGAGGCCGAGTTCGCACAGCTTGATCCGCAGCGGATCCAGGCGGATGCCGCCGAGGTGGCGCGGATCGAGCGTTACTTCGCGCCGCCGGCCTATCAAGTCCTGCCGGACAATCCGCCCGCATTCCTGCGGGCGCGTGCGGCAAACCCGGAATTCGATCGCTGGGTGGCGCAGAACGGATTCCCCCACAAGGTTCCGGGCTACCAGGCCGTCACGTTGTCGCTAAAGGGCATCGGCGAGGCGCCGGGCGATATCAGCTCGGCCGGGATGCGGCTCGTCGCCGATCTGGCGGAGCGTCATTCCCAAGGCGAGATCCGCGTGACGCATGCGCAGAATCTCGTCCTGCCCGATGTGCGGCAGGACGAATTGTTCGACCTCTGGCAGGCACTTGCCGCCGGGGGTCTCGCCACGGCCAATGCCGGGCTGATCACAGATATCATCGCCTGCCCGGGGCTTGATTACTGCGCGCTGGCCACGGCACGCTCGATCCCCATTGCACAGGCGCTGGCAACACGGTTCGCCGCTCCGGCGCGGCAGCAGGAAATCGGGCCGCTGGCTATCAAGATCTCCGGCTGCATCAATGCCTGCGGCCACCATCATGTCGGTCATATCGGCATTCTCGGGCTCGAGAAGCGCGGCGAGGAATCCTATCAGATCACGCTCGGCGGCGATGCCGGCAATGCCAGCACGATCGGCGAGATCCTCGGACCGGGCCTCGGCGCCGACGAGGTGCCCGATGCGATCGAGCGGCTGGTCGCGGTCTATCTCGCGCATCGCCAGCCGGGCGAGCTTTTCGTCGATTCCGTGCGGCGGCTGGGCATCCAGCCGTTCAAGACTGCCTTCAATGCGGAGATCCGCCATGACGCTGCTTGATCGCCACGGGTTCCGGCCCGATCCCTTCCGGCGGCTGCCGGCGGCGGAGATTGCCGGCCACCCGGCCGTCATCCTGCCGCTGGCAGAGGTGCAATCCGGGTTGCTGGTCCGCGCCGCCGGCCAGCGCATCGGCATCGACATCGCCAACACGCTTACGGCGGAGGAGGCGGTGCCGCTCGCCAACCAGGTTGACCTGATTGCCATTGCCTTTCCGGGCTTTGCCGATGGCCGTGGCTTCACCTTGGGCCGGCGCCTGCGCCGGGCCGGCTTCCGCGGCATCCTCCGGGCTGTCGGGCCGCTCATCCCCGACCAGTTCGCCTACGCCCTGGCCTGCGGCTTCGACGAGGTCGAACTGCCCGATGCGGTTGCAGCACGACAGAGCGAGGCGGCATGGCTGGCCGATCTGGCGATCTATCGCCACAGCTACCAGCGGGACTATGCCCGCGGGCAGAACATTCTCGAAGCCCGGCGCGAGGCCCGGAATGGCGGTGCGGCATGACAGAGGCCAGCGCCAACGAACTCGCTCTCGCCCTCGGCGATCTGCCGCTCGCATCCCGGCTCAAGAGGATCCGGCAAACTTTCGAGGGCAAGCTGGTCTTCACCACCAGCCTTGGCCTTGAAGATCAGGTCCTCACCCATCTGATCTTTGCCGAAGGGCTCGATATCGAGGTGGCCACGCTGGATACCGGCCGACTTTTCCCCGAAACCTACGCCCTGTGGGCCGATACGGAGATGCATTACGGGCGGCGGATCCGCGGCTATGCACCGGACCGGATCGCCATCGAGCGGCTGCTCGACGACCAGGGGATCAACGGCTTCCGGCTATCGCCGGACGCGCGGAAAGCCTGCTGCCATGTGCGCAAGGTGGAGCCGCTCCAGCGCGTGCTGGCCGGCGCCGAGGGTTGGCTGACAGGCCTCCGCGCCAGCCAGTCGGCCTTCCGGCAGGGAACCGGCGCGCTGCGTTTCGACCCGGAATTCGGGCTCTGGAAAATCAATCCGCTCTTCGATCAGACGCGCGAGGAACTCGCCGAACTTGCCGGGCGGTGGTCGATCCCCGTCAATCCGCTTCACGAGGCCGGCTTCCTCTCGATCGGCTGCCAGCCCTGCACCCGGGCGATCCAACCGGGCGAGGATGAGCGGGCCGGGCGCTGGTGGTGGGAGGCCGATGCCAGCCGCGAATGCGGCCTTCATCTCGCAAGGGCCGAACCCGCTTCCGAAGGCCGGAGAGCCTGACATGCCCACGAACAGCCATCTGCGGCGCCTCGAAGCCGAGTCGATCTTCATCTTCCGCGAGGTCTTCGCCACCTGCGACAGGCCGGTCCTGCTCTATTCGATCGGCAAGGATTCGGCGGTGCTGCTGCATCTCGCGCTGAAGGCATTCGCGCCGGGGCGGCTGCCCTTCCCGGTGCTGCATGTCGATACCGGCTGGAAATTCCGCGAGATGATCACCTTCCGCGACGAGACCGCCCGGCGGCTCGGGCTCGACCTGATCGTCCATACCAATCCGGACGGGCTGGCCGCCGGGATCGGCCCCTTCAGCCATGGTTCGGCCGTCCATACGGATGTGATGAAGACACAGGCGCTGAAGCAGGCACTGGACCGGCATGGCTTCGACGCGGCTTTCGGCGGCGCCCGGCGCGACGAGGAAAAGTCCCGCGCGAAGGAGCGGATCTTCTCGCTGCGCACGCCGGACCACCGCTGGGATCCACGGTCACAGCGCCCTGAACCCTGGCTGCTGTTCAACACTCGCAAGGCGCCGGGCGAGAGCTTCCGGGTCTTCCCGCTCTCGAACTGGACCGAAACCGATGTCTGGGACTACATCGCGATCGAAAACATCCCGGTCGTCCCGCTCTATTTCGCGAAGCCGCGCCCTGTCGTGCAGCGGAATGGTGCCCTGATCATGCGCGATGACGAACGCCTGACCCTGCTTCCGGGCGAAGTGCTCGAGACCCGGATGATCCGCTTCCGGACCCTCGGCTGCTACCCCCTGACCGGCGCTGTCGAAAGCCGGGCCGACACGCTCGAGGCCGTGCTTGCGGAGATGCGCGAGAGCCGGGTTTCGGAACGTCAGGGCCGCGTGATCGACCATGATTCCACGAGCTCGATGGAAAAGAAGAAGCAGGAAGGATACTTCTGATGCTGCCCGCCGTGCTTGCTGCGCGCCACTCCGAACCGGACCTGCCGGAAGCCGCCACCGCGCTCCGCCCGGCCGAACGCAGCCTCCTGCGCTTCATCACCTGCGGCTCGGTGGATGATGGCAAGTCCACCTTGCTCGGCCGCCTCCTATGGGAAACCGGCGCGGTCTACGAGGACCAGGCCGAGGCGCTGGCGCGGGATTCCGAACGCTTCGGCACGGATGGCAAGAACCGCGATTATGCGCTGCTGGTCGACGGGCTTTCCGCCGAGCGCGAGCAGGGCATCACGATCGATGTCGCCTATCGTTATTTCGCGACGCCACGCCGCGCCTTCATTGCCGCAGATACGCCCGGCCATGAGCAGTATACCCGCAACATGGCGACAGGGGCCTCGACGGCCGATGTGGCGATCCTGCTCGTGGATGCGCGCAAGGGCGTGCTGCCCCAGACGCGGCGGCATTCCTCCATCGTCTCGCTGGTGGGCGTGAAGGATGTCATCCTCGCCATCAACAAGATGGATCTCGTCGGTTTCGACGAGGCAGTCTTCCGGCGGATCGAAGCCGAGTATCGCGCCCTTGCTGCACGGCTCGGCTTCCGCTCGATCCATGCCCTGCCGCTGGTCGCGCGGGATGGCGACACCCTCACCCGGCGCTCCGCACGCATGCCCTGGTATGCCGGTCCGACGCTGCTCGACCTGCTGGAAACCCTCGAACCGGCGCTTCCGGTCGATGGCCGGTTCTACCTGCCCGTGCAATGGGTGAACCGCCCGAATGCCGATTTCCGCGGCTTTTCCGGAACCGTCGCCAGCGGGCAGATCCGTGTCGGCGATCCGGTCACCATCCTGCCGCAGGGCCGGGCAAGCCGGATTGCGGAGATCCTGACGCCGGAAGGCGCCCGGAACGCGGCGAAGGCCGGCGAGGCGGTGACGGTCACCCTCGCAGACGAGACCGATGTGGCGCGCGGCGACGTGATCACGGTCGGGCATCGGCCGCCGCATACGAGCGGAACGCTGACGGCGCGGTTGCTCGTGCTCGGCGAGCGCGTCCTCGCACCGGGTGACCGGCTGCTCATAAAGCTCGGCTCGGCGACGGTTCCGGTTCGCTTCGAGGCCCTGGCCCACGAACTCTCCGTGGAGGACCTGTCGCCCCAGCCTGCCCGGCATCTCGCGATGAACGGGATCGGCAAGGCCGTCCTCCGGCCCGAAGCCCCGCTCTTCGCCCTGCCTTACGACGAATGCCAGATGCTCGGCAGCTTCCTGCTGATCGATCCGATCGCCCATGCCACCCTCGCGATGGGCGTCATCGAGATGGTGGCGGGCCCTTCCCGCGCGGCTTCGCCAGAGCGTTCCGGGCCCGCGCATCCCCTGCTGGCCCAGCTCTGGCCTTCGGGCCGGCCGGAGCAGATCCGATCAGCCGCCACGACCCTGCTCTTCGCGCTTGCCGGATTCCTGCTGACCGGCACGCTGGCCGGGGCTTTCGTTCTCGCTGCCCTCGACGGAATCGGACGTCCGCTCCTGCATGCGCTGCTGGAAAGGTTCTGGCCTCCCGGAGAGAAACCGGCTCCCGCCGCAATTCCGGAGCCGGGCCTTGACGGAGGCGGCATATGAACCCGCCCCCCGAGCATCGCCACGAATGGGCCTTTCGCCTCCTCCTGCTTGCCCTCACGCTGCTCTGGCTGCTCCTGCCATCCGCGCGGGCCTATGCTCTCGTCGCACAGGTGCTGGCATGATTCCGCGGCGCGCCCCGACATCCCAACCGCCAGCGCGGATTGCGCCGCTGGCGACGCTGCCGGTCTTCCATAAGCTGCAGGGCCGCTTTGTCGTGCTGGCCGGGCATTCCGACGGCGTGCGCTGGAAAGCGGAACTGCTTGCGGCCGCCGGTGCCGAAGTGCGCCTTTTCGCGCCATCCGGCGCCTTTGCAGAGCCCTTTGCCGATGCGGGGATCCGCCTGCAGGACAGGTCCTGGCAAGTCGGTGATTTTGCCGGCGCAGCTCTGGCGATCGGTGATTTTGATACCGATGACGAAGCCGCCGCCTTCGCCGCCGCCGCCCGGAAGGCTGGCATCCCGGTCAACCTGATCGATCGCCCTGCTTTCTGCGATTTCCAGTTCGGCGCAATCGTCAATCGCTCTCCGCTGGTCATCTCGATCTCGACCGACGGAGCAGCCCCCGTCTTCGGGCAGGCGATCCGCGCCCGGATCGAGGCGCTGCTGCCACCCGGCCTCGCCCATTGGGCCGCCGCCGCGCGCGACTGGCGCCGCTATGTCCAGGCCAGCCGGCCAGCCTACGCGCTTCGGCGCCTGTTCTGGGAGCGCTTCACCGAGCGGGCCATGGCCGAGCCCGAGCGACGCCCGGATGCCGGCGACCGCCGTGACCTCCTGCGCGCCTTCGCCCGCGACCGGCAGGCCCCGCCTACCGGTCGGGTCAGCCTTGTCGGGGCGGGGCCCGGCGATCCGGAATTGCTGACACTGAAAGCGCTGCGCGCGCTGCACTCTGCCGACATCATCCTGCATGACGATCTTGTCGTGCCGGAAATCCTCGATCTGGCCCGCCGCGAGGCAGAACGGATCCGCGTCGGCAAGACCGGGCATGGCCCGTCCTGCCGGCAGAGCGACATCTCGGCGCTGATCGTGCAGGAGGCTAAGGCGGGCAAGCGCGTGGTCCGGCTCAAGGGCGGTGATCCGCTGATCTTCGGCCGCGCGACCGAAGAGATCGATGCCTGTCGCCGGGCCGGCGTGCCGGTCGATATCATTCCGGGGATATCCTCCGCACAGGGCGCGGCAGCGGCGCTGGGGCTCTCGCTGACCGAGCGGAAGAAGGCGCGACGGATCCAGTATGTGACCGGGCATGGTGAGGACGGGCTTCTTCCGGCCGACATGAACTGGGCCGCCCTCGCCGACCCGGTTGCCACAACGGTGGTCTACATGCCGCGGCGCACGCTCGAGGGCTTTGTCCGCGAAGCGCTGGCCGCCGGGCTCGACCCCGCCACGCCTGCCGTTGCGGTTGTCAATGCCACCCGCGCCACGCAGACGCATCGCCGCGCACGGATCGACGCGCTTCCGGCGGCGCTTGGCGATTTGCCGGAAACCGGCCCCATGCTGGTGATGATCGGCGCGGTCATCCGGGATGCAGATTTGGCCGATATCGAGATGAATTCCCTTCAGATGGCCGCCGAGTAGGGAATTTTTCTTTCATACAGCTGAATCATCAGACGCAAAAGAAAATCATTCCCTGATACACTCGCGCCCAAGAAGGGAACCTGCCATGGATGCCATTGACCGGAAGATCCTCACGGTGCTCCAGGAGGATTGCACCGTCAGCCTCGCCGAGCTTTCGCATCGCGTCGGCCTGTCCCAGACGCCGTGCTGGAAGCGCATCCAGCGGCTTGATGCCGGCGGTGTGATCATGCGGCGTGTCGCCCTCGTCTCACCGGAGAAAATCGGTCTCGGTCTGACGGTTTTTGTCCAGATCGAAACGGGCGACCATTCCGGACCATGGCTGCAGAATTTCGCCCGGACTGTTTCGTCGATGCCGGAAGTGATGGACATTTACCGGATGGCGGGGGATGTCGACTACATGCTGCGTGTCGTCGTCCGCGACATGGCGGAGTTCGACAGCTTCTACAAGCGCCTGATCGAGGTAATCCCGCTCAAGAACGTCACCTCGCGCTTCGCGATGGAACGCGTGAAATCCACCACCAGCTACCGGGTTCCGGAGCTGGCCTGACCCGGGGCGCAGGATAGCCGCGCCCCGGTTTGCTTGATCATTCCGGGAGGATGCGGACGGCGCCCGTATCCGCACTCGATGCGAACAAGGCGTAAGCCTTCAGAGCCGTGGTAACGTTGCGCTTGCGCGGCTGGGCCGGCTTCCAGCCCAGCTTGTCCTGCTCGGCGCGCCGGGTGGCGAGTTCGGCATCGCTGACCTTGAGATGGATCGACCGGTTCGGGATGTCGATCTCGATGATGTCGCCATCCCGGACCAGCCCGATCGTGCCGCCCGAGGCCGCTTCCGGCGAGACATGGCCGATGGAGAGGCCCGATGTGCCGCCGGAGAAGCGCCCATCCGTCACCAGAGCGCAGGAGGTTCCGAGCTTCTTCGACTTGATATAGCTGGTGGGATAGAGCATTTCCTGCATGCCGGGCCCGCCTTTCGGCCCCTCGTAGCGGATCAGCACGACATCGCCGGCAACAACACCGCCGTTGAGGATGCCGTCAATGGCCGAATCCTGGCTTTCGAAGATGCGCGCGCGGCCGGAAAAGACCAGCACGGACGGGTCGACACCGGCCGTCTTCACGATGCAGCCCTTCTCGGCGAGGTTGCCATAGAGCACGGCGAGGCCACCATCCCTGGAGAAGGCATGGCTGGCCTTGCGGATAACGCCCTTCTCGCGGTCGGTATCCAGTTCCTTCCAGCGCGCCGACTGGCTGAATGCGGTTTGCGACGGAACGCCACCGGGTGCAGCCTTGAAGAAAGTGGCCACCGATTCCGAATTCGACTGCGTGATATCCCAGCGCGCCAGTGCAGCTGACATCGTCTCGGCATGGACCGTCCGGCATTCGCCGTGCAGATGTCCCGCCCGATGCAACTCGCCGAGAATGCTCATGATGCCGCCGGCGCGATGGACATCCTCGATATGGACATCCCCGACAGCCGGCGCGACCTTGCAGAGCACCGGCACCTTCCGGGAGAGCCGGTCGATATCCTTCATTGTGAAATCGAGGCCGGCCTCGTGGGCCGCGGCAAGCAGGTGCAGCACCGTGTTGGTCGAGCCGCCCATGGCGATATCAAGCGTCATGGCATTCTCGAAGGCCTTGAAGCTGGCGATGTTGCGCGGCAGCACGCTCTCGTCATTCTGCTCGTAATAGCGGCGCGCGAGATCGACGATCAGGTGTCCGGCCTCGACGAAGAGGCGGCGGCGATCGGCATGGGTAGCCAGGACGGTGCCGTTGCCGGGCAGCGACAGGCCGAGGGCCTCGGTCAGGCAATTCATCGAATTGGCTGTGAACATGCCGGAGCAGGAGCCGCAGGTCGGGCAGGCCGATTGCTCGACCTTCTGCACATCCTCGTCGGAGTAGCTGTCATCTGCCGCCCAGACCATGGCATCGACCAGATCAACGGCCTTTTCCTTGCCCTTGACGGTCACCTTGCCGGCTTCCATCGGCCCGCCGGATACGAAAACCACGGGGATGTTGAGGCGCAGGGCCGCCATCAGCATACCCGGCGTGATCTTGTCGCAATTCGAGATGCAGACCAGCGCATCGGCGCAATGGGCGTTGACCATGTATTCGATGCTGTCGGCGATGATCTCGCGCGAGGGCAGCGAATAGAGCATGCCGTCATGGCCCATGGCGATGCCGTCATCGACGGCAATCGTGTTGAATTCCTTGGCGACGCCGCCGGCTGCCTCGATCTCGCGCGCCACCAATTGCCCGAGCGGGTGCAGATGGACATGGCCAGGCACGAATTGCGTAAAGGAATTGGCGACAGCGATGATCGGCTTGCCGAAATCGCCATCCTTCATGCCGGTGGCGCGCCAGAGGCCGCGGGCACCGGCCATGTTGCGGCCATGGGTGGTTGTACGCGAACGATATGCGGGCATGGGGTTTCCTTCGTGAAGCGGGCCTTCGGAGCCGCCGGTCTTGTTCCACCCGCTTTAGGTGAAAAGCGGGCAGCGGGCAATCTGGCGATCGGTTGCGCGGCTGACCGAATCCCGCTACCGGGCCATCATTCACGACTTTGTTTTTGATTGGAGATTTTCAGAATGACATCTCAACCGCCAATCCATCTCTTTTCCTATGGCACGCTGCAATTGCCGCAGGTCCAGCTCAGCCAGTTCGGTCGCCTGCTCGCCGGCCAGCCCGACATCTTGCCAGGCTACCGCAAGGCCATGGTCGAGATTGCCGATCCCGCTGTGATCGCGGCGAGCGGCGAGCGCTTCCACCCGATTCTCCTGCGAACGGGCCTGGAACTGGATGAGGTGACCGGCACCGTTTTCCAGATCACGGCAGAGGAACTTGCCGCCGCCGATGCCTACGAGGTCTCGGATTACCGGCGCGTGGCTGCCCGCCTGCGTTCCGGCCTCGAAGCCTGGGTCTATGTGAAGGCCTGACCGATCAGGCGCCCTTGTCAGGCCACTTTGGGCTGGGCGAAGCCAAGCTTGCGGTTGAGCCCGTCGAGCAGCTTTTCGGCAGCATCGGCAATGACGGTGCCCGGCGGGAAGATCGCCGCCGCACCGGCATCCAGCAGGGCCTGGAAATCCTGCGGAGGAATGACACCGCCCACCACGATCATGATGTCCGGGCGGCCTTCCTTTTCCAGCGCAGCCTTCAAAGCCGGAACAAGCGTCAGGTGCCCGGCGGCCAGCGACGAGACGCCGATAATGTGCACATCGCCCTGCACCGCCTGCGCCGCCGCTTCCTCAGGCGTCGCGAACAACGCCCCGATCTCGACATCGAAGCCGAGATCGGCAAAAGCCGAGGCGATCACCTTCTGGCCACGGTCATGGCCATCCTGCCCCATCTTCGCGATGAGGATCTTCGGCCGTCTTCCGTCGTTCTCGAGAAAGGCGCGGGTCATGCCCATGACACGCTGCACGGCGGCGTTCTTCTCGCCGACCGCTTCACGGTAGATGCCGGAAATGGCCTTGACCTCGGCGCGATGCCGCGAGAAGGCGCGTTCGAGCGCGAGGCTGATCTCGCCGACCGTGGCCTTGGCCCGCGCAGCGGCAACGGCCAGCGCGAGGAGATTGCCGGTTTTGCTGCGCGCCGCCTGTTCCAGGGCCGCGAGGTTCGCCCGCACCTCCTCGGGGTTGCGTTCGGCGCGGAGCCGTTCGAGTTTGGCGATCTGCTGGGCGCGGACGGCCGCATTGTCGACCTTGAGCACGTCAATCGGCTTTTCATTGGCAAGGATATGCCGGTTGACGCCGATAATCGTCTGCTCGCCGGAATCGATCCGGCCCTGCGTGCGGGCGGCAGCTTCCTCGATCCGGAGCTTGGGAATGCCGGCCTCGATGGCCTTTGCCATGCCACCGAGCTTTTCGACCTCCTGGATATGGCTCCAGGCGCGGGTCGCGAGATCATGGGTCAGCTTTTCCACCATACGCGAACCGCCCCACGGGTCGATCAGGCGGCTGGTGCCGGCTTCCTGCTGGATCAGCAATTGCGTGTTGCGGGCGATGCGCGCGGAGAAATCCGTCGGCAATGCCAGCGCCTCGTCGAGCGCGTTGGTGTGCAGCGACTGCGTATGCCCCTGCGTGGCGGCCATGGCCTCGATGCAGGTGCGGATCGCGTTGTTGAAAACATCCTGCGCGGTGAGGCTCCAGCCGGACGTCTGGCAATGGGTGCGCAGCGGCAGGGATTTCGGGGATTTCGGATCGAAGCCCTTCACCAGTTTCGACCAGAGCAGGCGGGCTGCGCGCAGCTTGGCCACCTCCATGAAGAAATTCATGCCGATGGCCCAGAAGAAGGACAGGCGCGGCGCGAAGGTGTCGATATCGAGCCCGGCGGCACGGCCGGTCCGGATATATTCGACCCCGTCCGCCAGCGTGTAGGCAAGTTCGAGATCCTGCGTGGCCCCGGCTTCCTGCATGTGATAGCCGGAAATCGAGATCGAGTTGAATTTCGGCATATGCTCCGCCGTGTAGGCGAAGATATCCGAAATGATGCGCAACGAGCCTTCCGGCGGATAGATATAGGTGTTGCGGACCATGAACTCCTTGAGGATATCGTTCTGGATGGTGCCGGAAAGCTTTGCCGGCGCAACGCCCTGCTCTTCCGCAGCTACGATGAACAATGCAAGCACAGGGAGCACCGCGCCGTTCATCGTCATCGAGACGGACATCTGATCCAGCGGAATGCCGTCGAACAGGGTCCGCATGTCGTAGATCGAATCGATCGCCACGCCAGCCATGCCGACATCGCCCGCAACGCGCGGATGGTCGGAATCGTAGCCGCGATGCGTGGCAAGATCGAACGCGACCGAGAGGCCCTTCTGCCCGGCCGCAAGGTTGCGTCGATAGAAGGCGTTCGAATCCTCGGCCGTGGAGAAGCCGGCATATTGCCGGATGGTCCAGGGCTGGTTGACATACATGGTCGGATAGGGCCCCCGGACAAAGGGCGGCAGGCCGGGATGCGTGTCGAGGAAGTCGATCCCCGCGAGATCCGCCTCGGTGGTCAGGGCCGGGATGGCAATTCCCTCGGGCGTGAGCCACGGCTCGACGGAGACTGCCGGCGTCGACTGATCGGGGCGACGGAAGGCCAGGGAGGTGAAATCGGGCAGGCGGCTCATGGGTTTCTCCCTCAGGTGCCGATTGCATCGAGTGCAGCCTCGAGCGAGGCTAGCACATCACAGCCAACATACGAAAAGCCGCTGATCCCGGCTGCGCGGTAGGCGGCCTCGTCGACGCCGGGGCGGCCAGCCAGCCAGACCTGCCGTGCGCCTGCCGCACGCAGCGCCTTCGCAGCGGCGACAGCAAGGCTGTCCTCGCCCGCGTCCGAGGGGCTCCGATAGACATCGTCGGACGAGGCGAGACAGGCCAATGCCGCGCCGCTAGCCCGGAAAGCCGCGAGGAGAGCCGCAAGGTCCGTCTTTCCTCCGGCATCGGCAAAGCCGTCATTCCCCAGCCCCTCGATGCCGGCCACCTCGAAGAAGCTTTTTGCGAAGGTGGCACGGGCGGTAAAATCGGCCACGCGCCCGAGATTGGCGAGGAAGATCCGGGGCGGCTTGCCCTGCCCGAGGCGGAGGGCGCGGTCCCGCAGATGCTCATAGGGCTCGGCAAGCCGCAGCGAGGGCAGCGCCCCCTCCGGCCCGGCATGCGGGCGTACTTCCGCCAGGACTGCCGGCAACGTTTCCGTGAGATCCGGGAATTCGCTCACGCCGGTCAGCGGCTGACGCCGGGTGGCCAGCAGCCGGAGCCGCGCATCGCGGGCGTCCCGCAGCATCTCGGCGACGAAGCCGTTTTCCAGCGCAGCGGGCATCCCGCGGAGCCGGTTGCCGGCCTGCCCCTCGAGCGCACCGAAGAGCGACCACGCCTTCTCGGCCAGCGCATCGGTCATCGCCTCGATGCTGCCTGCGCCGGCTGCCGGATCCAGCATCCGGGCGAGGCTGGATTCGTCGAGCAGGATAAGGCTGGTATTCCGCGCGAGGCGGCGGGCAGCGGCATCCGCAAGGCCCAGAGGTGCCGTGAACGGAAGGACCTCGACCGAATCCGCGCCGCCGATGCCGGCCGCGAAGGCGGCAATGGTGTTGCGCAGCAGGTTCACATGGACATCGTGCCGTGTCAGCATCCGCCAGGCGGTCTCGGCATGGATGGCAACAGGTGCCGGGCGCAGCCCGCTCAGTTCCTCGACGCGGGCCCAGAGCAGGCGCAAGGCCCTGAGCTTGGCAATCCCGAGGAAGAAGTCGTCATCGACCGCCAGCGTGAAGGACAGCCAGCCCCGCGCTTCTTCCAGCGGGATGCCGGCTTCCTCGAGCGCGCGCAGATAGGCGACGCCCTGCGCGACAAGAAGCGCCAGTTCCTGCGCTTCGGTGGCGCCCGCCTCATGGAAGGGCCGGGAATCGCACCGGAGGAAGGGGCCGGCAAATCCCTCGGCCTGACGCTGGCGGATGATCTCCAGTGCATGCGTCATCAGCGTGCCGAAGGCGAGCGGGAAATGCCCGAGCGCCGCAAAATCCGCCAGCGGCTGGAGGCCGAAATCGACCCTTAGCGTCGCGCCCGGCAGGCGGCTGGCCTGGGCGAAGGCAGCGAAGGAATCGGCGAGGGCACGGCCGCCGAACGGCGCACCTTCCAGCCGCAAGGCGACGAGATCGCAATGGACGTTGCGAAGGGCCTGCGACCAGCTGGCCGGAGAGGGATCGCGCAAGCCGAAGCCGCGCGCCTGCGGCGATCCGGCGAGCGTCGCGGTGATCATGTCCGCCCCACCGAGCAGATCCTCGTGCAGCAGCGCGTTGCCACGCTCGGCATCGGGATCGGCGATGCGGGCCGAAATCCGCCAGCTTTCCGCCCCGCGCGGGCCGGCAATGGCCTCGACCTCCTTCCGCCGCGGATGCAGCGGAAGGACGGGCAAACCGTCCGATGTGCGCCCCACCATCACCTTCTCGAAATCGGCGCCCTTGAGCACCTGCTCGACCGCCTTGCGCCAGTCGGCTTCGGTTGTCGGCGGGAAGATGTTGTGGCGGGTCGCTGTCATGGGCTGTCTCCCTCGCGAGAAGGCTTAGCGATGCCGGCCCTTGGCCCGGGTAAAGGCAATGCCCGTGGCCACCACAAGAGCGGACTTGATGACCGTACCGACGAGGAACGGCATCAGCCCGACCGCAATGGCTTTCTCCATGCCGGTGAACGTGGCGAGCCAGGCAAGGCCGCCGGCAAAGATCACGGCATGGGCCGCCAGCATCACACCGAAAGCGCCGGCGACATGACGCGCCCAGCCGCGCTCGACACACCAGCCAACCAGCATCGCAGCGAGCGGGAAGGCCGCGAGATAACCGGCCGTCGGGCCGAGGAAGGGCTTCAGGCCGAAAGCGCCGCCGGCGAGAACCGGCAGCCCGGCCAGCGCCTCGCCGAGATAAAAGAGGACCGAGGCGCCCGCGAGGCGCCAGCCGAGCAGCACGCCAAGCAAAAGGACGCCATAGGTCTGCATCGTCATCGGAACCGGAATCATCGGCACGCTGATCCAGGAGCAGAGGGCGAGCAGGAAGCTGCCGGCGAGAATAGCGACGGCCTTCCTGGCCACGGCGTGATTGCCTTCGAAACGAAGGACCGGCGTGGCAGCATGAGCAAGCAAAGTCATGGTGAAATCCTTTCAGGGAATTGACGGCACGGGAGGCAGAAGCCGCGTGCCGGCAAAGCCGGCAAGCGCGACCTGATCGCAGAGGTCATGCCAGGCGCAGCCCGAACAGGCCTTGCGCAGCGTCCCCTCGGCAAAGGCAGCCCGCAAAGCGGGCAGGTAGTCGACAATCCCGGGCAACTCGGTGCCCGGAGGAAGCGCCTGCCCGAGGCAGGGCGCGAGATCGGCGGCAGCCTGCCGGTCACGCCAGGCGATGCGTGCCTCGTGGCAATGGCAATCCGGTTCGCCGAGGCGCGGAGCGCAGATCACGTCCGGCCCCTCGACAATGCGGATCGGCGCACCGGCGGCGAGGGTTTCGATCATGCGGTCGTAGCCGGTAATGAACGCGGCGCTGTAACCCTCCCCGCGATAGGTAAGGCTGCACAAAAGATGGTGCGGCCGCAACGGGACGGGAGCCTGCGCCACGGCCATCAGGCAAATTCCATGATCACGGCATCGACGGCAAGGCTGTCGCCGGCCTTGGCCTTGAGCCTGCCGATCGTCACGTCCTTCTCGGCGCGGAGGACATTCTCCATCTTCATCGCCTCGACGATAGCAAGGGTTTCGCCGGCCTTGACCTCCTGCCCCTCGGCAACAGCGATGCTCTTGACGAGCCCCGGCATCGGGCAGAGGAGCACCTTCGAGGTATCGGCGCCCTTCTTCTCGGGCATCAGCGCGGCAAAAGCAGCCTCGCGCTGCGTGTAGACGCGGAAAGCCGCCGCGCAGCCGCCTTGCGCCAGCCGGACGCCGTTCGGAATCGGCGCGACCTGCACGGCCAGCGCCTCGCCGTTGATGGTACCGTTCCAGACGAGATCGCCCGGGCGCCAGGCGGCATCGAGGGCCATCACCGTGCCGTCGGCGAAGCGGATGCGAAGTCCTTCTGCCTGCGGCTCCACCACCAGATCGAGCCGGGCGGCATCGGGCCCCTGCCCGACCAGCACGACGCGGTCGGTCTCGAAGGTCACCGGGCGCATGGTCAACATCTGACCGGAAATCTGCCGCTTGCGCGCATTGAAGGCGTGGTCGATGGCCGCCGCGATCGCCGAAAGCCGGCGGGCCGCATCACCCTTTGGCAACGGGATCTGGAAACCTTCCGGGAACTCCTCGGCAATGAAGCCGGTGGAGAGCGCTCCGGAGCGCCAGCGCGGGTGCGCCATCAACGTTGCGAGGAAGGGGATATTGTGGCGGATGCCGTCAATCGCGAAGCCATCAAGCGCCCGGGCCTGCGCCTCGATCGCCTCGAGCCGCGTCGGAGCGTGGGTGACGAGCTTGGCGATCATCGGATCATAGAACATCGAGATCTGCCCGCCTTCCTCGACGCCGGTATCATTGCGCACCGTGATGCCGCCCTGCGCGCCCTCCGCCGGAGGGCGATAGCGCGTCAAACGGCCGATCGAGGGCAGGAAGTTCCGAGTCGGGTCTTCGGCATAGATGCGGCTCTCGACGGCCCAGCCGTGCAGGCGGATATCCTCCTGCCGGTAGCGCAGGGCCTCGCCATAGGCGACGCGGATCATCTCCTCGACGAGGTCGAGACCGGTGATCATTTCCGTCACCGGATGCTCGACCTGGAGGCGCGTGTTCATTTCGAGGAAGAAGAAACTCCGGTCCTGCCCGGCCACGAATTCCACTGTGCCGGCGCTGTCATAATTCACAGCCTTGGCAAGAGCCACCGCCTGCGCGCCCATCTTCGCGCGGGTCGCTTCATCCAGCAGGGGCGAAGGCGCTTCCTCGACAACCTTCTGGTTGCGGCGCTGCACCGAGCATTCGCGCTCGCCGAGATGGATCACGTTGCCATGCTTGTCGCCAAGAACCTGGATCTCGATATGGCGCGGATTGACAATGAACTTCTCGACAAACATCCGGTCATCGCCGAAGGAGGATTTCGCCTCCGACCGCGAGCGCTCGAAGCCCTCGCGCACCTCGTCGGCATTCCAGGCGATGCGCATCCCCTTGCCGCCGCCACCGGCCGAGGCCTTCAGCATGACGGGATAGCCAATTTCCTCGGCGATCTTCATCGCCTCCTCAGGCGTCTCGATCGTGCCGAGATAGCCCGGCACCGTCGAGACCCCGGCCGCTGCTGCCGCCTTTTTGGATTCGATCTTGTCGCCCATGGCCGCGATGGCATGCGGGTTGGGCCCGATAAAGGTGATGCCCGCCGCCTTCAGCGCATGGGCGAAGGCCTCGCGCTCGGAGAGGAAGCCATAGCCGGGATGGACCGCCTCGGCGCCGGTCTTCCGGCAGGCCTCGATGATCTTCTCGATGACGAGATAGGATTCGGACGCCGCCGGCGGACCGATATGTACCGCTTCATCCGCCATGGCGACATGCATCGCGTCCTTGTCGGCATCGGAATAGACCGCGACGGTGGCAATGCCCATCTTCCGCGCGGTCTTGATGACCCGGCAGGCGATTTCCCCGCGATTGGCGATCAGGATCTTTTTGAACATTGTTGTCTCCTGATGCGCTTTAGAGCGGCATATTGTCGTGCTTGCGCCACGGCTGCTCGACCTTCTTGGTGCGCAGCATGGCCAGCGCGCGGGCGATGCGCGGCCGCGTCGAATGCGGCATGATCACCTCGTCGATATAGCCGCGCTCGGCGGCCACGAAGGGCGAGAGGAACCGCTCTTCATATTCGCGGGTGCGTTTCTCGATCTCTTCCGGCGTCTGGCCGCGGAAGATGATCTCGACCGCGCCCTTGGCGCCCATCACGGCGATCTGCGCTGTGGGCCACGCGTAATTGACATCGCCGCCGATATGCTTCGAGGCCATGACGTCGTAGGCGCCGCCGAAGGCCTTACGGGTGATGCAGGTGACGAGCGGCACCGTGCACTGGCTGTAGGCGAAGAGCAGCTTGGCACCATGCTTGATCAGCCCGCCATATTCCTGCGCCGTGCCCGGCAGGAAGCCCGGCACATCGACGAAGGTGACGATCGGAATCTCGAACGCGTCGCAGAAGCGGACGAAGCGCGCGGCCTTGCGGCTGGCATCGCTGTCGAGCACGCCGGCCAGCACCATCGGCTGGTTGGCGACGATGCCCACGGTGCGCCCCTCGATCCGGCCGAAACCGGTGATGATGTTGCCGGCATGCTTCTCCGAGATCTCGAAGAAATCGCCTTCGTCGATGACCTTCAGGATCAATTCCTTCATGTCATAGGGCTGGTTGGCATTGTCCGGCACGAGCGTGTCGAGGCTCATGTCGCGGCGGAGCGGATCATCCGCGCTCGGCCATTCCGGCACGCCTTCCTGGTTGTTGGCGGGCAGGAAATCGATCAGCCGGCGGATCTGCAGCAGGGCCTCGACATCATTGTCGAAGGCGCCGTCGGAGATCGAGGATTTCGTGGTGTGCACCGAGGCGCCGCCCAGTTCCTCATGGGTGACGATTTCGTTCGTGACGGTCTTCACGACATCCGGGCCGGTCACATACATGTAGGAAGTGTCGCGGACCATGAAGATGAAATCGGTCATGGCGGGGGAATAGACGTCGCCGCCGGCGCAGGGGCCCATGATCACCGAGATCTGCGGGATGACGCCCGAAGCGGTGACGTTGCGTTTGAAAATGTCGGCATAGCCGGCAAGGCTCGCCACGCCTTCCTGGATGCGGGCGCCGCCCGAATCATACAGGCCGATGATCGGGGCGCGCGTGCGCAAGGCGAGTTCCTGGATCTTGCCGACCTTCTGGGCATGGGTCTCGGAAAGCGAGCCGCCCAATACGGTGAAATCCTTCGCGAAGACGAAAACCTTGCGGCCATTGACGGTGCCCCAGCCGGTCACCACGCCGTCGCCCGGCGGGCGCGGCTGCTTGTCCATGCCGAAATCAACGCAGCGATGTTCGACGAACATGTCGAACTCCTCGAAGGAGCCGTGATCAAGCAGCAGTTCGAGCCGTTCTCTCGCGGTCAGCTTGCCCTTGGCGTGCTGCGCCTCGATGCGCTTCTGGCCTCCGCCGAGACGGGCTTCCTTGCGGCGGGATTCGAGCCTGTCGAGGATTTCCTTCATGAGCCATCTCTCCCACGGCACTCAGCGATGCCGGCCACCGATAGGCAGGGTACCGGCATCGGTCAATTCGGTCTTTTGACCAAGATCAGCGCGGTTCGATCGCGAAGACGATGAACTGCGTGACCTGGCCATTGCGGTTGAAGTTGTTGTCAGAGGCGAAGACCAGCGTCTGTCGTCCATCCAACACTGGGCCGAGGGCCAGGCCCTCGATATTGTCGAGATTGAGCCCGAAATCACCCTCGCGCAGGGTGAGCAGCAGCTCCTTGGCCAAAGGGATGACAGGCTCGCCGCCCTTCAGGCTGGCGCGGCCGAGCACGTCGGTGCCCCCTTCGGGCCGGACCCGGAACAGATGGATCATGTTCCCGGCGCCGAGGGCAAAGGTCCGCTCAACGACGATGAGCTGGCCGTCCGGCATCATCAGGATTTCGGAGACGCCGTTATCCTCTACCGGCGGGTTCCGCGTCGAGGCCAGCCTGACCGGCTCGGTGCGGTAGGCATATTCTGCGACGGGCTGGCCGCTGGCGAAATCGAACACCAGCAACCGGGAAAGCGAACCTTCCTGCCGGCTGGCGACCGGGCCATCCTGCGCGAGGGCGTTTTCTGCGAGCGCATAGAGCCGGCGGCCGTCCGGCGAGAAGGCGAGGCCTTCATGGCCGAGATTGCTGACGACGCCCCGTGTCTTGCCGGGATCGGGCATGTAGTATTCCGGCAAGGCGAGGCGCCGCAGCGTGCGCCCATGCCGGTCCGCCTCGTAGAGCGCCGGCCGGCCCTGCTGGTCACGCTCCGAGCTCCAGACGAGGTTGCCGTTCGGCGCGAGGCGGATCGCCTCGGGGTCCACCGCATCGCGCGGGAAAGGCTGGCCCTGCTCGTCGGTGAGCGCGATGGTCCGCAGAACCTCAAGTTTCGAAATACCACGAGAATCGAAGGCGAGATCCAGTTCATAGAGGCGCACCGGGCCGGTTTCGGCGCGGTCATCCGAGAGGGCGAGATAGCGCCCGCTGGCCGGATCGCGCTCGAGGCCGGAAATGCCGCCGAATTCGATCCCGTTGATATGGAGCCCGGTCGACATCCGGAACTCGCCGATGCGGCGCAGCGGCCCGGGGGCCTGTGCCAGCGCTATCCCCGAAGCCAGCAGGGCAAAGGCCAGACCGGCCAGTTTCATTCCACGATGCACGCCATTCTCCGCAGGGTTGAAGTCCGGAAGGAACGCCCTGTCAGCTTGGCGCCTTGCCGGGCGTGCCATTCAGGAAGGTAACGATGGCCGAGAAATCGAGGCCGCCATGTCCCTGCGCCGCGAACAACTCGTAAAGCTGTGCGGCCGCCGCGCCAAGGGGGGTCACGGCACCGCTGCCCTGCGCCGCCTGCTGGCTGAGTTTCAGGTCCTTCAGCATCAGGTCGGCGGCAAAGCCCGGCGCGTAATCGCGGTTGGCCGGCGAAGTCGGCACCGGGCCCGGGACGGGGCAATAGGTGTTGAGCGACCAGCACTGGCCGGACGAGGTGGAGGCCACGTCAAACAAAGCCTGATCGGACAGGCCGAGCTTGCGCGCCAGAACGAAGGCCTCTCCCACGCCGATCATCGAGATGCCGAGCAACATATTGTTGCAGATCTTGGCGACCTGCCCGTTCCCGGCCCCGCCGCAATGGACGATCTTCTTGCCCATCGCCTCGAGGACCGGCTTTGCCTTTGCAAAGGCCTCGTCGCTGCCGCCGACCATGAAGGTCAGCGTTGCCGCCGCCGCGCCGCCAACACCGCCCGAGACGGGCGCATCCACCGCCAGCATGCCGGCCTTGGCAGCTGCCTGGCTGGCCTCGCGCGCCGAGCCGATATCGATGGTGGAGCAATCGATGAAGAGCGTACCGCGTGCAGCCTTCGAGAGCAGATTCATGCGGCCGGCATAGGCATCGATGACATGCTTGCCCGCCGGCAGCATCGTGATGACGATATCGGCCTTGCGCACCGTGACATCGGCGTCGCCGGCCACGATCAGCCCGGCCGCGCGACTGGCCTCGCAGGCCTCGGCGGAGAGATCGAAGCCGATCACCTCATGCCCGGCCTTCACGAGGTTGAGCGCCATCGGGCGCCCCATATTGCCCAGACCCAGAAACCCGATCGTCGCCATGCGTTCCTCCGCTTTTATCCCTGCTGCGCGATCAGGCTGCGTGCCACGATCAACCGCATGATTTCGTTGGTGCCCTCAAGGATCTGGTGAACCCGCAAATCCCGCACGATCTTCTCGATGCCGTACTCCGAGAGATAACCATAACCGCCGAGGATCTGCAGTGCACCATTGGCGACGTCGAATCCGGTATCCGTCACGAAGCGCTTGGCCATGGCAATGCGGCTCGTCCGGTCAGCGTCACCGCGATCATAGGAAGCTGCAGCGGCGTAAAGGAACAGCCGGGCCGCCTCCAGTTCGATCGCGAGATCGGCGAGGCGGAATTGCAGCGCCTGGAATTCATTGAGCTTGCGCCCGAAGGCCTTGCGCTCGCCTGCATAGGCCAGCGCCTTGTCGAGCGCGGCCTGCGCACCGCCGACCGAGCAGGCGGCGATGTTGAGCCGGCCGCCATCGAGGCCCGACATGGCGATCCGGAAGCCATCCCCCTCCTCGCCCAACCGGTTGGCCGCGGGGATGCGGCAGGATTCAAAAATCACCGCCCGCGTGGGCTGGGCATTCCAGCCCATCTTGCGCTCATTGGCGCCGAAGCTCAGGCCGGACGCGCCGCCCTCGACGATGAAGGTCGAGATACCTTTGGGGCCGTCCGCGCCGGTCCGCGCCATGACTACGTAGAAATCGGCCTCGTTGCCGGCACCGGAAATGAACTGCTTCTGGCCGTCGAGAACATAGTCATCCCCCTCGCGCCGCGCGCGGGTCGAAAGGGCGGCAGCATCCGAGCCGGCGCCGGGTTCCGTCAGGCAATAACTGGCGCAGCGCTCCATGCTGACCAAGGCCGGCAGCCAGGCCTTGCGCTGGGTATCGCTGCCATAGGTATCGATCATCCATGCGCACATGTTGTGGATCGAGATATAAGCCGCCACGGTCGGGCAGCCGGTCGACAGGGCCTCGAAGATCACCGCCGCATCGAGGCGCGTCAGGCCGGAGCCGCCGACATCATCGCGGACATAGATGCCGCCCATGCCAAGCGCCGCGGCCTCGCGCATCACATCGATCGGGAAATGCTTCTTCTCGTCCCATTCGAGGGCATGCGGCGCCAGTTTTTCCGCCGCAAAGGCCCGGGCCATATCCTGGATGGCGCGGGCATCGTCACTCAACTGGAACATACAAGCCTCCCCGATGGCGTTCGGCAAGGCTTACAAACTGCGAAGATCGAACGAAAGAGGGAAATTCGGCGAGCCGGCTCTGCGGAATTGGATATTCCGCTGGCAGCCGGTTCCGATCACTCCGCGAGGGTCTTCAGTGCGAAACCCTCATCGACCCAGCCGGTGATTCCACCGATCATCACCTTGACGCGGCAGCCCAGTTCGCCGAGCCGCAAGGCCGCCTTGTCGGTGCCGTTGCAATGCGGGCCGGCGCAATAGACGACGAACAATGTGCCTTCCGGCCATTCTGCCATCTTACGAGCCGTCATCTTGCCGCGCGGCAGGTTGATCGCGCCCTCGATATGGCCCTTCGCGTAGAGGGCGGGGCCGCGCACATCAAACAGCACGAAGCCGGGCTCAGCCGAATGTAGGGCGTCATGCACGTCCCAGCAATCGGTCTCGAAGCGCAGCCTCTCGGCATAGCGCGCCCGGATTTCTTCAGGGCTGGCCACGGGAATTTCGGTTACGGCGCTCACGGCATCCTCCATCGGGTTCGGTCGCACCGTGTATGCCGTGGAGTCCCCGCCACGACGACTGGCCGGAAAGCCAAGCTGCGTCAGGATTCAGCCAGATTCCATCATGCAGCGCGGGCGGGGTGCCGGTCCCTGAAGAAACGGTCCCGGTATTGCCCGGGGCTGACGCCGAGGCGCAGGCGGAAATGGTGGCGCAGGGCTGCCACCGTGCGGAACCCTGTCGCCTCGGCAATGTCATCCAGCGAACGGTCTTCGGGTGCCTCCAGCAATTCCCGCGCGCGGGCAAGGCGGAGTTGCAGCAGCCAGCTTCCCGGGGGCAGGCCGGTAGTTTCCTCGAACCGTCGCTGGAAGGTGCGGATGCTCATCCCGGTGCGGCGCGCGAGATCGGGCACTTTCTGATCCTGATCGAGATGGGCCTGCATCCATTCCATCAGGGCAGAAAGGCGCGCGCCCTCGCGCGGCTTCGGCACCGGGCGCTCGATGAACTGTGCCTGCCCGCCTTCCCGATGCGGCGCGACGACCAGCCGGCGGGCGACACGATTGGCGATCTCCGCGCCGAAATCGCGCCGGACGAGATGCAGGCAGAGATCGATGCCGGCGGCACTGCCCGCGGCGGTGAGGATGTGATCCTCCTCGACGTAGAGAACATCCGGTTCAAGGCGGACCGCCGGAAAACGTTCGGCCATGGCATCGAAATAGCGCCAATGCGTCGTGGCACGACGGCCATCCAGCAGGCCCGCCGCGCCAAGAACAAATGCGCCCGAACAGAGCGAGGCGATCACCGCCCCCCTCGCATGGGCCTCGCGCAGAGCCTTGAGGAGAGGCGCGGGAACCGGTGCGGCGATCCCGCGCCAGCCGGGGATGATGACAAGATCAGCCTCGGCGAGAATGCCAAGATCCGCAGCCGCCTCGACCGCAAGGCCACTGGCCGAACGCAATGGCCCCGGTTCGACGGCGCAGGGCCTGTAGCGATACCAGCCCGGCCCCATTTCCGGCCGCGGCAGGCCGAAAACCTCGTAGGCAATCGCGAATTCGAACGCGCACAGGCCGTCATAGGCCAGAACGGCAACCAGCGGCGATCGGGGCGTGGCGGTCATGCGGATTCTCCCGGATATTGGCACTTTATGCCCGCTTGCAGGGATCCTGCCAAGCGCCGCCGCGCAAACCTTGCAGCGCCGGGAGCGCTGTGACAGGCTGCCGCCCGAATCCGGAGATCCATCAACCCCATGTTTGAACAGAACGCGATCCTGGCGCATATCCGCCGCTGGGTGGAGATCGAGAGCCCGACAGAACGCCCCGACCAGGTGAACCGCCTCGTCGATATGGTCATGGCGGATCATACCGGCCTCCCTGTCACGCTTGAGCGCGTGCCCGGCTCGGACGGGTGCGGCGACCATCTGGTCGTCCGGTCGAACTGGGGGCAGGACAAGCCGGGCATCCTCGTGCTCAGCCATCTCGACACGGTGCATCCGATGGGGTTCCTCGCCGGGCGCCTGCCCTGGCGCGAGGAAGGGCCGATCGCGTTCGGCCCCGGTATCTACGACATGAAATCCGGGGCCTGCATTGCCCATCATGCCCTGCGCGCGACAACTGCCGCGGGCGGTGGCCCGCTCGCTGTGACGCATCTCTATGTTTCTGACGAGGAAATCGGCAGCCCGACCTCCCGCCCGCTGATCGAGGCTCTGGGCCGGCAGGCGAAATACGTGTTGGTCACCGAGCCCGCCCGCGATGGTGGAAAGATCGTCACGGCGCGCAAGGGCGTCGGGCGGTTCGATGTCCATATCCGCGGCGTCGCATCCCATGCCGGGGCCAAGCCGCATGAGGGGCGCAGCGCGATCCGCGAGTTGGGCCATGTCATCCTGGCGCTGGAAGGCCTGTGCGACGAGGCGCGCGGCGTCACCGTCACCGTCGGTGTTGTGCAGGGCGGCACCAAGGCAAATGTCATTCCGGAAGAGGCGGTTGCTGCTGTCGACCTGCGTGTTCCGACCGCCGAACTGGCGGAGGAACTCTGCGGCAAGATTATCGGCCTGAAGCCGAAGACAGAGGGCGTGACGATCACGGTCACCGGCGGCATGAACCGCCCGCCTTTCGAGCAGACGCCGGCAGCGAAGGCCCTTTTCGATCATGCCGCACGGCAGGCGGCGGAGATCGGGTTCGAGCTGGTCGGGGTGCATACCGGCGGCGGTTCGGATGGCAACTTCACCGCGCCGATGGCGGCCACGCTGGATGGTCTCGGCGTTGATGGCAAAGGCGCGCATACGGATTACGAGCAGATCGACTGCCGCACGATTGTGCCACGCGCACAATTGTTGCGCCGGCTCATGATGACACTGGCCTGAGCGCAGCCGTGCCGGTTGATCCTGCCTACCGGCCGGAGCAGATCCATGCGGATCTCGGCCCTGCTTTCGCGGATCCCGTGAAGGCGGCGGAGTTTCCGGCGACGATCCTGCGCTACCGGAATGATCGCTGGGCGCGACGTGTCGGACTCGGCGCGCTGGACGATGCGGAATGGGTCGCCCATTTCGGCCGGTTCGAGCCGCTGCCGGGCTCGTTCGAAACGCCGCTCGCACTGCGCTACCATGGCCACCAGTTCCGCAGTTACAATCCGGATCTCGGTGACGGGCGCGGCTTCCTTTTCGCGCAACTACGAGACGAAGCTGGCCGCCTGCTCGATCTCGGCACCAAGGGCAGCGGCAAGACGCCTTATTCGCGCGGCGGAGACGGGCGCCTGACCCTCAAGGGCGGTGTCCGCGAGGTGCTCGCCACGGCGATGCTGGAAGCACTTGGCGTGGAGACCTCGAAGAGCTTCTCGCTGGTCGAGACCGGCGAGGCACTCCACCGCAATGACGAGCCCTCGCCGACCCGTTCGGCCGTCCTCGTCCGGCTGTCACATGGGCATGTCCGGATCGGGACCTTCCAGCGCCTTCTGGCCGAAGGCGATACGGAAAGCCTCGCGCGGCTGGTGCAGCATTGCACCCGGCATTACCTTCCCGAGGCGCGGCGCGGGAGCCTGGCGGAAGAGGCGCTGGCGTTTTTCGATGCTGTCGCCGGCCGGACAGCACGAATGACGGCGCAATGGTTCGCCGCCGGCTTCGTACACGGGGTTCTCAACACCGACAACATCAACATCACCGGCGAGAGCTTCGATTACGGGCCGTACCGGTTCCTGCCCTTCTATGATCCCGGCTTCACCGCAGCGTATTTCGACCAGACCGGCCTCTATGCTTTCGGCAGGCAGGCCGACACGATCGCATGGAATCTGGCGCGGTTGGCAGAATGCCTGATCCCGCTGACGCCTCAGGACGGGCTCGAGGCCGTGCTCGACACGTTCGGTGACCGGTTCTGGGACGCGCTCCGCACCGCCCTGTTCCGCCGGCTTGGCATCGCCACCGGGGAGATGGAGGCTGACACGGCCCTCATCCGGGCGCTGTTCACCGCGCTCAGGCAGACGCGGGCGCCGTTCGAGGCGGTGATGTTCGACCTTTATGGAGGGGCAACCCGGCTGGACAAGGCGTTGGCCGGGCCACGCGCCGCGCTCTATGCCGGTGCGGAATTCTCGCCCTTCATCGATCTCTGGAGGGACCGCGCTGCCGCGCCGGATACGCGCCTGAATGCAGCCTATTTCGGGGCGGACGAGCCGGAAACCCTGCTCTATGACGAGATCGAGGCCCTCTGGGCGCCGATTGCCGAGCGCGACAGCTGGATCGGCTTTGCCGGCAAGCTGACCGGGATCGAGCGCGTCCGCCTGGCCTACGGGTTTGCCCCTGATCCCTGAGCACCCGGCCGGGCGTTACAGGTGGATCAGTTCCCGCGCGGCGCGGAGATCCTCGGCGTAATGCACGAGCGGCTGGCCGAGGCCGGCCCGCTGCAACACCTGCCGCACCTGCGCATTTGCCCCGGTAATCACGAAAACCGCACCGGCCTTGTGCAGCCGATGGGCGAAGCGCTCGAGGCTCTTCGCAGCACTGCTATCCGCCAGGGGAACGTCCCGGAAATCGAAGATGAAGGCGCGCGGCGGGATCGGCAGGCGTTCGAGCAGCACCGACACATTGCCGGCCGCCGCGAAGAAGAAGGCGCCGGTCAACCGGTAGACCAGCACATCGCCATCCGGGAATGCCGGATCGACCGGTTCCGCGCCATCCCTCTCCGCTGGAGGAGCAAGCCCCGCGACCTCGACCGATGTCGCCATGCGGTGCATGAAGACGAAGGCGCCGAGCACGACGCCGACGCCGATGGCGATGGTCAGGTCGACAAGGATCGTCAGGACGAAGGTCGTCAGCAGGATCACCGCATCGGCGCGGGATGTCCGCAGCAGCCCCAGGAATTCGTGCTTCTCGGCCATGTTCCAGGCGACCACGGCGAGAACAGCGCCCAAGGCAGCCAAGGGAATATACGAGGCGAGCGGGGCGGCAACGAGCATGAAGGCCAGCAGATAGACCGCGTGGAGCATGCCGGCGACAGGGCCGCGGGCACCGGCGCGGACATTCGTCGCGGTCCGGGCGATCGTGCCGGTAACCGGCACGCCGCCGAACAGGACCGAGGCGATATTCGCGGCACCCTGGGCAATCAGCTCCATGTCGGAACGATGCCGGCCGCCGCTCATCCCGTCAGCGACGACGGCGCTCAGCAGCGATTCGATGGAACCCAGCAGGGCGATCGCGAGGGCGGCCGGAAACAGTTCGGCAAGCCGCGCGGCGGAAACCGGCGGCAAAGACGGGCTGGGCAGGCTGCTGGGCACGCCGCCGAAACGGCTGCCGATCGTGCCGATATCCAGCCCCAGAAGCCAGGCGAGCAAGGCTGCCACCGCCACGGTGATCAGCAGGCCGGGCCAGGCCGGGCGCCAGCGCCGGAAGGCGAGGATCATCAGCACGGAAAGGCCGGCCACCAGCATGGTCGGGCCGCTGGCGCTGGGCAGGCTGGCCCAGATCGCGGCGAGCTTGGGCAGCAGGGCAGCCGGCTCCTTCTCCATGGCCAGCCCCAGCAATTCCTTGATCTGGCTGGCAAAGATGATGACGGCGATACCAGCCGTGAACCCAACCGTGACCGGAAACGGAATGTAGCGGATATACCCCCCGAGGCGCAGGAAACCGATCCCCATCATCATGAGACCGGCCATGATCGTGGCGAGGACCAGCCCGTCATAGCCATGGACCTGCACGATGCCGGCAATCAGCACGATAAAGGCGCCGGCAGGTCCGCCGATCTGGTAGCGGCTGCCGCCAAGCGCGGAGATCAGGAAGCCGCCGACAATGGCGGTGTAGAGCCCGCGATCCGGCGAGAGGCCGCAGGCAATCGCGATGGCCATGGAAAGCGGCAGGGCAACGATGGCGACAGTGAGACCGGCAATGGCATCGGCCCGGAAATCACGGGTGCTGTAGCCCTCGCGCAGGACGGTCAGCAGCTTGGGCGTCAGTTCCGGCATCGCAGGGGCCTCATGTCGCTCGACATGGCTCATGACGCGAGCCCGGCCTTGACGCGGAGCTGATGCGCCAGACGATTATGGTGCTCGGCCTGAACCGGCGGGTCGATTGTCAGCATCTCGCCCTTCCGGACAATCATGCGGCCATTGATCATGCTGTAGCTCACTTTCGGCGGCGTGCAGAAGACCAGGGCCGCAACGGGATCTGCCTGTGCACCGGCGAAATCGAGACCGGTCACGTCGAATGCGACGAGATCCGCCGCCATGCCGGGCGCCAGCGCGCCGATATCGTTGCGGCCAAGCACCCGCGCGCCGCCAAGCGTCGCCAGTTCCAGCGCCTCGCGCGCCGACATGGCCGCCGGGCCAAAGCCGACCCGCTGGAGCAGCATGGCCTGCCGGGCTTCGGCGAGAATATGGCCGGCATCGGCCGAGGCAGAGCCGTCAACCCCGAGCCCGACCGGCACGCCGGCCGCGCGCATCTTGCCAAGAGGTGCAATGCCGGAAGCCAGGCGCATGTTCGAGCAGGGGCAATGCGCCACGCCCGTCCCGGTCCGGCCGAAGAGGCGGATGGCCTTGTCGTCCAGTTTCACGCAATGGGCATGCCAGACATCCGGCCCGACCCAGTCGAGGCTCTCGACATAATCTGCCGGATCCTTGCCGAAGACCTCGAGGGAATAGGCGATATCATTGTCATTCTCGGCAAGATGGGTGTGCAGCGAGACGCCGCATTGCCGCGCCAGCTTCGCGCTTTCGCGCATCAGGTCTTCGCTGACGGTGAAGGGCGAGCAGGGCGCTATGACGATGCGCAGCATCGCGAAGCGCGAGGCATCATGATATTCCTCCACGAGCCGATGCATCTCGCGCAGGATGGCCGGTTCCTCCTCCACCACGTTGTCCGGCGGCAAGCCGCCCTTAGACTCGCCGACGCTCATGGCGCCGCGCGCGGCATGGAAGCGGATGCCGACCCGGCGCGCCGCCTCGATCGCATCGTCCAGCCGCGAGCCGTTCGGGTAGATGTAGAGATGATCCGAAGAGGTGGTGCATCCCGAGAGGACCAGCTCTGTCATCGCTGTGACGGCCGAGACATGGATCATCTCCGGCGTCAGATGGGCCCAGATCGGGTAATGCGCTTTCAGCCAGCCGAAAAGCTCGGCATCCTGGCCGCCCGGGGTCGCGCGCGTGAGCGACTGGACCATGTGGTGATGCGTATTGACGAGGCCAGGCAGGACGACATGGCCGGCCAGGTCGATAACCGTTCCGGCTTCCGGCAGCTTTTCGTCTGCCGCCCCGACCTGAATGATCTCCGGCCCGTCGACAAGGATGAAGCCCCCCGGCAATTCCCGCCGGTGCGCATCCATGGTGGCTACGACCAGCGCATTCCTGAAGAGGATCCGACTCATGGTTCAACGCCCCCCGGCGACTCTCGCTGCCAGAATGTCTGGTTCGCCGGCCAAGGTCCAGCATACTGATGGAGGATGATTCGCGAGGGGGAATGCAGGTGACAGGGATGATCCGTGCCGTCGGCGCCATCAGCGGCACTTCGATGGATGCGATCGACGTGGCGGTGCTGGAAAGCGACGGGCTTTCCCGCGTACACACGCTCGGCGGCGGAGCGATGCCCTATCCGCCAGCTTTGCGGGCGAAGCTGCAGGCGGTCATTGCTGATCCTGCCCGCGCCGAAGCCGGCAACCTCGATTCGCTTGAGGCCGAGGTGACGGACGCTTTTGCCGTCGCGATCCGGACGGTCCTGACCCAGAGGGGGCTTGATCCCGCGACGGTCGATCTCGTCGGCCTGCATGGTCAGACGGTGTTCCACCGGCCGGAACGGCGCATCACGCGGCAGTTGGGGAACGGGGCCCAACTCGCGCAGGCGCTCGGCCGGCCGGTCGTGAACCGTTTCCGCCACGCGGATGTTGCGGCCGGCGGACAGGGCGCCCCTTTGGTGCCGCTCTACCATGCAGCGCTCGCCGCGCCGCTCGACAAGCCTGTCGTGGTGCTCAATCTCGGCGGGGTGGCGAACATCAGCTATCTCGACGGCGAGACCGTTCTCGCCTGCGATACCGGCCCAGCCTCGGCGCTGATCGACGATGCGATGATGCATCATTTCGGCGAGCCGTATGACCGGGATGGCCGGGTCGCCAGCCGGGGGACGATCGACAGGCAGCTCGTCGCCGGATGGCTCGAACACCCGTTCTTTGCACAGCCGCTGCCGAAATCGCTCGACCGCAATGATTTCCATCGCCTGACGCGGGCAGCCCGCGGCCTTGCCCCGGCGGACGAGATCGCCACGCTTTCCGCCTTCACGATTGCCGCAACCTCAGCCATCACGCACCATCTGCCGAAGCCGGCGCAGCAATGGCTCGTCACGGGCGGCGGACGCCATAATCCCGTCTTCATGCGCGGCTTTGCCGAAACGCTGGGTGTTCCGGTTGAACCGGTGGAAACCGCCGGCTGGGATGGCGACCTGCTGGAGGCGGAGTGCTTCGCCTATCTCGCCATCCGCTCGCGCCTAGGGCTTCCGCTGAGCCTGCCGGGCACGACGGGCGTGCCCGTGCCCATGCCGGGCGGAGATTTCTGGCCGGCCTGACTTACCCGGCCCGTCGGACCCGAGGGCCGATCACGTCCCGGATATGCCGGTCGATCATGTCGCGGACGCGGCGATAGGCCTCGAGGCGCTGGTCGCGCGTGCCTGTCACCTGCGTGGCATCCTCGATCGGCCAATAGAGCAGTTCCACGGAGGTGGCGCGCAGCAGCTCCCGGGCCCGGGCATGGGCTTCCGGAGAGAGCGCCACCACCAGGTCGAAACCCTCGCAATCGATCTCGTCCAGCGTATGGGGTTCGTCGCCCTCGAAATCGATACCGAGTTCGCGCAAGGCGGAAAGGGCGAAGCCGTCCCGATCCAGTTTCGAAAGACCGGCGGAATCCACATAGAGTGTGCGGCCATAGCGCATCCGCGCCAGCCCTTCCGCCATGGGCGAGCGGACGGCATTCATGGAACACACGAAAAGGACCGCCTGCAGCGGAGGCGAAGAGGGTTCACTCACCGGTCCTGCCCCTTCCAGGACAGGGCAGCAATCAGGGTGAAGAGCCGCCGGGCCGTCTTGTGGTCGATCTCGATCTTGCCTTCGAGCCGCTCGATGACGAGGCCAGCCCCTTCGTCATGGACACCCCGGCGGCCCATGTCGATGGCCTCGATCCGTTCCGGCGACGCGGAGCGGATGGCCTCGTAATAGCTTTCGCAGATCAGGAAATAATCCTTGATCACCTTGCGGAAGGGCGAAAGCGAAAGCAGATGCGCCACGACCGGGCTGGCATCCTCGCGCCGGATGTCAAAGGAAAGCCGGTTGGCCACAAGGCCGAGGGACAAGGTGTAGGGGCCGCCGGCATCGCCGGGGATCCCGAACACGTTTTCCTCGACAAGGTCATAGATGGCGATGGCGCGCTCATGCTCCTGATCGGGCGTGCCGCGCTCGATCGAGGCCTCGTCGAGCGTGACCGCAACCAGCCGCCGCATGTCGGACCCTTCAGCGCCCATCGATCAACGCCGGTTCAGCCGGATCGCGACGGACCGGGCATGGGCATCAAGGCCCTCGGCCTCGCCCAGCGTAATGGCCGTGGGCCCGAGAACGGCCAGCTGGTCAGGGCCGCAGCGGAGGATCGAGGAGCGCTTCATGAAGTCGAGGACGCCCAACCCCGAGGCAAACCGCGCCGAGCGGGCTGTCGGCAGGACATGGTTCGAGCCGCCGACATAGTCTCCGATGGCTTCAGGCGTATAGGCGCCGAGGAAGATCGCGCCGGCCTCACGGATGCGCAGGGCCACGCCCTCCGGATCCCGCGTGTGGATCTCGAGATGCTCGGCGGCGAGGCGATTGGCGATCCGGGTTGCGTCGATCATGTCCTCGACAAGGATGATCGCCCCGTTATCCCGCCAGCTCGCCGCGGCGATATCCTTGCGGGAGAGCGTCGCGAGCTGGCCATTCACCGCAGCGACCACCTCCTCGGCAAGGTCGGCCTCGCTGGTGATCAGGATCGACTGCGCGGCGGTGTCATGCTCGGCCTGTGCCAGCAGATCGGCGGCAATCCATTCGGCATTGGCGGAACGATCGGCAATGATCACCACTTCGGAAGGGCCAGCGATCATGTCGATGCCGACCTGGCCAAAGACCTGGCGCTTCGCCGCCGCCACATAGGCATTGCCCGGCCCGACAATCTTCGAGACCGGGCGGATCGTCTCCGTGCCATAAGCCAGCGCGGCCACGGCCTGCGCCCCGCCGATCCGGTAGATCTCGTCCACGCCGGCAAGCTGCGCCGCTGCGAGAACCAGCGGCGACAGGTTTCCGCGCGGCGTCGGCACCACCATCACCACCCGGTCGACGCCGGCCACCTTGGCGGGGATGGCGTTCATCAAGACCGAGGACGGATAGGAGGCCGATCCGCCGGGCACGTAGAGGCCCACGGCGGCGATCGGCGTCCAGCGCCAGCCGAGTTTCACCCCGAGATGATCCTCGAACACATCGTCACGCGGGACCTGCCGTTCGTGGAAAGCGCGGATGCGCCGGGCGGCGATTTTCAACGCGTCGAGATGCGCGTTCTTGCACTGGTTGACGGCGTCGGTGACTTCCGCCTCGGTGAAGCGGACGCCCGTTCCGCGCAGGTCGATCCCGTCAAACCGGAGCGTGAAGTCGCGGACCGCGTTGTCGCCGCGCAGTTTCACATCCGCAAGGATCCCCGCGACGACCTTGTCCACATCGGCCGCGACCTCCCGCTTGGAGCCGGCCATGGCCACGAAACGCCGTTCGAAATCGGCATCAGCCGTCGAGAGGCGCCAGCGCGGCGAGACATCGCTACCCGTCAGCCGGGGGGAATGGTGCACCAAGGACGGGCCCTCGCTCGAATTCGACTTCCTCGTTGTTACCCACCCTCCGGCGTGGCTGCAACGGTCTCGATACGACTTTATCGCAGTGCGACAAGGACATCTCCATTCTGTCGCATCGGTGAAACGGGAATCCGGCTTGGGTTTGTCCGCAATCTGGCCTAGCCTGACGTCGTTGTTGTCTTTCTTCCGAGGTCATCCATGACACATTCCCGTTTCCTCCGGTCGCGGCTCCAGGCGTGGATTGCCGGCTTCCTCCTGATCCTGGGCATGGCGGCCCATGCCCAGGCGCAGTATTACGAGCGCGGGCCCTCGATCTGCGTGACATCGCGCGGGAATTGCTCGGCCGGCTATGCCCCGATGGGCGCGGGCTGCTATTGCAGCATCCCCGGTTTCGGCCGCAAGGCCGGCAATGTGCGCGCCTTTGCCGGCGCCCCCCGCCCCCGCTATCAGGATGACGGCTACTACCGGGGTCCGCGTCGCTACGAAGACGATTACTACCCTGCGCCCCGGCGGCGCACCGCGATGGGTTCGGTCTGCGTGACCTCGCGCGGGAATTGCTCGGCCGGTGGCGTCGTGCCGATCATGTCCGGCTGCTATTGCTTCATCCCGGGCTTCGGCCGCAAGGCGGGCAACGTCCGCTACTGACCTCTGCCGGAAAACGGCGCATCCGCGTCAGGCGCGGATGCGCTCCACATTCGCGCCGCAGCGCGAGAGCTTGGCCTCGAGCGATTCGAAGCCGCGATCGAGGTGATAGACCCGGTTGATCATCGTCTCGCCTTCTGCCGCGAGAGCCGCGATCACCAGGCTGACAGAGGCGCGGAGATCGGTCGCCATGACCGGCGCGCCTTTCAGCGTCTGGGTGCCCTCGACAATCGCGACATCGCCATCGAGCCGGATCCGCGCCCCGAAACGGGCGAGTTCCTGCACATGCATGAAGCGGTTCTCGAAGATCGTCTCGGTAATGCGCGACGTGCCCTCCGCCCGCGTCATCAGGGCCATGAACTGCGCCTGCAGATCGGTGGGAAAGCCCGGGAAGGCTTCTGTCGTCACGTCGACGGGCTGGATGCCATGGCCGTTGCGACGCACCCGGATGCCCTCATTGGTGGCGATCACCTCCGCCCCGGCCTGTTCCAGCTTGTCGAGGGCCGCCTGCAGGTGATGCGGGGCAATGCCTTCCAACATGACATCGCCGCCGGCCATCGCCGCCGCAAAGGCATAGGTACCCGCCTCGATCCGGTCCGGAAGGACGCGATGGGTGGCGCCGTGAAGATTGGTCACGCCCTCGACTTCCAGTTCCGCCGTGCCGATGCCCTTGATGCGTGCGCCCATTTTCACGAGGCATTCGGCGAGGTCGGTCACTTCCGGCTCGCGGGCGGCATTGCGGATCAGCGTGGTGCCCCGGGCCAGAACAGCGGCCATCAGGGCAGTATGGGTGCCGCCGACCGTGACCTTCGGGAAATCAATCTCGCCGCCGGTCAGGCCCTTCGGTGCGCGCGCGATGACATAGCCGGCATCGATCTCGATCGAAGCACCGAGCTTCTCGAGCGCCATGAGCAGCAGATCCACCGGCCGGGTGCCGATGGCGCAGCCGCCCGGCAGCGAAACCTTGGCCTCGCCCATACGGGCCAGCAGCGGCGCGACTACCCAGAAGCTGGCACGCATCTGGGAAACCAGTTCATAGGGCGCAACCGTATCGACAATGGTCGCGGCGGAAAGGCGGACAACCTCGCCATCCTCGCCCGTTTCGCCGATGCGCTTGCCCGCAACGGTGACATCGACGCCCTGATTGCCGAGAATGCGTTTCAGCATGCGTACATCGGAAAGGCGGGGCACGTTCTCGAGGATGAGGGTGCCCGGCGTCAGCAGGCTCGCGATCATCAGCGGCAGGGCGGCGTTCTTGGCGCCGGAAATCGGAATGCTGCCGCGGAGCGGATTGCCGCCGATGATCTTGATGCGATCCATGGATGATCTCGCTCTTTGGCCGTTCCGTCCGGACCGGCAGGATTAGCGCGGTGCTTTGCCATGCCGCAGCCGGCAAGGCAAACAGGTTCAGCGCGGGGGTTCCGGCGTGCCCGGGCTTTGTGGCGGTTTCTCGGCGGGGACCGTCCGGGCGCGTTGCCGCGCTTGCTGCTTGCGCCGCTGCAGATTGGCGCGCAACGCCTCCGCAAGGCGCGCCTTGCGGTCCGCATCAGGGGGGCTCGTGCTCATTTCGGCTCCGATGGCAGGACAGACCTATTGTCGCAATGGCAGAATTGCTTCATGCCTCTAACTGGCAATAGATTGCAAAACCAGCATGTATGGTGCGGTTTCGCACCGATCTGTCCAGTCAAAACGGGAAAAGCGGATGTTCGACTACCGGAAAGCGTTCGAGGCGGTCACGACAGGCCTGAAGGCCGAGAACCGCTATCGCGTCTTCACGGAAATCGCCCGGGATCGCGCCCGCTTTCCCCGCGCCACCTGGCATGCCGGCCCCGAACCGCGCGAAGTCACGGTCTGGTGCTCCAACGATTATCTCGGCATGGGCCGCCATCCGGATGTCATCGCCGCGCTGATCGAGGAGGCGGAATCCGGCTCCGTCGGTGCGGGCGGCACGCGCAATATTTCCGGCAACAGCCATGCCGTGGTTGGGCTCGAGCATGACCTTGCCCGGATCCATGGCAAGGAGGCCGCGCTCGTTTTTTCTTCCGGCTATGTCGCCAACCAGACGGCGATCGCCACACTGGCGCAATGCCTGCCCGGCTGCCTGATCCTGTCGGATTCGGACAACCACAATTCAATGATCGACGGCATACGCCGCGCGGGCTGCGAAAAGGCCGTGTTCCGGCACAATGATGTCGCGCATCTCGAAGGCCTGCTGCGCGCAGCCGATCCGGAGCGCCCGAAGATGATCGTCTTCGAGAGCGTCTATTCGATGGATGGCGATGTCGGGCCGATCCATGCGATCTGCGACCTTGCCGAACGCCATGGCGCGCTGACCTATCTCGACGAGGTCCATGCTGTCGGCCTCTATGGTGCGCATGGTGCGGGCTATGCCGAGGAAATCGGCGCGATGGCACGGATTGACGTGATCCAGGGCACGCTGGGCAAGGGCTTCGGCTGTTTCGGCGGCTATATCGCAGCACGGCATGAGATGGTCGATGCCGTCCGCTGCAATGCCCATGGCTTCATCTTCACGACAGCCCTGCCGCCGCCGCTTGCCGCTGCCGCGCGCGCCTCGATCCGGCATCTCGCCACCTCGCAAGCCGAACGCCAGCAGCACAGGGCCCGGGTCGGGGCCGTCAAGCGAGCGCTCGGCCAGGCGGGAATTCCCGTGCTCGACAACCCGACGCATATCGTGCCGGTGATGATCGGAGATCCGGCCCTCGCCAAGGCGGCAAGCGACAGGCTGCTGGAACGCCACGCCATCTATGTGCAACCGATCAACTATCCCACCGTGCCGCGCGGAACCGAACGGTTGCGGATCACCCCGACGCCGTTCCATGACGAGACGTTGACCGAGGAATTGGTCAACGCCCTGATCGAAACGTTCGGGGCTCTCGGCCTGCCCTTTCGCAACGCGCCTTCGCTTGCAGCGGAGTGACCGCGCGTTGCCGGCGATCAGCCCTTCTTCGGGCGGGTCGCCTTGGTGACCGCGGCAACGCCTTCCTCCATGGCCGCCTTGGCTTTGGCCTGCGCCTTCGTCGCCTCGCCCATCATCTCGGTGGCCATGGCCTGACCCTGCTTCTGCATCTCGGCGCCAGCCTGCTGCATATGGCTGCGGAAGGTCTCGAACTGGGCTGACATGAATTCGGTCTGCAGCCGGACGATCTCCTCGATGCTTCTGGCCGAGACCATTTTCTGCGCCAGATCGAATGCGGCATTCATGCTGGATTCGGTCAGCGCGAGCCCCTTGCGGCGCAACTCCGCTGCCTGGGCCGCCGCCGCATCCGATTTCGTCTCGATCGAGGCGGCAGCTTCGCTTGCCGCGCCGAGGACCTTCCCGAATCCCTCGCGGGCCTGGCTGACGCCTTGATCAATCATCGACCGGATCTCTTCCGGCACCGGGAATGGACTGGTCGGCTTTGTCATCGGCGAACTCCCCTTGCATGCGCCGCGTGATGCGGCTGCAACCGGAGATTAGGCTCTTCAGGGCCCATGGCAAGCCGGTCGGAAGGATGGCCGTTAAGGTTGATTTCCGGTTAATTTCGATCGGGCGCGCTGGGTGATGGACGCGGCGCGCAGGCCGACTTATTGATACTTCCTTACCGGAACGTCCCAAAAGGAGACATCCTGACGGGCGCCCGATTGTGTTTCCGAGGCGTATCATGGCTGCTTACACCGCCAACCAGGCTGCCGAAGCCCTCCTTCCTGCCGGCCTGCTCGATGACCAGGCCCGGCAAACGCTGTTGCGGTCGCCGGCACCTGCCTTCCTGCTCGATGCCGCGGAAGGCACGATCCTGTGGTCAAGCCACGCGGCCGCGCGGCTGCTCGGTCATGGCGATGGAGCCGGCCTGATGCGCGCCGGGCTGCCCCGCCAGGCGCCGGGCACGCAGCGGCTCCTCCAGCTTGCGGGGGTTGGCGGCGGCCCGGGAAGGCTGGAGCGGCTGCGTTTCACCATCGCCTTCCGTTCGGTGATCGTGATTGCCCTGTGCACACCGCTCACTCTTGCGGATGGCCGCACCGCGCTGGCCGTCGCCCTGCCCGAGGCAGCACCTGCCGACGGCATGGTGGAGGCGTCCCCGGCCCTCCCGGCGGAACCGGCAGCGCCGGCTCCCGTCTCTCCCGCCATCGAGCCTCGAGAGTCGATCCCACAAGATGCGGAAGGGCCTGGCTGGCTCGCCAAGTCGGCTGACGAACGCCCGATGATCCGTTTCGTGTTCGGCCTCGACCGCGACGGGGTCGTTGAACGGGTAACACCGCCGCTTGCGGAAGCGGTCGGCACGCAGCAGGCGGATCTTGTCGGCCAGAGCCTGGCCGGCTTCGTGCAGCGCTTCGATGCCGAGGCCGCCGAGGCGATCCGCGTTGCCGTCCTTTCCGGCGAGACCTGGCCCGCCATCCGGACACTCTGGCCTGTCAGCGGCACGGGCTGGCAGGTGCCCATCACGCTCACTGCGCTGCCCCTCGTTGTGGCGGAAGAGGGGCTGGCGGGTTTCTCTGGCTTTGGACGCTGCGACCTTCGCGCCGCGCAGGAAGACACAAGCGCGCCTGCGGCTGGCGACGCACCCGAATTGCCGGAACCGGCTCCTGTCGCCGAGGCCGCCGACGAGACCGCGCCCGCCGCGACGGATGCCGTCGCACCCGGCGATGTCGAGACGGCGGATCCGGCCATGCCGGTCGAAGCGCCCGTCAGCGAACAATTCGCTCCGGATCCTGTGACCCCTGCCGAAGATGATGCCGCACGCGAGGCACAGGAGACGGCGGATCTTATTGCTGCCCTCGAGGCCTTCGGGGCTGTCGATGCCGCCGACGGGCCTTCGCAGGCGCCCGGCACGGCCGGGGAAACGGCGCCGCCGCCTTCTTCGGGTGACACCGTTTCATCGGGCGACAACCCCGATCTGGCGCCGCGGGCCGACTCGTCGCCGGACTGGACAAACCTCGACGCGCGCGCCATCGCCGCCGAACTCGACAATGTCGTCTCGCTCCGGCAGGGCCCGGTCGCGGTGCCGCCCGGTTCCCGGCCCGGCCTTTCCCTGTCGGAGAGGAACGCGTTCCGCGAGATTGCCAAGGCGCTCGGGGCCAAGCTCGATTCCGATCTCGACGCCCAGCTTCCGGCACAGGCCGAGGCGCACCCGGCGGAGCCGGTGCCGGTTGCTCCCGTGGTTGAAACGCCGAGCCGGGCCGGCGCTCCCGCCGTGCCGGCCGAGACCGGCATTCTTGACCGCCTGCCGATCGGCCTGCTCGTCACACGCGGCGAAGAGACCCTCTTCGTCAACCGGACGCTGCTCGACCTGACGGGCTATCCCGATGCGGAAACCTTCCGCATGGAGGGCGGGGCGCAGGCCATTTTCCGCAAGAGCTCGATGCCCAATGACCGGGAGGCCGGGTTCGACACAGTTGTGCTGACGGGCCGCGAGGGCGAGATGATGCCCGTCGATGCCAGCCTGCAGCGCATTGACTGGCAGGGCGCGCCGGCAAGCCTCGTCTCGCTTCGGCGGGCCGTGGAACTGGAACAGGGCAAGGCGCTGCGCAGCGTGGCGCTTGATCTCAAGCGGGTGCGGGCGGAAGCCAGCGAACTCCGTTCGGTGCTCGACACGGCGACGGATGGCGTGATCACGCTCGATGACCGCGGCCTGATCCTGACGCTGAACGGCGCGGCGGAGGCTTTGTTCGGCCTGTCGCAGAACGAGGTGGCCGGCGAAAGCTTCACGGTGCTGCTGCATAATGACAGCCATGCCGATGCGCTCGACTATTTCGAGGGCCTGCGCAGCAATACGGTCCGCTCGGTCCTCAATGACGGCCGCGATGTTCAGGGCCGCGAGAAGAAGGGCGGGCGGATCCCGCTTTTCATGACGCTCGGGCGGATCAGCGAAAACGAGCCCCGCCGGTTCTGCGCCGTCCTGCGCGACCTGACCGCCTGGAAGCGGGCGGAATCGGAGCTCACGGAAGCGCGGCGGGCGGCCGAACTGGCGAGCGCCAAGAAAAGCGACTTCCTCACCAAGATCAGCCACGAGATCCGGACCCCCATGAATGCCATCATCGGCTTTGCCGAGGTGATGCTGGAGGAGCGGCTGGGAGCGATCGGAAACCCGAAATACAAGGAATATCTGGGTGATATCCGCACCTCCGGGCAGCATGTCGTCAGCCTTGTGAACGACCTGCTCGACCTCGCCAAGATCGAGGCGGGCCGGATGGAGATGCGGTTCGGGGCGACCGATCTCAACGGTATCGTTTCGAGCTGCGTCGGCATCATCCAGCCTCAGGCCAATGCCCATCGCGTGCTGGTCCGCACCCAGCTGGCGCAAAGGCTGCCGGCCGTGGTGGCCGACGAGCGCTCGATCCGCCAGATCATCCTCAACATGCTGTCCAACGCCACCCGTTTCACGGAAAGCGGCGGGCAGGTCATCGTAGCCACGGCCCTGCTCGATACCGGCGAGGCGGTGATCCGCATCCGCGATACCGGGATCGGCATGACGGCGACGGAGATCGAACAAGCTTTGGAGCCGTTCCGTCAGGTCGGCACCCGGCGCGACCATGGCGGTACCGGGCTTGGCCTGCCGCTGACCAAGGCTCTTGTCGAGGCCAACCGGGCTAATTTCGCCATCCGGTCAACCCCGGGCGAAGGCACGATGGTGGAAATCACCTTCCCGTCGACGCGGGTTCTCGCAGAATGATCACGGGTCGATGCGCTGGACCGGCGGCCGGAATGCTGCCGCAGCGCGGGCACTGAGGCCTGTCGCATCGTAGTTTTCCTGGCGGGGCTGGCTGTCCTGACCAGGCCGAACATCCGCATTCCGGGCCAGCGGCGCGGGCGTTGGTGTCCCGGCCGGCGGCTGCGCGATACGCGGCTGCGGATCGACCGCATCGGGGGCCTGTGCCGGCGGCGCGCCATCACGGCCATAGATATCCGGCCGGAAATGGACGGCACCATCCGGGGTGACATACCCGGTCAGGTAGGTCCAGATCACGGGGATGGGCTGGGCGGGGCGGATGTCGCGGCGCTTGCCTTCCTGGATCGCGGCATCGAGCGCCGGCCGGTCCCATCCGCGCTGCCCTTCGAGAATCCAGACCGCGAGGTCGCGGACATTCTCGACGCGCACACACCCCGAGGAATGATAGCGGTCATCGCGCAGGAACAGGCGCTTCGACGGCGTGTCATGCATATAGACGGCATCGCGGTTCGGCATGTCGATCCGCAAAAGGCCGAGAGCGTTGCCGGCGCCGGATTCCTGCCGCAGCGTGAAGGCCGTCGCCCGCTCGGTCTTCCAGTCGATCAGGCGGGGATCGATCTCGCCACCGCTGGCGCCATAGATCCGGATCTTCGACTTGGCGAGATAATCCGGATCCTTCTGCATCTTCGGGATAATATCCTTCTTGATGATCGAGACCGGCACCGTCCAGGTCGGGTTGAGATTGACATTGGTGATCCGCGTCTCGACCTCGGGCGAGGCACGGTCCTTCTTGCCAACCACGGCGATGAAGCGTTTCTCGACGACACCGTTTTCAATGGCCTCGACGGAAGCCGAGGGAATGTTGACCACGACATAGCGCGTTCCGAAGCCGAAGCTGCGGGATGCGAGGCGATCCGCGCTCTCGGCGAGCTGGAGGGCGCGATCCTGCGCCGGCACACGCAGGGCCTTCAGCGTCGGACCCATGACGAGGCCGTTCTGGGTATGCCCATGCCGGGCCTGAAACCGCTTCACAGCCGCAGCAAGTGCAGGATCGAAAACGGGGCTGTCCTTCTCGGCCAATGGCAAGTCGCCTTCCGCCGCGAGGCGGGCACGCAGCTGGAGCACGAGGTCGCCCTCATCGCCGAGCCTGAGGCTGGCTTTCGCGGGCAGGATCGGCCAGCCTCCGGCTTCGGCGATCTCCCGGTAGCGGCGAGCGGCTTCCGTCATCATGGTGACGGATTCGGGATGGACCGTCGGCCGGCGGTCATTCCGCGCGACCACCTGTTCATGCACGACCGGTGCGGGCGGCGCTTTGGCCTTGGGTCGCGGCGGCTGTTCCGGCAGCGGGGGGATTGCGGGAACGGTTCCCTGAAAGCTGCCGACCGGTGGCGGCGGAGGGCCGAGACCCTGCGCGGAGGCGCCGGACAGGGCGACAAGCAGCAAGCCGGCCCCGAGGCCGTGCCCCAAGGAACGGCCCAGCATCCGGCTCCTTGCCATCCACCTGCGACGCGTCACGCTACCCTCTCCTGCTTGCAGCGACATGTCGTCGATAGCACGCAAAAGAGAACAAAGTGTTGTTAACCACGATGCCGGGGCAGGCTCTCAGAACCCCGCCTGCCGGATGGCGATGGCCAGCCCGAGGGCGACGCAGAGGGCCATGAGGTCACTCTTGCCGGCGCGGGCCATCAGCACCGCAACCCCGATCGCGATCAGGGCGGAGAGACCATCCTGCACGACAAGAGGGGTAAAGGTGGCGGCGGCGACCGCCCCCGGCAGCGAACGGAAGCCGGCCTCGAGCCGCGGTCCGACCGGCATGAAGCCCATCAGGAAGAACCCGAACATCCGCACGAAAACCGTGACCGCGGTCATGGCGAGGATCGCCAGCAGGGTCCAGAGACTGGCATCGAGAATCATCGGCCGGCCTCCTTCTTCGCTGCGGGTGTGAGCAGGGCCACGATCATCATGCCGGCCAGAGAGCCGATGACGACGTGCACCGTGCCGCCCTGCCAGCGCTGCACGGCGAAACCGACCAGCCCTGCGACCAGCCAGCCGAGGCTGTCATTCCGGCCCTGCCAGAGGCGGGCGACCATGGCCGAGAAGTAGATCGGCATCACGAGATCGACCCCGAAGGCGCGGCTGTCCTGGATCAGGCGACCCGCGAGATAGCCGGGGATTGGCGCGACGATCCAGACCACCCAAAGCAGCAGCCCGGCACCGATGAACATGCCGAGATCGCGCCCGCCCTCGGCGTAGTAGCGCTGGCCGGCAATATAGTTCGCGTCGGTCAGCGTCAGCAGCGCGCCATAGGCAATGACCGGGTTGGCCGGGCCGAACCAAGGCCGGAAGGCGGCGCTCATCAGCAGCAGCCGGGCATTCACCGTCAGCGTGACCAGCGCGACGGCCATCAGGGCCGGTCCATTCCATTGCTCCGGCCAGAGGCCGAGCGCCACAAGCTGGGCGGCCCCGGCATAGACCAGCGCATTCATCAGGCTGAGTTCGACCAGAGTCAGGCCCTTCTGCGCCGCCACGGCACCGACAGCGAGACCGAAGATCGACACCGGGAGAACGAGTGGCACCATCCAGCGGGCACCGGTGACAAGACCCGCCCGGGTGAGGGTCGGGCGGGCGGGAGGAAGGACAGGAGACATCAGACCCTCGCATCCGGGCAGCCCGGGGAGGGGCGCCGGCGGATGAAGACCATGTTGGATTCGGCGCTGACACTGGCATGATCAGGCCCATGACAGCAAGCGAGTCGCCAAGCCATGCCGCCGATGCGCCTGATTTCGAAGCGGGGCTGCTCGCCTGGCCGGATGCATCGACAGCATGCCGGCGCTGGCGGGCCGAAGGGTATGTCGCAGCGATCCTCGATCAGCACAGCCCGCCAGAGCTGCCGCCGGCCCTGCCAGAAGAGACGAGTGGCGCGCTGAACCATGCCGACCCCGAAGGGTATCTCCTTCGCCGCCGGGCCGTCCGGGCGCTTGCCAGCGTTGTTCTGGAGCGGGCGCCGGGTGAATTCCGGATCACACTTTCGGCAGCGGGCGCGCCGTGCCTCGCCGGGGCGAGCCTGTGGATCAGCTTTTCCGGAAGGCCGCCTTGCAGCACGGTTCTGATTGCCCGGGCTCCGGCGGGGATCGACCTTGAAGGCCTCATCCCCGGCGATGACATTCCCTGGAACATTCTCCGCGAAGACGAGCGCAGCCAGTTCCGGGCGCTTCCTTCTCCCGCGCAGGGCGAGGCCTTCATCCGCCTGTGGTCCGCCAAGGAGGCCTATGCCAAGGCGCTGGGTCAGGGTTTCCTGCTTGCGCCGGAAAGCCTGATCGTCGAACCGGGCGGCCAGGCCCGTTTCCTGCCGGCCCCGGGGCAGAACCCCCTGCCGGGGGGGAGAACAAGGATCGCGAAAGGGCAGACAGCTGCGGGCAAAGCCGTGATCATCGCCCTGGCGCTATTGTCATCCTGACGACAATCGTTCATGGACTGCCAACGGTTGAAGAAAGAGTGCCGCCATGGAATTCCTGTCCCCCTATATCGTGCCGATCCTGCAGATCATCTGGATCGACCTGCTGCTCTCCGGTGACAATGCGATCGTCATCGCGCTGGCCTGCAGGCAATTGCCGGAAAAGCAGCGCAAGATCGGGATGCTGCTCGGAGCGGGAACGGCGATCGGACTGCGGATCATCTTCGCGATCTTCGTGACCTATCTTCTGCAGGTGCCGTTCCTCAAGGTCGTTGGCGGGCTTCTGCTGCTCTGGATCGGCGTCAAGCTGGCATTGGGCGAGGATGACGGAGGCCACAATGTCGAATCGAGCGACAATATGTGGCGCGCCGTCCGGACGATTGCCATCGCCGATGCCGTGATGAGCCTCGACAATGTCATCGCGATCGCCGCAGCGGCCGGCGGCAATATCTGGCTCTTCATCTTCGGCCTGCTGCTCTCGATCCCGCTGATCATCTTCGGCTCGACGCTGCTCTCGACCATCATGGACCGGTTCCCGATCATCATCTGGGCTGGCGCGGCCCTGCTGGGCTGGATCGCCGGGGAAATGATCGTCTCCGACGGGTTCGTGATGGAATGGCTGCGCAGCATCAATGCCAGCTTCATCACGACGGGCACCGCATCGGACGGCCACGGTGGCACGGTGACGATCACCAAGCCGATGACGGCCATCTTTTATGGCGCGGCCGCCGTGGGGGCCGCCATCGTTGTGGCGATCGGCTATTTCATGAAAAAGCGCGAGGCCCATGCGGGCTGAGCGCTGATCGGGCTCCGGAAACAAACAAGGCCGCCCGAGGGCGGCCTTTTTGTTGGGCTTCACGATCCTGGAGAAATGGTACAGTCGGGTGGGCTCGAACCACCGACCTTCGGTGCCACAAACCGACGCTCTAACCAACTGAGCTACGACTGCGGATCGGAGCCAGCGTCCTATCCGCTCTTGCGCAGGATTTCAAGGCAGGAATTGCAGGGCCGGGCCGGAAGCGGCATTGCCGTGTAAGGCAGCGGAGCGCCCAGCAAAAAGGGCGCCCCGCAGGGCGCCCTTCGAATGTCAGGCGGAGAGTTTGGCCGCGATCAGCGCTTGAACGGCAGGACGATCGAGGCCTTCACGGGCTCGACTACATCCGTCGCGACTTTCTTCGCCAGATCAGCGAGGCTCTTGGTGTTGGTCTGGATGGCTTCCACCTGCACCTTGGCAAAATCCTGCTGCAGCTTCACCGCATCGGCGAGCGTCTTGGCGCCGAACAGCGCCTGGAGATGATCGAAACCGGCCGTGGTCTGGGCACGGAACAGCTCGAACACCTTGGCGTTGAATTCGCGCGTGCCGGCCTGGGCGGCCGTCATGCTCTGCTCGAGCTTGCCGGTGGCAACCTCGGCATTCCCCTTCAGCGCGGTGTACTGCGTGCGCATCTGCTCGATGGTCTTTTCGGCCTGCGCGCGGAAGTTCTCCTGAATGTCGGCGAACGGCTTGATTTCGCCGAAGGGCTTCATCTCGGCGAACGGCTTCATCATTTCGGTCGCGGCCGAAACAACGGCTTCCGTGTTCGCCTTGGTGGTTTCGACAACCTGCTCGACGGCCGCTTCGATCGTGGCCGGGGTGGCAGCGGGGGCAGTCTTCTTGACAACAGCCATGGTAAACTCCTGAATGTTGGCTCGATGCCGTGGCACCGATACCGGGAAGGTGAAGGGAACGCGGGACACGACCCTGAAGATGACTGGATCCCTATAACCGAGTTTATGTTGCGCTGCAACAATTTTGTGCGGCGCACAATTTCTGGAAATCTCACCCCGACCCGCACCAAGGCGGCTTGACCTGCCGGAACGAGCATGGCAGAGGCACAACCCCGTGCTGCTGTAGCTCAGTGGTAGAGCACTCCCTTGGTAAGGGAGAGGTCGAGAGTTCAATCCTCTCCAGCAGCACCAGCTTCCCATTCAACATGATCTTTCCCGCTTCTGCGGCATCGGCCTTACCCTGTGCCATAGAGCCAGGTCGCGACCTGATAGAGCAGCGGCAGCCCGAACAGCATGTTGAAGGGGAATGTCACGCCAAGTGAGGCCGTAAGATAGATACCGGGATTGGCCTCCGGCAATGCGGCCCGGCAGGCGGCAGGCGCATCGATATAGGAGGCGGAAGCCGCGATCGCGCCCAGCACGAAAGCGCCGCCCAGCCCCAGGCCTGCCAACTGGCCGAGCAGGACTCCCGTCACGCCCCAGACGATCGGCGAGAGGATGGCGAACGCCGTCATGAAGCGGCCTACGCCGGCATAAGCCCGGATATGGCGCGAGGCCGTCATGCCCATTTCCAGCAGGAAGAGCATCAGGATGCCCCGGAAGAGATGCTCGTAGAACGGCGCGATCTGGTTCCATTGCGCGTCATTGGCGAGAAAGCCGATGATCATGCCACCTGTCAGCAGCAGGATGCCGCGGCCCCGGAGCGTATCCGCGACGATGGCGCCGATCCGGCCCGCCTGCGATTCACGCCCCCTGGCGATCCGCGCGATGAGCAGCGCCACGATGACGCCCCATTCCATCAGCGCGACGATAGCACTCACATAGCCCTCGGCCGGGTTGCCCATGGCGCGGGTGAAAGTGAGCGCGGCGAAGAATGTCACCGAGGAGACCGAGCCGTAATGCGCGGCGATGGCGGCGGCATTGGCGATATCGAACCGGCCGAACCGCCGGAGGATGAGATAGCTCACGATCGGGATGGCGAGTGTGAGCGCCGCTGCCACGGCGAAGACAGCGAGAAGCGCCCCGGGTTCCGCCCGGGCCAGTTCGCGCCCACCCGTCAGGCCAATCGAGAAGAGCAGGTAAATCGAAATGAGCTTCAGGACCGGCTCGGGCAATTCAAGCTCGGAGCGGATGAACCCCGCGACAAGGCCCAGCACGAAGGCCAGCACGATCGGCGAAAGAAGGTTGGTGAGAAGCAGGTCGAGCCCCGGCATGGTTGCCCCCATCGAATGAAATGACGGGCCGGTCATGGCAGGGGTCTATTGATGATTGAAATTCATTCCCTAGGTAGCTGCCATTGCATTCATCAATGACAGATCCATGCCCCGTTCCCCTGCACCGCCGAACCAGACCCAGCTTGACCTCGACCTCGTGCGGACCTTCGTGACCATTGCGGAAGTCGGCGGGATGACGCGGGCAAGCGAGCGGCTGCTGCGCTCGCAATCGGCGATCTCGTTGCAGTTGAAGCGGCTCGAAGCCCGGATCGGCCATCGCCTGTTCGACAGGACGCCGCGTTCGCTGCGTCTGACGCTGGAGGGCGAACGCCTGCTGCCGGAGGCGCGGGCCCTGCTGGCGCTTCATGATTCCATTCTCCAGCGCAATACTGACTCGCCGGTCGAAGGGGTGATCCGGCTCGGCACGCCGGAGGATTTCGCGACGACGCATCTGCCGCTGGTCCTGTCCCGATTCGCCCGCAGTCATCCGCGGCTGACTTTGGAGGTGACCTGCGACCTGACGCTGAACCTGCTCGAAAGGTTCCGCGAAGGCGAGTTCGACCTCGTCCTCGCCAAGCGCGAGATCGGCCGGATCGCCGATGGTGTCCGCGTCTGGCGCGAGCCTTTGGTCTGGGTGGCGGCAGAGGATTTCATCCTGCCGGAGGAAGGGCGATTGCCGCTGGTCGTATCGCCCGCGCCCTGCGTCTACCGGAAACGGGCGACAGAATCGCTCGAGCGGGCCGGCCGTGCCTGGCGGGTAGCCTATACATGCGGTTCGCTTGCGGGAACGCTGGCGGCGGTCAAAGCCGCTTTGGGCGTGGCCGTGCTTCCGAAAGAGATGGTCCCGGCGGGCTTTCGCATCCTGCCGGACAGCACGCTGCCGGACCTGCGGGATACCGAGATCGCCCTGCTCACGGCCCCGACGCATAACAGGGCCGTGCATCGGCTGGCCGAGCACATCGTCCGGAGCCTTGAGCGCCGCCTCGTGTAAGGACAAAGCCGCTCAGGCTTGCGAGGCGACGCCCGGTTCCGCTTCGGCCTCCTTCCGATTCCGCCGGGCCAGCCGGTCGAAAGCGAGGTAGATGGCCGGTGTCGTGTAGAGCGTCAGGACCTGCGAGACAAAGAGCCCGCCGAGGATGGTCAGGCCGAGCGGGCGGCGCAATTCGGCGCCGGGCCCCTCTCCGAACGCGAGGGGGAGCGCGCCGAGCATCGCTGCGAGCGTCGTCATCAGGATGGGGCGGAAGCGCTCGCGCGCAGCCTTGACCACCGCATCACGCGTGGCAAGGCCCTGATGGCGCTGCGCATGCAGCGCATGATCGACCAGCATGATGCCGTTCTTCTTCACGATGCCGATCAGCAGGATGATCCCGATCATGGCGACGAGGGTCAGGTCCTGTCCGCTGAATTTGAGGGCGAGCAGCGCGCCCAAACCTGCAGAGGGAAGCGTGGAGAGGATCGTCAGCGGATGGATCAGGCTCTCGTAGAGAATTCCGAGCAGGATGTAGATGGCCAGCAGGGCGGCGAGGATCAGCACGGCCTGGCTGTTGGCGCTGCGGTTGAAGGCAGCGGCATCGCCGGCAAATTCGGCTTGCACCGTCTCCGGCAGGCGCATTTCGGCGACCGCGCGGCGGATGGCCTGCGTTGCCTCGCCTAGCGACGCGCCGGGCGACAGGCCGAAACTGACCGTGATCGCTGCGAACTGGCCCTGATGGTTGACCGCAAGCGGCGCGACCGAGCGCGCATAGGTGACGAGGCTCGCCAGCGGCACCTGGCGCCCGCCAGAAGCAGGCACGTAGATGCGCTGGAGATCCACGATGTCGCTGCCTTCGCCCTTGGCGACCGAGAGCACCGCCCGATACTGGTTGCGCTCGCCGTAGATGGTCACGATCTGGCGCTGCGAAAAGGCGTTGTTGAGCGCCGTCCCGATGCTGGCAATGGTAACACCGAGCCGGGCGGCCATGTCGCGGTCGATCCGGATATCGAACTGGAGGCCGCCCTCCTCCTGATCGGTCGAGACATCGGTGACGTTCGGCACGCCGCGGATGCGCTGCACGACGCGCGGCGTCACCTCGCGCAGGCCGGCGAGATCCGAACTCCACAGGGTGAACTGATAATCCGACTTGCCCTGTCGCGCGCCGACGCGGACATCCTGTGTGGCGACAAGGAAAACCGAGAGGCCGGCAATCCGCGACAGGCTGTTCCGCAGGCGGCCGACGACACGCTGGGCACTCATCTTCCGTTCGGCCAGCGGCTTCAGCGCCACGAAGAAGCGGCCGTTATTGACCGTGCCCGAACCACCGCCGAGGAAGGAACCGACATGGGCGACGGCGGGGTCTGCCTTCAGCAGGGCGGCCGCCCTCTCCTGCAACTGGCGCATCTGCTCGAAGGATACATCGGGGGCGGCTTCGCTCCAGCCGAAGAGAAGGCCGTTATCATCCTGCGGGAAGAAACCCTTGGGGATCACGGTGAACAGGTAAACGGTGAGGCCGATCGCACCGAGCGTCAGGCCGATCATCAGCCAGAGCCGCTTCAAGGCCCAATCCAGCGAACGGGTATAGGCGGATATGATTGCGGCGAGGGCGGCATTGACCGCGCGCTCGAACCGACCGGGCGGACGGGGCGCAAGATAGCGCCCGCACAGCATCGGGGTGACAGACAGGGCGACCAGTGTGGAGACAAGGATCGCAAAGGCGACCGTGACGGCGAATTCCTGGAAGAACTTGCCGACAATGCCGCCGATGAAGAAGAGCGGCATGAAGGCCGCGACGAGGCTCAGGCTGATCGAAATCACCGTGAAGGCGATCGCGCCAGCCCCCTCGATGGCGGCACGGACCGGCGAGAGGCCGCGCTCGATCCGCTCGATCACGCTTTCGATCACCACGATCGCATCATCGACGACGAACCCGACGCTGATCGCCAGCGCCATCAGCGAGAGATTGTTGAGGCTGAACCCCATCGCCCACATGCCGAGAAAGGTTCCGGCAAAGGCCAGCGGGATCGTCACGCCGGCGGCAAGGGTGGGGACGAGTCGGCCAAAGAAGAGAAAGACAACCAGCATGACAAGCCCGACCGAAAGCAGCAGCGTGAACTGCATGTCCTCGAGGCTTGCCCGGATGGTTGTCGTCCGGTCGGACATGATGTCGATCCGGATATCGGCCGGGAGCCAGCGCGACAATTCCGGCAGCAGCGCGCGGATTCGGGCAACGGTCTCGACGACATTCGCATTGGCCGCGCGGGTGATGCTGATGATGACGGCCGGCTTGCCGTCATAGCTCCCGGCGGAGAGCGTGTTGCGGACGCCATCATACACTCTGGCAATATCCGTGAGGCGCATCACGCGGCCATTCGCGGCGCGGATGACCAGCTGACGGTACTCCTCGGCGCTGCGCAACTGGGCATTGAGGGCAATGACCTCGCTCTGCTGGCGCCCCTCGAAGGCACCCACCGGCCCCAGCGCGTTGGCGCCCACCACGGCGAGGCGAACCTGCTCGAGCGTGAGCCCGGCCTGCGCGATGGCCGCAGGGTCAAACTCGATCCGGACAGCAGGCTGCTCCGCACCGCTGACATTGACATCGGCGACACCGTCGATCTGCGACAGGCGCTGGACGAGCACCGAATCCGCAGCATCGTAGATCTCGCTGTTTGGCAGGGTCGGCGAAGTCAGGGCAAGAACGAGGATCGGCTGCGCAGCCGGGTTCGCCTTCCGGAAGCGCGGCAGCGAGGGCATGTCGGAGGGCAGGTCGGCCATGGCGCCGTTGATGGCGGCCTGCACATCCTGCGCCGCCTTGTCGACCTTGCGGGAAAGGTCGAACTGGACGGCGATGCTCGTATTGCCCTGCGTGGAGGTGGAAGTGATCTCGGTCACACCGGCAATGGCGCCAAGCCGGCGTTCGAGCGGCGCCGCCACGGTGGCCGCCATGGTCTCCGGGTCGGCGCCCGGGCGGCTGGCCGAAACGCGGATTGTCGGCAGGTCAACCGAGGGCAGGCTGGCAACCGGCAATTCCCGATAGGTCGCAAATCCGAAGATCAGCAAGCCCATCGCAAGCAGCGTGGTGCCGACCGGTCGCCGGATGAAGGGCGCGCAGAGATTCATGGCGACGGATCCGGCGCCGGAACCGGGGTCGTGGCTTCGACTGTCCGCACACGGAGGCGATCCAGCGCGAGATAGACGACCGGCGTCGTGTAGAGCGTGAGGAGCTGGCTCAGCAGCAGGCCGCCGATGATCGAGACGCCGAGCGGCATGCGCAGTTCGGCGCCGGGCCCGGCCGCAAGAGCCAGCGGCAGGGCGCCGAACAGGGCGGCCAGCGTCGTCATCATGATCGGCCGGAACCGCAGGGCACAGGCCTCGACGATCGCCGCCTCCGGCGAGAGGCCGCGATGCCGCTCGGCATGCAGGGCGAAATCGATCATCAGGATCGCATTCTTCTTCACGATGCCCATCAGCAGCACGATCCCGATCACGCCGATGATCGTCAGATGCTCGCCGACCATGGCCAGCGCAAGGAGGGCGCCGATCCCGGCCGAGGGCAGGGTCGAAAGGATGGTCAGCGGGTGGATATAGCTCTCGTAGAGCACACCAAGCACAATATAGATCGCAAGAATGGCCGCGAGGATCAGCCAGGGCTGGCTTGCGAGCGAAAGGCGGAATTCCTCGGCCTCGCCGGAAAAGGAGCCAGTCACCGCGCCGGGCATGCCGATCTCGCGTTCCGCGGCATGGACAGCCCGGACGGCATCGCCCAGGGCCTGCCCGTCCGTGAGGTCGAAGCTGATCGTGAAGGCCGGGAACTGCTCCTGATGGCTGATGGCCAGAGGCGCAGTGCCGCGCTCGATCCGGGCAAAGGCCGGAAGGGGCACCTGCACGCCCCCTGCCCCGGGAAAGCGCATGGTCTCGAGGCGCGAGGGGTCGCTGCGGTAGCGAGGTTCGACCTCCAGCACCACGCGATACTGGTTGGCCTGGCCATAGATCGTGGAGATCTGGCGCTGGGCGAACGCATTGTTGAGCGCATCGCTGACGGCCTGCAGCGACACGCCATACTGGCCGGCCCGGACACGGTCGACGACAATCCGCGCCTCCAGCCCTTCATCATCCTCGATCGAGGCGACATTGGCGAAGCCGGGCTCGGTGGCCAGCCGGCGCAGCAGCAACCGGCCCCAGCGCCGGACCTCCGCGCCCTCGGCACCGACGAGGGTGTACTGGTACTGGCTCCAACTGGCGCGGGTGGCAATCTGCACGTCCTGGACGAGCTTGACGAAGGCGGTCACGCCGGGGAGCCCGCCTAGGGCGCTCTCGAGATCAGGCACGATTGCCGAGGCGTTGCGCCGCCTCTCGGCATGGGGCCGCAGGATGACCGAAAGGGTCGCGACATTCGGTGTCGGATTGGTAAGGCCGGTACCGACAACCGCGACGACATCGGCAATTTCCGGCACCGTCCGGATGGCCGCGCCGGCCTGTGCCTGCAAGCGGGCCATCTCCTCGAAGGATACGTCCGGCGCCGCCCGCAGCGTGACGCTGAGCAGCCCGGTATCCTGCACAGGGAGGAAACTCTTCGGCATGACGACATAGAGCCAGATTGTCGCCAGCACCGTGAGGATGGTGACAAGGAGGGTCAGCCCGCGGTGGCGCAGGACGACAGCCAGCGAGCCCGCATAACCCCTGGCAAGCCCGCCGCCGATCCCATGGGACAGGCGGCCCAGCCAGCCGGGCTTGCGTCCTGACATCTCGGGACTGACCGGCTTCAGCAACCGCGCGCACATCATCGGGGTCAGGGTCAGCGAGACGATGGCCGAGACCACGACGGCGATGGACAGCGTCACTGCGAATTCGCGGAACATGCGCCCCACCAGTCCGCTCATGAAAAGCAGCGGGATGAAGACCGCGAGCAGCGAGACCGTCAGCGAAATGATCGTGAACCCGATCTCCGCCGAGCCCCGCCGCGCGGCCGCGTTGCCATCGCCGCCCTCCTCGCGGTGCCGGGCAATATTCTCGATCATCACGATGGCATCGTCGACAACAAAGCCCGTCCCGATGGTCAGGGCCATCAGCGAGAGATTGTCCAGCGAGTAGCCGAAGGACCACATCACCGCGAAGGTGCCGATCAGCGAGAGCGGCAGCGTGACCCCGGCTATGATCGTCGCGGCCCAGGTGCGCAGGAAGAGCAGCACGACCATGATCACGAGCCCGACCGAGAGGGCGAGCGTGAACTGCACGTCATGGATCGAGGCCCGGATTGCCTCTGTCCGGTCGGCAACGACATCCAGCGTGACATCGGCCGGAAGCGCCCGGGCGAGTCGAGGCAATTCGGCGCGGATCCGGTCGACCGTGGCCACGACATTCGCCCCAGGCTGGCGCTGGATGTCGAGCACGACAGCCGGGCGGGCCTGCCGCCACGCCCCGACGCGCTCGTTCTCGAAACCGTCCGCAATCGTCGCCACGTCGCGCAGAAGAACCGGCGCGCCATTGCGGAAGGCGATGGTGACGAGCGCATAATCCTTCGCGGAGGTGATCTGGTCATTTGCTGCGATGGAATGGCTCTGGACCGTGCCGTCGAGGGACCCCTTGGCCGCCGAGACATTTGCGGCCGACACGGCGCTGCGAAGATCCTCGAGGCTGAGCCCCTTCGCCGCCAAAGCCGCGAGATCGGCCTGCACGCGGATGGCCGGCTTGGAGCCTCCCTGCACGGCGACGCGCCCGACCCCGCCGATCTCGGCAAGGCGCTGGGCGATCAGCGTATCCGCGAGATCCGCCATGGCCCGGACCGGCGTGTTGGGTGCGGTCAGGGCAAGCGTGAGGATCGGCGCATCCGCCGGGTTGGCCTTGGTATAGGTCGGCGGGTAGGGCAGCGTTCTCGGCAGGGCCGAACCGGCGGCATTGATCGCCGACTGCACATCCTGCGCGGCGCCGTCGATATCGCGATCGAGGGCGAATTGCAGCGTAATCTGGCTCAGGCCGAACGAACTGGTCGAGGTGAGCGTGGTCAGCGCGGGGATCTGGCCGAGCTGGCGCTCGAGCGGCCCGGTGACCAGCGCGGCCATGGTCTCCGGGCTGGCGCCCGGCAGGTTGGTGGTGACCACGAGGGTCGGGAAATCGACCTGCGGCAGCGAGGAAACCGGCAGGGCGCGATACCCCATCAACCCGACGATCAGCACCGCGACAGCCAGCAGGGATGTGGCGACCGGCCGGGCAATGAAGGGGGCGGAAACATTCATGCCGGGCCTCGCTCAGGGCCGGGCTGCGGGTGGAGCCGCACCCGGCGCCGGCGCACCAGGCGGGCTGCTTCCGGGCTGTGCGGCATTCCGGCCGCCGGCCGGCGCACCGGCCGGGCGCTGGCGGGAACCCGGCCCGCCGCGCTGGCGCTGGGCCGGGGCAACCGGCAGGGCTTCCGTACCGGAAGGATCAGGCAGGACCGTTACCTCGCGGCCTTCCGCCAGGCGAGGGAACCCGGCAGTGACCACGCGCTCTCCAGGCTCGAGACCGCGGAGAATGACAACGCGCTCCTCATCCTGCGGACCGGTCACGACTGGCCGGGCCGTCACTTTCTCGCCCTCGCCGATGACATAGACGAACGGGCCGGCCGGGCCGCGCCGCAGGGCGGGCGTCGGCACGGTGCGTGCTCCTGCCAGGGCGCCGACGCGGACACGGACGGAGACAAACTGGCCAGGCCAGAGCCGGGCATCCTCGTTGGCGAAGCTTGCCTTCAGCCGGATTGTCCCCGTCGTGATATCGACCTGGTTGTCGACCACATCCAGTTTCCCGGTGGCGAGGATGGACTTCCCGTCAGCATCGATGACATCCACCGGAACGAGCCCCCGCGCGAGGGCCGCAGGGACAACGGCGAGATCGCGTTGCGGCAGGGTGAAGACCACCGCGATCGGCTGGACCTGCGCGATCGTGACAAGCCCGGCCGCATCCCCGGCCCGGATGATGTTGCCCGCATCCACCTGCCGCAGGCCTGCGCGGCCGTCGATCGGCGAGGTGACGGTCGTGTAGCCGAGGCTGGTGCGGGCACTGGCAATCGCCGCTTCGTCGGCGCGCAGCTGGGCTTCCAGCTGCTCGACCACCGCCTTTTGCTGGTCGGCTTGCTGACGCGGGCCGGCATTGGTGGCGGCGAGGCGCTGGTAGCGATCGAGATCAAGCCGGGCATTGGCAAGATTGGCCTGGTTCTGGGCCTGTTTTGCAAGGGCCTGGTCAAGCTGCGCCTGCGGTGCGGCAGGATCGATCCGCGCGAGAATATCGCCGGCCCGGACCATCTGCCCCTCGCGGAACTCGACCGAAAGCAGCTTGCCCTCGATCTGGGCCCGCACGGTCACCAGGGCATTGGCCTGTACATTGCCGATCCCCTCGCGCAGGAGCGGCACGTCCTCGACCCGGACCGCGCTTGCGGACACCGCGACAGGGCCTTCCGTCGCACCCCCGCGGCGCCCGCCTGTTTGCGGGGCCTCGGCCTGCCGGGCCTGCCATTGCTGCCAGCCGGCATAGCCGCCACCGGCGGCACCGATCAACAGCAGGAAGAGGAGAATCCGGCCGCGTTTCATGGCGCCTCCTCGTCAACCGGAGTGGCCGCAACCCGGATCCGGGCATGCGCGGCATAGAGTGAGGTTCCGCCGACAAAATCCCCGCCAAGGGCCTGGAACAGGCCGACAGAGGCCTGAAGCCGCGCGAGCCTTGCCTGGACCAGCCCGTCCTGCGTCTGGAAGAGTGTCGATTGGGTATTGAGCAGGGATTGCAGGTCGATGGTCCCCTCACGGAAACGCTGTTCGGCGAAGCCGAAGGCCTCCCGGGCACGGGCTACCGCCACCGCTTGCGCGCGCTCCCGCGCGGCGCTCTCGCGTACGGCGACAAGGGCGTTCTCGACATCGACCAGCGCGGAAACGATGGCCTGGCGGTAGGCTTCGAGAAGTTCCTGTCGCTGCGCCTCGCTCAGCGCGATTTCCGCCCTCAAGCGGCCGCCATCGAAGATCGGCTGGGTGACACCCGCCGCGAGCGACCAGATGGCGGATTCCGGACGCAGGATCAGGTTGAGGGCGGCACTCTGCAGGCCCGCCTGGCCCGTCAACTGGATCGCGGGCAAAAGGGCCTTCCGGCTGGCCTCGACATTGGCATCAGCCGCGGCCAGCTGGGCTTCCGCCAGCCGGAGATCGGGACGACGGAGCAGCAATTCGACGGGCAGGCCGGGCCGGGCCACGGGCGCCTGCAGGCTCCGGAGGCTCACCGAGGCCACCGAGAACCCTTCCGGCGGACGGCCGAGCAGCAGCGCGAGTGTGTTCCGCGACGTCTCCAGGTTCTGCCGGAGCGGCGGGATGGTGGCCCGCTGCTGGGCGACGAGACCTTCCTGCTGTGCCCGGTCGAGCGCGGAGGCTGTTCCGGCGCCGAGGCGCTCCCGGATGATCCCGAGGATGCGCTCGGCGCTGCCGACATTGCCCTCGGCAATGGCCAGCCTGTCCCGTGCCGCGGCGAGCTGGAGATAGGCATTGACGACCGCAACCTGCGTCGAGAGCCGAACCGTGTCGAAAGCGAAGCGCGCACCAAGGCTCTGGTTCTCCGCCGCCCTCAGCAGGTCCCGGTTGCGACCCCAGAGATCGAGCTGATAGCTGGCGGCCAGGCTGCCCGAGACGCTGTTTCCGATCGAGGGCGAGGCAACACGGCCGCCGCTCGTGCCCGAGCGCTGCGACCGGCTGGCATCCGCTGCAGCGGAAAGCGCCGGCAGGAGCGACGCACCGGCAATACGGGCCTGGGCATCGGCCTGCTCGATCCGTGCTGCGGCGGCCGCGACGTCGAAATTGTCGGCATCGGCACGATCGACAAGCCCTGTCAGCGCGGCGGAGCCGAACCGGGTCCACCAACGCGTGATATCCGAGGCCGGGCGCGCCGATGCACCGTCGAAGCGGGCCGGGAGCGGGATGCCGGCTTCCGGCGGGGGCATGACGCTGCATCCCGCCAGCAGCCATCCCATGCCGGCAAGCCACAGGAGGCGTGATCCCCGCCTTGCCTGCGGCCCTGCAACGGGGGCTGAACGAGGGAGCAGGAATACCATGCCGGGAATGGGCCTCTCGCTTGCTGGGGCGGCACCATTTGCCCGCAACACGCGCGAAGGATGCTTACCGCCGGCCGGAGCCCTTCCGGGTCCCGGACCAGCTTCTGGATAGGAGAGATGGGGAGAGGCCGCAAGTTAACATGCGGCAATCTTCACGAATGCCCGACACGCGCGAAGGCGCCGGCTCCGCTCCGGAACTCAGTGCTGCAGCCGCATATTGAGCGCGCCCGGTGCATTGCGCTTCGCCTCGATGAAGCGATGGAGATCGGGCAGCGGCATCGGCTTGGCGAAATAGAAGCCCTGAAAATGATGGCAGCCCGCTGCACGCAGGAAGATGTGGTGTTCGAGGGTTTCCACCCCTTCGGCATGAACGGTCATGCCCAGGGAACGACCGAGCGACACGACACCGTGGATGATGGCCGCCGAGCCATTTGAACGGCCGAGATTGCGCACGAAGGCCTGATCGACCTTGAGCTTGTCGAAGGGGAAGCGCCGGAGATAGCTGAGGGAGGCATAGCCGGTTCCAAAGTCATCCAGCGCGACGTGGATGCCGGCGCCGCGAAAGCCGTTGATGATGCCGATGGCGGTCTCGGCATCCTCCATCAGCACGCCCTCGGTGATCTCGATCTCGACGCGCTTGGCCTCGACGCCGGATTGGCCGATGATCCTCAGCATTTGATCGAGGAATTCCGGCCGGCGGAACTGCACCGGCGAGACGTTGATCGCCATGTGGATGTCGCCGAGATCCAGCGCGTCGTTCAGGGCACGGCGCATGGTCCATTCGCCGATCTCGACGATGAGGCCGGATTCCTCAGCGAGCGGGATGAAGACGCCCGGTGAGATGATGCCCTCGTCCGGGTGGACCCAACGGAGGAGCGCCTCGACGCCCACGACGGTTTCACCATCCGAAGCCATGTAGGGCTGATACCAGACCTGGAGCTGGTCGCGCCCGATCGCATGGCGCAACTCGCCTTCGAGGAACTTGCGGCGGCGAAGCTCGTCTTCCATGCTCGCGTCGAACCGCAACGCCTTGCCACGGCCGGCCGCCTTGACCCGATACATCGAGATATCGGCCCGCCGAACGAGAACGGTTGATTCGATGCCATCCATCGGGGCGACAACCATCCCGACAGAGCCCCCGATCGACAGTTCCGTCGAGCCGATCAGGAACGGCTGGCCAAGCACGGAGCTGATGTCATGGCCGAGCTGCTCGATATGGTCAGGCGTCCGCCGTCCATAGACGACCATGGCGAATTCATCGCCGCCGAGGCGCGCGATATCGGCCTTGGGGCCCGCGAGATTGCGCAGGGCTTCGGCCACCGCGACCAGCAGCCTGTCCCCCATTTCGTGGCCGAATGTGTCGTTGACGTCCTTGAACTTGTCGAGATCGATATAGATGACGCCGAGGATGGCATCATCCGCCCGGGTCTCGAGGGCATCATCCAGTCGGGTCTTGAAGCCTGAGCGGTTATGGAGGCCCGTCAGGGGATCGCGCATGGCCCGGTCCAGCACGATCGCCTCGATCCGCCGCACCGTGGCGATAGCCCGGCGGGAATGCGCGATGTTGTTGAACGACGCGCCGATGGCGATGACAAGCGAGACCAGCAGGGCACCGAAGGCCAGCTGGAAGAGGGCGCGATCCGTCAGCCAGTCGCCATCAATGCCCAGCTGAACTGCCAGCGCGCGGAGATCGATCAGCCCGGTCGCGCCGTGCCCGGCAAAAATGCCCATGGCCAGCAAGGCGAAGACAATCCCGAATCCGTTGGCAATATTCAGGAAGAACTGATGGCGCTGGGCAAGCTCTCCTGCCGCGCTCTCAATCAGGTCATCATGCCTTGTCGGATTCGACACAAAAGCTGCCCATTTTGCGGGCGCCGGCGACCCGACGCGATCCCCCGGATAGCATCGAACCTCCTAACGTTTGATGAGGCCCGGCGGTTGCCTTCTCTTCGAGTTCTTCAGGCCGGCAGCCCATGGACTTGCACGAGCGTGCGGACTTCTGCCGGAGACAGAAGATCCTGCAACTCGACCAGATAGCCCTTTGCGGATGTCTCGATGATCCGGCCACGCAATTCGTGCTCGCCAAACCGGACCACCACCTCGGCTTCCGTCCGGTCGAAAATGTACCGGGACCCCTGGCGGAAGATCAGGCAATCCTCGGCGATCTCGAGGACCAGCCCGTCAAGGGCCAGCGAACGATCGGTCAGGATCAGAACCGCCACAACGCAGCAGGGCCGCAGCGCGCCATCCTGTCCATTCCGCCGGCGTGGCCATAGCCTGGCGAGCCAGCCTTGCCTCGCCGTCGCCTCGCGGTGCTCCTCCTCCGGGCCGCGACCGATGCGCAAGCCGATCTCCTCGCGCATCTCGGCCGGCGTCATGCGGCGGCGCGGTTCCTGCGTGCGCTCCTCCTGCGTGCGTTCCGGATAGGCCTGATTGTCCCCATGTATCGACATCACGATCCCTGTCAGTTTGTCTGGATGCGGCGGTTCAGCGCCGTCACGAAAAGCCGCTGGCGCAGGGCATCATGGTCGTATTCAGGGCCGGCATTCTGCGCCTGGCGACGCTCGTGCTCCGGCAGGACGACGCCGGCATTGCCGGGCATCGCAACCGGCGCCGGCGAACCGTCTTCGGCTGCGATCGCATTCTGCATCATCGCGCGGTTGAGGATCGTCGAATAGGCCGCGAAGACGGTCTCGAATGATCGCGAGACCTCGCTGAAGCCCGAAGCGAGGCGATCCTCGAATTCCTTGGACAGCCCGACCTGGCTTGAGCCGAGGCCACCGTCCCGCAGGACCTCCTTGAGATCGGCATGATCCTGCGCCATCCGCTGCATCGATGTCTCGATGGACATCGATGTGCGCTCCAGCAGGGTAGCAAGGCCGCCAAAGCCATTCTTCACCTTCCCCTCGATGCCGATGGCGATCTCGGTGATCCGGTCACCGGCCGCCTTCACGTCGAGCAGCTTGGCGAGGCGGGCATTGGTCTCGTAATTCTCGGAGGTGAGTCGGCGGAGGCCATCGAGATAGGCTTGGCCCGTGACTTCCATAATATGGGCCATGCCGTTGAAGCCGGATGTCAGGCCAGTCTCGGTCTTGCGCTGAACGTTGATCAGCTCCTGCAAATACTCGGCATTGGCCGCCTGCGCGGCCACCAGCATGCTCATCTGCTCGCGCATCTCGCCGGTCTCCGCCGCGATTTTCGAAACCGCACCGAGCATGACCCGGATCATTTCCTGGTTGCTGGCCTGCAGGCTCACAATGTCGGGCAGGGTATTGTTGACCGTATCCATGCCCTGGTTCATGCGGCCGAAGCCCTGCGCCATCGTGGCCACGACACCGACATCGGAAATACCGCCGGCAGTTCCGGTGCCCTTGCCTCCGCCCCCGCCCGAATCGGCAAGGTTCGTCGCGATGAGACGGGCCAGTTCGCCGGCTTCGCTGCGGCTGCCACTGCCCATATGGGACATGCCGGCGAGCCAGCCTGAGAATTCATCCTTGAGGATGTTCAGCCCATGGCTGCCGAAGCGCGAGAGGATGCCGAGGATCAAGGATCCAAACAGCCCGAACAGCGAAGACGAGAACCCTGTTGCCATGCCGGTGAGAGGCACCTGCAGGTTGGTCAGCAGGCGCTTCATCGAATCGCCGGACGACGCGTCAGTGCCCCCCAGGCTGCCGATAATGTCGCCGACCGAGCCGACCATTTCCATCAGACCGATGAAAGTGCCGATCAACCCGAGGAAGATCAGCAGGCCGGCGAGATAGGTGAGCTGGTTGCGTTCGTCGGCCAGCTTCTGCTCGATCCCCATGACCACGTTCTGCATGGTCGATACCGAGATCGAGAGGTTCTTGGCCCGGTAGAGTTCGTCATAGGCCACCTCGAACATATGCCCGAGGGATTTCGGCCGCGAGAACACAACCCCGGGATCCAGCGCGCGGTAATGCCGCCAATAGGGGTCATCCAGCGTCTCGGTCCGTTCACGGCGGGAATCGTTGAACGCTTCCTGCAAGGCCTCGAAGGCGATGGCATCGGCGCGGATGCGGAGGACACGCTGGAAGGCCAGCACCGTGCCGAAAGCGAAGACGGCGATGATCATCCCGTTCAGCCAGGGATTGGCGACAAGCCCCTGCCAGACGAAGTGACGCCCGAGCATCACAACCAGCCCCACCGCGCCCATCACGATGACCATCCGGAGGAGCTGGGCGTGGATGGTTTGCCTCAAGGCATTCTGGCGATCAGGCAGCGGGCTCTTCATGGTCAACGGCGAATCCTGTTGGGGTCAGGATCACAGTCGCTGATTATGGTTAGCAACTTCCAAACGTCGTCGGCGCAGGACGCATTCTCAGCGGCCGTCGGAACCGGATTGGCCGGCCATGGCGCGGATCTCGATCCGGTCGGCCGCGGCACCCTCCCGGCTGTCCACGACCCTGACCTGGATGTTCTGGGCCGGAATGCCGTTTGCGATCAGCTGTGTCCGCGCCGAGAGCGCCCGGTAGAAGGCCACGCGCCGCGCATCGGAGGCATTGCCGAGCTCCAGGCCTGCCAGGGCCATGATCTGGTAATGGGTGGCCTTGCCGCGATGCCCTTCCAGGAAGGCACGGACTTCGCTGCCGGCATTCCCGTCAATGCTCGTACCCCTCTGCGGGAAGGTCAGCGTAAGGACAGCTTCCGATTGCCGCGCCGCGACATCCCCGCGCGGCACGAAGGCCTTCTGCGCCTCGCCGGCATGGACAACGCGATCCTGCCCTTCGAGAGGAACCGCCCTGTCCTCCGGAAGCTTGGCAACCGGCGGGTTGCGCCGCTGGTATTCGAGGGCCTCGGCAATCTGCCGGGCCATGGCCTCGGTATCGGCCTGACGCCCCTCGACCGGCAGGCCGGCGGCATCCGCGATCTTTTCCACGAGGGAGCGCGATGCATTCTGGGTGATACCGAACAGGGCGATGGCGAGAATCATCATCACGAAGACGAGCATCATCGTCATCGTGGTCAGGGCGTCGACATAGCCCGGCCAATGGTTCTCGTTGTCGCCGCCCTCTGTCATGAACCCAAAGCTGCTTTCCCCTGCCCGGCGCTCCGGTCATACATTGGTGAAGGCTTCGCTTTGGTTAAGCCGCAGCCGGGCCGACTCCGAAGCGCTTGAGGATCTGGTCTTTCGGCCCGTCCGCCACGACCCGGCCTTGATCGAGCCAGATGATCCTGTCGACCATGGCCAGCACGGGCAATCGATGGGTCGCGACGATGATGCCCATACGATCCGTTTCCAGCTTGCGTATTTCGGCGATGACGCGGGCCTCGAGCCCGTTATCCATTGCCGAGGTCGGTTCATCCAGCAGCAGGACGGTGGGCGCGCCCATCAGGGCCCGAGCCAGCGAGACCGATTGCCGCTCGCCCCCCGACAGACGCTGGCCGCCAGGGCCGACCTGCAGCGTGTAGCCGGCCGGGTGGAGGCTGGCGAAATCAGCGACACCGGCGAGCCGGTTGACCTGCTCGAAGTAAGCAGGATCGACATCCGGCAACCCGGCCATGAGATTGTCATGGAGCGTGCCGTCGAACAAGGCCGTGTCCTGCGGCATCAGGGTCAGATGGGCCCTGAGCCAGGCCGGGTCGTACTGGCCGATCTCCTGTTCGTCGAGCAGGATACGGCCATCCTGCGGTTCGACAAGCCGGGCGAGGACGCGCAGGAGCGTTGACTTGCCCGAACCGGCCTTGCCCACAAGGGCGACACGTTCGCCCGGAGCAATGGACAGCGTGATATCCCTGAGGCAGGGCCGCAATTCCCCCGGATAGACGACGGAGAGCCGATGCAGGTCGATCTTGCCGCGGAGCCCCTGCCGGATCGGGCGGACCCGATCCCCCGCCTGCTCGATCGGCTCGACGAGAAACGGTGCGAGAACCGACAGCGCCCGGACATTCTGCAATGCCCGGAAGACCAGTCCCGCCAGAATCGAGATCGGCATCATCGAACGGTTGACGAGCAGGATCACGGCGGAAAGTGCGCCGATCGTCATGCTTGCATCCTGGATGCGGTAGGTACCGATGACCAGTGCCGCCACGATCGAAACCTGGACGATGACGGCGGCGAGTTGCGCGGCCATGCCGTTCCAGTAGCGGGCGAGATGGCCGGTATAGCCGGCTTCGTCGGAGACCTGTTCCCACGCGGCCATGCGGGATGGCGCGGCATTGGTGATCCGCAGCCGCTCGATGCCGCCCACCATGTCCATCACCTGCTGGACCTGCTTGCCCTGGGCACCCATCGCCTCGCGCAGGACACGGCGCGACATCACATGGGCCGCGACATGGCAGAGCACAACCAGGAAAGTGGCGACGAGGGGCGCGAGCACGACAGGGCCGCTGATCGAGAAAATGAAAAGCATCAGGAAGATAAAGAAAGGCAGGTCGATCGCGACGCTGGCGATCAGCTGCGGCATCAGGCGGCCGGATTGCTCCATTTCCTGGATCAGCGGCATGATCGGGCCGATCTGGCGTGGCACACGCTGTGCCCGGGCGAAAAGCAGGCGACGGACGAAGCGGGCCTGAAGGACATGGCTCGCCTCATGGCCGATCGCGTCGCCAAGCTTGAGCCGCGCATGCCGGAGAACGGTTTCGAGGCCGAGCGCAAGGATCGCGCCGATCGACAGGGCCCAGAGGGTCTCGTTGGCGCCATGCGGGATCACCCGGTCGAAGACGGCCATCGAAAAGAGCGGCAACGCCATGCCGAGCAGGTTGATGAGCAGGCCGCCGAGGCAGAGATAGGCGATCCGCCCGCCCTGCCCTTCCAGGGCGAGGAGCAGAAGGGAATACACATCCGGCGCTGGTTCCTCGACCGACTCGGCTTTCGCCGGTTCGGGCCGTACTGCGCGATTTCCGGGCGCAGGCGGGCCCGCCACGGCCGGGCTTTCCCGGGGCTGCTCCTGCTGGGGCCGGGGGATCGGTCCGGCGCCGGATCCGGCGGCGTTCGATGCGCGATCTGCCGTTGTGCCTGGATTGTGTGGCGGGGCGACTGCATCCGGCCTGGGAAGCAGTGGCGGGGCAAGCCCGTTCGGCGCGGAGCCTGCTGAAGCCTCCGGCGGTGCAGGATCCGGGGCAGCGACAGGCCGGGGCGCGGGGCGCGCGAGGTCGATCACGCGGAAAATCGAACTGCTGGCCGCCCGATCGAGTTCGTCGATCTCGACGTCATAGGCGCCCTCCGGCCCGAGGAGTCGGAAGCGGTCCTCGTCGGTCCGTCCGATCACCAGCCGGCTGGAGCGATCCCGCAACATCACAACAGCCGGAAGGAGGGCCGGGTCGAGCTGCCGCAGCGACATCGCCTCCCAGATCACCGAGAATCCCAGCTTGTCGGCGATCAGGGCCAGGGTCGCCGGGCCGGGCATCGAGGCCGGCGGCGCATCGGGGACAGGGTCCTCCACCGGCCGGCCGCACAGCCGGGCGAGGCGCTGGAGATCGGCGACAGGGTGGCTGGCCGGCCCCAGTTCGGCCGTCACGCCCTGCGCGGTCTCGTTCATGGCGCGGAACCGCTCGCGCAGCCGTGCAACGGTCTCGCCAAAGGGGGCCTCCCCTTCGGAACCCGCGGGTTCCGTTTGCTGCCTGGCGCTTTCGCTCATCCTGCCGACGACCATGGTGATGGGAAAATGATCCTTCCCCTACGCATCGCGCAACATGCTTAAGGCGCCGTAAACAAATTGGTGCGAGCGTCGTTCCGCTGCATTGAAGTGGAGATTCCCTTGCCTGGACCGGAAGGAGCGGCCGGATCGCCGACGCGGCTCTGTGCGGGCATTGCCCGGCGCAGCCATCACCACATGATCCTCGCCATCTTCTGCGGTATCGCCGTCTTCCTTGTCTGGGCGACCCTGACGTCGATCGACCGCGTCACGCGGGGCTCCGGGCGCGTCGTTTCACAGACGCGGAACCAGTTGGTCCAGCATTTCGAGGGCGGCATCGTCACCGAGATCCTTGCCCGGGAAGGCGAGAATGTCCGTGCAGGCCAGCCGCTGGTCCGGATCGAAAACTCGTTCGCAAAGGCGGAATTGCAGAACAACCAGCTCGAACTCTATTCAAAACTGATTGCGTGGAACCGGCTCGATGCCGAGGCGCGCGGTCTGCCTGGCTTTGATGAACCCCCGAATGAAGGCCTCGATACGCGGCAGATCTTCGAGCAGGAGCATTCGCTGTTCCGCGCCCGCAAGGATGGGCTTCAGGCCCAGATCGCGGTGATCGACGAGCAGTTCAAGCAGAAGCAACTCGAACTGGCGGAGACCCAGACACGGTGGAGTTCCTCGCAGCGCGAGCGCGAGATCGTGACGCCGCGCGTCGAGAGCCTGCGGCGGCTCGTCCAGATCGGCGCCGTGAGCCGCAACGAGCTGCTCGATAACGAACGGTCGCTCCAGCAGGTCGAGGCGCGGATGGCCGGTCTTATCCACGAGATCGCGCGGCTCGAAGCCGCCGTATCCGAACTCGGGCGACGGCGCGAGGAAGTGACATTGCGCTTCCGGGCCGAAGCCGAGAAGGACCAGCGCGAGACGTCGGTCCAGATCGCCAAGCTCAAGGAAAGCATCTCGGCGATGCGCGACCGGTCGAACAGGTCGGAAGCGGTTGCGCCAGTGGCCGGCACCGTCAACAAGCTCTTCGTGGATACGATCGGAGGCGTGGTGAAACCGGGCGATCCTCTCGCGCAGATTGTGCCGATGGATGCCTCGTTGATCGTCGAGGCCCGCATCCCGCCGAGCAGCCGCGCCCAGATCTGGCCGGGCCTGCCCGCGATCATCAAGGTTTCGGCCTATGATTTCGCCGTCTATGGCGGCCTGAAGGGCAAGGTGATCGATGTCTCGCCGGATGCCTTGGCCGACGAGAAGGGCGAGCCCTATTTCCGCGTCCGCCTCGCGACAGAATCCCGCGGCTTCGGGCCGGGCCAGCCGGTCATTCCCGGCATGGTCGCGCAGGTCGACATCATTTCCGGCCAGCACACGATCATGAGCTACGTCACCAACCCCATCAACCGCATGACCAGCGAGGCCCTGCGGCAGTGACGCAGGTCAGACGATCGAGACCTTGGCGAGTTCGGTCGTCAGCGTCGCATCGGTGAAGAACGTGTATTCCGAGCCGGTCTGGGTGAAATGCTCGCCCGCCGCAACTGTGAAAGTATCGTTGCCGTCCATCTTGAAGGTCAGCGTATTGCCGGGACCGCTGGTCCCCAGAACATCGGTGGCATGTGTTGCGGTGAAGTTGGTGAAATCCGCCGCGACGCCGGCCGCCTCGAAATCGATCGTCTCGACATTGGTCATGAAGGACAACTGGCCGAGGGTCAGCGTGCCGCTGCCGACGAGGTTGACCGCATCCTGATGCGCACCACCGTCAATGGTCAGCGAGGTTGACTGCACGTCGAGATCTAGGATGAAGGTGTCATTGCCGGCATTTCCAAAGAGCTGGTCGATTCCGCCGTTGCCCCGGATCGTGTCATTGCCGTTGCCGCCACGGATCGTGTTGACCCCGCTGTTGCCGGTCAAACTGTCGTCATTCGTTGACCCGAAAACGTTCTCGATATCCACGTAGGTGTCCCCCTCGGCGTCTCCTCCCGTGCCGGAATTCGTCGCGAGATTCACCGTGACTCCGGAGCCGGAGAGGTCATAAACGACCGTATCCGAATCCGCGCCGCCATTCATGACGTCCGCACGCGCCGACCCGTTGAGGCTGTCATCGCCGTCAAAGCCGTTGATCTGGTCGTCTTCGGCCGTTCCACTCAACGTGTCGTTGCCAGCAGTCCCATTGATCGTATTGGTTTGGTTGGTAACGGTTATGGCCACGGATTGCGTCACGCTGGCGCCCTGGCCATCCGAGACCAGGATGTCGATGTTGTAGACATTGTTGCCGCCGGCATCGGCCGGATTTTCGAAATCCGGGGCCGAGTTGAAGGTCACTTCGCCGGTGGTCGAGTTGATCGTGAACAGCGAGGCATCGGCGCCGCCGGCAATCGAAAAGCCGAAGGTCGGGCTGGCATCGGGATCGGTCGCGGTTACGGTCAACGCCGAGGTTCCATTCTCGACAACGGAAACAGTCGCGGCGGACGTGATCGTGGGCACCTCGTTCTGGTTGGTCACGGTGACCGCGATGTCCTGTGCCGTCGTGCCGCCGAGACCATCCGAAACCTGGACCCGTACATCATAGACATTGTTGCCGCCGGCATCCGTCGGCGACTCAAAATTCGGCGCCGAGACGAAGGTCAGGACACCGGTGGTCGCGTTGATGGCGAACTTCGCCGAATCGGCGCCGCCGATGATCGAATAGGTCAGGCTGGCTCCGGCATCCGGGTCGGTAGCGGCCACAGTGAGAACAGCTGTGCCATTCTCTGCGACCGAGACGGTCGAAGCTGATGTGATGGCCGGCGCCTCGTTCTGGTCGGTAACCGTGATGGCAATCGATTGCAGCTTCGTGCCGCCCAGACCATCAGCCACCTGAACCTGGACATTGTAGACATTGTTGAGGTTCGAATCCGCCGGGTTCTCGAAATCCGGCGAAACCTTGAACGTCAGCACGCCGGTCACGGCATCGATGTCGAAATCGGACGCGTCGGAGCCGCCTACAATCGAATAGGTCAGGCTTGCTCCGGCATCCGGGTCGGTTGCCGTCACGGTTGTGACCGGGAGCGTGATCACGCCGTTTTCAGCGAAAGTCACGCTGGCTGTTGCCCCTCCCCCGTTGGAGGTGATCGTCGGTGCCTCGTTCTGGTTGGTGACGGTGACGGCGATGTTCTGCGTCGTGGTGCCGCCGAGACCGTCGGCGACCGCGACCTGCACATCATAGACATTGTTGCCGCCGGCATCGGTCGGCGCTTCGAAGTCCGGGGCCGCGATGAAGGTCAGCACGCCCGTCGTCGGGTTGATCGCGAATTTCGCCGAATCCGCGCCGCCGACAATCGAATAGGTCAGGCTCGCGCCGGCGTCAGGGTCGGCCGCCGTTACAGTCATCACCGCTGTGCCGTTCTCCGCCACCGAGACGGTCGCCGCCGAGGTGATGCCCGGCGCTTCGTTGACGTTGGTCACCGTGACGGCGATGTTCTGCGTATCGATGCCGCCGAGCCCATCCGAGACCTGAACCCGAACATTGTAGACGTTATCGCCGCCCGCATCGGTCGGCGCTTCGAAGTCCGGGGCAGCGATAAAGGTCAGCGCGCCAGTCGTCGCGTTGATCGCGAATTTGGCATGATCACCAATGCCCGAGACGATCGAGTAGGTCAGGCTTGCTCCGGCATCCGGGTCAGTGGACGTAACTGTCGTGATCGCTGTAGTACCTTCGAGAACATTGATCGTCGCGTTTGTTCCGCCGCCATTGGATGTAATGCCCGGCGCCTCGTTCTGGTTGGTGACGGTAACCGCAATGTTCTGAGTGGCCGTGCCGCCGAGGCCATCGGCGACTTCGACCTGCACATCATAGACATTGTTGCCGCCGGCATCCGTGGGCGACTCGAAGTCCGGCGCCGAGACAAACGTCAGCACGCCGGTCGTCGGGTTGATGGCGAATTTCGCGGCATCTGCACCACCGACAATCGAATAGCTCAGGCTCGATCCGGCATCGGGATCTGTCGCCGTCACCGTCATCACTGCCGTCCCGTTCTCCACCACCGAGACGGTGGCTGCCGAGGTGATGCCCGGCGCCTCATTCTGGTTGGTCACAGTGACGGCGATGTTCTGCGTTGCCGTACCGCCGAGGCCATCCGAGACCTGGACCTGCACATCATAGACATTGTTGGCGCCGGCATCGGTGGGCGCTTCGAAGTCAGGGGCCGAGACGAAGGTCAGCACGCCAGTCGTCGGATTGATGGCGAACTTCGCCGCATCCGCACCGCCGGTGATCGAATAGGTCAGACTTGCGCCCGCATCGGGGTCGGTCCCCGTCACGGTCAGGACCGCGTTGCCATTCTCGACTGCCGAGACGGTCGCGGCGGATGTGATGCCCGGTGCCTCGTTCTGGTTGGTCACGGTCACCGCAATGTTCTGCGTCACCGTGCCGCCGAGGCCATCGGAGACCTGGACCTGCACGTCATAGACATTGTTGCCGCCGACATCGGTCGGCGCTTCGAAGTCCGGCGCCGAGACAAACGTCAGCACGCCGGTCGTCGTGTTGATGGCGAATTTCGCGGCATCCGCCCCGCCGACGATCGAATAGGTCAGGCTCGCGCCGGCGTCAGGGTCGGCCGCCGTTACAGTCATCACCGCTGTGCCGTTCTCCGCGACGGAGACGGTCGCCGCCGATGTGATGCCCGGCGCCTCGTTTTGGTTTGTGACCGTGACTGCGATGTTCTGCGTCGCCGTGCCGCCGAGGCCATCCGAGACCTGGACCTGCACATCGTAGACATTGTTGCCGCCGGCATCGGTCTGCGCTTCAAAGTCCGGAGCCGCAACGAAGGTCAGCACACCGGTCGTCGCGTTGATGGCGAATTTTGCCGCATCCGCGCCGCCGACGATCGAATAGGTCAGGATCGCCCCGGCATCAGGGTCGGTCGCAAGGACCGTCAGAACTGCGGACGAGTTTTCCGTGATGCTGGCGATATTCGACGACGTGATCGTCGGCGCATCGTTCTGGTTGGTAACCGTGACCGCAATGTTCTGCGTGGCTGTGCCACCAAGGCCATCCGAGACCTGGACCTGCACATCATAGACATTGTTGCCACCGGCATCGGTCGGCGATTCAAGGTCGGGGGCAGTGACGAAGGTCAGCACACCGGTGGTCGGGTTGATGACGAATTTCGCCGCGTCGGCGCCACCTGTGATGGAGTAGGTCAGGCTGGCGCCAGCATCCGGGTCGGTCGCTGTCACGGTCATCACGGCGGTACCGTTCTCCGCGACAGAGACAGCCGCGGCCGATGTAATGCCCGGCGCCTCGTTCTGGTTGGTGATCGTGATCGCGATGTTCTGGGTGAACGTCCCGCCAAGGCCATCCGAGACCTGGACCTGCACATCGTAGACATTGTTGCCGCCGGCATCGATCGGCGCTTCAAAGTCCGGAGCAGCAACGAAGGTCAGCACGCCGGTTGTCGGGTTAATGGCGAATTTCGCAGCGTCGGCACCGCCGACGATCGAATAGCTCAGGCTCGCGCCGGCATCGGGGTCGGCAGCAAGAACAGTCAGGATCGCCGTGGAATTTTCCGTGATGGTGGCGACATTCGACGAGGTGATTGCGGGCGCCTCGTTCTGGTTGGTAACCGTGACAGCAATGTCCTGAGTGGTCGTTCCGCCGAGGCCGTCCGAAACCTGCACGCGGACATCATAGACGTTATCGCCGCCCACATCGGTCGGCGCTTCGAAATCCGGTGACGATACAAATGTCAGGACGCCTGTGGAGGGGTTGATCGCGAACTTGACCGCATCCGACCCGCCGACGATGGAGTAGATCAGAGCGGCCCCGGCATCTGGGTCGCTTGCCGTTACGGTCATTACCGCCGTACCGCCCTCCGCTACAGAGACAGTCGCGGCCGATGTAATGCCCGGCGCCTCGTTCTGGTTGGTGATCGTGACGGCGATGTTCTGCGTGGCCGTGCCGCCGAGGCCGTCCGACACCTGGACCTGCACATCATAGACATTGTTGCCGCCAGCATCGCCGGGCACGTCGAAATCAGGAGGCGTGACAAAAGTGAGCACGCCGGTTGCGGAGTCGATGGCGAACTTCCCCGCATCCGCGCCGCCGACGATCGAATAGGTCAGGACAGCCCCGGCGTCAGGGTCAGTGGCGGTGACCGCAAGGACCGAACTGCCATTCTCCGTGATCGAGACTGTCGATACCGATGTAATCGTCGGAGCCTCGTTGGAATCGGTAACGGTCACGTTGATGGTCTGGGTGTCCGAGCCGCCAAGCCCGTCCTGCACGCGGACTACAACGGTATAGACGTTGTCCGCGCCTGTATCGGTCGGAGCCTCGAAGTTCGGCGGCGCGATAAAAGTGAGTTGCCCTGTCGTGGCGTCGATCGAAAATTTCGATGCATCGGCGCCGCCGAAGAGGCTGTAGATCTTGACCGCCCCGGCATCAGGATCATTCGCTGTCACGGTGGTGACGAGGCTGGTTCCCTCGGCAAGCGCGATGTTTGCCGTCCCGCCGCCACCATTCGAGTTGATGGTCGGGTTCTCGTTCACATTGGTGACAACTACAGCGATCGCCTGGGTATCAACCGCGCCCTGCCCGTCCGAGACCTGAACAATGACATCATAGACATTGTCGGATCCGAAATCGGAGGGGGCTTCGAAGTTCCGGCCCGAGGAGAAACGCAGCGCCCCTGTCGTCGCGTTGATCGTGAAACGCGCCGCATCCGTTCCGCCGACAATGGAATAGGTGAAGACCGCGCCGGCATCCGGATCTGTCGCGGTGACGGTCGTGAAGACCGAGGTCGAATTCTCAGGCACCGTAATGACGGCGGTATCGCCACCCCCATTCGAGGTGATGACCGGCGCGGTGTTGTTGTCGATGACGTTGATCGTCAGAAGTTGCGTGTCGGCCAGCAGGCCGTCACTTGCCTGCACAATCACTTCGTAGGTTCCGTCCAGATTGGCATCTGTCGGCGCGGCGAAATCCGGAGCAACGATGAAGGACAGCGCACCAGTCGCCGCATCGATGGTGAACAGCGCAGCATCCGCTCCGCCGCTGATGCTGTAGGTCACGACATTTCCGACATCCGGATCCGTAGCTGTGACGGTCGTGGCGAAGGTCGCCCCTTCGACATGGTTGAAGGTGGCGGCGATACCCCCACCATTCGACGTGATTTCCGGCGCCTGATTGATGTCGACAACCGTGATCGTGAAAATCTGGTCGGTCGAGAGGCCAAAGGAGTCCGTAACGCGAACAACAACCGAATAGGACGGTGTCACATTGAAGTTGATGGTCGAGTTGTCGGCAATGCTGAGTGCACCTGTGGAGGCGTCGATCGCGAAAATGCCGTTCGGATTGCCACCGGGCGCGAAGCTGTAGGTGATTGTATCGCCAGCATCCTGATCTGCAGCCTGGATCGTACCGATCACTGCACCGATCGCGGCGTTCTCCGGCAACGTGAAACCTGTGATTCCGATAAAATACGGAGCTTCGTTGACGCCGGTGACGGTGATCGCCAAATTCTGGATGTCGATACCGCCGGCCTGATCCGTCGCCTGGACGATGATGTTATAGACATTATCGGACCCAGCATCAGCAGGAAGCTCGAAATCCGGGTTGTTGACAAAAGTCAGCGTGCCCGTGACGGCATTGATCGTGAAGCGCGCAGCATCGGGACCGCCGATGATGGAATAGGTGATCGTATCGGCGACGTCCTGATCGATGGCCGTGACACTGAGAACCGAGTTCGCGTTTTCCGGCACGACCAGCGCACCATTGTCTCCTCCGCCATGGGAGACGATGACAGGCGCGTCATTGCCGTTCTGGACAGTGAGGAGAAACGGCTGGTCGAAAAAGAGGCCACCCTGATCGGTGACACGGACAACCACCAATTGCTGGGGGCTGGCTTCGAAATCGACGAGATCGCCCCGGATGACGGTGAGCTGGCCTGTAATGGCGTCAATCGCAAAACGTCCGCCGGCATCGCCGCCTGGCGCAAAGCTGTAGGTCAGCGTGGTCCCGCCGTCGAGATCAGTGCCGGTAACCGTACCGACCAGAGTGTTGAGCGCCGTATTTTCCGAGAGTGTCGACGCGGTGATGACCGCCGAGATCGGTGCCTCGTTGGCATCGCCGACAGCAACATAGATCTGCTGACGGTCCTGACCCTGACCATCGGAAGCGACAACCTGAACCTCGTAGATGTTGTTGCCTGCCGCCGAATTCGCCGATTCGAAATCAGGCGGATTGAGGAAATAAAGCTTACCGGTGACGCCGTCGATGACGAAGCGGCTGGCATCGGCGCCGCCGGCAACCGCGAAAAAGACATTCTCGCCATTGGGGTCGGAGGCGGCGATCTGCCGGATGAAGGTCGCGTTCTCGAGCGAGCCGACCGTCAGCGAATCGACCCCGTTATCCGAGGTGATCTGCGGGGTCGGGTTCTCGGGTTCCGGTGCCTTGCCGGCGCGGTCGGAACGCTCGACGAGCGCGCCTTCGCTGCGCAGTTCCTCGGTGGGCGCGGTAACGACACGCTTGCCGAATTCGGAAGCGGGCCTCGCCACCGATGGATCGCCGGACGGATCGGAAAGGACAGCGCGCTGCAATGGCAGAGGCGTACTGGCGAATTGCTGCGCCGACGGGAGTTGCACCGCCTGGGGTGTTCCGCTCTGGTTGCCATCGCCGCCTGCCGGAGCGCGACGGGGATCTGCCACCGCCATCTGGGGGATCTGCTCGAAGAAGCGGATATCGCCGGCATTGGCCAGCAGTGATTGCGGATCGACCGCAGCGTTGTTGAACTGGATCAGCGGCGGGCGGTCCGAGACCATCTGCAACGCAAAGGACGGCATGATGATCCTGCCGCCATCCGGGAAGGTCAGGACAGCGTCGACATCGAGGATCGAAACCGAGACATCGGCCAGCGAAAACGCGAACCGGAGCGTCCGCGCATCAATCACATCGACGATGCGCACTTCGCCGGCTGCGGGGCGATCGATCTGCTGGTCCGGGCCGGGCATGGATGCCGGGGGCGGGGCGGGCAATGCTGCTGCCTGTGCAAGCATTCCCTGCCCGCTGTTACGTTCGTTCACCCTGCACCACTCAGATCGGTTTCCGTCTTGCCGTCCGCTGATCGGAACAGATTGACGGGTTGACGCCTGCGAGGAGGCTAAACAGATATTCTCTAAATCTAATTTAAGTGACTTGCTTCAAATTCTCCGGATCGCTCGCTCCGTCACCGGCCTTCTTCAATATTGTTGATAAATCACTGCTTTGTTGCAGCAGCGACCGATGCAGGCGCCTTGTCCTTGCCAGCCAGAACCGAAGCCAATGCTCCGGTATATCGAAGGATATCGATAACAGCTTTCTGCCGCTCGAAGCGGCTCTCGATCTGCGCCCGGCGTGCGGTGTAGACCGCCATCTGCCCGTCGAGAAGTTCGAAGACAGTCCGTTTCCCCGCCTTGAACTGCTCGAGATAGAGCTCCTCGGCGCGTCGGGCCGCACTGGCCCCCTCGTCCAGCAGACGGGCCTTCGCGCCGGCACTGTCGATCGCGCGATAGGCCTGGCGGAGATCAGCCTCCAGTTGCTGGCGCTCGTTGATCATCGTCAGTTCGCTGGTTTCGATCCGGTTCCGGATCTGGCGTTCCTGGGCTTCGGCCAGTCCGCCATCCAGCAACCTGAAGCGCATGGCCAGCATGGCGCGTCCTTCGATCTGTGTCCGCCCGCCCTTGCCGGACCGGAAGTTCTTTGACTCGGTATCGAGCTCGAACATGAATTTCGGCTTGTTCGAGGCGCGCTGGGCATCAAGCTCGCTCTCGATGGACTGGGTGGTCGCGCGCAGGGAAGCCAGCCGCGGATTCTTGGCGAGAACGACGGAAATAGCGGCTTCCGGACGGGCCGGAATGCTTGCCCTGAAATCGGGAACAGCAATCAGGCGGCCGGCCCGTTGCCGGGTCAGGCGTTCGAACTGGTCCTCGGCGCCGCCGAGTTGCAGGGACACATCGGAACGGACAGCCGTGATGTCATTCAGCCGCGACCGGATGCGGCTCGAATCCGCGCTTGTGCCATGTCCTTCGGCTTCCTGCGCTGCCACGATCTTCAGCAGGCGCATATGCGCCGCGATCGTCTCGTCGATCAGGGAGACCAGCGCACGATGTTCAAGGATCTTGAGGTAGACCTGCGCCGTCCGCCAGGCGATCTCGTCGATCTTCTCGTACAGGCGTTCCTGTTCGGCATTGGACAGCAGGCGGGCGCGGGCAATGTCGGCCCGGGCGGCCCCGAAATCCCAGACAAGCTGGCGGAGGATGATGCCGCCATCGAACCGGTTGTCGCCTGCGTTGCTGGCGACATTATAGGGCACGGCCTTGCCTTCGTAGGAGCCGGAAAAATTCCCGCCGGCAGCGAGGCGTGCATCGGCCGACGGATAGAGGGCGGAGCGCGCGATATCGATCCCCGCCTTTGATTCCAGCAGCCTCGTCTGGTTGATCCGGATTTCCGGATAAGTCAGGACAGCCCGCGCGACCGCATCCTCGAGCCTGATCACGCCGAGGCGTGCAGGTGGCCGTGAAGACGGCTCAGGTGGCAGGGATGAGCCCGAGGCAGGGCGTGGCGGGGCGATCGACCCTGTCACGAGGGCTGCCTCGACCGGCACCGGTTCCGCCAGCGCTCCGGACGGCTCTGCGGGAATTTCAGGCGTGATCGGCCGTTGGGACGGCACCGGCGCCGATACGGCACTCGACCGCAGCGGGCTGGCCAGAACCTCGGCCGGGATCACCGATGCCGGCCGACGCATCGCGGTTGTCGGGGCCATGATCACGCCTTCGGCAAAGGGCCGCTGCGGCGGCAAGGGCATTGCCAGCGCCGTCATGTGTGACAGGGCCGGTACCGGGTGGATCGCCGCCACAGCGGGCATGAGCGGCGCGCTCCGGGCCGCAAGCTCGACCGGAACTGAGGTTTCGCAGCCTTTCTTCGGGTCCGGATGATCCCCGGGCAAGGGCCCGCATGCAGCCGGCGGATCGGGCTTCCACATGGCGCGCAACTGTGCCGTCGCCAGAAATCCGGAATCGATTCCCTGATGGGAGCACCCGGAGAGAAGGATTGCGAGAACGATCGCCCCTGCTGTCTTCGGCCGTGCCCAACGCTGAACTACTGGCAACCCTGCCATCGGGAACTCGTTTCTAGAACGTTAATATCAAAAGATTATATTCAATCATCCTTTCTGTTCGGTTAAGTCCTGCCAGTACGGAGATCAGGCCGCCGCTTCGATCAGGGCGGCGCTGGCGGAGCCAGTTGCCCGACACGCGCGATGACATGCGGCCGGCAAGGCACGGCCGCCCCGGACGAGCCAAGCGCATGGGCGCGCTTTTGCTATTTGCGCTTCGCCTTGGCGGGCTTGGCCGACATTGGCACCACATTCGCGATGTTCAGATGCGCAATCGCACCGAGAATGGAAGCCGGCTTACCCAGCAGGTAGCCCTGGCCTTCGGTGCAGCCCAGCTTCCGCACGAGATCGAGCTGCTCTTCGGTCTCGATGCCTTCGGCGGTTGTCGACATGCCCAGCCTTGTCGCCAGTTCGATGATGGAACTGACGATGGTCAAGCAATCGCTGCGGAAATTGGCCTCGGCAATGAAGACCTTGTCGATCTTGATCTTCTGGAAGGGGAACCGGCGGAGATAGTTCAGCGAGGAATAGCCGGTGCCGAAATCATCCAGCACGATCCGGACGCCGGCATCGCGAAGCTGATGGAGGTTCTGGACGATCCGCTCGTTTTCCTCGAGCAGCGCCGTTTCGGTGATCTCCAGTTCAAGCCGGTCGGCCGGCATACCGCTGGCCTCCAGCGCCGACATCACGTTGTGAACAATGCCATCGCTCTTCAGCTGGACCGGAGAGAGATTGACCGCGACCTTGCCCGAGCCCGGAATCCGGGCAATGTCGGAGCAGGCACGATGCAGCGCCCAGGCACCCATGTCATGGATCGCACCGGAGGCCTCTGCCAGCGGAATGAATTCCATCGGGCCAAGACGCCCGCGCGTCGGGTGGTTCCAGCGGATCAGCGCCTCGAAGCCGATCGTCCGGTTTCCGGCAAGCTGGACGAGCGGCTGGTAGGCCAGTTCGAACTGCTCGCGACGGACCGCATCCCGCAGCTCGCTTTCGATCTCGACCCGGCGATGCAGCCGCGTGGCCATGTCAGGCGTGAAGATCCGGTACGTGCCCCGGTTCTCGTCTTTCGCCTGGTAAAGGGCGAGATCGGCATTCTTGAGCAGGGTGTCAGGGTCGGCAACATCGTCATTCGCGATGGCCGCGCCGATGCTGACGCCGATCGTCACCGGCTGACCGGAGAGATCATAGGGTGCGGACAATTCCGCAATGATACGGTCGCTGAGTGTGCGCACCCGCTCCTCGATCCGCGGGGCGCAGACGAGAATGGCGAATTCATCTCCGCTAAGCCGCGCCACGACATCCGAATCACGCAGGCAGGTGCGGAGTCGCATGGCCACCGCTTCCAGCAGGGCATCCCCGACCGGGTGGCCGAGCGTGTCGTTGACGTCCTTGAACTTGTCGAGGTCGAGGTAGAGCACGCCGATCCCGGATTCCGCGGGTCGACGGACCAGCGCCTCATCCAGCTTGGAGCGGAACAGGACCCGGTTGGGAAGGCGCGTCAGGGCGTCGAAATGCGCCATGTTCCAGATCCGGCGTTCGGTCTGCTGGCGTTCGGTCACGTCCTCGTAGATCGCGACGAAGCCGCCGCCCTCCATTGGCTGCTGCGTTACGGAAAGGGCGCGCCCGTCGGTGGCCTCGGTGACAAGGCTGCCCTGGATTCCGGCTTCGGCGCGCTCGGTCTGCCAGCCCTTGATCCGCGCCACCATCTCGCGCGGGTAGCTCACCCCGACACTCTCGATGCGGGCGAACAGGCTCTCGACCGGCAAGCCGACACCCGCGCCCTGATCGTCGATGCCAAACAGTTCCATGAAGCGGCGGTTGCAGACGATCAGCCGTCCCTGCGCATCCGCCATGATCAGGCCATGTGACATGTTGTTGAGGGCTGCGTCGAAAAGGACGTTCTGCTTGCGCAGATCCAGATCCCGCTGGAGAAGGACGGCATTCTGGCGCTGGACTTCACCGACAGCCTCGCGGGCCCGGCTGTTGGCAACCGCGAGTTCGTCGAGGGTCTGCCGCATCGTCGAGATGTCCGTCCGGATACCGACAATCCCGCCGGATCGCGTGCGCCGCTCCTGGATCAGGATCCAGCGGCCATCCGGCAGCAGGCGCTCGATCGACCCCTCGCAGGTCCTGTGCCAGCGCGTGATGTCCTCGATGAACTTGTCGATATCGTCCCCGGCCTGGGGATACTGGCCGTTTTCCGCGCCCTTGCGCATGATTTCGCCGAAATGCGCGCCCGGGTAGATGAACTCGGCGCTTTTCGCGTACATCTGCTTGTAACGCGTGTTGCAGGTGACGAGGCGGTCTTCCTCGTCCCACATCACGAAGCCATCGGACATGGCCTCGATCGCGTCTTCCAGCCTCGTCTGGGCTTGATGCCGTTCGGCCTGCAGCTTCTCCTCGCGCCGCGCCATGATGACCAGCCCGATCGCGAAGGCGATCACGACCAGCGCGAAGACCGCAGCAACCGCCTGGACGCGCTGGAGATCATTGCCCCACTCCGCGAGAGCCAGTTCCCGGTCCAGAAGCAGGACGACCCGGATATCCGGATAGGCCGACGGGCGAACCACGCCGAGCAGGCTCTTGCCGCCTTCGCGAGGCTCGAAGGTGAAGACGCTGCCATCCATCGCCGGATAGGCGCTGCCCGCCTGCCCGATCTGGCCGATATGCAGTTCGGCATGCGGGAAACTGGCCAGCAACTGGCCGCTTTCCCGTTCGAGGCGGATCTCCAGACCGGGAAAATCATCGATGTAGGAGAGAGCCGAGCCGAAGATCGAAACCGGCAACTCGGCGGCGGCCAGCATATTGCCCTTGCCGGGGACAGGAATGGTCCGGACGAGGTACCAGGTCCAATCGCCGGTGAGCGTGTTCCGTACCGGGCCAATGACACGCTGGCGGCCGGCAACGCCTTCCGGCATCACGGGGTTGAACGGCACCGTCCAATGCGCCGGCCTGACCTTGCCGGCAGCCCAGATCTGGCCTTCCGGTTCGATGATCATCAGGTCACGGAAGGCGAAGGTCTGGTAGTTCAGGCCCTGCAGGACCCGGTTTGCCGCGGCCTGCGTGAGAACCGCCTCTCCCCGGCGGGAGGCTTCCGCCAGCAGCATCGGAACGCGCGAGAGGGCGGCATCGGCCTGGACGAGCTGGCGGTTGACCGAGTTCTCGACATTCCGCGCCGTCCGGTCGAGCTGCTGCTCGGTGGCCTGGAGCGTCGTGCGATAGGTCCGCTCGAGAACGAAGGCCGCACCCGCAGCCAGCGCCCAGAGCATCAACGCGGCGCCGAGAATGATGTAGGGAGTAAGCTTTCGAACCTTCATCACACGCTCTGTCTGGTTGGCTTCGGGAACACCACCGGAGACACGCTCCGACAGTCGTCAGCGTTGATTGGGCGTATCCGAGACCTTGCGGATCAGGATGCGGTTGTCGTCCTCGACCATCATCCCGATATCCGGGCCGACATAGCGGTTCCAAGCGGTCCGGCAGGGTTCGCCGCAGCGCTTGAGCCAGCCGGGAAGGACGTGATCGATGAAGAGGCGCCGGAAATCGGCCGCGTCCTTCTCCGTTATGGGAACCAGTGACATCGAGCCCTTCCGCGCACCCTGGCAGGTATCGGCGCCGATGTTACAGGCCAGCCCGTTGACCGTTTCGCGCTCCGCCGCATCCCAGATCCGGGCTTCGAGGGTTGCCACGGCCTTCTGGAGGGTCTCCTGGAGATCCGGCGGCAGGCTCTGCCAGAGGTCCCGGTTGACACCGAAAATGGAAATGCCGGCATTGATGGCGAGGGGATGGATATGCGATGCGACATCGATCAGCCCGATCTCGTTGCCGCTCAGCGTGCCGGTAATGGCACAATCCACCACGCCGCGTCGCAGGCCTCCGGCCACCTCGGCAAAGGCCATCTTGACCGGGATCGCGCCGACAGACGTCATCATCTCCGACTGGCTGACCGAGGAAGTCCGGACGCGGAGCCCCTGCAGGTCACGAAGGCCGGAAAAAGGGCGGGCGCAGAAGACGACCTGCTGCGGATAGGTGTAGATGCCCAGCAACTCCACATTGTAACGCTCGCGGAGGATACTCTTCAGATGCGGTCGATACAGGGTGTTGACGCGGCGCAACGTCTGGAAATCCGGGCTCAGGCCTGGCTGGTCGACGCCGTTGAGTTCGGGGTCATCCCCCGCGGCCAATGCCAAAAGGGCGGTTCCGAACCCGACCACGCCCGCCTGCATCAGGTCGAGCATGTCGGCTCCGGGGAAGCCGGAGCGGTCAAACGGGTGGACAGTGGCGATCACGCGGCCGCCGGTGATCTCGGCGATCTCGTTCCGCCAGAATGGCTCCTCGAGCCGGGTGAACTGATTGACGCCGCCAAGGCCGCCGATGATGTTCAGGCGCAAGGGTTCAGTCGCGGATGCTGGCGAGGCCAGCACGGAAAGGCCGCACAGGCTCGCCATGAAGGCAATGCCGAGCCTCAGTCCTTTCCATTCCGACGTCGTTGCCGGTGTCATGACACCCTCCCGCAATCGCTTTCACGCAAGGGCAGGCTATCGGCACGACGGTTAATTTTTGTCGATGTTCCCGTCTAAGTTGTATTTTGGTCCGAGGGCGAGGGCCGGTTTCCCGGAAGAAGGTTAAGAAGCGGTAACGTGGCTTCCCGGCTTCCGGACAGAGGCTTCACCCGCAGGCGGTGCTGGTCCCGGCTGGGTTCGGGCCGGAATGGATCGGGGTTCAGGAAGCGGCGCCTGCGTTCCGGGTCAGCAGGCGTTCGGCAATATGGGCGGCAATCGGCAAGGCCGAGGTCGCTGCCGGCGACGGCGCGTTGCAGACATGCAGGCTGTTCCGGCTGTCAACGAAAAGGAAGTCATCGATGATCGAACCGTCGCGCGCGACGGCCTGCGCCCTGACGCCGGCGCGATAGGGAACGAGATCCTCGAGACGGATATGCGGGCAGTATTTCCGGACCTTCCGCAGGTACAGGTCCTTGCTGGCCGAAGCCGATAGTTCCGAGAGGGCGGACCGGAAATTCCGCCGCAGCAGCCGCCAGAAGCCGGGATAGGCCAAGCTCGAGGCGAGATCGCGCAAGTCAAGATCGGTGCGTTTGTACCCTTCCCGCTTGAAGGCCAGCACGGCATTCGGCCCGACGGTGAAGCCGCCATCCATTTTCCGTGTCAGGTGGACCCCGAGGAACGGGCGTTCCGGATCCGGAACAGGATAGATGAGATGCCGCACCAGATCGGGCGGCTGGTTGGCGATCCGGAAATACTCGCCACGGAACGGCACGACCCGGAAATCCACCTCAGCCCCGAACTGCCTTGCGAGACGATCGGACATCAGCCCCCCGCAGAAGACAGCCCTCGCCGCCGAGATCTCGCCGGCCGTGGTCTGCAACGCCACGTCATCCGCTCGCTCCGCGCCGCCGGTCACGGCCACGCCGCATCGGATGGTCCCGCCTCGCGCTTCGAAAAGTCCGGCCATCCGCCGGGCGACAAGGCCATAATCGACGATCCCCGTGCTAGGCGACAGCAACGCCCCGACCGACCGGACACGCGGTTCGAGCTGATGCGCCTCGTCGCCGGACAACCGGTCGATCGGAATGCCATTCGCGCGGGACCGGGCCTCCAGCGCCGCGAGTTTTGCCGCCTCGGCCTCGTCGGTCGCGACAATGAGCTTGCCGCAGATCTCGAACGGGATGCCATGCTCGGTGCAGAACGCCTTCATGGCATCCTTGCCTTCGCGGCAGAACCGCGCCTTCAGGCTGCCGGGAGCATAATAGACGCCGGCATGGATCACGCCGGAATTCCGCCCGGTCTGGTGCAGGGCGACTTCCGGTTCCTTCTCGAGGATCACGACCAGCGCGCCCGGCAGCCGCTCCTGCAGCGCAAGGCCTGTGGCGAGACCCACGATCCCGCCGCCGACAATGACAACATCCGGATTGCGCTGCACCATGGCTGTGCGGTGAACGATCATGCCGCCGGGGTCAAGCCCGGATCAACGCCTTACGCAACGCGATGCATGGTTCTGGCCATGCCGAGGGCGGGACCGAATTCGGCGATGATGTCCGCTTCGGGGCGCGGCCGGCCGAACAGGTAGCCCTGCACATAACGGCAGCCTTCGTAAATCAGCATGTCGCGCTGGGTCTCGGTCTCGACGCCTTCGACGATGACATCGATCCCGATATCCTGCCCCAGGCTGAGAATGGCGCGGCGGATAGCGGTGTTCATGGTGCCATCCTCGTTGTTCTGGACGAAGGACTTGTCGATCTTGATCTTGTTGAAGGGGAATTTCTGGAGATAGCTGAGCGAGGAATGGCCGACCCCGAAATCATCCAGCGCGATGCGCACGCCCAGCATGCGCAACTGCCGGAGGATGTCGACGGTCCGGTAATCATCGGCCATCAGGACGGATTCGGTGATTTCCAGCACCAGCCGGTGCGGCGAGAGGCTGGAGGCGGCGAGCGCATTCACCACCGATACGGCAAGCTGGTGGTTGCGGAACTGGATCGGCGAGAGATTGACGGAAACCGAGACATCGCTCGGCATGCGGGCCATCGTCTCGCAGGCCTGGCGCAGGACGAGTTCGCCGATCTGCAGGATGAGGCCGCTCTCTTCCGCGATATCGATGAAATAGGCCGGCATGAGCAGGCCCTTCTGCGGATGCCGCCAGCGGATCAGGGCCTCGAACGCATGGGGGCGGTTCGTTTCGAGGTCAATGATCGGCTGATAGTGGAGTTCGAATTCATTATGCACAATGGCGCGCCGAAGATCGACCTCGATCTCCCGACGCGCGAGAATCGCCGCCGTCATGCCCTCGTCGAAGCAGGCATAGGTGCCGCGCCCATCCCGCTTGGCACGGTACAGGGCAATGTCGGCCTTCTTGAGCAGGTCATGCGCATCGATCCCGTCGCCCGGGGCAACGGCGATGCCGACGCTGGCCCCCACATAGACCCGGCTTCCGCGGATCCGATAGGGCTTCGAGAGCAGCTGGACGATCTGGCGGGCGAGTGCCACAACGGAATCCCGATCGCGGACATCAGGCAGGATCAGGGCGAATTCGTCGCCGCCGAAGCGGGCCGCCATGCCGCGCTTCGGCAGGGTCCGCATCAGCCTCCGCGATGCCATGCGCAGCAGGATATCGCCGCAATCATGGCCCATCGTATCGTTCACATCCTTGAAGTGATCAAGGTCGAGGCAGAGCACCGCGATCTCATGGCCACGGCGATTGTCCTCGAGTGCCGCGGACAGGGTGTTCAGGAAGAGGGACCGGTTGGGCAACCGCGTCAGCATGTCATGCAGGGCGAGATGGGCGATCTCGGCCTCGGTGCGCATGCGCTCGGTGGCATCGATGACCATGCCTTCATAGTAGGCCGGTTTGCCGTCCTTGTCGCGGACGAGCCAAGAGGCTTCTGACACCCAGATCCGCTCGCGGGTCTTGTGGCGATAGACTTCGGACACGAAATCGGTTGTCCGGCCCTCGCGCTCCATGATCTCGGTGAATTCCTGGCGCCGCTTCGGATCGACATACCATTCCTGGGCGATATCGTTGACCGCGGTCAGCATCTCGTCCTCGGATTCGTAGCCGTTCATCCGGACAAGCGCCGGGTTGGCCCGCAATTGCCGGCCGTCGAGCGTGGAACGGAAGATACCGACCGTCGAATTCTCGAAGAGGCTGCGATATTCCTCGTGCACCCGGGCAATGGCTTCCTCGCGGGCCCGCGCCTCTGTGATGTCGGTAAATGTCCGGACGAAGGACCCGTCCTGCAGGCGGATCGTGTTGAACTGGATGATGGTGCCGTTTGGCCGGCGCCTCGTGTAGCAATCCAGTTCCGGCCCCGGATCGCCTTCCCGCACGCGGTCGATCACCTCGTCCGGCTGGCCTTCGAAATCGCCGGATTCGTATTGCCAGCGGATCAGCTCGCGGATTGTCACCCCTTCCTTCATCAGGCCGTCCGGGAAGCCGAGCAATTCGACAACCCGCCGGTTGAAGAAGAGAACCTTGCCGCTGGCATCAACCTTCATGATGCCCTGGGTGACATTGTTCAGCGTCATTTCAAACATATCACGCGTTGCCCGGAGTTCGTCCGACTTCCGGACATGCGCCGTTACGTCCGACAGGGTGCGGACTTCGCCGCCATCCGGCATTGGCAGGGCCTGCACCTGAAGCACCACGCCGTTCGGCCGGATGCGCTGGAACGAGACCGGACCACGCCGTGAGCCCTTGCGCATCACCCATGCCTTGAAGGCGTCACCCATCGGATCAAATTCGCCGGCATCCAGCATCCGCTCGACAATGGTGCGGAAGCGTGGGCTGCCCTCGAAGGCCGAACGCGGCAACCCCGTCATCTCGACGAATTTCTCGTTGAAGACAGCGATGCATCCATCGGGGTCGATCATCACGATCCCCTGATCGACATTCTGCAACGTGGCTTCCAGCCGCCGATGCAGTTGTTCGAGTTCATCGGTCCGGCGGGCAACAACCTGCATCAACCTCGCGTTGAACTGGTCCAGTTCCTCGACCATCAGGGCGATGGAGCGATCGGTCCGGCGACGCTCGAGATCCGACTCGGCATAGGCATCGGAAACGAGACGCGTCAGGAGGTCGACGTCAAGACGACCGTCTTCCCGGGTCGACCGTTCGATCTGTTTCTGGAGCAATCGATGGACGGTGCTGTTCATCCGCTCACGACCCTTTCGCGGACAGACAGGACTGTCATCGTCTGGTTATGCAGCTGCAACTTGCGCGAGGCGGCGTGCGGAGAAATCTCGCCATAGGAGTAGAAGCCGACCAAGGCGTGACGGCGGGCGATCTCCTCCGCTGCTGCCGTGACCTCGTCGATCGCGCGTTGTCCCATCAGGAGGCGGCGCCCGATACAGGAGACCAGCAGGGCGAACCCGCCCTCGCTGTCCGGCGGGGCGCCGGCATTGCGGGCGGCCTGCGCCGAGCCTTCGACAATCCGGTCGAAGCTGCCGCGCATAAGCTGTGCCGTCCAGCGCAGGGGCATGTCGCCTGCAAAGATCATGGCGCGGCGATCACGGTCGACCCCGAGCACCGTCCGGACGACGTCCGTGCCGGGCCTTTTGGGATCCTCGATGCGCAGCGGAAAGCAGAGAGCAGAAGCGGGCAGGTTCCGGCTTTCCTCCTCGCCGAGATAGCGCTCGTAGAGATCAAGCGCCGGAAGGCCGTCGAGATCGTAGAGGATGTTGTCGACCGCGCGGGTAATGGTCCGTCGAGGGCCGAAAGCATCCCAGCCGCCAGCCGAGCCGGCGCTGACATCGAGCGCCTTGCCGTAGAGCCCGATCGCCGCGACGATGCCGCTGCGTGCGGGCCCGTCGGCAATGATGCTGGTCTCGCCGAAATCCCGGCCATCGCCTGCAAGCCCGCCGGCGACCAGAACGTCGGGGCCGAGAGCCGCACTCAACCCGTTCACCAGGCGGGAGCCGTTGACGCGGATCCCGTCGGCCAGAACCATGACGGCGCGGAGATCATCCTCTAGCAAGGCCTTGCCGATCGCCTCGCCGGCGGCGAAGGAGTTGCTGCTTTCCTCGATTTCGCTCGTGGCAAGCCGGACGCGCGCCGAATCGAACGAGACCGCGAGGCCACATACGGCGTCGTCCTCGATCCGCTGCCGGTCAAACTGACCGGCTGTCGAACAGCCTGCGAGAACCGCGCCGGGGAAGGACTGACGGAGCGCCGGGAGAAAGTCCGGCTGGGCCAGGGCAAGACGCGCGCCGAAGACAAGCACGAGCGCAGGTGGGCCGACATCCCTCGCGGAAGCGAGGCGGATGCCGGTCGACCGTGACCAGCTGAACTCGCGTGCGTGCACTCTTTGCCCCTTGCAAATCCGCAATATCGGCAAAATAGCGGCCAAGACTTAACAAAAACCTTGTCAATTGGAGCGGTTCGGATCGCTGCTCAAAGACGGGTCAGCAGGATGCTCGTTTCCGAATGCGAGACACCGACGATGTCGCGGATCTGGCCGAGCACCTGATCAAGCTGGGCAAGATCTTCGGTGACCAGTTCAACCACAACGTCCCAGCGGCCATTGGTGGAGTAGATCGCCAGGGCTTCGGGAATGCCCCGCAAGCCGGCAACGACCTGGCGGATATCGCCGGAGCGGATCTCGATGCTGGTCAGGGCCCGCACCACCTGTCTCTCGCTGCCGGGATCGAGCCGGAGGGTGAAACCCAGGATCACCCTGTCGCGGACGAGGCGTTCGATCCGGTTCTGCACGGTGGCTCGCGAAACGCCAAGCCGCCGGGCCAGATCGATGGCGGTCTGCCGGGCATCGTTCCGGAGGAGCGCGATCAGTCGGGAATCGATGTCATCAAGAACCCGATTTGGCATTATGATCAATCTTTCTGGCATTATGCGGCATTTGGTGTCCTATTATCACAGTTGTTGTTCTTGATGTTGTCATTCTTCGGCTTCATCACTGGGCTTCGCAAGGAGCCAGCCATGACCCGCACTGCCATGCCCCGCCTCTCTTCCGTCCCGCCCGCCGATGCCGCGCACGCGACCGGGGCGCAGCTTGGCCTTGCAATTCGGGCGACGACCGCCTTCGGCGTCCCGTGCGGGGCCGGAGCCGGCGTTCCGGGTACGGAACTGGGGCCGGCGGCAGCCAGGCTTGCCGGGCTGCCGGCTGCATTCGAGCATCTGGACCTGCCCTTCCGCGATGATGGCGATCTCGTGCCGGAGGCTCTGGCTCCGCATCCCCGCCGGGCAGCGCTCGGGCATCACGCCGAAGCCATCGCAGGCTGGATCCGTGCCGTGCATGACCGCAGCCACGCGCTGCTGGAACAGGGCGCCTGCCCGATCATGCTGGGCGGTGACCATGCGTTGAGCATGGGATCTGTCAGTGCAGCCGCGCGGCATGCGCGGGAGCAAGGGCACCGTTTCGTTCTCCTCTGGATCGATGCCCATGCGGATTTCAACACACCGGAGACCTCGCCTTCGGGCAACCTGCATGGCATGTCGCTGCAATTCCTCGCCGGACACGAGGAACTGGCGCATCTGCTGCCGGGGCGGAACTTCCCGGCGCTGCGGATGGCGGATGTCCATCTGATCGGCGCGCGGTCCCTCGACCGCCGCGAGCGCGAGGCCGTGGCGGAAGCCGGCATCCATTGCCATGACATGCGCGCCATCGACGAGTTCGGCGTCTGCGCCCTTCTGCGCAATATCCTCGACGGCCTCGACCCCGCCGAAACCCATCTCCATGTCAGCTTCGATCTCGACGTGGTCGATCCGGGACTGGCCCCGGGCGTCGGCACGCCCGTCGCCGGCGGACTGTCCTATCGCGAAGCCCATCTGCTGATGGAGATGCTCCATGAGAGCGGGCTCGTGCGGTCGGTCGATTTTGTCGAGCTCAACCCGATGCTGGACCATGCCGGACAGACGGCCCGGTTGCTCGTCGACCTCGCGGCGAGCCTGTTCGGCAAGACGATCAGCCTGCGCTAGCGGCGGAGGAGGCAGGCTGGTTCCGGCAGGGCAGGGCCCGCCCAAAATGCCGGCAACCCGCCCCGGAAACAGCCAGAGAATGCCTCGCGGACTAGACAAATCACGCGATTAATTTGTCTAGACATAAAATCGGGCCGATGCTTCAATCCTCCCCAGGGAAAACCACATAACGGGGAGTTCGTCATGCTTTCGCGCCGCCTTGCCACCCTTGCTCTTGCCGGCTCCGTGCTGGCCGGCTCTGCCTTCGCCACACTGGCGCAGGATACGAAGGTCTCGATCGGGATTTCCGGCTGGACCGGCTTTGCCCCACTGACCCTTGCCAAGGAATCCGGGATCTTCGCGAAGAACGGCCTTGATGTGACGATCAAGAAAATCCCGCAGGCGTCGCGCCACCTCGCCATCCTCTCCGGCGACATCCAGTGCGCGGCGACGACGGTCGAGACCTGGATCGTCTGGAATGCCAATGGCGTACCGACCAAGCAGATCTTCCAGCTCGACAAGAGCTACGGCGCCGATGGCATGGCTGTCCGCAACTCGGTCAACAAGATCACCGAACTGAAGGGCAAGACTGTCGCCGCCTCGGCGCCGGGCACCGCGCCCTATTTCACACTGGCCTGGTTCCTCAAGAAGAATGGCCTGTCGATCAAGGACGTGACGGTGGTCAACATGGAGCCCGGCCCGGCGGCCCAGGCCTTCATTGCTGGCCAGAACGATGCGGCCATGACTTATGAACCCTTCCTCTCGGCCGTCCGCGGCGCGCCGCAGGCCGGCAAGATCATTGCGACGACGCTCGATTATCCGATGGTCATGGACACATTTGGCTGCTCGAACGATTTCCTCGCCAAGAACGAGAAGGCCGCGCAGGCGCTGGCGAACAGCTATTTCCAGGCGCTGGAAATGATCGCCAAGGAGCCCGAAAAGGCCAACACGATCATGGGTGCCGATGTGAAGCAGACAGCTGAGGCCTTCGCCCGGTCTGCCTCCTACCTGCGCTGGCAGGACAAGGCGGCGAACCAGAAGTTCTTCGCCGGTGAGCATGCGGCTTTCTCGAACGAGGCGGCCGACCTGCTGCTCGAACTGGGCATCATCAAGCAGAAGCCGGATATGTCGGCCCTGACCGATACCCGCTTCATCAAGTAACCTGACCGGGGCGCCGTGCGGGCGCCTCCCCCTTTCCGCTGGATCGGATTTTCCGGATGCGCCCGCTCGAGCCGATTTCCCAGAAGGCCAAGACGGTTCTGGGCTTCAGTTTCTTCGTGCTGTTCTTCATGGCCTGGGCCATCGCCACTCTGGGCGGGTTCGTGCCGAAGATCTTCCTCGCTGACCCGCTGACCATGGTCAGCGATGGCTGGCGCCTGCTGACGACCTTCAACTTCGGCATCGACATCCTGATCACGATCTGGCGCGTCGTCGGCGGCTTCGTCCTCGCGGCCATCGTTGCCGTACCGCTCGGCATCCTGATGGGCGCCTACAAGCCGATCGAGGCCTTTTTCGAACCCTTCGTCTCCTTCGCGCGCTATCTGCCGGCCTCGGCCTTCGTGCCGCTGCTGATCCTCTGGGCCGGGCTGGGCGAGACACAGAAGCTGCTCGTTATCTTCATCGGTTCGGTCTTCCAGATCATCCTGATGGTGGCGGTGGTGGTCGGGCAGACCCGGCGTGACCTCGTCGAGGCCGCCTACACGTTGGGCGCCGGCGATGACGGCGTGGTGCGGCGGGTGCTGATCCCGATGAACGCGCCGGAAATCGCCGAGATCCTGCGCCTCGTGCTCGGCTGGGCCTGGACCTATGTGATCGTCGCCGAACTGATCGGCTCCTCCACCGGGATCGGCCACATGATCATCGACAGCCAGGCCCTGATGGCCACAGGGCAGATCATCTTCGGCATCATCGTGATCGGGCTTATCGGTCTCGTCTCCGATTTCGCGTTCAAGCTCGTGAACCGCCGGCTGTTCCCCTGGAGGATGGCATGAGCAAGCTGGTGATCGAGAATGTCTCGCGCGTCTTTCCCGGCGTGCATGGCGGCGCCCCCGTCACCGCGCTGCAACCAACAAACCTGACGATCGGGGACAATGATTTTGTGACCATCCTCGGCCCGTCTGGCTGCGGGAAATCGACGCTCCTGCGCATGGTGGCAGGGCTCGACCGGCCCTCGACCGGAACGATCGCGCTCGACGGCAAGGCGGTCTCGCGGCCGGGGCCGGATCGCGGCATGGTGTTCCAGAGCTACACGCTGTTTCCCTGGCTGACCATTGCCGAGAACATCGCCTTCGGGCTGCGCGAGAAAGGCGTCGGCGAGAAAGAATCCCGCGAGATTGTCGCCGCTTACATCGACCGGGTCGGCCTGCGCGGATTCGAGAACCACTGGCCGAAGCAGCTCTCCGGCGGCATGCAGCAGCGGACGGCGATTGCACGCGCGCTGGCCAACGACCCGGCTGTCCTGCTGCTGGACGAGCCGTTCGGCGCGCTCGACAACCAGACCCGAGCCCTCATGCAGGAACTGCTTCTCGGGATCTGGGAGCGGGACAAGAAGACCGTGCTCTTCGTGACGCATGACATCGAGGAAGCGATCTTCATGGCCACGCGTTGCCTCGTCATGTCGGCGCGGCCGGGGCGCATCAAGGCTGATTTGCCGATCGAGCTGCCGCATCCCCGGCATTACACGATCAAGACCTCGCCGGAATTCTCGGCCCTCAAGGCCCGGATGACCGAAGAGATCCGCGCCGAAGCCGTGCTCGCGGCAGCGCATTGAGTCCTACGTGATCAGCGGTCCGCCCGGCCGGAAATGACTCGTCAGCTGGTGCCGGTCGCCGGGATAGGTCAGCCGGACCCAGGTGATGGTCGCGTCGCCCTGCCAGGTCCGGCGTTCGATGGCGAGGCAGGCCGACTTCTTCGGAATGCCCAGAAGGGTGGCGATCCGCTGGTCCGCCAGTCCGGCCTGGATGACATGCTCGGCGTTCGTCCATGGCACAACATCGAGCAGCCAGGTGCCCGGCGGCGAGACCGAGAACGGCTCCTCGCGCGCGGCAGGAACGATGGCGAGGTTCATCAGCCGGTCTTCAATGACAAACGGATGTTCGTTGGCAAAATGCCTCACTGACAGCGCAAGCACACGCCCGCCCGGCGTTACGCGCAACTGGAGTGCATCATCCGTTGTCATCGCCCGCTCCTGCCGCGTCAGGATCTCGAAGCGGTAGGTTTTTCCCTTGGCGAGGATCTCGGCCTTGATGTCCTGGATGTTGAGGATCGTTTCCTGCGAGCGCGGCATGGCGACGAAGGACCCTGACCGCCGCCGGCGTATGATCAGCCCGGCCTTGGCCAGCGCCGAAAGCGCCTTGTTCACCGTCATCCGGGAACAATGATACTGCGCCTGCAATTCATGTTCGGCTGGCACGCGCGAGCCGGGAATCCATTGCCCCGAGGCGATGCGGGCCTGCAGATCGCGCTGGATCTCGAGGTAGCGCGGCAGGGGCGAAACGGGTTCGGACACGCTTTCAGTCTTCCCCTTGGCCATGGCAACCCCTACCGGGTGGCCAGCTTGCGGATTACGTGCTTATAGCGGCTTGCAAGCGTGGCGTGATCCCTGTGCCGGCCGCCCTCCACAAGGCGCTTGCCGCCCACATAGACCTGATCGATCGCCGCGCGGCCGGCACAGAAGACATAGCCATCGAGAAAGCGGTCTCCCGTAGCGGCGGCAAGATCGGGATGATCCGCCGCGAGGCAGACGATATCGGCGCGCTGGCCCGGCTCGAGGCCGGCAACCGGCTGGCCGAGGGCCTGTGCACCGCCGGCAAGCGCGCCGCGGTAGAGGGCGCCGCCGGTCGATTCCCCCTCGACCTGCGCGCTGACATTCCGCGCCCGATGGGCCAGCCGCTGGCTGTATTCGAGCTGGCGCAATTCGCCTGGAGCGGAAATCTCGACATTCGAATCCGTGCCGACGCCGAAGCGCCCGCCCTGAGCCATATACTCCGCCAGCCGGAAGGTGCCGTCGCCGAGATTGGCCTCGGTGATCGGGCAAAGGCCCGCCACGGCGCTGCTTTCGGCGAGATGGCGGGTCTCGGCATCATTGAGATGCGTGGCATGGACGAGGCACCAGCGGGAATCGACCGCGACATGGTCAAACAGCCATTCGACCGGGCGGCGACCGGACCAGGCAAGGCAATCCTCGACTTCCTTCACCTGCTCGGCGATGTGGATATGCACCGGACCTTCGGGCCAAACCGCCAGCAGGGCCTGCAATTCATCTGGGGCGACGGCCCGGAGGGAATGCGGGGCGATGCCCAGCCGGGCGCCGGGCAGCCGGGCGAGCGCCCCCTGCGCGCCCTCCATCAACCGGTGGAACCCGTCGAGATCATTGAGGAAGCGCCGCTGGCCCTCATGAGCAGGGGCCGAACCGAAGCCGCCATGGGCGTAGAAGACCGGCAGCAACGTCAACCCGATGCCGGATGCGCCTGCAGCCGCGACGATCCGGCCGGCGAGTTCGGCCCGGTCGGCATAGGGCTGGCCCGCGCGGTCATGATGGAGGTAGTGGAATTCGCCGACGGCGGTAAAACCGGCTTCCAGCATCTCCATGAAGGCGAAGGCGGCGATGGCCTCGACATCCTCCGGATCGAGCAGCCCCAGGAAGCGATACATGACCTGCCGCCAGGACCAGAAGCTGTCTGCTGCCGGGCCACGGGTCTCCGCCAGGCCTGCCATGGCGCGCTGGAAGGTATGGCTGTGCAGGCTTGCGAGGCCGGGCAGCGCGACGGCGCCGGACACACCGCCGGACGGAGCCTGAGCCTCACGCCTGACCGATCGGATCATGCCGTTTTCGCAGGTCAGCAGCACATTGTCGGCCCAGCCTTCCGGCAGCAGCGCACGGGTGAAGAACAGGGTGTCGGCCATCCGGAAACTCCCGTCGATCGGCTCTCCAAAAACCTGCTGGACAATAGCGCAGCTCGCCTATTATGTATAGACAAATCAACCGATCATTTGAGAGGCCCCCATGCACATGGATCGTCTCTGGCGGCATGTGAACCTCGCCACGATGGCAGAGGGCGGGCCCTTTGCGCAGAATATCCGCGAGGCTTGCCTCGGCGTGAAGGACGGGCGGATCGTGCATATCGGCCGCGACGCCGATCTTCCGGCGGGCCTCTCCGCAGCCGAGGAAATCGACTGCGAAGGACGCTGGATGACGCCCGGCCTCATCGATTGCCATACCCATCTCGTACATGGCGGGAACCGCGCCCGGGAATTCGAGATGCGCCTCGACGGCGCGACCTACGAGGAGATCGCCAAGGCTGGCGGCGGCATCCTCTCCACCGTGAAGGCGACACGCGCCGCGACCGAGGATGAACTGGTCGCCAGCGCCCTGCTCCGCCTTGATGCCCTTCTGGCCGAGGGCGTGACGACGGTGGAGATCAAGTCGGGATACGGGCTGGATCGCGCCACTGAATGGAACTGTCTCCGCGCGGCACGCCGGCTGGCGAAGGAACGCCCGGTGAGCGTGCGGACGACCTATCTCGGCGCACATGCGATCCCGCCGGAATGGCGCGACAATCGCGCGGGCTATGTCGCTTTCGTGGCCCGGGAGATGCTGCCGGCCCTCGCCGAAGCCGGCCTTGCCGATGCGGTGGATGCCTTCTGCGAAGGCATTGCCTTCACGCGGGAGGAGACAGCATCGATCTTCGCCGAGGCCCGCCTCCTCGGCTTGCCCGTCAAGCTTCATGCGGACCAGTTGTCCAATCTCGGCGGAGCAGCCCTCGCCGCCGAACATGGCGCCCTGTCGGCCGATCACTGCGAATACACCGACGGGCGGGGCGCCGAAGCCATGGCGCGCGCCGGCACCGTGGCGGTGCTGCTGCCGGGTGCCTTCTACTTCCTCCGTGAACCGCAGAAGCCCCCGGTCGAAGCGTTCCGCGCGGCCGGCACGCGGATGGCGCTGGCGACGGATTGCAACCCCGGCTCCTCACCGCTGACCTCGCTGCTGCTGACCATGAACATGGCGGCGACTTTCTTCCGGATGACCGTGCCCGAATGCCTTGCGGGCGTGACGCGGGAGGCGGCCCGCGCGCTGGGGCTCCAGCACGAGACCGGGACGCTCGAGCCGGGCAAGCGCGCCGACCTTGCCATCTGGTCGATCTCCGACCCGGCCGAACTCGTCTACCGGATCGGCTTCAACCCGCTGCATCAACGGATATGGAGGGGCGCATGACGCGCATCGTTCTGACACCCGGCGCGGTCAGTCTCGCCGAATGGCGGATGATCCGGGATGGCGCGGGCGTGACGGTCGATCCGGCCAGCCTGCCGGCCATCGACAGGTCGGCCGCGGCCGTGACCGCGATCCTCGCGAAGGGCGAACCGGTCTACGGGATCAATACCGGCTTCGGCAAGCTGGCCATGGTCCGGATCGCCGATGCCGACCTCGCGCGCCTGCAGCGAAACATCGTGCTGTCGCATGCGGCCGGGACCGGCGCCCCGATGCCGGCGGGAATCGTCCGGCTGATGATGGCGCTGAAGCTGGCGAGCCTGGCGCAGGGCGCCTCCGGCGTCAGCCGTGCGACGGTGACCATGCTGGAAACGCTGCTCAACCGCGACATGGTCCCGGTCGTGCCGCAACAGGGCTCGGTAGGGGCATCGGGCGATCTGGCGCCGCTCTCGCATATGACGGCGGCGATGATCGGCGTCGGGCATTTCCTTGTCGGCGGCAGGCCGATGGAAGCCGGCAAGGCGTTGCGGGATGCCGGGCTTGAACCGCTCGTCCTCGGGCCGAAGGAAGGGCTTGCGCTGCTCAACGGCACACAATTCTCGACGGCCTATGCCCTGACCGGCCTGTTCGATGCAGAGGCTCTGTTCCAATCCGCCCTGATCACCGGTGCCCTCTCGACCGATGCGGCCCGCGGCTCGGACACCCCGTTCGATCCGCGCATCCACGCGTTGCGGCGACATCGCGGCCAGATCGAGACAGCGGCGGCCCTGCGCATCCTGATGCAGGGTTCCGCGATCCGGGCCTCGCATCTCACCGGCGACGATCGCGTGCAGGACCCCTATTGCCTGCGCTGCCAGCCGCAGGTGATGGGCGCCGTACTCGACCTGCTCAGGCAGGCGGCAACCACCCTCGCCACAGAGAGCAACGGCGTCTCCGACAACCCGCTGATCTTCGCCGAGACCGGCGAAGCACTGTCCGGCGGGAATTTCCATGCCGAGCCGGTTGCCTTCGCGGCAGACATGATCGCCATGGCGATCTGCGAGATCGGCTCTCTGGCGGAACGGCGGATCGCGATGCTGGTCGACCCGGCGCTGTCGGGCCTGCCGGCCTTCCTGACCCCGCAACCAGGCTTGAACTCGGGCTTCATGATCCCGCAGGTGACGGCGGCCGCGCTCGTGTCCGAAAACAAACAGCGTGCCTTCCCGGCCTCGGTTGATTCCATCCCCACCTCCGCCAATCAGGAAGATCATGTCTCCATGGCGGCGCATGGGGCGCGACGGCTGATCGGGATGGCCGCCAATCTCCGTGCGATTCTCGGCATCGAGTTGCTGGCCGCCGCGCAGGGCTGCGATTTCCATGCGCCGCTGAAAACCAGCCCCGCGCTGGCAGCCGTGATGACAGTTTTGCGCGCCCGCGTACCGATGCTGGAAGATGACCGCCATTTCCATCCGGACATGGAGGCCGCGATCGACCTTGTCGGGCCGCAGCTTCCCCGGTTGACCGGCCTCGCCCTTCCGTCAAGCTTGGAGGTCGCCGCATGACTGCCCTTCCCGAATGGCTCGAGATCAAGGAAGGCACTGCGCCGCTGATCCTGAGCCTTCCACATACCGGCACCGAGATTCCCGATGCGCTCGAGGCGGAACTCGTCTCGCCCTGGCTGTCCCGCAAGGATGCCGATTGGTGGATCGACCGGCTCTATGCCTTTGCCGGCGACCTCGGCGCCACGATGATCCGGACCCGGATCTCGCGGACGGTCATCGACGTCAACCGCGATCCTTCCGGCCAGTCGCTCTACCCCGGTATGGCGACGACGGAACTCTGCCCGTCCACGACCTTCGATGGCGAGCCGCTCTATAGCTGCCCGGCTCCTGATGCCGCCGAAATCATGCGGCGGCGCGTGCAGTATTTCGACCCCTATCATGCCGCGCTGGAGGGCCAGATCCGGCGCCTCAGGGCGATCCATCCGGCGATTGTCCTCTATGATTGCCATTCGATCCGCTCGGTAATCCCGCGGCTCTTCGAGGGAACGTTGCCGCATCTCAATCTCGGCACGAACAGCGGCAAGGCCTGCGCGCCAGCACTGGAGGAGCAGCTGGCTGCAATCGGAACCACTTCGCCTTTCGATTTCGTTGCCAATGGCCGGTTCAAGGGTGGCCATATCACGCGTCATCACGGCAGGCCGGAACAAGGCATCCATGCCGTGCAGATGGAGCTGGCCTGCCGCGCCTATCTCGACGAGCCGCTCGGTTCCGTGAGCGAAGCCAACTGGCCGACACCGTTCGACGATGGCTATGCCGCCCCGATCCGGGCGACCCTTCGTGCCATGCTCGAAACCTGCCTCGATTTCGTCCGCCCCTCGTGAGGAACACGCCATGAATGCGCCCGCGCCCCGTCTCGACAATTCCCGCATCATCCGCGCGCCGCGCGGCACCGATCTTTCCGCGAAGAGCTGGCTGACCGAGGCGCCACTCCGAATGCTGATGAACAATCTCGATCCGGATGTCGCGGAGAAGCCCGGAGAGCTGGTTGTCTATGGCGGGATCGGCCGCGCCGCACGCGACTGGGAAAGCTTCGACCGGATCGTCGCCACGCTGAAGCGCCTCGAAGCGGACGAGACCCTGCTGGTCCAGTCCGGCAAGCCGGTCGGCGTCTTCCGGACCCATGCCGATGCGCCGCGCGTGTTGATCGCGAATTCCAATCTCGTGCCGCATTGGGCCACCTGGGACCATTTCCACGAACTCGATCGCAAGGGGCTGATGATGTACGGCCAGATGACGGCCGGGTCATGGATCTATATCGGCAGCCAGGGCATCGTGCAGGGTACCTACGAAACCTTCGTGGAGATGGGCCGCCAGCATTACGGCGGCGATCTCGCGGGGCGCTGGATCCTTACCGCCGGGCTGGGCGGCATGGGTGGCGCACAACCCTTGGCTGCCACCATGGCCGGCGCCTCCTGCCTCGCGGTGGAATGCCGCCCCTCCTCGATCGAGTTCCGCCTGCGGACCGGCTATGTCGATGTGCAGGCCAAGGATCTCGACGAGGCGCTGGAAATCATCGAACGGTCCTGCCGCGAAAAGAAGCCGCTCTCGGTGGCGCTGCTCGGCAATGCCGCCGACATCTTCCCCGAACTCGTCCGCCGTGGCGTCCGGCCGGATTGCGTGACCGACCAGACCTCCGCGCATGACCCCCTCAATGGCTATCTGCCGAAAGGCTGGAGCCTCGCCGATTGGGAAGCGAGGCGCGAGAGCGACCCGAAATCGGTGGTCAGCGCCGCCAAGCATTCGATGGCTGCGCATGTCCGGGCGATGCTCGATTTCCACAGGATGGGCGTTCCAACCGTTGATTACGGCAATAATATCCGCCAGATGGCGCTCGAGGACGGCGTGGCGGATGCCTTCGACTTCCCGGGCTTCGTGCCGGCCTATATCCGGCCGCTCTTCTGCCGCGGCATCGGGCCTTTCCGCTGGTGCGCGCTGTCGGGCGACCCGGAAGACATCTACCGCACGGATGCAAAGGTGAAGGAGTTGCTGCCCGACAACACGCATCTCCATCGCTGGCTCGACATGGCGCAGAAGCGGATCAAGTTCCAGGGTTTGCCGGCCCGGATCTGCTGGGTCGGCCTGGGTGACCGGCACCGGCTGGGCCTGGCCTTCAACGAGATGGTGGCGCGCGGCGAACTCAAGGCGCCGATCGTGATCGGGCGCGACCATCTCGATTCCGGCTCCGTCTCCTCACCGAACCGCGAGACCGAGGCGATGAAGGATGGTTCGGATGCCGTGTCGGATTGGCCGCTGCTGAATGCCCTTCTCAACTGCGCCAGCGGCGCGACGTGGGTTTCGCTGCATCATGGCGGGGGCGTGGGGATGGGCTTCTCGCAGCATTCGGGCATGGTCATCGTCTGCGACGGCACCGAGGATGCGGCGCGGCGGCTGGAGCGGGTGCTCTGGAACGACCCGGCGACGGGCGTCATGCGGCACGCCGATGCCGGCTATGCCATCGCAGCCGATTGCGCGCGGCAGCACGGCCTCGATCTGCCGAGCCTCTGAGGCGCATGGCCATGCCGGTCCGGATGCTCGATCCTGCTACGTTCCGCCGCATGCCCTGGAAGAATGGCGGCGGCGAGACCATCGAGATGCTCGCGTATCCGGAAGGCGCGGATCTTGCCAGGTTCGACTGGCGGATCAGCATGGCCCGCGTGGCTTCGGACGGGGCATTCTCCCGGTTCGACGGCATTGACCGCACGCTGAGCGTGCTGGAAGGCGGACGGCTCGTCCTGGATTTCGGGACGGCCCGGACGGTGCTCGATCGGCATGCCGAGCCGTTTCCCTTTGCCGGCGATGCGCCGGTGACCGGCGCGGTGCCGGACGGGCCGATCCTCGACCTCAACGTGATGACAAGGCGCGGCCGGTTTACCCATCGCGTGCTGCGTCTCGTGGATGCATTATCCGCGACGGCCGGGCCGCACCCGCTCATTGCCTTCGCGCATCGCGGCGAAGCCCGGCTCGATCATGCCGGAATGCAGCACGCCATCCCGGAAGGACATGCCGCGCATGTTACCGACGGGGGTTTGGCGCAGCTCACCGCCGCGCCCGCCGGCATCGCCTATCTGATCGAAATCCGCACAGCGGGCGGCGCCTGATCAGATCAGGCCGCGCCGCGCGAGATTGCGCATCAGCGCCGTTGTGCCGAATTGCCAGGGCGGACATTCATCCGACGGCGCCATCTGGTTGACGAGCGCCCCGAGTTCCGGCGCCGCCACCACGACGATATCGCCATAGGCATGGGTGAAGCCCTTGCCCGGCGCGCCACGATCCTGAACGGGCGCAAAAAGAGTGCCGAGGAACAGCACTGCCCCGTCCGGGTATTGGTGGTGCGGCCCGAGCATCTGGCTGGCCAGATCGGCCGGATCACGGCTGATCTTCGCCATGTTCGAGGCGCCCTTCATGATGAAGCCATCAGGCCCGATCACATCGAGGCTGAGTTCCATCTTCCGGACATGGTCCAGCGTGAAGCCGCCATCGAAAAGCCGGATGAAGGGCCCGAGCGAGCAGGAGGCGTTGTTGTCCTTGGCCTTGCCGAGCAGCAGGGCGGAACGGCCCTCGACGTCGCGCAGGTTCACGTCGTTCCCGAGCGTCGCGCCGACGATCCGGCCATCCGGTGCCACGACGAGCACGACTTCCGGCTCCGGGTTGTTCCAGGTGGAGACGCGGTGAAGGCCCGCCAGCATGCCGGTGCCAACGGAGGCCATCGGCTGGGCCTTGGTGAAGATCTCGGCATCGGGCCCGATCCCGACCTCGAGATACTGGCTCCAGACGCCCTGCCGGATGAGCACCTCTTTCAGCGCCATCGCCTCGGGTGAGCCGGGCTTGAGCCTCGACAGGTCATCACCGACAAGGCGCACGATCTCGGACCGTATGGCTGCGGCAGCGCCGGCATCGCCACGGGCACGTTCCTCGATGACCCGCTCCAGCATGGAGATCGCGAAGGTGACCCCGGCCGCCTTCACCGCCTGAAGGTCAACCGGCGGCAGCAGCCAGGGCCGCTTCGGGTCACGGGTGGCTTCCGGGGTGTTCAGCAGGATCGATTCCAGCGGGCCCAGATCCGGGCCATCGAGCTGCGGCAAACGGGCGATCAGGCTGGCATCCGCGCAAAGCTGCGCCGAGGTCGCGGCATGGCGCGAGATGTCGATCAGGCGGTCACCGGCGACGCGAACGAGCGCGGGCCCGTCCTGATCCGGCAGCCATGCCCGCCCGATCAGGCTGGCGCTGGCTGCATCCTGCGGCATGGCGGCATGCTGGCGCAGGACCGCGAGAAGTTCCTTGGACATGGTTCATCCCCTGGGAAGTGTTGTTGTTCCGAACCTAACAAGGAGGCCGCCCAGGAAGCCAGTGCCCAGAACGATCCGGAGCATGAATTCCTTGGGATCACGGATCTGGCGGGGCTCGCGGAATTCCTCGGTATCGCCCTTGCTTCGTCCGAAGGGGCGAATAAGGCTGGAACGAACAGGCCGGGTGTACTGCCCGCGCGAGACATGAGGCGATGATGATCGAAGGACATAATCTGCGCGTCGATGGCGCCAGGCTCTGGGACAGCCTGATGGACATGGCGAAGATCGGCGGCACCGAGAAAGGTGGCTGCAACCGGCAGGCCCTGACGACGGTGGATGCCGAGGGCCGTGCGCTGTTCCGGGCCTGGTGCGAACGGCTCGGCTGTTCGGTCAGCACCGACGGGCTCGGCTCGATGTTCGCCCGGCGCGAGGGGGTGGAAGACCTGCCGCCGGTGGTGATCGGCTCCCATCTCGATACCCAGCCGACAGGTGGCAAGTTCGACGGTGTGCTCGGCGTGCTGGCCGGGCTGGAAGTGCTCCGCGTGCTGCACGAAACCGGGATCCGCACGCGCCGGCCGATCGAGCTCGTGAACTGGACGAACGAGGAAGGCTGCCGCTTCCAGCCGGCGATGCTGGCCTCGGCGGTGTTTGCCGGTCTCGCCGATCATGCCGAGACCCTCGAGGCGCGGGATGCCGAGGGCATCCGGCTCGGCGATGCGATGGCCGGGATCGGGCTCGATGCCGGACTCCCGGTCGGTGGCAGACCCATAACGGCCTATCTCGAACTGCATATCGAGCAGGGACCGATCCTCGAGGCGGAGGGCGCCGATATCGGTTTCGTCGTCATCGGGCAGGGCCTGCGCTGGTATGATGTGGCCGTGACCGGCTTCGAGAGCCATGCCGGCTCGACGCCGATGCCCCGCCGCAAGGACGCGCTGCTTGCTGCCCTGCCGATCATTCAGGGCATCCGCGAGATCGCCCTGTCCCATGCCCCAGCAGGACGGGGAACAGTCGGCGAGATGCGGCTGCTGCCGAATTCCCGAAACGTCATTCCCGGGCAGGTGCAGTTCTCGGTCGACATCCGGCATCCCGAAGCAGCCGTTCTGGCCCGGATGGACGAGGCCGTGCGCGCGCTTGTGGCGCGGGTCGCGACAGAAACCGGGCTCGCCATCAGCCTGACCGATATCGCCCATAGCGCACCGGTACCGTTCGATCCCGCCATTCTCGCCATTGTGCGGGAAGAAAGCGCGGCCATGGGGCTGAAAGGGCGTGATATCGTCTCGGGCGCCGGGCATGATGCCTGCAACATGGCCCGAACCTTCCCCAGCGCGCTGATCTTTTCCCCCTGCAAGGACGGGGTCAGCCATAACGAGGCCGAAGACATGACGCCGGCCTGGGCCGAAGCCGGCGCGAATGTGCTGCTGCGAACCGCCCTGCGGCTCGCCAATGCGCCCTGAGCGTATCCGGCTGGCGGATTTCTACCCGCCCTGCCCAAGTCTTGATCAGCCTGTCGACAGGTTGTCTGCTCGCTCCGGAAGCATATGGCCCCGGTGAACCGCCGGGGCGGAGGGCCTACGCCGGGGCGGGCCGGCGGGAATCCCGGAGGCGCCCGGAATCCCGGCGTATGGGGCGCTATATGGCATATCCGTTGCTTTTCTCCCCCGATCACAAGGCATCCATGCCGGGGAGAATGTCATGGCCATTTTCAGGAATCCGTTCGACCATCGTTTCCGCCTCTCCAGCAAGGGCTGCTCCTGCGGCCAACACGGCAGCGAGGCGGAGCATGCCGCCGCCACCGCAGACGGGCTCGCCGCCTCGTCCGACGAAGCGCTGCGCCTGCGCCGGAGCGTCGAAAATGCCGTGATGCGGGCGCTGTTCCCGGTCGACGAGCAGCGCCGGAATTTCCTGAAGGTCGTCGGGGCCTCGACGGCCTATGCGGCGATCAACACCTTGTTCCCGATCGCCGCGGCAACGGATGTGCTTGCGCAGGGCGCGCCGCTCGAGAAGAAGGATCTGAAGGTCGGGTTCATCCCGATCACGTGCGCGACGCCAATCATCATGGCCGCGCCGATGGGCTTCTATTCGAAGCAGGGCCTCAATGTCGAAGTGATCAAGACCGCCGGCTGGGCGGTGATCCGCGACAAGACGCTGAACAAGGAATACGACGCGGCGCATATGCTCTCGCCGATGCCGCTCGCCATTTCGATGGGCGTCGGCTCGAATGCCATTCCCTATACGATGCCGGCGGTCGAAAACATCAACGGCCAGGCCATCACCCTCGCCATGAAGCACAAGGACAAACGTGATCCGAAGAGCTGGAAGGGCTTCAAGTTCGCCGTGCCCTTCGACTATTCGATGCACAATTACCTGCTGCGCTATTATCTCGCGGAAGCCGGGCTCGACCCGGATACCGATGTCCAGATCCGCTCTGTGCCGCCGCCCGAGATGGTCGCCAACCTGCGGGCCGACAATATCGACGGGTTCCTCGCGCCGGACCCTGTCAACCAGCGCGCGGTTTTTGACGGCGTCGGGTTTATTCACATGCTCTCGAAGGAAATCTGGGACGGGCATCCCTGCTGCGCCTTCGCGGCCTCCAAGGAATTCGTAACCACCTATCCGAACACCTATTCGGCGCTGCTCAAGGCGATCATCGAGGCCACGGCTTTCGCCACCAAGACCGAGAACCGCAAGCAGATTGCCGAAGCGATCGCGCCGCCCAACTATCTCAACCAGCCGGTGACGGTAATCGAGCAGGTGCTGACCGGCACCTATGCCGACGGCCTCGGCCAGATCAAGCGCGATGCCAAGCGCATCGATTTCGACCCGTTCCCATGGGAGAGCTTCGCGGTCTGGATCCTGACCCAGATGAAGCGCTGGGGCCAGATCAAGGGCGATGTCGATTATGCGGGCGTAGCGAAGCAGGTCTTCCTCGCGACCGACGCGACGCGCCTGATGAAAGAGGCCGGGCTGACGCCGCCGACCACCACGACCAAGACCTTCTCGGTCATGGGCAAGGTGTTCGACCCCGCCAAGCCGGAGGAATACATCGCCTCGTTCCCGATCAAGCGGACCTGACCCATGCGGCAGACAAGCCTCCGGCTCCGGGCGGGGATCGTCTCGCTCTCGATCCTGCTCGTTTTCGGGCTCGCCTGGCATATCGGCGTGTCGGGCAGCGGCCCGGCGCAGCAGATGGACCCGGAATATGCCAAGCTCATGGGGCAGACCGCCGTGCAGGGCAAATCCGCCATGCCTGGCCCGCTCGACGTGCTGGCCAAGATCTGGAGCCATCTCAAGGAGCCGTTCTACGACCGGGGGCCGAATGACAAGGGAATCGGGATCCAGCTTGCCTATTCGATCGGGCGCGTCCTGCTGGGCTATGGCCTTGCCATGCTGGTGGCTCTGCCGCTCGGCTTCCTGATCGGCATGTCGCCGCTGATGGCGCGCGCGCTCGACCCGTTCATCCAGATCATGAAGCCGGTCTCGCCGCTCGCCTGGATGCCGCTGGCGCTCTACACGATCAAGGATTCCTCGATTTCCTCGATCTTCGTCATCTTTATCTGTTCGCTCTGGCCGATGCTGATCAACACGGCCTTCGGTGTCTCGAGCGTCCGGAAGGAATGGCTCAACGTCGCCCGCACCCTCGAGGTCGGGCCGATCCGCCGGGCCTTCACGGTGATCCTGCCAGCCGCCGCGCCAACCATCGTGACCGGGATGCGCATCTCGATCGGCATTGCCTGGCTGGTCATCGTGGCGGCGGAGATGCTCGTGGGCGGCACGGGCATCGGCTATTTCGTCTGGAACGAATGGAACAACCTGTCGATCACCAACGTGATCACCTCGATCCTCGTGATCGGCCTTGTCGGCATGATCCTCGACCAGGCCCTGGCGCGGGTGGCCCGCGCCGTGTCTTTCCCGGAGTGAGCCATGAGTGCAAGGTTCATTTCCATCGAGGGTATCACGCGGCGCTTCCAGGCGCCGGATGGCGGCCAGACCACGGTGTTCGAGGATATCTGGTTCGCCATCGCCCGCGGGGAATTCGTCTGCATGATCGGCCATTCCGGCTGTGGCAAGACAACCGTCCTTAACATCCTTTCAGGCCTCGACCTGCCGGATGATGGCGCCGCGATTGTCGATGGCAAGGCGATCGAGGGCCCCTCGCTCGACCGGGCGGTGATCTTCCAGAGCCACGCCTTGCTGCCCTGGCGGACCGTGCTTGGCAATGTCGCCTATGCCATCTCCTCGCGCTGGCCGAAATGGAGCCGGAGCCAGGTGGAGGAGCAGGCGAAGCGCTTTATCGAGAAGGTCGGGCTGAAGGGTGCGGAGGCCAAGAAACCGGCCCAGCTTTCCGGCGGCATGAAGCAGCGCGTCGGCATTGCCCGGGCGCTGTCGATCGAACCGAAGATCCTCCTCATGGACGAGCCCTTCTCGGCGCTGGATGCGCTGACGCGTGGCACCTTGCAGGACGAGGTGCGCCGGATCTGCCTCGAGACCGGGCAGACCGTTTTCATGATCACGCATGATGTCGACGAGGCGATCTATCTCGCCGACAAGATCGTGCTGATGACCAATGGCCCGGAAGCCATGGTGGCGGAGATCGTCGAGAACCCGCTGCCCAAGGAGCGGGATCGCAACCAGATCCACCGCCATCCCGCCTTCTACGCGATCCGGAACCACCTGATCGATTTCCTCGTCAGCCGGTCGAAGACGTTCAAGTCCGAGATCCCGGCCGATTACGACCGCCGGAAGCCGCCGGTCATCCTGCCGCAAAGCCAGCCGCAACCCCTCCCGCCCAGCCACGAAGCCGGACGGAAAGTGGCCTGAAATTCCCTTTCCTCCAACAACCGGAGTCTCCCGATGAAGCGTGCCGACCTCACGGAAAAAATCCTCGACATCAAGCGTGAGAAGGGCTGGACCTGGAAATACATCACCGACGAGATCGGCGGCATGTCGCCCGTCCTCGTGGTGGGCGCCCTTCTCGGCCAGATGAAACTGGTCAAGCCGCTGGCCAGGAAGGCCGCCACCCTGTTCGGCCTTTCGGAAACCGAAGAGCGCATGCTCAACGAGATCCCGTATCGCGGCACCGCCATGCCGCCGACCGATCCGCTGATCTACCGCTTCTACGAGATGGTGATGGTCAACGGCCCGGCCTGGAAGGCGCTGATCGAGGAGGAATTCGGCGATGGCATCATGTCGGCGATCGATTTCAACATCGAGATCGTGCGCGAGCCGAATCCCCGCGGGGACCGCGTGAACATCACGATGAGCGGCAAATTCCTGCCCTACAAGTATTACGGCAACGAGCAGGGCATTCCAGAATACGGCTACCGGGAGGAGTGAACGCCTTCATGCCGCGTGCAGGGACAGCCGGTTCCGGCAAGCCTCACGCGGCATCCCCGGCCGGGTCATCCGCGTGGCGCGGGCAGGCTGTCCTGTCGAGGCCATCCCGGCCGAACACCCGGCGCAGCCATGAACAGCGGCTCGCCCAGTGGCGAACATGCCAGGCACCGGCAGCCGGCCAGCCCCGCCATGACAGCGGCAGGACCAGATCGTCCAGCGGCATCTCGACCGCACCGAAGCGGCGCTTGTACTCGTAATTGCCCATCGTGAAGTCGAAGGTCCGGATGCCCCGTTTCTGCGCTTCGGCAATGGCCAGCTCGGTGACGACTAGCCCGAGCGCATGCCTTGCCCATGGGCCGAACTCGTTTGCCACCCGCAGATAGACCAGTTCTGTTCCGGCCTTGACCGCGAAATTGGCCGCCACAGTCTGGCCATCGACGGTCAGGATGGTCATCTGGACCTTCCCGGCCGGCAACCCCCGCTCGATCAGGCGGCGATAGAAGCTGCGAATGGCCGGCTCGTCGAGGCAATAATCGAGGCCCTTCTTCTCGATCCGCTCGCTCTGCAGGCGTTCCAGATCCGCAAGGACGCCGAGCCCCTCGGTGACGCTCTCGACCACCCGGCGTTCGGCGCCGGGAACGCGGTCGAACTTGCGCCCCATCTTCTTGAGCTTCTCGCGCTTCTTCGGAGAGAGCGAGGCGAAATAGGTATCCCAGCAGGCCGGCAAGCTCAGGACCCAGCCGGAAAGCCGGTTCCTGCGGCTCGCGTGATGCCCGTGGATCGGATTGGCCATGCCGCCGACCACCGGTGCGATCCGGCAGACATGCAGAAGATCTGCCACAGGGAGTGCCGGTCGGATCAACTCCCACAGGGCATTGCCCCGGGGCAGGCGATTCACCGCAGAGCGCCGCAGCATCGGCGCGGCATAATCGGACACGCCGAGATCGGGGCATTCGAGCAGGCGGATGTTGCGTACATTCCTGCGGATCAGCGGCAGCGCCATCAGGATGGCTCCGCCCGCATCGCGGACAAGCACCAGAAAGTTCTCGATCCCGGGCCGTGAGCCGAAAACATCAAACCAGCTCGAGAGCCAGAGACGGCTCTGGAAGGTCGAACCTTCCAGCCCATCGAGCAGGGACTCGACGGCCCGGAAATGCCGGAAGCCGATCGCCTCGACATCGAGGCCCCCTGCCACGGCAACCTCATCGGTTGCCTCGGCCGCTACGTTCTGGGGCGCCGAAACCGAAAACGTCATTTCAATCCCTTGCCGCACATCGAACCCGTGCCTTCGAGGCGTGCGAAACCGCTTATGCGGCATCCATTTTGAAGAAATCCCGAAGGATGTTCGTGGCTCATCGAGGCAATCTCCCGACAAGGTCAACAAAATCAAAACCCGGCATTGAAATCCCGATCGAGGAACGCTTCCAGCTCCGTTCGATGCCTTGGAGAGGGAGGAGAGCTTCCATCATGCGGCTCCCTCCGTCCGGATCGAGGCCGCCGCCGGCTGCAGCCGGCTCCTGAGGTGATCAGCAAGGCGCAGGGCAAAGGCGATGATGGTCAGTGTCGGGTTGGCCTGGCTGGAAGTCGGGAAGACGGCGGAGCCGGCAATGTAGAGATTGTCCATGCCATGGACGCGGCCATCGCCGTCGACCACGCCATCCCGGGGCGAGCGGGACATGCGCGCCGTACCGATATGGTGCCCGCCATAGGCACCCTCGCGCAGCATCGCGTCGGGGATTTCCTCTTCGCGGTAGGTCAGCTCGCCAAGCCGCTGATCGGCAAGGTCCCGCCGCAGCAGGTCCAGCGCAACGGAGACGGTCCGGAAGTCGAGCGGCCGATGGCGCCAGTCGACCCGAAGCCGCGGCATGCCAAGCGCATCCCGTTCGTTTGACAGGGTGATCCTGCTTTCCGGGTTGGGCACCTGCTCGGCGTGGATATCGAGGCTGTATACGCCGTTGCGCGGCTCGACCACGAGGGACGGGAATTTACGCTCCGCCAATGTCCGGCGCCGGACCCAGTTCATCAGGAAGCCGGCCGTCGCGAACGGTTCCCGCAGGACATTGCCGGCATGACGCAGGTAGCCGGAGAGACCGGGCCTTTCGCTGCCATGGAGACGCTTGGAATATTCGTAGCTGATAAAAGGCTTGGCCAGATAGATGGCAGACAGGATGCCCCGCCCGTGGGCCGGATCCGGCAGGCGCGGATGATGCAGCCGCATGACAATGTTGCCGATGCGATGTTCGCGCTGGACCTCTGGCCTGAGGGACAGCCGGCGGCGACAATAGACGCCGTCCCACGTCCTTTCATAGCCATGCCAGACGTGAGTCCGCGTTGGGTCAAACCGAACCGATCCCATGGTCCCGGCAATGTGGCAGAGATAGTTGCGGCCGACCTGATCCTGCGCATTGCCGATGCCGGAGGCCTCGTCGCCCCGCGACGAGAGCAGGAGACGCGGCGTTTCGAGGCCGCCGGCCGCGATGACCGTCGCCTCGGCGAAAACCCGGATTTCCTGCCCCGTCAATGTCCGGACGATCACGCCGGTGGCCCTGCCATTCGCGGTCAGGATCTCGGTGGTATGGCCATTGAGGAGTGCGGTGATGGTCGGGGACCGCTCGATCCGACGCCGGTAGCGCGGGCCGAAGCGGGTGGGACACGAAAACCGCTCGATTGAATCCTGGCTGAAATGCGGACCACCCAGACCGTCGATCATCGGCCGCATGCCGCCTTCAACGGCGCGGGCGGCCGAGAATTCAGGATCGCCGATCTCCGCAAGTTCCGCAGCGGCCGCGTAATGCGGAGCGATGTCGTCAAACCCGATCGGCCATGACGCGCCCTCGATCCAGTCCCGCGCTTCGAAATCGATCGGATCGAACGGCATCGCCCGGCCACCCCATGTCGCGGAGGATCCTCCGAACTGCCGGTGGCGATATTCCGTGGTCGGGCTGTGCAGGGCCGGATCGGCAACCTCGCCGGCATAGAGCGCCTGATGGCGTGGCTCCGCCTCCCATGCGCCGCCGGCGACCAGGACAACCTCGAGGCCGGATTGGGCAAGGCGCAAGGCCAGCGAGATCCCGGCGGGGCCGGCGCCGACAATGCAGACCTGCGTGGTCAGGTCCCCGCTCGATCCGGGAGCCTCGGCATCGACGATCATCGTGCACGCTCCGCCGCGATTTCGCCCGATGGGGCCGCCCTGACACCGAACCGGCGCGCATAGATTGACAGCATGTCAGCCAGGAAAGCTTCCAGCGTGAACCGGGCGCGAAACCGTTCGAGGCCGTTGTCTGACAGGGATTGCTGCAGCACCGGATCCGTCATCACGTCGAGCATCCGTTCGGCCAGCGTCCGCCTGTCGCCTGGCGGCACAAGCAGGACTTCCCGCCCCTGCTCCAGAAATTCGGGGATCGCCCCGACGGGGGTGGTGATGACCGGCGCACCGCAGCCCAAGGCTTCGAGGATCACCAGGGGAAGCCCCTCGTGATAGGAAGGCAGGACCATCATGTCGACGCTGCCCAGCAACCGGCGGACATCCGCCTGCCCGACCCAGCCGGTGAATTCCGCCCGGCCTGCCAGACCGAGTTCCTCTGCCAGCGCCGTGTAGCGGGCTACGTCGCCATGGCCGGCAATGATCGCTCGCCAGGGCGGGGCATCGCCGGGGAGGAGAGCCAGCGCGGCGAGGAAATCCGAAATGCCCTTCCGCTCCGTCAGCAGGCCCAGGAAGAGGATCGTGCGGGTCCGGCCGGGTTCTGCCGCGAAAGTCCGGGGCATCGGCACGACCGGAACCCCATTGCAGAGGATATCGATCTTTCCTGCATCGATCCCGAGATCCCGGACCAGCCATTCCTTCCAGAGCCGGCCGAGCACGATGATCGCGCTGGCCTGCCGGAAGGGCAGCCGCAGCAGCCAGCGACGGATCGCCGAGCCTTCCGCGTGGAATTCGACCAGTTCGGCCGCATGGAGATGCAGGAGAGTCGGGGCGCCGACCAAAGCAGAAGCGAGGATGATCACGCCCTTCCGGAACGCGCTGCCCCTGTCGCCGAAATTGACATGGACGAAAGCAAGGCTCCCGTTCAGCCGGGCCCACCAGATCGTCAGGATGGCGCGCAGGAGAAGCAGCAGCGAGAAGGCAGCACCCCGCTCGTCGCGGGTGACCAGGGCCTCGAACCGGACGGGTCCGTTCCGGGCTGCGTCCGATTGCAGGATATAATCCTTGACGCGGCCCATGCCGCCGCCGACGCCGCCTCCGGGTGCAACGATGTAAATGGTCTTCACGGCTTTCCGGTCCTGGTTCATGCCGCCTTCTGCGCAGCCTTCGCCCCAGCCATGCGGCCGAAAGTAAAATCTTTCGTGCAATCCGGAGCAAAACCGATGCAATTGTCCGCATTATCGTTGCGGAATGCTTGCCGGGTTTCCCGAAAGGCGGGAGCAAGGCGCATCAGCGGGCCGGGGCCATCTGCAAGGCCTGCCGGATGGCCATGGCCATCGGCTTCTCGTTGAGGCGATCATCGAAGGGGAGAGCGCGCGCCGGGAAGCGGAAACCCCGCTCCTTCGCCACAGCCGGCTCGCGATACCACGTGTAACGGTCGGACAGGTGCCACGGAATGAGAACCTTCACGGCCCGGTTTTTCAGGACCGGTTCGAGAAAGCGCATTGTCCAGGCCGCCACCTGCTCGTCGCGCTTCGTGATCTCCTTCGGGAATGTCAGGTCCTCGATATCGAATTCCGTCAGATAGATATCGAGCTTCCGCCGCGCGATTTCCTCGATAAAGCGCAGGAAGGGATCCATGTCGAAGGCAAGGCCCGGCCGGATATGCGCCTGCAAGCCAATGGCGTCCAGCTTGACGCCCTTGTCGAGCAGCCGGTCGATCAGGGGCAGCATCGCCGCGCGGACCTGGCGACCCAGCCGGTCATCCTGTTCGGTGAAGGCCTCGTTGAGCACCAGCTTCGCCAGCGGATCGACGCGCGCGAGGCGCCGGAAGGCCCGCTCGATATAGGATTCGCCCATCGCATCATACCAGGGCCCCGGCCGGAAGCCGCCGGGGCGGCCGGCATCAGGCCAGAAGGGTTCGTTGACGGCATCCCACGATTGCATGGCACCGGCATAGCGACCGCCGACAACATCGATATGCTCGTCGAAGATCCGCTCGATCTCCCGTGCGGATTTGCCCTTGAGCCAGGGGGCGGGCCAATCATTCCAGAACATGGCCGCGCCCCGGAAATACATGCCATGGGCGCGCGCGAATTCGAGAAGCGCATCGGGCTGCGCGAAGTCGAAAGTCTCCTCGCGCGGGCGAAGATAGTCGAATTTCAGCGCAAGTTCCGTCGCCAGCAGGCGCGAATGCTGCGCCTGCAGCGCGCCATATTCCGGATCCTTGATCACTTCCCAGGCGGCAGCCGAGCCGAAGAGGATACCCGCCCGCCGGGCCTCCGCCCAAAGTGGCAGACGCTGGCCGAGGGCTGGCGTAACGGAGGCAGCAAGGGTGGCCGCCGCCCCGAATTGCATCATTTGGCGACGATTGATCGACCGGCTGAAATCCACGTGAATGGCTCCGAGATGGTTCCGAACGAGAGAACCCAGCCTAAGCGAAATTCCCTACCGGATTGGTCCGGCTTTGCTTTCAGCCCCGAATTTCAGCCCGGCCCGGTGAAGATTTCCCTGCCATACCTGAAGGATTCCGGTATCGAATCATGAAAGTTTTAGGAGATAGCCGGTAATCAGCAGCCATGTTCAAACCCTGCTTCCGCCTGCCTCTCCCGGAGGTTTCCTCCCCTCTTGCGCGACTCCGACGCATGCTCGCATCGTCCGGCGCGCCATGCGCCGTCGGAAGGCGGATGCCGCCCGGAGGCACCCGCGGACAGAGCGGGAAAGGAACAGCGCCATGAAGGTTCTCGTGGTTGGCGCCAACGGCTTTGTCGGTCGTCGCGTCGTCGATACCCTCAAGGCTTCCGGCCTCGCCGAACCGTTCCAGGGCGTCAGGAAGGCACGCCCCGGGGCCATTCCGGTGCGGCTGGTCGATGCGACAGATCCCGCATCGGCACAGGCCGCAGCCGAGGGCATGCAGGCGGTGGTCAATTGCGTGCTGGGCTCCCCCGACACGATGATCCGCAGCACCGAGGCGCTGCTCGCCGCTGCGTTCCATCACGGCGTCCGCCGCTTCGTCCATCTCTCCAGCATCGCCGTCTACGGCTCCCGTGAAGGAATGATCGACGAGGAGAGCCCGCAGGGCGAAGGGGTGAATGCCTATGGCGAGGCCAAGATCCGGTGCGAGGCGCTTGTTCGCGCCGCGCAGGCCCGCGGCCTCGAAACCATCATCCTCCGGCCGGGCCTTGTCTGCGGACCGGAATCCCATCCATGGACCTTGCGCATCGGCCGCCTGCTCCGCCAGCGCCGCCTTGGCGATCTCGGCGCAGAGGGCGACGGCTTCGCCAACCTGATCGCGGTCGAGGATGTGGCAGCGGCGATTGCCCGCGCGCTTTTCTGCCAGGTCAGCGGTCGGAGCTACAATCTGGCCCTGCCCGATCCGCCGCGCTGGAACCGCTATCTGCTGGATCTCGCGAAAGGTCTCGACGCGACGCCGGTCCATCGCATTCCGGGCTATCAGCTCAGGCTGGAAAGCCGGCTTGCCGTGCTGCCCCTGAAGCTTGCGGAAAAGCTGATCGGCCCCAAGCCGTGGCTGCCCGAGGCGATCACGCCAAGCCTTGCCCGGCTGTTCGGGGCCGATGTCCGGTTTTCCGCCGCCGCAACGGATGCCGATCTCGGTTTCGAGCGGACCGGCTATGAAGCCATCCTGGCACAATCGATCGACTGGCTGAGGAACGTGCGGTGACAGCGCCCGTCAACACCTCCCTTGAACCGCTTGCCCGGGAGACCATCCGGATCGGCCCGGTATCCGTCGCTGCGCTCACCCGCGACGAGGCGATCACCGGCCTGCACCGGATCATCGCGAGCGGCAACCATGCCAAGATCGCCTTCGCGAATGCGCATATGGTCAACGTGGCCTATGACAATCCGGCCCTTGCCGATGCGCTGGGCGAATTTGTCGTCCTGCCGGACGGAATCGGCGTCGATATCGGCGCAAGGCTGGTGGGCGGGCGTTCATTCCCGGCCAATCTGAACGGGACCGACCTGCTGCCTCTGCTGCTGGAAGGCGCTCCGGCATCTCTGTCGGTGGCCCTGTTCGGCGGCAAGCCCGGAATCGCCGAAAAGGCAGCGGCAACCCTTGCGGGGCTCGCGCCGCAGCATCGATACGTGGTGCTTTCGGATGGCTATGGCGGCGATCGTCGAACCGCGGAGGCGCGGCAGAAGCTGGAGGCGAACCGCGCCGACATCGTGCTGGTCGCGCTGGGCAATCCGCTTCAGGAATTGTGGATTCACCAGAATCTGGGCTCCCGCCATTGCGGACTGGCCTTCGGGGTCGGCGCCCTGTTCGATTTCCTTGCCGGCGAAGTGATCCGGGCGCCAGCGCTTGTGCGCACGTTGCGGCTCGAATGGACCTTCCGGCTCCTGCAGGAGCCGAGGCGGCTCTGGCGCCGCTACATCGTTGGCAATCCGCTGTTCCTGTGGCGGATGATCGCCCAGTCGATGCGGGCGCGATCCGGCAGATCAGACTGAGATTTCCCTCAGGATCTCCTCTGCCGTCGCCAGATAGGCGTCGGTTGCCGTCTCGATCGAGAAGAGAGAGGCGCGGGCCTGCCTCGCAGCCGGTTCGCCCGGCTCCAGCAATGCGGCATCGAGTGCGCGTGCCAGCGCTTCGTGATCCCCGATCGGCACCAATGCCCCGAATTCGCCATGGCCGAGAATCTCTGCCGGCCCTGCTGCGGCTGTGCTGACCACCGGCAATCCATGGGCGAGGGCCTCGGCGATGACATTGCCGAAGCTTTCAAGCCGCGATGTCAGGGCGAGGACACGCGACCGGCGATAGGCATCAGCCGGATCCTTGAGATAGCCGGCGAAGGACACACGCGCGGCAATGCCGAGATTGGCGGCGAGCCGCTCGAGTTCCGGCCGCACCGGGCCATCCCCCACGAGTTCCAGCATGGCCTCGGTGTTGCTGACCTTCGCGAAGGCACGGAGCAGCGTCGGGAGATCCTTGTCCGGGTGCATGCGGCCAACGAAAAGGATCCGGGGCGGACGTGCCGCAAGATCGGCAGCCTCGACCGCAGGCCAGCCAACCGGCGAATAGACGGGGTTGTAGATACGGATCGTGCGCGAGGGAGAGGCATGGTAGCGCCGGACAAGCTCATCCCTCAACCCGTCGGACACAGCGATGGCCCGGCCGCACAGCCGCGTGAAGATCGGCGCGCCGTGATTGCCCAGTCGCGAAAGCAGGCGATTCTCGGATTCGAAAAATCCGTGGAAGGAAATGGCCGCCCGCCGGTTCCGTCCAGTCGCCAGCGCGGCCAGCATATGCTTGAGATTGGCGACGCCGAGGCCGGAGAAGGACACATCCGGCCGTTCCCTGCGCAGGAGCGCGGCGAGCCCCATGACAGCCCGGACATGCCCTGCCGGAAGCGTGACCTGCCGGATACCGGGGGCGAGATAGTCGAGATTCTCGGTCGCTTCGTAGTCCACGGCGAAGATCACGTCATGGCCGCGGCGGTGTGTCTCGGAGGCCAGCAGCGCGAAGACGCGCTCCGCGCCACCTCCCAGCAGGGCCGGCATGTAAAAGAGAAATTTACGGGATGGCATTAAACAGGCCCCGACCGGAATCCCGGCGCCCGGTCCGTCATACCGGCGCCTGTCTGCCAGATCGCACAATTTTCATAAAATTCCCTTGCGGGGTTCGGGTGTGAACGTCCTTCTCGGCATCAATCTTCCCGATTCCGGCGCGTGGCTGGATACTCTCGTTTCGAGCCTGCGCGTATTCGGCCATGACGTCGCGACGGAGATTGTTCCGGCCAGCGCGGCGCCGCAGCCAAAGCCAGACTGGCTCCTTCGGCTCGAGCCGCACCTCTATGGCGTGGATTCCGGCGCGTGGCTCGCTCCGTCGCGCCAGGGCACGCAGCCTCCGGCCGATGCTTCCGGCCGGCTGAGGATCGCGCTGTCCCCCGCGCCTGAAACCGATGCCGGGTTTAAGGTAACGATTGAGGATGAAGCGCTGGCGCTGCTTCCCTTGCGCCTCGCGCAGGGGCTGACGCCACGACTGATCGTCAGCGGCCCGAACGGCAAGCGCTGGATGGCGTTGCCAGCCACGGAGCGGCCGTTCAGCGTCGCCTTCACGCTGGATTCCTATATCCAGCGCCTCGGCTGGCTGATCCACAAGGCCGCAATCGGGCATGAGCCCGTCGAGATCCCGGTTACCGAGGTCCGCCGCCCGCATTCGCCTGCCAGCGTGGCCGGGAAGCACTTCGTGGCCAAGGCTCTCGGTCTGGCTGCACGGCGGCATTTCCGCCCCGACCATTGGCATGTCGGTATCCGCCGGAGACGGCAAGAGGAAACCGGCCTTCCCCGCACATCCGAGGGCTGCACATGGATTGCCGATGACGGGCAGAGCTATCTGGCTGACCCGATCCTCTGGGAGGAGAACGGGCGGGCTTTCCTGTTCGTCGAGGTCTTCCCGTTCAGCACCATGACAGGATTTCTCGCGGTGACCGAACTTGACGGCGAGGCAAAGCCGCTGGGCCCGCTACGCCCTGTCCTCACGCGGAAGGGGCACCTGTCCTATCCGTTCCTGTTCCGGCATGATGGCCAGACCTACATGATCCCCGAAAATGCCGCCGAGGGTCATCTCCCGCTCTATCGCGCGGTGGATTTCCCTGATCGATGGGAGGAATGCGCGCCTCTTCTCGACGTTCCGCTGCAGGATGCCACGCTTTTCGCCCATGGCGGAAAGTTCTGGCTGCTGGGCAACGAGAGCCGGAGCGGCTCCAGCTGGGATTGCCTTTGCGCCTATCATGCGGATTCGCCGCTGGGCCCATTCCTCCCGCATGCACAGAACCCGCTTCTGATCGACGCCCGTTTCGCGCGGAGCGCGGGTCCGGTCTTCCGGCACGGCGAGGATCTGATCCGTCCTGTGCAGGATTGTCTCGGCGGCTACGGGCGCGGCGTCCACTTCATGCGGATCATCCGGCTGGACCAGCATGGCTTCCGGCAGGAACGGGTGTCGAGCCTCTTCCCCGAAGAAAACGGGTCTGTCTCCGGCATCCATACCTATTGCCGCTCCTCCCGGTTCGAAGCATTCGACGCGCTGACGCCGGCAAGCCGGAAGCCAGCCTGAGGAAAGTGACGGCAAGATCCGGACATCGATCGTCTTCCGGGATTCATCGGGATCGCCCGGGTGAAGCAATAGATGTCCTAGTCCTTGCGGAAAACGACATTCGCCATCCAGCCAAGAAGGACGGCCATCAGCACGGTGAAGAGGCCGTAGGTGACGGCCTCGTTCCGGGCTGCATTGGCGACGAACGCGTCGAACCCGACCTTGCGCACCACGAACCCGGCCTGCGCCGTGCGGAGCGGCACGCCTTCGGAGAGAATGGAGATGTTAACGAGATAGAGCCCGGTCGGCGCCTTGGCCGGCAGCACGATGCGCGCTGTGAACAGGTTCGGGCGAATCATGGTCACGCCCTTGTCGTTCTCCGTCAGTGCACCTTCCTCACGGCGCAGGCGCAGCACGGCATTGCGGAATCCGAATTCATCCCGTTCCTCAAGCTCCGGCGTCGGAGCGGGCAGGAAATGCTCGAGCCCGAGCTTTAGTCGCTGGCGGCCATCCTCGTCGATGATCGAGGCCAGTGGCTTGGCGCTGAGGATGGAGAAATACAGCGGAACCTTGCTGTAGCGCCGACGGCTTTCCGTCAGCCAGATGAAGCCGAAACGACCCTTTCGATGGAGCACCACCTCGCCGGTCGGGCCCTGCACCTGTGCCACGATGTCGTATTCGCCGGTCCGGGCGATTGTCCGGGCATCGCGCTCGATATGGCCGAAGACCGTCACTTCCGCGCCGGTATAGGTGGAGGTGATGGCGACCTCGCGGGTCGAGAGAGCGAGGACAAGTTCCTCGGCCCGGGCGTGACCGGGAAGGACGAGCGCGAGCAGCGCGAGGGCAAGCCAGCGCCTCATCGTTCGAGTTCCGTCGCGTTGATCGAGAAGCGATCGGCCGGCGCAGCGACAAGATCGAGCGCGAAGCGGATCCCGACGATGAGGATGAGTATGGCGAGGAGCAGCCGGAACTGTTCACCCTTGAGGGCCTGCCCGGTGCGCGTGCCGAACTGGGCCCCGATCACCCCGCCGACGACCAGCGTCAAGGCGAGCAGAACATCGACCGCCTGCGAGACGATGGCGTGGAGCAGCGTGGCCACGATCATCGTGACAAGGATCTGGAACAGGCTGGTGCCGACGACGATCGAGGTCGGAACACGGAAGAAATAGATCAGCGCCGGGACGACGAGGAACCCGCCGCCGATGCCCAGCACAGTGCCGATGAAGCCGATGACCAGGCCGAGACCGGCCAGCGGGATCACGCTTGTCGACATCTTCGATCGGGGGAAGCGCATGGTCAGCGGCAGCTTCTCGTACCAGACGTGATCGCCCGCCTTGCGGAGGGGCGCCGCCTTGCCGGATTTCTGGCGGAGCATGGCACCGATGCTCTCGACGAACATCAGGCAGCCGACCGACATCAGCAGCGTGACATAGGCGAGTGTGATCACCAGATCGAGATGGCCGAGCCGCCGCATCTGGTTGAAGAAAAACACGCCGGCGATGGTCCCGAGGAGGCCGCCGATTGTCAGCACCGTCCCGAGCTTCAGGTCGAGCGCATTCCGGCGCCAGTAGGTCAGCGCACCGGTGACAGAGGATGCCGCGATATGGGCGGCGCTGGTGGCGACGGCAACCGGCGCGGGGACGCCGACAAAGATCAGCAGGGGCGTAAGAAGGAAGCCACCGCCGACGCCGAACAGGCCGGAAATGAACCCGATCGCTCCTCCCATGCCCAGCAGCAGGAAGAGGTTGAGCGGCAATTCGGCGATCGGCAGATAGAGTTGCATGCGGCACCGCGTCCGGGACGCATGTCGCGCACAGGCGTCCCGGCCCCTTCTGGGTCCGGCTGGCGCGAACGTCAACCGGAGATGTTGGGTCCCGCCCGACCGATCAGGTGCCCTGGCGGGCCGGCTTGTCCCACTGGCCCGGATCGTTCGCCGCGGCATTCGCCGGGATCGGCTTGAAGGCCTTCACCCGCTCGTTTTCCCGGCCGATCTGTTCCTTGGTCAGCCGGGCGGCAATGTCGTCGCGCTTCTTGCCGGCATCGGGATCGCCTTGAAGCGCGGCAATGGCGAACCAGCGATAGGATTCCGCGAGATCCTGGTTCACGCCGAGGCCGCGGGCAAACAGGATGGCCACGTTGAACTGGCTGTCCTTGATGCCGTGTTCGGCTGCACGCTTGAACCAGAGCGCCGCCCCCGCGTAATCCGGCGCACCATGCACGCCCTCGGCGAGGAGCACGGCGGCATTGTGCATGGCCAGGACATGGCCTTGCGCCGCAGCGCGGTCGAACCACTGGAAGGCGAGAGTCGGTTCCTTTGGCAGGACCTTGCCTTCGCGGTAGAGGCTGCCGAGCCGGTATTGCGACGGGCCATGGCCCGCAAGCGCGGCCTGCTCGAACCAGCGCGCCGCAAGCTTCCCATCCCGCGGGACGCCCTTCCCGTCGGCATAGCGGACGCCGATCTCGAACCAGGCGGCATGGCTGCCCTGAAGGGCGGCATCACGAAGCTTGTCCTGGCCCTTGAGGGCGGAAAGGCCGATCAGCTCGTTGATGACAGCGCGGCCGGTCTCGATTGGCTTCGGCGTCCCGTCAGCGGCGATGCTGCCCACGGTGACAGGGTCTGCCTGGGTGACGGCACTGGTGTCGGACAGGCGCTGGCCGCGCTTGTTGCCCGGCAAGGTCATCATGCCGTTGGGCTGGATCGTCGGCAGGGATTGCTGCTCGACCGGCGGCGCGCGCCGGGTCGTCGAGCCGGTATTCTGCGGATCATCCTTCGTTTCGCGGGTCTCGGCATCCGCCGGCCGGGCCGGAACCTGCGCCGGGGCTGGCGTCGAGACAGCCGGTTTCGGCGGCATCGGCGCCACGATATCGTCACCCTGGCCCAGCCGGCCTGTCAGCACCTTGAGCGCGCCGATCGAGAAGATCAGCGCGGCAAGCCCGAGGAGGATCGGCTTGCGTGCCCGCGTGATGAACGAGGAGCCGCCGGCGGCGAGCTGCTTTGCCTTCGCGCCCTTTGTGGGCTTGGCGTCCTCGGCGAGAATGGCCTCGCTGCTGGCATGTGCGGCCTGCGCTGCCCGGCGCGCCATGGCCAGGAACTGGTTCCGTGGATCCATCGAGGCTGCGGCAGCCGGGCTGCCGGGGGCAATGCCCGGTTCGAGCGGCAGGTCGGAATCGAGGTTGGCCCGCGGCGCGGTCTCTGCCGGCCTTCCCGCCGGCTCCGGTCGCTTCGCGGCGTCCATGGCCGGCTCCCGGCGCGTGGAGGTCGGCGCCTCGCGCGCCACTGCCGCCTCGGGGCGTGCAGGGGTTTCGGCACGCGGCGCCGGAGCGGGACGGATTTCGGCCTTCGCCGTCTCGATCTGGCCGAGCTTGGACACGATGCCTTCCAGCGTGCCGTGCAGCGCTTCCAGCGTGCTGCGGGTCCGGCGCTCGGCCTCGGTCTGGGCAGTCTTGAACTCGTTGAGGTCCCGCTTGATCAGCAGCAGCCCTTCGGCAGCCAGCGTATCGTTCGCCTCGTCGCGCGGGGCATTCCGCACAGCCTGTTCGGCCGCCTGGAGGGCAGCCCGCTCGGCCATGTCCCGCATGTCCTGCCGGGTCTGGTCGATCCTCGCGAAGAGATCGGAGACGCTGCGCTCGAGCGTGTCGAGCCCGGCCGGGGCGCCGCCCATCTGGTCGAGCTTCTGGAAGACCCGGGCTACTTCATCCTGCAGGCGGTCAAGCGATCGCGTATCCGGCGCCTGCGCCTGCAACTGGTCGAAACGGGATGACAGGTCGGAAAGCATCGCCGCGACTTCCGGATCGGGCGCGGTCGTCTCGCGATCCAGCTTGCCGCTGATCGTCTCCAGCGACTGCGCGATCGCATCAAGCCCGCCAAGGGTCGAATCCGGGCGGTGGTCAAGGATCCGGTCGATCCGCTCGAGGCGGTCGGCGATGGCGTTCATCTGCGGCAGCGGCTGCTTGTCCGCCGCCAGCTTCTTCATCTCGCGGGTCATCTCGGCCAGGCGGCTTTCCAAGCCCTTGATGCCGCTCCCGGCGAGCGCCCGGACCTGATCGTTCAGTGCATCGATCGCGGAGAGGACACCCTTGTCATCCTGACGGTCCAGCTTCCGGCTGACCTCGTCGAGCTTGCGGGCCATCTGGTCGGCCGGGTTCGACCGGGCCGCCTGCTCGACCATGCCGCGGACCGCCTGCAGATCGCTCGCGAGGTCGTCCAGCCGCTGCCCGCCGACAGAATTCGCAACGATGTCGAGGCGCTTGGAGAGATTACCCAGTTCCTGGCCCAGCCGCTCCGAGACCCGGTTGTCGGTCAGCTCGCGCATGACGGCGCGAACATCCTCGTTGAGGCGGCCGAGGGATTCGAGAACACGGTCGCCGTCGCCGGTCTGGGCCCGGATCGCGCGTTCGGTCGTCCGCGCGAAAGCATCCTCCAAGGCCGTCGCCAGACGGCCCGGCGTGAGGGCTGAGAGGGTCTCCGACAGGGTACCGATTTCCGCGCGCAGGGCAGCGATCGAATCCGACGGCGCGTCACGCCATTCGGCAATGCGGCTGGCGAGATCATCCAGCCGCGCGCGGAGAGCGTTGTCCTCCGGCCGGCGCTCCGTCCGCATTTCGTCGATGCGGCCGACCAGCGCGTTGAGCTGCTGACTCATCGCCTCGATGGCGTTCCCGCTGACCGGGGCAGCCGCCTGAGGCCGGGCCACAGGCGTATCGCCATCCAGGTTACGGCGGCGTGCCTCGATTTCGGCAAGGGTCTGGGTGAAGGCGGGATCCGCATCCGAGGCATGGCTGGCCCGCGCCATTGCGGGCGCCGAGACGGAGACCATCGGGCTCGGTCGGGCCGGCGCCATCTGTTCGAGGCGGCGCTCGAAGCTGCGCAGAGCCTCGACCAGGGTGTCATCGGTCGTTCGACCGGATGGATCGGGACCGCCGCCAGTCGTCTGGCGACGCTCGAGCCGCTCGATCGCCTCGACGGCGTTCTCGATCAGGTCGAGGATGCGTGGCGTATCCGGCAGGGCATCCTGGCCCCGCGCCGGGCCGGCAGCGCGCGTACCCTGCGCGAGCCGCTCGAGCCTTTCCCCGAGCTGGTCGGCACGGCGGGGCCGGCGGCGGGGGGCCTGCCGGTTGCGGGCGAAATAGGCGTCCTCGTCCTCGCCATCCTCGTCGAGATTGCCGGCAAGCACCTGATTGAGCCATTGCCCCACCGACATGCCGGAGCGATGGGCCGCCTCGACGGCCTGCTCCCGGATATCCGGGTCGATCCCTCGCACACTCCACGGCAATGCATTCGCCATTTCCGGACTCGCTTCCCGATGCCGCCTGCGGCAGCCCTGCCTTCAGTTCTTGGTGGCGCAGCCTGACCCGGGATGAAGGAATCAGGCTATCTCCACTCGCCGAAGCTTTTCCGGGTTATGGTAAACATCGTCTTAACCGCTGGTCTTTTTCTGCCGGGGCGGCCGACGGGGCACCGGGTCGCGGGCACTCAGTTCTCGCTTCTCCTGCTTTTCGCCGGGCCGAGACCGTCATGCCCCTCCTCGATGATCTCGACCAGATCCTCGCATTCCATAATCATGATCGAGAGGATGGAGCGCAGCATCGCCGTATCTTCGGAATGTAATTGCGATTTTATAAGAAATCCAAAGTCGATGATATTTTTGATGATCTCACGTTCATTAATCATGACGCACCAATAAATTAGAATATTCGGCAATTTATCAAAAATACAGGTCGGATCGGGATACGAATGCTCGCCAGCCATGTGCGAATCCATCCCGTAGCCATACAATCTTAGAGTGCAGAAACGCGCAAGCGCAATTTCAACGATTAATTAGGAATTTACAACCCAGAGTAGCAATGTCAGAGTGCCCGAAGCCGGTACCCGGTATGCGCTGACACCATTGCCTGACCATTCCATTGCCAGAAAGGTGCCATCATGGCCGATATTGCACTCTCCCCGGGCGTAAGCCACCCTAGTGCCGCGAGCAGACGTAGCGCCACTGCCGGGCCGGCGCAGCAACTCACACTGGCAGCCGGCAACCGGATCCGCCCCGCGATCGACTCCCCCATAGACGTTTTCCAGTCATCAGGACTTTCAAGCCGGGCGCGGGATCTCTTCTCGCTTCTGGATTCCTTCATACAGGCAAGCAAGGTCATCGGATCGGCGGAAAGGGGCATCGAATCCCTGACAAAGCTCATCGAATCTGCCGAGACGCTGGCGCGGCAGGCGCTGGAGACACCCTCTGCGACATCCCGGAGCACGGGCGATCATGCGACGGTCCTGACCGGCGGAGCGGAACCCTCGGCGGCCGCCAGCATGAATGCCACCCGGCGCGAATTCGCTGCACGGTTTGACCAGCTGCGCGGGGCGATCGACCAGTTGGCGGCGGAGTCAGGCCATGATGGCATCAACCTGCTCAATGACGGCACCCTCGTGGTGCGGTTCAACGGCAGCAACGCGGCCCCGATCACTGTGGCGGGCGTGCGCTTCCATGCCGAAGGGCTCGGGGTGAACGCCGCTGCCAATGACTGGCAATCAGACACGGATATCCATGAGTCGCTCTCCGGCCTGACCGGGGCGCTGGCGCGCCTGCGCAACCAGTCCTCGACGTTCCGGTCTGACCTTTCTGCGGTCAGGGCGCGGGCGGATTTCGCGAGGGACATCCTGCAGCCGATCAAGGCCGGCCCGGACCCGATGCTCCTGTCCAACCACGACGAGGAAGCGATCAGGCTGGTTGCGCTCACCGCCCGCCAGCAACTGGCCTATACGGCGCTGGGCCTGGCAAAACAGGCCGAAGGGAGCGTGCTGCGTCTTTTCTGAAAGTCGGCAAAACGGGGCGACGAAGCAGGGGCGATGCACGGCATTGCCCCTGTTTTTTGCCGTCATTTGCACTTTCCCCTTGGTTTTGACCAGATTTCCACGAGGCTGCGAGAAAAGCCTCTTGCCAAGCTGCGAGATAGTTTATATGTGAACAATATGTGCGGATCCAATACCGTGCCGGAGGAAACCCATGCCCAGCTATCGCGCCCCCACAGAAGACGTGACCTTCCTGCTTCATGATGTGTTCGGCATCGAGAAATACGGTAACCTGCCCGGCTTCTCGGACCTCTCGCCGGACATGCTTGAAGCGATTCTCTCGGAAGGTGCGAAACTTTGCGAGGAGGTGCTGGCGCCGGTGAACCGCCCGGGCGATCTCGAAGGCTGCACGCGGCACGAGGATGGCCGGGTGACCACGCCGAAGGGCTTCAAGGCGGCCTATGACGCCTATACCGGCGGCGGCTGGGTCGGCCTCTCCGCCGATCCGGAATATGGCGGGCAGGGCCTGCCCTATACGATCGGCGCGATCATGAACGAGTTCGCCTCCTCCGCGAACATGGCTTTCTCGATGTATCCCGGCCTGACCATGGGCGCGATCGCCGCGCTCAACGAGCATGCCTCGCCGGAAATCAAGCGCACCTACCTGCCGAAGATGATCGATGGCAGCTGGTCGGGCACGATGAACCTCACGGAGCCGCATTGCGGCACCGATCTCGGCCTCATCAAGACCAAGGCCGTTCCGCAGGGAGACGGCACCTACAAGATCACCGGCACGAAGATCTTCATTTCTGCCGGCGAGCATGACCTTGCGGAGAATATCATCCACCTCGTCCTGGCCCGGATCGAAGGCGCGCCGGAAGGCGTGAAGGGCATTTCGCTGTTTGTCGTGCCGAAATTCATGCCGCAGCCGGACGGCAGCCTCGGCGCCCGCAACCCGGTTTCGTGCGGCTCGATCGAGCACAAGATGGGCATCCACGGCAATGCCACTTGCGTCATGAACTATGACGGCGCGGTGGGCTGGCTGGTCGGCACCGAGCATCGCGGCCTCAATGCGATGTTCGTGATGATGAATGAAGCCCGCCTCGGCGTGGCGATCCAGGGCCTTGCCCAGTCGGAGGTCGCCTACCAGAACGCCGTCGCCTATGCGAAGGACCGTCTTCAGGGCCGGGCCCTTACCGGCACGAAGGAGCCGGCCAAGGCGGCCGACCCGATCATCGTCCACCCGGATGTCCGTCGTACCCTGCTTTCGATCCGCGCCTTCAACGAGGCCGCCCGCGCCTTCGTGCTCTGGACAGCGCTGAAGAGCGATGTCGCCCATCGCTCGGAGGATGCGCAGGCCCGCCAGGAAGCCGATGACCATCTCGGCCTGATGACGCCGGTGCTGAAGGGCGTGCTGACCGATGTCGGGTTCGACAATGCCGTCAAGGCGCAGCAGATGTTCGGCGGCCATGGCTATGTCGAGGAATGGGGCATGAGCCAGTTCGTGCGCGATGCCCGCATCGCCATGATCTACGAGGGCGCGAACGGCATCCAGGCGCTCGACCTGGTGGGCCGCAAGCTCCCGCGCGATGGCGGCCGTGCCGTAATGACCTTCTTCAACGAGGTGCAGGGCTTCATCAAGGCGAACGAGGCCGATGACAGCATGAAGCCGCTCCTCGGCGCGCTCGGCAAGAGCCTCGGCCATCTCCAGCAGGCCACGATGTGGTTCATGCAGAATGCCATGGCCAAGCCGGACAATGCCGGTGCCGGCTCGACCGACTACATGCATCTCTTCGGCCTCGTCGCGCTCGGCTATATGTGGGCGCTGCAGGTCAAAGCGGCACAGTCGAAACTGGCCGAAGGCGCGAATGGCTCGACCGAGCGGCTCGAGACCAAGCTGGTCCTCGCCCGTTTCTTCGCCGAGCGCATGTTGCCGGAAACCGGCGCCCAGCTCGCCCGCATCACCTCGGGCGCGGATGCGATCATGTCTCTCCCGGCCGATCGCTTCTGATCGAACCGACCTCTGGCGCGGTCCTTCCCCGGAAGGACCGCCTGCCCAAAACCGAACTCACCCCAAGGGAGGCCCAAGATGGCCGAAGCTTTCATCTACGATCATGTGCGGACCCCGCGCGGCAAGGGCAAAGCCGATGGCTCGCTCCACGAAGTCACGGCCGTGCGCCTCGCCGAGACCACGTTGCGCGCGGTTCAGAAGCGCAATGGCCTCGATCCGAAGCTGGTCGATGACGTCGTCCTCGGCTGCGTCGATCCGGTCGGCGAAGCCTCGGGCGACATTGCCCGTTCAGCCGCCATCGCGGCGGGGTTCGGCGAAAGCGTGCCCGGCATCCAGATCAACCGCTTCTGCGCCTCCGGCCTCGATGCCGTTGCCTTCGGGGCGGCGCAGGTCATGGCCGGCCAGAAGGACATCGTGATCGGCGGCGGCGTCGAATCCATGAGCCGTGTCGGCATGGGCGCGTCGGGCATGCTGCCGGCGGTCGATCCCAGCGTCGCCATCCCGTCCTATTTCTCGCCGCAGGGCGTTGCGGCAGACCTCATCGCCACGAAATACGGCTTCACGCGCGATGATGTCGATGCCTTCGCCGTCGAGAGCCACAAGCGCGCCGCCAAGGCCTGGGAAGAGGGTCGTTTCGCAAAGTCGGTTGTCCCGGTCCGGGATGTCAACGGCCTGACCATCCTCGGCAAGGACGAGACGATCCGCCCGAACACCGACATGCAGACCCTTGGCGGACTGAAGGCCTCTTTCGCCATGATGGGCGAGCAGGGCGGCTTCAATGCCGTCGCCATTCAGGGCCATCCGGAAGTCGAGAGCATCAACCACGTCCATCACGCCGGCAATTCGTCCGGCATTGTCGATGGCGCCGCAGCGGTGCTCGTCGGCAACAAGACCGCCGGCCGCAAGGCGGGTCTGAAGCCGCGCGCCCGCATCCGCGGTTTTGCCAGCCTCGGCTCCGACCTCGCCCTCGTGCTGACGGGCCCGGTCGACGTGACCGAGAAGCTCCTCGCCCGCACCGGCATGTCGATCAAGGATATCGACCTGATCGAGATCAACGAGGCCTTCTCGGCGGTCGTCCTGCGCTATCTCCAGGCCTTCGACCTCGATCCCGCCAAGGTCAACGTCAATGGCGGCGCCATCGCCATGGGGCATCCGCTCGGCGCAACCGGGGCGATGATCCTCGGCACGGTGATCGACGAACTCGAGCGCCGCGATCTCTCGACCGGCCTCGTTACCCTTTGCGTCGCCCATGGCATGGGCACGGCGATGATCGTCGAACGCGTCTGATCGAAACGGAAGGATCACATCCATGAAACTCGAGAACTTTCGTTTCGAAACCGACGCCGATGGCATCGCCCTCCTGACCTGGGACATGCCGGGCCGCTCCATGAACGTGATCACCGAAGCGGTGATGGCGGAACTTGGCCAGGTGGTTGACCATGTCGCCGGCGCGGAAGCCATCAAGGGCTGCGTCATCGTCTCCGGCAAGGAGGCCTTCTCCGGCGGCGCGGATCTGACCATGCTGCAGGGCCTTGGCGGCGAGTTCCGCCGGCTGGCGAAGACCAAAGGCGAGGAAGAGGCGATGGCCTTCTTTTTCGAGGCCTCGTCGCGCCTGTCGCGCCTTTACCGGAAGCTGGAAACCTGCGGCAAGCCCTTCGCGGCGGCCGTGAACGGCACGTGCCTGGGCGGCGCGTTCGAACTCGCCTTGTCCTGCCATTTCCGGGTGCTCTCCGACAGCGACAAGACGCGCGTCGGTTTGCCGGAAATCAAGGTCGGGCTGTTCCCCGGTGCCGGCGGCACGCAGCGCGTCGCCCGCCTCATGCAGACCGGCGATGCCCTGCAGATGCTGTTCAAGGGCGACCAGATCAAGCCGGCCCAGGCCAAGGCGATGAATCTCGCCCATGCCGTCGTCCCGCGCGACAAGCTGGTCGAGACCGCGAGGGAATGGATCAAGGCTGGCGGTTCGGCCAAGGCCCCCTGGGATGTCGAGGGTTTCAAGAACCCGTCGAACAAGGTCCATTCGCCGGCCGGCATGATGATCTGGCCGCCGGCCAATGCGATCTACCGCCGCGAGACACAGGACAATTACCCCGCCGCCAAGGCGATCCTTCAGGCGGTCTATGAAGGGCTGCAGGTGCCGATGGATCTCGGCCTGCGCATCGAGAGCCGCTATTTCGCGCATATCCTCCAGACGCCGGAAGCCGCGGCGATGATCCGCTCGCTCTTCATCTCGAAGGGCGAGCTGGAAAAGGGCGCGCGCCGCCCCGCCAAAGTGCCGCCGCTCAAGATCAAGCGCGTCGGCATTGTCGGCGCGGGCTTCATGGGCGCCGGCATCGCCTATGTCTCGGCCCTGGCCGGGCTCAGCGTGGTGCTGGTCGACCGGGATCAGGAAGCCGCCGACAAGGGCAAGGCTTATTCGCACAGGCTGATGTCGGACCAGGTGATGAAGGGCCGAGCCAAGAGTGCCGACCGCGATGCCCTGCTCGCCCGCATCAATGCCACCTCGGATTTCAACGCCCTGAAGGGCTGCGACCTCGTGGTCGAGGCGGTCTTCGAAGATCGCAATGTGAAGGCCGAGGTGATCAAGAAGGTGCAGGCCGTCATCGGTCGCCGCACCATCTTCGCCTCGAACACCTCGACCCTTCCGATTTCCTCGCTGGCGGAGAATTTCGAGCGGCCGAGCCAGTTCGTCGGTATCCATTTCTTCTCGCCGGTCGAGAAGATGCTGCTGGTCGAGATCATCCTCGGCAAGCGCACGGGCGACCGTGCCCTCGCCACGGCGCTCGACTTCGTCCGTGCCATCAAGAAGACGCCGATCGTCGTCAATGATTGCCGCGGCTTCTTCGCCAATCGCTGCGTGCTGAACTATATCCGCGAAGGTCATCTGATGCTGGCCGAGGGCGTGCCCCCGGCCATGATCGAGAACATGGCCAAGAAGGCCGGCATGCCAGTTGGCCCGCTTTCGCTCAATGACGAGGTCGCCCTCGATCTCGGCTGGAAGATCCTCCAGGCGACGAAGAAGGATCTCGGTGCCGCCGCCGTGGATGCGAAGCAGGAAGCCCTGCTCAAGACCATGGTCGTCGATCTCGAGCGCTTCGGCCGCAAGAACGGCAAGGGCTTCTACGATTACGCCCCGACGGGCAAGAAGCTCTGGCCCGGCCTGGCCGACCTGCAGAAGACCAAGCTCGTCGCCGATGGCATCGACCGGCAGGAAATCGTCGACCGCCTGCTCGTGGTGCAGGCTCTCGAGGCAGCCCGCACGGTCGAGGAGAAGGTGATTGTCGATGTCCGCGAGGCGGATGTCGGCGCGATCCTCGGCTTCGGCTTCGCGCCCTATACCGGCGGTCCGCTCTCCTATATCGACCGCATGGGGACGAAAGCCTTCGTCGCGCTCTGCGAGAAGCTGGCCGCCAAACATGGCGAACGCTTCAAGCCGAACAAGCTGCTCCGCGCCATGGCCCGCAAGGGCGAGACCTTCTACGGCCGGTTCAACCCGCACAAGGCGGCCGCCTGACGCTTAGGGCCCGGCGCAAGCCGGGCCTTCCCTTCTCTGCGGCGGGCCAGCCGGCACGAGGCTCCCTGCCTGCTTTGGGTTGATCACATGAATCTCTGGTTCCGGGTGCTCTGGCTCTTCCTGACAGCGCCCTTCCGCGCCCGGATCGAGCCGCCCTTCGGTGTCTCCCGGCTGACCTTCCGCGTCTGGCCGAGCGATCTCGACACCAATCTCCACATGAATAACGGCCGCTACCTGACGATTGCCGATCTCGGGCGGACCGACCTTCTGATCCAGACCGGCCTCTGGCGAGCCGTGCTGAAAGAGGGGCTGCTGCCCATGCTTTCGGGCAGTGCCATCCGTTATCGTCGCGAAATCAAGCCATTCCAGAGCTTCACGCTGGAATCGCGCATTGTCTGCTGGCGTGCAACGACCTTCGTGATGGAGCATCGCTTCATCACCCAGGGCAAAGGTGGCGAGCCTGTCACTGCAGCGCTCGCTCTTGTGCGTGGCGGCCTGTACTCGCGCCGCGATCGGCAGTTCGTGCCGGCGGAGCGGCTGGTCCGGCTTGTCGGTTACGCGGGCGATTCTCCGGCTTTCGCGCCCGAAATCGAGGCCTTCTTGACCGTGGAAGACGGGTTGAAGCGGCGTTGACCTGACCGCTGATCCGGCCTTCTATGCCAGCCTTCCGGAGGATGGCATGACCCGCAGGATCGATTATCTCTTCACGCTGATGAGCCCCTGGGCCTATCTCGGGTTCGATCGCTTCCATGAGATCGCAGCCCGGCATGGCGCCTCGATCCGCTATCGGCCGGTGCTGCTGCTGAACGTCTTCAGCGAAACCGGGGGCTTGCCGCTAGCGAAGCGGCACCCGGCACGGCAGGCCTATCGCCTTGTTGAATTGCAGCGCTGGCGGGCTGTCCGCGGCCTGTCCCTCGTGCTGAAACCCGCAGGCGTGCCGTTCGATGCGACTCTGGCGGATTGCCTCGCGCTGGCGGCCTTGGCCCGCAGCTTTTCACCCGAGGCCTATCTTCGTGCCGCGCATCGCGCGATCTGGGTCGAACAGCAGAACCTTGCCGATGAGAACACGCTGATCCGTCTTCTTGCCCAAACGCAGCTCCCGGCCGACCTGCTCGATCTCGCGCGCTCGACGGCAATCCGGGCTGAATACGAGGGCAACCGGGACTGGGCCTTGGCGGCCAACGTCTTCGGCGCGCCGAGCTACGTGCTGGATGGCGAGATTTTCTGGGGGCAGGACCGGCTGGACCTGCTGGACGCGGCTCTGGCGAGCGGGCGCCCGCCCTATCACCCGGAAGGCGATGCCTGATCAGCCACGGGCGAGCAGCCGCCGGAGCTTGGCCTGCCGCACGGCCGGGGTTTCCTTGGAATCGAGCGTGCCGAAGAACTGCCCCTTCGCATCCATGAGATAGATCGAGGCGGTATGGTCCATCGTGTAGCTGCTGGGCGTCTCGACGCGGCGATAGATGGCGCGGAACATCCTCGCCATGGTGGCAAGTTCGGCCTCGTCCTTGGGCACCAGCCCGACGATGCGCGTGTCAAAGGAGCCGACATAGTCCTTCAGCAGCGCCGCCGTGTCGCGGGCCGGATCGACCGTGACGAAATAAACCCGGAAATCCTTCGCGGCCGTGCCCAACGCGACGAGATCATTGGTGATCTCCATCATCGAGGTCGGGCAGACATCGGGGCAATGTGTGAAGCCGAAGAACAGCGCATAGGGCTTTCCGGCCAGGCTGGCAGCGCTGACGCGGCTGCCATCATGGGCGGTCAGTTCGAATGGACCGCCGATCGCCGCAACGCCGGTGCCCGTGTCCTTTTCAGGGCTGAGCAGCAGATAGAGCATCGCACCCGTCAGGATGGCGATCGCGGCCCAGACGGTATAGCGGATCCAGCGCAGCGCGTTCATGGCAAGGGTTCTCCGGAAGAGTTTCGAGCGGAGGCGACCCGGCCAGAGCCGGATCGCCGGAAGCGTCAATGCTTGTGCTGGCCGTGATCGTGGCCGCCACCGCCCATCGACTGGACGGTATAGCTCACCTCGACCGTCCCGGCCTTCTCGAAGACCAGCGTGCCCTTGACCGTGTCACCGGTCTTCAGCGGCTTCTTCAGGTCGAGGAACATCACATGGTAGCCGCCCGGCTTGAGTTCGACGGTTTCTCCCGGCTTGATCTCGAGGCCTTTCTCGAGTGCACGCATCCGCATGACATTGCCGTCCATGCGCATCTCATGAACCTCGAACACGCCGGCAATCTCGGCCGAGCCACCGACGAGGCGATCCGGGGCCACGCCCTTGTTGGTAATCCGCATGAACCCGCCGGCCACTTTCGCACCGCCCGGCGTGGCGCGGCTCCAGGGTGCAATGATCTCGATGTCGCCTGCCCGGATGACCTGCCCTGCCGGCGCGGCCGGGGCCGCCTGCGCGCCATGATGATGCCGGTGCTGCGCCATCTGCTGGTTCGCGGCGATGATCCGGATACCGGGCGCCGGGAATTTCAGGGCATGCGGATCCTGCCCGCTGGCGGGGATCTCGGTCCAGCTGACCTTCGCCGTCGCGCATTCCTGGACCACCGGGATATGGACCATCTGCATCACCGGCAGGCGGTCGGTCATCCGGGCCTGGAAGACGAATTCGTCATAGTGGTCGTCGTTCAGCTGTCCGCCGGACCAGACAATCTCCGAAACGCCTTCCGTCATCTCGCGGCCATAGAGGGTATAGGGCTGTTCATAGCTTTTCCGGGTCGTCTGCACTGCCCATCCGGCCTTGGGCATCGGCTTCACGGCGATGACACCTTCCGGAATCGTGACGCGGACCGTCTGCGTGGCCTGCCCGTCGCAGCCATGGGGAATGCGGATGACCGCCTTGTGGGTGCTGTTCTGCTCCGCCTGCCCGTTCTCGAACGTGGCATGGGCGAGGCCGGGCTGGGCCCAGAACAGCAAGGGAAAGCCGGCAAGAGCCAGCAGCGCCGGACGGCGCGGGAAAATCGTCAACATGGATCTGTCCTGTTCGAAAGAGGAAGGGATACTGCGCTCAGGCGTATCCCGGCGGACCTCTCGAACAGGGGCGGGCAATTGGACCCGGAAGGGGATTGGTCCAGTCCGGCGGAAGAAGAGCCGAGCCAACCGGCAGGAGATGCTCGACAGCGCTGACTGATTGCAGGGCGAGGCCCGGCAGCGTGCCGAGGCAGCATTCGAAGCAATCATGCAGTGGAGCCGGCGGCAGCTCCATACCATCCGGCGCGACGGCACCCGGCAGGCACATCGCCATTGCCCCCGGGTTGCCGGCCGTGCCCAGCTTCGTGGCGAAGGCACGTTGCTGGGCGACGCCACCCAGCAACAGCAGCATGCAGGCCAGAACGGCCATCGCATGACGCAAAGAAGCAAGGGCGGGACGGATCATCCGCTTCTCTTAGTCTTCCGGCTGCTGCACCGCAAGGCAGCAGCCTGCGGCCTACTCCGCCGCCCGGGGGGATTGCAATGTCAATTGCGCGAGCAGCGCCCGCAGGCTGGGAGGGCGGATCGGCTTGTTGAGGATCTGGACATTCTCCGATGTAGCCTCTTCACGGACCTCCGGAGACCGGTCCGCCGTGATCAGCACGGCCGGCAGGTCAGACCCGTAGCGCCAGCGCAGCCGGCGGATCGCATCGAGGCCATGGCCATCATCCAGCTGGTAATCGACCAACGCGATTGCCGGAATCACCTTCGCTTGCCCGGCCTTCTCCATCGCCTCGGCGGCATGGCTGGCCGTGAGGACATGGCAGCCCCAGCCGGTCAGAAGGCGCTGCATGCCGTCAAGGATCGCTGGTTCGTTGTCGATCACCACGACATGCAGCCCGACCAGCGGGGAATAACTCGTGGCATGGGGCAGATCCCGCTGGTCCGGTTCCGGGAGGGCCACCGATGCCGGAGCCCGCGGGATCGAAACGCGGAACATGGTGCCGCGCCCCGGGCGCGATTCGAGGGAGAGATCGAGATCGAGCACCTTGACGATACGCTCGACGATCGAGAGGCCGAGCCCGAGGCCCCGCTCGATCCGGGCGCCCTGATCGAGGCGCTGGAACTCCTTGAAGATCGTCTTGTGCTTGCTGCTCGGAATGCCGATGCCGGTATCCGCGACAACCAGCATCGCATGGTCGCCACGGCGGCGGAGCCCCACCAGCACGTCACCCTTGACCGTGTATTTGATCGCGTTGGAAACCAGATTCTGGAGGAGCCTGCGCAGCAGCCGCCGGTCGCTGCGCACGACAAGGCTGCTCGGCAGGATCGTCAGGCGGATCCCCTTGGCCCGCGCGATGGGATCAAATTCGATCTGCATCTGCGTCAGCAATTCGCTGATCTTGAAGCTGGTGATCTCGGGCTGCATCTTCCCGCCATCGAGTCGGGAAATCTCGAGCAGGGCCGAGAGGATTTCCTCGACCGCATTCAGCGATGCGCCGACATTCTCGGCCAGTTCGGCGTTATCCTGGCCTTTCAGTGCTTCCGAAAGCGCGGCGGAATAGAGCCGCGCCGCGTTGAGCGGCTGGATGATGTCGTGGCTGGCCGCAGCCAGAAATCGCGTCTTGGAGGCGTTGGCTTCGTCGGCATCGAGCTTGGCCCGCCCGAGCGCCCGGTTCGCCTGCGTCAGCTCATCGGTCCGCTGCCGGACGCGCCTTTCGAGCGTGGCATTCGCATCCTCAAGTGCTTTCTCGGCCTGCACGGCTTCGGTGATGTCGGTATAGGTGGTGACGAGGCCGCCATCCGGCAGGTGGTTCGAGCGGATCTCGATCACCCGGTTCGACGGGGTCAACCGGAGGCGCTGCGGCTCGGATTCCTGCACCAGCGAGGCGATGCGCCGGGCGATCACGTCGGCGCGCGGCGATTTTCCGTAGAGGCCGCGCTTGGCATTGTAGCTCACGATCTCGTCCAGCCCGACGCCGAACCGCACCAGATCGGCCGGCAGGTCGAACAGATCCTGGAAGGCGCGGTTCCAGCACATCAACCGGAGGTCCTGGTCGAACACGGTCACGCCCTGGCGGGCATGGTCGAGCCCGTGCTGCAGCAAGGTCCGCGAATACTGGATCGCAGCCGAGGCATCGTCGAGCAGCTTGAGCGCTGCTTCGGTCGAGACATTCCGTCGCCGGAGCATCAGCGACAGGACGAGGCGCGAGGAGGCCGCGCCGATCGCCGAAGCCAGGAGCTGTTCCGAAAAGCGGATCGTATGGGCATCGGCCTCCTGCCCCGGGGTGAAGGGAAGGCCGCGCTGGTCCTCGAACGACCGGAAGGCACGGCTGGTCCGCTCCTCGCCGAGATAGCGGCCGACGGTGGTCTTGAGGTCATCGACATTGACCGCGCTGCGCCAGAGCTTGAAGCCCGGCCCGGATGTCGCCGCTTCCGGCCCTGTGAACAGGCTCGCCTGCAGGCGCTCGATCGGCGTTGGCTCGCGCATCAGCGAGATCGTGACGAAGGCGAGCAGGTTCAACCCGAGCGAGATCCCCACGCCCTGCACGAGTGTGGGCAGTTCGGCGCTGAAAATGTTCGACGGCGCCAGAAAGCTCAGCCCGAAAGGGCCGTCCCGGACGACGTGGTGGATAAAGCCTTCCGACCCGGCAAGGGTGGGCAGGAACAGGAGATAGAGCCAGCTGAGAAACCCGATGGCCAGCCCCGCCAGCGCCCCCTGTGCATTGGCGCGCTGCCAGAACAGGCCCCCGAAAAAGGCCGGAACAAGCTGGGCGATCGCCGCGAAGGAGAGCAGCCCGATCGAGGCCAGCGCGGCTTTTTCGCTGGACCGGTAGTAGGCGAAGCCCAGAAACAGGATGACGACAACCGCGACGCGGCGGATCGTCAGCACCATCTCGACCATGTCAGCGCTGGAACGGACCTGCTGCTCGCCATCCTCGAGGGCATCCTTGGGCCGGAGATTCATCCGCCGGAGCAGGAAGGGCATGGCAAGGTCGTTCGAGATCATGATCCCGCAGGCAACGGATTCGACGATCACCATGGCGGTGGCCGCCGAAAGCGCCCCGATGAAGGCGATGAGCGCGATCCAGCCGGCATGCGCGAACTGGGGCAGGGACAGGACCATGAAGTCACGGTCGATCCCGGTCTCGGGGAAGATCAGCCAGCCGGCCAGCGCGATGGGGATCACGAAGATATTGATCGCCACCAGATAGGCAGGAAAATGCCAGGCGACATGCCGGAGGTCTTCCGTGTTCCGGTTCTCCACCACCATGACATGGAACTGGCGCGGCAGCAGGAAGATGGCACAGGCGGCCAGCGCCGTTGTCGTTGTCCAGACCCAGGGGTCCGGCCCGGTTGACAGCACGCGCGCCGCCGGCGGGAACTCCCGTGCCTGGCGGAACAGGTCATCGAACCCGTTGAACATCCAGTAGACCACGAAGATTCCGACGGCGAGAAAGGCCAGCAGCTTGATCAGGGATTCGGCGGCGACCGCCAGCATCAGCCCGTCCTGATGCTCGGTCGCGTCGATATGGCGCGTGCCGAAGGCGATGGCGAAGGCGGCCAGAACCACAGTGACCAGCAGCGAGACATCGCCGATCAGGCTGAAGCCCTGCGTCATCGGCACGCCCTGCTCGCGGAAGACAATGATCTCGAGCGAGGCCGAGATCGCCTTCAGCTGCAGCGCGATATAGGGGATGGTTCCGACAACGGCGATGATCGCCACCATCCCCGCCACCTTGCTGCTCTTGCCGTAGCGGGCGCCGATGAAATCCGCCACCGACGTGATGCGCTGGGATTTCGCGATGTTGGTGATCCGGGCGATCAGCGGCAGCCCGATCAGGATGCCGATCAGCGGACCGAGATAGATCGGCAGGAAATCGAAGCCGCTGCGCGAGGCCAGCCCGACCGAGCCGAGGAAGGTCCAGGAGGTGCAGTAGACGGCGAGCGTCAGCGCATAGATGGTCGGCCGCAGGCTTCCCCGCATGAGCCAGCGGCCCCGCGTGTCGCCGTAATGCGCAATCGCGAACAGGGCGAACAGGTACAGCAGCGCGGCAATGAGCGCGACCCAGCCGGCGAGCATCGTTTTTCCTTGTTCTGTTGGCCGGAACAGGAGGATTTCATGCTCTGGCCGAACCCGCAAGTCGACTCTCGGACAAGGCCGGCCTCATCTTTGCGGGGGAGAAAGCCGGTCTCCCTGCCAAAATCCTTGCGTAGTCAAGGTTTTGTTTTCAAGACTTGCCCGTCGGTGCCCGGATTTCGGCACGGCAAGAGTGGGTTCAACGGCGTGAAGGGGAATGCCATGTTGAAGGAATTCAAGGAATTTGCCCTGAAGGGCAACGTCGTCGATCTCGCTATCGGCGTGATTATCGGCGCCGCGTTTGGCAAGATCGTCGACTCGATGGTGGGTGACATCTTCATGCCGCTGATCGGCGCGGTTGTCGGCGGGTTGAATTTCGACAATTACTTTCTGGCGCTCAGCAAAACCGTGACGGCCACCAATGTCGCGGACGCGGCCAAGCAGGGCGCCGTTCTCGCCTATGGCAAATTCCTGACCGTCTCCATCAATTTCGTGATCATTGCCTGGGTGCTCTTCATGGTCGTCAAGGGCATGAACCGGCTCAAGCAACAGCAGGCCGCCGAGGCCCCTGCCGCGCCGGCCGAACCGCCTGCCCAGGAAAAGCTGCTGACGGAAATCCGTGACCTGCTCAAGAAATAACGGCCGCCAGCCCGCCATGGTTGGTTGAATGCCTGCCGCTTTCGAAGCATAACGCCCCGATGATGAGTCCTTCTTTTTCTTCGGCGTTTCCCATCCGGGCGAACGCAGCGCAGGCGCCTTCCAGCGGCATTGTCGAGGTCTTCGATTACGGAAGAGGCCGTCCCGGCCTCATCCCGCTCTGGGTCGGCGAGGGAGATATGCCCACGCCGGCCTCGATCGCCGAAGCCGCCAGCGCTTCGCTTGCGGCGGGCGAGACCTTCTACACCTACCAGGCCGGCCTCCCGAGCCTGCGGGAGACGATTGCCACCTATCTCGCCGGGATGTACGGCACGCCGGTCCCCGTCGACCGGATCTACGTCACATCCGGCGGCATGCATGCGCTGCAGATCGCGGTGACGATGGTCGCCGGTGCGGGTGACGAGGTCATCGTGCCCACCCCGGCCTGGCCCAATTTTGTCGGAGCCCTGACGGTTTCCGGTGCGACGCCGCGCGAGGTGCCGATGCGCTTCGGAACCACCGGCTGGCAGCTCGACCTTGAAGCCGTGGCCGCCGCGATCGGCCCGAAGACGCGGGCCATGGTGATCAATTCGCCGGCCAATCCGACCGGCTGGACCGCGAGCGCGGAGGAAATCCGGTTCCTGATGGATCTGGCCCGTCGCCACGGTTTCTGGATCATCGCCGACGAGATCTATGGACGCTTCTATTTCGACGGGCCCCGCGCCCCTTCATTCCGCGATGTGATGGGCGAGGATGACCGCCTGCTCTTTGTGCAGACCATGTCGAAGAACTGGGCCATGACCGGCTGGCGGCTGGGATGGATCGAGGCGCCGGCCATCCTCGGCCCGACCATCGTGAACCTGATCCAGTATTCGAGTTCGGGCGCGCCGGTCTTCATCCAGCGTGCGGCCGAGACGGCCATCCGCGAAGGCGAGGGCCTGATCGTCGGGCAGGTGGAGCGCGCGCGGAAGAACCGGCAGATCCTGCTGGAAGCCTTCTCGCGGCAGAACCGGTTCCGCATGGCGCCGCCTGCCGGGGCGTTCTACCTCTTCTTCGGGATCGAGGGCGTCGGAGATACGCGGCAACTCGCCTTCCGGCTGATCGACGAGGCGAATGTCGGCCTCGCACCCGGAACGGCATTCGGCGCCGGCGGCGAGGGTTTCCTCCGCCTCTGCTACCTCCGGAAATCGGAGGATATCGCCATGGCGGCAGATCGGCTGGTGGAGGCGGTGGCGCGGCTGTGACCGGGTTCGGTGTCCTGCCGGTCTGGGGCCGGTTGATCCTGACGATCGGCGCCGGACTGGTCGGCGGCTATGTCTTCTTCCTGCTCCGGCTGCCTGCGCCCTGGCTTTCCGGCGCCCTTGTCGGCGCCGTCCTGCTCATCGTAACCGGCGTCAAGCCGGTAATCCCGGATCCCGTGCGCGATCTCGGGATGCTCTTTGCCGGGGCGTTGACCGGCAGCGCCATCACGCCGGAAATGCTGCGCGCGCTCGAGCGCTATCCGCTCTCGCTGCTGATCCTCGCTCTGACAACCTTGGCCATCGTCTTTGCCGGCCGGCTGGCGCTTGTCCGGCTTTTCGGGTGGGACCGGAACAGCGCGATGTTTGCCTCGGTTCCGGGCGCGCTCTCGGCCGTGATCGCGGCAGTTTCCGAAACCCGTTCGAACATGCTGCCGATCGTCGCAGTTCAGTCCTTCCGGATGTTCGTGCTGGTGGCGGTGCTGCCGAGCGCCACACTTCTCGCCGTGCGCGAGGTCAATGCCGCACCGCCAGACATTATCGGCCCGCTGCCCTTCGCTCTCATGATGGTGGCTGCGGTGCTGGTCGCCTGGCTGTTCCAGGCCTTGCGGATCATGGCGCCCTTCCTGCTGGGCGGGATGGCGGCGGCCGGGCTGCTCCATGTCACCGGCCTCATCACCGGCTCGCCCCCCGTCGCGGTGGTCTCGATGGCGATGGTGATCGTCGGCGTCTATGCCGGCTCCCGGTTCTCGGGGCTTGATGTCCAGACGGTACGATCGCTCTTCCTGCCCGGCATCCTGCTGCTGGTTGTCACTGTCGCAGTGGCTGCATTGGGGGCCCTGCTCACGGCCCGCTTCGCCAATGTGCCCCTGCCCGAAGCGCTGGTCGCCTTCGCGCCCGGTGGCCTCGAGGCCATGGTGGTGCTTGGCCTCGCGATGGGCCTCGATCCGCTCTACGTCTCCTCGCACCACGTCGCACGTTTTGTGATGATTGCGGCCGCCCTGCCCTTCCTTGCCCGGCGCGCCGCCGGCAAGGACGTATCCTCATAAGCCGGCCGGTTCGCGAGAAGCTATTGTCGGCCGCAGCGCTCACGCCACGGCAGCCATCGGCAATTCGGCAAGCCCCTCGCCGAGCATCAGGAAGACGCGGCTCCGGCCGACCGGGAAGAGCCCGGCAATGGCGGGGTCACTCACGCAGAGCGCCCCGGTGAGGGCACCGAAGGCCGGCAGGAGCAGGCGGTTTTCGCCGGCAACGAAGCAGCGCCGACGCTGGCGCCCGGCCCTTGTGGGCAGGCGCGCTGCGGGGTGCAGATGGCCGACAATCTCCGCGTGCCCATCGGTGGCAGGCTCGTGCCGCAGGCGCAGCGCGCCGGGCAGTTCGATCTCGCCGGCCACCGCGCCGGGCAACCCGGACAAGTCGGGATCATGATTGCCGGCAATCCAGATCAGCTCGACCATCCGGGCAAGCTCGTCCAGTTCGCCCGCGACCGGAGCGAGGCTCGCCTCCATCAGCGTCTGTCGATGGATGCTGTCCCCCAACAGGACGAGGCGCCCGGGCTGCCAGTGGCGGACAAGGGCCAGCAGCCGGCGCATCGTCTCGAGGCTGTCATAGGGCGGCAGCATCTGGCCCCGGCTGGCATAGGCGAGCCCCTTGCCGAGATGAAGATCGGCGACGACCAGAAGTCGCTCGTCCTGCAGATAGGCCGCACCGGCCGGCAGGAGCAGCACCTCGTGGCCGGCCAGCAGGATGCGTGCCGGTACGGCCCGTCGAGCATCATTGAGCTGGGCGGACTGTCTCATGCGGTTCCGAATGCCTCCCCCATCTCGTCCAGCAGGCGGGCCGCCTCGTCGGCGATCGCCTGATCGCGCGCTTCGCCATAGACGGGCTCCTTGCCAATCTCCAGCAGGATCGGAACCGAAAGCGGCGAGACTCTCTCCAGATCATGGTGCACGATTCGCCCGCGGATCCGCATCAGAAGGTCGGAGAGGCGGCGGAGATCCATGAGGCCCGTCGCCGCATCGGCGCGGGCGGCCTGCAGCAGGATATGGTCCGGCTCATGCTTGCGCAGCACGTCGAAGATCAGGTCTGTCGACATGGTCACCGCGCGGGCCTTTTTCTCCATGCCGGGGAAACGCCGCTCGATCAGGCCGGCAATCACCGCGCAGGCGCGGAAGGAGCGCTTCATCAGCGCGCTCTCGTTCAGCCATTCCTCGAGATCGTCTCCCAGCATGTCCGGGTCCCAGAGCCGGTCGAGGAATTCCGGTTCGGCGGCGACGCGGATCGAGGGGTCGCGCAGCATCCAGATCGCGATGGCATAGTCATTCGCGACAAAGCCGAGCGGCTGGAGCCCGGCGCGTTCGAGGCGGCGCGTCAGGAGCATGCCGAGCGTCTGGTGGGCAAGCCGCCCCTCGAAGGGAAAGGCCGCAAGATAGTAGCGCCCGCCACGGGGGAAGGTTTCGACCAGCAGATCCTCCGGCCCCGGAAGTGCCGATTTCCCCTGCTGCAGTGCCAGCCAGGATGATACCTGCCCGGGCAGCGCTTGCCATGTATCGGGATCGGCCAGCATCGACCGGACCCGCGCCGCGAGATGCGTGGAAAGGGGAAACTTGCCGCCATTATAGGAGGGGATCATCGGATCCTTCCCCTGCGTGCGCGTTGTCACCACGCGATCCTCGACGATGCCCTCGAAGCGCAACACTTCGCCGGCAAAAACGAAGGTATCGCCAGCAGTCAGGCCCTCGGCGAAATATTCCTCGATCTCGCCGAGAAGCCGGCCATAGCGGAGAGCCCCACCCTTTGCCGAACCGAGATGCACCTTGAGCATCGTCGACTCAACGATCGTTCCGACATTCATCCGGTAGGCCTGCGCGATCCGCGCATTGGCGACACGCAGCCTCCCCTCGCCGTCGCGCCGGATCTTGGCGAAGCGGTCATAGGCGCGCAGGGCATAGCCGCCATCCGTGGCGAAGCGGATCACGCGGTCGAAGGCCTCCCGCTCGAGTGCGGCATAGGGCGCTGCACCCGTCACTTCCCGGTAGAGGGCCTCCGGATCGACCGGCTCGGCCACCGTCATGCCGAGACAATGCTGGGCCAGCACGTCCAGCGCGCCCTCGCGGCTGGTCACGGCATCCTGCTCGCCCGCCCGGGCCGCCTCGATTGCGGCATGGCATTCAAGCACCTCGAACCGGTTCGACGGCACGAGATAGGCCTTGGAGGGCTGGTCGAGCCGGTGATTGGCCCGGCCGATCCGCTGGAGCAGGCGGCTCGCACCCTTGGGCGCGCCGACATTGATGACGAGGTCGACATCGCCCCAGTCAATGCCAAGATCGAGCGTCGAGGTGCAAACCACCGCGTCGAGGCCACCGGATGCCATGGCCGCCTCGACCTTGCGCCGCTGCCCGACATCGAGCGAGCCGTGATGGAGGGCAATGCGCCGGTTTTCCTCGTTCAGGCCCCAGAGCGCCTGGAACACGAATTCAGCCTGCATGCGCGTATTGACAAAGACGAGGGTCAGCCGGTGCCGGCCAATCTCGCGGTAGATTTCCGCCATGGCGTGCTGCGCGGAATGGCCGGCCCAGGGCAGGCGCTCCTCGGTTTCGAGCAGCCGGAGATCGGCCGGCGCGGCGAGGCTGCGGGGAACCTCGACAAGATCCGCCATGGCCACACCGCCGGCCTGATCGACCAGCCAGCGGCGGAGATTGTCGGGCTCCGCCACCGTAGCGGAGAGGCCGAAGGTGATGGCCTGCGGCGCCAGAACGCGCAACCGGGCGAGGCCGAGGGCGAGAAGATCGCCGCGTTTTCCCGGCGCCAGCGCGTGCAATTCATCGACGATGATCTGCCGCAGCCCGGCAAAGACTTTCCGGGCCTCGGGATTGGCGATCATCAGCGCGACCTGCTCCGGCGTGGTGAGCAGGATCTGCGGCGGCTGGCGCATCTGGCGCTGGCGGCGTGCGGCCGGAGTGTCGCCCGTACGGGCCTCGACGCGAAGCAGAAGGCCCATTTCCGCCACGGGCTCCTCGAGGTTGCGGGCGATGTCCACGGCAAGCGCCTTGAGCGGCGAGATGTAAAGCGTATGCAGCCCCTCGATACTTCCCGGGCCGGACAGGTCAACCAGCGTCGGCAGGAAACCGGCCAGCGTCTTGCCGGCGCCGGTCGGCGCGATCAGCAGCGTGGAGCGGCGTGCCGAAGCCCGGGCGAGCAACTGGGCCTGATGCCAGCGCAGGCTCCAGCCACGACCGGAAAACCAGTCTGCAAAACGCGTCGGGAGCAGGGAATCAGCGGGCGGCACCATCAGGCCAAGGTGGCGTGGCCGTCATGGGGCGGCAAGGAGGAAGAGCGCGCCCGGCACCGGCTTTCCGGCATCGAGGCGCGAGATGGCCTCCTGTTCGGCCAGCAGGGTGAAGCCGGTTTCCGCCGCGAGATGACGCACAAGGCCCGGCGCGTGATGCGCGCGGCAATCCGCGCCGATCACAACCCCCTCGCCTGAATGGGTCTGCACGGTGAAGGCGAGAATACCCGTTGGCGCGAGGCAGCGGCGGGCCCCCGCGAAGGCCGGCGCGAGATCGGGGACGTAGCAGAAGACATCGGCGGCAATCGCCAGATCGGTACCGGACGCCGGCTGCTGTTCGAGAAAGGCGACAAGCTCACCCGCTTCAAGCCCGTCATAGAGCCCGGTTTCCGCAGCAACGGCGATCATGCCGGGCGAAAGATCAACCCCGAAGACTTTCCCTGCCCGGCTGCCGAGCGCCCGGGCCATCAGGCCTGTTCCGCAGCCAAGATCCAGCACATCGGCGAAATGCCGTTCCGGGAGATGGCGGTCCAACGCGGCGACAAGCAGTTCGGGCGCGCGATAGGCGAGCTGGCCAACAAGGTGGCTGTCGAAACGTGGCGCGTAATCGTCGAACAGGGCGGCGACATAGGCGGCAGGCATCGCATCGGCGACCGGCCTGCCGCCGATCCGCGCCAGGAGCAGGGCCGCACCGAGATGATCGGCCGGGTCGAGCGCGAGAACGCGCTCCAGAGCGGTGCAGGCCCTTGCCTCCTGGCCGAGGGCCAAAGCGGCCTTGGCGAGGGCGAGATGCGCCGGAGGCCAATGCGGCGCCTGTTCGAGGGTCTGCTCGAAAAGGTCAAGCGCGGCCTGCCAGTCCCGGTCGGCAAGGGCGGCATCGCCATACGCATAGCGCCGGTCGGCAATCATGTCGCCCGAGGAGCGGGTCGAGAAGGGTGGCCTCGTGGTCATGCCCCGTGCCATAGGGCTTGGCCCGCGCTATGTGAAGGGCAGACGCCGCTTCTGGCCTCCCTGTTTCAAACTCCGCGCTTCTGGAAACCGCCTTGGCGATACGCCCGGAAACCCTGCTGCATCCCCGTCCGGAGGGTCTCTATTGCCCGCCGGGGGACTTCCATATCGACCCGATGCGCCCTGTCGCGCGGGCGCTTGTCACGCATGCGCATTCGGACCATGGCCGGGCCGGCCACGGCCATGTGCTGGCGACACGCGAGACGCTTGATATCATGCGGATCCGGCTCGGCGAGGGCTTCTGCGGCAGCGAGCAGGCCATGCCCTTCGGCGAGAGCCTGACCCATGGCGGGGTGCGGATCAGCTTCCATCCGGCCGGGCATGTGCTGGGCTCGGCCCAGATCGCGCTCGAATGGCAGGGCTGCCGGATCGTGGTTTCGGGTGATTACAAGCGCCGGCCGGACCCGACGGCCGAAGCCTTCGCCCTCCAGGCCTGCGATGTCTTCGTCACGGAAGCGACTTTCGGCTTGCCGGTTTTCCGCCATCCCGATGCGCGCGGCGAGGCCGGGCGGCTGCTCGCCTCGCTGGCCCGCTTTCCGGAGCGGCCACATCTGATCGGCGCGTATTCTCTCGGCAAGGCGCAACGGATGATCCGCCTGCTGCGCGATTGCGGCCATGACGCGCCGATCCTGCTGCATGGCGCCCTCGAAAAGGTGACGCAATATTACGAGGCCCGCGGCATCGCGCTCGGCCGGCTCGAACCGGTGGCCGGCCACAAGGCCCGGGACCTTGCCGGGCGGATTGTCCTCTGCCCGCCTTCTGCGCTGGCAGATCGCTGGTCGCGGCGGTTCCCCGACCCGGTGACGGCCGTGGCCAGCGGCTGGATGCGGATCCGCGCCCGTGCGCGGCAACGTGGCGCCGAGATTCCCATGGTGATCTCGGATCATGCCGACTGGCCGGAACTGCAGGAGACGATCCTCGAGACCGGGGCCGGCGAGATCTGGGTCACGCATGGGCAGGAGGATGCGCTGGTCCATTGGTGCCAGCAGCGCGGGCTTGCCGCGCGCCCGCTGCGCCTTGTCGGTTACGGCGACGAGGAGGCGGCATGAACCGTTTTGCCGCCCTGATCGAGGCTCTGGCCTTCGAACCGCGCCGCCTCGCCAAGCTGACGCTGATGGAGGAGCATTTCCGCTCCGTGCCGGACCCGGATCGAGGCTATTGCCTTGCCGCCCTGTGCGGGGCACTCGACCTGCCGGCGGCCAAGCCGGCCATGCTCCGGCAACTGATCAGCGAACGGACCGATCCGGTGCTGTTCGCGCTCTCCTATGATTATGTCGGTGATCTCTCCGAGACGATCGCCCTGCTCTGGCCCGCGCCGGCTGACACCCTGACCCGCGACAGTTCGATCGGAACCATCGTCGAGACGCTGCAGAAAGCCTCGCGCCGCGAGGTTGCGGGGCTCGTTGCCGGCTTGCTCGACACGCTGGACGAGCGCGGCCGCTGGGCCCTGCTGAAGCTGATGACCGGGGGGTTCCGCATCGGCGTTTCTGCCTCGCTCGCGAAACTGGCCCTGGCGCGGTTCGGCAGGGTCGAGGCGGCGGCAATCGAGGAGATCTGGCACGGGCTGGAACCGCCCTATGCCGGGCTTTTCGCCTGGCTGGAAGGGCGCGGGCCGCGCCCCGATCCCGGGCAGGCGCTGACCTTCCGCTCGCCGATGCTGGCCCATCCGGTCGAGGACGAGGATTTTGACCGTCTCGACCCGCACGAATTCTCGGCCGAATGGAAATGGGACGGCATCCGCGTGCAGGCCGCCGGGCGGCTCCGCGGCAATGCGGTGGAGATCCGTCTGTTCTCCCGGAGTGGCGACGATATCACGACCGCCTTCCCGGATCTGGCCGGCGCGCTGCATTTCGACGGGGTGATCGACGGCGAACTCGTCGTGATGGAGGGTGAATCGGTCGCGCCCTTCTCCGCTGTCCAGCAACGGCTGAACCGGAAAAGCGTATCGGCCCGGCTGACGACCGAATTCCCAGCGCATCTCATCGCCTATGATTGCCTCTTCGCCGGTGAGGAGGATCTGCGGAGCCTCTCGCTGGCCGAGCGGCGGGAACGGCTCGATGCCCTTGTCGCGGCCCATGGCGGGCGACTTCGCACGTCGCCGCCGCTCGATTTCGACAGCTGGGAAGACCTTGCCCGGCAGCGCGCACAATCCGCGGAACATCCGGCCATCGAAGGGGTGATGCTGAAGCGGCTGGCTTCACCCTATCTCGCCGGGCGACCCAAGGGCCATTGGTACAAATGGAAGCGCGATCCCGGCCTCGTCGATTGCGTGCTGATGTATGCCCAGCGCGGGCATGGCAAGCGCTCGTCCTATTATTCCGATTTCACTTTCGGCGTCTGGGACGGAGACCGGTTGGTTCCGGTCGGGAAGGCCTATTTCGGCTTCTCCGATGCCGAGTTGATCGAACTGGATCGGTTTGTCCGGCAGAACACGACCAACCGGTTCGGCCCTGTGCGCGAGGTGGTGCATGAGGCCCGGACGGGGCTGGTGCTGGAGATCGCCTTCGAGGGGCTGCAGGCCTCGACGCGCCACAAATCCGGCATCGCCATGCGCTTCCCGAGAATCCACCGCATCCGCTGGGACAAGCCGCCCGCCGAGGCCGACCGCCTCACGACGCTTCAAGCGGCACTGGCGCGGATTCCTGCCCAACCGGCCGTGCCGGACGCCTGACCACGGCCTCGACCATCCGGACGAGGGTGGCCAACGCCAGGAGCAGGGCGGCGCCCAGTTGCAGCCAGAGCAGGAAATCCGCCGGGAGCGCGCCGATCTGCCAGCCGAACAGCGCCATGCCAATCGCGAGACCGACCACCGCGAGGCGCCCATAGGCCAGCCGCGCCGAACGCAGCGCGCGCGGGCGCAGCAGCCGGAAAAGGATCCGTTCGGAAATCCCCGTTGCGACCACCTGAACCAGCACGAGGAACCCGATCAGCGAGAGCCAGGCCGGCAGCACAGCCCAGACATGGCCGATCAGCACCGGCCAGCCGAGCGAGACGGCCAAAGCCGGTAGCGCGAGGCTGTCATCAAACCGCAGGGCATCGACCGGCAAGAGCGTGCGCGGCGTTCCGGTGCCGCAGGCAAGGGCAACGGCGAGCGCATCGTCCGGCTGGCTGCCGCAGGCCGTCAGCCAGCCCTTCAGGCCCGGATCGAACACGAAGCCGGGCCATTGTCCCGGTGCCGTGGCACTGAGGGCTTCGACGATGCCGGTGCGGATCTGCCAGTCGGCGAGCAGCATCACGCCAAAGAGAACCCCGGCGAGCAGGATTGCCATCGCGGCGCTGGCGACCCTGTCGCGCCGGCCGGGCAGCAGCGCCAGCGCCTGGCCGGATGCGGCGCCGAAGACGAGCCCTGTCAGCGCCGCCTGCGCGCGCGGCCAGGACGGGACTGCCAGTCCCTCGAGGAGGGCGGGGATCGGGGCAAGCCAGCCCTTGGCCCCTTCGAGGATCAGGCCACTCGCCGGGAGATGCGGCACGAGGCGCAGCATTTCCGCGGCTGCCGGAAGCAGGCCCGTGAAGAATGCGAGGGCCACGGCGACGAGGGCCAGCCGTCCGAGCCCCGCCATGCCGCCCAGAACGAGCAATGCTCCGGTGACGAGCGCGAGGCTGGTCATCCGGCTGGGATCCGAGCCAATGAGAATCGGGCTCCAGAGCAGGCGCGAGCGTTCCCAGATCAGCAGCGCGCCGGCGAGGACGAGTACGAGCAGGGCGAGGCCGGCGATCTTCCGCGCCCCGCTTCCGCCAGCGAGGGGATCGCGGTCGGCAGGATCCTCGGGCGGCTGCCTGAAATTGCGCCAGGGTCGTGTCCCGGCCAGCAGCAATCCGCCGACCCAGCCCAGCAGGACAAGCAGGAGAAGGGTCGCGGGCTCCGGCGACCGACGGAAGAGCGAGAATCCGGTCAGGAGAAGGGTTGCGGCGAGACAGGTCGCCGTCAGTGGCGCTCCACGCTCATGGCCGATCACGAAACGGCCCAGGCGGCTTGTCATGTTGAGCAGCGCCAGCGCGACCGCCGCCAGCCCCATCAGCGCATAGCTGCCTGTCACGGCAAGCGAGGCCGGCATCCCCATCCGTTCCGTAAGCATCAGGATGCTGAGACCCGCAAGGGTCAGCGCGAAGATCAGGGCCGTCGACATGGAAGGCGATCACCTGGCTCCCGGCGGGAGAAACGGAAATGGACACTGCTTTCGTTCTAATGGACGAGCCATGTCGCTTGCAAATAGAGAACGTTGTCGGCCATCATCGCCCGAGAAGACAGGATGCGGTACGCCGATATGCGCCAAGCCGTGCAATGAGCGGGACGGAACCATGACACAGGCAGTTCAGGACCATGGCCGGGGCACGATCATCGTCGCCGATGATCATCCGTTGTTCCGCGGCGCGCTCAAACAGGCTTTGTCCGGGATTTTTGCCGAACTCTCCGTCATCGAGGCCGGCACGCTGGAAGAAACGGTTCAGGCGCTGTCCGGTCAAGGCGATATCGATCTTGTCCTGCTTGACCTGAAAATGCCCGGTGTCAGCGGATTTTCCGGCCTCACCTTCCTGCGATCGCAACATCCGGCGGTTCCGATCATCGTGGTTTCCGGCGTTGATGATTCCGCGACGATCCGCACCTGCATGGAATTCGGCGCAGCGGGATACATCCCGAAAACGACGCCGATCGATGTGATGAACAAGGCGATCCGCATCGTCCTGACCGGCGGCACATGGACCCCGCCGGATATCCCGCTCGGCGAACTGGCGGACAAGGAAACCGGAGACCTGATCCGGCGCCTCGCCAGCCTGACACCGCAGCAGATGCGCGTCCTGACGATGCTCTCGGAAGGGCTGCTGAACAAGCAGATCGCCTACGAGCTTTCCGTCTCCGAAGCGACGGTGAAGGCCCATGTCTCGGCCATCCTGATGAAGCTGGGTGTCGAGAGCCGGACGCAGGCGGTCATCGCTGCCTCCAAGCTCGACATTCCCGGCTGAGCCCGGTTTCAGGCCTGCGCCCAGGTTGCCGCGTTGCGGCCGACGAGTTGCCCGATCCCGGCGGCCTGTTCGCGCTCGACGGCCCGCAGCAGGGCAGTCTTGATCTCGCCGATCAGCCCCGGACCCTGATAGATCAGCGCCGAATAAAGCTGGATCGCATCGGCGCCGGCCGCGATCTTCGCCACCGCATCCTCGCCACTGGCAATGCCGCCCACGCCGATCAGCGGAAACTGCCGTTCCACACGCAGGAAGGTCTTGGCCAGAACGATGGTCGAGAGGCGGAAAAGCGGCTTGCCGGACAACCCTCCGGTCTCCCTCGCGAGCGCTTTCTCCACGAGGGTGTCAGGCCGCGCGATCGTGGTGTTGGAGACGATCATGGCATCGATCCCCCGGGCGCGGGCCACCGCGATGATGTCATCAAGCTGGGTCTCGTCCAGATCCGGCGCGATCTTGAGGAAAATCCGGGTCGTCAGCCCCAGCCGTTCACGCAAGTCGAGCACGCGCGCCAGAAGATCGTCGAGAAAGGCGCGCCCCTGGAGATCGCGCAGGCCGGGCGTGTTCGGCGAGGAGACATTGAGCGTGACGAATTCGGCCAGCGGACCGATACCCTCGACCAAGGCGAGATAATCGGCGATGCGGTCGGCGCTTTCCTTGTTGGCCCCGAGATTGACCCCGAGCACGCCCCGGCGACGACGCGCGGACAGCCGACCGGCAATGACCTTCATCCCGTCGCTGTTCAACCCGTAGCGGTTGATCACCGCGCCATCGGCCGGCAGCCGGAACACGCGCGGCTTCGGATTGCCCGGCTGGGGCAGCAACGTGACGCCGCCCACCTCGACAAAGCCGAAGCCAAGGCGCATCAGCGCATCCGGAACGCGCGCATGCTTGTCGAGGCCCGGCGCGATGCCGACCGGGTTGGACAGGTCCAGCCCGGCAAGGGTGCAATGCAGACGCGAATCGTCGGCCGGCGGCGCGGGCAGCGGCATCCTTTCCAGCGCGGCCACCGTCCAGTCATGGGCCGTTTCGGGGTCAAGCGCCCGGATCAGGGGCTGGATCAGGGGGAAAAGCCCGGAAAACATCGTCATCCATCCTTCGCGCCCGCGGGCGGCTGCCAATCGGGCGTGCCATCCTCGCGCCAGACCAGCGGAGAGACCCACCGAACCGCCTCGCGCGGCAAGGATGCATAGAGATGCGGGAACAGTGCCCCGCCGCGCGACGGCTCGGCCTTCAATGCGGTGCCAAGCATAATCGTGTCAACCGCAACGATCCGGAGCCCGGCCATGCCACCAAAGTGCCGCATCGCCGTTTCCGCCAGCTGATCGGAATAGGAAAAATGAATGTAGCCATCTGCCAGATCAACCGGAGCACCCGCAAATGATCCATCGGCGTCGAACTGGCGCCATTGTTCTTCAGTCATGATCTTGAAAATGGTAGTCTGCATCACTGTTTTTAGCTTTCACGAGATTGCAACGCTTGATTATCACCGGGTTTAAACCATTGCTCCATAACATTTAATTGCAGATGGCCGCCAAAGTTGCTACCCCCTTCGGCAACCCATACGGATTTTCTCCTCCCATGCTCACCCACGCTCAAATCTGGGCCGCGATCGATGCCCTGGCCAAACGCCAGGGATTGTCCGCGTCCAGCCTGGCCAAGAAGGCCGGGCTCGATCCCACGACGTTCAACCGTTCCAAACGCCAGAATGCCGATGGCCAGCTCCGCTGGCCATCGACGGAATCCGTCGCCAAGGTCCTCGGTGCCACCAGTACCAGCATCGATGACTTTCTCGGCCTGCTGACCCAGACCGAATGGCCCTCGCGCCGGGTGGCCTACCGCCTGCTGGACGAGACGCTGGCCCGCGCGCTCGATCCGACCGGCCGTCCGCTGCATGCGGGCTGGGACGAGATCGCCTTTCCCTCACCGGTCGATGGCGTGCTCTATGCGCTGGAAATCCACAGCAGCGCCTATGCGCCGGTCTATCGCAAGGGCGATGTCATCATTGTCGCGCCCGAAGCGGAGACGCGCCGCCATGACCGCGTGCTGATCATTGACCAGAACGGAACGACCGATCTCGGCGTTCTGGGCCATGCCAGCGCGACCCATGTCCATTACACGCCGTTCCGGGATGAAACGCCGGTGGCCCGGCCAAGCCACGAGATCCGGCACGTCTCCCGGATCGTCTGGGCGAGCCAGTAACGATCAGGCGCCGCGCGCGTCCAGAAAGCGTTGATGCTCGGCGATCAGATCGCCGAGCAGCGCCTTCTCGATCAGCGTGACCGTGTTCGACAGGCCGTAGATCGCCGCGAACGAACCGAAGCGAGGCCCGCGCTCCTCGCCCAGAAGGATCTGGTAGATCGCACTGAACCAGGCATTGGAGACACCCGGGCGTTCGGGCGTGGCACCCTTGGCCTTGAGATCCTGGTAGCGTGGCTCGGCCCGCGCGACGTCATAAGCGGCTTCCTGGATTGCCTCCGGGCCGGCATCGGCCGGCAGGGCGCGTAGCTTGCCCAGCAAGGCCTGCAGGGCAGCCGCCTCGATGTCATCCGCAGCCTTGTAGACTTTCTTGGGCTTCACGAAATCCCGGAAATAGCGGATCGCATAGCCGACGAGATTGTCGAGGCGCGGATGGGTTTCCGGCGAGGCGCCGGGCGCATAGCGCTGCAGGAAGCCCCACAGCACGGCCTTGTCCTCGGCATTGGCCACGGCAACGAGATTCAGGAGGAGCCCGAAGCTGACCTGCGTGCCCGGCTGGTCACCGCCATGGCCGATCCGCTCCGGCGCCGGCGGGTTGCCGCCATGGATATGCCAGACCGGGTTACCGAGACGGTTCTTCTCGTCCTGCCGGCCGAATGCGTCGAGGAAGCTGAGATATTCGTCCACAGCGCGCGGGATGACGTCGAAATAGAGCTTCTTGGCTTCGCGCGGTCGCTGGAACATGTAAAGCGCAAGGCTCTCGGGCGAGGCATAGGTGAGCCATTCGTCAATGGTCAGGCCGTTGCCCTTCGACTTGGAAATCTTCTGGCCCTTCTCGTCGAGGAAGAGTTCGTAATTGAAGCCTTCAGGCGGCTCGCCATCCAGCGCGCGGACGATCTCGCCGGAGAGCTTGACGCTGTCGATCAGATCCTTGCCGGCCATCTCGTAATCGACATCCAGCGCGACCCAGCGCATCGCCCAGTCCGGCTTCCATTGCAGCTTGGCATGCCCGCCGGTCACTGGCGTCTCGAAGGCCTTGCCGGTTGCGGGGTCGCGCCAGACGATCGTGCCGGCATCCAGCTTCCGCTCCTCGATCGGCACCTGCATGACATGCCCCGTATCCGGATGGATGGGCAGGAAGGGCGAATAGGTGGCGGCCCGCTCCTCGCGCAGTGACGGCAGCATGATCGCCATGATCGCCTCGTAGCGCTCCAGCATGAGCAGGAGGGTCTTGTCGAAGGCGCCGGAGCGATACCATTCGGTCGAGGAACGGAATTCGTATTCGAAGCCGAACTGGTCGAGGAAGGCGCAGAGCCGCGCATTGTTGTGATGGCCGAAGCTCTCATGGGTCCCGAAGGGATCCGGCACCTTCGTCAGCGGAAGATTCAGCGCCTTCGCCAGCATCTCCTTGTTCGGCACGTTATCCGGAACCTTGCGCAGGCCGTCCATATCGTCGGAAAAGGCGATCAGCCGGGTCGGGATCTCGCCGCCGGTCAGCGTCTCGAAGGCGCGGCGGACCATGGTCGTCCGCGCCACCTCGCCGAAGGTGCCGATATGGGGCAGGCCGGACGGGCCATATCCGGTCTCGAACAGGACAGCCTGCTTGCCCGATTTCGCAAAACCGCCACGACGCTCGAGCCGGGCGACCAGCTTGCGTGCTTCCTCGAAGGGCCAGGCGGCCGAATTCTGCGCGGCATCGCGATAGGCGAGGAGGTGGGACATCGGGGTTTCCATCAGAATTCAGGGTCTTGACGAGCGGATCTGGTTAGTGGCCCGCGACCGGTGCGTCAATCAATAGAAGGGCATCGGAAAGTGCTTCAGGAGCAGCTTGGCATAGCGTCCATCGCGGATCAGGCGCCAGAGCGCATAATCCACCGCACCACGCAGGGTGGTGTTGCCCTGCCGGAAAACGAGACCTGCGCCTTCGCCGAAGAAGCGGCTCTCCAGGACGGGCCCCCCATAGAACCGGCAGCAGGCCATCGACCCCGAGCCGTTCAGCCAGAAGGACAGCGCGATCCCGTCGCCGAAAACAAGATCGACCTCGCCGCGCCGTACGGCTTCGAGCGCAGGTTCGAGCCGGTCATGGCGCTGGAGCCGGATGCCGGGGAAGAAGGCATTGAGGAAGGCCTCGTGTGCGCTGCCGCCGATAACGGCAACCGATCGCCCTGCCAGTTGCCGGAAATCGCCGTCGGCCGGCAGCGCCCCGGACCGGACGACGAACCGCGCCGGGACCCGATGCGTGGGCAGCGACATCTCGAAGCGCTGGCGCAACTCGGGTGTGATGCGATGCGCGGCGATGACGGCATCCGCCTCGTTGGCTTCCAGAGCCGGCAGAAGGAGATCCCAGCGGCGAGTCTGGATCGTGCAGGGGACAGCGAGTTCGGCACAGATCGCCCGGGCCAGATCGACATGGAACCCGACCAGCGCCCCGTCACGGCCGAGATAGTTGAAGGGCGGGTAATCCTCCTCCGTCACGAAGCGGATTGTGGCGCCGCGCGGCAGGTCGCGCCGCTCGACACGGCGGTCGGGGTCAATGACCAGCGGCACGATGACCGGCGGGGCAACAGCAGGGGCGTTTTGCGCCGCAACCGGATGGGCCCTGCCAAGCACAAGCATCGCGACGAGGAACACGGCCATGGCGGCCCCTCCCCGACTTGCGTGCGGAGAATTCGATGCCGCGGATGCGCGTTCGGCATTCATTCAGGCTGGGCTCGCTTTAGGTCGGCGGCGCAAGGTGACCGAGCTTTCCTCGGGATGCAACGGCCTTTCTCCGATTTCGGAGGTTGCCATGCTGACACTTTTGCGACAGGAAGCTTGCGTCATCTCGCAAGTGCGAAACATGCCGGGGAACGATCATGACGAAGTGGGTCTACACGTTCGGGGATGGACAGGCCGAAGGCAATTCGGGCCTCAAGAACCTCCTCGGCGGAAAGGGCGCCAATCTGGCGGAGATGTGCAATCTCGGCCTGCCGGTGCCGCCGGGCTTCACGATCTCCACCGAGGTCTGCACCGCCTTCTACGAGAATGACCGCCGCTACCCGCTTGATCTGGCCGCCCAGGTCGATGCCGCGCTCCGGCATGTCGGCACCCTGACCGGCCGGATCTTCGGCGATGCGAGCAACCCGCTCCTGGTCTCGGTCCGCTCGGGCGCCCGCGCCTCGATGCCGGGGATGATGGACACGGTGCTCAATCTCGGCCTCAACGATGTCACGGTCGAGGCCATGGCGAGCCTCGCGAACAATCCACGTTTCGCCTGGGACAGCTACCGCCGCTTCATCACGATGTATTCGAATGTCGTGCTCGATCTCGACCACCATAACTTCGAGGACATTCTCGAGGAGTTCAAGGATTCCAAGGGCTTCACCCTCGATACCGAACTCTCGGCCGAGGATTGGAAGCAGATTGTCGGTGCCTACAAGGATTGCGTGAACGAGAAGCTGGGCCGGCCCTTCCCGCAGGATCCGCACGAACAGCTCTGGGGCGCCATCGGCGCCGTGTTCGGCAGCTGGATGAATGCCCGCGCGATCAAGTATCGCGAGCTGCACAGCATTCCGGAGAGCTGGGGCACGGCGGTCAACGTGCAGGCGATGGTCTTCGGCAATATGGGCGAAACCTCGGCCACCGGCGTCGCCTTCACGCGGAACCCGTCGACGGGCACGAAGGAACTGTATGGCGAGTTCCTGCTCAATGCGCAGGGCGAGGATGTCGTTGCCGGCATCCGGACGCCACAGGACATCACGGAAGCGGCGCGGATTGCGGCAGGGTCGACCAAGCCTTCGCTCGAAGTGTCGCTGCCGGAAGCCTATGCCGAGCTGGTCCGGATCTATGGCCTGCTTGAAAAGCACTATCGCGACATGCAGGACCTCGAATTCACGGTCCAGCAGGGCAAACTCTGGATGCTCCAGACCCGCAATGGCAAGCGTACCGCCAAGGCGGCCCTGCGCATTGCCGTCGACCTTGCCAATGAGGGCCTGATCTCCCGCGAGGAGGCGATCCAGCGGATCGACCCCGCGGCGCTCGACCAGTTGCTCCATCCGACGATCGATCCGAACGCGACGCGCGCGGTTCTCTCGACGGGCCTGCCGGCCTCGCCGGGCGCCGCGACAGGCGCCATCGTCTTTACCTCGGAAGAGGCGGAGCAGGCGGTCAAGGAGAAGCGCAAGGTCATCCTCGTCCGCGTGGAGACCAGCCCCGAGGACATCCATGGCATGCATGCGGCCGAGGGGATCCTGACGACCCGCGGCGGCATGACCAGCCACGCCGCCGTCGTGGCGCGCGGTATGGGCAAGCCCTGCGTTTCAGGCGCCGGCGCGATCCGGATCGACATGGTCTCCGGCACCATGACCGCCGGCGGGCGCGTGCTCAAGCGTGGCGACTTCATCACCATCGACGGTTCGAGCGGGCAGGTCCTGCTCGGCGAGATCGCGATGCTGCAGCCGGAACTGTCCGGCGAGTTCGGCACGCTGATGGGCTGGGCCGACGCGTTCCGCCGCCTCCGGATCCGCACCAATGCGGAGACGCCGCTTGATGCGCGCACGGCGGTCAAGTTCGGCGCGGAAGGCATCGGCCTCTGCCGCACTGAACATATGTTCTTCGATGGCGATCGCATCATCGCCATGCGCGAGATGATCCTTGCCGATGACGAGAAGGGCCGCCGCGCCGCGCTGGACAAGCTCCTGCCGATGCAGCGTTCGGATTTTGTCGAACTGTTCGAGATCATGCGCGGATTGCCGGTCACGATCCGCCTGCTCGACCCACCGCTCCACGAATTCCTGCCGCACGAGGCCCGGGAGATCCAGGAAGTGGCGGAAGCCATGGGCACGAATGCCGAAAAGCTCCGGCTCCGTGCGCTGGAACTCAAGGAATCGAACCCGATGCTCGGCTTCCGGGGCTGCCGACTCGCGGTTGCCTATCCGGAAATCGCCGAAATGCAGGCCCGCGCCATCTTCGAGGCGGCGATCGAGGCCGGGCGCAAGTCCGGCGCGCCGGTCACGCCGGAAATCATGGTGCCGCTCGTCATGACCAAGGCCGAGCTGGACCTCGTCAAGGCCCGCATCGACGCAATGGCGAAGCTGGTTGGCGAGGAGCAGGGCATGGTTCTCGAATATTCCGTCGGGACCATGATCGAGTTGCCGCGTGCGGCACTCAAGGCCGGAGACATCGCGAAGTCGGCCGAGTTTTTCTCCTTCGGCACCAACGACCTGACCCAGACGACGCTCGGCATCAGCCGTGACGATGCCGGCTCGTTCCTCGGATCGTACAAGGCGCGCAACATCCTTGCCGATGACCCGTTCGTGACCCTCGATCAGGAGGGCGTCGGCGAGCTGGTCCAGCTTGCGGTCGAGCGCGGCCGACGCACCCGGGCTGATATCAAGCTCGGACTCTGCGGCGAGCATGGCGGCGATCCGGCATCGATCGCCTTCTGCGAGAGCGTCGGGCTCGACTATGTGTCGTGCTCGCCGTTCCGTGTGCCGATCGCCCGGCTTGCCGCCGCTCAGGCCGCGCTCGGCAAGGTGACGAAGGCAGAGGGTTGAAGCCGTTCGGAAAGGATTAACCTTTCCGCTTAAGCCCTCCTGAACCCCGAGTGATGATCATGGCCCCCGGGACAGGATTTTCGCTTGCCTGGCATCCCTGAGCCACAGGGATCCGGCGGGAATGGGGTAGCCGTGGCGCATCACGACGCAGCAAGGCCGCATCGCAAGGCACGGAGACGGGCAATCCCCACGGCCGGGCGGCTTGCCGTTGCACGGAGCGCGGCCCTGCTCGCGCCCTGGAGCCTCGCCGGCGCGCTGCTTGTCTCGTTCACGGCCTCGGCCGGCCAGGGAACGCTCCATCTCGACAAGATCTTCAAGCGCTCGACGATGATCGAACCACACCGCGTGACCTTGCTGCCGCCGCGGCTTTCGGTCCTGACGCTGCACCGCGAGCGAATGGAGCCAGCAGCGGAGCCGGATGCGCCGCTGCCCTCTTCACTCGCCGCACATATCCGCAAGGTCGACCTTTCGCGCGAATTCGAGCGCCAGCCCGAAATCGGCGTGCCCCTGCTGTTCCTGGTCGACCCGGCGCTTCTGCCGAAGGCGAAGCTGGAAGAAGCGGTCTCGATGGAACGGGCCAGCCAGGCGCTGATGGCGCGGCTGGGGCGGTTCGACATCCGCAGCAGCACGCCTGGCACTGGCAGTTCCGGTAGTTCCGTGACAGCACCGCAGGGCGGGTTATCGCCGCAGAAGCTCTCGCTCAGCCGCCCGGATGGCTCGACGCCGCCGGTCAACCGCGCCGTCGCGCTGGCCTCGGTGACCCCAGCGCCGGTCGAACCCGAGATTATCGCCGCCGCCGCGATGCGCATTCCCGCCTTCGCCCATGTCCATTCCGACCCGAGCGGCCGTGCAGCCGTCACGGCGCGACTCACGGTCGGGCCGAACTATCTCGGGCTGATCGATCCGGAAAGCCGCAAGCGGGAGCATCGCTGCCTTGCCGAGGCGATCTATTTCGAAAGCCGTTCGGAGCCGGAGGATGGGCAGGCTGCTGTCGCGCAGGTCGTACTCAACCGCGTGAAGAGCGGGCTCTATCCCAGCTCGGTCTGCGGTGTCGTCTACCAGAACCGCCATCGCTACAAGGCCTGCCAGTTTACCTTTGCCTGCGAGGGCAAGTCGCTGGCGATCCAGGAGCCGGAGGCGTGGGAAAGGGCGCAGACCATTGCGCGAGCGGTGATGGAAGGCACGCAGTATAACGAGAATGTCGGCCATTCGACCCATTACCATGCCACCTATGTCGCTCCGTACTGGTCCCGTCGGCTGAAGCGGACCGACCGTATCGGGCGGCATATCTTCTATCGTCTTCGGCCGGGCCAGACCTGATCTGAGCTTGTTGCTTCGTAAATATTCATCGTAAACGGGGCGAGAATTTACCGTTAATTCTCGAATATCATCGATTCACAGGCCAGGTGATTGAGCCCGAGCCCCGTCTGCTTCATGATTGAAGGAGAATATAGGGGGTCCTATGCGTCATCTTCTTGCCTCTTCGATGTTTGCCGTGCTGCTCATGGCCAATCCGGCTGCGGCCGGCGGCGATTGCGGCGCCGCCTGCTACAAGCGCGTCCATCACCCGCCGGTCTATGGCACCGTGGCGGAAACCGTCGAGGTCCGGCCGGCCCGGACGGTCGCCCGGCATATCCCGCCTGTCTATGGCTCGACCCACGAAACCGTGGTGATCCGCCCGGCGCAGCATGTGCAGCGCGTCATTCCTGCCCAGTATCACACCGTTGCCGAGACCGTGATGGTCGCACCGGCGCGCAAGGTCTGGCAGGTCACGCGCGATGGCTGGGGCCGGGAGATCGGCTGCTGGGTGACCGTCCCGGCGCAATATGCCACCCAGCACCGGCAGGTCATGGTCAGCCCGGAACGGGTCGTCTATGACACCATCCCGGCTGTCCACGGCACGCGGGAGCGCACCGTGCTCGTCCGGCCGGGCTATGTCTCGCACGAGACGATCCCCGGCGAATACGCGACGCGCCACCGCCATGTGCAGGTCTCGCCGGGCTATTCGGGCTGGCAGCGCCTGCACTGAGTGACCGACCGGGCGGTCAGCTCATCGCGATGTCGAGCCCGAGGTCGAGAACCGGGGCGGAATGCGTGAGCGCCCCGACCGAGACCAGGTCGACCCCGGTGGCCGCAATCCCGGCCACTGTGTCGAGCGAAACCCCGCCCGAGGCCTCGGCCAGCATGGCGGGCCGCCGGGCCCGGATCCGGCCGACCGCCTCGCGCAACCGCTCCGGCGCCATATTGTCGAGCAGAACGACATCCGCGCCCTCGGCGAGCACCTCATCAAGCTGTTCCAGCGTATCGACCTCGATCTCGATCTTCACGAGGTGGCCGCCACCGCGCTTTGCAGCCTGCAGGGCCGGGATGATGCCCCCGGCCACGGCGACGTGGTTGTCCTTGATCAGAATGGCATCAAACAGACCGAAACGATGGTTGCGGCCGCCGCCGCAGGCCACCGCATGCTTTTCGAAAGCGCGCAAACCCGGCGTGGTCTTGCGGGTGCAGACGATCGAGGCCTGCGTCCCGGCGATCCGGCGGACATAATCCGCCGTCAGCGTCGCCACGCCGGAGAGGCGACCGACAAAGTTCAGGGCCGTACGCTCCGCAGCGAGAATGGCGCGCGCATCCCCTGTTACCGAAAGGACCGGCTGCCCCGGCACGAGGATGGCGCCATCATCCACGGCGAAGGTTACAGCCAGTTGCTCATCCAGTTGCCGGAACGCCTCGGCAGCCAGCGCGAGCCCTGCCACGACACCCGGCTTTCGGGCCACCATGGCCAGACGGGCTTGCTGGCCCTGCGGAATGCAGACCCGCGACGTGATATCGCCGGCGAGACCGAGATCTTCGGCCAGGGCCAGCCGGACAGCATCCTGCACGAGATTGGCCGGGAGAAGCGCAGCTCGAGGTCCGATCATGCCAGCGCTCCTCTGGCCGCGAGATAGCGTTCCACGAGATGGCCCGGAAACGGCGCCTCGCTTGGTTTCGCGGCCGGATCCGCCGCCGGATAGTCCGTGCGGAAATGCGCCCCGCGGGATTCCCGGCGTTCCAGCGCCGACGAGGCAATGAGCATAGCGGCTGTGGTCATCCGGAACACGGTGCGGGAGCGGGTGGAGAGGCGCAAAGCCATCAATTCATCGAGTGCCGCCTGCATGTCCGGCCCGTTCCGCACGACGCCGAACCGTTCGGCCATCAGCCTCCGGACCGTTGCGATCTCGTCCATCGGTTCAGGCTGTGGATTCGCGATCGACCGGTCGAGGATCCGCACGGGCGAGCCGGTCTCGCCGAGATCGGCGCGGATATGTTCCGCCGCCCGGGCCGCAAAGACCACCGCTTCCAGCAGCGAATTCGAGGCCAGCCGGTTAGCCCCATGGACGCCAGTGCAGGCAACCTCGCCGACGGCATAAAGGCCCTTGAGCGAAGTGAGGCCATTCTCGTCGGTGGCGACACCGCCCATATGGTAATGCTCGGCCGGGGCGACGGGAATCGGCTCCTTCACCGGATCGATACCGACCGCACGGCAGCGGGCATAGACCGTCGGAAAGGCCTCGGGAAAACGATCGCCGATCGCGGCGCGCGCATCGAGCATCGGCTTCCGCCCGGCCACCCATTCCTCGAAGACGGCGCGGGCCACGATGTCACGCGGGGCCAGTTCGCCATCCGGATGATGGGCCAGGGCAAAACGTTCGCCCGCCTTGTTGATCAGGATCGCGCCTTCGCCGCGAAGGGCTTCCGTGGCGAGCGGCGCGGGATCCATCCCGATATCAAGCGCGGTGGGGTGGAACTGGACGAATTCGGCATTGGCGATCCGCGCACCGGCCAGCGACGCCATGGCTAGGCCGAGACCGCGCGCCTCTGGGGGGTTGGTCGAACGGGCGAAGAGATGGCCGATCCCGCCCGTAGCCAGGACGATCCGGTCGGCTCGCATGAAGCCACCGGCGCGATCGAAATTCTCGTGGATGAACTCCACGCTGCATCCGATGACCGTGTCCTCCGGCCATTTCTCGAGTTCGAGCGCCTCGACTCCTTCGAGGACGCGGATGGAGGGTGTCCGCCGCACGGCGGCAACCAGCGCCTCCATGATCGCTGCCCCGGCCATGTCGCCGCGGACACGCACGATGCGGTTGGCTGAATGGGCCGCCTCTCGCGACTGGACGAGGCGCCCCTCGAGATCCCGGTCAAAGGGAACACCGAAGCCCAGCAGATCGTGGATCCGGTCATTCGCCTCGCTGGCCATCAGACGGACCATGCGCTCGTCGCAGAGGCCGGCGCCGGCGGCGAGCGTATCGGCAACGTGCTTGTCGACCGAATCCCCCTCGCCGATCGCTGCGGCGATGCCGCCCTGCGCCCAGGCGGAGGAGGCCCCCTGTCCGAGCGGCAGCGGGCTGATGATGGTGCAGGGGAGCGGGCTCAGCTTCAGTGCCGTGAAGAGCCCGGCGAGCCCGCCGCCGATGACAAGGACCGAAGCCATGGAGAATTCCCGGTTCCTGCGGTTCAGTTCTGCAGGTTGATCATCCGCTCGACCGAGCGGCGGGCCCGCGCGGCAAGCTCCTCGGGGATCTCGACCCGGTGCTGCAGCGTGAGCAGGCTGTCGAGGATCTTCGGCAGCGTGATCCGCTTCATATGCGGGCAGAGATTGCAGGGCCGGACAAACTCGACATCCCGCGCGGAGGCGGCGACATTGTCGGCCATCGAGCATTCGGTGACGAGCAGGACCTTGCCGCCCTTCTGCGCCGTTGCATAGTCGATCATCCCGGCGGTCGACCCGGTGAAATCCGCTTCGGCAATGACATCGGGCGGGCATTCGGGATGCGCGATGATGCGGATCGACGGATCCGCCTCGCGATAGCGACGCAGTTCCTCGCCGGTGAAGCGCTCATGCACCTCGCAGGCGCCATGCCATGAAATGATCTGCACTTTCGTTTTCGAGGCGACATATTTGGCGAGATACTGGTCGGGCACGAAGAGCACGCGATCAACGCCGAGGCTCTCGACCACCTGCACAGCATTGGCGGAGGTGCAGCAGATGTCGACCTCGGCCTTCACCTCGGCCGAGGTGTTGACATAGGCCACGACCGGAACGCCGGGATAGGCTTCCCGGAGCCGGCGGATATCGGCTCCGGTGATCGAGGAGGCCAGCGAGCAACCCGCCTTCAGGTCCGGGATGAGGACCATCTTGTCCGGGTTCAGCAGTTTCGAGGTCTCGGCCATGAAATGGACGCCGCCCTGCACGATGATGCGCGCGGTGCTGCGGGCCGCAAGCTTGGCAAGCTGCAGGCTGTCCCCCACGACGTCGGCGACGCAATTGTAGATTTCCGGCGTCTGGTAGTTGTGCGCCAGGATCACTGCGTCCCGCTCCTTCTTGAGACGGTTGATCGCGGCGACATACGGCGCATGGAACGGCCACTCGACCGGGGGCACCACATGCTTCACGCGATCGTAGAGATGCGCCGTCGCCGCGGCAACCTCGGGCGTGTACGTGAGGTCGGGCATCGGCAAGACCCGGTTTTCGCCGGAATCGGGGCCGGGCACCCTCGCCGTCATCGTGGCCGGAATTATCAACGTCATCTCGGTTTCCTCCAGAGCCAGAAGCTGGCTACGGATATATGCTCATTTTGAGTATTTCATTTACACGGTTTCCGCCGGAAAAGCTAGAGCGAATCCGGATGATCCGCGCCCGCTTGCCAGAAAAGGATTATTGTCCTATTTTGCTGCATTGCCTTGTTCATTCCTTGCGCGTTTTTCCAGATGTCCCTTGCCATTGCCCGGCCGCATTATGGCGCCGGCGAGCCCTGCCTGATCCTGGCGCAGGCGCTCGGCCTGACCCCGCCCCTATGGCGCGAGCTTTGCCATCTGGCTGCGGAAACCGGCCGACATCCGCTCGATCTCGCGCTCGCGCGGGGCCATATCACCGAGCCGGCCCTTCTCTCGACGCTGGCCCGGCTGACCGGCAGTCCTGTCCTGCAGGAGCCTCCCCTGCCCGCCGGCTCCATCGTTCCGGACGAGGCTTTCCACCGGCGCGGCTATCCCTGCTGGCATCACGGGCGGATCGCGAGACTGGTCGCGCCGACCGGCGCCCTCGCCGAAATGCTGGTTCGCCGCGCGCTCGAGGGCGATCCCCCGCCGCTTGTCCTGACAGGTGAGCAGGGTCTGCTCGATGCACTGCTGAGCCAGCATGGCCCTGCCATTGCGAGGCAGGCCGCAAACGGACTTCCGGATGAACAATCCGCGCGGAATCTCCGCCAGGGTCCCCGCCTTCTCGCTCTCGGCGCGGGGTTGTTCGTGCTGCTCGCGCTTCTGGCCCTTGCCGGGGCCATTCCCGCGGCGCCCGTCGAAATCGCCCTCGCAGCCCTGACGCCGGTCTACCTCATCGCTGCGCTTGCCGTCCTCACGGCAGCCCTGATGCCGGACCTCGATCCGCAGGCAGCGCTGGTCCTGCCCGATCCCGCCCTGCCTGATTACACCTTGCTCGTCCCGCTCTTCCGCGAGGGCAATGTCGTGCGGAGGCTTGTCCGGAACCTCGCCGCGCTCGACTATCCACCGGAGCGTCGCCAGGTCCTGCTGCTGATCGAAGCCGACGATGCCGAGACCCTTGCCGCCCTTGCCGGCTTCACGCTGCCGCCGGGCTTCCTGATTTTCCGGATCCCACCGGGGGAACCCCGCACCAAGCCGCGTGCGCTGAATGCTGCCTTGCCCTTCGCCACCGGCGAATTGCTGACCGTCTTCGATGCAGAGGATGTGCCCGAGCAAGACCAGCTCCGCAAGGCGGCCATGGTCTTCGCCCGCGCGCCGGAAGAGCTTGCCTGCCTGCAGGCGAGACTGGCCATCTCGAACCCGGGGGACGGTTTCCTGTGCCAGCGCTTCGCACAGGATTACGCAGCCCTTTTCGACTGCACGCGGCGCGGCTTCACCCTTGCCGGCTGGCCGGTCGCGCTCGGGGGAACCTCCAATCACTTCCGGTCGGAGCAGCTCCGCCGCATCGGTGGGTGGGATGCCGCGAATGTCACCGAGGATGCCGATCTCGGCTACCGGCTGGCCGAAGCCGGGCTTGCCGTGGGCGACCTCGCCTCGACCACGTGGGAGGAGGCGCCCAACCGCTGGCTTTTCTGGCGGAATCAGCGGATCCGATGGCTCAAGGGCTGGTTCCAGACAGCGCTTGTCCATGCCGGAAGGCTGCCGAGGTATCGGGAGAAGCTGGACGGGCTCTCGCTGCTGATCGGAGCCTGCATTCCCTTCGCGCTGCTGACGACTTCGCTCTTCCTGCCCGTCTTCATCGGCCTGGGGCTCGGCCGGATGCTCTCGCCTGTCCCCCTGGGCGGCCTCGGACCACGGCAGGCGCTCCTGGATGCCAACATGCTGCTGCTGATCGTCATCGCCGTGCTTACCGAAGCCGTACCGGCGCTGGTGGCGCTCCACCGCCGCCGCTGGCTGCACCGCTGGCCATGGCTACTGGCCTTCCCGATCACGCAGTTGATGGTCTCGCTTTGCGCCTGGCTGGCGCTTGCGGAACTGGTCACCCGGCCGCAGCATTGGCGGAAGACGCCGCATGGTCTCGCGCGGACCGGCCTCCCGATCCAAACCCCGGCTCAGAAGCACAGTGCCCAGGCCGCGGCCACCATTTCCGCAAAGACCGCTCCGCCATACCGGGCCCAGAGCCCGCCGGCCATAAGCAGGAAAAGGCCGATTACGGCAAAGGGGAGCAACCGGCCGAGCCGGGCGGAAGTTTCCGCGTCCTGATGGATCCCGTCCTGTGCCATGACATCCCCTTGCCGGAACTCGGCCCGGTCCTCCAGAAGATAGGCTCCAACGCGTTCCCGTGCAACGGCGGCTCGCGACGAAAGGCCACTTGACGCGGAAGGCGGGAGAACGGTTTACTTATGCACCAATCGCTTCAAAGTCCGATCCTGCCAAGGACAAGCCATGCTGCCCGCCGACCATCCCCGTCTCGCACGGCGCCCGCTCAGCCAGGGGGAACTTGTGGCCGATGGCGTGGTCCATGCCCTTGCGATCCTCGCGGCACTGGTTGGTATCACCCTCCTGATCGCGCTGGTCATCATGAAGCGTGGCGCCCATGAAGTGACGGCGGTAGCGATCTACGGGCTGGGGATGCTGGCCATGTTCGGGTTTTCCGCTGCCTACAATCTCGTGCCGCCCTCGTCGCTGAAATGGCTGCTCCGGCGCTTCGATCATTCCGCGATTTTCGTGATGATCGCAGGAACCTACATGCCCCTGCTTGTCCTGATGCAGGACAGTTTCTGGGCTATCCTGCTCGGCAGTCTCGTCTGGATCGGTGCTGTCGCCGGCTGCATCATGAAGCTCGCGTTCCCCGGGCGCTATGACCGGGTCTCGATCGCGGTTTATGTGCTGCTCGGCTCATCCGCGCTGCTGGCAATGGAGCCGCTCGCCCGCGACCTGCCGCCGCTGACACTCTGGCTGATGATTGTCGGCGGGCTGATCTATGTGGCCGGGATCGGCTTCTATGTCTGGAAGAGCCTGCGTTTTCACAACGCCATCTGGCACGGTTTCGTGGCCACCGCAGCGGGTTGCCACTATGCCGGCATCACGCATGCCATGATCCAGTAAGGCTTGGATCCAGTAAGGCTTGCGGCCGTCAGAGGCGGATACCCCGCCTTTCGATCAGCCCTTTCCATCGGGTGATTTCGGCCTCCACATGGGCACGGAAGGGTTCCGGCCCGATCGTCCAGACATCCGCGCCCTGCGAGGCGAGCCGCCCGGCGACATCGGCGGCGTTGAAGGCTGACTGGATTTCGCGGGTCAGGCGCCCCGCGATCGCCGCCGGCAGGCCGGCCGGCGCAACGATGCCATACCATTGCGAAGCCTCGAACCCCGGAAGCGGACCGGCTTCCGCGATTGTCGGCATTTGCGGCGCATCGGCAATCCGCTGCAAGCCCGACACCGCAAGGCCACGCAGCTTGCCGTCGCGGACCAGCGGTAGCAGCACCGGTGCGCCGGTCAGCATCAGCTGGACCCGGCCTCCGAGCAGGTCCTGTACGGCCGGCGCGGTGCCGCGATAGGGGACGTGCTGAAGCATCAGACCTGTCGCATCGGCCAAGGCTTCGGTCGCGATATGGGCCGCGCTGCCATTGCCGCCCGAGGCATAATTCAGCTGGCCGGGCCGCTGCCTGGCATAGGCGACAAGCTCGGCAAGAGACTGGACCGGCAGGTCGAGCGGCACCGCCAGCACATTGTGCACGCGCGAAATCATGCTGAGGAAGGTGAAGCTCTTGAGCGGATCATAGGGCAGGCGCGGATAGAGGCCGGGATTGACGCCGAGCGTGCCGATATGGCCCAGAAGCAGCGTGTGGCCGTCGGGTGCGGCATTCGCCACTGCGGCAGCACCCAGCGCGCCGCCGGCACCGGGCTTGTTCTCGACGATGACAGTCTGCCCGAGTGCGGCTTCCAGCTTGCTGCTGGCGATGCGCGCCAGGATATCCGTTGTCCCGCCGGGGGTGAAGGGAACGATCAGCGTGACCGGACGCGAGGGGAAGGCTTCCGCCCGGGCCGGCATGCCCGCGAGCGCGGGCAAGGACAGGGCTGCGCCAGCCCGCCGCATCAAGCTCCGCCGCGTGATCATGGTGATATCCTCCCTGTTTTGCCTCAAGTGTCGGAGGATGCACGGCGTGAATCAAATTCGATTTTCGGTGCCGTTCATGAGCGCGTTGCATCAATGGCCCCGAATTTCCCATTTGCCTTTGACGTGGCCGTGACGACACTCGACGCAAGGGGAGGACGACATGACCAACCAGAAGCCAGCATCGGCCTTGCGCCTTGCCTTCATGGGCTACGGGGAAGTGGGCCAGTTGTTCGGGCGCCAGTTTGCGCAGCAGCCCGGAATCGCGGTTTCCGCCTATGACCTGAAAATGTATGATCCTGTGCAGGCCAAGACGCTGAAGGGCATTGCGGACCGGGATGGCGTGCTTCTCGCCGCAAGCGCCGCTGCTGCCGCGCAGGAGGCTGACATCGTCTTTTCCGCCGTCACGGCATCCTCGACCCGCGATGTGGCGGAGGAAGCCCTCGGCTATCTGGCGGCACATCAGGTGCTGTTCGATCTGAATTCCGCCTCGCCGCGCACCAAGGCCGGCTGCGGCGAGACCCTAGCAGCGCGCGGGCTGGTCTATGTCGAGGGCGCCGTCATGGCCCCGGTGGCCGAGCCGGGCATCAGGGTGGCGATCCTCGCCGGCGGGGCCCAGGCCAAGGACGTTGCGGAAAGGCTCAACCCGCTGGGGATGGCGATCCGCGTCGTCTCCGCCACGATCGGCCGGGCATCGGCCACCAAGCTTTGCCGATCGATCATGATCAAGGGGATCGAGGCCTTGATCATCGATTCTGCCCGCGCCTCGGCAGCCTGGGGCGTAAGCGACGATGTCTTTGCCTCGCTCGGCGCCACGTTTCCGGGGCAGGACTGGGCGCATCTCGCCCGGCTGATGGATGGCCGGGTTGCCCGGCATGGCATACGAAGGGCCGCCGAAATGCGCGAGGCCGCCCAGATGCTGGCCGAACTCGGCCTGTCGCCCTCGCTGAGCGAGGCGATTGCCGAGGCGCATGAACGGCGCGTCCTTCAGCCGCCTGCGGAATGACCCATTTTGCGACAGCACCCGGATCGGCGGTTTAACCATTCCTAAAGAATGAACTTCCCGGCCTTTGAGGCGGGCACTAGCGTGCCTTGATCGCCTCCGTGGAGCCCCGGCCTTGCGCATTCCCGAAACCCTGTCGCGATGGCGAGTTGGCTTCGCCGCTCTGGCGCTGGCTGCTCAGCCCTTCGCCCTGCCATTGCCGGGCGCAGCGGCCACGACGCGCACCGGCACCCTTGAGGTGAGCCTCACCATCCTCGGGCAGTGCCTCGTCCGGACATCGCCCTCTCTGCAGCCCGGCGATGTCGAGCGGATGTTGCTCGCTGGGGAGACAAGTGGCGCCGTTCTTGTCCGGTGCAGCCGTGGCACGCCCTTCGCGCTTGCCTGGAGCCGGGATCCACTGCGGACTATCCGCCCGGCCATCCGGTTTGCCCCGTTCGGCACCGCGCCGTTCAATCCGCGCTTCGAGGAGTTGCTCGCTCCGGATTCCCCGCTGAGCCTGACAGACAGCCCGTCCCGGCTGGTTATCCCCTCGACACAGCCGAAACCTGCCTCCGGCACCGCGGGCACGGAAGCGCCCGGCAAACCACCGATGATGGTGATCACCTTCTAGGGGCGCCGCAAAAACGGCATGGCCAAATGTCTGGATTTCTGGAGCGGGTAGCGGGAATCGAACCCGCGCGTTCAGCTTGGGAAGCTGACAGGCTACCATTACATCATACCCGCGCGGAGGCGACATAAACCGGTTGCCCTGCGAAAGGCAAGGGTGTTGCGGCGCGGAAGCTGCGCGTCGGATTTCACTGCGTATAAATCCGCTGCCGGCATGCGTTCCCCCTCGCCGGGAAGCCTGCGCTGCCCTATCCAGAAGGCAAGGCTGCAAGGGGGACACGATGTCACTGCTCCATTCGATCGTCACCAATCCGCTGACGGAGCGGTTCATCATCGGGCTGATCCTGATCAACGCGGTGACCCTCGGACTCGAGACAAGCCAGACGGTGATGGCCCAGTACGGCCCCATGCTCCATGCACTGGACAACCTGCTGCTCAACATCTTCGTCGTCGAATTGCTGGCCCGGATGGCCGTGCATCGCCGGAACTTCCTGAAGGACCCGTGGAGTGTGTTCGATATGCTGGTTGTCGGCATCGCGCTGGTGCCGGCCACAGAGTCGCTTTCGGTGCTGCGGGCGCTGCGCGTCCTGCGCGTCCTGCGACTGGTGACGATGCTGCCTTCGCTTCGGAGGGTCGTGGCCGGGCTGATCGGCGCCATGCCGGGAATGGGCTCGATCAGCCTGCTGATGCTGCTGATCTATTATGTCTTCGCCGTCATGGGCACCAAGCTGTTCGGCGGAACAGCGCCGGAGCAGTTCGGCTCGCTCGGGCAGACCGCCTATACGCTGTTCCAGGTCATGACCTTCGACGATTGGTCGAACGGCGTGGTCAAGCCGCTGATGGACAAGCACCCCTATGCCATTGCGTATTTCGTGCTCTTCATCCTGCTTTCGGCTTTCATGATGCTCAACCTCTTCATCGGCGTCGTCGTGACCGCCCTCGATGACGAACGCGCCGGCGACCAGAAGCAGTTGCTGCATGACCCGGCCGTAATGGAGACGATGCTGACGGAGTTGCAGCAGATCCGAGCGAAGCTCGATGCGCTCGAAGCGCGGGAGCGTGGTCAGGTTTGAAAGCCAACCCGGCAGGACAACCGGGGCGCCTCACGCGGGTGAGGCTCAGCTCCGGAAATGCTTCGACAGCTTGAGGCCCTGTGCCTGGTAGTTCGAGGCGAGCCCTGCCCCGTACAGGCGCTTCGGCGGGCCCGCCATGCGCTCGTAAATCAGGCGGCCAACGACCTGCCCGTCTTCAAGGATGAAGGGCACATCGCGCGACCGCACCTCGAGCACCGCCCGGGCACCGGCACCGCCCGCCGCGGCATGGCCGAAACCGGGATCGAAGAAGCCGGCATAATGGACGCGGAATTCACCCATCATCGCGTCAAACGGAACCATTTCCGCCGCATGATCCGGCGGGACATGGACGGCCTCCTTCGAGGCGAGGATATAGAACTCATCAGGATCGAGCACGAGTTCGCGCCGGTCATGCAGCGAGATCGGCTCCCAGTAATCCTCGACGCGATAGGCACCGATCCGGTCGACATCAATCAGCCCGGTATGGCGCTTGCCGCGATAGCCGACGAGCGAGGTTCCGCCGAAGCCGGAAAGATCTACCGACAGAACCACCCCGTCCTGGATGAGCGCGGAATCGCGGTCGACAAGTCGTTCGCGCTGATGGAGAGCCTTCAGCGCGACATCGTCGATCCGCGGTTGGCCGCTGCGGAAGCGCACCTGCGAGAGCCGGCTGCCCTGCCGGACAAGAACCGGGAAGGTGCGCGGCGAGATTTCGGCATAGATCGGCCCGTCATAGCCCGTCGCGATGACATCGAATGCGGCGGCGCCATCCGTGATCACACGGGTGAAGACATCGAGGCGCCCGGTGGAACTCTTCGGATTGGCGGAAGCAGCCAGCCCTTCGGGCAGACGCACGGATTCGAGGATTTCCGCGACATAGACACAGCCGGTCTCCAGCACGGCGCCCTGCGTCAGGTCAATTTCGTGCAGGGCGTAATCGCGGATCCGGCTGGCGACATCGCCTCCATGGCCGGGCAGGAAACTCGCCCGCATGCGCCAGCAGCGGCGACCGAGGCGCAGGTCGAGGCTTGCGGGCTGCACCTGCCCCGGGGCCAGCGGCTCGGGAATGCGGATAGCTCCGGCCTCGACGAGGCCCTCGATCATCGCATCCGAATAAATCCCCGGCGCCGGCATGGGCAAACCCGATCTCCCTTGTTCCGGATCTGGCTACAGGACGGCCCTCTCCGTGACAAGCTCAGGTGGAACCTGCCGGCGAATGCCCACAAGATCTCCGCAGCTCGTGCCATGCGTCCAGGGCTTGCGGGGCGCCGATTCCGCCATTGACGGGCGGGATGGCGCTCGGCATGGTCAGGTCCGGTTTCGCGCGGGCAGGATGAGGGGCGCCATGTACCGCAAGAGCACGCGTGGGATCGAGGTGACCGTCGAGCCGGAATTCTCGCCGGAACGCTCCCGCCGGGAAGTCGGCCAGTTTTTCTGGACCTACGCCATCGAGATCCGAAACCTGTCGACCGAAACGGTCCAGCTGCGGGCGCGGCACTGGATCATCACCGATGCCGACGGGCAGGTCCAGCATGTGCGCGGGCTCGGGGTGGTTGGCGAGCAGCCGATCCTGCGGCCGGGCGATCTTTATCGCTATGCCTCGGGTTGCCCGCTGACGACGTCGCACGGCATCATGGTGGGCACCTACGAGATGGTCTCGGCCAGCGGGGAGCGTTTCGAGGTCGAGATTCCGGCCTTTTCGCTGGATATGCCGGCGGATCGCCGCGTGCTGAACTGACAGACGGGCCCTTCAGAGGGCGAGGCGATACCGGCGGCTGCAGAACTCGCAGGTCACGGCGATCGCGCCATCCTCCTCACGCATCTCCGCGAGGTCCGAATCCGGGAACTGGGTCAGCGTCTCGCGGATCCGCGCCTCGGAGCAGCGGCACTGGTCTTCCATGCGGATGGGTTCGGAAACCGAGACACCGCGTTCGTTGAACAGCCGGTAGAGCAGGCGGTCGAGCCCCAGGCCGGGATCGACAAGCTCGATATCCTCGGTGGTCTCGACAAGGGCACGCGCCTCGATCCAGGCATCATCTTCCTGCACGACATGCCGGATCGTACCGGCTGGCGCATCCCCTGGATCGAGATCGGCCTGCCGCATGCGCTCCGGTGCGGCGGGGAGGAATTGCGCCAGAACGCCGCCGACCCGCCATTGTCGCTGGCCACCGGCCTGCTGATGCTCGGCCACGGCGATCCGCAAGGCAGTGGGAATCTGCTCGGATTGCCGGAAATACTGCATGGCGGCCGCTTCGAGGCCCTGTCCTTCGAGCGCAACAATACCTTGATAGCGGGACTGGAGCGCGATCTGCTCGACAGTGAAGCCGAGATAGCCATGCCCGAGCAGGGTGGCGGCATCCGCGCGCTCGCCCGCCGCAGCAACCCGTTCGGCATCGAAGCGCGCATAGGCCCGCAGCGATGACGGCGTCCCGAGATCGACAACCAGCAGGGAGACAGCACCATCGGTCTTTGTCTGGAGCTGGAAGCGTCCGTCAAACTTCAAGGACGAGCCCATCAGCGCTGTCAGCGCGATTGCCTCGGCCAGCAGGCGCTCCACCGCCGGCGGATAGGCATGGCGGGCCATGATCTCGTCCAGGACCCGGCCAAGCCGGATGGCACGACCGCGCGTATCCAGCGGCTCCACATGGAACGGGAGCACGATGTCATCTGCACCGAAGATCGAGCCCGAACCCGGGGATGCCTCGACGGCCATCAGGCAAAGCTCTCGCCATAGGCCCAGGCGAGGATGGCCTTCTGGGCATGCAGGCGGTTCTCCGCCTCGTCGAAGACAACCGATTGCGGCCCGTCCATGACCTCGTCGGTCACTTCCTCGCCGCGCTTGGCCGGCAGGCAATGCATGAAGATGGCCTGCGGGCCGGCAACCCGCATGAGCTCCGCATTGACCTGGTAGGGCCGGAGCAGGTTGTGCCGCCGACCGGCATCCTTGTCGCCCATCGAGACCCAGCAATCAGCGACGACGCAATCGGTTCCCTCAACGGCTTCCTGCGGACTGCGCATGAGCCGCAGGTCGACCTTGTTGGCGCGGGCCCAGTCGACGATATCGGCCTTCGGCTGCAACTCCTCGGGCGTGGCCACACGCATCGAGAAGCCGAGACGGCCAGCCGCCTCGATCCAGGAGCGCAGGACATTGTTGCTATCGCCGACCCAGGTCACTGTCCGGCCGGCAATCGGGCCGCGATGCTCCTCGAAGGTGAGGACATCGGCCATGACCTGGCAGGGATGCGAGGTCTTGGTCAGCCCGTTGAGCACCGGGATTGTCGCATTTTCCGCCAGCTCCACCAGCTGGCGATGGTCGAGAATGCGGATCATGATGCCATCGACATAGCGTGACAGGACGCGGGCCGTATCGGCAATGCTCTCGCGCTCGCCAAGCTCGATCTCCTTGCCGGTGACCATGATGCTCTCGCCGCCGAGTTCGCGGATCGCCATGTCGAAGGACATGCGGGTGCGCATCGAGGGTTGCTCGAAGATCATCGCGATGGATTTGCCCGCCAGCACCCTGTCACCCGGCTGGGGCGTGCGGCGGCGCGCCTTGATGCGGCGCGCCCCGTCAAGAATGTGGCGGATTTCCTCGGCGCGCAGGTCACCGAGATCGAGGAAATGCCTCTGGGAGGCCGGAAGCGAGAAGGAAGAACTCATCTGTATCGCACCAGTTCGGATCGTTCAGCTGGCCTTGGCCGGGGCCTGCGCCGCCCGAAGGGCCGCACAGGTGGCATCAAGCCGGCGATAGGCTTCCTGGATCTCCGGCTCACCGATGATCAGCGGCGGCAGCAGCCGGACGACATTGTCGCCCGCGCCGACGGTGAGGATGCCCTGTTCGCGGCCCTCGGCCACGAAAGCCGTATTCGGAACGCGCATCTTCAGCCCGATCAGGAGGCCGGAACCGCGCACTTCCTCGACGACATCCGGATACTGATCCTTCAGCTCGGCGAGGCGCTGCGCGAAATCCCGGGCGGTCTCGCGGACCTTCTCGAGGAAATCGGGATCGGAGACGACATCGAGCACAGCATTGCCGACCGCCATGGCAAGCGGGTTGCCGCCATAGGTCGAGCCATGGGTGCCGGCCACCATGCCCTTGGCAGCTTCCTCGGTGGCGAGGCAGGCTCCGAGCGGGAAACCGCCGCCGATGCCCTTGGCAATCGCCATGATGTCCGGGCGGATGCCCGACCATTCATGCGCGAAGAGCTTGCCCGTCCGCCCGACGCCGCTCTGCACCTCGTCGAGGACCAGCAGCAGGCCGTGCTTGTCGCAAAGCTCGCGCAGGCCCCGGAGGCATTGCGGTGGAACCGGGCGCAACCCGCCCTCGCCCTGGACAGGCTCGATCAGGATCGCGCCAGTATCCGGGCCGATCGCGGCTTCGAGCGCCGCATGATCGCCGAAGGGCACCTGGTCGAACCCCTCGACCTTGGGGCCGAAGCCATCGAGATATTTCTGCTGACCGCCTGCCGCGATGGTCGCGAGGGTGCGGCCATGGAAGGCGCCCTCGAAGGTGATGATGCGGTAGCGGTTGGGCTGTCCGTTGGCCGAATGGTACTTCCGCGCAGTCTTGATGGCGCATTCCAGCGCTTCCGCACCGGAATTCGTGAAGAAGACGCGGTCCGCGAAGGTCAGCGCGCAGAGGCGCTCGGCCAGCCGCTCGCCTTCCGGGATCTTGTAGATGTTCGAGACATGCCAGAGCTTCTGCGCCTGCCCGACCAGCGCCGAGACGAGATGCGGGTGCGAATGGCCGAGCACGTTCACGGCAATGCCGCTGCCGAAATCAAGATATTTCCGGCCGTCGGGCGTGAAGAGCCAGGCGCCTTCGCCCCGCTCGAATTCAAGGGCGGCGCGGGCATAGGTCGGCATCAGGCTGGAGGTGGCCGATCGCCCAGCGCGGGCCGGGAGATGTGCGGCTTCGCTCTTGGACGTCATGCTCATGATACCCTCCTACCGGGTTGGGCCTGCCGGCTGACCGGATGTCCCGATCCGCGGCCGGCCATTGACGAAAATCCTCGCCAAAAAAGAAGGCCGCCTCGAACCGGGCGGCATGGTGTTTCTTTGCGAGAGAACCGTCGAAAAGTCAATAATTCACGCAGCCGCCACAGTTGTGACTCACGGTCGGCATGGTAAGGCGCGCCTGATTATGCCTGTTGAAAACGGGTGCTGTTGCCGTGTCGACTCTCAACCTTGGACGCAGCTTCGGCTAGTGTCGCGAGCAGAGACAAGGTGTCGGCAAGCAACAGGCGTCGACACAGCGTGGGGTCTCGGGTCAGGCATTCCCCCTCCGGAAGTTCCGGTTGGTTGCTCGCCTTTTCGCGAGCCACGGTGAGGGATTCCGCCGGAGCACCGCACAGGAAGGCGAGGAGGCAACGATGTCGTGGGACGACAACCGCATCGAACAGTTGAAGAAACTGTGGAGCGAAGGGTTGAGCGCCAGCCAGATTGCAGCGGAGCTGGGCGGTGTCACCCGCAATGCGGTGATCGGCAAGGTGCACAGGCTCGGCCTTTCCGGCCGTGCCAAAGCCAAGCCGGCCAGCGTGGCGCGCCCGCGCAAGGTAGTGAAGGCCGCCGCCCGCACTGCAACCATTTCCGTCCGGGGCAATCTCGCCGTGGTCGAGATGATGGATGCCGTAGCCGAAGCGGCGCCGGTGCGGGACAATGTCGTGATCCCTATTTCCCGGCGGATCTCGATCATGGAATTGCGCGAAGGCCTGTGTCGCTGGCCGATCGGCGATCCTCTCCAGGCTGATTTCGTCTATTGCGGCGCCGATTGCGGCGCGGGGCGGACCTATTGCGAGGCGCATGCCCGGGTTGCCTTCCAGCCCCAGGGGGATCGCCGCCGGGGCGGCTGAGCTCTCTCCGATACCGGAACTCGACAGGGGGCGGAAACGCCCCTTTTCTGCGCCGGGGCGAGGCTGTCTCAGGCCTTGCGGCCGAAGGTCTCGTCAAACGCGTAGCCGGCGCCACGCACAGTCCGGATCGGATCGGCCTGGCCGCGCCGGTTGAGCACCTTCCGCAGCCGGCCGACATGGACATCGACCGTGCGCTCGTCGACATAGACGTCCTGCCCCCAGACGGAATCAAGCAGGTGGTCCCGCGCGAAAACCCGGCCCGGACTCTTCATCAGGAATTCCAGCAGCCGGAACTCGGTCGGCCCCAGATGCAATTCGCGCTCGGCACGGCGGACACGCTTGGTCACCCGGTCGAGTTCGATATCGCCGATGGCAAGGCGATGGGCCACATGCTCGGGCTTGACCCGGCGAAGCAGGGCATGGACCCGCGCGACCAGTTCGGGAACCGAGAAGGGCTTGACCACGTAATCATCGGCACCCTGGCTGAGGCCACGGATCCGTTCGGATTCCTCGCCGCGCGCCGTCAGCATGATGACGGGCAGGCGTGCGGTTTCGGGCCGCGCCCGCAGGCGCCGGCAGATCTCGATGCCCGACAGGGCCGGCAGCATCCAATCCAGGATCAGCAGGTCCGGCACGGATTCCTTGAGGCGGAGATCCGCCTCGTCGCCGCGGGCCACATGATCGACCTCGTAACCCTCTGCGGTCAGGTTGTAGCGCAGCAGGATGGCCAAAGCCTCCTCGTCTTCCACAACCATGATGCGCGGTGCCATGACGGCCTCACTTGCCCGGTGCGGAAACCGCAAAGACCGAGGATTCGCCCTTCGGGCGCGGTCCGCTCAGTTGCTGCCCCGTCTCGATGAAATAGACCGTCTCGGCGATGTTGGTGGCATGGTCGCCGGCGCGCTCGATGTTCTTCGCGATAAAGAGCAGATGGGTCGAGAACGTGATGGATCGCGGATCTTCCATCATATAGGTCAGCAATTCGCGGAACAGCGAATTGTTGAGCTGGTCCACCTCACCGTCATGCAGCCAGACATGGCGGGCAAGGTCGGCACTCTTCTGCGCGAAACTGTCGAGCACGGCCTTCACCTGGCCGAGGACCAGATGGGACATGTGCTGGATGCCGGCCAGTGACCGCGTACCGAGGAAGCGGTCTTCCATCACGGTCACGCGCTTGGCGATATTCTTCATCAGGTCGCCGACTCGCTCGATATCGGAAGCGATGCGGATCGTGCCCATGATATGGCGGAGATCGTTTGCCATCGGCTGGCGCTTGGCGATGACGAGAACAGCGAGTTCCTCGATCTCGTTCTGCAACGCATCAAGCTGGCCATCCCGCTCGATGACGCTCCGGGCCTTGCCCACATCGTGGCGCGCCAGTGCATCAATGGCATCTGTCAGCATGGCCTCGGCAATGCCGCCCATCTGGTTGATTTTGACGGAAAGAGCGCCGAGCTCCTCGTCATAGGCCCTCACGATATGCTGGGTCATTGTGTGCTTTCCATCTCGCCGCAGGATCAGCCGAAGCGGCCGGTAATATAATCCTGGGTCCGCTTGTCCTTCGGGTTGGTGAAGATCTGCTCGGTCGACCCCTCCTCGACGAGCGAGCCCAGATGGAAGAAGGCGGTACGCTGCGAAACGCGCGCGGCCTGCTGCATCGAATGGGTGACGATGACGATGGTGAAATTGCTGCGCAACTCGTCGATCAGTTCCTCGATCTTCGCCGTGGCGATCGGATCAAGCGCCGAGCAGGGTTCGTCCATCAGGATGACTTCCGGGCTGACGGCAATGGCACGCGCAATGCAGAGACGCTGCTGCTGGCCGCCCGAGAGCCCGGTGCCGGATTCCTGAAGGCGGTCCTTCACTTCCTCGAACAGGCTGGCGCGCTTGAGCGAGTTGACGACGATCTCGTCAAGCTCGGTCTTGTTCCTGGCCATGCCGTGCAGGCGCGGACCGTAGGCGACGTTCTCATAGATCGATTTCGGGAACGGATTGGGCTTCTGGAACACCATGCCCACCCGCGCGCGGAGCAGCACCACGTCGAGGCGGGAATCATAGATATCCTTGCCGTCGATGGTGATCTCGCCCGTCACGCGGCAGATCGGGATCGTGTCATTCATCCGGTTGATGCAGCGCAGGAAGGTCGACTTGCCGCAGCCGGACGGACCGATAAAGGAGGTGACCGCCCGCGCCGGGATGTCGACAGAGACATCCTTCAGCGCGTGCTTCTCGGCGTAGTGGACATTGACATTGCGGGCGGCCACTTTGGCGGCGACGGCAGGTTCGGGCACGCTGGCCGGCTCCTGGATCATGGGAGATGCGAAGGACATCGACTCTTTCCTTGTTTACGCCGCGCGCGATTACCAGCGGCGCTCGAAGCGACGCCGCAGGAGAATGGCCGCGCCATTCATGACGAAGAGAAACCCCAGCAGGACCAGGATTGCCCCGGCGGTCTTTGCCTGGAAGGCGACTTCGGGCAGGTCCGACCAGAGATAGATCTGGACCGGCAGCACCGTCCCGGGGTCGGTGATCGCCTGCGGGATATCGACGATGAAGGCCACCATCCCGATCATGAGCAACGGCGCGGTCTCGCCGAGGGCATGCGCCATGCCGATGATCGTGCCAGTCATGATGCCGGGCATGGCCAGCGGCAGGACGTGATGGAAGATCGCCTGCTGGTGCGAGGCGCCCACGCCAAGTGCCGCTTCCTTGATCGAGGGCGGCACGGCTTTCAGCGCCGCGCGGCTGGCGATGATGATGGTCGGCAGGACGAGGAGGGCCAGGACAAGCCCGCCGACCAGCGGTGCCGAGCGCGGCAGGCCGAAGAAATTCAGGAACATCGCAAGGCCGAGCAGCCCGAAGACGATCGACGGGACGGCTGCGAGATTGTTGATATTGACCTCGAGAATATCGGTAAAGCGGTTCTTCGGGGCGAATTCCTCAAGATAGACCGCGGCACCGACACCAAGCGGCAGGCAGACGATCAGCGTGACCAGCAGGGTCAGGGCCGAACCGATCAGCGCCCCCCGGATGCCGGCCAGTTCGGGCTCGCGGCTGTCACCGCTGGAGAAGAAGCGGGTGGCAAAGGCCTTCTCGATGGCACCGCGGGCATTCAGCGTTTCAAGCCAGGAAATGTCGGCATCGCTGGCCTTCCGGTTGCTTTCCGGCGTGGCGAAGGTCGCGACTGTCCAGGATTCGAGGCGGGCGATCTCGCGCTGCGGCGCCACCAGCAGGAACCCCTTGGCCGAGCCGGGCCCGATCTCCTGAAGCCGGATCGCAGCGCCCTCGGCCCGGATGATCCGGCTGGGCATGGCGGAGAAATCGATCGTCTCCGCGCTGCCGGCATCGCCGGCACGGCGCCGGAGTTCCGCAACCTTCTGGGTGAGTTCGATCCGCCTGGCGTCCAGCGCCGCATTGTTGCCGCCCTGCTGGGATGCCGGGAGGCGCGCCAGCTCTGCGCCGACGCGTTCCGCATCCTGCATCAACCCGGCCTTCACATCCGCCAGGATGGCAGCGAAAGGCTGGCCGGAACCGTTCAGTTCGACCTCGCGGCCATTGACCTTCACATCGAGCGCACCGGCTCCGGCTACGGCGGAGATCCGGGTGGACAGCCCCTTGAAATGGAGGTCGGCATCATCGGAAAGGAGAACCGGGAAGCGGACCTTCTGGCCGATCAGTGCGGGATCACGGATGACGGCCGCGCGCAGGTCATCGGCGGCACCGCTTGAGACCAGCGCCTCGAGCCGACGGCGTTCGGCACGCTGGGTCACTTCGGGAAAGTTGGCCCGCCAGGCGTCCATGACGATCTTGTTGTAATCGGCATTCCGGAGAACATCGATTTCCCGGCGCCCCGTCGGATCAATCAGGCTGGCATCGAGATCCAGCGTCAGGACGACGCGATGCTCGAAGAAGGCCGGCATGCCCTTCCGCACGATATCGGCGAGAAGCACGAAGACGAAGGCGCCCGCGAAAAGCACGGCCAGCAGGCCATACAGCTTGAAGCGCGCCTCGGTCTTGTAGCGCCGCTTGACGCGGGCCTGAGCCTCGTCCGAGCCGTAATCGAAGGTGCGGATGCCCGTCTCGGGCGGAGCCATCGAGGTGTCAGTCATATTGTTCCCGATATTTCCGGACGATCGCGAGCGCGATGACGTTGAGGGTCAGCGTGAAGAAGAAGAGCACGAAGCCGAGGGCGAAGGCTGCCAGCGTCTTCGCGCTGTCGAATTCCTGGTCGCCGACGAGGATGGTCTTGATCTGAACCGTAAAGGTGGTGACAGCATCCAGCGGGTTGAACGAGAGGTTTGCGGCCAGTCCGGCGGCCATCACGACAATCATCGTCTCGCCGACGGCGCGCGAGATGGCGAGCATGAAGGCCGAGACGATGCCCGGAAGCGCGGCCGGCAGGACGACCTTCTTGATCGTCTCCGACCGGGTCGCGCCCATGCCGAAGGAGCCGTCGCGCAGGGATTGCGGCACCGCGGTGATGACGTCATCCGACAGGGACGAGACGAAAGGAACGATCATGATGCCCATGACGAGCCCCGCCGCGAGGGCGCTTTCCGACGCGACGCTCAGGCCCAGGGACGTTCCGACCTCGCGGATCAGCGGCGCGACCGTCAGGGCGGCAAAGAACCCGAGAACGACAGTGGGAATACCCGCGAGAATTTCGAGGATCGGCTTGGCCCAGGCCCGGAATTTCGGCGAGGCATATTCGGCCATGTAGATGGCGGCAAACAGGCCGATCGGGCCGGCCACGAGAATGGCGATGGTCGAGATGAGCAGGGTTCCGACAAGCAGCGGAACCATGCCGAACGAGCCCGAGGAACCGACCTGGTCGGCGCGGATCGCGGTCTGCGGCGACCAATGGGTGCCGAAGAGGAAATCGATCGGCGAAACCTTCTGGAAGAACCGGAAGGTCTCGAACAGGACCGAGAAGACAATCCCGATTGTCGTGATGACCGCAACCGTGGCGCAGGCCATCAGGAGATACCGCACAACCTGCTCGAACCGGTTCCGGGCCCGGAACTCGCCGGAAATGCTGCGGAGCGAAAACAGGGCCATTGCGATGCCGACGGCGAGGCCGAGACCGAGAACCGCCCAGTTCGTCAGCGCCGAGAGATAGGCATACATCGCCGCACCGGCCTGAAGCGCCTGCGTGGCATTGGCAGCGCCGCGACCGATCGCGAATTCCCGGATCTCGCGGAAAGCCGCGCCCCGGCGCAACTCGTCCGTCAGCAGGGCCGGATCCATCGCCACGAGCGCCTGATGTTCGACGAAGCGCGCAGCCAGCACCGAGCCGGCAAAATGGATCAGGATCATCGGGAGGATGACCTGCGCTGCTGCGAGCAGGCCGTGGTAACTCGGGCGGGAATGCAGGGTCTGGCCATTGGCGAGCGCAGCCGCGCGGCCCCGGACAAGGAAATAGGCCCCGAGGGCGAGCGCGACCATGAGCGCGTAATAGAAACCTGTCACTGCCTACCCCCGCTGGCAAAAACCGGCGCCCGAAGGCGCCGGCCCGTTTCATCGATGGCCGATCGGCCGTTACCTTACTTCGGCAGGCCTTCGCCCGTCATGACCTTCAGGGCCCCGACATTGGCCTTGGCTTCCGCCAGCTTGGCCTTCGGCACCGGCACGAGGCCCTTCTTCTCGAGGTAGCCGCCTTCAGCCGCAGCGCGATCCGAAACATATTCCTGCGCGAACTTGTCGAGGCCCGGAACGACCCCGACATGCGCCTTCTTCACATACACGAACATCTCGCGCGACGGGCCATACTTCAGGGTCGAGATCGTGTCCATTTCCGGCACGACGCCGTCAACAGTGACACCCTGGATCTTGGCCGCATTCTCCTCGAGGAACGAGAAGCCGAAGACGCCATACGCATTCGGGTTGGCTTCGAGCTTCTGGACGATCACGTTGTCGTTCTCGCCGGCCTCGACATAGGCACCGTCTTCACGGATGGTCTTCCAGGCGGCGTCGAAGGCCTTGCGATCGGACGCCTTCAGGGCTTTCAGGGCCGGGATCTGCTCGGCGCCCGGTTCCATGATCAGCTCATGGAGCGAGTCACGCGTGCCGGAGGTCGGCGGCGGACCGAGGATCTCGATCGGCTTGTTCGGCAGCGACGGGTCGATCTGGTTCCAGCTCTTGTAGGGGTTCGGGACAAGCTTGCCATCCGGACCCGGGACATTCTTCGCAAGGGCGAGGAAGATCTGGGCGCGCGTCAGCTTGGTCGGGGCCGACTTCTTCGAATGTGACAGCGTCAGGCCGTCATAGCCGATCATCAGCTCGACAATATCCTTCACGCCATTCTTCTGGCAGGTCTCGAACTCACCGATCTTCATACGGCGCGAGGCATTGGTGGCATCGGGGAAGTTCACGCCGACGCCGTCACAGAACATCTTCATGCCGCCGCCGGTGCCGGTGGACTCAACCACCGGGGTCTTCACGCCACCGGTCTTGCCGAGCTGTTCGGCCACCGCCGTCGTGAACGGATACACGGTGGACGAACCAACGATGCGGATCTGGTCGCGCGCGGATGCAACGCCGGCGCTCAGGGCCATGGCGAGGGCGATCGCGGACACGCCGAGGAATTTCGAACCCATCTCGGGACTCTCCTTGTTAGCCCGGCCGCGCGGGGTTGGGTTGCGACCGGTCCGGATGCTTCTACAGAGGGGAGACGACAAAACGATGACAGTTCAACCGGTTGAAACTACGTAGTTTTCAAGCTCTGGCAGTTGGCAGCGTCACCGAGAAGGTCGCCCCCTCTCCGAGCGTGCTGGAGATGGCCAGACGCCCGCGATGGCGGGTGACGATGTGCTTGACGATAGCCAGGCCGAGCCCGGTTCCGCCGAGAACCCGGCTTTCGGCAATGTCAGCCCTATAGAAGCGCTCGGTCAGGCGGGGGAGGTGCTCCTCGGCGATTCCGGGCCCGTAATCCCGGACCTGGACAACAAGTTCGGTCGGCGGATCCTCGCCGACTTTCTGGAGCACGATGTCCACCCTGCCGCCGCTCTGGCCGTATTTGATGGCGTTCTCGATGAGGTTCTCGAAGACACGGACCAGTTCATCACGGTCCCCCGTGACCGGCGGCATGCCTTCGGCCAGGGCGAATTGAAGCTGGACACCCCGGTCGCGGGCGAGCCCGCCCAAGGCGTCGGAAACCGAACGCAGCAGCAGGGCAAGATCGACCGACGCCGCCGGCGGAATATGCGCGTTCAGCTCGATCTTCGAGAGCGACAACAGATCCTCGATCAGCCGGGCCATGCGCTTGGCCTGCTGCTCCATAATCCCGAGAAAGTTGCGCCGTGCCACGGCATCGTCCCGCGCCGGCCCCTGCAGGGTTTCGATGAAACCGAGGATCGAGGCCAGCGGCGTCCGCAATTCGTGGCTTGCATTGGCGACGAAATCCGCGCGCATCGCTTCGAGGCGGCGGGCGGCCGTCGTGTCCGTCATGAAGATGACGGCATAGGCCACACCATTGGCCGGCTGAACGGGCCCGTGGCCGAGGCGGCGGACAACAATGTCATAGCTCCGTTCGATCGGTACGCGCTCGACGATCTCGGCGCGGGCCTCCGCCTGACCGGACAGGACGGTTTCAAGGGCCGACAGCATGGCCGGTGCACGGAGCGCGAAAGAGACGGGATGACCGAGCCGAAGTCCGGTCAACGTGCGCAAGGCAGCCGCATTGGCATGCACCATGTTGCCGCGATGATCGATCAGGATGGTCGGCGAGGTCATCGCATCCAGCACGGCATTGAGCCGCATGTCCGGAGGATTGCGGATCGCGCGGACCGGATCGGCCCGGCGGAGGCTCGTCGGTTCGAGCGTGCGCCAGCCGAGCCAGACGAAGCCGAGCGCCAGAAGGGCAAGGAGATGCGCCAACCACGGCAGGCTGGACAGATGCGCCATGAAGAGGAGGCCGCCCAGGGCGGCAATGGCCAGCACCCGGAGGACGTTGGCGCGCATCACGAGGGAGCGGAGCGTCGGTCTTTCCGGTGCATCCTCTGCCGGATCGGATGGCGGACCATCTTCAGACATGTTCGCCCTCGTCCGGACTCGAAAGTTGCCGCTGGAGCATGCCCGCCCGGATCATCAGTTCGCGGACGCCGAGCAGGACCAGCGCCAGGATGAAGGGCACGACATAGTAGCAGAGCCGGTAGACCAGCAGCGCGCCGAGGAGCTGCTCCCGCGGGACGCCCGGCAGGGCCAGCAGCATCGTCGCCTCGAAGACACCGATCCCGCCGGGCGCGTGGCTGGCAATGCCGAGCGTGCAGGCGAAAACATAGGCGGCGAGCATGGTCGCGAACGGAACCTGCGCATCCGGCGGCAGCAGGACAAAGAGAACCGCAGCGCCGGCGCAGACGTCGGCAGCACCCAGCGCCATCTGGCGCGACGTGATCCGCACGCCGGGCAGGCGCAGCTGCCAGCCCTGGACGGAGAGTGTCCGGTTGCCCCGCTTGACCACCAGCAGGTAGATCGCGATGCCGAGGAGGACGGCGAGGCCGATCAGGACATTCATCGACAGCGGCAGCCGTGTGAACGTCGAGGCGGAGCCCGGCAGGATGATCATGACCGTGGCGAGGACCACGCCCATCCCGAGCCAGAAGGTGATCCCGGCGATCAAGGTCAGGCTGGCAATGGCCCGGGCGCCCAGGCCGACGCTGGAATAGATCCAGTAGCGCACGGTGGCAGCCGTGAGCAGCGGGAATCCGAGCGTGAAGCTGACGGCATAGGAGGTGAAGGAGGCGAGCGCGGCGATCCGGTAGCGGACTTTCTGCGTCGTGACAGCCGGCAGTGCTACCCAGTCATAGCCCGTCAGCATCAGGTAGGAGACCGCCGTGAAGAAGAGGGCGAGCCAGATCTGGCTGTTGCTGGCCCGCCCGAAAGCGGCCTTGACCTCGGCTGCATCCAGCTCGGTGATCAGCCAGTACAGAACGGCCAGCGAGAAGACGAACAGGGTGGCACTGGCGATCGTGCCGGCAATCTTCATGAAGCGGGCTCGACGGGCCATGACGGCGGATTCTTCCCGCGCGGCGGCTTGGTCCACGTTGCTCACCCTTTCTTCCGCCCCCGAAGCCCCAGGCTTTCGGGCCCGACATTCCTGCCGGCGTAGCGTATCGTTGATGTTGCGATGGCTATCAACCGAAATTCCTGACCGAATCATGGTGAGGTTGCGGTGCTTCTGCGCACGATGGTGGCAGAGCGCCGCACCCTGTCACGCCCGGCTGGCGAGGCGCCGCATCCAGTCGCCGGCATCGCCCATCAGGACCGCGATGCCGATCCGGGCACCGACGACCATGCTCAGGATGGCAACGGGCATCGACAGGGCCAGCATGGAGCCCGCCGTCAACCCCTGCCCGATGGTGCAGCCGCCGGCCAGAACGCCCCCCGTGCCCATACAGATGGCGCCGACGAGATGGCGCTTCATCTCGTGGTGATCATCGAAGGCCTCCCACCGGAACTCGCCCGCCCGGAGGCTGGCCGCAAAGGCGCCAATCACCACCCCGGCGACATTGCTCACCCCGAAATCCAGCCAGTCATCCTGCCCGGACAGGACGCCGAACATCGCCCGGGCCACTGGCGCGACATAGGTGAGGCTCTGGACACGCTGGTGCAGGTCGAACGGGTCGCTCCACCAGCCTGTCGCGGCCCAACCCAAAGCCACCGCGAGGCCAAGCGCAAGGCCTGCCGTCAGCAGCCGGCGGGCCCGCAGCAATCGCGCATCCCGCAGCACGGCGAGGATCAGCGGGACGATGATGGCCAGGCCGAGCACGGCCCGGAGATCAAGGCCAGCAACCCGTTGCATCTGGGTTGCGAGGTCCGAGGCACTGGGCCCCGGCATCGGCCATGCCCAGCCTTCGATCATGCCGATGCGAAAGCCGGACAGCACGCCCCGCAACATCGCATAGGCAAAGAGGGCATAGACGATAATCACGACAAGGCTGCGAAGATCACCGCTGCCGAGCCGGATCAGCGAGCCGAAGCCGCAGGTGCCGACAAGCGCCATGCCGATCCCGAACAGCACGCCGCCGATGACCAGCCCGACCACGGGAACGGATTGGGGAAGGTAGGTTGACCGACTGGCATCGATGAGACCGGACAGGATCATGCCCTGCGTCAACAGAAGGGCGACGGCCAGTGCCAACCCGAAGACCTTGGCGCGCCGCCAGTCCTGCCCCATCAGGCCGTCCTCGATCGCGCCGAATGTGCAGAGACGGGCGCGATAGACAATCGCGCCAAGGGCCAACCCGGTCAGAAATCCCAGCAGACCGGTGGCGAGCGCGGGCATGACCTGCTGATCCTCAGGTTTTGGGAGGGTCGCAGAAGATGCTGTAAATGATCGAGATCACCTGACGCACATCGTTGTTGGCGAGGCTGTAATAAATGGTCTTGCCATCCCGCCGGGTGGTGACCAGCCCGTCGAGACGCAGGCGCGCGAGTTGCTGCGACACGGTCGGCTGCCGCAGCGACAGGATGTTTTCGAGGTCGCTGACCGAGCGTTCCTTTTCCGAGAGGAGGCAGAGCAGCAACAGCCTGTTCTCGTGGCTGAGCGCCTTCAGGAAATCGCTGGCCTTGCGGGCCTTGCGCATCAACTGGTCAAGTTCGGGCGAGAACTCGTCGCCGTCACGCAGTTCGGATTCGAGGCCTGCTTCAATCAAGGACATTGGTTACTTTCCCGCTTGATCTACCGATTCCAGCTTGCCAGCCAGCATCTTCATCAGGCTCCAGAAGGCGTCATCCCCCATATAGCCGGTTATCCGGCCAATTTCTTCCCCTTTTTCCACCAGCACAAAAGTCGGCGTGTAGAAGACCGGCTCCTTCAGGCGGTAGGCGGATTGTGACTGCCGGTCGAGCATCACGGCCTTCAGCGGCGCGCGCTCGCCTTCCGGCGTCTTCGGATAGATGCTGCCGATTTCCTTGTGCCAGCGCACGCACCACGGGCAGCCGGGCCGCTCGAACATGACGAGTTCGGCGGCAAGCCCCGGGGCCATGCCGGCCCAGGCCAACATGATGCCGACCAGCCACGCCCTGACGGGCGCGAATGGCCGCAAGCGACGGAGGAAGGCGGCGACAGACAGCATGCGCATGATATAGCGCAAGATGAATATGTTGGCCAGTCTTCTCAGAACCCGTCTGCGCGGGTGTGGAGGCGGCGGAGCCGGCGCATGACCCCCCACATGACCGCGACAACCAGCGGAACCGACAGGCCGATCGCGACATCCAGCGGCAGGGCGAGCCACCCCGATTCCTTGGCTGCCTTGAGCAGATAGCCAACCAGCCCGATCACATAATAGCTGATCGCTGCAACCGAGAGACCCTCGACCGTCTGCTGCAGGCGGAGCTGCATGCGCGTCCGTTCGCTCATCCCGCTCAGAAGCGCATTGTTCTGCTTGGCGAGTTCGACATCGATGCGGGTGCGCAGCAACCCGGAAGCGCGCGTGAGCCGCGCCGCGAGATCGAGCAGGTTGGCTTCCATCGTCTCGCAGGTGCGGAGTGCCGGCGCGTTCCGCCTTGTCAGGAAGGCTTCGACCGTCGGTGCATCCTGGCTCGCGGCCACCGTGAAGGACGACAGCCGGTCATTGAGGATGGCGCCATAGGCGCGCGTCGCACCGAACCGGAATTTCGTGGTGGCGATCTCGCTTTCGACGCGCGCTGTCATGTTGGTCAGGCGGGCCAGCAATTCGTCGCCTTCGCCGAGGGTGGTCTGATGCACGAGATCGCGCATGAGGTCCGCGAGCCCCTTCTCGACCTCCCGGACGATCGGGCCGATCCGCTGCGCTTCCGGCAATCCCAGCAAAGCGAGGTTGCGATAGACCTCGATTTCCATCACATCCCGGGCGAGCGAACCGAGACGCCGGTCCGGCAGGCCGCGATTGACGATGACGAACCGCACGAACCCGGCCTCGTCGGGCACGAAATCCGATGCGACGCGGGCGCGGCCATCCTCGACATCGGAAACCGAGATCACCCCCGACTGGACATGACTCATCGCCGCATCGCCCTGGTCCTCGCCGATCAGCGACATATCGACCGAGACGATGTGCGGGCCGGGCTGCTCGGGCAGGGCGAGTGACGCGAGGATCTCGCCCCCGGTCAGGTCAAACCGGGCCGCCTCGCCGCTCAACATGAACACATAGGTGGTGAATTCCGTATGCTGCTCCCACCGGAACAGGCCCTGCGGCAGGTTCATGCGGTGGTGACGGGCCGAGGCCGGCGCCGGCGCCGCGCCGTGACTGCGCGCAAAGGCATCCAGCCGCTCGCGGACTTCCTCCGGCGAGGCCGTGCCGCGCAGGAAGGCGAGCCCGAGTACGCGTGCCGGTGTTTCCAGCCGGAAGAACGGCCGGGCATGGGCCTCGGAGAGAATCGCGTGGCGTGCCGGATGCGGGGCGAAGGGCGGGGTCGAGGCGACTGTCAGCACGGAAAACCCCATGAAACGAAAAAGGGAGGCTTGAGAGCCTCCCTCTATACTGTCGCTTTCCCGGGAAAAAGCTACTTGTTGACCGGGGATTCCGGATCGAACAGGAAAGCGGTCAGATCTTTGATCTGCTCCTCGGTCAGGAAGCCGTGATAGCCGAAGCGCGGCATGGTCGAGCAGGGCATAACCGCCATCGAATTGTAGATCTTCGCATAGGCCGCCCTGGCCTCTTCCGGCGCATATTTGCGGTCCTTGCCATAATTGACCAGCGAAGGCCCGAGCGTTCCGTAGCTCAGCTCGAACCGGTCCATCTGGTGGCAGGCATAGCAGTTCGCGCCATTGGTCATCGGCCGGTCGGTGAAGGTTCCGCCACGGCCATCATTGGCGAAGCGACGCCCGGACTTCCAGTCCCCCAGCACGTTCCCATCAGCCGGCAGCTTGATCGTGGCGAGTTCGCGCGCCTTGACCTTGTCGAACTCGGCCTGCGGAAGGTCGTTGCGGAATTGCGAGCAGACCGCCTGGGTCTCGTCATAGGAGATGCGTTTCTCCCACCCCTCGGGGGTCTTCGGCCACATGGCCTTCGTGACCTCCTCGAGGCGCTTGGCATCGACCTTGGGGACATCCTGCGCGAGGGCAGGACCGAGAGCCCAAAGGCCGGCGAAGACAAAGGCGGAAATCGAGAGCTTCTTCATGATCCACCCCTTCAGCGCTTGATCGACGGAACCTGGATCTCGCCACCTTCAGCCTGCTTCACGAGGAACAGGGTCAGGGCGGTGAGGCCATCCGAGAGATAGACAGGCTCGGGCGAGCGCATCTGGCGATAGCAGTCCCACAGGCGATGCTGCATGGTGCGTGTCTGGCTCTGGCTGACGCGGTAGGTCGGCCAGGAACCCATGGTGACCTGGGCATCCTTTCCCGCCTTGTTCAGCTGCGGCAGGCCCTGCAGGCGGATGCGCTTGCCCTCCTCGGCATGGCAGGTGGCGCAGGAGAAATCCATGAAATCGGAGCGGCGGAAGAAAAGCTCCTGGCCGATGGCAAAGGCTTCCTTCTCCTTCGGATGCGCCAGCGGAGCCGAGTATTTCATCCCGCTCGACTTGTTGGCGATGAAAGCAACCAGATCCTCCATATCGGAGGTCCGGCCCGGTGCGCCGAAGCGCCGGCGGGTGATATCCGCCATGTCAACGCCCTGCTGCGTCTCCATGCAATGGGCCAGGCGCTGCTCGAGATCCATGACCTTGCCGGTATCCGCGAAGAAGCGCGGCAGCTTGGCAAAGGCGCCCTCGAGCTTGCCGGGCCCCTCGCCGAGGTCGCAGCCCTCGAGCGAGGCATTCTTCGAGCCGCGCTTCTGCGACCACAGAACCTCGCCGCGGTCGACATTCAGGAAGCCGGGATTGGACATCGGATCCGACATCATCTGCCGGTATTTCTCGAGTTCCTTCTCGGTGTCGATCGCCTGCTGGGCATGGGCGGACCCCGCCCCAAGCGCGACCGACATGGCCAAGGCCATGAACACCCTCATCGTTTCTCTCCTCTTCCGGGTCGTCGGTGGGGTTCTTGCGCCCCGTTCGACCTTCATTTCGGTTGTGCAAGGCTAACGCTAGCACGCTTTACATTCAAAAAAAACTATGTTTCTATATGTTAGGTTGAGGGAGGTGCGCTGCATCCGTCAAGATGCCGCTCTCAGAAAAAACAAGGAGATGCCTGATGGCACAGCGTGCGGCGCAGACGCGCCGGGAAACCCTGATCGCCGGCATGGCCAGTTTCGCGGCGGCGGCGATCGCCCCGTCACTGGCGCTCGCCGATGCTGCCGCCGTCGAGGCGGAGATCAAGAAGCTGTACGGCGACAGAAAGGCCGAGGCCGGCCGGATCAAGCTGGATGTGCCCCAGATCGCCGAGAACGGCCTCGTGGTGCCGATCAATGTCGAGGTCGAGAGCCCGATGACCGCCGCCGACCATGTGAAGTCGGTGCATGTCTTCGCCGATGGCAACCCGCTGCCCGGCATCGTGAGCTACAAATTCACGCCGGAGAGCGGCCGCGCTGCCGCCTCGGCACGCATGCGGCTCGCCCAGACGCAGAACATCATCTGCATCGCGGAAATGGCTGACGGGAAGCTCTTCACGGCCAAATCGGAAGTGAAGGTCACCATCGGCGGTTGCGGCGGCTGAGAGAAGCGAGACACGATCATGAGCAACAAGCCCACTCCCCGCGTTCGCGTCCCGGCCAGTGCCAAGAAGGACGAGATCATCGAGATCAAGACGCTGATCAGCCACGAGATGGAATCCGGCCAGCGCCGCGCTGCCGATGGCAAGACCATCCCGCGCAAGATCATCAACACCTTCACAGCGGCCTTCAACGGCAAGGTGTTCTTCGAGGCAACCTGGCATCCGTCGGTTTCGGCCAACCCCTACCAGTCCATGTTCTTCCGCGCTTCGGAGAGCGGCGAGTTCGCCTTCTCCTGGAAGGATGATGACGGCTCGGTCTACGAATCCAAGGCCAAGCTGACGGTCGCCTGATCGCGGCCCCGGGCCGGCGCCTGCGGACGCCGGCAATCCATCAAGAACAAGACAATCCAAGGGCATGCCGGCACCCCGCCGGCGTGGAGTGAAACGCATGGTCTCGCGACGCGAGTTTATCCAAGCCGGCCTTGCCGGTTCCGCCCTGCTGGCCGGCAGCGGGCTTGGCTCGATCGGCCGGCTGGCGGCACAGCAGCGGCTGTCCGAAGCGGAGTTGCTGCGCTTCGAGCCGCTGGGCAATGTCACGCTGATCCATGTCACGGATCTGCATGCGCAGCTTGTGCCGGTCTATTTCCGCGAGCCGTCGATCAATCTCGGCGTCGGCGAGGCGAAGGGCCTTGTTCCGCACATCACGGGCAAGGATTTCCTCGCGCATTACAACATCCCCGCCGGCTCCCCGATGGCCTATGCGCTGACGAGCGAGGATTTCGCGGCTTTGGCCCGCAATTACGGCCGGATGGGCGGGTTCGACCGCATCGCCCGCGTCATCAAGGGCATCCGGGCCGAGCGTGGCGACCGGTGCCTGCTGCTCGATGGCGGCGATACCTGGACGAACAGCTGGACCTCGCTCCAGACCAAGGCCGCCGATGTGGTCGAGGCCATGAACCTGCTGAAGCCAGACGCCATGACGGGGCATTGGGAATTCACCCTCGGCGCCGAGCGCGTGAAGGAAATCACCGACAGCCTGCCCTTTCCGTTCCTTGCGCAGAACGTGCGGGAGAGCGAGTTCGAGGACCGGGTTTTCGAGCCGCAGAAGATGTTCGAGCGCGGCGGCGTGAAAGTCGCGGTAATCGGGCAGGCCTATCCGTACACGGGTATCGCCAATCCGCGCTGGATGTTCCCGAAATGGACATTCAGCCTCAAGGATGACGATGTGCAGAAGGAGGTCGACGCCGCCCGGGCAGCGGGCGCGCAGCTCGTGGTGCTGCTCTCGCATAACGGGTTCGATATCGACCGGAAGATGGCCGGGCGCGTCAAAGGGATTGACGTTATCCTGACGGCACATACGCATGACGCGCTGCCGGAGGCGGTACAGGTCGGCACGACGTTGCTTGTCGCCACCGGAAGCCATGGAAAGTTTGTCTCCCGGCTCGATCTCGATGTCGACAGGAGCGGGGTGAAGGGCTTCCGCTACCGCCTGATCCCGATCTTCTCGGATGCGATCACGCCGGATGCGGAGATGGCCGCTCTGGTGAAGAAGGTCCGGGCGCCGTTCGAGGCCGATCTCGGCCGCGTGCTCGGCAAGACTGACGGCCTCCTCTACCGGCGGGGCAATTTCCAGGGCTCGCTCGACGATGTTTTCACCGATGCGATGCTGCAGGTCCGCGATGCGGAGATCGCGCTGTCGCCAGGCGTGCGGTGGGGCGGAAGCCTCCTTCCCGGTCAGGACATCACGTTCGAGGATGTCACCAATGCCTGCGCCCTGACCTATCCGAACTGCTACCGGACCAGCATGAAGGGCAGCCAGATCAAGGCGATCCTCGAGGATATCGGCGACAACATCTTCAACCCCGATCCCTATGCCCAGGGTGGCGGGGACATGGTCCGCCTCGGCGGGCTGACCTTCACGGTCGATCCCTACCAGACCAGCGGTCGCCGGATCTCCGACCTCCGGCTGGCGCGCAACGGGCAGGCGCTCGATGCCGGCCGGGACTACACCGTTGCCGGCTGGGCCTCGATCAACCAGGCCACCGAGGGCCCTCCCATCTGGGACGTCGTCGGCACCTATCTGCAGCAGAAGAAAGTCATCACGCCCCGCCCGCTCGACGCGGTGAAGGTTGTCGGGGCCGGCTAAGTTCAGGACATGGCAATGGAACAGGATCCTCACTTCCGAAAGTCACGGCGCGGGTTCCTCGGCGGGCTCGGCGCCACTGCGGCCGGCCTGACGCTGGCTCAGGCGGATTCCGCCCGGGCGCAGGCCAAGCCCGACCCCGCGATCACCGAGATACAGGACTGGAACCGCTATCTCGGTGACGGCGTGGCGGCCAACCCGTATGGCAAGCCGTCGAAATTCGAGCGGCATGTTGTCCGACGCGACGTGGAATGGCTGACAGCCAGCCGCGAATCCTCGGTGAATTTCACGCCGCTTCATGCGCTGGACGGCATTATCACGCCGAATGGCCTCTGTTTCGAACGCCATCACGGCGGCGCGCCGGAGATCGATCCGTCCAAGCACCGGCTGATGATCAACGGCCTCGTCGACAAGCCGCTGGTCTTCACAATGGATGACCTGAAGCGGTTCCCGGGGCGGATCAACAAGGTGTTCTTCCTCGAATGTGCAGCCAATGGCGGCATGGAATGGAAGGGCGCCCAGCTCAATGGCTGCCAGTTCTCGCATGGGATGGTCCATAACGTGATGTATACCGGCATCCCGCTGAAGGTCCTTCTGGACGAAGCCGGGGTGAAGACCAACGGCAAATGGGTCATGCCGGAGGGCGCGGATTCCTCGGCGATGACGCGTTCCATCCCGATCGAGAAGGCGATGCAGGATTGCCTCGTCGTCTGGGGCATGAACGGCGAGGCGCTCCGGCAGGAGCAGGGCTATCCGCTGCGCATCGTCGTGCCCGGCTGGGAGGGCAATATGTGGGTGAAATGGCTCCGCCGCATCGAGGTGGGAGACCAGCCCTGGCACCACCGCGAGGAGACCTCGAAATACACGGATCTGCTGGCGGATGGCCGCTCGCGCCGCTTCACCTGGATCATGGACGCGAAATCGGTGGTGACCAGCCCCTCACCGCAGGCCCCGCTGAAATTCAAGGGCCCGAATGTCCTGTCCGGTCTCGCCTGGTCCGGGCGGGGCACAATCCAACGCGTGGATGTAACGATCGATGGCGGCAAGAACTGGCAGACGGCCCGGCTCGATGGCCCGGTCCTGCCGCTGTCGCTGACGCGCTTCTATGTCGATTTCGACTGGGATGGCCGCGAGATGCTCATCCAGTCGCGGGCGATGGACGATACCGGCTACGTCCAGCCGACCAAGGACGAGTTGCGCAAGGTGCGCGGGCTCAACTCGATCTACCACAATAACGGCATCCAGACCTGGCTCGTCCGGAGCAACGGGGAGACCGAAAATGTCGAAATCTCGTAAGCTTGCCGCGACCGCGCTGCTGGCGGCCCTGCTGGCGGCCCCTGCCCTGGCCGGGAAGGCCGGCCTCGGCCGCGAAGCCTTGCCGGAAGAGGTGGCGGCATGGGACATTGATGTCCGCCCTGATGGCGCCGGCCTGCCGCCCGGCAAGGGTTCGGTCAAGGATGGCGAGCAGCTCTATCTGCAGCAATGCGCCTCCTGCCATGGCGAATTCGGCGAGGGCGCGGGTCGCTGGCCGGTTCTTGTCGGCGGACAGGGCTCGTTGAAGAGCGAGGGGCCGGAAAAGACGATCGGCTCGTTCTGGCCCTATGCCTCGACCACGTTCGACTACATCAAGCGGGCCATGCCCTATGGCAATGCGCGGTCCCTCTCGGACGACGATGTCTATGCCATCACGGCCTTCCTGCTGAATCAGAACGGCCTCGTGAAGGATGACTTCGTCCTGACGAAGGAGAACTTTTCCAAGGTCAAGCTTCCGAACGAACAGGCTTTCTACGATGACGACCGGGAAAAGGCCGAACGTCACTTTTGGCAGAAAGACCCTTGCATGAAGAACTGCAAGCCCGATGCTAAGGTGATCGGGCGGGCACGGATGATCGATGTCACGCCGGAAGACGGCAAGTCGATCAAGGTGGAGTGAGGAGAGGATGGGACAACGGGTCGGACCGAAAACCGGCAAAGCCGGCGCGGCGCTCTCGCTCGCTCTCCTCGTCCTTTGCGGACCGGTTCAGGCCAGTTCCGATGCGAAGGCTTCACCCAAGGGCGACGCGGCCTTCGGCGAATATCTGTCCGGAACCTGTGTCACCTGCCACCAGGTTTCCGGGAAGTCGGCCGGCGGCATTCCGCCGATCGTCGCCTGGCCGGAAGACCAGTTCATTGCCGTCATGAATGCCTACCGGTCGAAGGACCGGGAAAACCAGGTCATGCGCACCATTGCGGCGGCGCTGAATGACGAGGAGATCGCCGCGCTTGCGGCCTATTTCGGCGGCCTGATCCTGCAACCCGACACGAAGAAATGACGGGGAGTTCAGGCATGGATCCGCGAAGCCGGCATGCCGTTCCCGCAGGTGGGTGCAGGTATGCCGCCCGTCCCGATATCAACTGAGGCACCAGAGAAGTGCCGGATGAAAAGGAGAACACGATGATGATCAACCGCAGACATTTGCTGGCCGGCGCCGGTGCGGTCACCGCAGCGGCCGGACTCGGCATGCCCGTGGTGAAAGCCCAGGCCAAACCGCGCGTCGTCGTGATCGGCGGCGGGCCCGGCGGGGCCACGGCCGCCAAATACATCGCCAAGGACAGCCAGGGCGCGATCGACGTGGTGCTGGTCGAGCCGAGGGAAACCTTCGTCACCTGCTTCCACTCGAACCTCTATCTCGGCGGCTTCAAGAACTTCGACGAGATCACCCATCGCTATGACAAGCTGAGCTCGGCCTATGGGATCCGTCATGTGCGCCAATGGGCCAACGCCATCGACCGCGACAAGCGCGAGGTGGTGCTGGGAGACGGTTCGCGCATCGGCTACGACCGGCTCGTCGTCTCGCCGGGAATCGACCTGCGCTATGACAGCGTGCCGGGCTGGGGCAAGGAGCATGAAGAAACCATGCCGCATGCCTGGCTGGCCGGGCCGCAGACGCAGCTCCTGCGCAAGCAGCTCGACGGCGTGAAGGATGGCGGCGTCATCGTGATGATCGCGCCGCCCAACCCCTATCGCTGCCCGCCGGGCCCCTATGAGCGGGTCTCGATGATGGCGCACCAGCTGAAGACGACCAGCCGCACCAAGGCGAAGATCATCGTGCTCGACCCCAAGGAGACCTTCTCCAAGCAGGGCCTGTTCCAGCAGGGCTGGGAACGCCACTATCCCGGCATGGTCGAATGGCTGGGCCCGAAGGTGCATGATGGCATCAAGTCGGTTGACCCCAGGACGATGACGGTCACGACCGGCTTCGAGACCTACAAGGATTGCGCGCTGGTCAATGTCATTCCGGCCCAGCGTGCCGGGAAGATCGCGGTCGATGCGGGGCTCGCCAATGCATCCGGCTTCTGCCCGATCAATCCCGAGAGCATGGCATCGACGCAGGACCCGAACATCTATGTGCTCGGCGACGCCTCGATCGCCGGCGACATGCCCAAATCGGGCTTCTCGGCCAACAGCCAGGCCAAGGTCGCGGCGATGATGATCCGGGGCGACCTCGTGAAGGCGCGGACCTTCCCGGCGCGCTATGCGAATACCTGCTGGAGCCTGATCGCGCCGGACGACACCGTGAAGGTCGGCGGCCGGTACGAACCGAAGCCGGACAAGATCACCGCCTCCGAGACTTTCGTGTCGAAGACCGACGAGACGGCGGATTACCGCAAGCAGGTGCAGGCAGAGAATATGGGCTGGTATGACGGCATCATCGCCGACATGTTCAGCTGACGGCCTCGTGGCCGGTCAACCGGGGGCGGCCGCGAGCCGCCCCTTTTTCATGCCTCGACCGGCAGGGAAAGCGAGACCTGCGTGCCCTGGCCGGGCTGGGACTGCATCGTCATCTGGCCCTGATGAAGGCGCACGATCTCGGTCGTGATCGGCAGTCCAAGGCCAAGGCCTTCCCGCATCCGCGCCAGCGACATGGTTTCCTGCGAGAAGGGCGCGAGGCAGGCCGCGACCCGTTCCGGTGGCATGCCGATGCCATCATCCGTCACCGAGAGCAGGATGCGCCCGTCACGATACGCGCTGGCGATGGTGATCGTCCTGGCGTGGCTGGCATGGGCGATCACATTGTCGATCAACCGGACGATCGCGGAAACCAGCAAGGTCTGGTCTGCCTGCATGCGAAGGACGCGCGGCTCCTCGTTGATCACGAGGCTGAGACCCGCCTGGGCAATGGCGCGCTCGCGGTGCTCGATGGCCTCGCCAAGGATCCAGTTCGGATTGATCGTCGCCGGGCTTTCGAGGGCTTTCTGGGCGATCAGATCGGAATAGGTCGACATGTCGAGAAAGCTGGCCATGAGCCGCTCTCCCGATTGCCGGACAAACTCGAGATGCTCCTTGAGGCCCGAGAGATCGCCGGAACGCTGGGCTTCCACCGCCAGCTGGGTAAAGCCCGTGATGGCGCTGAGCGGCGTCTTCATCTCGTGGCGGATGACGGAGATCAGGTTGTCCTTCGCCCGGGAAAGCGCCTCGGCATCGGCATGGGCGCGCCGCGCCGTGACCTCGTTCAGGGCCGCTCGGCGGACGAACCGGATGGCATGGTCGAGCAAGGTCCAGTTCACCGGCTTGACGATGAAGGACGAGGCGCCGAGTTCGTAGGCCCGGTCGATTGCCGGGGCATCGTCCCGGCTGGTGACCATGATGATCGGCAGATCCCGCTGCCGCGGCATCGCGCGCGTCGCGGCGATCACCTCGAGGCCGGTCATGTCCGGCATCTCGAGATCGACGATCATCACATCGAAATCGTCATTGGCCACCCGCGCGAGGCCTGCGCTGCCATTCTCGGCCAGCACGACCTGGCCGCCGAACATGGACAGGAACATGCGGGCGGTTTCCCGATAAACCGGGTCGTCATCGACCACGAGGATCCGCATGGCATCGCGCGATTTCGATGCAGCGCCATGGCGAACGGGTGCGGGATCAAACATTTCCGGCCTCTCCCGTTCCTTGTAGCGAACAAGCTTTTAAGCCGAGGTTACGGCATTAACCTGAATATCAGGGATTTGCTATAAATACGGTCGGGATTCCGCGTCCTCCGAGTGGCCCTTGTCGATCCGCGCCCGCCTGCTTCTCCTCATCCTCGTCTCGACCCTGACGGCCACGATCATCGTCACGGGCCTGTCAGTCATGCGGGAGGCCGGGAATTATCGCGAGACGCGGAAGGCCGAGATCGAGGCGACCGCCCATGTCTTCGCGTCCGTGGCCGCAGATGCCGTCACGGCGAGGGATCAGGGCCAGGCCCTCCGCGTCCTTCGGTCGATCGCCCGCATTCCCGGCCTGCAGAGCGCAACCCTGCTCGATATGCAGGGCCGGATTATCGCCTCGCTCGGCGATGCCGTGCTCCTTGTCCGGGACAGCCCCCAGAATGGCCTCTATGGCTGGATCGACACGCTCGGCCGCCAGCAGATGCATCTCGTTGTCCCGGTGATTTCCGGCGGGGAGACCGTCGGGGAGATTTCGATCGTCGCCGATACCTCGAAAGTTCTGGACAATGCCCTGGCAAGCGTCCGGGCCGCGGCGATCGGCGGAGTCATTGCCCTGATCGCCGGCCTCGCCCTCGCCCTGCAGGTGCAGCGGAGCCTTGTCTCGCGCATCCGGGCGATGGTGGAAACGATGGAGCATGTCCGCCGTCGCCACGATTTCTCGCGCCGGATCGACCCGCAGGCGCAGGATGAATTCGGGCGCATGGCGACCAGCTTCAACGCGATGCTCGACGAGATCGACATCCGGGATTCAAAACTCGCCCGCCACCGGGAGATGCTGGAAGACGAGGTCGCCGAGCGGACGCGGGATTACCGGCTCGCCAAGGAGCAGGCCGATTCGGCCAATGCCGCCAAATCCGAATTCCTTGCCACGATGAGCCACGAAATCCGCACGCCGATGAACGGCATCCTCGTGATGGCGGAATTGCTGGCCGCCTCGGATCTCCAGCCGAAGCAGAAGCGGTTTGCCGACGTGATCGCCCGTTCGGGATCGTCGCTGCTGGCGATCATCAACGACATTCTCGACTTCTCGAAGATCGAGGCCGGGAAGATCGAGCTCGAGACGATTCCCGTCCAGGTCGATGACATGATCGAGACCGTTGCCCAGCTCTTCGAGGAAAAGGCGCGCTCGAAGGGGCTCGATCTCGCCACGCATATCGCGCTCAATGTGCCACAGCGCGTTGGTGCCGACCCGGTGCGGCTGAACCAGGTGCTCTCGAACCTCGTCAACAACGCCCTGAAATTCACCGAGAACGGATCGGTCAGCCTGACCGTGCAGCGCGATCCCGAGCGGATGGCAAACCTGCTTTTCGAAGTCACCGATACCGGCATCGGGATCCCCGAAGACAAGCTGGCCGCAGTGTTCGATTCCTTCAGCCAGGCGGACCAGACGACGACGCGCAAGTTCGGCGGAACCGGGCTCGGCCTTGCGATCTCCCGCCGGCTGGTGGAGGCGATGACCGGGTCAATCCGGGTGCGCAGCAAGGTCGGCGTGGGAACGACCTTTTCCGTCTCGGTTCCGATCATTCCTGTCGACCAGAAGGACCTCTCGCGGCAGGCTGGCCCCGTCGGCAGTGGCCGCGTGCTGATGGCTGTCTCCGGAGACGCAACCGCCCGGCATCTTGGTGCCTATCTCACGGAACTCGGCTTCGAACCGGCCGATCCCGTGACGGAAAGCCGGATGCCTGGCTTCACCGATATCCGGCTGGTGATTGCGGATGCGAGCCTGCTGAGCGACCCCGGCCTGCGCCCGCTGCTCAAGCGCGCACCCACGATTGCCGTCGGTGCCTTCGGCGATTCGGAAACCGACCGGCTGCTCGAACAGGGAATCGCGCAGGGGCAGATCATCAAGCCGGTCAGCCGGCGCGACCTCCGCCAGGTCGTGACCGACCTTCTCGCCGGCCGCAAGCAGAGCCGTGGCTCGACCGGACAGGCCGCCGAAAGCTTCGAGCGCTACCCCGATCATCTCGTGCTGGTGGCGGATGACAACCCGGTCAACCGCGAGGTCATTATCGAAACCCTGCGGCGGTTCGAACTGCCCTGCGACACCGTGGTTGATGGGCGAGCCGCCTTCGAGGCCGTCAAGGCAAAGCGTTATGATCTGGTCTTCATGGACGGGTCCATGCCCGAAATGGATGGGTTCCAGTCCGCCAGCGCAATCCGTCGCTGGGAGCAGGAAACCGGCACGTCGCGCACGGCGATCATCGCGCTGACGGCCCATGTGGTCGGCACCCATGCGGATGCCTGGAAGCAATCCGGCATGGATGGCGTGCTGCACAAGCCGTTCACGCTGCAGGCCATGGGCGAGACGCTGGCGCGGCATCTGAGGCCGGCGGATACCGATGGCCGGCAGGAACGGGCACGGCGCGACGCCCAGAGCGCGATCCCTCGCGCGGAAGCCGCTGCTCCGGCGCCGGTGAGCGAGGTTCTGCCCAGGAAGGAGAGCATCCTTCCCGCAAAGGAAAGCCACGTTTCCCGCGTGATCGCGGACGAAGCCAGCGACATCGCGATGCTCGATCCGCACATGACGCTGCAATTGCTCGGCATGATCCCGGTTGGCGGCAAGGCGGCTGTCCTGCGGATCTACCGGCTGTTCCTCGAGAATGCTCCGCTGACACGGAGCGAAATCGCCGAAGCGATCGCGGCACGGGATTCGGTGCGGCTCGGCAAGGCGGCCCATGCCCTCAAATCGATGAGCCTTTCGCTGGGCGCCAGCCAGTCAGGCCATGTGGCAGGCGAGATCGAGAAGGGTGCACGGGCCGAGATGACACCGTTCTATCCGGATATGCTGGTCCAGCTCGACACGGTGCTCGCCGGGACGGAGGCAGCCATCCTCGCCCTGATCGCCGAGGAAGGGCTGGCCGAGAGCGAAGGCGTTCCTGCCGCGGCAGCAGGCTAGGTTATCCGCGCCGCTCTGGCAGCGTTCGGGAAATCCTCGCGCGGCAACCAGAACACCTCGGCCTCGCTGTCCTCGGTATCCAGCCACAGGAAGGCGGTCTCGGGAAAGGCCGCTTCCAGCACTGGCCGGGCAAGGCCGACCTCGCAGAGCAGGCCGGCTCCCGGCGCGAGATGGCGCGGCCCCTCCGCGAGGATCCGCCGTGTGACATCGAGCCCGTCCGTGCCGGATCCCAGAGCCATGGCAGGCTCATGCCGGAATTCCTCCGGCAACATGGCCATGGTCTCGGCATCGACATAAGGCGGGTTCGAGAGAATGAGATCGTAGACCCTCCCCCGGACGGGCCCGAAAAGATCACCTTCCAGCAGCGTGATGCGGTCCCCGAGCCCGTAATCGGCAATGTTCTCGCGCGCCAGCGACGCCGCTTCCGGCGAGAGTTCGACCGCATCGATCACTGCATTCGGGAAGGCATGGGCGGCGAGAATCGCCAGCGAGCCGCCGCCGGTGCAGAGATCGAGGAGGCGCATCACCGATTCCGGATCGGCCACCAGCGCTCCGGGTTCTTCGCTGCCATCGAAGAGCGGGCTGAAGAGCAGGTCCGCGATGAAGGAACGCGGGACAATGGCGCGGGCATCACTGCGGAACGGGAATCCCTTCAGATAGGTCCGCCCCGTCAGGTAGGCGGCGGGGATACGCTCCTCGACCCGGCGGGCGAGACGATCGCCGATCAAGGCCTTTTCCCGCGCCGTCAGCCGGGCCTCCGCGAAGGCGTTGAAATCATCCACCGGGAGATGCAGCGTCTCGAGAATCAGAAAGGCGGCTTCATCCAGCGCATTGGTGGCACCATGGCCGTGATGCAGATCCGCCGAGCGGAACAAGGTGACCGCATAGCGCAGCATGTCGCGCAAAGTGGAGAGTTCGGCGCATTCGCGGCGGGGATCAGGGTGCTGTTCGGCCATGGGAAGAACCGGTTACTGAGGCTGCGAGGCGCGGCATCACGATGAGGAGAGCCTGGGCGAGAAAGGACAGCATGCCCGTTAGCGTGAAAAGATCGGCGATGAAAGCCGAGAGGCTGCGTCCGAGGATCAGAATGCCCAAAGCCATCTCGGCCGCCATCAGCAGCAGGAAGGCGATCAAGCCGACTTCAAGTTGCCACAACGCAGAGCCGGTTCCGGCCCGACGGACGATCCAGCGGGACGAAAGCCAGGAGACGGCAATCATCACCGGCAATTCGAGCAGGCGGGCGGGATCAGCGCCGAGGAGCGGGCGGAGGGCAAGCTCACGGATCGTTCCCAGCAGGAAGCCAGCGGCGAAGACGAGGCCGAACAGCCCTGCCCCCGCCGCGATCGCGCCCTGCCGGAGCATGGCTCAGAAGAAGGCCTGCAGACCGGTCTGGGCCCGACCGAGGATCAGCGCATGGACATCATGCGTGCCCTCGTAGGTATTCACCGTCTCGAGGTTCTGGGAATGGCGCATCACATGATACTCGACCTGGATGCCGTTGCCGCCGTGCATGTCGCGCGCCATGCGGGCAATGTCGAGCGCCTTGCCGCAATTGTTGCGCTTGACGATACTGATCATTTCCGGCGCCTCGCGATGCTCGTCCATCAGGCGGCCGACGCGGAGCGAAGCCTGCAGGCCAAGGGTGATCTCGGTCTGCATATCCGCCAGCTTCTTCTGGAAGAGCTGGGTCTGTGCGAGCGGGCGGTTGAACTGCTTGCGGTCGAGACCGTATTGCCGCGCGCGGTGCCAGCAATCCTCGGCGGCGCCGAGCACGCCCCAGGAAATGCCGTAGCGGGCGCGGTTCAGGCAGCCGAACGGCCCCTTGAGGCCCGAGACATTCGGAAGGAGATTTTCTTCCGGCACGATCACGCCATCCATGACGATTTCGCCGGTGATCGAGGCGCGCAGCGAGAGCTTGCCGCCGATCTTCGGGGCAGAGAGGCCCTTCATGCCCTTTTCGAGGATGAAACCGCGGATCTGGTTGTCATGCGCGACGCTCTTTGCCCAGACGACGAAGACATCGGCGATCGGCGAGTTGGAAATCCACATCTTCGAGCCGGTCAGGCGGTAGCCATCGGCCACCTTCTCGGCGCGGGTCTTCATCCCGCCCGGATCGGAACCGGCATCCGGCTCCGTCAGGCCGAAGCACCCGATGAACTCGCCGGAGGCCAGCTTCGGAAGGTACTTCTTGCGCTGGGCTTCCGAGCCATAGGTATAGATCGGGAACATGACGAGCGAGGATTGCACGCTCATCATCGAACGATAGCCGGAATCGACGCGCTCGACCTCGCGCGCGACGAGACCATAGGCGACGTAGGACGCGTTGGCGCAGCCATATTCCTCGGGCAGGGTCACTCCGAGCAGGCCCTGCTCGCCCATGAGGCGGAACAGGCCCGGATCGGTCTTCTCCTCGAGATAGGCTTCCTGCACGCGAGGCAGGAGTTCACCCTCGGCAAAAGCCCGGGCGGCATCGCGGATCATCCGCTCGTCTTCGGTGAGCTGGCTCTCCAGATCGAAGGGATCGGACCAGACGAAGGGTGCGAAGGTCGATTTGGTCATGGCAGGAGCCTTCCTCGATACAAAAGGGGGGGGGTCGCGCGCGTGTGCGAAGATGCGCCACCCTTAACCGAATTGGTTGCGGGTGCAAGCAGCGCGGCTGCGGTGCGGCGCCGCCCCTTGCCCGATCGATGCAAGGGAGATTGAATTCTCAGCCGGAACCCTCACTATGCAAGGGAGGGCAACGATCTTTGGCCCGGCATTTGCTGCCGCCACGAGGATCGATCGGCTGCCGGAACAACCGGCGAGCCCCGGGGGAGAGCGTATGGCGAACGAGTCGGTATTTGACGAAATGGGTGGCGTCGAGGGAGATCCGCGACAGATCTACGCCGAGGTTGCCCAGTGGTTCCGACAAGCCAGCCCCGACCTGATCGCCAACCGCAAGGCCGAAGCCGAAGCCTTTTTCCGCCGGATCGGGATCACCTTCGCCGTCTATGGTGACGAGCAGGGCGCGGAGCGCATCATCCCGTTCGATATCCTGCCGCGGATCCTGTCCAACCAGGAATGGATCCGGTTATCCGAGGGGCTCGAACAGCGCGTTCGGTCGCTCAATGCCTTCATCGGCGATGTCTATGGCGCGCGGGAAATCGTGCGGGCCGGCATCGTGCCGGAGGACCTGATCCTCTCCAATCCGGCCTTCCGACCGGAAATGACGCGGATCAAGCCAGCGGCCGGACTCTACACCCATATTGCCGGCGTCGATCTCGTCCGCACCGGGCCGGATGAATTCTATGTCCTCGAGGACAATGCCCGCACGCCGTCGGGTGTGTCCTACATGATGGAAAACCGGGAAGCGATGCTGCGCCTTTTCCCGGAACTGTTCGGCAAGCTCAGGATCAAGCCGGTCGATCAATATCCCGACGAGTTGCTCGCCACCTTGCGCTCGGTCGCGCCGAGTTCGGCCTCGCGCGAGCCGACCGTGGTGGTGATGACGCCCGGGCCGTTCAACTCCGCCTATTACGAGCATTCCTTCCTGGCCGACAGGATGGGCGTGGAACTGGTGGAGGGGCGCGATCTCTTCGTCCGGTCCAATGTCGTCTACATGCGGACAACCGAAGGGCCGCAGCGGGTGGATGTCATCTACCGACGCGTCGATGACGAGTTCCTTGATCCCCTCGCTTTCCGCCCCGACAGCACCCTCGGCGTTCCGGGGCTGATGTCTGCCTACAAGGCAGGCAATGTGACCATTTCGAATGCGGTCGGGACCGGCGTCGCCGATGACAAGGCCGTCTACAGCTACATGCCGGAAATCGTGAAGTTCTACACGGGCAAGGAGGCGATCCTGTCCAATGTCCCCACCTGGCGGTGCCGCGAACCGGAGGCCCTCGCCCATGTGCTCGCCCATATCGGCGAACTCGTGGTGAAAGAGGTCAATGGCTCGGGCGGCTATGGCATGCTGGTCGGGCCGCATGCAACCAAGGCCCAGCGCGAGAGCTTCGCGACCAAGGTGCGCAACAACCCGAGCAATTACATCGCGCAGCCGACGCTCGCCCTGTCCACGGTGCCCTGCTATGTCGACGAGGGCCTGGCGCCCAGGCATGTCGATCTCCGGCCCTTCGTGCTGTCCGGAGCGGACAAGGTGCGCATCGTTCCGGGCGGGCTGACGCGCGTCGCATTGAAGAAGGGATCGCTGGTGGTGAATTCGAGCCAGGGTGGCGGCACCAAGGATACCTGGGTCATCGAGGACGGTGCCCCGCGCGCCAGCCAGTCCCAGTCCCAGAAGGCAGGAGCCTGACCGATGCTGGCCCGCACCGCTGACAACCTCTACTGGCTCTCCCGCTATGTCGAACGCGCTGAAAGCCTCGCGCGGATCCTTGATGTCGCGCTGCGCCTCGCCACCCTTCCCTCGGCCTATGCCGGCACCTCGAACGAGTGGGAAAGCGCCATCGACATCGCTGTCTGCCGGGATGACTTCTTCCGGCATTACGATGTCGCGAACCAGGCGAACGTGACCCAGTTCATCATTGCCGGGCCGAACAACCCGTCCTCGATCCGGGCCTGCATCGAGGTGGCGCGGCAGAATGCCCGCGCCGTCCGCACGGCAATCACCACGGAGATGTGGGAGATCCTCAACGATGCCTGGAACGAGATGCAGCGGCTGCGCTTCCAGAGCTTCACCTCGAAGGACCTGACCAAGTTCCTCGCCTTCGTGCGCGAGGTCTCGCTCCGTTTCGACGGTGCGGCCTACCGCACCATGCTCCGCACCGATCATTACTGGTTCCAGCGGCTCGGCATGCTGATCGAACGGGCCGACACCACGGCGCGCCTGCTCGATGTGAAGTACCATGTCGTGCTGCCGGAAACGGAACCGGTTGGCGGTGGCCTCGACTATTTCCAGTGGTCGGCCCTGCTGCGCGCCGTATCCGCGCTAAACTCGTTCCACCTGATCTATCGGGGCGGCATCAAGCCGTGGCTCGTCGCGGATTTCCTGATCCTCAAGCCGGAGCAGCCGCGCTCGCTGATTTCATCCTACGAGACGCTGAACCGCGTGCTTGACCTCCTGGCCGAACGCTATGGACGGCAGGGCCCGAGCCAGCGGCTGGCCCGGCAGACCTATTCCCAATTGCAGAACATGGATATCGACACGCTCTTCCAGACCGGGTTGCATGAATTCCTCGAGCAATTCATCGCGGATAACAACCGCCTCGGGCTGGCGATCAACGATCAGTATCTGCAATAACGGGCTTTCAGCGGAGAAAGCCCGGATCATGCGGCTCAAGCTTCACCACGAAACGCGCTACATCTACGACGAGCCAGCACGCGGCGCGATCCAGATCCTCCGACTGACCCCGCGCAACCATGCGGGCCAGTTCATCCGGGCATGGCGGGTGGAGATCGACGCCGATTGCCGCCTCTATCGGGACGAGGATGCCTACGGGAACATCATCCACACTTTCTCGATCGACGGACCGCTTGCCGGGCTGCGCATCCTTGTCGACGGCGAAATCGACGTGACGGCCGATGCCGGCATGGTGAGGGGTTCGCTCGAGCGGTTCCCGCCAGGGTACTGGGCCAGCGAAACCGCGCTGACGCGTCCCGACCCGGCTATCCGCGACTTTGCATCCGATCTCGCCGGCCAGGAGGGCGGGGACCCGCTTGCCTTCCTGCACCGGCTGGTCGAAACGATATTCAAGGGATTCACCTTCGAGACCGGCGCCACCGATGCCGGCACGAGCGCCGAGCAGGCCTTTGCCAGCCGGAAGGGCGTTTGCCAGGATTTCGCGCATGTCTTCATCGCCGCCGCCCGTGCGCGGGACATCCCGGCGCGCTATGTCAGCGGCTATTTTCTGCGGTCCGATACGACCGAGCAGGAAGCCGGTCATGCCTGGGCCGAGGCCTATGTGCCGGCCCTCGGCTGGATCGGGTTCGACCCGACGCATGGGCTCTGCACGGATTCCCGCTATATCCGGATCGCGGTCGGCCGGGATTATCTGGAGGCTGCCCCCATTCGCGGCGCTCGCCTCGGCGGGGCCGGCGAGGCCATGGATGTCGCGATTTCCCTTCATGCGGGAAAGTCGCTGATGGACCAATAGAGAAATGGACAGGAGCTTGGCGCCGGCTTAAGCCCAGAGGCGGGACAGGAACCATCCGGGGGGCTTTTCATGACGTACTGCGTCGGTATTCTGACCGCCGAGGGCCTGGTGATGATGGCCGATACCCGGACGAATGCCGGGCTCGACAACATCGCGACGTTCCGGAAGCTCCATATCTTCCGCGACCCCGGCAAGAAGCTCTTTGCCCTGGCGACAGCGGGCAATCTCGGCTTCACCCAATCCGTCATTTCCATACTGCGCGAAGGGCTCGAGCGGGAGGACGGCCGGATCGAGCGCCTGATCGACCAGCCCTCGATGTTCCGCGCGGCGCAATTTGTCGGCGAGGTGATCCGGCATGTCTACCGGATCGACGGCAGCGCGATCGAGCAGATCGGTGCGTCGCTGGACATCTCGATGCTGCTGGCCGGCCAGATCGAGGGACGCAGCCTGCGGCTGTACATGCTCTACAAGGCCGGGAACTTCATCGAGGCAACGCAGGACACGCCCTACCTGCAGATCGGCGAGCACAAATACGGCAAGCCGATCCTCGACCGCGCCGTGACCTTCTCTTCGGACCTTTATGACGCGCTGAAGCTGGGCCTGATCTCGATGGATTCGACGATGCGGTCCAATCTCGGCGTCGGCCTGCCGATCGACATTCTCGTCATGCGCCGCGATGCGATCGTTCCGGAACTCGAACACAGGATCGAGGCCGGCGAACCCTATTACCACGACCTCCGCGAACGCTGGTCTGCCGCGCTGCGCAAGGCGCATAATGACATTCCCGCACCGCCCTACGGCAAGAACAAGAGTACCTGACGCATGAACCTTCCCGTTCCGTCCCGCGCGGTGTCCATGACCGCCGACCTGGTCCGCTGCGCCTCGGTGACCCCGGAGGAAGGCGGCGCGCTCGGGCTGATCGAGGCCTGGCTGAAGCCCTACGGATTCGAGATCCATCGCCCTGTCTTCCAGACCGAAGGCCATTACGCCGTCGAGAATCTCTATGCCCGGATCGGTTCCGGCGCGCCATGTCTCGTCTTTGCCGGGCATACGGATGTGGTGGCGCCTGGTGATCTGACGGGATGGTCGCGGCCACCCTTTTCGGGCGAGATCGCCGAAGGTGCGGTCTGGGGTCGCGGCGCCAGCGACATGAAATCCGGTGTCGCGGCAGCCCTCGCCGCCGTTCTCGACCATCTCGATACTCATGGCATTCCGGCCACGGGCTCGATCGCCTTCCTGATCACGGGAGACGAGGAAGCCGATGCCGTCGACGGCACCGTCCGTCTGCTCGAATGGGCGCAGGCGCGCGGCGAGGTGTTCAGCGCCTGCCTGCTCGGCGAACCGACCAACCCGGAGACCATGGGCGACATGGTCAAGATCGGCCGGAGGGGTTCGCTGTCCGGTGATCTTTTCGTGGACGGGGTGCAGGGCCATGTGGCCTACCCGAACCTGGCGCAGAACCCGATCGACGGCCTGATGCGGCTGATGGCGGCGCTGAAGGAACCGCTGGATGCCGGCACGCCGCATTTCCTGCCGTCGAATCTCGAATTCACGGCGCTGGATTGCGGCAACGCTGCGAGGAACGTCATTCCGGCGCGTGCTGGAGTGAAGTTCAATATCCGCTTCAATGATCTCTGGACCAGCCAGAGCCTCGGAGCAGAACTGCGCCGCCGCTTGGCCGGCGTCAATGATGCGCCACGCTACGAACTGACCCTGCTTCCCACCAATGCGGAAGCCTTCGTCACCGAGCCCGGCCCCTTCGTCGATCTCGTGGTGGCGGCCATCGAGTTGGAGACCGGGCGGCGCCCCGTGCTGTCAACGACCGGCGGCACCTCGGATGCCCGGTTCATCCAGGCCTATTGCCCGGTGGTCGAATTCGGCGTGGTCGGCAAGACGATGCACAAGGTCAACGAGAATGCCGCAATCGCCGATATCGACTGCCTTACGGCGGTCTATGGCCGGGTGATCGCGCGCTTTCTCGGCCCCTGATACAGAGCCATCGCCGCGCGGAAAAGGCTCATATCACGTTCCGCAGGCGCGGCTCGGTGCCTTCCTCGCGCGGGGATGCCGGCAGGTTCGGCTGCTCGAATTCAAGGCTTTCGATCCGCTGGCCACGCCGGTTGACCTTCTCGGACGAGACGAGGATGCCCTGCACATCCTCCTGCGCCTGACGGAAATGCTGTTCCAGCTTGCCGGCCCGCTCGGTCAGCCGGCGGACATCCTCGAGCAGCTTGCCGAGTTCCGACTGGATGACGCGGGCCTGCTCCCGCACGGCGGCATCGCGGACAATCGATTGCGCAACCTGGATTGCCATCATCAGCAGGGATGGCGAGACGATCAGGATCCGCGCGCGATGGGCCTTCTGGATCACGTCATCGAAATGCTCGCCGAGATCGGCGTAGATCGCCTCCGAAGGCACGAAGAGCATCGCGATATCCTGTGTCTCGCCGGGGATCAGATATTTGCCGGCAATATCCCGCAAATGCGTGCCCAGATCCGTCCGGACCTGCTTCTCCGCCGCCGCGCGATGCTCGTCGCTCCGGGCCTCGCGCAGCTGGACGAAGGCCTCCAGCGGGAATTTGGCATCGATGACGAGGGGCCGATCATCCCCGGGCAGCAGGATGGTGCAATCGGGCCGGGAGCGGTTCGACAGGGTCGGCTGGAAGGCATAGGCGGAAGCGGGAAGCGCATCACGGACGATGGCCTCCATCCGGCCCTGCCCATAGGCCCCGCGGGCCTGCTTGTTCTGGAGCACATCCTTCAGGCTCAGGACCTCGCTGGTCAGCCCCTTGAGATCGGCCTGGGCGGCATCGATCACCGCCAGCCGTTCCTGGAGCTTCGCCAGCGATTCCTGGCTGCGCTGGGCGGTCTCCGTCAGGCTGGAGGTCATGCTGTGCCGGACCGAATCCATCCGCTCGCTGACCAGCCGGGCGAGATCCGCCTGCCTTGTGCCGAGAATCTCGCCGAGGGTCTGCATCCGGCCGGCCATCTCGGATTGCAGGCGGTTGATCGACTCGACCTTGTCGTCCAGTTCCCGCTGGCGTTCCTCCTCGCGCGCGAGGGCCATCAGCCGTTCGCGCCGGAGGCGCATCCCGCCAACGACCTGCACGAGCAACAGGCAAACGACGACCCCCACGGCCCCAGCGAGGGCATGGAGGATCGTGACAGCCTGGTTGCCCAGAAGGAAGAGCGTGGTGTCCAAGAAGGCTCCCCGGGAATCGATCGACTGGAACAAAAAATGAACATGTTGACCGGGCCCGCGTCAATGCCTATGTGGACGGCAAAGAGAGTTTTCCATGGCCGTCCGACCCCTTGTCATTGTTCCCGATGCGCAATTGCGCCTGATCTCGAACCCGGTTGCCGAGGCCGACCGCCCGCTTCGCCAATTGGTCGATGACATGTTCGCCACCATGTATGAGGCGCCTGGAATCGGCCTCGCCGCGATCCAGATCGGGGTGCCGCGCCGTGTGGTCACCATCGACCTTGCCCGCAAGGAGGAGGCCGCGCAGCCGCTGGTTCTGATCAATCCGGAAATCGTGTGGCGTTCGGAAGAGCGCCGCGAGATGGAGGAGGGCTGCCTGTCCATTCCGGAATACTACGAGGCGGTAGAGCGGCCGGACCGGATCCGCGTGCAGTATCACGATGTCGACCTGAAACCGAAAGTCCTGGAGGCCGACGGGCTGCTCGCAACCTGCATCCAGCATGAGGTGGACCATCTCAATGGCGTGCTCTTCATCGATTACCTCTCGAAGCTGAAGCGGGACCGGGTGCTCAAGAAATTCGCCAAGCAGGCCAAGCTCAAGGAGCCGGAGGCGTGAGCCTGCGCGTCGTCTTCATGGGCACGCCGGATTTCGCGGTGCCCACCCTGACCGAGATCATCGGACAGGGCCATGACGTTGTCGCCGTCTATACCCGCGCGCCGGCGCCGGGCGGGCGGCGCGGCCTCGACCTTGTCGAGAGTCCGGTCCATCGCTGTGCGAACGGGTTCGGCATTCCGGTTCTGACGCCGAAATCGCTGCGGAACGCCGAGGCACAGGCAGCCTTCGCCGCACATGAATCCGATGTCGCCGTGGTTGTCGCCTACGGGCTGCTGCTGCCGAAGCCCGTGCTCGATGCGCCAACTCTCGGCTGCCTCAATCTCCATGGATCGCTGCTGCCGCGCTGGCGCGGCGCGGCGCCGATCCACCGGGCGATCATGGCCGGCGACCGCGAGACCGGCGTCATGGTGATGCAGATGGACGAGGGGCTGGATACCGGCCCGGTGGCCATGGTCGAACGCATCGCCATCGGTCCGGACATGACAACCGGCCAGTTGCATGACCGGATGCGGGTGATTGGCGCCGACCTGATGGCACGGGCGCTCGCGGCGCTCGAACGGGGCTCGCTGGGCTTCCAGGCACAGGCCGAAACCGGCGTGACCTATGCCCACAAGATCAGCAAGGCCGAATGCCGGATTGATTTCACCGCCAGCAGCCAGTCCGTGCATAACCAGATCCGCGGGTTGTTCCCGTTTCCGGGCGCCTATCTCGAACTGGATTGGGGGGCCGGGCCCAAGCGCATCAAGATCGGCCGCGCGCGGCCAGTTGCCGGGAAGGGCGAGGCGGGAACCGTTCTTGACGATGCGCTCACCTTCGCTTGCGGCGAGGGCGCGGTGCAACTCCTCGAAGTGCAGCCGGCCGGCAAGGGCATGATGAGCGCAACGGAATTCCTGCGCGGCGCGGCCGTCAAACCCGGGCTCCGGGCGCTGGCCGGGCCAGCCGCCTGACATGCCGCGCTTCCGGCTGCTGATCGAGTATTTCGGCGCCCCCTATCACGGCTGGCAGAGCCAGGCGGGCGGGCGCACCGTCCAGGATGCAATCGAACGTATGATCGGCAAGCTCGGTGAACCGCCGGTGCGGATCATCTGCGCCGGACGGACGGATGCCGGCGTGCATGCGCTCGGGCAGGTCGGGCATGTGACGCTGACCAAGCCATGGCGCCCGGATACGTTGCGCGATGCGCTCAACGCCCATCTGAGCCAGAATGGCGAGAGTGTTGCCATCCTCGATGCGGCGGAAGTGCCGGATTCCTTCGACGCCCGGCTGAGCGCGATCCGGCGGCATTACCGCTACCGGATCCTCAATCGCCGCGCGCCCTCGGCGCTCGACCGGCAGCGGGTCTGGCATGTCGCGCGCCCGCTCGATGCGAAAGCGATGCATGAGGCCGCCCAGCTGATCCTCGGCAAGCATGATTTCACGACGTTCCGGGCCTCGTCCTGCCAGGCGAACAGCCCTGTCCGGACGCTGGAGCGGCTGGATGTGATCCCGCACGGCGATGAAATCCATGTCCTCGCCAGCGCGCGCTCGTTCCTCCATCACCAGGTGCGCTCGATGGTCGGTTCGCTGGCGCGCGTCGGCCATGGCGCCTGGCCGGTCGGGGCGATGCGCGAGGCGCTCGACGCGCGGGACCGGGCCCGCTGTGGCCCGGTAGCCCCGCCGGACGGACTCTATTTCCTGGCGGTGGATTATCCCGCCGAGGCTTTCAGCCCGTGATCAGCGTGCCGGCACCATGCTCGGTCAGCAATTCGAGCAGGACGGCATGCGGCACCTTGCCATCGAGGATGACAACGCCCTCGACGCCCTGCTCGATCGCGTAGATGCAGGTCTCGATCTTCGGGATCATGCCGCCGGTGACGGTGCCATCCGCGATCAGGCGGCGGCATTCATCGACGGTGAGCTGCGGAATGAGCTTCTTGTCCTTGTCCAGAACGCCGGGAACATCCGTGAGGAGCAGAAGGCGCTTCGCCCGCATGGCGCCGGCAATCGCGCCGGCAAAGGTATCGGCGTTGACATTGTAGGTTTCGGCATCCTCGCCGATCGCCACCGGTGCGAGAACCGGGATCAGCTCGGCCTTCAGCACCGCATCCAGGACCGAACGATCCACCTTGTGGGGATCGCCGACGAAGCCGAGATCGAGTTCCCGCTCGATCAGGGAATCCGGGTCGCGGACCGTGCGGGTCAGCTTGCGGGCGGTGACCATCTTGCCATCCTTGCCGCAGAGGCCGATCGCCTTGCCGCCCTCGGCCGCGATCCAGCCGACGATCTGCTTGTTGATCGAGCCGGCCAAAACCATCTCCACCACCTCGACGGTGGCGCGGTCGGTCACCCGAAGTCCGCCCTGGAACTCGCTCTTGATGCCGAGCTTGTCGAGCATCCGGCCGATCTGCGGCCCGCCGCCATGAACGACGATCGGCTTCACGCCCTGCAATTCGAGCAGCACGACATCCTCGGCGAAATCCTCGGCGGCGGCGCGGTCGCCCATGGCATGGCCGCCATATTTGATGACCACGACTTCCTGATCATAGCGCTGCATGAAGGGCAGCGCCTGGCTGATCACTTCCGCGCGGACATGCACATCGGGCAGGACTTTTTCAGACATGACGAGGATCTCCGCGCAGGCAACGGCGCCTTCTTTAGGCAATGCCGCCGGTCGGCTCAACCGTCCGGTGACAAAAAATCAACGGCGCGGCAGCAGCGCCATCAGTCCGAGGCCTGCCCAGGCCAGAATGAGGATCACCCCGCCGGCCGGCGCCGCGCCGGGGAACAGCCGCGTGCCGAGGAATATGCGGGCGGCGAGATCGCCGCAGAACAGCGCGAGACCCAGCGTCCAGCCCAGGGCAACGGCTGAAATCGGCGTGCGGGCACCGGGGCCCTGCCCGGCCAGCGTGCCAAGGGCGAGAAAGGCCACCGCGTGGATCAGCAGAAATGTGCCAGCTGTGCCGAGCGAGGCGCCGCCGGGATAATGCGCGCCCATGGCCGAGAGGATGACGCCGAGAGCCCCCGCCAGTCCCGCGAGGGCGAGCGCAAGACGCGGCATCATTCCAGCGTCCATCCGGGAAGCTGGTGGCGGTCATGAAGCAGGCGCGCCAGGCTCGCGCGAAGCGTCTCGATGCCCATGCCGGTCTTGCTGGAGGTCAGGATGATCTCGGGATGCGCCGCCGCCTTCTTCCGCAGGATCTCCCGGATGGCCGCGACGCGCTGCTCGGCCTCGCGGGCCGAGAGGGCATCGGCCTTGGTCAGGATGAGCTGGAAGGAAACGGCAGCCTTGCTCAACGTCTCCAGCACGGGATCGTCCGTGTCCTTCAGCCCGTGCCGGGCATCGATCAGCAGGAGAACGCGGGCCAGCTCGACGCGGCCGCGGAGATAGTGATGGATCAGCCCGGTCCAGGCCGAGACCTTTTCCTTGCCCACCGCCGCATAGCCATAGCCGGGCATGTCGACGATCGAGAAGGCGCCGGCCACGTCGAAGAAGTTCAGTTCCTGCGTCCGGCCCGGTGTGTTCGATGTGCGCGCAAGGCCATTGCGGCCTGTCAGCGCGTTGATCAGCGAGGATTTGCCGACATTAGAACGCCCGGCAAAGGCGATCTCGAGCCCGCGCGGCGGCGGCAGGCCGTCCTTCTTGGCGGCAGCCCAGTAGAAGCTGCAATCGCGGGCGAAGAGACGCCGCCCGGCTTCGGTGAAATCCGGTTCGTCCGCCGGGTCCATGCTCATGTTGCGATCTCCCTCGCAGCGGCGCGAAGTGCCGCGAGATCCGTCCCCCGGATCGCCGCGACATGCCGCATGATCTGCTCCACCGGCCAGTCCCACCAGCGGATGTCCAGGAGGGCTTCAATGGTTGCGTTGTCGAAACGGCGCCGCGTCTCGCGTGCCGGGTTGCCGACGACGATCGCATAGGGCGCGACATCCCGGGCGACAACCGCATGGGCGCCGATGATGGCGCCGTCACCGACCTTGACCCCCGGCATGATCACCGCCTCACGGCCGATCCACACATCATTGCCGATGATTGTATCGCCGCGCGGCGGATCCCCCTCCGCACCCGGCGGCTCGCCGGGCACGAAGCCGAACGTGCCGAAGGGAAAGGTGGAATAGCCGCCCATCGGGTGGTTGGCGCCGTTCATGATGAACTGCGCCCCCTGCGCAATCGCGACAAACCTGCCGATGACCAGACGGTCGCCGACGAAGTCGAAATGATACCGCACGCAGCGGGCCACGAAATGCTCGGGCCCCCGCGAGTCGTCATAATAGCTGAAATCGCCCACCTCGATCCGGGGGTCATTGACGATGGCACGCAGAAAGGCCGTGCCATGCCATCCCTGGATGGGGTAGCGCTCGAGCGGATCGGGAATGCGCATGCCAGCCTCCCGGAGCCGGCGGGGTCAGCCCCGCCGGAACGTGCCCTTGAGATTGTCCCAGAGCTCGATCTTGGTGCCCATCTTCTTCATGATCAGATATTGCTGGGCAACCGAGAGGATGTTGTTCCAGGCCCAGTAGATCACGAGACCGGCCGGGAACGAGCCGAGCATGAAGGTGAAGATCACGGGCATCCAGGCGAACATTGTCTTCTGGATCGGATCCGTCGGCTCCGGATTCATCTTCATCTGGACCCACATCGTGATGCCCATGATGATCGGCCAGATGCCGAGATGGAACAGCGACGGCGGGGTAAAGGGCAACAGACCGAACAGGTTGAACAGGTTGGTCGGGTCCTGCGCCGAAAGATCCTTGATCCAGCCGAAGAACGGCGCATGCCGCATCTCGATGGTGACGAAGAGCACCTTGTACAGCGCGAAGAAGACCGGGATCTGGATGAGGACCGGCAGGCAGCCGGCCATCGGGTTGATCTTTTCCTTCTTGTACAGCTCCATCATGGCTTGCTGCTGCTTCATCTTGTCGTCGGCGAAGCGGTCTCGGATGGCCAGCATTTCCGGCTGCACAGCCTTCATCTTGGCCATGGATTCGTAGGACTTGTTGGCCAGCGGGAAGAAGAGCAGCTTGATCAGGACGGTGACGATCAGGATTGTGATGCCGAAATTCCCGATCAGGTGGAACACCTTGTCCATCACCCAGAACATCGGCTTGGTGATGAAGTAGAACCAGCCCCAGTCGATCATCAGGTCGAAATTCTTGACGCCGAACGCGTCGCCGTAGCCGTTGATGGCGTTGACTTCCTTCGCGCCGGCGAAAAGCCGGATCGTGCTGTCGATGCTCGCGCCCGGCGCGACCTGCTGGACTTCGGTGATGGCCGCCGATTCATAGACCGGGTCATTGCCGTTCGCGCCGAAAGCGGCGGAGAACGGCTTCTTCTGGTCGGGGATCAGGGCGGAAGCCCAGTATTTCTCGGTCAGGCCCAGCCAGCCGCCCTCGCTGCGGGCAAAGGTCTTCGACTTGTCCTTGCGGATGGAGTCGAAGCTGACTTCCTGCAGCTTGTCGGCGACATAGCCGATCAGGCCTTCATGCAGGATGTAGAAGCCCAGCACGGTCGGCGTGCCCTTGCGCGTCACGCGGCCGTAATTCTGGAGGGCGACAGGCGCCGCCCCGTTGTTGCGGACGGAATCGGTGACCGTAAACAGGTACTTGTCATCGACCTCGATGCGCCGGGTGAAGACGAGGCCCTGCCCATTATCATAGGTCAGCGTCAGGGGCGTGCCGGGCTTGAGCACGTCGCCCGAGGGCTGCCATTGCGTATTCTCGTTCGGAAGATTCTGTCCGCCCAGCCAGCCGAAATCGGCAAAATAGGCGTCCTTCGCGCCATCCGGCACATACAGGACGATGTTCGGGCTCTTCGGATCAACCGTCTCGCGATAGCGGACGAGGCTGAGATCGTCGATCCGCGCGCCGATCACCGCGATCGAACCGGTGAGCGAGGGCGTCTCGATGCGGACACGCGGCGACCGCGCGAGAGCCGCTTCGCGCGTCACAGGCGCCGCCACGGAACCCGCCGGAGGCTGGGCCGCCGGCGCGGTGGCGCCCGGTGCGCCGGAGGGCAGGACCGTCGAGGACGGGGCCTGACCGGCCGGAGACTGGGCCGCTTGCGTCTGCTGGGCGGCCTGGCGCTGCTGGTCGATCTTGGGGGCCCCGTAGAAATAGTTCCACCCGACCATCACCCCGACCGACAGCACAATCGCCAGTAGGAGGTTCCTGTTGTCTTCGGACTGCATCGCCCTGCCTTGCCTGCTTGCGGGCTCCCTGCCGGGAACCCTCATGAATTCGCTGCCGCCTTCTATGCCGAAGCAAGGCATATTGCCAAGCGCTGCCTTGCGGCAGGGCCAAGAATCACGACGGTTTCCGGGCCGGACCGGCTGCCGGCCGGGCACCGAGCGCGGCAACGGCCCGCGCGAGATCAGCCTCGATGGACGAGAAGGGCAGCGTCAGCAGCGAGGCGCGGGCAAGAACCACGATATCCATCGCCGGTCCTTCATGGCGCTGCGCCAGCGCGCGGATCGCCGCACGCAGCCGCCGCCGGATCCTGTTCCGGATGACCGCATTGCCAACCTTGCGGGTTACCGTCAGGCCATAGCGGACAATCCCGTCATCCCCGACACCCGGCTTGCGCAGCAGGGTGAAGCCGGGCGTCGAAAAGCGGAAACCGACCGAGGCCGCCTTGAAATCCGAACGCTTCTTCAGGCTTTCGAAACGGAAAGGGGGCGCGCCCTTGCGGACTGCGCACCCCTGCTCATTCTCGATCGGTCCCACCGGAAAATCGCACGCCGCCAACGGCGCGGATGCCGGATTGTCAGGCGGAGAGACGCTTGCGGCCACGATTACGGCGGGCCGCAATGACCTTCTGACCACCCTTGGTGGCCATGCGCGCACGGAAACCGTGGCGGCGCTTACGAACGAGCTTGCTCGGCTGATAGGTGCGCTTCATTGTCGATCTCTACTGGCTCTTGTGCGGAACACCGGGACAGGCCACCAAGCCGGCGCCCTGGATTGTTCCGAATAGAATTGAGATCGCGCACAAACATCAATCGCTCGTGAAAGTCAACGCCTGTTCGCAACGGTTTGCCAAGAACCGCCCCTTGCGGCATGACGGCACGATGCGATTTCTGCTCTAGCGTGCTTGTACAAGGATCCCTGCATGTCCGTGAAGCCTGATCTTCTCGTCATCGGCTGCGATCCTGTCGGCTTCGAGATTGCGTTTGCGGCGGCCGGGCTCGGCGCGAGGATCGTGCTGGTCGGGCAGGATTGGCCACCGGATGCGGCGCACCGGGCCCGCCTTGCCGCCGTCGGCGCTACAATCATCGACGGGCCGGCCCGCCTGGTGGATGCCCGGCATGTCATGGCCGGAGATCATCGCTGGGCGCCGAGATGGATCGTCCTTGCGAATGGCGCCACCCGGCCCGATCCGGGCCTGCCATCCGGCACCGGACCGGTGACGCTGGTTCTCGGCGATGGTTCCGAAGCCAGTACGGCAGCGCTCGCCGCAAACGACGCCGGAAACCGCGTCGTGCTGGCCTGCCCGGGTCGCTTTCTTGGGCGGTTCCACCGTGATTCAGTGGCATGGCTGCAACTCGAAATGGAGCGGCGCGGCATCGTCGTTCTCGAGGAATGCGGCCGCCTGCTCGGAACGGCAGAGAGCCCGGACCGGGTCCGGTTCGAAGGCGGGCAGAGCCTGGCGGTTGCCGAAATCGGCCCGGTGATGAATTGCCTGCCGGGCATGGCCAGGCTGGAGGGGTTGGATGTCGGGAACGCCACCGGCGGAAGCCTCGTCCCGGATCGTGGCCTGCGCCTCGGCCGTTCGCGCGTTTTCATGGTCGGCGAGGCCGTGGCTGGTCAGGACGGCATGCCGCCGGCGCGGAACCAGGCCGGGCTCGTGCTCGGGCAAGCGCTTTTCGGCAAGCGTGACAGACCGGAAGCCCGCCTCGACATCCGCCATGTTCCGTCGCGACCGGGCCTCGCCGAATTCGGCCTGACGCCGGATCGCCTGCCCGAGACAGAACGGAACCGCTACCGGATCCTGCGGGCGACACGGGCGTCGGCCAATCCGGCAGACAAGGCCGCCCTGACGGTGGTGACAGACCGGAAATCCCGCGTGGTCGGCGCGGCAGCGTTCGGCCAGCACGCTTCGGAACTCGTCACGCCGCTGCTTCTCCTCGCCCGTCACGGCGAGCCTGTGACTGCGCTTGCCGCTTTCGGGTTCAGCCCTGCGGGCGACGATGATCTTCTCGCGCAGGTCGCGCGGCAACCGCTGGTCGATCTCGTGAAGAGCCCGGCTGCAAAGCGCCTGATGCGGCTGCGCCGCATTTTCGGGTAAAGTCCCGGATATGCTCGATTCGGCGACGGATACGCGAAATCCTGCCAAGACGCCTGCCGCTGCCGGAACACGCATGCGGGCGGGGCTTTCGGCGCGCCTTCTCTTGCTCACCGTGCTGTTCGTGCTGATCGCAGAAGTGCTGATCTATGTGCCGTCGGTTGCCAATTTCCGGAACAACTGGCTGAGCGAGAGGCTGGCGCAGGCCCGCGCCGCCGCGCTGATCCTCGAGAAGAGCCCGCCCGATGCCCTGCCGCGCCCTCTCGTCGAGGAATTGCTGGCCGGCATGGAAACCTCGATGATCGCTCTCCGTATCGATAATGCCCGCCGACTTCTTGCAGTGGCGGACATGCCGCCGATGGTCGATTTCGAGATCGACCTCCGGCAACGTTCGGTGCTGCGGGATATCGGCAACGCCTTCGACATCCTGCTGCGCGGGCACAGCCGGACCATCCGGGTAGTCGGCCCGCCGCCACGGGGGGGTGATTTCGTCGAGATCGTCATCAGCGAATTCCCTCTCCGTCAGGCGATGCTCCGGTTTTCGTGGGGCATTCTCGGCCTGTCGCTGATCATCTCGGTTATCACCGCCGTGCTGGTCTTCGTGTCGCTGAACGGCCTCATTGTCCAGCCAGTGAAAAGGCTGGCGGCAACCATGAAGGCCTTCCAGAGCCATCCGGAGGATGCGCGGTCGATCCTCCGGCCGACCCGCCGATCGGATGAGCTCGGCGAGCTGGAGAGCAGTCTTGCGGATATGCAGAGGAGCCTGCAGCAGGAGCTGCGCCAGCGCGAGCACCTCGCCAATCTCGGCCTTGCCGTGGCCAAGATCAATCACGACCTCCGGAACATGCTGGCCTCCGCACAGCTGATGGCGGACCGGATCAGCGCGCTGCCGGATCCGAATGTCCAGCGCTTCGTGCCGAAGCTCATGAGCGCCCTCGATCGCGCCATCGCGTTCTGCCAGTCGACCCTGGCCTACGGGAAGGCCAGCGAGAAGCCCGCTGACCTCGCCCCGGTGGATCTCGCCTTGCTGGTGGAGGAACTGGGCGAATTGCTGATGCTCTCGGCTGATTCCGAACCCGCTCTCCATGCCGAGATCCCGCCCGGTCTTCATGTGATGGCCGATCCGGATCACCTCGCCCGGGTCCTCACCAACCTGCTCCGGAATGCGCGCGCGGCCCTCGAGGCCATGCCCCCGCTGCCGGAGCAGCGCCGCCAGATCCGGATCGTCGCGCGGCATGATTCCGGTGCGACCCGGATCGCGATCATGGATAACGGGCCAGGCGTGCCGGATTCGATCCGAGAGCGGCTGTTCAAGGCCTTCACCGGATCGGCCCGCCCCGGCAGCACCGGGCTGGGCCTCGCCATCGCGCATGAACTCGTCCGGGGGATGGGCGGCACGATCCGCCTGCTTGAAAATCCGCAGGATCAGGCCGCGAAGGGCGCCGTCTTCGAAATCACACTGCCCGGGGCCAACCCGCCGCGACGCCCGGGGAATTTTTCCGGCAGCCTTCCGTAAAGGGGTTGCCCTTTGTGCCGCAACCCGCTATCAGACCGCCTCCTCCCGATGCGGAGGTCAAGCGCCCGTAGCTCAGCTGGATAGAGCACCAGACTACGAATCTGGGGGTCAGAGGTTCGAATCCTTTCGGGCGCGCCATTCAATCAGTTCATTGCTACGGGCTACCGCATAGCGGCGTGCCAAACGGCCGCCTCAAAGCGCGGTCCCGCTTCAGCTAGTTTCCCATGCGCCGGTCTCACGGCCCGAAGTCGGGATCCGGCAGGCTCGCCATCACGGCGCGGGCCATTCCCGTCATCAGGGCCGCCTCGTTTCCGGCAAAATAGCACGCATCTGCCATAGCCTGCCGGCAGGTGGCGGAACTGTCGCCGGCCCTCAACCGTCGCTCGGCGACGATTGCAGCCTCCGTCAGGTAGCCCATGGCAAGGCCTGTGGCGAAAAGCCGGAGGAAGGGTGTCGCGGCGCCGAGAAGGCGCTCCGTCGCGCCCGCATTCTGCCGCAGCGAGGCGATCGCTTCCGCAAGGACAGGAGCTGCCTCGGCGCAGGCTTCCGCGAGTTGCGGCAATCCGGCGGATCGGGCCGCTTCGGCCGTGGCGGCAAGCTCGCCGATCATTTCTTCCGCCAACCCGCTGCCGGGACGAAGGATCTTCCGGAACAGGAGATCGATCGCCTGGATGCCGTTCGTTCCTTCGTAGATTGGTGTGATGCGGGCATCGCGGAAGAGTTGTGCGGCACCGGTCTCCTCGACATAGCCCATGCCGCCATGGATCTGGATACCAAGCGACGTGACCTCGCAGCCGAGATCGGAGCCATAGGCCTTGACGATCGGCGTCAGCAGGGCGGCCCGTTCCGCCGCCTGCTCGTGGCCGGGGCCGCCGGCATGGGCGATGTCGATTGCCTGCGCGGCACGATAGGCGATAGCCCGGCCTGCCGCGGTGAGGCCGCGCATGCGCAGGAGGTTTCGCCGGACATCGGGGTGGTCGATGATCGCGCTGGTCGTGAGGCCGCCCGGGGCCCGGCCCTGCTTGCGCTCCCGCGCGAAGGCGAGCGCATGCTGGAAGGCGCGTTCGGCAAGCGCCACGCCCTGAAGACCGGTGTAGAGGCGCGCCTTGTTCATCATCGTGAACATGCAGGCAAGGCCACGATTCGGCTCGCCGACCAGCCAGCCGATGGCGCCACCGGCCTGGCCGAAACTCATCGAGCAGGTCGGGCTGCCATGGATGCCGAGCTTGTGCTCGATGCCGGTGCAAGCCACGTCGTTGCGCCGCCCGGGGCAACCATCCCCATCGGGCAGGAATTTCGGCACGAGGAAGAGCGAGATTCCCTTCGAGCCCTCCGGCGCATCGGGCAGCCGGGCGAGGACGAGATGGATGATGTTCTCCGTCAGGTCATGCTCGCCAAAGGTGATGAAGATCTTGCTGCCGCGGATGCGCCAGGAACCATCACCCGCGGGCTCGGCCTGGCTCCGCAACAGGCCGAGATCCGAACCGGCCTGCGGTTCGGTCAGGTTCATCGTGGCGGTCCATTCGCCGGAGACAAGGCGTGGCAGGTAGAGCGCCTTCAGCGCGTCGCTGCCATGGATTTCGAGCGTATCGACCGCGCCCTGCGTGAGGACCGGGCCCAGCGCAAAGGCCATGCAGGCCGAGGTCCAGAATTCCATTGTGGCGGCGGCCAGCCGGGTGGAAAGGCCCATGCCGCCCCAGGCTTCGGGAAGGTCGACGCCGTTCCAGCCGGCCTCCGCCCAGTCGCGATAGAGTGCCGTCCAGCCCGGTGGCGTGGTCACCTCGCCGGAATCGAACCGCGCACCCAGCATATCGGCCCGGCGGTTTTCGGGTGCGAGACGCTGTTCGGCAAACCGGGCGGCCTCCTCGAGGATGCCTTCGGTCAGGGCGGGATCGAGGCCGCCATGGACTTCGAGGGAAAAGCGGATCGCGTCGACCGGGGCTCGGTAGCGCATGGCAGACCTATCGCGGCGGCAGACGAAGCGCGCCGTCGAGCCGGACGATCTCGCCATTGAGGAAGCGGTTCTCGATCATGTGGCCAACCAGGCTGGCATATTCTTCCGCCCCACCGAGGCGGCGCGGGAAGGGGATGGATTCGCCGAGGCTCTTCTGAACCTCTTCGGGCAATGTGCGCATCATCGGCGTCAGGAAGAGGCCCGGCGCGATGGTGAGCACGCGGATGCCGAAGCTCGCGAATTCCCGCGCGACCGGCAGGGTCATCGCGGCGATGCCGCCTTTCGAGGCGGAATAGGCCGCCTGCCCGACCTGCCCCTCGAAGGCAGCGACCGAGGCGGTCGAGATGATGACCCCGCGCTCGCCATCCGCCAGCGGGTCGAGCGTGGTCATCCCCGCCCCGGCCAGCCGCAGCATGTTGAAGGAGCCGATGAGATTGACGCGGATCACCCGCTCGAACTCGGCCAGTGGCATGGGCCCGTCGCGTCCGACGACACGCCTCGCCGTGCCGATTCCGGCACAGTTGACGAGCACGCGGCAGGGCCCGTGCGCGGCGCGGGCGCGGGCAAGGGCCGCGACCATCGCCTCCTCGCTGGCCACGTCCCCCGGAAGGGCGATCCCGCCGGTCTTCACGGCCATCCGCTCCGCTGCCTGCGCATCGAGATCGATGATGCCGACCCTGGCGCCGCGCGTGGCCAGAAATTCCGCCGTGGCAGCACCGAGGCCCGATCCACCTCCGGTGACGATAACCGCCTTCCCCGCAATATCCATGTCGCGCGCCCTCAGCCGAGGCCCAGAGCGCGGATCGCGTTCTGCTTCAGGATCAGGTCATGAATCTCGGGCTTGAAACCGGCTTCCCGGAATTGCTCGATCCAGCGATCCGGGCGGATCAGCGGGAAATCCGAGCCGAACAGCATCTTCGTCTTCAGCTGACTGTTGGCATACTGGACAATCTGCGGCGGGAAGTATTTCGGCATCCAGCCCGAGAGGTCGATATAGACGTTGGGCTTGTGCAGGGCCATCGACAGGGCCTCGTCCGTCCAGGGCCAGGACGGATGGGCGAGAATGATCGTCATGTCCGGAAAGTCGACCGCGACATCGTCGATATGGATCGGCTGGGAATATTTCAGCCGCATGCCGCCGCCACCCCGCATGCCGGTGCCGATGCCGGAATGGCCGGTATGGAAGATGGCCGGCAGCTTGTAGTGGCTGATCAGCTCGTAAAGGCCATAGGCGATGCGGTCATTCGGGAAGAAGCCCTGACAGGTCGGGTGGAACTTGAAGCCACGCACCGCCCCGCTCTCGACCAGATCGCGCGCCTCGCGCACGCCCATCTTGCCCTTGTGCGGATCTATCGAGGCGAAGGCGAGCATGATGTCGCTGTTCTCGCGCGCGGCATCGGCGATTTCCTCGTTCGGGATCCTGCGATTGCCGATCTGGAATTCGGTATCGACCGTGAACATGACAAGGCCGATCTTCCATTCCCGGTAGAGTTTCAGCGTTTCGGCGATGGTTGGCCGCTTGCCGACCTTGAAATACTTGCTTGCTGCCTCGTCATAGGGCGCCCAATAGACGTCCGCATCCTGCCGGCAGGAGACTTCCGCATGGGTGTGGACATCAATGGCGACTAGCTCGTCGATCTTCATCGCGGCATTCCTCAGCTCTCGGGCGGGATGGTGTCAGGACCGGGCGGTTCGGCATAAAGGGCCTCGACCAGGGCGGCACGCCGGGTCAGCACCGCGCGCTGGTTGATCGAGCCCTTGTCGGTGATCTCGTTGGCGTCAATCGAAGGCAGCTCCGCCAGCAGCAGGATGCGGGTGACACGGTTGGAGGAGCCCGTGCTGCCCCTCGCGAAATGGCCGAGGCGGAGAGCGAACATGCGGCGCAGGACTGGATCCTCCAGAAGGGCCGCATCGGAAACAGAAGCCGGCGCCGCAACGGCCGCACGGCAGGCGGCGAAATCCGGAAAGACCAGCGCCCGCACCTCGTCACAGTCATGACCGGCAATCACCACATCCTTCACAAGCGGAGCGAAGGCCGAGATCAGCTGTGCCCGCAGCGGGCCGACACTCACCCAGGTGCCGGTGACGAGCTTGAAGTCTTCCGAGACGCGGCCATCGAAAATGAAGCCGCCTTCCGAACGCCCCTGCTCGGCATAACGCAAGGCATCGCCGAGGCAGTAGAAGCCGTCCTCGTCGAAGGCCCTGACGGTCTGGTCCGGATCGCGCCAGTAGCCAGGCATGATGGTCGGGCCCCGAAGGCGCGCCTCCAGCTTGCCGGCATTGGGCACGAGCTTCAGTTCGAGCCCCGGCAGCGGCAAGCCGACAAGGCCCGGCCGGGCGGTTTCCTTGGTGCAGGCCAGCGCCGCCGGAGCCGTCTCGGTCGCGCCGAGGCCGGTCACCATCAGGATGCGCTCGCCGGTGGTCTCGACGGCGATCTCGTCAAGCGCCTTGGCGACATGCGGCGGCAGGCCCGCACCGGCATAGAAATTCGCGCGGAGGCGGCGGAAATAGCTTTCCCGCAGGGCGCTGTCCGTCCGGAGCCGGGCGACCAGCTCCTCGAAGCCCTTGGGCACATTGAGATAGAAGGTCGGCGAGATTTCCCTGAGATTGCGGACCGTCTCCTCGATGCCGCCCGGCATCGGCTTGCCATTGTCGATATAGAGCGAGCCGCCATTGGTCAGGGCCAGCCCGAAATTATGGTTGCCGCCGAAAGTGTGGTGCCAGGGCAGCCAATCGACCAGGACCGGCGGTTCATCCTTCACGAAAGGCAGCCAGTGCTGCAGCATCGCCTGGTTGGCGGTGAGCATCCGGTGCGTGTTGATCACGCCCTTGGGTTGCCCGGTCGAGCCCGAGGTGAAAAGCACCTTCGCGATCGTATCCGGCCCGACAATGGCATGCGCCGCCGCGACGCGCGCATCCGCCCTGTCGCCCTCCAGCAGGGCTGCGAAGGGCGTGGTGGCCATGCCCTCGATATGGCCTTCAGTGACGACAATCTCGCAATCGGGTGGCGCAGCAGCCCGCAAGGCCCGTTCAAAGGGCTCTGCCCGCGCGACGAAGATCATGCCCGGCGTCAGCTTGGCCAGAATGTAACGCAGCTTCGCGAAATCGGTCGAAACCAGCGAATAGGCTGGCGATATCGGCGCGACCGGCACGCCGATCCGCATCGCCGCCAGCACGAGGAGCCCCTGTTCGATATCGTTCCCGGAGAGGATGGCGATCGGGCGTTCGGCCGAGACGGGGCGCCGGATCAGCGCCGAGGCGATGCGGGAGGAAGCAGAATGCGCTTCGGCAAAGGTCAGCTTGCGCCAGTCTCCGCCGCGGTCGCGCTGGGCGAGGAAAACCCGGTCCGGCGCAGCAACCGCCCAGTGATCGAGCGCGTCGGTCATCCGGTCGGGCAGACCACCCAGCGCTTCCCTCGAGCGGACGAGTTGCACGCCTGCCGGCCTTTCTTCAAGGACAGGCGTCAGAACGCCGAGGGCAACATCCCGAAAGGCAGCCATGGTCCCTCCCTCGGGCCAGACCGGTTCTGTCGCCGGCTGCGCCCCGCCTGCTCCGGCTGGCCCGTGGTTACGGGTCAGCCATGCGTGATCTTCCGCGCCCGCTTTTCAAGGAAGGCGCGGAGGCGTTCCTGTGCTTCCGGCGTTGCCTCCGCGACTGCCGCCATCAGCGATTCCGTGAACAAGCCTGCCTCGGGGCTCGATTCCGCGATATGCGGCAGCGCCTGAAGCACGGCATAATTCGTCATGCGCGCATTGCCGGCGGCCTTGTGGGCCAGTTCCACCGCCTTTGCCCTGCCTTGGCCGGCCGGGACCAGATATTGCGCAGCGCCCATGCGATGCCCTTCCTCCGCCGAGAGGGTGCGCCCGGTGAGCATCAGATCCTGAACCATCGGCACGCCGATCAGGCGCGGGATGCGCATCGATCCGCCGCCACCAAGGAAGATGCCCCGCTGGCCCTCCGGCAGGGCAAAATAGGCTGAGGCCTCGGCGATCCGGATATGGGACGCAGCGGCCAGTTCAAACCCGCCGCCGACAACGGCCCCGTGCAGCACGGTGAAGACCGGCACGGCGGCATACTGGATGGCGCGGAAGGCCTCGTGCCACATGCGCGAATGGAGGATGCCCTTGAAGAGATCAGGCTCGCCCGTCACCTCGCCGAGATCGAGCCCGGCACAGAAATGGTCTCCGTGGCCATGGATCACCACAGCGCCAACGCCTTCCGGCAGATTGTGGAAGAACGCGGCAAGGCCGAGGATCGTGCGGTCGTCGAGGGCGTTCCGCTTCCCGGCGCGGTTCAGCGCCAGCAGGGCGACCGGGCCCTCCCTTTCGAGCACCAGCGTCGGTGGCAGATGATCCGTCATGAGCCCTCCTCGCGCCGGCATCGAGACGCGGCCTTCATGATCGTCATAATGCATAACGATATACGGAGGTCAAGGGAGGAGGCCAGGGCGGGATCGGCCGGCGGTTGACCGGCGAGCCAGTTCGGGCACAAGAGGCGAAACCCGTTTCGAGAGCGCCCATGCCGAAGACGTCGAACCTGCCCGCGCCTGCCGCCGAAGAATCCCGGGAAACCTTCGATTCCGGGCTTGATTTCGACCCCCTCACCCGGCGCCTTGGCTATGTCGTCCGGCGGGCGCAGATCGCCATTTTCCAGAGTTTCTTCCAAACGATGAGCGTGGCACAGATCAGCCCCGCGCAGTATTCCGCGCTCGTCATCATCGCCCGAAACCCAGGCCTTTCACAAACCCGGGTTGCCGAAGCGCTGGCGATCAAGAAGGCAAATTTCGTCGCTCTCGCGCGGGAACTCGAGCAGCGCGGCTTCGTCGAGCGACGTGCCATTCCGGGCGACAAACGCTCACTCGCCCTGCACCTGACGCCTGCCGGCAAGCTGGCCTATTCCGAACTGGACAGGCTGTCCGAGGAACACGAGGCCAAGCTGCGCGAGGCGATCGGGATCGAGGCTTATGAAGCGCTTTTCGCCCCGCTGGTCCGCCTCGCCAAGGTGAATTCCGGCGAAGCATCGCCCCCGGACCAGGACCCCGATTGACAAATCCAGAGGTCGTCATATCCTATAACGAAATAGCCGGCATAAGCCGCATTCGAAGGGAGGACGACCATGACGGACACCAAAGGGGCCGGCACGACCGCGCCCGGGACTTCGCGGCGGCATCTGCTGGTTGGCGGGGCAGCCGCAACTGGCGCAGCGATCGCGGCGCCGGCCATCGCACAGAGCAACCCTGCATTGACGTGGCGCATGCCGATGTTCGTGCCGCGAACGGTTGATTCCGTCGTCGAGGCCGCGAATGACTTTGCCCGGCGGGTTGCGGATTCAACAGACGGGAAATTCCAGATCCAGCGCTTCAGTGCCGGCGAGATCGTGCCCGGCGGCCCGGCTGTCCTCGACGCGGCGGAAGCCGGCACGGTCGAATGCGCCTTCACGCTGTCCTACTATTCTTTTGGCAAGGACCCGGCCTACGCCTTCGGCTCGACGCTGCCATTCGGCTTCAACACGCGCGGCCAGGCGGCATGGCTGTTCAAGGGTGGCGGCCTTGCGCTGCTGAACGAGTTCTTCAATGCGCGGGGCACGCATGGCCTGCCTGTCGGCAACTCGACGGCCCAGATGGGCGGGTTCTTCCGCAAGGAAATCAATACGCTGGATGACCTCAAGGGCCTGAAGATGCGGATTCCCGGGCTTGGTGGCACGGTCATGTCCAAGCTGGGCGTGGTACCCCAGCAATTGCCGCCGGGCGACATCTACCCGGCACTCGAACGCGGCACGATCGATGCAGCCGAATGGGCCGGACCCTATGATGATTTCAAGTTCGGGCTGCACAAGGTCGCGCCCTATTACTACGCGCCGGGCTGGTGGGAACCGCAAGCCACCATCATGGCCTTCATCAACAAAGCCAAATGGGACGAGTTACCCAAACATTACAAAGCGATCCTCGAGGCGGCCGCCACCGCCACCTGGACCGGCCATGTCGCGCATTACGACACGATCAATTCCGGCGGCCTTCGCCAGCTTGCCGCGGCCGGTGCCAGGATCCGCTTCTTCTCGCAACAGATCCTCGATGCGGCCTATGACGCCTCGTTCAAAACCTTCGAGGAACTGCGCACCAAGAGCCCCGATTTTGCGAAGATCTATCCGCACTGGAAGAAGTTCCTCGAAGAGAACGAGCTTTATGCTCGCGTGGGCGATGCGAGCTACGACAATTACATCTACAACCGGAAGACGCGCTGACTGACCGAATTGAGGCGCACCGCCTTTACTCCGGCCGAATCGCGCGGCCGGAGTTTTGGCTTCAGTGACAAAGACCACAGCACCCGGCGCAGGTTCGGCGCAGCATCAGGGCCGTGGGATGGGTTCCCTGGGGGCGGTCTCCCTGCCCGGCCCATGGCGCAGGGCGGCAGGCTTCTCCCCGGCATGCCGCCCTGCGGGCATGCGGTGGCCATATGGCCGTCCCGGACTGGAGGAGCTAGCCATGACCAGGCCTCGCAAGACAATGATGCGGATGGGAGCTCGCCTTGCCGGGCTGGCGATGCTCGGCCTGGTCGGCGCCGGGCTGCCGGCTGCAGCCCAGACGATCGAATGGCACGTCATCAACCGGTTCCGGCTTTTCACCGAGCGCTCGGATTTCGAGCGGCACGCGCAGGCTGCCGCCGGCCGATCCTCGATCCTCGAAACGGAACGCGCGCTCTCGGCCGGATCCCGCGAGGGCTGGGCCGCCGCCATGCTTGGCCGGACCTGCCTGAAGGCAGGCGGCAACGAGATTTCCGGGACATGCCGGCGCGACGGCGTCCAGGAATCCTATCTCACCCCGGCCAGCTTTCCGATCCGCCTCACGTTCCTCCCTGCCGGCACGGCGGGAGCAGCCTGCCGCTGGATCTTCCGCGATCTTGCGACGGGCACGCGGGAAGAGGTGCAGGGCCCCTGCCAGGGCCTCGAACGGCGCATCGCCGCGGACCGTCGACTCGCGGTCAGCGTGGCCGATGCCGCGACGCCAAGCCTGATCCTCGCGACGACCGACATTGCGGTACGGCATGTTCTGATGGCCGGGCTGGGGGATTCGATCGCCTCGGGCGAAGGCAATCCGGACCGGCCGGTCCGGCTGTCGCCGAACCGGGCCATGTGCTTTGACCGGTTCTTCTCCAACCGCGAATACTGGCGTCCGAGCCGGGAAGGGTACGCGCTTCGCACCGCCTGCCCGGCCAATCCCGGCGAGGCCTCGACAGACGAGGAAAGGCGCGCTTGGGGCACGCGAGCGGCACGTTGGACAAGCCCCGCCTGTCATCGATCGCTCTACAGCTACCAGATGCGCGCCGCGCTGGCCCTGGCGATCCAGAATCCCGACAGCGCCGTCACTTTCGTGCCGCTCGGCTGCTCGGGCGCGACGATCGAGGAGGGCATCCTGAAATCGCGCAAGGCCCGCGAATTCTATAACGGGCAGACGATCGTCCAGTCACAGATCTCGCTGATCGACCGCTATGTCCTCGATGCGGGCCGGCCCTTCGACGCCATCCTGCTGACGATCGGGGCGAACGATATCGGGTTTTCCGGCCTTGTCGCCGACATCATGCTGCAGCCGGGCAAGGAGCGCGAGATCTTCGAGGCTGCGGGGCTTGTCACCAGCGTCAGCCAGGCCGAGCGCGCGCTCGCCCGGGTGCTCCGCCCGAATTTCGAAACCTTGCGCCGACGGCTCGCCCCGGCGATTGCAGGGCGCGATCTCGGCAATGTCATCTACACGATCTACGGCAATCCGGCCCGCCGCGATGCCAGCCGGGCCTGCCCGAGTTCACGACACGGGTTCGATGTGCATCCGGGATTCGGGGTCGATGGCGCGAAAGCGGCCGATGCCGTCCGTTTCGTCGACACCACATTCTTCCCTGCCCTGAAGGACCTTGCCCGCTGCGCGCCCTCGACCGGCTGCACCGGCCCGGACAGCCGGGCGATGACCTTCGTCGACCGGCATCAGGACGCTTTCGCACAACATGGCTTCTGCGCCACCGGAAGCGACGATCCGGAATTCGACCGCCAATGCTTCCGGACGGACGGTCGATCCTTCGCAACGTCTCCCCCGCCGGAAACCAGCGCACTGGCCGGCGCCTGTGCCGGGCGCGAGGGCGAGTTCCGGCCCTTTGCCTCGCGGCAACGCTGGGTGAGGACCGCCAATGACAGCTATTTCGCAGCCATGACCTATCCGGACGAGTTCCGGCGGCTCGCAGGCGACCTGCATGACCCGATCTGGGGCGCGACCAGCGCTGTCTATGGCGGGGCGATCCACCCCACCGCCGAGGGTCATGCCGCGATGGCAGATGCGGCCCTGGCCGATCTTGCCCGGCGCCTCGGCATGAAGGGCTGGCCTTAAGCCGCCTGCCTCAGCGCGGGCCGACCAGATAGTCCTTCCGCAGCATGCAATGCACGCCCTTGTGCTGGTTGACCGTCTGCGTGATCCGCAGATCCGCCGTGATCGAGCAGAGCCCGTAGGCCTGTTCGCGCGTCAGGCCCGTCCGCTCCACAACCAGCGCAATCATGTCGCGCAGGGCCTTCTCGGCACATTTGTCGAGATCGGGGTCCATGCCGCAGGTGATGACATGGGTCGGCGTTTCGGCGCGCGGATAGGTGAAACGCAGATCCTTCCGGACGATGAACTCGAAGGTGCCGGCAAGCGCCGTCTCGATGGCCGTGACATTGACCTCGCCATCGCCCTGCAGGGCATGGCCATCCCCACAGGAGAAAAGCGCCCCCTCGACAAAGACCGGCAGGTAGAGCGTCGTCCCGGCCACAAGTTCCTTGTTGTCGATGTTGCCGCCGAAGGCGCGGGGAATGATCGAGGTGCAGCGCCCCCAAGCCTGCGGCGGGGCAACGCCCATGACGCCGAAGAAAGGGGCCAGCGGCAATTCGAGCCCCCAGGGCATGGTGCCGATCATGCGTTTCGCATCCAGCGCGACATGCATCAGGTGATAGGTCGGGAAGTCATCCGGCAGGGTGCCGGCCAACGGGCGGTTGAAATTGAAGCCCCAATCCTGATGCAGGCCGATCTCGCGGATCCGCACCTCGAGGACATCCCCCGGGGCGGCGCCCTCGACATGCACCGGTCCTGTCAGGATATGCGGGCCGAAAGGCAGGCCAACCTGCGCCGCATGGATCGCGTGGAGTTCCGGCGGCACGTGGAAGCCGGGCGGCGGAAGCACCTCTCGCGTGCCGGAAACACTGCTGATCCGTACGGTCGAACCGCTGGGGACGCGGAGGGCCGGTGCCAGACCGGCATCAAAATAACCCCAATGCGCGGTTTCGGGAGAGGCCTTCAGTTCGAACATCGTCAACGGTCCTTTCCCGCGCGGAATCACAGCCTGATGTTGCAAATGCCCGGGGCTCCCGGCAAGTACGGATTGACTCCCCAGCCTGCGAGAATGCCGCCATGCAGACAGAAGCTCCCCGCCCGATCCGGTCCATCGCCGTCTTCTGCGGCTCGAATACCGGCCTCGGCGAAACCTATATCGAGGCCGCAAAAGCCCTCGGGCAGGCGATCGGCGCGCGCGGGCTGACGCTGGTCTATGGCGGCACCAACAAGGGATTGATGGGCCTGCTGGCCGATGCCACCCGCGCAGCAGGTGGGCATGCGCATGGTGTCATTACGCAGCGTCTCGCCGATCGCGGGCATCTGCATCTGGACCTCGATGCCAGCGAGATTGTCGGCTCGATGCGGGCGCGGAAAGCACGCATGGCGGAACTGGCGGATGCCTTCATCGCCCTGCCCGGCGGGATCGGGACGCTGGAGGAATTCATGGAGATCTGGACGCTGAACCAGCTCGGCGAGATCGACAAGCCTGCCGGGTTGCTCGACGTGGCAGGATATTACCAGCCCTTCCTCGCCTTCATCGACCACATGATCGGCCAGAGGTTCCTGCCGGCGGAACACCGGAACGGCATCGTGGTCGAGCCCGAGCCGGGCCGGCTGATCGACGGGTTGATGACCTTCCGGAAGGTTACGGTTCCGAAGTGGATGTGACCGGCGGTCCTGTGAAGCGCCGGCCGAGTTGCTCCGCGAACTTGGCCGCGGCCACGGGCAGGGCCCGGCCGCGGAGCTGCCCCATGGCCAGCCTTGCGGGCGGCATGTCGCGCAGGTCGACCGGGCGCGAGACGAGGCCATGGCGCTCCTTCAGGGTGGCCGGCGCGCCGACCTCGATCTGGAAGGTGATGGCCGGTTCGAAGCGCACGTAATTGCGCAGGAATTCGAAGGAATTCGATTCGACCACCGCCTCGAACCGGAAGGAACTGCGCGCCGTGGCTTCGTCGAGAAGCTGGCGCCCGCTATAGCTTGGATCGGGCAGAGCCAGCGGATAGACCGCGCAGTCCCGCAGGCGGAGGCTGGGCCTTCCGGCCAGCGGATGATCGGCCGCCATGATAGCCACGACCCGCTGCTCGGCCGAGGCCAGGACCTGGAAATCCGCCATGACCGAAGGCCGGAACACCATGGCGAGATCGACCTCGAACTCCGCCAGCGCGCGCAGGGCATCGGCATGGTCGCGGACCTTCACCTCGAACTCGACCAGCGGGAACTCGTGCCTGTACGCGGCGATGACGCTCGGCAGCAGCTCATAGGCCAACGCCTGGCTGCAGGCGATCGAGACCGTGCCGCGCCGGAACCCGGAGAGATCCTCGATCTGCGAGCGGACACGGCTCATATCCGCAAGCTGGGTCCGGATATGGCGGATCAGCAACTCGCCGGCGGCATTGAGCCGGACGCCGCGCGGCAGACGCTCGAAAATCGGCGTGCCCAGCTCGTCCTCGATATCCTGGATCCGCCGGTTCAGGGCGGAAGCCGTCAGGTTGAGCCGCTCGGCCGCGCGCCGGATCGAACCGACGCGGGCGACCTCGTCGACATAGTTGAGGAGGCGCAGATGCTTCACGGGGATCTCATCCAAGCGGTGCTTTTTTCGAACAGGTCTGGCAAGAAATAAGCAGAAGACGGCATCGGTCAACTCCCCTAGCGTCCCCTGCGGTCTGAACAGGGGATGGCTGACATGGCATCGGATGACGCAGCACGGATTTCGCGAAGGGTTTTCGGCCTCGGTCTGGGCGGTGCCGCGCTGGCATCGACGCTGCCGCGCCCGGCCATCGCCCAATCGCTCACGCGGCTGAAAATGGTGCTGAACTGGCGCTATCAGGGGCCGCAGGGCTGGTTCTTCCTCGCCGAGGATCGCGGATATTTCCGCGAGGCCGGGCTCGAGGTCACGATGGACCAGGGCAACGGTTCCGGCGCTGCGGTCGGCGCGGTGGCCTCGGGCTCCTACGATCTCGGCTTCGGCGACATCAACGCGCTGATCCAGCTCGTGGCGAAGGGCCCTGCAGGCGGCAATACGCCGCTCGCCATCTCGGCGCTCTACAACCGCCCGCCCTTTACCATCGCCGTCAAGGCGGACGGGCCGATCAAGACGCCGAAGGATTTCGAGGGCCGCACCCTCGGCGGGCCGGCCAATGATGGCGCGCTGAAATTGTTCCCGGCCTTTGCCAAGCAGGTCGGGATCGACCCGGCCAAGGTGCAGATCACCAACATGCAGCCGAACCTGCGCGAGCAGATGCTCCAGCGCGGACAGGTGGATGGCGTGTTCGGCTTCGTCAACACGATCCGCTTCTCGGCCAAGCTGGTCGGGATCGATCCGGACAAGGATTTCCGGTTCATCAATTACGGCGATTTCGGCATGGACCTCTATTCCAATGCGGTGATTGCCTCGCGCAAGCTCGTCAACGAGAACCCGGGTGCCCTGAAGGGGCTGCTGGCGGCGATCAACAAGGGCCTGAAGGATACGCTGAAGGACCCCGATGCCGCCGTCGAGGCCGTGGCCAAGCGCGAGCCGCTGATCAACAAGGTCGTCGAGAAGGAGCGCCTTATCGCAACCCTGGCCGACGAGATGAGCCATCCCGAACTCGCGAAGCTGGGCCTTGGCGAAATCGACGATGCCCGTTTTGCCAAGTCGATCGGCATCGTCGTCGAGGCGGATGGCCTGCCGCGCAGCCCGGCACCGGGCGAGATCTTCAGCCGCGCCTATCTGCCGCCGGCCGCCGATCGCATCACCAAGCTGCTCTGAGCCGGAAGCGCGATCATGGATCTGAAACTGAATGACCGGGTGGTGGTGATCACCGGCCCCGCCAAGGGCATGGGTGCGGCGATCACCCGCGCCTTCGCGGCGGAAGGCAGCCGGCTCGCCCTGCTCGGGCGCGACATCGCCGCCATCGAGCCTGTGGCCAAGGAAGTGCGGGCGAAGGGCGCCGAGGCCATCGTGATCGCCTGCGACATCACCCAGGGCGCGGCCTGCGACACCGCCATCGCCGAGACCAGGGCGGCCTTCGGCGGGCGCATCGATGTGCTGGTGAATGTGGCCGGCGGGTCGGGCCCGATCGGCAAGACGGGCTGGGAGACAACCGAGGCCGAATTCGACGAGATCGTCGACCTCAACATGCGCGGCTGCTTCAACACGATGCGGGCCTGCCTGCCGACGATGATCGCCCAGCGCGACGGGAAGATCGTCAATGTCGGCGGAACCTTCGGCATGCGCGGCCGCGCCGGCCGCATGGCCTATTCCGCCTCGAAATGGGGCCTCCGCGGCATCACCAAGAGCTTCGCGCTGGAGGCTGGGCCCTACAATATCAACGTGAATTGCGTGGCGCCCGGCATGGTCGACGGCCCGCGCTTCCGCGGCAAGGTCGTGCCGGAAATGGCGGCGCGGCTGGGGATCACGGAGGAGCAGGCGGTCCAGAAGCACGCGGCGGATTACGCGCTGCGTCGCGTCTCGACCGACGAGGATGTGGCGCATGCCTGCCTGTTCCTCGCTTCCGAGGTTTCCCGCCAGATCAGCGGCGTCGACCTGCCGGTCGATGGCGGCTGGGCGATGCTGTGAGGCGATGATGAGCACGGAGCCCTTCCTTGCCGACCTCATCCTGACCGGCGGCACTGTTGTCACCGGGATGAACCGCTACCGCGCCGACATTGCCATCAAGGACGGCCTGATCGCGCTGGTCGGCGAGCCCTCCGCCATGCCGGCGGCACGCGAGATTGTCGATGTCAGCGGCACGTTCCTGCTGCCGGGCGCAATCGACGTGCATGTCCATTTCCGGGAGCCGGGATACACGCACAAGGAAGACTGGCGGACCGGCAGTGCCGCCGCGGCGATGGGCGGCACGACCACCGTCTTCGAGATGCCGAACACGCATCCGCCGACCCGCTCGGTGCGCGAATTGCGCCAGAAGCAGCAGGCGGCCGAGAAGTCGCATGTGGATTTCGGCATTTATGGCCTGCTTGCCGAGGACAATATCGATGAGCTGCAGGGGCTGATCGATGGCGGCGTGAACGCCTTCAAATGCTTCATGGGCAATACGTTCGGCAACCTGCCCTCCCCCTCCACCGGGGCGATGCTGGAAGGGTTCGAGATCATCGCGCCGTCCGGGCTGCGGATCTCGCTCCATGCCGAGACGGCCTCGATCATGGCCTGGCGGCAGAAAAGGCTGATGGAAGCCGGGCGGAACGATCCGCTCGCCCATATCGCCGCCCGGCCCGCCATCGTGGCAGCGGAGGCGGTGAGCCGCGCGGCGGAACTCGCCGAATGGACCGGCGCGCGTGTTCATGTGCTGCATATCTCCTCGGCGGCCGAGTTGCGCCCGCTGGCCGATGCCAAGGCGCGCGGCGTCGAGATGACCGGCGAGACCTGCCCCTGCTACCTGCTGCTCGACAGCCGCGATTATGCGCGGCTCGGCTCGATCATCCGGGTCAATCCGCCGGTGCGCGAGGAGAGCGATTCCGTCGCGATCTGGCAGGCGCTGCAGAGCGGCGTCGTCGACATGATCGCCACCGACCATGCGCCGCATACGCCGGAGGAAAAGTCGAAGGCCGTGATCTGGGAGGCCGATTGCGGCTTCCCCGGCGTTGAGACGCAGATGCCCCTGATGCTGAACGAAGTGGCAAGGGGGCGCATCACCCTTGAGCATTATGTGAAAATCTCGGCCGAAAACCCGGCCCGTGCCTTCGGGCTCTGGCCGGCCAAGGGGCGGATCGAGGCCGGCGCCCATGCGGATATCGCTGTGGTGGACATGGCCCGAAAGGAAACGATCACCGCTGCGGCCCTGCATTCGCGCGGCAAGATCACGCCGTTCGAGGGCGTCGAGGTGACGGGCGTGCCGATCCACACGCTGGTGCGCGGGCGTTTCGTCCAGCGCGACCGCCGCCTTGTCGAGGAAACGAGCGGCTGGGGCCGGCAGGTCACCTCCATCCAGCGCATGCCGCCGGCCCGGCCGCGCAATACCGGCCAGACATTGGCCGCAGTCTTGCGAGGGCCGGACAGGACCAGCCCGGGAGGCCCATCATGAACGCCCAGCTCCGAGCCGCCGAAGCCGGCGGCGGGGCGGCTCCGACCGCTCCGTTCATCGAGTTCGAGAATGCCTCGATCACGTATGGCAAGGGCGCGCGTGCCGTGCAGGCGCTGGCGCCGACCTCGCTGAAGATCGCCGAGGGCGAGTTCGTCGCCCTTGTCGGGCCCTCCGGCTGCGGCAAGTCGACCATCCTGAAAATGGTCGGCGAACTCCTGAAGCCAAGCACGGGTTTCGTCTTCGTGGCCGGCCGCGAGATCGGCGCGAACCCGATCCGGATCGGCATGGCCTACCAGAACCCGACCCTGCTGCCCTGGCTCAATATCCGCGACAACGTGATGCTGCCGCTGAAGATCGTGCCGCCCTTCCGGCAAGGCTTCCGGGCCAAGCGCAACAGCGAATTCAGGGACCGGGTCGAGACCTTGCTGAAGCAGGTCGGGCTTACCGGCTTTGCCGAGAAATATCCCTACCAGCTTTCCGGCGGGATGATGCAGCGCGCCAATCTCTGCCGCGCTCTGGTGCATGACCCGGACCTGCTGCTGCTCGACGAACCCTTCGGCGCGCTCGACCAGTTCACCCGCGAGGAATTGTGGGCGGTCATGCAGGATCTCTGGCTGTCGAAGAAGCTCACAGTCATCCTCGTCACGCATGACCTGCGCGAGGCGGCCTATCTCGCCAGCCGAATCTGCGTGATGAGCGCGCGGCCGGGCCGCATCCTCGACGACCAGATCGTCGAGCTGCCGCGTCCGCGCACGATCGACATGACCTTCCAGCCGGATTTCGTCGAACTGAACCAGAAGCTGCGCGCGATGATCGTCGGCGCGCGGGGCGGTACCGGCATTGTCAGCCATCCGCCCGGCGCGGCCTGAGGAGGAACCCGATGGAACGGATTCTCGACACCCTGCGGGAGAAAGGCGCTTCGACGGCGCTGATCCTCGGCTTCTTCGTGGCCTGGGAGCTTTTCTGCCTCGTGGCGAATATCTCCGACATCCTGCTGCCGCGCCCGACCCAGATCATCGCGGCCCTGGTGAAATTCTGGCCGGCAATCTGGCCGCATACCTACCAGACGCTCTACACCACGCTGGTCGGGTTCAGCATCGGGGTGGTGATCGGGCTGTTCCTCGGCGTGCTGATCGGCTCGTCGCGGCTGGCCTACGACACGGCCTATCCGCTGCTGGTCGGCTTTTCCTCGATCCCCAAGGTCGCGGTCGTGCCGATCTTCGTGCTCTGGTACGGCGCGGGCACGGTTCCAGCCATCCTGACCGCGATGATCATCTGCATCTTCCCGATCGTCGTGAATGTCGCCACCGGGATCGCCACGGTCGAGCCCGAGCTTGAGGATGTGATGAAGACGCTCAAGGCGTCGAAGCTCGACATTCTCTGGAATGTCAGCCTGCCGCGTTCGATGCCCTATTTCTTCGCCGCACTGAAAGTGGCGATCACCCTCGCCTTCGTCGGCTCGGTCGTGGCCGAGACCGTCGCTTCGAATAGGGGCATCGGCAACATGATGATGATCGCCTCTTCCAGCTTCAACGTGCCGCTGGTCTTTGCCGGCCTGTTCGTGCTCGCAGGGCTCGGCGTCACGCTCTACGTCCTGTTCTCGCTGATCGAACACCGGGTCACCGGCTGGGCCCACCGGAAGACCGATCTCGCTTCTCCCTGAAAGATCTCGCCCCTCTCCCCGAAACCCCAGGAGAATTCCATGCGTCGCCTTTTCCTCAAGACTGCTCTTGCCACTCTCGCCGCCGCCACGTTCGGCCTCGCAGCGCCGGCCTCGGCCCAGAGCCCGACCAAGATCCGCTTCACGCTCGACTGGAAATACCAGGGCGTCCATTCCTGGTATTTCTATGCCAAGGAAAAGGGCTATTTCGCCGCCGAGGGCCTCGACGTGACGATCGACCAGGGCGAAGGCTCGGCCGCCACCGTCACGCGGATCATGTCCGGCGCCTATGATGCCGGCTTCGGCGACATGAACGCCATCATCCAGCAGGCGGTGAACAAGCCGGGCGAAGCGCCGGTCATGGTCTACATGATCTACAACAAGGCGCCCTTCGCGATCATCCACAAGGCGGACAGCCCGATCAAGACGCTGAAGGACCTCGAGGGGCGCAAGCTGACTTCGCCGGCCGGTTCGGCCACGCACCGGCTGTTCCCGATCTTCGCCAAGCTGAACGGCCTTGATGCCAGCAAGGTCGAGGTGGTGAACATTGCCCCCTCGGTTCAGGAAATGATGATGGTGCAGGGCCAGGTCGATGGCGGCTTCGTCTTTACCGTCACCTCCTACATGAACCTCATCGGGATGCGCCTGAACCCCGACAAGGACTACAAGTTCATCATGTATTCCGATCACGGCATCGAGGCCTATTCGAACGGCGTGATGGTCTCGCAGAAGATGATCCGCGAGAACCCGAAGGCCGTGGCCGGGCTGGTGCGCGCCGTCAACCGCGCCATGCTTGAGCTGACCGCCAATCCGGCCGAAGCCGGCAAGGTGATGGCGCGGGTCGAGCCGACGGTGAATCCGGAGATCGAGGCCAAGCGCGTCGAGTTCACCTACCGCGCCCATATGTTCACGCCGGAGACCGACCGGATCGGCGCGGGCGATGTCTCGGACGAGCGGATGGGCAAGGCGATCGCGCAGATCGTCGAGGCGTTCGGCCTGCCCAAGGCCCCGACCATGGCGGAAGTGTTCAACCGCTCCTTCCTGCCGCCGCTGGCCGAGCGCAAGCTCGCCACGCCGAAGAGCTGAGAGGAGGCGATGCCAGCCATGGCCACCTTGCGCGAAATTACCGCCCGCCACGGGGTCGATGCGCGAGGCGGCTTCGCCGACCGCCGGCTGGTGCTCGAGGACGGCCGGATCCGCAGCATCGAGGCCATGCCGGAAGGCGCGGAGGATGTCGTTGTCCTCCCGGCCCTCGCCAATGCGCATGACCATGCCCGGCCACTCCGGACCAGCTCGATCGGTGGTTTCGGCAGGCCGTTGGAAATCTGGCTGCACCGGCTGGCGCTGATGGTGCCGGTCGATCCCTATCTTGCGGCCCTGGCGCCGCTCGCCCGGGCCGCTCTGGGCGGGCAGGGCAGCGTCATGGTCCATGCCACGCGGGCCATGGGACTGACCGACCTGCCGACGGAAGCCCGCGAGATTGCCCGCGCCGCCCGGGATGTCGGCGTGCGGATCGCCTACGGCATCGGCCTGCGCGACCAGAACCCGCTTGTCTATGGCGATCCTGCCGGCGTGCTGGCCGCGCTCGCCCCCGATGAACGCGAGGCGGTCAGCCAGCGTTTTCTCGGCCCCGTGCCGCCGATCCGCGAGCAACTGGCCCAGGTCGATGCGGTGGCCGAGGCGGTCGGCGGACCGATGATCGATGTGCAATACGGACCGAACGGACCGCAATGGTGCTCAGAAGCGATGTGGGAAGCCATCGCCGAGGCGTCGGCCCGCACGGGCCGGCGCGTGACGACCCATCTGTTCGAGACAAAATACCAGCGGGAATGGGCGGACCGGAACTATCCGGGCGGGCTGGTCCGGCGCTGGAAGGAAATCGGCCTTCTTTCGCCCCGGCTGACGCTCGCGCATTGCGTCTGGGCCCGTCCGGACGAACTGGACATGATTGCCGAGGCGGGGTGCATCATCACCACCAATGCCTCCTCGAACCTGGCGCTGCGCTCGGGCATCGCGCCGGTTGCCGAGATGCTGCGGCGGGGCTGTCGTGTCGCGCTCGGCATTGACGGGCAGGCCTTCGACGAGGATGACGATGCCTTGCGCGAGATGCGGCTGCTCTGGTCGCTCCATGCCGGCTGGGGCTTCGATACCGAGCTTGTCCCGTCGGATATCCTGCGGATGGCGCTGGAGAATGGCCGCATCGCCATTGGTGCGCCGGAAGGCGGCATGCTGAGCGAGGGCGCCGCCGCCGACCTCGTGCTGGTCGACCGGGCCGCGCTCGATGACGATGCCCTTATGCCTGTCGATCCGCTGGAGCTGATGTTCGCGCGGGCCAATCGCAGCCATATCCGCGAGGTGATCGTGGCCGGTCGCACCATCGTGAGCCGGGGGCGCGTGGTCGGCGTCGATCTCGACGCGGCGCATCGGGAACTCCGGGCGGCCTATCGCGCGGGCCTCGCCAGCCGCCAGGGTTTCGCGGCCGCCCTGCCCGCTTTCGAGGCGGCCGTGCGCGGGCATTACCTGCAGCGTCTCGGATGCTGCTGAGCCGATGCTGTTCCTGGGCGAGGCCGACATCGAGGCGCTGATCACCCTGCCCGACGCGCTCGCCTGTGCGGCGATGGCCTACCGGCTCCATGCCACAGGAAATGCTGCCGCGCCGGTCCGTGGCGATCTCCGCCATGGCGATCCGAAAGCCGGTTGCCTGATGCTGGGCGGCGCGCGCGGCGCCGAGGCGCTGACCATCAAGAGCAACGTCCATGCCTATCCGGACGGGCCGGAGGCGCCGCGCCTCTGGGGCAGCCTGCTGATCCTCTGGGACTGGCGGCGGGCGGAGCCGCGCGCGTTGCTGGCGGCGCGGGCCTTCAACGAGCATCGGACGGCCGCAGGTTTCGCCCTGGGGGCCGACCGGCTTGCCGCGCCCGATGCCGGCATCCTCGCCCTGTTCGGTGCCGGCAAGAGTGCTCCGCTGGCGCTGCGCTATCTCAAGGCTGTGCGGCCCTCGATCCGCGAGATCCGGCTGGCAGGGCGATCGCCCGGACGCGTCGAGGCGCTGGCGGCGCAGGCTGCGCTCTGGCCCGACCTCGCCGATACCCGGATCCTCTGCGCGGCCTCGCCTGAGGCGGCGGTTGCGGGTGCGGATATCATTGCCACGGTAACGACGTCCGACCGGCCGGTCTTTCCCGGCGAAGCGGTGAAGCCCGGCGCCAGTATCGTGCTGGGCGGCGCCAATCGCCCCGATGCCCGCGAGGCCGATGACGCGCTGATGCGGCGCGCCGATCTCTATGTCGATGCCCGGCCGGGCGCGGCGGAGAAGGCCGGCGATATCCGGCTCGCCCTGGCCAGCGGCGCGCTGGTTCCGGAGCGGATCCGCGCCGAGATCGGCGCCGTACCCCAGGGCGGGTTGCCGCTTTCGGCGGGCAGCGATGTCCGCGTCTTCAAGTCGATGGGCCTTGCCATCCAGGATGTGGTGCTGGCCGAGCATCTTGCCGCGCGGGCCGAGGCGGAGGGGCGCGGCCTGCGGCTCGATCTTGCGACAGGGAAGGCCCTTGTGAACAGGAAGGCCCTTGCCTCATGACGGGCGGAACGCTGCTGATCAGGCAGGCCATGATCCTGACGCTCGATGCCGGCGACCGGATTTTCGATTGCTGCGACATCCTGATCCGCGACGGGGTGATCGAGGCCGTCGGCATGGTGCCTGCCGAGGCGAATGCAATGGCGGATCGGGTGATCGAGGCGCGCGGCATGCTGGCCGTGCCCGGGCTGGTGAACGCGCATATGCATTCACAATCCGGCACGATGGCCGGGTTCGGCGACCGGCTCAGCCATCCGGCTTTCATGTGGCTGACGCAGGCCCATACCTCCCGCCGGACGCCGGAGGAGATCCGCCTCGCCGTCTTGCTCTGCGCCGCGCAGATGCTGCAGAGCGGCACGACGGCGGCGATCGACCATTTCCCCGGCCAACGCTTCACGCTGGCGGAAATGGATGCCGTGCTCACCGCCTGGGCGGAGACGGGCATGCGGGTGACGCTCGGCATGCGGTTCTTCGACGGCGCGTTCAGCGACATCGTGCCCGCCGGGGCCGGGTTGCCACCAGAGCTTTCCGCTGCTGCAGCCTCGGTGGACATTCTCCAGCCGCATCCCCTCGCGGCGTTGCGCGAGGAGATGCCGGACATCATCCGCCGCTGGCATGGCCATGCGGGCCGGATCGGCGTCTTTCCGGCGCCCTCCAACCCGGACCGGTGCAGCGACGAGGCACTGGTCTTCTGCGCCGAACTCGCGGAACAGCATGATCTCGGCATCCATACCCATCTTCTCGAAACGCGGGCACAGGCCGAGATCGCCGCGCGGCGCTACGGCACCACCACGGTCGAGCATCTCGACCGGCTCGGAGTACTGTCCGGCCGGTGGTCCTGCGCGCATTGCATCTGGCTGAACGATGACGATATCGCGCGGATGGCCAGGCATGGCGTGGTGGCTGTTCATAATCCGGAGAGCAATGCCCGGATCGGCGCCGGCCGGATGCGCACGCCGGACCTGCTTGCGGCAGGCGTGCCCATTGCGCTCGGCACGGATGGTTCCGGCGCCAATGACAACCTGATCCTGCAGGAAGCGATGCGTGCCGCCGCTCTGCTGCATCGCGCCGATCTGCCGGATCGCGCGCGCTGGGTCAGTGCGCGGGACGCGCTGCGTATGGCGACGGAAGGCGGGGCGAAAGCGCTGCGCCGCGACGGCGAGATCGGAGTGCTGGCGCCGGGATTCCGGGCCGATCTCGCGCTTTACCGGCTCGACCATCCGTGGTGGGTGCCGGTGAATGATCCCGTCGCGCAGATGGTCTTCGCCGAAACCGGCGCGGCGGTCTCGCATGTGCTGGTCGATGGCCATCTGCTTGTCGAGGACGGAAAGATCATTGCCTTCGATGCCGCCGGCGCATTGGCCGAGATCAGCGACCGGATCGACAGCATGAAGCGGCGCAATGCCGATCTCTTCGCCATGGCCGAAGCAATTGCGAGGGCCGTCCCGTGACAGGCGGTCTCGTCGATCTCGTTCTGGCCGGAGGCACCCTCGTGACGCCAGAGGGGCTGAAGCCCGGCGCCGTTGCCGTGCAGGACGGGCGGATCGTCGCCATCGGCAACGACGCGGCGATGCCGCCGGCCCGCGAGGTCGTCGATACCGCGGGGTGCCATGTCATTCCCGGCGCGATCGACGTTCATGTCCATTTCCGCGAGCCGGGCTTTTCCTACAAGGAGACCTGGGCCAGCGCCACGCAGGCCGCTGCCATTGGTGGGGTGACCACCGTGTTCGACATGCCGAACACCAACCCGCCCACGGCCGATGCCTCGGCTGTCCGTGCCAAGCTGGCGCTCGCTTCGGCGCAGGCTTTCGTCGATTTCGGCGTCTATGGCTATATCGGCGATAACAATCTCGACCAGCTTGCGCCGATGGCCGAGGCCGGGTCGGTGGCGTTCAAGCTCTATCTCGGCAGTGACAACCCGCTGGTGCCGTGCCCGAATGACGGTGCTGTGCTCGATGCGCTGGCCATCCTCGCGGAACTTGGCATCCGCTGCACCGTTCATGCCGAGAACACGCCGATCCTCGCCTGGCGCGGTGCGAAACTGAAGGCTGCCGGCCGGCATGACCTCGCTGCCCATCTCGAGCAACATGCCGATATCGCCACGGTGGAGGCAGTGTCGCGGATCGCGCTGTTCTCGGAATGGACAGGCTGCCCGATCCATATCGCGCACGAGAATTGCCGGCATTCCCTGCCCCTGATCGCCGCCGCCAAGATGCGGGGGGTCAACATCACCGCCGAAACCTGCCCGCATTATCTCTATCTGAGCATGGAGGACGCCCCACGTGCCGGCGGTTCCGCGCTGCGGGTCAAGCCGCCGGTGCGGGAAGCCGGGCATGCCGGCCCGCTCTGGGATGCGCTGGCGAGCGGGGTGATCGACATGATCTCGACCGACCATGCCCCCCATGCCCCGGCGGAAAAGAAGCGCGCCTCGATCTGGGATGTGGCGCCGGGCTTTCCCGGGGTCGAGACCTCGATGCGACTGATGCTGACGGCCGTGCATGACGGCCGGATCACCCTGCCGGATTATGTGCGGATAGCCTGCGAGGCGCCGGCGCGCGCGTTCGGCCTTTTCCCGCAAAAGGGCAGCCTGCAGCCCGGCGCGGATGCCGATCTCGTGGTGATCGACATGAACCGGGAGGGCGTGATCCGCGGCGGGGACCTGCATTCGCTCGGGAATGTGACGCCTTTCGAAGGCTTCCGGACGCGCGGCCTGCCGGTCATGACCTTCCTGCGCGGGACGCTGGTGGCAAAGGACGGGCAGATTGTCGCGCCGCCGGGCCTTGGGCGCCCGGTGCGGCCCCGGCGCCTCAGGGCCGGATGAACGGCGGGCATGGCTCGACCTGAACGGGCCCGGCCGCCTTCTCGCCGAGGGTCCGGCATTGGCCTGCCGCGCAGAGACGCCAGCCCGATCCGGTTGCGCCCGAGGCGGCCAGCATGAGCCGGCTCTCGATGCGCTGGGGGTGCCAGACATACCAGCCCTCGACGCGGCGCGCTTCCGGAGGCGGTTCCATGCCGGCGCCGGAGCCCTTCACGCGGGCCTGTTCAAGCACGAGGCGGGGGCCCTCGACGCGCCAGCTTTCCTCCCACTCGACCTTCTCGACCGAATGCGTCCAACCCAGCGTAAAGAGCGGCGCCGCGAGGGCGAGGACCTTCCCCGAAACCAGCAGGCAGGCGCTCATGGCGCGCCCGTCATGCCGGAAGGGCGCGTCTCTGGCGCCCGCGCCAGAGATGATGACCGATGACGAAAACAGCCAGCGCCAGTCCGATCTCGTCAGTCAGCGGCACGGCTGCCACCAGCAGTGCGGCTGCCGCGACGGCGAGCAGGCGTTCCCAGGCGGCCATGGCGTGTTGGAGAAAGCCGGTAAAGGCTGCCCCCCACAGGATGATGGCGAGCGTGGCCTTGATGACGATCCAGGCCACGGCCAGCGCATATCCTGTTCCCGCGAGGCCCTTGACGGGCTGGAGCATCAGGCTCGGATCATAGACGGCCATGAACGGGATCACGAAGCCGGGCAGCGCGATCTTCACCGCCTGGATGCCGATCTTCATCCCGCTTTCCTTCGCGATCGGCGCGGCCGCAAAGGCCGCGAGCGCAACCGGCGGTGTGAGATCCGCCATGATGCCGAAATAGAAGACGAACATGTGGCTGACGATCAGCGGCACGCCCAGTTCGAGCAGGATCGGCGCGGCCAGCGACGAGGTGATGATATAGTTCGGAATGGTGGGGATGCCCATACCGAGGATCAGGCTGAAGACCATGGTGAGCAGCAGGGCGAGGAACATGCTGCTCTTGCCGATGCCGATCAGCCAGCTGCCGAAGATGGTGCCGATGCCGGTCAACGTCATCGTGCCGATGACAATGCCGACCACCGCGCAGGCGAGCCCGACCGGCAGGGCCTGACGGGCTCCGTCCGCCAGTGCCACCACGCATTGATCGAGCACGGCCCGCCCGGACTGGCCACGGAAGAGGTTCCAGATCACGAGGGCCAGTACCACCATGACCACGGCGGCCATGCTGTAGGCCATCGAGGCTGCCGCCAGCAGGGCAAAGCCGATCCAGAAGACAAGCCGGAGCGCCAGCGTGCCGAAACCCATGACGATGGCCGAGCCGAGGATCATCGCCACGGTGAGCGCGAGGCCGATGGCACCGGCGAAGATGGGCGTGTAGCCGCCGAAAAGCAGATAGACGAGCACACCGAGCGGGGCGAGCAGGAACCATTTCTTGCGCAGTTCCTCGCGGGCGCTGGGCAGCTGGTCCTTCGGGACACCGACAAGGCCGAGGCGCAGCGATTCCAGATGAACGGCCCAGTAGCAGGCCAGGAAATACAGCATGGCCGGGATGATCGCCGCCTCGACGATCTTGGAATAGGGCACATCGATCGTCTCGGCCATGATGAAGGCCACGGCCCCCATGACCGGCGGCATGATCTGCCCGCCCATGGACGAGGTGGCCTCGACGCCGCCGGCAAAGGCGCTGTTGAAGCCCGAGCGCTTCATCAGCGGAATGGTGAACTGACCGGAGGCGACGACATTCGCCACGCCGGAACCGGAGACGGTGCCCATCAGCGCGGAAGAGGCCACGCAGACCTTGCCGGGCCCGCCGCGCTGGCCGCCGAACAGCGCCATCGAGAGATCGTTGAAGAAGTCGATGACACCGGCTCTTTCCATGAAGGCGCCGAACAGGATGAACAGGAAAATGAAGGTGGCCGAAACAAGCGTCGGCGTGGCGTAGATGCCCTCCGTGCCATAGGCCATGTGCTCGATCACCTGCTCGAAGGCGTAGCCGCGATGGTCGAACGGGGCCGGCAGCATCTGCCCGAACAGGCAATAGGCGAGGAAGATGCCCGCGACGATGGGGAGCGCGACGCCCATCACCCGCCAGATCAGCAGGAACAGGATGCCGAGCGCGGTCACGCCGATCCACAGCTCGCGATGGGTGATGTCCCCGGCGCGGTTCACCAGCACTTCGTAGAAATGCCAGTGGAAGACCCCGACGCCGAACCCGGCCAGGCCGATGGCCCACCAGAGCACCCGCTCCCAGGCATGGGTGGAGCGATGAATGGCCAGCATGCCGCCTGCGACGAGGCAGAGAAAGGCGACATGCAGCGTCCGGATCACCTGGTTCGGCAGGCTACCGTTGAAGCGCTGCACGAGGATGAGCGCGACCAGAAGGGTCGTGAAAGCCACCCAACCGGACAGGCTGGCCCGGCCGTTCACACTGCGGAAAACGAGCAGGCCGGCCCAGGCAACGAAGACGCCATCCAGCACATGAATGGCCGTCATCGCGCCAAGGATCGGCTTGTCCAGCGGCACACCGAAGGCTGTCACGATCTGGAAGGCGGAAAAGGCCACCGCGATCCAGAACAGGACCATGGCCGCCCGGCCCTCGCCGAAATTGTCCGGAAGCCCGTGTTCCGGATCGACGACCGCGCCCGGGGCGGAGGGCTGATGGTCATGCGGAAGCGCTTGCGCCATGGCGGTCCCTGTTCATCTCGAAGGGGCTGGAAGAAGGTTCAAGCAGGGCAGGAAACCGCTGGCCTGTCTGGCCTGCGGTTCCCCATGCGCCGTGCCGGTGCGGAGGTTCAGTTGGTCGCCGGAACCTTGATGCCCTTCTCCGCGAAGTACCTCGCCGCGCCCGGATGAACGGGAATCGTCATGCCATCCATCGCATTCTCGACCCGGATCGACCGGCCCGCCGCATGGGCGGCGGCAATGGTCGGCAGGTTCTCGAAAATGGCCTTGGTCATCTCGTAGACCAGCTTTTCCGACACGCCTTCATGCGTGACGAGATAGTTCATCACAGCGGCGGTGCTGACAGGGCTGGTCTGCCCGGTATAGGTGTTCGGCGGAATCGCGCCCTGGATGAACGGAGGGCCAGCCTTGTCGATCAGGCTCGGCGGCACTTCCACCATGACAATCTCGACCGAGGTCGAGAGATCGCGGATCGAGGCCACGCCGAGGCCGGCGGATTGCAGCGTTGCATCAAGCTGGCGGTTCTTCATCAGCTCGACCGAATCGCCGAAGGGGAGATACTCGACCTTGCCCAGATCCTTGTAGGACAGGCCGGCGGCGGCGAGAATCGCCCGCGCGTTCAGTTCCGTCCCGGATTTCGGGGCGCCGACCGAGAGCCGCTTGCCCTTCAGATCCGCCAGCGTCTTGATGCCCGATTCCTTGGAGGCGACGATCTGGATGTAGTTCGGATAGATCGCGGCGATGCCGCGCAGCTTCTTCAGCGGCGCCGGGAAGCCGGCATCGGCCTCGCCCTTCCAGGCGGAAATGACCGAATCGCCCAATGTGAATGCGATCTCGCCCTTGCCCTGCTGGAGCAGGTTGAGGTTCTCCACGGAGGCCTTGGTCGCCTGAACGCTCGGGCGGGCACCGGCGATCTTCTCGCCGAACAGCTTCGACATGCCGACGCCCATCGGGTAATAGACGCCGGATGTGCCCCCGGTCAGAACGTTGATGAAGTCCGCCCGGGCGATACCCGGTGCCATCATGGCGGCTGCGGCCATGGCCGCGAGGATCGTCTTGCGCATCGGAAATGTCATGCCGTTTCTCCACCCATTCTTGTTGCGCCATTCTCATGCGGTAGCGCATCTTTCCTGAATGCCACAGGCGTGACGCGGTTGCAATGGGTGTTTCCCCTCGGCTTATTGGCAAACACTTGTTTTCGTTGGTTATTTTATAGGCTGAATGCCCTGGAACACCGCATGGACACCACCCGACGCACCCTTCTGAGCCTGATAAGCACGGGCTTTTTCGTGCCCCCGGCCCATGCGCAGGAAACGCTGCCGACCTTGCGGAATGCGCGCGGACAGGCGGTGCGCTTCGCCGATCCGGCCCCTGTCGGGCGGCAGGTCCTGACCGGGCTCGACGGCCGGGCCACGCCGCTCGAACGCTACCACGGTGTTGTTCTGATTGTGAATTTCTTCGCGACCTGGTGTCCGCCCTGCCGGCAGGAACTGCCCGCTCTCGATGCGCTGCTGCAGCGTGAACCGGGGCTACGGGCGGTGGCGATTTCGGTCGATCGCGAGGGCGCGCGCGTTGTCCGGCCCTATCTTGCGTCGCTCAACCTGAAGCGGCTGCCGGCGTTCATCGATCCGGAATTCCGGGTTGCGCGCCGCGCCGACGCAGCGACGTTGCAGGATCCGTTCCGGCTGTTCGGCCTGCCGCTCAGCTATGTGCTGACGCCGGGCGGGCGGAACTTCGGCTATGTCGCCGGCGCGATGGATTGGTCAAGCCCGGCGGCGCGGGCACTGCTGGACGAGGCCAATGCTGCCGGATGAACAGGCGGCAAGGCCGGTTCATTTCCGGCCCAACCCTCTGATTTGTCAGTGGATATGGCTGCCGCCATTGATGTCGATCTCCGAGCCGGTGACATAGCTCGAGAGCGAGGAGGCGAGGAAGAGCCCGCAGCCGGCGACCTCGTCGGCCGTGCCGATCCGACCCATCGGGATCGATTTCTTGATCTCCTCGCGCCGTTCATCGGTGAGCATGCCGCCGGTAATGTCGGTATCGATCATCGAGGGGCAGATGGCATTGACGCGGATATTGTCGGGACCGAGTTCCCGTGCGCAAGCCTTTGTATATCCAAGGATTGCGCCCTTGGCGGCGGAGTAATGCGAACCGCCGAACACCCCGCCTCCACGCTGCGCGGAGACCGAGGACATGTTCACGATCGATCCTGAACGCTGCGCGCGCATCTGCGGCACGACGGCCTGCGTCATATGCAAGGTTCCGCGCATATTGATGTCGAAGACCCGGTCATAGGTGGCGTCATCCACCTGCATGACACGCTGCGGCGAGGTGATGCCGGCGTAATTCAGCAGGATATCCAGACGGTTATACCGTCTGGTCACGCGCTCGATCGCCCGTTCACATTCCCTGCGCTTTGTCACGTCGCAGCGGATTGCCATGTGGCCGCGGCCCTTCAGGGAGGCGATCGCCTCCTTCGCGGCGTTCAGATCCAGGTCGAGGATGGCCACGCGGGCCCCGTGTTCCGCGAAAAGCCGCGCCGTCGCAAGGCCCAGCCCGCGCTTCGATGCCCCGCCGGTAATGACCGCGACTTGCCCCTTGAGCAGCATGAAAACCTCCCCGAATGACCACTTTTGGCGTCATTTTGCGCAGGAATTTGGACAAAGAAAATCAAATAATATATGTCGATTGACAAAATTTTTTTGACGATCTGGCCCGCCGCTTCATCAGGAGTTTTGCATGTCCGAACTGCCTCCCCTCCGGTCGCTTGAAGCCTTCCGCGCCGTCATGCGGCAGGGCAGTTTCACGCAGGCTGCCGAGACGCTCGGCCTGACGACGGCGGCCGTCTCGCACCGGATCCGCGAGCTCGAGCGGGTGCTCGGCGCGCCACTTTTCGAACGCCGCAACCGCAGCGTGTTCGCGAGCGATGCGGCCCATCGCTACCACGAGGCATTGCAGGAGGGGTTCCAGCGGCTCGAGGCGGCGACGCGCATCGTCTCGCAGCCGGCCAATGCGCAGATCCTGGCGCTGCATTGCTCGCCGAGTTTCGCGGCACAATGGCTGATGCCACGGCTGAAACGGTTCATCGCCACGCATCCCGACATCGTGGTCCGGCTGTCCTCGACGCCGGATGCCGGGCCTTTCCGCGACGATGTGTACGATATCGACCTGCAATATGCGCGGCCGGTGCCGGAGGGCTGCGATTCCCTGCTCGTCGCCGAGGAGAGCATCGTGCCGCTCTGCGCGCCGGACTACCTCAGGCCCGGCCCGTGGAACCCGCGGACAACCTCGTTCGAGACGATGACGCTGCTCCATTCGGTGCGCAATGTCGTGCAATGGCAGAACTGGCTCGATGTGCATGCGCCGGGCAAGGCAGTGCCGGCGCGGCACATGCATTTCGACCGCTCGTTCATGGCGATCGCCGCCGCGACGGACGGGCTGGGCATCTGCCTCGAATCGACGCTGATCGCCGAGGCCGAACTCGCATCCGGGCGGCTGGTCATGCCGTTCGGCCCGCGTGACATCAAGGCCAGCGGGCATCGCCTCGTCTGGCGGAAGCGGGCGGTGACACCGAAGAAGATCGCGGCCTTCCGCGACTGGCTGGTGGCCGAACTCGCCCGCGGGGTCGCACCCCCCGCCAGCCCGCCCGGACCGGACACGCCGCCACCAGCGCCACCCCAGCCGCGCAATCCCGGGCCGGGCGGACGGTCCGGACCACGAATTAGTATTATTAATTGAAGCCGCGCATCACACGGCCCGCAGAATTGGTCAGGCCAATTCCGTTGGATTGGCCGTCAAACCCCGCAGGGCGGCCAAAGTCGCGCGCAGCGCATCGGCAACGAGAATACGCGTGAGGGTTGCCGCGCCATCCGCGTCGCGGCGCTCCAGAGCCTCGTAAAGCCGGCGGTGATCGGCGAGAGGCTGGTCGAAATCCTCCGGCTTCCGCGCGCTCTGCGTGCGGAGCGACCAATGCAGGGTTGTCGAGACCACCCCCACGAGCGCCTTCAGCGCCTCGTTGCCGGAGGCGTGGAAAATCGCCTCGTGGAAGGCGAGGTCGTAGGCGAAATTCGCATCGGTATAGGGTGTGACGCGCTCCATGCCCTCGAGCGCCAGCCGGATCGCGGCGAGCTGTTCGGGGCGATGGCGCATCGCCGCCTGACGCGCCGCGCCAGGCTCGATCATGAAGCGGAGCTCGAACAGATCGCGGATGAAGGCCTCGTCGGGCTTCACCGCCAGCGACCAGCGCAGCACGTCCGGATCGAGCATATGCCAGGAGTCGCGCGGGGCAACGCGGGTGCCGGCGCGCTGGCGCGCCTCGATCAGCCCCTTGCCGGCGAGGAAGCGCATCGCCTCCCGATAGGCCGTGCGCGAGGCCGCGCCCTCGCCATCCGGCCCCTCCTCGTTCGGCACCAGCGCCCCGACCGGCAGCGCGCCCGACAGGATGGCCACGGCGAGCCGTTCGGTCATCTGGGTGAAGGGACCTTCCATGCCCGGCCGCGCCACGGCCCGGCCCGCAACCCGCTTCAGCATGACCGCCTCCTCCCCCGTTGACGCCTCACCGCGCGGGCCCTCTCCTCTTGGCGCCGCAACTCTTCGTTCCGATTGGCCAGAGACCCGCTTGACAGCGTGGGAAAACTAGTATGACTTTTTAGAACCGGCCGCAAGAGCCGGACAAGGCGCGACAGCATGCCAGGCACGCCGCGCTCAATCGAAGGCGCTCCGGAACGGGGCGATAGCGGGAGGAGTTGATGGCGTCTGTAACGATCCGCGACGTGCGGAAAGCGTTTGGCAACGTTCAGATCATCCACGGGGTCAATATCGACATCGCCGATGGCGAGTTCGTCGTGCTCGTCGGCCCGTCGGGCTGCGGCAAGTCGACCCTGCTCAGGATGCTGGCAGGGCTGGAGAACATTTCCGCGGGCGATATCCTGATCGGGGACCGGGTGGTGAACCACGTGCCGCCAAAGGAACGCGACATCGCGATGGTATTCCAGAACTATGCGCTCTACCCGCATATGACGGTGGCCGACAACATGGCCTTCTCGATGAGCCTCCGGAATGCCCCGAAGGCGGAAATCAAGGAGCGCGTCGACAAGGCCGCCAAGATCCTCGGCCTCGAGAAGCTGCTCGAGCGCTATCCCAAGCAGCTTTCCGGCGGGCAGCGCCAGCGCGTGGCCATGGGCCGCGCCATCGTGCGCGACCCGCAGGTCTTCCTGTTCGACGAGCCGCTCTCGAACCTCGATGCCAAGCTGCGCGTGCAGATGCGCACCGAGATCAAGGAACTGCACCAGCGCCTGCGCACGACAACCGTCTATGTGACGCATGACCAGATCGAGGCCATGACCATGGCCGACAAGATCGTCGTGATGCATGACGGCATCGTCGAGCAGATCGGCGCGCCGCTCGATCTCTATGACCGTCCAGAAAACCTCTTCGTGGCCGGGTTCATCGGCTCGCCGGCGATGAATTTCATCCGCGGCAAGCTGGGTTCGGGCGGGTTCCTCGCCGATGGCGGCTTCCACCTGCCTGTCGGCGCGGCGCCGGCCGGTTCCGACGGCAAGCCGGTGGTCTATGGCCTGCGGCCGGAGCATATCCGCATCGATTCGGCCGGCGTGCCGGCGGAAGTGGTGGTGCTCGAACCGACCGGCTCGGAAACCCAGGTGGTCCTGCGGGCCGGCGGGCAGGATATCATCGCCGTCTTCCGGGAGCGCCTCACCGCCAAGCCGGGCGAGATGATCCCGATCGCTCCCAGCCTGCCCATCGCGCATCTTTTCGATGCCGAGACCGGCAAGAGGCTGGTGGCCTGACGCTTTCCCGCCGGCGCGGGGCCGGCGGTCTGAGTTTTCCTCGCTGGCGGGAGGCCGGCGGAGGACCGACCGGCCCGGATGGGCGCATCAAACGGACCCGGCGATCAGCATCCGGGCCATACGGAGGAAACCGCATGACGATCAAGACCCCCTCTTTCGACCGGCGCAGATTCCTGTCCGGCACCGCCACGCTCGGCGCCGGCGCGATGCTGGCCGGCAGCGGCCTCACCGATTTCGCCCGCGCCTGGGCGCAGGCGGCTCCGTTCAAGCCGGAAGCCAATGCCTCGATCCAGATCCTGCGCTGGAAGCGCTTCATCCAGTCGGAAGAAGATGGCTTCATGGCCCTCGTCGCAGCCTTCACCAAGGCCACCGGCGTGAAGGTGAACGTGATCAATGAATCGCTCGACGACGTGCAGCCGAAGGCTTCGGTCGCGGCCAACACGAACCAGGGCCCGGACATGTTCTGGGGCCTCTATTCGCTGCCGCATCTCTTCCCGGCCAAGTGCACCGATGTCTCGGATGTCTGCAACTATCTCGGCAAGAAATATGGCGGCTGGGCCCCGACCGCGGAAACCTATGGCAAAAGCCAGGGCAAGTGGATCGCGCTGCCGGTCGCGTACAACGCCAACGTCATCAATTTCCGCCAGTCGATGATCGAGAAGGCAGGGTTCAAGGCGATCCCGAAGGACACGGCCGGCTTCCTCGAGATGATGAAGGCGCTGAAGGCCAAGTCGGTTCCGGGCGGCTTCGCGCTGGGCCGCGCCTCGGGCGACGGCAATGCCTGGGTGCACTGGGCGCTGTGGAGCCATGGTGGCAACACCGTCGACAAGAATGACAAGGTGGTCATCAACTCGCCGGAAACCGCCAAGGCCCTCGAATATGCCAAGGCCCTGTCGGAGACCTTCGTGCCGGGAACCGCTTCCTGGAACGACGCGTTCAACAACAAGGCCTTCCTGGCGGGCGAAGTCTCGGTCACGAATAACGGCGTCTCGATCTATGCCGCGGCGAAAGCCGGCGCGGACAAGGATCCGAAGATGAAGGAAGTCCGCGACGACATGGGCCACTCGACCTGGCCGGTCGGCCCGGTCGGCAAGCCGACCGAGTTCCACATCGCCTATCCGATGCTGATCATGAAGTATTCGAAGGCCCCGAATGCCTGCAAGGCCTTCATGGCCTTCATGATGGAAGCGGAAAACTACAACAAGTGGCTCGAAAGCGCGGTGGCCTATCTCTCGCATCCGCTCAAGGCCTATGACGCCAACCCGGTCTGGACCTCGGATCCGAAGCTCGGCGTGGCCAAGACCGCAGCCTGGGATACGCTGACCGCCGGTGGCCAGGGCTCGGTGGGCGAGCGCGCCGCATCGGCACTCGCCGACTTCGTGGTGCTCGACATGTTCGCCTCGGTCTGCACCGGGCGCGAGACCGTGCAGGGCGCGATGGCTGTCGCCGACCGCCAGCTCAAGCGCATCTACCGCTGACCAAGGCCTGCCCTTCCCGGTTCGCCGGGGAGGGCTCCCGCCTGTGACGCGCTCCGGCCCCGCCGGGCGCGATCCGGGATCTTATGCCGGAGGAACCGTGATGACCGAAGCCGCCCTGCCCCAGTCCCGCCGCGCCCCGATCCGTGAGGCGACGGCCTGGGACCGCCTCAAGACCAACCGCAACTGGCTCGGCTTCTGGTTCATGGTGCCGGCCGCGGCTTTCCTGATCCTGTTCCTCGCCTACCCTCTCGGCCTCGGCATCTGGCTGTCCTTCACGGATACGCGGATCGGCCGGCCGGGTGAATTCATCGGCATCGAGAATTACGAATGGGTGCTGGGCGACCGCAAGTTCCAGGACGCGGTGTTCAATACGCTGTTCTACACGACGATCGCCAGCATCGCGAAATTCGCGATCGGGCTGTATCTCGCCATCCTGCTGAACCACCACCTGCCGTTCAAGGCGATGATCCGCGCCATCGTGCTGATCCCCTTCATCGTGCCGACGGTGCTTTCCGCCATCGCCTTCTGGTGGATCTTCGACCCGACCTTCTCGATCATTTCCTGGACGCTGAAGGAGATGGGCTGGCGGACGACCAACATCAACTTCCTCGGCGATACCTGGAATGCCCGCTGGAGCGTGATCTTCGCCAATGTCTGGCGCGGCGTGCCCTTCATCGCCATCACCCTGCTTGCCGGCCTGCAAACCGTGCCGCCCTCGCTCTACGAGGCCGCGACGCTGGACGGCGCCACGCGCTGGCAGATGTTCCGCTTCATCACCTACCCGCTGCTCACCCCGATCATCGCGGTAGTGATGACCTTCTCGGTGCTGTTCACCTTCACCGATTTCCAGCTCATCAAGGTGCTGACCAATGGCGGCCCGGCCGGGGCAACCGAGCTCATGGCCACGATGAGCTACAACACCGCCATTCTCGGCGGGAAGATCGGCGAGGGTGCCGCGGTCTCCACGGCGATGATCCCCTTCCTGCTCGGCGCGATCATGATCTCGTGGTTCGGATTGCAACGCCGCAAATGGCAGCAGGGAGAGGATTGATGGCTCCTGCTGCCTGCCTGCCCCCGAACCTTTCCCGTCCTGCTGCCTCCCGGAGCCTGTCATGAGTGCCGCCGAAACCCGAGCCGACATCACCGACAACCGCGAGGGCATGTCCTATCTCGACACGCTGCCCCGGCGCGTCGTGACGGTCTATATCCCGCTTTTCCTGATCATGTTCGTGCTGCTCTTCCCGTTCTACTGGATGGGGCTGACGGCGGTGAAGCCGAAGGAAGAGCTGGTCGATTTCGAGCGCTCCAACCCGTTCTGGACCTGGGCGCCGACTTTCGAACATATCTACGATCTCATCTTCAAGACCGAGTATCCGCGCTGGCTCTGGAACACGATGTTCATCTCGGTCGTCTCGACCGTACTGGCGCTGATCGCATCCGTCTTCGCGGCCTATGCCATTGTCCGCGTGCGCTACAAGGGCGCGAGCACGGTTGGGGGGTTGATCTTCCTGTCCTACCTCGTGCCGCCCTCGATCCTCTTCATCCCGCTCTCCACGGTGGTCTACCAGTACGGGCTGTTCGACACGCCCTTCGCGCTGATCCTGACCTACCCGACCATCCTCATCCCGTTCTCGACCTGGCTGCTGATGGGCTATTTCAAGACGATCCCCTTCGAGCTTGAGGAATGCGCCCTGATCGACGGCGCCAGCCGGTTCCAGATCCTGATGAAGATCGTGTTGCCGCTGGCGGTGCCGGGGCTGATCTCGGCCGGGATCTTCTGCCTGACGCTGTGCTGGAACGAGTTCATCTACGCGCTGACCTTCATCAACACGCATGCGAACAAGACGGTGCCGGTGGCAATCGTCACCGCCTTCACCGATGGCGACCAGTATCGCTGGGGCTCGCTGATGGCCGGCGCGCTGGTCGGCTCGCTGCCGCTGGTGATCCTCTACTCGTTCTTCGTCGAGTATTACGTTTCGGCCATGACCGGCGCGGTAAAGGAGTAATCCCGTGCCGGCGCCGCGCGATATCGCCTTTATCGGCCTCGGCGCCATGGGCCTGCCCATGGCCAGACGGCTGGTGGAAAAGCAGTTCCGCGTCCGCGGCTTCGACCTGAACCCGGCGGCCCTTGCTGCCCATGAGAAGAATGGCGGCATTGCCGCGGCTTCTGCGCGCGAGGCGGCCGAGGGGGCGGGTGCCCTCGTGCTGATGGTTGTCAATGCTGCGCAGGCGCGGGCTGCCCTGGTCGAGAGCGGCGCGCTCGATGCGCTGGCACCGGGTGCCGTGGTCATCCTGATGGCGACCTGTGCCCCCGGCGATGCGGTGGCGATCGGGCAGATGGCGGAGACGGCCGGCAAGGCTTTCCTCGATTGCCCGGTTTCCGGCGGCGTGGTCGGGGCCGAGGCCGGCACGCTGACGCTGATGGCGAGCGGGCCGGATGCCGTGCTCGACCAGGCCCGAGCGGTGCTGGAGCCGATGGGCGACAAGCTCTACCATGTCGGCAGCAAGGCCGGCGATGGCGCGATGGTGAAGACCATCAACCAGCTGCTCTGCGGCGTGCATATCGCGGTGGTGGCCGAGGCTTTTGCCATGGCCGAGAAAGCCGGGCTCGATACGGGCATGCTGCTGAAAATCCTCGGCCAGTCGGCGGCGGGCAGCTGGATGCTCAACAATCGCGGCCCGCGCATGGTGCAGGCCGAGCCCGAAGTCACGAGCGCAGTCGATATCTTCGTAAAGGATCTCTCGCTGGTGCTCGATGCCGGCCGTGCGGGCAAGGTGGCCTTGCCGCTGGCCGCGCAGGCCCACCAGATGTTCCTTGCCGCCTCCGGCGCCGGCCATGGCCGCGCCGATGACAGCCAGGTGATCCGCGCCTACCGGGCGCTCAACGGAACCAAGCAGGAGTGACGGGAATGGGACGGGAACGCGTCGGGTTCATCGGTGTCGGGTTCATGGGTCATGGCATGGCGAAGAACATCGTTACCAAGGGCTATCCGCTGACCATCGTGGGCAACCGCAACCGGGGCCCGGTGGAAAGCCTCGTCGCCAAGGGCGCGGTGGAAGTGAAGAGCGCCGCCGAGGTGGCGCGGAATTCCGACATCCTCCATCTCTGCCTGAGCGACTCGCCGACAATCGAGAAAGTGATGCGCGCGCCGGATGGCATCATGGCCGGGGCGCACAAGGGCCTCGTCATTGTCGATACCTCGACCGCGAATCCGGTTTCCACCGAGGCGCTGGCGGCGGAACTCAAGACCATGGGCGTCGATTTCGTCGATGCGCCGCTCGGCGGCACGCCGGTCCAGGCGGAAGCCGGGCAGCTTGTCGCGATGTGCGGCGGCGAAGAGGCCGTCTTCGCCCGCGTCAAGCCGGTCATCGAGACCTGGGCGGCGAAAATCGTCCATCTCGGCCCGGTGGGCTCGGGCCACAAGATGAAGCTGCTCAACAACTTCATCTCGATGGGTTATGCCGCGATCTATGCCGAGGCTTTGGCTCTGGGCCAGAAGGTCGGCATTTCCATCGCCACCTTCGACAGCGTGATCCGCGGCGGGCGCATGTCCTGCGGCTTCTACGAGACCTTCATGGGCTACGCGCTGGAGGGGAACCCGGAATCGCACAAGTTCAGCCTGGCCAATGGCTACAAGGACCTGCGCTATGTCGATGCCATGGCCAATGCCGCGCAGGTGCCGAACCCGATCGGCAGCGCAGCCAAGAACCTTTTCGGCCAGGCGATCGGCGCCGGGATGGGCCAGAAATTCATTCCGATGCTGGCCGATTTCGTCGCCGAGCAGAACGGCATCAAGAAGGGCTGAGGGAAAGACCCCTCATCCGGCGCTTCGCGCCACCTTCTCCCGCAAGGGGAGAAGGAAAAGCGCACCACCGCCTCCGCTGCCGCTTCCCGCCCTTCCCGCTGGCCGCCCACCTCTCCCCTCGGGGAGAGGCCGACGACGCGCAGCGTCGTCGGGTTGGAGAGATGACGCCCGTTAGCCGGCGAAGGTGTAGGCGGTCTTTACCGTGGTGTAGAATTCCCGCGCATAGGCGCCCTGCTCGCGCGGGCCGTAGGACGAACCCTTCCGGCCGCCGAACGGAACGTGATAATCCACCCCCGCCGTCGGCAGGTTGACCATCACCATCCCCGCCTCGCTGTTGCGGCGGAAATGCGTGGCATATTTCAGGCTGGCGGTGCAGATGCCGGCAGAGAGGCCGAAATCGGTGTCGTTCGCCACGGCCAGAGCCTCCTCGTAATCCTTCACACGGATCACGCTGGCGACGGGGCCGAAGATTTCCTCGCGGGAAATGCGCATCTGGTTGGTGCATTCGGTGAAGAGCGCGGGCTGGAGATAGAAGCCCGGATTCTCGCGGTTCAAGCGTTCGCCACCCCAATGCAGTTTCGCGCCTTCCTTGCGGCCGATGGCGATGTAGTTCTCGTCGGTCTCGAGCTGCTTCGCATCGACAACCGGGCCGATATGCGTGCCGGCCTTCAGGGCGTCATCGACGACCAGGCCCTGCAGCCGCTCGGTCAGGGCCGCGACGAACCGGTCATGGATGCCCTCGGTGACGATCAGCCGCGAGGAAGCCGTGCAGCGCTGGCCGGTGGAGAAATAGGCGCCGTTGGCGGCGCATTCGACGGCAATCTTCAGGTCGGCATCATCGAGCACGACAAGCGGGTTCTTGCCGCCCATCTCGAGCTGGACCTTCTTCATCGGGGTGGCCGCCACGCAGGCCGCCGCGATGGCGCGGCCGGTGCCGACCGAGCCGGTGAAGGAGATCGCCGCGACATCCTTGTGCTCGATGATCGCCTGGCCGACGACCGAGCCGCGCCCCATGACGAGGTTCAGCACGCCCTTGGGCAGGCCGGCACGCTGGAGGATATCCACCAGCGCCCAGGCCGAATGCGGCACGAGATCGGCCGGTTTGATCACCACCGTATTGCCATAGGCAAGCGCGGGCGCGAGCTTCCAGGCGGGAATCGCGATCGGGAAATTCCAGGGCGTGATCATGCCGATGACACCGACCGGCTCGCGCGTGACCTCGATGCCGACGCCGGGCCGGATGGAGGGCACCGCCTCGCCATTCAGGCGCAGTGCTTCGCCGGCAAAGAAGGCCAGGATCTGGCCGGCCCGGGTGGCTTCGCCGATCCCTTCCGGCAGGGTCTTGCCTTCCTCGCGGCTGAGGATGCGGCCGAGTTCGTCCTTGCGGGCGAGCACTTCGTCAGACGCCTTCTTGAGCACCTCGTAGCGCTCCTGCGGGGTGGAGCGGCTCCAGGCGGGGAAGGCGGCCTTTGCCGCGGCCACGGCCTGATCGACATCGGCTTTCGTGCCGGCCGCGAACTCACCGATCACATCGCCGGTATTCGAGGGATTGAGGTTGGCCGAGAAGGCCGAGGCCGACACGGCTTCGCCGCCGATCAGGTTCTTGAACTGCATGGTCATGGGAGATCCACCCTGGAGATAAGCGAAGGGCCGCACGCGGGCGGCCCCTCTGGTTCTGGCCGTGACGAGTGGCGTCAGGCGGCTTTCCGGGCCTTCGGCGCCCAATCGGCATACCAGCTCTTGAAGAGCCGGTGCTGGGCTTCGACATAATGCCGCTGGCTGTCGGAAAGGCTGTCGCTCTCGTTGAAGTGGAGAGCATATTCGGGATGGCCTTCGAGGACCATCAAATACTTGTAATAGAGCACAAGATCGACGCCCTCGTCGAAAGAGGAGAGAACGGCGAGTGCCTGTTCGAGTTCCTGCGCCTCGCGCCGCGCGCGGGCATCGCCGCGTGCCGCCGCCTCGCAGAGCGAGACGAGATGCAGCACTTCATGCGGGAGCGCATTGCCGATGCCGGTGATCGCACCGGCGGCCCCGCAATTCACGAAACCATGGACGACCTGGGTGTCGACGCCGACCATCAGCGTCAGCGCGGCATCCCGGCTGGTGATATGCTCGGCCGCATAGCGCAGCGAGGCACCGCCGCCGAATTCCTTGAAGCCGACGAGATGGGGGTAGCGGGCGCGCAGGGCGAAGAAGAGATCCGCCTTGGTCTCGTAGCCATAATAGGGGCTGTTATAGATCACCGAGGGCAGGTCCACCGCCGCCTCGAGAATGCCGGCGAAATGCGCCTGCTGCGCCGCGACCGACGAGCCACGCGAGAGCACGCGCGGGATGATCATCAGGCCCTGCGCGCCGACCTTCTTCGCATGCGCCGCCAGCGCGGCAGCACGGGCCGGGCTCTGCGCGCCGGTACCGACGATCACCGGGACGCCGGCGGCGACGAGGCGCTCGACGCCTTCCATGCGCTGCTCGTCGGTGAGCAGGGGCCAGTCACCCATCGAGCCGCAATAGACTACAGCGGACATGCCGGCGGCGATCAGGCTCTTGCCAGTGCGGACAAGGGCGTCGAAATCCGGCTGGCGATCCGGGGTGCATGGCGTCATCAGCGCCGGGATGGTTCCTTGGAAAATGTTGGCAGGCATGATGCCGCGCTCCTCTTGAAGACTTGTGTTTCGCAGATTTTTCTTCCCGAGGGCGGCCCATGGGCCCGCCCCCGCTTTCCGGCGGGATATGGCTGTGCTGCCCGTCGCGTCAACGCGCGAGCCGGCATCAGAGCGATTTGCCGACCTGGCGCAATTCGGCAAGGATCGGCGCCTTCGGCAGCCAGATCTTGTCATACTCCGCCACGACCTTTTCCGCATCGGCCGGATTGGCCTGGCGGATCGGGATCGGCGCGGCCTTGAACTGCTCGATCAGCTTGGGTTCGTTGCCGGCCAGTTCGTCGACCTGGCGGTCCAGCTCGGCCTTGACGACACTCGTGATCAGCTCGCGGTCGGCCGGCGGCAGGCCCTGCCAGACGCGGCCCGAGACCAGCGCGATGACGGGCATGAAGATCGCATTCATCTGAAGGATGACCTTCGACACCTTGTCGAATCGCTGATTCCACGAGAATTCGAGATCCGCCTCGAGCCCGTCGACCTGGCCGTTGGTCATCGCATCGAAGACCTGCGGCGTGGGGATCGGGGTCGGAGCCGCGCCGAGCAGCTGGTAGAAATCACGGTAGGCCGGCGTCGGGTTGATGCGCAGCTTCATGCCCTTGATATCGGCGAGCGAGCTGATGTCCTTCGCCGAGAAGATGGCGCGCATGCCGGTAATGCCCCAGGCAAGGCCGACCGTGCCGGTCTCGCGCGGCAGCACATCGAACAGTTTGCCGGCAACCGGATGGCGCACGAGCTTGGCGATCTTGGCGGTGGAATCCACGACGTAGGGCGCGGTAATCGCCGCGATGGCCGGCACGCGCGAGCCGAGTTCGGCGGCCATGATCCAGCCCATATCCAGCGCGCCGGACTGCATCTGCTGGAGCATCGCCGCCTCGTTGCCGAGCTGGCCGGCATGGAAGACCGTGAGGCTCATCCGACCGCCGGATTCCGCCTTCAGCCGGTCGGCGACGCGCAGGGCGGCGTTGTTCCAGGGATGGCCGGTCGGCGTGAGGATGCCGAGGCGCATTTCGCGCGCCTGGGCGACAAGGATGGTGGGCGCGGCCAGCGGAAGCGTGGCGCCGGCGGCGAGGAGAGTACGGCGGGAGAGTTTCATGCGAAGGCTCCTTTCAGGTCATTTCAGAAGGGCAAGGGAAAGCGACGGGAACAGCGAGAGCAGGACGAGCAGGATGCAGGCGACGATGAAGAAAGGCAGCGTGACGAGGAACATCCGCCCGGGTTTCGCGCCAGTCACTGCGGCGGCAACGAAGAAGCAGAGACCCACGGGCGGCGAGAGCAGGCCGAGCACGAGGTTGACCACGACCACCACGCCGAACTGGCGCGGATCGATGCCGTAGATCTCGGTGGCGATGGGCAGCAGGATCGGCACCGTCATGATCAGGCCGGGAATGCCGTCGATCACCGTGCCGATGACAAGCAGGATCACGTTGGTGAGCAGCATGAAGCTGACCGGATCCTTCGCCACGGTCTGGATCCAGGCTGCAACCGATTGCGGGACCTTGCCGTAGATCAGGACCCAGGAAAACACGGCCGCTGCTGCGACAAGGAAGAGCACGATTGCGGAATAGATGCCGGCGCGCAGCAGCATGCGCGGCAGGCTGGAAAACGCGAATTCGCGCGTCCAGTAGCGCCCGATCAGGGCGGCCGCCACCGAGCCGATCGCGGCGGATTCCGTCGGGTTGGCGAGACCGCCGAGGATCGAGCCGACAATGACGACCGGGATGAGCAGCGTGGGCGCGGCACCCAGCACCGTGCGGACGCGTTCGCGCAGGGTGCGGCGATCCCCCGGCGGGTAGTTGTAGACGAAGCCCATGGCCGCGATGACCATGAAAAACAGGGAGGTGAGGATGAGGCCCGGCAGGATGCCGGCGACCAGCATGTCGCTGACCGAAACCTGCGCCAACACGGAATAGACGACGAACATCACCGAAGGCGGGATGATCGGGCCGAGCATGCCGCCATAGGCGGTCAACCCGGCGGCGAAGGTCTTGTCGTAGCCCTTCTTCTCCATCTCCGGCACCATGATCTGCGCCATGATGGCGACCTGTGCCGTGGCGGAGCCGAGGATGGAGGCGACGAACATGTTGGCGAGGATGTTCACATAGGCGAGCCCGCCGCGCAGCGCACCGACAAAGGCCATGGCCAGTTCGACAATGCGCCGCGTGATGCCGCCGCCATTCATGATCTCGCCGATCAGGATGAAGAGCGGGATGGCAATGAGGCCGTAGGAATCAACGCCGCCGAACAGCTGGAGCGGGTAGTTCTGGTAGAGGATCGGGTTGCCGGAAGCGGCGATGTAGAGCACGGCGCCGAGGCAGAGGCAGAGCCCGATGGGCACCCCGACCAGCATCATCAGCATGAACCCGGCGGAGGCAATCATCTCAGTTCACCCCGTCCACGTCGCCGGCACTGAAGCCGGGCATCACCGCCTTCGGGGCACGGCCGAGATCCTCCAGCAGGTTGGCGATGCCGTGGATCACCATCGAGACGGCGAAAAGCGGCATGATCAGATAGAGGATCCAGGTCGGCCAGTTCAGCGTCTGGGTGCGCTCGGTATAGATGAAGTTGAAGGTCTGGCCGGCAAATTCGCGGGCATCGAACCCGGCACGGGCCATCCCCACCGGATCCAGCCAGAGCCAGCACATGGCGACAAGCGCAAGAGCGAAGGCGATCACACCGCAGGTGGCGATGATGCGGGCGCGGCGCTGCCAGAGCGGCGGGAGGCGCTCGGTGAGCATCGTGACCGCGAAATCCAGCCGGAGGCGCGTCATGGCCGAAGCGCCGATGAAGGTCAGCCAGACCACCGAATAAACGGCCGATTCATCAACCCAGTAGATCGAGCGGCCCATGTAGCGGGTGGTCACATTGAGCAGGACCAGCAGGACGAGTAGCCCCATCAGACCCATGATGGCGAGGCGCTCGAGGGCCAGCAGGCCGTCCGAAAGGCGGATCCAGAATCGGACCAGTGGCCCCTGCTGCATCCGGGGCCATGACATCTCGGCTTGAGTCATCGGCACATCGCTCATATTTATAATGTAGATTGTATAAAATCTTTGGTCAAGCAGATTTCCCGCTTGCCGGTGCATCCTGCCATGCCGGGCCGGATTGGCAAGGGGCGGCGGCAGGGAGGGGTCGGCAGCGGTGAGTTCCGGGCCGTGCCCATCGCTTCGCCCCGGGTACAGCCAGCCATACGCAGCCGTTCAGGCCAGGCTGCGCCACTCGCTGGGGCTGGGCGGAGAGAGCGGCGTGTAGGCACAGCGATCGGGTTTGAGGTCGATCAGCGGCGTGCCATCGAGGCAATCGAGGCCGCGCACCCGGAGACGGGGCCCGTCAATGCCCAGCAGCGTGACGAGGGAGGTTGCAATCGGGTTCGGCCGCACAGGTGAACGCAGGGCGAAGGTGCCGCGCGTTTCCCCGTCGGATTTCGGTGATTGCAGCAAGAGGTCACGCCGGGCCTGATGCATCCAGTACAGCACCTCGATCCGCTCGAAGGCCTCCAGCCCCTTGAGGGCCGGCGCCCAATGCGGAGCCAGCTCGATCGTGCAGACCGGCCCCTCCGCGCTGCCCTGCCGGGGGCATTGGTCGCGACTGGCAAAAGGCGTCCGGATCACGCCGATGAAGTAGAGCCCGGCATCCGGCGCTGCCGGGAGCGTCGTCTCGATCTCGCCCCTGCGCGTCGCGTCATACGTCATGCCTTGCCCTCCCGGCAGCGTTTCCGACCAAAGACTACCGCGATTTCAACCTCTTGCCACCCCGTTTCGCTGCAATGCAGATAGCGGCCCGGCTCCGGATGGCCTACCCTTCCGGCGAGGAGAACGCCATGCCCGATGCCATCCCGCTGATTGCCCTGGAGGCTGTGGTTCTCGACACGGAAACGACCGGCCTCGACCCCGGCACGGTGCGGATCCTGCAGGTCGGGGCGGTGCATCTGGCGCGGGGCCGGATCACCGAGAGCTTCGAGCGGAAGGTCAATCCGGGCGTTGCCATTCCGCCGGAAACGACGAAGGTGCACGGGCTGACGGCGGAGATGCTGGCGGATGCGCCGGCCTTCGGCGATATCCATGCCGATCTCGCCGCCTTTGCCGGGGCGCGCGTGATGATCGGGCACAATATCGGCTTCGATCTCGCGGTTCTCGAGAGGGAATGCGCCATGGCCGGCAGGCCGGTTTTCTGGACGCACATCCTCGATACGCGGCTCCTCGGCGAATTGTGCTTTCCCCGGCTCGGCGGCTTCACGCTCGACAAGTTCGCCAGCCATCTCGGGATCACCGTCACCGACCGTCATGATGCCCTCGGCGATGCGCGGCTGACAGCGGAGATCTTCCTTGCGCTTGTGCCGATCCTGAAGCAGCGCAACATCCGCACGCTCGGCGAGGCGGAAACCGCCTGCCGGCGGCTGACCGATGCGCTGGACAGCTATCACCGCGCCGGCTGGGCGGAACCGGTTCGCCCCAAGGCCGCGCCGGACAGCGTGCTCTCGCGCATCGATGCCTTCCCCTTCCGCCACCGTGTCCGCGACATTGCCACTCAGCCGCCGATCTGGGTCGGGCCGGAGGTGACATTGGGCGAGGCCGTCCGGCTCATGGCGGAAAAAGGCATATCCTCGGTCTTCGTCTCGACGGAGGCCGGGCGCCTCGCCGAGCCGATCGGCATCCTCACCGAGCGCGACGTGATCCGCCTTGTCGGGCTTGACGGGCCGTCCGCGCTCGGGCGGCCGGCCGGAATCCTGGCGAACCGGCCGCTGGAAACCGTTCCGGCCGAGGCCTTCATCTACCGCGCCATCGGGCGGATGGAACGCAAGCATATCCGCCATCTCGGCGTGGTGGACGAGGATGGCGCGATGATCGGCGCGATTTCCGCACGTGACCTGCTGCGCCTGCGGTCCTCGGATGCGCTGGCCCTCGGGGATGCGATCGACCAGTCGCACAGCGTCGGCGACCTCGCCGCCGCCTGGGGGCGGCTGCCGCTGGTCGCGCGGCGGCTGAGCAGCGAGGGCGTGAATGCGCGCGAGATCGCCGCAATCATCAGCCGCGAGATCGGCGCGCTGACCCGCCGCGCCGCGCGCGAGGCGGAGCGTTCCATGGTCGAGGCCGGGCTTGGCGAGGCGCCGGCGCCCTATGCCGTGCTGGTTCTGGGCTCGGGCGGGCGCGGCGAATCGCTGCTCATCCCCGATCAGGACAATGCGGTCGTCCATGCCGGCAGCGAGGCGGATACCGCGTGGTTCCTCGACCACGGCACGCGGATGAACGCGATCCTCGACGATATCGGCATCCCCCTCTGCAAGGGCGGTGTGATGGCGGGCCGCCCGGACTGGAACGGGACGCTGGATGCGTGGCGGCAGCGGATCCGCGGCTGGACCGAGACGGTTGACCCGCAGGACCTGCTGGCCGTCGACATCTTCTTCGATTTCCGCTTCGTGGAGGGAGATGCGAACCTCGCCGCGACGCTCCGGCGGGAAGCGCTGGCCGCCGCGCATGAAGCCCGGCCGATGATCAAGCTGCTGGCCAACCAGATCGGAAGCTGGTCGCCACCGGTCGGTTTCCTCGGGCGCATCCAGGCCGAGGACGGGCGCGTCGATCTCAAGCGCGGCGGGCTGTTCCCCATCGTCGCGCTGGCGCGGTGCCTCGCGCTCAGCCACGGGATCGCCCATCGCAACACGGCGGACCGCCTCCGGGCGCTGCGGGACATGAAGATCGGCGCAGATCACGACCTCGCCATGCTCGAGGCAGCGCAGGCCACCCTCGCCGGCTTCATCCTCCGCCAGCAACTGACGGATATCGCCGAAGGGCTGCCGCCGAGCACATCGGTGGAATTGCGGCGGCTATCCAAGGCCGAACAGGGCGAATTGCGCGACCTTCTGGCCGGGCTGAAAATCGCCCCCGCTCTCGCGCATGACCTGCTGTTCTCGTGAAGCCGGGCGTCAGGGCTGGATGCGGCCGATGATCCGGAATTCCCCGTTCTCGATGCGGAGCACCACGCCCTCCCCGGACCGGGGGACGATGCCGGTCAAGGCGGTAATGTTGACCTGATGGGTCGCCACGACGAGCGCGCCGGGCCCCTGCCAGCCCTCGAGGATCCGGCGGGCGGCAGCCGTGGCAGCCTCGCGGCGTTCGCGCGCATCGAAGAACGAGTCAAAAGCCGGCTCGCCCACCACCCGGCCGGGAAAGGCGAGCGAGGCCGTCTCCTGCGCCCGGCACCAGCGGGATGCCAGGACCTGCCCGACGGCAATGCCACGGCTGCGGAACGCCTCGCCGATCCGCCGGGCCTGATCGCGGCCAGCCTGATCGAGATTGCGCTGGGTCGTGCAGTCGCCAAGCCGGAAGCCAGGCGGATCCCCCGTTCCCGGCGCGTTGGAATGCCGGAACAGCACGATAGCCCCACGCAACAGCGAATCCCAGGCCGGGCCCTCCGCGGCACGCGCCGGCAGGCTGCCGGCCATGGCGCCGACGAATATCAGAAGAAAGGCGAACAACCCCGCCCTAGCCGCCATAGGCACACCGGAAACCGATATAGAGCACGGTGAAACTGGCCGCCTTCCATTGCGTGCCCTCGGCTCGGGATTGCTCCGGCCCGTACCACCAGGAACCGCCGGCGGTCAGCGCCTCGTCGCCGCGCCTGTCCGCCAGCCATTCCCAGACATTGGCGCCCATATCGTGGAGGCCGTTGACACCGCGCTTCGTGGTGCCGACCGGCACATGGTGACGGCGGTTGTTGTTCATGCCTTCCGGGGAATCCCCCACGGCATAGCGATAGGTGCGGCCGGTCTCGAACCCGTCGGTCGGGGCGTCCCGCGTCTCGGTGAAGGCGGCCCGGCGCCATTCCGCGAGGGTCGGCAGGCGGCCGCCACGATCGGCGCAGAAGGCGCGAGCTTCGTCCCAAGACACATGGGTGACCGGCTCGGCATCCGTCGCCGGCTGGCCTTGCGGATGCGACCAGATCCAGCCCGGGCGCCGGACCCAGCCGCCGGCATATTCAAAGCCGCCGCCTTCGCGCTCGGCCGCACTCTGGCCGCCCCGCCGCGCGAGATAGGCCCGGAAGGCGCCGACCGTCACTTCCGTGCGGTCAATCTCGAAAGCATCGATCCGGATCCGGGCCGGCATATCCGCCATGGACGGCAGATTGCCGAGCAGGAGCAAAGCCAGAACGGCAGCGGAGCGGATCACGATGCAGCACCCCCGTGCAGAGCCCCGGCCAGCATGGCAAAGGCGGCGAGGAGGGAGAGGCGGAGCCGCAGGGCACCGTACCAGCCCGGCGCCCTCCCCTCGGCCACGAGGCGCCGGTCAATCCAGAGCATTCCGACCAGGCCGGCTGCGACAGCGAAATGGCCCGGGCGCCCCCCGGCGAGGAGCGCCCCCCAGCCGAGCAGTTGCGGCAGGACACCGAGGATGAAGAGCGGCGCGTTCCGGCCGAGATCGCCCGGCTGGCGGGTATCGGCGATGGCGAAGCCCCAGGCGATACCGCCGAGGAAGGAGAGGATCGTGGCGCCATAGGCCAGCAGCGCCAGCAAGGCAGCGGCCTGGCTCGCTGCCGGGCCGATCCAGGCGAGGGCCGCCAGCCCGAAAAACGGGAGAAGACCGGCAAGGCCCAGCCTCTCGGCCCAGACCGGGGCGCGCATACCCTGCGGATCCGCCGCGAGAAATGCCATGTCGTCCTCATTGCGTTGCCTCGAACGCCCGGATTCTGGGGCGCGCGTCCCGATTGGCCAGAGGGCGTGACATCGTGGCCGGGGCGGCAGCTTCCCTCGCGCGCAGACAATGCGTTCTCCCGTTGCCGGTCTCTGCGAAGGGTGCCTTCTCTCCGGCGGTCAGCCGGCGCGGAAATCCGTCTTTTTTGTCCGGGAGGGCTGACAAGAGGCGGCCTCACCGGGTATTGGCAGGCCGACAGGATTGATCCACGCCAAAGCCGCGCCCGCGCACCATATGCCAGGGAACGGCCGGCCATTGCCAGATCGAGGGCCCGAGACGCCGATGAGTGCCTTCAACACCGAAACCGTGACCCATGTCCATCACTGGACAGACCGGCTCTTCTCCTTCCGCACCACGCGAAACCCCGCCTTCCGCTACGAGAACGGCCAGTTCGTGATGATCGGCCTGCCGGTGAACGGCAAGCCCCTGCTCCGGGCCTACAGCGTTGTCAGCCCCAATTACGAGGAAGAGCTGGAATTCCTGTCGATCAAGGTGCCGGACGGCCCGCTGACCTCGCGGCTCCAGCATATCAAGGTCGGAGAGGAGATCATTGTCGGCCGGAAGGCGACGGGCACCCTGCTGGCCAACAATCTCCTGCCAGGGCGCAACCTCTACCTGATCGGCACCGGCACCGGGCTCGCCCCGTTCATGAGCCTGATCCGCGACCCGGATGTCTACGAGCGTTTCGCGAAGGTCGTGCTCGTCCATGGTGTGCGTGAAGTGGCCGAACTGGCCTATGCCGAGGAAATCGAGCGCGACCTGCCGAACCATGAATTGCTGGGCGAGCAGATTGCCGGCCAGCTCGTTTATTACCCCACCGTCACGCGTGAGCCTTTCCGCAACCGAGGGCGCATCACTGACCTCGTCGAGACCGGCCGGATCTTCTCCGATATCGGCCTCCCTTCCTGGGACCCGGCGCAGGACCGCGTGATGCTGTGCGGCAGCCCGCAGATGCTGGCCGATATGGTGGCCCTGCTCGAGAAAAGCGGCTTCAGCGAGGGCAACAGCTCGAAGCCCGGTTCCTACGTGATCGAGAAGGCCTTCGTCGAGAAATAGGCCCATCCCCGCCACCGATCCGGCAAGAGCGGCCATGCGTAAAGCAGGCATGGCTTCGATGTCCGACATTGCCGCGCACGGGGCAGACCTGACCGTCTGGTATGACGGTGCCTGCCCGCTCTGCCGGCGGGAAATCGCCGCCATGCGCCGGCTGGACCGGCGGCAGGCCATCCATTTCGTCGATCTTGCCGATCCGGAGGCCTCCTGCCCGCTCGACCGGGCGGCACTGCTGGCGCGCTTCCATGCGCAGGAACGCGGGCACGATCCGGTTTCCGGCGCTGCGGCCTTCGCGGCGATGTGGCGCGCCATCCCGCTGCTGCGGCCTCTCGGCCTGCTGGCCCGGATCCCCGCCGTTCTCTGGCTGCTGGAAAAAGCCTATCTGCGCTTCCTCAGGCTGCGTCCCCGGCTGCAGGCGTGGCTGCACTGACGGCTTCTCGCCGAGGCCAGTGATTTCCCGAACATGGTGAACGCTTCGTAAAGGATCGTCTGGCAAGGTCGAACGCGGAGTCGCGCTGTGACCTGCAGCGCGGCCGGTGCCAAGTCGAGTCTCGAGGATCGGGTGGATGTTGCGGAAACTGGGAGCTGACGCGCGGAGGACGAGCGCCGCACCAGCCCAGCCGGCGGGCGTTCCGGCCCGGCCTGCCCGCTCCATGCGTCCGGGCTGGCTGAGCCGGCCTGCCGCTGCGCCGGCCCCGGCCGGCACAGGCGAGATTCCTGTCGGCATCGCGGAATTCGGCGCCATCCTGCGCCGCCGCTGGATGACGATTGCCGCCTCGACCGCGCTGATGACCGGCCTCGGCCTTGCCTATCTGATGGTGGCGAAGCCGCAATTCACCGCTTCGACGATGATCTTCGTCGACCCCCGGAACCGGGCCAGCTTCCAGATCGAGGGCACCGGCGTCGGCGGGTCCTTCGACCCCAACCTCGTGGACAGCCAGATCGTCCTGATCGAATCGGATACCGTGCTGCAGCGGGTGATCAGCGCCGAGAAACTCAACGAGGATCCCGATTTCACGCGCGGTCCCGGCGATGCGCAGTTCAACACCCTGCGCAACCTGAAGGAAGCGGTGAAGGTCAAGCGGCCGGACCGCACCTATGTGGTCGAGGTGCAGGTCCGGGCCGGCAGTGGCGAGAAGGCCGCGCGGATCGCGAATGCCATCGCCCGGGCCTATGTGAATGACGGCCGGGATTCGAAGAACGAGACCGCACAGCGCGAGGAGAGCTGGCTCGACACCCACCTCCTCGAATTGCAGGGCCGGCTGAAGGAAGCCGAAGCCCGGGTCGAGGCCTACAAGGTCGAGAACCGGATTCTCGGCGTCGAGGGCCGCCTTGTGGGCGAACAACAGCTCAGCGAGCTCAATCGCGGCATTGTCGATGCGCAGCGCAAGGCGGCAGAAGCCAAGGCAGGTCTCGACCAGGTGGAGGCGATCCGCCGTTCCGGCCGCCTGCCCGACACGACGAATGACGCGCTGCGTTCGGGCGTGATCGAGCGCCTGCGGGGCCAGCTCTCCGAAATCCTCCGGCTGGAAGCAAATGCCCGCTCGACCCTTGGCCCGCGGCACCCCGCCTTTGCGGAAATCCGCGAGCAGGTGGCCGAGACGCGCCGGCAGATCAACGAGGAACTCGGGCGGATCGCGGATGGCGCGCGCTCGGCCTATACGGTCGCGCAGTCGAATGTCACCACCCTCGAGCGCCAGCTCGACGCGCTGAAGCGCGACGCGAACAACACCAACAAGACGCTGTTGCGCCTGCGCGAGCTTGAACGCGCGGTGGACGCCCAGAAGGCCGTCTACGAGAAATTCCTGCGCGACAAGGAACAGATCGCGCGGCTCTCGGTGGATACGCCGGCCGGACGCATCATCGCGCCTGCCCTGGCGCCACAACGCCCGTCAGCGCCGAACAAGGCGCTGATCCTGGCCCTGGCCATGGTCGCCGGACTTTTCGCCGGAATCGGCCTCGCGCTGGTGCTGGAGACCCTCTCGCAGGGCGGCCAGAGGCGGCGGTCTCCGCCGGTGGCGCCCGGTTCGCGGGCTCCGGCAGCCGCCTCCGTGCCGGATGATCCCGACGCGCCGCTGATGGCGATGCTCCCCCCGCGCGAGCCTGCCGGACAGGGCGGGCGCAGCCTCCGCCATCCCGGGCGGGGACTGGGCCAATCGCCGATTGCCGCGCCGGGATCGGCCTATGCCGAGGAAATGGGGCTCCTCGCCGAGGACATTCTCGCGCGCCTCGACCGGCAGCCTGTCACGACCCTCATGGTCTCCGGAGTCGGGCGCGGAAACGCCTCGCCGGTCCTTGCGGTGAACCTCGCGATTGCCCTCGCCGAGCGGGGGGAATCGGTGCTCCTCGTCGACGGGCGCGGCAGCACCGACGGGCTTGCCGCACGGCTTCCCCTTGCGCGGCGTGGCGTGCCGGCCCGGCTGCAAGGCCAGACGCGCACCGCCTTCCCGATTGCCGGGCTGGACCAACTCCCCGTGCATGTCCTGCCGTTCGGCGAAGCCGGCGCCGCGCCGCATTCGAAGAACGCTGTCGACGCGCATGGCATCGTCATCATCGACGGACCGCCGGCAGGCTCGCGGGCCCTGTCGCGGATCGATCTCGCCCGCCATGTCGATGGCGTGATCGCGGTACTGCCGGCCGGCCAGCAGCCGGATGCCGGCACGGCGGCAACCTGTGACCGGGCCTTCGGGCCGTCGCTGATCGGCGTGGTCGGGCAGGCGGCGTGATGCGCGCCCGGCCCGCCTCGCCGACACCCCGGACCGACCGGCTGATCCATGGCCTCGCGATCGGGATCATCGCGCTGCTGATGCTGCTTTCGCCGATGGCGCTGAACGGCATCGGCTGGAACTATGACGGGCTCGGCGGCGCCGGGCCGACGCGGTTCCACCCGTCAATGTACCTGACGCTGATCACCTTCATCGTGATCGCCCTGCGCGACGGTAACCCGCTTGCCAGCGTGCTCTCGACCTTCGGTCGGGATGCCCGGATCACACTGTTCCTGCTGATCTGGCTTCTCGTCTTCTGGCATGGCGTCGCCAATCAGGGCCTGCCCGCGGCGGGTCTGATCGACACCTATCTGATGCCGATGCTGCTCCTGCTGATCTTCCGCCGTCTGGAAAACGCAACCAAGGCCCGGATGGTGACGGTGATCCACGCGGTTTTCGCGGCCAATGCCCTTCTGGGCATCGGCGAGGTGGTGAGCGGCCTCCGGCTGACGCCCTACATTGCCGGCGGCATCCTCATCACCGATGACTGGCGCGCCACCGCGCTGCTCGGCCACCCGCTCGGCAACGCGCTGATGACGGGCTGCTACGTCATGTTCCTCGTGATGGGTGGCGGGCAGGAGGTGCAGGGGCGCTGGCGCAAGGCGACGCTGGCCCTGCAATGCGCCGCCATGGTGGCTTTTGGCGGCCGCGCCTCGCTGGTCCTGCTGCTGCTGTTTCTCCTCGCCGCGCTCGGACTGAAAGTCGTGCGGTTCCTGTCCGGTGCCCGCGTCGATCTCCGCTTCCTGACGCTGCTGGCCGTCCTGCTGCCGGCCGGAATTGCCACTCTGGGCCTCGCCTTCGAGCTGGGCGTGTTCGACCGGCTGATCCTGCGCTTTGTCGATGACAATGACAGCGCGAATGCCCGCGTGAAGATGTTCGAGCTGTTCCACGGCTTCACGCTGGAGGAGATCCTGTTCGGGCCGCAGCAGGACCATCTCGGCTATCTTGTGCGGGTCTATCGGCTGGAATTCGGGATCGAGAGTGTCTGGGTCGCCTTTTCGCTCTATTACGGTTTCCTGCCCATGGTGCTGTTCTTCACCGGCTTCTTCCTGTTCATGACGTCGGTGATGACCCATTGCCAGAAGCGGGGCTGGGTGGTGGTGGGGTATTTCTTCCTCGTCAACACGACGTTCCTCGGCATTGCCGGCAAGTCGCTCGGCGTCTCGATCCTCTGCCTGATGCTGCTGCTGCTGGTTCCGCGGCAGGGATCCTATGCGGAACGTCTTCCGAGGCAGGCCGTCTCCTATCCCCGCGAGGCACGCCCGGCATGCTGATCCGCCAGACCCTGGCCTATTTCCCCGCTCAGATCCTCAGCCCGCTGACGCAATTCGCCACGGCAATCATCCTGACGCATTACCTCGCGGCAGCGGATTACGGGCTGACCATGCTGATCTTCGCCAGCCAGGAGCTGATCTTCCAGATCTGCCTGTCCTGGTGGACGACCTATTTCCTGCGCTATGCCGGCCAGTTCGGTGCCGGCGGCGACCGGCGGGACCTTGCCGGCACGGAATCGGCGATCATCCTTGCCACGGCCGGGTTGCAGGTTGTCGCCACGCTGATCCTCGTGGCGGCAAGCGCGACCAAGCCCTCGCCGGCCTTCGTCGCCGGGGCCTGCCTCTATGTGGTCAGCCGGAGCTACCTCACCTTCCTCAGCGAGAAGGCGCGCCGCGATGCGCGCATCCTCGACTATTCGCTCCTCCAGATCGGCGCGCCGCTGGCCAGCCTGCTGCTGACCCTGCTGCTGATGGGTTGGCTTGGCGCCAGCCCGGCCCGGGTGCTCCTCGACTTCGCGCTGATGCATGGCGTGATCGCATTCCTCGTCGCGCTCAGGATGGGGGCTATCGCTCGGCCGGGGCGGATCGACCACGGCATCCTGAAAGCGGCCCTTTCCTTCGGTGTGCCGGTTGTCGTATCGAACCTGTTCGGCTGGTTCGCGGCGCATGGAATCCGGTTTGTCGTGCAATACGGGGCGGGATCGACCGCACTCGGGCTGCTCTCGGTCGGGTGGGGGCTGGCCATCCGGCTGGCGGCCATGGCGGCCATGGTTGTCACGGCCGCCGCCTATCCTCTCGCGGTCCGCGAGATGGATCGCGGTGATCCCGATGCAGCCCGCCGCCAGCTCTCGACGAATTCGGCGCTGCTGCTCGGGCTGATCGCCCCCTCGACGGCCGGCGTGATCGCGATCGCCGATCCGTTCGTCACGCTCCTTGTCGCACCCGATTACCGGGCGGCGACGATCGCCCTTCTGCCCTGGGCCCTGATCTGTGCCGCTATCCGCAACCTGCGCATGCATGGCTGGGACCAGATGTATCTGCTGTTCGAGGCCCCGCGGCCGATGGTGGTTCTCGAGGGAATCGAGGCGGTGATGACCATCCTCGGTTCGGCGATCGGCCTTTATTTCGGTGGCCTGACGGGCGCGGTCATCGGCGCCGCGCTCGCGGCCCTCGCCATCGCGCTGGCCGATTACGCCTATCTCAACCGGCGCTTTGGCCTGCATGCGCCGCTGGCCTTCTACGCGAAGATCGCGCTTGCCACCGCCATCATGTGGCTGGCACTCAAGGCGCTGCCGGGCCTTGGCCTGAAAATGGCGGCGGATTGGTGGCATATCCTCGCCGCCGTGACCTTCGGCATGGCGGTCTATGGACTGGCCATCCTGACCCTGTTCGGCGGGGCCCTCGTCCGGGCGGTGCGCGCCTGGCGGCTGAGCCGGGCCTGAGCCCTCCCGCGCGCCGGCCGGGCTTCATTCAGCCGCGGCTGCCCAGAACGATCCTTCGCCCCGGGCGTTGACCAGTGGAGCCTGGAACGTGCCGGCAGGCCGGATCACCTCGGCAGCGCCGTTCTCGACCAGCACCTCCGCCGGCATCGGATGCGAGAGAAACCCGACCGGGCTGGCCGAGAGGCCATAGGCGCCCGACTGGAGAATCGCCACGAGATCGCCCGCCGCGAGTTCCGGCAGGGCTGTCTGGCGGCCGAGCGTATCCAGCGGGGTGCAGAGCGGCCCGACCAGATGCGTGTCGGCAAGCAGCGGCGCCGCCAGCCTGTCCGGCGCGACAATCGGATAATCCCGTTTGATCACCTGGCCAAGATTGCCGGATGCGGCGAGGTGGTGATGCATGCCGCCATCGCTGATCAGGAAGCGATGCCCGCGCGATTGCTTGACGGCCCGGAGGGCGCCGACATACAGCCCGGCGGGACCGGCCAGCCAACGCCCGGGCTCGACCAGCAGCCGGGCCTCGCGCAGGCGCGGGTGAGCCTCCAGAGTGGCGCGCAAAGCCGGCAGGCCGGCGCGGATCGCGGCGAGATCCAGCGTGGCATCCCCCGCATGATAGGGAATGCCGAGGCCGCCGCCGAGGTCGATCGAGGTCAGGGCATGGCCGGCCAACCCGGCAAGCCGGCTCGCCAGTTCCAGCCCGTAACGCCACTGATCCAGCAGGACGCCTGCATCGAGGATCTGCGTTCCGGCAAAGAGATGGATGCCGGTGAGTTTCAGTGCCGGCTGTTGCTTGAGAGCGGCGACGGCCTCGGCCATCTGCTCCTCGTCGATCCCGAAGGCGGAGGGCTTGCCGCCCATGCGCATCGCCCCGCCCTGCGCCTGCGCGCCGGGATTGATACGGAGCGAGACGGGCTGGATACGCCCGAGCGCAGCGGCCCGTGCGCCGACAAGGGCAATATCGTCGAAGCCTTCGAGATGCACTTCACCGATGCCGGCGGCGAGGACGAGATCGACCTCCTCGCGCCCCTTGCCCGGCCCGGCGAAGAGGACATGCTCCGGGGCACAGCCGGCCTGACGCACCAGCAGGAATTCGGCACCGGACGCGATTTCGAGACCGGCCCCTTCCTCGACGAGGACGCGGGCAATGCCCGGATTCGGGTTGGCCTTGATCGAGAAATAGACCGAGGCAAAGCCTTCGAGCGTGGCGGCAAGCGCCCGGTAGCGGCGGCGGAGAATGGCCGCGTCATAGAGATAGAGGGGCGAGCCATAGCGCGCGACGAGGCTCCGGACCGGCAGACCCCCGATCTCGAGCCCGTCAGTTCCCGCCCTGAAATTCTCGGCGATCAGCGCCGCCGCGAGGGGCGGGACCGTGAGAGGAAGATCGCTCATGCCGCACGCTCCGCAACCAGCCGCTTGTAATCGACCTTGCCGTTCGGCGTGACCGGCAATTCGGGGACAAGCTCGATCCGCGCCGGAACCATATGCGGCGGCAGCCGCTCGGCGAGCTGCTTCAGCACCGAATCGGTATCGACCCCGTCCTGCTGGCCGACAGCGACAGCATGCAGGCGCTGGCCGAGCCATTCATCCGGCACGCCGATCGCCGCCACCTGCCGGAACGCGCCCGAAAGCATCAGCGCATCCTCGACCTCGGTCGGGCTGATCCGGTATCCGGCGGATTTGATCATCGCGTCCTGCCGGCCGACGAAATAGAGAAACCCGTCCTCGTCTTCATAGACAAGGTCGCCGGACCAGCAGACGATCTCGCCGCCTTCGACGGGCTCGCGCAGCGGGTTCGCCCGGAGCACGCGCGCGGTCTCTTCCGGGCGCCGCCAGTAGCCGAGCGAAACGGTGGGACCGCGATGGACCAGGATGCCCGGTTCGCCGGGCCGGGCGCGACGGCCGTCCGCCGTGAGCGGGAAAACCTCGCATTCGGGGATGGCCCGCCCGATCGAAGTCGGCCGGCGATCCACCTCGGAGGGCGGCAGATAGGTCGAGCGGAAGGCTTCCGTCAGCCCGTACATCAGGAAGATGTGCGTTTCCGGGAGAATTTCCCGAAGGCGGCGCACTGTCGCTTCCGGCACGGCACCGCCGGAATTCGTGATGTAGCGCAGATGCGGCAGGCTGGTCCGGGCGAGGCTCGGCGCGGCCTTGGTCAGGATTGCCCAGATCGTGGGAACGCCCGCTAGACCGGTAATCTCGTGCCGGGCCAGTTCGCGGACGATCTGATCGCCCATCTGGAAGGTGAAGAGCACGATCGTGGCACCCTGCTCCACCACGGTAAGCAGCTGGTTCAGGCCGTAATCGAAGCTGAAAGGCAGGATCGAGAGGATCCGGTCCTCCGCGGTGATCGACAGGTAGGTCCGCACGATCCGGGTGCCGGCAATCAGGTTGGAATGACTCAGCATGACGCCCTTGGGGGCGCCGGTCGAACCGGACGTGTAGAGAATGGCGGCAAGATCCTGTCCGATATTGCGGGCGGCCGGCAGCGGTTCGGGCTCGGGCGCTTCGGCGGCAGGATCAAGCACCGCGAGATCCGGGATGTTCTCGAAGGCCTCGGCCAAAGTCTCGCGCTGCTTCGAGCCGGTGATCAGCACCCGCGCACCGCTATCGACCAGAATATGCCGGATCTGCTGCGGCTTGAGCACCGGGTTGATCGGGACGAAAACCGTGTCGGCGCGGCTTGCGGCAAAGATGGCCGCACATTCCTCCAGGCATTTCGGCAGCAGGATCGCCACGCGATCCCCACGTTCGACCCCCGCCGCTCGGATCGCCGCGGCGAGCCGCTCGACCTCGGCGGCAAACTGCCGGAACGACCAGTGACGGCCGCCATCAATGATGGCCGGGCGCCCGGCATCGGGCTTCGGCAGATCCAGAAGCTGGTGCAGGAGGACTGCGCTCATGGCCGATCAGCCCTTCCGCCGGCGGATGAACGCCATGAGCGCACCGACCGTCTCGAAATTGTCGAGGGTGAAATCGTCATCCGCGATCTCGATGCCCAGTTCCTCGCCAAGGAAGGACATCAGCTGCAGGATGCCGAGGGAATCGAGGATGCCGGAGGAGAGAAGGGGCGTTTCATCCTTCAGGTCCAGCGCCTTGGCGGCCGGCGACAATTGCCGGAGGAAGCCACCCAGCAGGGCGCGATCGGCGTCGATGGACTCGGCCGGAACAACCGGTGTGTCAATCTGGGAAGCTGCAAGCATCAAATCGTCTCCCTAAAGGTCAAGAAGGCACAATTCGGACCCGAGATGATCGGTCCGGTCGTCGAAGGTCTCTCCCTTGGCAAACCAGAGGCCACGCCGGCGGAGCGCAAGGGGATGAGGCACGCCTGCCCGGACATCGCACTGGACGACGAGAATGCCCCGGGCGAGCAAATGGCGGGCAATGGCCGGCCAGGCGGCCGGCAGGGCAGCGTGGCTGCCGATGAAGATCGAGAAGGCCGCAGGCAGCGAGCGGTAGCGGAACGGCCGGAAGACGCAGAGGTGGCGGGCCGGCCCCTGTTCGATCACGAGGGTGGCGAAACCGCGATCCCGGTTAAGGCCGATGAGTTCCGGCGGCGGCGCGGCCCCGTCGAGGCGGTCATCCGGCTGCCAGGCGCGCACCCGCACATCCCCGCCGGGCCGCAGGGCGAGAAGGGGCGTCAGTTGCAGGCCGATCCCCGGATTGATGGGGCGGAAGCCGAAAGCCGGAAGCATGGCCTGGACTTCCGGGGTCGGTGTCAGGTCGGTGAAGACCGGCCCGGGATCGCGGAACACGGCGCGCAGCATGAGCGGCGCCTTCCAGCGGAAATCCGGGCGGAGATACCAGCTCGACACATTGACAACAATCCTTCCGTCCGGCCCCCCGCGCGGGGAGGCGGGCGTGAGGAGGATGCCGACGGGTTGTTCCTTCTCGAGCCAGAAAAAGCCCGGCGGATAGCCGGCAAGCGCGTTGCCGGGCCAGTCGAGGATCTGCTGCAGGCTGCGCTGCCAGAAGGCCGGGCCCCGTTCAGGAAAGCCTTCATCAAGCAGGGAAACGGCTTCGGCGGCACGCGCGGGCGTGATCGGCGTCAACATGACGCCTCCCTCCTGGCCGGCCGGCTGCCGATGGGGCTCCCCCCACCTGACCGTCGATCGGTCATCCGCTCCATCCCTCACCTCTTCTGCCGGCGAACGTTCCGCCATGCGACGATCTAGAGCAGGCAAGGAAAAGAAATCGTGGACGAGACCGCATATGCGGAAAATTGTCCGCATCAGCGTTGAAAATCCGTTTCCCTGAAAACGGAAAATCCCGGCTTTCTACACGGCGAGCGAGTGGCCACCCGGCCTCTGGGCTAAATAGGCATCGAATTCCGCAGCAAGGAGGCGCGTGAACGGTCGCCCCTCTTCCGTGATCGCGAACCCGTCTGCCGTGGCTTCGACGAAGCCGTCGCGGTCCTCCCGGACGATCCGGTCCGCCACGGCGATCAGCGCCTCGGCTTCCGGCCCTTCATGGGCTCGGCAATGCTCGGTCGAGAAGCGGAGATCGCACATCAGGCGCTCGATGACGCGGGCGCGGCGCCGGTCCTCGTCGGTCAGCGCGCGGCCGCGGATCGCGGCGAGATGGCCGGTCTCGATCTCGCGCTGGTAGCGCGCCATGGCCGGCTCGTTCTGGACATAGCCCTGCGGCAAGGCCGAAATGGCCGAGGCGCCGAGCCCGATCAGCACATCGGCCGGATCATCCGTATAGCCCTGGAAATTGCGGCGGAGACGGCCGGCCCGCTGCGCCACGGCAAGGGAATCGCCCGGCAGGGCGAAATGGTCGATGCCGATCGACTGGTAGCCGGCAGCCTGGATGCGCTGCCCCGCCGCGAGGGCATGGGCATGGCGGTCAACGACACCCGGCAGGTCGGATTCGAGGATCATCGCCTGGTGGCGTTTCACCCAGGGGACATGGGCGTAGCCGAACAAGGCCAGCCGATCGGGGCGGAACGCCATCACTGAATCAAGGGTAGATTCGAGCTGGGCAAGACCCTGCTTCGGCAGGCCATAGACGGCATCGATGTTGAGCGACCGGATGCCGCCGGCGCGGAAACGGTCGATCACGGCCCGGGTTTCCTCGACAGACTGGAAGCGGTTGATCGCCGCCTGCACGGCCGGATCGAAATCCTGCACGCCGATGCTGACCCGACTGAGGCCCCGTTCGAGGAAGGCCTCGATGCGACCGGCATCCATGCCGCGCGGATCGACTTCGACCGCGAAATCGCATTCTGCATCGAGCGAGAACCGGTCGGCGATGTGATCAGCCAACCGGCGGATATCATCCGGGGCGAGGATAGTCGGCGAGCCGCCGCCCCAGTGGATATGCGTGACACGGGTGCTGGCGGGGAGGATCTGGGTGACGAGATCGATCTCGCGGCGGAGCGCGACGAGATAGGTTTCGATCGGCGCGTATTGCCGCGTGATCTTGGTGTGGCACCCGCAGAACCAGCAGAGCGTATCGCAATAGGGGATGTGCAGGTAGAGCGAGAGCGTCGCGTCTTCCGGCACATCCAGCAGCCAGCTTTGATAGGTCCGCGCCGTTACCTCCGGCGTGAAATGCGGCGCGGTGGGGTAGCTCGTATAGCGCGGCACGGCCCGGGAGGCATGGCGCATCACGGCATCGTGGGACAGGGTCACCGGGCATCCTCCGGGCGCGGGGCAACCGGCGCGTCCTCATCCATCAGTGCGCGCCAGGCGGCACCATCGAGATCCTCGTACTGGCGGTTCGACAGCGACCAGAGAAACGCCGCCAGCCCGAGGCCACCAAGGGCGAGGGCAAGGGGAATCAGGATCAGCAGGATGTTCATGGCTTTTCTCCCGCGCCGCGCCCGGCCCGGAGCGCGTTCAGCGTGACGATGATCGAGGAGCCCGACATGGCCAAAGCCGCCACAAGCGGCGTGGCATGACCGAGAATGGCGACGGGCACGGCAATCAGATTGTAGAGCACCGAGATCCAGAGATTCTCGAGCATCAGCCAGCGCGCCTTGCGGGCGATCCGGATGGCCGGAACAATCGCGCCGAGGCGCTGGCCGACAAGCAGGAAATCTGCCTGGGTCTGGGTGAGCTGGCTCGCGGAGGCCGGCGCGATTGAGGCATGGCCGGCCGCCAATGCAGGCGCATCATTCAACCCGTCGCCGACCATGAGCGGACGGGCGCCGAAGCGCTTCATCTGCTCGAGCCAGGTGACCTTGTCGCCCGGAAGAGCGCCACCGCGCCAGTTGGCGATGCCGAGATCGCGCGCGGCTTCGGCGACAGCACGGGGCCGGTCGCCCGAGATGATCTCGGCCGGCAGATTCATGGCACCGAGAGCGGCAATCGTGGCCGCTGCATCCTCGCGGTAGGGCTGGCGGATCGCGAAAAGTGCGAGGCGCGCGGCATGGCGGAAAGCAACGATGGAGGCGCCCGGGAAACGGGCGGCGAGAGCCTCGGCTTCCGGAATGGCCTCGCAGAAGGCCGGGCTGCCGAGCCGGACGACATGCCCGCCATGGCAGGCCTTGACGCCCTCGCCCGGCACTTCCCGCGCGGTGGCGAGCGGCTTCGCGCCCCGGTCCTGTGCGGCGATGGCAGCCGCCAGCGGGTGCCGGCTCGTCAGCGCAAGCCGGGCGGCCAGCGCGACATCCTCGGCCGGGATCTCTTCCCGGTTGGCAATGTCGGCTGCCGGCAGCGTCAGCGTGCCGGTCTTGTCGAAGACGATGCGGTCGATCTCCGCCAGCCGCTCGATGGCATCGCCGGACTGGATCAGGATGCCGTTGCGGAACATCGCGCCCGCCGCGACGACCTGCACGGCCGGCACGGCAAGGCCGAGCGCACAGGGGCAGGTGATGATCAGCACGGTGATGGCGATCATCAACGCGTCATGCCAGCCGAGGCCCATCATCATCCAGCCGATGAAGGTGAGCAGGGCCACGGTATGGACGAAGGGCGGGTAGAGGCGGGCCGCCCGGTCGGCCAGCCGGATATAGGCGCCCTTGGTCTGGGCAGCCTGAGCCAGCAGCCGCTCGACGCCGGCCAGCAGGGTGCCTTCCTGCGACTTGAGCACCCGGACAACGAGGGCACCACCGAGATTCTGCGTCCCGGCGTAGATCTCGTCGCCGGGGCGGACAGCGCGATGGACCGTCTCGCCGGTCACAAGGCTCTGGTCGATATCGGAGCGGCCCTCCTCGATCCGGCCATCGGCGGCGACGCGATCGCCGATCCGGACGAGGATCACGTCGCCGGGCTCGACCATGTCGATCGGGACATCGCGCCAGGTGCCGTCCGGCAGGCGCTTGGTCGCGGATTCCGCGCGCAAGGCCGCCAGGTTGGCCGCCACCAGCTGCGTGCGGCGCTGCATGATCTGGTCGAGCGTCCGGCCGATCAGCAGGAAGAAGAGCAGCATGACCACGCCGTCGAAATAGGCGTGCTCGCCATGACGCAGCACCTCGAAGACCGACATGACCAGAGCGAGGCAGATGCCGAGCGTGATCGGCACATCCATGTTGACGCGGCGGCGCTTGAGGGCACCGATGGCGCTCTCGTAGAACGGGCGGCCGGAATAGGCGGCGGTCGGCAGGGCGATCAGCGCCGAGAGCCAGTGGAACAGATCACGCGTGGTCGGGTCGAGCCCGGTCTCGTGGCCGGACCAGACCGCCACCGAAAGCAGCATCACATTCATCGAGGCAAAAGCCGCCACGCCGAGGCAGCGGAGCAGGCGACGCATTTCCTGCGCCTTGCTGTCCTCCGAATGGCGGGGCGAGAACGGGTATGCCTTGAATCCCAGTTCGTCGAGCCGGCGGAGGATGCGGGCCGGATCAGCCTGGCGGCGTTCGAAGGTCACGTGGAGGCGCTTCGCACCGAGATTGACCCGGGCACCGACCACGCCGGGCTCTCGCGACATGGCGCGTTCGATCGTGGCCATGCAGGCGGCGCATTTGATGCCATCGACAGCGAGATCGAGACTGACGAAGGACTCGTCGGGCGATGCCCGGAGAAAATGGCGAAGGTCGGTGATGTTCGAGTCGAGATCGACTGCCATGTCAGGACCCCAGCTCGATTCGGTTGCGCGAGGTATAGAGGGGCAGGTTCTCGGCCGGATCCTCGATCGTCAGGATCAGCGACCAATGGCCCGCCGCCATGCCCGGCACCGCGCCGGAATAGCGCCCGCGCCCGGTCTCGCTCAGGGTGACCTCGCGGTCGAGCTGGCGGCTGGCCGGATGGGCGAAGCGCATCCGGACGCGCTGGCCGGAAACGGGCCGGAGGTCGCGGTCGGCCAGCGAGAGGGCGAGTTCAAGGGTGGAACCCTTCCGGTCGAGCCGGATCTCGGTCTTCCAGCCCCGGCGATCCTGTTCGGCCGCCGCTGCCAGCTCCGCATTGTAGCGCTGGCTGACATCATAGCCATTGCGGGCATCCAGCCCCGGCATGGTCTGCAGTGCCTGCCGCATCATGTAGCCGTTGACGCCGGCCACGATGCCGAAGAAGGCAAGGAAGATCACGAGGACATGGTGGCCTGTCAGCCGGAAGGGCTCGCGGGCCGGGGCGCTTGCAAGGTCGGGAATCTCAACGGGCATCGCGATACAACCGCAGCAGCACATGCGGCCTCCCTGTCATGGAGCGAAGAAGTTGTCTTTCACGCTTGCATTCTCGCCGAAGGAGAGATCAGCCGCCTTGATCTGGATCATCTGCGAGGGGCCCCTGGCCTGCGGCTGCGGCATGGTGACGAACAGCCTCACATCGAGGGTCGAATCCGGCGGGATGACGACGATCGGGCGCCAGTCTGCTGTCTGCTGCGCGCCGACGACTTCCCAGGTCGTGCCCATCGGCGCGTCGAGGGTGATGGCGACGGGCCGTTCCTCCGAGCGCTTGTTGGCGATGCGGAGCGTGTAGGCGTTGCGGATGGAGCCATCCTTCAGCGTCGTGAAGAGCGGGGTCCGCTCATGCACCACGGACATGCCCAGAAACGCGCGCGTCGCGAGCTGGTAGAGCATGGCGCCCCCGACAAAGGCGATGATTGCTGCGTAGAGCATCGTGCGCGGGCGGATGAGGCGGAGCGCGGGCGGCGGGGTGCCACAGGCGCGGGCCTCGACGGCTTTCAACGTGTCGTAGCCGATCAGGCCGGTCGGCCGGCCGAGCTTGCCCATAACGTCATCACAGGCATCGATGCACAGGCCGCACTGGATGCAGCCAAGCTGCGTCCCCTCGCGGATGTCGATCCCCGTCGGGCAGACGGCGATGCACTGCTTGCACTCGACGCAATCGCCCGCCGGCTGCCCGGCCGCCTTGAGCTGGGCGGCCTGTTTCACCGAGGCACGCGGTTCGCCGCGATCGAACTTGTAGGTGACGTTCAGCGCGTCGGAATCGGTCAAAGCCGCCTGGATGCGCGGCCAGGGGCACATATAGAGGCAGACCTGCTCGCGCATGTGGCCGGCAAAGACATAGGTGGTCGCCGTCAGGATGCCGATCCAGAGATAGGCCGAAAAGGGCGCCTGGAAGGTCGCAAGGTCCTTCACGAGGGTGGGCGCGTCGGAGAAATAGAGCACCCAGGCGCCGCCGGTCCACCAGGCGATCATCAGCCAGACGAAATGCTTGGTGGCCTTGAGGCCAATCTTCGAGGCGCTCCAGCCCTGGGAATCCAGCCTGATCCGGTCGCGGCGATCCCCCTCGATCAGGCGCTCGACCGCGAAGAAGAGGTCGGTCCAGACCGTCTGCGGGCAGAGATAGCCGCACCAGATCCGCCCGGCGATCGCGTTCATCAGGAACAGCACGATCGCCGCAAGGATCAGCAGGCCGGTAAGGTAATAGACCTCCTGCGGCCAGAGCTCGATGAAGAAGAAGTAGAAGCGGCGCCGCTCGAAATCGACCAGAACGGCCTGATCCGGCAGCGCCGGGCCGCGATCCCAGCGCACAAAGGGCAGGAAGTAGTAGACCCCAAGGCAGAAGGCGAGAAGGGCCCATTTGATCCGGCGGAACCGGCCCTTCACGCGCTGGGGATAGACCTTCTTCGCCGCGGCGAAGAGGGGTCCATCCTCATCGGGGATCACGGCATTGGAGCTCATTGCCCACCGCCGAGAGAGTGGACATAGACCGTGAGCGCCTTGATCGTGACAGGGTCCAGCCGGCTCGCCCAGGCCGGCATGATGCCGGCACGGCCGTTATGGACCGACTCGATCATCGCCTCGCGGCTCGAGCCGTAGAGCCAGATCGCATCCGTCAGGTCGGGCGCGCCGACCTCACGGTTGCCCTTGCCGGCTTCGCCATGGCAGGCCGCGCAATTGGCGTCATAGACAGTCTTCCCGGCCGCAAGATTCGCGCCCTTGGCCGTATCGAGCTTCGCCAGCGAGCGGACAAAATCCACCACCTGCTCGATCTCGTCCTTCTTGAGCATGCCCTGCCGGCCGAAGGCGAGCATCTCGCCCATGCGGGTATCGGCATTCTGGGTCCAGCGGATCCCGTTCTGGATCGTGGTCTGGATATCCTTCAGCGACCCGCCCCAGACCCAGTCATCATCGGTGAGGTTCGGATAACTCGGCGCGCCGGTTCCGCCCTGGCCATGGCAGCCGACGCAATTCTCGGCAAAGGAGGCCTTGCCGCGGGCCAGAGCGACGCGGGAAAGGTCCGGGCTGGACTTGATCTCCTCGAGGCTGGCCGTTTTCAGGCCTGCGGCCTGAATGTCGCGGCGCTGCTCGAGGGCCTGCATTTCCTGCGTCAGTTCGGCCCGGCTGGAATAGCCGAAGAACCCGGTGGTGTGGCTGGAGATGAGCGGCCAGGCCGGATAGACCAGCCAGTAGCCGATCGACCAGAGGATCGTGACGTAGAACGTCCAGAGCCACCAGCGCGGCAGCGGCGTGTTGAGCTCGCGGATACCATCCCAGCTGTGACCGGTCGTCGACTGGCCGGTCACGGCATCGAAATCGGGCTCGTGGGCGGTGGGGTTCGGGTTGGTCATGGCTCACTCGTCTTTCAGAGGAATGGAAGCCGCGCGATCGAAGGTCTCGCGGTTGCGGGGCCACAGGGCGTAGGCGACGACCGCCAGGAACATCCCCATGAAGTAAAGGACCCCCACGGATTGGGCGATCGAGGCAAGGAGGTGATACATCTGGGCCATATCGGGCTCCTCAGCGCAGGTTGGCTTTGTTGTCGTATTGCTTGAAGTCGACCAGCGTACCGAGCATCTGCAGGTAGGCGATCATCGCATCCGCCTCGGTGATCCGCTGCGGGTTGCCGTCAAAGTCGCGGCTGGCCGCCTTCGGATAGCGCTTCTGGAAGGCATCGGCCTGGGGATGATCCGGATCGACCTGGGCGCGGAGATCACTCACCGCATTGGCGATCATCTCGTCGGTATAGGGCACGCCGCTCATGCGGTTGACCCGCATCTCCTGGGCAATCCGGTTCACGTCGAGTTCCGTAGTCGCGAGGAACGGATAGCCCGGCATGATCGATTGCGGAACGAGGCTGCGGGGTGCGTTCAGGTGCTGGAGCTGCCAGGCATCGGAATACTTGCCGCCGACGCGGGCGAGGTCCGGCCCGGTGCGCTTCGAACCCCATTGGAACGGCTTGTCATACATGCTCTCGGCCGCGAGCGAGAAATGGCCGTAGCGCTCGATCTCGTCCCGCAGCGGGCGGATCATCTGGCTGTGGCAATTGTAGCAGCCCTCGCGGACATAGATGGCGCGGCCGGCAAGTTCGAGCGGGGTGTAGGGCCGCATGCCCTCCACCTTCTCGATCGTCGAACGCAGGTAGAAGAGCGGGGCAATCTCGACGAGCCCGCCGATCGAGACCACGATCAGGATGCCCAGGATGAGCAGGATCGAATTGGTCTCGAAAATCTTGTGGCGGGCCCAGAGCGAAGGCTTGCCGGTTTGAGCTTGGGGAGATGTCGTCATGATTCACTCCGCAGGAACATGCTGGAGATGAGCCGGAACGGCTTCCGCCCGGGGGGCGACTGCACGAACCGTCATCCAGAGATTGTAGGCCATGAGCAGGGCGCCGAGCAGGAAGAGCCCGCCCCCGAAGGCCCGGATCACGTAGTAGGGATGCATCGCGGCGACGGTCTCGACGAAGGAGTATTCAAGGAAGCCGAGGCTCGTATAGGCGCGCCACATCAGGCCCTGCATGATGCCGGAGACCCACATCGCGCTGATGTAGAAGACGATGCCGATGGTCGAGATCCAGAAATGCCACTCGACCAGCCGGTTCGAATAGAGCCGCTCGCGCTTCCAGAGCCACGGCACGAGGCAATAGATGGCGCCGAAGGACACATAGCCGACCCAGCCAAGCGCACCGGAATGCACGTGGCCGATGGTCCAGTCGGTGTAGTGGCTGAGCGAGTTCACCGCCTTGATCGACATGAGCGGGCCCTCGAAGGTGCTCATCCCGTAGAAGGCCACCGAGACGACCATCATGCGCAGGACAGGGTCGGTGCGGAGTTTGTCCCATGCACCGGACAAGGTCATCAGGCCGTTGATCATGCCGCCCCAGGAGGGCATCCAGAGCATGATCGAGAAGGTCATGCCGAGGGTCTGGGCCCAATCGGGCAGCGCCGTGTAGTGCAGGTGATGCGGGCCGGCCCAGATATAGAGGAAGATCAGCGCCCAGAAATGGATGATGGAGAGCCGGTAGGAATAGACCGGCCGCTCGGCACGCTTCGGGATGAAGTAGTACATGATGGCCAGGAAGCCGGCGGTCAGGAAGAAGCCGACCGCGTTATGGCCATACCACCACTGGAACATGGCATCCTGGATGCCGGACCAGAGGATGTAGCTCTTGGGGCTGGTCAGCGAGACCGGGATCGTTGCGTTGTTGCCGAGATGGAGCACGGCGATGGTGACGATGAAGCCGAGATAGAACCAGTTCGCCACATAGATATGCGGTTCCTTCCGGCGCCAGATCGTGGCGAGGAAAACCAGCAGGTAGACGACCCACACCACCGTGAGGAAGAGGTCGGCATACCATTCCGGCTCGGCATATTCCTTGCCCTGCGTGATGCCGAGGAGGTAGCCCGTGCCGGCGACGACGATGAAGAGGTTGTAGCCGAGCACGACGAACCAGGGCGAGAGCACGCCGGCGAGGCGGGCGTGGCAGGTGCGCTGGACGACATAGAAGGATGTGCCGAGCAGGACGTTGCCACCGAAGGCGAAAATCACCGCGGAGGTATGAAGCGGACGCAGGCGCCCGAAATTCGTCCAGGGCAGGTCGAAATTGAGGGCCGGGAAGGCCAGCTGCAGGGCGATGACCAGCCCCACCGTGAAGCCGGCAATCCCCCAGAACATCGCCGCGATCGTCGCGAAGCGAATGGGACCGTCTTCGTAGTTCGGCCGGCCGTTGATCTCGAGCGGCTCATGGCGGGTTTCCCCCTGCGCGGCCCGGTTGACGATGGCGTAGAAGCCCAGCCCGCAGGCCAGGGCCATCACCACCATATGAAAGGCATAGCCAGAATGGTCGGTCAGACCGGCGATGATGAGGAACAGGATTCCGAAGGCGGCGCAGAGGCCGGCCCCGATCGTCTCGTTCCCCCGCATCGAGAAATGCTGTGCGGCTGCCATGACGGATTACCCCCAGTAACGACAATAAGGGTCCGGATGCCATGGCGGTCCGACGTCCGCATTGATCTCGGTCAAGCCGGGGCGGCGAGCGATGTCCGGTTCCGGCGGGTGGGTTCAAAGAAATCCCGGACAGCTTCGAGGATCCGGGCCGGGTCGCCCAGAAGGGCCGGCGGCCGGAGCACGAAGGCCATGCCCCTTGCGGAATGCCGCACAACGGCGATGGCGCAGTTTGCACGGTTGTAGACGGCAACCAGCCGCGCGCCGGCATCCTGCTCCGGAATCGCGCGAACGGCTTTCCGCCATTCCGGGAGCGACAGGTGTGGGTGCTGGATCATGGCAAGCGAGTAGGTGTCGCGCAGTTCCCGCGTTCCCAACCGACGGCAGGAATAGGCCGGACCACGCGTCATGCCGTTCCCCCTCCCCTGTCGGATGCTTTCGCAACCAATGGCTGAGCCCCTGCACATTGACGTTGCAGGCCCCAGTGAATAGACAGGATGGAGTGCCGAAACCGAGCGGATCGAGGAGCGTGATGGAAGGCCATCTGCCCACAAGTCCCGGGCCACTTTCCGGCCTGACGCCCTGCGGCGGCGGACAATGCGCGTCGGTCTGCGCGGAATGCCGGGTGAGGCTCTACGCCGTCTGTGCCGCGCTCGAACGCGACGAGATCAACGAACTCGAGCGGATTACCCAGCATATGACGCTGCCGGCCAAGACGGCGCTGTTCCATGCCGGAGATGCTGCTGCTTCGGTCTATACCGTTACCTCGGGCACGCTGCGCCTGCAGCGGGACCTCGCCGACGGCCGGCGCCAGGTGATCGGATTCGCTATTCCGGGTGACTTCATCGGCCTCGCCATGGACGATCATTTCGGTTTCTCCGCCGACAGCCTCACGCCGGTGAACCTGTGCCGGTTCGACAGGCAGGCTTTCGCGCGGCTTGCGCATGAAAAGCACGGCCTGATGGGGCGCCTGCATGATTTCGCCTCGCATGAACTCGGCCTCGCGCAGGAACATATGGTGGTGCTCGGCCGGCGGCGGGCCGAGGAACGCGTCGCGGCCTTCCTGCTGCGCTGGCGGGAGCGCATGGCGCGCCTGACGGGCGCTTCGGCCACGCTGGCGCTGCCGATGGGCCGGCAGGACATTGCCGATCATCTCGGGCTCACCATCGAGACGGTCAGCCGGACTCTCGCCCGCTGGATGCGCGAGAAGGTGATCCTCGACGTGCCGGACGGGATCCGGATTCTCGATCAGGGCCGCCTCGAGCAAACCGTCGCCGGCTGACGCGGCCTGCCCGGCACCTCGCCCTTCCGCAGGCGGCATCTTTGGTCTGAACCGTTTCATCCCAGCGCCTCCCTGCTTCGGGTCCACGAGCCCTGCCACCCTGCTTGGCACGGCCCGATCTCTCCATGATCTGGATCAAAACGCCCCCGGGCGGCCAAAGCGGGAAATGTTCCGCAGAAATCTCCTTATCCTTCCGACAGGCGCGTTGCGGGCTGGTGTCCCGGCATGACATTCTCCGGTGGGTCGCGAGAAGCCGGCACCACGGGAGGCAGGATGAGCCAGGACGTTTCGCTTTTCGGGCAGATCGACGGCCGGGCGGTGCAGCAAGTCACGCTGAGGAATGCAGCCAACGCCGAGGCGAAAATCCTCAGCTGGGGCGCTGTCGTTCGCGATCTCGTCGTGCCGCATGCCGGCAAGAGGCAGCGCGTGGTGCTGGGGCTCAACACGCTCGAGGATTACATCGCCCATTCGCCGCATTTCGGCGCGATTGCAGGGCGCTATGCCAACCGGATCGCGCGCGGGCAGTTCGCGCTGGACGGCGTCGCCTATCAGCTGCCGCTGAACCAGGAGGGCAAGCATTCGCTCCATGGCGGCGGGCAGGGTTTCGGCAAGCAGCCCTGGACCCTGCTCCATGCCGATGCCGCGAGCTGCACGCTCGGCCTTGTCTCGCCGGATGGCGAGGCGGGCTATCCCGGCACCTTGCAGGTCACCTGCCGCTACACGCTCACCGAGGGCAACGCCCTGCGTGTGGACCTCTCGGCCTTCACCGACAAACCGACCATCCTCAATCTCTGCCATCACAGCTATTTTAACCTCGATGGCGGGGCGGATATCCTCGATCACAGCCTCGCCGTCCGGGCCAATGTGATGACGCCGGTCGATGCCGACCTGATCCCCGACGGTTCGCTGGCGCCGGTTTCCGGCACGCCGTTCGATTTCCGCACGCCGCGGCCCATCCGCTTTGCCGGGCCGGATGGCCAGCGCTTCTGGTACGACCACAATTTCGTGCTGAGGCGGGAACGGCGCATGAAGGATGCCTCCGGCCTCGAGATCGCCCATGCCGCGACCCTCGCCAGCGCAAAATCCGGCCTTGCCATGGAGGTCTGGACCTCGGAGCCCTGCCTGCAGGTCTATGACGGGTTCAAGGTGAATGTGCCGGTTCCGGGCCTCGATGGCGCGGGCTATGGCGCCAGTGCCGGGATCTGCCTCGAGCCGCAGCACGCGCCCGACAGCCCCAACCTGCCGCATCTGCCGGGCACGGTGCTCAGGCCCGGGGAGCTTTACCGGCAGGTGACGGAGTATCGGTTCGGAGACATGAGATGAGCGATAACCCTTGGCTCAACATCGAAAGAGACGCGCAAACGCTGGGGTCGAAGACGGGGCCACTGACGGATGGCCAGTATTTCGGAGCGACCTGGCCGCATTGGTTTTCCATCGAGGAGGCCAGCGCTGCCGGGTTACTCGCCCTCATGCAAGGCATCAGTGAAGAATTTTACTGTGCAGGTTGGGCCTATTCAACGGAATTCGAACTGTGGAATGCCCAGACGGGCCATTGGTTTGGCAGGGGCCAGCTCTCGGAACGCGAAGCTCTTCTGCTTCGAGAACTCTCTCTTGCTTGCGATGGCTGGTGGATGTGGGATGATGAGGAGCGCTTTGTTTTCGTGCAGCGAGCTAAATTTCAGAAACTTTACGATGCGTGGAAGGCTGGACGGACGCGGTAACTGGAGAGAGGACTGGATCGTTTTGTCGGCGTACCAGCCGCCTCTCCATAATGGAACCTACCCCTTCACGCCGCCGCTGGTCAGCCCGCTGACCACGCGCTCCTGGAAGATCGCGATGACGATGCAGATTGGCACGATGGCCACGATCAGCGCCGCCGAGATGATCGGCCAGGGGAACGAGAACTCGCCCTGATAGAGCGTGATGCCGACCGGCAGGGTGCGGCTCGCCACGCGGGGCGAGAGCGTCAGCGCCAGCAGGAACTCGTCCCAGGAATTGACGAAGGCGAGAATGCCGGCGGTGAAGACGCCCGGTGCGGTGGGCGGGATCACCACATGCCAGAGCGCGCCGAGCCGCGTGCAGCCATCGATCATCGCCGCGTTTTCGAGATCGCGCGGGATATCCTGGAAGAACGAGATCAGCACCAGCGTGCAGACCGGCATCGAGAGCACGGCATGCGGGAAGATCAGCGCCCACCAGGTGTTGAGCAGGCCGAGATCGCGCATGACCTGGAAGAGCGGCACCATCATGGAGATGAGCGGGAACATCGCGATGGCGAGCAGGACCGAGAGGATGATGCCCGCGCCGGGCAGCCGCAGCCGGACAAGCGCATAGGCGGCCAAAGCGGAGCAGGTCACGCAGAGCAGGGTCGAGAGCACCGCCACGACCACCGAGTTGAACAGGAAGCGCAGGATCGGCTGGTCGACGAAGACGCGGATGTAGTTCTCGATGGTCGGCGCCTGCGGAATGATGGTGATGGGCACGCGCATCAGCTCCACCTCGGTCTTGAACGAGGTGAAAAGGATCCAGAGGGCGGGAAAGAAGCCGTTCGCCGCCACGATCAGGCCGGCAAGGATGATCATCGCCCGGCGGTTCCGGAGGAGCTTCATGTTAGTGCCTCCCCGGATCGCATGGCCGGACGCAAAACCGGAAACCACTTTTGCTGGCCATGCTCAGTGCCTCCCCGGATCACGGCGCGTATGGCGGAGATAAAGGCTGGTGATCACGGCCGACACGAGGAACATCAGCACGGCGAGCGCGGAGCCATAGCCGAGGTCGAGGAAATCGATCGTTGTCTTGTGGATATACATGGCCAGCGTTTCGGTGGAATTGCCCGGGCCGCCATTGGTCATCGCATAGGGGATGTCGAAGGTCTGGATCGCCGTGATGGTGCGGAAGATGAGCGCCACGAAAATGGCTGGCCGGAGCATGGGCAGCGTGATCTCGCGGAATTGCTGCCATTTCGTCGCGCCATCGACCTCCGCCGCCTCGTAGAAGCTCTTCGGGATGGTCTGCAGCCCGGCGAGCAGCACGAGCGCGACGAAGCTGGACGATTTCCAGATGATGGCGAGGCAGATCGCGAAAAAGGCGAGGCCGGGCGAGGTCAGCCAGTTCAGCGGTTCGAAGCCGAGGCCGCGCAGCATGGCGTTGGCGATGCCCTGATTGTATTCGAAGAACCAGCGGAAAATCAGGCCGGCAAAGACGAGCGGCAGCGCCCAGGGCAGGAGCAGGCCCAGCCGCACCGGCCATTTCACCCGGAACGGCTGGTTGGCCAGCAAAGCGAGGCCAAGCCCGATCACGACGGCGCCGGGCACGGTGACGAGAATGTAGAGCAGGGTATGCCAGACCGCCTCGTGGAAGCGGTCATCGCCGAGCGCCTTCACGTAATTCTCGAAGCCCACGAAGGGCGTGCCCATCCAGGGTTGGGCGAGATGGTTGAAATGGAACGAGTTCCGGATGAGCTCGGCGATCGGATAGAGCACCACCGCCGCCAGCAGCAGGAAGGCGGGCGCCAGCATGGCAAAGCCAAGCCGGCGCTCCGATTTCTCCAGCGGCGTCAGGCGGTGGCGGATCGCGTCGCTCATCCGCGCCTCACCGGAAGATCGCGCCGAGGCGGTTCGTCATGTCGCCGAGAGCCTGATCGGCGGTCTTGGTGCCGGCCAGGAAGGCATTCATGTTGGTCCGCATGATCTCGGAGACTTCGGTGTAGCGCGGTGTCACCGGGCGGGCGCGGGCTGACTGGACCACCGGCAGGGCCTGCTCGAACCATGGATTGGCCTTCAGCACCTCGGCATCGGTATAGACGCCCGGAAAGACCGGAAGATGCGAGGCAAGGATGGCCTGCTGCTTGGCGACTTCCGGCGAGGAGAGATAGCGCGCCAGCTTGGCCGCCTCGGCCTTGTTCTTCGAGAAGGCCGAAACCGCAACCTGCCAGCCGCCGATGCAGGTGGCCTGCTTGTCGGCGGTGAAGCCAGGCAGCGGCACCACGCCGATCTTGCCCTTCACGGTCGAATCCGCGTCGTTCTGCAGGCGGTTCCAGACATAGCCCCAGGTCATTCCGAAGATCAGGTTGCCGGCCTGCATGTTCTGGCGGATGCGGTCCGTCGGGATTTCCGCAAGGTTGGGCGGGGTGACATTGGCTGCCTTGAGGTCAGCCCAGAGCTCGAACGGCTTCTTCGCAGCGGCAGTAGCGAGATTGAGTTTGCCATCCTTCAGCATCTCCTCGCCCGAGCCCCAGAGCGGGACGAGATAGGTGCAGACGGTGCCCTCGATCGGGGCGCCGGCGGTCTCGAAGCCGCGGAGATTGGCATTGCCCTCGGCGGTCATGATCTTCCGGGCGGCATCCTTCAGCTCGTCCCAGGTCTTCGGGGGCTGGAGGCCATGCTTTTCCAGCAGGTCCTTGCGGTAATACAGGAACTGGGCATCGGCGAAATAGGGCAGCGCGATGACCTTGCCATTGACGATATTCGCAGCCCTGTAGGCCGGGAGATAGCGCGCCATGATCGCGTCCTTCTCGGCGCCGAGATAGGCATCGAGCGGCTCGGCCCATTGCGCGGCCGCCCATTGGGCCGGACGGATGACATCGATGAGGATCAGGTCGAGCGCCGAATCCTTCGAGGCGAGCACGGTGTTGAGATATTGCTGCTGCTGTTCCGATGTTGCGCCGCCGACCTCGACCTCGACCTTCACGTTCGGGTTGGCCTTCATGTAGCCATCGACGATCTGGCGCATCACATCGGGGCGCTGCTGGCCGCCGGTGAAAATGCGCAATGTGGTCTGGGCCTGGGCGTAGGCGGCGCCGGCCAAGGCGAGGCCTGCGGCGAGGCCCAGCCGAGTCGCCATGCGGCGGGTAAAGCGTGATGTCATGGTGTCCTCCCGTTTGTTGTTTTCAGGCGATCGCCAGCCCGGTTTCCGGATCGAAGAGATGTGCCTTTTCAAGATCAAGCCCGAGCGTCACCTCGCCGCCGGCCCGCAAGGGCGCGGAAGGCGGGAAGCGCCCGGTCATCTCGACCCCGCCGATCTGCATCAGCGCCAGCGTATCGGAGCCGAGCGGCTCGACGATGACGGTCCGGGCCGGCACGCCCTCCGGCCCGGCAAGTCCGAGATGTTCGGCCCGGAGACCGAGCAGCACATCCCGGCCGCGCGCCCGGGCGAAAGAGGCCGGCGCCGCGAGGGCCGCACCGCCCGCCAGCGCGATCGTCGCGGCGTCCGGTGAGATGCGCGCGGGCACGATGTTCATGGAGGGCGACCCGATGAACCGGGCGACGAAGGTCGAGCGGGGCTGGCGGTAGACCTCGTCCGGCGTGGCAAATTGCTCGACATGGCCCGCCTTGAGGATGGCGATCCGGTCCGCCAGCGTCATAGCCTCGACCTGGTCATGCGTGACGTAGATGATCGTCGTGCCGAAACGCTGGTGCAGCTTCTTGATCTCGACCCGCATTTCCGCCCGCAACTGTGCGTCGAGATTGGAGAGGGGTTCGTCGAACAGGAAGACCTTGGGATCGCGGACGATCGCCCGACCCATGGCCACGCGCTGGCGCTGGCCACCGGAAAGCTGGCCGGGCTTGCGATCGAGCAGGTGGGTGATCTGCAGGATTTCGGCCGCCTCGTTGACCTTCCTCGCGATGGTCGCGGCATCGACGCCGCGCATGCGAAGGCCGAAGCCGACATTCTCCGCGACGGTGCGATGGGGGTAGAGCGCGTAATCCTGGAAGACCATGGCGATGTCGCGGTCGCGCGGGGGCAGGTCATTGACCACCCTGTCGCCGATGCGGATCGTGCCATCTGTCACGCTTTCGAGGCCGGCGATCATGCGGAGAAGGGTGGATTTGCCACAACCCGAGGGCCCGACCAGCACGACGAATTCGCCATCGCGGACGGAAAGATCGATGCCGTGAATCACCGGCACCGATCCGTAGGCCTTCACCACCTTGGCGATCTCGATGCCGGCCACGTCGCGCTCCCTCCCGCTTCCTTGAGCGTGTGGGTGAACCCGGAGGCCAATCGCGGGCAGTCCCAACCGCCTGGGTGGAAGCTCTCTCTTGTCTTATAACTTATATAAGACTAATCGTTCTTGGCAATCCAGCTTTCGTGTCGACAGCCCGAAATATGGCCTGACCGCGCGAAGATCCGAACCCTCCGGAGGAATCGGCCTGATGAAAGCGCTCAGTGCAGGAAAATTGCGCGGTCTCCGCCGCATGGCGGATGCCACCGGACGGTTCAAGATGACCGCCGTCGACCAGCGGCCGCCAATCATCAATCCGATCGCCGCCGCGCATGGCGGAGTTGCGCCGTGGGAGGCGGTGGCCCGGTTCAAGACCATGCTGGTGGAGCAGCTCCAGGCGCATTCGACCGCAATGCTGCTCGACCCGAACTATGCCTATCCGATGGCCGAGCCGGTGCTTGATCCGCGGAAGGGGCTGATCATGACGCTGGAGGATTCCGCCTTCCGCGAGACAGCGGGCGGGCGGCTTTCATCGGAGATCGACGGCTGGTCTGTCAGCAAGATCCGGCGGATGGGCGCGGATGCCGTCAAGGTGCTGGCCTGGTATCGCCCGGATGCCCCGGCCGAGATCAATGCCCATCAGCAGGATTTCACCCGCCGGATCGGCGAGGCCTGCAAGCGGCACGACATTCCCTTCCTGTTCGAGCTTCTGGTCTATCCTCTGCCGGGCGAAAAGAACCAGACCACGCAGTACATCGAGATGGCCGACAAGAAGAGCGCGCTGGTTCTCGAAAGCGTGGCCGAATTTGCCAAACCCGAATATGGCGTCGATGTCTTCAAGCTCGAAAGCCCCGTTCCCGCCCGCGATTGCGACGGCTCCGCACCGGTCCAGGCCCTGTTCGACGAGATGGGCCGGCTTTGCGGCCGCCCCTGGGTGATGCTCTCCGCCGGAGCTGGCATGACCGAGTTCAAGGCCGTTCTCGACCATGCCTTCCGCGCCGGGGCCTCGGGTTATCTCGCCGGCCGCGCGATCTGGTCGGAGGCCTTCAAGGCCTATCCGGACTGGGCGGCAATCGAGGCCGGGCTTGCCGGGCGCGCGGTGGCGTATATGCGCGAGATCAACGCGTTGACCGATGCCCGGGCCGTGCCATGGTGGACCGCCTGGGATGGGGCCGAACTGGCCGATGCCGACGAGAATTTCCGCCACGCCTACCCGGAATCCTGACCCGATGAAGCCCGTTCTGGTGAAACCCGTTCTGGTTCTTGCCCTGGGGCGTCCGACCTTCGACGTTCCCTTCGCCGAAACCTACGCTGCCGCAGCTTTCGCCCGGCTCGATGCCGAGGGTTTCACAACCTGTGGGCCGCGCACGCTGCTGTTCGACGCCGCCGCGGCGCGCGAGGCGATTGCCGGTATCGACCCCGCCACCCTTGGCGGCCTCCTGCTATTGCAGATCACCTTTACCGACGCGTCGATGACGGTGGAGATCGCACGGAGCTTCCCGGGCATCCCCCTCGCGCTCTGGGCCTTCCCTGAACCGCGGGCCGGCGGGCGGCTGCGGCTCAATTCCTATTGCGGCCTGAACCTTGCCGCCCATGCGCTGGGCCGGGCCGAGGTGCCGCATGGCTGGGTTTTCGCCGCGCCGGATATGCCGGATCTCGCAAGTTCGATCCGTGCTGCGCTCCGTGTTGCCACCCTCCCCGCACCACCCCTGCGGCAGGCGCGCACCGATGCCGCCCAGGAGGCTGCCGTGGCTGCGATCGACGACGCCCTGCGCAACCGTCGGATCGGGCTGGTCGGCGAGCACCCGGCCGGGTTCGATACCTGCCGTTTTGATGATGCGCACGTCACCGGACTGCTCGGCGGTGGCGGCGTGACGCAACTGCCGCTGTGCGATCTCTTCGAGCGGGCCCGCGCGGCGGATGCCGGCACGACCGCGCGTGACCTTGCCGAGGCCCGGCGCGCCTATGCCGGCACCGAAGCGGTGGATGAGGGCCAGCTGGAAAAGTCGCTGCGCCTGCTCGAGGGCCTGCGCGGCCTGAAGGCGGGGCACAATCTCGATGCCTTCGCCGTGCGCTGCTGGCCCGAGACCTTCACCGAATATGGCTGCGCCATTTGCGGGCCGATGGGCATCCTGACAGAGGCCGGAACGCCTTGCGCTTGCGAGGCCGATGTGATGGGCGCGGTGACGACGCTGCTGGTCAATGCCGCCTCGGGTCAGGCCGGCTGGCTGGTCGACATCGTCGATATGGACGAGGCCAGCGATACGGGCGTGTTCTGGCATTGCGGCTCGGCGCCGCTTTCGATGCGCGATCCGGAATGCCGGGCGCGGGCGCAGATCCATTCCAACCGGAAAATGCCCCTTCTGGCGGAATTCACACTGAAGCCGGGCCGGATCACGATGGCGCGGCTCACCCAGGCCCAGAACGGGCTGGCGCTGGCACTCGGCACCGGCGAGGTCATCCGGGCCCCGATGAGCTTCACCGGCACCAGCGCGGTGGTGCGCTTTGATGGCGGGGTGAAGCAGGCCGGATCCCGGTTGATCGGCTCGATGCTGGAGCACCATGTCGCCTTCGCCTATGGCGATTTCCGGGCCCCGCTCGAAGCCTGGGCAGCGGCGCGCAGCCTTCCGGTGATCGACCTGACGCCCGAGGGAGACGCCCCATGAGCGCGCGGCCGCTCCGCTACGGGCTGATCGGCGCGGGCATGATGGGCCGGGAGCATATCCGCAATCTCGGCCTGATTCCCGGATCCGAACTTGTCGCCATCGGCGATCCAAGCGCCGAACAGGTGGCGCTGTCGATTGCCGAGGCCGAGCGGCATCTGGGGCAGAGGCCGAGCGGCTTTGCCACGCCGGAAGCGATGCTCGCCGCCGACGCGATTGACTGCGTCGTGATCGCGAGCCCCAACGATACCCATTTCGGTGTGCTCGAAACCGTGCTGGGCCATTCCCGGCCGCTGGGCATCCTCGTCGAAAAGCCAGTGGTGACACGGATCGAGGATTGCGGCCGGCTGGAGGCGAGGGCGAAAGGCCACAAGCGCCCGATCTGGGTGGCGATGGAATATCGCTACATGCCGCCGGTGGCCGAGTTGCGCCGCGCCGTCTCGGCCGGCGAGATCGGCAAACTGCGCATGTTCGCCATCCGCGAGCATCGCTTTCCCTTCCTCGAGAAAGTGGGCGACTGGAACCGGTTTTCCGAGCGGACCGGCGGAACTCTGGTCGAGAAATGCTGCCATTTCTTCGATCTGATGCGTCTGGTGGTCGGGTCGGAGCCGGTGCGGGTCTATGCCTCCGGCGCGGCCGATGTGAACCATCGCGATGAACGCTATGATGGCCGGGTGCCGGATATTCTCGACAATGCCTTCGTCATCGTCGATTTCGCCAATGGATGCCGGGCGAGCCTCGATCTCTGCATGTTCGCGGAGGGCAGCTTTTTCCAGGAGGAGATCGCCGCAACGGGCGATCGCGCGAAGATCGAAGTGTTCATTCCCGGGCCGGCGCGGTTCTGGCCCGGCGGCGCCGAGCGCGAGAGCGAGGTGGTGGTCTCGCCGCGCACGCCGAAACGCCCTCTCCGGCGGAAAGTGCATGTGGACGAGGCGATCCTGAAAGCGGGCGACCACCATGGCTCGACCTATTTCCAGCATCTCGGCTTCCGGGCGGCAATGCTGGAGGGCGGACCTGTCGACGTGACCCTCGCCGACGGGCTGCAGGCCGTGCGGATCGGGCTCGCCGCCGAGGAAAGCGCCCGGACGGGCCAGAGCATCCGGCTGGACGCGTCCGGCTGAGCCGTCAGGTCGCGAGGCAGTCGAGCACAACTTTCGGCGCGCGCACCGTGCCCTCGTCGATGCCGCGGAAGGCGGCGGCGCCCTCGGCGAGCGGGCGCAGCGCGAACCAGCGCAGGGGGCCGAGCTGCCCGGAGGCGAGAGCGGCGACGGTCTGGATGAAATCGACCGGCGTGTAGCAATAGGTGCCGGTCAGGGTGACTTCCTGCAGCGTGATCTTGCGGATATCGAGGCCCTCCGCTCCCGGCAGCAGGCCGGCATGGACAATCACACCGCCGGGGCGGATCATCACGCTGGCGGCCTGCCGGGTCGCCACCGCACCAACGGCATCGATGACGAGATCGACCGAATCGGAAGCAGGGGCCCCGGTGCTGCCGGGCGCATGGACCGGAAACCCCTCCTCGTCGCGGATCAAAGCGGCGCGCAGCGGGTTCGATTCAATGAGCCTGATGTCCTTCGCACCGAAATGCCGCGCGACGATAGCCGAAGCGAGCCCGATGGCGCCGCCGCCCAGCACGACGACGCGGCAGGCTGCCAGAGGCTGGTGCAACTTCTCCATGCCCAGCCGCACGGCATGCCAGGCGACAGCGACCGGCTCGGCCAGGGCGGCATGGGCGATCGGCATGGAATCCGGAATCGGGACGACATTGCGCTCGGGGATGCGGACAAACTCGGCAAAGGCGCCCGGCCGTGGCGGCATCGAGATGATCTGCCGCGTCGGTGAGAGATGCCAGCGGCCCTCGATCGCGTAGGGGCAGGCGGGATCGACGACGAGCGGGTTGATGGTCACGCGCTCGCCATCGCGCGGGCCGCCGGTAATTCGCCCCGCCGCTTCATGGCCGAGGATGAGCGGCGCCGGGCGGCGGCTGTCATGGCCGTGATAGGCATGCATGTCCGAGCCGCAGATGCCGACCGCCTCGACCCGGACGAGCACCTCGCCCGGCAGCGGCACCGGATCGGGCTCGTCACGGTAGGTGACGCTGTTCGGGCCGAGATAGACGAGCGCTTTCATCAGCCTGTCCTATTTTGCGGTGAAGCCGCCATCCACGGCGAGTGTCTGCCCTGTCACATAGGCGGAGGCATCCGAGGCAAGGAAGACGGTCGCTCCGTGCAGATCCTCGAGTTGGCCATTGCGGCCGATCGCGGTCTGCGCCGCATTGCGGGCCGAACGCTCGGGATCGGCAAAGACCGGCGCGGTGAGCGGCGTCGGGAAGAAGCCGGGCGCGATGGCGTTGCACGTGACGCCGTGGCGCGACCATTCCTCGGCGATGGCACGCGTGAGCTGGACAACGCCGCCCTTCCCGGCGCCATAGGGCGCGGAATTCGGGAAGGCGCGGTAGCTCTGCAGCGAGGCGATATTGAGGATTCGCCCCCACCCCTTCGCCGCCATGGCGGGGGCGAGGGCCTGCGCCAGCAGGAAGGGCGCGCGCAGATGCAGCGCCATATGCAGGTCAAAAGCGGCTGCCGTCACCTCCGGAAAGGGCTGCCGGAGATTCACGCCCGCCGCATTGACGAGAATGTCGGGCTCGCACTCGAAAAGCTTCAGCTGATCGAGGATTGTCGATGCACAATCGGGCGCCGCGAGATCGACCAGAATGCCCCGGGCGAGAATACCCTCCCCGGTCAGATCCGCAATCGCGCTGGCGGTTTCCTCCTGCCGGCGTGCGGCCAGCATGATCTCGGCCCCTGCCAGCCCGAGCGCGCGTGCCATGGCAAGGCCGATACCGCTGTTGCCCCCGGTGACAAGCGCTGTCCTGCCCGTCAGATCGAAAAGGGCGGCGAGGCGGAAGGCCATTCAGGCCTCCACCGGCCGGCCGAGATCGGCATTGTTGCCGGGCGCGTATTTCGCCATGCGGACATCACTGGTCCTCGCATGCGCCTCCATACCCTCCAACCGCGAGATCCGGGCCGAGACCGGCGCCAGAGCCTGGCAGGCTTCCCGGTTCATCCGCTGCCAGGTCAGTGGCTTGAGGAACTTGTGCACCGAAAGGCCGGCCGAATACCGGGCCGCGAACTTGGTCGGAAGGATATGGTTCGGACCGGAAACCTTGTCCCCGAAGGCGACATTGGTTTCCTCGCCAAGGAAAAGCGAGCCGTAATTCGTCAGGCTCGCATGCCACCAGTCGAGATCGGTGCAATGCACCTCGAGATGCTCGCAGGCATAGGCATCCGAGACGGCGACCATCTCCTCGCGGGTTTCGCAGAGCACGACCTCGCCATAATCGCGCCAAGCCGCGCCGGCGGCATCGCGGGCGGTGGGCGGCAGGGCCGCGATCAGCTCCGGCATCAGCGCCATGACCGCATCCGCGATGCGGCGCGAGCTGGTGATCAGCCAGGCCGGGCTTTCATGGCCATGCTCGGCCTGGCCGACGAGATCGGTCGCCACAATCAACGGGTCGGCGCTGTCATCGGCGATCACCGCCACTTCGGAAGGCCCGGCGAAAACATCGATCCCGACCTTGCCGAAGAGCATGCGTTTGGCTTCGGCCACGAACTTGTTCCCTGGGCCGACGATGATATCCGCCGGCTTGCCGGTGAAGAGGCCGAAAGTCATGGCGGCGATGGCCTGGACGCCGCCGAGGCACAGGATGACATCGGCGCCGGCCACGGTCATCGCATAGAGGACATAGGGGTGGATGCCGGTGCCCTTGTAGGGCGCGGAACAGGCCACGACCGTCTTCACGCCCGCCGCCTTCGCCGTGGCCACGGACATATAGGCCGAGGCGATATGGGCATAGCGCCCGGTCGGCACGTAGCAACCCGCCGTATTCACCGGCACGAGCTTCTGGCCGAGGGTGAGGCCGGGCGACATCTCGATCGAGAAATCGCGGCAGGAATCCCGCTGGGCTTCGGCGAAAAGCCGAACCTGGGCTGCGGCAAGACGGATGTCCTCCTTGACCCCTTCCGGCACATCTCGGATGCGCTCGGCGATCATCGCCGCATCCATGACGACCGGGCCGTCCCATTTGTCGAGCGAGAGCGCATAATCGCGCACGGCCTGCTCACCGCCCGCCTGGATGCGGGCCAGCATCTCGGTGACGACCGTCCGGGCGGAATCCGTTTCGGTCTCGGGGGTCTTGGTGGCCTTCTTCAGGTAGGTGATCGGCATGATGATCGGATCTCTCGCACGAGGGAGACGAGGCGCGAGCCGGGAAGGCCCGCGCCCGGTTCAGGTTACTTCTTGTCGAATTCGGTCGCGAAGGCGCGGAGCTTCGGATCCGCCGCAACGCGCTTCATGAAGTCATCGGTGATGTAGGATTTCGGCTCCGGATTGGCCGGAATCGTGCCGACATCGGTGATGAACTTGCCGATCTCGCCGAACCAGCCATCGACCGTCGAGGCGCCGGCACCACGAGCGAGGATCCTGAGTTGCTCGTCGAGGCCGAAGACCGGGCGCAGGGCAAATTCCTGGTCCATCGCCCGCGGCGACACCTCGAGCCCGCCCTGCTTGTAGAATTCGAGTGCAAGCGTGCGGGCCTCGGCCGGGTTTGCCTTGGCCCAGGACCAGCCGCGCAGGAAGACCGCGAGGAACTTCGCGACATCATCCGGCCGCTCCTTGGCGAAATCCGCCCGGACAATCAGCGCACCCGGGACAATGGCGCCGGCATCGGCACCGGAGCAGAGATATTTCGCGTTGGCGCGCTCCTCGAGGGTGTAGGTGTTCGGCGCCCAGACACCGGCGAAATCGCCGTTATTCGAGGTCAGCGCCGTAATGATCTGCGCCTGGCCGAGATTGACGAACTGCATGTCTTGGGCGGCAAGACCCATCTTCACGAGGCATTTCCGGGCGGCGTAATCCACTGTCGAGTTCGTCGTGAGCAGCAGGCGCTGACCCTTGAGCGACGCGGGGTTGGCCTTGACCGCGTCGAACTTGTCGCCGCGCACCATCATCGCGTTGGTCTTGGATTCGTCGTTCGTGATGCCGATCGTCAGGATATTGAAGCGCACTGCGCCGAGCACTGCCGGCACCGAGCCCGTGCCGCCGACATCCCAGGATTTCGACGGAGCCGCCGCGATCTGCGGCGCGCCGGCCGGGAAGGTGCTGAAATTCGGCGCGAGGCCGACATCCTTCCACCAGCCCTTCACATTCGCATAGTGGAAGGGCAGCGCCCAGTAGAGCGAGGGCTGGTAGCTGACGCCGATCGGTGTCTGGGCCGTCGCGGAAAGCGGGGTGGTCGCCGAGAGGGCCGTGGCGAGGGCGAGGCTGGCCAGAATGCGCTTCATGTCTTTTCTCCCTTGTGGTTGCTTGTTGTCAAGCCGGCTGGCGCGGCATCGCGCCAGACGTTGGTATGGCCCCGTCCCGGGCGACGGCTTCGATCGATTCCCGGACGATGGCGGCAATCAGGTCACATTCCTCGTCGGTCAGGCTCAGCGGCGTGCGGATATCGCAGAGCCCGGCAAGGACATCATGGGTGCGCGAAAGGGCGCCCTGCTCGCCGGCGTAACGCCAATGGCGCGGCGCGCTGGTGAAGCCGATCTGGCTCCCGGCCCCGAACCATTTGACGGGGACGCCGCGGGCTTTCGCGAGGGCGAGGAAGGTCTCGACACGTTCCGGCGGCAGGCCGAGAACGGAGAACTGCACCGAAGTGGCCGAGAAATCCTGCGGGCCGCCCCGTTCCGGCACCTTGAGATGCTGGCTGCGGCGCAGCCCGGCGGCGATACGGTCATGGATCGCATTCCAGCGGGCGGCGCGGGCGGGCAATTCGGCCAGTTGAGGGCGCAAAATGGCCGCAGCAAGCGCGCTCATCCGCAGGCTGAAATTCGGGACATGTTCGGCAACAGCCTCCAGCGCGGCCGGCCCGGGCGAACTGAGATGCTGGCCATGGAGCATGTAGCTGCCGGAATGAAGGATCGCGCGCGCCGCCATCTCTTCGTCATCCAGCACCAGGAAGCCGCCCTCGCCCGCATTGAGATGCTTGTAGGTCTGGGCGCTGAAGGCCGCCGCCGCGCCGAAGGTGCCAATGGTGCGCCCGTTCCAGCGCGCGCAGAGCGAATGGGCGCAATCCTCGACGACCTGCAGGTCGCATTCCGACGCCACCGCCATCACGGCATCCATATCCGCGAGATGGCCGCGCATATGCGAGAGCAGCAGGACCCGCGCACCGGAGGATGCGGCCTTTCGGCGGAGATCGTCCGGATCGATCACGTAATCCGGGCCAATCTCGACAATGACCGGCCGTGCCGCCGCATGGAGGATCGCACCCGGCACCGGGGCCAACGTAAAGCCGTTGACGAGAACCGGATCGCCCGGCTGGACGCCCAGCACCTTGAGCGCGAGGAACAGCGCGCCGCCGCCGGAATTGACCGCGATGCAGAAGCGACGGCCGAGAAAAGCCGCGAATTCCCTTTCCAGCAACGAAACATCGAGCTGGTCGGCACCCATCTCGCCATAGCGGAACAGCCGCCCGCTCCGCATGAGTTCCACCGCGCGGGCAATGCCGGCCTCGGGAATCGGCGTCGGCTCGGTCAGGTCGCGCATCAGGCGCGCGGGTTCAGACATCCTTGAACCCCTTTTCCTCGCGCAGCGACTTCCAGATATGCGTACGCAGATGGACGAAGGATTCGAGATCCATCACATCCTCGATCCGGGCATGGCTGTCCCAGTTCTCGCGCTCGCGGACGGCCTTGATGTCGAGCACTTCCTTGATGCGGCCGGGGCGCCGCGTCATGATCGCCACGCGGTCGGCGAGATAGACCGCTTCCTCGACGGCATGGGTGATGAAGAGCACCGTGCGCGGATTGTGGCGGGCCAGCCGGACAAGTTCCTCCTGCATCACCACCCGGGTCTGGGCATCAAGCGCGCCGAAAGGCTCGTCCATCAACAGCACTTCCGGATCAAGCACATAGGCGCGGGCAATGGCCACGCGCTGCTGCATGCCGCCGGAGAGCTGATGCGGGAAGGCATCGACATGGGTCTCGAGGTTCATCAGCTTCAGCGCGCTGGCCACGAGATCATTGCGCTCGCCCACGGGCAGGTTCTTGTTGCGCAGGCCGAGTTCGATGTTCTCGCGCACGGTCTTCCACGGAAAGAGTGCGAATTGCTGGAACACCACCGCGCGGTCCGGCCCGGGTGCGGTGACAGGACGGCCATTGACCAGCACCGAGCCGGCGCTGGCGGCCTCGAAGCCGGCGACCATACGCAGGCATGTGGTCTTGCCGCAGCCGGAGGGGCCGACAATGGCCACGAATTCCTTGTCGGCAATGTCGAGGTTGATGTCATCCAGCGCTTTCACGCCGCCGGTGCCGTGCCCGAAGACCTTGTCGACATTCCGGAAGCTGATCGACCCCATGGCTGCCCCTTACGAATCCAAACCGCGCCGGCGACGAAGCCAGCCCTCGCCCTGACGCAGCAGGACATCGATCAGCATGCCGACCAGCCCGATGGCGATCATGCCGGCCATAACGGTGGGCGTCTGGACCGAGCCCTGCGCCTGCACCATCATGAAGCCCACACCGGCGGCGGCGACGATCAGCTCGGCCCCGACGAGGCTTTGCCAGCCGAGGCCCGCCGAGACGCGCAGGCCGGCAATGATCGAGGGAACGGCCGCCGGCAGCAGAACCTCGAGGATCATTCGCGAGGACGGCGTCCCCAGCATGCGGGCGGCCTCGATCAGGCGCGGCTCGACGAACCGCGCCCCGCGATAGGCGTTGATCAGGCAGGGCGGAAAGGCCCCGGCGAAGATGATCATGATCGGCCCGCCGACACCCGTGCCGAACCAGAGTGCAGCAAAGGGCACCCAGGCGATCGGCGCGATGAAGCGCAGCCCGTCGAAGATGGGTGTCACGATATCGTCCAGCAGGCGGAAGAAGCCCATCAGCAACCCGAGCGGCACCCCGATGGCCGCCGCCAGCAGCACGCCATAGGCATAACGCTGGAAGCTGGAGGCGAGATGGGCCGGCAGGGTGGCGCCAGCGAAGGGTGCGGTCAGCAGATGGACAAAGCGCGACGCGACATCGAGGGGGCCCGGCAGGAACTGGGCGGGAACGATCCCCGAAACCGACAGGAAACTCCAGAGGCCGATGAAGCTGACGAGGCCGGCAAGGCCAAGCAGCACCGTTTCGCGAAAGCCGAGAGGGGGCGATGTCATGGCTAGTCCCTCGCCGCCACGTTCCAGGCAAGGGCCCTCCGCTCGACCCGCGCGAGGAGCAGCGTCGTCACCCAGCCGAGGATGCCGACCGTGACCATCCCGACAAGGATCATCCCGGGATAGATATCCTGCTGCGCCATGTTCAGCACGAAACCGACACCGACCAGCGCGCCGACGAGTTCCGCTGCCACCAGCGTGGTCCAGCTTGCCTGAAGTGACAGGCGCAGGCCGGTGAAGATCATCGGCAGGGAGGCCGGGAGGATGACCTCGCGCACCATGCGCAAGCGCGGTGTGCCGAGCATGCGGGCGGCCTCGAGGATCGGCTTGTCGATATTCCGCACGCCGGTGAAGGCATTGATGACCGACGGCACGAAGGCGGAGAACCAGATCACGAGGATCTTCGCCGCATCCCCGAGGCCGAGCCAGAGAATGGCCAGAGGAATCCAGGCGAGCGGCGGGATGGGCCGGATAATCAGGAAAACCGGATTGATAAAGGCCTCGACCCGGCGGTTCCAGCCCATCCAGAGGCCCAGCGGCACCCCGGTCAGCACGGCGACGGTGAAGCCCATCAGCACGAGCTTCAGGCTGTGGAATGCGTGGCTGGCCAGGGTCGAGCCGGCATAGCCGCGCCCGTTGATCTGCTTCAGCGAGAGCCAGAATTCCGCCGGCGAGGGAAAGCGCGCGCCGGTGACGAGCCCGGTGAAGGTGGTCAGCCCGAACCACAGCACAACGAGACCGATCACGGTCATGCCGCCGATGAGTGTCCTGCGACTGGCCACGGACGCCATGCAGCGCGACCTCCCTGATTGTCTCGCGCTTTTCTTTTGAAAGCGCTTTCATACAGAGTGATCGGACCGACATGGCGAGTCAACGGGTGTTGAGGATGAAAGTTTTTTCAACCGCCATTGCCTCGTTTGGCGCGACGGGATATCGGACCCTGCTGAAATTTCTTTCACGAGGTGCGATGGCCAGGAACCGGATCCGATTGAGCGAAGTTGCGCGCGAAGCCGGCGTTTCGCCGGCCACGGTTTCGCGTGCGATCAGCCAGCCGGATCTGCTTTCGCCGGAGACGCTGGCCCGCGTCCGGCGGGCGGCGGACCATCTGGGCTATCGCCCCGATGCTGCCGCGCGGGCCTTGGCCTCCGGGCGCTCGATGACGATCGGCGCGGTGATGCCGACACTCGACAATGCCATTTTCTCCAAGGCTTTGCAGGCGATGCAGGCTCAACTGGCCGAGGATGGCTACCAGCTGCTGGTCGCCTCGCATGATTACAGCAAGGCCGCCGAGGCCGAATGCATCCGCACGCTTCTGGCGCGCGGTGTCGACGGGCTGATCCTGGTCGGGGCGGAGCGGATTGCCGAGGCCGCGCAACTGCTTGCGCAATCCGGCCTTCCGGTGGTCATGACCTGGTGCGCACCGGACGGGGCGCCCTCGGTGCTGGTCGATAACGAGCATGCCGGCCTGCTAGCGACCCGGCATCTGATCGCGCTTGGCCATCGCCGGATCGGGGTGATTACCGGCGCGACGCGTTTCAATGACCGCCAGCGCGGGCGCTATCGCGGCGCGCGCCGCGCGCTGGAGGAAGCCGGCCTGACGCTGCCGCCGGCCCTTGCCTGCGAGCAGGCGACCACATTGGCCGGCGGCCGGATGGGCTGCGCCCAGTTGCTCGACCTCGCCGAGCCGCCCACAGCCATTGTCGGCGGGATCGATCTCATCGCCATCGGCTGCATGGTCGAGGCACAGGCCCGCGGCCTCGCCATTCCGGCGGATCTCTCGGTGGCGGGGATCGACGATCTCGACATGTCCGCGCATGTCTCGCCCTCGCTGACGACAGTGCATGTGCCGACGGCAAGGATCGGCACCGAGGCGGCGCGGATGATGGTCGCCATCCTGCGGGACGAGCCCGGCCCGACGACGCTGACGCTGCCGGTCGACCTGATCGTCCGCCGCTCCACCGGACCGGCGCCGGCCCGGGGATAAGGGCGCGGGTGGTCGCAGGCGTTTACCTTACTGGCGGAGTGAGATGGCGCACCCGGCAGGATTCGAACCTGCGACCTTTGGATTCGGAATCCAACACTCTATCCAGCTGAGCTACGGGTGCGTGCAAACCCCGTTTAGCGGATGATTCCGGGCTCCGCAACGGAGCTTTCCGCACGAGGGCGATTTTCCCTGCGCCATGCGCCGCCGCTGCCGGAGAAGGACCCCTGCAGCGCCAGCAGGCGAGGCTCAAAGCCCTTCAAAGAGCAGGCTGGAAATGTAGCGCTCGGCGAAGGACGGCACGATGAAGAGGATGTTCTTGCCGGCATTTTCCGGCCGGCGGGCGAGTTCGAGCGCCGCAGCCGTGGCCGCACCCGAGGAAATGCCGCCGGGAATCGCCTCGATCCGCGCGAGCTGGCGGGCCGTGGCGATGGCGGTGGCGCTGTCGATGCGGACAACTTCGTCGATCACCGCCCGATCGAGGATCTCGGGGACAAAGCCAGCCCCGATGCCCTGGATCTTGTGCGAGCCGGGCTCGCCGCCCGAGAGGACAGGGCTCTCGACCGGCTCGACCGCCACGACCTTGAGGCCGGGGCGGCGCGGCTTGAGAACCTGGCCGACCCCGGTGATCGTGCCGCCGGTGCCGACGCCGGCAACGAAGAAATCGATCTCGCCGCCCATATCGTTCCAGATTTCCTCGGCCGTGGTGTTGCGGTGGACGAGCGGGTTGGCGGGATTGCGGAATTGCTGCGGGATGACCGCGTTCGGCGTTTCCGCGACGATTTCCTCGGCCTTGGCAATGGCGCCTTTCATGCCCTTGCCCGGTTCGGTCAGAACGAGCTCGGCGCCGAGATAGGCGAGCATCTTGCGGCGCTCGATCGACATGGATTCCGGCATGGTCAGGATCAGGCGATAGCCCTTGGCAGCCGCGACAAAGGCGAGCGCGATGCCGGTATTGCCGGAGGTCGGCTCGACCAGCACCGTCTTGCCCGGGGTGATCCGGCCTTCCGCCTCGGCGACCTCGATCATCGAGAGGCCGATCCGGTCCTTCACCGAGGCGAGCGGATTGAAGAATTCGAGCTTGGCGAAAAGGTTGGCCTTCACGCCCTCGGCACGGGCGAGGCGATCAAGCCGGATGACGGGCGTATCGCCGATCGTCTCGGTGATCGAGGAATAGACCCGGCCGCGGCCCGGCTTGCGGGCATTGCCGGTTTCGGTTTTCGACTGGACACTCATGGAGGCGCCTTCAGGTTGGAAGCTTTCCTCCTGAAGCTAGGCCCTGCCAGAGGGAGAAACAAGTTCTCTCGACTTGCCATTTCAAGGGCGCCAGCAGAAAATTCATCCTTCCAGTGGAGAATTTCAGGAGGAACTTCCGGTCGAGCCGAAACCGCCCTGGCCTCTTGCCGTCGCATCGACCTCGCCTGTTGTCGCCAGGCGGGCCTGCAGAACCGACGCGACCACGCATTGGGCGACGCGCTCGCCCCGCGTGAAGGACCATGGCTCCTGACCGAGATTGATCAGCAGCACCTTCACTTCGCCGCGATAGTCGGAATCGATGGTGCCCGGCGCATTGGCCACGGTCACGCCATGCTTGAAAGCGAGGCCGGAGCGCGGGCGGATCTGGGCCTCGAACCCCTCCGGCAGGGCGAAGACGAGCCCGGTGGGCACGAGCAGGCGCTGACCGGGCGAGAGCCGCCAGACCTCGTTCTCGGGAATGGCCGCGGCAAGATCAAAGCCGGCGGCCCCGGCCGTCTGGTAGGCCGGCAGCGGCAAGCCCTCGGCATGCGGGAGGCGCTGGATCGGGAGGGTGACGCTCATGCAACGCCCCCGACAAGGGCGGCGAAGCGCTGCATCAGTGCCGCCGCAACCTCGACCTTCGCCATCTCCGGCAAAGTGGTGACGCTGGCGGCATCGATGACGTGAACGATGTTGCGATCGCCGCCCATGACACCGCTGGCGGGCGAGACATCATTGGCGACAATGATATCGCAGCCCTTGCGGAGCCGCTTGGCCGTGGCATGGCCGATGACATTCTCGGTTTCCGCGGCAAAACCGATCACCAGCGGCGGGCGCCGCGTGGGGTGCCGGGCGATACGGGCAAGGATATCCGGGTTTTCCGTCAGGCGGAGCGGCGGGATAGCATTGCCGTCCTTCTTGAGCTTCTGACCGGCCTCATCCTCGACGCGCCAGTCGGCGACGGCGGCGGCGAAGATGGCGAGATCGGCCGGCAGGGCCTGCTCGACGGCGCGGTCCATCTCGCGCGCGGTCTCGACGCGGATCACGGTGATGCCAGCCGGGTCGGGCAGGGTCACCGGCCCTGAAACCAGGGTCACCCGCGCACCGAGGGTCCGCGCGGCCTCGGCCAGGGCGTAGCCCTGCTTGCCGGAGGAACGGTTGGCGATGTAGCGCACCGGGTCGATCGGCTCATGCGTCGGCCCGGCGGTAATCAGCACATGGCGTCCCGAAAGCGGCCCGGAAATGGGAACCGGGGCCTGCCAGTCCGGCATGGGGATCACGGTCGGCCCGGCAAGCGCCGCGACGATGGCCTCGAGGATCGCAGCCGGCTCCGCCATCCGCCCGGGGCCGAATTCACCGCAGGCCATCTCGCCGGCATCCGGGCCGACAAGCCGCACGCCATCCTGCTTCAGGGTGGCAAGGTTGCGCTGCGTCGCCGGGTGCAGCCACATCCGGACATTCATGGCGGGCGCCATCAGGATCCGCTTGTCGGTGGCGAGCAGGGCCGTCGAGGCGAGATCATTGGCGAGGCCATTGGCGGTCTTGGCCATGAGATCCGCCGTGGCCGGGGCCACGACGACGAGATCGGCCGAGCGGGACAGCTCGATATGCCCCATCTCGACCTCGTCCGTCAGGGAGAAGAGATCTTCCTGGACCTTGTTGCCTGTCAGGCCAGCCAGCGTCAGCGGGGTAACAAACTGGCTGCCAGCCCGGGTGAGGATGACCCGGACATCGCCTCCGGCCTTCCGGATCAACCGGACAAGCTCGGCGCTCTTGTAGGCCGCGATGCCCCCCCCGATCACCAGCAGGATCGAACGTCCTTGAAGCACGGGTTGAGCCATGGTTCGCCCCCTCAGGTCTTCACGGCCAGGATGGCCAGCGCCAGGGCGATGGCCCAGAGCGCCAGGGTGATTGCGGAAAGGCCGCCGGCCCGCTGGCCGGCCGGCTCGACCTCCGGTCGATGGCCTTTCTCGAAAGCCGCGAGGGCCGCATCCGTCCGGGTGACGAGATCAGGCAGACGGCCAGCGGCCCGCACGAGATCCAGCGCATCCCGGCCGATATCCTCGATCCGGCCGATCGGCCCGAGATTGCGTTCGATCCATTCCCGGATGACCGGCTCGGCAACCTTCCACATGTCGAATTGCGGGTCGAGATTGCGCGCGACGCCCTCGACCACGACCATGGTTTTCTGGAGCAGGACGAGTTCCGTCCGGGTCGCCATGTCAAACAGGGCCGTGATCTCGAAGAGCAGGCCGAGGAGCTGGGCCATCGAGATCTCGGCGGCATTGCGGCCGTGGATCTTCTCGCCGACCGCGCGCAGGGCCTGGGCGAAATCCTCCACCGAATGCCGCTTCGGCACATAACCGGCCTCGAAATGCACCTCGGCGATCCGCCGATAGTCGCGGGTGATGAAGCCGAACAGGATCTCGGCGAGGAAGCGCCGCTCGGGCGGACCGAGGCGGCTCATGATGCCGAGATCGACCGCCACCAGCTGCCCGGATGGCATGACGAAAAGGTTGCCGGGATGCATGTCGGCATGGAAGAAGCCGTCGCGCAGGGCATGGCGGAGAAAACTCTGCAGGGCGGTGCGGGCCAGGGCCACCCGGTCGATCCCGGCCGCTTCGATGGCGGCGAGATCGTTGAGCTTGATGCCCTCGATCCATTCCATCGTCAGGCATTCGCGGGCCGTGCGTTCCCAATCGACCGCAGGCACGCGGAAATCGGGATCCTTCGCGACATTCTCGCCCATTTCCGAAAGGGCCGCCGCCTCGAAGCGGAGATCCATCTCCAGCAGGACCGTGCGTTCAAGGGTCTCGACCACCTCGACCGGCTTGAGGCGTCGCGCAGAGACCACGAAATACTCGATCAGTCCGGCCACGAATTTCTGCGCCGCGATATCGCGGCTGAAGACCCGGTCGATGCCCGGCCGGCGCACCTTGACCGCAACAGGCCGGCGCGCGCCGTCGATCTCGACAATGGCCTTGTGCACCTGCGCGATCGAGGCGGCGGCGACGACCGGCCCGAATTCCACGAACTGGGTGTCGAGCGGCTTGCCGAGGGCCGCTGCAACGCGGCGTTCGGCCTCGGCCTGCGGGAAGGCGGGCATCCGGTCCTGCAGGGCCTCGAGATCCCGCGCCAGCGCGAAACCGACAAGGTCCGGCCGCGTCGCGAGAAACTGGCCGAGCTTCACATAGGACGGGCCAAGCCGCGTGAGCGCCGCGACGATGCGGGTGCCGCGATCACCGGCATCCCTCCGGGCCAGGGCCGAAAGCAGCCAGAGCAGCGGGTGGAGGATGGCCGGAACCTGCCGCTTGGGCACGAGCGCGAACACGCCCTCGCGCATCAGCACATAGCCGACATGGATCAGGTGCAGGGAATGGCGCAGGGCCGCGAACACGGGCGCCTCAGATCTTCCAGCCGGAATGGATATTGGCAATCCCGCCGGTCAGCGGCCGGCAGGTGACACGGGAAAAGCCGGCCTCGCGGATCATCTCGGAGAAGAGATCCGGCGGCGGGAACTTGCGGATCGATTCGACAAGGTAGCGGTAGGGCTCGCCATCGCCGGTGATCATCTTGCCCAGCGGCGGAATGACGTTGAACGAATAGGCGTCGTAGATGCGGTCGAGCACGGGCGTTTCCACCGGAGCGAATTCCAGCACAAGGAACCGCCCGCCACGCTTGAGCACGCGGAACGCCTCCGACAGGGCCAGCGGAATCCGCGGCACGTTCCGGATGCCGAAGGCGATGGTGTAGCCATCATAGCTGCGATCCTCGAAAGCGAGGGCCTCGGCATTGCATTCGATGAAGCGGACCTGCCCGTCGAGCCCCCGGGCGCGGGCACGATCCTCGCCGACCCCGAGCATCGAGGCGTTGATATCGACCACATCGACGCGGGTCTGCGGGCTGCCGGCCGCGACGATGCGGAAGGCAACATCGCCCGTGCCGCCGGCGACGTCGATATGGCGGAAAGGGCCCTGCCGGGGCGGGCGCAGCATGGTGACGAGGATGTCCTTCCAGAGCCTGTGGAGGCCCATGCTCATCAGGTCGTTCATCAGGTCATAGCGCGAGGCGACCTTATGAAAGACATCATCCACCCGGGCCTGCTTTTCCGCGAGCGGAACATCCTCGAACCCGAAATGCGTTGTCTCGACCATCACAACCCTACCCCGAACAGGACGGGCCGGGATGCCCGCGTCATTTCCATAGCGAAGCTTTCCGCGTCGCGCTATGGCGAGACCGTCGCATAACGTCCTGGCCATCGTCGAGGTCCGCCGTGCCCGAGCTTCCCGAGGTCGAAACCGTCCGGCGCGGGCTGGCGCCGCATCTCGACGGCGCCCTGATCGAGACGCTGGTGCTGAACCGCGCCGATCTGCGCTTTCCTTTCCCGCCAGATCTCGTGCGGCGGATCAGCGGACGCCGCGTGCTGACGCTCGGGCGGCGCGCCAAATACCTGCTGATCCCGCTCGATTCCGGCGAGACGATGATCCTCCATCTGGGGATGAGCGGGCGGATGATCGTGGAGCGCGGCGACGAGGCCGGTACACTCGCGGAATTCCACCACGATGTGTCCCGCCTGAAGCAGCATGATCATGTAATCTTCCGGCTGGAAGGCGGCATACGGGTGGTCTTCAACGATCCGCGCCGGTTCGGCAGCCTTGACCTCTGGCCAAGCGACAGGCTCGACGACGCGCCTTCGCTCGCGACGCTCGGGCTCGAGCCGCTCGGCAACGCGCTCCACCCCGACGCGCTTGCCAGCCTTCTGGCAGGTCGACGGACGCCGATGAAGGCGGCGCTCCTCGACCAGCGGCTGATCGCGGGGCTGGGCAACATCTATGTCTGCGAGGCGCTGCACCGGTCCCGGATCGCGCCGACCCGCCCGGCCGGCAACCTCAAAAAGCGGGAGATCGAAGCCCTCGTGATCGCCATCCGCGATGTCCTCGCCGAGGCAATCGAAGCCGGCGGCTCCACCCTGCGGGATTTTCGCCACGAGGACGGCTCGCTCGGTTATTTCCAGCATGCATTCCGCGTCTATGACCGCGAGGGCGAACGCTGCCCGACGCCAGGCTGCCAGGGCGTCATCCGCCGGCTGGTCCAGTCGGGCCGGTCGACCTTCCATTGCCTCGAATGCCAGCGCTAGCGGCATCCGGGCGGCAGAAAATCGCCGCCCGGGGCTGGACCCCTGCGTCGCCCATGTGACAGACAAGGGCGAGCCGGAGGGCCACCGTACCGGCTTGCCGAATGCCAGACCTCCAGAATCTGACGGGAAGACCCATGACCGAACTTCCGACCTACGAAACCCTTCTCGTCGAGCGCCATGGCCGCGTGGGCCTCATCCGGTTCAACCGGCCGCAGGCCCTGAACGCCCTGAACCGGCAGGTCATGGTGGACCTGCTCGATATCCTGGCGCGCTTCGATGCCGATGCCGGAATCGGCTGCATGGTGCTGACCGGTTCCGAGAAGGCCTTCGCCGCCGGCGCCGACATCAAGGAAATGGCGGATCTGAACTATCCCGACAGCTACCTGCAGGATTTCGGCAGCGGTTGGGATGCGATCACCCGGATCCGCAAGCCGATCATCGCGGCGGTTTCCGGCTTCGCGCTGGGTGGAGGCTGCGAGATCGCGATGCTCTGCGACATGATCATTGCGGCCGAGAATGCAAAATTCGGCCAGCCCGAGATCAAGCTGGGCGTGATGCCGGGCTGGGGCGGAACGCAGCGCCTGACGCGGGCGGTCGGCAAGGCCAAGGCGATGGATCTCTGCCTGACCGGGCGCATGATGGATGTGCACGAGGCGGAACGATCCGGCCTTGTCGCGCGGATCGTCCCTGTCGAGAAACTCGTCGAGGAAGCGCTCGCCGCTGCGACGACCATTGCCGAATTCGCCACCGAAGTGACGATGATCACCAAGGAATCGATCAACCGCGCCTACGAGACGACATTGAGCGAGGGCGTGCGGTTCGAGCGGCGCACATTCCAGGCCCTGTTCGCCACCTCGGCGCAAAAGGAAGGCATGGCGGCGTTCGTCGAGAAGCGGAAGCCGAATTTCCGCGGCTGAGCCAGGCGAACCGGCATGCTGGGACTGTTCTCTGGCTTCGAGCTCGGCGTCTCGGCTTTCGCGGCGGCCGGCCTCGTCCTCGCAGCCTTCGTGGCCGGCTTCGTCGATGCGATTGCGGGCGGCGGCGGTCTCATCACCGTGCCCGCGCTCCTGCTGGCGGGTGTGCCGCCGGTCGGCGCCATCGCAACCAACAAGCTGCAGGGAACGTTCGGCGTCGCTTCCTCGGCCCTCTCCTTCTACCGGGCCGGGCGGATCGACCGGGCGCTCATCCTGCCGCTTTTCGGCGCAGCGTTCGGCGGCGGGGTTGTCGGCGCGCTCATCGCCCATCTCGCGCCCACAGGCTTCCTCCGGCTTGTCATCCCGTTCCTGCTGGTCGCGATCGCCCTGTATGTGGCGCTTTCGCCCCGGCTCGGCGATGCCGAGGCGCGGCCCCGTCTCAGCCTCGCGACCTTCACCGGCACGGTCGGTGTCGGGATCGGCATCTATGATGGCGTGTTCGGCCCGGGCGCGGGGACCTTCTATCTGATCGGCCTGATCCTGCTTTGTGGCTTCGGCATGATGCGCGCCGTCGCGCATACCAAGATGATGAATCTCGCCTCCAATCTCGGCGCGCTCATCTTCTTCCTGCTGGCCGGCCACATCCTGATCACGGTCGGGCTGATGATGGGCGCCGCCTCGGCGACGGGCGCGTGGCTCGGCGTGCGGGCCAGCCTGCGCTTCGGGCCGCGTCTTGTGCGCCCGCTGGTGGTGATCGTGGCCTTTGCCATGGCCCTGCGGCTGATGCTGGATGCCAGCCACCCGGTCGGTGCCTGGCTTCGCGGGCTTGCCGGCTAGGACGTGTCCTCATAAGCCGGAGCGCCGGGGAATCGTTTTTTCGTTGACCCCGCGCGCGGAAGATGGCATGGAGCCGCTCTCGCGCCGAGTTTCCGGCGCGCTTTCATTTCAACATGTCGGTCAGGTGACGGAGTGTCGTCGCTTTTCCGGCATGAAACAGGATCGGGTGGTCCGGCACATGCAGATGTGTCCTGACCAGCCGGGAACGGGTCAACGGGTCGGAGTCCCTTAAGTCGATGGCGAATACCAAATCAGCCAAGAAGGCCGCGCGGCAAACCCTGCGCCGGACTGAAGTCAACAAGGCGCGCCGCAGCCGCATGCGGACCTCGGTCCGTTATGTCGAGGAAGCGATTGCGAAGGGCGATGTGACCGCCGCGCTCGCTGCCATGAAGAAGGCCGAGCCCGAGCTGGCCAAGGCTGCCCAGAACGGGATCGTTCACAAGAACATGGCGGCCCGCAAGGTGTCCCGCCTGATCCGTCAGATCCGGTCGCTTCCGGCCTGACGCAAGCTCCCTTCGAGAGCTTCTGGACGCGCCGGATTCCGGCGCGTTTTTTTATGCCCTGGTCAGACATCGCGCTCCGAGAAATGTTTCCGGATTGCCACAAAGGGGCTTGACTCCTGATTTATCAACGATGCGCGGACAAGGCGTTGCGACGCCTTGAGGTGCGCAGAATTTCTTTATATTTTTCATAAACTTGCTTCATAAGACCTCGATTTGGTGGTTTTTGTCACGCTGGCTGTGAGCCTCGGAAAACACCATCCGTGAAACATTTCACCGGCGTAACGTTTTTATCCGGAAATCATCCACAACTCGATTCAAACGCCCGAATCAACGACTTACTTTTGGCCACCGGAGAGCGCCCTTCCCTGTTGCCAATCGACCGGCCACCACCCTGCCGGCAGCGCCTGGAAATGCGCTATTGCACGGCGCCCGGAAGGCAGATTAAGACTTTGTTTACCGACTGACGGGGCGGGCAAAAGGGGGCTGCCTTTTCGAGGCGATCACGGCGCAAAGGGGGGCAATGTGATTTCCAGTTATGATGTAATCGAAAACGTTACTCGCCATGCGTGTTTAGTGGGTTTCATCTGACCCATCCGGATTTGTTCTGAATCCGTCAGACATACGACATTCAAACACTACGAATGACTTTGCTGAAACATACCGTTTCGGCAGGGCATCTTCGTATTCCAAGTGCAGACTTTGAGAGCGATCATGCTGAAGACACCTGAAACCCAGGCTACCGAGAGCCGACTCGATCATGATATCCGGGGCTTGCCTGCGGCAGACATGGCCGGAGCGACCCTTGTCTGGGACCGTGTACAGCGCCGGCTGCGGGCCGAGCTTGGCGAGGATGTCTACACGAGCTGGTTCAAGTGCCTCGAGCTTGTCCAGGTCCAGAACGACACCGTCATCCTTTCGGTTCCGACGAAGTTCCTCAGGAACTGGATCCAGCAGCATTTCATCGAAAAGATCATGGCGCATTTCCAGAAGGAGGATGCGCGGCTGCAGCGGGTATCGATCGTGATGCGGTCGGCAAGCCTGCGCACGGCGCCGAGGCCGGAAGCGCCCAAGGCAGCGGAGCAGGTCCGCAAGTTCGCGTCCCAGGAGGCTCCGGCTGCCCTGCGGCCGATGGGCGATGTCGGGATCAAGCCGATCGAGGCCCGCGTCCAGGAAGGCCACGAGGGCGATCTCCAGGTCGGATCGCCGCTCGACAAGCGGCTTGTGCTCGGCGCGTTCCAGGTCGGGCGCTCGAATGTGATGGCCCATGCCGCCGCCATGCAGATCGTGCAGGCCAAGGTGGCGGAGATGCCGGTCTTCAACCCGCTCTACGTGCATGCGAGCGTGGGCCTCGGCAAGACGCACCTGCTCCAGGGCGCGGCCCAGGCCATCGAAAGCTCCGGCCGGCGCGTGCTGTATCTGACCGCCGAGCGCTTCATGTATGGTTTCGTGGCCTCGCTGAAGGCGCAGACCGCCATTGCCTTCAAGGATACCTTGCGCGGCATTGACGTGCTCATCATCGATGACGCCCAGTTCCTGCAGGGCCCGAAGAGCCAGCAGGAATTCTGCCACACGCTCAATGCGCTGATCGATGCCGGGAAGCAGGTTGTCGTCGCGGCGGATCGGGCGCCCTCCGATCTCGAGGGCATCGAGGAGCGCGTGCAATCGCGTCTCGCCGGCGGGCTTGTGGTCGAGATCGGTGCGCTGGACGACGCCCTCAGGGTGAAGATCCTCGAAAGCCGGATCCAGATCGCCAAGGCACATCTGCCGGGCTTCGACGTACCGCCGGATGTCATCCAGCATGTGGCGCGGGCGATAACCACCAATGGCCGCGACCTCGAAGGTGCGGTGAACCGCCTGCTGGCCCATTCGACGCTGACCGGGGGGGCGCTCGATATCGCCGCCGCCGACGAGGCGATCCGCGATCTCGTGCGGCACCGCGAGCCGCGCCGCGTCAAGATCGAGGACATCCAGCGGCTGGTGGCGAACCACTACAATGTCAGCCGGGCCGACATCCTCTCTTCGCGCCGCACGGCCACGGTGGTCCGTCCTCGGCAGATCGCGATGTATCTTGCCAAGTCACTGACGTTGCGTTCGTTGCCGGAAATCGGCCGGCGTTTCGGCGGGCGGGATCATACGACCGTGCTTCATGCGGTCCGCAAGATCGAGGGCATGGTGACGACCGATCAGGAACTTGCCGGCGAGATCGATCATCTCAAGCGCATGCTTCAGGAATGAGGCACGGCCTTTCACGGCTCTGAAAATCCTGTCGATCATCCCTCGGCCATTGCGCAAAATCACGCGGGCACCCTTGCGCTTTGGCGGGTGACGCGCCATCGTTTCCGGAACCTGTTTTGGAAGGATGCGCGTCAACCGTCTCGTTCCGAGGCGGTTTTTAGTCGGGAACGGGACGGAAGCGATACGATGAAGGTCACGGTGGAACAGGCCGCGCTGCTCAAGGCCCTCGGTCATGTGCATCGCGTTGTCGAGCGGCGGAACACCATTCCGATCCTCGCCAACGTTCTCTTGCGGGCCGAACAGCGGGAACTGCACCTCAAGGCGACCGATCTAGACATCGACATCGTCGAGACCATTCCGGCCGATGTGGAGCGCGCGGGCACAACCAGCGTTCCGGCGCATGTTCTCTACGACATCGTGCGCAAGCTTTCGGACGGGGCGCAGGTCTCGCTCGAGCAGGACGGCCAGTCCGGGCAGGTTGCCCTGCGCTCCGGCCGCTCGCGATTCTCGCTGCAGACCTTGCCGGAAACCGATTTCCCGGATCTCGCCGCGGGCGAGATGAGCCATCGCTTCGATATGGCCGCCGGCGAGTTGCGCAAGCTGATCGAAAAAACGCAATTCGCGATCTCGACCGAGGAAACCCGCTACTATCTCAACGGGATCTATCTGCATGCCACGGAAGTTGGCGGGCAGTCGATCCTGCGCGCCGTGGCTACCGATGGCCATCGCCTGGCCCTGTGCGACACGGCCGCGCCGGCGGGTTCGCAGGGCATGCCGGGCGTGATCGTTCCGCGCAAGACCGTCAACGAGTTGCAGAAGCTGCTCAGCGATGGCGAGGCGCAGATCGGCTTCGAACTGTCGAGCGTGAAGATGCGCGTCACTGTCGGGCCGATCGTGCTGACCTCGAAGCTGATCGACGGCACATTCCCGGATTATGCCCGCGTCATCCCGCAACGGAACGACAAGTTCCTGACGGTCGAACGCGACGAATTCGCCCGGTCGGTCGACCGTGTCTCGACGATTTCGTCGGAGCGCGGGCGGGCGGTGAAATTCTCGCTGGGTGACAGCAAGTTGACCCTGTCGGTGCACAATCCCGATGCCGGGCAGGCGATCGAGGAATTGTCGGTCGATTACGAGGCCTCGCCGCTCGAGATCGGGTTCAATGCCCGCTATCTGCTGGATATTGTCGGCCAGCTCGAAGGCGATACGGCCCTGCTCAAACTGGCCGATCCGGGCTCGCCGACGCTGATCCAGGATCGTGAAGGCGCGGCCAGCCTCTATGTGCTGATGCCGATGCGCGTCTGAGCATGACGGCTTCCCCGCCGGAGCCGCGGATCCTGCGGCTTCGGCTGCAGGATTTCCGGTCCTATGCCCGCCTTGATCTGCGGCTCGGCGCCTCCCTCACGGCTTTCTGCGGGCCGAACGGCGCCGGCAAGACAAACCTGCTTGAGGCCATCTCGCTGCTTTCGCCCGGCCGCGGCCTCCGCCGCGCCACGCTGACCGCCCTTGCCCGACGCGAGGGGCCGGGCACCTTTTCCGTCCTTGCCGATCTCGAAACCGGGACGGGCCCTCTCACGCTGGCAACCGGGCTCGTACCGGGCGAGGCCGGGCGCGAATGCCGGATCGACCGGGAACCGGTCGGGTCGGCCATGCGCTTCCTCGACCATCTCAGCCTGCTCTGGCTGACCCCGGATCAGGACGGGCTGTTCCGCGGCCCGGCCGGGGATCGCCGGCGGTTCCTCGACCGCCTGGTCCTGGCGGTTGATTCCGCGCATGGCAGCCGTGTTTCGGCCTTCGAAAATGCCCTGCGCCACCGCAACCGCCTGCTCGAGGAGGGGGGCGGACCGCGCTGGCTGGAGGCGATCGAGCAGGAGATCGTCGAACTCGGCACCGCCGTTGCTGCAGCCCGCACCGAGACGGTGGCCCGGCTCGATGCGCTGGCCGAGCGCGATGCGGCGCTGATGGCGCCCTTTCCCTTTGCAAGGCTGACTCTGGAGGGCGAACTCGAGCAGCGCCTCGGAACGATGACGGCCAGCGCCGTCGAGGACTGGTATCGGGTTGCTCTGCGCGAGGGCCGCGCGCGGGACCGTGCAGCGGGGCGGACGCTGACCGGCCCGCAGGCTTCCGATCTCGGCGTCCTGCATGGGCCCAAGGGCGAGCCGGCGGCGACCTGTTCAACCGGCGAACAGAAGGCGCTGCTGCTGGGGCTGGTTCTCGCGCAGGCCCGCCTGATCGGGCAGATGCGCGGTCAACCGCCGATGCTGCTCGTTGACGAGGTTGCCGCCCATCTCGATGCAGAGCGCCGCGCTGCCTTGTACCGCATCCTCCGGATGCTGGGCGGGCAGGTTTTCCTGACCGGGACGGACCCGCTGCTGTTCGAGGCGCTTGGCGAAGGCGCAAGCCTGATGATGGTGCGGGACGGGCAGGTGGACATTGCCTGAGAGCGGTGAAGCCGCGCGGATGCGGATCGAACGGCGCCTTTCCGGCTGGGCACATGCGCATCTGCCCGCACCGGCCTACGAATTCGTGGCTTTCGGGCTGAAAATGGCCTGGGCCAGCCTCTATGCGGCGATCATGCTGGCGCTGATCATCGCAACAAAGCTGCTCTGGCAGCCCGGCTGGAGCCTCGCCCGCTACGATTTCCTGACGCTGGCGGCCGTGACAACCCAGATGCTGTTGCTGGCGTTCCGGCTGGAAACGCCGCGCGAGGCGCTGGTCATCCTGATCTATCACCTGGTCGGGACGATCATGGAGATTTTCAAGCTCAGGATGGGGTCCTGGGCCTATCCGGAGCCGGGCCTGCTGAAGCTGGGCGGCGTGCCGCTCTTCACCGGCTTCATGTATGCCTGCGTCGGGAGCTTCATGGTGCGAGCGATCCGCCTGTTCGACATGCGGTTCGAACCGTATCCGCCGTTCTGGATGACGGCATTGCTGGCCGGGGCGATCTACGCGAATTTCTTCACACATCACTATGTCGCCGATCTGCGCACCCTCCTGATGGCAGCGACGCTGGTTCTGTTCTGGCGGACGCGGATCCATTACCGCCCAGGGCATAGAGTGCTCTGGATGCCCTTGCCGCTGGCGGCCTTCCTGACCTCGCTGTTTCTCTGGATCGCGGAGAATATCGGCACGTTGACCGGCACATGGCTCTATCCGGGCCAGAAAGGGTTCCAGCTTGTCAGCATCGGCAAGCTGGGATCCTGGTATCTTTTGCTGTATCTCAGCTTCGTCCTGGTCACGCTGGTCCACCGGCCGCGTGCCCGCGATCCCCTGCCGGAGCCTGTTCGATGACGTTGTCCACCTTCCTGCTCTTCGTCCCGGTCTATGCGCTGGCCGCGGCATCCCCCGGCCCCGCCGTGGCCGCCATCGTCGCGCGGACGCTGGCCATGGGATCGCGCGGGGCGCTGGCCTTCACAATGGGGCTCGTCGCAGGAGACCTCGTCTGGTTTTCGGCCGCCACTTTGGGCCTCGGACTGCTGGCCCAGACCTACCAGCCCCTTTTCACGGCCGTGAAATATGCCGGTGCGCTTTATCTGATCTATGTCGCAATCAGCATCTGGCGAATGCCGGCAAGGCCCTTGACCGAGGCGGAGCCGGCTGCTGCCGGCAAAAGCGGGTTCCGGGCCTTTCTCGGGGCTTTCCTGCTCACGCTCGGCAATCCCAAGACCATGGTCTTTTTCCTCTCGATCATGCCGCTGGTGGTCTCGCCGGAACAGATCACGCTCGTGACGGCGCTCGAGATCGCGGCGATCATCGTCGTGGTGCTGACGGCGATCTTCATGGGCTATGTGGTCCTGGCGGCGCGGGCGCGGCGCCTGCTACGCTCGACCGAGGCGATCCGCCGGATCAACCGGACGACCGCCGGCATCATGGCGGGAACGGCCGTGGTGGTTGCCGCCCGCTGACGCTCAGTTATGCACCTTATTCCGCCCGCATTTGCGGCCTATCCGGGCTTCTGCGCGTGTGCGCGCGCGTAGGACGCGCTAGATTCCGCCATTGATTCGACCACGATCTGGGATTTCCATGGACGATACGCCGAACGAGCAAAATGCCGGCGCCGAATACGGCGCGGATTCGATCAAGGTGCTCAAGGGTCTCGATGCCGTGCGCAAGCGGCCGGGCATGTATATCGGCGACACGGATGACGGCTCCGGCCTCCACCACATGGTGTACGAGGTGGTCGACAATGCCATCGACGAAGCCCTGGCCGGGCATGCCGATCTCGTGACGGTCACGCTGAATGCCGACGGCTCCTGCTCCGTGCGCGACAATGGCCGCGGCATCCCCACGGATATCCACAAGGAGGAGGGCGTGTCAGCGGCCGAGGTCATCATGACCCAACTGCATGCCGGTGGGAAATTCGACCAGAATTCCTACAAGGTCTCCGGCGGCCTGCACGGCGTGGGCGTCTCCGTCGTGAATGCGCTGTCGAAATGGCTGAAGCTGCGCATCTACCGCGACGGCAAGATCCACGAGATGAGCTTCACCCATGGAGATGCCGATGCGCCGCTTGCGGTTGTGGGCAGCTACACGCCGGACCGGCAGCCCGGTCGCTATGAAGGCCGCTCGGGGTCGGAAATCACTTTCCTGCCCTCGACCGGCACATTCACGATGGTCGAGTTCGATTATGCGACTCTCGAACACCGCCTGCGCGAACTCGCCTTCCTGAATTCGGGCGTGCGCATCATCTTTTCGGACAATCGCCATGCCGAGCCGAAAACAGTCGAGCTCTACTACGAGGGCGGGCTCGAGGCGTTCACACGTTATCTCGACAGGGCGAAATCGCCTTTGCTCTCGCGCCCGATTCTCGTGAAAAAGGAACAGGATGGGATCACGGTGGAAGTGGCGCTGTGGTGGAACGACAGCTACCACGAAACCGTGCTCTGCTTCACGAACAACATCCCGCAGCGCGATGGCGGCACCCATCTCGCGGGCTTCCGGGGGGCGCTGACGCGCCAGATCACCAGCTATGCCGATTCCAGCGGGATCTCGAAGAAGGAAAAGGTGAGTCTGACCGGCGACGATTGCCGCGAAGGGCTGACCTGCGTCCTCTCGGTCAAGGTGCCGGATCCGAAATTCTCGTCGCAGACCAAGGACAAGCTGGTTTCTTCCGAAGTTCGGCCGGTGGTCGAGGGCGTGCTGAACCAGGCGCTGCAGCAATGGCTGGAGGAGAACCCGTCCGAGGCGAAGACTGTCGTCGGCAAGGTGGTCGAGGCGGCGGCAGCCCGCGAGGCGGCCCGGAAGGCGCGCGAGTTGACCCGCCGGAAGGGCGCGCTCGATATTGCCTCGCTCCCCGGCAAGCTGGCGGATTGCCAGGAGCGGGACCCCTCGAAATGCGAATTGCTGCTCGTCGAGGGCGATTCGGCGGGCGGATCGGCGAAACAGGGGCGTGATCGGCAGTTCCAGGCTGTGCTGCCACTCAAGGGAAAGATCCTCAATGTCGAGCGCGCGCGCTTCGACAAGATGCTCTCGAGCCAGGAGATCGGCACGCTGATTACCGCGCTCGGCACGGGCATCGGGCGCGAGGAATTCAACCCCGACAAACTGCGCTACCACAAGATCATCATCATGACGGACGCGGATGTGGATGGCGCCCATATCCGCACGCTGATTCTCACCTTCTTCTTCCGGCAGATGCCGGAACTCATCGAGCGCGGCTATATCTACATCGCGCAGCCGCCGCTCTACAAGGCGACCCGGCAGAAGAGCGAGACCTACCTCAAGGACGAGCGCGCGCTTGAGGATTATCTGATCGGCGTCGGGCTGGACGGTTCGGTGCTGAAGCTCGGAAGCGGCGCCGAGATTGCCGGCGAGGATCTCCGCCGGGTGATCGACGAGTCCCGCTTCGTGCGTCAGGTCATGGGGGCGCTGCATTCGCGCTATGACCGCAAGGTGGTGGAACAGGCGGCGATTGCCGGCGCGCTGAACAGCGCGATCCTCGCCAATGCCGAGGCGGCGGAAACGGCCGCGGCTTATGTGGCCCGGCGGCTCGACGCGATTTCCGACGAACTGGAGCGCGGCTGGTCCGGCGCGGTAGAGAATGGCGGCTTCGTCTTCCGCCGGACCTTGCGCGGCGTGACCGAGGCGGCTGTGCTCGATGGCGGCCTGCTGGCTTCCGCCGAGGCGCGCAAGCTCGACGAGCGGGCCGCCTCGCTGCAGGAACATTATTCGAAACCGGCGCGCTTCGTCCGCCGCAATGACGAGATGGCCGTCAGCGGCCCGCTGGCCCTGTTCGACGCCTTGGCGGGCCTTGCCCGGAAGGGGCTTTCGCTGCAGCGCTACAAGGGCCTCGGCGAGATGACGGCGCAGCAGCTCTGGGAAACCACGCTTGACCGGAATGTCCGCTCGCTTCTGCAGGTGAAGTTGAAGGATCTTGCGGAAGCAGAGGACATCTTCGTCCGCCTGATGGGGGATGTAGTGGAACCGCGCCGCGCCTTCATTCAGGACAACGCGCTCAGCGTCACCAATCTCGACATCTGAGCCCGACCGGCGGGCTGGCCTCAATCGGGGTCGACCCGCCCGCGCCCGGCCTTGATCTGGCTGCGGCCGGTTTTCGCGGCAAGGCGCCGCTCCTTCGAGGCACGGGTCGGTTTGGTGGCTATCCGGTCACGCGGGGCCAGAACCGTACTCTCGACCAGCTCGGCGAGACGCTTCAGCGCGTCGGTCCGGTTCATGTCCTGGGTGCGGAACCGCTCCGCCCGCAGAATCAGGATGCCCTCCTGGGTCAGCCGGTCACCCGCCTTCTGGCCAAGCCGCGCCTTGTGGTTGGCATGCAGCGCGCTGGCGGCAAGGTCGAAACGCAGCTCGACGGCCGTCGACACCTTGTTGACATTCTGCCCCCCGGGGCCACCCGACCGGATGAAGCGCAGTTCGACGAGGCGTTCCGGAATGCGCCAGCCCGTTCCGTGCAGCAGGAAAGGCCCGCCATCGGCTGCCATCCGCGTCTCCATTAACCGAATTGCGACGTCCTCACGCTAGAGAGGACGAGGTGTGTATAGGCGAAGTCGTGGCCCGGGCGAAACCCCGCGGGCCCGGCCGGGAGTTTGGCGTATGTCGATGGACCTGTTGCTGCTGCTGTTTCCGGCCGTGATGGCCTTCGCAGCCTTCAGTGACCTTTTCACCATGACCATCCCCAACCGGGTCTCGTTGCTGCTCATCGCCGCCTTTGTGGCCCTCGCCGTCTTGACGGGCATGCCGCTCAAGACCTTCGGCCTTCACCTTGCGGCGGGGCTCATTGTCCTGGCGATCACCTTCACCATGTTCGCCTTCGGATGGATCGGCGGCGGCGATGCCAAGCTGGCCGCCGCAACCGGCATCTGGTGCGGGTTCGGGGTGCTGCTCGAATACCTGCTGATCGCCTCCGTGCTTGGCGGTTTGCTGACGCTGGCCATCCTTTACTGGCGCGCCTATCACCTGCCGGCCTTCGCACTCAAGGTGCATTGGATCTTCCGGTTGCACCACCACAAGACCGGCATTCCCTATGGCATCGCTCTCGCGGTTGCCGGGCTCATCGTCTATCCGCAAATGGCGATCTGGCAGCGGATTGCGGGCCTTTGAGCCGCGTTAACGATGCGGAAAGCACGATTTTCAAGGTGCGATTAACCATACCTTGATGTTTCCCTGATGGAATGAGTCCCGAGGCGCGTGCTGCGCCGTGTGTGATGGGGACTCGAGTCATGAAACCCGCCCGCCTGATCATCGCCGGGGTCGCCGGTGTCGCCGGACTCCTGGCGTTGCTGCTGTCCGGCCGCCAGCCGGCCACTGTCGACGTGACGGTGCCGACGGCACCGCCCGAAGAAAAGGCATTCACCGAGGTTCTCGTGGCCAAGCAGGACCTGCCGATGGGCACGGCTCTGTCCGACGAACAGCTTTCCTGGGTGAAATGGCCGCAGGATCTGGCGGCGTCGTCCATGATCCAGCGTTCGGCCCGCCCGAAGGCGATGGAAGAGTTCAAGGGCGCGATCACGCGGGCAGCCTTCTTTTCCAATGAGCCGATCCGCGAGGAAAAGGTCATCAAGGGCAACGGTTCGGGCTTCCTCTCCGCCATCCTGCCCTCCGGCAAGCGCGCCGTGGCCATCTCGATTGACAGCCGCGGCGCCTCGAGCGCCGGCGGCTTCATCCTGCCCAATGATTTTGTCGACGTGATCGTCACCCGGCGCGACCTTGACGCCTCGACGCGTGCCGGCACGGACATCTACCAGAGCGTGACCGTGCTTGGCGGGATCCGCGTCCTCGCGATCGGCCAGAACATCCAGGAAAAGAACGGCGAGCGCGTGGTGGTCGGCGAGACGGCCACGCTGGAACTCGATCCGTCGCAGGCCGAGCAGATCCAGTTGCATCAGCGCTCCGGCACGCTGGCACTGGCCCTGCGCAGCCTCGCCGATGCCAACAAGGAAGACGGCCCGCGCGCCAAGGGACCCAGCAACTCGGTCACGGTCGTGCGGTTCGGCATTCCGCAGGAGGTATCCAACCGATGACCCGCCCCGCTTCCGATCCCGCTCGCTCTCCTACCGGTGCCTCGCCCATGATCACCCGTCTGCGTTCCCTCCTGCTCGGCGCCTGCGCCGCGATGGCCGCCACCACGGCATTCGCATCCCCGCCGCCGAAGCATTTCGGCGGTGTGCCGTTCGAATCCATCCCGGTGCCGCGGATCCAGCCGAACGATCATGACCAGGTCATGGCCCGCCGGATCGACCTTTCGGTCGGCAAGTCGATCGTGATCGACCTGCCACGCGATGCAGCGGAAGTCTTCGTTTCCGAGCCGAAAGTCGCCAATGCCGTCGTCCGGACGGCCCGGAAGGTCTTCATCATCGGGACCGGCCAGGGCACGACCAGCGTTTTCGTGACCGACAAGAACGGGGCGCAGATCGCCGCCCTCGATATCGGCGTGGCCAAGGAACTGGCCCGCGAATTGTCGATCCTGCGCGAGGTCATCAAGAAGGCGCTGCCGAAAGCCGATATCAAGGTCACCAGCGTCGGCGACAATTTCGTCCTTGCGGGCACGGTGGACTCCGCGCTTGAGGTGCAGAGCGCGATCGACATCGCCAACAACCTCGTCGGCCAGTCGGGCGGCTTCCTCGGCATTGGTGCGACCAGCGGCAAGGTGGTCAATGCGCTGCAGGTCCGCGGCCGCGACCAGGTGATGCTCAAGGTGACGATCGCCGAAGTACAGCGCTCGGTCCTCAAGCAGCTGGGCATCAACCTGAACGGCCAATGGAACGTGGCGCAATCAGGCTTCGGCCTTGTTACCGACCAGCCGTTCAGCGTGCAGCGCCAGCTGCTTTCCGAGACGGCCCTGACCGGAACCGTCAACGGCAATACTGCCACCATGCGCGCCCTCGAGCGCCAGGGCGTGCTGCGCACGCTGGCCGAACCGACCCTGACCGCGATCTCGGGCGAAAGCGCGAAATTCCTCGCAGGCGGCGAAGTGGCGATCCCGCAGGCGGAAACTTTCGACGTGGTCACGCGGTCACGTACGGTCTCCGTGACCTACAAGCCGATCGGCGTCGCGCTGAACTTCACACCGGTCGTCATGAGCGAGAACCGGATCTCGATCCGGCTGTCGACCGAAGTGACCGAGATCGATCCGGAAAATTCGTTCCTGCTCAACACGACGCAGGTGCCGGGCTTCCGGACCCGCAAGGCGGAGACGACAGTGGAACTGCCGTCCGGTGCCGTCCTCGCCTCGGCCGGGCTGATCCAGCAGCAATCGCGTCAGGCCATTAACGGGCTGCCCGGTGCCATGAACATCCCCATCCTCGGCACGTTGTTCCGCTCGCGTGACTACCAGCGCTTCGAGACCGAATTGCTGATCCTCGTCCAGCCTTTCATCGCCAAGCCGAGCACGCCGGGGCAGATCGCCCGCCCGGATGACGGCTTCGCCGATGCAACGGACCCGTCGACCATCTTCATGGGTCGTCTGAACCGCACCTATGGCGCCACGGCCAAGGCCCCGGCCGCCATCAGCAAATCCGGCCGCGTGGGCTTCATCCATGACTGAGCCCGCCCTGCCCCCGTCTGTTCCAGGAGTTCCCCCCATGCGAAGCCCCCGCCAAGCCCTGAATCTCGCGGTCCTCGGAGCCGCCGGATTGGTCCTCGCCGGTTGCTCGACCCTGCGCCCGACGCAGAAGGCCTTCGCGCCGGACGAATACTCCGTGCGGCACCCGATCAAGCTCGCGACCAGCCAGACCCATCTCGATGTCTTCGATACGGGCCGGCAGCTTGACCGGCGCCAGATCCAGGATCTGCAGGAATTCGGCCGCGACTATGCCCGGCACGGCCGGGGGCCGATCATCGCCGCCATTCCCACCGGCGCAGGCGGGCACGCCATGATGGGGGCGATCCGCTCGGCGCTGTCGAGCGCGGGCGCCCATGCCCCGCTCCAGGTGGCGCCATACCAGGCCGATGGCCGGCTCGGCACCGCGCCGATCCGGCTGAGCTTCGCCAAGCTCCAGGCGCAGGTTGCGAGCCAGTGCGGCATGTGGCCGGATGACCTCGCCGGCGGCCGCGACCTCGATACATGGCAGAACCGCCCCTATTACAATCTCGGCTGCTCCTATCAGTCGATGCTCGCCGCCCAGGTATCGGACCCGATCGATCTCGTCCGGCCGCGGGCGGAAGGCCAGGTCGATACCGTCAAGCGCACCAAGGACATCGAGGCCCTGCGCAAGGACCAGGACCCCGCCACGAACTGGCGGAAGGACGATGTCAAGGTCAAGGAAGCGCAGCAGTAAGCCGCGAAGCGAGTGTGGAGACGTGACAATGGCCGACATCACCGTAGCGCCGCTGCCCCATATCGCCATCCAGGTCTTCTCGGAGACCGGGCAGGTGGCGGCCGTGGTGGAAGAAGCGCGGCATGACCGCCGCATGGCGAAGGCGCAGGTGCGCATCCAGTCGGGCGGGGTCGCTGCCGCTGCGGAAGCCTATCGCGACGCGCCGACCCCGAATGTGATCGTGATCGAGACCGTGACGGACAGCAACACGCTGCTCGACAGCCTCGACGAACTCGCCGGCTATTGTGACGAGGGCACCCGCGTGGTGGTGGTCGGCCATGTCAACGACGTGCCGCTCTATCGCGAGCTGATGCGCCGCGGGGTCAGCGAATATCTGGTCGCGCCGATCAATGTGCTGGGCTTCGTGACCGCGCTGTCCGAGATCTTCACGACGCCCGGCGCCAAGCCGATCGGGCGGACCATCGCCGTGGTCGGAGCGAAAGGGGGCATCGGTGCCTCCACCATCGCCCATAACCTCGCCTACACGATCGCCACCGATCTCGAGGTGGAATCGGTGATTGTCGACCTCGACCTGCCCTTCGGGACGGCCGGGCTCGATTTCAACCAGGATCCGCCGCAGGGCGTGATGGAAGCGGCCTTCGATCCGAGCCGTGTCGATCCGAACATGATCGAGCGCCTGCTCTCCCGCGTGGTGCCCAATCTCAGCTTGATGGCGGCTCCGTCCAATCTCGAACGGATCTATGATTTCGGCCCGGATACGTTCGATCCGCTGGCAGATGCCTTGCGCCAGACGGTTCCGGCCATCGTGTTCGACGTGCCGCATGTCTGGACGGGCTGGAGCCGGACGGTGCTTGCGCGGGCCGACGAGATCGTCGTTGTCGCGGCCCCGGACCTTGCAAATCTGCGCAATGCCAAGAACCTGATCGACACACTGACGCTGGCGCGCCCGCAGGATCCCAAGCCGAAACTGGTCCTCAACCAGGTCGGCATTCCGAAGAAGCCCGAAATCGCCGCAGCGGAATTTGCGAAAGCGCTGGATTGCCCACCTGTGGCGACGATCGGCTTCGATACCGCCTTGTTTGGCCTGGCCAACAATAACGGCCAGATGATCGCCGAACTGCAGCCGAAATCGAAGGCGCGCGATGCCTTTCTCGATATGGCCAAGGCCCTGATGGGCCGTCAGGAAGCGGTGCGGAACAAGAAGTCGCTCCTGTCCAGCCTGCGCGAAAGGCTCAACGGTCTTTCGGGCAAGACGAAAGCGGCCTGACGGGCGGCAAGCGAGGTCGGAATGTTCGGAAAACGGACAAATATCACGCCAGGAACGCCGCCTGCGGCTTCGAAGCCGGCGGCCAGCCCGGCTGCGCCGGCGCCGGAAATCCGCCGCGAGGAACCGCGGCCGGCTGCCTCGACGACACCGCTTGCTGCCATCCGTCAGCCTACCCCGCCGCCGGTCCAGGCCGCGCCGCAGCGGTCGGACCAGTATTACCAGACCAAGAGCATGATCTTCGGTGCGATGATCGAGTCGATCGATCTTTCGCAGCTGGCCAAGCTGGATTCGGCAAGTGCCCGCGACGAGTTGCGGGACGTCATCACCGAGATCCTCGCGCTGAAGAACGTCGCGATGTCCATCTCCGAGCAGGAGGACATGCTCGATGATATCTGCAACGACGTGCTTGGCTTCGGCCCGCTCGAACCGTTGCTCGCCCGGGATGATATCGCCGATATCATGGTCAACGGGGCCGACCGGACCTTCATCGAAGTCGGCGGCAAGATCCAGCTGACGAATATCCGCTTCCGCGACAATGCCCAGCTGATGAATATCTGCCAGCGCATCGTCAGCCAGGTCGGCCGCCGGGTCGATGAATCCTCGCCGATCTGCGATGCCCGCCTGCTCGACGGCTCCCGCGTCAACGTGATCGCCCCGCCGCTGGCGATCGACGGCGCTGCACTGACCATCCGCAAGTTCAAGAAGGACAAGCTGACGCTTGAGCAACTGACGAAGTTCGGCTCGATCTCGCCGGAAGGCGCAGAGGTGTTGAAGATCATCGGCCGCGTACGCTGCAACACCGTGATTTCCGGCGGTACCGGCTCCGGCAAGACGACGCTGCTGAACTGCCTGACCCGCTATATCGACGAGGACGAGCGAATCATCACCTGCGAGGACGCGGCGGAACTGCAGCTCCAGCAGCCCCATGTCGTGCGCCTCGAGACGCGCCCTCCGAACCTCGAAGGCCAGGGCGCCATTACGATGCGCGACCTCGTCAAGAACTGCCTCCGCATGCGGCCGGAACGGATCATCGTCGGCGAAGTGCGCGGACCGGAAGTGTTCGACCTGCTGCAGGCCATGAATACCGGCCATGACGGCTCGATGGGCACGATCCACGCCAACAGCCCGCGCGAATGCCTCGCCCGTATGGAAGCGATGATCGCCATGGGCGGCTATTCGCTGCCACCAAAAACCGTCCGCGAGATGATCACCTCCTCGGTGGACATCATCGTGCAGGCGCAGCGCCTGCGTGATGGCTCGCGCCGGATCACGCACATCACCGAGGTGATGGGGATGGAAGGTGACGTGATCGTCACGCAGGACCTGTTCGTCTTCGATATCCAGGGCGAAGATGCGAATGGGCGCGTGCTCGGCAAGCACAAATCGACCGGGATCGGCCGGCCGCGCATGTGGGAACGCGCGCGGTATTACGGCGAAGACAAGCGCCTCGCCGCGGCACTCGATGCCGCCGAGGTCAAGGACGAGCGGGTGGCCTGAGCATGGATGTCAACCAGCTCCTCGTCGCCATCCTCGCCTTCGTCGCCGTCGGCGGGCTGGGTGTTGCCTTTCTCGAACCCCTGCTCTCGGGTGCCAACCGGGCGGAGAAGCGCCAGGCGGCGCTTGTCGATCCGCGGTCACGGCGCAAGGCGGCAGAGGAAGCCGGCAACCGCCGCAAGCAGATTGCGGAAACGCTGAAGGAACTCGAACAACGCCAGAAGGCCCAGAAGCTGACTTTGGAACAGCGCTGCGAGCAGGCCGGGGTCGAATGGACCAAGAAAACCTTCATCCTGATCTCGATCAGCTGCGCGCTCGGCACCGGTTTCGTAGTGCTCCTCATCACCAAACAGCCGATCCTTGCTGCCGGCGGCATGTTCGTCGGCGGGTTCGGCCTGCCGCGCTGGATCCTGACGCGCATGGCGCGGAAACGGCAGAAGCTCTTCATGGAGGAGTTTCCGAACGCCATCGATGCGATCGTCCGCGGGATCCGGTCCGGCCTGCCGCTGAATGACTGCCTTCGCCTGATCGCACTGGAGGCCAAGGAGCCTCTGAAGAGCGAGTTCCGCGGTGTCGTCGAGGCGCAGGCCATGGGCGTTTCCATCGCCGAGGGGATCATGAAGATCTTCGAGCGGATTCCGCTCGCCGAGGTCAATTTCTTCGGCATCGTCATCCAGATCCAGGCCAAGTCGGGCGGCAATCTCGGCGAGATCCTGTCCAACCTGTCCCGCGTGATCCGGGACCGGAAGAAGCTGCGCGAGAAGGTCGATGCGATGAGTACGGAGGCAAAGGCCTCGGCCTCGATCATCGGTGCGCTGCCGTTCCTCGTCGGGTTCCTCGTCTATCTGGGCAACCCCGCCTATATCGAGCTTCTCTGGTTGACCAAGGCCGGCCAGATCGGCCTGGGGGCCTGCTTCATCATTATGGGCGTTGGCATCATGGTGATGAAAAAAATGATCAATTTCGACATCTAGGGGCCCGGTGACATGCTCGACACGCTCACCAACCCGTCCTTCATCGCCTCGGTTCTGACGGCCATTGCCGTCTCGGCAACCGTGATCACCCTCGGCCTGCCGCTTCTCGAGCGCAACGAGATGCGGGACAAGATGAATGCCGTCGCGCTCGAGCGCGACCGGATCCGCGCGCGCGAGCGCGAGCGCCTCAACCAGCAGCAGAAGGCCGGCCCGAAGCCGACACTCCGGTCCAGCCCCGGGGCCCGCGCGAAACAGATCGTCGACCGTTTCAACCTCCAGAAATGGCTGAGTTCGGAAGCCGCCAGCGAGAAACTGCTCCGCGCCGGCCTGCGCGGCCCCAAGGCGGAGACGACCTTCCTTGTGGCCCGGCTGTTCGCACCGATCGGCCTCATCCTGTTCGCGATCTTCTACCTGCTGATCAACAAGGGATTCGGGCTGCCCGTCGGCGGGCAGATCGGTGCCGTGATCGCCGCCGCCTATCTCGGGATCAAGGCGCCGGAAATCTACCTGTCGAACCTCACCTCGAAGCGTCAGGCCTCGATGCGGCGGGCCTTTCCGGATGCGCTCGACCTTCTGCTGATCTGCGTGGAATCCGGCATGTCGATCGAACATGCCTTCCGGAAGGTCTCGACCGAAATCGGCACGGCCTCGGTGCCTATGGCCGAGGAACTGGCGCTGACCACAGCGGAACTTTCCTACCTGCCGGAGCGCCGGCAGGCCTACGAGAATCTCGGCAAGCGGACGGGGCTCGACAATGTGAAATCTGTCACGACGGTGCTCATCCAGGCCGAACGCTACGGGACGCCGCTCGGGCAGGCCCTGCGCGTCCTGGCGCAGGAAAGCCGCGACCAGCGCATGACCGCAGCCGAGAAGAAGGCGGCAGCATTGCCACCGAAGCTGACCGTACCGATGATCGTGTTTTTCATGCCCGCGCTGTTCATCGTCATCCTGACGCCCGCGCTGATCCAGATCTTCAAGTGGAAATAGGCACATAGCCGGGATGGCGTTGCGGCATCCCATGCAAAAGGCCCGGATCGAAAATCCGGGCCTTTGTTGTTTCAGCGATGCGTCGGCACGGCACGCTGTGCCGGCAGCCTAGCCGCGCGGCTCGTTCTCGGCGGAAGCCGGGTCCTGACCGCGGATCCTGCCGCTCAGGCCGAACAGGCCTCCCTCTTTCGGGCGAATGGCCCCCTGGGCCGGCGGTGCGGTCAGCGCCGGATTGATGGCCGGAACGTTCTTTGCTGCCGGAGGCGCCGGCCGGGCCGGTGATGCATTGGCTTGCGGAGCCGGATTGGCGAGGGCAACCGGCATGGCGGCAGAAGCTGCAGCCTGCGGCTGGCCCGCTTTCGGGCGGGCCGGAGCGGGCGCGGCGGGCCGGGGCCCAGCCGGGGCGCCGGCCCGCAATTGCTGCGCCAGCGCCAGATTTGCCTGGATGCGCGGATCCGGATTGGGCTGGCTGACGGCGCGGCGGAGAACCTCTTCTGCCCGGTCCAACTCGCGCGTGAGCACATAGGACAGGCCGAGATTGTTGAGGATGGACGGCTCATCCGGCGCGATTTTCAGCGCGCGCTGGTAGAAATCACGGGCCCGCTGATGTTGGCCCTGCTGGTCGGCGATCGAACCCATGGTGGAGAGCACGCGCCAGTTCGGGCGGTCCTCGGTATGGGCCTGCGCGAGGACGCCGCTGGCCTCGTCCAGCCGCCCGATATCGGCCAGCGCCTTGCCATAGGCCGCCGCGACATCCCGGTCGCCGACATTGGCGACGGAGGCGCGCTGCAACACCGCAACCGCCTGCTGATGCTGGCCGCTGGCGCGCAATGCGCTGGCATATTCGAGCGAGGCCTGCTTGTCGCCGGGCCGGGAATCATAGCGGCGGGCCAGATTGGCCAGCCCGGAGGGCGTAATTGCAGCGTTGGCGCCTGCCGGCGAACCGGCCTCGTTCAGGGAGCCGGTGAAGGAATCCAGGCGCGCGGAGCATCCGCCGAGCAGCAAGGCGGCCAGCACCAGCGGCGCGAGGCGGGTCCCGGCACGCGGATCCGGCACCGCAGGGAAGGGCAACGGGAGCTTCATCATCGGCAATCCTGACCTCACGTCTGCGGCCGGTTTCGGACACGGGCCGTTCTCCGGATCCGGCAATCGGCGGCCCCTGTTGAGAAAAAGGAATAACTCGTTAACCCTAATCAGATGTTAACTTCGCCCCGTCCTGTCTGATTCAAGGGTCCGCCATGCCTGCCAAAGCCTCGAAAGCCACCCCGATCCTGATCGTTGCCGAGGAGGCATGGAAAGAGATCGCCGCCGGGCTTTCCGTTCCCGCGCGACGTTTCGCCGAGACCCATGGCTTCGAGGGAAAGAGCGGAAAGGTCCTTGCCGTGCCCGATGCCGAAGGGCGGATCGAGGCTGTGCTCTTCGGAACCGGCAAGGATTCCGGCCTCGCCGAAAACCCATTCCTCGCTGGCAAGCTGCCGGCCGAGCTGCCGGCAGGCCGGTATCGCCTCGAGGGCACGCTCGCCCGCCCCGATCTCGTGGCGCTGGCCTTCCGGCTGGGCGGGTACCGGTTCGACCGCTTCAAGGAGATCGAGCGCCCTGCGGCAAGCCTCGACCTGCCGAAGGGGGTCGATGCGAACGTGCTGGATGCTCTCACCGAAGGGGTGATCTTGGGCCGGGACCTGATCAACCGGCCGGCCAACGATCTCGGCACCAGCGAACTTGCCGAAGCGGCCAAGGCCGTGGCGGCGCAGCACGGAGCCAAGCTGCGCGAGATCAGCGGAGACGCGCTCCTGAAGAAGGGGTTCCCGCTGATCCACGCCGTGGGGCGTGCCGCCGAGAATCCGCCGCGCCTCGTCGATTTCCGCTGGGGCGATCCGTCGGATCCGGCCGTGACGCTGGTGGGCAAGGGCGTGATCTTCGATACCGGGGGGCTCAACCTCAAGCCCGATAATTCGATGCTTCTGATGAAGAAGGATATGGGCGGTGCGGCCACGGCGCTCGCGGCGGCCTCGATCCTGATGGCGCTGGAGGCGAAGATCCGGCTGCGTGTACTGCTGCCGATGGTCGAGAACGCGGTGTCCGGCAATGCGTTCCGCCCTGGCGACATCCTGCGCTCGCGCAAGGGGCTCACGGTCGAGATCGGCAATACCGATGCCGAGGGGCGGCTGATCCTCGCCGATGCGCTGGCGCTGGCCGACGAGGACAAGCCCGACCTGCTGATCGACTACGCGACGCTGACTGGCGCGGCCAGGGTGGCGCTGGGCCCGGACCTGCCGCCCTTCTACACGGATGACGAGACCCTCGCCGAGCAGATCGCCGCGGCCGGCATGCGCACAAGCGACCCGGTCTGGCGGTTGCCGCTCTGGAAGCCCTATTCCGCGATGATCGAGTCGAAATCGGCCGATATCAACAATGCCGGGGCCGGTGGCTTCGCTGGCTCCGTGACGGCCGCGCTCTTCCTCAAGCGCTTCGTCACCGAGACGAAATCCTACGCACATTTCGACATCTATGGCTGGGTCCCGAGTGCCAAGCCCGGACGCCCAGAAGGCGGCGAGCCGCAGGCCGCCCGTTTGACCGCAGAGCTGGTGCTGTCCCGGTTCGGCCGCCGGTGAGGCGCGGGACTCAACTTCACCCGGGAAAGATGATACGGATGTGAAACGATCGGGGATGGCGGAGCAGGTCCGTCGCAGGCGGGGGAACGGCCGGTATGAGCGTCAGGTTGCGGCCGATCCAGGCGCTGCGCCTCTGGCAGGAGGTCGGGCTCAGCATGGTCAGGCGCCATGCCGTCGATCTGACCCAGCGCCAGATGGTCATCCTGCTGACGATCTATCTCGAACCACCGCCCCATACCGTGCGCGGACTGGCCGCCAAGCTCGGCGTGACCAAGCCGGTGATCACAAGGGCGCTCGATGCGATGGGCGAGCTCGATCTCGTCTCGCGCCGGCGCGACCCGGCCGATCGTCGCAATGTGATCATCCAGCGCACCGTCCGCGGTTCGCTGTTTCTCGACGAATTCAGCGATCGGGTGGTCGAGGCCGCCGGCGCGCTTGCCCCGTGATGCCGCGATGACCTTGCCCAGACCTCCCGTTCCGCTCGACCCACGCATGACGCCGCTCCGCGATGGCGTCGCTGCCCTCCATCTCCAAGGTCAGGTGGAAGCCGGGCGCTTCGTGGCGGCAGAGCCCTACCGGATCCGGGCCTTAACGGTACCGTTGCGCCGGACGCCTGATCCAACAGGGCCTTTTGACACCGAGTTGCTGCATGGCGAGGCCTTCGACCTCTATTGGCGGGCGGGCGAATGGGGCTGGGGCCAGGCGCGGCGCGACGGCTATGTCGGCTACCTGCCGATCACAGCGCTTGGCCCGGACGGGCCGGAACCCACGCATCGGGTCCGGGATCTCCGGGCCTTCCTCTATCCCGGGCCGAGCATCAAGGCCACGCCGCTGGGGCATCTGCCTTTCGGCGCGGAATGCACCGTGCTGGACATGGACGGACGCTTCGCCCGGATCGAGGCTGGCCATGTCTTCGCGGACCATCTCGGCCCGCTCGATGCCTTCGACGCTGATCCGGTTGCCGTCGCCGAGCGGCTGATCGGCATCCCCTATCTCTGGGGCGGCAAGTCGACCCTGGGGCTCGACTGCTCCGCCCTTGTCCAGACGGCCTGCCATGCCTGCGACATTCCGGCGCTGCGTGACAGCGACATGCAGGAACAGAGCCTCGGCCGGGCGATCAACATCCCGGACGAGCCGGGCCTCTACGAACGCGGCGACCTGCTGTTCTGGCCCGGTCATGTCGCCTTCGCGCAAGGTGAAGGACGCCTTTTGCATGCGACCGGCGCGTTCATGAAAGTCGTCAGCGAGCCGCTCGACACCGCCCTCGCGCGCATTGCCGGGCAGGGCCACCCGCTCCGGACGGTTCGCCGACTCTCCAAACCGTGATCGGACAACACCAACGCGCCCTTTACCCCGGCCGGATTCGTGCCCACACTGCGATTCCACAGGATGGAGGTGCGCATGCGGGCTGGTTTCGCGTCGTGGGTCCCGGCACTTGGCTGGCCGGGCAAACTCCTTCCGGTGCTGCTTTTCCTTGGCTGGACCGGCCTCGCCATTGCCCAGAGCCAGGACCGGATCGAATGGCCGGTCACCGGGACCGAGGTGGATGTCGCCCTCGTCCTCGCGGTTGATATCTCCTATTCGATGGATCTCGAGGAACTGGCGCTGCAGCGTGAAGGCTATATTGCCGCGCTGACCTCGCCCGTTGTCCTCGAGGCGATCCGGAAGGGGATGATCGGGCGGATCGGCGTGACCTATATCGAATGGGCCGGCCTTGCGACGCGCAATGTCATCGTGGACTGGAAGATCATCGATTCCGAAGCCAGCGCGCGGGCCGTTGCGGCAGAGATCGCCGCTGCACCGGTCCGGCGGGCGCGGCGCACCTCGATCACCGGGGCGATCGATTTCTCGATGGACCGGCTGCAGGAAGCCCCGCTGCGCCCGCTGCGCCGGGTCATCGATATTTCAGGCGACGGCCCGAACAACGAGGGCGGCCTTGTTTCCCGCTCGCGGGACAGGGCCGTAGCGAATGGTGTGGTCATCAACGGGCTGCCGATCCAGATCAAACGGAACACCAGCTCGAACTTCGACATCGAGGGGCTGGACGACTATTACGCGGATTGCGTGATCGGCGGCCCGGGCTCCTTCCTCGTGACCATCGAGGACAAGGACCAGTTCCGCGATGCGATCCGGACCAAGATCCTGCGCGAGGTTGCGCAGAGTTCGATGTCCGATGCCGGCCCCGCCCGGCCGGGCCGCGCGGATTGCACCGTGGGCGAGCGGCAATGGCGCCAGTACTGGGAGCGGAACTGAGCCGTCAGGTTCCGCGCGGTTTGGCGCGGGTGGTCGGCGTGGCATGGGCCGGATCCTCCGGCCAGACATGGCGCGGATAACGCCCGCGCATCTCGGTGCGGACCTCGGCCCATGAGCCTTTCCAGAAGCCCGGCAGGTCACGCGTGATCTGGATGGGCCGATGGGCCGGGGAGAGCAGTTCCAGCGTCAGAGGCAGCTTGCCATTGGCGATGGCAGGATGCACGGCAAGGCCGAACAGTTCCTGCACCCGGATCGACAGGCTCGGGGCAAGATCGCCGTCATACCGTATCGGATGAGCCTGTCCGGTCGGCGCGACGAAATGCGTGGGCGCCGCCGAATCCAGCGCCTGCCGGCGGCCATAGGGCAGCAGGGCGTCGAGCGCCTCGCCCAGCAGCGCGGCATCGATATCGCCAAGGCTGCGGGCGCGGCCGAGGAACGGCTCGAGCCATTCCGCAACCGTCGCGGCAAGACCGGCATCGGAGAGATCGGGCCAGAGATCCGGTTCGGCCTGCCGGAGAAAGCCGACCCGGTCGCGCAGCTGGTCCTGCGCCTTGCTCCAGCCCAGCCGGTCGATGCCCCGCCGGATGGCCGCTACCGCCAGAGCCGCTGCCGCTTCCGGGCCGGGCTCGACCGGGAGTACGCGCGATTCAAGCACAAGGCCAAAAAGACGCGTCACCGCCCGGCGGCGCAGCGCCCCGCTTGCCTCGTCCAGCGTCACCTGATCGACAGTCTCGATCTTTCCGGCGAACAGGGCTCCGATCTCCGCCCGCGTGATTGCGGCGGCCGCGGTGATCCGCGCCTGTGCTGCGCGGCCGGTGAGATCGGCCACCACAAGATACTCGGAACGGGCCAGCGGATCCGCCGGATCAACGCCCGCCTGCCGGCCATTGGCGAGCCCGAACAGGCCGTTGCCGCGCGCCTTCGCGATCCGGTCCGGAAAGGCAAGGGCCAGAAGCACGCCCGCGTTCAGGGGCGACTCGTCTCCATCGGCCTCCGTCGCACGGCCGGGCAGGTGGCGGAGCCAGCGCTCTGCCATGTCCATCACGGCACGGGCACGGGGCGAGCGATCCGATGGCAGGCGCCGCAGGCGCTCGGCAAGGTCAATGCCGGCACCGCCGACGCCGCGCTCGCCGAGCAGGGCCGCCAGTCGGGCGGCGTCCTGCCCAGCGCCGCGGGCGGCACCCTCGATCACGAGGCTGGCCAGCCGCGGCGATAGGGGCAGCCGCCGCAGCAGACGCCCCTGCGGCGTGATCGCACCCGCCGCATCCAGCGCGCCGAGGGCCTGCAATTGCTGCTCGGCTTCGGTTCGCGCGCCGCGCGGTGGCGGATCGAGCCAGCGCAGGGATTCCGGCTCCGCGCCCCAATCGGCCACGGCCAGCCGCAGGCCGGACAGATCGGCATCGAGAATTTCCGGCCGGTCGAAAGGCAGCAGGCCCTGGTCCTGCGCTGCATCCCAGAGCCGGATGGCGATGCCGGGTTCGGTTCGCCCGGCACGACCACGGCGCTGGTCGGCCGAGGCGCGGCTGACGCGGATCGTCTCGAGCCGCGCGATGCCAAGATCGGGCTCGTAGCGCGGGGCCCGGCGGAGCCCGCTATCGACCACCACGCGCACGCCCTCGATCGTGATCGAGGTTTCGGCAATGGAGGTAGCGAGCACCACCTTGCGGCGCCCGGCGGGAGCCGGCTTGATGGCGGCATCCTGCTGCGCCGGCTCCAGCGTGCCATGCAGCGGGCAGAGATCGACATCTGCCGGAAGGGCCCCCTCGGCGAGGCGCTGGCGGACGCCCTCGATCTCGCCCTGCCCCGGCAGGAAGGCGAGAATCGAGCCCGGCTCGGTCGCCAGCGCCGCACGGATGGCCGCGGCCATCTGGTCCTCGATGCGCCGGTCCGCCTCCCGCCCGCGATAGATCGTCTCGACCGGAAAGGCACGGCCCTCCGAGCGGATGACAGGCGCATCGTCGAGAAAGGCCCGGATGCGCTGGTCGTCCAGGGTGGCGGACATGACGAGCAGGCGCAGATCCGGGCGCAAGGCGGCCTGGGCATCGAGCGCGAGCGCAAGGCCGAGGTCGGAATCGAGCGAGCGCTCGTGGAACTCGTCGAAGAGAACGGCCGCGATGCCCTCAAGGGCAGGGTCATCGAGAATCATCCGCGTGAAAACGCCCTCGGTCACCACGAGGATGCGCGTCTCGCGTGAGGAACGGCTTTCCAGCCTTGTGCGCAGGCCGACCCGCTTGCCCAGCGGCTCGCCGAGTTGCTGCGCCATGCGGGTGGCGGCGCCGCGAGCGGCGATCCGGCGCGGTTCCAGCACGAGGATGATGCCGCTGTTGGTCCAAGCTTCACCCATCAGGGCGAGCGGGACGCGCGTGGTCTTGCCGGCCCCGGGCGGAGCAACGAGGATCGCGCAGGAGGCCCCGGAAAGGGCAGCCCGGATTTCCGGCAACACTCCGTCAATCGGAAGTGCCTGGTCAATCGGCAGGGCCGATCCGGGCAGGCTCACCCGCGGCCTACCGAGACATAGTCGAAGCCCTTGGCGCGCATCTCGTCCGGCCGATAGATGTTGCGCAGGTCGACGATGAGCGGCGCTTTCATCGCGGCGCGGATCCGGCCGAGATCGAGCGCGCGGAACTGGTCCCACTCAGTCACGATCACCAGAATGTCGGCGCTTTCAACGCAGGCATAGGCATTCTCGGCATAGTCGATGCCGGACAGGACCTGCCGGGCCTGCTCCATGCTCTCCGGATCATAGGCGCGGATCGCAGCGCCGGCGGCCTGCAGCTTGCCGACAATCTCGATCGAAGGCGCGTCGCGCATGTCATCGGTGTTGGGCTTGAAGGCGAGGCCCAGCATCGCCACGCGCTTGCCCTTCACATCGCCGCCCGCAGCGGCGATGACCTTGTCGGCCATGGCACGCTTGCGCTCGTCATTGACGCGGGCGACCGTCTCGACGATCCGCGTCGGTGCGCCGGCTTCCTGCGCGGTGCGGATCAGCGCCAGCGTATCCTTCGGGAAGCAGGAGCCGCCATAGCCCGGGCCGGCATGCAGGAATTTCGAGCCGATGCGGTTGTCGAGGCCGATGCCGCGCGCGACCTCCTGCACATTCGCCCCGACCTTCTCGCAGAGATCGGCCATCTCGTTGATGAAGGTGATCTTGGTGGCGAGGAAGGCATTGGCGGCATATTTGATCAACTCGGACGTCCGCCGGCCGGTGAAGAGGATCGGCGACTGGTTGAGATAGAGCGGGCGATAGACCTCGTTCATCACCGCCTTGGCGCGCTCGTCCTCAAGCCCGATCACGATACGGTCGGGGCGCTTGAAATCGCCGATCGCCGCGCCTTCGCGCAGGAATTCCGGGTTCGAGACCACCGTGATATCGGCATCGGGCCGGCGTTCCCGGATGATGCGCTCGACCTCGTCGCCCGTCCCCACCGGCACAGTCGATTTGGTCACAATCACGGTGAAGCCGGCCAGTGCATCCGCGATCTCGCGGGCGGCATCGAAGACATAGCTCAGGTCGGCATGGCCGTCGCCGCGCCGCGAGGGCGTGCCCACGGCGATGAAGACCGCCTCGGCCTCCTGCACCGCGCGGGTCAGATCCGTCGCGAAGAAGAGATGCCCGTCACGGACATTCTTCGCCACGAGCTGGTCCAGCCCGGGCTCGTAGATCGGCATGATGCCGTCCTTCAGGGCCGCGATCTTGCCGGCATCCTTGTCGATGCAGGTGACGACATGGCCGAAATCCGCGAGGCATGCGCCCGAGACAAGCCCGACATAGCCGGAGCCGATCATGGCAATCTTCATGGGAGAGGTCCCCGTGCGCCGAAAGAGAGCCTTTCCCTAGAGCATGGCACGCCCGGTTGGAAACCGGTTTTTGGCCGGCCCTGCAAAATCCTGCACGCCCGGGGTGGCCGGAGGCTAACCCCCGACGCCGAAGGCCGCGAGCGTTGCCATGTTGACGAGATCGGAATCCTTGGCGTTGATCGGCACGATCTGCACCGCGCGGTCGAACCCGACAAGGAGCGGGCCGATCACGGTCGAACCGCCCAATTCCTGCAGCATCTTCGTGGCAATTGCGGCGGAGTGGAAGGCTGGCATGACCAGCACATTGGCCGGGCCGGACAGGCGGCAGAACGGATAGGCCGACATGATCTCGGGATTGAGCGCGACATCCGCGCCCATTTCCCCGTCATATTCGAAATCGACCCGCTGCCTGTCGAGCAGCTTCACCGCCTCGCGCACCCGCTCGGACCGCTCCGCACCGGGATTGCCGAACGTGGAGAAGGCAAGGAGGGCGACACGCGGCTGGTAGCCGAGACGCCGGGCCGCGCCGGCCGCCTCGATGGCGATGCCGGCCAGTTCCTCGGCGGTCGGCATTTCATGGACAGCCGTATCGGCCACGACGACAGTGCGACCACGCGCGAGGACCAGGCTCATCCCGATGGCCGTATGGCCGGGCTTCACGTCGATCACCTTGCGGATATCCGCAAGGGCGGCGGAATAGTTCCGCGTCACGCCGGTGATCATCGCATCGGCATCGCCGAGCGCGACCATCGAGGCCGCGAAATGGTTGCGGTCATTGTTGATCAGGCGCTGGCAGTCACGGAAGAGATAGCCTTCGCGCTGCAGGCGCTCGTAAAGGAACTGCGCATAGCTCGAATTGCGCGTCGAGACCCGGGCATTGTGGATCTCGATTCCGGGCTTCAGTTCGATGCCGGCGCTTTCCGCCGCCGCCTTCACGCGCTCCTCGCGCCCGACAAGGACAGCCGTACCCAGCCCCTGCGTGACGAAGCTGACCGCCGCGCGGATAACCGGCTCCTCCTCGCCCTCGGCGAAGACGACCCGCTTGGGCCGGCGGCGGACCTGCTCGAACACGCGCGAGAGGACACCGGCAACCGGGTCACGCCGGGCGGAGAGGGACTGCTCATAGGCCTCGAGGCTCTTGAGCGGCTTGCGGGCCACGCCGGTATCCATCGCGGCCTGCGCCACCGAACCGGAAACGCGGGCCATCAGACGGGGATCGAAGGGGACGGGAATGATGTATTCGCGCCCGAAACGCGGCCTTGAGCCGGCATAGGCAGCGGCCACCTCGTCGGGGACATCCTCGCGCGCGAGCACCGCAAGGGCGCGGGCGGCGGCGATCTTCATTTCCATGTTGATCGTGGTGGCCTGCACATCGAGCGCGCCCCGGAAGAGATAGGGGAAGCCGAGCACATTGTTGACCTGGTTCGGGTAATCCGAACGACCCGTCGCCATGATCGCGTCATCACGGATCTCGGCCACTTCCTCCGGCGTGATTTCCGGATCGGGATTGGCCATGGCGAAGATGATGGGGTTCGGGGCCATGGAGGCCACCATGTCCCGGGTCAGCGCGCCCTTCTGCGAGAGGCCGAAGAACGCATCCGCGCCCGCCAGCGCATCAGCGAGGCTCCGCCGGTCCGTTTTGACGGCATGGGCGGATTTCCATTGGTTCATGCCTTCCTTGCGGCCCTGGTAGATCACGCCCTTGGTGTCGCAGAGCATGACATTGTCGGGCCTGAACCCCATGGCCTTCAGCAGCTCGACACAGGCAATGCCGGCCGCGCCGGCGCCATTGACCACGAGGCGTGTGGAATGGATGTCGCGTTCCGTCAGTTCGAGCGCGTTGAGCAGACCGGCCGCGGCGATGATCGCGGTACCGTGCTGGTCATCATGGAAGACGGGAATGTCCATCAGTTCCTTGAGCCGCTGCTCGATGATGAAGCATTCCGGCGCCTTGATATCCTCGAGATTGATGCCGCCGAAGGACGGGCCGAGATAGCGCACGGCGTTGATGAAGGCGTCCGGATCTTCCGTATCGACCTCGAGATCGATCGAATCGATATCGGCGAATCGCTTGAAGAGGACGGCCTTGCCTTCCATGACCGGCTTGGACGCCAGCGCGCCGAGATTGCCGAGGCCGAGAATTGCCGTGCCGTTCGAGATCACGGCGACCATGTTGCCACGCGCCGTGTAGTCGAAGGCCGCGGCCGGGTTCTCTGCAATCGCCTTGACGGGAACCGCCACGCCCGGGGAATAGGCCAGCGAAAGATCACGCTGGGTTGCCATCGGCTTGGTGGGGACAACCTCGAGTTTCCCCGGCTTGCCACGGGAATGGAAGTCCAAAGCTTCCTGATCGGTAAAGGTGGGACGCGAACGGCTTTTCTTGTCTTTTTGGGTCGGCATCGGAACAATCTTACAAATTTTGTGGCGCTGTGAGACGAAAATTGCTCCATCGAGCAAGGCGCAGACGACCCTAGGTGTGTTGTCCCCAATGCTCAACCCGCATTCTGACCAAAAGAGAGGGTCAACCGTCGAAATCTGCGGGACCCCGTGCTAGGTCACAGGGCCCCTCGCTGCGAGTGCCGTGACCCGTCATGCGTGATCCCGCTTTCGACCCTCCCCAGGAGCCTTTCCGGGGCCCGACGCCCGACGAGCTGGCCCGGGCGACACCCTCCATGGCGCAATATCTCGAGATCAAGGCGCAGCACCCGGATTGCCTGCTCTTCTACCGGATGGGCGATTTCTACGAGCTGTTTTTCCAGGACGCCGAACAGGCCTCGCGCACGCTCGGCATCGTGCTGACCAAGCGCGGCAAGCATGGCGGAATGGATATTCCCATGTGCGGCGTGCCGGTGGTGCGGGCCGACGAATATCTCCAGCGCCTGATCGCGGCCGGGCACCGCGTCGCGGTCTGCGAGCAGATGGAAGATCCGGCGGAGGCGCGGAAGCGCGGCTCCAAGGCCGTCGTCCATCGCGATGTGGTGCGGATCGTCACGCCGGGCACCATCACCGAGGACGGACTGCTCGACGCACGGCGGGCCAATATCCTCGCGGCCCTGTCGCGGCAGAAGCGATCGGCAGGTGGGCACGATTACGCAATCGCCGCCGTCGATATCTCGACCGGGGAATGCCATATCGCCCCGGTTCCGCTGGCCGACCTTGCGGGGGAGCTGGCGCGGCTCGACCCGTCCGAGCTGCTGGTTCCCGATGCGATCCGCGATGACGAGGCCTGCGCTCCGCTGTTCCAGTTGATCCGCGCGGCCGTGACGCGGCTTGCGCGGGAGGGGTTCGACCCGGCTTCGGCCGAAAGGCGGATCGAGAGCCATTTCGGCGTGGCGACTCTCGACGCGTTCGGGGATTTCTCGCCGGCCGAGCTTTCAGCCTTTGCGGCGATCCTCGCCTATCTCGACCGGACGCAGCGCGGCCAGACCGTGCCGCTGCAGCCGCCGCGCCGGAGCCTTGCCGGGCAGTCGATGCTGATCGATGCCGCGACGCGCGCCAATCTCGAATTGATGCGCACGCTTGGCGGCCGGCGCGAGGGCAGTCTTCTGGCCACGATCGACCGGACCGTCTCGGCCGGCGGCGGGCGGCTGCTGGCGCAATGGCTGGCCGCGCCACTGACCGAACTCGATGCGATCCGCCTGCGCCATGCCGCCGTCGGCGACCTTGTGGAACGCGCGGCCCTGCGGGACACGCTGCGGGACAGGATGCGCGGCCTGCCGGATATGCCGCGCGCCCTGACGAGGCTGGCGCTTGACCGGGCCGGCCCGCGTGATCTCGCCGCCATGGCACAGGGCATCCGGCTTGCCGGCGAAATCGGGACGCTGCTCCTGACCGATCTCGATGGAGCGGGTCTGCTCGGCCAGTGCCGCAACCAGCTTCTCGCAACGCCGGTGGAGGTGGGCGACCATCTCGCTTTCGCACTCAAGGACGAGCTGCCGCTCCAGAAGCGCGATGGTGGCTTTATCCGCCCCGGCTATGATGCCGTGCTCGACGAATTCCATGCCCTGCGGGACAATTCGCGCGAGGTGGTTGCCGGGTTGCAGGGCCGCTACATCGAGGAAACCGGCTGCCGGCAACTCAAGATCAAGCATAACTCGATGCTCGGTTATTTCGTCGAGGTGCCGCAGGCGGCGGGCGAGCGGATGCTGCAGGCGCCGTTCAACGCCGTCTTCGTGCACAGGCAGACCATGGCCGGCGCGATGCGCTTCGCCACAGCCGAACTCTCGACGCTGGAACACCGGATCGGCGAGGCTTCCGGCAAGGCCTTGCAGCGCGAACTCGACCATTTCGCGAATTTCGCCGAGGAACTGGGCGGCGTGGCCGTGCGCATTCTCGCGGCAGCCGAGGCATTGGCCCGGCTCGACGTGCTGGCGGGCCTCGCCGAACTTGCCAGCCGGGAAGGCTGGGCCCGCCCGCAGATGAGCGAGGATTGCGCTTTCGAGATCATCGGCGGGCGCCATCCCGTGGTCGAGCAGGCTGTCCGGCAGGAGGGCGGCACCTTCATCGCCAATCATTGCCGGCTGAGCCCGGATCCGGGCAGCAGCGCCGGGCGCATCCTGCTGGTGACCGGCGCGAACATGGCCGGCAAATCGACCTATCTGCGCCAGAATGCGCTGATCGCCGTGCTGGCGCAGGCAGGCAGTTTCGTGCCGGCGGACGAGGCCCGGATCGGCATTGTCGACCGGCTTTTCAGCCGTGTAGGCGCGGCGGATGACCTCGCGCGCGGGCGCTCGACCTTCATGGTCGAGATGGTCGAGACCGCCGCCATCCTCAACCAGGCCGGGCCGCGCGCGCTGGTCATCCTCGACGAGATCGGACGGGGCACGGCGACCTATGACGGGCTTTCGATCGCCTGGGCCGCGATCGAGCATCTGCATGACCAGAACCGCTGCCGGGCGCTTTTCGCGACGCATTTCCACGAATTGACCGGCCTCGGAACCAAGCTGCCGCGCCTCCACCCGGTGACGATGAAGGTGGCCGCCTATCGCGGCGACGTCGTGTTCCTGCACGAGGTGATCCCCGGCGCCGCCGATCGCTCCTACGGGATCCAGGTGGCCAAGCTGGCGGGGCTGCCGGCACCCGTGGTCCGCCGGGCGGCAGCGCTTCTGGCTGAACTGGAGCGCGCCGACCGCGCCAGCCCGATGGCGAAGCTGATCGACGACCTGCCGCTGTTCCAGCGCCCGGCACCGGAGGCTGAACCGCAGGAGGATGCCGTCCGGACGCTGCTGGCCGAGATCCGTCCGGACGAACTGAGCCCGCGAGAGGCTCTGGACTGGATCTACCGGCTGATCGAGGCCAGCCGCAAACCGGACTGACAGATGGTTTGCGCCTACCGGGCGCGCAGGACCAGCGCGCCATTCCAGGCGAGGCAGGCGGCGAGCCCGATCGCCAGCGCCGGGAAGGAGCCGAGCGGCGCGACGAGCCATCCCGCGAGGGCAAGCGCGAGGGCAAAACCCATCAGGCCCGGCAGGCCGCTGGCGATGACCGCCACCGTCTGGCTGCCGCCGATGCGCGGCTGCAGGATGGCGACGAGGCTCGACAGGACAATCGGGAAGACGGTGAGCAGGCCCGACAGCGAGGGGCCGAGCGTCCAGGACAGGCCGGTGACGGCGGCGACGAGGCTGCCGACGGCCAGAGCCCGCAGCGGAATGGCGAACCAGGGGCGCGGCGGTGCGGCGATCCGGTCATTCGAGAGGAAGGGCCGGACGAGCCGGATCAGCCCCGGGTAGACCACGAGGCTGGCAGCGAGCGCGGTCGCGAAGGTCCATGGCACATGCTGGAGGGCCAGTGCGACCAGCGCCCATCCCGCGAGGCTGAGCAGCAAGCTGGGCAGGGTGGAGAAACGCTGCGCGGCATGGGCGTAGATCAGGCAGTAGATTCCGGTGGCAATATTTGTCACCAGCGCGCCGAGCAATGCCTTCTCCATGAAGGCCGGCGGATGGTCGGCAGCGAGGAAGGCCAGAGCCGGGCCAGCCGAGATCGGCAGGGTCGCCAGCATGGCCGCGAGGAACGGGCGGGAGCGCTCCGCGAGGACCGATGTCGACACGACGATCAGGGCAGCGGTGCCCATCTTGGCCGCCAGCAGGAGGAGGGAAGGGAGAATCATCGGAACTGCCTGGTTGCCCCTTCCTAGGACGGATCCTTCCGGACCGGAAGGCGAGGTGGCTACCCTGCATGCGAAAAGATCGCGCCCTTGCCCGGGCCTGATCCCGGGCGCTTGATTCCTCTGCGCTTGCATCCTCTTCGCTTGCATCCCTGCTGCGAACCAGTATTTTAGAATCATTCCAAACAAGGATGCTGCCATGCTCGCCTTCGGCAAGAAGCCCCTGTCTGACCTGACCGAGCGCGAGGTCCTCGCCCTCGCCATCGCAAACGAGGAGGAAGACAGCCGGATCTACCAGGAATTCGCCGAGGTTTCCGCCGAGGGCTTTCCCGCCTCGGCCGAGATGTTCCGCGCGATGGCCGAGGAAGAGCGCGAACACCGCGCCAGGCTGTTCGAGCTGTTCCGCTCGCGCTTCGGGGAGAACCTGCCGCCGATCCGGCGCGAGGATGTGCGCGGCTTCATGAGCCGCCGTCCGGTCTGGCTGACGCGCAATCTCAGCCCCGAGGCGATGCGCGAGGAAGCAGCCTTGATGGAAATCCAGGCCGCCAATTTCTACGACAAGGCGGCGAGCCAGGCGCTCGATACGCGCGTCCGGGAACTGTTTCTCCACCTTGCGGAGGTCGAGCGCGGGCATCGGAAAAAGGCCGATGCGCTCGAGGGCGAGCACCTGACGCCGGAGCATCTTGCCGACGAGGCCGCGACGCGCCACCGGCAATTCGTGCTGACCTATGTGCAGCCGGGCCTGGCGGGGTTGATCGACGGCTCCGTCTCGACGCTGGCGCCGCTCTTCGCGGCCGCCTTCGCCACGCAGAGCAACTGGGAGACCTTCCTCGTCGGCCTCGCGGCGTCGGTCGGGGCCGGCATCTCGATGGGCATCACCGAGGCCATGTCGGATGACGGGATGATTTCCGGCCGCGGCTCGCCCGTGGTGCGCGGCATCGTCTGCGGGCTGATGACCTGCCTCGGCGGGCTCGGCCATACCCTGCCCTATCTCGTCCCCTCGAGCTGGCCGAACGGCTTCTGGATCGCGACCACCCTTGCGGGCATCATCGTGGCAATCGAGCTGATCGCCATCTCGTGGATCCGGACGAAATACATGGACACGCCGTTCCTCCGCTCGGTGTTCCAGGTCGTCGTAGGCGGCGTCCTGGTGCTGCTCGCCGGCATCGTGATTGGCGGATCATAGGAATTATTGCCTTTTCACGGACAGAAATCCGATCTATCCCTACCGTTTTCGGGCAGGGAGAGCAGGATGGTTTCCCGCGTGGCGACCGTGGCCTTCGAGGGAATCGAGGCCCGCCCGGTCGATGTGCAGGTGCAGGTGGCGTCCGGCACGGTGAAGCTCAACCTTGTCGGCCTGCCCGACAAGGCCGTGGCCGAAAGCCGGGAGCGCATCCGCGCCGCCCTCACCGCCTCCGGGCTGGCACTGCCGGCGAAGCGCATCATCATCAATCTCGCCCCGGCCGACCTGCCGAAGGAGGGCAGCCATTATGACCTGCCGATCGCGCTCGGGATCATGGCGGCCATCGGCGCCATCCCCGGCGATGCGCTGGAAGGCTATACCGTGCTCGGTGAACTGGCGCTCGATGGCTCGATCTCGCCGGTGGCCGGCGTGCTGCCGGCGGCGATCGGCGCGAACCAGCGCGGCCACGGGTTGATCTGCCCGGCCCGGTGCGGGCCCGAAGCGGCCTGGGCCGGCAGCGAGATCGATGTGCTGGCACCCCAATCCCTGATCCAGCTGGCGAACCATTTCCGCGGCAGCCAGGTGCTGCGGCGGCCGGAACCGGCGATCCGCGTCGACACAAGCCCCCTGCCGGACCTGCGCGACATCCGTGGGCAGGAAAGCGCGAAGCGGGCGCTCGAGATTGCGGCAGCCGGCGGCCATCACCTCCTGCTGAACGGGCCGCCCGGCGCCGGCAAGTCGATGCTGGCAGCGCGGCTGCCCTCGATCCTGCCGCCGCTGAGCCCGGCCGAGTTGCTCGATGTATCGATGATCCATTCGGTGGCAGGGCTGCTGACCGATGGCGCCCTGACGGACCGCCGTCCCTTCCGGTCGCCGCATCATTCCGCCAGCATGGCCGCGCTGACGGGCGGCGGCATCCATGCCCGGCCAGGCGAGATCTCGCTGGCGCATGGCGGCGTCCTGTTCCTCGACGAATTGCCTGAATTCTCCTCGCAGGCGCTCGATGCCCTCCGTCAGCCGATCGAGACGGGACTGGTCTCGGTTTCGCGCGCCAACCATCGCGCCACCTATCCGGCCCGGTTCCAGCTTGTCGCGGCGATGAACCCCTGCCGGTGCGGGCAGGCTTTCGATCCCGGCTTCACCTGCCGGCGGGCACCGAACGAGAAATGCGTCGCCGCCTATGCCGGCCGGCTGTCCGGCCCGCTGATCGACCGGTTCGACCTGGTGATCGACGTCCCTGCGGTTGCGCTGGGCGATCTCTTCGTGCCGCCGCCGAAGGAGGGGTCGGCCGAGGTGCTCGGACGGGTCGTCGAGGCCCGGGCGCGGCAGGCCCGGCGCTATGCCGCCCTCGGCCTCGAGGGCATCCGGTTGAATGCACAGGCTCCGGCAGGCGCGCTCGAGACGGTTGCTTCTCTTGACGGGGAAAGCGAAGCCCTGCTGCGCAAGGCCGCCGAACATCTCCGCCTTACCGCGCGCAGCTTCCACCGCGTGGTCAAGGTCGCCCGCACCCTGGCGGATCTCGACGGCGCCGAGGCCGTTTCCCGCCCGCATTTCGCCGAGGCGCTCTCGCTCCGCAGCCGCTCGCTGGCCGGGCTCTGAGCGCGGCCGGCTTCAAGCATCCTTTAACGACATCCGCGAATCGCCTGGTGCCGGGAATGCCTTCGTAAACTTCGCGCCGCCATGATGCCGGAAACAAACAAGACAGGCGTCACGGTGGATATCTCCCTGCTGGGGTTGCACCCCATCACCTATATGGCCACGGCTGCAGCGCTGGTTTTCGCGTTGGTGGCCATGGCCCTGCTGCGTGACCTGCACCGGCTGCGCGAGCAGCACGGGCGGGTGCAGGCCGAACGCGCCCGTCTCGACAGCGAACTCGACCGCCTCGGCCGGACCAGCGCCCGCGTCGAGGCGAGCAGCGAGGCGAAGTCCCGCTTCCTCGCGACGGTCAGCCACGAGATCCGCACCCCGCTCAATGGCGTTCTCGGCATGGCCGACCTGATGATGGATACGCCGCTGACGCCGGAACAGGCGAGCTATGCCCGGGCGATCAAGACCTCCGGCGAGGCTTTGCTCTCGCTGATCGAGGAGATCCTCGATTTCTCCCGCATCGAGGCCGGGAAGCTTGAGGTGCAGGACCAGCCGGTCAACCTTGCCAGCCTGGTCGAGGGTGTCGTCGAGTTGCTCGCCCCCCGCGCACAGGGGAAAAACCTCGAGATTGCGGCCATGTTCGATCCGAGCCTGCCCGAGACCATTCTCACCGATGGCGCGCGGCTGCGCCAGATCCTGACCAATCTCGCCGGCAATGCCGTCAAGTTCACCGAGGCCGGCGGGGTGGGCGTCCGGGTCGACCGGCTCGACGACATGCTGCGCTTCACCGTGTCGGATACCGGGCCGGGCATTCCGGAAAACCGGCTGGACACGATTTTCGAGGAGTTCGAACAGGTCGAGATGCAGGCCAGCAAGCATGGTGGTACCGGGCTTGGCCTTGCCATTTCCCGCCGCCTTGCGCGCCTGATGGGGGGCGACATCCATGCCCGCTCGATGCTTGGCCACGGCGCGGAATTCGTCCTGCTGCTGCCGCTCCGGCAGGCAGGCACGCCGCGCGAACGCGCGGCAGCCCTCCAGGCAGGAGGCCTCGAGGTTCTCATCCTCGCTGCCGGGCCATTCGAAGGCGCCTTCCTGGCCGGGCAGATCCGGCAGGCCGGCGGCCGTTGCCGGGTGGTCCGGCAACCGGAGGATGCGTTCGCTGCCCTTGAGGCGAAGCCGATCGACCTGCTGATGGTCGATGCGGCTTTCGGGGTCGAAGCCGCGCGGCAGGTCGTCCGAGCCAGCCTTGCGGCGGGCTGCAAGCGGCATATCGTGCTGCTCTCGCCCTATGAACGGCGCAGTTTCGGCCCGCCATCAGCGGCAGGGTTCGACCGCTACCTCGTCAAGCCGGTCCGCAACCGGTCGCTCGCCGCCCAGCTGGGCGACTGGGACGGGCCGGAAGCGGCGATCGTGGCGGAAGCACAGGAAGCCAGCCTCGGCGAACCGCTGGCCGGGCGGCGGATCCTGATTGCCGAGGACAATGATATCAACGCCTTGCTAGCCGGAAGGCTGATCGAAAGGTTGGGTGGCCGGCCGGTTCGCGCCTCGACCGGGCGCGAGGCGCTGACCTGGCTCGAGGCTTCCATCCTGCCGGGCGGACAGCCTTTCGATGCCATGCTCTGCGATGTCCGGATGCCCGATCTCGACGGTCTTGCCGTCATCCGGGCCTGGCGAAGCCTCGAGACGAGCCATGCGCTTCGGCCGATGCCGGCGCTGGCCCTGACTGCCAATGCCTTTGCCGAGGATCGAGAGGCCTGCCTGAATGCGGGTTTCGATGACTTCCTGCCCAAGCCGCTCGATCGCGACCGGTTCGTCTCGATTCTCGCCCGGCTGATGCCGCAGGCCCGCCAGGTCGCGTGAGGCGTGGCCTTTCCAATGCTTTGAATTTGTCATCGAATTGTCATAAGCAAGGGGCAGAAGCATCCGGCAATCCGGGTCCAACTGGATATGCCAAGGGAGAATGCCCATGCTCCGGCCGAATGTGCCTGGTGCCCCACCGAGCCCCGCCAAGCGGCTCAGATCCCCCTTCCTCGATCCCCGCGCGTTTGTCGGCAGACTGAACCCCACCAACCGGATCGTCCGGGATGGCGGTGGCCTGCCGGAATCCCTCGGCCGGATCGGCTCGCTCGAAGTCCGGCTGGCCCGGACCACGAAGGATATCCGCCGCGCCCAGCGGTTGCGCTACAAGGTCTTCTTCGAGGAGATGAGCGCGACGCCGAATGCGCGCAACCTGATTTCCCGCCGCGATGTCGACCCGTTCGACCGGATCTGCGACCATCTGCTCGTCATCGACCACGAGGGCAAGACGAGCCGGTTCGGCAAGCCCAAGCCGAAGGTGATCGGAACCTACCGCCTGCTGCGTTCCGAAGTGGCGGCAGCGCAGGGCGCAGATTTCTACACCGCCGGCGAATATGATCTCGGCCCGCTTCTCGCTGCGAATCGCGGAGCGCGGATGCTCGAACTTGGTCGGTCCTGTGTTCTCAAGCCGTGGCGCACCAAGCGGACGGTCGAGCTGCTCTGGCATGGCATCTGGCGCTATGTCCTCCACCACAAGATCGAACTGATGTTCGGCTGCGCCAGCCTCGAAGGCACCGATCCGGATGCGCTGGCGCTGCCGCTGGCTTTCCTGCATCATCATGCCCGGGCGACCGAAGGCCTCTCGGCGCGTGCCTTGCCGTGGCGCTATACGCCGATGGACCGGATGGAGAAGGACGCCGTCGATCTCAAGGCCGCAATGAAGACGCTGCCGCCGCTGATCAAGGGCTATCTCCGCCTCGGCGCATTGTTCGGCGAGGGCGCAGTGATCGACCGGCAGTTCGGCACCACCGATGTGTTCGTGGTGGTCAAGGTCAGCGCGATCGATCCGCGTTACATCGCCTATTACGGCGCGGATGCGGGCCGTCACACGGCCTGATTGCCGGCTTCGAGGCAGGCGAGCAGCCCCTCGCGATAGGTTGGGAAGCGGAAGGCATAGCCCAGCCGCGCCTTGATGCGCGCATTCGAGACGCGCTTGTTCTCGCCATAGAAGCTGCGCGCCATGGGCGAGAGCTCGGCCGTTTCGAAAGGCTGTTCCGGCGGCGGTTCCATCCCGAGCAGGCCGGCCGCATGGGCCACGACATCCTGAGGCGGGCAGGGCTCGTCATCGGTCAAGTTGAGGATCCCAAGCGGACCGTCTCCCAGCAAGGCCGCTGTGACAGCACCGGCGATATCGCCGACATGGATCCGGTTGAAGACCTGACCGGGCTTAACCAGCCGGCGAGCGGTGCCGGCGCGCAGGTTCTCGATGGCCGAGCGCCCGGGGCCATAGATGCCGGAGAGCCGGAAGATCCCGAGCTCCGCCCCCTGCCGGTCCGCAAAATCCTGCCAGGCCTGCTCGGCGGCGAGGCGCTGCACGGAACGCGGCGAAACCGGCTGCGGGACCGTGTCCTCGTCCACCCAACCGCCCTGATGATCGCCATAGACCCCGACCGTGGAGAGATAGGCGATTCTCGTCAGGGCCGGCATCATGACGGCGGAAAGCCCGGCCGCCAGCAGCGGATCTCCGTCCTCGTCCGGCGGGGCGGAGACAAGGAGATGCGTGGCCCGGCCGAGCATGGCGACGAGTTCAGTCGAGAGCGTAGTCCCGCCAAAGACATGCGCGTCCCAGCCGGCCGCGCGCAAGGCCGTCGCCTTGGCCTCGCTCCTGACCGTGACCGTAATCGCCCCGGCATCCGGCCGGATCTCGCGCGCAATCGCGGCAGCGGAATAGCCGAACCCGATGATCACCAGTCGCATCATGCCTGCTCTCCGATTGCCAGGGCGGCTTCCCATTCGTCCCGGACCTCGGGATCCGGCTCGCGCGGCAGAAGGCGCTGCGCCGCTTGCCTTACCTGCTCCGCCGGAGCCAGACGGGCCAGCGCCCAGACAGCCATGCCGCGGACAAGGGGGGATTCATCCTCCAGCCGGGCCCCGACCAGCGGCAGGAAACGCGGCAGGCCGGAATTGCCGATCGCGATCAGGACGTTGCGGATAAAACGGTCGCGCCCCGTACGCTTGATCGGCGTGCCGGCATAGAGCGCCCGGAACGCGGCGTCATCGAGTTGTACCAGATCGGCGAGATCAGCACCGGCGAGGTCACCCCGCAGGGCGAGCTTCTGGTCGCGGCTGGCGGCGGCGAACTTGTTCCAAGGGCAGACGGCGAGGCAATCGTCGCAGCCGAAGACCCGGTTCCCGAAAGCGGGGCGCAGATCACGCGGGATGACGCCTTTGTGCTCGATGGTGAGATAGGCGATGCAACGGCGCGAATCGAGCTTGTAGGGGCCGGGAAAGGCATCGGTCGGGCAAGAATCGAGGCAGCGGCGGCAGCGGCCGCAATGATCCTCGCCCGGCGGTTCCGGCGCGATATCCAGCGTGGTGTAGACCGCGCCTAGAAAGAGCCAGTTGCCGAAATCGCGGCTGACCAGCACCGTGTGCTTGCCCTGCCAGCCGAGGCCCGCCTGCATGGCCAGCGGCTTTTCCATCACCGGCGCGGTATCGACGAAAACCTTCACTTCGCCGCCGTGATGCTCGACCAGTTCGCGCGCGAAGGCCTTGAGCCTTGCCTTGATCACATCGTGGTAGTCGCGCCGGAGCGCATAGAGCGCGAGCGAGGCCTTGTCCGGATGGGCGAGGCCGGCGAGGACATCGCCCTCGATCCCGTAATTCGTGCCGAGTACGAGGACGGAGCGAACCTCCGGCCAGAGCTGTTTCGGCGAGGCCCGACGCTCGGGTTCGCGGGCCATCCACCCCATCTCGCCCTCGAAGCCGTTGGCCAGCCAGTCGGTCAGCCCGGCCGCGCGCGCGGCATCATTCTCCGGCGCCGCGACGCCGAGCGCGTCGAAACCATGCTTTTCCGCAAGCGGGCGAAGAGCGGCGGCGGTCAGAAATCCAGATCGGTGTAATGGCCCGCCGGCAGCAGGCCACGGATCCGGTCGCCCAGAAGGGTCCGGAAGGCCGGGCGCGATTTCAGCTTCGCGTACCAGAGCTTCGCGGTCTCGTCGGCTGACCAATCCACTTCCCCCAGATAATCGATGGCCGAAAGCTGCGCGGCCGCCGCGAGATCGGCATAGGTCAGCCGGTCTCCCGCAATCCAGTTATGCTGATGCAGGATATGGCCGAGATAGTGAAGGTGATAGCGCAAATTGCTGCGAGCCGCCCGGAGGATGCCGGGGTCCGGCGCCGTGGCGGCACCATTGGTCGCGTGGCGCTTGAAAAGCTTCTCGTTGAGCAGCGGCTCGCCGACCTCCATGTAGAACTTGACATGGAACCAGTTGAGCATCCGGCGGACCTCGACGCGGCCGGACGGATCCTCCGGCAGGAGGCGCCTGTCCGCGAGGGCAAGGCCGCGGGTCTCGTCCAGATATTCGGCAATGACATTGGCCCCGGGCACGACCTGCCCGTCCGGCTCGACAAGGACCGGGATGGTGCCGGCCGGGTTGAGCGCCAGGAATTCGCGGCGGCGCTCGAAGACATTCTCCTCGACGAGTTCGGCTTCCATCTGCAATTCGCCCATGATCAGGCGGACGAAACGGGAATGCGGATCGAGCGGGTGATGGTAAAGGACAGCCATAAACTCTTGAGGGTTGTGCCGGAACCGCCGCGTGAAGCGAAGGCGGTAAGGTGGCTTTCATCAAGTTCCCGCTATAGAGGACAGCCACCGGGGCCTCAACCATGTTGAAGGGATCCGGTGCCACGGCCCCCGACATGGTTATCGAACAATGAATACCGCGCTTGCCCTCAAGGCCGCCCTGCTGGGCTTCATCGAGGGGCTCACCGAGTTCCTGCCGGTCTCTTCGACCGGCCACCTGATCCTGTTCGGGCATTACCTGAATTTCCAATCGCCCGGCCACAGTTTCGAGGTGCTGATCCAGCTCGGCGCGATCCTCGCGATCCTCTCGGTCTATTCGATGAAGCTGCTGGCCCTCGCCAAAGGCGCCTTCACGGACCGCCGGTCGCAGATGTTCATCCTGGCCATCCTCGTCGCGTTCCTTCCGGCGATGGTGATCGGCTATTTTGCGCGTGATTTCATCAAGGGCGTGCTGTTCAACCCGTTCGTCGTCTGCATCAGCCTGATTTCCGGCGGCCTCATCCTGCTGGTGGTGGACGAGACCCGGTTCGAGCGCAAGGTCGAGGATGTGATGGACATCCCGCTGCCGATGGCGCTGAAGATCGGCGCGTTCCAGTGTCTCGCCATGATCCCCGGCGTCTCCCGTTCCGGGGCGACCATCGTCGGCGCGATGCTAATGGGCGCGGAGAAGCGCGTAGCGGCGGAATTCTCGTTCTTCCTCGCCATGCCGACCATGGCCGGCGCCTTCGCCTTCGACCTGCTCAAGAGCTACAAGTCGCTGGCCTTCGATGACGTGATGGCGGTGCTGATCGGATTCGTCTTCGCCTTCCTGACCGGGCTGATCGTGGTGCGCGGGTTCCTCGGCTTCGTCTCGAAGCACGGTTTCACGCCCTTCGCCTGGTGGCGGATCATCGTCGGCTGCTTCGGCCTCGCGGCCTGGTTCGTCTATCGCTGAACGTCAGGCAACCTTGCTGCCGGGCGCAGGCGTTTTGGGCGGCAATGTCTTGGGTTCATGCCGGCAGAGATCGGCCAGCGTGCAGCGCCAGCATTCGGGCTTGCGCGCCTTGCACAGGTAGCGCCCGTGCAGGATCAGCCAGTGATGGGCGTGCAGGCGGTAGGGCTCCGGGATGAGGCGGTCCAGCCCGGCTTCCACGGCTTCCGGCGTCTTGCCCGGGGCGATGGGCAGCAGGTTCGAGACGCGGAAGACATGGGTATCCACTGCGAAGGTCGCCTCGCCGAACGCCATGTTCAGCACGACATTGGCCGTCTTGCGGCCGACGCCGGGCAGCGTGACCAGCGCGTCGCGGTCGGCCGGCACCTCGCCGCCATAGCGGTCGATCAGCGCCTGGCTCAGGAGGATGACGTTTTTCGCCTTGTTCCGGAACAGGCCGATCGTCTTGATCAGTTCGCGCACGCGATCCTCGCCGAGCGCGAGCATTTTCTGCGGGCTGTCCGCTTCCGCAAAGAGTTTGCGCGTCGCCTTGTTGACGCCGGCATCGGTTGCCTGCGCGGAAAGCACCACCGCGACCAGCAGGGTGAAGGCATTGGAATGCTCGAGCTCGCCCTTCGGCTCCGGCTCGATGGCGTGGAGCCGGCGGAACATCTCGGCGATTTCGGCGACGGGCCGGTCCTTCAGGCGGGCCTGCTTGCGCTTCCCGGGGGCTGCGGATGCGGGCTTTTGTCTCACGGCGGTCATGACGGGTTGATTTTCCTCGCGAATGGCCTGCTTTTCTAGAGCAGGCCCGGGAGGAAACCTAGCGTGTCCACATCCCCGAACGACCCGATTTCACCGCTGGAAGCCCCGCTCTTCGAGGCGACGCTTCATCCGCATCGCTCGCTGTCGCGGAACGGGCTTGCCTGGGTGATGGGCTTTGTCGGGGTGGTCGGCCTTGCGGTGTCGATCCCCTTCCTCATTCTGGGTGCCTGGCCGATCGCCGGCTTCATGGGTCTCGATGTCGCGCTGATCTATGCGGCCTTCCGCTACCACAATGCCACGGCCCGGGCCTACGAGCAGATCGTGCTGTCGCAGATCGAATTGCTGTTCCGCTCGGTGAGCTGGCGTGGCGTGGTCCGCGAGGTGCGGTTCAACCCGCTCTGGACGCGGCTCGAGAAGAAGGAACATCCGGAATTCGGGATCGAGCGGCTGGCTTTGGTGCAAGGCCGCTCGAGAGTGGAGATCGCCAGCATGCTCGGACCGGACGAGCGGGCGGAATTCGCGGCCGATTTCCAGGAAGCCCTCGCCCGGTCGCGCCGCTGGTCGGCATGAAATCGGGTGGTGGCCGGGCTGTTCCGCGTCTAGATTGACTGGCATGGAGGTTCGCCATGCTCGATCGTCTTGCCGGAATGCCCGGTTCCCAGGCCACCACGGATTACGCGCTCGTGCAGCGGGCGCTGCGTTTCATCACCGAGGCCAGCCGGCAGCAGCCTGGAATCGAGGAGATCGCCGCATCCATCGGCCTTTCCTCGGGTGACCTGACCGCCCTGTTCAGGCGCTGGTGCGGGCTCACGCCCAAGGCCTTCCTGCAGGCGGTGACGCTCGACAATGCCAAGCGCCTGCTCGACGAGGGGATGCCGCTGCTCGACTGTGCCTTCGAAGTCGGCATGTCCGGTCCGTCGCGGCTGCATGATCTTTTCGTCACGCATGAAGCCATGTCTCCGGGCGAATACAAGAATGGCGGGGCCGGGTTGCGGATCACCTATGATTTCGTGCCCTCGCCGTTCGGGATCGCGCTGCCGATGATCAATGACCGCGGCCTGTGCGGCCTCGCCTTCTGCGACGAGGGCGGCGAAGCGGAGGCTTTCGAGGATATGCGCCGGCGCTGGCCGAATGCCGCTTACGAGAGAGACGCGGCGCGGATCGCGCCTGTCGCCCGCAGGATCTTCGCCGAGGAGGCCTGGCAGCCGGATCAGCCCCTGAACGTGTTCCTGATCGGCACGGATTTCGAGATCCGGGTCTGGCAGACGCTTTTGCGCATTCCGATGGGCCGGGCGACCACCTATTCGTCGATCGCGGCGGAACTGGACAATCCGAAAGCGGCGCGGGCCGTCGGGGCAGCGGTAGGCCGGAACCCTATCTCCTTCGTCGTGCCGTGCCACCGCGTTGTCGGCAAGTCCGGTGCGCTGACCGGCTATCACTGGGGGCTGACGCGCAAGCGGGCCATGCTGGGCTGGGAAGCGGCGCAGGCGATCCGGCAGGACAACTGAACCCCGCGGGGCATTTGTCAGACCCGCCTCGGCATGCCACAACGCGGCATGATCCTGGATATCGTGACCCTTATCGGCTGGATCGGCGTTGTCGTCTTTGCGATTTCGGGCGCGCTTGTCGCCTCGCGCAAGGAGATGGACATCGTCGCCTTCATCTTTTTCGGCACCGTGACCGGGATCGGCGGCGGGACGTTCCGCGATCTCGTTCTCGGTGCGGTGCCGGTTTTCTGGGTGAAGGAACCGGCCTATCTGCTGGTCTGCGCGGTCGCCTCGGCGGCAACGTTTTTCCTCGCGCATCTTCCGGATTCACGGCTGCGGCTGCTGCTCTGGCTCGATGCCGCCGGCATGGCGGTGTTCTGCGTGCTCGGCGCCGAGGCGGCGCTCGGGCATGGCTTTCTGGTCGCTGTGACCTGCGGCGTGATGACGGCCGTGGTCGGCGGATTCATCCGCGACATGATGGGCGCGGAAAGCCCGGTGATCATGCGCGGGGAGATCTATGCGACGGCGGCTTTCCTCGGCGCAGCGGGCTATCTGGCCGGGCTGGAATTCCTGCCGCGGGACTATGCCATCCTCTTCGGCGTGGCTTTGGCCTTCGTGCTGCGCGCCCTCGCCATCCGGTTCCGCTGGCGGCTTCCCGTGTACCGGCGACGGCCGGGACGGAGCCCGGAGGAAATCGGATTGTGACATTTTGGCGTCACCCACCCTTGTGGGGGCAAAAGGCGGTTCCTATATCGCTGCATGAGGCCGCGAGCGGGCAGGGAAAACCGCTCCCAGTCACGAAACGTTAACCGCAATTGGCAAGGTTCGCGCATCGCTCCGGGATGCGATGAACCGAATGCTCGCTCGAGAGGGGCTCGTCATGGGTAAAGTTATTGGGATCGATCTGGGCACGACCAATTCGTGCGTCGCGGTGATGGAAGGCTCCACGCCGAAGGTCATCGAGAATGCCGAGGGCGCGCGGACGACGCCGTCCATCGTCGCGTTCACGCCGGATGGCGAACGACTTGTCGGCCAGCCCGCCAAGCGGCAGGCCGTCACCAACCCCGAAAAGACCTTCTTCGCGATCAAGCGCCTGATCGGCCGCACCTATGCCGATCCGCTGACGCAGAAGGACAAGGGCCTTGTGCCCTATTCGATCGTCAAGGCCGACAATGGCGATGCCTGGGTCGAATCCGACGGCAAGAAATACTCGCCCTCGCAGATCTCCGCCTTCACGCTGATGAAGATGAAGGAGACTGCGGAAGCCTATCTCGGCCAGCCGGTCGACCAGGCGGTCATCACCGTTCCGGCCTATTTCAACGACGCCCAGCGCCAGGCAACCAAGGATGCCGGCAAGATCGCCGGGCTCGAGGTGCTGCGCATCATCAACGAGCCGACGGCGGCGGCACTCGCCTATGGCCTCGACAAGAAGTCGACCGGCACGATCGCCGTGTATGACCTCGGTGGCGGCACCTTCGACATCTCGATCCTCGAGATCGGCGACGGCGTGTTCGAAGTGAAATCGACCAACGGGGACACGTTCCTCGGCGGCGAGGATTTCGACATGCGGCTCGTCGAGTATCTCGCGGACGAGTTCAAGAAGGAGCAGGGCATTGACCTCAAGAAGGACAAGCTCGCCCTGCAGCGGCTGAAGGAAGCGGCGGAAAAGGCGAAGATCGAGCTGTCCTCGACGGCGCAGACCGAGATCAACCTGCCCTATATCACCGCCGACGCGACGGGGCCGAAGCATCTCACGCTCAAGCTCACCCGGGCCAAGTTCGAGGCGCTGGTCGATGATCTCGTCCAGCGGACGATCGAGCCGTGCAAGAAGGCGCTCAAGGATGCCGGCATCCAGGCAGGCCAGATCGACGAGGTCGTGCTCGTCGGTGGTATGACCCGCATGCCGCGGATCCAGGAAGTCGTGAAGCAGTTCTTCGGCAAGGAGCCGCACAAGGGCGTCAACCCGGATGAAGTGGTGGCCATCGGTGCTGCCGTCCAGGCCGGCGTGCTTCAGGGCGACGTGAAGGACGTGCTGCTCCTCGACGTGACCCCGCTCAGCCTCGGCATCGAGACGCTCGGCGGCGTGTTCACCCGCCTGATCGACCGCAACACCACGATCCCGACCAAGAAGAGCCAGATCTTCTCGACGGCGGAGGACAACCAGAACGCCGTGACCATCCGGGTTTTCCAGGGCGAGCGCGAGATGGCGGCCGACAACAAGCTGCTGGGCCAGTTCGACCTGGTCGGCATTCCGCCGGCCCCGCGCGGCATGCCGCAGATCGAGGTCACCTTCGACATCGACGCCAACGGCATCGTCAACGTGACGGCCAAGGACAAGGCGACCAACAAGGAACACCAGATCCGCATCCAGGCCTCGGGTGGCCTCTCGGATGCCGATATCCAGAAGATGGTGAAGGAAGCCGAGGAGAACGCGGCCGAGGACAAGAAGCGGCGCGAGCTGGTCGAAGCGCGGAACGGCGCCGAGAAGCTGATCTTCGATACCGAGAAATCGGTGAAGGAGCATGAGGCCAAGCTCGGCGCTTCCGAGAAGGATGCGGTGGAGAAGGCGATCACGGCCCTGCGCGACGTGCTTGCGGGCGATGATGCCGAGGTGATCACCACCCGGACGAACGAACTCGTCCAGGCGGCGATGAAGATCGGCGAGACGATCTACAAGGCCGAGCAGGAAGCCGCCGCCAAGGCGGATGCCCAGAAGGACGGCGTGAAGACCGAAGACGTGATCGACGCCGAGTTCAAGGATGTCTCGGGCGACGACAAGAAGAAGGCGTGATCGGAGCGCGGGGGTGATGTTCGACCTGGCTCAAAGGTGGCTCGGCAAGTCTGCCGGGCTACTTCTTGCTGGAGCCTTGTTGGCGGCAACTCCCGCAGGTGCGCAAACTCGGTTGAGTGAAAGGGATCAGGTGGCCTATTTGAAGGCTTTGGAACTCGAAAATTCCATCGCCGAGTTCTTGGCAAACCCCGATGTAGATTGGTTCGATTCGAAGTCGCAACGAATTGATCAGATTGTTGATGAGTTGGCAGATCGCATGAAGGTCATCGCCAAGACTCCGGATGCCCTACTCAAGCTTTCACCCTGTGACTTTGCGAGGAATGCCATCGAAATTGTTGTTATCATGGCCCGGAGCGAATTTTGGACCTCCCGCGATCCTGTGCGCGCGAGAAATGCTCTCGCCGGCAATGGTCTGACCATGTATGCGGAATCAATGCGGCAGTGCGAATTGCTGGCAGGTATTCACAAGCGAGCACATGAATCTCCCGTTATTGGCAAACATTTGCGGTGCCTCGAAACGGGCGTGGATTGCGACAAATGAACACTCACCCGCTTGAAGGCGTGAATTGATGGCCAAGCGTGACTATTACGAGGTTCTGGGCGTTCCGAAAAATGCGGATGACGCCGCGCTGAAAAGCGCCTTCCGCAAGCTGGCGATGCAGTTTCACCCGGACAAGAACCCGGGGGATGCCGAGGCCGAACGCAAGTTCAAGGAACTGAACGAGGCCTATCAGGTCTTGTCGGATCCGCAGAAGCGCGGCGCCTATGACCGGTTCGGCCATCAGGCCTTCGAGGGCGGCGGCGGCCCGGGCGGGCCCGGCGGCTTCGGGCCGGATTTCGCGTCATCGATGAGCGATATCTTCGAGGACATCTTCGGCGATGTGTTCGGCGGCGGTGGCCGGCGGAGCGGCGGGCGCGGCCGCGAGCGCGGCGCCGACCTGCGCTACAATCTCGAGATCACGCTGGAAGAGGCCTACAAGGGCAAGAACGCGAATGTGAAGGTGCCGACAGCGATCAGCTGCGAGGCCTGCTCCGGTACCGGCGCGAAGCCGGGCTCCAAGCCCAAGGCCTGCGGCACTTGCGGCGGCGCGGGCCGTGTCCGGGCCACGCAGGGCTTCTTCTCGATCGAGCGCACCTGCCCGACCTGCGGCGGGCGCGGCGAGGTGATCGAGGATCCCTGCCGCAATTGCGGCGGTGCGGGCCGCGTGACACGGGAGCGGACGCTGTCGGTCAATGTCCCGGCCGGCGTGGAAGACGGCACGCGGATCCGCCTTGCCGGCGAGGGCGAGGCCGGAATGCGGGGCGCGCCATCGGGCGATCTTTATATTTTCCTGTCGGTGAAACCACATGGTTTCTACAGCCGCGACGGTGCCGATCTCTTCTGCCGGGTGCCGATCTCCATGGTGGCGGCAGCCTTGGGGACCGAAGTCGCGGTGCCGACACTGGATGGCAGCGAGGCGCGGATCCGCATCCCCGAGGGCACGCAGTCCGGCAAGCAATTCCGCCTTCGGAACAAGGGGATGCCGATCCTGCGTTCGAAGGAGATGGGCGATCTCTATGTGCAGGCTGTCGTGGAAACCCCGCAGAACCTGACGAAGCGGCAGCGTGAATTGCTGGCCGAATTCGAGAACGCCTCCTCGAAGGAAACCAGCCCCGAATCCGCCGGGTTTTTCGCCCGCGTGAAGGATTTCTTCGGCGGCACGCCGAACTGACAGCACCCGCCTGGCCCGATACTGAGCCGGATGGCCTTGAAACCGACACCGTCTTTCGTCATATACGGCCGGTTCCTTGGTCGCGTCAGTAACAGGAAAACACCTTGTCGGGACAGAACAGCCCCTTGGCACCGTTCGGCGGTTTCCGCCGGTCCGGGCAGAAAATGGCCAAGCGCCTTGCACTCGACGTGCAGTTGCAGGACGAGGCCCGATTCCTGAAATCGTGGTTTGACCGCCCCCTGATGACCGGCGCCGTCTCGCCTTCGGGCAAGCAACTGGCCCGGACGATGGCACGCTATGTCGACGTGACGGTGCCCGGGCCAGTGATCGAGCTTGGCCCCGGAACCGGCCCTGTCACCGAAGCGCTGATCCGCCACGGCGTCGACGAGGAACGGCTCATCCTTGTGGAATTCAACCCGGATTTCTGCCGGCTGCTGCACAAGCGCTTCCCGAAGGCCACGATCATCGAGGGCGATGCCTATCGCCTGCAGGCCACGCTCGGCCCGATGATCGAACGTGCTGCAGCAGTCGTGTCGTCGTTGCCGCTGTTCACGCGGCCGGAAATCCAGCGGACGAACCTGCTGCAGACCAGTTTCAAGATGATGCAGCCCGGCTCGCCCTTTATCCAGTTCACTTATGCCACGGTTTCGCCGATCCCGCTTCGCAACCGGGATTTCGATGTCGAGGTCAGCCCGCGCGTCTGGCTGAACCTGCCGCCAGCGCGGGTCTGGGTTTACCGAAAGGGCGACGAGGCCTGATCGGTCACGGCGTTTCCAGCGGCGCAGTGATGGTGGCGCTGCGTTCCAGCCAGGCCGGCACCGGAAGGTTCTTCCCGCGCAGGAATTCCGGGTTGAAAAGCCGCGACGCATAGCGCGTGCCGTAATCGCAGAGAATCGTCACGATCGTGTGGCCGGGACCCATTTCCCGCGCCATGCGGATCGCGCCGGCGACATTGACGCCGGAGGACGAGCCCAGCACGAGGCCCTCCTCCTCGATCAGCTGGTAGACGATGCGGAGCGCTTCCTCATCCGGCACGCGGCAAGCGAAATCCGGCGTGAACCCCTCGAGGTTTTTCGTGATTCGCCCCTGCCCGATCCCTTCCGAAATCGAGGACCCTTCGGCCTTCAGCACGCCTTCGGTATAGTAGCTGTAAAGCGCAGCGCCATGGGGATCGACGAGGCCGATCCGGACATCCGGCCGGGCGGCCTTCAGCGCCATCGCGGTGCCAACCAGCGTGCCACCGGAGCCGACAGCGCAGATGAAGCCATCGACCTTGCCGTCGAGGTCGCGCAGGATTTCAGGCCCGGTGGTCTCGATATGGGCCTGGCGGTTGGCGACATTGTCGAACTGGTTGGCCCAGACCGCACCGTTCGGTTCGGTCTTTGCCAGTTGCTCAGCCAGGCGGCCCGAAACGCGGACGAAGTTGTTCGGGTTGGAATAGGGCGCGGGCGGCACTTCGATCAAGGTGGCGCCGCCGGCCTTGAGGGCGAGCTTCTTCTCCTCGCTCTGGCTGTCGGGGATGACGATCACCGTGCGCAGGCCGAGCGTGTTGCCGACCAGGGTCAGCCCGATCCCGGTATTGCCGGCCGTACCCTCCACCACCACGCCGCCGCGGCGGACAAGGCCTTTGGCCATCGCATCCTTCAGGATGAAGAGCGCGGCACGGTCCTTCACCGACTGGCCGGGATTGAGGAATTCCGCCTTCCCGAGAATCGTGCAGCCGGTCTCCTCCGAGGCGCGCTTCAGCCGGATCAGCGGTGTGTTGCCGATCGCAGGGACCAATCCATCAAAAATCATTCGGCGTCTCCGGGCGGGGCTTGCAAGTCCTGCCCCTTCCTCTAAAGCCAGCAGCGTGCGGCAACAAGGCTGAGGTCAGGCATGACATCCATTCTCGTCTTTTCCGGCTCCACGCGCCCGGCCTCGCTGAACCAGCGGCTGGCCGATGTGGCCGCAGAAAGGCTGGCGGGGTTCGGTGTCACCGTCACGGCCCTCTCGCTTGCGGATTATGCGCTCCCCTTCGCCGATGACGATGGCCGGGCCGATCCGCCCTTCGCAGCCCGGGCGCTGGCCGCGCAGGTGAAAGAACATGACGGGCTCTTTATCGCCTGTCCCGAATACAATTCCGGCTATCCGGCCCTGCTCAAGAATGCGCTCGACTGGGTGAGCATGGTCCGCAAGGACGGACCCGGCCTTGCCGGCAAGGTGGTGGCGCTCGGTGCGGCCTCGCCCGGCGCGCGCGGCGGCTATCGTGCGCTGACGCAGTTCCGGACGATGCTGGAACTCGGTTTCGGCGCGCTGGTCATTCCCGACATGGCCTCGGTGCCTTTCGCAAGCAAGGTGTTGCCGGCCGAGGGTGGATTGACCGACGAGAGCGCCGGCAAGTTCCTCGATGCCACACTCGCACGCCTTGTTCTGGAATGCCGGCGCAGTGCGGCCATGCCCCGGCTGGAGGCGCTGTGATGGAGCTGCGCGAACGCGTGATCGTCGCCCTCGACCTGCCCGATATCGCGGCGGCCTCGGCGATGGTCGAAAGGCTGGGCGATGCCGGCCGTTTCTACAAGATCGGCTACGAACTGGCCTTTGTCGGCGGGATCGAGCTGGCGAAAACCCTGATCGCAGCGGGCAAGCATGTCTTCCTCGATCTGAAACTGCATGACATTCCCAACACGATCGAGAAGGGCGTCAGTCAGATTGCAGGCCTCGGCGCCCGCTTCCTCACCGTGCATGCCTATCCGCAGACGATGCGGGCGGCCGCCAAGGGCGCGGCTGGCAGCACGCTGACCGTGCTGGGCGTCTCGGTGCTGACCTCGATGGACGATGCCGACCTTGCCGAAGCCGGCTATGCCCGGCCGGTGGCCGAGATGGTGCCGCTCCGGGCACGGCAGGTCATGGCGGCGGGAATTGGCGGGCTGGTCTGCTCGGCCACGGATATCGATGTCGTCCGGGCGGCGGTCGGACCGGACCTGCTGCTGGTCACGCCGGGCATTCGCCCGGCCGGCGATGCGGTGGGCGACCAGAAGCGCATCATGACCCCTCAGGATGCGATCCGCGCCGGCGCCGACCATCTGGTCATCGGGCGGCCGATTACCGCCGCCGCCGATCCGGCCGGTGCGCTGGCCCGCATCCTCGACGATCTCGCCAAGACAGCGTGACAATCCAGCCTGAAAGGAAACGCCATGCCCAAAGCCTATATTGTCGGCCGTGTCTCCGTGCATGATCCCGAGGCCTACAAGGCCTATGCCGCCAAGGCGAGCGAGGCGATCAAGAAGTATGGCGGCACATTCCTGGCGCGCGGCGGCCGGTTCGAGATCGTCGAGGGCGAGGGACGCACGCGGAATGTCGTGATCGAGTTCGAAAGCTTCGACGCGGCCAAGGCCTATTTCTTCTCGCCCGAATACACCGAGGCGCGCCGGCTCCGCTGGCCGGTCAGCGTCGGCGATTTCGTGATCGTCGAAGGCGTGTGAGGGAGGCCGCGATGAGCAGCACAGCAAAGGGGTACTGGGTCGCGCGGGTCGATGTCAGCAATCCGGAGGCCTACCAGACATACCGGTCGCTCAACATCATCGCCTTCGAAAAATATGGCGGCCGGTTCATCGTCCGCGGCCCGGCGGGTCATGTGGCGAAGGGCCAGCCGCGCCAGCACAATGTCGTGGTCGAGTTTCCCGACTATGAGACGGCCCTGGCCTGCTACCACTCGCCGGAATACCAGGCGGCGAAGGTCCATCTCGACAAGGTCGGCGAGGTCGATCTCGTGATCTGCCCGGGCTATGCGGGCTGAAACGATGGCGGATCCGATGCGCCTTGTGGTGGTGGGGGCCGGCGGCCGGATGGGCCGGGCCCTAGTGCGGGCCGTGACCGAGAACCCCGAGACGGTGCTGCATGCGGCCGTCGAGCATGCAACCTCCCCGCTGCTGGGCCAGGATTCCGGCGTGCTGGCCGGGCTGACGCCGAACGGCATTCCGGTCACGAGCGATGCGCTCGGCGCCTTCGTGCATGCGCATGGCGTACTCGACTTTACCGCGCCGGCCGCAACATTCGGCTTTGCTGAATTGAGCGCCCAGGCGCGGCTGGTACATGTGGTGGGCACGACAGGCCTCGGCGATGCCGATCTCGACCGGCTCGATGCCGCCGCGCGGCATGCCGTGATCATCCGGTCGGGCAATTTCAGCCTTGGCGTCAACATGCTGGCTGCGCTCGTCCGCCGTGCTGCGGCCTCGCTGGCAAAGGACTGGGATATCGAGATCGTCGAGATGCATCACCGGATGAAGGTGGATGCGCCCTCCGGCACGGCCCTGCTGCTCGGCGAGGCGGCGGCGGCGGGGCGGCAGGTCGACCTGAAGAGCCATTCCGTCCGGGCACGCGATGGCCATACCGGCGCGCGCGAGCCGGGCACGATCGGCTTCCAGGCGCTGCGCGGTGGCAGCGTGGTCGGCGATCATACGGTCATCTTCGCCGGAAATGGCGAGCGGCTCGAACTCCGCCATATCGCCGAGGATCGTGGCCTGTTCGCGCAGGGCGCCGTCAAGGCTGCCCTGTGGGGGAGGGGCCACAAGCCCGGGCATTTTTCGATGGATGACGTGCTCGGCCTGACCGGCTGAGCGGCGCACGGGCCGGAAGCGGGTTGAAAGCCCGCCGGTTTCGGGCCAAGAACCCGGCGTCCGCCGCCAGGCGGCCCTTTGTCTGAGGAAGAACCGATGTCTGATCGTCTGCTCGTGCTCTGCCGTCATGGCCAGAGCGAATGGAACCTGAAGAACCTCTTCACCGGCTGGAAGGACCCTGCCCTGACGGCGCAGGGCATCGAGGAAGCCAAGGCGGCAGCTGTACGGCTGAAGGCAGAGGGAATCGGGTTCGACATCGCCTTCACTTCCGATCTCAGCCGAGCACAGCATACCTGCCGGCTGATCCTGGAAGGGCTGGGCCAGCCCAGGCTGGAGACGATCCGCGATGTGGCGTTGAACGAGCGCGATTATGGCGAATTGTCGGGCCTCAACAAGGATGATGCCCGTGCGAAATGGGGCGAGGAGCAGGTGCATATCTGGCGACGCTCCTACGATATCCCCCCGCCCGGCGGCGAGAGCCTGAAGGATACGGCGGCCCGTGTGCTGCCCTATTACATCCACCGCATCCTGCCGCAGGTGCTCGGCGGCAAGCGCGTGCTGGTTGCGGCGCATGGCAATTCGCTGCGCGCACTGATCATGGCGATGGAAGGCCTGTCGGGCGAGGCGATCATCGCCCGCGAACTCGCGACCGGCGTGCCGATCGTCTACCGGCTCAATGCCGATTCGACGATCGCCTCGCGCCAGGAACTGGCCTGAATGTAACTGGCCTGAATGCAAAAGGCCCGCCGGACAGGGCGGACCTTGTCAATTCTATCGTTCTACACCGGCCATTCAGGCCCGCTTGTCGAAACGCGGCTTGGCCGGGTCACCCTGCGGGCGCGGCACCTCGGCGGCGGGGGAAGCCGCCGGTTCGGCCGAGGCTTCGGCTTCCGCCGGCGGACGGGCGGGACCACCCTTCGACACGCCGACCATGGCCGGGCGCAAGGTGCGCTCGCCGATCGTGTAGCCGGGCTGGACGACCTGCATCACCGTGCCGTTCGGCTGGGTCTCGTCCGGGATTTCGAACATGGCCTGGTCGCGATGCGGGTCGAAGCGCTCGCCCACCGGCACACGCTTCTTCACGCCATGGCGCTCGAGCGCCTTGATCAACTCGCGTTCGGTGAGTTCGACGCCGTCGATCAGCGCCTGGACCGCCGGCTCGCGCTCGACCGTCTCGCCTTCTTCGGGTGCGGGCAGCGCGTCAAGCGCCCGGCGGAGATTGTCCGCCGTGCCGATCATGTCGCCGGCGAATTTGGTGATCGCGTAGGCGCGCTGGTCCTGCAGTTCACGCTCGGTCCGGCGACGGAGATTCTCCATCTCGGCCAGGGCGCGCAAAAGCCTGTCCTTCAGGTCGGCATTTTCCCGCTCCAGCGTCACCAGACGTTCGGCATCCGGCACTGTCGACGGGGCATCGGCCGCGTTGGCCGCGGGCTTGTTGTCCTGATCGCTGCTCATCGATCGTCCTTCCACATCTTGCAAGGGATTGAGAATCTGACCTCGATATCAGGATTCCCGGCCGCAAAATCAAGCGGCGTTCGGGGAATTCGCCGGCTGGGCGGGATCGGGCTGGGAGAGGACATCCAGCAGGGCCTTGCGCAGCCGCTGCTGGCGCGAGGCTTGTGAAATCTTGCCGCCGGTCAGATCGGTGACATAGAAGACGTCCACGGCCTTCTCGCCATAGGTGACGATGCGGGCGGAATTAATGTTGAGGTTCTGCTTGCCGAACTCGGTCGTCAGTTCATAGAGCAGCCCGGGCCGATCCAGCCCGGTCACCTCGACCACGGTCGATTTCGAGGACAATTCGTTGTCGATCGTTACATCCGGCGCGACACGGAAAGCCTGAGAAACCGTGGTCTGGGCCCGGCGCGAGGCGACGATTTCCGGCAGGCGGACCTCGCCCTTCAGCGTCGCAACGATGTGCCTCGCCACGCGCTCGGCACGGCGCATCTCGTCGGCATCCTGGTTGAAGGCCCGCGAAATGGTGATCGTGTCGAGGGCGAACCCGTCCTGCGTGGTGGAGATCTGGGCCTCCACGATATTCGCCCCGGCGGCGGCGCAGGCGCCGGTGAGGATCGAGAGCAGCCGGGGATGGTCGATCGCGAGCACGGCGAGTTCCGTGACGCCGCGGAAGGCATCCGTGGCGGTCTCGACCTGGAACCGGTCCCCGAGTTTCTCGGCCTTCTCGACCAGCCGGGCATGCTGGATCTGGTGGGCGAGATCGACCTTCATCCAGTAGGCCAGGTTATGGCGCTGGGCAAAAGCGCGGAAGCGCTCGTCGCTCCAGTCCGGCAGCTTCTCGCGCAGGGCGCGCTGCGCGAGCTGGATGCGTTCGCCCCGTTCGGCACCGCCGTAATCGCCGGAGAGCATCATCTCGGTCTCGCGATAGAGCGAGCGCAAAAGCTGGCCCTTCCAGCCGTTCCAGACCCCCGGCCCGACGCCGCGGATATCGCAGACCGTCAGCACCAGCAGCAGTCGCAGCCGCTCCATCGTGTGGATATTCTCGGTAAACGTCGCGATGGTACGCGGATCGGAAATGTCGCGGCTCTGCGCGGTCTGCGACATGATCAGGTGGTTCTCCACCAGCCAGACCACGGTGTCGGTTTCCTGCGGCGTGAGGCCGAGACGGGGGCAGAGCTGGCGGGCAATGCGCGCGCCGACCGCCTCGTGCGATTCCGTGCGGCCCTTGCCGATATCGTGCAGGAACAGCGCGACATGCAGCAGCCGCCGGTTCTGGATCAGCGGGAGGATATGGTTCGAGAGCGGCAGTTCCTCGCGCAATTCGCCGCGTTCGAGCTGGGCAAGCACACCGAGGCACCGCAGGGTATGCTCATCGACCGTGTAGTGATGATACATCGAGAATTGCATCATCGCGGAGATGCGGGCGAAATCCGGGATGAAGCGGCCGAGCACGCCAGCTTCGTGCATCAGGCGCAGCACGGTATCCGGCTGGCGGCGCGAGGTCAGGATCTCGAGGAAGAGGCGGTTGGCCTCCGGATCCTGCCGCAGTGCTTCATCGATCAGCCGCAGAGACAGCGTGACCAGCCGCGTGGCATGCGGGTGGATGGGCAGCTGGTCGCGATCGGCATACCAGTAGAGGCGGATCAGGTTGACCGGATCCTCGCGGAACACATCCGGCCCCGATGTCGAGATCCGGTTGTTCTCGAGCACGAAGCTGCGCGTGCCGGAGAGCGGCCTTGCGCGGCCGCGCAGGCGACCGACGACGCGGGAGAGCAGCGCCTTGGGTTTCACGTCACGCGCTTCGAGCGCAGCCGAGACGATGGCCGAGAGGTCGCCCACTTCCTTGGCGATCAGGAAGTAGTGCTTCATGAACCGCTCGACCGCGCTGGTCGGCCCCCGGTCACGGTAACCCATGCGTTCGGCAATGAGGCGCTGCACGTCGAAGGTCAGCCGCTCCTCGGCCCGACCGGTCGCGAAATGCATATGGCAACGGACGCGCCACAGGAATTCCTCGCAGCGACGGAACAGGCCGAGTTCGCGCGCGGTGAAGACACCGACGCGGACAAGCTCGCGCGGGTCCTTGATGCGATAGGCATATTTCACGATCCAGTAGAGGGTCTGCAGGTCGCGAAAACCGCCCTTCCCTTCCTTGACATTCGGCTCGACAAGATAGCGGGACTGACCCGCCCGCAGGATGCGCTCATCGCGCTCGGCGAGTTTCGCCTGGACGAATTCCGTGGTGCGACCCTGCACGACCTGCCGGTCGAAACGCTGCTGGAAATCCTCGAAGACCGTGCTGTCCCCGACAACCAGCCGCGATTCGAGCAGGGCGGTGCGGACCGTGAGGTCCTCGCGGCCGACGCGGATGCATTCCTCGATGGTGCGGGTCGCATGGCCGACCTTCAGCCCGATATCCCAGAGGGCATAGAGCATGGCCTCGGCGATGCTCTCGCCCCACGGGGTAGAGACCGGGAGTAGGAAGAGGATATCGGTATCCGAGCCGGGCGCCAGCGTTCCGCGCCCGTAGCCGCCGACCGCGACCACGGCGATTTTCTCGCCCGAAGTCGGATTATGCGCGCGGTAGAGCCGCTCGCGGGCCAGGTCGAACAGCGCCTCGATCACCATGTCCTGCGCGGTAGAGAGGATGCGTGCGCAGGCAAAACCGCCCTCGCGGCCCAGAACGGCCTCGGCCTCGATGCGGGCCTTGGCGAGGAAGCTCTTGGCCCGCTGGACGAAGACACCGCGCGCCTGTTCTCCGGGCAGGTCGACCGGCATCGGCTCGGTCAGGCCTCCCGCCGCGTGGAGGAGGAATTCCTCGCCCGCCCTCACCCGAGCCGCCTTTCGATCGCATCCCAGACCGGCACGGCGAGATCGGGGCCGCCAAGCCGCTTGATGGCGCGGATACCCGTCGGCGAGGTGACGTTGATTTCGGTCAGGTTGCCGTCGATCACGTCGATCCCGACAAAGATCAGGCCGCGCTCGCGCAGAAGCGGGCCGATCCGCGCGCAGATCTCGCGTTCCCTCGGCGTGAAGTCGGTCGCCTCCGCCGCGCCGCCGCGGACAAGGTTCGAGCGGATATCCCCCGCCGCCGGGACGCGGTTGACGCCGCCCATGGCCACGCCATCGACGAGGATGATGCGCTTGTCGCCGGCATGGACGGCCGGGAGGAAGCGCTGGATCATCCAGGGTTCGCGGGCGATACCCGCGAAATGATCCATGAAGCCGTTGAAATTGAGGTCGTCGCGGCCAACCTTGAACACGCCGGCACCGCCATTGCCGTAGAGCGGCTTCATGACGAGATCGCCATGTTCGGCGCGGAAGGCCTCGATCTCGGCGCGATCGCGCGAGATGAGCGTCGGCGGCATCAGATCCGGGAATTCGGTGACGAGGATCTTTTCCGGCGCATTGCGGACATGGGCCGGGTCATTCACCACCAGCGTCCGGGGATGCACGCGCTCCAGCAGGTGGCTGGCCGTGATATAGGCGAGGTCGAAGGGCGGGTCCTGCCGCATCAGCACGACATCGAAGGCCGAAACGTCGAAGCGTTCGGGCTCGCCGAGGGTGACATGTTCGCCGACGACATCGCGGACCACGGCCGAGCGCATGCGCGCCGTCAGGTGGTTGTCCCGCAGGGTCAGGTCTTCCGCGCCATAGACATGGAGCGAATGGCCGCGCGCCTGCGCTTCCAGCATTAGCGCGAAAGTGGAATCCCCGGCGATCTTGATCTTTTCGATCGGGTCCATCTGGACGGCGACTTTGAGCGCCATGTTGCCTCCGGCTGTAAGCGCCATTCCGATGGAATCCTCTCCATCCGTCAGGCACGGTAATCCTGATTCCCCGCTTTTCCCAAAGGCGAACCGAGCCGGATGCGCGGGAAAACACGGCTAGTCGAGCGGCAGGTCGCCGACCGCCTCGATATGGCGCGGCCAGCGGCCGGGCGCAACAAGGATCGCATCGCAGCGGATCACCTTCGGTTGTATCTGTCGGCCGGCGAGAAAGGCGCGTGCCGGCCGGGCCATGCGGGCAAGCTTGGCCTCGGAAATCGCCGCGAGCGCGTCCTCGAGGCTCGGCCGGGCCTTCACCTCGACAAAGGCCAGCGTGCCGAAGCGCTGGGCAATCAGGTCGATCTCGCCGCCGGCCCGGAGATAACGGCGGGCCAGGATGCGGTAGCCCTTGGCGCGCAGCAACAGGCCGGCCCAGAACTCGGCATCATGGCCGAGCAGGAAGGCACGCCGGCGGTCATGCCTCGCCATCCGGCACTCCCTCGCCGAGGCGGAGCGCACGCGCATAGACGCGCTTGCGCGGCAGGCCGAGTTCGGCAGCCACGAGATGCACGGCATCCCGCTGCGTATGGCCTTCAAGCGCCGCGCGCAGGGCGGCATCGATGGCTTCGTCGGTGAGACCGGCGCCGGCCCCCGGCGGTCCGACCATCAGCACGACCTCGCCCCGCGGCGGACCTTCCGCCGCGAAGGCCGCGGCGAGATCCGGCAGAAGCCCGCGACGGACCGTCTCGAATTTCTTGGTCAGTTCGCGGGCGAGGGCCGCCGGCCTTTCGCCAAGGATATCGGCCATGTCCGCGAGTGATTCGGGCGTGCGGTGCGGCGCCTCGAAGAAGACCAGCGTTGCGGGGATCGCCGCCAGTTCGCCGAGGCGACGGCGCCGTTCGGTGGTGCGCGAGGGCAGGAAGCCCTCGAAGAAGAAGCGGTCGCTCGGCAGGCCGGACAGGACGAGGCCCGTCAGCACGGCCGAGGCCCCCGGCAGAGCCGTCACGGGATGGCCGGCGGCAACAGCCGCCTCGACCAGCTTGTAGCCGGGATCGGAGACAAGGGGCGTGCCGGCATCGGAGACCAGCGCGAGGGCCTGCCCGGCGGCGAGCCGCTCCAGCACGACAGGGCGCATTTCGCCCGCATTGTGCTCGTGATAGGCCAGGATCGGGGTCGTGATGCCGTAATGGGCCAGCAGGACCTTCGTCACCCGCTTGTCCTCGGCGAGAATCGCATCGGCGGCGGCCAGCGTGGACAGGGCACGCAGGGTGATGTCACCGAGATTGCCGATCGGGGTGGCCACGATATGCAGGCCCGGCTGCAGCCGATCGGCCTCGGCCGCCAGCCCCAGAACCGTGAATTGTGACGCCATGATGCGATCCAGCCCGTGCGACATTCCCGCCACGGCACGATTCGAGGCAGGCTTCAGGCCTTGCTGCCACAGCGGAAGGCGGTTTGCAAAACAGCGATCCCGCATGAAGTGCCGTGGCACGAACAACATGGTTTGCAAATATCGTTAACGCTCTTTTCAAGTGATCCTTGAACTTGCCCCAATTTCTGGCTTTCGTGACTCTGGAAATGTGCCGGATTCCGCCTTGGCGAACCGGCGCATGCGAGGGTGGAGTATCGCGATGACGGGTCGCAAGACTGTGGGCAACACATGGGAGCCGGCTCACCCGATGCCGATCGGGGTGTTCGCCCCGTCGCGGCGGCGGCTGCTGGCGACGATCGGTCTGGCCAGCCTCGTCGCGGGTTGCGCCGGCGGCCTCGATGGGCTTGTCGGGCCAGGCAGCGATGCGCCGCCGCCCAACACCGCAGCGGGCGACGTGATCGGCAACGGATCGGTCAAGGTCGGGCTCATCCTGCCGCTCTCATCGACCAACGGCCAGGCCGCGGCGCTCAGCCTGCGGAATGCCGCGCAGATGGCGATCAGCGACTTTTCCGGCGGGCAATCGAACATCCAGCTGCTGGTCCGGGACGACAAGGGCACGCCCGACGGCGCGCGCCAGGCAGCGCAGGAACTGCTCGGCGAGGGCGTCGAGCTGATCATCGGCCCGCTTTTCGCGCCCTCCGTGCAAGCCGTCGCCAGCGTGGCGCGGCCGGCCGGCAAGCCGGTCATCGCCTTCTCGTCGGATGCAGCGGCGGCGCAGCGCGGGGTCTATCTGCTCAGCTTCCTGCCGCAATCGGATGTCCAGCGCGTCGTCGCCTTTGCCGGCAGCCGCGGCAAGCGGTCCTTCTCGGCGCTGATCCCCCAGACACCCTATGGCAATGTCGTCGAGGCCGAGTTCCAGCAGGTGGCCAACCAGGGTGGCCGCCGCGTTGCGACCGTGGCCCGCTACCAGCCGGGCAACAAGGCCTCGATCGACGCGGCTGTCGCACAGGTCAAGCAGGCGCAATCCTCGGCCGATACCCTGTTCATCGGCGAGGGCGCGGATGGAATCGGCGCCCTGACCCAGAGCATGGCCGCTGCCGGGCTGACAGGCCGCGACCTGCAGATCATCTCGACCGGGATCTGGAACGATCCGCGCGTGCATGGCATCGGCGCACTGGACGGTGCGTGGTTCGCGGCGCCGGACAATGGCCGGTTCAATGCGCTGGCCGGCCGCTACCAGAGCCAGTTCGGCTCGGCGCCGACCCGGATCGCCACGCTTGGCTATGACGCGGTGACCCTCGCCAGCGCTTTGACACAGAATTTTGGCACCCAGCGCTTCAGCGAGGCCACACTGACCAATGGCAACGGCTTTTCCGGGCAGGACGGTGTCTTCCGCTTCCGGCAGAACGGCCTGAACGATCGTGGACTGGTGATCTACGAGATCCGCTCGGGTTCGGCCCGGGCCATCGCGCAGGCGCCGGGCAGCTTTGTCGGCGTGAACTGAAGCTCAGGCCGCAAGGTCGGCCACGATCGCATCGAGAACGGGAAACCCTTCGCGCGAGACACGAAGCCTGCCGTCATGGCAGGGCTCGATCAACCCGTCCTGCGAGAGGGCGGCGATGCGCCTTGCGTCGAACGCCTTGCCCTTGAGCAGGGCGAAGCGCTTCGGATCGATGCCCTCGCGCAGGCGGAGGCCCATCAGCAGGAACTCATCGGCCTCGTTTTCGTTGGTCAGGGTCTCGTCGCCCACAATGCCGTGGCCGTCACGCTCGACATAATCGAGCCAGGCTTCGGGCGAGCGCTCGGTGACCAGCGCCCGGCGGCCGCGCTCGGTGAAGAGGCGGCCATGGGCGCCCGGGCCGATGCCAGCATATTCACCATAGCGCCAGTAGAGCAGGTTGTGGCGGCATTCGTCGCCAGGCTTTGCATGGTTCGAGACCTCGTAGGCCGGCATGCCGTATTTGTCGCAGATCTCCTGCGTGGCTTCATAAAGGTCGCGGGCGAGATCATGATCGGGGATGACCAGCTTCCCGGCCTCGTGCAGGGCCTTGAACGGCGTGTCGGGCTCGATGGTCAGCTGGTAGAGCGAGAGATGCGTCGGCGCATGGGCCAGCGCTTCCACCAGTTCCTCGCGCCACGCCTGGACGCCCTGGCCCGGACGGGCATAGATCAGGTCGAACGAGAAGCGCTCGAAATGCTTGGCGGCAATGGAAACCGCGACCAGGGCCTCGCCGACGCTGTGCAGGCGGCCGAGGGCCTTCAGGTCCGGCTCGACCAGCGATTGCACGCCGAGGGAAACGCGGTTGATCCCGGCGGCGCGATATCCGGCGAAGCGGCCGGCCTCGACACTGGTCGGGTTGGCTTCCAGCGTGATCTCGCAATCGGGCGTCACGCTCCAGCGCGCAGCAATGGCCTCGAGAATGGCACCGACGGTTTCCGGCTTCATCAGCGAGGGCGTGCCGCCGCCAAAGAAGATCGAGCTGACTTGCCGCGCCGGCGCGAGGCTGGCCATATGGTCGATCTCGCGGGCAAAGGCGGCGACGAAGCGGGCCTCGTCGATACCGCCGCGCCGGACATGCGAGTTGAAATCACAATAGGGGCATTTGGCCTGGCAGAAGGGCCAATGCACATAGACGCCGAATCCGGCGTCAAAAGGCGGCTGTGCGGGTTTCATCAGCGCTGTTCCGTCAATCCGGCCTTCGCCACCAGGCGAATGAAGGCCCGCGCGCGATGCGACAATCCCTCGAGGTGGCCATCGATCCTGCGGATACCATGTTTTTCCTCGGCGGGCATCTCGCCAAACGTCCGGTCATGGCCATCAGGCCGGAAGATCGGATCATAGCCGAACCCGGCCGTGCCGCGGGGCGGGAAGGTGAGCGTGCCGAAAACGCGCCCTTCGGCGAGGAGTGTCTCGCCATCGGGCCAGGCCACCACCAGCGCGGAAACGAAATGCGCGCGGGCGCCTTCCGGCTCGACATCGCGCAGGCGGAGTTCCTCGGCGACGCGGGCCATGGCGCGGCCGAAATCGCGCGGCTTGCCGGCCCAGTCGGCCGTAAACAGGCCGGGCGCGCCATCGAGCGCATCGACGGCAAGCCCGGAATCATCGGCGAGGGCTGGCAGGTTCGTGGCGCGCGCGGCGGCGAGTGCCTTGATGGCGGCGTTCTCGGCATACATCATGCCGTCTTCCTCGGGCTCGGGAAGGCCGAGCGCGCCGGCCGAAACGGTGTCGATGCCGTAGGGGGCGAGAAGCTCGGTCATCTCGGCGAGCTTGCCGGCATTATGCGTGGCGATGACAAGTCGCCCGGTGATCGGACGGACCATGATTACCCCGCAATCGCGGATTTCTGGAGCACCACGAGTTCCTGGATGCCCTTGCGTGCCAGACCCAGCAGGGCGAGAAGGTTTTCCTCCGAGAAGGGCGCACCCTCGGCCGTGCCCTGCACCTCGACGATGCCGCCACGGCCGGTCATGACAAAATTCGCGTCCGTCTCGGCATTGGAATCCTCGACGTAATCAAGGTCCAGCACCGGGTTGTTGCGGTAGATCCCGCAGGAAATCGCCGCGACATGATCCCGCAATGGCATGGTGGCAACCATATTGCGGGACTGCATCCACGCGAAGCAATCATGCAGCGCCACCCAGGCGCCGGTAATCGCCGCCGTGCGCGTCCCGCCATCGGCCTGCAGGACATCGCAATCGATGGTGATCTGCTTCTCGCCGAGGGCCGGCAGGTCAACCACGGCGCGGAGGGCGCGGCCGATCAGGCGCTGGATCTCCTGCGTGCGGCCGGAGGGCTTGCCCGCGGTGACCTCGCGGCGGGTGCGTTCCAAAGTGGCGCGGGGCAGCATCGAATATTCCGCTGTAACCCACCCCTTGCCGGTGCCGCGCAGCCAGGACGGGCCGCGCTCTTCCAGCGAAGCGGTGCACAGCACATGCGTCTCGCCGAATTTCACCAGGCAGGAGCCTTCCGCATAGCGCGCAACATTCCGCGTGAGCGAGACCGCCCGCATTTCGTCGAGCGCGCGTTTCGAGGGACGCATGATGGGTTCTCCTGCAGCCCGGGGAGCGGGACCGGCCGCGGCTTCTACGCGTGATTGCGCTGGCATTCAAGCCATACGAATGACAAGAGTGGTATTCCCCTTGCGAATGCCCTTGCGCATAGTGACGGGGTGGATCGACTTTCGGAGTGACCGGGACTGGCCATGAAAAAAGACGGTGACATGACGCCACCGCCCGCGCTGGCCGAACTTGACCAGCGTTCGCGGGACATTTTCCGCCGGGTGGTGGAAGGCTATCTCGAAGCCGGCGAGCCGATGGGCTCGCGCAATATCTCGAAATCGCTGCCGGTTTCCCTGTCAGCCGCCACCGTGCGCAACGTGATGCAGGATCTCGAGGATCTCGGCCTCATTTATGCACCGCATATCTCGGCGGGGCGGCTGCCGACGGAGAAGGGCCTGCGGCTCTTCGTCGATTCCATTCTCGAGATCGGCGATGTCTCGGCCGAAGACCGCGCCCGGATCGAGGCGCAGATCCGCGCCGGCGGCGCCGGGCGCAGCTTTGACGACGCCCTGGCCGAGGCGACGAGCCTGCTTTCGGGCGTGAGCCGCGGCGCGGGCGTCGTCGTCACCTCGAAATCGAACAAGCGGCTCAAGCATCTCGAATTCGTCCGGCTTGACCCGGAACAGGCGCTGGTCGTGCTCGTTTCCGATGACGGGTCGATCGAGAACCGCCTCGTGAACCTGCCTGCCGGCCTGCCGGCCTCGGCGCTGGTCGAGGCCTCGAACTATCTCAACCACCGCCTGCGCGGGCGGACGCTCGGCGAGGTCAAGGCCGATGTCGCCCGCAACCGCTCGGCCATGGAGGCGGAGATCAGCGAGATCAGCGCCCGTCTCGTGGAAAGCGGCCTTGCCAGCGCCACCAGCGATGCCGGCGACATGCGCCTCATCGTGCGCGGGCAGGCCAACCTGCTGGAGGACCTGACGGCCATGACCGATCTCGAGCGGATGCGGCGGCTTTTCGCCGATCTCGAGCGCGAGAAGGACGTGATCGACCTGCTCAACCGGGCCGAGGAAGGCGATGGCGTGCGCATCTTCATCGGGTCGGAGAACAAGCTGTTCTCGCTCTCCGGCTCCTCGATGATCGCCGCGCCGTTCCGCGACAGCGAGCAGAAGATCGTCGGCATTGTCGGGGTGATCGGCCCGACGCGGCTCAATTATGCGCGCATCGTACCGATGGTCGATTACACCGCGCGGGTCATGGGGAAACTGCTGGAGCGGGGGTGAGGGTAGCTATCCACCCGACATGCTGATCCAAAGAACAAAAAGCCCCCGTTCCCGGGGGCTTTTTGGTCCAAAATCGTGGATCTCCCGGCTGCGCGCGGCCCTGGCGGCAGGCGAAAGTTACGCCGCCATCTGGTTCTTCGGGGCGGCGCTCTTCACATCCTGGTCGACATGCGCCTCGAAGCGCTTGAAGTTCTCCTGGAACATGGCGACGAGCTTCTTCGCGGTCTCGGCGAAGGCCGCCTTGTCCTGCCAGGTCTTGACCGGATAGAGGATATGCGGCTCTACGCCCGGCACCGAAGCCGGAACGGCAAAGCCGAAATACGGGTCGCGGCGGAAATCAGCCTTGGCAAGGCTGCCATCGAGCGCGGCCGAGAGCAGTCGGCGCGTCACGCGGATCGGCATGCGGCGGCCGACGCCGTGCTTGCCGCCGGTCCAGCCGGTATTGACCAGCCAGCAATCGACATGGTGCTTGGCAATCAGGTCACGGAGCAGATTGCCGTAGACCGCCGGGTGGCGCGGCATGAACGGCGCGCCGAAGCAGGTGGAGAACACGGCTTCCGGCTCGGTCACGCCCTTCTCGGTCCCGGCCACCTTGGCGGTGTAGCCCGAAAGGAAGTGATACATGGCTTCCGCCGGGGTGAGCTTGGCGATAGGCGGCAGCACGCCGAAGGCATCGCAGGTGAGCATCACGATGTTCTTCGGGTGGCCGGCACGGCCGGTTTCCGAGGCGTTCGGGATGAAATGCAGCGGATAGGCGCAGCGGGTATTCTCGGTCTTCGAACCGTCATCGAAATCCGGAATGCGGGTCTCCGGGTCGATCACCACATTCTCGAGCACGGTGCCGAAGCGCTGGGTGGTGGCGAAGATTTCCGGTTCGGCTTCAGCCGAGAGGCGGATCGTCTTGGCGTAGCAGCCGCCCTCGAAATTGAAGATGCCGCTTTTCGACCAGCCATGCTCGTCATCGCCGATCAGCGTGCGCGACGGATCGGCCGAAAGGGTGGTCTTGCCGGTGCCCGACAGGCCGAAGAAGACGGCGGAATCACCCGCCGGGCCGACATTGGCCGAGCAATGCATCGGCATCACGCCGGCTTCCGGCAGGGCGTAGTTGAGATAGGTGAAGACGCTCTTCTTCATCTCGCCGGCATAGGAAGTGCCGCCGATCAGCACGGTCTTCGAGGCGAAATCGACCGCAATCACCGTGCCGGTGCGGCAGCCATGGCGCGCAGGGTCGGCCTTGAAGGAGGGCAGGTCGACAATCGTCATTTCCGGCGCGAACGAGGCGAGTTCGTGCAGTTCCGGCCGGATCAGCAGGTTGCGGATGAAGAGGGAGTGCCAGGCATATTCGGTGAAGACGCGGACCTTGACGCGGTTGGCGCCATCGGCACCGCCATAGAGATCCTGCGCGAACAGCTCCTTGCCCTTCGCATGGGCGCGGAAATCGGCGAGCAGCGTAGCGAAATGCGCCGGGCTCATCGCATTGTTGTTGTCCCACCAGACCGCGTTCTCGGTGCTGGCATCGCGGACGACGAACTTGTCCTTCGGCGAACGGCCGGTATGGATGCCGGTTTCCGCGAGCAGCGCCCCGCCGGCGGTAATCCTCGCCTCATTGCGGCGGATGGACTCCTCGTAGAGCGCAGGCGCCTCGAGGTTGAGAAGGAACCGGGCCGGAGCCTCGAAGCCGAACGTGTTCGGTCCCAAGGCCTTGTTGAAGACGCCTCTGGTTTCCATATGCGCGGTCCTTCCCTGGTGAAGCCCGAACGGGGGCAAAGGTGATGGCGGGCCCGAAGGCACCGCCATCGGCTGCCGCTTCGGGTCTCCCCTCCCGCGCGACAGCGATTGGCGGAGGCGAATAGCAGGAATCTGCCCTCAGGCAATGGGCTATTCGGCTAAATGTTCCAAAGATTTCCGGAAAAGGTTTACGGCGATTGCTACCATACCAGTGTCGGCCAGAATTGGCCGGGATGGTCAGCCGGATTGCCCCGCCGTGCGCGCCTTTTCCGCCAGTTCCTGCAGCACCCTGCGCAAGGACGCGCCATCCATGACGGGACTGTCGAAAGGCAGCCGGGCAAGGCGATCGCCCGCCATCATGTCGAGCCCGTCCGGGTCGAGGCCGACGGCCTGCCAGGGGCCTTCCGCCATTCCGCAGAGCCGGGTGGCATAGAGCCGGACGGCATCGGCATGATCCTCATTCATATGGGCGACGGCCGAGCGCTCCAACGCCTCGAAATCCGCCCAGTCGCCCGATTGCGCCAGGATCGGGGCGGCATCGCCGGAATAGGCCCGGGCGAAACCGCCGTTCAGATGCATTGCCTGAGGCACGAGCCGGAAGAACAGGAAATCCGGAAAATCGACATAGACCCGCGCCTTGGGGTTGCGGGCCAGGAACCGGCTGCGAACGCGCGGCTCAACGGCCGGTTCGGCGATCACCCTCAGGCTGAGCCTCGGATGCGCCAGCGGATCACCCTTCCCAGGCCGGGACAGCAGCAGCGAGCCACGCGGATCGGCGAGCAGGTTTTGCGTGTGGTGCGACAGTCGGGAGGTCAGGATCAGCGGGCAGCCGTCGTAATCCGTCGCCATGCTGGTCAGCGTCACCATCGGAAAGCCGCTCGCCGCCTCGACCGTGCCGAGCGAGCCGGTCCTCGCCGCGCGCAGCAGATCGCGCGCGAGCGCCAGCGGCTCGAAATCCGCAGGCTGACGCGGATCGCGTTCCGGCTTGCCGGGCGTTTCCGGATTTGTGGGCGTTTCCGGGCTTATGGGCGTTCCCGACATGGCGACCTCCTGATCCGACCTTCCTCGCGTTGCGCGAGATTTCTCCTCCCCGGGGCCGGAATTCAAGCATCACGGCGCAATCCCGGTCGGGCAATTTGCATCCTCCCGGCTTCGATGCCACAATTCGGCCTGTCTTTGTTCTAGAGATGCGGCCGACGATGAAGGGAAACGGGGCCTAAAACCCCGCGATGACAAGGAATGCCCATGCCCACGATCGCGCTGGTCGATGATGACCGCAACATTCTGACCTCCGTCTCGATCGCGCTCGAGAATGAGGGCTTCCGCATCCAGAGCTACACGGATGGCGCTTCAGCGCTGGACGGGCTGCGGCAGAATCCGCCGGATCTCGCGATCTTCGATATCAAGATGCCGCGCATGGACGGCATGGAATTGCTGCGTCGTTTGCGCCAGAAATCCGACATGCCGGTCATTTTCCTCACCTCGAAGGACGAGGAGATCGACGAATTGTTCGGGCTGAAAATGGGCGCCGACGATTTCATCCGGAAGCCCTTCTCGCAGCGCCTGCTGGTCGAGCGGGTGAAGGCCATCCTGCGCCGGGCCGGCGCGAAGGACCTGCCGGCCAGCAAGGAGGCTGATGCCAAGGTGCTGGAACGCGGCAACCTCAAGATGGATCCGGAGCGCCATACCTGCACCTGGAAGGGCGAGCAGGTCGTGCTGACGGTGACAGAATTCCTCATCCTGCAGTCGCTGGCACAAAGGCCGGGCGTGGTCCGCAGCCGGAATGCGCTGATGGATGCCGCCTATGATGACCAGGTCTATGTCGATGACCGCACGATCGACAGCCACATCAAGCGCCTGCGCAAGAAGTTCAAGCAGGTCGACGATGATTTCGAAATGATCGAAACACTGTATGGTGTGGGCTATCGCTTCAAGGAAGGCTGAGGGCGCAAGACGCGTCCAGAAGCCCCCGGGAGGATTGCGTGCTCGACCGAAACCCAGCCAGCCGGATTGCCGGGCCGGCTCCGGCTGAACCGGCGGCGCCGGTGCGCCGCGGACTCCGCTCGACCCTGCTGCGATTCACGGCCCGGTTCCGCCTCGGGCTGATGCGTCGGCTTTCGTCGAGCCTGACGCGGCGGATCGCCTTTCTCAACATTGCCGGACTTCTGGCGCTGTTCCTCGGGTTCCTGTGGCTGAACCAGACGCGGGTCGGGGTGATCGACGCCCGCTCGCAATCCCTGTCGCTGCAGGCCGAAATCATCTCGGCGGCGATTGCGAGCGCGGCCTCCACCAGTGACAACACGATCCAGCTCGATCCGGAAAAGCTGCTGCAGCAGCAATTGAGCGAAACACCCCAGCGCGAGGAGCAGGCGCTCGACTGGTTCGAATTCTCCATCAACCCCGCTCGTGTCGCGCCGATCCTGAAGCGGCTGGTGACGCCAACCCGGACCCGGGCTCGCATCTTCGACCAGGACGGCTTGCTGCTTCTGGATACGAAGGCCTTCTATACACCCGGCGCCTTCTCCGATCCGCGGCCACCGATCGATGATGAATCGGACTGGACCCTCTTCACGCGGAGCTGGAATGCCGTGAAGCAGCGCTTCGGGCGGGTGGAGCTGTCGCAGCAGGATTCACCGACGACGCAGCGCCTGCCGGAAGTGCAGCGAGCCCTCAAGGGCACTTCGGGCAATGTCGTCCGCGTGGCTGCCGACGGGCAAACCATCGTCTATGCCGCAAGTCCGATCCAGCGGAGCAGCCGGATCAAGGGCGCCTTGCTGCTTTCGACGCAGGAAGGCGACGTGGACCGGATCATCGCCGAGGAACGCTGGGGCTTCGTGCTGGTCTTCCTGATCGCCTCGGGCGTGATGCTCATCCTCTCGGTGCTGCTCGCGGGCACGATCGCCGAACCGGTGCGGCGCCTCTCCGAAGCGGCAGATCGTGTCCGGCGTGGCACCCGGGCCCGCGAGGAGATCCCCGATTTCTCGGATCGGTCGGACGAGATCGGCCAGCTTTCGGTGTCCCTGCGCGACATGACCGGCTCGCTCTACAGCCGGATCGAGGCGATCGAGCGCTTTGCCGCCGATGTCGCGCATGAGCTGAAGAACCCGCTGACCTCGCTGCGCAGTGCCGTGGAAACATTGCCGCTGGCGCGCAACCCCGACAGCCGGGACCGGCTGCTGGACGTGATCGTGCATGACGTGAAGCGGCTGGACCGGCTGATCACCGATATTTCCGATGCCTCGCGGCTCGATGCCGAATTGCAGCGCGCGCAAGCCAATGTGTTCGATCTCGGCGCGTTGCTCGGCACGGTGGCCGGCATGAAGAACGATGTGCTGAAGCCCGGCGAGGCGCGTGTCGATGTCATCCTGCCCGCGGCCGGCCCGAAAATCCGCCCGATGCTCATCCGCGGCCATGACAGCCGGATCGTGCAGGTGTTCAACAACCTGATCGACAATGCTCAATCCTTCTCGCCCGAAGGCGGGACCGTCCGGGTCACGGCGGCCCCGGCCGGGCCACGTGTCGAGATCCGGATCGAGGATGACGGGCCCGGCATTCCCGACCACGCGCTGGAGCGGATCTTCGAGCGCTTCTATACAGACCGGCCTGATCATGGCTTCGGGCAGAATTCCGGCCTCGGCCTTGCCATTTCCAAGCAGATCGTCGAGGCGCATGGTGGCACGATCCGGGCAGAGAACATTCTTGGCACCGACGGGCAGAGGGCCGGCGCGCGCTTTGTTGTGTCGCTGCCGCTGGCCGGGGCGAGTGGATGACCCCCCTGCGGGAGAACCTGCATGCCAGCCTTGTGATCCTCGGCGAGAAAGGCGTGCTGATCCGCGGCCGTTCCGGCGCAGGCAAATCCGCGCTCGCCCTTGCCCTGCTGGCCCGGGCCGGGGCAGCGGGTTGGCATGCCCGCCTTGTCGGCGATGACCGGGTGCTGGTCGAGGTGGCCGGCGGGCGGCTGGTCGGACGCGGCCATCCGGCCGTGCTCGGGATGATCGAGGCGCGCGGCACCGGCATTCTCACGCGGGAGGCCGTCGAGGATGTTGTCATCTCGGCCGTGGTGACGCTGGAGCCGAGCCCCCAACGGCTGCCAGCCGAGCAAGCGGGCTCCACCGAGATTCTCGGGCTGCCCCTGCGGCAGGTGATCCTGCCCGATGACCGCGATCTCGCGGCCAAGGCGGATCTTGTTTTTGGCTGGCTGGAGGCCTAATCTCGCATTTGCGAAAAACTCAAGGCAAAATGCTGGTTTCGCTTGCCAAAGGCGCGCGGCTGGACAAAATGCGCGACCTGCCCTTCCGGGCGGAAAGAGGACCGTATCTCTTCATGATTGGCCTGGTACTCGTCAGCCACGGGCAGCTCGCGACAGAATTCCGATCCGCCATGGAGCATGTTGTCGGCCGCCAGCAGCAACTCGCCGTGGTCTGCATCGGACCGGAAGACGACATGGATGCCCGCCGTGGCGAGATTGTGGCAGCGATCCATGATGTCGACAGCGGCGACGGGGTCGTCGTCCTGACGGACATGTTCGGCGGCACGCCCTCCAACCTCGCCATCTCCGCCATGAACGGCACGCATGTCGAGGTCATTGCGGGGATCAACCTGCCGATGCTGGTCAAGCTGGCCAAGGTCCGCGAAAGCAGCCCGCTTGCCGAGGCCGTGGTTCAGGCGCAGGATGCCGGCCGGAAATACATCAATGTGGCCAGCCATATCCTGGCGGGCCGGTGAGACACGACGATGGAACAGCCCTGCCCTCCGCCTCCGGTTCTTGACGGCGCGCTGGTGCGGGAATTCCCGATCATCAACCGCAAGGGCCTGCATGCCCGCGCCTCGGCCAAGTTCGTGCAATGCTGCGAGGCTTTCGACGCCGAAGTGCAGGTGACGCGCTGCGGCGAAACGGTCGGCGGCACGTCGATCATGGGCCTGCTGACGCTGGCGGCCGCGCAGGGCACCACAGTGTCGGTCGCGGCGCGCGGGGCCCAGGCAAACGAGGCGCTGGACGCCCTTCAGGCGCTTCTCGCCAACCGCTTCGGCGAAGACGAGTGATCCTGAACCTTCCGGGAAGGCGGCGCCTGGCAGCTGGTCGGGCTACGCGGGTCCGTGCCTGAAGCAGGGGTTCTGCAAGGCCGGGATCGCGACATAAAGAAATCTTTATATCTTTATTGCGGCTGGTTGCGGCTTCTGCTATAGCGCCGTCATGCCTGCCGAGCATTGCGCTTCCGGGCCAGACATTGTCCGCGCTGCAGGGACAGCGCGACCATCATCGAGGGTTCCATGGATTACATCGTGAAGGATATCGGCCTTGCCTCCTGGGGTCGCAAGGAAATCGACATGGCCGAGACCGAAATGCCGGGTCTCATGGCTGTCCGTGCCGAATACAAGGGCCAGCAGCCCCTGAAGGGCGCCCGCGTTGCCGGCTGCCTCCACATGACGATCCAGACCGCCGTGCTGATCGAAACGCTGAAGCATCTCGGTGCCGATGTGCGCTGGTCTTCGTGCAACATCTACTCGACGCAGGACCATGCCGCCGCGGCCATCGCGGCCGGCGGCACGCCGGTCTTCGCGATCAAGGGCGAGACGCTCGAGGAATACTGGGAATATGTCTACCGCACGGCCCAGTGGGGCGATGGCGGCACGCCGAACATGATCCTCGACGATGGCGGCGACCTGACCATGCTGATCATCCTCGGCGCCGAGGCGGAAGCCGGCAAGACCGCCTTCCTCGACAAGCCGGGCAACGAGGAAGAGACGATCTTCTTCGCGCTGATCAAGCGGATCCTGAAGGAAAATCCGGGCTGGTTCACGCGCGTCCGTGATGCGATCAAGGGCGTCTCGGAAGAGACGACCACGGGCGTGCATCGCCTCTACGAACTGGCCAAGGCCGGTCGCCTGCCCTTCCCGGCGATCAACGTCAATGACTCGGTGACCAAGTCGAAATTCGACAACCTCTATGGTTGCCGCGAGAGCCTTGTCGACGCGCTGCGCCGCGGCACCGACGTGATGATGGCCGGCAAGGTGGCCATGGTCGCCGGCTATGGCGACGTGGGCAAGGGCTCGGCCGCCTCGCTGCGCCAGGCCGGCTGCCGCGTGCTCGTGTCGGAAGTCGATCCGATCTGCGCCCTGCAGGCCGCCATGGAAGGCTATGAAGTGACCACGATGGAAGATGCCGCGCCGCGCGCCGACATCTTCGTGACCGCGACCGGCAATGTCGACGTCATCACCGTGGACCATATGCGGTCGATGAAGCATCGCGCCATCGTCTGCAATATCGGCCATTTCGACTCGGAGATCCAGGTTTCCTCCCTGAAGAACTTCAAGTGGGACAATGTGAAGCCGCAGGTGGACGAGATCGAGTTCCCCGATGGCAAGCGCATCATCCTGCTCTCGGAAGGCCGTCTCGTGAATCTGGGCAACGCCACAGGCCATCCGAGCTTCGTGATGTCCTGCTCGTTCTCGAACCAGACGCTGGCCCAGATCGAACTCTGGAACCACCACAAGAAGTACGAGAACAAGGTCTATACCCTGCCGAAGCATCTCGACGAGAAGGTCGCGGCGCTGCATCTCGACAAGGTCGGCGCCAAGCTGACCAAGCTGTCGGACAAGCAGGCCAGCTATATCGGCGTGCCGGAAGCCGGCCCGTTCAAGCCGGAAACCTACCGCTACTGAGCGCGGGTCGCGGCGCCCGCGCCGCATTCGCGTTTCGTTCCGAACACCCAAGATGCGCCCGGGAAACCGGGCGCATTAATTGTTTGCTAACCACTTCCTGACGGAGTCTCCGGCTGGTTAAAGTGCGCGCGATGACGATTCAGAAGTGATTCGCGGCGCGTGGCGGCAACGGCGATCGTGCTTCCTCGGCGGGGAGCGCGCGGAGGCCAGGGGATGGGGTTCGAGGCATCGGGCGGAAAGACGGAGAGGCGCGGCCCTGCCCGGGCGCGGCGTTGGCTGCGGCTGTCCGCCGGGCTGAGATCCTCGACGTTTCTCGGTGCCCTCCTGCCCCTCCAGGCTTTCGCACAGGATAACCCCGAAGCCTTCCAGCTCCGCCTGCCCGGCATGGGCCAGCAGGCCTACGGGCTGATGCACAGCGCGATTCCGTTCGGCATCGCGCTGCTGGTCGTGACGGTCTATGCCACGGCAATCTCGATCCTTCATGTCCGGGCCCGGCGGCTCTGGAACGAGCATTTCGAGGAGCAGAACCGCACGATCCGCGATGCGCAGGCGCGGATGGAGCGCTCCGCCCTGTTTCTCACCACCGACAAGAGGCTTCTCGTGGCCTGGAACGGCCCGAAGGGCGAGCCGGAATTCGAGGGCGATCCGGGGATCGTGGTCGAGACTACCAATCCTCATCGGGTGCTGGCCTTTTCCGAATGGCTGCCCGAGGCCGAGGCGCGCCGGCTGGACAACCACCTGATGCAATTGCGCTCCGAGGGGACGTCCTTCAGCATGAATGCCCGGTCGATCCGCGGCGATTTCCTCGAGATCGAGGGGCGTCCGATTGCCGGCCGGGCCGTGATGGCACTCAAGGTCGCGACAGGGGAGCGGCTGGCCGTCGCCCGGATGATGGACGAGAAATCGGCGCTGGAGGCGGCCCAGGCCCAGCTCCGCACGGTGCTGGAGGCCATCCCCCAGCCGGTCTGGCTGCGCGACCGGGCCGGAAAGCTGGGCTGGGTAAATTCGGCCTATGCGCAGGCGGTTGACCTGCCCGGAGCGGATGCCGTGCTTTCGCGGCAGACGGAAATCCTCGACAGCGATGACCGCGCCGCCATCCGCCAGACGCAGGTCCGGCAGGGGCGCTACCATGGTTCGGTTACAGCGATCCTCGCCGGCCAGCGGCGGAAGGTCGATGTCGTGGAGGTCAGCGGGCCGGAAGGCGGTGGCGGCTTCGCGCTCGATATCAGCGAACTCGAGGCGACGAGGCTCGCGCTCGAGCGGCAGATGGAGGCCCATGTCCGGACGCTGGACGAGCTGCCGACCGCCGTCGCGATCTTCAACCAGCAGCAGGTTCTGACCTATTTCAACCGGGCCTTCGTCGATCTCTTCGCGCTGGACCGGAGCTTCCTCCAGGGTCAGCCCACCAATGGCGCCGTGCTCGACCAGCTGCGTGCCCGCGGCCGCCTGCCCGAAGCGAGCGATTTTCGCGAATGGAAGGCCTCGCTGCTGGCGCAATACGCCTCCGCAGAAACCACCGAGCATGGCTGGCGGCTGCCGAATGGCCGCTCGTTGCGCGTGGTGATCTCGCCCAATCCGCAGGGCGGGCTGACCTATCTCTTCGAGGACGAGACCGAGCGCTTCACGCTTGCCACCTCCTATGAGGAACTCAAGAACACCCAGTGGGAAACGCTGATGGCGCTTTCCGAGGGTGTCGGCGTGTTCGGCTCCGATGGCTGCCTGCAATTGTCGAACCCGGCATTCGCCCAGATCTGGGGCTTGGAACCCGAGGCCCTGCAGGGGCGCCCGCATGTCGAGAGCATCGGCGCTTCCGTCACGAAGCTGCCGCCCGGGGGCTGGCGGCGCATTTCGGAGATCGTGTGCAGCCTGATGGAGGCGCGGGATGACGAGCAGTTCAATCTCGTCACCCTTGACGGCCGGACGCTGACCGTCGCGACCGCCCCGCTGCCGGACCGCGCGACGCTTGTCACCGTGACCGACGTGACAGACACGGTCCAGGCCGAGAACCGCCTCCGCGAGCATAACGAGGCCCTTCGCCAGGCTGCGCGCCTGCGGACGGATTTCATCAAGTCGGTCTCGTTCGAGCTGCGCTCGCCGCTGACCAGCGTGGTCGGGCTGGCCCAGGCCCTGGCGGGCGGCGTTGCGGGCGAGCTGACGCCGAAGCAGCTGGCCTATGCGCAAGACCTTTCGCGCGCGGCCGATGCGGTTCTCGCCCTGACCTCGGACATTCTCGACCTTGCCGGGGTGGAATCCGGCGGGGTGGAGATCGTGAAGTCCCCCGTCGATCTCGGCACCGCCATCGCCGAGGCGACGGAAGGGCTGAAGGACCGGCTGGGCGATGCCAAGATCCGGCTGTCGCTCAACCTCCAGGCCGGGTTGCCCCCCGTCATGGCCGATCCGAAACGGTTCCGGCATATCGTGTTCAACCTCCTCGCCAATGCCGTCGCCTTCGCCCAGCCGGGCGAGACCGTGCGGCTGGCCGTGCGCAAGGCCGAGGGCGGGATCGTTCTCGAGGTCACCGACAGCGGCAACCATCCGGGCGTCAGCGCGGTGCCCGGCAAATCGGCCATGCTGCCGGGCATCGAGCGCGAGCAGGGGCTGCGCTTCTCGCTCGCCAAGGCCCTGGTGCTGCTGCATGGCGGGCGCATCGACATCCATGACAATCCCACCGGCGGGCACCAGACCGTCGTCTTCCTTCCCGAGTCCTGATGACAAGCCCCGGCCCGGCCTGGCAATGGCAACAATTCCTGCCCGACGAGGCGGCCACCTTGCGGCTTGCGCAGAAACTCGCGGCGGAATTCCGCCCCGGCGATCTCGTGACGCTCAGCGGCGATCTCGGCGCCGGCAAGACGACCTTCGCCCGGGCGCTGATCCGCGCGCTGACGCGCCAGCCCGCGCTCGAGGTGCCGAGCCCGACCTACACCCTGATCCAGACCTATGACGGCGACGGGTTCCGCATCGTCCATGCCGATCTCTACCGTGTCGCCGATATCTCGGAACTGGTCGAGCTGGGCTGGGAAGATGCGGCGGAAAACGCTGTTGTCCTGTGCGAATGGGCCGAGAAGGCCGGCGAGGTGCTGGCGGCGGACAGGCTCGATGTCGCCTTTTCCATTCCGCCCGACGGGCATGGCCGGCATGTCACCCTGACTGCGCAGGGCCGGTTTGCCGGCCGGCTGGACCGGTGGCGGGCCATCGAGGCCCTGTTCGCCAAGGCCGGCTTTGTTGATCCCGCGCGGGATTTCATGCTCGGGGATGCCTCGGTCCGCGCCTATGAACGGATCTCCGACCCCGGCAGCGGGCGCAAGGCGATCCTGATGATCGCGCCGCGCCGCCCGGACGGGCCGGCGATCCGGCTGGGCAAGAGCTATTCGACGCTGGTGCATCTGGCGGAGAGTGTCCATGCCTTCGTCGCCATGGCCCGCGGCCTGCGCGACCAGGGCTTTTCGGCCCCGGACATCTTCGCCAGCGATCTGGAGGCGGGGCTGCTGCTGATCGAGGATCTCGGCCCCGAGGGCGTGACGGGGCCGGACGGGCCGATCCCCGAGCGCTACCAGCTGGCGGTCGATGTGCTGGCGGAACTGCATGCGCGCACCTTGCCGCAGGAACTGCCCGTCGAGGGCATCGTCACGCACAAGCTGCATCGCTATGATCTCGAGGCGCTGACGATCGAGACCGAGCTGCTGCTGGACTGGTTCTTCGCCTATCGCACCATGCGAACGCCGAATGCCGCCATGCGGCTGGCCTATGTCGACCAATGGGTATCCGTCCTCGAGCCGGTGACCTCCGGCGAGAAGACCTGGACCCTGCGCGACTATCACTCGCCCAACCTCATCTGGATGCCGCAACGCGACGGCCTGAAACGGATGGGGCTGATCGACTTCCAGGATTGCGTGATCGGCCATCCGGCCTATGACGTCGTCTCGCTGCTGCAGGATGCGCGCGTCACGGTGCCCGAGGAGCTGGAATTGCAGCTCCTCGCCCGTTATGCCCGGATGCGGAGGGCGCGGGACCCGGATTTCGACATGCAGGCCTTCGCCCAGGCCTATGCCATCCTGGGGGCGCAGCGGGCCTCGAAGGTTCTCGGCATCTTCGTGCGCCTCGACCGCCGCGACGGCAAGCCGGCCTATCTCAAGCATATCCCGAGGATCGAGGCCTATCTCAAGCGTTGCCTTGCCCATCCGGCCTTGGCAAAGCTGAGGGCGTGGTACGCGACTCACCTGCCGGGTTTCGCCGAGCCGCAGGAACTTGGTGTCGATCAAGGAGGCCAGAAGGGTGCAGCGGATCAGCAAAGCGATGGTTCTGGCCGCGGGGCTGGGAACGCGGATGCGGCCGCTGACGGAAACCCGCCCGAAGCCGCTGATTGAGGCTGGCCGGAAGACGCTGCTCGACCACAATCTCGACCAGCTTGCGGAATCGGGGATCACCGAGGCGGTGATCAATGTGCATTACCTGCCTGACCAGATCATCCGGCACGTGGCCGGCCGCCACTTGCCGGCCGTGACGATCTCCGACGAACGCGACCGCCTCCTCGATTCGGGCGGCGGCATTCTCAAGGTACTGCCCTTCTTCGGCGATGCGCCGTTCTTCACGCTGAACGCTGATACGATCTGGCTCGACGGGCCGCGCCGGAACCTGGTGCGGATGCAGGAAGCCTTCGATCCCGCCACAATGGACGTTCTGTTGCTGGTCGCGCCTGTGGTCACCACGATCGGCTGGGGCAGCCGGGGCGATTTCCTGATGGACGGGGCCGGCCGCCTGCGGCGCCCCGACCGGCGAGACGTGGCGCCCTTCGCCTATACGGGCGTGGGAATCCTCAAGCCGGAAAGCTTCGCGGGCAAGCCGGAGATCTTTTCGCTGAACCGCATTTTCGATGAAGCGGCCGCATCGGGCCGGCTGTTCGGGCTCCGGCTCGACGGTGTCTTCATGCATGTCGGGACACCGGAAGCACTGGCCGAGGCCGAGCACGCGCTCGACCTCTACGACCGGTAACCGGATGGCGCGTGCTGTCCCTCAGGTCCTTACGATCGGCCCGGGCACGGATTTCGTGACCTGCCTCGTCGATGCCCTGCTTGACGGACGGCTCCTTCCGGTGCGCTACGAATCACAACCGGATGCGCTGGCCGACCTGACGATCTTCGTGCCAACCCAGCGCCTCCGAGCAGCCCTGCGTGACCGGCTTCTGGCCGCGACGGCGCCGCGGCCGGTCCTGCTGCCGCAGATCCGGGCCCTGGGCGAACCATGGGACCCGCTGGAAGAAACGCTCGACAGCATCGCGGAACCCGATGAAGCCGGCCCCCTCCGCCCGCTGGACACGTTGCGCCGGCGGTTCCTGCTCCTGCCGCTGGTCTCGGCCTGGCATCAGGCGCTGACCCGGCTGGGTGACCGCGAGTTGCCGGCAGCGGAAGGGCCGCATGCCATGCGCGAGCGGCTGGCCCTCGCCGACGCCTTGGGCAGCCTGATCGACGAGACGATCATCGCCGACCTGCCGCTCGATCTGCTCGCCCGGGCCGCGCCCCCGGGCTATGACGCCTCGCGGCATGATATCTATTGGGAGCAGACGCGGCGTTTCCTGCAGATCGCCGCCGAGGCATGGCCCGGCCTGCTTGCCGAGCAGGGTTTCGCGGATGCCAAAGCCCTCCGCCGGTCGGCGCTCGATGCCGAGTCGAGGCGGATCCACGAGGGAGCGGCCGGGGCGTTCCTGCTTGCCGGATCGACCGGGTCGGTTCCGGTGACCGCGCGCCTGATGCGCGCCATCGCTCGGCATGATGCAGGCGCGGTGGTCCTGCCAGGGCTGGACCTTGACCTCCAAAAAGAGAACTGGGACCTGATCGGGCATGAACAGGCCTCGCTGGCGACCCGTTTTGCGCATGCCCAGTCGCATCTGAAAGCCACGCTGGCGACAATCGGTCTCCCCCGCGAGGCCGTGACACCGCTCGACCGGCCCTCGCCGGCCCTCCGGGCGAGGAACCGGTTGATTTCGGAAGCGCTCGGCCCTGCGGAGACGGTCCATCTCTGGCGCAAGACGCGCGAAACCCGCGATCTTGCAACCGCCACCGAGGGGGTAATCGTGCTGGAAGCGCCCGATCCCAGGCGGGAGGCGCTGGCCATTGCCGTCCTCATCCGCGAGACGCTCGACACCCCCGGCCGGAACGTCGCGCTGGTTACCGCAGATCGGGCACTCGCCTTGCGCGTGCAGTCCGAACTGAAGCGCTGGGGGCTGTCGATCGAGGATTCTGCCGGGCTGAGGCTTCGCGACCTGCAGGCCGGCCAACTCGCCATCCTGCTGCTCCGCGCGGTGGAGGAGCCGAGCGGCGCCCATCTGCTGGCGCTGTTGCGTCATCCCGATCTCCGGCTCGGCCTGCCAGAAGCCGAGCTTGCCCGGACGGTCACGGCGCTGGAAATGGCGGTCTTCCGCCAGCGCCGGCCGGGAGAACGAACGACCCTGCAAAAACAGGTCGAGGAGGCCTTCGACCAAGCCGAGGCAGCCGGGCAAATCGCTGGCCTGCCCGAGCGGGCGGATCTGCTGGCCCTGGCGGAGCAGCTGGAAGGCATCCTTGCCCCGCTGCGGCGGGAGGAGCCCGGGTCCCTGCCCACTCTGCTGGAACGGTTCGTGGAGGCGCTGGACGCGCTGACGCGCCCCGTCGAAGGCGCGCCGCTCTGGCGGAGCCATCCCAGCGGCATCCAGCTGACAGGCGTGCTGGAATCCCTGCTTCAGGCCGCTGCCGGGCAGGCTGACACGGGCGCCAAGCTGCGCGAAATCCTCCGGTCGACGCTTGCCGAGGCGGTTCTGCCGGCCGCGGGTGGCCATCGCCGGGCAGCGATTCTCGGCCCGCTGGAAGCGCGTCTGGTCTCGACCGACAGGCTGATCCTCGGCGGGATGAACGAAGGCCAGTTCCCGCCGGCTGCGCGGGAGGACCCGTTCCTCAACCGGACCATGCGTCTGCATCTCGGGCTGACCCCGCCGGAGCGGCGGATCGGCCAGAGCGCGCATGATTTCCAGATGCTCGCCGGACATCTCGACCTTGTCCTGTCCCGCGCGCGCCATGGAGGCGAGGGCCCGGCCCAGCCCTCGCGCTTCTGGCGCCGGCTCGAAGCCTTGTGCGGTGCCGAGGCCTGGAAAGGCCTGACGGCGCGGGGCGATGCCGTTCTTGATCTTTCCGGGCGGCTTGATGAATCCGGAGTCGCGCCGCAGCCGGCGAGCCGGCCCGCCCCGATCCCCGCCGCGCCGCGCGTGCCCGCCCGGCTGGCGATCACCGATATCGAACCGCTCCGGCGCGATCCGTTTGTGCTCTATGCGCGCCTCATCCTCGGGCTGAAGGTACTCAATCCGGTCGATCCGCCGATCGATGCGCGGGACCGCGGCACGCTGGTGCATCAATGCCTCGAACTCTATGCTGCCGAGGAACCCCCGCAGGAACCGGAGGCGGCGCAGGCCCGGCTCCGGGCGATCGGCGAGGCGGTTTTCGGCGGGATCCGTTCGGACCCGGCCCGGCACGCCTTCTGGTGGCGCCCCTTTGAACGGCTCATCCCGGCTTTTGTCGCGTTCGACCGGGCGCGGCGGGACCAGGGCTTCACGGTGCTGCCGGAGCAGCGGGCCCGGTTTCCGCTGGTCCTGCCCACGGGTGACAGCGTGCTGATGGTCGGCAAGGCGGATCGCCTCGAATACGCGCCGGCGGGAGACATCGCGGTGTTCGACTACAAGACCGGCGGATCAATTCCGAGCAAGACCGACCTTGCGAAGGGGCTCGCCCCGCAATTGCCGATGACCGGGGCCCTGGCCCTGCGGGGCGCCTTCCCGAAGCTGCCGCCGGCCCGGGCTTTGGCCGAGCTGGCCTATTTCGCCCTGGGGGACCGTGCCGAGGGCAAGGCGGAACCGATCCTCGCCGGCGAAGAGACCGAACAGAGCGAGGCGATCTGGCAATTCGTGGTCGACGAACTTACGGCCCTTGCAATGGGCGAGAAAGGCTATGCATCGCGGGTCAACCCGGTGCGGCGGCAGGGTCCCGGCGATTTCGACCATCTCGCGCGGGTGCGGGAATGGGATGCGCTGGGCGGCACGGAGGCTGATGACGAAGGGGATGGCGATGACGAGAACGCCTGATCTCCTGCCATTGGCCGAAAAGCAGCAGCGGCTGCGCGCAACCGACCCGGCCCTGCATGCCTGGGTTGCCGCCAATGCGGGCTCGGGCAAGACAAGCATTCTCCGGAACCGCGTGATCCGGCTGCTGCTTTCGGGTGCCGCGCCGGACCGAATCCTGTGCCTTACCTACACCAAGGCCGCCGCCGCCGAGATGCAGAACCGCATCTTCGAGGAACTGGCGCGCTGGGTCGGCCTTGATGATCCGGCGCTGGACGAGGCAATCGGCGCGATGTTGCGGCCGGAGCCCGGCCCGGCCGGCTTCACGCCGCCGCAGCTTGAACAGGCGCGGACGCTCTTCGCCCGGGCCATCGAAACGCCGGGCGGGCTGAAGATCCAGACCATCCATGCCTTTGCCGAACGCATCTTGCGGCTTTTCCCGCTTGAATCGGGCGTTCCGCTGAATTTCGAGATCCTCGACGAAGCCAGCGCGCAAGGCCTTCTGGAAGAGGCCCGGCAGGCAATTCTCGCACGGTCGATCCGCGACGGCAGCAGCGCGCTTGGCCGGGCGTTCCAGGTCCTGCTGGACAGTTCCGGGCTCGGCGCCTTCGAAAAGACGCTCACCACGGCCACGGGCCTGCTCGCCGGCCTCGCCATCCGGGGGGAAACCCTGCCGCCGCCGGAAGGCCGCGAGGCCAGCCTGCGCCGGCTGCTGGGGCTGCTGCCGGGTGAAGGGCCGGCCGAGGCCGTGCAGCGCGCCTGGGCCACCCTGCCCTCCGACCAGGTTCTGGCAGAGTGGCAAGCCATGGCGCGGGGCCTCAACGCAACCAAGGGCCGGGACAGCATCATCGCCGCCATTGACGAAATCCTCGCCGGAGGGGCGCTCCCACCCGAAATCCGTTTCACGCCGCTGATCGAGGTGGTGATGACGAAGAAGAAGCAGCTGAGCATGAGGCTGCTGAACGAGGCACAGCAGAAGAAGGCACCCGGCCTTCGAGACCGGTTCGAAGCGCTGATCGCAACATTCCGGACCGCCCGCCAGGTGAAGGACGCCTTCCCGGCCATCGAGCGCTCGCTGGCGCTCATGACCTTCGCCGAAAGCGTGCATGGCCGCTACGAGGCGCTGAAACAGGCGCGGAATACGCTTGATTTCAATGATCTGATCGGATCGCTCCGGCGACTGGTCCGGTCCGGCCATGCCGGCTGGATCATGATGAAGCTCGATGCCTCGATCGACCACATCCTCGTCGACGAGGCGCAGGATACGACCCCGGACATGTGGGAGATCCTCAAGGCGCTGACCGAGGAATTCTTCGCCGGCGAGGGCGGCGTCACGCGGCCGAGGAGCCTGTTCGTCGTCGGGGACGAGAAACAGTCGATCTTCTCGTTCCAGGGGGCCAACCCGGCCGAATTCGAAGCCGCTCGGCAGCATTTCGGCGATCTCGCCCGCCCGGAGGACCCGATCCGGAGCCCCGTGCCGCTGAATTACTCGTTCCGGACAAGCCCGGACCTGCTTGAACTTGTCGACAGGATCTTCGCCCATCCCGAATTCCGTTCGGGCGTCGCGCTTTCGGGCGAGGCGGTGGCGCATCAGGCTGCCTGGCCTGATTTCCCCGGCGAGGCCGAGCTCTGGCCCATTATCCGGCCGCCCATTCCCGATCTCGCGCCCCCGGGCCCGCGGCAGCCGCCGGAACAGGTGCTGGCGGAGAAAGTCGCGGCGACGATTCGCGGCTGGATCGACAGCGGCCAATGCCACCTGCGCGACGGCAAGCCCATCGAGCCGGGCGACGTGCTGATCCTCGTCCGCGAACGCGGCCCCTTCTTCGAGGCGATGCTGCGTGCCCTGAAACGGCGGGGGCTTCCGGTCGCCGGGGCGGACAGGCTGACGCTTCAGGATCATATCGCCGTGCAGGACCTGCTGGTCGTGGCCGAGGCGGTGCTGAGCCCGGGTCATGACCTTGCGGTGGCAACGGCGCTGCGCAGCCCGTTTTTCGGGGTCGATGAACCAACGCTGGAAGCCGTCGCCCGGGGCCGGCCAGGGCCGCTCTGGGATGCCGTGCAGACCCATCCTGCGCTCGGCGAGGTGGCCCGCACGCTCGGGCGCCTTGCCCGGCAAGCGCGGCGCATCGGGCCCTATGCCTTCCTTGCCGGGCTGCTCGGCGGAACGGTGCCCGACGGATCGGGGCGAACGGGGCGCCAGTCGCTGGAAGCGCGGCTGGGCTCGGACATGCATGAACCGGTGGATGCGCTGCTGCAGGAGGCGCAGGCGTTCGAGAGCCGCGAGACCGCCTCGCTGATGCTGTTCCTGCTCGACCAGCGGAAGCGCAGCACCCAGATCAAGCGCGACATGGATTCGCGCAGCGGCCTGATCCGCGTGATGACCGTCCATGGCTCCAAGGGTCTCGAAGGGCGGATCGTCTTTCTGTGCGACACCATGCGGCCGCCGAAAACCGCGCGGAAAAGTGACCCGATCCTTCTTCGGGACGCGACCGGGCCGCTGCTCGGCTGGCTGGGCTCCGATCTTGAAAGGCAACCTGGCTTCGATGTCGTGACGGCGGCGATAGACCGGAAACAGCGGGAGGAGGCGCGCCGGCTGTTTTACGTGGCGATGACGCGGGCTTCTGACCGCCTCATCCTCGGAGGATTCAACAGGAGGCCGCCGCCCGAGAAGGAAATCAAGGCCGGGCAGGAACACCCGATGGACGATGCTGACCGCGCGACATGGTACCAGATGGCGCGGGACGGGTTCGCCCGGCATCCGCGCGTGGTGATCACGCCCGATCCCGATGCCGAGGCCATGGGCCTTGAGGGGCTGGGCCGCAGCGTGATGCGGATCCCCCCCGCGCGCCTTCCCTCCGGAGGGGAGTTGGCGCGCCCGGGGCTGCCGGCACGGGAAAACGCCGCTCCGGCGACGCTGCCCGGCTGGCTGCTTGCTGCGCCACCCGTCGAGGAAAAGCCGCGCGGGCGGCTGGTTCCGTCCGGGCTGGCAGGGCCCGAACAAGCCGGGCCGGAACGCGTGGCCGGGCCGCTTTCGCCGCGGGAACGCGGCATCCTGCTCCATCGCCTGTTCGAGACGTTGGCGCCGGTGCCGGAACCGCAGCGGGCCGAAGCCGGTCGACGCTGGATCGAGCGGGCGGTGCCGCATCTGGACGCTGCGGTTGCGGACCCGCTTCTCGCCCCGGTCCTCGGCATGCTGGCTCACCCGGATATGGCCCTCTGGTTCGCGCCGGGCTCCCGGGCAGAAGCGGCGATTGCCGGTTTTGTCCGGTTGGCTGATGGCGAAGCCTACCCGGTCGAGGCGCGGCTCGACCGGTTGAGGGTGACGGAGGAGCAGGTTGCGTTCCTCGACATCAAGAGCGGCTGGCGTGGCGAGCGGCTCGGCGCCGGCATCCTCCGGCAGATGGCCGTCTATGCCAACCTGCTGGAACAGCTCTACCCGAAAAGGGCAGTGATTGGCGCGATCCTCTGGACGCGGACCATGACTCTGGAACCGCTTGACCCCGCCCTTTTGCGGAACGCGCTGGCCGAGATTGCTCCCCCGACGCCGCGGGATGACGGCCTGCCTTGATTCAGGCCCGGGCAATGCCTACCTTCCCGCTGAATGCATCGCCTGCCGAAAGGAAATTCCCATGGGCGCGAATACCCACACCGTGACGGACAAGAGCTTTGCGGCGGACGTGCTGCAATCGGCAGAGCCGGTCGTTGTCGATTTCTGGGCGCCCTGGTGCGGCCCGTGCCGGATGATCGCGCCGGCGCTTGAGGAAATCGCCACCGAAATGGCCGGCAAGGTCAAGATTGCCAAGGTGAATGTGGACGAGAATCAGGAGATCGCCGCCCAGTATGGCATCCGGTCGATCCCGACACTGATGATCTTCAAGGATGGCAAGCTGGCCGCGACCAAGGTCGGCGCCGGCTCGAAATCCGACCTCTCGAAATGGATCCAGACCTCGGCCTGACCGGTCAATCCGCTTTGCCAGCATATCGGAAACCCGGCCTTGCGCCGGGTTTTCCTTTTTTGGTGGCGGGTTCAGGCCGGAAGCGAGCCGTCGGCCTGCAGGACCTCGCCCGCGAGGTAGAGCGAGCCGATGATCAGGATGCGCGGCGCCACCGGCCAGGACCGGGCGGCGAGGTAGCGAAGCCCATCGCGCACCGAGGCGGTCGAGACGGCGGGAAGGCCGGTCTCGCGCGCGATCGCCGCCAGTTCCTCGGGCGGACGGGCGAGCGAATGCACGACCGGCACGGCAAGCAGTTCCTGCGCGAGACCGACAAACGGCTTGAGAATGGCGCGGGCATCCTTGCGCGCCATCGTGCCCATCAGCAGGATAACCGGTCGCGGCTGGCGCTCCTCGAGGCTCACAAGCGTCTCTGCCAGAACCCGCGCGCCATCCTCGTTGTGCCCGCCATCAAGCCAGAGTTCGGCGCCGGCCGGTGCGAGACGGGAGAGATGACCCTGCAGGCGCTGGAACCGGGCCGGCCATTCGACCTGCAGCAACCCCTGCTCGATTGCGGCGGGGGTGGCCCATTGCGGCACGGCCCGCGAGAGCGCGGCGATGGCAGTGGCGGCATTGCCAATCTGGTGGCGGCCGAGCAGGCGCGGCAACGGCAGATCCAGCAGCCGGTCCTCGGCCTGGTAGACCATGCGGCCGCGTTCCTCATGGGCGTGGAAATCCTGCCCGCCGATCATTGCCTCGCAGCCGAGGCGCGCGGCCTGCTCAAGGCAGACAGCCACAGCCTCAGGGTCCTGATCGGCGATGATCACCGGCGAGCCGGCCTTGATGATGCCGGCCTTCTCGAAGGCGATCTTGCCGATCGTGTCGCCCAGATGTTCGCGATGGTCCATCGAGACCGGCGTGATGACACTGGCAGCGGGGCCGAAAACGACATTTGTCGAATCGAAGCGACCGCCGAGGCCCACCTCCATCAGCACCACATCGGCGGGATGGCGGTGGAAGAGATCGAACGCCATGGCGGTCGTGATCTCGAAGAAGGTGATCGGATCACCGGCATTGATCGCCTCGATCCGGGCGCAGGCCTCGGCAAGCTGCTCGTCGGTAATCAGCCGGCCGCCGCCGGGCTGGCCGAGACGGATCCGCTCGTGGAAGCGCACGAGATGCGGCGAGGTGAAAACATGGACGCGAGCGCCGGCCGCCTCGAGCATCGCGCGCATGAAGGCGATGGTCGAGCCCTTGCCATTGGTGCCAGCGACATGGATCAGCGGCGGCAGCTTGCGCTCGGGATTGCCAAGCTTCGCCAGCAGACGTTCGGTGCGCCCGAGCGTGAGGTCGATCTTCTTCGGATGAAGCGATTCAAACCGCGCCAGGAAGGCGTCCGCATGCTGCATGGCGCGACCCCGTCAGGCCGCCGCTTCGCGTTTGCTCAGGAGCCGGCAGAGCCGCGACACGGTGGGCCGGATCTCCTTGCGGTGGAGAACCATGTCGACCATGCCGTGATCGCGCAGGTATTCGGCGCGCTGGAAGCCCTCCGGCAGCTTCTCGCGGATGGTCTGCTCGATGACGCGCGGGCCGGCAAAGCCGATCATCGCGCCCGGCTCGGCAATATGGATGTCGCCCAGCATGGCATAGGAGGCGGTTACGCCGCCGGTTGTCGGGTTGGTCAGCACGGCGATATAGGGCAGGCCGGCCCGGCGCAGGCGCTGGATCGCCACGGTCGTGCGCGGCAATTGCATCAGCGAGAGGATGCCCTCCTGCATGCGCGCGCCGCCCGAAGCGATGAAGAGCACCAGCGGCGACTTGCGCTCGAAGGCGGTATTGGCTGCGACGATGATGGATTCACCCGCCGCCATGCCGAGCGAGCCGCCCATGAAGGCGAAATCCTGCACGGCCATCGTCACCGGCAGCGCATCCAGCGTGCCAAAGCCGATCAGGACTGAATCATTGAGGCCGGTCTTGGCGCGGGCATCCTTCAGGCGATCGGTATAGCGCTTCTCATCCTTGAACTTCAGCGGATCAACCGGAACATCCGGCACCTTGATCGCCTCATACTGGCCGCCATCGAACATATGGGCCAGCCGGACCTTCGCGCCCATGCGGAGGTGATGCTCGGACCCGGGGATGACCCAGAGATTGTCCTCGACCTCCTTCTGGAACACCATCTGCCCGGTATCCGGGCATTTGATCCAGAGATTCTCGGGTGTCTCGCGCTTGAGCAGCGACCGGATCTTCGGCCGGACGAGATTGGTGATCCAGTTCATCGTGCTTTCGGTGGACATTCTGTTTCAATCCCTCGCACAAGCTCGGTGGTTGTTTCCGTTGCAGCGGCGTTGCCGCTGCGGTCCCTCGCATAAGCTCGGCGTCGCTTCGCTCCTCGCCCGGGCAAGGTGTATTCCTTTGGGATCGGCTGCGCCGCTCCCGGTTCCCTCGCATAAGCTCGGCGTCGCTTCGCTCCTCGCCCGGGCAAGCCCGGGCAGGGTGTGTTCCGGCGAGGTCGAGGCTATTCCTTCTTCACGCCGCGCACGGCAGAAGCGAGTGACGAGACCAGACCCGTGACAGCGGAAACGGTCTTTTCCGTGGCCTTGCCCTCATTGTCGAGCGAAGTACGGATCAACTCGACCAAAGCCGAGCCGACAACCACGCCATCGGCGCCGCGCGCGATTGCCGCCGCATGTTCGGGCGCCTTGACGCCGAACCCGACCGCCACCGGCAGGTCGGTCTGGCGCTTGATCCGGCCAACAGCCTCGGCAACCTTCGAGAAATCCGGCGTCGCGGTGCCGGTGATCCCGGTAATCGAGACGTAATAGACAAACCCGGATGTGTTCGCCAGCACGGCCGGCAAGCGCTTGTCATCGGTGGTCGGCGTGGCAAGCCGGATGAAGTTGAGGCCAGCCTGCATCGCGGGCACGCAGAGTTCCGCATCCTCTTCCGGCGGCAGATCCACCACGATCAGGCCGTCGACGCCGGCCGCGCCGGCATCGGCGAGGAAACGCTCGACGCCGTAAACATAGATCGGGTTGTAATAGCCCATCAGGACGATCGGCGTTTCGGCATCGCCGGCGCGGAACTGCCGGACGAGATTCAGCGTGCCCTTCAGCGTCATGCCGGCCTTGAGCGCCCGCATGGACGACCATTGCACCGCCGGGCCATCGGCCATCGGATCGGAGAAGGGCATGCCCAGTTCGATCACGTCGGCGCCGGCACCCGGCAGGGCCTTGACCAAAGCGAGGCTGGTGACGGGATCCGGATCACCGGCTGTCACGAAAGTGACAAGGCTGGCCCGGCCGGCAGCAGCATTGTTGGCGAAGCGGGTGGGAATGCGGGTCGACATACCTTACATTCCCCCGAGATGCTCGGCCACGGTGAAGATGTCCTTGTCGCCGCGCCCGCAGAGATTCATGACCATCAGGTGATCCCGCGGCTTTTTCGGCGCGAGCTCGATCACCTTGGCGAGGGCATGGGCGGGTTCGAGCGCCGGGATGATGCCTTCGAGCTTCGAGCAGAGCTGGAAGGCGGCGAGCGCCTCGTCATCGGTGGCCGAGAGATAGGTGACGCGACCGGTATCATGCAGATAGGCATGTTCCGGGCCGATGCCGGGATAATCGAGGCCGGCGGAGATCGAATGGGCATCCTTGATCTGCCCGTCCTCGTCCATCAGCAGATAGGTGCGGTTGCCATGCAGCACGCCGGGGCGGCCACCCGTCAGAGAGGCGGCGTGCAGACCGGAGGAGAGGCCATGGCCAGCCGCCTCGACGCCGTAGATCTCGACCGAGGCATCATCGAGGAAGGGGTGGAAAAGGCCGATGGCGTTCGAGCCGCCGCCGATCGCCGCGATCAGGCTGTCCGGCAGGCGACCTTCCGCCGCCATCATCTGCTCACGCGTCTCGTTGCCGATGACGCACTGGAAATCGCGCACCATGGCCGGATAGGGGTGCGGGCCTGCCACCGTGCCGATGCAGTAGAAGGTATCGGCGACATTGGTGACCCAGTCGCGCAGGGCCTCGTTCATCGCGTCCTTCAACGTCTTCGAGCCGGAAGTGACGGGGATGACCTCGGCGCCGAGCATCTTCATGCGGAAGACATTGGGCTTCTGCCGCTCGACATCGACCGCGCCCATATAGACCACGCATTGCAGTCCGTAGCGGGCGCAGAGCGTGGCCGTGGCAACACCGTGCTGGCCGGCGCCGGTCTCGGCGATGATCCGCTTCTTGCCCATGCGGCGGGCGAGCAGGATCTGGCCGAGCACGTTGTTGACCTTGTGCGCGCCGGTATGGTTCAGCTCGTCACGCTTGAAATAGATTTTCGCGCCACCCGAAAGGCCGGAAGCCGTAGCAACCTGACGAAGATGCTCGGTCATGCGTTCGGCGAAATAGAGCGGCGAGGGGCGGCCGACATAATGGGTGAGCATGCCCGCCATCTCGGCATGGAAGGCCGGATCCGCCTTGGCGGCCTCATAGGCCTTCTGCAGCTCGAGAATGAGCGGCATCAGCGTTTCCGCAACGAACCGGCCGCCGAACAGGCCGAAGCGGCCATTGTCATCCGGGCCCGTCCGGAAGGAATTCGGGCGTTCCTGCACCACCATCATCGTGCTCCCTCGGCTTCGCGCGCCGCAGCGACGAAAGCCCTGATCCGGGCTGGATCCTTGATGCCGGGGGCCGATTCGACCCCGGAAGAGACATCCACGCCCAGCAGATTGACACCGAAGCTCCGGACAAGGCGGATCGCCTCGCCCACATTCTCCGGCGTGAGGCCGCCCGATAGCATGAACGGGCGATGCGGGGGAAGCGCCGAAAGGACGCGCCAGTCAAAGGGCTGGCCGTGGCCGCCCGGATAGGCGGCGTCCTTCGGGGGTTTCGCATCCAGCAGAAGCCGGTCCGCCACCGGCGCGAAGCTGGCCAGGGTCGCGAGATCAGCCGGGCCGGACACGCCGATCGCCTTCATGACCGGGCGACCCCAGACGGCACGGACATCGCGCACGCGCTCGGGCGTTTCCTGCCCGTGGAACTGCCAGGAATCCGGTTCGACGGCCGATCGGATCGCGCTCAGGACATCGTCGCCGGCATTGACGACCAGCGCCACCGTTTCGACGCGCCCGCGGGCATGGGCCGCAAGGGAGGCGGCCTGATCCAGCGTGACATAGCGCGGGCTGCGTGGATGGAAATTCAAGGCGATCAGATCCGCTCCGGCCTCGATGGCGGTATCGATCGATTCCGGCGTGGACAGCCCGCAGATCTTGACGAGCAGGGGCATCAGGCGACCAGGCCGGTCGCCCGGGCGATCTGCATCGCCGTGGCGAGATCGAACATCGCGCCCCCGGTCGACTTGTAGAGGGTGATGTCGCCCGGCTGGCGCGGATTGATCACGGCACCGCGCGCCAGTTCCGGCAGGTCGGCCTCGACCTGATCGGCGGAAACCAGCCCGGCGGCGATGGGCTGCACCAGGTCGCCACCCTCCTTGAGCACGCCGCCGCGCGTATCGACGAAAAGCCGCGACCGCAGCACGCAATCATCGTCGGTTTCACGCATCGCCGGGGTGAAAGCCCCGACGAGGTCAAGATGTGCGCCCGGCTTCAGCCAGGCGCCATGGACCAGAGGTTCGCGCGAGAGCGTGATGGTGGAGACGATATCCGCTTCCCGCACCGCCGATTCGAGATCTTCGGCCACCTCGACGACAAGGCCCTCGGCCGCGAGGCTGGCCGCCAGCTTTTCTGCATTGGCGCGCGTCTTGTTCCAGATGATGGAGCGGGTGACCGGCCGCACGGCCCGGTGGGCGCGCAGGAAGAACGGCGCCAGCGCACCGGCCCCGACCACCAGATGGGTCGCCGCATCCGGCCGGGCGAGGTAGCGCGCAGCGAGTGCCGAGGTTGCCGCCGTCCGCCACAAGGTAAGCCGCGTGCCGTCAATCAGCGCCATCGGTGCGCCCGTATCGCCATTCATGAGCACATAGGCGCCGAGCACACTGGGCAGGCCGCGATCGGCATTGCCGGGAAAGACATTGACGATCTTCACGCCGAGATAGCCGCCCGCTCCGGCATGCCAGGCCGGCATGATGAGGTGCATGGCCTCGCCATCCTCGCGGGCAATCGGATGATGGTGCCGCACCGGGACCACGACATCCGCCCGGAGGAGGGAATCAATGGCGTCGATCAGGGCAGGAAGGGTCAATGCCGCGTCGATCGCGGCCTGTTCCAGAACGCGCATGGCGGCGTTACCTTGTTGCAGGAAGCAGGGTCGTGGCCTGGCCCGACTGGGCTTTCAGCCGGGTGCACTCATCCTGCAGGCGGTCACGCTCGCGGCGGAACTGACGCTCGGCCTTGCGGTGCCGGCCCTGCGCGAGCCAGGTCACCATCGAGCCGATCACGGCGCCCACGGCCAGCGTGCCGAAGAAGAAGAGGAACAGGGGCACCGAAACGCGCAAGGCCTCGGCCGGGGGCGAAAGCGGATCAATGACAAGGCTGACGATCTGCCGGTTTGCCACACCGAACAGGACGAGAAGGATCGCCACCGGCAGCAGCAGCAGAAATTTCAGCAGGCGCAACACGGCGTTTCTCCTTGTCCAGCAGCGCTTTTCAGGCGCGCTTGGCAGCGCCGGCCTTCGGGTTGAGCCGCTCGCGCATTTCCTTGCCGCTCTTGAAATACGGCACGACCTTGCCCGTCACGCTGACCTTCTCGCCCGTGCGCGGATTGCGGCCCTGGCGCGGATCCCGCTCCTTGATCGAGAACGTACCAAAGCCGCGCAGTTCGACGCGGTCGCCGCGCTTCAACGCATCGGTGATCTCGTCGAGGATGGCATTGACCAGAATCTCGACATCCCGCTGGTAAAGGTGCGGGTTCAACTCGGCCAGTTTGAGCACCAGTTCGGACTTGATCATGGAATACCTCTGCCCTGGAAACCGGACCCGCCCTCGGCGTGGCGAACCCTGTTAGATAATTGATTTCGAATAATTATTGGCCAGAAGGTTGCCAGATCGACACCAAGCCGTCAAGCGCTCCGGGGCCAAGGATATCGCGCGCGGTATCGCCCAGTCCCGGCCAGTCGAGCCCGAGGAAGGCCGCGATTCCCGGCAGGGTGCCCGAGGCCTGACGCGGCCGGTAATCCGTCACCGGAAGGTTGGCGCCGATCTTCTTCTCGGCCTCCAGCCAGGCGATGGCCTCACGCTCGCCGCCCAAAGAATCGATGAGCTTGAGTTCAAGCGCCTGCCGGCCGGTGAAGACACGGCCATCCGTGACCTTGTCGAGTGCCTCGCCCTCAAGCTTCCGGCGTTCGCCTACCAGCGCCCGGAACCAGCGATAGGTATCGAGCACCGTCTCCTCGAGCGCCTTGCGGGCTTCGGGCGAGGTCGGTTCGATGCCGCTCGGCATGGCCTTGAGCGGGGACGAGCGCACCGACTCGACCTTGACCCCCAGCGTATCGAGCAACTTCGAGAGGTTGGGCACCTGGGCAATCACGCCGATGGAGCCGACAATGCCGCTACCATTCGCCACGATCCGCTCGGCGCCGAGCGCCGTCATGTAGGCACCGGAGGCGCCGACGCCGTCGACAACCGCGATGACGGGCTTTTTACCGGCGAGGCGCTGCACCTCGTTGTAGAGGGCCTCGGAGCCAGCCGTGGTGCCGCCGCCGGAATTGATCCGCAGGATGACCGCCCGGACATTGGGGTTGTCCGCGCGTTTGAGCACGTCGAGCGTCGCCTGCCGGCCGGTAATCATCCCCTCGATGGTGATACGGGCAATGTGCGGGCGGGAAAAGCCCAAGCTGCCGCGCCAAGCGAGACCGGCCACGACAAGCGCCGCAAGAGCGGCGAGAATCGCGATAACGCGCCAGAATGTCAGCTTCCTGCGCAGCTGCCGTCTGTCGACCATCATGTCTGCCGTCAGAGCCATTCTCTCATCCCTGGCCGAAAGTGCCGTGCCTCACGGACACAGCCGTTGCCACGATCCGGAACGGATCACAACCCCTTGGGTTGACCGGCCACGACCACCAGCGGCTCCCGTCCGGCAAAAAGGCGCCGCGCCACCGCCTGCATCTGCGGCAGGGCGACGGCCGCGACCTCGTCATTCCGGCGGTCGATATAGTCGATTCCAAGCTTCTCGATGGCGATTTCGAGCAGCTGGTTGGCGATCTTCCGCGACGTATCGAACCGGAGAGCATAGGACCCGATCAGGAACGCCTTGGTCCGGGCCATTTCCTCCTCGGTCGGGCCAGCTTCAGCCATCCGCGCGATCTCGGCCAGCATGATCGAGAGCGATTCGGCAACGCGCTCGTTGCTGGTCGCCGTACCGGCAATGAAAGTCTCGGCATGGTGGCGGTTGGAGAGGCTCGACCAGACCGAATAGGCGAGGCCGCGCTTCTCGCGAACCTCCATCCAGAGGCGCGAGGTGAAGCTGCCGCCGCCGAGAATATGGTTGACCAGCATGGCGGCCATGAAATCCGGATCCTTCCGCGCGATGCCGGGCATGGCGAGGTAGAGGGTGGATTGGGGGATATCCAGCGGCACGATCTCGCGATGGCCGGCATGGCCGACGCCGATATCGGCGATGGTGGCGAGACGGGCCTTGGCCGGCAGGCTACCGAACGCCTTCTCGACAAGGGCCGTCAGTTGCTCCGGTGCAATGGCCCCGACCACGGCGATATGGAGCGCATCCCGCCCGAACAGGGCCTGATGCTGCGCAACGACATCCTTGCGGGTAATCGCCTGCAATTCCGGGATACGGCCATCCGCCGGGCGGGCATAGCTGTGGCCTTCGAAGGCAAGGGCGTTCAGCCGGTCCCGCGCGCGGGCGCCCGGATCGGATTCCTCGCGCCGGAGGCCGGAAATGATCTGGCTCCGGACGCGGTCGATCGCAGCCTGGTCGAAGCGCGGCTGGTTGACCGCCAGCGCCAGCAGCTCGAATGCGGCTTCGACATGCTCGGAAAGCGTGCGCAGGGAGCCGTCGACACGGTCCCGGCCGGCATCGAAGGACAGCTCGATGGCCTTTTCCTCCAGCCGCTCCTGGAAGGCCGAGGCATCATGCGGGCCGGCGCCTTCGTCCAGCGTGCCGGCCATCAGGTTGGCGAGGCCGGCCATGCCCTCCGGATCCTGCGCGGCACCACCGACGAAGGCGAATTCCATCGAGACAAGCGGGACGGTGTAATCCTCGACATGCCAGATCTCGATGCCGGAAGGCGAGACCAGGGCGCGGGCCCGGCTGGTGGTGCGGGCATGGGACAGGGGTGCGTTCATGGGTTCCGTCCGGGGCTCAGGCCGCAGCCTTCAGGAGATGTCCGACCACGAAGCGGCCGGGCTGGAGATAGCGCTTGGCGACATCGAGGATCTCGGCAGCGGTCACGGCACGGATGCGCTCGGGCCATTCGGTCACATCGCGCACGGTGCCGCCCGTCGTGAGCGTGGCGCCGTAGATGCGGGCAAGATGGGCCTGGTTATCCTGCGCATAGATCATGTCGGCGATCAGGCGCGTTTTGGCGCGCGCGAGTTCGGTGGCGCTGACTTCCGCCTCGCGCAGCGTGGCGATGACGGCATCGATCGCGCCATCGACAGCGTCGAGCGAGACATCTTCCGCCGGAACCGCATAGACACCGAACTGGCCGATATCGAGCGCGTCATTCCAGTACCACGAGCCGGCATTGACCGCGGTGCTGCCGTCCAGCACGAGGGCGCGGTAGAGGCGGCTGGTCTGGGAGCCGCCGAGGATCTGCGCGAGCAATTCGAGCGCGAAGGCCTCGTTGCCCTCTGCCGTGGCATGGGCTGGCACCAGATAGGCCCGCTGGGTGATGGGCTGCTCCACCTTCGCATCGCTGAGGCGAACCTGGCGGGTTGCGCGGATTTCCGGCTCCTTCACCCGCCGGCGCGCGGGCGCTGGCCCTTCCGGCCTCGGCACGCGGCCATAGGTTTCCTCGGCGAGCCGGCGGACCTCGCCGGATTCGACATCGCCTGCAACGATCAGGATCGCGTTGTCCGGCCGGTAGAACCGGCGGTAATAGGCCAGGGCATCCTCGCGCTGCAGATCCTCGATCTCGTGTCCCCAGCCGATCACCGGCGTGCCATAGGGATGGTGGACATAGAGCGTCGCGAGCAGGCTTTCCTGCAACTGGGCGGAGGGATCGCTGTCGGTGCGCATCTTGCGCTCCTCGATCACCACGTCGCGCTCTGACAGCACCTCCGGACCCTCGAGGACGAGGCCGGTCATGCGGTCGGATTCGAGCGCCATCATCGCGCCGAGATGTTCCTTGGCGACGCGCTGGAAATAGGCGGTGTAGTCATAGGAGGTGAAGGCATTCTCCTGACCGCCGAGGCTGGCGACCGTCTCGGAGAACGTGCCCTTCGGGTTCCGCTCGGTCCCCTTGAACATCAGGTGCTCGAGAAAATGCGCAATCCCGGACTTGCCGGCAGGATCATCCGCAGCGCCGTTCCGGAAATAGACCATGTGCGTCACGACAGGGGCACGCCGGTCCGGGATCACCACCACTTCAAGCCCGTTGTCGAGATGGAAATGATCGACGGCAGCATCGGTGCGCATGGATTCCCTCGCAGGCAGGGCCCGGCCGGGCCCGATGAAACAAAAGGCCGGAATGGATCATTCCGGCCCTTCAGACATGGCGTCAGGACGGCGCCCCTGCAAGGGGGCGGCACGCCGCATCAGTCGAGGCGGCGCCAGGCGTCATCCACCTTGAAGCGATCGACAGTCGGGCCATCCGTGGTGCGGCGGCCTGTCGGGGCCGCAGCCGAGGGAATGCGGAGGCCGGTCGGCGGATCCGTCAGGTAGCGCCGCGGCGGCTCGGTGCCCGGCGGATAGCTCGGTGCGCTGGCCGTCTGGTCGGTCCGGCGCATTTCCTCGATGCTGGCGCGGACGCCATCATAGTCGTTGCGCGGCGAGGGCGCCTCGCCCACCTTTGAACCCCGCGTCGAGCGGCCGGCGGCGAGCTCGTTGACCGAGAGACGGCCACCCTCGCTCGGATCGGCGAGAATCGGCGCGAGAACCGGCATGTTGCGGCGGCGGCGCTCGCGTTCCCGATCGAGCACGTCAGGATCGCGCGGCCACTGGCCGGCGGCCTGCCGGCGGGCGGCATCACCCGGCTCGGGCTCGCGAAGCTTGTTGAGATCCTTCGGAACCACAAGGCCGGGGCGCTCGCGGTATTCGATCGGCTCCTTCTCCTCGGGCAGAAGACCGATCCGGCCCAGCATGTTGCGCATGAGAAGACCTTCCTGCGCCGCTGCGGGAAGCGGGGCGAGCGCGGAAAAGCCGACAAGGCCGCCGAGAAAAGCGGCGCGCAGGAGCGTGAAAGAAGACGAGACCATCGGGTGAACTCCGTAACCAGCTGGATCCCATATCATTCCCGACCTGAAAACACCAGATCAGGGCAATTCCGGGGCACGGGATGGTAAAATCTGACCGACGAGCATGAAGAGGACCCCGAAAACGATGGCGGCATCGGCGATATTGAACACATACCAGCTGAAAGTGCCGATATGGAAATGCACAAAGTCGAAAACCGCGCCATGCAGGATCCGGTCGATCGCGTTGCCGATCGCCCCGCCGATGATCAGCCCGATCCCGATGGTCTCCGGCCGGTTCGCGGATTTCCGGAGCCAGAAGGTGAGGAAGATCGCGGCGGCGATCTTGAAGGCCGCAAGGAACCAGCGGCCGGCATCCGAATCCTGCTGGAACAGGCCGTAGGAAATCCCCCGGTTCCAGACAACCGTGAAATCGATGAACGGCAGGACTGGCCAGGGATAGGTCAGCCGGAGGGTAGTGCCATAGATCAGCCAGAGCTTGCTTGCCTGGTCTGCCAGCAGGCAGACCAGCGCGATGGCAAGTCCGATCCGGAAAGCCGCCGGATCGCCGGACGGCCGGGCCTCGTCCGCCATGCCGGCCTCACGCTGCCTGCGGGTTGGCAGCCTGCCATTCCCGCATCGCCTGCGCATCCCTCGGGGTGATGTCGGGGAAGGCCGGATCCGCCGTGGCCGGGTCGAAATAACGCCAGGAGCGGGCGCATTTGACGCCCTCCGCCCGGGTCGGGACGACCGCGATACCCTTGACTTCCGGCAGCCGGAAGGCGGCTTCCGGCCCGTTGCCAGCTTCGATGCGGATGCCGGACGTGATGCAGATCTCGGCGAAATCGATGCCCTCCAGCGCCGTGCGATCCGCCGGATCGGCAAGATGGAGAACCGGGGCGGCTTCCAGCGAGGACCCGATCCGCTTGTCCGCACGTTCGAGTTCCAGTGCGCCGGTCACGACGCGGCGGATCTCGCGGAGGCGCTCCCACTTCGCCGCCAGGGCCTCATCCAGCCAGCTGGCGGGGATATCGCGGAAGCCTTCCTCATGGATCGAGCCGGGCAGGCCCGGATGGCGGGCCAACCAGGCCTCGTCGGCGGTGAAGACGAGGATCGGCGCCAGCCAGCGCAGGATCGCATCGCAGAGGATGTCGATCACGGTCAGCGCGGCGCGGCGGGCCGGGCTGGAGCCGGGATCGCAATAGAGCGTGTCCTTGCGGATGTCGAAATAGAAGGCCGAAAGCTCGGTATTCATGAAGGCGGAGAGCTCCATGACGACCTTGCGGTAATCATACTCGGCATAGGCCTTGCGGATGACCGGATCGAGCTCGGCCAGTCGATGCAGCATCAGCCGCTCCAGCTCGGGCATGGCGGAAGCCGCGACCGGCTTGCCGTCATGGTGCCGCAGCGCGCCCAGCATCCAGCGGATCGTGTTTCGCAGCTTGCGATAGGTCTCGACAAAGGTTTTCAGGATCTCCTTGCCGATGCGGAGATCATCCGAGTAGTCCGCCGAGGCCACCCAGAGCCGGAGGATATCGGCGCCGGAATCCTTGATCACATCCTGCGGGGCGGTCACGTTGCCGAGGGATTTCGACATTTTCTGACCCTTTTCGTCGAGGACGAAACCATGGGTCAGCACAACGTCGAAGGGCGCGCGGCCACGTGTGCCGCAGCTTTCCAGCAGCGAGGACTGGAACCAGCCGCGATGCTGGTCGGAGCCCTCGAGATACATCACCCGGTCGTAGATCTGGTTTTCTTGGCCGCCATCGACCTTGCGCTTGACGCCGGCGAGGCCGGGGAAATGCTTCGGATCTTCCAAAGTGTAGGTATGGGTCGAGCCGGAATCGAACCAGACATCGAGAACGTCCGTCACCTGCTCATAGGCGGCGGAATCATGGCCAAAAGGCTTCAGGAAGCGCTCGGCCGCGCCTTCCGCGAACCAGGCATCGGCGCCTTCCTGATCGAAGGCCGCCGCGATGGCCTCGTCGACGCGCTTGTCCTGCAGCAATTCCTTCGTCTCGCGATGCACGAAAACGGTGATCGGCACGCCCCAGGCACGCTGCCGGCTCATCACCCAGTCGGGCTTGTTCTCGACCATGCCGCGGATGCGGTTCTCGCCGGAGCCCGGCACCCATTCGGTCTTCGCAATAGCGTCGAAGGCGACTTTCCGAAGCGAATCGCCCTTCTCGAACGGCTTGTCCATCGCGATGAACCATTGCGGCGTGTTCCGGAAGATGACCGGCTTCTTCGACCGCCAGCTATGCGGATATTGATGCTTCAGCCGGCCGCGCGCGACGAGGGCATCGGCCTCGATCAGCGCCTTGATGACCGCCTCGTTGGCATCGCCCTTCTCGCCCTTCTCGGTGATGACGCGCCTGCCGGTGAAGCCCGGGGCCTCTTCGGTGTAGATGCTGTCATCATCGATGGTGAAGGGGATCTTGGTTTCGATGCCTCGGGCGCGCAGGTCCTGCTGGACATCGGCGCGGGTCCAGATTTCAAAGTCCTCGCGGCCATGGCTCGGCGCGGTATGGACGAAGCCCGTGCCGGCATCATCGGTCACATGGTCACCGTCGAGCAAGGGCACGTCGAAATCGTAGCCGAGAGCGGCAAGCGGGTGGCCGCAGGTGGCTCCCACCAGCGCATCGGCCGGAACATCGGCCCTCCGCGCCAGCGTGATCTTCGCCGACCCGGCGACTGCCTCGGCCAGCTTGTCGGCAAGGATGTAAAGCTCGCCTGGCTTCGGGCCGAAATCACGCTCGTTCGCTGTCACCTCATAGAGGCCATAGGCGATCTTCGAGGAGAAGGAGATCGCGCGGTTGCCCGGCAACGTCCAGGGCGTCGTCGTCCAGATGAGGATGGAGGCGCTCTGGAACAGCGCGGAGCGGTCAAAGGCCGCCGCCATCGGTGCCGAACCGACATCGCCACTTGCCATCTGGCCGGCTTTCACCGGAAACTTCACCCAGACCATGTCGCTCTGGTGATCGTGATATTCGATCTCGGCCTCGGCAAGCGCGGTCTTTTCAACCACGGACCACATGACCGGCTTCGAGCCGCGATAAAGCAGCCCGTTATCCTTGAATTTCATGATCTCGCGGGCGATCTGCGCCTCGGCATGGAAGGCCATGGTCGAATAGGGGTTGTCCCAGTCGCCCGTCACGCCCAGCCGCTTGAATTCCTCGCGCTGGATCGAGAGCCATTTCTCGGCATAGGCGCGGCATTCGGCGCGGAACGCATTGATGGCGGTGCCGGAATTGAGTTCCGGCTTGGACTGGCCGCGCGCCCGGTATTCCTCCTCGATGCGCCATTCGATCGGCAGGCCGTGGCAATCCCAGCCCGGCACATAGTTCGAATCGAAGCCGAGCATCGACTGGCTGCGGGTAACGAGGTCCTTCAGGATCTTGTTGAGCGCATGGCCGATATGGATATTGCCGTTTGCATAGGGCGGGCCATCATGCAGCACGAATTTCGGCTTGCCCTTCGATGCTTCACGGATGCGGTGGTAGAGGTCGATCTTCTGCCAGCGCGCGAGGATTTCCGGCTCCTTCTGGGGCAGGCCAGCGCGCATGGGGAAATCGGTTTCGGGCAGGAACAGGGTCTTCGAATAATCGAAAGCGGCGGATTGTTCGGACATCGAGGGCTCTTCTCGAAAAGCGGCAGATCAGGGCGACAGCAAAAACCGGCCCCTGGCGATCAACGCGCCGGAGCCGGGGTGATAATTCGCGCCAGAAAGATGCGGGTGCCGACCATGGTGCCGCTCTATCAGGCTTTGCCGCTTTGGGGAAGAACCCCGCTTGCCGCGTCGAGGATGGCCCGCGCTTCAGCGCAATCCAGAGCCATTTGCGCCAGCAACGCTTCCAGCGAGTCGAATTTCGCCTCGCCGCGCAGCCGGGCGCGGAAGGCCACGCGCAGGGTCTGGCCATAGATCTCGCGGCTGAAATCGAAGAGATGCACTTCCAGCAGGGGTGGGCCATTGTCGAAATGCGGGCGCCGCCCGAAACTCGCCACGCCCCGGAGCGCCTCACCATCGAGTTCGGCCGCGACGGCGTAAATGCCATAGGCAAGCGCATTGCCGGGATCGAGCGCGAGATTCGCCGTGCGGTAACCGATCTCCCGGCCCCGCTTGGCGCCGTGGATCACCTCGCCGGCAAGGGCATAGGGCCGGCCGAGCATCGCATTGGCGCGGGGAATATCTCCGGTGGCCAAAGCCTCGCGGATGGCGGTGGAGGAAATGATCGTTCCGTCCGTAAGGCGGACCGGGCCGACCAACCGCACCGCGAAGCCAAGCCGTTCCCCCTCGGCAACGAGCAAGGCCGGTGTGCCCTTGCGGCCCTGGCCGAAATGGAAATCCTCGCCCACAACCACAGCATCGGCCCGGAGTACGCCGAGAAGGATATCGGCAATAAAGGCTTCGGCGGACAGGCTGGCAAAGGCGCGGTCAAAAGCGATGATCGCAGCCGCGTCGAAGCCGATTCCGGACAGGGCAGCCGCGCGGTCTTCCGGGGCCGTCAGCCGGAACAGGGGCTGGCCGGGCTGGAAGAGCGCGCGTGGATGCGGGTCGAAGGTCAGGGCCACGCATTCGACCGGGCGGCCTGGCGCCCTTTCGCCGGCCAGAGCCCGGCCCGCCTGCACGAGGGCGGCATGGCCGAGATGGGCGCCATCAAAATTCCCGATTGCCACGACCCGAAAGTGGCTCTCCGGGGCCGGAATTCCCGTATCCGCTGCCGTTTCCGTGTCGGCGGACAGCATCCAGACCGGAAAATTTTTGGAAACTTGTTTGTTCATTATCAACCACGTCTGCACTTTGGAGCGGGCTAACCTCCCGCGATCCCTGCAAATTTGATCCTGCCATGCCACCGCATTAACGCATTCGCAATCGACAAGCAGGTAGTTTCGGCGGTGAAGAGCACACATCTAGAGGGTGAACGTGTGACTTTCGCAAAAAAGCCGCCGGGCTGAAGTCGGGCGGGTTTTGGTGAAGGGGCGTTATTGGAGCGGGTCATGAATTTCGACAGTTCAATGCCGATTCTCGTCGTGGACGATTATCAGACCATGGTGCGGATCATCCGTAACCTCTTGAAGCAGCTTGGCTTCGAGGATGTGGATGAAGCCTCGGATGGTTCGGAAGCGCTGAACAAGATGCGCGAACGCCGCTATGGGCTGATCATTTCCGACTGGAACATGGCGCCGATGACGGGCTACGAATTGCTGAAACAGGTTCGTGCTGACCGCGACCTGCATGCTACGCCCTTCATCATGGTGACGGCCGAATCGAAGACGGAAAACGTCATCGCGGCCAAGCGCGCCGGCGTGAACAACTATATCGTCAAGCCGTTCAACGCCCAGACGCTGAAGGCGAAGATCGACGCCGTCAGCCAGTCGATGCACCAGTAATTTCCGCAGCCCCGGAATTTACCAGACAAGGCTGATCGCCACGGCGATCGGCCTTTTTTCATGCGTGGCGATCAAGGCTTCGAGCAGGTCGCGGTTGAACCGGCCCTGTTCCAGGTTGATCTCGTGCCCGTGAATGCCCGCCAAAGTCATCAGGCAGTCATGGCCGGCTGCCACCGCGCCCGCGACATCGGTCCGGAGCGCATCGCCGATGCAGAGGATGCGGGCAGGATCGACCTTCCGACCCAAAGCCTGCTCGATCGCCTCGCGGGCATAGCGATAAACAAGGGGATGTGGCTTTCCGACCCAGATTGTCTCGCCGCCCAGCTTCTCATAGAGATCCGCAATCGCTCCGGCACAGGGCAGCAGGTCACTGCCACGCTCGACCACAAGATCGGGATTGGCGCAAATCAACCGGAGGTTGCGCCGGTGGGCCTCCTCCAGCATGGGCCGGTAATCCTCGGCCTGCTCGGTTTCGTCGTCGAACAGACCGGAGCAGAGGATGAGGCGGGCTTCTTCCAGCGGAACAGGGCGGACGGCAAGCCCCTCAAAGATCGCCCGGTCCCGCGCGGGGCCGAGATGAAAGAAGGGCGCATCGCCTTGCCGGGCCAGCAGATCCCTCGTGACACCGCCCGAGGAGACAATCGCATCGCTGATGCCATCGATCACGCCGAAACCGGTGAGTTGCCGCCGGATCGAATCCGGCGGGCGCGGCGCATTGGTCAGCAGGATAACAGGCTTGCCGGCCTCGCGGGCTGCTCTCAGCGCCTCACCGGCTCCGGGCGTGGCAGCAACCCCGTTATGGAGCACGCCCCAGACATCACTGATGATCGCGTCATAGCGATCCATCATGCCCGAGAGGCCGGAGATCAGAGGGGTCAGGGATGTCATGGGCGGCTCTCGGCAACGCGGCGATCATGCCACGTGGCAGCGGGTAGCCCGTTCACGCGCGCCGTGCAAGATCGCGGAGGCTGCGGCGCTCCGCTGGCGGCTCCGTCGGCCGGGGCGGTTCCGGCGAGGGTGTGCCAGCCTCGAGCACATCGGCCCGGACGGCCTGCGGCGGCGAGAAGGCAAGGCCCTGCGCATATTCGATATTGAGATCGATGAGATCCGCGATGGTCGGCTCGTCGCCAACAGCATCGACCATAAAGGACAGCTTGCGGCGGGCCAGAAGCGGCACGAAATCGGCCGTGGCGACATCGAACAGGGTTTCGCGCTCGTGGGTTTCGGCCAGCAGGGATTCGGCCGGCATGCGCAGCCAGCGCACGCCCATCTGCGACAGCTTGACGGGATCGAAATCGAGATCCTCGATATCGCGCATCATGAAGCTGAAGCCCATCTTCGAGAGGCTCCGCAATGCCTCGTGCTCGAAAGCCACCGCCTTGCGGAAGAAGCGCTGCGGCAAGCACAGGACGATGCGCTCCGGCGCCTGCGGCACATCGGCGATCAGCGCCTCGAGATCATCGAAGGCGGCTTCGCTCATCAGGAACCGCTGGGAAATGTCGACGAAAAGCAGCACATCCCGCTCGCGCTGGGAAAAGACGCGGGCCAGCCGGACCGCCTGGATCATCAGCTTGCGGTCAAAAGCGAGTTGATGCCCGACAGCCTCGACAGCCAGCCGGATCTCGTTGTTCGGAATGGCGAGATCGCTGCCATCAGGGCGGAGGGTCACGTCATAGCCCTTCAGGCGCCGTTGCGGCAGGCCCACCACGCGCTGCAGGAACAGGTCGAACCGGTCGGCGGCGATAGCGGCCGCGACGAGCTGGCGGACAGCACGCGGCGGCTCCTGCGCATTTCCGCCCTGCCGCGGCGCCATCGGCGCCTCGCGGATCACCCGCTCGTCCGACATCATCGCGGAAGCACGGGCCGGTTCCGGCGTGACCGGCTTCTGCGGCGCCAGCCAACCGGGCGAAGGCCGCTGCTCGGCGGCGCGGCTGACGGATGTCGCTGCCGGGCGGCGGGAATAGGCAAGCTCCTGCTCGGCGGCCTCGGTCCGGCGATCAAGTTCAGCCACGCCGTCCGCAATGTCGCGCACCAACGCACTCAGGGTGGCAAATTCGCTGGCATGGACCGCGCCCTCGGCCGGGCCATTGACAAAAGCCTCGCGCAATTCGCGGGTGTGCCGGGCGAGCAGGGCCGCATGCTGGCGCGTGCTTTCGAGATGGTCTCTGAGCACCTCGATCTCACGGAAGAGGCTGGAGCCCCGCACATGCAGAAGCGCCCCGCCGCCGGCAAAGGCCGCCGACAGGCCGACCACCGCCAACCAGAGCTGGTCGTACCGATGCGCGAGCACCGAGAGGCCCGCCGCGGTAACGGCCACAAGGCTGACAGAGAGAAGATGTTGAACACGCATGCGGGGCGGCGCCATGTGTCGGGAGAGACAACGAATCACTTCAGTCAAAGCTACTTTGTCCAGAATGCAATAGCGAGACTCCCCGCCTGCAACGGCCTGTGGAAATCAACGTTGTGCAAGGCTGCCCCGCCCCGCTAGTCTTGGGCACGGCAAGGTTGCTAGAAATGAGTGCGGAAGACCGATACCGCCGGAAGGAATGCATGCCCCGGATCATCAACCCGCGTTCGATCGCCCCGCCGGCTTCCCATTACGCGCATGGTATCGTGCATTCGGGCCGGTCGCGCCGGTTACTGATTTCCGGGCAGGTCGGGATCACGCTGGACGGGACGCCGGCGCCCGACCTCGCCAGTCAGATGGAGCTGGCCTGGGACAATCTCGAAGCGGTCCTGCGCGAGGCCGGCATGGCGGTGCAGGATCTGGTCAAGATCGTGGTCTATGCCACCGTGCCGGGTTCCGTCGGGCTCTACAGGACCATCCGGGACCGCCGGCTCGGCGGCCATCTCGTTGCCGCGACCTATGTCGAGGTTGCAGCCCTGGCCTCGCCTGCCTATCTCATCGAGATCGAGGGCGAGGCGGTGTGCGAGGATGCCGAGATGGCCTTCCTCGACATGCCGCGTGAAACGGAGATCGGCGCGACGGGCGGCGGCGGCAGCCACCGGGCCGGTCATGAATGAACGCAGGAGAGGGATGATGGCGGAGCAGGATCTCACACTCGGCGTCGGCGGCATGGCCTGCGAGGGTTGCGCCCAATCCGTGACCCGCGCGATCACCCGGATCGACCCCGGCGCGAAAGTGGCCGTCGACCTGCCGGGCAAGGCCGTGCGGATCAGCGCCGCGACGAAGGATCGCACAGCGTTCGAACAGGCCATCGTCGCGGCGGGTTACGACCTGATCCCTTCGGCGGTGCAGTAGATTTTTCCACTAATCCCGCGCCGTTTTCAGGGGTTGTTTCCTTCTCCGAGGGGCGTATCCTCGCGGTCATTTCCGGGCGCCGGCAGCGCTCGATCCCTTCTTGCGCGGAGCATCCCATGGCCAAGTCCGGCGCCCAGCCGATCACCACCCTTTCGCAGCCGAATGATCTCGAGGCATTCTGGATGCCCTTCACGGCCGAGCGCGCCTTCAAGAAGGCGCCGCGCCTCGTCTCGCGCTCGAAGGACATGCATTATTATACCAATGACGGCCGGGCGATCATGGACACGACCGCCGGCCTCTGGTGCTGCAATGCCGGCCATAACCGCGATCCGATCGTCGAGGCGATCAAGGCCCAGGCCGAGACGCTCGATTATTCCCCGCCCTTCCAGTTCGCGCATCCCCTCGGGTTCCAGCTGGCTTCGCGCATCGCCTCGATGGCACCGGGCGATCTCGACCACGTCTTTTTTGTCAATTCCGGCTCGGAAGCGGTCGACACCGCGCTGAAAATGGCGATCGGCTATTTCCATGCGAAGGGCGAGGGCAATCGCTGCCGCCTGATCGGCCGCGAACGCGGCTATCACGGCATCGGCTTCGGCGGGATCTCGGTCGGCGGCATGCTGGCCAACCGCAAGGCTTTCGCCACCCAGCTCCTGCCGCATGTCGACCACCTGCCCCATACCTACAACCGGGCCGAGCAGGCCTTCACCAAGGGCGAGCCGGAATGGGGTGCGCATCTGGCCGATGATCTCGAGCGGATCGTCGCGCTGCATGACGCCTCGACCATCGCCGCTGTCATTGTCGAGCCGATGGCCGGCTCGACCGGCGTGCTGCCGACGCCGAAGGGCTATCTCAAGCGCCTGCGCGAGATCTGCGACAAATACGGCATCCTGCTGATCTTCGACGAGGTAATCTGCGGCTTCGGCCGGCTCGGCACCTCCTTCGCGGCGGAGCGCTACGGCGTGGTGCCGGACATGATCACCTTCGCCAAGGGTGTCACCTCGGGCACGGTGCCGATGGGCGGCGTCATCGCCCGAAAGCATATCCACGAGGCCTTCATGAAGGGCCCGGAGCATATGGTGGAGTTCTTCCACGGTTACACCTATTCGGCCCATCCGCTGGCCTGCGCGGCCGCCATGGCCACGCTCGACGTCTATCGCGACGAGGACCTGTTCGAGCGCGCCCGCAAGCTCGAGCCGATCTGGGCCGATGCGATCCACTCGCTCAAGGGCTCGCCCAACGTGCTCGACATCCGCACGGTCGGCCTGACGGCGGCGATCGACCTGGCCTCGATCCCCGACGCGTTCGGCAAGCGCGCCTACACGGCAATGCATCGCGGCTTCGAGGATTACGGCTTCATGGTGCGCAATACCGGCGAGACCCTGGCGCTCACCCCGCCGCTGATCATCTCGGAAGCGCAGATCGACGAGACCGTGGACAAGCTCGGCAAGCTCATCCGCGCGGTTGCCTGATCGCCATGGGATAGGCAGGCCGGCGGCGTCGTGATAGCCTATATCTGCTTGGATTCGTTGTGCGGAACCGGGAGATGGCGATCATGACGGATGCCGACCTGCTCAAGGCCCTGTTTGCGCGGTTCGGCGTGGCGCTGAGCGCGGAGGAATCCGCGCGCCATGCCGATCTGGCGCCGAGGGAGGCGATCCTGCTCCTGCTGGCCAATCGCGAGATCTCGGCCCGGTTCGATGCCGCCCATGGGCGCCCGCCGGAAGAGAACGACATCGATGCCCTGCATGACCTCTACGCCACGCTCGAAGCGCGGCATGCGTGAGGCCATGATGCGTGAGGCCATGACGCTTGAGGCGTGACAAGCGCGGCCGGTGGCGATAAAGCCGCCGGAATGAGCACCGATAACACGCCCCGTTCCGACAAGACCGAAGCCCGACGCCCGCGTGGCCTGCCCGATCGCGGGCCTGCCGATATCATGGCGACCGAAGCCATGATGGCGACGATCCGCGAGGTCTACCAGCGTTATGGGTTCGACCCGGTCGAGACGCCGTTCCTCGAATATACGGATGCCCTCGGCAAGTTCCTTCCCGATCAGGACCGGCCGAATGCCGGCGTGTTCTCCCTGCGCGACGATGACGAGCAATGGATGAGCCTGCGCTACGATCTCACCGCGCCGCTCGCCCGCTATTGCGCGGAGAACTGGCAGAGCCTGCCCAAGCCCTATCGCAGCTATCGCGCCGGCTGGGTGTTCCGCAACGAGAAGCCGGGGCCCGGGCGCTTCCGGCAATTCATGCAGTTCGATGCCGACACGGTGGGCGCGGCCAGCGTGGCCGCCGATGCCGAGATCTGCATGATGGCGGCAGATACGATGGAGGCGTTGGGGATTCCGCGCGGCTCCTACGTGATCAAGGTCAATAATCGCAAGATCCTCGATGGAGTGATGGAGGCGATTGGTCTTGGCGGCGAGGAGAATGCCGCGCGCCGGCTGATCGTGCTGCGCGCTTTGGACAAGGCCGATAAATTCCCTTTGCTGGAAATTGCCAAGCTTTTACAAAATGGGCGCCTTGATGAAAGTGGTGACTTCACTAAGGGTGCCGAACTTTCAAACCAGCAGTTGAACATCCTTGAGCGTGCAAGGCGCTTCTTTACGCGTGATTGGGAAAAAGCCTTCTCAATCAGAATCTACAAGAAGTACTTGTCTCGTATCCTGGGTGTAGCCGAGGCGCCATTTGCAGCCAGTGATGGCCTTGAAGAACTAGAAACAATTCGTAAGCTCGTCCGCGCCGCCGGCTATGGGCCGGACCGCATTCGCATCGACCCCTCGGTCGTCCGTGGCTTGGAATACTACACCGGCCCGGTCTTCGAGGCCGAACTCTTGTTCGAGGTGAAGGACGAGGACGGCAAGCCCGTCCGCTTCGGCTCGGTCGGGGGCGGCGGGCGCTATGATGGCCTCGTCTCACGCTTCCTCAGCGAGCCGGTGCCGGCCACCGGCTTTTCCATCGGCGTGTCGCGCTTGCTGGCCGCGTTGCAGGCGCTCGGCAAGGTTTCGACCCGGCCGCTGGACGGCCCCGTTCTGGTTCTGGCGATGGACCGCGATGTCACAGCCATGGCAAGTTATCAGCAGATGGTCGCGGCCCTGCGCGCGGAGGGCCTCCGCGCCGAGATCTATCTCGGCAGCGCGGGCATGAAGGCGCAGATGAAATATGCCGATCGCCGCGCCTCGCCCATCGCCATCATCCAGGGTTCGAACGAGCGCGAGAAGGGCACGGCGCAGGTGAAGGACCTGATCCTCGGCGCCACGCTCTCGGCCACCAAGGATCGCGAGGAATATCTGGCGTTGCAGGCCAAGGCGCAGTTTGAGGTGCCGGTTTCCGGCCTCGTGCAGGCGATCCGCGACGTGTTGGCCAGGCAACGGGGCTGAGGGGCCAGCCTCGACGCAAAGGATTAAGCGCATTCGCGGTTTCCGCTCGCCTGCGCGCGAGCGGGCTGGTATGGGCAGGGCGATCATGGGCACGGTCGGCCTGGTCTAGCCAGAACGCGCCGGGCCTTCTGCAGGAGCGCCCAAGCGGCGAGACCCGATGACCGAACGACCCGAGACAGCGGCCCGCCTCGCGCGGCCCCAACCGCAAGCCGACGATCTCGGCCGCCTGATGGCGCGGCTGCATCGGGCCGGCTACCATGCGGCCGAGGTTCCGGTGCTCCAGCCTGCCGATCCGTTCCTTGAACTCTCGGGCGAGGATATCCGCGGCCGCCTGTTCCTGACGACGAACGAAGAGGGCGAGGAATGGTGCCTCCGGCCGGAATTCACGATTCCCGCCGCCCTCGCCTATCTGAAATCCGGGATTGTCGGACGCCGGCTCGACCAGGTCTTTGTCGGCCCGGTCTTCCGGCATCGGCCCGGCGAAAGTGGCGAGTTCACGCAGGTCAGCCTCGAATCCATCGGGCGGAATGACCGCGAGGCCGCCGATGCCGATGTGCTCGCCGAAATCCACGGCGCCGTGACCGATGTGGTCGGCGAAAGCGGGCTCGGCATCACCATCGGCGATCTCGGCCTGTTTTCGAGCCTGCTCGGCGCGCTGGCGCTTGACGGCGTGACAAGCCGCCGGCTGGCGCTGGCGCTTGGCGAAGGACGGCTCGGCCCGTTGCTTGACCCGCAGCGCCTTGCGGAACCGAAGCAGGAGCCGCGCGGCCTCACGCGCTATTCCGGCGTGCTCGATGCGCTCAAGGGCGCCGACCCCGAGGAGGCGCGCGCCTTCGTGAAGGACCTGCTCTCCATGGCCGGCATCACCGCAACCGGTGGCCGCACGGCCGAGGACATTGCCGGCCGGTTCCTCCAGCGCGCGCGGGACGATGCCCAGCAGCTCGGCCCGGAACAGGCGGCGATCCTGCGCCGCTTTCTCGCCATCGGCGGCGATCCCGACCGGGTGGCACAGGAGCTGCGGCAGCTGGCCGGGGAGGCCGGGCTCGACCTCTCGGCCGCGATCGACCGGTTCGAGATGCGCACCGGCTTCATCGAAGCGCGCGGCCTGCCGCTGGCGAAGATCCGCGCGGCGGCCGGGTTCTCGCGGAGCCTCGACTATTATTCCGGCTTCGTCTTCGACCTCCGGCTCGAGGGCGCGCCGCGCCCGCTCGCCGCCGGCGGCCGCTATGACCGGCTGTTCGAGCGCATGGGCCGCACGGTGCCGGGCATCGGCGCGGCGATCTGGATGGACCGGCTGGTCCGGGAGATGGCGGTATGACGGATGCGCCCCTCACCATCGGCATCCCCTCCAAGGGACGCCTGCAGGAAAACACCTTCGCCTTCTTCGCGCGGGCCGGGATGCCGATCCTGCAGCCGCGCGGCGCGCGGGATTACCGCGGCGCAGTGAAGGGGCTGGAGGGGATCGAGATCGCCTTCCTTTCCGCCTCGGAAATTGCCGGCGAACTGGCGCGCGGTTCGGTGCATTTCGGCGTGACCGGCGCGGATCTCCTGTCCGAGCAACTGGCGGACCCGGCAGCCAAGGTCGAGATGCTGGCGCCGCTCGGCTTCGGCCATGCGAATGTGGTCGTGGCCGTTCCGGAAGCCTGGATCGACGTGCATGACATGGCCGATATCGAGGAAGTGGCGGCGGATTTCCGGCACCGGAAGCAGCGTCGCCTGCGGGTGGCAACGAAATATGTCAATCTGACCCGCCGCTTCTTCAAGAAGCATGGCATTGCCGATTACCGCATCGTCGAGAGCCTCGGCGCCACCGAAGGCGCGCCGGCTGCCGGGACGGCGGAGATCATCGTGGATATCACCACCACCGGCGCCACGCTCGCGGCGAATGCGCTGAAGGTGCTGGATGACGGCACGATGCTGAAATCCGAAGCCAATCTTGTCGCATCGCTGCAGGCGGATTGGAGCCCGGACATGCTGGAACGCGCCCGCTCGGTTCTGGCGCGGATCCATGCCGAGGAAGAGGCCCGCAGCCATCGCCGGGTTGCGGCCTATTTCGGCGGCCCCGTTTCCGACGCCGCCCGGATGGCCGCACAGGATGGACGGATCCTTGCCGAGGGCCCGCAGGAGCTGACGCTGTTCCTTCCGAAAGACCGGGTGGCCGAGACGGCCGATACCCTGTTGCGCCTCGGCGCGGAGCGCGTTCTCGTTTCCGAGGTGGATTATGCCTTCAGCATCGAGAACCCGCTCTTCGACAAGCTGAACCAGGCGCTGGATTCCCGCCGCGTGCCCGATCTGCGTGCCATCGCCTGAGTTGTTCGCACACATTCCGAAAAGAAAAGAGGCCGCTCGCGGGGGGCGGGCGACCTCTTGAAGCGCACGAGGCGAGCGGGGGGCAAACCATCGGCGCGTCTTGACCAGTTTACGCCCGCTTTCTGCGGATGGATCACCAAAAACGCCACGTATGATTACGCAGGCTGCCGGGATTCCTCGATGCTGTAGAGCGAATCGGGGCCCATGCGCATCTCGACCCGGCGATCATGGTTGTCGATCAGGCTCGAGCGGTGACCGATGGAGATGACCGAGGTTTCCGGCAGGAGGCGCGCGATTGCGGCATAGATCGCATCCTCGAGCGGCTCGTCGAGCGCCGAGGTGGATTCGTCGAGCAGCAGCCAGTCCGGCCTGGCCAGGAGCGCGCGCGCCACGGCGAGGCGCTGCTGCTCGCCGCCCGACAGGACCTGCGACCAGTTCGCCTCCTCGTCGAGCCGTGTGACGAGGACCGGCAGGCGGACGGCCTCGAGCGCGGCGACAATCGACGCATCGTTATGCGCGCCCTCGGCAGCGGGGTAAGATACGGCGCCGCGCAAGGTGCCCATCGGGATATAGGGCCGCTGCGGCAGCAGCATCACGCTGGCACCGGCGGGGATATCAACCGTGCCGGTGCCAAAGGGCCAGATCCCGGATATCGCGCGGAACAACGTCGATTTGCCCGAGCCTGAAGGCCCGACCAGCAAGGTGCGCTGACCCTTGCGGAAGGTCAGGTCGCGGATGCGGGCGATGGTCCGGCCATCGGGCAAGGCCAGTTCGAGCTGTGGAATAACGAGGTCAGGGCTGGAGGCCCGGCTGGGGCGGATGGCCGTGGCATCCTGTGTTTCCCGTGCAGAATCGATCGACTGCTCGAAGCCGGTCAGGCGATCAACCACGGCTTTGTAATCGGCGATGGTCGAATAGCGGTCGATGAAGAACGAGAGCGCGGCATCGACGCGCCCGAAGGCGCTGGCCGTCTGGAACATCACCCCGAGCGTGATCTTGTCGAGGAAATAGAACGGCGCGAGGATCACGATCGGGATGACGCTGTTGGCCATGCCGTAGAAGCTCGTGAAGGCATTGAGCCATTTGGCGACGCCGATAATCTCCATGTAGTTCGTGGCCACCCTGCGGAACCGACCGCCGAGGCGCTGCTTCTCGGTGGCCTCGCCCCGGAGCAGGGCAATGGGCTCGTTGAATTCGCGCAGCCGCGCCAGGAGATAGCGGAAATCCGCCTCGTATTTCTCCTGTTCGAAATTCAGGCGGATCAGGCGGCGCCCGATGAAATGCGCGAGGATCGTGCCGATCCCGGCATAGATGAGAGCGATCCAGAACAGCATGCCCGGCAGCTTGGTTTCTGTCCCGGGAATGGGCAGGTTGGCCGAGAGATTCCAGAGGATGACCGAGAACGAGACCAGCGAGGAGATCTGCGCGATCATCTGGATCGTCAGGGTATAGGTGGTCTCGGTATATTTCCGGACATCCTCCTGGATGCGCTGGTCCGGGTTGTCGATGGCATGGCCGAATTGCAACGTATAATGCGTGCTCCTGTCGAGCCAGCGCCCGGACAGGCGGTTGGTCATCCATTCGCGCCAGCGGATCTTGAAGACCGAAACCAGCACCAGTTCGATGATATTGGACAGGATGAAGACCGCAACGATCGGCATCCAGACTTCCAGCAATTGCCGCCAGAATTCCGGCTGGTTCTTGTTCTGGATGGCATCGTAGAACTCGCGATTCCACTGGTTGAGCCGCACGGTGATGCCGACCTGCGCGAGGTTGATCACGATAATCACGCCGAGCAGGACGAAGGCGATCCAGCGTTCCGGCGCGTTCACCTTCGGGATCGGCCAGAGGCTCATCGTGCCGCGATCCGCCGTCTCGAAATAGGGATCGGCAATGGCGAAGACGCGCTTGGTGATCGGAAGCCGCGCCAGCAGGATGGCGAGAAGGCCGAAAGCAGCCGCCGTGAAGGCGGTGAGCGGCGGGACAAGCTTGAGCCAGGCGAGCCCCGTCAGCCCGCCGAGGATCACGATGGCCATCAGCACGAGATAGCCGAAACCGTAGAAAACGATGAAGAAGCGCAGATAGGCGCCGATCCCGGGTGTCGCCAGCATGCCCCCGGCAAGGACAAGTCCGGCCACCGAGACATAGAGCGGGACCTGGCCTACAAGGCCGGCGAGGTTCAGGGCGATCGCCAGGACGGACATGGCCGCAACGGCGAAGGCCAGGAGACGCTGGAGAGGATGCATCGTCATCAGAAATCCCTGCGGCGCGTGGATGCGCGAGACTATCCCGCCAATCTAGACAGAATCACGGTGAAGGACAGGCTCGGGCATCGCGCGCGGACGGTAAAACCGCAAGGGTCCACAGCAGCGTCCATCACGCTCGCGTGAATTTCAGGGCCGCATCGCCGGCATCGGCAGGATGCGGCTGTCCTTCAGGCAGGTCAGCCCGATGGAGGAGCGGACATGCGCCACGCTTTCATGCGGCAGAAAGACCTCGTTGAGGATGCGGGCGAGGGCCGGCAGGTCCGGCACGACGAGGCGGATGAGGTAATCGGCCTCGCCAGTTACCGCGAAGGCCTCGAGTACCTCGTCGAGCCCTTCGACCAACCGCTGGAAGCGTCGGGCATTGTCCGGCGAATGCGTCGCCAAAGTCACCTGCACGAAAGCATGGACATGGAGACCGATCGCCGCCGGATCCAGCGCGGCGTGATAGGCGCGGATCGTGCCCTCGCTCTCGAGGTGCTGGCGGCGGCGGGAACATTGCGAGGCGGAAAGGCCGACCTTTTCCGCCAGCTCGTTGTTGGTGAGCCGCCCGTCCTGCTGCAGGGCGGCGAGAATGCGCATGTCGAACGGATCCATGCACGGATCATGCATGTTTATCCGGATTTCCGCAAGATATGGCGGTTCAGACCGCCGGGGGAGCCGCGGAATGCGCGCCTCGTGCATGCGAACCGCGTTATCCTCTGGATCAGGGAGGCCTGTCCTCCGCCACATCACGGGAGAGAGCCTTGGGTCCGTTTCCGCATCACGCGCCGCCTGCCATGATCACTCCGGACAATCCGGCCGGGACGGATGGCTTCGAATTTGTGGAATTCGCCCATCCGCAGCCGGAAAAGCTGGCGATCCTGTTCCAGCAGATGGGTTACAAGCCGGTTGCCCGGCACAAGAAGAAGGCGATCACGATCTATCGCCAGGGCGACATCAACTACGTGCTCAATGCCGAGCCGTCCTCCTTCGCCGCGCGCTTCGTGGCCGAGCATGGCCCCTGCGCCCCCTCGATGGGCTGGCGCGTGGTGGATGCGCAGCACGCTTTCGCCCATGCGGTGAGCCTCGGTGCCGAGCCCTATGAAGGCGCGGACAAGACCTTCGACGTGCCGGCCATCAAGGGCATTGGCGGGTCGATCCTCTATTTCGTGGACACCTATGGCGCGAAGGGTTCGCTCTATTCGCACCCGGATTTCACCTGGCTCGGCCCGGTCGATCCGAAACCGGAGGGCCACGGTTTCTACTATCTCGACCACCTGACCCATAACGTGTTCCGCGGGAACATGGACAAGTGGTCGAATTTCTACATCAACCTGTTCAATTTCCGGCAGATCCGCTTCTTCGACATCGAAGGCAAGCTGACCGGCCTGTTCTCGCGGGCGCTGACCTCGCCTTGCGGCCGGATCCGCATCCCGATCAACGAGAGCGCCGACGAGCATTCGCAGATCGAGGAATATCTGAAGAAATACAAGGGCGAGGGCATCCAGCATATCGCGGTTGCGACCGAGGATATCTACCGCTCGACCGATCTTCTGGCCGAGAACGGCATCCGCTTCATGCCGGGCCCGCCGGATACCTATTACGAGAAGAGCCGTGAACGGGTGCATGGGCATGAAGAGCCCATCGAGGCGATGCGCAAGCACGGCATCCTGATCGACGGCGAGGGCGTGGTCGATGGTGGCATGACGCGCATCCTGCTGCAGATCTTCTCGAAAACGGTGATCGGGCCGATCTTCTTCGAATTCATCCAGCGCAAGGGCGATGACGGGTTCGGCGAGGGCAATTTCCGCGCCCTGTTCGAATCGATCGAGGAAGACCAGATCCGCCGCGGCGTGCTGAAGGTGCAGGCGGCCGAATAACCCATCGATCCGGGCAGACGGGGCGGGTTTTGCCCGTTCCGTTGCCTCACTTGATTTTCCGCGCCCGAAGACGGCACCCTGCCGGCGGACAGGACGGGGACCGCCATGGCACTCACGCTTTATACCTATTACCGCTCTTCCGCCGCCTATCGCGTGCGAATCGCGCTCGGGCTGAAGGGGATCGCGGCCGAGCCGCGCTTCATCCATCTCGTGCGGAATGGCGGCGAGCAGAAGAGCGAGGCCTTCCGCCGCATCAACCCGAATGCCACGGTGCCGGCCCTCGTCACGGAGGAGGGCGCAGCCATCGTCCAGAGCCTCGCGATCCTGGAATATCTCGAGGAGATCCGGCCGCAGCCGACGCTCCTGCCGGGCAATGCGCTCGCGAGGGCGCAGATCCGCGCGGCGGCGCAGGTCATTGCCTGCGATATCCATCCGGTGAACAATTCGCGTGTGGGGGCCTTTCTCAAGGCGGAATTCGGCCGCAGCCAGGAGGATGTGATCGCCTGGATGCACCATTGGATGCGGAACGGCCTGCTGGCCTACCAGGCGCTTCTCCCGGAAGGAACGCGGTTCTCCTTCGGCGATACGCCGACGCTCGCCGATTGCTGCCTCGTGCCGCAGCTTTACAATCTGAGCCGGTGGAACGCGCCGTCTGACGGGCTGGACCGGCTGCTGGCCATCGAGGCGGCATGCCTCGCCCTGCCGGCCTTCGAGGCCGCGCGGCCGGAAAACCAGCCCGATTTCGAATAGGCCGCCAACCCTTCGCCTATAGCCGGGTTGCCGCGAGACCTTTCATCAGGATCGGCCCCGTGGGCTTGCCCGTCGGCGAGCCGCCCTGCGGCTCGAGCGTGATCTCGAACAGATGGCCGACCTGCGCCGGCGAGAGCCCCCTGAGTTCCAGCTTGATCGTGCGGGCGCGATCCATCCGCGCGAGCGAAACCGGGCCCTGCTCGCGGGTCTGCAACGTCCAGACCTCGAGAACCCGGCCATCGGGGACGGGAATCGTGTCGAGCGGAATGAGCTGGACGGTCCCGTTGGCATAGGCATGGACCACAGCTGCCGCCCGGCCATCCGGCGCCGAGAGAACCGCGACGAGTTGCGGCGCTTCCGGTCCGGCGGCGATGCGCATCAACAGGGCGATGCCGAACACGAGCGAGGCCAAGGTGCCGGCGAGCCCGAGCGGGCGCCAGAGACGGAGCGAATCCCAGAAACTGGCCAGCCCGGGCCGTTCGCGCTGTGCGGCGCGATCCGCCCTGAAGGCAAGGCGGCTGGCCTCGATGCGTGACCAGAGTTCGGGCGAAGGGGTCAGTTCCGGTGCGCTGGCATCCAGCCCGGCAAAGTGCCGCTGCCATTCCGCCACCGCTTCGGCAAAGGCCGGGTCGCGCTGGATGCGCCGCTGGAGTGCCGCCCGCTCGCCACGGTCCAGCACGCCGAGCACGAATTCTCCCGCAAGGGCCATGTCATCCCGCGAGAGACTCATCCGAGACACTCCTTCAGCGCGAGCAGCGACCGCCGGATCCGGCTCTTGATGGTGCCGAGCGGGATCCGCAACCGTTCGGCGATCTCGCCATGGCTCAGCCCCTCGACATAGGCGAGGACCACGGCATGGCGCGCCGCCGTCTCGAGACGGTCCAGGCAATGCCTGAGCGCCTCGGCTTCGGACAGGCGCCCGACGGCCTCCTCGGGGTTCTCGTCTTCGGAGGCGATGTCGAGGGGTTCAAGGGAATCGGTCAGTTCCGTCCGGGCCTCGCCGCGCAGGATGTTCAGCGCGCGGTTTCGGACGATCGTGTGGATCCAGCCGCGCGGGCTGCCAAGCCGGGCATCATAGCTGGCCGCGCGGTTCCAGATGCTGACAAAGGCATCATGGACGGCCTCCTCCGCGAGGGACCGGCGTTTCAGGATTCGCAGCGCGATGCCCAGCATCCGGCCAGCCTCCGCCTCGTACAGGCGCCGGAATGCATCGGCCCGGCCTTGCGCGATGTCACGCAGGCAGGTTGCCAGATCGGTTCCGACAGGGTCGTTCGTCATCTCGTCCTCGGCTTGGGCCGACATTGGGAATACACCCGGGAAGGCCCGGCGGATGCAGGCATAAGACGCGTTCGCGCAACCAAAGGGAAGAACGTCCCGGCAAATTTTCGGTTGATCCCCCAGCGATCCATGCCACCATATCGCACTGCACCATCTGGAAGGCCCTTTCGCGCGTGATCCCGGCTGCCAAGCTTTCCGTCCTGATTATCGACGAGAACCGGGTGCGCGCTGCGATCATCGAAGCGGGTCTGCGCGAAGCCGGGCACGAGAGAGTGACCATCCTCTCCGACATGCAGGGGCTGATGCGCCAGATCGTCGAGCTGTCGCCAGATGTGATCGTGATCGATCTCGAAAACCCGAACCGGGACCGGCTGGAGCATCTGCTCCAGATGAGCCGCGTTGTGGACAAGCCGATCGCGATGTTCGTCGACCAGTCCGACAGCAGCATGATGGAAGCGGCGATCGAGGCCGGCGTTTCGGCCTATGTGGTGGATGGCCTCCGGCAGGACCGGGTGAAAGCGATCATGGACATGGCCATTGCCCGGTTCAATGCCTATTCCCGGCTTCGGTCGGAACTGGAAGGCACGCGTCAGGCGCTGGAAGACCGCAAGGCCGTGGACCGGGCGAAGGCCATCCTGATGAAGACACGCGGCATGAGCGAGGACGAGGCGCATCACCTGCTCCGGCGGACCGCCATGCGCGAGAACCGCCGCATGGGCGATGTCGCCCGCGCGCTGATCGGCAGCGCGTCCCTGATCCTGGGAGATCGCGAATGAAGGCCCCCATCCGCCTCGGCTTCATCCCGCTGATCGACGCCTCGATTCCCATCGTGGCCGCCGACAAGGGCTTCGCTGCCGCCGAGGGGCTTGAGATCGAACTCGTCCGCGAGACCTCCTGGGCCAATATCCGCGACCGGCTGGCGATCGGCCATTTCGATGCTGCGCATATGCTGGCGCCGATGCCGGTGGCGGCCGCCCTCGGCCTGACGCCGCTGGACGTGCCCGTGGTCGCCGCCATGACGCTCGGCGTCGGCGGCAATGCCACCACGGTGTCGGAAGCCCTCTGGCAGGCCATGCTGCGCGTGGCACCGGATGTCGTCGCCAATGATGCGAAATCGGTCGGCCGCGCGTTGCGCCTCGCCCTGCGCACCTGGCCGGGCGGCAAGCCGACCCTCGCGGTGGTGCATCCGCATTCCTCGCACAATTACGAATTGCGCTATTGGCTCGCCGCGTCCGGTATCCAGCCCGGGCGGGATATCGAACTGGCGATCCTCGCGCCGCCGCTCATGCCCGACGCGCTGGCCAGCGGAAGCCTCGACGGGTTCAGCGCCGGCGAGCCGTGGAGCAGCCATGCCGCCCGGCGCTTCGGCGGCCGGATCATCCTCACCAAATCGGCGATCTGGCGTGACGGGCCCGAGAAGATCCTCGGGCTGCGCGCGCCCTGGGCCAAAGCCAACCCGGATGCCGTGCAGGCGCTGCTGCGCGCCTGCCGCCGCGCGGCGACCTGGTGCGCCGACAAGTCGAATGCCGACGAGCTGATCGACATCCTCGCGGCGCCGGGCCGGCTGCACCTGCCGAAGGAGGATATTGCCGCGCCGCTGACTGGAAAGATGCTGCTGGCCGATGGAAGGCGGCACCAATTGCAGGATTTCCTCGTCTTCGGCGGCGGCGAAGCCAATGCGCCGCGGCGGGAAACGGCGATCTGGTTCCTGACGCAGATGGCGCGCTGGGGCCAGACAACCCTGTCGGACGAGGCGCGGCGCCGGGCGGAAGGCTCCTATGCGCCGGAACTCTTCGCCGAATCCGGCGGCCGGGCCGAGCCTTACCGGATGGCGCCGATCACCGGGTTGTTTGACGGCGAGGTGTTCCAGCCTGCCGATTCGGAGGCCTATCTCGCGCGGCAGATCCTGCGCGACCAGCGACAGGACCCTGCCTGATTTTTCGGCATGATGCATTGCAGCATGGCGCTTGGGCCGAAAAGGATTCCGGTGCCAACCGGGATGACTGCGCTGCATCTGGAATCCTAACAACCTGAATCCATTCCAGAATCAGTGAAAAATCGGGTTGACCGCAGGACTTGGCACGAAAGGTGCTGTCTTTGTCTCAAGCCAATGTCGGCTTGAAGTCAGTTTTCACCCGAACGGGTATTCGGCAACGCCGCCGGCCAGCCCTCCTCGCCTCGAGGAGATCGCTGCCGGCGGCTTTTCATTTCAACGGCCCCGCGCCGCCAGAGGAGAGCAAGGATGACGTCGAAGGTTCTGACCAGCAGGGACCCCGTGGCCACCCGCCGTGATATCCTGAAACTGGGTGCCGCTGCCGGCGCGACAGCCGCCGCCGCGCGGCTCGCCTTCCCCGGCGGCGCCTTCGCGCAGGGCACCGGGCCGGAAGTGAAGGGCACCAAGCTCGGCTATATCGCGCTGACCGACGCCTCGCCGCTGATCATCGCCAAGGAGAAGGGCTTTTTCGCCAAGCATGGCGTGCCGGATATGGATATCGCCAAGCAGGCCTCCTGGGGGGCCACGCGCGACAACATGGCCCTCGGCACCAAGGCGAACGGCATTGATGGCGGGCATATCCTGCGGCCGAAAACCCATCTCTATTCGACCGGCAAGGTCATGCAGAACAACCAGCCCTTGCCGATGTACACGCTGCTCAACCTCAACGAGGATTGCCAGGCGATCTCGGTTTCGAACGAGTTCAAGGACCTGACGGTCGGCACCGATGCCTCGGCACTCAAGGAGGCCTTCGCCAAGAAGCGCGCCAGCGGCAAGGAAGTGAAGGTCGCCATGACCTTCCCCGGTGGCACGCATGATCTCTGGATCCGCTACTGGCTGGCTGCGGCCGGCATCGACCCGGACAAGGATGTGTCGACCATCGTCGTGCCGCCGCCGCAGATGGTGGCGAACATGAAGGTCGGCACGATGGATGCCTTCTGCGTGGGCGAGCCGTGGAACGAGCAGCTGGTCAACCAGAATATCGGCTTCACGGCCTGCACGACGGGTGAGGTCTGGTTCAAGCATCCGGAAAAGATTCTCGGCATGCGCGCCGATTGGGTGGATGCCAACCCGAAAGCCACGCAGGCTATCCTGATGGCCACGATGGAAGCCCAGGCCTGGTGCGAGAAGATGGAGAACAAGCAGGAAATGGCCGAGATTGTCGGCCGCCGGCAATGGTTCAACGTGCCGGTGCCGGACATTATCGGCCGCATCAAGGGCGACATCAATTACGGCCGCGGCAAGGTGGCCAATGGCACCAACCTGCTGATGAAGTTCTGGGGCAAGTCGGGTGAGGTTTCCTATCCCTGGAAGAGCCTCGATACCTGGTTCATCACCGAGAATATCCGCTGGGGCAAGTTCGAGCCGACCACCGATATCAAGGCGCTCGTCGACAAGACAAACCGCTCGGATCTCTGGATCGAGGCGGCCAAGGGCCTCGGCCTGACCGGCTATCCGACGGGCGACAGCCGCGGCGTCGAGAAGTTCTTCGACGGCAAGGTTTTCGATCCCGCCGATCCGATGGGCTACCTCAAGTCCCTTTCCGTCAAGCGCATCGCCTGATCCTCGAGGGTCGCCTGCCGGCGGCCCCTCCCCCCGTTCCTGGAGATCGCCATGGCCGTCCCCGTGCAGAAGACCGACAACGTGACATCCCTTCCCAGCCCGAAGGCGAGCGCGAAGCCCGCCGAGATCGTCACCCTTCCTGCCCGCAAGAGCGAGGGGAACGGCAAGAAGGTCGTGGACCGGCTGAAGGGCATCGCCGCGACCACGGTACCGCCCCTCTTGGTGCTGGGCGTGCTCCTGCTGGTCTGGCAGATCAGCTTTGCCCGCCCGGGCGCGAGCCTGCCCGCGCCGAGCGTGATCTGGGCCGAGGCGAAGGATCTCATCCTCGATCCGTTCTTCGTGATGGGCCCGCAGGATATTGGCCTGGGCCTCCGCGTTTTGACCTCGCTGGAACGCGTGGCGATCGGCTTCGGGCTGGCGGCGGTTGTCGGCGTGCTGCTCGGTGCGCTGGTCGGGCAGTCGATCTGGGCGACTCGCGGGCTCGACCCGATCTTCCAGGTTTTGCGCACCGTGCCGCCATTGGCTTGGCTGCCGATCAGCCTTGCGGCCTTCCGCGATGCCAATCCGAGCGCGATCTTCGTGATCTTCATCACCGCGATCTGGCCGATCATCATCAACACCGCTGTCGGCATCCGCAACATTCCGCAGGATTACCGTAACGTGGCGCAGGTGCTGCGGCTGAACACGTTCGAGTTCTTCTTCAAGATCATGGTGCCCTCGGCCGCGCCCTACATCTTCACCGGGCTCCGGATTGGCATCGGCCTTTCGTGGCTCGCCATCGTGGCGGCAGAAATGCTGACCGGCGGCGTCGGGATCGGCTTCTTCATCTGGGATGCGTGGAACTCGTCCAAGCTCTCCGACATCATCGTTGCGCTTCTTTATATCGGCGTTGTCGGCTTCGCGCTGGACCGCCTCGTCGCCGCGATCGGCAGCCTCGTCACCCGCGGCACCTCGGCCAGCTGAGCAGGAGATTTCCCATGCACGCCTATCTCAAGCTCGACCATATCGACAAAAGCTTCGTCCGGGGTGGCCAGACCACCGAAGTCCTCAAGGATATCAGCCTGACGATCGACCAGGGCGAATATGTCTCGATCATCGGCCATTCGGGGTGCGGCAAATCCACCCTGCTGAACCTCATAGCCGGGCTGACGCAGGTGACTGCAGGCGCCGTGTTGCTGGAGAACCGCGAGGTCAATGCGCCGGGGCCGGAACGCGCCGTGGTGTTCCAGAACCATTCGCTGCTGCCCTGGCTGACCGTCTACGAAAACGTGAAGCTGGCGGTCGACAAGGTGTTTTCCGGCAAGAAGAGCCGGACCGAACGACATGACTGGATCATGGCCAATCTCGATCTGGTGCAGATGGCCCATGCCAGGGACAAGCGCCCGTCGGAAATCTCCGGCGGCATGAAGCAGCGCGTCGGCATTGCCCGGGCTTTGGCCATGGAGCCGAAGATCCTGCTGCTGGACGAGCCTTTTGGTGCGCTGGACGCGCTGACCCGCGCCCATCTTCAGGACAGCGTGATGGATATCCATGCCCGGCTGAAGAACACGATGATCATGATCACCCATGATGTCGACGAGGCCGTGCTGCTCTCGGACCGGATCGTCATGATGACGAATGGCCCGGCCGCCCGGATCGGCGAGGTGCTGGCCGTTGACCTGCCGCGGCCGCGCAAGCGCCTCGATCTGGTTTCGGACAGCCGCTACATCGCAGCGCGCGAAGCCGTGCTGCGGTTCCTGTACGAGCGTCACCGGCTCGTCGAAGCGGCCTGAGGAGCGGATCATGGCCAAGCAGAAACTGGTTGTCATCGGGAATGGCATGGCGCCGGGCCGCGCGCTCGAGAAGCTCCTCGAGCTGGCGCCGGATGCCTACGAGGTGACGATCTTCAACGCGGAATCCCGCGTGAACTACGACCGGATCATGCTCTCGCCGGTCCTCTCCGGCGAGAAGACCTTCGAACAGATCGTGATCCATGGCGATGGCTGGTACATTGATAACGGCATTACGCTTTACAAAGGCCACAAGGTTACCGAAATAAACCGCAATACCCGGACGGTAACCTCCGAGCATGGCGAGACGGCTCCCTACGACAAGCTGATCATCGCCACCGGGTCCAACCCGGTAATCATTCCGGTGCCGGGGCACCAGCTCCCGGGCGTTCTGACCTACCGCGATCTCGACGATGTCCACGCCATGATGCTCGCCGCAAAATCGCGCGGGAAGGCTGTGGTGATCGGCGGCGGATTGCTGGGGCTAGAGGCCGCTGCAGGCCTGCAGGCGCAGGGGATGGAAGTCGTCGTTCTCCACCTGATGCCGACGCTGATGGAGCGCCAGCTCGATCCGGCTGCCGGGTATCTCCTCCAGAAGGCCGTCGAGGCGCGCGGCATCAAGGTGCATTGCAAGGCGAATACCCACGAGATCACCGGGATGGACCGGGTGACAGGCGTACGCCTCGATGACGGCACGATCTATCCGGCCGATCTCGTTGTCATGGCCGTGGGCATCCGCCCGAATGCCGCCCTCGCCAAGGCGGCCGGGCTGGAGGTCAACCGGGGCATCGTCGTCAGCCCGGACATGCGGACCTCCGATCCCCATATCTTCGCGCTCGGCGAATGCGCGGAAGCCTCGGGCCAGGTCTTCGGCCTTGTCGCCCCCCTCTATGACATGGCGGGCGTGGTGGCGAAGCAACTGACGGGGGATGCCACGGCCGCCTTCAGCCCGCAGGCCACCGCGACCAAGCTCAAGGTCACAGGGATCGACCTCTATTCCGCCGGTGATTTCGGCGATGCCAAGGACCGCGAGGAGATTGTCCTCCGTGATCCGACACGCGGTGTCTACAAGCGCCTTGTCCTGAAGGACAATATCCTCATCGGCGCGGTGCTCTACGGCGATACCGGCGACGGCCCGTGGTTCTTCGACATGATCAAGCGCGGCACCGACATCTCGGAGATGCGGGAAACGCTGATCTTCGGCCAGGGCTATCAGGGGGGCGCCCTCGCGGACCCTATGGCAGCCGTTGCAGCCTTGCCGGATGAGGCGGAGATCTGTGGCTGCAACGGCGTCTGCAAGGGCAAGATCACCACGAAAATCACCGAACTCGGGCTGACCAGCCTCGACGAGGTACGCGCCCATACCAAGGCCTCGGCCTCCTGCGGCTCCTGCACGGGGCTGGTCGAGCAGGTGATCAAGCTCAGCCTGGGCGACAGCTACAACCCCGCCGCCGTCCAGCCGATGTGCGGCTGCACCGATCTCGGCCATGACGATGTCCGCCGGCTGATCAAGGCAAAGGCGCTGAAATCGATTCCGGCGGTCATGCAGGAACTGGGCTGGAAGAGCTCCTGCGGCTGTGCGAAATGCCGGCCAGCGCTGAACTATTACCTGATCTGCGACTGGCCCGGCGAATACGAGGATGATGGCCAGTCCCGCTTCATCAACGAGCGCGTCCACGCCAATATCCAGAAGGATGGCACCTATTCGGTCGTACCGCGGATGTGGGGCGGGCTCACCAGCGCGAAGGAACTCCGCGCGATTGCCGATGTGGTCGACAAGTTCGCCATTCCCACGGTGAAGGTCACCGGCGGGCAGCGGATCGACCTGCTGGGCGTGAAGAAGGAGGATCTTCCCGCTGTCTGGTCGGATCTCAACCAGGCGGGGATGATCTCCGGTGCGGCCTATGCCAAGGGGCTGCGCACGGTGAAGACCTGCGTCGGCACCGACTGGTGCCGGTTCGGCACCCAGGATTCCACGGGCCTCGGCGTGAAGATCGAGAAGTTCATGTGGGGCTCCTGGACGCCGGCCAAGGTGAAGATGGCTGTTTCCGGCTGCCCCCGGAACTGCGCTGAATCGACCTGCAAGGATGTCGGCGTGATCTGCCTCGATTCCGGCTACGAGATCCATTTCGCCGGCGCGGCCGGGCTGGACATCCATGGCACGCAGGTTCTCGGCCATGCGAAGACCGAGGAGGAGACAATCGAGATCATCGCGGCGCTGACCCAGCTCTATCGCGAGCAGGGCCGCTATCTCGAGCGCATCTACAAATGGGCGAAAAGGGTCGGGACCGACTCGATCAAGCAGGCGATCATCGAGGATACGGAACGGCGTCGCGTGCTGTTCGACCGGTTCGTCTACAGCCAGAGCTTCGCGCAGATCGACCCCTGGGCCGAACGCGTGGCCGGCAAGGATGCGCATGAATTCGCGCCGATCGGCACGCTCAGCCTGCCTCAGGCGGCGGAATAGGAGGGGCCATGAACGCGATGACGGCAGAATGGATCGATGTGGGCGCAGAGGCGGATATCCCCTTGCGCGGCGCCCGCGTGGTCCGGAGCCTGGCAGGCGATATCGCGGTCTTCCGTGCAGCGGATGGCACAGTCTTCGCCCTGCGCGACCGGTGCCCGCACAAGGGTGGGCCGCTCAGCCAGGGCATCGTGCATGGGCATGGCGTAACCTGCCCGCTGCATAACTGGGTGATCAGCCTCGAAACCGGCGAGGCGCAGGGCGCCGACCACGGCTGCACGCCGAAAATTCCGGTATTGCTCGCCGACGGGCGGGTGCTGCTCGATGCCCAAGCCATCGCGCGGCTTGCGGTGCCCCATGGCTGAAACGGCGGCGGGCCCGACCACGCGGACAACCTGCCCCTATTGCGGGGTCGGCTGCGGGGTTCTGGCCACGCCGCAGGCGGATGGCAGCGTGGCGATTGCCGGTGATCCGGACCATCCGGCCAATTTCGGGAAGCTCTGCTCGAAAGGCACCGCGCTCGGCGCGACACTGGGAATGGAGGGGCGGCTCACGCATCCCTCGATCCATGGACAGCGGGCCAGCTGGAATGGGGCGCTTGACCTCGTGGCGCGCCGCTTTTCGGAAACCGTGGCGGAGCACGGCCCGGATTCGGTGGCGCTTTACGTCTCGGGGCAGTTGCTGACGGAGGATTACTACGTCGCCAACAAGCTGATGAAGGGCTTTATCGGCACCGCCAATATCGACACGAATTCCCGCCTCTGCATGGCCTCCTCGGTGGCCGCCCATCGCCGGGCCTTCGGCAGCGACACGGTGCCGGCGCTCTATGACGATCTCGACGAGGCCGATCTCGTTGTGCTGGTCGGTTCGAATTTCGCCTGGTGCCATCCGGTCCTGTTCCAGCGCCTGCTGGCCACCCGCGAACGCCGGGGCACGCGGATCATCGTCATCGATCCGCGCCGGACCATGACGGCCGAGGCGGCGGACCTGCATCTTCCGCTCGAACCGGACAGCGATGCCGCGCTCTTCCTCGGTCTGCTCCGCCATCTCGAGGCGGATGGGCTGGCCGACACGGCCTATCTCGATGCCCATGTCTCGGGTACGGAAGCCGCGCTCGTGGAAGCCCGGTCCCTGCCGGTCGCCCGTGTGGCCAGCCTGACCGGGCTGCCGCCCGAACAGATCCGCGCCTTTTACGAGGCCTTTGCCCGCACGCCGCGTACGCTGACCATCTTCAGCCAGGGCGTGAACCAGTCGGTCCGGGGCACCGACAAGGCCAACGCGATCATCAACTGCCATCTCTATACCGGGCGGATCGGCAAGCCGGGCGCGTCGCCCTTCTCGATCACCGGGCAGCCCAATGCGATGGGCGGGCGCGAGGTCGGCGGCCTCGCCAACATGCTGGCCGCGCATATGAATATCGAAGACGAGGCTGCGCGCGAACGCGTCCAGCGCTTCTGGCAGTCTCCGACAATGGCCGCGAAGCCGGGCCTGAAGGCTGTCGATCTGTTCGATGCCGTGCTCGACGGCCGGATCAAGGCGCTGTGGATCATGGCGACAAACCCGGCCGATTCGCTGCCGGAAGCCGGGCGCATCGATGCCGCGCTCATGGCCTGCCCCTTCGTCGTGGTCTCCGATATCCTGACCGAGACCGACACGACCCGCCATGCCCATGTGCTGCTGCCGGCGCTCGGCTGGGGCGAGAAGGATGGGACGGTCACGAATTCGGAGCGCCGCATCTCGCGCCAGCGTGGCTTCCTGCCGCCACCGGGTGAGGCCCGCGCCGATTGGTGGGCTTTGGCCGAGGTGGCGAAGCGAATGGGCTTTTCGGGCTTCGAATATCCTAATGCAGCAGCGATCTTCCGCGAGCATGCCGCCCTTTCGGCGTTCGAGAATGGCGGCACGCGCGATTTCGATCTCGGCGGCGTCGCGACTATCAGGGATGACGCCTTCAACGAGATGGCCCCGTTCCTCTGGCCGAAACCTGCCGATGGGCCGGAAGGCGGGCGCTTCTTCGCCTCGGGCGGGTTCTTCACGCCGGATCGCAGGGCGCGGATGGTCGCCGTCGCCCTGCCGCCGGAAACCAAGCCGAGAGATGCCGAGAACAATCTCTGGCTCAATACCGGCCGTATCCGCGACCAATGGCATACGATGACGCGGACCGGCCGGGCGCCGGCCCTGTTGGGCCAGTTCGGCGAGCCTTTCGCCGAAATCCACCCGGATGACGCCGCGGCGGCGGGCATCGCGCCGGCCGATCTCGTCCGGGTTCGTTCGCGCCATGGAGAGGCCGTCGTCCGCGCCATGGTCACCCCGCGCCAGCGCCGGGGCTCGGTCTTCGTGCCGATCCACTGGACGGATCGCTTTGCCAGCAATGGCCGAATCGACAAGCTGGTCGACCGGATGACCGACCCGGTTTCCGGCCAGCCGGGACTGAAGCGCACGCCGGCCCGGATCGAGCGCTATCAAGCGCAATGGTTCGGTTTCGCGGTGACAGCGCGCCGGCCGGAGCCGCCGCCGGGAGCCTACTGGGCGATCGCGCCGGTCGAGGGCGGCTATCGCATCGAGATGGCGGGGGAGACGCCGCTCGCCGATCCGCAATTCATGGCCGCACGCCTGTTCGGGCTGGCGGAAGACGAGGCGGAGTGGGTGGCGCTGCATGATCGCGAGGCCGGGCGGGCCCGCCTTGCCGCCTTCCGCGGGGAAGCACTGGTCGGGGCGCTTTTCCTCGCGCCGGAGCCTGTGCGGCTGTCACGCTCCTTTCTCGCCGAAGCGATCGGCGCTGCGCATTCCGCGGCGGAACGGTTCCGGATCCTTGCCGGGCGGGGCGGGGCGGACCAGCCCGATCGCGGCGCGATCGTCTGTGCCTGTTTCCAGGTCGGCGTGAACGAGATCCTCACGGCGATCCGCGAGGGCAAGGCTTCGGTGGAGGTTATCGGCGACGCGCTGAAGGCCGGCACCAATTGCGGCTCCTGCCGCCATGACATCCGGAGGATGCTCGATGAAAATCGCCTCGAGAAAGCCGGCTGAAGCCATGCCGCCCCGGATGGGCGCGCTGGCGAAGCTCCCGGTCTTCCTGGACCTCGCCGGCAAGCGCGCCGTGCTGGCCGGGAACAGCGCCGGCGCAGCCTGGAAGGCCGAGCTTCTGGCCGCCGCCGGCGCCGATGTCACGGTCTATGCGCCGGATGCCAGCGATGACATGCGTGCCATCGTGGCGCGGGGCGCCGAGGCGGGGAGCCTGACCCTGCTAGAGCGACCCTGGTCAATCGACATTTTCTCCCTCGCGGCGCTTGCTGTCGGCGATTTCGAGGACGAGGCGGAAGCCAAGGCCTTCCGGTGCGCTGCGCGCGCGGCCGGCGTGATCGTCAACACGGTCGACAAGCCGGAGACCTGCGATTTCCTGTTCGGCTCGATCGTCAACCGCTCGCCGGTGGTGATCGGGATCTCGACCGATGGCGCTGCCCCGATCCTCGGGCAGGGCATCCGCCGCCGGATCGAGATGCTGCTGCCGCCGAGCCTTGCCGACTGGGCCGGGCGCGCACAGGGCATCCGGCACCGGGTGATGGAGCGGCTGAAGCCAGGCCCGGAACGCCGCCGGTTCTGGGAGGCTTTCACAGACCTCGCCTTCCGCGACAAGGCGCGGGCTGATGATGCGACACTGGATCGCATGATCCGCGAAAGCCGGCTCGCCGGGGGTGCAACCGGCGGCCGCGTCACCTTGGTCGGTGCCGGCCCGGGCGATGCCGACCTGCTGACCATCAAGGCCGTGCGGGCGCTGCAATCAGCGGATGTCATCCTGTTCGATGACCTCGTCTCCGATGCCGTGCTGGAACTGGCGCGGCGCGAGGCGAAGCGCATGATGGTCGGCAAACGGGGCGCGCGGGAGAGTTGTGCGCAGGGCGACATCAACACCCTGATGATGGGGCTCGCGCGACAGGGCAAGCATGTTGTCCGGCTGAAATCCGGTGACCCGATGGTGTTCGGCCGGGCCGGCGAGGAGATCGAGGCGCTCGAGCAGGCGGGGATTCCGGTCAGCGTCGTGCCGGGCATCACCTCCGCCCAGGCCATGGCGATGAGCCTCAACCGCTCGCTGACGCATCGCGACCATGCCCAGAGCCTGATGCTGGTGACCGGCCATTCGCGGCACGGGGAATTGCCGGACACGATCGACTGGGCCCAGGCCGCCAGCGGGCGTGCCACCCTAGTCATCTATATGGGCGCGCGGCAGGCTGGCGCCATCGTCGCAGCCCTGCGCCAGCAGGGCATGAGCGGCGCGACGCCGGCGATTGCCATGGCCTCGCTGTCGCGCCCCGGCGAGGCCCGCTGGGAAGGCAGCCTCGATGCGCTCCCGCAGGGCGTCATGACGCTGCCTGCCGGCGCGCCGATCCTGATCGGGATCGGGCCGGTCTTTGCCGCCCGCAACCTGGCGACGGCCGTCGAAGGTTTCCGCAAGGCCGTTTGAGTTCCGGGAGACCTTGTGCGATCACAGGGCATTCCCTCAGGAGACTCTCTTTGATGTTCACACTCTATGGTGTCTATCGCTCGCGCGCGTCGCGGATCGTCTGGCTTGCGCTTGAACTCGGCCTGCCTTTCAAGCATGTGCCCGTCATCCAGGCCAACCGCCTCAAGGGCGAGATCCCGCCCGGCACGGTGCATACCCGTTCGCCGGAATTCCTGAAGGTCAATCCGAACGGGCATATCCCCTCGATCGAGGATGAGGGCCTCGTCCTGCACGAATCCCTCGCGATCACGCTCTATCTCGCGCGCAAGCATGGCGGCCCGCTGGCGCCGGCCAACGTGGCGGAAGAAGGCCAGGCGACGATGTGGACACTCTGGGCCGCGACCGAGGTCGAGCCACATTCGATCCAGGTGCTCTACAACATGGCAGCGAAGCCACCGGAAGAGCGCGATGCCAAGGCCGCCACAGCTGCGGTGGAGGCACTGGCGGCACCGTTCCGCGTGCTGAACGAGCATCTCGCCCGCCACCCCTTCATCCTCGGTGACCGCTTCACCGTGGCCGACATCAATGTCGCGGAAGTGATGCGCTACGCCCTGCCGGCCAAGACGCTCTGGGAGGCCGCACCGGCGGTCAGCGCCTGGCTGCGGACTTGCCATGCCCGGCCGGCCTATCAGGAGATGATGGCACGCCGGGATGCCGAACCCGCGTAACGGCAAGAGCCTAAACAGCAAGGCCGTCTCAGGCGCCGAAGGCCTCGATTTCGGCGGCCTTCGGCATCGACGCCCCCGCGCCGTCCCGCGTGACGCTGATGGCCGCCGCCCGGTTGGCGCGGGACAAAGCGGCCTCGAGGTCCAGCCCGAGCGCAAGAGAGGCGGCGAGCACGCCGACAAAGCAATCCCCCGCGCCGGTCGTATCCCGTGCGGCAACGCGATGGCCCGGCACGGCGCGGATGCTGCCATGGTCGCGGACGAGGGCGCCCTCCGGGCCGCGCGTGAGGACAAGAACCGGGATGTCCGGCAGGGCCACGGCCAGCGCCGCAGCGAGGGCTGGCCCTTCCGGCACGTCATGAGCGCCTGTCAGCTGCGCGAATTCGGTTTCGTTGAGAACAAGAAGATCGGTCAGGCCGATCAAGGCGGGATCATGCGCGCGCATCGGCGCCGGGTTCAGCAGCGTGCGGGCGCCGGCCTTGCGCGCCTTGCGGAACCCTTCGAGCAGAAAATGATCCGGCACCTCGAAGGGCGCGATGACCAGATCCCCCGGCCGCATTTCGAGTGCGGCGGCATCATCGGCCCCGAGCGCGGCATTCGCCCCGGGAACAACAATGATGCTGTTCTGCCCGGTCGCATCGACGGCGATCACCGCCAGCCCGGTCGGATGGCCGGGTCGGAGGGCGAGGGCGGAGAGATCGATCCCCTCGCCTGCGAGGAATTCCCGCATGGCCGCGCCGAACCCGTCGGCGCCGATCGCCCCTGCGAGGCTTGTCGGCGCGCCGGCCCGGGCAGAGGCGACCGCCTGGTTCGCGCCCTTCCCACCGGGATATTCCGACAGGGCGGTCGCGGCCAGCGTCTCGCCCGGCCGGGGATGGTGCGGTATCGACAGGACCAGATCGCGGTTGACGCTGCCGAGAACGACGACGCGGCCCGTCATCGGAATGTCCGGTCAGCGCCGCTTCGGCGGCTGGCCTTTCTGCGGCGGACGGGCACCGCCCGGCGTGAAGCCCGAGCGCTCGTCCTTGTGGCGGAAAACGAGGCGGCCCTTTTCCAGATCGTAGGGCGACATCTCGACCGTCACCCGGTCACCCGCGAGGGTCTTGATGCGGTTCTTCTTCATCTTGCCGGCGGTATAGGCGATGATCTCATGTCCGCTGTCGAGCTGGACCCGAAAACGGGCATCGGGCAACAATTCCAGCACCAAACCTTCGAACTGGATCACTTCTTCTTTCGCCATCCGGCAAACCTTCCTCTATGGCGTGCATGCCGCACGCAGAAACGGGACAAAGCCGCTCCGAACCCCGGAACGGCTCTGCCCTACCCGATCACGACCCGCAACCCGGGCCGTGGACTTCCGTCAGATCGCCTGCAGGTTCACCGCGGCCATCTTGCCGGTGCGACGATCGGCCTGCAGTTCATAGGTAACCTTCTGTCCATCGCGCAGGCCCTGGAGGCCCGAGCGCTGCACGGCGCTGATATGTACGAACACATCCTTGCCGCCATCATCCGGCTGAATGAATCCGTAGCCCTTCTGTTCATTGAACCACTTCACGGTTCCAGTGCTCATGGGTCTATCCTTTGGACTATCAGGTCTCAACAGGTTGCCGATCTCTCGGCAATCGTTACACGTTTGGAGTTTGGAAGTTCCGCGCCCCGATGGTCGATCTTTGGAGAAGCAGTCTGAACGTGCGCCTGGTAGTCCCAAAGCGGCCCAGTCGTCCGGCCAAATCGATAGTCTGATTTATAGCGCGGAAACGGGCATTCTACAAGTTCCTGCCCCTGCCTCGCCCCTGCAGGCCGGTTCAGACAACAAGCCGCAGGGTGAGCCCGGGTGCGGCCATTCTGCTTTCGTTCGTCGGCAAGTTTCCGTTCCGGTTCGGCGAGGCAGAAGCGTCACGCCGGGCGCCTCCGGGAGGGTGACAACTCCGTAACCGCTATACCGCCAGAAGGCCGGCCGCCACGAAGAGATCGGCGGTGCGACGGCTCAGGGCGATCGGCACGTCATAGACGACCGCCAGCCGGAGAAGGGCCTTGATATCGACATCATGCGGCATGGGCGAGAGCGGGTCGATGAAGAAGACCACCGCGTCGATGCGGCCTTCGACGATCAGCGCCCCGATCTGCTGGTCGCCGCCGAGCGGGCCGGAAGCAAGCCGGGTGATCGCGAGATCGGGACAGCGCTTCTGCAGCACGGCCCCGGTGGTGCCCGTGCAGAAGAGGCGATGGGTGGCAAGGGCGGGGCGATTGGCCTCGGCCCAGTCAGCCAGGGCTTCCTTCATGCGATCATGCGCGACGAGAGCGAGGGTCTTTCCATTCGCGCTCATGACTCACCATTCCAGCCGGAAGGTAGCGACAAGCTCCGCAATCTCGGCCTCCGAGAGCAGACGAAGCGGATGGATGCCCGGCATCAGGAAGAGGCGGGCCGTCTCCTCGAATTCCTCCGCCGCCGAGATCGCCTCGGCAAGATTGCGCCCGGCCGTCACCGGCCCGTGATTCGCCAGAAGAACGGCACGGTAGCGCCCTTCCAGATCGCGGATCATCTCGCCGATCCGGTCAGAGCCCGGACGGGCATAGGGCAGGACGGCGACCCGGCCGACTCGCATGACGAAATAGGGCGAAAAGGGCGGGATCGGATCCCGTTCCGGCAGGTCGGCCCGGAAGGACAGGCCCGCCGCATGGGTCGAATGGAGATGGACGACCGCGCCGCAATCCGGCCGCGTCTCGTAGAAGGCGCGGTGGAGCGAGACCTCCTTGGTCGGGGCATCCCCGGAAACGGGCATGAAGCCCGGATCAAGCTTGCTGAGCCGCGCCGGATCCAGCCGGCCGAGCGTGGAGTTGGTGGGCGTGACGAGATAGCCATCGGGGATGCGGATCGAGAGATTGCCCGCACTGCCGATGGCCATGCCCATGGCCGCGAAATGGCGACCGGCCTCGACCAGCGCCTGCCGGGCCTCGGCTTCGGGCATCATCAGCCCGGCCCCCCGGCCATGCCGTCCATCACAGCCAACGCCTTGGCGAAGAAATCGGGCGCGCCGAAATTGCCGCTCTTCAGGGCGAGGGCCAGGGCGGGCTCGCCCTCATGGACGAGCGCGGGAACGCCGGGATCGATTTCGGGGCCGATTGCCAGGGCCTTCAGGGCAAGACCGCTGACGATCGCGCTCGAGGTCTCGCCGCCGGCCGTAATCAGACGGCGGTAGCCAGAGGCCACCAGCATCCGGGCCAGACCGGCAAAGAAGCTTTCGACCGCATGGGCCACTTTCTCCGTGCCGAACCGGGCCTGAAGGGCAGAAACCTCCTCCGGCGCAGCGCTGGAATAGACCAGCGGCAGCGCCGCGGAGCCGGGCTCACCCCCGAGCCAGGCCATCACATCGGCCGGGGCGAAGCGGGATTCGACGATGGCGGCGGCATCCAGCGCCAGAGCCGGCGCCTCCGCCCGGTGCCGGGCGACCTGCGCCAGTGTCGCACGAGAACAGGAGCCGGACAGGGCGATTGCCTTTCCGAGCGGCGCGCGCGGCGCCGGCGCGGCTGCGGCAGGACTGCGGCCGAAATTGGCGGGTAGACCGAGCGCGATCCCGGATCCGCCGGTGACAAGGGCCATGCCCTTCGCCGCCTCGCCGAGCCGGACAAGATCGTCATCGGTGATGGCATCGCAGACGACCAGCTTCTCCTTGCGGCGGGCGGCCTCGTCCAAAGCCGCGCGGATGGCCTCCGGCCCCTTGCGGATTGTATCGAGCGTGATCAGCCCGATGCGGTTCTGCGACTGGTAGGACAACCAGCGCTGGAGATTGGCATCGGTCATCGGGGTGAGCGGATGCTTCTCCATGCCGCTCTCGTTGAGCAGCCTGTCGCCGACGAAGAGATGCCCGCGATAGATCGTGCGGAGATTGGTCGGGAAAGCCGGGCAGACGATGGCGACCGGCGCGGCAAGCGCCTCGATCATCGCATCGGCAACCGGCCCGATATTCCCTTCGCGCGTCGAGTCGAAGGTGGAGCAGTATTTGAAGAGGATCTGCCCCGCCCCCGCCGCACGGAGGGCCTCAAGGGCGGCGAGGCTCTGCGCCACCGCCTCCGCTGCAGGAATCGACCGCGATTTCAGCGCGATGACGCCCGCCTCACATTCGGGACGGACGGAATCGGGGATGCCGACGAACAGGGTCGTCCGCATCCCGCCCCGGGCGAGCGTATTGGCGAGATCGCTCGCGCCGGTGAAATCATCCGCAACCGAACCGAGCAGCATGCCTCGCAATCCCGTGTCAGGCCGCCGTGCGGGCCCGGGCGAGTTCCGCCCAGTACTGGATGCCGACCGGGATCACCTCGTCGTTGAAGTCATAGGCGGGATGATGCAGGCCGGCGGTGTCGCCATTGCCGATGAAGATGAAGGCGCCGGGCCGTTCCAGCAGCATGTAGGAGAAATCCTCGCCGCCCATGGTCGGGACGGCATCGTCATCCACCTGCGCAGCCCCGGCAATCTTCCGGGCGATGTCCGAGGCGAAGCGGGTTTCCTGCGGGTGGTTGACCGTGGCCGGATAACCGCGGCGGTAATCGAGCGTCACCTCCGCGCCGAGCATCCGCGCCGTCCCTTCGACGATGGCCTTGAAACGCTCCTCGGCCAGGTCCCGCACATCGTTGTCGAGGGTGCGCACGGTGCCACGGAGGATCGCCCGCTGCGGGATGACATTCTGCGCCTCGCCGGCCTGGAAGACGGTGTTGGAGACTACGATCGACTTCAGCGGGTCGATCGTCCGGGAGGCGATCGATTGCAGCGCCGTGATGATATGGGCGCCGACGAGCACGGGGTCGATCCCCTCATGCGGCTTGGCGGCATGGGCGCCGCGCCCCTCGATGGTGAGGGTGTAATAGGCCGTCGCGGCCATGAGCGGGCCTGGCCGCAGCGAGAAATGCCCGGGCGGCAGGCCCGGCATGTTGTGCATGCCGTAGACCTCGTCGATCTTCCAGCGCGTCATCAGGCCATCATCGACCATGGCCTTGCCGCCGGCGCCGCCTTCTTCGGCGGGCTGGAAGATCAGGACGACCGTCCCCTCGAAATCCCGGGCCGAAGCCAGGTGCTTGGCGGCGCCGAGCAGCATCGAGGTATGGCCGTCATGGCCGCAGGCATGCATCTTGCCCGGAATGGTCGAGCGATGCGGCAGGTTGGTTTCCTCCGAGATGGGGAGGGCATCCATGTCGGCGCGCAGCCCGACAACCCGGCCCCCCGGGCCGTTCCGGCCATGGACCACGCCAACGACGCCCGTCTTGCCGATGCCCTCGACAACCTCGTCGCAGCCGAATTCCCGCAGCTTCTGCGCCACGATCCCCGCCGTCCGGTGCACGTCATAGAGCGTTTCGGGATGGGCGTGGAAATCACGTCGCCATGCGGTGACTTCATCCTTCAGGGCAAGGATCCGGGGGTCGATCGTCATTGTCAGGGTCCAATCTCGGGAAAAGGCGGTGATCGCATCACCGTATCATCGGCCATTCTAGCGGATCGGGCGCCCTTGACCATGCCGGTCTTCACGAAATCGGTTCAGTCGGATGCATAGGATCATGCCTGTCTTGCATGACGGCCTCGCGGCGATTGCGGGCGTTCTCGATCGCGGCGCGGGGGCGGACGGTGCGGTAGCGGCCGCGCTCCACCGACATCAGCACGATGGCAAAAACGGTCATGCCGTTGAGCCACCAGGTCTGCGTGGCGCCCCGTTCGAGGAAGGTGAAGGTGAAGGCCGAGGCGAGACCCGCCAGGGCGAAAGGCGCCACTTCCAGCCCGAAGCGCCCGGCCGCCCGGAAGGCGAGGAACACGAGGAATGCCGTCGCCAGCGCACCCAGCAGGCCGAGGTCGAACCAGATGTCGGAAATCAGCGTGCTCGGAACCGCCGCCGGGACCTGGCCATCCAGCCGGGCCCTGCCGATGGCCTCGATGCCACGTCCGGTCAGGACGGAAACGGGATCCTGCTGGATCACGTCCCACCAGAGCGCGCCCGTCACCAGGGCCTGGCCGGGCACGATGCCCGGGATCAGCGAGGCCAGCTTGGCGAGCAGCGGCAGAAGCGGTGCGAAACCGACAAGAAGAGCGAAGAAAGCCGCCATGATGCGGCCTGCACGTTCCGGAACCGCCCAGGCGAGCGCGAAGACCAGAAATCCGATGCCGGTCGGCAGGATCGCCTCGCCGGTCGGCCCCGAAATCGCCGCGGCAAAGACCAGCACGAGCAGGATGGCCGCCAGCAACCGGCGGTTCTTGATCATCAGCCATGCCGCCGCCGCCCAGCCGAGGCAGGCGATCAGGACCGTGGCTCGGCCGGGCGCGGCCGCCGGGAACTGGATCGAGGCAAGGCCCGCCAGTTCAAGGCCTCGCCCTGCCAGCAGCAGGACTGCGCCGAGCGCGACGCCGATCGTCACAAGATGCAGGTTGGTAGCGCGCATCTTTCTCGGCAGGGCCTGCACCGCCATGAATCCGAGCAGGACCACGCCGATTGTCTTGAAGAAGCGCGCCGCCGCTTCGCCCGGCGCCGGCGTCCAGAGCAGGGAAAACAGGGCCCAGCTGACCAGCAGCATCGCCGTCACGCCCGGCCAGGAGAGCAGGGCATCCCGGCAGGCATTGACCAGGCGGGCGGGATCCCGCCGCAGGAGGACGGCAAGAATGATCAGCACGGCGGCGATGGGCACGAGAACCACGATGACCCAGCGCGACAGCAGCGTGGCACTCGGCGTGACAATGGCGAGAATCGCGAAGCCGAACCGCAGCAGCATGCCTGCGGCAGCCTTTGCGGGGTCATCGGGCCCCGTTCCATTATGCGATTCGAAGGCCATGGCCATTCCTCTTCCGGTGCAACCCTAGAAGAGCCGGCCGGGAGCTGGCTGTATGGCGCAAGCCACACTCGTGACAAAATCAGCACGAAATCGCCCTGCACGGCTGGCGGATCCAGCCTCGAATGCCCGTTGATCCGGTACGGAATGCCCTTGTCGCCGAAGGGCGGGCAGCTTAACTCCCCTCAACTGTGACCGAAGGACATGCCATGCCCCCCTCCACGCATCCCGTGATCGACGCCCTTTTCGCCCGCCGCTCGGCCAATGCCCGGATGCTGGCCGGCCCCGGCCCTGACGAAACGCAGCTTCGACTGATCGTCGAGGCGGCGTCGCGGGCACCCGATCACGGGCGGATCGTGCCGTTCCGCTTCCTGGCGCTCGCCGACACGGCCCGCGACCGGCTGGCCGACCTGCTCGGTGCGGCGACCCGCGAAATGATGCCGGATGCGCCGGAAGAGGAAATCCAGCGGGCCCGCGAAAAGGCCCATCAAGGCCCGTGCCTCGTCGGGGTTCTTGCGCGTATCGACGCCGATCATCCGAAAATCCCGGCTTCGGACCAATGGCTTGCCGTAGGCTGCGCCCTCGAGAACCTTGTCCTGGCCGTGCAGGCGCTCGGCTTCGCTGCAGCGATCCGTTCCGGGCGTTTCCTGGAGACAGAGGCCTTCCGTCACGGTTTCGGGCTCGGGCCGAACGAACATTTCGTGTCGATCGTCGCGATCGGCACCACACAGGACTGGCCGCCGGCGAAGCCGAAGCCGGCACTCGACACGGTTTTCGGGATCTGGAACGGCTGAGCCTCAGGCCCCGGCGCGCTCGCGCCAGGCCTGCCGCAAGGAGGCGGCCTGTCCGGCCGGATCATCAAGGATCTGGCATCCCGCCCGGACAGGCGCTGCGAGCGAGGCCGGCAGCGCCCTGCTCTCGGGCGCGATGAAGCCCAGCGTGACAGGTGGTGCGCCCTTCAACACAAGGCGGTGGAGGGCGGCCCCGTCCTCGGTCGCCACGTCCCGCGTGATGATGGCATGGCCCCTTTCGGGATAAGGCCAGCCGGACAGGCTCTCCCCGTCAACGAAGACGGCCGGATTTTCAGCGAGGAAAACCAGCACCACGGCCGAATCCGGCCGGGCCGTGCCGGAGGCAAATGCTCCCGCCAGCAACAAACCGCGGATATCCGGCCGTTGGCGGGCGAAAGCGCGGCTGTCCTCCACGAGGGTGCGGATGGCCGCCTGATCGAGACCGGCTTCACGGACCGGGGCTTCGCGCCGGAACATGCCGGCCAGCCCGGAACGGTTGCGGCCGGGCATCACGAGAAACCGGGCCGCGAACCAGAATCCGATGACGGCCAGCAGCAGATAGGGGGCATTTTCTGCAAGAAACGACGGCATCGTGACTTCCTGGCGCTTCCGAATCGTCAGTCGAGCGCCAGAAGGCTCCGCCGATTCCGAGCGGATTACAAGACAACGATGCCCTGATGCTTGGCCTTGTTCTCCGGCTCGACATGGATGGTGATCATGGCCGCGCCGACCGCCTCTTTCAGCGCGGCCTCGATCCGGTCGCAGATATCATGGGCGCGGTCGACGCGCATGTCCCCCGGCACGACGAGATGGAACTCGATGAAGGTGAGACGGCCGGAATGGCGCGTGCGGAGATCATGCGCCTCGAGCGCGCCTTCGGCATGGAGCGCGATGAGGCCGCGGATCCGCTCGAGCTCTTCCGGGGCCGCCGCCTCGTCGAGCAGGCCGGAGAAGGATTGCTGCATCAGCTTCCAGCCGGAAACAAGGATATTGACGGCCACGAGGCAGGCGAGCAGCGGGTCCAACCAGGAAAGACCGGTGGCCACGGCGATGACCAGGGCGGCCAGAACGCCGATCGACGAGATGACATCGGTCATCAGATGCTGGCCATCGGCCCGCAGGGCAGGCGAACGCAGCGTCCGCGCACGGGCGAGCAGCAGGGCAGCCCAGCCGCCATTGATCAGCCCGGCGGCCACGTTCAGGCCAATTCCGAAGGCGTCGATCGTCACCGGCTTCGGGTTCCGCCAGGATTCCCAGGCGGCATGGAAAACGACAACGGCGGCGAGCAGGATCAGCGCGCCCTCGAAGACGGCGGCGATATACTCGATTTTCTGGTGGCCATACGGGTGCTTGGCATCGGCCGGCTTGGCGCTGACGCGCAGGGCCCCGAAAGTGACCAGAGCCGCGACCACGTTGACACAGCTTTCGAGGGCATCGGAATAGAGCGCGACCGACCCCGTCAGCCAATAGGCCCCGAATTTCAGGCCGAGCACCGCGAGACCAATCGCGATGGTGCCGAGCGCAAGGAAGGATGCACGATCCTGCATGTCGCGCCTCCGGTGCTGCGTTGCGGGGAACTGCGCTTCCGTGGAGGAGGCCCGGCCTCCGGTCAAGCCCCGCGACCGGGAATTCCGAGGCCGGCGGCTCGCCCGTGCTCTCGCGCCTCCGATTGTTGGCAGCCGACGAAGCATGCTGCTAACAAATTGGAATTTCTATGGTTTTTTACATCCCTGCGACCGTTTGTCAACTTCTGTGCAAGGAGTTCCGCGGTGAAATAACGGGGTTGGTTCCAGAAAGGAGGACGCCATGGTTGATCTGCAGTTCCGCCGCCAGCTTGAAGGATATGGGCTGACGACGGCGAATATCCTCTATCGCCTGCCGGATCATCCGGCCCTGCTGCAGGAATTCATCTGGCAGGATTACGATGTCTATCCGAACTTTCCGGTGCTGCACCGGTTCATCGATTTCTGGCGCCGCGAGATCGAGGGCGCGCTCCATTCGATCAAGGTGGCCCATAACCGGCTGATCACCCCGGCGGAGATCCGGAAAGTCGGCGTCGAGTTCCGCCTGAACTGATCCTCAGAGCACCGACCAGCCGGCATTCTGGACGAAAAGTTCGAGTGCGATCGTGCCGACAAGGGAATTGCCGACGCGATCCAGTTCGGGAGACCAGACGGCTACCGCCCCGCGCCCCGGCGCGACGGCGACGATCCCGCCGCCGACACCGCTTTTCGCGGGCAGGCCGACGCGATAGGCGAAGCTGCCGGTGGATTCGTACATGCCGCAGGTCATCATCACCGCATTGACGCGGCGCGCGAGGCGCGCCGGCATGATCGTTTCGCGCGAGAAGGGCGAGAAGCCGGAAGCGGCCAGCGGCAGGGCGGCGCGGGCCAGATCGCGCACCGAGAATTCCAGCGCGCATTGCCGGCAATAGGCATCGACCACCGCATCCGGGGCGTGGTCAATCGTGCCATGGACCTTGAGGATATGGGCAATGGCGCGGTTCTGATGGGCCGTCGCCTGTTCCGAAAGGGCCACTGCCTCGTTCACCTGCCCGCCCGAGAGCCCGCCGCTCACGCGGACAAGCCCGGCCATGAGGGCCGCCACATCCGGGGAGCGGCCCATCAGGTAATCCGTCACCGCCAGCGCCCCGGCATTGACGAAGGGATTTCGCGGGGCGCCCTGCTCGGCTTCGAGAATGGCCAGATGGTTGAACGCCGTACCCGAGGGCTCCTTGCCGACGCGCGTCCAGATCTCGTCGCCGCCCCGGTTCAGCGCGAGGATCAGCGCGAAAAGCTTCGTAATGCTCTGAAGGGAAAAGGGCTCGTCGCAATCACCCGTGCCGACTTCCTCGCCATCGAGGGTCACAACCGCCATCCCGAATTTCCGCGGATCGACCCGCGCGAGTTCGGGAATGTAATCCGCCACGCGGCCGCGCCCGAAGGCCGGCCGGACATGATCCCGGATGTCATCCAGCAGGTGGGAAAGCGAGAATTCGGAGCCGGAGTGCGGATTGCGCATGGCCGGATGGCCCTTTTTGCTTGCGGGGGCGGGCTAATGGCATGCAGCAGGTCCCGAGGCAAGCAACAATCGGCGGAAGGCCCGTTTCAGGGTAGCTCAAATGGAAAAAGCCGGGTCCGAAGACCCGGCCTCGCCTGCTCCGGCGATTCCTCCAATTTTGTTATCCCGCCGCTGTCTTATGCAGCTTCGCTCTGGCGGTTCGGATTGGGCGCGTTCGCCACGATGGAATAGCGCGTGGTGGCCGAGGACCGGCTGGCGAGCGAGCGCTCGCGCCAGACCCGATTGGCTTCCTCATAAGAGGAGAACGGCCCGAATACGCGTGCTGTCCCCGGAATGACCTCGTGGAACTCCACGCACTGATATTCGCCGCCAATCACCCAGAATTGTCTTGGCATCGTGGTTCTCCTTTCTGTCCCCGAGCGGAACGCGTTCTTTCTGTGGTTTGGGAGAAATGCCGGATCACGGAGGAGACCGCGATCCGGCCAGTCAAAGGCCGGGGGGATGAGCACCGGCCCCAAAGGTTCACTCGGCCGCGATCGCCTTGGCCGGCGCATCGCCGTGGAACTGTTCGGTCTCCGTCGAGCCGGCCATCGCGGTCGTCGAGGACTTGCCCTGCGAGATTGCCATGGCGACGGCATCGAAATAGCCGGTGCCCACTTCGCGCTGGTGACGGACGGCGGTGAAGCCGATGTCCTGGGCCGCGAATTCACGCTGCTGCATTTCCGAATAGGCACCCATGCCGCGCTGCGAATAGCCCTTGGCCAGCTCGAACATCGAGAGGTTGAGCGAGTGGAAGCCGGCCAGCGTCACGAACTGGTACTTGTAGCCCATCGCGCCGATCTCTTCCTGGTAGCGGGCCGCCTCGGCATCGCTCATCTTCTTCTTCCAGTTGAAGGAGGGCGAGCAATTGTAGGCGAGCAGCTTGTTCGGGTACTTCTTCTTGAATTCGGTCGCGAATTCACGAGCTTCGCCGAGATCCGGCTCGGAGGTTTCCCACCAGACGAGGTCGGCATAATCGCCATAGGCCAGGCCGCGGGCGATGGCATGCTCGACCGAGTGCTTGTTGCCCTGCTTCAGGCGGAAGAAGCCTTCTTCGGTGCGGCTGTCCCGGTCGATCCAGGGATGATCATAGTCATCCACGTCCGAGGTGATCAGGTTGGCAGCATGGGCGTCGGTGCGTGCGAGCAACACGGTCGGCACGCCGCAGACATCGGCCGCGAGACGCGCCGCGTTCAGGGTGCGGATGAAGGTCTTGGTCGGGACCAGCACCTTGCCACCGAGATGGCCGCACTTCTTTTCCGAGGCCAGTTGGTCCTCGAAATGCACGCCGGCAGCACCCGATTCGATCATGCCCTTCATCAATTCGAAGGCGTTGAGCGGGCCACCGAAGCCGGCTTCGGCATCGGCGATGATCGGCGCCATGTAATGGATGGAGGTGTCCCCTTCCATATGGGCAATCTGGTCGGCGCGGCGCAGCGTGTTGTTGATGCGGCGCACCACGTCCGGCACGGACGAGGCCGGATAGAGCGACTGGTCCGGATACATCTGGCCGGCATTGTTCGCATCGGCCGCAACCTGCCAGCCGGAGAGATAGATGGCCTCGAGGCCGGCCTTCACCTGCTGCATCGCCTGATTGCCGGTCAGGGCGCCGAGGGTGCGGACGAACGGGCGGTTGGCGAGGAGCATGCGGAGGCGCTCGGCACCCATGCGGGCGAGCGTGTATTCCATCTTGAACGAACCGGCGAGCTTCGCGACATCCGCGGGGGTGTAATCGCGCTTGTTCTGCGGGTTGTAAGATGTGGTGGGGGCGGACATGGTCTTTCCTTTCAAGTCTGTCTTTCGTCGAGGATGCGCGGCTCATCCTTGATGCCGGAGCAAGCAAACATCATTTACAAGCCTTCACACGCATTCTCCTCTCATGCGCCATTCGCGGATGCAATAAGTTGTTGGAATTAGTCGGGAAACTCGGAAAATGCTTGACAGCTTCACAAATGTAATGTTGTGAAGTGTAAATATTTTTACAGGAGGCTGCATGAAATCTCTCCGGATTGGCGGCAAGATCCGCCGCCTCCGCCAGGAGCGCCGGCTCAGCCAGGCGCAGATGGCCACCGAGCTTGCGATCTCGCCGAGCTATCTCAACCTGATCGAGAGCAACCAGCGCCCGGTCACGGTGCCGGTGTTGCTGCGCCTCGCGGAAAAGTTCCAGGTCGATCTCGCCAGCCTCGGCGGCGAGGGCGACGAGCAGCTTCAGACCGACCTGATGGAGGCGCTGTCCGACCCGGTTTTCGAAGCGGCCGACGTGAAGGCCAGCGACGTGAAGGAACTGGTCGCGCAATTGCCGGCAATGGGGCGGGCCTTCCTCGCGCTCTACCAGGCCTATCGGCGGGGTGGGGCGGCCGATGGCCGTTTCGGCGACGAAGCCGATGGCGATGGCGGCATCCATGCGCTCCCGTCGGAGGAGGTCACCGAGTTCCTCCAGCGCCGCCGCAACCATTTCCCGGAACTCGAGGAGGCGGCCGAGCAGCTCTGGCAGGAGAACGGCCTTGCGCTGCTGACGCTCCAGCAGGACCTGGTGAAGGTGCTGAACATGCGCTTCGCCGTCGATGTCGAGATCGCCTCGGTCGATGCGATGCAGGGCCTGCTGCGGCACTACAACCCGCTGACCCGGCGGCTGATGCTCTCGGAGTTGTTGCCGCTGCCCAGCCGCACCTTCCAGCTTGCGCACCAGATCGCCTTTCTCGGCTACCGGAAGGAGATCGACCAGGCGGTTTCGGGTGGCAAATCCTCCAGCCCGGAAGCGGATGCGCTGGCCGCCTCGGCGCTCGCCAATTACTTCGCCGCAGCAGTCATGGCACCGTATGACCGCTTCCTCGAAGCCGCGCGGAGCACGCGCTATGCGATCGACATTCTCCAGCACCGGTTCGGCCTGTCCTTCGAGCAGGTCTGCCACCGGCTGACCACCCTGCAGCGCCCGGGCAACGAGGGCATCCCGTTCCACCTGATCCGGGTCGACATTGCCGGCAACATCTCGAAACGCTTCTCGCTGTCGGGGATCCAGATTGCACGGTTCGGCGCCGCCTGCCCGCGATGGAATGTCTATGACGCCTTCGCCACACCCGGCATGCTGCGGGTGCAGGTCTCGAAAATGCCGGATGGCGCCTCGTTTTTCTGCGTTGCCCGGACCTTGACTCCCGCCGGGCGTTCCTTTGTCCGGGGTGGCATGCCGCAGCGCGCCGGCACGCTCGCCATCGGGCTCGGCACCGCGATCTCGCATGCGCGCGAGATCGTCTATGCGGATGGCCTCAATCTCGACGATCCGCAGGTGGTGACCCCGATCGGCGTATCCTGCCGCATCTGCCCCCGGACGGATTGCGCGGATCGGGCCATGCCGGCGCTTGCGCAGCGGCTGTCCATCGACGAAAACAAGCGCGGCCTGTCGACCTATTCGATGGGCGGTTGAGGAAGGAATGGCGCCGGAATGCCCAGCAAGCTCGAACAATTGAAGGCCATGACCGTCGTTGTCGCCGATACCGGTGACATGGCCGCGATCGAGGCGTTCAAGCCCACGGATTGCACGACCAACCCGACGCTGATTCTCAAGGCGGCGGAAATGCCGGCCTACCGGCCTCTGGTCGAGGAGGCCGTGGCATGGGCCCGCGCGCAGAGCCTCCCGGCGGCCCAGCGCGTCGAGGCCGCCTGTGACCGGCTCGCCGTGACCTTCGGCTCCGAGCTAACGCGCCGCGTTCCTGGCCGCGTTTCCACCGAGGTCGATGCCGATCTTTCCTTCGATACAGCCCGGACGGTGGCCAAGGCGCGGCGGATCATCGCGGATTACGAGAGCCGGGGCATCGGCCGCGAGCGGATCCTTATCAAGATCGCGTCGACCTGGGAGGGCATCCGCGCGGCGGAAATCCTCCAGAAGGACGGGATCGACTGCAACCTGACGCTGCTGTTCGGCCTCGCCCAGGCGGTGGCTGCGGCAGAAGCCGGCGCCTTCCTGATCTCGCCCTTCGTCGGGCGGATCCTCGACTGGCACAAGAAGGCGACGGGGCAGGATTACACCGCCGAGACCGACCCCGGCGTGGTGTCGGTCCGGTCGATCCATGCCTATTACAAGGCGCATGGCCACAAGACGGTGGTCATGGGCGCCTCGTTCCGCAATCTCGGCGAGATCGAGGCGCTGGCCGGCTGCGACCGGCTGACCATCGCCCCCGCCCTGCTTGACCAGCTCGCGCAGGATCAGGGGCCACTCACCCGGGCCTTGTCCCCTGACGGCAGCGGGGCACCCGCCCCGGCGCGGATTGCCGTCGACGAGGCCTCGTTCCGCTGGGCGATGAACGAGAATGCCATGGCCACCGAAAAGCTGGCCGAGGGCATCCGCCTCTTCGCAGCCGATCTCGGCAAGCTCAAGGCCATGCTGGCGCCGATGGTGGAAGCGAGCTGAAACCGTCCGCATCACGACCGGAGCGCCCCCGGGCTGCCCGTTTTGTTTTGTCGCAGGGGCCGTCCGGGAAGCAATTTCCTTGGACATTTGCGCCAGCTTCGCTATCTCCCGCGCCATGAGCACGGAACCGATCAGCAATATTCGCAACTTCTCCATCGTGGCGCATATCGACCACGGGAAGTCCACCCTCGCCGATCGCCTGATCCAGAAAACGGGCGGGCTGACCGAGCGCGAGATGGTGGAGCAGGTGCTCGACAGCATGGAGATCGAGCGCGAGCGCGGCATCACCATCAAGGCGCAGACCGTCCGGCTGAATTACCGGGCGAATGACGGCAAGGATTACATCCTCAACCTCATGGATACGCCGGGCCATGTCGACTTCGCCTACGAGGTCTCGCGCAGCCTCGCGGCCTGCGAGGGCTCGCTGCTGGTGGTCGATGCCAGCCAGGGCGTCGAGGCGCAGACGCTGGCGAATGTGTATCATGCGCTCGATGCCAATCACGAAATCGTCCCCGTCCTCAACAAGGTGGACCTGCCTGCCGCCGAGCCGGACCGGGTTAAGGAACAGATCGAGGAAGTGATCGGGCTCGACGCCTCCGAGGCGGTGCCGATCTCGGCCAAGACCGGGCTCAATATCGAAGGCGTGCTCGAGGCGATCGTCACCCGTCTGCCGCCACCCAGGGGCGATCTCTCGGCGCCGCTCAAGGCCCTGCTGGTCGACAGCTGGTACGATGTCTATCTCGGCGTTGTCGTGCTGGTCCGGATTATTGACGGCAAGCTGAAAAAGGGCATGCGCGTCAAGATGATGGGCACGGATGCGGTCTATGATATCGACCGGGTCGGCGTGTTCACGCCGAAGATGATCGACCTGCCGGAACTCACCCCCGGCGAAGTGGGCTTCATCACCGCCTCGATCAAGGAAGTGGCGGATACCCGCGTCGGTGACACGATCACCGAGGAGAAGAAGCCGACCGCGCAGGCTTTGCCTGGCTTCAAGCCGGTCCAGCCGGTGGTGTTCTGCGGCCTCTTCCCCGTCGATGCAGCGGAGTTCGACGAACTCCGCGCCGCGATGGGCAAGTTGCGCCTCAACGATGCGAGTTTCACCTACGAGATGGAATCCTCCGCCGCACTCGGCTTCGGCTTCCGCTGCGGCTTCCTCGGCCTGCTCCATCTGGAGATCATCCAGGAGCGGCTGACGCGCGAGTTCAACCTCGACCTGATCGCCACCGCGCCGAGCGTCGTCTACCAGATCGCCCTGCGCGACGGCACCGAGATCGACCTGCATAATCCGGCGGACCTGCCGGATGTGATGAAGATCACGGAGATCCGCGAGCCCTGGATCCGCGCCACGATCCTTACGCCGGATGATTATCTCGGGGCGATCCTCAAGCTCTGCCAGGAGCGGCGCGGCAACCAGATCGACCTGACCTATGTCGGCAAGCGCGCGATGGTGGTCTATGACCTGCCGCTCAACGAGGTGGTCTTCGATTTCTATGACCGGCTGAAATCGATCTCGAAGGGCTATGCCTCGTTCGATTACACGATCACCGATTACCGCGAGGGTGACCTCGTGAAGCTGTCGGTTCTGGTCAATTCCGAGCCGGTGGACGCGCTCTCGATGCTCGTCCACCGCAACCGCGCCGAAGGCCGGGGCCGGGTGATGTGCGAGAAGCTGAAGGATCTGATCCCGCCGCATCTCTTCCAGATCCCGATCCAGGCGGCGATCGGCGGCAAGATCATCGCCCGAGAGACGGTGCGTGCCCTGCGCAAGGACGTGACGGCCAAGTGCTATGGCGGCGATATCAGCCGCAAGCGCAAGCTTCTGGACAAGCAGAAGGAAGGCAAGAAGAAGATGCGGCAATTCGGCAAGGTCGAAATTCCGCAGGAAGCCTTCATCGCCGCCCTGAAGATGGACAGCTAGGGATGGCCGGCTCGCCATTCTTCGTCCGGATCAAGACGGACGTTCTGGCGATTGTTGCTGCCATTCCTCCGGACCGCGTCACCACATTCGCGCAGATCGGCCGTCATCTCGATGTCATGCCGCGGCATGTGGCCTATATTCTCGCCCGGCTCGATCCGGTCGAGTTCGACATTTACCCGTGGTTCCGCGTGATCGGGCAGGTGGGGGATATCGGGATTCCCAAAGCCAATCACCGGGGCGAGAGCCAGCGCCAGCTTCTTGCTTCGGAAGGGCACATGTTTGACGCGGCCGGCTGCCTTATCGGCTGGGCTGGAGCTGAAATCGCGATCGAGGCCCTCACATGCGGCGTGCCGCAGCAAAAGCGCCCTGCCGATGCACCGGCCGCTTCCAGACGCAGCCGGGCAAAACTCGCCTGACGGCCCGCCCATCCCGCCCTTGCCCGATAAAGCCCGGCCGGCTCCCCCGCTGATCTTCGGGGCGTTCTGCGCAGCAGGCCAGCGCTGCCATTGACGATAATCAGGCGTCGGCGTTCTTCATTTATGAACAGCGTTGTCCGAAACTGCCGGGCTGACGCGGCGGCGATGGCTTGTCATTCCGTTGGGCATGACGCCACATTCTCCCGACCCGCAATCCGCGAATCCCGTTTCCCAGCCCCCTCCTGCGAAGAACGATCTCCTGGCATGGCTGACAATGTTGATCCGACCGGTGCCGCCAGCGCCTCCACCTCCCCGGGAGGGGCGGAGCTCCGGCTCTCCTGGAACGACCTCCGAGCCTTTCTGGCCGTATCTGTTCATGGATCGATGAACCGGGCGGCCGCCGCGCTGGGGGAAAGCCAGCCGACGGTCGGGCGCCGCATGCGACGGCTCGAGGAGGTGACCGGGCTGACGCTGCTCCTGCGCAGCACGAACCGGACCGACCTTACGGAGGCGGGCGAGGCGCTGCTTCAGGCAATCCGGCCGATGGGCGAGACTGCCGGTCGCCTGCCGGCACTCCTGCGCCAGTACCGCGTGCTCGACCGGCCCCCGATCCGGATCACGGCGACGACCTCGCTGGCCTTGTTTCTCTCGGAGAACGTGACGCAGCTGCGCGCCGCCGCGCCCGCCCGGGAAATCGTGCTGATGCCGACGCGCCAGCGCATCGACCTCCGGCAGGGCGAGGCCGAGATCGCGCTGCGGATGAATGCCGTGGAACCGGAAGCCGGCCTGCTGGCGCGCAAGGTCGCAACGCTTTCCTTCGCGCTTTATGGCCTGCGCGGCGCGGGGCTGCTCCCCGTCATCATGCCCTCCGGGCACGGCACGATGTCACGCCAGCTAGCGCTGGCGCAGCGCGCGCTGGCGGGCCGCAGCCAGGGCCCGCTGATCGACGAGTTGCACCTGCGCTATCAGGCTGTCCGGGCCGGTGCCGGAATCGGCAGCCTGCCCTGCTGGCTGGGCGATGCCGATCCGCAGCTGGAGCGGTTCTGCGCCCTGCCGCAGCCCTTCATCCATGAGGATGTCTATCTCGTCCGCACGGAACGGACGCGGAGCGACGGCGATATCGAAGCGGTTATCCGCGCGCTGGCGCGGGTTTTCAGGGCGAATCGCAGGCGGCTGGATGCCCGGCAGGCAGCTGTTATTCCGCCTGAACCGGTTCCCGCTTCTTCGGCGCCACGATGAAGCCGCCGGACTGGCGGGCCCAGAGATCGGCATAGAGCCCGCCGGCCGCCAGCAATTCGGCATGGGTGCCCTGTTCGAGGATGCGGCCCTGATCCAGCACCACGAGGCGATCCATGATCTGCAGCGTCGAGAGGCGATGGGCGATGGCGATCACGGTCTTGCCGGCCATGAGCGTGCCGAGATTTTCCTGGATCGCCGTTTCGACCTCGCTGTCGAGGGCACTGGTGGCTTCGTCGAGCACAAGGATCGGCGCATCGCGCAGGATCACGCGGGACAGCGCAATGCGCTGGCGCTGGCCACCGGACAGCTTGACGCCGCGTTCGCCGACATGGGCATCCAGCCCGCGGCGGCCAAGCCAATCCTGCAGGTTCCCGACGAAATCGGTGGCCTGTGCCCGCGCGAGCGCGGCATGCAATTCGGCCTCGGAGGCATCCGGACGGCCATAGAGCACATTGTCGCGGATCGAACGGTGGAGCAGGGCAGTATCCTGCGTGACCATCGCGATCACCCGCCGCAGCGATTCCTGCTTCAGGCCGGCAATATCCTGGCCATCGATGAGGATGCGCCCCTCGGTGACGGCATTGAAGCGCAGGAGCAGGTTGACGAGGGTCGACTTGCCGGCGCCGGAGCGCCCGACAAGGCCGATTTTCTCGCCGGGGCGGATCACAAGGTCGATGTCGCGCAGGATGGGCAGCCGGTCATCATAGGAGAAGGAGACCTTCCGGAAGGCGATCTCGCCACGTTCGAAGCGCAGCGGCACCGCATCCGGGCGGTCCTGCATCGTGACCGGGGCCGTCAGGCTTTCCATGCCCTCCTGGACGATGCCGATATTCTCCATGATCCCGGAAATTTCCCACGCGATCCAGCCCGAGGCGCGGACCAGCGAAAGGACCAGCGTCATCGCCATGGTGAAGCCGCCGACCTCGATGGCGCCGCGGCTCCAGAGCCAGAGTCCTATGGCGCAGGTGGTGCAGACCGTGGTGGCGCTGAGGATGGAGAGACAGCCCGAAAAGCCGATCTGCAGCCTCTGCTGGGCCTGGAACAGGCCGTTGGCCTCGCGCACGGCCGCCGCCATATAGGCATCGTCCCGGGCCTTCTCGCCGAAGAGCTTCAGGGCCTGGATGTTGCCGAAGGCATCGACGACCTTGCCCATCAGCATCGAGCGCCCCTCCGAGGCCGCCTGGGCCCGCTGGCGCTGCTGCGGCAGGAAGAGCCGCAGGATGAGCAGGTAGGCGCAGAACCAGAGCGCGACGGGGAGAGCCATGCGCCAGTCCTGCGCGGCAATCAGCCCGACCGAGCCGAGGCCGTAGCAGGCGATGTAGATGATGGCCTGGATGAAGGAAATCGTCGCCTGGCGCACCGCGCCGCCTGTCTGCATGACCCGGTTGGCCAGCCGCCCCGCAAAATCATTGTGAAAGAACCGGAGGCTCTGGCCGATCAGGCGGCCATAGAACTGCCAGCGCATCCGGCTCTGCCAGCCCGGCTCGATGCCGAGCCTCCCCAGCGAGAAAGCGGAGAGGAAGACCAGCGGGCGCAGCACGAGCACAACGGCCAGCATGGCGAGGAGCGTCGGCATGGCTTCGGCGAAGAAGCGGTCGCGCGGGGTCGTCGCCAGCAGCCCGACAAGATGCCCGATGAAGAACGGCACCACTGTGTCGAGCAGCGCGTCGATCATGGTCAGCGCGGTCAGGACGGCCAGGGGCCCCCGGACCTGCCGGATCTGCTGCCCGAGAAACGGGAACAGCGAAGTAGGCTCGCCCGGCGGAGCGGGCACAACCGGAGGGATCAATCCCTCCAGCCAGGCAAGGAAGCGGTGCATGACGGGCTCTGCAGGCGTGAAGCGGGCATGCCCGCCTCCGGCCTCAAGCAACGAAGGCGGCGGGCCAGTCCCGGCATTGGTGATCAATTGATCGCCAATGAACCGGATTCGCTGGCCCGCATCAAGCCTCAGCCGGCGGTGGCACCGATCTCCCGGATCAGCGCGCCCCATTTGTCGCTTTCCGACTTCAGGAAGGCGGCCAGTTCCTGCTGGCTCGAGCCGACAATCTCGCCGCCGAGCTTGCCGAGCTTGCTCGCCACCTCTGCCTCGGCCAGCACGGTCTTCACATCGGCATTCATGCGGGCGACGATGGCCGGCGGCGTTTTCGCCGGAACGAACAAGGCGAACCAGGACGAGACATCGAAGCCGGGCACGGTCTCGTTGATCGGCGCGAGATCGGGCGCGAGTTGCGAACGCTTCGCCGTGGTGATGCCGAGAGCCTTGATCGTGCCGGCCTGCGCCTGCGGCAGGGCCGCGGTGATGTTGTCGAAGATGCAGTCCAGGCGGCCGGCGATGAGGTCGTTCTTGGCTTCCGCCGTTCCCTTGTAGGGCACATGGATCATCTTGGTGCCGGTCAGCTTCTGGAACAGCTCGCCCGAGAGATGAACCGAGGTGCCGATGCCCGACGAGCCGAAGGACATGGTGCCCGGCTTGGCCTTCGCCAGCGCAATGAAATCAGCGACCGATTTCGCCGGGTGGTTGGGTGGCACGACCATGATGTTCGGCACCATCGCCATCAGGCTGACGGGCTCGAAATCCTTCACCGGGTCATAGGGCAGCGACTTGTAGAGATAGGGGTTGGTGGCCATACCGACCGAGACGACAAGCATCGTATTGCCATCCGGCGCGGCCTTCGCGGCCTGGTCTGTGCCGATATTGCCGCCGGCGCCGCCCTTGTTCTCGACGACAATCTGGTTGCCCCAGATGGCGCCCAACCGCTCGGCGACGATGCGGCCGATCACGTCGGTCGCGCCGGCCGGCGGGAAGGGAATGACCATGCGGATCGTTCCGGCTTTCGGCCAGGCGGCCTGCCCGCGCGCGCCGGATGCAAGAAACGGCGTCGCCACAAGGCCGGCCAGCACGGCACGGCGGGGAATTGGCCTGTTCGGGTCGCTCATCATTCCTCCTCGCATCCCTCTTTTCACACGGCAGCATCGGGCGGCCCGTCCGGGATTTGCGGCCAGCCTATCCAAGACCGGCGGATTGAAAAGCGAAAATGTCTGGCTTTCAGGCCTGCCGGATGATGTGAGGCGGCTCGCTCCGGGCGAAGCTGGCCTGGGTCTGCACCAAGATGCCGAGAAAGATCACCAGAAGCGGCAGGAGCCGGCGGGCGCAGGATCGGGACATGGGCGATTCCCCTTCGTCTTCACCGTCCCATCCTGCTCCCCGGACACAGCGAAATCCTGAATCCTTTCCCTCGAAATGTGCAGGTCCGGCTGGTCTGGTTAACCCTTTGCTGCCATGCTCCGCCCACCAACACGAGGGTCGAATCGATGCTGGGCAGAGCCTTGGCGATGCAAGAGCGGCAGGGAATGGCGAGGGTCAGGCCGGGGATTGCCGCCCTTGTCCTCGTTACCTTGGTCCTCGCGGTCATGGCCATGGCAGGGCCGGCCCTCGGCCAGCAGACCCAGACCGAGGAAATGGAACGGCGGGCGAAGGTCCTTTCGCTGCTTCCCAACAATGCCGCCAAACGCATTTTCGGCACGACGCCGGGCCCGGCCAATCTTGAGCCGCGCGCCATCGGTTCGTTTGCCCGCGGCTGCCTTGCCGGCGCGAAGGCGCTCCCCGTCGATGGGGAGACCTGGCAGGTGATGCGCCTCTCGCGCAACCGCAACTGGGGCCATCCCGACCTTATCGCCCTGATCGAGGGGCTGGCGCGCAAGGCTCCGCGCGAGGCCAAATGGAACGGCCTGCTTGTCGGCGACATTTCCCAGCCGCGTGGCGGGCCGATGCTGACCGGCCATGCCTCGCACCAGATTGGCCTCGACGCGGATATCTGGCTGACCCCGATGCCGGACCGGACGCTGAGCCGGGCGGAGCGGGAAACCATGAGCGCGACCAATGTCGTCCGAGCCGACTGGATGGATGTGGACCCCGCCGCCTATACCCGCAGCCATCTCGCGCTGATCCGCCTTGCGGCGCGCGAAGGCAAGGTGAGCCGGATCTTCGTCAACCCCGCCATCAAGGTCGCCTTGTGCCGCGATGCCGGCGCCGACAGGGCCTGGCTCTCCAAGGTGCGGCCGATGTGGGGGCACAATTACCATTTCCACATCCGCATGGCCTGCCCGAAGGACGACGCCTCCTGTGTCGATCAGCCGCTGCCGGCAGACGAGGATGGCTGCGGTACGGAACTCCAGGACTGGCTGAAGAAGCAATATGCGGCGATGAACAAGCCCATGCCGCCGCCCGGGCCGGCTGGAAAGCCGAAGCCGCCGCCCAAACCCTGGACGCTTGACGACCTGCCGGATGAGTGCCGGCAGGTTGCCGTGTCGCGCTAGCGATCAACCTTTGCGCAGCACGCCGGCGAGTCGCTCCAGCGCGGCATCGAGCGTCGACTGGCGCTTGGCGAAGCAGAGCCGCACCACCGTCCGCACCGGATCCTCGGCGTAGAAAGCCGAGACCGGAATCGCGGCGACCCCGTGTTCCGCCACCAGCCGCTGGCAGAAGGCGGCATCGTCCGTCTCTCCAAGCGGGGCGATGTCGATGTTGAGGAAATAGGTCCCGCGCGAATTCAGCACCGGGAAGCCGAGATCCTGAAGCCCGCCGGCCAGATAATCCCGCGCCTGCTGGAAATCGGCACGCATCGCGTCGAAGAAGCTGTCTTCCTTGCCGAGGCCATAGGCTACCGCAGCCTGCAGGTTCGGCGGCGTCGTGAAGGTGAGGAACTGGTGCGCCTTGGCAAGAACCCGCATCAGCGAGGGCGCGGCCATGACCAGCCCGACCTTCCAGCCGGTCAGGGAAAAGATCTTGCCTGCCGAGCTGATCTTCACGACGCGCTCGCGCATGCCCGGCAGGCCGATCAGTGACTGGTGGCGGATGCCGTCGAAGACCACATGCTCCCAGACCTCATCGCAGACGGCGATGGCATCATTCGCCATGCAGAAATGCGCGAGCATCGAGAGATCTTCGAGCGGGCAGACCGTGCCGGCGGGATTGAGCGGATCATTGAACAGGACAAGCTTGGTGCGCGGCGAGAAGGCCGCCGCCAGATCCTCGGCCGTGAACCGCCAGTGCGGGGGCCGGAGCGTCACGAATTTCGGCACGCCCCCCGCCCGGAGTACGAGCGGCAGGTAGGCATCATACATCGGCTGGAAGAGCACGACCTCGTCGCCCGGGTTGATCAGCGAGAAGAGCGCGCCCGCCAGAGCCTCGGTCGCGCCCGATGTCACCATGATCTCGCTGTCGGGATCGAAGGCGAGGCCCTGATGGCGGGCGAAATGGACGGAGACGGCCTGCCGCAATTCGGGGATGCCCATCATGGGCGGATACTGGTTCCAGCCCGATATGACGGCTTCCGCCGCCTTGGCGCGGATATCCTCGGCCCCCGGGTCATCCGGGAAGCCTTGCCCGAGATTGACGGCCTGATGCTCGCGGGCCAGGCGGGACATGGTCTCGAAGATCGTGGTCGGCAGACCGGCATAGACCGGATTCATGGGTTTGGACACGCGGCACCCTCGTCGGAAACTGGCTCTGGAGCGGTTCTTTAGCCGCAGCCCCGGGACTTTGCCAGCCCGGCCCGCCGGCAGGCTCACGGGCCGGCCATGCCTCAGCGGATCCCTTCCTTCACCACACTCTGACCTCCCTCTTGACTGACACATGATTCCTGATAAAATTCGAAAATCATCAGTTATCAATCGTAACGAATGCCATGAACATCCGTCAGCGCCTTACTGCAGAAGCCACGCGGGAACGCATCATCGCCGTCGCGGAGGAGCATTTCCGGCGTGTCGGCTATGCGAAGACCGCCGTGGCCGACATTGCCGCCGCACTCGGCATGTCGCCGGCCAATGTCTACCGCTTCTTTTCGTCCAAAAGCGCCATCAACGACGCGATCTGCGCGAAGATGATGCATGAAATCGAGGATATGGCGCGCGAGATCCTGGCGCGTCCGCTTCCTGCGCCGGAAAAGCTGCGCGTCTACCTTCTCGAGCTGCACCGCCGGAACAAGTCCATGCTGACGCATGAACACCGCATCCACGACATGGTCGAGGTTGCGATGGCGGAGAACTGGCCGGCTATCGAGGCCCATTGCGCCTCGATTGTCGGCGTTCTCGCGGAGATCATCGGCGAGGGGATCCGTTCGGGTCATTTCCGGGCCGTGCCCCTGCCGGAATTCGCCCAAACAGCCTTCGAAGCCTCTGCCAAGATTATCCACCCCACCCTCATCGCCCATTGCGCGGACCAGGACCAGGAGGAGCAGGCCGGCCGCCTGACCGACCTGATCCTTGCCGCCCTGCGCCCGTAACCCGTTGAGCTCCCCATGACCGATCCAGCCCCCGCCTCCGAGACCCCGCCCGCCGAGACCCCGCCCGCCGCCGAACCGCGCCAGCCGAAGACCCGGCTGGGTGCGAGAGCGCGCCGCTTCGTTCCGCTTGCCGTGATCCTTCTGGCCGGAGCCGGCGCCGCCGGCTGGGCACTGACCGGGAAGCCGCCCGAAAAGACGGTTGCGGCCTCCCCCGATCTCATTGTCCGCCCGGTTCAGGTGCAGGCCGTCCGGCTGCAGGAAATTGCCCAGCCGAAGGTTCTCGTCGGAACCCTGAGGGCTCGCATCGAAACAGACCAGGGTTTCCGCGTCGCCGGCAAGATCGCCGCACGCAAGGTGCAGGTCGGCGACCGGATTTCCGCCGGCACGATCCTCGCCAGCCTCGACGACACCGATTTCCGGCTCAACCGCGAGAGCGCCGAGGCCGAGCTTACGGCGGCCCGGTCGGCCGCCCGGCAGGCCGAGCTGGAATTCGACCGGATCCTCGACCTCCGCGGGCGGGGCTGGTCCACCGAACAGGCCAGCGACCGCCAGCGCACAACGCGTGACGAGGCGATCGGCCGGGTCCGGCGCGCCGAACGTCAGGTCGAGCTGACCACCAATTCGCAATCCTATGCCGATCTCCGGGCTGAATCCGACGGGATCGTGATCAGCGTCGCGGCAGAAGTCGGCCAGGTGGTCGCCGCCGGCCAGACCATCGTCCGCATTGCCCGCGACGGTGATCGCGAGGCGCTGGTCGCGCTGCCGGAACAGGAACTGGCACTGGCCCGGCAGGGCCGCGCCGAAGCGGAACTCTGGTCGGAGCCCGGAAAGCGCTATCCCGCCACCTTGCGGGAATTGTCGCCCAGCGCCGATGCCGGAACGCGCACTTTCGCGGCGCGGTTCACGCTGGCGGGCATCGCGCCCGACGCCCCGCTCGGCATGACCGCCACGATCACGCTCTCCCCGCCGGAAGCGGCTCGCATGGCCCGGATCCCGCTTTCTGCGGTGCTGAACGAAGGTCAGGGAACCGAAGTCTTCGTGGTCGAGGCAGGAACCGGCCAGCTGGTCCGCCGGAAGGTGGAGCTCCTTGCGACCGATGGCCGGCTGGCCACGATCCGCTCGGGCCTCGCCGAAGGCGAACAGGTCGTCACGATGGGAGTCCACACCTTGCGCGCCGGCCAGAAGGTCCGGGTGCTGACGGACGCACGGCAGGGGTAATCACATGCGCGGCATCAATCTTTCGGCCTGGGCCGTCCGGCACCAGACGCTCGTGCTCTTCCTGATCCTGCTGATCGGCGCGGTCGGAACCCTGTCCTATATGCGCCTCGGCCGGGCCGAGGACCCGTCCTTCACGATCAAGGTCGGCGTGATCACCGTGGCCTGGCCGGGCGCGACCGCGTTCGAGATGCAGAACCAGGTGACCGACCGGATCGAAAAGAAGCTGCAGGAACTGCCATATTTCAACCGCGTCCTGACCTACAACAAGCCGGGCTTTGCGGCCCTGCAGATGGAGTTCAAGGATTACACGCCCGCGCGGCAGGTGCCGGAACTCTTCTACCAGATGCGGAAGAAGCTGACCGACCTCAAGCCGGAGCTGCCTTCCGGTGTCCTCGGGCCGACGGTCAATGACGAGTTCGGCGATGTCGATTCCATCCTGACCATGATCACCGGCGACGGCGCCGATTATGCCCAGCTCAAGCGGGTCGGCGAGGATCTGAAGCGTGCCCTGCTGAAGGTGCCGAACGTTACCAAGGTGACACTGTACGGCGCGCAGGACGAGCAGATCTTCGTCGAGTTCAGCCATACCAAGCTGGCAACCCTCGGCATTTCCGCAAGTGCGATCTTCGACGCGATCGCCCGCCAGAACGCCGTAACGCCCGCCGGCACGTTCGAGACACAGGCCCAGCGCATCCCTGTCCGCGTCACGGGCGCGCTCTCCGGCACGGAAGCCGTGGCGGCGATCCCGGTCGAAGCGAATGGCCGGACGATTCGGCTTGGCGATATCGCCAACGTGACGCGCGGCTTCGAGGATCCGAGCGATTTCCTCATCCGACAGGATGGCAAGCCCGCGATCGGCGTCGGCGTCGTCATGCTCAAGGGCGCGAATATCCTGACTCTCGGGAAGGATATCGAGAAGGCGCTGTCCGAATTCCAGGAAACGATGCCGGTCGGGTTCCAGATCGACCGGATCGCCAACCAGCCCAAGGTGGTCGGCGATTCCGTCTACGAGTTCGTGAAGGCTTTCATCGAGGCGCTTGTGATCGTCCTCGGCGTCTCCTTCCTGACCCTCGGCTGGCGGACAGGCATCGTGGTGGCCACCTCGGTGCCGCTCGTGCTCGGTATCGTGTTCACCGTGATGGATTTCGCCGGGATCGACCTGCACCGCATCTCGCTCGGCGCCCTCATCATTGCCCTCGGCCTTCTCGTCGATGATGCCATCATCGCCGTCGAGATGATGATCGTGAAGATGGAGGAAGGCTGGGACCGGATGAAGGCAGCCGCCTATGCCTGGGATTCCACGGCCTTCCCGATGCTGACCGGCACCCTGATCACCGCGGCGGGCTTCCTCCCCGTAGGGCTCGCGAGTTCAGCCGTCGGCGAATATACGGGCAGCATCCTCTACATTGTCGGGATCGCGCTCGTCGCTTCCTGGTTCGTCGCCGTGATCTTCACCCCCTATCTCGGCGTGAAGATCCTGCCCGATTTCAAGAAGGGTCATGGCGAAGGTCATGCCTCCATGTACGAAGGTCGCTGGTACTCGCTGCTCCGCCGGATTGTCACCTGGTGCGTCACGCATCGGGTCAAGGCGCTCGGGGCCACGGCTGCTGTCTTCGCGATCGCAATCGTCGGCTTCACACGGGTGCCGCAGCAATTCTTCCCGCTTTCGGAGCGGCCGGAGCTGTTTCTCGAGATGCGCCTGCCGGAAGGCTCCTCGATCACCGCGACCAATGCTGTCGCCCGCGAGGCAGAGGCGTTGCTCAAGGGTGATCCCGACATCCTCCACGCCACGACCTATATCGGCCAGGGCTCACCCCGGTTCTGGCTCGGCCTGAACCAGGTCCTGCCGAACGAGGCCTTCTCACAGATCGTCATCCTCTCGAAGGATGTCCCCGCGCGGGAACGGATCAAGGCCCGGCTCGAAACCCGGATCCGGGAGGGCGCGCTCGCGGCAGCCCGGGTGCGCGTCGACCGGTTCAATTTCGGCCCGCCAGTCGGGTTCCCGGTGCAATTCCGCATCGTCGGCACCGATCCGGCCGAGGTGCGCCGCATCGCCTATCAGGTCCGGGACACCATGCTCCGGAACAACAAGGCGATCGACCCGCATCTCGACTGGAACGAGTTGATGCCATCCCTCCGCCTCGTGGTCGATCAGGACCGGGCCCGCGCCTTCGGGCTCGACCCCAGCGCGATCGCGCAGACGTTGCAGACGCTGATTTCGGGCGTCACGGTGACGACGATCCGAGACGGAACCGAACAGGTGCAGGTTGTCGCCCGCGCCGTGCCGGGCGAGCGGCTCGATCCGACCCGGCTGGGCGATTTCACGCTCACCGCCCGCAATGGCGTGCCGGTCCCGCTCGCGCAGGTGGCCCGGATCGCGCAGGATTACGAGGAGCCGATCCTCTGGCGGCGCAGCCGGGACATGTCGATCACCGTCCGCGCCGACATTGTCGACGGCGTGCAGGCACCGGATGTCACCACCGAGATCTGGACCGCGCTGAAGCCCATCCGCGATGCGGTTCCGCTCGGCTACCAGATCCAGATTGGCGGCGCGATCGAGGAATCGGCGAAGGCGAATGAATCGATCTTCAAGCTGTTCCCGGTCATGTTCATGGTCATGTTGCTGCTCCTCATGGTGCAGTTGCAGAGCTTCACCAAGGTCTTCCTCGTGCTGATGAGCGTTCCGCTCGGCGTGATCGGCGCCTCGCTGGCGCTCAACCTGTCGGGCATGCCCTTCGGCTTCGTGGCCCTGCTCGGCCTGATCGCGCTCGGCGGGATGGACATGCGCAACTCGATCATCCTTGTCGATCAGGTCCAGCATGACATGGACCGTGGCCTGCAGATGCGGGAAGCGATCGTCGAATCGGTGATCCGGCGGGCGCGACCCGTGATCCTCACAGCCATGACGGCCATCCTGGCGATGATCCCGCTCTCGCGCAGCGCCTTCTGGGGCCCGATGGCGGTCACGGTGATGGGCGGATTGTTCGTGGCCACCTTCATGACGCTGCTCTTCCTGCCGGCCCTCTATTCCTTCTGGTTCCGGAAACGGATCCGGGAGGAGGAAAAGGCCAGCCGGCGCGCGGCCGAGATCACGCCGGCCAATGACCGCGAAGGAACGGCACCGAGCACGCAGGCGGCAGCCTGACGGTCTCAACCAGCGCAGAACGGGGCGGCAAAATCGAACCTTGCCGCCTTCCCGGGGCCTGCCTAAACCTGTTGCCGGGGGAGAACGAGCAATGGGCACAATCCCGGCAGATCCGGCAGGGGAATTCGACGACATCATCGTGGGCGCCGGCACGGCCGGCTGCCTGCTGGCGAACCGGCTGAGCGCCGATCCGGCGCGCCGCGTTCTCCTTCTCGAGGCGGGGGGAAACGATCGCTACATCTGGTTCCATATCCCGGTCGGCTATCTTTTCCTGATCGGGAACCCGCGGGCCGACTGGCTGTTCAAGACCGCGCCTGTCGCCGGGCTCAATGGCCGATCTCTCCTCTACCCAAGGGGCAAGGTGCTGGGCGGCTGCTCGGCCATCAATGGCATGATCTATATGCGCGGCCAGTCCACCGATTATGATGGCTGGGCACAGCTGGGCCTTTCAGGCTGGAGCTGGGAGGATGTGCTGCCCTATTTCCGCCAGCACGAGGATTTCTTCGCCGGGGCCGATGCGCTGCATGGCGCGGGCGGCGAGTGGCGTGTCGAGCCGCCCCGCGTGCGCTGGGACATTCTCGACCGGTTCCGCGATGCGGCCGAGCAATGCGGCATCCCCAAGGTCGAGGATTTCAACCGCGGCTCTAACGAAGGCTCGGCCTATTTCCAGGTCAACCAGAAAAAGGGCCTGCGCTGGAGCGCCGCCCGCGGCTTCCTCGACCCGGTCCGGAACCGTCCGAATCTCACGATCCTCACCGGGGCCGAGGCCGAGCGCATCCTGTTCGAGGGGAACCGCGCTTCCGGCCTCGCCTTCCGCCAGGATGGCCAAAGCCGGGTCGTCCGGGCGCGGCGGAGCGTCGTGCTGGCAGCCGGAGCTGTTGCCTCGCCGAAATTGCTGATGCTCAGCGGTATCGGAAGGGGCGAGGCCCTTCGCAGCTTCGGCCTCGAAGTCGTGGCGGATCGCCCCGGCGTAGGCCAGAACCTGCAGGACCATCTCCAGATCCGGCCGATCTACAAGGTCCGCAACGTCCGGACACTGAATGCCGATTATGCCAACCTGTTGAAGCGCGCCTGGATGGGCGTGGAATTCGCGCTGTTCCGCAGCGGGCCCATGACGATGGCGCCTTCGCAGCTCGGCGTCTTCACGCGATCGGATGCCCGCTACGCCATGCCGAACCTGCAATTCCATGTGCAGCCGCTCTCGCTCGACAAGTTCGGCGAGGGGCTGCACCCCTTCCCGGCCTTCACGGCCTCGGTCTGCAATCTCCGGCCGACAAGCCGGGGCGAGATCCGGCTGGCCAGCGCCGACCCGTTCGAGGCTCCGGTGATCGACCCGAATTACCTCGCCACCGAGGAGGACCGGCAGGTAGCGGCGGATTCGCTGCGACTGGTGAGGCGGATCGTGGCCTCCGAGGCTATGCGTCCCTTCGAGCCCGAGGAATACCGCCCCGGCCCGGACATCAGGAGCGAGGCAGACCTGATCCGCGCGGCGGGCGATCTCGGCACGACGATCTTCCACCCGGTCGGCACGGCACGGATGGGCCGCCGGGACGACCCGCAGGCCGTGGTCGATGAGCGCCTCTCGGTGATCGGCGTGGAGGGGCTGCGGGTGATCGACGCCTCCGTGATGCCGACGATTACCTCCGGCAACACGAATTCGCCCACGCTGATGATTGCCGAAAAGGGCGCGGCCATGCTGATGGCCGACACGCGATGAGCGGCGGGCCGGCCCGTGACGGGCTCGCCCGGCTGCTGTCGCGGGGCCTCGCCCGGCATTTCGCCCAGAGGGGCCTTTCCGTATTCCCGGAAATGGCCCTGCCGAACGGACGCCGGGCTGATCTCGTGGCCCTTTCGGACCGCGGCGCGATCCACATCATCGAGATCAAGTCCTCGGTGGAGGATTTCCGGGCTGACACCAAATGGCGGGACTACCTGCCCTATTGCGAGCATTTCTACTTCGCAACCCATCCCGATATGCCGCTGGCGATCTTCCCGGAGGAAACCGGCCTGATCCTCGCCGACGGGTTCGGGGCGGAAATCCTGCGCGAAGCTCCCCCCCGCCCGCTCGCCGCCGCGACCCGGAAGGCACTCACGATCCGGCTGGCGCGCGTGGCATCCGCCCGCCTCAGCAGCCTGCTCGACCCCGAGGGTCGGTACCCGGACATGATGTAGCTGCCTCGCCAAAAAGGCCCGCATAACGAAGCCGGAAATGGTGCCGGCCGGATCGGGCCAGCGACTGGACCGGCAGACGGGCATGCAGCTCGATCCGGTGCGGCACCATGAAATCCGGAAGCGTCCGGCGGCAGAATTCGCGCAGCAGATGCGGCGTCACGCGTGGACGGGCCACAGCGACGAGTACGACAGCCTCTTCGAGAACCGGGTGGGGGACACCGAAGGCGAAGGCCTCATCGACAAGGCCGCTGTCGAGAATCTGCTGTTCGAGTTCCTCCGGCGCGAGGATGCGCCCGGCCGTGCGGATGAGATCCTTCGGGGAGGGCAGCCGGAACAACCGCCCGTCAGCCTCCCGCCAGCCGATCTCGCCCTGATCGTATGGCGAATCCGGCGCCGGCCGCACCGGATCGCTGCCACAAGGCCGGCAGGACATGCCGCTGCCGCCGGAATGCACCAGATAGCCGGCCTGTCCGGGCCGGGCCTCCCGCAGAGGCCGGCGCATGACGCGGATTTCAGTCTCCGGCAAGGGATAGCCGATGCAGCCGGGTGGCGGGGGCTCCGAGCCGATGCGAAGCCGTGCTGCAGCCAAATGAAAAGGCGTTCCGTGGACACAATCGATGGGTGAGGCATCGATCCGGCTGCGGGTCTGGCCGAGCATGGCCCGGCCGAGGCTTCCCGACATTGCGACCAGATGCCGGATGGAGCCGCCTTCCCCGGACCCGTCCGGCCGGGCGAGCCAGCGCCGCCATGCCTGCACGGTTGTGAAACAGGCCACGGGACCGCATCCTTCGGGGACCAGTGCGGCACGCTCCGGATCGGCCAGCCAGACAGGCCGGCCCGCATCGAGAAGGCCCAGCCCGGCGACGAGGCCGGCCCAATGCGTCATCGGCATGGCAAGAAGACCGGAGAGAGCGGGCGCCAGATCGAGGGACCGTACCAGACGCCGCGCATTGGCGAGGATCGACCCGATGCCATGCAGGGTTCCGGCCTCGCCCGCCAGGGTTTCCGATGCCAGCAGGACCTGCCCGCGCATGGCGAAGCGCAACGGGCTCTCCCGTTCGACCTCCCCCGGAGGCCTGTTCCGCGGCCATTTCCGCGGCAGCGTTTCAATGAAATGGATCCGCTCGGGCGGCAGCCCGATCTCCTGGCGGCCAGCCAGGCCCGACTCGAAGGACAGGCAGGCGGAGGGACGCCAGAGACGGACGATCTGCCGGAGATCGGTGCCGGGCAGATCGGGCGGGAAGGGCATGGCGGTTGCCCCGAGCGCCAGCACCGCCAGCAAGGCCACCCAGCCATCCATGCCCTGTGGAGGGAGGAGAAGGATGCGATCCCCCGGCAGGAGGCTCCGCCTGGCGAGGATTGCCGCCCAGAGCTTGACCCGCGCATCGAGATCGGCGCGGGACAGATCACCGGAGGCATCCGCGAGCGCGAGGGCGCCGCCGGTTGTGGCGAGGTCACGGGAGAGCAAGGCAGGCCATTCGGCCATGAACCCCTCCGGCTATCGGAAATTTTGGGCTGACGGGAGAGAAGAGCGCCCTGCCTGTCAGCAGGGGGTGACAGGCAGGGCGCGAGGCGCGATGGAGGGGCAGGAAACCCGCCATGCGCCTACATTCCGGCTCGTCCTGTAGCGGGGGCGAAGTGAGCGAGCCGAAAGGGAGAACAGGCCGCCGGACAATCCGGGTACAGCCTGCAGGAAGTGGTTGATCAGTTTCGCAGATCAGGCGAGCCGGAAGCCGGCAACAGCCCTGTCAGCGGCTGTGCCGGCCGGCAGTGCCGATCCGGAAGAATGCGGAACTCACGGAATACAAAGGCCTGCGCCATTACGCCCTCCCCGGGGCTTGGAAAAATGCAATGGAAACGCTTGATCAAACAAAAAACACAAAAACAGGCGACGAACCTGTCCTATGGTTGTCCTATCTTTCAGGAGCTGTCAAGCCTCCGCACAGAGACTGCGTCAAATCAGTCGCTGCGCATGAATCCGGGCAAGGAAGGGGAAGAGGCGGGGCCGGTCTTTCCGGCCCCTGATGCTCAGCGCGGCGCGCGTTTCGCGAGGATGCGCTGGAGTGTCCGCCGGTGCATGTTCAGCCGGCGCGCGGTTTCGGAGACATTCCGGTCGCACAATTCGAAAATCCGCTGGATATGCTCCCACCGCACGCGATCGGCCGACATGGGATTTTCCGGCACGGCAATACGGACCCGCTCCTCGCCGACAAGGACGGCGAAAACATCCTCGATATCGGCCGGCTTCGGCAGATAATCGGCAGCGCCACGCTTGATGGCCGCGACGGCGGTCGCGATATTGCCGTAGCCGGTCAGGACCACCGCCCGCGCATCCGGGCGATGCCGCTTCAGCGCGGCGATGACATCCAGCCCGTTCCCATCGGGCAGGCGTGACTCCACGACCAGGCAATCAGGCGGGTTCCGGCTGATTACGGCGATCGCCTCGCCGATCGACTCGATGACCTCGACATCGAAGCCGCGGGGTTCCAGCCCCCGCAGCAGCCGCGACACGGCGAGCCGGTCATTGTCGACGATAACAAGGGTGCGACGGCCTGCTGCCGCCATCCCGCCAGTGCTTCCGCCTATTCCGGTCGGATCGGTTCCAATGCGCAACGACATCACGCCTCCACGTCGATGTCCCGGTGCCTTCAGGGCAAGATTCCGGTGTTCGATGCGGTTTACGGCGAATGGTCCGGTTTGGATGAGTCCAGCCTCCCGAAAGACGCGGATTCTTGTCGGTCACCCGCCGGAGACAGGGAACCGAGGCCTGATCCGGCACTGCACGGAGAAAAAACGAGGCCGCCCCGGTGACGGAAGCAGCCCTTGCCGGCCCGAAATCGGGGCGCGTGCCGTCAACAGGCATTGACAATGACGCCAACAGATTCTCCGATCCTAACATAAGCCGAACGCGCTCAAGCGCCCGGCCCAATTCGGGAGCGTCTGTCATGAAAATCAACCTGTCCCGCCGCCATGCGCTGGGCCTTTCCGCTGCCCTGATGGCGGCTTCTTCCCTGACCGCGATGGTCCCGGCCCTCGGCCAGACGCCGAAGGATACGGTCGTCATGGCCAAGCAGATCGACGATATCATCTCGCTCGACCCCGCCGAGGCCTTCGAGTTCTCGGGCGTCGAGGTCGGTGCCAATGTCTATGACAAGCTGATCGGCGTCGACATCACCAAGGGTAACGCCCTGGTCGGCGACCTCGCCCAGAGCTGGACCGTGTCGGATGACAACCTGACCTACACGTTCAAGCTTCGGCCGGGCGTGAAGTTCCATTCGGGCAACCCGCTGACGGCGGCTGACGTGGTCTATTCGTTCCAGCGCGCGATCGTGCTCAACAAGTCGCCGGGCTTCATCCTCGCGCAGTTCGGGTTCACCAAGGACAATGTGCTCGAGAAGGTGAAGGCGGTGGATGACAGCACCGTCAGCATCACGGTGTCGAAGCCCTTCGCGCCGACCTTCTTCCTCAATTGCCTGACCTCGGGCGTGGCCTCGATCGTCGATTCGAAGACCGTGAAGGCCAACGAAAAGGATGGCGATTTCGGCAATGCCTGGCTGAAGGCCAATTCGGCCGGCACCGGCGCCTATATCGTGCGCGCCTGGCGACCGAACGAGCAATATGCCCTCGAGGCCAATCCGAACTGGTTCAAGGGCGCGCCGAAGAACCGCCGCGTCATCGTCCGGCATGTCGCGGAGCCGGCCTCGCAGCGCCTCCTGCTCGAGAAGGGCGACATCGATTTCGCGCGGAACCTCTCGAAGGACCAGCTGGCGGCCGTGAAGGGCAACCCGCAGGTCACAACTGTGCAGGGCGACAAGGGCTATATCCTCTATCTCGGTCTGAATACGAAAAACCCGAATTTCGCCAAGCCGGAAGTGCGCGAGGCGGTGAAGTGGCTGGTCGATTACGACGCCATCGAGAAGAACATCGTCCAGGGCACGTTCCAGCAGCACCAGAGCTTCCTGCCGAAGGGCTTCCTCGGCGCGATCACCGACAAGCCGTACAAGTTCGACGTGGCGAAGGCGAAGGAACTGCTCGCCAAGGCCGGCCTGCCGAACGGCTTCACCGTGACGATGGATGTCCGCTCGACCTCGCCGATCACCGATATCGCGCAGGCGATCCAGGCAAGCTGGGCGCAGGCCGGCATCAAGCTGGAACTGATCCCCGGCGATGGCCGCGCCACGCTGACCAAGTACCGCGCCCGCACGCATGACATCTATATCGGCCAGTGGGGCCCGGATTATCTCGATCCGCATACCAATGCCGAGACCTTCGCGATCAATGTCGACAACAGCGATGACGCGAAGTCGAAGACGCTGGCCTGGCGCAATGCCTGGGACATCCCGGACATGACCAAGGCGACTCAGGCCAACGTGCTCGAGCGCGATGCCGACAAGCGCAAGGCGGTCTACGAGGCGCTGCAGCGCGAGCACCAGAAGACCTCGCCCTTCGTGATCATGTTCCAGCAGGTCGAGGTGGCGGCGGCGCGGTCCAACGCGAAGGGCTTCGTCGTGGGTCCGACCTCGGACACCAACTTCTACCACACGATCTCGAAGGAATGAGCCGGCGCCTGACGGCGTAACGCCCCCCGAATCGCCGTCCGGCCCCGTGCCGGGCGGCGTTTTCCCTTCCGCCCATCGCGAGACATCCCATGTCCCATGCCCTCAGCCGGGGTGCCCGAACCGTCGCCAGGGAACTGATCACCGTGATGGTGACGATCCTTGGCCTGCTTGCCGTCACCTTCTTCATCGCCCGGGTCATGCCGGTCGATCCGGTCCTCGCGGTCGTGGGGGACAATGCCCGGCCGGATGTCTACGAGAAGGCGCGGCAGGATCTGGGCCTCGACAAGCCGCTGCTCGTCCAGTTCTGGCTCTATCTCCAGAAGGTGGTCCAGGGTGATTTCGGCAAGTCGGTCCTGACCTCCAACCTCGTTATCGACGATATCAAGCGCGTCTTCCCGGCCACGCTGGAACTGGCGACGCTGGGCACGCTGATCGGCATCTGCCTCGGCATCCCGCTCGGCGTGCTGGCCGCCACGAAGCAAGGGCGATGGCCGGACCATATCGCCCGGTTCATCGGGCTTTTCGGCTATTCCATCCCGATTTTCTGGCTCGGCCTGATGGGCCTGCTGATCTTCTACGCCAAGCTGGGCTGGGTTTCCGGCCCGGGGCGGATTGCGGTGTCCTACCAGGATTTCGTGCAGCCCATTACCGGCGTTCTCTTGCTGGATTGCGCGTTGCAAGGCGAATGGGAGGCCTTCCGGAATGCGGTCTCGCATCTCGTCCTGCCGTCGGCCGTGCTGGGTCTGTTCTCGACGGCTTATATCAGCCGGATGACACGCTCCTTCATGATCACCGAGCTGCAGCAGCCCTATGTGATGACCGCCCGCGTCAAAGGCCTGAGCGAGCGCCGCGTGGTCTGGGGCCATGCGCTGCGCAACGCGATCGTGCCGCTGCTGACGGTAATCGCGCTGTCCTATGCCAACCTGCTCGAGGGCTCGGTGCTGACGGAAACCGTCTTTGCCTGGCCGGGTCTCGGCCGCTACATCACCAATTCCCTGCTCAATGCCGACATGAATGCCGTGCTCGGCGGCACGATCGTTGTCGGACTGATCTTCGTCGGCATCAACCTGCTGAGCGATATCATCGGGCGGGCCTTCGACCCGCGGGCGAGGTAAGTCATGGCAGGTCTCTATGCCTATCTGACGACAGAAACCCCGGCCTCGCGCCGACAGGCCCGGATCGGGCAGGCCTACCGGCAATGGCTGGCGCTGCGCAAGAACCCGCTGGCACTGATCGGGCTGATCATTGTCGTTGCGCTGCTGCTCATCGCCGCCTTCGCGCCGCTGATCGCACCCTATGATCCGCTGGCACAGAACCTCTCGCAGCGTCTGCTGCCGCCCTCGTCAAGGCACTGGTTCGGCACAGATGCGCTGGGGCGCGACATTTTCAGCCGGATCGTCCATGGCGCGCGGATCACCCTTGCCATCGTCGTGCTGGTGGTGATCTCGGTCGGGCCTGTCGGGCTGCTGATCGGCACTGTGGCCGGCTATTTCGGCGGATGGGTCGATACCGTGCTGATGCGCGTGACCGACGTGTTCCTTGCCTTCCCGCGGCTGGTGCTGGCGCTGGCCTTCGTGGCGGTGCTGGGCCCGGGCATCGAGAATGCCGTCATCGCGATCGCATGCACGGCCTGGCCGCCCTATGCGCGGGTGGCGCGAGCGGAGACGCTGGTCATCCGCAATGCGGATTACATCGCCGCGGTCCGGTTGCAGGGCGCCGGCCACGGGCGGATCATCCTCGGGCATGTCGTGCCGATGTGCCTCTCGTCGGTGATCGTCCGGACGACGCTGGACATGGCCGGCATCATCCTGACGGCGGCCGGCCTCGGCTTTCTCGGCCTTGGCGCGCAACCGCCCCTGCCGGAATGGGGCGCGATGATCGCCACAGGGCGCGAATTCATCTTCGACCAATGGTGGGTCGCGGCCTTTCCGGGCATCGCGATCTGTCTTGTCGCGCTTGGCTTCAACCTGCTCGGGGATGGCCTGCGGGATGTTCTCGATGCCCATTGAGGAGCGGCGAATGACCGAAGAACCGCCTCTCGTCGAGGTCAGCAATCTCCGGGTCCGGTTCCATACGCCGACCCGGATCGTCGAGGCCGTGCGCGGCCTGTCCTTCAGCCTCGGGCGCGAGAAGCTGGCGATTGTGGGCGAATCCGGTTCCGGCAAGTCGATGACCGGCCGGGCCCTGCTCGATCTCGTGCCCTGGCCGGGTGAAGTGCAGGCCGATGCGATGCGTTTCAAGGGGCAGGACCTGCTCGGCATGTCCGGCGAGGCGCGGCGGCGCCTGCGGGGCCGCCATCTCTCCATGGTGATGCAGGATCCGAAATTCTCGCTCAACCCGGTGATGACCGTCGGCCGGCAGATCGCCGAGGCCTACCAGTTGCATCACAAGGCGGGCAGGAGCGAGGCGCGGGACCGGGCGCTGGCCATGCTCGAGGATGTGCTGATCCGCGAGCCCGCGCGGGTCTTCGACCTTTACCCGCATGAAGTATCCGGCGGGATGGGGCAGCGCGTGATGATCGCGATGATGCTGATCGGTGAGCCGGATGTCCTGATCGCGGACGAACCGACCTCCGCCCTCGATGTGACGGTTCAGGCGCAGATCCTCGATATTCTCGAGAAACTGGTGACCGATCGCGGCATGGGGCTGATTTTCATCAGCCATGACCTGCCGCTGGTTTCCGCGTTCTGCGACAGGGTGATCGTGATGTATGGCGGCCGGGTGATGGAGAGCTTGCCGGCGCGGGAACTGGCAAAGGGACAGCATGCCTATACGCGCGGGCTGCTCGGTTGCCTGCCGGATCTCGACCGCCCGGTCCGGCGGCTGGCCACGCTCCAGCGTGACGATTCCTGGCTGCAGGGAGGCTGAGATGGGTCCCGGCTCGATTGTCGTTCGCAATCTCAACGTGCGCTTCGGCGAGGCGCATGTCCTCAAGGATGTGTCCTTCATGGTCGGATCCGGCGAGAGCTTCGGTCTTGTCGGCGAATCCGGCTCAGGCAAATCCACCGTTCTACGCGTCCTGTCGGGCCTCAACCGCAACTGGGACGGGGTTGTCGAGGTTGACGGGATGCCGTTACCGCAAAGGCCGGGCAAGGCCTTCTTCCGCTCGGTGCAAATGGTGTTCCAGGATCCGTTCGCCAGCCTGCATCCCCGCATGACGATCGACGCGATCCTCGCCGAGCCGCTGGCCATCCACGGGCTTGACCAGCCGGACCGGCGGATCGAGCGCGCGCTGGCGGAAGTCGGGCTGGATGGCGGCTTCCGGTTCCGGTTCCCGCATCAATTGTCGGGCGGGCAACGCCAACGCGTGGCAATTGCGCGGGCGCTGATCCTCGAACCGCGGATACTGTTGCTGGACGAGCCGACCTCGGCGCTCGATGTCTCGATCCAGGCCGAGGTGCTGAACCTCCTGCAGGATCTCAAGCTGCGGCTGGGCCTGACCATGCTGCTGGTGAGCCATAACCTCGCCGTGGTCGGCCATATGTGCAGCCGCGTGGCGGTGATGAAGCTCGGCAGGATTGTCGAGGAAGCCGATATCGAGTCCCTGCGCAAGCGAGGCGGACAGGATGCCTACACGCAGGAATTGATCGCCGCGTCGCGGCGTGTCGCCCTCGCCTCCGCCTGAGCCTCAGGGCGGGTTGGCGCCGACGGCCCCAAGCGGCGGCACCAACTGGCTGCCCTGGTAGATCAGGCCGGGCTCGCGATCCTTCGCCAACAGGAGCGGCCCGTCGAGATCGACGAATTCAGCACCCTGCGCCAGCAGGATCGCCGGCGCCATGGCCAGCGATGTGCCGAGCATGCAGCCGACCATGATCTTCAGGCCCCGCGCCCGGGCGGCATCGCGCAGTTCCAGCGCATCGGTCAGGCCACCGGTCTTGTCGAGCTTGATGTTGATCGCAGCATACCAGGGCGGCAGATGGCCAAGGCTGGCGGCATCATGGATGCTCTCGTCGGCGCAGATGACGATCGGCGAGCGGATATCCGCCAGTGCGGCATCCTCTCCAGCCGGCATGGGCTGCTCGATCAGCGCGACGCCGGCTGTTTCACAGGCCGCGAGATTGGCGCCAAGCGTGTCCCGGCGCCAGGCCTCGTTCGCATCGACGATGAGGGTTGAATCCGGCGCGCCGGCGCGCACGGCGGCGAGCCGTTCCGCATCGCCCTCGCCGCCGAGCTTGATCTTCAGCAGCGGGCGGGCGGAGGCCTTGCGCGCGGCCTCGAACATGGTTTCCGGCGTGCCGAGACTGAGCGTGTAGGCGGTGGTCACAGGCTGGGGCGGCGGCAGGCCGGCAAGCCGGTGGAGCGGAAGGCCGGCCTGGCTCGCCTCGAGCTGCCAGAGCGCACAATCGAGCGCGTTGCGCGCCGCGCCGGCCGGCAGGAGCGTGCGGATTCCGGCGCGGGTGACGCCAGCCTCGATCTGCGGGCGCAGGGCCTCGAGGGCCGCGACAACCCCGTCAATGCTCTCGCCATAGCGCGCATAAGGCACGCATTCGCCATGCCCGATGGCCGGGCCCTCCTGCAAGGCAACGACCACGACCACCGCTTCGGTGCGGCTGCCGCGCGAGATGGTGAAGGTGCCGGCGATTGGCCAGCTTTCCACGCGGATATCGAGTTTCGGCATCAGCCGGCCTTCCTGTTCGCAGAATGCGGAAACTCCGCAAGAACCCGATTGATGATCGATTCCACGCCGAAGCGGATCGGATCTGTCGCCGGCAGTTTATGGCGATCGGCGGTTTCCGCAATCAGCGCGCGGGCCTCGGCATCGCCGAGCTTCTCGGTATTGATCGCAATCCCCACCGGGCGGATGCCCGGATTGGTCAGCGATCCGCAGCGGATCGTCAGGTCGATCACGTCGTCAATACCCGGCAGCGGATGCTTAACGCCGCGCATCGTGGTGCGGGTCGGCTCGTGGCAAACCACGAAGGCATCCGGCTGGGCGCCGTGCAGCAGGCCGAGGCTGACACCCGCGAAGGAGGGATGGAACAGCGAGCCCTGCCCCTCGACGAGATCCCAATGGGTCTCGGCTGCGGCCGGGCAGATCCATTCGACCGCGCCGGAAATGAAATCCGCCACGACAGCGTCGATCGCAACACCGCGGCCGGAGATGAAAACCCCGGTCTGGCCCGTCGCGCGGAAATCCGCATCCAGGCCGCGCGCCCGCATGCCACGTTCCAGCGCCAGCGCAGTGTATTTCTTGCCGACGGAGCAATCCGTGCCGACGGTCAGCAGGCGCAGGCCGGGCCGCTTCGTGCCCTTGCCGGTGTCGAAACGCTGATCCGAATGGCGGACATCCAGCAGCTGACGACCGTGCCGGGCTGCCGCCTCGCGGATCTCCGGCTTGGAGCCAAGCCGCGTATGCAGGCCGCTGGCCACATCCATCCCCGCCTCGATGGCCGCAACGATCTCGGCCGTCCAGTGATCCGGCAGGACGCCGCCGGCATTGGCCACGCCGACGATGAGCGTCCGGGCGCCTTTTTCGGCCGCCTCGGCGATCGACATCTCGGCAATGCCGAGATCAGCCTTGCAGCCCGGCAGGCGCCACTGGCCGAGGCACCATTCGGGTCGCCAGTCGACGATGCCATGCGCGGTCTTGGCGGCAAGCTGGTCGCCGACATCGCCGAGGAACATCAGATAGGGAGGGGTGACGAGCATGGGTCCGATCCTTGCTGGAACATGGCCGGATCATGCTCGCGACCCGCTTCGGAGGCCAATGCAAGTTTCGCAAGGCCCCGGGGGCGGAAGGCCCGCGCACCTGCCCAGTCCGGCGCCATCGAGCCCGGCAGGGCGATGAGGCTCCCGCAATCGATGCAAATTTTGCATTGGCCATAGCGAGACCCGCGCTCCTACGATAAAGGGGAAAGGACAGGGCCGTCCCGCCCGTTCGAGCACGGAGACGACGTGGATGGAAATCCGCTGGCTTCAGGATTTTCTGGCGGTGGCGGAAACCGGGAACTTCACCCGGGCCGCGGCGCTGCGGAATACGTCGCAGGCGGCGTTCAGCCGGCGGATCCAGCAACTGGAATCCTGGTTCGGCGTGCCGCTCATCGACCGGTCGATCCTTCCGACGCAGCTCACCCGCGAGGGCGAGCAGTTCCGCATAATGGCGAGCCGGCTTCTGGCCGAGATCCTCGATGCCCGGGCTGACCTGCAGGGCATGCCGGACCAGCGGCCGGACCATCTCCGGATCGGTCTGCCCTTCGCGCTGGCCACCGCGCGTTTTCCGGCCTGGTGGTCGGAATGGGGCCGCGATCTCCGGCTCACCGCCGCGCTCACAGTCGGCAATGTGCATGATCTCGGCATCGGGCTGCTGTCGGGCGCGACCGAGTTGATGATCTGCTTCCATGCCGCGCAGCAGCCGATCCATCCCGAGCCGGAACGGGTCGATGCGATCGAGATCGAGACCGATTTCCTGCGTCCCTTCATCAGCCCGGCCTTGCTGCGCCGCGAGGGTTATGCCCTTCCGGGTGAGAAGCAGACACCGTTGCCGCTTCTGATGTATTCAAGCGGGGTTTATTTCTCGCGCCTGGTCGATCTGATCATCGAGAATGCCGGCGGCCTCCCCAACGGACACCGGGTCGTCGAGAGCGACATGGCCGATGTGCTCCGGGATATGGCGATTGCGGGGCATGGCATTGCCTGGCTGACGGAGAGCACCGTGGCGGCCGGCCCGGCGGATTCGTTGGTGCCGATCGGCGGGGCGCGCTGGTCGATGCCGCTCTCGGTGATGGCGTTCCGGGATCGGGCCAATCCGAATGCCGCCGTGGCCCGCCTCTGGAGCCTGCTGAGCCGGAAGCGGGTGGGCCCGGCCCAGACCCGGTCGCGGCCCAACCTCGTCGCCCTGCGTCCCAGACAAGGGCCATCGCCATGACCTGCCCTCCATTCCGGATCGTCTGCCTCACCAATCCCGCCTGCCCGAAGGACCTGCCATGACCCGCCCGCACGCCCCCCGCATCGTCTATGTCAACGGGGCTTTCCTGCCCTTCGAGGAAGCCCGGATCCCGATCATGGATCGCGGCTTCCTGTTCGGCGACGGCATCTATGAGGTGACGGCCGTGCTGGAGGGACGGCTGATCGACAACGACCCGCATCTCCTCCGGCTTGACCGCTCCCTCGCAGGGATCGGGATCCGCAACCCCTATTCGCTGGCGGAATGGACGACCATCCAGCGCCAGTTGATGCGCGACAACGCGCTCGAGGAGGGGCTCATCTATATCGAGGTGACCCGGGGCGTCTACGAGCGCGAATTCACCTGCCCGCCGGATATTCCGCCGACAGTGGTGATGTTCACCCAGGTCAAGCCCGTCCGGGACAACCCCAACCTGACGCGGGGCGCGGCGATCATCACCGTGCCGGATCTCCGCTGGGCCCGGCGTGACATCAAGTCCACCGCCCTGCTTGCGCAGGTGCTGGCCAAGCAGGAGGCCAAGGCCGCCGGCGTGGCGGAGGCATGGATGGTGGAGGACGGCTTCGTCACGGAGGGCGCCTCCTCGACGGCCTTCCTCGTGACCGAGAATGACGAGATCGTCACCCGGCCGCTGTCACAGGCTGTCCTGCCCGGCATCACCCGGATGGCCATCATCGAGGTGGCCAAGGCCATGGGGCTGCGGCTTGTCGAGCGACCTTTCGCCGTCGAGGAAATCGCGACGGCGCGCGAGGCCTTCTTCACCAGCGCCTCGACCATCGCCATGCCCGTGGTGCAGGTTGATGGCCGGCAGGTCGGGGGAGGCCAGCCGGGGCCGGTGGTGCGGGCCCTGCGCGAACGCTACCTCGCCGCGGTGATGGAACAGCCGCGCGAGGATGCCCGCCAGTCCTAGCCAAGGCGTTTCCGCGCCTCGGCGGCCACAGCCTCGGCGGTGATGCCGAAATGGCGGTAGAGCGCCTCTGCCGGGCCGGAAGCGCCGAAGCCCGTCATGCCGACAAAGCCGCCTTCCTCGCCGATCCAGCGCTCCCAGCCGAATTTCACCGCCGCCTCGACGGCAACGCGAACCGTGCCGGGGCCGAGCACCGCCTGCCGGTACGCGCGGTCCTGTGCCTCGAACAGGCTCCAGCAGGGCATGGAAATGGCGGCGGTGCCGATGCCTTCCGCCTCGAGCATGGCCCGGGCTGCCATCGCAATCTGCACTTCCGAGCCGGTCGAGAGCAGGGTGACGCGGCGCGGGCCTGCCCCGGCCTCGGCGAGGATATAGGCGCCGCGCGCCGAACGGTTTTCCGGGCCGCCATCGCGGCGAAGCTGCGGCAGGCTCTGCCGGGCAAAGACCAGCGAGACCGGGCCGGTGCGGTGCTCCAGCGCGATCTCCCAGGATTCCGCCGCCTCCACGGCATCGCAGGGGCGGAGCACCAGCATGTTCGGCATGGCCCGGAGCGAGGCGATGATTTCGACCGGCTGGTGGGTCGGCCCGTTCTTGCCGATGCCGATGGAATCATGGCTGAAAACGAAACGGACGGGCAGGCCCATCAGCGCCGCCATCCGCATGGCCGGCCGCTCGTAATCCGAGAAGGGCAGGTAGGTTACGGCCAGCGGGATGAAGCCACCATGCGCCGCCATGCCATTGGCCAACGCGCCCATGGCATGTTCGCGTACGCCACAATGGATGTAGCGGCCAGCCGGATCTTCCGCCGTGAAGGCCACGAGCTGGCGCTTGTGGTTGGTTGGAGCCTCGAGATCGGCGCAACCCGTTACCATCTCGGGCAGGACATCATAGAGTGCACCGGCGATCGTGCCGGAAGCGGCGATCGAGAATTCCGGCTGGCCGGCGGAGGCTGCCTCGGCCTTGAGCCGGAGCAGCGCCTCGCGCCAGCCCGGCTGCAGCCGGCCCTCGGTGCGGCGGGTGAACTCTTCCCGCAAGGGCGCGGGGGCTAGGTCGAGCCGGGCCTGCCAGTGGCGTGATGCCTCGGCACCACGAAGCCCGGTTGCGCGCCAGGCCTCCGCGACGGGGGCGGGAATGTCGAAGCTGCCTCCCTCCCAGCCGAACCGGGCCGCCATCGCGGCGCGATCCTCGGAAAAGAGCTTGCCGGAATGCCCTCCGCGCTGGCCCTCCAGCCGCGGCACGCCACGGGCAATCACCGTGCGGCAGGCGATCATTGAGGGCCGGGGATCGGCCTTGGCCGCCGTGATGGCTGCATCGATGGCTGCCATGTCATGGCCGTCGATCTCCACCACATGCCAGCCGGCCACACGAAAGCGCTCGGCGACATTCTCGGAAATCGAGAGCGCGGTGGCCCCGTCATCGGTGATGGCATTGTCGTCCCAGAAGAAGGTGAGATGGCCCAGCCGGAGATGGCCAGCCAGCTGGATCACCTCCTGCCCCACACCTTCCTGCAGGCAGCCATCGCCCACAAAGGCCCAGGTCCGGTGGTTGACGAGATCCCCGCCGAACCTGGCGCGGAGATGGGCCTCGGCAATCGCCATGCCGAGGGCATTTGCGATGCCCTGGCCCAGCGGACCAGTTGTCGTCTCGATCCCGGCCGGCGGGTCATATTCGGGATGGCCGGCGCAGGGCGAGCCCAGCTCGCGGAAGCGCTTCACCGCGTCCAGCGAGATGTGGTGATAGCCCGAGAGATGGAGCAGCGCGTAGAGCAGCATCGAGCCGTGGCCGTTCGACAGGACCACGCGGTCGCGGTCGGGCCAGAGCGGGTTGGCGGGGTCGAAGCGGAGATGCCGGGCATAGAGCACGGTGGCGATCTCCGCCATGCCGAGCGGCACGCCCTGATGCCCCTCGCCCGCCGCAAGAATCGCATCGACCGCGAGGAAGCGGATGGCATGCGCCATGGCCTCGGAGGGGAGGGAACGGGCATCCGGCTGGGGCTTCATGCGTATCCTCGGCGTAGAGGCCGGAAGTTGGGCTCCCGCCGGCGGCAGGGCCATGGCCTTTCCTGTTGCCGTATCGTGCAACCCGGATTCGCCGAGAACAAGGGTCTTCGAGACCCGGCAGGGCGATGATGCGCGCCGCTGCTGCAAACGGGCCCCAAACAGCAAAAAACCGGCCTTTCGGGCCGGTTTTTGGGTACTAACGGTTGGTGCCGAAAGTCAATTTGGTGCCAGGAGAGGCAACGAATGATTGCTCTAAAATTCTGATTTCAAACCCAAGTTTTCCTAAGCAGTTTGATTGAGGCCCACATTTTGGCCCACAAAATTTATGGTTGCCGGCGAAAATCGGCGAACATTAGCGGTCGTCGAGTTCTTAAGCAGAGTTGCAGGGAGGTCACACAAGGGGTGCTCGCCGGATGGGAGCTCGGAAGCAAAGGTTTGGGACGGTCCGCTTCGCGCCCCCATTCCCGTCGTTCAGGCAAACTTTGCCTGCGCTTGAAAGCAGACTTTGCGGCTCGACAACGGACACGACCGCGTCGCTGCCTCGTTACAGACGTTCGAACGGTGCGCCTTTAGCTTGCTTAAACTGACGGGCAGGGAAGTTTCCGCGCTTGGGGCGCGCTGTAGGCGTGGAACGCGCGTGCGGTCGAAATACTACGCGTTTGGCTCCTGCCAAGCGGCCTCGCCGCGGCCAATACGGAATATCTGTGTTGTCTGTCGATCAGCGGAAAAACTGACATGCATCAGGCTCGGCGTATGCTGTCGAAGCCTGTGTCGGATCGAGGTGATGTGGCGATAGTCCGGTGTTGCAACGGAAACCGCGCCGCTGTTAGCGTCAATCTCTATCCGTCCTGGAATATCAGGATCGACCAAGGTCGGGATCGGACCGTTGAGGCGCCAGTCCTGCGCCTCCCACTTTACTGTTCCGCCAATGAGAGCATCTTCTCGGAACTTCTTCCAAACTGAGGCGGTCATCAGCGTCGGCCAATCTGGCTGATCGGTCAAAGCTGCAATCTGGTTGCTTGCAAGCCATTGGTTCATTTCCGCCACCGTGACAAATGCGGGCCTAGTGTCGCGTATAGCGGTCATGGCGGCGACGCGTGACGGTAGGCCATTCCTGATCAACATCGCCATCATCGCCTGCGGAACGCCTGTCTCAAGTGTCGCGGCCGCGCTTCCCTCAATCATCTCGGACTCACCGCCATTGGCGCGCCGCCGCATTCGGATGGCTTCGATCGCCCACACCAGGCGGTAGACGAACGCGTCCTCAACGACGCGCATTTTGTCCACGCCAAAGGCTACGACGTCTACGCCGCCAAGCCAGGAGCGAAGCAGATCTTCCCAATTGGCTGGGAGGTCCTCGTCAGGTCGGAACGGACGTATCGCGAAGAGATGCCGCCCCATGGCTGCTAAGGACGCGCTCAACACATCTAGGTTCCCGCCAAGCGCGGCGCCGTCCGCTTGGTCGAGAAGTGCGGTCAACTCGTCCGCGACGGCGTCGATAGCAAGCCCGGACTCAAGACCAATCCCCATAGCGAACGTCGCTCGCCTCTGCGCCGGTGTCGACTTGTTCCAGATCAGCCGCGCCCGTGCCTGTAGGAGCCAAAGTTCGTCGTTCCGCAGCTGCGGCGCCAGTCGCGCGATTTGACGCGACCACAACGAACCGGTCAAAGCTTCGTCGAGAAGGCGGGGAAGGTCGACGCTCTCGGCGTCGAGCGCTTCGACGAGACCGAACACAGTCGCATCGAGCTTCTCGATCAGGCTTTCAATCGTCTCGGTGTCGCCCGCTTGATCCGGCGGGAACCACGCCGGCTGCGAGTTGGCTAGGTATTCCATCGCGTCAGCGCGCATGAACATGTTCACGCGCCGCAGGCGGTTCAGCACCTCCGCTACGATGGTGATGATGCCGCTCAGCAGCGCCCGCGCCTTTGCTGACCGAACAAGATCGCGCCATGCCTGAAGCCGCCACTCTTCGGGCTCGTACATGACATGAAGGATTAGCCCCTCGAGGTCGACGAAGGCGCGACCCGCGCGACCTGCCACGTTCGCAAACTCCTCCCCGGACAACGGGATGCCGGCCCGGTACAAGTTCGGAATCAGAAGCACTGCGGCATTTAGGTTCAAACCCTGTGCGAGCGTCGGCGATGCGATCGTCACCCTCAATATTCCAGCCGAAAGCAGCGCTTCGACCTCGCGCAGGAAAGGCCCGGGCAGTCGGCCGTGATGGATGGCCACGCCGAGCCGCAGACACTGCACAGCAGGATGGTTTTCACCCAGCCATTCCCGGCCGATGGCCATGGCGCGCTCTACCTGGCCTTCATCATCGAGAAGAGCCGGCAGATAGCCGCGACGGTTGAGATCGACGATCGCTTCTGCATACCCCTCCACATGATCGCGCTGCGTGCAGAAGACAAGCGAACGTTTCCCCTGCACAGAGAACTTCCAGGCAGCCGCAAGCGTCAGTTCCCTCGTGTTGCGAGGGAAGGGCGTACGACGTGGTCGCCGAGCGGGCTCTTCTTGTACAAAATGCCGAATGAAGGGACCTCTAGCCTCGAGGTCGAAGCTCAGTCGAGCGGAATGTCCCATCCAAGCGAGAGTTCCGAAGCGCTGACGCGTGGGTCGCCAACTCGATTGGATCGGAGCACCCGGAGTGTCGCTGCGGATCCAGGAATTGAGGTCGTTGAGCTGATCACCTTCGGGCAGAATAGCGGAAAGACAAACGATCCGACGCGCGGCATTGTCGGGACGACGAAGCAGCCTTTGAACAAGGTTTTCGAATCTGATCTCACGCTCGCTCGGGCCGATCAGATGGCCTTCATCCAACACGACCAGCCCGATATCGTCGATAATCGACGCATCGTTTCGCAAAGCGAAGTCCAGCTTCTCGGGCGTGGCGATGACAATGTTCCGCGACCGTAGGGCGTCCTCATCACCAAGCGCCGCGCCACTCGCGCCGTATAGAGATGAGACCGTAAACCCGAGGCTGCCGAACGTCTTCCGGAAAGACCTTTCGGTCTGCGCCGAGAGCGCACGCAACGGTGTGACGATCAGCACGCGACGTCCGAGCGACAGGGTCATGAGGGCAGCGATTTCTGCGATCCTAGTTTTCCCCGCGCTCGTAGGAAGCGCGACGACCAGATCGTCGGTCATATCTGTCGCCCGGCGAGCTGCTTCTGTCTGGGAAGGCCAGAGCTCGACCTCGGCAATCGCGCGACTGTAGAGCTCGCCGACAAAAAGCCGCCTGAGCGCTGCGTAGTTCTCCGATCCGGGCGGGCCTTCGACCGGGAGAACCTGATGGAGGCTGCTCGACCAAAGATCATCGATCAGATTGAGCGCGATGCGCGCCATCCACCACATGGAAACGGATCCGGCATTTCCGGCGAGGGAGACGGCGCGCTGGAGCAGGGATCGCGCCTCCTCGATAAGCACGGCCATGCCTGTTTGAAGTCCGAAATCGAAGAAGGCCAGCGCGCGGTAAACGGTTGAGGTCAGCACAATCTGGATGACGTCGTCAGGATCGATCTCGCCCTGTTGAGCGAGTTGGACAACTTGTTGGTCGCTGTTGACAGGATTGCGGAGCCAGCCCCGCGATCGCGCACTCAAGGTCGTGAGGTCTCGCAGGATCAGCAGCGCGATCGCTTCCTCGACCGGTGAAAAGTTGGGATCTTCCGGTCGTTGCGCAATCAAGGAAAACGCCAAAGCGGAGTATCCCGCCAGATGATACCCTGCTGCTCCCGCAATTCGGTAAAATCCCCTCATAACGTCATTGGGCAATCCATTCTGAACGAGCGCCTCGAGTGTATTGCCCGCCTGTACAAAGCCGCGCCGCCATACCTCCGGCTCACCGTTTGCCTCACGAAGCGCCATCGCCGCTCGCAAAAGCGACAGCCCGTACTCGGCGAGATCGGTATCGATGGTATCGCCGAATGGCGGCGCATCTTCGGGCAAAAGGCCCTCACGGCGGATGATTGCCCTCGCTTCTCCGCGGGCGCGCAACCGTCCACGCGCCCCATCAGCCGTCACAGCATTCAGAAATATCGTCAGCTCCTCAACCGATTCCAATGGCGAGTGCTCCCTCGTACGTCACCCGAATGAAGTTCTGATGGTCCTCGATGCGAAGATGAACGACCGTCTGGCCCCGATCTGCACCGGCGGCCTGAAGGTCCACTTCAAGGGCGCGCGGCGCGGCATTGCCCGATAGGGTGAAGATCGCGTGATCGATACGCGCGGCGGGTACGGCGCGGTTGGCAACCTCATTGCGGATCGTCCGGCCCAGCTGAGTTCCATGACCCTCGACTTCCATCAACCGATCGGCAACGAAGAGTAGCGACGTGGCGGTAGGCCTGCCGCCGTCGCGGGACAACGCAGCGCGAGCCTCGGCGATGGCGGCGGCGGCGAGATTTGCCCGACTTTTTGCTTCACCCTTCAGCAGGCCGAGCTCGCCGTCGGCGCCGAGGCGCACACCGATGAAGTCATCGCCGCGCAGCGCCATTTCGCGACCGTCCTTGTAGCGCAGCCTGCGGACTGGAACAGAGTAGCCGAGATGCTGCTCGACGAGTTCACTGGCAAGTATCTCGCCAAGCTCTCCGGATCGCGCTCGGGCAGCCCGCGGCAATCGCTCTGCCAGCAATGCGGCCGCCCCCGCGTACCCTAGAGCTGCGATGTCTTCGGCCACTCGCTGCATGTCGTCATAGTGAGAGCGCACAAGATTGGGCAGGCGCCCGGCGATGGCGGCTCTGCCGTTTTGTCTCTCTGTGTATTTGAGCAAGCGCTTTCGACCATTTTGGTTGGCTTCGCACTCGCACCATTCGTCGAAAAGCGACATAGCCTTCGCCAATTCCCCTGCAGACCTGCCTAGTGTGGTCACTTAAACTGCCTCAACAGCACCTCCCCAGTCGAGGTCAATTCTTCGACCTATCTTCTACCCTCAGGATCTAGAGGCCGTCTCCGCTGTCGCGGTGGAAGAAAGTAAGGTTTGACAAGCGTTCAGCAATTCTGCTTGCCGGCTTTATTGGATATCATTCACAGCGATGAACGACGGCAATCGTGTCGCAAGCGGACAAGCAAACATTGCCTGACGAGTCTGCCGCTGAGCGGTAGCTTATCCCCACGCGGTCGCCAGAACCGGACGGGCAGCGAACGGCCCCCAAATCGGACGATGCCTCGTTACCGGAGCGTGCCTTTTCTCAGTTTTGCATTCTGGCGCGCTGAATGACGGCTTTGGGGCCGTTTGCGGTCTGGCGGCTTTCGGCTCGCGTCCAGCGAGGTCAACGAGGCGATGGTCCATCAGTTGCTTGCCGGCGCCGACAACATCGTCTTGATTGGTGGCCCGGGAGCCGGCAAGACCGACATTGCATCGGCGCTTGGCATCCAGGCTGTCGAGCATCCCCGCAAAAAGGCGCGGTTCTTCTTGACCTTCGATCTGGTCAATGCGCTCGAGTAGACGAAGGCTGCGAACAAGGCCGGACAATTGGCCGAGCGTCTTATCCGCCTTGATCTCGTGATCCTCGATGAGCTCGGATAACTGCCCTTCAGCCCATCCGGCGGCGCGCTCCTGTTCCAGTTGCTCTCCAAGCTCTACGAGCAGACCAGCGTCGTTATTACCACGAACCGCAGCTTCGCCGAATGGGCCGGCGATGCCACAATGACGACGGCATTGCTCGATCGGCTGACCCATCATTGCCATATCGTTGAGACCGGAGATGACAGCTTCTGCTTCAAGGCCAGCGCCGCAACCCCGAAAACGCGAAAGGAAAAAGCACGCGCTTGACGACCCGCCAATACCGCGGGAAACATCTTCAACCTGGGTCACTCCTCCACGAAAAACTTGGGTCAAATCTCAGCGGTAATTAACACTTGGCGGGCGGATTGAGTGCCTGAGGAGGTAGTGGTGAAGAACGCGGGCTTCAAACGGTTGTGGTCGGAGACGTTTTTCGATTGGATGGATATTCTTGTCTTTAGAATTTTTTATTCTAGAGAAAGATTTGAAATTGAACAGAAATTGATAATTGATAATGCAAAAAGGGCTGGTTCAGATGAAATAAATGTAATATTTGGATTGATGGACTCTATTGACAATAAAGCGTCTGCATTACTTACTCACGTATCGCTTGTAATTGCAACTATAGCCATATTTTTTCAGGGACTAAAGAGCGAAGAGATTTTTTTTAGGTGGGTATATATTTTTGAAATGGCGGGATGTATTGCAGTCGCCCTGGTTTGCTTGAGGTGTATACGAATGTCATCGGGTTCGGCGATGCAGTCTGGGTTGCCTGAGATGTTGGGCGCTACTCTTCCATCTGCGGAAGATAAAGAGTTGGTCCAAAGGCTTGGCTATGAGATGTTTTGCAGGCGAATTCTTTATAATTTTGCATCTTCAGTATCAGCGTTATTGACCATAATTTTCTCTTTGTCGGTTGTCATGCACCAACTTATTTAGAATTATTGGGTATAAATCGCTATTGAGGCGGCAAGAACAGGTGGAATGTTAACATGAAATTCACCCTGTTCTGGCTCAAAGCGCATTTCACCACCGACGCCTCGCTCGACCAAATCGTCGAAAACCTCACCCGCATCGGGCTCGAGGTCGAGTCGGTCGATGATCCCGGCAAGAAGCTCGGGGCCTTCACCATCGCCCACGTTGTTTCCGGCGAGCAGCCCCGAATGCGGATCGCCTCAGGTTCTGCTGGGTCGATGGCGGCGCGCCGGTGCAGGTGGTCTGTGGTGCGCCCAACGCAAGCACCGGAATGAAAAGCGTGGTCTCGCCGCCCTGACATTGCCGCATTAGCCTAATCCAGCTTGAATTTCGTTCTGGCCGTGTTTGAGCCTGCCTCCGATGTTGGACCGGCTCGTTGGCCGCTGGTTTGCCCTCTGCCCGCGCCTTAGGACGCCTGTAGCCAAGGTCTACCTGCCGCCGGGTGGCAAGCGCTTCCTTGCCGGCAAGGCGTGGCGCGTTGCCTATCTCTCGCAGAATGCCAGTTTGACCTTTGACCGGCTCTGCATCACCCGCGACCGGCTTCTCGCGCGAAAGCTGAAATCACGGGATCCGGATTGCCCGCTGAAGCCGAAATGGATGCGCAACCGGACCCGTGAATCCCATCTCGACCGGCTGGAGCATTTGCATGTCCGTATGGATGTGGAAATGATGCGGCGCTTTGCCCCAGCTTTGTTGGCGGGGATCGTCTAGGGCGGGTTAGGCAGGGAATTTCGGGCAGAAAAGGGGGCCGGAAGCGGAAGTTCTGCCAATGGGCATGAACCTGCTTCTTTCGGTCATCGTACGCAAATTACGAGTCATAGATTGTGTTGTCTGTGGCCTGCCACTCGACGGAATTCACTCCCTCACCAAGCGCGAAGGTGTTGACGGAACACCTAGCCTCCCTGTTGTTTTCGCCAGATGGTCAAGCCCACGATAAGGCCGCAGGCGGTAGCGTTGCCAAGGAAAACGATCGCCATGGCAGCGTCGCGCACAATGATGGCTGCATAGGCCACCGTGGCGATATGGGAGGCGAAGAACATCAGCCAGGTCGAACTTGCGACCCCATGAGCCGCCAATGGTTCACGGGCAATCCGCAGGATCTGGGGAATGTAAGCGACAATCCGGAACGCATTGGTGATCGAGAAAATACCGGCAACCAGTGTCTCGAGCATCGTCATGATCAAACCTTCCGCAAGCATCGACAAGGGAGTTCGCACCTTCGAAGAAGAGTTGCCTCCGCTGCGCCGAGGCTGGCAAAACTGGGGTGGATCTTCCATCCTCCAGAAGGATCGCCCAGCCGATTGCAGGATCATCCAAATGTCTGGGCCATTCCAACGCAGCGCTCTTGCATGCTAACCTCTCACTCGTCCTGGAGACCTTCCCGATGCGCGTTCTAGTCGTCGATGATCATGCCCTGATCCGGGAGGCCATGGTCTCGATCCTGCGCGAGATCAGGCCGGGCGCCGAGATCGAGACGGCCGCCGATGTGCGGTCCATGTACGAGATCCTGGACAAGGGAGCCGTTTTCGAACTGCTGCTGCTGGACCTAAACTTGCCTGATGGACACGGTCTACCCCTGCTGGAGGGGGTCATCCAGCGCTATCCTGCCCTGCCAATCGCGGTTCTCTCCGCCGAGCGCGATCCATCGGTGATGCGACGAACAATCGAGGTCGGCGCACAGGGCTATATCGCGAAAACAGAGCCGCGCGACTTGCTCATCAGAGCGATCGAACTCATCCTCGCCCATGGAGTTTATGTCCCGCTCGCCGCGCTCGGGCCTACCCTAAAGCCGTCAGGGCCGACTGAAGATGACGTTCCCCGTGTAGCAACTCCATCGCCGGTCTCGCTCGGCCTGACAGACCGGCAAGTGGAAGTGCTGGCACTCCTCATGCAGGGAAAGAGCAACAAGCACATCTGCCGGGATCTTTCTCTCGCAGAGCCGACTGTAAAAAATCACATATCGGCGATCCTGCGAGCCCTGAACGTCAACAGTCGCACCGAGGCCGTGCTGGCTGTCACGAAGTATGGCTGGTCTCTGGGGAAGCCCTGAGCGCGGAACTTCTCAACCGGACGAGGACCGTCCTGAGCCGAAGCGGTGAGATCGGTTTCTCAAGAAGCAGGAGACTGGCGGCCTGCGCACGCGCACGAGCTTCATCGCGGACATCCCCGGAAATGATCACGGCCGGGATCTCGCAAAGGAACCGGTTGCGCAGGGCCTCGATCACGGTCGGTCCTTGAGGCCCGCCCTCGATATGCAGATCGGCAAGGATCATGTCGGGCGCTTTGTCTAGCAGCCTGGCGATCGCCTCGTCCTGCGAACGCGCCGTCAGGACCTCACAACCCCATTCACGCAGCAGGCCAGCCATACCCGCGAGAATAGCCTCGTGATCATCGATCACCAGAATCCGGGCCCCGGCAAGCCGTTGATCAGCACCACCATGGGCGACTTTCGGCTGCATGACGGCAGGAACGACAGGAACGACAATGCGGAAGCACGATCCTTGGCCGGGCCGCGAGCAGACGGCCACATCAAGGCCGAGAATGCTGGCGAGGCGCGCCACGATCGCTAGCCCGAGGCCAAGGCCCTCATTCCGAGCGTCTTGACCTGCATACCCGGATCGATGGACCTGGTAGAAATCCTCGAAGATCCGGGCTTGCTCCTGTTCCGGGATGCCGATGCCGCTATCCCAGACTTCAATGCGGACAGCGTTGCCACGGGGGCGAACGCCGACGACAACCCGTCCGCGTTTTGTGTAGCGAACCGCGTTGCTTACAAGGTTGAACAGGATGCGCTGGAGGAGGATCGCGTCTGACCGAACCCAGAGATCGGTTGGACGACACCGCAAGGCCAGATCCTTTCCCTTTGCTTCCTGTAAAAATGTCGCCTCGACATGGTCAAAGACCGATTGCAGCGGGAAGTCCCGGATATCCGCCCGCACCGCGCCGGCTTCAAGCCGCGACACATCCAGGAGATTGTCGAAGAGCCCGTTTATCGAAGCCATGGCTTGCTCGATGCGCGATCTCAGCAAGATGTCGGGCTGCTTCCCGTCAGACGCGGATAGCTGCGCGACGAGCAGGTTCAGGGCGTGCAGGGGCTGCCGGAGATCATGGCTTGCGGCGGCAAGAAACCGTGACTTGGCAAGACTGGCCTCTTGCAGCTTCCGGGTCCGGTCCTCGACTTGTTCTTCGAGCCCGGTCCTCGCGCGCTCGAGTTCCGTCGCCATCACGTTGAACTCATTCCCGAGCGCAGCCAGTTCATCATCGCCTTCGATCCGGATCCGATGGGCCAGCTCGCCACGTCCGATCCGCGCTGCACCGTCCGAAATGGCCTGGATTGGCCGCACCATCCGGTAGGCGAGGATCGAGGCGATGCCGAGCGCCGCGAGGAAGCTCAGAACGCCGATTGCCGATGACCGCCACAAGGTCCGGATCAGCGGCTCCCTGGCCTCCTGTTCGGGAATTTCGAGAACAAGGTTCCAATCCGGAACCGGGATGTTCTGATAGGACAGAACGGCCCTTTGCCCGGCAAGTCCCTCAGCGACCTGAATGGCTCCATCTGACTGTGTACGTAACAGCGAAAGAATTCGCGACGCGTCCGTGTTGCGCAGGACAACTGCGATATCCGGGTGGGAAATAACGCGGCCGGCCCGGTCGATAACATAGGCCTGTCCTTGCCGTCCGACGCGTGTTTCCGAAATGGTGTCCTGGGCAAACGTAATGTTGATTTCGGCGAGGATCACGCCGGCTTCCGGCCGTGCTCCGGAGAGGGCCATAATCATCAGGGGTTCACCGGCCTGTTCGAAATAGACCGGGCCGTAGAAGTGGCTATCCCGTCTGGCTGTTTGAACGGCGGGTTCGGTGGACCGGTTCGCCTGCGAATCCTGTTGATCAACGCCAGTCCGTGAAACCACGAGGCGTTCCCGGCCATCCTTGTCGATGAACGCTACATGGTTGATTGCCGGAACTTGCTTCATGACCCGTAGTGCATCGAGGCGATGCTGTGCTGCGTCGCCGTGATCCCAGCCCAGATGGGTCAAGAACCGCAACTGTCCTTCAATACCTTGCAGGAAACTGGCAATCCGGTTCGCCGCCGATGCTGTGTTGGCCCGCTGGATCTCAATTTGCGAAGCCTGCTGTTCCTGGGCTGCAAGCCATACACCCATCAGGGTGTAGCCAATCAGCGGAACACCGACGGCGGCGATGAAGAAAGCGATGTATTTCCCGAGGAGTGACCGCAAGCGCACCGGCATGAATTTACTGGAGCGAACTTGCCCTCCGTCAATCATGGATCTGTTGCCGTCTGCCGATCAAGTGGTCCAAAAGTATCGCCTTCAGCAGGCGCATTTGGGCCTCCTGGATGATTGAGACCCTTGGCGTCGAGCGTGCATTGTTCCTGATATCGAAGCAAGATTTCGGAGCGCACCCATGATTGCCAATCGTATTCATCGTCTTGGCTTCCTGTTGTTGGCAGGCCTCGGCGTGTCCACCATGCCGGTGGTTTCGCAGGCCGCCGAGCTTCGGGTCATCGCCCCCAACGCCGTCAAGCACGCCGTGGAGGATGTCGTCGAGCCCTGGGCACGGCAGAACGGGGTCAAGCTCAATTTCACCTGGACGGGCTCGGAAGCGATCGGCCGTCGCGTTCTTGAGGGCGAGGTATTTGACGTTGTGATCACCACGGATCGCGGCATTGACGCACTTCTCAAGGCCGGGAAGATCGCGGTTCACACCAAGATGCCCTTTGCCCGCTCGGCTGTCGCGGTGGGGGTCGGACCCGGAATTGCCAAGCCGGACATCTCGACGGTCGAAGGGCTAAAGGCCGCCATTCGCAACGCGAAGACCATCGCCATCTCCTCAGGCGCCAGCGGACGATATCTTGAGCAGCTGTTTGAGCAGTTGGGCGTTGCGAATGAGATCAAGTCGAAACTCCGGCAGCCACCATCAGGAGCCCAGATCGGTGAACTCCTCGCCCGTGGCGACGCCGAGCTCGGCTTCCAGCAAGTTACCGAACTCATTGGGGCCGAAGGCTTCCAATATGTGGGCCCCCTGCCATCCGAGGTCCAGAATTATACGGTCTGGGCAGCAGGATTGCATTGGACCGGGGTCATGTATTCCCAGATGTCCGAGATCGATCTTTCAACAGAACTGGTGAAGCAGTTGACGAAACCTGCATCGGACGCCGTTCTCAGAAAAACGGGTCTTGATCCTGTCCGCAATCCTTGAATTGGCCGAAAGAGCGGTGAAGACCGGGCCTTTCGTTCGATCTTCACCTCCACCAAGGAGGCAGACATTACCGGACCATGCGGTCGATCCGAACGGCAGCCGTTGCGGGAATGGTGATGCCAATCTGACTGGCAGCCCCGGAATGAAGAATAAACTCGTAGCGCGAGGGCTGTTCGACGGGGATATTGCGGGGATGGTGGCCGCGCAGGATCCGGTCCACGAATTTCGCGGCCTGCCGCCAAGTCGAACGCAGGTTCGGACCATAGCTGAACAGGCAACCGGCATCCACAAACTCTGACCAGCCTGAGACAATCGGAACACGGTGTGTATTCTGAAACTCGGCAAGTGCTACAGCCCGGCTCAGCAGCAGGGCATCCGGGAAGGCGATCACGCCGCCAACCTTGTCGCCGAGCAGTTTGGCAAAGGCGGGATCAAAATCGGCCGCTGAATAGACCGGGCAGTAAGTGACCTTGAGTCCGAGCTTGCCTGCCGCCTCGCTGGACGCCTTGAGCTCCAGCTGTTCGCCGGGATGGGCGGGGTTGGCAAGAATGCCGATTGTCGTGATGTCAGGTAGCAGTTCCTTCAGGATTTCGATGCGCTTCCCCACCAGTGAGAGGCTCTGCATCGCGATCCCGGTTGCATTGCCGCCCGGTCTCGAAAAGCTGCTGACGAGTCGTGCCTCGACGGGATCGCCGGAAAAGCCGAAAACAATGGGTACTTTCGGGTCGAGTTCGCGAATGCCAAGAATCATAGCCCCCTGTGCCACAAGAACGTCGGGCTGGTTTTGAAGGAGCTCGGCGGCCAATTTTGGCGCTTGGTTCCTGTCTCCCCACCGTTGATCAATCCGAATGTTCTGCCCTTCACGCCAGCCGAAGTCGCGCAGCCCTGCTTGAAGTGCTTCGAGGTAAGCCGGTGTCGGAAGTGGCCCTGCCGTACCGGCAAGCCACCCGATCTTCCGGATCGTCTGCGCGTCCGCCCTCTGCACAGCGCCGGGAACCATGCCAGAGATGGACGTTGCTGCGACAAGCGACAGGAAAGTCCGTTTATTCAAAACACGCGTCGATCGTGCGGACATGTGCCAATCATCCCGACTTCGGTTCAGCGCTTGGCAAACGACCACCGCGCCAGATTTCAGTGTCGCCATCACGTCCCCGAATAGCAAGGTGCAGAACACCGCAGGAGCCCTTAGCGATCTCAGAGATCTGCTCGCTCTAAGGAGGCCGGCTGTCTTGAGATAGAGGCTTTGGTAGGGTGCAATTGCTCTTGGAGCATTGGAAGGGCCGCTATCGGGTGGCGGTCAAGGACCCATAAGTGACCGTTTTGAGGGCGCGAAGTCGCCATTCGGGGAACGAATTGAGAGGCACACGACTGGCGTCGTGATTTACATGAACCTGATGCCCATGGGACCGATAGCAAGCCACGAGGCGCCCCTGCCCCCGAAAACGGGCGTAGGGGCTCGAGAGGGCAGCCGCAAAGTCGTTTCTTCGGTCGACAAGGAGGCTTAGAGCGGCTGAGCTGGCAATTCAGGCCGAAACCATTCGCCGGTTCCAGGCGCCCAAAAGTGCGGGCTTGATCAGACTGTCAGCTGAGTAGACCCGTGAGAGCGAAAGCGACCCGCGCTCAGCCCGGCTTGCAACCCCGACCAGCCGCCGGGCTGAGCGCTAATCCTGAGAGCGTGCGAAACCCGGCCGTTGGCAGCAGCGTGGCGGGTCGTGTCGAAGAACATCGCACTGCAGTGAGATAGAGCATGCTCCTCATCCGAAGCACCACCTCCCCCAAGATATATAAAGGTCCCCCGTTTTTGGGGGCGGGGAATTCCATTTTCAACGACGTTCGGTGGCAGGGACGCTGTCAAAGCGAGTGGATTCATGTGCCAGACTGTTCCCCTGCCCCCGCTTTCGGGGGTAGGGCGCACCCGTTTTCGAGTGCGGGGATTTTCTTTTCCGAACGCTTCCAGTCATTTGTAGGCGCTATGCCTTCCGCAGTTGGAAGCCACGTCAGACAAAATCGCGACGGTCGCTTGGCACAGCCGTAACTCCGTCCGCCTTGCACCGTCATCAGCACGAAGCCTGCCTGCTCCAATTCGCGGAGAGCGCCAGGGATTGAACTCTCCCTGACACCAAACGACTTGAAGTCCGAGTAAGTCACTGCAAGGAACCCATTCTGGCGACCGGCATGAGCCATGTGCTCGTCGATCAACCGAAAGAGACAATGCAGTGCTGCCCGGGATAGCAAGCGAAACGCCTGAGAAGTAATCATTTCTCGGGTGAGCCAAAACCAGGCTTGCCCTTCCGGCGGCCCCAGCATTTTTCGCAGTTTCTGGTCCGCCGGTATCGATGTCGTTCTTCCCTTGGCATCATGCCGGCATCCGGTATGGCGCACTGGCATTACAGCGTCCTCAATTCCAGCCGAGGACGATTGGGGCTAGTCATAATCGGCACCGCTCAGGAACCCAGCCTGCTCAGCTATGAGGCGCGCAACATGCGGGGAGAATCCAAAGCGCTTTGCGATCAGGCGTGCGGCCATGTTTGTTCTTGGGTGGACATCGGCCGCTTGTTCTAAGGCCCATGCGAAGAGCGGCAGGGTCGAGGAAGGCAGTTCTTCCCCGTTGCGGCGCGAGGCCAGTTTGTGCAATGCTTTTGGCATTGGAAAATCCTGTCGTGGGGGTTTCTGATAAAGGCCCGGCTTGGCGCTGACACGCCTGCCGGGCCGCTTCGGTCAAATCGCACGGTCGGCGCGCGGCGAAGTTTCTTGATCCAAGCTGTCAATGAAGCGCCGCAACTCGGAGCTGCGGACAAAGGTCCGGCGACCAAGCTTCACGACCCGAAGGCGGCCTGCCCTCACCAGCGCATGGCCCCAGGTTGGCCGCACCCCTAAGATTTTGATCGCTTCAGAAAAGGTGCGAAGTTGGTCGAGGTCGTTGTGCATCGTTGGTCCTCCTTTGACACCACACCAATGTGCGTGGGTTGGACCGACGATTGACGGGTTCGAGAAGAGCTGCACGTCCCCAATTAGCGAATTATTTTTCCTGCAATTGGGGACGTATCTTCGGCATGGCAGAGGCGACCTGCTTGCGGGTAGGTTTTGGGCCGCCGCCAAGCGTCACCAATTGTTGAATGAATTGAACGAATGGAGGGTCCGAATCTCCCGCTGGAATGTTCCTTGGGCTTATACTTGCCGCTCGCCCTGAAAGGCCTGTCCAAGCCGGTATTGCCATAAACACGAGAGCGGTAAGTGCAGGGTCTTTTGGAGCTCCTGTTTTTCTAGCAAGAAGGTTTTTATTTAATTTTTGTTCTCTTATATAGCGTGAAGTGGCTTCTAAATTTTTTAACTTCTGACAAAATATTTGTGATTTTTTGAAAGAAACTCGTGCTGTTTGAGCAAAATCCACGTTTCCTGATGCTTTTAAGAACTCGTCATCATAGAGAAAATCACTGGCAATCGAATTTCTTAAAAAGCGGTCTACCCAAGCAATATGCTTGTTCTTTTCTACCTCCAGCGGATCGCTGCTTGAAAATGCCGAATTGTGTAATTTTTCTAATCCATAAACAATTTTTTTGCATGAATTTTCTATCTCTAGAATCATGCGATTAATTTCTTGTGGGTTTGGAAGACTTGCAAATTCTGTTATTTTGTTTCTACGCTCAGAATAGGCCCAAATTATTTTCATTATTACAAATATATGATTGTATTTTTCTTTTTCATTGCAACTCCATTTCTCAATGACGGATTTTATTTCACTGCTTTTGTTAAAAATTTCTGCAATCCCAATTTGATTTGATTTTGACGATACGCCACCATCGCGCGACATTACCTCATTCTCCCTTCAGAATTGTCTTTTTTGTCGATACGGAGCTCATCAAGATAATCCGCCCACCACTGGGCCATGCGCTGACGTTCCTCGAAAAAATCAGAACGCGAATAGATGGCTCGCACCGCGTTCTTGTCCTTGCGCGATTGGGCGATCTCGATTGCGTCCGCTGAAAAGAGCCCGCTCTCATTCAAGATGGTGGAGGCCGTCGCACGAAAGCCATGCGAGGTCATTTCATCCGCACCAAAGCCCATGCGGCGCAAGGCGATGTTCAGGGTGTTTTCGCTGATCGGCTTCCTGGCGGAAACGATGCCCGGGAACACCAGGTCTCCGCGCCCGGTGATCGTGTGCAACTCGCGCAGGATGGTGACGGCTTGACGAGCCAGCGGCACACGCTGGTCGCGGCGCATCTTCATTCGAGATGCGGGAATGCTCCAAAACGCCTTGTCCAGATCAAACTCGCGCCATTCGGCTTTGCGTAGCTCGCCCGGCCGCTGGTAAACGAGCGCCATCAACTTGAGCGCTGCAACGGTTTCGGGTTGGCCTCGGAAGCCGTCGACCGCGCGAAGCAACTCGCCAAAGCGGGCCGGTTCAAGAATGGCGGCGCGATGCTTCACTTGCGGCTTTGCCAGTGCACCGCGCAGGGCGAAGGTCGGATCATTGGTGGCGCGCCCTGTGGCCACGGCAAAGCGGAAAACCTCGCCGATGCTCGAGCGCATCCGCCTTGCGGTCTCCAGCCGCCCGGTGGACTCCACCGCCTGCAGCACTTTCAGCACCTCCGGTGGCGTGATCCCAGCAATCGGCCGCCTGCCAAACGCGTCGCCTGCAAGACTGTAAAGCCACTCGCGCTTGCCGATCGTGTTGGAGGCCTTGCCCTCGCGCTTCTTCTTGGCCAGCAACTCGGCAGCGACGGATGCAAATGTGTGGGCCTCGCTGTCGAGTTTGTGGGCCTTTGCCGCTTTCTCGTGATCAAAGGGATCAATGCCATCGGCCAACAGCGTCTTGGCTTCACTGCGCTTGGCTCGGGCCTTTTCCAATGTGACGGTCGGATAGGCCCCGAATGACAGCTTGCGCTGGATGCCTTTGGCGTTCCGATACATCAGTACCCAAAGCTTGGAGCCAGACGGCATCACCCGAAGCTGCAATCCGCCACCATCCGACTTTTTATAGGGCTTTTCCGCCGGCTTGAATCCGCGAATGGCTAGGTCGGTCAACGGCATTTGTGGGCCTCGCGCCTGTGGGCTTTCGCCAAGGCCCACATTCAGGCCCACAAACCACACGACTGTCAACGGAGGCGCCCGAACGCCAACGAACCCCAAACAGCAAAAAACCGGCCTTTCGGGCCGGTTTTTTGGTACTAACGGTTGGTGCCGAAAGTCAATTTGGTGCCCAGGAGAGGACTCGAACCTCCACGGCTTTCACCACTGGTACCTGAAACCAGCGCGTCTACCAATTCCGCCACCTGGGCATTGGCGCCTCAATGCCGGCCTCCGGCGCGATTGTCAACCGGCTCTGTTCTTCTTGATGAGGTCGTTGTGATTGATCGACGACGATGAAAGGACTAGAGCAGCGAAGCACCCGGGAGAACAAGGTTGGCATCCATGACGCACGGTTCGCGGCTCGTCACAATTTTCGGTGGTTCCGGCTTTGTCGGCCGGCATCTGGTCCGGGCGCTGGCCCGCGAGGGCTGGCGGATCCGGGTTGCCGTGCGCCGGCCGGACCTTGCCGGCCATCTCCAGCCGCTGGGCGCTGTCGGGCAGATCCACGCGGTACAGGCCAATTTGCGCTACCGTGATTCGGTCGCGCGGGCGCTGCAGGGCGCCGATGCGGCGGTAAATCTTGTCGGCATCCTCGCGGAGAGCGGCCGGCAGAGCTTCAATGCGGTTCAGGCGCAGGGTGCAAGGGCCGTGGCGGAGGAGGCGGCGAAAGCCGGCATCACCCGGTTTGTCCAGCTATCGGCCATCGGGGCCGATGCCGATTCGGCGGCAGCCTATGCGCGCACCAAGGCGCAGGGCGAGGCCTTCGTCCGGGCCGCCATTCCGGAGGCGGTGATCCTGCGGCCCTCGATCGTGTTCGGGCCGGAAGACCAGTTCTTCAACCGCTTCGCGCGCATGGCGCAGTTCCTGCCGTTCCTGCCCCTGATCGGGGGCGGCGAGACGCGGTTCCAGCCTGTTTTCGTGGGTGACGTGGCCCTTGCAGCGGCGAAGGCGCTGGATGGCGGCGCCCGTGAAGGCACGACCTACGAACTCGGCGGGCCGGATATCCGGAGCTTCCGCGCCCTGCTCGAATATATCCTCACGATCACCCATCGCCGCCGCCTGCTGCTCTCGGTGCCGTTCCCGCTGGCACGCCTTCAGGCGAGCGTGCTCGAGGTTCTGCCGGGCAAGATGCTCACGGTCGACCAGGTGACGATGCTGGAGACCGACAATATCGTCAGCGCGGCGGCAGAAACAGAGGGCCGCACCCTGGCCGGCCTCGGTATCAGCCCGGCTTCCTTCGAGGCGATCGTCCCGACCTACCTCTATTCGTTCCGGCCGCATGGCCAGTTCGACAGGCCGGAATCGGCAGGCTGATCAGCCCGGCAGGGCCAGCACGCGATCCGGCGGGGTGTGGCCGTCGATGAAGGTCTTGATGTTGATGATGACCTTCTCGCCCATCTCGTTCCGGCTTTCGACCGTGGACGACCCCATATGCGGCATCAGCGCGACCTTGCCGAGTTCAGCGAGCCGGATCAGCCGCGTCGAGACGGCAGGCTCGCTCTCGTAGACATCCAGCGCGGCGCCGGCGAGCAGATCCTGTTCGAGCATATCCGTCAGCGCTTCGGTATCGACGATCTCGCCGCGGGCCGTGTTCACGAGGATCGCATCCGGCTTGAGCAGGCGCAGGCGACGGCCGGAAAGCAGGTGGAAGCTTGCCGGCGTGTGCGGGCAGTGGACGGTGACAATGTCCATCCGCGCGAGCATGCGATCGAGCGAGTCCCAGTAGGTGGCCTGCAACTCCTCCTCGACGCGTTTCGCGGCCGGGCGGCGGTTATGATAATGCACCTGCAACCCGAAGGCGCGGGCGCGCCGGGCGACCGCCAGGCCGATGCGGCCCATGCCGATGATCCCCAGCCGCTTGCCATGGATGCGATGGCCGAGCATCCAGCCCGGCGACCAGCCATGCCATTGCCCGCCGGGAATGACCCGCACGCCCTCGACAAAGCGCCGCGCGACCGCCACGATCAGCGCCATCGTGAAATCGGCCATGTCCTCGGTGAGGACGCCGGGCGTATTGGTGACAGTGATGTGCCGCTTCATGGCGGCGGCGACATCGATATTGTCAGTGCCATTGCCGAAATTGGCGATCAGCTTCAGCTGGGGGCCGGCCTCGGCGATCAGTTCGGCGTCGATCCGGTCCGTGATGGTCGGCACAAGGACCTTCGCCCGCCGGACAGCCGCCACAAGCGCCTCGCGCGACATCGGCTCGTCGGTTTCGTTCCGGACGAGATCAAACAGCTCGGCCATCCGCGTTTCGATGCCCTCGGGCAATCGGCGGGTCAGGATGACAAGCGGTTTCTCCCGGTTCATGAGCGCTCCCGTCCAGTGGCGGCCCGTCAGGCTCGCTGCCGTTTCGATCTGATTAGCGTGCAATAAACGGGACGTTAACGCGCGTCGACAAAAAACGAAGGGTGACAGGCGGCGCATGCCCCGGACTTGCCGCATTGGCGGGCGAAGCAGGCGCAGGATGAGGAACGGGATGATGCGTCATATGGGGTCAGGATCGGTCCGACTTGCCTTCGGCCTCGGGATTGCCGCGTTCGCCTTCGCCACCGCGCCGGTGCGGGCCGAGGATCCGGCGACGACAGGCTCGGTGACCAAGCTGCCGATCCCGCGTTTTGTCAGCCTCAAACCGTCCGATACCCCGATGCGGGAGGGGCCGAGCAAGGACCACCGGATCAAGTGGGTCTTCAAGCGAGAAGGCCTGCCGGTGGAAGTGATCGGCGAGCATGATCACTGGCGCCGCGTGCGGGATTCCGAAAGCACGGATGGCTGGGTGTATTTCGGCCGGCTGTCCAACCGCCGCACCGTAATTATCCGGGCGGGCAAGACCTCGACCGAGCAGAACCTCTATCGTGACGACCGCGAGACCAGCGCGGTGGTTGCGCGGTTACAGCCGGGCGTGATCGCGAATGTGCAGAACTGCTCGCGCGACTGGTGCAAGGTCAGCGTCGAAAGCTATTCGGGCTATGTGCGGAAGGATGCCGTCTGGGGGGTTTATCCGGACGAAACCGTCAAGTGAAGGCCCGGACGTCCTGAAAGAATTCAGGAGGCCTTGAAGCGTTCAGGAGGCCTTGCGCCGCAGCCGGACGACGACTTCCACGCGGGCGATTTCCATTCCCTCCGGCGGCTCCGGCAGATTGCTGACCGCGAGATCGCGGCCGGGAATATCCACCAGCGTATCGCCACCCTCGACGAAGAAATGGTGGTGGTCGGACGTGTTGGTGTCGAAATAGGTCCGACCGCCATCCACCGCGATCTCGCGCAGCAGCCCGGCCTGGGTGAACTGGTTCAGCGTGTTGTAGACCGTGGCGAGGGATACCGGCACGCGGGCGCGCTGGGCCTCCTCGAACAGGGTTTCCGCCGCGAGATGACGGTCGCCGCGGCCGAAGAGCAGCCAGCCGAGGGCAACGCGCTGGCGCGTCGGGCGCAGGCCCGCATCGCGCAGGCGCTCCTTGAGGTCATGGACAGGGCATCCGGCAAGGTTCGCCGGCAGGCGTGCCGCCTCGGACGCCGCCCTCCCGCCGTCCAGACCCCGGATCACATTGACCATTCGCGCCACAGGTCGCTCCATCTGGTTGTCCTTCCTACCTATCGCTTTAACCCCGTCGAAACAAGGTCGTCCGGCCCATCCTGCCCCAAAGGCCTAACGAACCCGTATTCCCGCGCGGCTTTGAGGGCAAAAATGCAGCGGATTCCAAAAATCGATTCAGTGCGGCACGAATTTGCACTAGACGGGAGCGGGTTTGACCGATTTATGACGTCAAAGGCCTTGCATGGCCGGGACGCAGCGAAGGGCGACAATGAGCAACGAGACTGGCGAGCGGCAATCGAGCTTTTCCTACGAAGAGCTTCTGGCATGCGGGCGTGGCGAGCTGTTCGGCATGGGCAATGCCCAGCTTCCCGCACCGCCGATGCTGATGTTCGACCGGATTGCCCTGATCTCGGAGACCGGTGGCGCCTATGGCAAGGGCGAGATCCGTGCCGAACTCGATGTCCGGCCCGATCTCTGGTTCTTCCCGTGCCATTTCAAGGGCGACCCGGTCATGCCGGGCTGCCTCGGGCTCGACGCGCTATGGCAGCTGACCGGCTTCTACCTCGGCTGGCTCGGCCTGCCGGGCCGCGGCCGTGCGCTGGGCGTGGGTGAAGTGAAATTCGCTGACCAGGTCCTGCCAAGCGTGAAGAAGGTCGTGTATGGCGTCGATGTGAAGCGGGTCTTCAAGGGCAAGCTGGTTCTCGGCATCGCCGATGGCTGGCTTGAAGCCGATGGCAAGCGTATCTACACGACGACCGACATGCGGGTCGGGCTGTTCCAGCCAACCTGACCGCCTCTTGCGGAACGGCACCAGACGGGCCACTTGAACCGGGGCGTGACACGGATCGCGGCCCTGATGGCGAAAGACGGAGTGAGCAGAATGAGACGCGTTGTCGTCACGGGCATGGGCATCGTTTCGTCCATCGGCAACAATACGCAGGAAGTCCTGGCCTCGCTGCACGAGGCGAAATCGGGCATCACGCCGGCCGCCGAGTTCACCGAACATGGTTTCCGCAGCCAGGTCTATGGCAAGCCGACGCTTGATCCCGCGACCATCCTCGACCGCCGCGCGATGCGCTTCCATGGCGGCGGCTCAGCCTGGAACCAGGTTGCGATGGAGCAGGCGATCCGCGATGCGGGGCTCGAGGAGAGCGAAGTCTCGAACGAGCGCACCGGCATCATCATGGGGTCGGGCGGGCCTTCGACGCGGACCCTGATGGAGGCGATCGACAAGGCGCGCGAGAGCGGCAACTCCAAGCGCGTCGGCCCGTTCGCGGTGCCGAAGGCGATGTCCTCGACAGCCTCCGCGACGCTGGCGACCTGGTTCAAGATCAAGGGCGTGAACTATTCGATTTCCTCGGCCTGCGCGACCTCGAACCATTGCATCGGCAATGCCTATGAGATGATCCAGTGGGGCAAGCAGGACCGCGTCTTCGCGGGCGGCTGCGAGGAACTCGACTGGTCGCTATCGGTCCTGTTCGACGCGATGGGCGCGATGTCCTCGACCTACAATGATTCCACCGCCTCGCGCGCCTATGACAAGAACCGCGACGGGTTCGTCATTGCCGGCGGCGCGGGCGTGATGGTGCTCGAGGAATACGAGGTCGCCAAGGCCCGCGGCGCGCGGATCCTCGCCGAGATTGTCGGCTATGGCGCGACCTCGGACGGCTATGACATGGTTGCCCCGTCGGGCGAGGGTGCGGTCCGCTGCATGAAACTGGCCCTCGGGGACCTCAAGGCGCCGATCGACTATATCAATCCGCATGGCACCTCGACGCCGGTCGGCGATATCAAGGAGATCGAGGCGGTGCGCGCGGTGTTCGGCGCGAAGGCCCAGTCGGTCCCGATTTCCTCGACCAAGTCGCTGACCGGACACAGCCTCGGCGCGACGGGCGTGCAGGAGGCGATCTATTCGGTTCTCATGATGCAGAACGGTTTCGTCTGCGAGAGCGCCCATATTACCGAGCTCGACCCCGACATGGCCGATATGAACATCGTCCGGAAGCGGATCGACAATGCGAAGCTGGGTCATGTGATGTCGAATTCCTTCGGGTTCGGCGGCACGAACGCGACCATCATCCTGAAACATCCGGAGGCGTGAGGCCTTCGGGCCCCGGCCAGCAGGGGAGACGCTGATGCTGTTCATGGTGATCGAGCATTTCGACCAGGCCCGGGTGAAGGAGATCTATGCCCGTTTCCACGAGAAGGGCCGGATGATCCCGGATGGCCTTTCCTATGTGAGCAGCTGGATCTCGGCAGATTTCTCGCGCTGTTTCCAGGTGATGGAAACCGACGACGTGACCAAGCTGCAGGAATGGGTTCTCGCCTGGGGCGATCTCGCCCGGTTTGAAATCGTGCCGCTGGCCGGGTCGAAGGAGACCTATGCCGCGGTGCAGAAGCATCTCTGAGCCTCGTCAAGAACAAGGAGCCTGGCGCGCATGACGTCGCTGATGGCAGGAAAGCGCGGCCTCATTATGGGCGTCGCCAACCAGAATTCGATTGCCTGGGGCATTGCCCGCACGCTGGCCGAACATGGCGCGAGCCTGGCCTTCACCTATCAGGGCGAGGCCCTCGGCAAGCGCGTGAAACCGCTGGCGGAAAGCCTCGGATCCAGCCTGGTCCTGCCTTGCGATGTCGAGGACATTGCCTCGGTCGATGCGGTGTTCGACGCGCTCAAGGCCGAATGGGGCGGGCTCGACTTTGTCGTCCATGCCATCGGCTTCTCGGACAAGAACGAGCTGAAGGGCCGTTATGCCGATACGACGCGCGAGAATTTCGTGCGGACCATGGTGATCTCCTGCTTCTCCTTCACCGAGATTGCACGGCGGGCAGCCGCGTTGATGCCGCCGGAAGGCGGAACGCTTCTGACGCTGACCTATGGCGGTGCGAACCGCGTGTCGCCCAATTACAACGTGATGGGCGTGGCCAAGGCAGCACTGGAAAGCTCCGTCCGCTATCTCGCCGCCGATCTTGGCCGGGACAATATCCGCGTCAACGCGATCTCGGCCGGCCCGGTCCGGACGTTGGCCGGCGCCGGCATCACCGATGCGCGCTTCACCTTCGCCTACCAGACAAAGCATTCGCCGCTGCGGCGGCCGATCACGCTCGAGGAACTGGGCGGCTCGGCGCTCTACCTGCTCTCCCCGCTTTCGGGCGGCGTGACAGGCGAGATCCATTATGTCGATTCCGGCTATTCGATCATGAAAATGCCAAGGGCCGAGGACATGAAGGCCGAAGCCGAGGGCTGAGCCCGGCACATCAGGAAGCAGGTCATGATCTCGCGTCGAATCCTCGTGGCCGGCCTTGCCGGCGTTTCTGCTTCAGGCCTGCCCGCTTTGGCCATCGCACAGGCGAACCAGCCGGAATTCTACCCGGTTCCGGTCGAACTCATCGCCAATCTCGAGCGGTTGCAGGGGGCCGTCACGCTTGGCCCGCGCAATGCCGATATCCGGCTGTATGAATTCTTCGACTATAATTGCGGCTGGTGCCGGCGGACATCGGTCGATTCCCGCGCCCTGATCAAGGCGAACAAGGACCTTGCGGTCGTGCTGGTGAATTATGCCGTGCTGGGCATTCCCTCGATCAGCGCGACGCGGGTGGCTCTCGCCTTCTCGCGCCAGAAAGCGGACCGCTATCTCGATTTTCATGAGGCCCTGTTCAGGCGACGCGGCACGATCGACGGCCAGATCGCGATGGATGTCGCCGGCACGTTCGGGGTCGACAGGAAGCGCCTGCTTGACGATGCGGATTCCGATGCCGTGACGGCTGCCATGCGCGCGGCGTCGCAGCTCGGCTCGACCCTCGGCTTCCAGGCGACGCCGTCCTATCTTGTCGGGACGGAGGGGTTCACCGGTTTTCTCGATCGTGCGGCCAAGCAGAAGGCCATCGAGGCCTGGCGCCAATGCGAGAAGACGCGCTGCGCCTGATCAGAAGCCCGGAAACCGGAGGCCGGCCGCGCGCCGCAACAGGTCGATCGCGATCAGGGTCAGCACGATTTTCAGGATCGTCTGGAACAGGCGCTCCGGCATTTTCTCCAGAAGCCGTGTGCCCATCACTGTGCCGATGAAGCCGCTGACGATCATCGCTGCAATCAGGGGCAGCCAGGCGACGAGCGCGATGCCGATCAGGCTGAACGCGATCACCTTGAAGAGATGCTGTGCCGTCATCATCACGGCATGCGTGGCGATCAGGCCCTTCCGGTCGAGCTTGAGCGGCAGCAGCAGGGCCTGGACGAAGGGCCCCGTCGCCCCGACGAACATGGTGAGGACCGAGGCGACACCGCCACCCAGCACCAGCCCGGCCGAGGAAAGGCCAGGAATCTGCGGCTTCGGCACCCAGACCATTGCGAGGATGAAGAGGCCGAGCATGCCGAGGAGGATGCGTTCGGGCAGGCTGACGAAGAGCCAGGCGCCGAGAGCCACGCCGGCCAGCGCGCCGATCAGGAACCGCGCAACGGCGGGCCAATGCGCATGCTTGCGCTGGAGGATCGCCCGGCCGAGATTCGAGCCGACCTGCACCACGCCATGAACCGCGATCACGACATTCGGTGCGACCGTGCCGGCAAGGGCACCAAGCATCGCCACCCCGCCGCCGATGCCGAAAGCCGCCGTCAGCGCAGAGGTGAAGAACGAAACGCCGATCAGCAGCAGGGCCGTGGCCAGATCGATGCCCGGCGGCAGGAAGATCATGCGCCCCCCCAGATGAGCGCATCCATCTCGGAGCGCATCTGCACGAGCACGGAATCCGCCGGCAGACTGACCTTCTCCCGCGTGATCAACTCGCCCTTGGCGATCGGGGCGAGCACAGTGCCGCCATGGAGCATGCCGACGGGCCAGGCGCGCGCCGCGCGGGCATCGGTGACGGTCAGCGTGAAGGAGCGGTAGCAGGTCTCGCCGATGGCATCGAGCCGTTCGCCGGGCGCCAGCGCGCGCTTGGCACGGGCACAGACCTCTGCGCTCGGCGTGGGGAGCGGGAACATCTCCGCCTGACCATAGAGCACGGCCCGCGCAGCCGAGAGCGGCACTTCGAGGCTGGTCAGGTGATGCGGGCGGTAGAAGGTGTAATAGGGCCCCTCGCCGCCCATCCTGAGATCATGCATGCGCTCGCAAAGGCGGGGATGGTCCATTTCGACCACGATGAAGACGCCGGGCGCGACACCCTTGCCCACCGTGTAATCCACCACGCCCTTGCGGCTGAGGATGCCGCCATCGGCCTTGGGCACCAGCACCTTCTCGAGCATGGCGAGCGTGGCTTCCGGCCCGTGCATGCCCGGCACGTCGACGGTGAGCCCGGTGGCATTGGCGATGGCCGCCATCTCGACCATGGTCTTGGAGCCGTCGATGAACTCGACCAGCATGCGCGGATTCATGTTCCGCCGTTCGGCCTCGGCGCGGTAATCATCCGGCACCGCATCCGGGTTGAACGGGTTGTTCTTGCCCTTGCCGGCGGCAATCACGGGATAGCCGAGGGCCGTGGCAAAATTGATCAGCTCCATCGTGGCGGTCGGCTCGTCCCCGGCGCCGATCGTATAGACGATCCCCGCCTGATCGGCCTCGCGCTTGAGGAGCGGGCCGATCGTCACGTCTGCCTCGACATTCATCATGACGAGGTGCTTGCCCTGGCGGATCGTGGCGCGGCCGAGTTCAGCCCCGGCGGCCGGGCGACCGGTCGCGTCGATGACCACATCGATGAGGCCGCTGCGCAGCATGGTATGGGCATCATCGATGATCGCGATCCCCCCGGCCTCGATGGCACGGTCAAGCGCCGGCAGGCCGTCGACGGGAATGCCGAGCGTCTCGGGAAGCCGGGCGATTCGGATCGCCTCCTGCGCGTTCCGGCCGGAACGATCGACGATCGCCCCGATCCGCATGCCTTGCATCCGGGCAATCTGGGTGACGAGATCAGTCCCCATCTCGCCGCAGCCGATCACACCGACGCGGATCGGCTGGCCGGATTGCTCCCGGGCCGCGAGATCCGCCGCCAGCCCGCGCGCCGCGATTGCCGGCGCCTGTCGCATCGTCATGATATCCCCAAGCGTCCCCGGGCATTGTTGTCGCCCTTTCCTGCCGAGGGACGGTTTTTTCCCAGCGCTGTCAATCGCAAAAAGGGTCAGGCCATCACAATCAGGAGGTCCTTCGCATCCACCTGGCCGTGTGGCTTGATCAGCACCTCGGCGATCGTGCCATCGCTGGCGGCGTGGATCGCCGTCTCCATTTTCATCGCCTCGAGGGTGAGCAGGATATCGCCCGCCTTGACGCTCTGCCCCGGCTCGACCGCCACGGACGAGACCGAACCCGGCATCGGCGCGGAGACGTGTTTTGCGTTGCCGTCCTCGGCCTTGCGGCGGGCGGTGACCTTCGCCGCGGCCGAGCGGTTCGGCACCTTGATGATCCGCGGCTGGCCGTTGAGTTCGAAGAAGACCTTGACCTGCCCCTCGTCATCCGTGGCGCCGATCGTCTGGAGCCGGACCACAAGGGTCTTGCCCCGCTCGATCTCGATCGTTGCATCGTCATTCGGCTTCATGCCGTAGAAATAGGTCCCGGTCGGCAGCACGGAGACCGGGCCATAGCGCTCCTGCAGATTGGCGAAATCCACGAAGACCTTCGGATACATCAGGTAGGAGGCCAGCTCGTCGTCATTGACAGGCCGGCCGATCTTCGCCTCGACTTCGGCCTTGGCGGCATCGAGATCCTTGGGTTCGAGCAGCGAGCCCGGACGGACGGTGATCGGCTTTTCGGCCTTGAGCGCCTTCTTCTGAAGGGCGGGCGGCCAGCCTCCCGGCGGCTGGCCAAGATCCCCGCGGAGCATCTCGATCACGGAAGCGGGGAAAGCCACCTCGCGGGCAGGGTCGAGGATATCGGCCGGCGTCAGGCCCTGGCTGACCATCATCAGCGCGAGATCGCCAACCACTTTCGACGAGGGCGTGACCTTGACGATATCGCCGAAGAGATCATTCGCCGCGCGATAGGCCTTGGCGACCTCGTGCCAGCGCGTTTCCAGCCCGAGTGAGCGCGCCTGCTCCTTGAGGTTTGTGAACTGGCCACCCGGCATCTCGTGCAGATAGACTTCCGAAGCGCCGCATTTCAGGTCGCTCTCGAACGCGGCATACTGGGTGCGCACGGCCTCCCAGTAGAAGCTGATCTGGCGGATCGCCTCCGGGTCGAGCCCGGTGCCCCGCGTCGTCATGGCGAGTGCCTCGACGATCGAGCCGAGGCAGGGCTGCGAGGTCGTGCCGCTCATCGCGTCCATCGCGCAATCGACGATATCGACGCCGGCATCCACCGCTGCAAGGATCGACGCCGCCGCGATGCCGGATGTGTCATGCGTGTGGAAATGGATCGGGAGGCCGACCTCCTCCTTCAGCGTCTTGATCAGGATTCGCGCCGCAGCCGGCTTGAGCAGGCCCGCCATGTCCTTCAGACCGAGGATATGGCAGCCCGCCTTCTCGAGCTGCTTCGCGAGATCGACATAGTACTTGATCGGGTATTTGGCGCGCGCCGGATCGAGGATGTCGCCGGTATAGCAGATCGCCCCCTCCGCGAGCTTGCCCGACCGGAGCACGGCATCGATCGAGACGCGCATGTTCTCGACCCAGTTCAGGCAGTCGAAAATGCGGAACAGGTCCATGCCCGACTCTGCGGCACGGTCGACGAAATCACGGACGACATTGTCCGGATAATTGGTGTAGCCGACGCCGTTGGCCCCGCGCAGCAGCATCTGCGTCAGGATATTCGGTACGCGCTCGCGGACCAGCCGAAGCCTTTCCCACGGGTCCTCCTGCAGAAAGCGCATCGCCACGTCGAAGGTGGCGCCGCCCCAGCATTCGAGGCTGAAGAGCTGCGGCAGGCCGCCCGCATAGGCCGGGGCGATGGCCGCGATGTCGAAGGTGCGCATCCGCGTCGCCAGCAGGGACTGGTGGCCGTCGCGCATGGTCGTGTCGGTGATCAGAACGCGGCGCTCACCGCGGATCCATTCGGCGAAACCGCGCGGGCCGAGCTGGTCGAGTTTCTGGCGCGTGCCGAACACCACCTCGCCGGTGAAGGTGGGCGGCACCGGCACGCGCGCATCGGCGGGCGGGCGCGGTCGATCCCGGGTTTCGGGATGCCCGTTGACCGAGACATCCGCGATATAGGTCAGCAGCTTGGTCGCGCGGTCCTTGCGGCGTTCCTGGCGGAAGAGTTCGGGCGTCTCGTCGATGAAGCGTGTCGTGTATTCGTTGGCAAGGAACTTCGGATGGGCCAGGACCGCCTCGAGGAAGGTCAGGTTGGTCGCCACGCCGCGGATCCGGTATTCGCGGAGCGCGCGGTCCATGCGCATCACGGCCTCGCGCGGTGTCGGCGCCCAGGCCGTGACCTTCTCCAGCATTGGATCGTAGTAGCGGGTGACGATGGCACCGGAATAGGCCGTGCCGCCATCGATCCGGATGCCGAAGCCCATTGCACCGCGATAGGCGGTGATGCGGCCGTAATCCGGGATGAAGTTGTTTTCCGGATTCTCGGTGGTGATACGGCATTGCAGCGCATGGCCATCGAGCCGGATGCCGGCCTGATCGGGCACGCCTGTCTTCAGTGTGCCCTCGGCATCGCGCGCACCGATGGCATGGCCCTCGAGGATGCGGATTTGTGCCTTCACGATATCGAGCCCGGTCACGACCTCGGTGACGGTATGCTCGACCTGGATGCGCGGATTGACCTCGATGAAGTAGAACTTGCCCGTCTCGGCATCGAGGAGGAATTCCACCGTGCCCGCACCGACATATTCGGTCGCGCGGCCGATGCGCAAAGCCGCCGCGCAGAGGGCCTGCCGCGTGGCCTCGTCGAGATAGGGCGCAGGAGCGCGCTCGATCACCTTCTGGTTGCGGCGCTGGATCGAGCAGTCGCGTTCGAACAGGTGGACGAGATTGCCGTGCCGGTCGCCGAGGATCTGCACCTCGACATGCCGGGCGCGGCGCACGAGCTTCTCCAGATAGACCTCGTCCTTGCCGAAGGCAGCGCGGGCCTCGCGCTTGGCGGTGAAGACAGCGTCGAGCAGGCCCTCTTCGCCCTCGATCGGGCGCATGCCGCGGCCACCGCCGCCCCAGCTGGCCTTGAGCATGACCGGATAGCCGATCTCGGCAGCAAGGCGCCTGATCTCGGCGGGGTCGTCCGGCAGCGGCGGCGTCGCCGGCATGACCGGAACCTCGACCGATTGCGCGAGGTTACGGGCATCCACCTTGTTGCCGAGCTGACGCAGGGTTTCCTGCGAGGGGCCGATGAAGATGATCCCGGCTTCCGCGCAGGCCTCGGCGAATTCCGGGCTTTCCGACAGGAAGCCATAGCCGGGATGGATCGCATCCGCCCCTGCCTCGCGGGCCACGCGGATGACCTCGGGAATGGAGAGATAGGCCTCGAGCGGGCCGAGCGGCTTCGCGAGATGCGGGCCGCGCCCGACGAGATAGGCCTCGTCTGCCTTGAAGCGGTGCAGGGCGAGCTTGTCTTCCTCGGCATAGATGGCGATCGTGCGGATGCCGAGTTCCGTCGCGGCCCGGAAAACCCGGATCGCAATTTCACTGCGGTTGGCGACGAGAAGACGACGGATCGGCATGAGCAACTCCCCCGGGACGCGCAGCATGATTGCGCGTTTTTTGCAGCGCGTCATGCCTCTTCGCGAAGGAAGGGGGCGGAGTCGACCCGGTCAGCCTTGTGGTTTCGGCATGCAATGCATGCGGAAACCCGATGGCTGGGATGAATCCGGATCAGATCACATTGCGTTCGAGCAGCGGGCGGTTCTCGCCAAGCCGGGCAAAACCGAGATCGCCGAGATCGAGGCTGCGGTAGCTGCCCTCGACGATCAGCTCGGCCAGACCGCGCCCGACCGCCGGCGATTGCTGCAAGCCATGGCCGGAAAAGCCACAGGCGAGATAGGCATTCGCAAGGTCGCCCAGCCGGCCGACAACCGCGTTGTGATCCAGCAGGTTCATGTCGTAATGGCCGGCCCAGGCCCGGCCCGGCCGGATCGCCTCGAAAGCCGGGATGCGCGTGGCGAGGGCGGGCCAGATCACTTCCTCGAAGAGCGGCCAGTCGACCTCGAAATCATGCGCGAAATCGACCGGTTCGGGCTCGTCCGGCGAATAGCCGGTGATGAAGCCGGTGCCTTCCGGCCGCCACCAGACGCCCGTCGCGTCGATGACCAGCGGATGGGCGGGAAACGTGCCTTTCGCGGCGAAGGAAAAGACCGAGCGCTTTTTGGCATAGACCGGCACGGGACACCCGGCCTGCTCGCACAGGAGGCGCGCGCCGGAGGCACCGGCCGCGTTGACGAAGGCGCCGCAGGCGATGCTTTCGCCGGAATCGAGCATGACCGCCTCGATCCGGTCGGCTTTCCTCTGAATGTCAACCACGCGGGCCTTGCGGTATTCAACGCCGGCGGCGCGGGCTGCCTTGCGGAAAGCCTGCATCAGGCCGTAACCGTCGAACCAGCCCTCGCCGGCAAGGCCCAGCGAGCCGATGGCGACATCCTCGATCGAGAGATAGGGGAAACGCGCCGCCAGAGCCGCAGGATCGAGCAGGGCGATATTGGCACCAAGGCGGGACTGATCGGCATTGTTGGCCTCGAAAACGCCCCGCGCGGCCTCTGTGCCGAGATAGAGGTAGCCGCCCTCGTGCAGGCCGATCTCGGGGCGTTCACCCTCCACCGCGAGCCGCTCGCCGATCTCGCGCAGGAAGCCGATGCCATAGAGCGAGATGGCGATATTCACCGGCTGGGAGAATTGCTGCCGGATGGACCCGGCCGAAAGGGCCGAGGCCGAGAACTGGTAGGTCGGGTCGGGCTCGACCACGACGATCCGGCCCCGGAATCCGGGATGGGTAGCGAGGTGCCAGGCAATGGAGGAGCCGATCACGGCGCCCCCGGCAATCACGATATCGGCTGTATCCGTCATGGGAATTCCGCCCGGGACTCTTCGCCCGGCAGGGCCGGGCCGATCGGGATGGAGGGATGATTCCCCGTTTCTTCGCGTGTTTCGCCGGGGTTTCAAAGTGAATTCTCCTGCTGCGGTGCGAAAATCCGCGAAAGAAGGCATTCCCCTGCCCGGGGGCTTGGTCTAGCGTCGGACCAAATCACGATCCGCCGGCAGCGCCGAGCCGCGCCGGCCATTCAGGGAAAACCCGCATGTCCAACTTTCTGGCCCAGGAATTCGCGTCCATGGTCTCCGCCCCGAAACAGGAAGCGGAGATCCTGCTCGAGGGTTTCGGCATTCCGGCTGCCCGGCTGCATGGCGGGACGCTGAAGGTCCGCTCGCCGATCAACGGCGACACCCTCGCGGAGATCGCGGAGAATTCGCCAGAGGATGTCCGCGCCGCGATCGGACGGGCGAGCCAGGCCTTCCTCGCGTGGCGGCAGGTGCCGGCGCCGAAGCGTGGTGAATTCGTCCGGCTGATCGGCGAGGAACTGCGCAAGGCCAAGAGCCAGCTTGGCCTGCTCGTCACGCTCGAGGCCGGCAAGATCACATCCGAAGGCCTCGGCGAAGTGCAGGAAATGATCGATATCTGCGATTTTGCGGTTGGCCTCTCGCGCCAGCTCTACGGGCTGACCATTGCCACCGAGCGGCCCAACCACCGGATGATGGAGACCTGGCACCCGCTGGGTCCGGTCGGGGTGATCACCGCGTTCAACTTTCCCGTCGCGGTCTGGGCCTGGAACGCGGCGCTCGCCTTCGTGTGTGGCGATCCGGTGATCTGGAAACCCTCGGAGAAGACCCCGCTCACGGCGCTGGCTGTCGGCGAGATCTTCAAGAGGGCTGCGCAGCGTTTCGAGGCGGAGGGCAACGGCGCCATTCCTGCGGGCCTGTCGGAAATTGTGATCGGCGCCGCCCCGGTCGGCGAGGCCCTGGTCTCGGATGCGCGGGTGCCACTCGTCTCTGCAACCGGCTCGACGGCGATGGGCCGCAAGGTCGGCCCGAAGCTGGCCGAGCGTTTCGCCCGGGCCCTGCTGGAACTCGGTGGCAACAATGCCGCCATCGTCACGCCAAGTGCCGATCTCGATCTCGCGCTGCGCGGCATCGCCTTCGCGGCGATGGGCACGGCCGGCCAGCGCTGCACGACCTTGCGGCGGCTGTTCCTGCACCGTTCGATCGCCGATGCGCTGATGCCGCGGCTGATCAAGGTCTGGGCTTCGGCGAAGATCGGTGATCCGAGGGTTACAGGAACACTGATCGGGCCGCTGATCGACGAGGCTGCCTTCCAGGGGATGGAGCGGGCGCTGTCCGAGGCGCGGGCGCTCGGCGCCACCGTGCATGGTGGCGGCAAGGCCGAAGGCGTGGCCGGCGGCATCTATGCCCGGCCGGCTCTGGTCGAGATGGCCGGACAGGCCGGACCGATGCTGCACGAGACTTTCGCGCCGATCCTCTATGTCACGCGCTACGACACGATCGAGGAGGCCATCGCGCTCAACAATGCCGTCGGGGCGGGCTTGTCCTCGTCGATCTTCACCCGCGACATGCGCGAGGCGGAACTGTTCGTCTCGGCTGCCGGCTCGGATTGCGGGATCGCCAATGTCAATATCGGGCCTTCCGGCGCCGAGATCGGCGGGGCCTTCGGCGGCGAGAAGGAGACCGGGGGCGGGCGCGAGGCCGGTTCGGATTCGTGGAAGGCCTATATGCGGCGGGCCACGAACACGATCAATTACGGCAACGCCCTGCCGTTGGCGCAGGGCGTCAAGTTCGACGTGGATGGCTGACCCCGCCGGGAGTCACGCCCGGGATTCGCGGGCCTCGAAGATCCAGGCGGCCACGGCACCATAGATCACGTGGCCCGCGAAGCTCATGAAGGACAATTCGCCGCCCTCGCCGAGCAGGTAGAAGGACAACCCGCCCAGCGGCGCCATCAGGCCGAGCGCGTTGAGCCAGGTGAAGGTGCCCCAGGCGATCGAATCGCGCAGCCTTTCGTTCCGGTTGATGAATCGGGTGGCGATGAAAAGGGTCACGATGGCCCAGAAGGCGAGATGCCCGGGCGTTCCCGCGCCCTTGGCGAAGTAATAGGCTACGCCGAGGCTGAAAGTCAGGAACACGACCGCATCGAGAACGAGGCTCCAGTTCTTCAGATGGCGCGAGATCACGAAATAGAGGACCGGATAGCCGATGATGCCGACGGCATAATGCAGCACCTCGCGCAGGTAATAGTTCACCGACAGGCCGAGATTATGGTGGAAGATCGCATCGATCAGCCCTGCAGGCTCGAGCGGATAGCCGAGAACGGCCTTGGTCAGGACACGGGCCCAGATCTCCCAGATCAGAAGGCCCGCAAGTCCGCCAAGGGCGAGGTTGACGAGGGTCCGGGTCCCCGGAATGGTGATGGCCCGCGTGGCGGCCGGCATGGTCGAAGCATTCATGAAATCCCCCCGTTCCGGACCCTGATGACCCGCGAGATCGTTATGCCTGCAGCGTTCCGGAAAGGGAAAACACGCTTGTTCACGCCTTGGCGAGAATGGCGTGACAGCCTCACCCTCCGGGTGCGCGAGCGGTTCGAGGCTTGCGGGCGCGCACGGAGTGTGATCCTCCTTCAGCCATGACACAGATTGCTGCTTCCCGCCCCCTCGAGGGGCTTCGCGTCCTTGAACTGGCGCGGATCCTGGCCGGTCCTTGGATCGGCCAGCTTCTGGCCGATCTCGGGGCCGATGTCGTCAAGGTCGAACGCAAGGGCGCCGGCGACGATACCCGCAGCTGGGGGCCTCCCTTCGTGGCGGCGAAGGATGGCGGCGATCTCGGCGCGGCCTATTTCCATTCCTGCAATCGCGGCAAGCGCTCGATCGAGGCCGATTTCGAGAACCCGGACGATATCGCCATGATCCGCCGGCTGGCGGGCGCAGCGGATGTCGTGGTCGAGAATTTCAAGGTCGGCGGGCTGAAGAAATACGGCCTCGATGCCGATTCGCTCAGGGCGATGAAGCCCTCGCTGATCTGTTGCTCGATCACGGGGTTCGGGCAGGAAGGCCCTTATGCGCCGCGCGCCGGTTACGATTTCCTGATCCAGGGCATGGCGGGCGCGATGGACATTACCGGCCAGCCCGACGGGCAGCCGACCAAGGCCGGCTATGCAACGGCCGATATCTTCACCGGCATGTATGCCACGGTGGCGATCCTCTCGGCGCTGCGGCGGCGCGATGCCGGCGGCGGCGGCGCGCATATCGACTGCGCGCTGCTGGACAGCCAGATCGCAGTGCTGGGCAACCAGGCGATGAATTATCTCGTCGGCGGCAAGGCGCCCGCACGGCTTGGCAATGCCCACCCCAATATCGTTCCCTACGAGGTTTTTCCGGTGGCGGATGGCTACATCATCATCGCCAGCGGCAATGACGGGCAGTATCGCAAGCTGTGCGAAGCGCTCGGTGCGCATGATCTCGCCGGAAGCCCGGATTACGCAACCAATCGCGGCCGGGTAGCCAATCGGGCCGCGCTGGTGCCGGCGCTTTCCGCGCATACCGCCCGTTTCGGCAAGGCAGAATTGCTGGCGGCGCTGGAACGTGCCGGCGTGCCGGCCGGGCCGATCAACCGGCTCGACGAGGTCTTCGCCGATCCGCAGGTTCTCGCCCGCGGCATGAAGATCGACCTGCCGCGTGCGGAGGCCGAAGCCGGCCATGTTCCGACCGTGCGCACGCCGATCCTGATCGATGGCGTGCCGCAGGTCTCGCAACGCCCCTCCCCGATCCTGGGCGAACATACCCGGGATGTTCTCGAAGATCCGAACTGGAAATGATGACCATGCCGCGCACCGGAGCCCAAATCCTTGTCGATCAACTGGCCAGGCAGCAGGTCACCGACATTTTCTGCGTCCCCGGCGAAAGCTATCTCGCCGTACTCGACTCGCTGCATGATGCGGCGATCCGCGTCACTGTCTGCCGGCAGGAAGGCTCCGCCGCGATGATGGCCGACACGGTTGGCCGGCTGACCGGGCGGCCGGGCATCTGCTTCGTCACGCGCGGGCCGGGCGCGACCAATGCCAGCCCGGGCGTGCATATCGCGCATCAGGATTCGGTGCCGATGATCCTCTTCGTCGGCCAGATCGAGCGCGGCGCCCGCGAGCGCGGCGCCTTCCAGGAGCTGGATTACCGCGCCGTCTTCGGCAGCATGACGAAATGGACGACCGAGATCGACGATGCGGCGCGCATCCCGGAAATCCTTTCGCGCGCCTTCCATGTGGCGATGTCCGGGCGGCCGGGGCCGGTGGTGATCGCGCTGCCGGAGGACATGCTGGTCGAGATGGCCGAAGTCGCGGATGCGCCGTTTGTGACGCCGGCCGAGACTGCCCCTTCGCTTTCGGCCATGGCTGAACTCCAGAAGCGGCTCTGGGCTGCCAAATCACCGGTGATGCTGCTTGGCGGCACGCGCTGGACGGAGGCCGCCATCCGGACCGTGACCCGCTTCGCCGAAAGGTTCGAATTGCCCGTGGCTGTCAGCTTCAGGCGGCAGATGCTGTTTCCGGCGGATCACCCGAACTTCGCCGGCGATCTCGGCATCGGCCCGAACCCGGCGCTGCTGAAGCGGATCCGCGAGGCTGACCTCGTGCTCGCGGTTGGCGCCCGGATCGGGGAAATGCCGAGCCAGGGCTACACGCTGTTTGACATTCCCGGCGATGGGAGCCGGCTCGTCCATGTCCATCCCGGCGCGGAGGAACTTGGCCGCGTCTATGCGCCGGCCCAGGCGATCCATGCTGATCCGGCGAGCTTCGCGGCGGCCCTCGAGGGCGTCCATCCGCCGCGGGTGATCCCGTGGAAGGGACAGGCCGAGGAGGCGCATGCCAGCTTTCTCGGCTGGACAACGCCGAAGGCAATCCCCGGCCGGCTCCAGATGGGCGAAATCATGCTCCATCTGCGCGAGGCGCTGCCGCAGGACACGATTCTCTGCAATGGCGCGGGCAACTACGCGACATGGTTGCATCGCTATTACCGGTTCAACCGGTACCAGACCCAATCCGCACCGACCTCGGGCTCGATGGGCTATGGCGTGCCGGCCGCCGTCGGGGCGAAGCGGCTCTTCCCCGAGCGGACTGTCGTGGCCTTTGCCGGCGATGGCTGCTTTCTGATGAACGGGCAGGATTTCGCCACCGCCGTGCAATATGACCTTCCGATCCTCGTGCTCGTCATCGACAATGGCATGTACGGAACCATCCGGATGCATCAGGAGCGGGAATATCCGGGCCGTGTTTCGGCAACGGCGCTGAAGAACCCGGATTTCGCGGCCTATGCGCGTGCCTTCGGCGGCCATGGCGAGCGCGTCGAGACGACCGCGGAATTCGCCCCGGCCTTCGAGCGCGCGCGGGCCTCGGGCAAGCCGGCCATCCTGCATTGCCTGATCGATCCGGAGGCGATCACCCCGACCACGACGATCACCGCGCTGCGGGAAGCGGCCAAGGCCTGATCCTGCGCCCTTCACCTGCCCCGCCGCGCCGCCCTGCTTCTGCCGGAATCGCAGCGCATCCCCCGGAAAGGCGAGGATACTAACCTCGCCTTAAGGGCGCGCGGGCACGATGGCACGCGGGAAGGCCTGCCTTCGGGCGGGCAAGGGAGATCCGGGACGGAATGGGACGGGCAGGCGGCCCCAGGGAGCGGCGCGAGCCGCGCTTCGATGATGGCGGCTTCGGCAGCGAGGGCGGGTTGCGCCTTTCCGCCGATGACCGGCCCGTCAAGCGCGCGCGCGGCAAGGGCCCGGCCCCGAGGCGACCCCGCCGGGGCGGGCGCGGCTTCTTCGGCACCCTGTTCTACTGGAGTTTCGTGATGGGCCTCTGGGCCCTGCTCGCCCTGGGCGGCGTTGTCGCCTATTTCGCGATGAAATTGCCGCCGATCGACCAGCTCAGCGTTCCGAAACGGCCGCCAAACATCGCCATTCTCGCCAGTGATGGCACGCTGATCGCCAATCGCGGCGAGACCGGCGGCTCGACCGTGCCGATCGCCGAATTGCCGCCCTATGTCGGCAAGGCTTTCGTCGCGATCGAGGATCGCCGCTTCTACCAGCATTTCGGGATCGACCTGGCCGGTCTCGCGCGGGCCGTGGTCAAGAATGTCGCGGCCCGGCGCGCCGAGCAGGGTGGCTCGACGCTGACGCAGCAGCTCGCGAAGAACATCTTCCTCACGCAGGAACGCACGTTGTCCCGCAAGGCGCAGGAGGCGCTGCTCGCGCTCTGGCTCGAGCGCAACTACACGAAGGACCAGATCCTCGAGCTCTACATGAACCGGGTGTATTTTGGCGCCGGAGCCTACGGGATCGAGGCGGCCAGCCAGAAATTCTTCGGCAAGAGCGCACGGGCGGTCACGCTTGGCGAAGCCGCCGTGCTGGCGGGGCTCGTGCAATCACCGTCGCGGCTGGCGCCGAACAAGAACCCGGAAGGCGCGGCAGACCGTGCCGCCCTCGTCATGGCCAAGATGGTCGAGGCCGGCTATGCGACGCCGGAACAGGCGAAGAGCTCGAAATTCAACACCGCCGATGCCCGCAAGCGTGCCAAACCCGGCCAGGGCAATTACGCGGCGGACTGGATCATGGATATTCTCGACGACCATATCGGCGCGGTCGAGACCGATATCGTTGTCCGCACAACAATCGACCCGAAATTGCAGGCCATGGGCGAGCGCGCCTTTGCCACCGCCTTCGAGCCGAAGCGCGGCAAGCTCAATGTCGAGCAGGCGGCTCTGGTGGCGATGGCGCCGGACGGCGCCGTCCGCGCGATGCTGGGCGGCCGGGATTATGCAGAAAGCCAGTTCAACCGGGCCATCGCCGCCAAGCGCCAGCCGGGCTCGTCCTTCAAGCCGTTCGTCTATCTCGCCGCCCTTGAGAAAGGCATGACACCGGAGACCGTGCGCGAAGATGCACCGATCAATATCCGCGGGTGGAAGCCCGAAAACTACACGCAGGAATATTTCGGGCAGGTCAGCCTGACACAGGCTCTGGCCATGTCGCTCAACACCATCGCCGTGAAGCTCAATGTCGAGGTCGGGCCGCGGCAGGTGGTGCGCACAGCGCAGCGTCTCGGCATCAATTCGGCGCTGAAGGCCAATGAATCCCTCGCACTCGGGACATCCGAGGTCACGCCGCTGGAAATCACCGGGGCCTATGCCGTGCTGGCCAATGGCGGCACCGGCGTCGTGCCCCATGCGATCCTGGAGGTGAAAACCACTGCCGGGCAAGTCATCTACCGCCGGCCACAGCCCGCGCTCGGGCAGGTGGTTGATCCTGGACATATCGGGATGATGAACCGGATGATGCGGGAAACGCTGGTCAGCGGCACGGCCCGCAAATCCGACATTCCCGGCCATCCCGCCGCCGGCAAGACCGGCACGACGCAGGATCACCGCGATGCCTGGTTCGTCGGCTATACCGGGCAGCTGGTGGCGGCCGTCTGGGTGGGCAATGATGACAGCCAGCCGATGAAAAAGGTGACGGGCTCGGGGCTTCCGGCGGAGATCTGGGCCGAGTTCATGCGGCAGGCCCATCGTGGGTTGCCTGCGCAGCCCCTGCCGGGCGCCCGTGATACCGACCCGCTGGGCAGCCTTTTGCAGGCAAATGCCACACCCGCCGCGCCACCGGCCCCTGTGCAGGAGAACCCCGGGGCCTGGCAGAACCAGGGCCCGACCGCGAAGGAGCGGAGCCTGCTCAGCCGGCTCTTCGGGCAATAATCAGCTCCGCCGCACCAGCGGCAGCAGGGCGACAGAGGCGAGGCCGAGAACGGCCACGGCGCCGGCCAGCACCATCGGCCCCTTGTCGATCCAGGCGCCCACCTGTGCGCCGACCACGGCCGCAAAACCCATCTGGATAACGCCGAGCAGCGACGAGGCGGCTCCTGCCTTTTCCGGGAAATGCATCATGGCACCGGCATGGCTCTGCGGCAACGTGAAGCCGACGCCGGCCGCGTAGGCCACCATCGGCAGGGTGATCGCGGCGGGGCCGAAACCGAGCAGCAGGCCGGCCACCATGGCGAGGCCACCGCCGGATTGAAGCAGGGCACCGGTCAGCAGCATACGGCGCTGGTCATAGCGGAGGGCCAGCCGCTGCGCGAGGAAGGCCCCGGCCATGTAGCCCAGTACCATGACCACGAAGGAGACGGCGAAGAGGAACGGCGTCAGCCGGAAATGCTGCTGGTAGACGAAGCTCGAGCCCGAAATGAAGGCGAAGAGACCGGAATAGCAGGCGGCGGCCAGCAGCGCGAAGGGCAGGAACCGCCGGTCGCGCAGCAACGCGCCGAAGCCGCCGACCACGGTGAAGACAGTCAATGGCGTCGTGGCGCGCTGGCGCAGCGTTTCCGGCAGGGCTGACACAACCACAGCGGCGAGGCCCGCCGCGAGCAGCGCGGTGGCCACGAAATTGGACCGCCAGCCGAAGCCGAGTTCGAGCCCGACACCGAGAATCGGGGCGATGGCAGGAACGACGCCCATGATCGTGCCCATCCGGGCCAGTTCCTGCGCGGCCCGCCGGCCCTCATGCAGGTCGCGTACCATCGCGCGCGCCACGACGAGCGGCGCGGCGGCGCCGAGGCCCTGCAACCCGCGCGAGGCGATCAGCACCTCCAGCGAGGGCGCTATGGCCGAAATGAGATTGGCGCAACCATAGAGGGCCAGCCCGAAGAGTACGACCTTCTTGCGGCCGATCCGGTCGGAAACCGGGCCGTAGAGCGGCAGGCCCGTCGCGAAGCCGATCAGATAGGCCGAGAGCGTCAGCTGGGCCTGCCCGCTGGCCACGCCGAAATGCCGGGCAATCGAGGGCAGCGAGGGGAGATAGAGATCGGTCGACAGGGGGCCAAGCGCGGTCAGGAAGCCGAGCAGGATGGTCAGCGCGAAGCGGTCGGTGGAAAGGGTAGCCACGGCAATTCCGGATGGGGCGCTCAGGCGCCGTAGAGATGAAGCTGGGCGCCATGCCGGTTGAGCCAGGTCTCGGCGCGTCGGAAGTCGGGATAGAGGAAGGCGACATGCCGCCAGTAGCGGATGGAATGGTTCATTTCCATCCGATGCGCAACCTCATGCGCCGCGAGATAATCGAGAATATCCGGCGGCGCGAAGATCAGGCGCCAGGAAAACGCAAGATCGCCCCTCGACGAGCAGGAGCCCCAGCGCGACCGCGTATCCTTGATGGTGATGCGGCCGATCGAGACCTCCAGCCGCGCGGCATGGCGCTGGACGGCAGCGCGGAGATCGGCTTCGGCAAGGCCTCTGAGGAAGCGCTCGGTCCGCGTGGCGAGATGGGCCGGATCGCCATGGACCAGCAGGCGGGGCTCCGGTCCGGACCCGTCAAGGCGGGTCTCGCCGCGGAAGGGCAGGCTGTGTTCGAGCCGGTGCGGCACACCGCGCACAGGCAGGAGCGCGCCGGGCACGAAAGGAATGCGGGCGGGCTGGCTCCGCAAGCGGGCCTCGAGCCAGCCGCGATGATCCTCGAGGAACTGCTCGGCGCGGCCCTTGCCGACCGAATAGGGCAGGGTGAGCGCGGGCGTACCGGTCCGCCGGTCGATCTTCAGGATCATGCGGCGGGCATCCGGCCGGTAGCGCACCGGGACGGCAACAATCTCACCGCCGATCCGCACCTGCAGGTCCGGCAGCGTCCGGGCGCGCCTGGCGGGGCGCAAGCCGAAAAAATCCTTGAGAGAGGGGACCATGAGCACTCCGAACCGGCCGAAGCTGGCCGATTCGGACGCCGGCATCAATGCCTGCCGGCTCAGCGGGCGTTGACCACGCGCTTCAGCGGCTGGATCTGGGCGGAGCCATGCTCCCGGGTGAATTCAACGATGCGCGGCGCAATGAACTTGCGGAAGCGCGAGCCGTTGAAGACGCCGTAATGGCCGACATCCTTCTGGAGATGGTAGAGTTGCTTCTCCTTGGGGAGGTTGACGCAGAGATCATGCGTGGCCCGTGTCTGCCCGACACCGGAAATGTCGTCCTTCTCGCCCTCGACCGTCATCAGCGCGCAATTGCGGATGGCGCCGAGATCGATCCGCTCCTCGCGGTGGAACATCTCGCCCTTCGGCAGCGCATGCCGGACGAAAACCGTGTCGACCGTCTGGAGATAGAACTCGGCCGTGAGATCCATCACCGCCATGTACTCGTCGTAGAAATCGCGGTGCTTCTCGGCAGAATCACCGTCACCATCGACGAGATGGTTGAACATGTCCCAATGGGCCGTGAGATGGCGGTCGAAATTCATCGCCATGAAGCCGGAAAGCTGCAGGTAGCCGGGATAGACCTCGCGCATCACGCCGGGATGCGGGAACGGCACGCGGGAAATGCAGTTATCCCGGAACCATTGCATGCCCCGGTTCTGGGCAACCTTGTTGACCTCGGTCGGGCTTTCGCGGGTATCGATCGGGCCACCCATCAGGATCATGGAGCGGGGCGAATGCGGGTCCTGCTCGGCCTCGAGCCGGGCAATCGCCGCCACGACCGGTACCGAAGGCTGGCAGACCGCGAGGACATGCACATCCGGGCCGAGGAACCGGATCATCGCCTTCACATAGTCGATGTAATCGTCAAGATCGAAGCTCCCGGCGGCCAGCGGCACCAGGCGCGCATCAACCCAGTCGGTGATGTAGACCTCGAAATGCGGAAGGAACGCTTCCACCGTGCCGCGCAACAGCGTGGCGAAATGGCCCGACATCGGGGCAACGATCAGCAGCTTGGGCTGCCGGCCAGCATTGGCGGGCAGAGCGCGATCGAAATGGATCATGTTGCAGAACGTATTCCGCCAGACGGCCCGCTCGATCACCTCCACTGTCTGCCCCTCGAACTGGGTCGTGGGCAGGTCGAAGGCCGGCTTGCCGTAGCGGCGCGTCGCCCGCTCGAACAATTCGCACGCGGCCGCAACAGAGCGGCCATAGGGCGTGTGGGAAAGCAGATTGATCGGATTGCGATAGAAGAGGCGGATCGCATCGTTGGCTGCGCGCGCCGGACCGAGGATCGCATGCGCGGCCTCGTAAAAGAAATACCCGCTCTTGTTCATGGGCCTGCACCCCTCAGGTGGTGGCCATGACGGACATGACCAGGAGAGAAATGTCGCATTCTCCGGTAAAGGTTCCAATGCGACTTTGGGAAGGTCCGCCTCTCCGGGCGTTTCTTTTGTTCTATTGTGAACATTCCGTCACGGCAACCCGCTTCCATGCGACCCCGCCCTGCGAAAATGCGGGAGCTCCGGGATGCGACGCTCAGCCCGGACGGGTGAAGGCGCGGCGGGCCTGTCCGGCTTCCAACCGGATCACACATTCCTCGGCGTGATCATTGATCAGCCCCATGGCCTGCATGAAGGCGAAAACCGTGGTCGGCCCGACAAAGGCCCAGCCCCGCCGCTTCAAGTCCTTCGACAAGGCGATGGAAGCAGGTGAAACGGAAACGGTCTGCGGCGGGGTCGTTTCGTGCGGTCCGGGTTCGAACCGCCAGAAATAGGCGGCGAGCGAGCCGCATTCGGCCGCCAGATCGACAGCGCGGCGGGCATTGTTGATGACAGCCTCGATCTTGCCGCGATGGCGGACGATGCCCGGATCGGCGAGGAGGCGCGCGACATCCGCCTCGCCAAAGGCGGCGATGCGCCGGAAATCGAACCCGTCGAAGGCTGCCCGGAAATTGTCCCGCTTGGCGAGGATGGTGCGCCAGCTCAGCCCGGACTGGAAGGATTCAAGACAGAGCTTTTCGAAGAGCCGTATATCGTCGCCGACGGGAAAGCCCCATTCCGAATCATGATAGGCAAAGAACTCCGGTGCGGCACCACACCAGCGGCAGCGTGGCCGGCCATCGGGGCCAGAAACGGTTCTCGCGGGAGAATCGGACATGGGAACCTCGCTTCGCCGCGGCCGGGCGCTCTTCTTATCGCGTCGTGGATCGCAAAAGGGCAAGGCTTGAAACCGCACGGGCAAAGGGATACCAGCCCGTTGTGACAAATGTGACATTGGCATGACAGCCGCGCCGGGGATGGCCGGCTTTCCGCCGCTGACCGGAACAGGGTAGATGGGGCCGAAACGCGATCCGTATTCTCAGGAACCGCCCTCGCCCGGCTCCCTGCCCGAACTGGCCATGCCTGAAATCGAGACGGCTTCTCACCGGCTGCGCCGGCAATATGCGGCCCTGCCCTATCGGTTCCGCAAGGACGGGCAGATCGAGATCCTGCTCGTCACCTCCATCAGCACGCGGCGCTGGATCATCCCGAAGGGCTGGCCCATGGGCAAAAGGCCGCCGCACAAGGTGGCGGCGCAGGAAGCAGCCGAGGAGGCGGGCGTCGAGGGCCGGATCGGCAAGAGCTCGATCGGGCATTACCATTACGAGAAGATGCTCTCGAATGGCGCATTCGTGCCCTGCCGGGTCGATATCTTCGCCCTTGAGGTCCGCAAGCTGAAATCGGCCTGGCCCGAACGCAAGCGGCGGGAGCGGAAATGGCTCCTGCCGGAAGAAGCGGCGGACCTTGTCGGCGATGCCGAACTCGCGCCGATCCTCCGGGCCTTCGCGCCGGCGCCGCGCCCGACCGGGCGCTAGACTTCGGGCCCTGCCTGATCCTACGCTGATGGCATGGTGCCGGCGTGGATACTCCCGATCGGCCGTAACCCTGGGATAACTGCGTGAGCGCCACCGATTTCACCCGTCGCCTTGTTGAAGCGCGGCAGAAGGGCGTCCTGCTCGGACCGGGGCCCGAACCGGCATCGCTGGAGGAGGCCTATACCATCCAGAAGCTGACCTGCGAGAGCCTTGGCGAAAGCGTGGCGGGCTGGAAGGTCGCCGACCATCCGCGGCTCGGACCGATCGCCGCGCCGATTTTTGCCGGGATGTCGAAGGTCGAAGGGGCGTCCTGGCCCTTCGGTCCGGGGCTCGGTGTCGAGATCGAGATCGCGCTCCGGCTGAAGCGGGATCTGGTGCCGGGCACCTATACCCGCGCGATGATCGCCGAGGCGATCGACGGCTATTCCCTTGGCGTCGAGCTGGTCGGGGCGCGGCTCGCGGAGCCCGACCGCAACCTGTTCGCCTTCCTCGGCGACCTGATGGCCAATCGCGGCTATGTGATGGGGAACGAATGCAAACCCCGGCAGGATCTGGCGGTGCCGGGTCGTGCCTGCCGGTTCCGGATCGACGGAAAGCTGGTCCATGACGCGCCCGCCGCGCCGCCGGCTTTGGACCCGCTGGGCGCGACGGCCGCCTGGCTTTCGCGAGGCAACGACGCACTTGGCGGGCTGAAGGCTGGCCAGTTCGTGACCACGGGCTCCGTCTGCGGCATCATCCCCGTGCCGGGTCCGGGCGCAGCGGTCGCCGAGATCGAAGGACTCGGCACGGTGCGACTTATCCTCGCCTGACCGCCCTCAGGCGGAAGCGAGGCCCGCCTGGCTGCTGCGCGGCGTTGCCAGCAGCAGATGGGTTTCCGAGGCGGCGATGCCCGGTGTCATCCGCATGCGGTTCAGCACGTCGTCGAGGGCTGTCAGGCTTTCGGTGCTGATTTCGGCGATCAGGTCCCATTTGCCGCTGGTCGTATGGATGGCCGTCACTTCCGCGAGGCCTGTCAGCGCCGCGACGACGCGATCCTTGGCGCGGCCCTCGACCTCGATCAGCGTAATGCCCCGCACCGGAGCCGAATGGACATCCGCCCGCAGGATCACCGTGTAGCCAACAATATCGCCCTGCTGCTCGAGCCGCTCGATCCGGGCCCGGACGGTTGCCCGCGAGACATCGAGTTCAAGGGCGAGATCGGAAATGCCGCGGCGGCCATTCTGGCGCAGCAGGGTGATGAGGCGGCGGTCCAGCACATCCATAGCAGGCCTGCATGATCGAAGTGGCAAACATTATGTGCCATTATGGTAGCTTATTTTGATAGGATTGCCAATCTGACCTGTTCATTCCGCCGGGACCGCCGGCTAGACTTTGGGGAACCAAGGGGAGTGCCGGCCATGGATCGCAAGCTCAATCTCGTCCGTTTTGTCAGCGTCGAGCGGATGATGCGCATCATCCTTGCCCGCGGCGTCGAACCAGTCCTGCGGGAGCTTGCCGCCGCGATCGAGGAAGATTTCCGGCGCTGGGAGCATTTCGACAAGACGGCCCGCGTCGCCTCGCATAGCCGCGAGGGCGTGATCGAACTGATGCCGACCAGCGATGGCGGGCAATACGCGTTCAAATATGTCAATGGCCATCCGCGCAATACCCGTGACGGGCTGCAGACCGTGACTGCCTTCGGCATGCTGGCCGATGTGGCGACCGGCTATCCGGTCCTGCTGAGCGAGATGACCATCCTCACGGCCCTGCGCACCGCAGCTACCTCGGCCATGGCCGCCCGGCACCTGGCCCCGGCGGGGGCACGCGTCATGGCGCTGATCGGCAATGGTGCGCAATCGGAATTCCAGGCGCTGGCCTTCAAGGCCGTTCTCGGCATCGACCGGCTGCGCCTGCATGATATCGACCCTGCCGCCAGCCGGCGCTGCGCCGCCAATCTCTCCCGCTACGGTTTCACGATCGAGATCTGCGAGACTGCGGAGAGCGCGGTGCTCGGCGCCGACATCATCACCACCGCCACGGCCGACAAGGCCAATGCAACGATCCTGACCGACAACATGGTCGGAGCCGGGGTCCATATCAACGCAGTCGGGGGTGATTGCCCCGGCAAGACCGAGCTGCATGCCGATATCCTGCGCCGGTCCTCGATTTTCGTGGAGTATCCGCCGCAAACCCGGATCGAGGGCGAGATCCAGCAATTGCCTCGGGATTACCCGGTCGTGGAAATGTGGCGCGTGGTGGCCGGGCTGCAGCCGGGCCGGCGCGAGGCGCGCGAGATCACGCTGTTCGATTCGGTCGGCTTTGCGATCGAGGATTTCTCAGCGTTGCGCTGGCTGGCCCGGGCAGCCGAGGAGAGCGGGCAGTATGACGAGCTCGACCTTCTCGCCGATCCGGACGAGCCGCGCGACCTTTTCGGCATGCTCCTCCGGGCCGAGGCGGCCTGACCTACCGGGCCTTCGGCGGCTGCGAGACGAGATAGGCCGAGATGGCGTCGGTCAGGCGCGTGGCCTTGGCGAGATTGTCGGCATTCGAGACCATCAACGCCGCGACCAAGGCCTCGATCACCAACAGGGCGGCGACATTGCTTGAGGACAAGACGGGATGCGTCGCCTGGGCAATCAGCGTCTCGCTGGCCAGAGGCACAAGCGGCGAGGCCGCCGAATCCGTGATGGCGAAGATTGTCGCCCCCTGATCGGCGGCATAGCGCGCGAGATGCACGGCATCGGCTGCGTAGCGCGGAAACGAGATGGCGACCAGCGCATCCTCCGGCCCGAGATTCATCAACCGCCCGGCCGCATTTTCCGTGCCGCCATATTCCACGACATTGACGATGTGGTGGCAGAAGGGCTGTAGCCCCAGCGCGAGAAAGCCGGCGAGATGCGCGGAGAGGCCGAAACCCATGACATAGACGCAGCGCGCCTGCGTGAGGCGGTCGACGATCCGCCGGACCGCATCCGGCGCGAGGCCCTCGGCCGTGCCACGCAGGTTGGCCAGCGTATCCTCGAGGCCCTCGCGCATCGGCGCGGCACCCTCGGCGCGATCCAGCGCACCGCGCAGCTTCTCGACCGGGCGCAGGACCGATTGCAGCGTATCGGCAAGGGCGGCGCGCAGGTCAGGGAATCCGCCATAGCCGAGATGGCGGGCAAAGCGCGACAGGGTGGCCGTCGAGACTCCGCTCGCTGCTGCCAGATCCTCGATCGACAAGGATGCCCCCCGGACCGGATTGCGGAGCAGATGCTCGGCAATGGCCCGGTTCGAGGCCGAGCCGGAAGCCTGCTGTTCCAGCAATTGCCGGCCGAGCGGCGAGGCGGCGAAGGCCATGTCGCTGACACCCTGGGCGTCGATCTGCATATGAAGAGATTTTTTCATATGTTGACTATATGAAAATTATTCGACACAGTGAAGCCGGATCGGACAAGCAATCCACTGCAATCCAACGGGAGATCCTGCATGCTGAAGCGTACCTTCCTGTCGGCCGCCGGCGCGGCCGCCCTCGCCCTCATTCTGGCCCCGTCGGCCATCGCCCAGGCGCCGAAGCTGCGCATCGGCGTCGAGGGCAATTACCCGCCCTTCTCGATGATCGCGCCGGACGGCAAGCTCGGCGGCTTCGATATCGACATCGCCAATGCTCTCTGTGCCGAGATGAAGGCGGAATGCGTGTTTGTCCAGCAGGAGTTCGACGGGATGATCCCGGCGCTCAATGCGAAGAAGTTCGACATGATTGTCGCTTCGATGACGATCACGGAAGCGCGCAGGAAGTCGGTCGATTTCTCCGACCCCTATTATGACGTCCCCTCGCGCTTCGTGGCCAAGGCCGGCGCCTTCGCCGATCATTCCCCGGCCTCGCTGAAGGGCAAGAAGATCGTCGTGCTGCGCAACTCGCCGCGCGCCGCCTATCTCGCCGAGAACTACAAGGACAGCGAGGTCGTTCTCGCCGGCAAGGAGACCGAGGTCTACATGGAGCTCGCTGTCGGCCGCGCCGATGTCGCCTTCGGCTCGTCGGTGGTGTCGGGCGAGGCCTTCCTGAAGAAGCCGGAAGGCAAGGGCTTCGCCCAGCTCGGCCCGGCGATCCGGATCGGCGCCGGCTCGGGCGTCGGGATCGCCGTCCGCAAGGATGACGAGGCCCTGCGCACCCGGATCAACGCGGCTCTCGCGGCGCTTAAATCGAGCGGGCGCTACAAGGCGCTGGCCGACAAGTATTTCGATTTCGACATTTCGGGCTCCTGATCCCGGATCCAGGTGGCCCTCGCGAGAAGGCGGGACGATCTCATGTTCCTCCATGGCTATTTTCCCGCCATCCTCGAGGGTCTCCGCTCGACCCTGCTGATCTCGGCTGCATCGCTGTCGATCGCCTGCCTGTTCGGGCTGATCGGCGCGGGGGCCAAGCTGTCCGGCTCGCGCATGGCGGCGCTGGCAGCTGATGTCTACACGACCTTGATCCGCGGCCTGCCGGAACTCGTGCTGCTGCTGCTGATCTTCTATGGCGGGCAGATCATGGTGAATGCCCTCGCTGACAAGGCAGGGCTCGGCTATTTCGACATCAACCCGTTCCTGGCCGGCACCCTGACCCTCGGCTTCATCTTCGGCGCCTACCTGACCGAGACGTTCCGCGGCGCGATCCTCGCCATTCCCCGCGGGCAGATGGAGGCTGGCAAGGCCTATGGCATGTCGCGCGGGCAGGTCCTGCGCCGGATCATCCTGCCGCAGATGGTACGCCATGCCATTCCCGGTTTCACCAATAACTGGCTCGTCATGATCAAGGCGACGGCCCTGCTCTCGATCATCGGGCTCGATGACATGGTCCATCGCGCCAATCTCGCCTCCGCTGCCACGCGGGCGCCCTTCACCTTCTATGCCACGATTGCCGGGCTCTATCTCGCCGTGACCACGATCTCCATCCTGCTGCTCGGCTGGCTGGAGCGGCGTTTCTCGCTCGGCGTGAGAAAGGTCGAATTCTGATGATCGACTGGGCCCTCATTGCCGAATCCTGGCCGCTCTATCTCAACGGGCTGAAAGTCAGCCTGATCCTGATGGCGATCTCGGTCTCGGCCTCGTTCCTGCTGTCGGTGCCGCTGGCCATTGCCCGCGTCTCGCCCAATCCATGGCTGTCGAAGCCGGTCTTCCTCTACACCTACGTGATCCGGGGAACGCCGCTGCTGGTTCAGCTCTACATGATCTATTTCGGGCTCGCGCAATTCGAATGGCTGCGCGAGAGCATCGCCTGGCCGCTCTTCCGCAATGCGTGGTTCTGCGCGTGGCTCGCCTTCGCGCTCAACAGCACGGCCTACACGACCGAAATCCTCGCCGGCGCCCTGCGCCAGACACCAAGCGGCGAGCTGGAAGCCGCGCGCAGCCTCGGCATGTCGACCGCGACCATCTATGGCCGGATCCTGCTGCCGAGCGCCATAAGGCGGGCGCTCCCGCAATATGGCAACGAGCTGGTCATGGTGATGCATGCGACCTCGATCGCCAGCGCGGTGACAATCGTCGAACTCACCCGCACCGCGCGCGACGTCTACTACAACCACCTCGCGCCGTTCGAAGCCTTCGGGCTCGTCGCCGTGTTCTATTTCGTCATTACCTTCGCCCTTGTCGGGCTGGTCAAGCTGCTCGAGGGACGATTCCTCCGGCATCTCCGCCCGATGTCCGTTCCGTCGAAAGCAGCCTGACCATGCCCACCGAAACGATCGCCATCCCCTCGGGGATTCCGGGCACCGAATACAGCCTCACCGTGCACCGGTTCGGCCGCCGCGAGGCGCGCCCGCATGTCTATATCCAGGCGGCGCTGCACGCGGATGAGATCCCCGGCATGATCTGTGCGCAGGTGCTGCGGCGGGAACTGGCCGCGCTCGATGCGGCGGGCGCGCTGCAAGGGCAGGTGACGCTGGTACCGGTCGCGAACCCGATCGGCCTCGCCCAGCAGGTCCTCGGCCAGCCGGTCGGTCGCTTTTCGCTGTCCGATGGCAGCAATTTCAACCGCGACTTCCCGGATCTTGCCGCCCTGCTCGTGGCGCGCGTGGGGGACCGGCTCACCAAGGATGAGGCCCTGAATGGCCGCCTGGTGCGCGAGGTCTTCGCCGAAACGCTGTGGCAGCAGGCGCGGAGCAGCGCCCCGCAACACCTGAAGGCGACCTTGCTGCAGCTTGCACTGGAGGCGGATCTTGTCCTCGACCTGCATTGCGACGCCGATGCCGCGCTCCATCTCTACACGCAGCCGCGCTCGCTAGTGGCTTTCACCCCGCTCGCTGCCCTTCTGGGCGCCAAGGCGATCCTGCTGGCAGATGTTTCCGGCGGTGATCCGTTCGACGAGGCGCTCAGCCGCCCCTGGGCGGAGCTCGCCAAGGCCCGGCCCGACCGGCCATTGCCGGCCGGCTGCCATGCTGTGACGGTGGAGTTGCGCGGCCAGGCGGATGTCTGCCAGGATCTGGCCGAGGCCGATGCCCGCGCGATCCTCGGGTTCCTCCGTCACGCCGAGGTGCTGGACGGCGAGAAGCCCGATCTGCCGCCCCTGCTCTGCCGGCCGACGCGGCTCGAGGCCTCGGAGCCGATCATCGCGCCGGCCGGCGGCATCCTCACCTACCGCCGGCAGGCCGGTGAAACGGTACAGGCCGGCGAGGTCCTCGCGGATATCATCGATCCGATCACTGGCGCCCTCACACCGGTCGCGACGCTTTCGGCCGGCATGTTCTACGCCCGTTCGGCCGAGACGTTCGTGACGCCGGGCAAGCGTCTCGGCAAGGTTGCCGGAGACAGCCTCCGGCGCAGCGGCCGCCTTCTGAGCCCATGAAGGAGTTCCCCATGTCCATGGTGATGGCCGCAGGGCCGGTCGAGAAGCTGCGCGCCGAGGGGCTCCGGAAGAGCTTCGGCACGGTCGAGGTGCTCAAGGGCGTGTCCCTTGCCGCCAATTCGGGTGATGTGATCGCGATGATCGGCTCGTCGGGATCCGGCAAAAGCACAGTGCTGCGCTGCCTGAACCTGCTCGAGCGGCCGAATGCCGGGCGGATCATCGTCAGCGGCGAGGAATTGCGCCTCGTCCCCGACCGCCGGGGCGAACTCGATGCGCAGGATCCGCAGCAGCTCCAGCGCATGCGGGCGCGCCTCGCCATGGTGTTCCAGCAGTTCAATCTGTGGGGGCATATGACGGCGCTCGAGAATGTCATCGAAGCGCCGATCCGGGTGCTGGGCCTCGCGCGCGCGGAGGCCGTGGCCCGGGCGGAACGCTATCTGGCGCGGGTCGGCGTCAGCCATCGCAAGGATGCCTATCCCTCGCATATGTCGGGCGGCGAGCAGCAACGCGTGGCTATCGCCCGAGCCCTGGCGATGGAGCCGGAAGTGATGCTGTTCGACGAACCGACTTCCGCGCTCGATCCCGAACTGGTGGGCGAGGTTCTGCGGGTGATGCGTTCCCTTGCCGAGGAAGGCCGGACCATGCTCGTGGTCACGCATGAGATGGGCTTTGCCCGCGAGGTCGCCAGCCGGGTGATCTTCCTCCATCGCGGGGTGATCGAGGAAGAAGGTCCGCCTGCGGAGATCCTGTCGAATCCGCGCAGCGAAAGGCTGCAGAGCTTCCTGGCAAACAGCCTGAAGTAAGTCGCGCGGGCAGGCGGTAACCCGGGCGCGCCCCGGACGGAAAAGGCGGTGGATTTCTCCACCGCCCCTGTTTTTGTTTTCCGTAGGTCGGCGATCAGCCGAGCAGGCGGAGCAGCGACTGGGCGTTCGCCGAACCGGCCGAGAAGGCCTGGACCGCGAACTGCTGCTGGGTCTGCAGCGCCGTCAGCTTGGCGGATTCCTCGGCCACATCCGCCGAGACGAGATCGTCACCCAAGGTCTTCATGTTCGAAGAGAATTCCTTGTTGATCTCGTAGCGGTCCTGGATGAAGGACGAGTAGTTGCCGAACTGGGCCTGGATCTGGTCGACAACGCTCATCGCCGTCTGGGTCTGGCCCAGCGAGTTCTGGATGTTGCCGTTGGTCGTCCAGGTGGTGCCGACCGTCGTCAGGCCTAGGTTGCCCAGCACCGTGGTGTTGATGCCGTTGATCGCGATCGGGTTCGCAGCGAACTCGTTCAGGATCACGCTCATGCCCTGGCCGAGCAGGAGGTTACGGCCGGCCTGGACCACGTTGTTGTTGATGACGTTCGTGATT
>JAPZTO010000005.1 GCA_027532775.1 Beijerinckiaceae bacterium
ACGGCCGGCCTGGACCACGTTGTTGTTGATGACGTTCGTGATTTCAGTCTTGTACGCTTCGTACTGGGTGCCCAGTTCGAGGCGGCGTGCGTTGTTGGTCGCGCCGAGGATCGGGTTGCCCTGAACCACCGGAACCCCCGAAGCCGCGTTGAAGCGGGCCGTACCGGAGACGGAGTCGAAGGCGCCCGTGCCGTTGAGAACCGTGATCGCATTGCCCGAGAGGTTACGCAGGGCAATCCGGAACTGACCGGTGTTGGACTGGACGAACTCGGCCTTGACGCCGGCATTGAGGGCGTTGATTTCGGCAACAACCGCGTCAAGGTTCTTCACGGTGGTGGTCGACCAGGTCCGGGCCACACCGTCCGCGCCGAGGAACGAGAGCGACGAACCGGCGGCCACCGACGAACCAGCGAAGGTCGAGGCGGTCGACAGCGCGCCACCCGTGCCGAAGCGCAGGCCCATCGGGTTCGAACCACCGAAGCCGGTCGGGGTCGAGGTGCCGTTGACGAACTTCGAGGCAGCATAGGTCGAGTCATAGCCCGAAGTCAGGCCGGCCGAGATGTCGTCAACGACAGCCGACGAAGATGCGCCGTCGATCGTGAAGCCGGTCTTGCCATCGGTGGCTTCGAGGAGGATCCGCGAACCCGTGCCGTTGACTTCGAAGCGCATCGTCACGCCGATATTGGCGTTGTTCTGCGCCTGGGCCACCTGGCCCCAGGTCGTCGCACCGTTGGTGCCGTTGACCGTGTAGGTGAAGTTCTTGCCGTTATCCGAGGTAATCGAGAACTTGTGGCCGGTCGTGCCGCCGTTGATCGTCGTCGTGTCGGCGATGTTGGCAGTCGAGGTCGCCTGAACGGTCGTGGCCGAGCCGGCATTCAGCGCGTCCGAGGCCATCGTGTTCATCTGCGAGAGCAGGTTGCGGATCTGCTTCAGGGCGAGGTCGGTCGACTCGAGGGTCTTGAGGGCCGTCGAGATGTTGTTGTTGACGCGGTTGAGGTTCGACGAACGGCTCAGCATCGTCTCCGACATCGTGTACTTGGTGGCGTCATCGGCCGCGCCGAAGATCGCCTTGCCCGTGGCAACACGCTTCTGGGAGATCTGGAAGAGACGGTTCGTGGTCTGGAGGATATTGACGTTGGCCGCAGTGGCGGCATTGAAAACGACAGACATGGTTGCACCTTCTGTTGCAAGTTGAATGGCCATCCTGGCCAGGCTTGGCGAAGGCGCAGCACGAAACTGCCCTTCGACGCCCGTGAAGGTGCATCGTGGGATTCTAAATCAGTCTTAAACGGAAAGGGCGAAACCGCTCGAAACGCGGTTACAGTAAACAGGTCATTCCTTGTTAAGTTTAACAAAGCGTAAGGGGCCGCGCGGGCCCCTTGTGCTTTGACTGACCTGTTCCGGCAGTCCCTGTTGCGGATCAGCCGAGCAGGCGAAGCAGCGATTGCTGGGCCTGGTTGCCGATCGAGAGGGCCTGGACGGCGAATTGCTGACGGGTCTGGAGCGCGACGAGGCTGGCGCTTTCCTCGCTCGGATCGGCAGCCACGATCTCGTCGCCCTGGGTCTTGGTGTCGCCCTGATAAGCCTTGTTCAGGTCATAACGCGAGCGGATGTAGTTGTTGAACGTGGCGAACTGCGCCTGCAATTGCAGCAGGATGGTCTGCGCCTGCCGCGACTGGGTGGCGGAAGCCTGGATGTTGCCGTCGTTGATCCATGTCGCGCCCGGCTGGACCATGGTCAGCAGGCCGGAGGCTGTGAGCATCACACCCGCCAGCTTCAGCGGGCTCGAGGCATATTCATCGAGCATGACGGCGACATTCTCGCCCTGGAGCAGGTTGCGACCTTCCGGGACCGGGTTGCTGCGGGCCAGCTCGTCGATATTCTCGATGATGGCGTCGTATTGCTGGCCATAGGCGAGGCGCAGCGCGTTGTTCTGCGACAAAGGCGCGGTGTAGCCGGTGACGATGCCGCTCATACCCAGCACGCCGGCCGCCGCGAAGCCGCCGCTGGCGGCCACGATATTCATGTTGCCGCCATTCATGTTGCGCATGCGCAGTTGCAGCGGCCCGCCGGCGCCGCCGGTCTGGTTGACCAGCTCGGCCTTGATGCCGGCGCCCAGGGCGGTCACGTCGGTGATGAACTGCCCGACCGTGGCGGCCACGCCATAATTGATGGTGCGATAGGAACCGTTGCCGTCCTCGAAAACGATGCTCGACCCGGCCGGGATGACCGTGGCCAAGGTGACGCCGCCGCCGGCATTGCCGGTGACATGGCCGCCATAGGCGAGGGTGAAGCCGCTCTCGCCGGCCGCCGGTGCCGCGAGGCCGTTCGCGAACAGGTTATTTGGGTTGAAGACCTGGCCGGTCGGCGTGGTCAGGCCGGCGAGATCGTCCATCACGGCCTGGTCGGTCAGGGCGTCGAAGGAGAAATCCTCGTCATTCAGCGCGCGGAACCGGAGATTGCTGGTGCCGGCCACGCTGCCGGGAATGAAATCCGCAACAACGCCGATATTCGCCGCGTTGAGCGCGTTGGCGATTTCGCCCCAGGTCACGGTGGTGGAATTGAACGTGTAGGAGAAGGTCTTGCCGGCATCCGAGGTGATCGAGAAGCGGGAACCGACGACGACACCGGTGACCACGCTGGTCGTATCGAGCGAGGCGGTGGAGGTCGCGGCGCGGACGCCGTTGGTGCCCTCGTTCTGCGCCTTCGAAACCAGCGTGAGTGCCGAATCGATCAGCCCCAGCATCTGCTTGAGCGTGTTGTCGGTCGTCTCCAGCGTGGCGAGGCCGAGCGAGATGTTGTTGTTGATGCTCGAGAGCTGGCGGCTGCGGCCGAGGAGGTTCTCGCTGACGCGGTAGCGGGTTGTGTCATCGGCAGCGGTGAACACGCTCTTGCCGGAGGCGACGCGCTTCTGGGTGAGATCAAACAGCTCGTTCGTGCGCTGAAGGATCGCGATATTGGTGCTCATCGAGTCGTTGATCGGGAACATCTGCATCACCTTCTGTGGAATGGCCGCCGGCTGGGCAGGCCTCTCATCCGCGGGGGCGGCGAGGGGCTTCGCAACCGACGACGAAAACCTTCGGAGATGAAAATGCACCCAAGCGGCTAAGGCTTGGTTAAATTCGGTAACCTTAACAAAAAAGAACCTGGTAACCTTAACAGGCGTTAACAGAATAAAGCGGCCGAGCCGCCAGCCGCCCCTGACCGGGGCAGCGGAAAGGCTCAGCCCTTGTCAGAGACCGACTTGATGTAAGCGCGGAGACGCAGCAGCCCTTCATAGGGATATTGCGAAATTGTCGCGCGTGAGGTCGGGTCGATCACGCGGTAGACCAGGTCGCCGGTCTCGCGGTCGAGGTCGAGCGAGCTTTCGAAGCGCCGACCCTGCGAGCCGCTGTTGTCCGGACGCCGTTCCCGGTTCCAGCGCGCCTGTTCCGAGCCAGCCTGCGCGGCCACAGCCACGGGCGGTGCCATATCCGTACGGACAGCAGCCTTCGGAGCGGCCAGGTCCGGCCTGGGGTTACTGATGGGGACCTGAGGTGCCCCGGTCGTCATGCGGGTGTCCATCGCAGAACTCGTTTCCGGCAGACTTCCATGTTCTGCCCGTACCCAAATTAGTTGCTTGGGTCTTTAGGAAGCGTTCAGAAAGATGGTTGAGCCGATGTGAATCCATTCCCAGAAATTATAGTTAAATTAAGCAGTCTGTTGCAGCCGCTGATCCGAGAGCCGGGCTCCGAATCAAGTCGGGCGGACATGAAAAAGGGGCATGGTCTTTCGACCACGCCCCTGCTTTCTGTAGATGCCGCAGGATAATCCGGCGATCTACATGGCCTTGGAGATGGCCAGTGGTGCGGTTCCGGCCTTCCGGGTCACGCCACCGCGGATATAGGTTTTCGGCGAGCCGTTCTTGCCGACAGCATCGGCGAGATCCCGCAGGAGGCCTTCCGACACCGTGCGCGCGGTGGCGACAACGGCCATGTTCAGGGCCATCTTGGCCGAGAAGGATTCGTGCCGGCCTCGCAAGGTCTCGAGATTGGGCGGCTGGAAGCGCCCGATCGCGATGGCATTATGCTTCAGCGCCTCGAGGCACCGGGTGTAGCCCTGGGCGGCGTTGTTCTTCTCGACCGCCAGGGTCAGCGCATCCCGGGCCTTGCCGGCCTTGAAGAGGCGTGTTTCCTCCTCGATCAGCGGCTCGAGCCGGTCGAGGGCATCCAGCGCCGAGCCGACGAGCATTTCAGCATCCTCGGCGCGGGTGATCTTGAGCCGGGTATCGGCGCGCTCAGCGGTTTGGCCTTTGGATGCCATGGGCAGACGACTCCTGGTGACGCAACATTTCACGATAGATCTGGGGGGCGAGGTTGATTCCGCCTTTCCCGACGATGGCCTGGCTGTATTGTTCGATCATCATGCCGCGCCAGGCATCCTGGCCCGTGGCGGAGGTGCCCATCTGGCCCTCGCCCTGCACGCCCTCGAACATCGTGCCGATCATGGTCTGGAAGAAGTTGGCCTCGAGGCCCTGAGCCGTTTCCCAGCCCTTGCGATTGGCCGGGATGTTCTTGGGCAGGAGGCCCGCCGCCTTGGCGCGTTCGATATCGGCGGCGAAATTCGGGTTGGCGGCGATCTTGAGGTTCATCACATCACCTCGATATCGGCCTGGAGGGCGCCGGCGGACTTGATCGCCTGCAGGATCGAGATCAGGTCGCGCGGGCCTACACCCAAAGCGTTGAGGCCATCGACCAGTTCGCGGAGCGAGACGCTGTCCTTGACGATCGCCAGCTTCTTCTTGTCATCCGTGTCGACCCGGACGCCGGTGCGCGGCACCACCACGGTCTGGCCGCGGGAGAAGGGCTCCGGCTGCGAGACTTCCGGCTGCTCGGTGATCGTCACCGTGAGGTTGCCCTGCGCGACCGCGACCTGGCTGACCTTGACGTCCTTGCCCATCACGATGATGCCGGAACGCTCGTCCACCACGACGCGGGCGCGCTGGTCGGGCTCGACGCGGAGCTGTTCAACCTCGGTGAGCAGCCGGATCATGTTGCCCTGATAGTTGCGGGGCACCTGCACGGCTACGGTGGAGGGATCGGTCGGTTCGGCCGAATCAGCGCCGAGGAAATCATTGATCGCAGCTGCGATGCGGCGTGCGGTGGTCAGATCCGGGTTGCGCAGCGAAAGGCGCAGGTTCTGGAGATGGTTGAGCCGGAAATCGACCTCGCGCTCGATCAGCGCGCCGTTGGCGATGCGGCCGACGGTGGGCACGCCGCGGGTGATCTTGGCGGCATCGCCCTCGGCCGAGAAGCCGGAAATGGCCAGGCTGCCCTGCGCCACGGCGTAGACCTCGCCATCGGCCCCCAGCAGCGGAGTGGCCAGGAGTGTCGCGCCCTGCAGTGATTTCGAATCGCACATCGCGGAGACCGTGACATCAAGCCGCGTCCCCTGCGTGGCGAAGGCAACAAGATTGGCCGTGACCATCACTGCCGCCACATTGGCCGTCCGCATGTTGGCCTGACGGGTATTGACGCCGAGGCGCTCCATCATGGCCTGCAGGGATTGCCGGGTCATCGGGCAGTTGTTGAGCGTGTCGCCCGTGCCGTTGAGGCCGGTGACGAGGCCGTAGCCGACCAGCTGGTTCTCGCGGACGCCCTCGATGGCGGCGAGATCCTTGATCCGCGACAGGGCCTGCGCGTCCTGCTGGCCCAGCAGGCCAAGCCCGAGGGCGCCGAAGCCGAGCGCGGCGACGATATCCCGCAGCCTGTCCTTCAGGCTGCCGGGCCGATCGGCGGAGAAACGTGCCTTCGTCATCATGGGGTTGGTGCTCCTGCGGCCTTAACCGGCATCTTCGATCGTGAATTTCGGTGAACGCACGCGAGACAGGAGTCGTTCGCGATTGTCTGTGCGAGGAGCGTGCCAAGCCGCAGAAAATTTCAAGTCAATGAAATACAACGGATTTTAGTTTTTCGGTTGCGCCGGACCGCGCGGGATTGCCGGGCGGGATTTGCCCACCCGGCAAATTTGTCCCGGTATGGTTACCGCTGCTTAACCAGCTTCAGCGAACATGCCCGCAGAGAGACAAGCCGCGATGCGGCAGGGAATGCAGGTCGAATGACGATTCGGATCACGGATCAGAAGGGCGTTTCGGGCGTCGGAGGGTCACGCGGGGTGCGTGGCTCCGGCGGCACGGGCGCGCGGTTCACCATCGATTCGGGCGGCGCGACTGCCCGGATGGAATCGAAAGCGCCGATTTCGATCCTCGGCGGGCTGGAAGCGCTGATCGCGATCCAGTCCGAAGACAATACGCGCGAGAAAAGGCGCCGCAGCGTCAAGCGCGGCCAGTCGATGCTCGATCTGCTGGACGAGCTGAAACTGGCCCTGCTGGCCGGCCAGCTGCCACCCGACTTCACGAATCGGCTCTCGGTGATGGTCCGGGATTCGGCCGATAGCGGCGATCCGTCGCTGGATTCGATCATGGATTCGATCGAACTTCGGGCCGAAGTGGAGCTGGCGAAGCTGCGGATGGCAGCGCGCTCGCGCGGGTGACGGGTCTCGCCCCGCTGATTTCGATGCAGGTTTCGCCATATTGTTGCGGGCGGGCCCAATGCGCCGGCAGGTTTCCGCGGCCTCTCCCGGAAATTTTGGCTTCCGTGATTGTTTCGTCATACGGCTAGCGCTATACCGCCGCCTCAACTGGGTTTCGACTTTGCGAAGAGGCGAAGCGATGTCGACGGCAAATGCGACCAAGGCTCCCATCTCGCTCGAGCGCGGCTACCGCCCCTCGGATGACGAGCCATTCATGAACGACCGCCAGCGCGAATATTTCCGCCGGAAACTGCGCGACTGGAAAGAAGAGATCATCCGGGATTCCGAGCTCACGCTGACGGCGATGCAGAGCGACACGGATTCCCACCCCGATCTTGTTGACCGGGCCTCTTCGGAGGGCGACCGGGCGATCGAGCTCCGCGCGCGGGACCGCCAGAGGAAGCTGATCGCCAAGATCGATGCGGCCTTGTCCCGGATAGAGGACGGGTCCTACGGCTATTGCGAGGAAACGGGCGAACCGATCTCGCTGGCCCGCCTCGATGCCCGCCCGATCGCCACCCTGTCGATCGAGGCGCAGGAACGCCACGAGCGGCGCGAGAAGATCTACCGCGACGATTGATCCGGCCGGGGCGAAAGCCCCCGTTTCCTTTTCCGGCCGGACAAAAGGCAGCGCGGGCTGGCGAGGCGCGGGAGTTCGGGTAGAGTGCCTCCGCAGGAGAGGGCGAGCCCGCGCATGGCATCCATCGTCAACCGGAAGCGCTGGATCCGCCGGGGCGGCACCTTGCCCCGGCTGCTCGGCCTTGCGGTCCTGCTGGCACTCACCGCCCTGAAATATACCGATCCCTTGCCACTCGAACGGCTGCGGCACGCGGTTTTCGATCGCTATCTCGCGGCCAAGCCGCGGCCCGTCGGCGACCTGCCGGTGGTCATCGTCGATATCGACGACCGGTCGTTGCAGGCGCTCGGGCAATGGCCCTGGTCACGCGCGGTGCTGGCCCGGCTGGTGGACCGGCTGCAGGCGGCCGGCGCTGCGACGATCGGTTTCGACATCATGTTCCCCGAGCCGGACCGGCTCTCGCCAGCGCGGCTGGCCCGGTCATTGCCGGGGCTCACGGCCGAGATGCGGGCGCGGCTCGAGGCGGAGCCGGATACGGACAGGCTGCTGGCGGAGGCGATCGGTCGTGCCCGCGTGGTGCTGGGACGGTCCGGCCTCGGCCAGAGGCAGGGGCAAAGCGCGGAAGGGCAAGGCGCGGAGGATCCGCCGGTTCCGCTGGCGATGATCGGGGGCGATTCGACCGACCTCCTGCCGGCCTATCCGGACATGGTGCGGAACCTGCCGGTTCTCGAGGCACCGGCAGCCGGGCTCGGCCTGTTCTCCGTCCTTCCCGAGGCGGACGGCATCATCCGCCGGGTGCCGACAGCCTTCGCGATCGGCGGGCAGGTGCGGCCGGCCCTGGCGGTGGAAACCCTCCGTGTGGCGACAGGCGGGGATGCTTTGGCCATCCGGCGCGATTCCGCAGGGATTTCCGGCCTCGTGATCGGCGGTCATCTCCTGCCGACGGAACGCGACGGCCGGCTCTGGGTGCATTACACGCCGCACCAGCCGGCCCGGTTTGTCTCGGCCGTGGACGTGCTGGAGGAGCGGTATCCGCCGGAAAGGTTCCGCAACCGGATCGTTCTGATCGGGACCTCGGCCGTGGGCTTGCAGGATCTCCGCCCGACGCCGCTCGAACCGGCCATGCCGGGTGTCGAGATCCATGCGCAGGTGCTGGAGACGATCCTCGCCGGCGCGGTTCTGATACGGCCGAACTATGCGCTCGGTGCGGAGGTGCTGGCCGGTGCCGCATTGGCCGGGCTGATCATCCTGCTGGTGCCTGTGCTTGGCCCCCTGCCGGTGCTTGGCCTCGGGCTGGCGCTGGCCAGCCTGACGCTCTGGCTGGCCTGGATGCTTTTCGCGCGGCATGGCGTGCTGATCGACCCCGTCTATCCGCTGGTGACGGGTTTCGCGGTCTATGTCACGCTGGTCTTCGCCAATTACTGGCGCGAGCAGCGCCAGAAAGATGCGATCCGCTCTGCGTTCCAGCATTATCTCGCGCCGAGCCTTGTCGAGCGGATGGTCCGCCAGCCGGAATTGCTGACACTCGGCGGCGAGACGCGGATGCTGACCATCCTGTTCTCGGATGTCCGGGGCTTTACCTCGGTGGCGGAAAGTTACCAGGAGGATCCGCAGGCCCTGACCGCGCTGATGAACCGCCTGCTTTCGCCCCTCTCGGAGGCCATCATCGCCGAGGGCGGGACGATCGACAAATACATGGGTGACGCGATCATGGCGTTCTGGAACGCGCCGCTCGACATGCCCGACCATGCCGCCCGGGCCTTGCGGGCGGCGCGGGAAATGCGCCGGCGCCATGCGCAGCTCGAAGCGGAGCGGCAGCGCGAGGCCGAGGCTGCCGGCCGGCCCTACCTGCCACTGGAAATCGGGATCGGCATCAATTCGGGCCGCTGCGTGGTGGGGAACATGGGCTCGCAGGCGCGGTTCGACTACACGGCCCTCGGCGATGCGGTGAACCTTGCCTCGCGCCTCGAGGGCCTGACCGCGCGGTATGGCCGGCCGATCCTCATCGGCGAGGCGAGCGCGGCCCTGCTGCCGCCCGAGGATGTGCTCGAGCCTGTGGACCGCGTGACCGTCAAGGGCAAGCACGAACCCACGCAGATCTTCGCGCCGGTTGGCTGACTGTTCCCGGCAAAAGCGTCGCCTGTGACAAATCCTGCCTGTTCAGGCCCGGCTGGCGGCATCGATCGTTGCCGCAGCCCCGCTTTCGAGCAGGCTCGCGAGGGCGGCCGTCACCGGGCCGGTAAAGCGCGGATCCTGCGGCAGATCCACGCCGAAGATCTCCCGGATGCCCATCAGTGCCGAGGCGAGCTGTCCGGCATGACGGCCGGCCAGGCGGGAGGCGTCGAGGATACGCTCCGCCATCGGGTCATTCAGCGTGATCTGCTGGCCAGCCTCGTCCTCGCCCATGGCGAACCGCATCCAGCCGGCCACCGCCACGGCCAGAAGGCCGATCGGCGCGCCGGCGGCCAGCCTGTCCCGCACCGTGCCCAGCAGGCGCTGCGGCAGTTTCTGCGAGCCATCCATCGCGATCTGCGCGGTTCTGTGGCGAAGGGCGGGGTTCCGGAAACGGGCGATCAGCGCATCCTTGTAGCCGTCAAGATCCGTGCCGGCCGGCATCGACAGGGTGGGCGTGATCTCCTCATCCATCAGGCGGCGGACAAGGCGGGCCATGGCCGGAACGCCGATCGTCTCGGCGATCGTCTCGTGCCCGGCGAGATAGCCCAGATAGGCCATGGTGGAATGCGAGCCGTTCAGCAGCCGCAGCTTCATATGCTCGAAAGGCGTCACATCGCCGACCATCGTCACCCCGGCGGCCGCAAGATCCGGCCGGCCGAGGGCGAAGCGATCCTCGATGACCCATTGCAGGAACGGTTCGGTCATGACCGGCCAGCGATCCTCCATGCCGAGGCTCGCGGCGATGCGGGCGCGGTCCTCGTCGGTCGTGGCAGGTACGATCCTGTCGACCATGCTCGACGGGCAGAGCACATGATCCGCGACCCAGCGTCCGAGTTCGGGGTCGCGCAGGGCGCAAAACCGATCCAGCACGCGCTTCACGGTCCGGCCATTGGCGGGGAGATTGTCGCAGCACAGGACGGTGAAAGCCTGCAGGCCGGCCGAACGGCGCCGTTCCAGAGCGGCCGCGAGAAATCCGATCGCGGTCTTCGGCCTTCCGGGGGCGGCGAGATCGGCGAGGATATCCGGATGAGCCTCGTTCAGCGTGCCTGTTGCCGGGTCATGGCAATAACCCTTCTCGGTCACCGTCAGCGAGACAATCCGCGTATCCGGATGCGCCAGCCGGGCGACGAGGGCTTCCGGGTTTTCCGGTGCCACATGGCCTTCCCGGATCGCGCCGATCACGCGGAGATCCTCGCCCGCCGCCGAGCGGACGGCCATGGTATAGAGCCAGTCCTGCGGGGCGAGGGCATCCCGGGTATCCGGCGAACGCAGGCTTGCGGCGGCGAGGCTCCAGCCGCTCTCACCGGCCTCCAGCCGGTCCTCGATCACCACGGCCTGATGGGCCCGGTGGAAGGCGCCGATGCCGAGATGGACCATGCCGATCCGGGTCGCTCCCCGGTCATATCCCGGCTTGCGAACGGAGGCGGGCAGGCGGCCCAGGCTGGCCTGGCTCAATCGCATGGCATGTCTTTCCTGCAAGCGCGGCCGGGGCCGGCTGTGCCCCGCTGCTGGCGCCGCCCGTTTCATGTGCAGCCGATAGCGGGTTTGTTGACATGGCCGGCGGGCTCGGTCAATCTTGGTGCATTGGTCAGACCAATTTTAACAACAAGACCATCAGGGGGAATGCTTGGCGCTCGAGGCTATCGAACCGCGTCGCCTGTACCGTCAGGTTGCCGACCAGATCCGGACCTATCTGGATACCGGCGCGCTGCCTGTGGGGGCACGCCTGCCGACAGAACGCGAGCTGGCGGAGAAGCTCAATGTCTCCCGCCCGACGATCCGGGAGGCACTGATCGCACTCGAGGTCGAGGGCCGGATCCGGATCCGCGTCGGCTCGGGGATCTATGTCAGCGAACCGCCCATGCATGCGCCGAATACCGGGGAGCATGAAGGCCCTTTCGAATTGCTGCGGGCCCGGGCCCATATCGAGGGCGCGATTGTCGCGGAGGCGGCGATCCTCGTCGAGGCGCATCACCTGCACATGCTCGATGCCCTGCTCGACCTGATGTCGGTCCGGACCGACAATGACGAGGAGATGATCCGGCTGGATCGGGATTTCCATGTCGGCATGGCTTCCATCCTCGGCAATTCCGTGATCACCCGCATGGTCGGCGAATTGTTCGACAAACGGATGAGCCCGTATTTCGGCCAGCTCGCCGCACATTTCGAGGACGAGACCTCATGGCGACATGCCTTCGAGGAGCATCGCGCCATCCGCAATGCGCTGGCCGCCCGCGATCCGGTGCTGGCGCGGGATGCCCTGCGCCGGCATCTCAGCGCCTCGCAGGAGCGCTTCTCCCGCAGTTTCGGCGAAGGCGATTCCGCATCCGAGGAACGCCCGTCATCCAGCCCGCCCCTGCGCCTTCCGGCGACGGGGTAACCGGTTCCGCGAAAGCCGAACCGGAACAACGATAAAACCAGGAGGAAACCAATGAAGACCCTAGTGAAATCGACCCTACTGGCCGGGATCGGCCTTGCCTTTGCCCTCGGAGGCGCCGCAGCGCAAACGAAGCTGAAATGGGCGCATGTCTACGAGACTTCGGAGCCCTTCCACACCGAATCGGTCTGGGCGGCGCAGGAATTCGCGAAACGTACCAACAACCGCTACCAGGTCGAGGTTTTCCCGGCCTCGCAGCTTGGCAAGGAGACGGATATCAACCAGGGGCTCAGCCTTGGTTCGGTGGATATCATCATTTCCGGATCGAGCTTTGCCGCGCGGTCCTTCGCGCCGATCGGTGTGACCTATTACCCCTTCACCTTCCGGGATGCCGATCATCTGCTGGCCTATACCAAGACCGATCTCTACCGGGAACTGGCCAAGGGCTACGAGGAGAAGACCGGCCACGTCATCACCGCGACGACCTATTACGGCGTCCGGCACACGACTTCGAACCGCGCCTTCAAGAACTGCGCCGAAATGAAGGGCCTGAAGATCCGCGTTCCGGACGTGCCGGCCTATCTTGCGATGCCGCGCGCCTGCGGGGCAAACACCACGCCGATCGCGTTCGCCGAAGTCTATCTCGCGCTGCAGAACGGCACGGTCGAGGCGCAGGAGAACCCGCTGACTACGATCGAGGCCAAGAAGTTCTATGAAGTGCAGAAGCACATCATCCTGACCGGCCATATCGTCGATCACCTCAACACGATCGTGGCCAAGGGCACCTGGGCCAAGTTCTCGGACGAGGACAAGAAGACCTGGATCGCCGTGAGCCAGGAAGCGGCGGCCCGTGCCACCAAGCAGATCCAGGACAGCGAGAAGAAGCTCGTCCAGTTCTTCAAGGACAAGGGCCTGACCGTGACCGAAGTGGACCGCGCCGACTTCCTCGCCAACGTGACGAAGAACGTTGCCTTCGAGCAGTTCGGCTACCGCAAGGCGGATTGGGAGAAGATCCAGGCCGTCAAGTAAGCCTGCCTTCTCCCTGACTTGGGCGCGCTCCCGTTCTCCCCCGGGGGCGCGCCTTTTTCTCCTGAAAGCCGGCCCGGCCCGATGCCGGCGCCCGTTCCGAGAGGACTTTGCCTTGGCCAGCCAAACGCCCAGCGAGATCCACACGCCGATCTCTTCCGAGGAAATCGCGAGGACCTTCGACGAGGAGGTCGCCCCGGTGGACCTGTCCGACTACCGGATCGAGGACTGGCTGACGCTGGCCATCTTCTGGATGATGTGCGGCTGCGTCTTCCTGCAGTTCTTCACCCGCTACGTGCTGAACAACAGCTTCGGCTGGACAGAGGAGATCGCGATCTACTGCCTTGTCGCCGTGGTTTTCCTCGGATCGGTGATGTGCACGCGGCAATCGCGGCACATCCATGTCGACTTCCTCTACCGCTATCTCGGCCCAGGGGCCGGGCGGGCTCTGGCGACCTTCGTCGATCTCGTGCGGATTGTCGTTTTCGCCTATCTCGCCTGGTTGGTCTGGAAGTATTCCTCGATCATTTCCGACGAGATGATGACAACGATCAACTTCCCCAAGCTGCCGGTTTTCATGATCGTCTTTGCGGCTTTCGTCCTGATGGCCCTGCGGGGAGCCCATGTTGCCTGGCAAAACTGGAAACGGGGCTATTCCGTCCTCGAGCGGCCAGGGGCCTTCGACGGGTCCGAAGAACTGGCCAAGGAGGGCTGAACGATGATCATCCTGCTTGGCGGCTTCCTGCTGCTGATGGTGCTTGGCGTGCCGGTCGCGGTGTCGATGGCCGCCTCTTCGCTGCTCTATCTTGCGGCCTATGGTTCCGCGCCTGACGTGATCGTCGCCCAGCGCATGATCGCCGGCGTGGAGAGCTTCCCGCTGCTGGCGGTGCCGTTCTTCATCCTTGCCGGCAACCTGATGAACATTGCCGGGGTGACCGGCCGCATCTACGCCTTTGCCGTGGCCCTGGTAGGCTGGATGCGCGGTGGACTGGCGCAGGTGAATATAATCGGGTCGGTGATCTTCTCGGGCATGTCCGGCACGGCGATTGCCGATGCGGCAGGCATCGGGACGATCGAGATCAAGGCGATGAAGGATCACGGCTACCCGGTCGAAGTGGCCGTGGGCGTCACGGCGGCCTCCGCTACGCTGGGGCCGATCATCCCGCCAAGCCTGCCTTTCGTCATCTACGGCATGATGGCCAATGTCTCGATCGGCTCGCTCTTCCTTGGCGGAGTTGTGCCGGGTGTCCTCATGACGCTTTTCATGATGATCACCGTCGCGGTGTTCGCGCGGCTGCGCGGCTGGGGCTCGGATGCCGAATTCAACCTGCGCCAGATCAGCATGGCCATGCTCGAGATCGGCGTGGTGCTCGGCTATCCCGTGGCTGTCTACCTGCTGGAGCGGGCCGGATTTTCCCAGAACGGCGCAATCTTCCTCGCCCTCGGCGTGGTGCTGCTGCTCGATTACATCTTCAAGTTCTCGGCCGTGATGGCGTTGATGACGCCGGTCATCCTGATCGGCGGCATGACGCTCGGCTGGTTCACGCCCACCGAAGCCGCCGTCGCGGCGGTCATGTGGTCGCTTTTCCTCGGGCTGGTGCGCTACCGCTCGATGACGATGAAAGCACTGGCCAAGGCCACGTTCGACACCGTGGAAACCACCGCCTCGGTCCTTTTCATCGTGACGGCGGCCTCGATCTTCGCCTGGCTGCTCACCGTCAGCCAAGCGGCGCAGCTGCTCTCTGACCTGATCCTCGGCATCACGCAGAACAAATGGGTCTTCCTGATCCTTGTCAACCTGCTGATGCTGTTCGTCGGCTGCTTCCTCGATACGATTGCCGCGATCACCATCCTCGTCCCGATCCTGCTGCCGATCGTGCTGAAGCTCGGCATTGACCCGGTGCATTTCGGCCTGATCATGGTGCTGAATCTGATGATCGGGCTGCTGCATCCGCCGCTCGGCATGGTTCTGTTCGTGCTGAGCCGGGTGGCCGGGCTCTCCGTCGAACGGACCACCATGGCCATCCTGCCCTGGCTGATCCCGCTTTTCGCGGCCCTGATCGCGATCACCTTCATTCCGGACATCACGCTCTGGTTGCCGCGTTATCTCGGAGTGATGAAATGAGCCGCATGACACGGCCGGCCCGGACCCTGCGCGAGGGCTGGCGCTGGTACGGGCCGGATGATCCCGTCAGCCTCGACGATATCCGTCAGGCAGGGGCGAGCGATGTCGTCTCCTCGCTCCACCAGATCCCGATCGGCCGGGCCTGGACGATGCGCGAGGTGGAGGAGCGGATTGCGATCATCGAGCGCTCGCAGCCGCATCGCACGCCGTTGCGCTGGAGCGTGGTCGAATCCATCCCGATTCCGGATGACGTGAAGCGGATGGGCGGCAAGGCCAAGGCCTCGATCGCGGCGTGGATTGCCTCGATGGAGGCGCTGGCGGCCTGCGGGATCCGGACGATCTGCTACAATTTCATGCCGGTCGTCGATTGGTGCCGGACCGATCTCGAATGGGAATTGCCGAATGGCGCGCGGGCCCTGCGCTTCGACTATCCGCGCTTTGCCGCCTTCGAGCTGCATATTCTCGAACGCCCCGGCGCGGAGGCGGATTACCCGCCGGAAATCCGGGCACAGGCGCGGGCGCTCTACGACTCCTTCAGCCCCGAGGATATCGATTATCTCGTCATGGTGATCGCCTCGGCGCTGCCGGGCTCGACCACCGAGCCGATGACGATCCCCCGCTTTCGGGAAAAGTTGCGCGAATACGAGGGGATCGACGAAGGCGTGCTCCGGCGGCATCTCGTGGAATTCCTCGAGGCGGTCTGCCCGCGCGCCGACGAACTCGGCGTCCGGCTGACGCTGCATCCGGATGATCCGCCGCGGCCGCTTTTCGGCCTGCCGCGCATCGCGAAATCGGAAGCCGATTACCAGGCGCTCTTCGACGCGGTGCCGAACCGCTCGAACGGCATCTGCTTCTGCACCGGTTCCCTCGGCGTCTCGACGGCGAATGATCTCGTCGGCATGGCGGAGCGGTTCGGGCCGCGCATCGGCTTCGCGCATCTCCGCGCCACGAAGCGCGAGGGTGACGGGCTCTCGTTCTTCGAGGCGGATCATCTCGATGGCGATGTCGACATGGTCGGGGTGGTGGGCAAGCTGCTCGCCGAGAATGCCCGCCGGCCCGAGGGGGACGAGATCATCTTCCGGCCCGATCATGGCCATCGCATGCTGGATGACCTTGCCGCCACCAAGCGCACCAATCCGGGCTATACCGCGATCGGCCGGCTGCGCGGCCTTGCCGAGTTACGCGGCGTCATCCGTGCATTGGAATACAAGGCATGAGTATTTTCCGAATCTTGCAATCCCGATGATTCCGGTTTTTCAAAAGATCACCAACATTCAAGGGCGGTCATTCTTTTTCGATAACAACAAGCGGGCATTTCTGGAATTCGCGTTTCTTTAAGCTGGCTCCGAATTGGCAAGCTATCGGGCGTGATATCTGTTACAAGAAGTGATCAGCGCACATTTTTGTCGACAAACCTTGTCGCCTTGCAATGACGGGACCGGCTATCGGTCTTTCGCGTCTCCAGGAGACTATCCCATGTCCGTCGGCACCATTCTCATCATCGTTCTGGTCATCTTCCTGCTTGGCGGGTTCAGCGGGCGCTTCGGCGGCTACGGCTACGGGTTCGGCAACCGGGGCGTTGGCGTGCTTGGCACGGTTCTGATCGTGCTGGTCATTCTTGTCCTGATGGGCCGCCTGTAATCGGCCTCACCGCATCACGGCGCGCCAGATCAGCCGGCCACCGAAGAACAGGAAGAGGGCACCCACCGTGCCCTCGAAGCCGCGCCGGAAGCGCTGATAGGCGCGCCGGACCGGCTCGCGGCGGAACAGCCAGCCCAGCAGGAACAGGTAGCTCGCATTCATGGCGACCATGATCGCCACCGTGGCAAAGCCGGTGGCGAGGTTCGCCTGCAATACCCCCGTCACCGCATAGATCGAGGTGATGAAGAGGATGGCCTGTGCGTTGGAGATCGCGGTGACGAAGCCGAGCCCGACGGTCTTCAAGTCCTCCGCCGGGGTCTCTCCGGGCAGGATCGGCGGCGCAGGCTGGCGGGCGCGGCCGATCAGCTTCAGGCCGACATAGAGCAGATAGGCCCCGCCGAGGATATTCACCGCAAGGCGCAGCCAGGGGAAGGCCTGAAGCAGGGCCGCCCAGCCGAGCACCGCGAGGCTCGCCAGCAGGATGATGCCGGCCATGTTGCCGGCAATCGCCAGGGCCACATGGCGCGGCGTGCGCGTCATCGCGACATGGGTGACCATGAGGATGTTCGGCCCCGGCGTCGGCACGATGGCCAGCCAGAACAGGGCGAAGGCAGCGAGGATTGCTGTGTCGATGGGCATGGCATCCCTTGGGGTGATTCAAGCCTGTCTCATGTTCGCAGTCTTTGCCGGTAAAGCTGCATCTTCACGCTGAACGCATCCAGCATTTCCTTTGTTTCCCTGCCGCCCAGCTTACGCGCCAGATCGATCAGGCCATCATACTCATCGAGCGCGGCCAGATCAGCACCGTCCCTGCCGTCGAGAATCCCGGATGGCCATTCGTGCGTCGCGTGCCGGAGAGTCTCGATCGTGACAGCCAGCAATGCCTTGCGAAAGTCGAGACGATCAGGTTTTGCCACGAAGGCACGCTTCAGAAGGCTGATCGAGGAATGATCGGCGACCGGCGCGTCTTGTCGGCGTGAAAGCCGGTTCTGTTGCAGTCCTGCCAACCAATAGAGGCAATCCGGATCGTCTGATCTGACGCCTTTGGTCAGGAACGCCCACAGCGCTCCGTCGAAGAGTTCTTGTCGCACCTGCGTGCCAAATCGGCCGCCAGAATCGAAGTAGCTCAACGTGCCAAGATAGCTTCGCGCCCAGGCATCCCGTTCGGCGTCATTGCGGATCGACTGCAGAAAGGCCCGGATAGCCACTTTCGATTCCGCCCTTCGCCCTGCCCGGTCAAGGTCGCAGAAGAGCAGGAAGGCTTTTTCGTCCATGGGCTCACATCGTCGCGCCGATGGTCCATGGCACGAATTCCGCATCGCCATAGCCGAGCTGTTCGGATTTCGAGCGCTCGCCGGAAGCCACGCGCAGGATCACGTCGAAGATTTCCTTGCCCTTGGCCTCGATGGAGATTCCATCGAGGATGTCCCCGCAATTGATGTCCATATCGTCGAGCATCTTCTCGTAGATCGGCGTGTTGGTGGCCAGCTTGATCGAGGGCGTGGGCTTGCAGCCATAGGCCGAGCCGCGCCCTGTCGTGAAGCAGAGGATATTCGCCCCGCCGGCGACCTGCCCGGTGGCGGCGACGGGGTCATAGCCCGGCGTATCCATGAAGACGAAGCCCTTCTCCGTCACCGGTTCGGCATATTCATAGACGGCGGTCAGCGCCGTGTTGCCGCCCTTGGCGGCGGCGCCGAGGGATTTCTCGAGAATGGTCGTCAACCCGCCGGCCTTGTTGCCGGGGGAGGGATTGTTGTTCATTTCCATGCGGTTGCGGGCGGTGTAATCCTCCCACCACTTGATACGGGCGACAAGCTTCTCGCCCACCTCCCGGCTGGCGGCGCGGCGCGTCAGCAGATGTTCCGCGCCATAGATTTCCGGGGTTTCCGAGAGAATGCCGGTGCCCCCCTGCGCGACCAGCAGGTCTACCGCTGCGCCGAGGGCCGGGTTGGCGGTGATGCCGGAATAGCCATCCGAGCCGCCGCATTGCAGGGCCAGGACCAGTTCGGAGGCCGGCTGGGTGGAGCGCTGCGCTCGGTTGACGACGGGCAGCATCTCCCTGATGGCCTCGACGCCCTTCATCACGGTCTTTTTTGTGCCGCCGACTTCCTGGATGACCAGCGAGCGGAAGGTCTCGCCCTCCTCGATCCTGTAGGCCTCCTTCCAGCGCGGGATCTGGAAGCCTTCGCAGCCGAGGCCGACCATCAGCACCGCGCCCATATTGGGGTTGGTGGCGTAGCCCCATTGCGTGCGCTTCAAAACCTCGTAGCCCTCGCCCTTCACGTCGAGCGCGCAGCCACCGCCATGGACCAGCGGGATCACGCCGTCGACATTCGGGAAATCATCGAGGATGCCGGAACGCTCGATCTCCTTGGCGATGAAATTCGCGACCGAAGCGGAGCAATTCACCGAGGTGAGGATGCCGATATAGTTCCGGGTTCCCACCTTGCCATTGGCGCGGCGATAGCCCTCGAAGGTGGCGCGGCGATGCGCCGGCACTTCCTGCGTCGGCTGGTAATTCTCGCAGAAGGCGTAGTCGCGGGCGAAATCACGCATCGCGACGTTGTGCTCGTGGATCCAGGCGCCGGCCGGGATCGGCGCCGTGGCAAAGCCGATGATCTGGCCGAATTTCAGAACCGGCTCGCCCTCGGCGATCATCCGCGCTGCCAGTTTGTGCCCGCGCGGCACGCGCTGCGTCGCCGCCAGCCCGCCACCCAGAGCGGTGCCAGCCTCAATTGTCTCCAGCGCGACGAGAAGATTGTCCTGCGGATTGAGGGAGAGGGTACGGGCGACGGCCATCAGGGCACTCCGGGAGGCTTGTTCGAAAATTGGTCAGACCAATTCTGAGAATGGCGCTGCCCTGCCTGTTTCGCAAGCAAAACTGCTCAGCGCGGGGCAAGAAAGGTGGCGCGCCGCGCCTGCGTGGCGGCGGCGATATGGTCGATCACAGCGCGGATCCGCCCGAGGGCGCGGACATCCTCGTGGATCGACAGCCAATAGGCCCGTCGGGCATGGCGCTGCGGCAGGACGGGTTCGAGATCCGGCACGGTGGCCGCGATGAAATGATGCAGGACCGCCAGCCCCATCCCGGCACGCACGGCCTCGACCTGCCCGACAGCGCTGGCGCATTCGAAAGCCGTGCGCCTGCCGCCGAACAGATCGCTCACATAGGCCATGGCGGAGGGCAGGGCGTAGGATTCGACATAGCCGATCAGGCGGTGGTCATCGAGATCCTCCAGCCGCTCCGGCCGGCCCTGCCGGTCGAGATAGGCGCGGGCGCCGAAAATGCCGAGGCTGTATTCGGTGAGCTTGCGGGCGACGATCCGGCCCGCCTCCGGCTCCTCGATGGTGATGGCGATATCGACATCGCGCCGCGCGAGGCTGACGGCGAGGGGCATCGGCACAAGCTGGATATCCAGCAACGGGTGGCGCTCGACCAGATCCTTCAGGGCCGGGACGAGGAAATAGGTGGTGAAGCCATCCGGCGCGCCGATCCGCACCGTGCCGGCGAGGTGGATGTCCTGCTGGCGGAGATCCGCCTCGGCCTGCAGCATCTCGCTTTCCATCCGCTCGGCATGGGCGAGCAGGGTCCGCCCGGCCTCGGTGAGGTTCACGCCGGTGGTCGAGCGCTCGAACAGGGTGGCCTGCAGGTCCTGCTCGAGGGCGGTCACACGCCGGGCGATCGTCGCCTGGTTGATGCGGAGCGACCGGGCCGCACCGAGGAACTGGCCCTGCCGCGCCACGGCGAGGAAGGCCCTGACATTGTCCCAATCCATCCGATTTCTGCTTTCCGGCTGATGATGGTGATCAAAAATTTGCAGATCAGGGTCGCAAACTCAAGGATTGAGTTGCGAAAAACGGCATGCGAGAGCGAGGATGCACAGGAACAGGGGCACCATGTTCGGACAGGATCTGCCGATCTTCCAGTCACCGATGCTCGGCGCGTCCGGGCCGGATATGGCGCGTGAGGCGAGCCTTGCCGGCGCGCTGGGCTCGCTTGCGCTGGCCGGCTCCGCGCCGGACGCGATCCTCGATCAGGTTGCCCGGATGAAGGCGGATCTCGGCGGGCGGCCGTTCAGCACCAATCTCTTCATCCTCGATCCGGCCATGCCCGATCCGGCGCAGGTGGCGCGCGCCATGGTCCAGCTTGCCGCCTGGCGCGCGGAACTGGGCCTGCCGGCGCAATCCATTCCCAACAAATGGGCCGAGGATTTCGCCAGCCAGTTCAACGCGCTGGTCGAGGCGGCGCCGCCGGCGGCGAGCTTCACCTTCGGCATCCTCTCGCCCCAGCAGGCGGCCCGTCTGAAGGCCGTGGGCACGAAGATCATCGGCACCGCCACCACGGTCGCGGAGGCCGAAGCCTGGCATGGCGTCGGCGCGGATGCGATCCTTGCGCAGGGCATGGAAGCGGGCGGGCATCGCGGCACCTTCCTCCGGCCGGTCGAGGAGAGCCTGATCGGCGTCGCCGCGCTCGTTCCGGCGATCAAGTCCGCCGTGCCGCTGCCGGTCATCGCGGCCGGCGGCATCATGGACGGGCGCGGCATTGCGGCGATGCTGCTGCTCGGCGCCGATGCCGTGCAGATGGGCACGGCCTTCCTGCTGGCAGCGGAATCAACGATTTCGGCGCCCTGGCGGACCGAACTGGCTGGGCATACGGCCGATGATGTGCGGCTGACCCGCGCCTTTTCCGGCCGCCATGCCCGGGGCATCGAGAACCGGTTCATGCGCGAGATGCGCGAGGCCGAGATCCCGCCCTATCCGATCCAGAATGCGCTGACGCAGGAATTGCGGGCCGCCAATGCCAAGGCTGGCCGGTCAGACATGCTCTCGCTCTGGGCCGGGCAGGGTGTGCACGCGCTGCGCGAGGGCCGGACGGCCGATCTGATTTCCCAATTCTGGGCGGAGGCCCGCGCTGCCCTGCGCGAGACCGCCGACCGTTACGCCATCTGATTGAAGAGAGGACCAACCATGATCACCTACGGGCATTTCATCGGCGGCAAGCGCGTTGCCGGCACTTCCGGGCGGACCACCGAGGTTTTCCAGCCGATGGACGGCTCGGTGCGCGGCACGGTTGCGCTGGCCTCGAAGGCGGAACTGGCCGCGGCCGTGGCCAATGCCAAGGCGGCACAGCCGGCCTGGGCCGCCACCAACCCGCAGCGTCGTGCCCGCGTGCTGATGAAGTTCCTCGAACTTGCAGCCAAGGCCAATGACGAGCTCGCTGACATCCTCGCCCGCGAGCATGGCAAGACGGTTGCCGATGCGAAGGGCGATATCCAGCGCGGGATCGAGGTGATCGAGTATTGCATCGGCGCACCGCAGATGATGAAGGGCGAATATACCGAGGGCGCGGGCCCGGGCATTGACATCTATTCGATGCGCCAGCCGCTTGGCGTCGTGGCGGGCATCACGCCGTTCAATTTCCCGGCGATGATCCCGCTCTGGAAGGCCGGGCCGGCGATTGCTGCCGGCAATGCCTTCATCCTCAAGCCGTCGGAGCGCGATCCGGGCGTGCCGATGCGCCTCGCCGAACTGTTCCTCGAAGCCGGGCTGCCGGCGGGCATCTTCAATGTCGTCAACGGCGACAAGGAATCGGTCGATGCCATCCTCGACCATCCGGATATCAAGGCGATCGGGTTTGTCGGCTCGACGCCGATCGCCGAATACATCTATGGCCGCGGCTGCTCGAACGGGAAGCGCGTGCAATGCTTCGGCGGCGCCAAGAACCACATGGTCATCATGCCGGATGCCGATATGGACCAGGCCGTCGATGCGCTGATCGGGGCGGGTTATGGCTCGGCCGGCGAGCGCTGCATGGCCATCTCGGTGGCGGTGCCGGTCGGCCAGAAGACGGCGGATGAACTGGTCCGCCGGCTGATCCCCCGCGTGGAAAGCCTCAAGATCGGCCCCTCGACCGATTCCAGCGCCGATTTCGGCCCGGTCGTGACGAAGGCCGCCCTCGAGCGTATCAAGGGCTATGTCGATCTCGGCGTGCAGGAAGGCGCGAAGCTCAAGGTCGATGGCCGTGGCTTCTCCATGCAGGGCTACGAGAACGGCTTCTATATGGGTGGCTGCCTCTTCGACGAGGTGACGCCGGATATGCGGATCTACAAGGAAGAGATTTTCGGGCCGGTGCTCTCGGTGGTCCGCGCGAAGGACTACGAAGAGGGTCTGCGCCTCTGCAACGACCACGAATACGGCAACGGTGTCGCGATCTTCACCCGCGATGGCGATGCGGCGCGGGATTTCGCGGCGAAGGTCGAGGTCGGTATGGTCGGCGTCAACGTGCCGATCCCCGTGCCGCTGGCCTATTACACGTTCGGCGGCTGGAAGCGATCCTCGTTCGGCGATCTCAACCAGCACGGGCCGGATGCGTTCCGCTTCTACACCAAGACGAAGACCGTCACCTCGCGCTGGCCGTCGGGCATCAAGGATGGCGCCAGCTTCGTTATCCCTACCATGGGTTGACCTGATTTCGCTCCCGGTTGCGGCGGACTCCCCCCGACGCAATCAGAAGGCCCGCCGGAAACGGCGGGCCTTTTTCGTTTGGTGCTTGCTCAGCAAGGCGGAGGCCGGCAAGGCGGATTTGCGATTGATTAATTTATACATGCGACAACGCGGATGTTTAAGCACCGTCCAATTTTCAAAAATCCAGAGTTGAAGTCATGTTGAGATCCGTTTCGATCACGAAGAGTTTCGTGTTGCTCGCGCTTGCGGCCTTCCTCCTCGGCCTTGCTGCGCTCGTCCTCAGTTTTGCCCAGATGCGCTCCGCGATGCTCGACCAGAAGCGGACCGAGATCCAGCATATCGTCGAGGCTGGCGGGACCCTGTTCAAGGGCATGCTGGATCGCGGGAAAGCGGACGGCCTGACCGATTACGACGCGATGAAGGCGGGGCTCGAGGCCCTGCGCCATGCGCGGTTCGAGGGCTCCAACTACCTTTTTGTGCTGAACCTTCGCGGAGAAATGCTCCTGCACCCGGTCCGCAAGGATCTCGAGGGCCGGAACATCATCGACATGAAGGACAGGAACGGCTTCCTGATGGTGCAGGATTTCATCCGCGTTGTCCGGCAGCAGGGCAAGGGCTTCACCGAATACTACTGGAAGAAGCCCGGTGCGGAGGAGGAGAGCCTGAAGATCTCCTACAATCTGCGGCTCGAGGGCGTGGATGCCTTCATCAATGCCGGCCTGCATGTGGATGATGTCGATGCCGCACTCTGGCGCGAGGTGCGCTCGGTCCTGCTGAAGCTTCTCCCCCTCGCAGCCCTGTTCGGGCTGTTCGCGCTGTATCTCGGGCGGGGCCTGTCGCGGGCGGTGCGGCAGCTGACAGGTTCGGTCGAAGGCATCGCGGCGGGGCAACTCGATACGGCGATCGAGGGCGTGGAGCGCCGCGACGAGATCGGGGTCATCGCCCGGGCGCTCCGGGTGTTCCGCGATGCGCTGGCCGAGAAGCAACTGGCCGAAAGCGAAGCCTCGGCCCGTCGCGTGGCAGAGCAGCAGCGGCAGGCTTTGGTGGAAGCCGAGATTTCCAGTTTCGAACGCAGTGCCGATTCCGTGGTCCTGACCATCTCCTCGGCGGCAAACCAGCTTGAGGCGGCAGCAAACGAGTTGTCGCAGGCGGCCAAACTCACCACGATGGAAGCCTCCGCCGTGGCCTCTGCCGCAACGCAGACCAGCACGACCTTTCATGGCCTTGCTGCGGCGGGCGAAGAGCTTTCCGGCACGGCGGGCGAGATCTCGCGGATCCTCGCGGAATCGACCAGGGCCGCCGCCGATGCGGTGGCCAGCGTGCGCACAACTGACGAGAGCGCGCAGGCGCTGGCTTCGGCGGCCTCGCGGATCGGGTCTGTTGTCAGCCTGATCAATGGCCTTGCCGAGCAGACCAACCTGCTCGCGCTCAACGCGACGATCGAGGCCGCCCGCGCGGGGGATGCCGGCCGGGGGTTTGCTGTCGTGGCGAGCGAAGTCAAGGCGCTGGCGAACCAGACGGCGAAGGCAACCAGCGAGATCTCGGAGATGGTCAACCAGATCCAGCAGGCGACGAGCGATACCGTGATCGCGATCAAGGAGATCGACGGTGCCATCGCGCTGATCGACCGCGCCACGGCGGAAATCGCGGGCTCGGGGGGGGGGGGGGGGCGAACAGGAACGCGCCACCCGGGAAATTGCCAGCAATGTCCAGCAGGCGGTGAGCGGGACCGAGGAAGTCTCGCGCTCGATCACGGCGGTTTCCGCCACGGCCGGGCATACCGAGGGTGCGGCGCAGCAGGTGCTGGGCTCGGCGGCCGATCTTGCGCGG
>JAPZTO010000002.1 GCA_027532775.1 Beijerinckiaceae bacterium
GGTGATGCCGGGCGACAACATCTCGTTCGATGTCGAGCTGATCACGCCGATCGCGATGGAAGAGAAGCTGCGCTTCGCCATCCGCGAAGGCGGCCGCACCGTCGGCGCCGGCGTCGTCGCCAATATCCAGGATTGAGCGCACTCAATTCCCTGGCGCACCGCCAGCCATTTGGCGGTGCGCTTTCGCGTTGATGGCCCTCTCGGGGGCGAACCATCCGGGGGCAACCCCATCACGGCTCCTGCAGGGGGGCCTGGCCAGTAGCCAAGGAACAAAGCGATGAACGGACAGACCATCCGCATCCGCCTCAAGGCTTTCGATCATCGCGTGCTCGATACGTCGACGCGCGAGATCGTCTCGACAGCGAAGCGCACGGGCGCGCAGGTGCGGGGCCCGATCCCGCTGCCGACGCGGATCGAGAAGTTCACCGTCAACCGCTCGCCGCATATCGACAAGAAGAGCCGCGAGCAGTTCGAGATCCGCACGCACAAGCGCGTGCTGGATATCGTTGATCCGACTCCGCAGACCGTGGACGCGCTGATGAAGCTCGACCTCGCGGCGGGTGTCGACGTCGAAATCCGTCTCTGATCGCTCTGGCGATCAGGTTTTGTGGACCTCCTCTGGTATAAGGAACAGCGCCCATGAGGTCAGGGGTAATTGCACAGAAGCTCGGCATGACCCGAGTTTTCACCGATGGCGGGGAACATGTCCCCGTAACGGTGCTGCGTCTGGATGGCTGCCAGGTCGTCGCGCACAAGACTGCGGAACGTGACGGCTACGTCGCGCTGCAGCTGGGCGCCGGCAAGGCCAAGCCGAAGAACGTGTCGAAGGCCGAGCGCGAGCGTTTCGCGGTGGCCAAGGTCGAGCCGCGCATGAAGCTCGTCGAGTTCCGCGTCGATGACCAGGCTGTCATTCCGGTCGGCGCCGAGATCACGGCGGACCATTTCGTGGCCGGCCAGTTCGTCGACGTGACGGGCACCACCACCGGCAAGGGCTTTGCCGGCGGCATGAAGCGCTGGAATTTCGGCGGTCTCCGCGCCACCCACGGCGTCTCGGTCTCCCATCGTTCGATCGGTTCGACCGGCGGACGCCAGGACCCGGGCAAGACCTTCAAGAACAAGAAGATGCCGGGCCATCTCGGTGTCGAGCGCGTCACCACGCTGAACCTCAAGGTCGTCCGCACGGATGCGGAACGCGGCCTGATCCTCGTTGAGGGTGCGGTTCCGGGTGTGAAGGGTGGCTGGATCACCGTTCGCGATGCGGTCAAGAAGCCGGTTCACAAGGACGCGCCGGTTCCCGGCAAGTTCCGCCTGAACGGTGGCGCTGATGACGCTCCGGCGTCGGCTGAAACGACGGAGGCCTGAGCATCATGAAACTGGCCATCACCACCCTCGCCGGCAAGGAAGCCGGTTCGGTCGAGCTCGCCGAGGCCGTTTTCGGTCTCGAGCCGCGCGTCGACATCCTGCACCGCATGGTGCGTTACCAGCTCGCCAAGCGGCAGGCCGGCACGCATCAGGCGCAGGAGCGTTCGACGATCAACCGCACGACCAAGAAGCTCTACAAGCAGAAGGGCACCGGCAATGCCCGTCACGGCTCGGCCAAGGCGCCGCAGTTCCGCGGCGGCGGCAAGGCCTTCGGTCCGATCGCGCGCAGCCATGCCCATGATCTGCCGAAGAAGGTCCGCCTGCTGGCGCTGAAGCTTGCGCTGTCGGCCAAGGCCAAGGACAGCCAGATCATCGTGCTGGACAAGGCCGAGATCGATACGCCGAAGACGAAGGCGCTGCGCGATACGTTCGGCAAGCTGGGCCTGTCGAGCGCGCTGATCATCGGCGGTGCGGAGCTTCAGGACAACTTCGTCCTGGCTTCGCGCAGCATTCCGAACATCGACGTGCTGCCCGTGCAGGGCATCAACGTCTATGACATCCTGCGGCGTGAGAAGCTCGTGCTGACCACCGCCGCGCTCGACGCGCTCTCCGCGCGGCTCGCTGGTTGAGGGGAACGGACATGAGCATCGATCCGAAGCTTTTCGACGTCATCCTTTCACCGGTCATCACCGAGAAGGCGACCGCGCTCTCCGAGCATAACAAGGTCGTGTTCAAGGTGGCCAAGACCGCCACCAAGCCGCAGATCAAGCAGGCGGTCGAGAAGCTGTTCGACGTGAAGGTCGAAAGCGTCAACACCCTGGTCCGCAAGGGCAAGGAGAAGCGCTTCCGCGGCACGATCGGTCGGCAGTCTGACGTCAAGAAGGCCGTGGTTACCCTCGCCGAGGGCCACAGCATCGACGTCACGACCGGCCTTTGAGACGGGAGTGGATAGACAATGGCACTGAAGCAATACAACCCCGTCACGCCTGGTACGCGCCAGCTGGTCCTCGTCGACCGGTCCGAGCTGTACAAGGGCAAGCCGGTCAAGGCCCTGACCGAGGGCAAGCACAGCCAGGGCGGCCGTAACAATCACGGCCGGGTCACCGTCCGTTTCCGCGGCGGCGGCCACAAGAAGTCGTACCGGATTGTCGATTTCAAGCGGCGCGAGAAGGTGGGCATGCCCGCCATCGTCGAGCGCATGGAATATGATCCGAACCGCTCGGCCTTCATCGCCCTGATCAAGTATCAGGACGGTACGCAGAGCTACATTCTCGCCCCGCAGCGGCTCGCCATCGGCGATACGGTGATTTCGGGCGACAATGCCGACATCAAGCCGGGCAATGCGATGCCGGTGGCGAATATCCCGGTCGGGACGATCGTCCACAATGTCGAGATGAAGATCGGCAAGGGCGGGCAGATCGCCCGGTCCGCGGGCACCTATGCCCAGATCGTCGGTCGTGACCAGGGCTACGTGATCCTGCGCCTCAACTCGGGCGAACAGCGGCTGGTTTCCGGCCAGTGCTTCGCCACGATCGGTGCGGTGTCCAACCCGGACCACATGAACATCTCGCTCGGCAAGGCCGGCCGCAATCGCTGGTTGGGCTTCCGTCCGCATAACCGCGGTGTTGCCATGAACCCGATCGACCATCCGCATGGTGGTGGTGAAGGGCGTACCTCGGGTGGCCGTCATCCGGTCACGCCGTGGGGCAAGCCGACGAAGGGCAAGAAAACGCGTTCGAACAAGCGTACCGACCGGTTCATCGTGTCGTCGCGCCACGCTCGCAAGAAGTAAGGAGAGGCTAATGCCGCGTTCAGTTTGGAAAGGTCCGTTCGTCGACGGATACCTTCTGAAGAAGGCAGAGGCCGCTCGTGCCTCGGGCCGCAACGACGTGATCAAGATCTGGAGCCGCCGCTCGATGGTCTTGCCGGAGTTCGTGGGCTTGACCTTCGGTGTCTATAATGGCCAGAAGCACATCCCCGTGAACATCTCGGAAGAGATGGTCGGCATGAAGTTCGGCGAATTCGCGCCGACCCGTACCTATTACGGCCATGCCGCCGACAAGAAGGCGAAGAGGAAGTAACCATGGGCCAGGTTGCCAATGTTCGGCGCGAGGCCGAAACGGAAGCCAAGGCGGTTGCGCGCAATCTGCGCGTCAGCCCCCGGAAGCTCAACCTCGTTGCCCAGCTCATCCGGGGCAAGAAGGTTGCCACTGCACTTGCCGATCTTGAATTCAGCCAGAAGCGCATCGCCCGCGATGTGAAGAAGTGCCTGGAAAGCGCGATCGCCAATGCCGAGAACAACCATGATCTCGACATCGACGAACTGGTGGTGAGCCAGGCCTTCGTCGGCAAGTCGATCGTCATGAAGCGTATCCAGTTCCACGGTCGCGGCCGCACGGGCCGGGTGACGAAGCCGTTCGCGAACATCACCATCGTCGTCCGTCAGGCGGGGGAATAAGCTATGGGTCAGAAGGTTAATCCGATCGGTCTGCGCCTCGGCATCAACCGCACCTGGGACAGCCGCTGGTACGCCAACAAGGCGGAATACGGCCCCATGCTCCACGAGGATTTCAAGATCCGCGCGGAGCTGATGAAGGTGCTGAAGCAGGCTGCGGTCTCGAAGATCATTGTCGAGCGTCCGCACAAGAAGTGCCGCGTCACCATCCACTCGGCCCGTCCGGGCGTGGTGATCGGCAAGAAGGGCGCCGATATCGACAAGCTGCGCAAGCAGATCTCCACGATGACCAAGAGCGAGGTGGCTCTGAACATCGTCGAGGTCCGCAAGCCGGAAATCGACGCGACGCTGGTGGCCGATTCCATCGCCCAGCAGCTGGAGCGCCGCGTGGCGTTCCGTCGTGCGATGAAGCGCGCCGTGCAGTCCGCGATGCGTCTTGGCGCCGAAGGCATCAAGATCACGTCGTCGGGCCGTCTCGGCGGGGCGGAAATCGCCCGTGTCGAATGGTATCGCGAAGGCCGCGTGCCGCTGCATACGCTGCGCGCCGATGTCGATTACGGGGTTGCCACGGCCCATACGGCCTATGGCACCTGCGGCATCAAGGTCTGGATTTTCAAGGGCGAGATCCTCGAGCATGATCCGATGGCGCAGGACAAGCGCGCCGAAACGCAGGATCAGCGTTCGCAGGGCCGCCGCGCGCCGGAAGCGGCGTGAGGAGTTTGAGCCATGTTGCAACCGAAGCGAACGAAATTTCGTAAGCAGTTCAAGGGTCGCGTGAAGGGCGAAGCCAAAGGCGGCTTCGAGCTGGCCTTCGGCGAGTTCGGCCTGAAGGCGATGGATCCGGACCGGATCACCGCCCGTCAGATCGAGGCGGCCCGTCGTGCCATGACCCGTCACATGAAGCGTGCGGGCCGTGTCTGGATCCGCGTGTTCCCGGATGTTCCCGTGTCGAAGAAGCCGGCGGAAGTCCGCATGGGTTCGGGCAAGGGTTCGCCGGAACTGTGGGTGGCCAAGGTGAAGCCGGGCCGCATCATGTTCGAGATCGGCGGTGTCGATGTTGAACTGGCGCGGGAAGCTCTCACGCTGGCTGCAGCCAAGCTGCCGCTCAAGACGCGCTTCGTCCAGCGCATCGCCGAATAAGGGAGGGCGAGATGAAATCCAATCAGCGTCTTTCCGACCTCCGGGTCATGTCCGGCGATCAGCTTCAGGACGAACTGGTCAAGCTGAAGAAGGAGCAGTTCAACCTGCGCTTCCAGCGGGCGACCGGCCAGCTCGAGAATATGGCGCGCGTCCGCGAGGTCCGTCGCGACATCGCGCGCGTGAAGACCATTCAGCGCACCAAACTCGCCGCCGCGGCGAAGGGCTAAGGAGACTACGATGCCGAAGCGCATTCTTCAGGGCGTCGTCGTCAGCGATGTCCAGGACAAGACGGTGGTGGTGAAGGTGGAGCGTCGCTTCACCCATCCGCTGCTCAAGAAGACCGTCCGCCGGTCGAAGAACTACCATGCCCATGATGAAGCCAACAGCTTCAAGGTGGGTGACGAGGTTTCCATCGAGGAAACCCGTCCGATGTCCAAGCTGAAGCGCTGGGTTGTCCTGGCGTCGGAGCAGAAGGCCTAAGCCCGGTTCGCCGGGCAAATACTTCTTGAGCTTTGTGGTGGAAGCGTATACCGCTTCGCGCCTCGCATAAGCGAAAGAACCAAGCAAGGAACCCGACGGTTCCGGGGGAGGGGGCGTTTGCGCGCTCCCTCGTCAGGCGTAGTCCGGTCCGTGATGCGGCCCGGAAACCGATCTGAAGGAAAGGAAGGATCAGGTCATGATCCAGATGCAAACCAATCTCGACGTCGCCGACAATTCCGGCGCGCGCCGCGTCATGTGCATCAAGGTGCTCGGCGGCTCGAAGCGGAAATATGCCGGTGTTGGCGACATCATCGTGGTGTCGATCAAGGAAGCGATTCCGAAAGGCCGCGTGAAGAAGGGCGACGTCATGAAGGCGGTCGTCGTGCGCACGGCCAAGGATATCCGCCGCCCGGATGGTTCGGTGATCCGCTTCGACCGCAATGCGGCCGTGCTGATCAACAACCAGAAGGAGCCGGTCGGCACCCGTATCTTCGGGCCGGTCCCGCGCGAGCTGCGCGCCCGCCAGCACATGAAGATCATCTCGCTCGCGCCGGAGGTGCTGTAATGGCCGCGAAGATCAAGAAGGGCGACCGTGTTGTCGTCATTACCGGCCGCGACAAGGGCAAGTCCGGTGAAGTCCTGGAAGTGCGTCCGACCGAAGGCCGTGCCGTTGTCCGCGGTGTCGCGCTCGTGAAGAAGCACCAGCGCCAGACCCAGACCCAGCAGGGCGGCATCATCACCAAGGAAGGGACGGTCAATCTGTCCAACCTTGCCGTGGCCGATCCGAAGGACGGCAAGCCGACCCGCGTCGGCTTCAAGACGCTCGATGACGGCCGCAAGGTCCGTTTTGCCAAGCGTTCGGGGGACCTGATCGATGCTTGATGTGACCAATTACGAGCCGCGGCTCAAGAAGTATTACCGCGACGTCGTCGTGCCGAAGATGCAGGAGCAGTTCGGCTACAAGAACGCGATGGAAATTCCGCGCCTTGACAAGATCGTGCTGAACATGGGCGTCGGTGAATCCACCGCCGATTCCAAGAAGGCGACGGTTGCGGCGGCGGATCTCGCGGCGATTGCCGGCCAGAAGCCGGTCATCACCCGCGCCCGCAACGCGATCGCGCAGTTCAAGGTGCGCGAGAACATGCCGATCGGCTGCAAGGTGACCCTGCGCCAGGCCCGCATGTATGAATTCCTCGACCGACTGATCACGATCGCGCTGCCGCGCGTTCGCGACTTCCGCGGCCTCAACGGCAAGTCCTTCGACGGGCGCGGCAACTACGCCATGGGCATCAAGGAACACATCGTCTTCCCGGAGATCAACTACGACAAGGTTGATCAGATCTGGGGGATGGACGTGATTGTCTGCACCACAGCGAAAACCGACGAGGAAGCCCGCGCGCTCCTCAAGTTGTTCAACTTCCCGTTCCGGCAGTAAGCCCCGGCTTAGACGCGGAAACCAGGAGTTATCTCATGGCCAAAAAAGGCATGATCGAAAAGAACAGGCGCCGTCAGAAGCTCGCCAAGCAGTTTGCTGGCAAGCGCGCGGCCCTGAAGGCGATCACCCAGAACAAGGACCTGCCGCTCGACGAGCGCCTCAACGCCACGCTCCGGCTGGCGCAGATGCCGCGCAACTCGGCAGAAGTCCGCTTCCGCCTCCGTTGCGAGGTTTCGGGGCGTCCCCGGGCGGTCTACCGCAAGTTCAAGATGAGCCGTATCGCGCTTCGTGAACTCGGCAACAAAGGCCTGGTTCCGGGCCTCGTGAAATCCAGCTGGTAAGGGGGAGACATCATGTCCATGATCGATCCTATCGGCGATATGCTCACCCGTATCCGCAACGCCCAGATGCGCAAGAAGACCCGCGTCTCGACGCCGGGTTCGAAGATGCGTGCCCGCGTTCTCGACGTGCTCAAGTCCGAAGGCTACATCCGTGGCTATTCGGAGACGCAGTTCGATAACGGCCGGACCGAGTTCGACATCGAACTCAAGTATTTCGAGGGCCAGCCGGCGATCCGCGAGATCCGGCGTGTCTCGAAGCCGGGCCGCCGCGTCTATTCCTCCGTCGACACCATGCCGCGCGTGGCCAATGGCCTCGGCATCACGATCATCTCCACGCCGCGTGGCGTGATGGCCGATCATGATGCGCGCGACCAGAATGTCGGCGGCGAAGTGCTCTGCACTGTCTTCTGATCAGGTCGGGAAAGGAGGTTTCCATGTCGAAAGTCGGCAAGAAGCCGGTCGATATCCCGACCGGCGCTACACCCAGGGTTGAAGGCCAGAAGGTCTCGGTCAAGGGTCCGAAGGGCGAACTCAGCTTCGTGGTTCCGGACGATGTGTCCGTGAAGCTCGAAGGCAATGTCATCACCGTCGATCCGCGGACGGAAACCAAGCGCGCCCGCGCGCTCTGGGGCACCAGCCGCGCCCGGATCAACAACCTGGTCGTCGGCGTGACCAAGGGCTTCGAAAAGAAGCTCGAGATCACCGGCGTCGGCTACAAGGCGGCGGTCGAGGGCAGGAACCTCAACCTGTCGCTCGGTTACAGCCATCCGGTTCTCTATCCGATCCCTGCGGGGATCGCGATCGTCACCCCGAAGCCGACGGAAATCGTCGTATCGGGCATCGACCGGCAGCAGGTTGGCCAGGTTGCGGCGGAAATTCGCCAGTATCGTGGCCCCGAGCCCTTCAAGGGCAAGGGCGTCAAGTACGAGGGCGAATTCATCTTCCGCAAGGAAGGCAAGAAGAAGTAAGGCAGGACCCAGGTCATGGCACATCTCACCACTACCGAACGCCGCAAGGCGCGTGTTCGCAAGCAGGTGCGGGCGGCTGCGAACGGGCGTCCCCGCCTGTCTGTCTTCCGCTCCTCCAAGCAGATCTATGCCCAGATCATCGACGATGCGAATGGCGTCACCCTGGTGGCCGCCTCGACCATCGAGAAGGATCTCAAGGGCAAGCTGAAGACCGGCGCCGATGTCGAGGCCGCCAAGGTCGTCGGCAAGCTGGTGGCCGAGCGTGCGCTCGCCGCCGGCGTGACCCGCGTCGTTTTCGACCGCGGCGAATACATCTATCACGGTCGCGTCAAGGCTCTGGCCGACGGCGCGCGTGAAGCCGGCCTCGATTTCTGATCGAGGCTCCTGCAGCCGGCGCATGCCGCGCCGGCCGCACCAAGCGAGCGGTTGTCCCTCCGGATAGCCGCGCCAGTAAGGAAAGAAGACATGGCAGCAGAACGTGAAGGCGGCGGTGGCCGCGGCCGCGAGGGCGGACGCGAGCGGAACCGGGACCGCGAAGAGCGCGACAGCGAGTTCGTTGATCGCCTCGTCCATATCAACCGCGTCGCGAAGACCGTGAAGGGTGGCCGCCGCATGGCGTTCGCCGCGCTCGTGGTTGTCGGCGACCAGAAGGGCCGCGTCGGCTTCGGCCATGGCAAGGCCCGTGAAGTGCCTGAAGCCATCCGCAAGGCCACGGAAAGCGCCAAGCGCGCGCTGATCCGCGTGCCGCTTCGCGACGGCCGCACCCTGCATCATGACGTTCCGGGCCGCCACGGCGCCGGCAAGGTCCTGCTGCGCGCGGCTCCGGCCGGTACCGGCATCATCGCCGGCGGCCCGATGCGCGCCGTCTTCGAATGCCTCGGCATGCATGATGTCGTTGCGAAGTCGCTCGGCTCGTCCAACCCGTACAACATGGTCCGCGCCACGTTCGACGCCCTCAAGGCCGAAGACAGCCCGCGTTCCGTCGCGGCCCGCCGCGGCCTCAAGGTCTCCGTGCTGCAGTCCCGTCGTCGCGATGTCGATGGCGGCGAAGCGGCCGATGCGTGAGGAGGGTTGAATGTCCAGCACCACGCAGAAGACCATCACCGTCGAACAATATGGCAGCCCGATCCGTCGTCCGAAGGATCAGCGCGCCACGTTGATCGGTCTCAAGTTGAACAAGATCGGCCGTCGCTCGACCCTTCCCGACAATCCCTCCACCCGGGGGATGATCGCGAAGGTCGCGCATATGGTCCGCATCATCGAAGGGTGAGGGCAATCCGATGAAACTCACTGATCTTCGGGACAATGAAGGCGCAACCAAGAAGCGCATGCGCGTGGGCCGCGGTATCGGCTCAGGCAAGGGCAAGACCGCCGGTCGCGGCGTGAAGGGCCAGAAGGCGCGCACCGGCGTGGCGATCAAGGGCTTCGAGGGCGGCCAGATGCCGTTGCATCGTCGCCTGCCGAAGCGCGGCTTCAACAATATCGGCGCGATCGATCTCAACGAGGTCAATCTCGGCCGGATCCAGGAAGCCGTCGATGCCGGCAAGCTCGACAAGGGCACCACGGTCACGATCGAATCGCTGGTGGCGGCGGGCATCTGCTCGAAGCCGCGCGACGGGGTCAAGATCCTCGGCGTCGGCGAACTCAAGGCGAAGCTGGCTTTCGAGGTGTTCCGTGCCTCGAAGAGCGCGGTTGCCGCGATCGAGAAGGCCGGCGGCTCGGTGAAGCTGCTGGCCGGCGAAACCGCCTGATCCGAAAAACACCGGCGCCGGGGTGACTTTCCCCGGCGTCGTTCTTATGTGTGCAACGTTCCGGTTGCAGGGATGGGTGTCCCTGTCGCGCGGAACGGCAAATTTCGACGGAAGAACGACAGCTCTTTCGCCGGTTCTTGAGCGCAGCGCCCGATTGCGCCCTCATTGTCCGGCGGCTGGCCGCTGATCGTTTCGACAGGCTGGCGCCTCCCGCCGGGGAGCCGCGTCGTCCGGGACGGGGACAAGGGTTCATCGATGGCATCGGCAGCAGAACAGCTTGCAGCGAATCTCAACTTTGGCGCCTTGGCCAAGGCGGAGGAGCTCAAGAAGCGGATCTGGTTCACCCTGGGCGCGCTGCTCGTCTATCGCCTCGGCACCTATATTCCGCTGCCCGGGATCAACCCCGAAGCGCTGGCGGATGTCTTCAAGCAGCAGCAGGCGGGCGTTCTCGGCCTGTTCAACATGTTTTCCGGCGGTGCCGTGGGGCGTCTCGCGATTTTCGCGCTGAACATCATGCCCTATATCTCCGCCTCGATCATCATCCAGCTGATGACGACGGTGTCGCCGACGCTCGAGGCCCTCAAGAAGGAGGGTGAATCCGGCCGGCGGCAGATCAACCAGTATACCCGCTACCTGACCGTGATCCTGGCCTTGTTCCAGGCCTGGGGTATTGCCGTAGGCCTGCAGAGCTCCGGCTCGATCGTGCAGAATCCGGGGCCGTTCTTCGTGCTCTCGACCGTGGTGACGCTGACCGGCGGCACGTTGTTCCTCATGTGGCTGGGTGAGCAGATCACGAGCCGCGGCATCGGCAACGGCACCTCGCTCATCATCTTCGCGGGCATCGTGGCCGAATTGCCTTCCGCGCTGGCCGGTACGCTCGAACTCGGGCGCCAGGGCGCCCTGTCGACCGGGATTATCCTCGGCGTGCTGCTGATGGCGATCGTGGTGATCTATTTCATCGTCTTCATGGAGCGCGCGCAGCGCCGGCTGCTGATCAACTATCCGAAGCGGCAGATGGGCAACAAGGTGTTCGAGGGCCAGACTTCGTTCCTGCCGCTCAAGCTGAATACCGCCGGGGTGATTCCGCCGATCTTCGCCTCGTCGCTGCTGCTGATGCCGACGACCTTCGCCAGCTTCGCGCAGGCGGGCGGCCCGGAATGGCTGCAGACGATGAACACCTATCTCGGGCATGGGCGGCCGCTCTACATGCTGCTCTACGCTGCCCTGATCATCTTCTTCGCCTTCTTCTACACGGCGATCGTGTTCAACCCGACCGAGACGGCCGACAACCTGAAGAAGCATGGCGGCTTCATTCCCGGTATCCGTCCGGGCGAGAAGACGGCGTCCTATATCGACCACGTGCTCTCGCGCATTACCGTGATCGGCGCGGCCTATCTCACCGTGATCTGTCTCTTACCCGAATTTCTCATTTCCGCGGCCTCGCTTCCGTTCTACTTCGGAGGCACGTCCATTCTCATCGTGGTTTCGGTGACAATGGATACAGTGGCCCAGGTGCATGGCTATCTGCTGGCGCACCAATACGAGGGTCTCGTGAAGAAGGCCAAATTGCGGGGGAGCAAACGCTGATGAGATTGATACTGCTGGGTCCGCCCGGCGCAGGCAAGGGAACGCAGGCGCAGCGGCTGGTGACCCGCTACGGCATCGTGCAGCTCTCGACGGGTGACATGCTGCGTGCCGCCGTTGCTGCGGGCACGCCGGTCGGCCTGAAGGCCAAGGCCGTGATGGAATCGGGCGGGCTTGTCTCGGACGAGATCGTCGTCGGTATCATCCGCGACCGGATCGCCGAGCCGGATGCCGCCAAGGGCTTTATTCTCGACGGCTTCCCGCGGACGGTGAAGCAGGCCGAGGCGCTCGACACCATGCTGGCCGAGCAGAAGTTGAAGCTGGATGCTGTCATCGAGCTGAAGGTGGACCAGAACGCCCTCGTGGGCCGGATCATCAAGCGGGCCGAGGAGGCGAAAGCCGCCGGGCAGCCTGTCCGCAAGGACGATGATCCGGAGGTCTTCAAGACGCGGCTGGAAGCCTATAACCGGGATACCGCGGCGGTGACGCCGTTCTATGCGGCAAAGGGCCAGCTGACGGTGATTGACGGCATGCAGCCGATCGAGGCCGTGGCTAGCGCGATGGACGGGGTTCTCGGGGGCTGAACCCCTGAGCAGGGCGGCTTTCCGGGGCGGAAAAAGCGCGCCCGGGAGTCGTTTAGGGCTTGACGGCGGCGGCATCTGTCGTCTATCCGCAAGCCCTTACCGACGAGGCCGTTCGCGCGGGGCAACTCGCGCGTTTTTGTCTTTTCCGATTGCAGGCTCTCCGGGCCGATATCGGGCGCGCCGTCGGAAGACGGATTTTAGGCTGGTTGTCGAGCCGTTCTGGCGCGAAAGCCGCAGGCACAGTTTCTGTGTCGCCAGTTAAGGAGAAGTGACGTGGCTCGTATCGCGGGCGTGAACATTCCGACGTCGAAGCGCGTTTGCATCGCGCTGCGCTACATCCATGGCATCGGGCCGGTGAATGCGGTTGAGATCTGCACCAAGGTCGGCATTCCGCTCGAGCGTCGCGTCAACCAGTTGACCGACCAGGAAGTCCTGCAGATCCGCGAAGTGATCGACCGGGATTACCTCGTCGAGGGTGATCTTCGCCGCGAAGTGGCGATGAACATCAAGCGGCTCATGGATCTTGGCTGCTATCGTGGCCTGCGCCATCGCCGGGGCCTGCCGGTCCGCGGCCAGCGCACCCACACCAACGCCCGGACCCGCAAGGGCAAGGCGAAGCCGATCGCCGGCAAGAAGAAGTAAGGTTTCGCGCGGCGCCTTTCCGCCGCGCCCCGAATTCAGACACGAAGGCTCGAGAGCATTATGGCCAAGGAAGCGCAACGTATTCGCCGCCGCGAGCGCAAGAACATTGTTTCGGGCATCGCGCATGTGAATGCCTCGTTCAACAACACGATGATCACGATCACGGATGCCCAGGGCAACGCGATTTCCTGGTCGTCCGCCGGCACGATGGGCTTCAAGGGCTCGAAAAAGTCGACGCCGTATGCCGCGCAGGTTGCTGCGGAAGATGCTGCCCGCAAGGCTTCCGAGCATGGCATGCGGACCCTCGAGGTCGAGGTTTCCGGTCCGGGTTCGGGCCGTGAATCGGCCCTTCGGGCGCTTCAGGCTGCCGGGTTCACGGTTACGTCCATCCGCGACGTGACGCCGATCCCGCATAATGGCTGCCGCCCGCGCAAGCGCCGCCGCGTCTGACCTCCCACGCTCCGCTCCACGGGCGCCGCAATGGTTGCGGGGCCCTTTGCCGTTTCAGGGATAAAGCACCGTGATCCAGAAGAATTGGCAGGACCTCATCAAGCCGTCGAAGCTCGAAGTTTCGCCTGGTGATGATCCGTCGCGAGTCGCGACCATCGTGGCGGAGCCGCTCGAGCGCGGGTTCGGCATGACGCTCGGCAATTCACTGCGCCGCATCCTGCTCTCGTCGCTTCAGGGCGCAGCGGTGACCGCCATTCATATCGATGGCGTGCTGCATGAATTCTCGTCGATTGCCGGCGTCCGCGAGGATGTGACCGACATCGTGCTGAACGTGAAGGACATTGCCCTGAAGATGCAGGGCGAGGGTTCGAAGCGCCTGCTCCTGCGCAAGCAGGGTCCGGGCATCGTCACGGCCGGCGACATCCAGGTGACCGGCGACATCCAGGTGCTGAACCCGGAACTGGAACTCTGCACGCTGGATGACGGCGCGGAGATCCGCATCGAATTCCATGTCTCGACCGGCAAGGGCTATGTCCCGGCCGAGCGCAACCGCGCGGAAGACGCTGCGATCGGCCTGATCCCGGTCGACAGCCTGTTCTCGCCGGTCCGCAAGGTTTCCTACCGCGTCGAGAACACCCGTTCGGGCCAGATTCTCGATTATGACAAGTTGACCATGACCATCGAGACCGATGGTTCGGTCACGCCGGAAGACGCGCTGGCCTATTCGGCCCGTATCCTCCAGGACCAGCTCGAGATCTTCCTCAATTTCGAAGAGCCGAAGAAGCCGGAAACGCAGGCCGCGATCCCCGATCTCGCCTTCAACCCGGCTCTGCTCAAGAAGGTCGACGAGCTCGAATTGTCGGTCCGTTCGGCGAACTGCCTGAAGAACGACAACATCGTCTATATCGGCGACCTGATCCAGAAGACCGAGAGCGAAATGCTGCGCACGCCGAATTTCGGCCGCAAGTCCCTCAACGAAATCAAGGAAGTCCTGGCGCAGATGGGCCTGCATCTCGGCATGGAAGTGCAGGGTTGGCCGCCGGAAAACATCGAAGATCTCGCGAAGCGCTTCGAAGAGCATTACTGAGGCGGTGGCCTCCGGGGAAACCGGGGGCGCTGACCCAAAAGCAGGGCGACCGTACCGTGGCACGGCGGTCGTCATAATGATGGAGAGCCAACATGCATCACGGTTTCCGTGGCCGTCGTTTCGGCCGCACGTCCAGCCACCGCAAGGCGATGTTCATGAACCTCGCGCAGTCGCTGATCACCCATGAGCAGATCACGACCACGCTCCCGAAGGCGAAGGATATTCGCCCGATCGTGGAAAAGCTGGTCACGCTCGGCAAGCGCGGGGATCTGCATGCCCGCCGCCAGGCGATCGCGCAGCTGCGTGACGAGACCGTGGTGCGGAAGCTGTTCGACGTCATCGCCAAGCGCTATGCCTCGCGTAATGGCGGCTATCTCCGCATCATGAAGGCCGGCTTCCGCTTCGGCGATGCGGCTCCGATGGCGGTGATCGAGTTTGTTGATCGCGATATCGACGCCAAGGGCTCGGCCGACAAGGCCCGTGCCGCCGCCGCTGCCGAATCGGCGCCGGCCGCCGCCTGACCGGCGCAGACCGTCTCGGATTATCAAGGCGGCCTCCGGGCCGCCTTTTTTGTTGCACGCGGGCTCAGGCCGAGCGGCCTGGGCAAGTGCCGCCTTTTTTCCATCGCCATCGATCCCTATTTTCCATGGATCGCTGATTTCGTGGCCGGCCCCATGGTTTCGGGGGCAGGGGCGCGATCCGGGCTGGCGAATCGGCCCCGGCGGGGTTAGGCGAAACCGGGTGCATTCGGGGAGTTCCGCAGGATGTCGGCAAGGACGTGTCACAGGGGACTGGTTCTGGGGCTTCTCGTTTCCCTCGCGGGGCCGGTGGTCGCGCAGGCGCCGCGCGAGGTCCGACCGCCGGTGAGCCGGGCGGAGGTGGGCCTGTCTTTCGCGCCGATCGTCCGGTCGGCGGCGCCGGCGGTTGTCAATGTCTACGCCTCGCAGAAGCAGAGCCGCGCGCGCAACCCGTTCGAGGGCGATCCGTTCTTCGAGCGCTTTTTCGGTGGGCTCGCCCAGCCGGAACGGGCGCGGCAATCCGTCGGCTCCGGCGTGATTCTCGGCCGCGACGGCATGGTGGTGACGAACCACCATGTCATCGAGGGCATGACGGAGATCAAGGTCGCGCTGCCGGATCGGCGGGAATTCGAAGCCGAGATCAAGCTGCGCGACCCGAAGACCGATCTCGCCGTGCTGCAGATCAAGGGCGGCGGCACGTTCCCCGCGCTGGAGCTGGGGGATTCAGAGGCGCTGGAGGTCGGCGATTTTGTGCTCGCCATCGGCAACCCGTTCGGGGTCGGCCAGACCGTGACGCATGGCATCGTCTCGGCGCTGGCGCGCACGCAGGTCGGGATCAGCGATTACCAGTTCTTCATCCAGACCGATGCGGCGATCAATCCGGGCAATTCCGGTGGAGCGCTGGTGGATATGCAGGGCCGGGTGATCGGCATCAACACCGCGATCTATTCGAAATCCGGCGGCAGCCACGGGATCGGCTTCGCCATTCCCGCCAATATGGTGCGCTCGGTGCTCGACAGTGCCCGCAGCGGCGGCGGCGTGGTGCGCCGGCCCTGGCTGGGTGCGTCGCTGCAGGTGATCACGACCGAGATGGCGGAAACGCTGTCGCTGCCGCGCCCGGTCGGGGCGCTGGTTTCAAGCGTGACGACCGGCTCGCCGGCGGATCAGGCCGGGCTGAAGCGGCTGGATGTCATCCAGGCCGTGGACGGGGTGGAGGTGGATGATCCGGATGCGTTCGGGTTCCGCTTCGCCACCAAGGCTTTGGGCGGGACGATGCGCCTCACCGTGCTGCGTGGCGGGCGCAAGCAGGATCTGGCGTTGCGGCTGGTGCCGGCACCGGAAATCCCGGCCCGCAATGCCACGCTGATCAAGTCCAACTCGCCGTTCCAGGGTGCGACCGTGGTGAACATCTCGCCCGCCGTGAAGGAGGAATTCTCGATCAGCGGCATCGATGCCGGCGTCGCGATCAGCGAGATCGAGCCGGGATCGAGCGCCGAGCAGGTCGGCTTCCGGAAGGGGGATGTCATCCTCACGCTCAATGGCCAGCGGATCGAGGATACGGGCGCGATGGACCGGGCGACGCGCGGCCGGAGCTATCTGTGGCGGATCACCTTCAACCGCGGCGGGCAGACGTTCAGCACGGCTTTTGGCGGCTAGCGGCGTGAGCGCGCCGGCCGAAGCGCATCGCCCGCTGGCCGACCGGATGCGGCCGGCCGTGCTGAGCGATCTTGTCGGGCAGGAACACCTGACCGGGGCGGGCGGAGCGCTCCGTCGGCTGGTCGAGGCACGGAGCCTTGGCTCGCTGATCCTCTGGGGGCCGCCGGGCACCGGCAAGACCACGGTTGCGCGGCTGCTGGCGCATGAGACGGACCTGATTTTCGAGCAGATCTCGGCGATCTTTTCCGGCGTGGCCGACCTCAAGAAGGTGTTCGAGGCGGCGCGGCTTCGGCAGAAAATGGGGCAGGGGACGCTGCTCTTCGTCGACGAGATCCACCGTTTCAACCGCGCCCAGCAGGACAGTTTCCTCCCCGTGATGGAGGACGGCACGGTGGTCCTGATCGGGGCAACAACGGAGAACCCGTCCTTCGCACTCAACGCCGCCCTGCTGTCCCGTGCGCGAGTGCTGACCTTCCGGCCGCTCGACGAGGCGGCGATCCTGCGCCTGCTCGACCGGGCCGAGAAGCAGGAAGGGCGGGCGCTGCCGCTTGACGAGGCCGCCCGGCAGGCGCTGGCGCGTTTCGCCGATGGCGACGGAAGGGCAGCGCTGACCCTCGCCGAGGAGGTCTGGCGCGCGGCGGGCGAAGGCGAAGTCTTCGACGAGGCAGGCCTCGCTTCGGTGATCCAGCGCCGCGCACCCGTCTATGACAAGAGCGAGGACGGACATTACAACCTCATCTCCGCGCTGCATAAATGCGTACGCGGCTCAGACCCGGATGCCGCGCTCTATTATTTCTGCCGCATGTGCGATGCCGGCGAGGATCCGCGTTTCCTTGCGCGGCGGCTGGTGCGGATGGCGGTGGAGGATATCGGCCTGGCCGATCCGCAGGCGCTGGTCCATGCGCGCGCAGCTGCCGAGGCTTTTGAGCAGCTCGGTTCGCCCGAGGGCGAGCTGGCTTTGGCCAATGCCGTGATCTATCTCGCCACGGCGCCGAAATCGAACGCAGCGTACGCGGCCTACAAGGGCGCCCTGGCCACGGCGAAGCGCGCCGGCTCGCTGGCTCCGCCCAAGACCATCCTCAACGCCCCGACGCGGCTGATGAAGGAGGAGGGTTACGGCGCCGATTACGCCTATGACCATGACGCGCCGCATGCCTTTTCCGGGCAGGATTACTGGCCGCCCGCGCTCGGCCGGCAGCATTTCTACGATCCGCCGGAGCGGGGTTTCGAGCGCGAGATCCGCAAGCGGCTGGAATTCTGGGAGAAGCTGCGGCGCGAGCGGGGCGGGCGCGGATGAGCGCCGACCGGGTTCTCGCGGCGCTGATTGCGATGGTTGCCCTGCTGGCCGTGGCCGGGCAGGGGCATATGCTGGTGGGGCTGACGGCCGAAAGGGGCGGGCATCCCGGCCATGCGCTCTGGGTTTTCCTCGGCTTCTTCACCATCCTGACCAACATCGCGATTGCCGTAGCCTGCCTTGCGCGGTGGCGCGGGCACTGGCCGGGCTGGTGGCCCTCGCCGCGCATGATGCTGGCTTCCCTCGCACTCAACATCACGCTGGTCGGGATCGTCTACCACGTCCTTCTCTCGGATCTCTGGAACCCGCAGGGGATCTACTGGTGGGCCGACCAGGGTGTGCATACAGCAGTGCCGGTGCTGTTTCTGGCCTATTGGGCGCTTTTTGCGCCAAAAACCGGCCTTGTCTGGCGTGATGCCCTGCGCTGGATGATCTATCCGGCGGGCTATTTCGTCTATGCGCTGGCGCGGGGCGCGGTGGACGGGTGGTATCCCTATCCGTTCCTTGATGTCGGCCGGCTGGGCCATGGCCCGGTTCTGGCCAACGGATTGGGCATTGCCGTGATCCAGTTCGTGGCCGGGCTGGGCATGGTGGCGGCCAGCCGGGTCCTGCCAGCGGGGCGACCCTGAGCGGCATGCCCGGCGGACCGGGCATGCCCTTGATGTGACGCAGAAAAGCCCTCAGGCCGCGAGCGTGGCGCTGGCGGCGGCGAGCCGCTCGCTGGCCCAGGCGCGCGGACCGGCGAGGATATCGTCATCCTGCGCCACGCGGGCGAGGATGGCGAGGTCGCCCCGGGCTTCCGCGCGGCTGTTCAGGATGGCGACCAGCTTGCCGTAGCGGGCTTCGGCGATGCGGTTGGCCTCGCCGCCAAGGCGCATCCAGCCGGGAATGCCCCCGCTGGCGGCGGCATCGGCGATCGCACCGCGATGGCGCAGCAGGCCAAGGCGGAGTGATTCGGCTTCGGCCCAGAGGCGGGCGATCGGCGTGGCCGGCGCTGCCGGGCTGGCAGCCATAGCCGGGAAAGTGGCCGCAGCGGTGGCACCGGCGAGAACGAGCCGGCGCGACAGGGTCGAACGGGAAGTCGGGTTGCGGGACATGGAGATCCTCCGGGGATCGAGGGGGAAGGCCGGGCAGCCCTTGTCAGCGGCCGGCACCGAGGCTCGGACCTTTCGGTCCCTTCGGCAAGCATGAATCTTATGCTCATGACATGAATAAGGGCTGACGGTGGCCTGCAACAAGTGTGCAGGCGGGTTGCAACAAGTGTGCAGGCGACCTGCAATCTGCTTGCAGGTGTGCTGCACCATCCTCGCGGCCGGGCCCGGGAGATCAGGCAGCCGGCCCCGGCTGGCCTGCCCTTGCGCCTTGCCCCCCCTTGGTTCAAAAGGGGGCATGCAGACGGCATTGCTGGTTTTTCTGGGCGGCGGGCTGGGTTCGGTCGGGCGATGGCTCGTCGGGCTCGCGGCCCTGCGCGCCTTCGGACCGGCTTTCCCGGCCGGCACGCTGGCGGTGAATCTTGCCGGCGGTCTGGTGATGGGCCTGCTGGCGCGGCTGCTCGTGAACCTGCCTGCGGGCGGGCATGATGCGCGCATCTTCCTGATGACGGGCATCCTTGGCGGCTTCACCACCTTCTCGGCCTTCTCGCTGGATGCCGTCTCCCTGTGGAACCGGGGCGAGGCTACCCTTGCGGTGGTCTATGTCGCGGTTTCCGTCGGCGGCTCGATCGCCGCCCTTACGGCCGGCCTCTGGCTGGGCGGCCTCCTGACACGATAGGATTGAGCATGAGCGGCGTCACGACGCGCGAGGTCAAGCCGGACGAAGCGGGCATGCGGCTCGATCGCTGGTTCAAGACCCATTATCCCGATCTGGCTTTCGGCCATCTCAACAAGCTGCTGCGTACGGGGCAGGTGCGCGTCAGCGGTGCGCGCGCCAAGGCCGAGACGCGGATCGAGCCGGGGCAGGTGATCCGCATTCCGCCGCTTGTGCGCATCGAGGAGGAGGCGGCTCCGGTGCCGGGCATTCGCGAGATCGGGGCTCCGGCGCGCAAGGCAGCCGGCCCGCAGGCCGCGCGGGCCGAGGCCGAAAGAGCGATGCCGGTGCGGCGCGGCGGGAAGATCAGCGATGATGCGGCCTTCCTGAAATCCATCACGCTCTACGAGGACAAGGACCTGATGGTCCTCAACAAGCCGCATGGCCTGGCCGTGCAGGGCGGTTCGGGCATGACGCGACATGTCGACGGGCTGCTCGAGGCCTTGCGCGACAAGGACGGCGTGAAGCCGCGCCTCGTCCACCGCCTCGACAAGGATACGGCCGGCTGCCTGATCGTCGCCAAGTCCAGGCTGGCGGCGGCGACCCTGGCCAAGACCTTCCGCTCCCGTTCGGCACGCAAGATCTACTGGGCGCTGGTGCCCGGCGTGCCGCGCGTGCGGCAGGGCCGCGTCTCGACCTGGCTCGCCAAGGGCACCGATGAGCGCGGTGACCAGAAAATGCAGATCGCCAAGCATGGCGACGAGGGTGCCGATCACGCGCTGACCTACTACGCCGTGGTGGACACGGCGGGGCAGAAGCTGACCTGGCTCTCGCTGAAGCCGGTGACCGGGCGGATGCACCAGTTGCGCGTGCATGCTGCGGAAATCGGCCATCCCATTGTCGGGGATCCGAAATATTTCGACAAGGAAAACTGGCACCTTCCGGGCGGCATCCAGAACCGCCTGCATCTGCTGGCCCGGCGGATCCAGTTCCCGCATCCGCGCGACGGGCGGATCATCGATGTCTCCGCGCCGTTGCCGCCGCATATGCAGCAGAGCTGGAACCTGCTCGGCTTCGATGCCAGCCATTATGATCCGATCGAAGAGGCACCGGAAAAGTAGGCTTTCCGCACATTACGAAGAGTTCAGGTTCCCGTCATTTCGCGGGCAGGTCGACTCGCCTAGTCCTTCAGGCAAGGAAGACACGAGGAGCCTGCCATGAACCTTCGCCTGATCCTGCAACGCGCCGCCATCGGGGCGGGTGCCCTGATCCTCGCCATCGGGTTGGCTGTCGCCCAGACGGCTCCGGCCCCGGCGCCTTCTCCTGCACCGAATGCCCCGGCCCAGACGGGGGCCGGACCGGGCGCCGATGGTGCCCGAGGTGACTGGCGCGCCGCGCGCGAGGCCTGCCGCAACCAGGTGGGTTCGGATCTCCGCGGCCAGGACCGCCGCGAGGCGATGCGCACATGCATGGCCGAGAAGCGCGGCGCTGGTGCCGGCCCGCAGCTGAGCGAAACCGAGCGCAACCGCATCCGCGAGATGCGCGGCGCGGATCGCACGGCCCAGAAGGAGGCCCGCAAGACCTGCCGCGAGGGCCTGAAGAACCAGCGCCTGACCGAGGATGAACGCCGCACCGGCATCGAGGATTGCGTGGCCAAGGCCAATCCGCGCTATGCCAGGGCACTGGCCTGCCGACGCGAGGCGGATTCGAAAAATCTGGAAAAGCGCAGCGGGCCGTATCGCGAGTTCATGCGCTCGTGTATCCGGGGCGCGTGACCCAGCTCCTCCTGTTCGATGTTGACGGCACGCTCGTCAATTCCGAAGCGATCATCCTGACGGCTCAGGCCCAGACCTTCGCGGCTGTCGGCCTGCCCGCGCCCTCCCGGGAGCGCGGGCTTTCCATTGTCGGGCTTTCGCTGCACGAGGCGTTCACCGTCCTGGTTGGGTCGGGCGGGCCGGTCGAAGCGCTGGTTGCCGCCTATCGCGAGGTCTTCCATGCGCTGCGCAAGGCGGGAACCATCCCCGAGCCGCTCTATCCCGGTGCGGCCAGCCTGCTGGCAGGAGCCGGCGCCGATCCGCGCTTCCGGCTGGGTATCGCCACCGGCAAGTCGCGGCGGGGCGTGGCGGCCCTGCTCGACGCCCATGGCTGGCACGACCTCATGGCCACGATCCAGACCGCTGATGACGCGCCCTCGAAACCCCATCCGGGCATGATCCTGCAGGCTTCGGCCGCGACCGGCATCCCCCTGGGCGAGACGGTGATGATCGGCGATTCCGTGTTCGACATGCAGATGGCCCGCGCGGCCGGTGCACGGGCGATCGGCGTGGCCTGGGGGTTCCAGCCCGTCGAGGCCCTCCGCGAGGCCGGTGCCGAAGTCATCGCGCATAATTTCGACGATCTCGCGCGGATTCTCCGCCTTCCGGGGTGACAGAACCGTTCCGGAATCCTATCTCCGCGGCATGAGCAACAGGTTCTCCGAAAACTGGTTCGGCGATGGCGAGGATCCGGCCCGGCTTGACCCGGTCCGGACCGCGCGGGCGGCACTGAAGCCGCAAAGGCTGAAGCGCTTCTACGCGGAGGCGTCGATCGAGGCGTCGCCGGAAGGGTTCCGCCTTCTGCTTGACGGGAGGCCGGCGCGCACGAAGCTGAAGCGTCCGCTCGCGCTGGAGACGGAGGCTGCGGCCGCCCTGCTCGCGGCTGAATGGGCTGCGCAGGTCGAGGAGATCAACCCCGCCACGATGCCGGTGACGCGAATCGCCCATGCCGCCATCGATCACGTGGCCGAGGCCCGCGAGGCGGTGATCGCGGATATCCTCGCCTATGCCGGCACGGACCTTGTCTGCTATCGCGCCGGCGAGCCGGAAAAGCTCGTTGCCCTTCAGGCGCGGCACTGGGACCCTGTCCTCGCTCATGCGCAGACGCGCTACGGGGCGCGGTTCCTGCTCTCGGAGGGGATCACCCATGTCGCGCAGAACCCTGCGGCGATCGAGGCCCTGCGCCCGGGCATCGTCCGGCATGGACCGGCGGCGGCGCTGGCGGCGCTCCATGTCTTGACCACGGTTTCGGGCTCCGCTCTGATCGCGCTTGCGGTCGCGGACGGAGCCCTGACCGCCGATGCCGGATACGATGCGGGAGAGGTCGATGCCGATTTCGAATTGGATCTCTGGGGCGCGGACGAGGAAGCGGCCCACCGCCGGGCGGCCCGGCTGGCCGATTTCCGGGCGGCCACGGCGCTTCTCGGGTCGCTTGAGGGCTAGCCTCGCGGGGTTCCTGCTGCTGCTGGCCTCGCAGGCCGGCTTTGCGCAGGGGCAGGAATGCGCGACGCTGATCGGCAGGCTCGGCCAGTTGCTCGACCGCTATGCCGAACCGGCGACGGCGGCGATCGATGACGGCACGGAGCCGGCCAAGGCGCTCGACAGGGCCCGCGCCCAGGTGCTGAAAGGCGAGGCCGGCGCCAGCGTCACCATGGTCGGCATCGGCCTGCTGCTGCATGGACGGCGCGATGTGCTGCCGGTTTCGCTGATCCGGCAGATCTGCACCTTCAGCCAGCGGAACGCATTGCCGCTCCATGTCGCGAGCTGCGCCTATCTCAGTGCGCTCAACCCGCTCGGGGACCGCGAGGAGAAGCGCCGCCTGACCGAAGCCGAGATCGCGCGGTTCGAGGCCCTGCATGGCCGTGAGGACAACGAAGCCAATGGCGGGCTGGCCGGCCATATCCAGGCGCTGAAGGCCTGCCTGCCGCGCAGTTGACGGCCCGCGTTCAGGCCATGGCCGGCTTCTCGCGGTAGACCTGCCGCCAGAGCCGCTCGAAATTCCCGCCGGCCAGCTTTTCCATGTCACCGGTCGACCAGCCGCGCTGCATCAGGCGCGCGAAGATGGCCGGGAAGGTGGCGGCATCCTCGAGGCCGGGCGGGTTGGGCCCGCCGTAGAAATCGGAGCCGATGCCGAGGCAATCCACCCCGCCGACGTTGCGGATATGCTCGAGATGGCGGATCAGCGAGTCGATGCCGTCGCCTTCGAAGCGACGGAAGGCGTGGTCCTTATGGCGGCGGTATTCCTCGTCGCCGATATCCTCGCGCACCTTGCCGAGGCCATCCATCACAGGCTGCATGCCGTCGAACACCGCCTGTTCGAGGAAAGCCGGCACGAAGGTGGCCATCACAATGCCGCCGCCCTCGGCGATCCGCCGGATCACGTCATCCGGGGCGTTGCGCGGATGGTCGCACAGGGCGCGGGCATTGGCATGGCTGATCATGACCGGCCCCTTCGCGCAATCCATCACCGCATGCTGGGCGGGCGGCGAGACATGGGCCATGTCGATGATCAGGCCAAGGCGCTCCATTTCCTCGACAAGGCTTTCGCCGAAGGGCGAAAGCGGGCGGTTGCCGGGCCGGCGCCCGGGATGGTCGGTGGCGCTGTCGATGAAGGGCAGGGTCTCGTTATGGCAGAGCGTGGCCAGCCGGATGCCCATCGCATGGAGCAGCCGCAGATGGCCGAGGGATTCGACCCCGACCAGCCCCTCCACCGCCTTGAACAGCCCGATCTTTCCGGCGGCCTGCGCGGCCTCCATGTCATCCGGGGCGAGAACGGGATGGAAGGTTTCCGGGTAGAGTTGCTCGAGCTGGAGCATCACGTCGATCACCGCCAGCCGGTCCTGGATCGGATTTTCCACCAGCGTGGGGATGAAGGCTGTCAGGATCTGCGTGGAGACCAGCCCGGCTTTGAGGCGCGGGATGTCGGTATCGGTTTCGGGGTGGAGCCGGGCGGCATTCCAGGCCCGGACATCGCCGTGGCTGCCGCGTGCCCAGATGACATAGGGCAGGTCGTTATGGCCATCGACAAGCCGGGTCCGCGCGAGGAAATCTCGCGCCTCGGCCATAAAATCACGCTGCATTTTTCCCAATTCCATCGTGGTTTGATCATGGATTCGCCGCATCATGGCATGGGAATGGGAAGCGAGGGAATGACCCATGCCACCCGGCCGGCAACGTCACGTTAACGGCATTTGCTGGTGAAGCCTAAACCGCGATTTGTGTTCCAGCGCACAGATTCAGGTTTGAGCAACACCTAAAGCTCATTCTCACGACAACGAGGACGGAAAACGTCCCGTGACAACAGGAAAAGGGCGAAAGCCCGAACAGGCGAAACAGGGTCTCTGGACCCGGGATCACAGGACGGGGCGCTCCGGTGCCCCTGCGAACAGGGAAGAAAACGATGTCGGCGCTTCTGCGTATGCCGGTCAGCCCGGTGATCGAAACCGTCGGTTGGCCCGAATGCCCGGCCTCGCTGGCCGAGCAGCTCGATGCCCGGGCCTTCCTGATCCTCGAAAACCGTTCCCAGGCGGAAGACATGATCCGCGAGGATATGCTCAAGGGCCAGGATGATCCGGTCTGGACGGCGTATTTCGTCGAGGCGATGGTCGAATACCTCGTCTGGCAGAACGCCCCCGCCGGCCGCATCGGCGCGGAGGACCTTGCCTGGCTGGTCGACCATCTCGCCGGCGAGCCCTCGCCTTCGATGCCGGCGCTGCTTTTCGCGCTGGTCCGCGAACTCACCGACGTGCCCGAGGCCCTGACAGCTTTGGCGCTCAAGCATTCGCGCAACCGGCTGCGCGGCTGGCACTGAAATCCGGGCTGCCTGCCTGAATGAGGCAGGCGGCTTGACAGGAGCGGGCCGCTGGCCTGACCTCGGAGGCCGATAACAGCCCGAGGGATCATGCCGCTCTATTTCGCCTATGGCGCCAATATGGACATCGCCGATATGGCGACCCGCGCGCCGCAATCCCGCCTGATCGGCCCCGCGCGCCTGCCGCGCCATCGCTTCATCATCATGGCCGAGGGTTATGCCAGCATCGTGCGCGATCCGCGCCAGAGCGTCCATGGCGTGCTCTGGGACCTTTCGCTGGCCGATCTTCGCCCGCTCGACCGGTTCGAAGGGGTGGATCGCGGCCTCTATGCCAAGATCAACCAGCCGGTGATTGCGGCTGACGGCGCGAAGCGCGCGCTGGTCTATGTCGCCGCCAATGCCATGCCGGGCCGGCCGCGCCCGGGCTATCTCGAAGGCATTCTCGCTGCCGCGCAGGCGCATGGTTTCCCCAAGCCCTATCTCGACGAACTCGCGCGCTGGAAAAGCAGCGGCGCGAAGACGGTTTCTTCTGCGGGAACGCCTGCTGCCGGTCCGGTGGCCGGCGTTCGCCCGCGTGCCGCCTCGCCGGATCAGCGGCCGCGCGACGACCGCTCCGGCGAGTGGGATGGTTGAAGCCGCTCAGGACAGGGGCTTCTCCCAGCGGAAGAGCTGCTCGTGCAGCGGGCGGCCCCAGCTTGAATCAAGCGTCTCCGAGACGAGCCGGAACCCCTCCGCCTCGTAGAGATGGCGGGCGGCATCCAGCCCGCGGAAGGTCGTCAGGAAGACGCGGTCGAAGCCGGCCGATTCGACGAAATCCATCATTTCGCCCATCAGCCGGCGGCCGATGCCGAGGCCGCGCGCTGCCTCGGCCAGAATGAAAAAGCGGATGCGCGCGCCCTCTCTGGCGACATGCGGGCCGGAACCGTCGAGGCTGATCGAGCCGACGGGCGCGCCATCGAGCATGGCGGTCAGCTGGAGGTCCTTCGCGGGGTCATAGCGGCCGAGCCATTCACCCATCGCCTCGGCCACCTTCGCCTCGAAGCCGACGCCGAATTGCCATTCCCGGGCGTAAGAGCGGCCATGTTCCGCAATGACCCAACCGGGAATTCCGGGCTGCCAGCCGCGGAGCAGGGTGATTTCGGGCGGGTTCATGCCACGGCCCCGAAAACCGGTGCGAAGGCGCGTTTCAGCGCGAGATCGGCTTCCGGCATTGTCACCGGCAGGCCGAGATCGACGAGGCTGGTCACGCCGTAGCGCGCCTCGGCGATGCCGCAGGGCACGATGCCGTCAAAATGGCCGAGATCGGGCTCGACATTGAGCGAGATGCCGTGGAACGACACCCAGCGGCGCAGGCGGATGCCGATGGCGGCGATCTTGTCCTCATGGCCGGGGCCCTTGTCAGGCCGCTTGACCCAGACGCCGACACGGGTTGGATCGGTGAACCCGGTCAGCGAGAATTCCGCCAGCGTGCCGATCACCCAGGCCTCGAGTGCGGAGACGAAGGCGCGAACATCCTGCCGGCGGGCGCGCAGGTCCAGCATCACATAGGCCACGCGCTGGCCGGGGCCGTGATAGGTATATTGCCCGCCACGCCCGGTCTCGAAGACCGGGAAGCGCGGCCGGAGCAGGTCCACGCTCTGCGCACTGGTGCCGGCAGTGTAGAGCGGCGGGTGCTCGACCAGCCAGACGCATTCCGGTGCCGTGCCCTCCGCGATGGCGGCCGCGCGGGCCTCCATCCAGGCCACGGCCTCGGGATAGGGGACGAGCCCTTCGGCCAGCCGCCATTCAACCGGCGGATGGCTGGCCGCAAGCGGGCGGAATTCGGTGCGCGTTAACGGGCTGTTGACCATAAGCTGGCACATAGATGGGCAGAAATTGCCGGGTCAATCAAAGTTTCGAGTCGTTCGAACCTGAGATGTTCCGGCTTCACGGTCAATCCAGCGGGGGCAGTTCCGGATGTCGGGTGAAGAACGGACCAATACGGTCGAGAGCGTCGAGGTGGAAATCGAGGTCGTGATCGGCCGGGCGCGGATGCCGATCCATCACCTTCTCCGCATGGGGCGCGGCGCGGTGATCGAGCTCGACTCGAACGAGAATGACGAGATCGAGATCCTTGCGAATGACTTCCCGGTCGCGCGGGGGCAGGTGATCGTGCAGGGCAAGCGCATCCAGGTGGAAGTGACCAGCCTGATCCGCCGGCCGGAAGTGGAGCGCATGCTGGCAAAGCCCGCCATGCGCGACCAGGACGAGGAATTCTGATCCGGCGGAGCACGGCCCGGTTGCGGCGGGCGGACGCGTGTTCCGCCCGGTCTTTTCGGGCTTGCCAGACCCGGCGGGCTTTGTTAGACAGCGCGCCTCGGTGAGACGGGCATGCCCCTTTCGCCGGTGTGCGGTCGTGGCGGAATTGGTAGACGCGCTAGCTTGAGGTGCTAGTGGGTAACACCGTGGAGGTTCGAGTCCTCTCGTCCGCACCATATCCTTCTCTTGCGAAGGCAAGCTGCAAACCCGGTCATCAGGCCGGGTTTTCGCGTTTCCGGGGCCATTTGCCGGGCCCGGGCAGCACGAGCCTTCCCAAACGCCGATCCTCTCCTTAAGTGGGTGCATCCAGCCCGCTTTTCCGGAGGTTCCAGATGGTGTCGCCCCCGCCTGCCGAACCTGCCATGGTCGAATCGACCCTGCCGCACGAATTCCGCGACGAGGAGGGCGAAATCCGCGCCGAATTCCTCGATGCGATCCGCGAGGCGATCGGCCGGGAGGATCACGATGCGCTGACGGCTTTGGCCGGGGATCTCTACGAGGCTGATCTCGGCGCCCTGATCGAGGCCCTGCCGGCAGAGGATCGGCCGCGGCTCGTGACGATTCTCGGCGCGGATTTCGATTACCGCGCGCTGACCGAGGTGGATGACACGGTCCGCGAGGAAATCCTCGAGGAAATCCCCAACGAGCAGATCGCCGAGGGCGTGCGCGATCTTGATTCGGACGATGCCGTCTACATCCTCGAAGACCTCGAGCCCGAGGACAAGGAAGAGGTTCTTGCCAATCTCCCGGCGCCGGACCGTGTCGCGCTCGAACGCAGTCTCGACTACCCGGAGGATTCCGCCGGCCGCCTGATGCAGACGGATTTCATCGCCGTCCCGCCGTTCTGGACGGTCGGGCAGATGATCGACTACCTGCGCGAGACGGGCGAGTTGCCGGACGAGTTCTACGAGATCTTCGCCATCGATCCGGCAGGGCGGATCATCGGCCATGTCTCGCTCAACCGGCTGCTGCGCACCAAGCGCCCCGTGCCGCTTGAGGAGATCATGGACGAGGCGGACCATGTGGCCCACGTCACCGATGACCAGCATGAGGTGGCCGACCTGTTCAAGCGCTACAACCTTGTCTCGATTCCGGTGGTCGACGAGGCCGAACGACTGGTCGGCGTGCTGACCTTCGACGACATTGTCGACATTATCGACGAGGAAGCCGATGCCGAGATCCGCGCGATGGGGGGGGTCACCTCCGGCGAGGAACTGTCCGACTCGGTCATGGCCACGGCGCGGGCACGCTTCACGTGGCTCTTCGTGAACCTGCTGACGGCCATCCTCGCTTCTGCCGTGATCGACCTGTTCAAGGGATCGCTCGAAAAGATGGTGGCGCTCGCCGTGCTGATGCCGATCGTGGCGAGCCAGGGCGGCAATGCCGGCACGCAGACCATGACGGTCGCCGTGCGTGCGCTGGCGACGCGGGCCCTTTCCGGGCACAATGTCCGCCGGATCATCAACCGCGAGATCCTCGTCGGGCTGTTCAACGGCCTGTCCTTCGCCCTCATCATGGGCATCGTGGCAGCGCTCTGGTTCGGCAATGCCCAACTCGGGCTCGTGATCGGCGTGGCGATCATCGTCACGCTGGTCGCGGCCGGGCTGGCGGGGGTGCTCATTCCGCTGGTCCTGCACCGGATGGATGTCGACCCGGCGGTGGCGTCCGGGCCCTTCGTGACGACAGTGACCGATATCATCGGCTTTTTCGCCTTTCTGGGGGTCGCAACCCTTTGGTTCGGCCTCGGTTGAAGCGGATCCTAACGAAAGCCAAACGCGTTAACGACGTTTTCAAACGCCGCCTTAAACGTTCGTCAGCCAAATCGGCAGGGACTGTTCAGGGGAGCCCTGCATGCACGGCCGTTCGTTGGTCCGCACCCTCGATGCCGGCGCGATCATCATCATGGTGATCGCGGTAGCGACGCTTGGCCTGATGGCCTGGACGACCCGCCTCATCGATCACAGCGCCTTCGAGAACGAAGCGACGCTCGTCCGCCAGAGCCTGACCGGCCTTGCCGCCGATTTCCGCGAACAGCTGCCCCAGCCCGGCCTCGAGGCGGATGGATGGCTCGCGCGGAACGTGCAGGGCCATGCCATTTTCGCTGTTTCCTCCGCCGGGCGCTTCGTGGCCAGCAGGGCCGGGAGCCGCATTGCCGGCCTCCTTTCCGATGACAGCACTGTGGCGCGGCTGGAACAGGCGCTGCATGCGCTCGAACGGATCGACCCGAAGGGCGAGCGGGTAGATCTCGTCCGGATTGGCCCCCCGCGTGACGAGAACCTGGCTTTCGTCGCGCTGACCCGCGACGCGTTGGGCCAGAATCGCCTCGCGATCGGCCTGATCGATTTCGCGCCGCTTACGGCGACGCTCGAGGGCTTCGGCCTGCTTCTGCAGCCCGTGGCGGCCCAGCCGGGCGATATCCTCCATGCGAATGGCCGTCTCGGGATCGACGGCCTCGACGGCGACCCGATCGCTTATCTCGGCTGGCGGAGCGAACGCATTTCCCGGACGATTACCGGGCTGGTCCTGCCGGTCCTCGCCGCCGCGCTTGCGCTCGGGCTGTTCGTCCTGATGCTGCTGCGCCGCTACTGGAGCCAGGCGCGGGACGGGTTCATGGGCGAACTCAGGCAGGTCGAGGCGCTTGCCCATACCGATCCGCTGACCGGGCTGCCGAACCGGCGGGCCCTGTTCGACCATCTCCAGAATGTTGCGCCGGCCACCCGCGCCTTCCCGCCGATGACTGTGCTCATGCTGGATCTGGACGGGTTCAAGAGCGTCAACGACCAGCATGGCCATCAGGCCGGCGACCGGGTGCTGAAACTGGCGGCGGAGGTCTTCAGCACGGAACTCGGCGCATCCGGCTTCGTGGCGCGGCTTGGCGGCGATGAATTCGTCGCCCTCGTGCCAGAGATCCTCGGCGAGGGCGCGCTCCAGCGCCTCCATTACCATCTCCAGCAATCGCTGCGGCAGCGCGTGCCCATGGAAGGGCTGGTGCCGATCGGCGTCTCGATCGGCGCAGCCAGTTCCACGCAGGAAACCGGCGATGGCGAGGATCTGCTCAAAATGGCCGATCTGGCCGTCTATGCCGCCAAGGCCGCCGGCCGGGGTGTCGCGATGAGCTATCATCCCGATATGAAGCGCGACATCGCCTATCGCAGGATGCTCGAGCGGGAGCTGCGCGGGGCAATCCTGACGCAGGCGCTTTTCGTCGCCTACCAGCCGATCGTGCAGGCGCTTTCGGGTGATGTGCTCGGCTATGAGGCGCTTGTGCGCTGGCAGCATCCGGTGCGCGGTGTCATTCCGCCGGCCGATTTCATCCCGATCGCCGAAAAATCCGACCTGATCATCGGTCTCGGCAATTTCGTGCTCGACAGGGCGCTGGCCGAACTCGGGCCGCGCGGGGATTGCCGGATTTCGGTGAATGCCACCGGCCGGCAATTGCTGGCGCCGGGATTCGCCGATTTCGTGATGGATGCGCTGGCCCGGCATCGCGTTGCGCCCGGGCGGCTCTGCCTCGAGCTGACCGAGACCAGCATCATCAGCGATCCGGACAGCCTCGCCACCATCATGAAGACGCTGCAGGGACGGGGCATTCGCTTTGCCATCGATGATTTCGGCGCCGGCTATTCCAGCCTGACGCATCTGCTCCGGTTCAAGTTCGATGTGCTGAAGATCGACCGGGGCTTCATTGTCAGCCTCGACGACAAGCCCGAGGCGCCGATGATCGTGACCTCCGTCGTCAGCCTTGCCCGGTCTCTGGGGATGCAGGTCGTCGGCGAGGGGATCGAAACGCCCGCGCAGCACCGCTTCCTGGCCAGTGCCGGATGCGGCGCCCTGCAGGGCTATCTTTTCGGACGACCGGTGCCGATCGGCGAGCTTGGCCTTGTCGAAGAGACGAAACTGACTACCCTTGATTCACCAGTACAGGCTGCATGACATGACGATCTGCCTCAGAACGACCGGAAAGCGGTTGGGTTCGGGTCTCCTCGCCCTGGCCGCCACCTTGATGATTTCCGCCTGCAATTCGACGGGCGGGATGGAAGCGTCCTATTACCCGCTGAAGAGCGATGCCAAGCCGCATCCCGGCGTGGCGAAGGCGCATCGCTTCCCTGTTCACGGAATCGACGTGTCGAAATGGCAGGGCGAGATCGACTGGTTCGAGGTGAAGCGCGCCGGCACGGCTTTCGCCTTCATCAAGGCAACCGAGGGCGGTGATCATCTCGACGAGCGCTTCCGCCTGAACTGGGAAGGCGCGCGCCAGGCCGGCGTGCCGCGCGCGGCCTATCATTTCGTGTTCTGGTGCCGGCCGGCGGAAGAGCAGGCGGCGTGGTTCCGGCAGAACGTGCCGCGCGATGCCGATGCCCTGCCGCCGGTGCTCGACGTGGAATGGAACGGCCATTCGCGCACCTGCCCGAAGAAGATCGACCCGGAACTGGCGCGGCAGAAGATCGCCATCATGCTCAGGGCCATGCGCGAGCATACCGGCAAGAAGCCGATCATCTATACCGACATCCCGTTCCATGCCGAGGTGCTGGAGGGCCATTACAAGGACCATGATTTCTGGCTGCGCTCGGTGGCTGCCGAGCCGCATGAGCGCTACGAGAACCGCAACTGGAAGTTCTGGCAGTTCACCACGACAGGCCGCGTCCCCGGGATCAAGGGCCCGGTGGACCGCAATGTCTATGCCGGTCCGCGGCGAGACTGGCAGCGCTTCCTTGCCGAAAACGGCGTGACCGGTCGGCAGGTCGCCAGCAACGACGCCGAGGAATGAGGCTCGCGGGCGGAAGGTTCACGCTTTCCGGCTGCCGGGAACGGTCCTGCGCCAGCGCGCGCGCAGGGCGGCGAGCCGGCTGATTCCCCGATCGACCCGAGCCAGCCGGGTTGCCATTCGCTCGAGGCCGGCCGGGCCGAAACTGCCCGTCCAATCCACCAGCAGGGTGCCGATCGCCTCGCGCTCGCGCCAGTGAAGTTCGAGCGGATGATCGGGATTGGCGCAGGAATCGACGCGGATGACCGCTGAAGGCCCGGTAGCCAGCGCGATCGTGTGGCGGTCGAGCAGGTTGCCCGGGCTGTAGCCGCGATAATCCTCGTCGAAGGCCGCCTTCACCGTGTAGAGCACGCCGCCGGAGAGCAGGTTCACATTGACCGCAAGGGGCCGGTCATTGAGCATCAGCGCCTCGTACATTGTCGCCGGGCTGGCACCGCGGAAAGCCTGCCGGGCGAAGGCAAGGCTTGCCGGCCGGCTGGCGAGTGCCGTGCCCTGCCTTCCCTTCCAGCCTTTCGCCTCAAGGGCGAGAAAGGCATCGAGCATCGCCCGGCCGGCGGGCGTATCCCCCTCGGCAACCACATACTGGATGCGCCCATGGCTGGCCAGCTTGCGTTCCCGGCGCAGCAAGGTTTGGCCATGGCGGCCGGTATAGCGCTCGAAATCCTCGCCGGTCTCGATGGCGGCCCGGGCGAATTGCCGGACAGCGAGATGGGCGAGGCCCTTCGCATCAAGCGCGGCCCGGAGATGCTTCCAGAAGGACCGGGATGTCGGCAGCAGCGGGATCAACCAGGCGCTGCCGGGCAGCAGCCGGGGCGCGGCTTCCAGCAGGCCGGAAACCAGCTCCGGCGCGCGTTCCCGGTCGACGAGCGGCGTCGTCAGCGGCGTGTAGGCGTTCTCGTGCATCATCCAGGCGCTGCGAAGCCAGCCCTGCCGCCAGCCCGGACGGCGCAGCGGGATCAGGGCCAGCAGGGCGCCCGCGCCCTCTGCCTCGCGCGCGACCAGAGCCGAGAGCCGCCCGTCTTCTCCAAGCGCCTGAGCCGCCAGCAGGAAATCCGGTTCGTAGAAGGGGTTGGGGTCCAGCGCCCGGGAAGCGAGCGCGCGCCATTCCTCGCGGAGGGCACCCAGCGCAGCAAACGGCAGGATCGACCAGGCCGGCACGCGGCTCATTCCGCTTCACCGTTCCGGCGCGCGGCAAAGGGCTGGAAGCCGAGATGCTTCCGGACAGCGAGGGCGAGCCAGAGGGTGGTAAAGGCAGTACCGGCGGCGGCGGCGACAGCCGTGCCGTCCGCCTGCCATGGGCCTGCGAGGAGCAGGCAGAGCAAGGCGGTCAGAAGGGCGCCGGCACATTGCCCGCGCCAGACCGTTTCGGGATGGCCCGCCATGGCGAGGGCCTCTTCGGCCGGGCCGGCGGCCAGCTTGAAGGCGGCAGCCGCGATGAGGATCTGCGCGGGCAGCGCACCGGCGATGAAGGCCTCGCCGAACAGGCGCAGGATGAAGGGCGCCAGCAGCATCAGTGCGATGGCCGCGAGGAGGCCGGGCCAGAATGTCAGCCGCCGCGTTTCGGCATAGAGCGCCTCGAAGGCCCGCTTGTCCTCGATGCGGGCCTGACGGGCGAAACGATGGCCGAACGCCGCGCCGAGAGCGAATTCGATCAGGCCGAGCAGCGAGGCGATCCGTGTGGCGGCGAAATACAGCCCGACCGTTGCGGGCGGGGCGAGCAGGCCGAGCAGGATCAGGTCGCCGTGCTGGCGCGCGAGGACGGCAAGGTCCGAGAGCAGCATCGGCCCCGCAGCCTGCCGCCATTCGCGGAAGGCATGGCGGGGTGCTGCCGGCGGGAACAGCCGGAGGACCGGCGGTACGACGAGCGCCAGATGCAGGGAAGCCGCGACAAGCGTGCCGACCAAAGCCGCCATCATGGCGTAATCGGCATCGAGGCGCAGCCCGAAGGCCATCGCGCCGAGGAGCAGCAGGATGATCAACCCCTGCCGGACCAGATAGGACGGGGCGAGCGCGCGCCAGGTCCAGCCCTGCGAGCGGGCAATGCCCTCGATGAAATCCGACAGGGCGAAGAAGGGCAGCGCGATCAGGCCGATGGCGAGAATCCTGCTGCAGGTCTCGCCATAGCCCGCCGTGATCCATGGGAAGAGCGCGAAGCCCAGAGCGGCGAAAGCCAGTGCCCCGCCGACGGTGACCATCGTGCCGGTGCGGAGGAAGCCATGGGCGAGGCCGGCATCGCCGCCGGCCTGGTATTGCGCGAGGAAGCGCACGGCGATCTGGCCGAAGCCGAGGGTGGCGAGGAAGCCGCCGATCGTCACGAGGTTCCAGGCGAAACTGAACGTGCCGTATTCGGCAAGGCCGAGGCTGCGCGCCAGCACGATCTGCAGAAGGTAGGCGAGGCCGGCCGCGCCAAGGCGCACCGACAGGGCGGAGAGGGCCGCACCATGCCGATGCCACCGCGCGGCAAGGCGCGGCAGCCGGCGGGCGAAAAGGCCCGCTTGCGGCAGATCGGTCTCCGGCAGGCTGGCCATTCAGGTCCCTTCTTGCGCATCCTGTCCTTGCGCAAGCCTAGCGGCGAGTGTTCATTGCTGCGTTAAGGCGTTGCGGCATTCGGGCGGCAGGGTTAGCAGCTTCTGAAGGGTCGGGCGGGCTTGCCAAAGCCCTTTAGACGCGGCAGAAGGGTCAGTATTGTTGTCCTAAATGCCGGTCCTGCCGGCGCACAAGAAAACACCATCCTGGGAGTGAAACCATGATCCCGAACAGCGCCAAGCCGTTCAATTTCGACCTCGGAGAGACCGCCGATGCCATCCGCGAGACGGTCGCGGCTTTCGCCCAGGACAAGATCGCACCTCTGGCCGACAAGATCGACCGCGAGGATTGGTTTCCGCGCGAACTCTGGCCCCAGATGGGCGCGCTCGGCCTGCATGGCATTACCGTACCGGAGGAAGATGGCGGCACCGGGCTCGGCTATCTCGAGCATTGCGTGGCGATGGAGGAAATCTCGCGTGCCTCGGCCTCGGTGGGGCTGAGCTACGGTGCCCATTCCAATCTCTGCGTCAACCAGCTCCGCCGCTGGGGCAGTGCCGAGCAGAAATCCCGCTACCTGCCGAAGCTGATCTCGGGCGAGCATCTCGGCGCGCTGGCCATGTCGGAGCCCGGCGCCGGCTCGGATGTCGTTTCCATGAAGCTCCGGGCCGAGAAGAAGGGTGACCGCTACATCCTCAACGGCTCGAAGATGTGGATTACCAACGGGCCCTCCGCCGAGACGCTGATCGTCTATGCGAAGACCGATCCGGAGGCTGGGCCGCGCGGCATCACCGCTTTCCTGATCGAGAAGGGGTTCAAGGGATTCTCAGTTGCGCAGAAGCTCGACAAGCTGGGCATGCGCGGCTCGGAGACCGGCGAGCTGGTCTTCCAGGATTGCGAAGTGCCCGAGGAGAATATTCTCGGCCAGATCGGCAAGGGCGTGAATGTGCTGATGTCCGGCCTCGATTACGAGCGCGCCGTGCTGGCGGCCGGGCCGCTCGGCATCATGCAGGCGGCGATGGATATCGTGATGCCCTATATCCATGAGCGGAAGCAGTTCGGCCAGTCGATCGGCGAATTCCAGCTCGTGCAGGGCAAGGTGGCCGACATGTATGTCGGCATGAATGCCTGCAAGGCCTATGTCTATGCGGTGGCCAAGGCCTGTGACCGGGGCGAGACCACGCGCGAGGACGCAGCCGGCGCCATCCTCTATGCCGGGGAGAAGGCAACGAAACTGGCGCTGGATGCCATCCAGCTGCTTGGCGGCAACGGCTATATCAACGAATATCCGACCGGCCGCCTGCTGCGTGACGCCAAGCTCTACGAGATCGGCGCCGGCACGAGCGAGATCCGCCGCATGCTGATCGGCCGCGAATTGTTCAACAAGGGGGCGTGACACCCGCACCCGGTTCAACGGGACACGCCTGAGGGAGACGGCCATGCCGCAATATGTGAAGTGGGTTCCCTTCCGGCGGGCGCTGGCGTCGGCGATTCTGCTGGCGCTCGCGCCGATTTGCTTGTTGACCTCCGGCGGCGCTGCCCGGGCGACAGCCTTTTGCGAGGTCAAGGCCACGCGGGACGGTTTCGTGGCCCTGCGGGATGCGCCCTCGACCCGCGGCAAGCTGATCCGCCGGCTGGAGGCCGGCGAGATGGTCCAGCTCGATTCGACCCGCCCGAACCCGCGCGGCTGGAAGGCCGTCATCTTCCGGGCCGGGGAGGGCGGTAAGGATCAACCTGGCTGGGTTTCTGCCGGGTTGATCGAACGGGAATGCGGCTGACCCGCTGCTTTGGCCGCCGGGTTCTGCCGCTTGCAGGGGCCCGACCCGCCACGCTACCGGGTGATCCTCAGCCCGGTAAGCGAGCCGGCGATCCCGGAGAAGAGCTCCGGCAGGTCCTTCGCCCGGCGGATGTTGAAATAGTGGCGGTCCGAGGTGGCGCAGTCCCGCAGCAGCCGTTCGTTGCCCTCGATCAGCCGGATCGTGAAGACGATGATCCCCGCCTCGCGTGCGTTGCGGCAGGCGAGGCGCAGGCGTGCATCGATGGCCTCGCTTTCCATGCCCCAGCGGTTGTCGGTGTTTTCGCCGTCTGTCAGCACGATCAGCACCTGCCGGAGGTTGGAACGCTCGGCAAGGCGTGACTGGTTCAGCGGCTCGCGTGGCGAGAGGGCATGCATGCCCCAGGCAAGGCCGATCGGGATGTTGGTGCTGCCATCGGCGATCATCTCGTCCACATGGTTGCGGAGTTTCCGGAAATCCTCCGTGAGCGGCAGGATCGGGGCCAGCTTGCCGCATTCCTTGTCATCGACGGGTACGAAGAGGCGGGCGGCCTGCCCGTCCGGCGGATCATCCGCAATATCATGCGGCATGGACCGATCGGTCAGGCAGCCCTTCCATTTGCTCGGGCGGGTGCCGGAGAGCCACCTTTCCTGCATCCAGGCAGGATCGACCCGGACATTCCGGCCGAACGGCACCATCGCAACGCGGATATCGCCGGGCTGGCGCGCCAGCTGTTCCATCCGGTCAAGAAAGAGTTTTGCGGCGCGCCTGAGCTCGCGGATCTTCTCGTCCTCCATCGAACCGGTATTGTCGAGCACCAGGGCGATTTCGAGCGCGCCGGTCTGGGCGCGCTCGACGGTGACCGTGGCCGAGATCGACGCGAAGTCGAAGCCGAAGATGCGCCCGATGATCATGGCGACCCGGGCTCTCGCCTCGATCGTCACCTGGTCGGTCGAGAACTGGGCGAGGAGTTGCAGGCCGTCCGGCCCTTCGCCCGAGCCGGCGGCAAGGGCATAGGCCAAGGCGCGCCGGTCGATCTCCGCCGCACCGAGGCGCGGCGCTTCCGGATCCACCGCCAAAGCCGTGGCGGCAGAATCGATCATGCCCTGGAGACGGGCTTTCTGCTGGGCGGCCATGCTGAAATCGACGGCCGCACCGGTCACGCCGACAATGAGCAGCATGAGCATACTGGCGATAACAGGGATGGAGGCCGAGACATCGGCCCTGAACCTGCGGAAAACCCGCATGAAATCCTCAAATCAAAAACTTATAGGAACAAAATCAAAATCAACGAACGCAACTAACCACAGACACGTGGTCTTGCCAAGCCTGCCGGTGCAGGCCGTTCACCCGTTCTGTTACCGGGGGGTGAACAAAAAGCAGGAAAGCCCGGGAGTTTTTCCCATTCCCGGGCGTGTCACGCGCGCCCGATCTGTAACGGCACTTCCTAGTCGAGCCGGGGCAGGGACAGCCGATAGACGCCCTTGAAATCATGCGGATCGGCCGGCTTTCCCTTGCGGAGGATGACGATGCGACCCGCCGAGGCCAGACGCACGGCCACCTGCCGGACCGGCTGCATCAGCGGCCCCCATTGCTCCGAGGCCGGACCGGCCAGGTTGCGGGCAACCTCGGAGGGGCAGATCGACTTTTCGGGTCCGCGCTCGGCCACGAGCCGGAGCATGGTGGCCTCGATTGTGGCGGCGTCGGCAGCTTGGTTCATCATGGAGGCGGGCATTTCATGGTCATGAGGGCCCGTCAAGCCGTGAATTGCTTCCTGTTTTCCGATCCCGGTGATTGCGTGTTCATACGGAGACCATACAGATTGATCATAACCAACCAGCGATTCGGGGCGTCACAGTGCCACCTGTCATCACCAAGGGCTACAAGGCCCTGCTCGAGGAAGCCGAGGCCGTCATCCGGACGCTGTCGGTGGAGGAAGCGGTGGCGATGGCCGGGCGCGAGGATGTCCAGTTCGTGGATCTCCGCGATCCGCGGGAACTCGAGCGTGAAGGACGGCTGCCCGGTGCCTTCCATTGCCCCCGGGGCATGCTCGAATTCTGGATCGACCCCGAAAGCCCCTATGCCAAGCCGGCCTTCCAGCAGGACAAGACCTATGTCTTCTTCTGCGCCGGAGGCTGGCGCTCCGCCCTGGCCACGAAGGCCGCACAGGAAATGGGTTTGAAACCAGTTGCGCATATTCAGGGTGGATTCGGGGCTTGGAAGAAGCATGGCGGTCCCGTGGATGCCTGAGGTCCGCCTGTCTGGGGAGAATTGAATGGTTGCGACAAATATTCACGACAAGCCGAAATACCCGCCGAAGCTGACGCTGGTCATCGGGAACAAGAACTACTCCTCATGGTCGCTGCGGCCCTGGCTGGCCATGGCGGCGAAGGGCGTGCCCTTTGCCGAGGTGCTGATCCCGCTCGACCACCCGAATACCAAGCAGCAGGTGCTCCAGTATTCACCGACCGGGCAGGTTCCGGCGCTGAAATACGGCAATCTCCTGCTCTGGGAATCGCTTGCCATCATCGAATATGTGGCGGAGAAGCATCCCGAAGCCAATTTCTGGCCGGAAGAGCAGGAATACCGCGCGCTGGCCCGTGCGCTGGCTTCGGAAGTCCATTCCGGCTTCCAGGCCTTCCGCGCCCATTGCCCGATGAACCTGCGCCGCCGCGCCGCCCGGCGGATGAGTGCCGCCGCCGACGAGGACGTGATGCGCCTGTGCAATTACTGGCGCAAATTCCGGCTGGAAGCGGCCGGCAACGGCCCGTTCCTGTTCGGGGAATTCGGCGCTGTCGATGCGATGATGGCCCCGCTCGCCACCCGGATCCGCTCCTACGAGGTCCCGGTCGATCGGGTCACCAATGAGTATGTTGACGCGATCTACAACTTGCCGGCCTTCCAGAAATGGTATCAGGCCGCCGTGAACGAGCCGTGGAAGATCGCCTCGACCGACAATATCGACAAGCTACGGCCGACGATGCGCTGAAGCCTGTCAAGCGCGGGGCCTGACAGAGGGCGAAAAATTTCGCCGTTCGGAGAAACTTTATTGCCGTTGAAACCGGCGTCGGAAACGGGAATATGGGCGCGGCATTTTCAGATGCCGCGCCCGTTTTTTATTCATTCGTGTCTCTTTGCGAGGTCGTATGGCGATTTTGCGTTCCGGTTTTGATCGTTCCCTTCCCGAGGCCATGGCCAACCAGGAGGCCTGGGCCGCCCTCCGCAGCGAGCTCATCGAGAAGCGGCGCATCGCCGCGCTTGGCGGGCCGGACAAGGCGCGCGAGCGCCATGTGGCGCGCGGGAAGCTTCTGCCGCGGGATCGCGTGCTCGGCCTGCTCGATCCCGGCTCGCCCTTTCTCGAGATCGGGGCGCTCGCCGCCCATGCGATGTATGACGACGACATCAATGGCGCCGGCATGATTGCCGGCATCGGCCGCGTCGAGGGCCGCGAGGTGATGATCGTCTGCAACGACGCGACCATCAAGGGCGGCACCTATTATCCGATGACGGTGAAGAAGCATCTCCGGGCGCAGGACATCGCCCGCGAGAACCGGCTGCCCTGCGTCTATCTGGTTGATTCCGGCGGCGCGAACCTGCCGCACCAGACCGATGTTTTCCCGGATCGCGAGCATTTCGGCCGCATCTTCTACAATCAGGCCCGGCTCTCGGGCATGGGCATTCCGCAGATCGCGGTGGTGATGGGCTCCTGCACGGCCGGCGGCGCCTATGTGCCCGCGATGTCGGACGAAACCATCATCGTGCGCCAGCAGGGCACGATCTTCCTCGGCGGTCCGCCCCTGGTGAAGGCGGCGACGGGCGAGGTGGTCTCGGCGGAAGATCTCGGCGGGGCCGATGTCCATGCCCGCCGCTCCGGTGTGGCGGATCATTACGCCGCCGATGACCGCCATGCGCTGGCACTGGCGCGGCGCATCGTCGCCAATCTCAACAGCCGGAAGCCGATCGATATCGGGCTCGGGCAGCCGGAAGATCCGGTACTCGACCCGGCCGAGCTGGAAATGCTGGTTCCGACCGATCTCAAGCGGCAATATGATATCCGCGAGGTGATCGGCCGGATCGTCGACGGCTCGCGCTTCGACGAGTTCAAGGCGCTTTACGGCACCACGCTGATCACCGGCTTCGCCTCGCTCTACGGGATGCCGGTGGGCATTATCGCCAATAACGGCATCCTGTTCTCGGAAAGCGCGCTCAAGGGCGCGCATTTCATCGAATTGTGCTGCCAGCGGCGGATTCCGCTGCTTTTCCTGCAGAACATTTCCGGCTTCATGGTCGGCAGCCAGTACGAGGCCGGCGGCATCGCCAAGGACGGGGCAAAGCTCGTCACTGCCGTGGCCTCGGCCGAAGTGCCGAAGGTGACGGTTTTGGTCGGCGGTTCGTTCGGCGCCGGCAATTATGGCATGTGCGGCCGGGCCTATTCGCCCCGCTTCCTCTTCACCTGGCCGAACAGCCGCATCTCGGTGATGGGCGGCGAGCAGGCGGCTTCCGTGCTGGCGACAGTCCGGCGCGACAATCTCGAGGCCGAGGGCAAGAGCTGGAGCGTCGAAGACGAGGAAGGGTTCAAGGCGCCGATCCGTGCCAAATACGAGCAGGAAGGCTCGCCCTACCACGCCACCGCGCGGCTCTGGGATGACGGCATCATCCTGCCGAGCGAGACGCGCCGTGTACTGGGCCTCGCCTTCTCGGCCTGCCTCAACGCCCCGATCCCCGAGACAAGGTTTGGTGTGTTCCGGATGTGAGAACGTCACCTTTCGAGGGAACCGTTTTCAGTGTTGCAGTTCGATTTTTGAGGTCGTACACTCCTAAAGCATGGTTCATTCAGATATTTTCGTGCAGAAACGATGAGTGAAAATTTCTTGTTGGATGTTCCATCATGTATTTCAAAGTTTCATGTGTTTCAAAGTGAGCACGTAGAAAGCAAATCCATTGGATTTTTCCTGCAATGCGCGCATTGCAAGTCTCAGGATTTTATCATTCTCTGTTATCCGATTGTTGCGGAGGATGATGAAACCTTCGAGGGGGTTAGTGCGGGGCAGATTGTCGAGCGCAGCCCCCATCATCTGCAATGCTCTGGCTGCAACCGGCGTGAGCTTCTCTTTGATCCCGAGATCCACGGCTATGATGGCGCGCTGGGGCATGGCTCAAGCTATGAATGTGGGAACGTAAATGAACGGCCAATTACTTCAGTTAGTAGTGTGTATAAGACAAAAGTAGAGTTTTTTTATTCAATCGAGTTTGACGAGCTGGCGGAGATCGCCAAAGATTCGAATACGCGTCCTCAAGACCTTTTCGATGGAATTGCAATTCATGCTGTCAATTCCGACGGAGTGATAATCAAAACCCTTGGTTATGAATGTGCATAGGGTTTTCCGCTGAGTTTCTGAGGTTTGGTGTGTTCCGGATGTGAGGGGCGCGCTGGATGGATAAGCGAATCGTTAACCATGATGGCCGCTCAATAGGGCTGCTGCATCGCGCGGCTTGATGATTCACGGTTCGACAGAGGGCCCCATGAACAACTGGCTCAGCACGGGTTTCCACGGAACCCAGAACTACGAAATCATGCATTTCGGGTTCCAGACCGTGATCAATGTGATTTCCGATCAGCGTGGCATCTTCTGCGGCGACAATCTCTTCACCTACAACAAGAATCTGTCCTTCCTTGAAGATCCAGTCTTCATGGAGAGCTTCCAGAAACATTGCACGAACGAGATGGATCGCTCGCTTGCCTGGCGCATCGCCACGGTGCTCTGGGGCTTCAGGCGTGGCCTGACGCTCGAGGGTGATTTCGTCGAATGCGCCTGCTACAAGGGTGTTACCGCGCGGGTGATCTGCGACAATGTTGACTTCGCCAGCCGCACGGATCGCCATTACTATCTTTATGACCTGTTCGACCACGATCCGACAATGCCGCATCTGCCGATGATTGAGCAGAGCACACAGCTCTATGGCCAGGTCAGGCAGAAATTCGCGCCGTTTCCCAATGTCACCGTGACGCGCGGCCGCGTTCCGGATGTTCTGGCCGAGGTGTCTCCGAAGAAAATCGCCTTCATGCATCTCGACCTCAACAATGCAGAGTCCGAGATCGGCGCATTGGAAGTGCTGTTCGACAGGATGGTGCCCGGTGCGGTGCTGGTGCTCGACGATTATGGCTGGCTCGACTACCGCCCGCAGAAGCTGGCCGAGGATCCGTGGTTCCTCAAGCGCGGCTATCATGTGCTCGAACTGCCGACCGGGCAGGGGCTCGTGATCAAGTAGACAGCTTTGTCCGGTTTAGGTTTGATCCTGCCGCTCTCAAAGGTGCTTCGTCATGGCCGGGCCTGTCCCGACCATCCACGACTCTGAGGGACGGGCAACCCTCGATCCACCAATCATACGATGAATACCGCATGCATGATCGACTTCGCTGCTGACAAGCGCCACACGCCCGGCTAATCGTAGCCCCAACCAACGGGAGGTTTCGATGGCGAGCAACAAGGTGGCGCTGATCACGGGCGCCGGGTCGGGCGTGGGGCGCGCGGTGGCGATCAAGTTCCTCAAGGAGGGCTACAAGGTCGGCCTGATGGGGCGCCGGGCCGATGCCCTCAACGAGACGATCGCGCTGGCCGGCTCCGGCGAGGCGATCGCGCTGCCGGCCGATGTGACCGATCCGGTGCAGGTCAATGCGGCGTTTGACGCGCTGGTTGCGAAATTCGGGCGGATCGACGTGGTGTTCAACAATGCCGGGATCGGCGCGCCGCCCGTCCAGTGGGACGAGCTGCCCGTCGAGCAATGGAAGGCCGTGGTCGATACCAACCTGTCGGGCGTGTTCTATTGCATGCAGGCGGCGTTCCGCGTGATGAAGCGCCAGAACCCGAGGGGCGGCCGCATCATCAACAATGGCTCGGTCTCGTCCTACACGCCGCGGCCCTTCTCGGCGGCCTATACCGCCACCAAGCATGCGGTGCTCGGCCTGACGAAGACCGGCGCGCTGGACGGCCGCGAGCATGATATCGCCGTCGGGCAGATCGATATCGGCAATGCGCTGACCGACATGGCCCGCCGCATGACCACCGGCGTGCTGCAGGCCAATGGCACGACGGCCATCGAAGCGGTGATGGATGTCGAGCATGTCGCCAATGCGGTGGCGCATATGGCCAGCCTGCCGCTCGAGGCGAATGTGCTGACCATGAATGTCATGGCGACCAAGATGCCGTTTGTCGGCCGGGGCTGAGGAAACGCCGTCTTGCGGCCGCGACCGGGGCGGAAATCCCGGCTTCCGACCGGAAATCGCGGTTGAAATCCTGACGCCTATTGCTTAGGCGTCAGACCCAGCCGGGCGCCACCACGACAAGGCCCCGGAAGCCGTTTCCGTCATCCCAACAGGAGAGCCTCATGGCCAGCATTACCCGCATCGAAACCGGCCCGCGCATGTCGAAGGCCGTCATCCATGGCGATACGGTTTATCTCGCCGGCATCGTTGCCGACGATAACAAGCAGGACGTGACCGGCCAGACCAAGCAGATCCTTGCCGAGATCGACCGCCTCCTCGCCCTTGCCGGCACGGACAAGTCGAAGCTGCTGCGCGCCAATATCTGGATCAGCGACATGTCGACTTTCGGGCAGATGAATGCGGTGTGGGATGCCTGGGTCAGCCAGGGCAACACCCCGGCCCGCGCCACCGTGGAAGCCAGCCTGGCGACGCCGGATTACAAGGTCGAGATCATGGTCGTTGCCGCGAAGTAAGCGGCCGGCGGATCTCGCGATGCTTCCGGGCCGGTGCGATGCACCGGCCCTTTTGTTTTGTGCGGGGGCGGGCCGAGCGCGCCTGTAGATTTCACCGGCCGGCCGGGGCAACATCGCGGCATGGAAAATCCCTCAGCATCGAGCCTTGCCGACGAAGCCCGTCTCTACCGGCGGCGCGTGATGCTGATCGTCGGGGTGATTGCCGGGCTGGCGGTGACACAGAGCCTCTATGCGCTGCATCTCGGCGACCGGTTCCTCCTCAAGGACGGGATTGACTGGATCTATGATGTCGCGCTCTGGGCGGTCGCCCTGGCGGTGTTCGGACGTGGGCAACGCTTCGAGGAACTGGCCGCGCTCTGGGTGGCCGGGGTGCTGCTCGTCGCGGCCACGCATACGGGTTACGATCTCTGGGACAAGATCGCCACCGGCCGTCGCCCGCAACCCTGGGTGGCGGGCTGGTCGGCCTTCACGGCAATCGGGCTGGCCTTGTTCGTCGTGGGACTGATGTTTCGCTTCCGCGGCAGCGACAACCCGCTGATCACGGCGACATGGCTGTCGAGCCGCAATGACATGGTCTCCACCACGGCCTTCGCCATTGTCGGTCTCTGGGCCCGTCTCAACTCCTCGCAGGGGCCGGAAATCCTGCTCGATCTCGTGGTGATCGCGCTCAACCTGCAGGCGGCCGGGGCGATCGCGCTGAGCGTCTATCAAGATTGGGGACGCTGTCGCCTGCCTGATAGACAAGACCCCGAAAGCCATGCAACGTCCGGCGCCAATGATGCCAAATCGATGGATTAGAGCATGTTTTCCAGCGTCCTGATTGCCAATCGCGGTGAAATCGCCCTTCGCGTCGCCCGCACGGCCCGCCGGCTCGGCCTCCGGGTGATTGCCGTCCATTCCGAAGCCGATGCCGCCGCGCCCTTCGTGGCCTATGCCGACGAGGCCTATTGCATCGGTCCGGCCCCGGCGCGGGAGAGCTATCTCGTGACGGAGCGGATTCTCGATGTTGCCCGCCGCACGGGCGCCGAGTGCCTGCATCCCGGCTACGGGTTCCTGTCGGAAAATGCCGAATTCGCCGAAGCCTGCGCGGCGGCCGGCGTGGTGTTTGTCGGCCCGCCGCCTTCCGCCGTCCGGGCGATGGGGCTGAAGGATGCTGCCAAGAGCCTGGTCGAGAAGGCCGGCGTGCCGGTGGTGCCGGGCTATCACGGCGAGATCCAGGACCCCGCCTTCCTCAAGGAAAAGGCCTACCAGATCGGCTACCCCGTCCTCATCAAGGCGGTGGCCGGCGGGGGCGGCAAGGGCATGCGCCGGGTCGACAAACATGCCGATTTCGAGGAGGCTCTGGCCTCCTGCCAGCGCGAGGCCTCGAATTCCTTCGGCGATGCGCGCGTGCTGATCGAGAAATACGTGACGGCGCCGCGCCATGTCGAGGTGCAGATCTTCGGCGACCGGCATGGCAATATCCTCCACGTCTTCGAGCGCGATTGCTCGATGCAGCGCCGCCACCAGAAGGTGATCGAGGAGGCGCCCGCGCCCGGCATGACGCCGGAGGTCCGCGCGGCCTTCGGCAAGGCGGCAGTCGAGGCGGGGCGCGCCGTCGGCTATTTCGGCGCCGGGACGGTGGAATTCATCGCGGATGGCTCGCAGGGGCTCAGGCCCGACGGGTTCTATTTCATGGAAATGAATACCCGCCTGCAGGTCGAGCATCCGGTATCGGAGGCGATTACCGGGCTCGACCTTGTCGAATGGCAGTTCCGCGTGGCCGCTGGCGAAACCTTGCCGATGCGGCAGGAGGACCTGCACATTGACGGTCATGCGGTAGAAGCCCGGCTCTATGCCGAGGAGCCGGAGCGCGGGTTCCTGCCCTCGACCGGCAAGCTGCATGCTTTGCGGCTGGCGGGTGGTGAGGGGATCCGGATTGATTCCGGCGTGATCGAGGGAGGCGAGGTGACGCCCTTTTACGATCCGATGATCGCCAAGGTGATCGCCCATGGCCCGACGCGCGATATCGCGCTCGACCGGTTGCGTGATGCGCTCGCGGATTCGGTGGTGGCCGGGCCGAAGACCAATACGCGCTTCCTGTGCAACCTGCTCGACCACCCCGATTTTCGCGCCGGAAAACTCGATACCGGGCTGATCGACCGCAACCTTGCCGCGCTCGGGGCGGTGCCGCCGGAGCGCGATGATGCCGCCGTGGCGGCGGGCGCGCTGGCGCTGCTCGCCGAGGAGAAGGCGCGACTGGCCGAGGCCGCTGAGGCCCGCTCGGGCTGGGCGAGCGATCCGTGGAGCGCGGCGGACGGTTTTGCCATGGCCCCGGGCCGGAAGGGCGAAATCCGCCTCCAGGTCGAGGGTGAGCCGATCCTCCTGCCGGTGGATGCGGCGGGCGAGGCGATCCTGATGGATCTGGACGGTCCGGAGCGGAATTTCGCCCTCGTCGAGGGCGGGGATGCGCTCTATGTGCTTGACCGTGGCCGCCAGACCCGGCTGGCGTTGGTTGACCCGCTCGATGTCTCGTTCGAGGCCGGTGGCGGCGATGGCGGCGGCCTCGTCAAGGCACCGATGCATGGCAAGCTTGTCGCCGTGTTCGTGGCCGAGGGCGACCTTGTGGAAAAGGGGCAGCGCGTGGCCATTGTCGAGGCGATGAAGATGGAGCATCCGGTGCTTGCTCCGCGGGCCGGGCGCGTCGAGGGCCTCGCCCATATGGCGGGCTCGCAACTCGGCGAGGGCGCCCGGATCATGAGCATCGCGGAGGCCGACCCGGCATCATGACGCTGCATATGCTAAAACTCTGTGTCGGCTGCGAGTCCATCGCCGATCTCGAAAGCTGGATCGACGAGACGCGCCTGCTGTTCCAGCGGCTTGGCCGGCCCTATCGCCAGACACATACGACGCGGATGGTGCCGAAGCGGATGGACGAGATCCTCGATGGGGGTTCACTCTACTGGGTGATCAAGGGCCGGATCGCAGCCCGCCAGCGCATCGAGGCGGTCGAGCCCTTCACCGCCGAGGACGGCATCCAGCGCTGCCACCTCGTGCTGGAACCGGTGGTCATTCCGGTCCAGTCACGGCCCTGCCGCCCCTTCCAGGGCTGGCGCTACCTGCCCCCCGGCGATGCCCCGGCCGATATCCGGGCCGATACCGCACCGGAAAGCATGCCGCAGGCGATGCGGGATGATTTGCGTGCATTGGGCTTGCTTTAGCCTCGGCTGACCGGCAGGAAGGTCAGGGGCCTTCGCGGCCCGGCCAGGGGTGAGCGGGAGCGCCGACGGAGCGATGAACTACATTCTCTCCATGATCGTGTTCGGCGCGATCGTCTGGTGGTTTGCCGTCGGGCCGGGCCGCAAGACCGGCGAAGCCCTTTCACCGCTGACACGCAAGCTCGTCGGGGCCGTGGCCGGCGGGGCCGGAATCCTGCTGGCCTTAAGGGGGCGCTGGGATTTCGCGATCGTGCTGGTCTCGCTTTCGGCCTGGCTGCTTGGCTTCCGCCTGCCGGCGATGTTCGATCCGATCGGCCGGGCGCGGCGCAGCGAGATCCATACCCTGGCCTTGCTGGTCTGGTTCGATCTCTCGACCGGGGAGATCGAGGCCAAGGTCCGGACGGGGAAATTTGCAGGGAAATGGCTCCACAAGCTCAACCCTGACCAGATCCCTGATCTGGTCCGCGAGTTGGTGCAGAGCGACCCGCAGGGGTTAAACCTGATCGCGCAGGATCTCGACCGCCGGGCGCCCGGCTGGCGTCAATACGTGCAATTCGATGCGGCAGCGGGGCAGGGACCGGCGGCGAGCGTGGCTGAAATGCGTGAACAGGAGGCCTATGAGGTCCTTGGCCTTGAACCGGGGGCTTCCGAAGAGGCCATCCGGGCGGCGCATCGGGCCCTGATTGCGCGGTTTCACCCCGACAAAGGCGGTTCGACCTACCTCGCGGCGATGGTCAACCGGGCGAAGGATATCGCGCTCGAGGCGCGGCGCCGGCGCAGCTAACCCAAGCGGGCGGCTCATTTCCGGCGAAAGATCGGCGGGGTCATACATCGAGATGGCTCCTCACCTCTGTCAGGGTTTCCGAGTCACAGTTTCCTGGGTCACATTTTCTGGGCGAAGCAGTTGAAACCGCTGCGTTTCAGCGTCTTGCAGGCGGCCTGGGCCTCCTCGGCGTCGAAGCCGGCGAAGCGGGCGCGGTAGAGCGTGGTGCCGCCCTTCGTCACCGCCTCGGTGAAGGGCTCGGCCGCTTTCAGCGCGCGCCCGGTCTTCTCGATCGCCTGATCGAGGATCGTGCGGGCCTTGGCATCGCTTTCGGCAGCCGCAAGCTGGATGACCCAGCCCGTCCGCGCGGGCACAGCGGCTTTCGGTGTTTCTTTCGGCGCCGGCGCGGCGGCAACCGGCGTGGCCGGGCGTGGCGCCTCGGCAGCGGGGCGAGCCGGTTCCGGCGCGGCAACGCGGCGGGCGGCTTCAGGCGGCGGCGGCGGGGTGATCGCGGCGATCTCGGCGCGGCGCTGCATCGTCGGCAGGCGCTCCTCGGCCTTCACCTCGGCAGGGCGAGGCTCGGCCGCCGGGCGCGGCGCGGGGGCGGCAGCCGGCAGGGCCTGGTTTTCCTCGGCCTTCGGCGCCTCGCCGGGAATGGAATTGGTGTAGCGGATCGAACCTGGCGGCACGAGGCGCTGCTCGTCACGCGGGGCCGCCTGGCGCGGCGGCGGCAGGTCATTGACGCCCGGCCCGGCCTGCCAGCGCATGGCCGGCGAGCGCGGCGTAGTGCCGACAAGGGCAAGCGGCGTCGTGGCCGAGGCGACGATGTTCGTCGAGCCGCTGGAGGAAAGCGCCAGCGGGCGGGTGCGAGTCAGGCCCGGATCATCCTGAGCCTGCTGGCGCGGGCCGGTTTCGGCGATCACCGCCGGGCGCGGCCGTGACGGGGGCAGCGGCATGGCGCCGGCCGGAGCCGCGGCTGCCGGGGCCGCCATCAACCCGACGGGCGCCGGCGGCGGCTGAAGGTCACGCTGCGCGGTGCGGGCCGGAGGGAGGGCAGCAGCGGCCGGACGCGCCGGGCTGCCTTCCTCGATCTCGTCATCCTCGTCCGGGGCCCGGGCGACCTCGACGGCTTTCGCCGTCATGCGGCGACCGGCATAGGCCCGATCCATGTGGTTCTCGATCAGGCTGGCCACCTGTGCATCACGGGCCCGGCCGGAACGGCCGCCGAGAACCACGGTGATGAGGTGGCGCCCGTCCGCCTTGGCCGAGGTGAGCAGGTTGAAGCCCGAGGCGCGGGTATAGCCGGTCTTGATGCCGTCCACGCCCTCGACCTGGCCGAGCAACCGGTTATGGTTGCGATAGGCGCGGCCGTCGAAGGCGAAATTCCGGGTGCCGAAATAATGATAGTAGCGCGGGAAACGGTCCTGGATGGCGCGGCCGAGCGTCACCAGATCGCGCGCGGTCGTCCACTGGCTGGGATTGGGCAGGCCCGACGCATTGCGGAAGGTCGTCCGCTTCATGCCGATCGAACGCGCTTTCCGCGTCATCATGGCGGCGAAACGCTCTTCCTCGCCGCCGATCGCCTCGGCGACCACGACAGCGACATCGTTGGCGGATTTCGTGACCAGCGCCTTGATGGCATCCTCAACAGCGATCGTTTCGCCCGGGCGGAGGCCGAGTTTCGACGGGGACTGGCTGGCCGCCTCGCGCGAGACGGGGAGTTCGGTGGTCAGTTTGAAACGGCCGGTCTCGAGCTGCTCGAACAGCATGTAGAGCGTCATCACCTTGGTGACGGAGGCCGGATGGCGCAGGGCGTCGCCGTTGGTCGCCTCGAGCACGCGGCCGGAATTCACATCATAGACCATCGAGGCGTAGGGCGGGTTGTAGCCGCCACCGGCCGCGCGATGGCGCTTGCGGCGCGCTTCCGCTTCCGGGACCACCAGGGCGGCCGTCATCACGAGCGCCAACAGGACAGTCGCCAAGACACGCGGCGAAAGCGGCCAGCGGACCGCAGCTACGCAAGGAGAACGCATACTCACCCACTCCGGAAAACCGGGACGCCTCGACACCGTGCAGCTTCTGCTCCACGTTCTGCCTAAAATGCGACCATCCCGGTTACGCGAGTCTTAAGGTTGGGCGAGTTTCTGCCGGGTTGCGGAAAGGCCTGTCCCGGCCGGGCTTTGCAGGGCGAGCCATGCGCGCCTCCCGTTTGATCCATGTCAAATGAGTATGGTGCGCTGCAAAATAGTTTCTTGACATTTTGTGCACCGCAACATAGATCAGCATCATCCGGACACAACGACGCCGGAACAAGCTCAAGGGGACGTATCATGATCAACGCGTTCGAAGACATGCAGAAGTTCGGCAAGGAAAATCTCGATCTCGCCGTGAAGGCGTTCGGGGCCCAGCAGAAGGGCATCCAGGCCATCGCGACGGAAGTTGCCGATTATTCGAAGAAGGCCATCGAAACCAGCTCGACCACGTTCGAGAAGCTGCTCGGCGTGAAGACGCTCGACAAGGCCGTCGAAATCCAGACCGATTTCGCCAAGACCGCCTATGAAGGCTATGTGGCCCATGCCACGAAGGTCGGCGAGCTCGTGACCGAACTCACCAAGGAAGCTTTCAAGCCGCTCGAAGGCGCGATTGCCAAGGTTCAGGGCAAGTAAGCCCAAAAAGGCAAGCCCAAAAAGGCAAGCCCAGACAGGCAGGCCCTCGCGGGCCAACCTGTCCGGCGGCTCCGGCCGCCGGCATGCTCCCCGATAGCGGAAGCCCGGTCTCGCGACCGGGCTTTTTGCTGTTCCGGACCCGTTTTCCCGCCAGACCTTACAATTCGTGACTGGCTTGCCTACATGTTGGCTTGCGCGGCCATGTTGCCCTGCGGCATGTTGTGTCCAACGTGCCGAAACCCGCTTGATTGTCGCGCGAACCGGCATAACCTTTCACACCATGGATGGTGATTTGACCCTGAACTGGACACCTCTCGCCGGCCCCACCAACAATGGCCCGGGCAAGAATCCGGCCAACGGGACAGCCTTGGCGACGCGGACCAAGACGCTCCGCAAGCGGCCCGACCTGTATCGCGTCCTGCTGCTGAACGATGACTACACGCCGATGGAGTTCGTCGTGCATGTGCTGATGCGGTTCTTCAACAAGAACGAGGAACAGGCCACGCAGGTCATGCTCCATGTCCATCACAACGGCGTGGGCGAATGCGGCACCTACACCTTCGAGATTGCCGAGACGAAGGTGACGCAGGTGATGGATTTCGCCCGAGAGAACCAGCATCCGCTGCAATGCGTGATGGAAAAGAAATGACGTGAAGCCGGGCGGGCGCCTGATTGCCCGCCAGGACGACAGGCAGGCGCCCTCCGGTGCCGCAACAGGAAAGCGAGCAGACCGTGCCCAGTTTTTCGAAGAGCCTCGAAAACGCCCTCCACCAGGCGCTCGGTCACGCTTCTGCGCGCCGGCACGAGTTCGCCACACTCGAGCACCTGCTGCTGGCCCTGATCGATGACGAGGATGCCGCGGCGGTGATGCGGGCCTGCAATGTCGATCTCGATGTTCTCCGACAGACGGTGACGACCTATATCGACACCGAACTCGAGGCCCTGGTGGTGCGGGACCGCGCCGATACCAAGCCGACAGCGGGTTTCCAGCGCGTGATCCAGCGCGCGGTGATCCATGTGCAATCCTCCGGGCGCGAGGAAGTGACCGGCGCGAATGTGCTGGTGGCGATCTTCGCCGAGCGCGAAAGCCACGCCGCCTATTTCCTGCAGGAGCAGGAGATGACCCGCTATGACGCGGTCAATTACATCTCCCATGGCATCGCCAAGCGCCCCGGCGCCTCCGAGAGCCGCGCCCCCCGCGGCGTGGAGGAGGAGCCCGAGGAGAGCCAGGACAATGCCAGCCCCGGCGCCGAGCGCGAGGGCGGCAAGAAGAAGGAAAGCGCGCTGGCAGCCTATGCCGTCGACCTCAACAAGAAGGCGCGCACCGGCAAGATCGACCCGCTGATCGGCCGCGAATCCGAGGTCAACCGGACGATCCAGGTCCTTTGCCGCCGGCAGAAGAACAACCCGCTCTTCGTGGGCGATCCCGGCGTCGGCAAGACGGCGATTGCCGAGGGGCTCGCGCGGAAGATCGTCGATGGCGAGGTGCCGGATGTGCTGGCCGATGCGACTGTCTATGCGCTCGACATGGGCACCTTGCTGGCCGGCACGCGTTATCGCGGCGATTTCGAGGAGCGCCTCAAGCAGGTGATGAAGGAGATCGAGGCCCATCCCAAGGCCATTCTCTTCATCGACGAGATCCATACGGTGATCGGCGCGGGGGCGACGTCAGGCGGCTCGATGGATGCCTCGAACCTGCTCAAGCCCGCGCTTGCCGCCGGAACTTTGCGCTGCATCGGCTCGACGACCTACAAGGAATACCGCCAGTATTTCGAGAAGGACCGGGCGCTGGTCCGTCGCTTCCAGAAGATCGATGTCAACGAGCCGTCCATCCCGGATGCGATCGAGATCCTCAAGGGGCTCAAGCCCTATTTCGAGGAGTTCCATCGGCTGAAATACACCAACGAGGCGGTAAAGGGGGCGGTGGAGCTTTCCGCGCGCTACATCCATGACCGCAAGCTGCCGGACAAGGCCATCGATGTGATCGACGAGACCGGCGCCTCGCAGATGCTGCTGCCGGAGAGCCGCCGCAAGAAGACAATCGGCCTCAAGGAGATCGAGGCGACCATTGCCACGATGGCCCGGATCCCGCCGAAGACGGTTTCCAAAGATGATGCGGCGGTGCTGCAGAATCTCGAGACTACGCTGAAGCGCGTCGTCTACGGGCAGGAAAAGGCGATCGAACAGCTTTCCAGCGCGATCAAGCTGGCCCGGGCCGGCCTGCGCGATGCGGAGAAGCCGATCGGCTGCTACCTTTTCTCGGGGCCGACCGGTGTCGGCAAGACCGAGGTGGCCAAGCAACTCGCCTCGGTGCTGGGCGTGAAGCTGCTCCGGTTCGACATGTCCGAATATATGGAGCGCCATACCGTTTCGCGGCTGATCGGCGCGCCTCCCGGCTATGTCGGTTTTGACCAGGGTGGCCTGCTGACCGACGGCGTCGACCAGAACCCCTATTGCGTGCTGCTGCTAGATGAAATCGAGAAGGCGCATCCCGACCTGTTCAACATCCTTCTGCAGGTGATGGATCACGGCAAGCTGACCGACCATAACGGCAAGGAAGTCCAGTTCCGCAACACGATCCTGATCATGACCACCAATGCCGGGGCCTCCGACATGGCGAAATCCGCCTTCGGCTTCACGCGTCAGAGGCGGGAAGGCGAGGATATGGAAGCGATCAACCGGCTGTTCACGCCGGAATTCCGCAACCGCCTCGACGCGACGGTCTCGTTCGGGAACCTGCCGCGCGAAGTCATCGCGCAGGTGGTGGACAAGTTCGTCGCCGGGCTGGAAGCGCAGCTGGCTGACCGGCACGTCACGATCTCGCTGTCGGACGAGGCACGGGAATGGCTGGTCGAACATGGTTATGACGAGGCGATGGGGGCCCGCCCGATGGCCCGGCTGATCCAGGCAACGATCAAGACCCCGCTTGCCGAGGAGGTGCTGTTCGGCAAGCTCAAGGGCGGTGGGGCGGTGCGCGTCATTGTCACCGAGAAGGAGGGCGAGAAGAAGCTCGGCCTCGATTTCCCGGAAGGTCCGATCAAGCCGAGGCCGGAGGCGATTCCGCCCCAACCCAAGCCGAAGGCGCGGGCGAAGCCCAAGGCGCGGAAGGCGGCGCCGAAAGCCACCCGTGCCGCCTTGCCCAAGCCGCCACCCGCGCCGCCACTGCCGCCGCCGGCGCGCGATCCCGGCCCGCCTGAGGGGCCCAGGGACGAGCCGCCGAAGCCGCGCCGCTCGCCGGTGCCGAAGCTTCCGCTGAAGAAATGACGGAGGGCCGGGGCAACCCGGCCTTTTCCTTGTCGGGTGTCCGTGCCCGCCACCCGGCGCTTCGCATCGCCTTCGCTGCTGCTCCTCGCAAGCGGGGCGAGGGGATGCTCACCGCCGTTTCCGCGTTTCCTCACTGCCGGCCGTTGCAGCGCACTCCCGCCTCTCCCCCTCGGGGAGAGGCCGACGGCGCGCAGCGACGGCGGGTGAGGGGCCTGCACCCCGCCATTCAGGGGCCGATTTCATTCCTGTGATGGTTTGCCGGCCTTCACGTTGACATTGCCGCCGCAAAGCCTGTCAAATCGTGGGGCAGGGATGGGACAAGCCATGCCCGGCGAGGGAGGATTTCATGAAAAGACTGATCGCGGCAATTGCCCTTGCGGCTTCGCTGGTGGCTGCGCCGGCCGGCGCGCAGACCCTGCTGACCGAGAAGAAGACATTCGAGATCCCGAGTTTCACGACCCAGTCGGGCCGGGTGCTGAAGAATGTGAAGGTTGGCTGGGAGAGCTACGGCACGCTCAATGCCGACAAGTCCAACGCCATCCTGATCTGCCATTTCTTCTCCGGCAACAGCCATGCGGCCGGGAAATACAAGGAGAGCGACGCTGCACCGGGCTATTGGGATGCGATCATCGGCCCCGGCAAGGCGATCGATACCAACAAGTATTTCGTGATTTCCTCCGACACGCTGGTCAACCTCAATACGGGTGACCCGAATACGGTGACAACCGGGCCGGCCTCGATCAACCCGGATACCGGCAAGCCCTATGGGATGGATTTCCCGATCGTCACGATCCGTGATTTCATCGAAGTGCAGAAGCAGCTGGTCGACAGCCTCGGCATCAACCGGCTCCAGCTGGTGGCGGGTGCCTCGATGGGCGGCATCCAGACCTTCGAATGGGCCGCCACCTATCCGGATCGCGTGGCGCGGGCGATGCCGGTCATTTCCTTCGGCGAGGCCGATGCCAACCTGATCGCCTGGCTCGATATCTGGGCGGCGCCGATCCGGCTCGATCCGAACTGGAACAAGGGCGATTATTACGGGAAAACGCCGCCGAATGACGGGCTGGCGCAGTCTCTCAAGATCGTCACGCTCCATGCCAATCACTGGGACTGGGCGAACAAGACCTTCGGCCGCAAGCCGGCGAAGGAGGGCGAGAACCCGGCTGCCGGCTTCGACAAGCGTTTCCAGATCGAGCAGGTGCTCGACAATGCCGGCGCCGCGCGGGCCAAGGTCTCGGATGCGAACCACTTCCTCTATCTCGTCAAGGCCAACCAGCTTTTCGTGGCGGGCGGCGGCACGCTTGACGAGGGGCTGAAGAAGATCAAGGCACCGGTCCTGCTGGTCCATTCGCCGAAGGATCTCGTCTTTCCGCCGGGCGGCGTCGATGACACGGCGAACCGCCTGAAGCAGGCCGGCGTTCCGGTCACGCAGTTGCAATTGCAGGGGGATCGGGGCCATCTCGATGGCGTGCTCTCGATGAAGCAGGTCGAGACGCAGATCCGCGATTTCCTCGCCAAGTAGATTTCCTCGCGAAGTAGCGGGCCGGGGCGATTTCCGGCTCGACGGGAAGGGCGGTGAGGCTTAGCTTTGCCGCCGTTCCACCATGCCTGACGATTCCTCCCCCTCTCTGAAGTCGCCCAGACAGGCCGCCCTTGCCGGCATGAAGGCTGCGGCCGGCTTGCCGAGCTTCATGCTGATGGCCTCGCTGATCGGGGTTGGCGGGCTGTGCCGCGATGTCGGCTATCCAATGGGCGCCGCCGTCGCCTCGACGCTGCTGGTCTGGGCGGGCCCGGCGCAGATGGTGCTGTTCGGCTCCATCGCCGCCGGCGTGGCGCTGCCGCTGATCGCGGTGGCGATCTGCGTCTCCTCGATCCGATTCGTGCCGATGTGCATGTCGATCCTGCCGCTGATGCGCGAGCCGGCCGTGCCGGCAAGTGACGGGCAGCCGGCGCGGAAGGGCACCCCGACCTGGCTGATGCTGATCCTCGCACATTTCGTGGCGGTGACGGCCTGGGTCGAGGGGATGCGGCGGCTGCCCGGCATGCCCAAGCCGGAGCGCATTCCCTATTTCCTCGCCTTCGCCTCGACCGTCATGCTGGCTGCCGCCTTCTCGACCGGCGCCGGCTATTACCTTATCGCCAAGTTGCCGCCCGCTCTGGCGGCCGGATTGCTCTTCACCTCGCCGATCTATTTCACCGTCGCGCTGGCGGCCGGGGCACGCCAGAGTGTCGACTGGCTGGCCCTCGTGCTGGGTTTCGGCGCCGCGCCGCTGGTGGCTTTGATCGTGCCGGCGGGCTTCGACCTGATGGTCGGCGGGATCGGCATGGGCAGCCTCGCCTATGCGATCCATCGCCTTCAGCAGGGCCGGCGCCGGCGCGCGGAGGGCGCATGACCGCGACCCTTGCGGCCCTCGAGCACTGGAGCGGCGGGCTCTGGCCCTATCTCGTGGTGATCCTGTTCGGCTTCCTGCCGAGCGAGATCTGGCGCTGGGCCTCGGTTTTCCTTGTCCGGGGCCTGTCCGAGGATGCGGAGATCCTCGTCTGGGTGCGGGCGGTGGCCACAGCCCTGCTGGCCGGCGTAGTGGCGAAGCTGCTGCTGGTGCCCTCAGGGGCGCTGGCGGTGGTGCCGGTCTTCTGGCGCTGGGGCGCGCTCGGCGCCGGCATCCTCGCATTCTTCATTTTCCGCAAATCGATGCTGGCCGGAGTCATCATCGGCGAGGCGGTGCTGATCGGCGCTGCCCTGCTCGCCGCCGGGTGATCAGGGCGGCGTCGGGATCTGGAGCAGCTTGCGCAGCGAACGCCCGTCGCGGTTGCGGATCTCGGTGATCAGCCAGGGGCCGGAGGCGCGGTCGAACAGGAATTCGACCTCACCGGGCTCGCCTTTCTCGCGGAAGCGCAACACAAGGCGGGCACGCTGGTGGTCGATGCGCTGCGACCAGCCGGTTTCTGGCTGCTCCATCCGGTTTTCCGGGTTCCGCATCACCACGTCGCCATCGATGTCGGCCCGGGCGAGGGCCGCGCGAAGGCGGTCGACCAAAGGCAGGCTTGCCGGATCCGGCGGCTGGCCAAGCGTGTAGCGCCAGGCGATCAGCCGGACGATCTCGCGCGGTTCATCCCGCGGTTCCTGCGCTTGTGCCGGCGCGCAAAGCGCCATGAGGCCGGCAAGCAGGAGGGGCTTGCGAAGGCTCACTGGCCGAGAGCAGCCCGGATGCGCGCGGCCTGTTCGGCCAGCACGGCCATATCGCCGCGCGGGGCGGGATGGGGCGTCATGCGCTGGTCTTCCCAGCGCGGCAGGACATGGAAATGCAGGTGGAAGACTTCCTGCCCGCCGGCGGCTTCCGAGAATTGCTGCAGGGTGATGCCCTCGGCGCCGAGTGCCTGCTTCGCCGCCAGCGCGATGCGCTGCACGCGACGGATCAGCGCGGCGAGATCATCCGGAGCGATATCGAGCAGGTTCCGCGCCGGGGCCTTGGGAATGACCAGCAGATGCCCGGGCGAACGGGGCATGATGTCCATGAAGGAGAGCACAGCCTCATCCTCGAAAACCTTGTGGCAGGGGATTTCCCCCCGCAGGATCTTCGCGAAGATGTTGTCGGGGTCATAAGACATGGTCACGTCCTGATCATTCTTGCGGGCTGACGACGAAAAAGGGCGGCCGAAGCCGCCCTTGAACCGGTCGTTCCGCCTGGGGCTTACCAATAGCGGCGGCGGCGGACGTAGTAAACGCGGCGGCGCGGCCGGACATAGACGACGCGGCGGCGGACCGGGCGATAATAGACGACGCGGCGGCGGACCGGGCGGCGATAATAGTAATACTGGGTCTGCTCGGATTCCGGCAGCTCGCTGTCCGGGGCCATATCCTGCAGGCCGGCGGGTTCGGCTTCCGGCAGGGCACCTTCCGGCTTCAGGGCGGGGGCCGCTTCGGCGGCGGTCGGAGCCATCAGGGCAGTGGCTCCGGCAGCAACGACGGCAAAGCCGAACAGCGCCTTCAGGGCGCCTCGGCGGTCGAGACGGGATTTTTCGGTCTGTTCCATGGTCTTTCCTTCTCCTGCTCTTTCGCCGCCACCCGATGGCGAAGGTTCTCAGCATCAGCATGTTCAGTCTGCGCCGATGAATGCAGGCTGACAATGCGCCGGATCAAACAGGGTGAATGTGCGCGATCGCACATCGATTGATTTCCACAAGGAACGGCCGCCTCCGGGGCGCCCGGCTTTCAGCCTGGCCCCGTGCCGCGACGGAAGGGCGTGAAGGCTTCCAGTTCGTCCTGCGCCTGATCGACATGGCGCCGCTCGCGGCGGAGATAGTCCGCCACCGCGCGGGCAAGCCCGGCATCGGCGAAACGATGGGCGGACCAGGTTTTGACCGGCCTGTAGCCTCGCATCAGCTTGTGCTCGCCCTGGGCGCCGGCCTCGACCCGCCGGAGGCCATGGGCCAGCGCGAAGTCGATCGCCTGATAGTAGCACAGCTCGAAATGCAGGAAGGGGTGATGCTCGATGGCGCCCCAGTTCCGGCCATAGAGCGTGTTGCCGCCGATGAAGTTCAGCGCGCCGGCGATGTAGCGCCCGGCCCGCTTCGCCATGACCAGCAGGATACGGTTGGGCATGGTTTCGTGGATCCGGCTGAAAAACGCCCGGGTCAGATAGGGCGTGCCCCATTTCCGGCTGCCGGTATCCATGTAGAAGGCGAAAAAGGCGTCCCAATGGGCTTCCGTCAGCGACGGCCCCGTCAGCCATTCGACCGTGATGCCCTCGGCCAAAGCCTCGCGGCGCTCGCGTTTCAGGACCTTGCGCTTGCGCGAGGCGAGATCGGCGAGGAAATCGTCGAAGGCGGCATAACCGGTATTGAAGAAGTGGAATTGCTGGTCCGACCGCAGCAGGTAGCCTGCCGCTTCGAAGCGCGCCCGGTCCGGAGGGGTGAGGAAGGTGGCATGGATCGAGGAGCCCTCGATCCGGCCGAGCAATGTGTCGAGACCGCCCGTCAGCGCGGCGGTTACGGGTGCTTCCGGGGCGTCGGGTGCGAGAAGGATCTTGCGTGCGGTGGCCGGCGTGAAGGGAACCGAGATCTGAAGCTTGGGATAATACTGCCCGCCGGCGCGGTGATAGGCCTCGGCAAAGGCATGGTCGAAGACATATTCGCCGCGCGAATGGGCCTTGGCATAGAGTGGCATCGCACCGACCGGACGGTTGCCGGAATCCCGGACCAGCAGGTGGAGCGGGGTCCAGCCCGTGCGGCCGCCGACCGAACCGGATTCCTCCAGAGCGCTGAGAAAGGCGTGGGAAATGAAGGGGTTATCCGGGTCTATCTCAGAAGCGGATTCCGGAAGTTCAGGCAGGGATTCCGTTTCTTCCGGTGATGAGTCCGGCGCTTGCAACGCCGATTCAGTTTGCTCGACTTCCGATTCCGCGGGCGCTTCCGAGCCGGATTCCGCAGCAGCGCCTAACGCGTTGACCACGCAGCTCTTTTCCGCTGCGCGCAGCCCAAGGGCCAACCGGTCCCATTCAGGAGCCGGCACTTCGGACAGGCTGGTCAGCACCTCGATGGCGAGGCGGGGCGGCGTCGGTGTCATGCGTCTCCATGTAACGCCCGGGCGCCCCGAACCAAGGGGCCGGGTTGCGTCAGGCCGGGATAAAGCCCTCGAAGACGATCTGGTCGACATGCGGGCGCAGGCGGTCCGCCGTTGCCTGGTCGCGTACCGTCCAGCTCATCAGCGGCAGGCCGAGCCCGTACCGGCTGAGGAATGGCGCGGCGCTGGGAATCGAACCCTGATTCCAGGACACGAAATCCGGCTGCGACTCGGGGAGGTGGAGGAGATTGGCCAGCCGGAAGCGGCCGGCCTCGTCGAGCCCGGCCTCGGGATCGTCATAGGACGGGGTCGCGACAATGCCGAGCGGAACCTGCGCGCCGGCCTTGCGCAGGGCTACCAGCACATCGGGGTCGAAGGATTTCAGCACCACGGGGCCGGCATAGCTCCGGAGGGCGGCCAAAGCCGCCCGGGCCAGCCTGTCATCGCCATTGAAGCGGCTCTTGACCTCGATCACCAGTGGCACCTTTCCGGCGACCAGCGCCAGCAGGGCGGCGAGCGTCTCGATGCCATGATCGCCCCGGCGGAAGGGAATTGCGGCGAGGGCGACGGCCGGACGGGCATCGACCCGGCCGGATTCGACGGTCAGCCGGTCCAGCGTGAAGTCATGGAAGACTATAGCCTCGCCATCCACGCTGAGCTGGATGTCGCATTCGATGCCATAGCCTGCCTCGACAGCCGCGACGAAGGCTGCCCGCGTGTTCTCGAGCCGCCCGGCCGCCGCATCATGGAAACCCCGATGGGCGATCGGGCGGTCGAGAAATCCAGCGGGAAGGGGCAGGGGCGTGTACATCAGGCGATCTCGAACATGCCCTCGACCTCGACGGCGCAGTCGAGCGGAAGCACGGGCACGCCGATCGTCGAGCGGGCATGCTTGCCGGCTTCGCCAAGCGCCTCGACCATCAGGTCAGAGGCGCCGTTCATCACCTGCGGCAACGGAATGAAATCCGGCGTCGCCGCGATGAAGCCACCGAGACGGAGGCACCCGCGCAGGCGGTCCAGCGAGCCGAGCGCCGCCTTGGCCTGGGCCAGAACGTTGATCGCGCAGAACCGCGCCGCCTCCACGCCGGCTTCCATCGTCACCGCGCCGCCGAGCTTGCCCTTGTGCCTGTCCGCCAGCTTGCCGTCCGGTCCGACGCAGACCTGGCCGGAAATGATCAACAAGGAGCCACTGATGCGCCAGGGCACATAATTCGCAACCGGCGGCACCGGGACGGGCAGGACAATTCCAGCTTCGCGCAAACGATTTTCAATATCGGACATGACAACCTCTATCTGGATGGCGGGCGGCGCGGGCTGAAGCCGGCCAGCCCGCTCCCCGATTATCGCAAGCGCGCGGGGAAGGGCAGGGGGGTGATCACGGGGATGTGTGAATTCCTGCCGGATTTTCGCCATCTCCGCACAATTCTCTCGCTGCGACAATGAAGCCGGCCGTCCGGAATTTCCTTGATCGGAACCCGCCGCGGCCTCACGCTGACAGCGCTCGAGGGAGACTGAACTTGGAACGAATCACGCCGCGCCTTCTCGCCGCTACTCTCCTTGCGCCGCTGCTGGTCGCTGCGCCTGCATTGGCCCAGAGCGTGCCGCCCGGCGGCATCCAGCTTCAGCCGCATCGCATTGCCTACGAGATCAGCCTCGGTGCGCGGAGCGGATCGGCACTGACGGCAGCCTCCGGGCTGATGGCCCTCGAATTCACCGGCAACCGGTGCGATGGCTTCGTCACGAATTTCCGGCAGGCGACGATGCTGGCCGATTCGGACGGGCAGAGCCGGAATCTCGATTTCCGGGTCAATCTCTGGGAGGAGGGGGCCGGCAAGCGCTTCCGGTTCACTGTGAAGAACGATGTCAACGGCCAGACCACGCGCGATGCCGATGGCGAGGCGCAGCGTGTCCGGGATGGTTCTGTCTCGGTGGCGATGAAGAAGCCCCGCGGCAAGAAGGGCGATTTCGACGGCAACATCCTGTTCCCCTCGGCCATGATGATCCAGCTTGTCGAAGCAGCCCTGAAGGGCGAGCGCCGCTACGAGGCGCGGCTCTTCGACGGTTCCGAGGGCGGTGAAAAGGTGTTCGAGACCGTGGCCTCGATCGGGCCGCTTCTCGAGGGCGATCGCAACCGCCGGCTGGAGCCCGCCCTGCAGGTTTCCAGCCTCGAGAAAGTGCCGCGCTGGCCGGTTTCCATGGCCTATTTCGATGGCGGCCCGGGCGATCGCGTGCCGGTCTACACGATGAAGAGCGTGACCTTCGCCAACGGCGTCGTCAGCGACCTCCTGTTCGAATTCCCCGAATTCTCGCTCGCCGCCAAGGCGGTGCGCTACGAGCCGCTGCCGGAAGAGGCTTGCACGCGTTAAGGCTTGATCTTTCAGCGGAAATCGCCGGGGCCCGGTGCGGCTCCGGCCAGCTGGCGCTGCGCCGCGGCAATCCATTCAGGGCGGATCTGCCGGTTGGCGGCGAAGGCGAGAATCAGGCTCTCGTCCTGCCCGAGATAATCCAGAACGGAGGCCAGGAAGCCGGGATTGGCAGCGGCCTCGCGCAGGCGTGCCGGGTCGATTCCCGTCAGTGCAAGAAAACGGCCGAGGCGCTCCATGTCCTCGGCGAGGAAACCCAGCGCGTCGATGGCCAGAGCCTCCGCATCCGGTCCCTTGTTCTTCAGGCGCATCATCCGGGTCTCCTTGTCGAAAGGCGGGCCACCATCCGGTCGCGGCAAGCGACTTTAAACCATCTTTGCCGAAGGGGGGCGCGCCGGGGTAGCATCCCGGGCGGATTACAGATTGATTCAGGGTTGCTGGCTAGGGTGAACACGAATTGGGCAGCCCTGTTTTCGGGCGGCCGGGGATTTCGGGTTCAGGCGGTCGGGGATGAGCAAGAAAGTTCTGATCGTTGAGGATAACGACCTCAACATGAAGCTCTTCAACGATCTGCTTGAAGCGCATGGCTATGCGACGCTCAAATCCAGGTCGGGCCTCGAAGGGCTCGAGCTGGCGCGTACGCATCGGCCCGACCTCATCCTGATGGATATCCAGCTGCCGGAAGTGTCCGGCATCGATGTCATCAAACTCCTCAAGGAGGATGATGACATGCGGCCGATTCCTGTCATCGCCATCACGGCTTTTGCCATGAAGGGCGACGAGGAGCGGATCCGCGAATCGGGCTGCGAGGGATATCTTTCGAAGCCCATCTCGGTCGCGAAGTTCATCGAGACCGTGCGAAGCTTTATCGGGTAAGGGTTGGAATTGGCATGACCGCACGCGTCCTGATCGTCGACGATGTGTTCGCGAATATCCGCCTGCTCGAAGCGCGGCTGACGGCCGAGTACTTCACCGTGCTCACCGCCATGTCGGGCCCGCAGGCGCTGGATATCTGCGAGCGCGGCGAATGCGACGTCGTGCTGCTCGACGTGATGATGCCGGGCATGGACGGCTATGAAGTCTGCCGCCGGTTGAAATCCGCCCCGCAGACCGCCCATCTCCCCGTGATCATGGTCACCGCGCTCGACAGCCCGTCCGATCGCCTGACGGGGCTTCAGGCCGGCGCCGATGATTTCCTGACCAAGCCGATCAACGAACTCGCGCTGCTGACCCGCGTCCGCTCGCTCGTGCGGCTCAAGCACCTGACCGACGAATTGCGCGCCCGCGCGGCCGGCACCCAGGGCCTCGGCCTGCCGGACCCGCTTTCAATGGCGGCGGCGGAAGACGGGCAGAACGGCCGGATCCTGCTGGTGGAAGACCGCGCCAATGCCGCTGACCGCATGAGCGCCGCGCTGAAGCAGCATCATGTCGTCGAGATCGAGGCGCATCCCCAGAACGTCCTCCCGCAGGTGCAGGAAGGCGGCTACGATGTCGCGATCATCAGCCTCGGCCTCAACGAGGCCGATCCGCTGCGGCTGATCTCGCAGATCCGCTCGGACAATGCCTCGCGCAACCTGCCGATCCTCGTGCTTGCGGAGGCGATCAGCGATCCGCTGGTGACGCGGGCGATCGATATGGGCGTCAATGACTACCTGATCCGCCCGATCGACCGAAACGAGCTGATCGCCCGGGTAACGACGCAGATCCGCAAGTGGCGCTATCAGGAGCGGCTGCGCGACAATCTCCGCGCCTCGATGGAGCTGGCCATCGTCGACCCGCTGACGAAGCTGCATAACCGCCGCTATCTCCATACGCAGCTCCAGAGCTTGCTGGCCGATGATACGGCCCGCGGGGCCGCAGTGTCGCTGCTGGTCCTCGATCTCGATCACTTCAAGTCGATCAACGACCAGCATGGCCATGATGCCGGCGACGAGGTTTTGCGCGAATGTGCCGAACGCCTGCGGCAGGCGGTGCGCGGCATCGATATCGTCGCCCGGTTCGGCGGTGAGGAATTCGTCGTCGCCATGCCCGACACCGAACCGTTTGCGGCCCAGCGCGTGGCGGAACGCATCCGCCAGGCGATCGACAACCGCCCGTTCTCCGTCGCGAATGGCACGAAGACGCTCCGCGTGACCGCCTCGATCGGCGTGGCGACGGCCGCTGCCTCGCTGCGCAGCGGCGACTCGCTGTTCAAGAATGCCGACAAGGCCATGTACGAAGCCAAGCGCGCCGGCCGGAACTGCGTGCGCATCGCCGCGTGACGGCGTTTCGTAACGCCTCTTGCTTCTCCCCGCGACTCGCTTAGCCTGACGTTCTTGCCGTGCGCCGCCCGCGCGGCTTCGGAATCCCTCGCGGGATGTTCAGGTCCGCCGCATCTCCTGCGTCCCACGAGGTTCGGCCGGCTCAGAAGGGGAGTGAGTTGCCTCCTCGTCTCCCTTTCTGGGCCGGCCACCCTTCCGGGATCAAGCTTCCGGCGGTGCCAAGATATTTCTCCCGAAAAATTCCTGTCCCTGCCATCCGCGCCTGAACCTGCGCCGGAGGCGCAACACGGCTGAATTCCGGGCAACAAAAAAGGCGCCTTGCGGCGCCCTGATCGTCATGCGGAGGATTTCCGCCTTACTTGATCTTGGTTTCCTTGAATTCCACGTGCTTCTTGGCAACCGGATCATACTTCTTGAACGCCAGCTTTTCGGTGGCCGTGCGGGCATTCTTCTTCGTGACGTAGAAATAGCCCGTATCCGCCGTCGACAGCAGCTTGATCTTGATCGTGGTGGCCTTGGCCATGGTAACCTCCGGCGAGAACTGGGCCCTGATGGCCTGCACATCGCGTGAAACGAATAGCCGGGCGAAGAGCCCGGCACCGGACGGTCGTATTGCGGAAAGCCGGGCTCAAGTCAAGCCCCAACGGTCGCGCTGCAGCCGAGAAAGTACAGCGGGCTCACCGCGGGCCGCCGCGCATCCGCGCAAGGACCAGCAGGGCATAGAGCCCGAACATCGCCGTCATCGCCACCGGCAGGCCGAGACGGCCGAGATGGTCCATGCCGAGGCCAATCACCGGCGGGCCAATCATCAGCCCAACTGAATAGAGAAGCACGAAGGCGGCATTGGCGGCCGCGAGATCGGCGCCCGAGAATCGCGCGCCGAGATGGGCGAGCCCGACCGTGTAGATCGCACCGGAAGCCCCGCCGAGCAGGAAGAGCAGGAACGAGAACGACCAGAAGCCCGGCGGCCCGAACGGCAGGGCGAGGGCGAGCACGGCTGAACTCGTGGCGAGGACAAACAGGAGCACCCGCCGGTCCATCCGGTCGGACAGCCACCCCAGCGGCATCTGCATCAGCACATTGCCGAGGGTGAAGGCGGAAAGGAGCAGGGCGGCATCCTGTTCCGGGTAGCCGAGCCGGACATTGTGGACCGGCAGCTGCACGATGATACCCGTTTCCGCTGCGCCGAAGATCAGCGCGCCGAAGGTGGCCGTCGGCACGGCGACCACGAAGCGCAGGACCGAGTGCGTGGCCGGCTGGTCGACGCGCGGCGTGTTCTTTCCGGCGAGGAGCAGCGGGATCAACCCCAGGGCGATCAGCACCGCCGTGAGGGCATAGGGCGCGAAGCCGGTCGTTCCCGAGAGCGCGAGCAGCAGCGGCCCGCTGGCAAAGCCGGCATAGAGCGCCGTGGCGTAGATTCCCATGATCGTGCCCCGCCGGGCAGGATCGGCGGCGGCGTTGATCCAGAATTCCGACAGGGTGAAAACGACGCCGATGGCGCAGCCGAGCAGGAAGCGCAGAGCCGTCCAGGCCCAGACATTCTGCCAGAGCCAGAAGAGGATCATCCCGCCTGAAGCCGCGACCAGCGAGAGGCCGAGCGTCAACGGCACGCCGAGCCGGCGGGCCGTGCGCGGGACGAGGGGCACGGCCAGCACGGTGCCGAGCCCGGCGGCCGAGGCCGTCAGCCCGGCAATGGTGCTCGACAGGCCCCAGCGCTCCATTTCCAGTGAGAGCAGCGGGTTCGACAGGGCCAGCGACACGCCGACCAGCGTGACCAGCAGGATCGCCGCCGCGATGACGCGGGGTTGCTGGGACGGGCTGATTTCGGTCATGGCGGGCTCCGGAGCGAGGCGGCGACTTTGGCGGTCACGTGGGCGATAAGCAATGGCGGCAGGCCATTGCTGACAGGGCGCGGCCAAATGCCTCTGACTTTGTACGTATCCGTCCTAGACTGATCAGGATGATTCGGGCCGCGATTCCCTTCTTGCATGACCTTTCGTCGTTCCTGCGACGGTGTGGCGCCAAGCCGGGCCGGGTGCTGGCCGGCCTTGTGTTTGCGGCATTCGCCTTCCTTCCGGGCGCTGGTCTGGCCCAGGGGAGCAACCCGGTCCTGTTTGGCAACCGCGATTTCGAGATGGACTGGTCCCTCCAGCCGGGCTCGAAAATGCTACGCTTCCGCTATCATGGCGCGACGCAACGGTTGCGCATCGACATGCTGGACGGTTCCGAGCAGACGATGCATCGCGACCTCGCCAAGGGGCATGTTGTTGTGCTGGTCGCCAACGGGACGAAGGGCGCCTTTGCAGGCACAACACGCCCGATCGGCGCCTTCCAGCCCGAGCAGATCGGCGGGATCCGCACGATTGTCGGGGAATCCTGCCGGGAATTCTCGGCGGGTGGCCAGACGCTCTGCGTCACGGCCGATGGCATCCCGGTCATGGTGGATTTCGGGAACGGGCAGGGCGTGGCCCAGCGCCTCCTGCGCGAAACCCAGCCGGTCGCCCTGTTCGAACTGCCGAAAGGGCTCAAGCCCAAGCCGCTGCCCGGCGGGGCCGAGAACAGCATCCCCAAGGGATTGTTCTGAAACGCGTCTTCGAGCGGCGTTTACCGGCCGGTATCAGTCGATCAGGTCGCGCCGGAAGACCCGCTGCCGCTCGTAGTAGAACGGGATCGCGTGACGCCGTCCGATCATGCCGGCGCGGATCTGCTCGTCGAGATCGGTCAGGATCACGCGGGTGATTGCCGGGAGCGGGAGATCGGCCGTCTCGCGCAATGTCAGCCAGGCGAGTTCGGTCAACTCTGCCTCCGGGCCGACCCGCGCACCGACATTGTGCCGGATTGCCCCTGAATCAACGACAAAGAATCGGGTGTCGAACCGTTTCGGCCGCTTTGGCGGCGTGATCGCGCGGGCGAGGTAATGGACCGCGTGGAGATCCGGCAGGTAGCCGGTTGCGGCGAATTCCTGCCAGGGGCCGTCCGGCAAGGCGCGCGACTGTGCGCAAGGCAGGCCGATGACGAGGCCGGTTTCCTCGAAAGTCTCGCGGATCGCCGCCAGAGCAAGGCGCCGCGCCCGCTGTGCCGTGGCTCTTGGCGTCCGTGCGAGCAGGGCGGCGACAACCTCGTCGCGCAATTCGCTCTCAACCGGAATCCGCGCATCCTGGCTTTCCATCCGGCCACCGGGGAAGACGAATTTGTCCGGCATGAACTTGTGGTTAGGGTGGCGTTTGCCCATGAGGACGCGCGGCTCCTTGCCGGCTCTGTCGACGATGATCAGCGTCGCGGCATCGACGGGCCGCACATTGGCCCAGCGCCGGTCACGGGCTTCGCCCGTCAGGCGGGCCAGCTTCTCGTCTTCGGAGAGGAGGGTCTCGGCAGACATGGGGGCGGGCTTCAGGATTTCGCCACGCTGCGCACCTCGTGGATGTCGCCCTCGGGGTCGAAGCCGTGCATCCGGAGCGCCCATTGGTAGCCGACCAGCGCGCCCTTGACCGGCTGCATGATGAGCAGCGTCATGATGATGGTCAGGACCGGCCAGAGCACCATGTGCCACCACATCGGCCATTCCGCCGTGCGCTCGAAGAACAGGTTCAGCCCGACAATGATGTGGCCGACAATCGTGATGGTGATATAGGCCGGCATGTCATCCGCCCGGTGGCCGTCAAACCGCTCGCCGCAGGAATCGCAGGCGGGCGCGACTTTCAGGAAGCTGGCGAACAGGTGGCCTTGGCCGCATTGCGGGCAGGTGCAGCGGAAGCCGCGGCCGATTGCCTGCTTCCAGTCCCGCTTTTCGAGCGCAGCCGCGCCCTTGGTGCCGTATTCCATTCAGTCCTCCACCCATCCGCGGCGGTTGCGCCGGCCGGATGGCTTGCTCATATCCGGTTTTGTGAATGCGTTTGGCCTTGAACCATGTTCCGCATTCCCGCGCAAGGCCGGCTTGCCGCTGGTCATCTTGCCATTTCGGCCCTTGCCGCGCGTGACCTTCACATAGCGGCCTTCGCTCAGCATTTCAAAACGGAGCGCCCCGGCCATGGGCTGGGCCTCGACCAGCCGGACATTCACGCTGTCGCCGAGGCGATAGCTCTCGCCCGTCCGCGCGCCGGTGAGCGCATGGGCCGCCTCGTCATGGCGGAAGAAATCATCCCCGAGCGTGCCGGCGGGGATGAAACCATCGGCACCGGTCTTTTCCAGCTTCACGAACAGGCCCGCCCTCGTGACCCCGGCAATGCGGCCGCGGAAGCTCTCGCCGACGCGATCGACGAGATAGAGCGCGATCAGCCGGTCGACCGTCTCGCGTTCGGCGGCCATGGCGCGGCGCTCGGCGGCGGAGATCTGCGCGCCGATTTCGCGCATGGCCTCGATGGAAATGTCGGGCAGGCCGTCCTTGCCGAAGCCGAGGGCGCGGATCAGCCCGCGATGGACGATCAGGTCCGAATAGCGACGGATCGGCGAGGTGAAGTGGGCATAACGGCGCAGATTCAGGCCGAAATGGCCGATATTGTCGGGGCTGTATTCCGCCTGGGCCTGCGAACGCAGGATCACCTCGTTGCACAAAGTGGCATTCGGCCCGTCCTTCACCCGCGCAAGGATGCGGTTGAACAGGTCCGGCCGGAGGGCGCCCTGCTTTGGCAGGCTGATGGCGATGCTCTCGAGGAAGGTGCGCAGCCCCTGCATCTTCTCGAGGCTCGGATTGTCATGGATCCGGTAAAGCAGCGGGATCCGCGCCTTTTCCAGCGTTTCCGCCGCGCAGACATTGGCGAGGATCATGAATTCCTCAATCAGACGATGCGCATCGAGCCGCTGCGGCACGATCACATCGGCCACGTGCCCCTGCGCGTCGAGCACGAGCTTGCGCTCCGGCAGGTCGAGATCGAGCGGCTCGCGCGCGTCGCGGGCGATTTTCAGCGCCTCGTAGGCGCGCCAGAGCGGCGTCAGGACCGGCTTGATCAACGGCCCGGTTACCTCGTCCAGCGTTCCGTCGATCGCCGCCTGCGCCTGCTGGTAGGCGAGTTTGGCGGCAGAGCGCATCAGCACGCGGTGGAAGGAATGGCCGCGCTTCTCGCCCCGGGCACTGATCACCACCCGGAGCCCCAGGGCGGCGCGGTTCACCTGCGGCTTGAGCGAGCAGAGATCGTTCGAGATCCGCTCCGGCAGCATCGGCACCACGCGATCGGGGAAATAGACCGAGTTGCCGCGGATCAGCGCCTCGCGATCGAGGGCCGAGCCGGGCCGGACGTAATGTGCGACATCGGCGATGGCGATATGCAGGATGAAACCGCCGAGATTGTCCGGGTCGGGATCCGGCTCGGCATGGACGGCATCGTCATGGTCCTTCGCATCCGCCGGGTCGATCGTGATCAGCGGAACGGGGCGCCAATCCTCGCGGCCGGCCAAAGTGGCCTCCTCGGCCTGCTCTGCCTCGCGCAGGGCGGCTTCCGGGAAGACATGCGGAATTTCATGCGTATGGATCGCGATGAGCGAGATGGCGCGTTCGCTCTTGGTCGAGCCGAGCCGCTCGCGCACGCGCCCGGTTCTGAGGCCGAGGCGGTGGTCGCGGCCGATCTCGACGGCGATCAGGTCGCCATCCTCCGCCTCGCCGGCGGACTGGCCGGGCGGGATGAGGATCTCGACACCCTTGGCCTTCTTGTCGATGGGGATCAGACGGCCGCCGCCATCCTTTTCGGCGCGGAAAATGCCGACCGCGCGCTTCGCCTGGTTGGACAGGACCTTGATCACCTTGCCGGTGTAATCGGGGCCATCCTCCTCGTCGGCGGGTTCGATCCGCATCAGCACGCGGTCATTGATGCCGGGGGCGGGGCCATGCTCGCGCGAGCGGCGGGGCAGGGGCAGCACGATGCGGGGCGGTTCGCCGCGCGAGGGGTCCCACTCGGCGGGAACCGCGATGAAATCACCGTCGATATCCCGGCCGATGATATCTGCCACGACAACGGGCGGAAGCTGGTCGGCCGTATGCAGCGCGCCGCGCTTGCGTTCGAGCGTGCCTTCGGCCTGCCATTCCTTCAGCAGGCGCTTGAGCATGATCTTGGCAGCGGGGTTCATCCCGAATTCGCGGGCGATCTCGCGCTTTCCGACCTTGGTCTTGGCCGAAGCGATGAAAGCGAGGATCTCTTCCCGGCTCGGGAAGGGCCGGGCCTCGGGGGATTTCGGTTGCCGGCGAGGGGCCAGGGAGCGGGGCAGGCGCGACATTCCTCCTTCTCGCACAGCCCGCGCGCTACCGGAAGAGGAAGAGCAGCAGCGGCACGAGAATGGCTGTGACCAGCCCGTTCAATGCCATGCCGAGCGCCGCATAGGCGCCGGCCTTCTCGTTGACCTGAAGCGCCCGCGCGGTGCCGATGCCATGGGCGGCGATGCCCACGGCGAAGCCGCGCGCGGCATAATCGCGGATCCGCAGCAGGTTCATCAGCGGGGTGACCATCACAGCCCCGAGAATGCCGGTGGCGATGACGAGGACGGCGGTGAGCGGCGGGGTGCCGCCGACCTGCTCGGCAATGCCCATGGCAATGGCCGCCGTCACGGATTTCGGCGCCAGCGAGGCCAGGGTCGCGCCCGAAAGGCCGAGCAACCGGGCGAGGACCAGCGTGCTCCCGATCCCGACCAGCGCACCGATGCCGAGGGCCGCGCCGATGGCCCGCCAATGCCGGGCGATCAGCGCGCGGTTGCGCCAGATGGGCAGCGCGAGAGCGACCGTCGCCGGCCCGAGCAGCACATGCACGAAGCGCGCACCCTCGAAATATCGGGCATGCGAGGTGCCCGAGACCAGCAGGGCCGCGCCGACGAGCAGGATGGCGATCAGCACCGGGTTGGCCAGCGGGTGGCGTCCGGTGGCGGCGGCGATGCGGTCGCCGACGAGATAGGCGGCGAGGGTGATCGCGAGGAAAAAGAGCGGCTGTTCCGCGAGATAGATCCAGAAGGCGGAAGGGTCGAGGCTGCGCAGGGTCATGCGGCGTCTCCGTCATCCCGCGTCAGGGCGCGGAAGACGAGCGCCGTCACCGTCATGGTGATGGCGGTGGAGAGAACCAGTACGATCACGATCAGCAGGCCCTCGCGGGCCAGCCGGTCGCCGAAGGCGATAAGGCCCACGCCCGCCGGCACAAAGAGCAGCGAGAGGTGCCGGAGGATCGCATCGCCGGCGATCACCACCGGCTCCGGCATTCGCCCGCGCCAGAGCGCGAAGCCCGCCAGCAACGCGAGCCCGATCACCGGGCCAGGGATCGGCAGGCGCGTGACGCCGGCGATCAATTCGCCAGTGAATTGCAGGAAAATCAGGATCGTCAGGCCTTCGAGCATCGAATCGTCCCCCCGGGGCGGATTGTTTCACGCCTCGGGGGAGAGCGACAGGGCAGGAAGGTTTCCGGCCCTGATGATCCGTTCAGGCCTTGGTCTTGCCCTTGGCCGGGGAGATGCCGGCTTTCGCCTTGCTGCGGGCCGCGGGGGCTTTCTTCTCGCCGGCTGCCTTGGGCGCCGCCTTGGCAGCAGCTTTCGGCGCGGCCCGGGCCTTGCCGCGCGCCGGTTTCGCCACGCCGCCCGTCGCCTCGATCCGCGCCGCGATCAGGCCGAGAGCGGCCTCCATCGTGATCTCGTCCTTGTTGGCGGATTTCGGGATAGTGGCGTTGACGCTGCCCCAGTTCACATAGGCGCCGTATCGGCCGTCGCGGACGGAGATATCGCCTCCATCCGGGTGCTGGCCGATGATGCGGCCGGCCGTCGCCGCATTCCGCCCGAAACGCCGTGCCCCACCAGCTTCCTTCGTGGCGATGAGATCGACCGCGCGGTTGATCCCCACCGTGAAGACATCGTCCAGGCCCTCGAGATTGGCGTAGGTCTTGCCGTGCTGCACATAGGGGCCGTAACGCCCGATGCCGGCCAGAATGACCTCGCCGCTCTCCGGATGGCGGCCGACCTCGCGCGGCAGCGAGAGAAGCGCCAGCGCCTTTTCGAGATCGGTATCCTTGATCGTCATGCCCTTGGCGAGCGAGGCGCGTTTCGGCTTCTCGCCCTCGCCAAGCTGGACATAGGGCCCGAAACGGCCGTCGCGGATCGTGACCTCGAGGCCCGTTGCCGGATCCGTGCCCAGAACCTGCGGGCCGGAGGCACCGGCCTCGGCCTCGCCATCCTCGCCGTTCGGCACGGAAAGCGGCCGCGTGAAGCGGCATTCCGGGTAGTTCGAGCAGCCGATGAAGGGGCCGAGCTTGCCCAGTTTCAGCGAAAGCTGGCCGGCGCTGCATTTCGGGCAGACGCGTGGATCGGTGCCATCCCCGCGATCGCGGAACAGCATCGGGCCGAGATGCTCGTTGAGCCCGTCGAGCACGGTGGCCGTGCGCTGCTCCTTGGCGCTTTCGATGGCGGGTTTGAAGTCGCGCCAGAAATCCCGGAGCACCGACCGCCAGTCCACTTCGGCGTTGGAAATCCGGTCGAGATCATTCTCAAGATCGGCGGTGAAATCGTATTCGACATATTTCGCGAAGAAGCTCTCGAGAAAAGCTGTCACGATGCGGCCCTTGTCCTCCGGGACGAGGCGCTTCTTCTCGATTTTCACATATTCGCGGTCGCGCAGGACGGCCAAGGTGGCAGCATAGGTCGAGGGCCGCCCGATCCCGAGTTCCTCCATCCGCTTGATGAGGCTGGCTTCGGAATAGCGCGGCGGCGGTTCGGTGAAATGCTGCGTGGAATTCAAGGCCTTGCGGGCCAAGGCCTCGCCACGGCTCATGGCCGGGAGGCGGCGGTTATCCTCGTCCTCTTCGTCATCCGAGGTTTCGGTGTAGAGCGCGAGGAAGCCATCGAACAGGACAACCTGCCCGGTGGCGCGCAGTTCGAGCCGGCGCGGCCCGGCCTCGGCGAGGATATCCGCCGTGGTGCGTTCGAGCCGGGCGCTTTCCATCTGGCTGGCAATGGTGCGCTTCCAGATCAGTTCGTAGAGGCGGAATTCGTCATCCGAAAGGTAGGGCCGGACGGATTTCGGCACGCGGAACGCATCGGTCGGCCGGATACATTCATGGGCTTCCTGCGCGTTCTTCGCCTTGGTCGAATAGGCGCGCGGCACTTCGGGCAGGTAATCCTTGTCGAAGGCCTTGCCGATGAAGGCCCGGACCTGCGCCCGTGCTTCCGGGGCGATGTCGACGCCGTCGGTTCGCATATAGGTGATGAGGCCGGTGGTTTCGCCGCCGATATCCGCGCCCTCGTAGAGCTTCTGCGCGATCCGCATCGTGGTGGCCGGCGCGAAGCCGAGCTTGCGCGAGGCTTCCTGCTGCAGGGTCGAAGTGGTGAAGGGCGGGAAGGGGTGGCGCTTGGCGGGCTTGGCCTCAAGCGTGGCCACGGTGAAGCGCGCCTCGGCCAGCGATGCCTTGAACGCCTCCGCTTCTGTTCCCGAGCCGATATCGAGCCGGTTGATCTTCTTGCCGTCGGCGCCGACCAGCCGCGCCTCGAATTCCTCGCCGCGCGGAGTCGCCAGCCGGGCAACCAGCGACCAGTATTCGCGGGTGACGAAGCGCTCGATCTCGGCCTCACGGTCGCAGACCAGCCGCAGGGCGACCGATTGCACGCGGCCGGCCGAACGCGCGCCCGGCAGCTTGCGCCAGAGCACCGGCGAGAGCTGGAAGCCCACGAGATAGTCCAGCGCCCGGCGGGCGAGATAGGCATCGACCAAAGCCTGGTCGATCTGGCGCGGATTCGCCATCGCGGCCGCCACGGCATCCTTGGTGATGGCGTTGAACGTGACGCGCTCGACCGTCTTGTCCTTCAGGACGCGGCGGGCGCGCAGCATTTCATAGAGGTGCCAGGAAATGGCCTCGCCCTCGCGATCCGGGTCAGTCGCGAGGATAACGCGGTCGGCATCCTTCACGGCGTTTGCAATGGCGGAAATCTGCTTTGCGCCGCGGCCATCCGCTTCCCAGATCATGGCAAAATCGTTGTCGGGATCCACCGAGCCGTCCTTGGACGGCAAGTCGCGCACATGACCATAGGAGGCGATGACCTCATAGCCACGCCCGAGATATTTGTTGATCGTCTTCGCCTTTGACGGCGACTCGACAATGACGACCCGATTTTCCATGGATGTCCCTTCCGAACGGCCGGGATAAGTGGCGGCGTGCGCTGCTTTTGTCAAATGGGGCTGTTGCGTGGTCCGGACAGTGGCGGGCGGAACGTCGCACGAGGGTGTGGCTCAAGCGCTTGATTAATCAATTGTCAAAAGGGGTTTGGATACAATCGACTTAACAAGTTTTCGGAGTCTCCCCCATGCTGTTTCGCCGTGCCAAAGACCCTGTCGGGGCTACCCTCCTGCTGAGCCTTGATCTCGACCGGGAAGGCCGCATCCGCAATATCGCTCCCGCCCTTGCAGCACTGCTTGCGAGGCCAGTGGAAGCGTTGAAAGGACAGGCTGTGTCCGCGTTGCTGACAGCCAAGACGGCGAAAGACCTGGCCGACCAACTGAAGGCAGGCCAACCCGCCCGGCTCGACCTCGATTTCCTCCTGGCCAGTGGCGGCACCGCAAGCCTCGCCGGCATGATCGAGCCGATGGCGAAAGGCGGCTTCCGGTTCTCCGGCTTCGATGTGACGGCCACGCACCGGGAAGTCGTCTTCCTCCGCAGCATGGTCGATGCGGTCGACCGGGTGCAGGCTGTCATCCGGTTCGACCTCGATGGCCATGTGCTGGATGCCAATCCGGCCTTCCTCCAGGTCATGGGCTATGCGCTGGAGGAGATCCGGGGCAAGCATCACAAGCTTTTCGTCGATCCGGCCGAGGCGGCCAGCCCGGCCTATCGGGATTTCTGGACCCAGCTGCGCAATGGCCGGCCGCAGGTCGCGGAATTCCGCCGCCTCGGCAAGGGCGGGCGCGAGGTCTGGATCCAGGCGAGCTACAATCCGCTCTTCGACGGGGCGGGGCAGCTGGCCGGCTTTGCGAAATTCGCGACCGATATCACTGCCTCGATGACCGAACGGCGCCGGCTTCATGCGATGCGGGATACGATGGGTGCCGGCGTCGAGCGTGCGGCCCAGGCCCTTGCCAGCACGAGCCAGCAGGCGACCAGCGCGGCGGCGGCGGCTGTGCAGGCCTCGACCAATGTCAATGCGGTTGCGGCCGGCTCGAACCAGCTTGCCTCCTCTGTCACCGAGATCAACGGGCAGGTTTCGCGGGCGCTGACCATTTCCAACGATGCCGTGGAGCAGGCGCGGCATGCCGGCGCCACGGTGAGCAGCCTTGTCGAGGATGCCCGCAAGATCAGCTCGGTGGTCGAGCTGATTGCCACCATCGCCAACCAGACGAACCTTCTCGCGCTCAATGCCACAATCGAGGCCGCACGCGCCGGCGAGGCGGGCCGGGGCTTCGCCGTCGTCGCCTCGGAAGTGAAGACCCTGGCCAGCCAGACCGCCAAGGCCACGGGCGATATCAACGCCCATATCCTCGCGGTGCAATCCTCCAGCCAGCTGGCCCATGGCGCCATCGAGGCCATTTCGCGGACGATCGGCGAGATCAACGGGGTTTCGCTCAACATCTCGGCGGCCATCGAGCAGCAGGCGGCGGTTACCTCCGACATGTCGCACAACATGCAGGAAGCCGCGAAAGGGGTGGAGATGATCTCCACCACGATCGAGGAAGTGGCGCAGCTGACCCGCGAAGCGGATCACGGCATCCAGTCGATCGCGGCCGTGACGAAGCAGGTCGCCTGACGGAGGTGATTGTCCGGACGCGCCGGCTCCGCTAAGCCTCGCCCTTCTTCGGGGGAGGCTTCCATGTCGGTCCAGAACGGGATCAAGCGGCGGACGGCGCGCCATGTGCGGGACAGCAAGGGCGGCACGCCGCTCGTGATGGTCACGGCCTATGATGCGGGCATGGCGCGGCTGGTCGATCCGCATGCCGACATGCTGCTCGTCGGCGACAGTGTCGGCATGGTCCATCATGGCCTCGCCTCCACCGTGCCTGTCACGCTCGACATGATGATCCTGCATGGCGCGGCGGTGGTTCGCGGCTCCCGCCAGGCGCTGGTCGTGGTCGACATGCCCTTCGGAACCTATGAGGAAAGCCCGAAACAGGCCTTCCGCAATGCCGCCCATATCCTTCAGGAAACCGGCGCCGGCGCAGTGAAGCTGGAGGGCGGCGTACGGATGGCCGCGACGATCGCCTTTCTCGGCGAGCGCGGCATCCCCGTCATGGCCCATGTCGGCATGACCCCGCAGGCGATCCATGTGCTCGGCAGTTTCCGCGCTGTCGGCCGTTCGGAGGCCGAGCGGGCGAAAATCCTTGCCGATGCCGAGGCCGTTGCGGCGGCCGGCGCCTTCGCCATCGTGATCGAGGCGGTGGAGGAGCCGCTCGCGGCGGAAATCACGCAGAGGGTCGCGGTGCCGACGATCGGGATCGGCGCCTCGGCGGCCTGTGACGGGCAGGTTCTCGTGCTGGATGACATGCTCGGCCTGACCGAGCGCGTGCCGCGCTTCGTCAAGCGTTATGCGGAACTGGGGAAGGCGGTCGATGCCGCCATGGCCGCCTATGCCGGCGAGGTCCGGGAGCGCCGCTTTCCCGCGCCGGAGCACACCTACCCGCGCAAGGATTGACGAGGATAACCGGACACCGCGCTTGCGGGGAGCCGGGCAAGCTTCTATGCCGAATTCTTACCATGAGCGCATCGGCATTCGTCTTCCCGCATCGTCACCTCCTCGGGATCGAGGGTCTGTCGCGGCCCGATATCGAGGGTCTGCTCAACCTCGCCGAGGAAGAGGTCGAGATCTCGCGCCAGGTCGAGAAGAAGAAGTCCTCGCTCCGCGGCCGGACGCAGATCAACCTCTTCTTCGAGGCCTCGACGCGCACGCAATCCTCGTTCGAACTGGCCGGCAAGCGGCTCGGCGCCGATGTGATGAACATGTCGGTGGCGAATTCGTCGGTGAAGAAGGGCGAGACGCTGATCGACACGGCGATGACGCTCAACGCGATGCGGCCGGATATCATCATCGTGCGCCATCATGCCGCCGGGGCCGTGCATCTGCTGGCGCGCAAGGTCGATTGCTCGGTCGTCAATGCAGGTGACGGCGCCCATGAACATCCGACGCAGGCCCTGCTCGACGCGCTGACCATCCGCCGCAACAAGGGCCGGATCGAGGGCCTCGTCGTGGCGATCTGCGGCGACATCGCCCATAGCCGCGTCGCGCGGTCGAACATCATCTGCCTGCAGGCGCTTGGCGCGCGGGTGCGCCTGTGTGGTCCGCCGACCCTGCTGCCCATGGGCGTCGAGCGCTACGGTGTCGAGGTCTTCACCGACATGCGCCGGGCGCTGGAGGGCGCGGATATCGTGATGATGCTGCGGCTGCAGCGGGAACGCATGAACGGCTCCTATGTGCCGAGCGTGCAGGAGTATTTCCACTATTACGGCCTCGACCGCGAGAAGCTCGCCTATGCGAAGGCGGATGCCCTCGTCATGCATCCCGGGCCGATGAATCGCGGTGTCGAGATTGCCTCGGATGTCGCCGATGGCGCGCAGAGCCTGATCCGCGAGCAGGTGGAGATGGGCGTTGCAGTGCGCATGGCGGTGCTGGAGGCGCTGGCGCGGCGTTTGCCCAATGAGTAAGGCCATCGCCGCTTGCCTTGACCCGATGCCGATGGCGCGATCCCGGCTCGCTCGGAAGCGCTGACATGGTTGCGCTCGAGGCCCTCTACAGCGACCTCCTGATCGCGCTGACGCAATCCACGGCCTTCCGCTGGGGGCTGGCGGCGGCGGTCTCGCTCTGGATCTGGCTGATCGGCAAGGCCGGCACGCCCTGGCGCGTCGCGGCATTGCTCTCGCCCTTCCTCGCGGCGGCGATCCTCGAAGTGCTCGACCAGTTCATTGTCGGGCCGGGGAGCGGCCCTCAAAGCGGCTGGCTCTATTTCTACTTGCATTCGCAGGCCGCGTTTCACCGCCTCATCAGCCTGGACGGGGCAGTTTTCCTTGTCCTTGCCCTCTTGTTCGGCTTCATCCACCGCTTCTCGCTGGCCGTTTTGCTTTGCCTCGCCACAGCCATCTACCTGCGCTACGCGATCTACGGCGCGAGCGAGGTGCTGCTTTCCGGTGCGGTTGCCCGCTGGTTGTTTGTGGTCATGCCGACCGTGCTGATCGCCATTCTCGGGCTGTACAGCCTTGGCGCGACGCTCCGCCTGATCACGGCGGTGCGGCAGGTGCGCAATGGAGACGACGATGACCGCTACTGAGCCCCGCCCCCTGCATCTGGCCCAAGCGCGGCTGCTCGATCCGGTGACGGGCCTCGAATCGCCCGGCGGCGTGCTTGTCTCGGGCGGGCGGATCACGGATTTCTCAGCCGATCTCGCCGCACCGGGCAGCGTTGCAGATGCGGAGATCCTCGATTGCGCGGGGCGGCTCGTCCTGCCCGGGCTGGTGGATCTCCGGGCCTTTATCGGCGAGCCGGGCGAGGAATATCGCGAGACGCTCCGTTCCGCCTCCGAGGCGGCAGCGGCGGGCGGGGTGACCACCGTGGTCGCGCAGCCGAATACCTCGCCGGTGATCGATGATCCCGCCGTGGTGGATTTCGTGCTGCGCCGGGCGCGGGATACCGGCATTGTCCATATCCGCGTCGCAGCCGCGCTCACCAAGGGGTGCCGCGGGCAGGAGATGAGCGAGATCGGCCTCCTGAAGGAAGCCGGCGCCGTGGCGGTGACGGATGGTGACCGGCCGGTCACCAATGCCCAGGTGATGCGCCGGTCGCTGACCTACGCGCGCATGTTCGACATGCCTGTGATCCATCATGTCGAGGATCCGAACCTCGTCGGCGAGGGCGTGATGAACGAGGGCGAATTCGCGACGCGGCTCGGCCTGCCAGGCATCCCGCGTGCGGCCGAGACCATCATGCTCGAGCGCGACATGCGCCTCGTCCAGCTCACCGGCGGGCGCTACCATGCCGCGATGATCACCTGCCGCGAGAGCCTCGAGGTGATCCGCCGGGCGAAGCATGCCGGCCTGCCGGTGACGGCCGGGGTCTCGATCAACCATCTCACGCTGAACGAGATGGATATCGGCGGCTATCGCACCTTCCTGAAGCTCCGCCCGCCACTCCGCAGCGAAGAGGACCGGCTGGCCATGGTCGAGGCGCTGGCCGAAGGGCTGGTCGACATCATCGTCTCCGACCACAACCCACAGGATGTTGAAACCAAGCGCCTGACTTTTTCAGAATGCGAGCCGGGCGCTATCGGGCTGGAAACCATGCTCTCGGCCGGCTTGCAGCTGGTCGAAGCCGGGCTGATCAGCCTGCAGCGCCTGCTGGAGGCGATGAGCGCCGCTCCGGCCCGGCTGGCCGGGCTGGAGACGGGCCGGATGGCGCGGGGGGCGCCGGCGGATCTCATCGTTCTGGACCGGGACTACCCCTGGGTGGTGGATGCCGCCGAGTTGCGGTCAAAGTGCAAGAACACGCCCTTTGACGAGGCGCGGCTTTCGGGCAAGGTCTTCGCCACGCTCGTGGCGGGGCGCGTCGTGCATCGGCATTCGTGACGCATTCCCCGCAGCCGGGGCAGAGAAGAAATCCGGAGGGATCATGGCTGAACTGGCGGGACTGGGTGCTGCGGGCGCGTTGATGGCGCTGGCTTTCGGCTATCTGCTGGGCTCGATTCCGTTCGGGTTGATCCTGACGCGGCTCGCCGGCACCGCGGATCTCCGCGCGATCGGCTCGGGCAATATCGGCGCGACGAATGTGCTGCGCACCGGGCGGAAGGATCTCGCGGCGGCAACGCTCCTGCTGGATGCGCTCAAGGGCAGCATCGCGGTCTGGGTGGCGTTGCGCTGGGGCGCGGGGGCAGGGGTCCTTGCCGGACTGGGCGCCTTTCTCGGCCATCTCTATCCGGTCTGGCTGAAATTCGCTGGCGGCAAGGGCGTCGCCACCTTCATCGGCGTGCTGCTGGCGCTCTGGTGGCCGGGGCTGGTCGCCTTCGCGGCGATCTGGCTCGCCGTGGCCTATCTCACGCGGTATTCCTCGCTGGCGGCGCTTGTGGCCTCGGCCCTCCTGCCGATCGGCCATCTCGCGCTCGACTGGCGCGCCGGTCAGGTCACGGCGATGAGCCTCGCCTTCCTCGTCATGGCCGCTCTGCTGTGGTGGAAACACCGCCCGAATATCGCGCGCCTCCTTGCCGGGACGGAGGGCCGGATCGGCCAGAAGGGATGACGGCCGCCCCGGGCCGGGCGCTCGACGCGCGCGAACGCCTCGACTGGCTCCATCTGGCCCGTGTCGAAGGGCTTGGCCCGCGCGGGTTCGAGGCGTTGCTCCGCCGGGCGGGCAGTGCCGGCGAGGCTTTGCGGCTGCTGGCCGATCCCTCCTTCGCGCCGGGGCGGCGGCTGGTCGTGCCGCGGCGTGACGATGTCGAGACCGAATTCGAGCGTGCCGCCCGGCTGGGCATCCGCTTCCTCGCCCTGCCGGATCCGGACTATCCGGCCCTGATGCGGGCGGTGGACGGGGCGCCGCCGGTGCTTTCGGTGAAAGGGCAGGTGGCGTTGCTGGCCCGGCCCGCCGTCGCACTGGTCGGCGCGCGGAATGCCTCCGGCCTCGGGCGGAAGATGGCCGGCCTGCTGGCCAGCGGCCTCTCGGAGGCGGGCTATGTCATCGTGTCGGGCCTCGCGCGCGGCATCGATACGGAAGCGCATCGTGCCGGCCTTGCCGGCGGAACGGTGGCCGTGCTGGCCGGCGGGCTCGAGCGGCCTTATCCGCCGGAGAACGAGGCGCTGTTCGATGCAATTGCCGAAGACGGGCTGGTCCTGTCCGAAATGCGCCTCTGGCAAGGCCCGCGCGGCCAGGATTTCCCGCGCCGGAACCGGCTGATCTCGGCGCTTTCGCTTGGTGTCGTCGTGGTCGAGGCGGCGCGACGCTCCGGCTCGCTGATCACGGCGCGGATGGCGGGCGAGCAGGGCCGGGATGTGATGGCCGTTCCCGGCTCGCCGCTGGATCCGCGCTGCGAGGGATCGAACGACCTCCTCCGGGACGGCGCCACTCTGGTCACGTCCGTCGCGGATGTGCTGGCGGCGCTGCCACCGGTTGCGCATCGGCCCGAACCGCCCCTCTGCCAGTTCCGGGAGCCGGCACCGGATCTGTTCCGCGCCGCAGACGCGGCGGAAGGCCCCGGCCGCCGCTTGACCGGCCTTGGTCCGGCCCAAGGCCATGCCGATGCGGTTCTCGACCTGCTGACGCATGGTGCGATCGATATCGACGAACTCGGCCGGATGGCCGGGCTGGATGCGGCCTCTCTGTCCGGCGCGCTGTTCGATCTCGAATTGTCGGGCCTGATCGAGCGGCTGCCTGGCAACCGCGTCGCGCAGGGGGTTATGTCAGCGCCGCGAGAATGAGTGGCAGCGTGATCATCGAGACAATGGTCTGTGCGGTGGTGATGGCCGCCATCAGCGGGGCATCGCCGCCCATCCGGCGCGCCAGCAGGTAGGATGCCGTGGCGGTGGGCACGCCGAGGCAGAGTACGACCACTGCCAGTTGTGCGCCCTGCAGGCCGAGCAGCCGTGCGAGCCCATAGGCGATAGCCGGGGCGATCAGCAGCCGGATGCCGACCGCGAGCAGCAGCGCCGGGCTCGGCCGTTGCAGGTCCTGCAGGCGCAGGCCAGCCCCGACAAGGATGAGGCCGGTGCCGAGCGCGCATTGACCGATAATGTCGAGCGACAGCGACAGGGCGCGGGGCAGGGGAATGGCCAGCATGTTCAGCGCAAGGCCGCCGAGCGTGCCGAGGATGAAGGGATTGGTGGCCAGCCCCCGCATGAGCGAGCCGCCGCCGGTGCCGTAGCGCCGCAGGATCATCACGGTTGCGACATTGAGAATCGGGATGAGCGCGGCAATCGCCACGGCCGCGAGCGTGACGCCCTCCCGCCCGTAGAGATTGGCGGAAATGGCGAGCGCGATGAAGGCATTCCAGCGCATCACGCCCTGGAACAGGCTGGTGAAGGCCGGCGGATCGACCCGGAGCCAGCGTTCCAGCGGCTTGCGCAGGACGAGCAGCGCGATGCCGAGGATCCCAATCGTCCCGACCAATGCAGTGCCGAGCCGCGCGAACGGCACATCGCCCAGCTTCGCCGACATCAGCGTCTTGGCGATGAGAACCGGCACGAGGACGTAATAGGAAATCTTCTCGAAGCCCTGCCAATCCGCTTCCGCCGGCAGGGCCTTTTGCCGCAGGGCCCAGCCGATTGCGATGACAACGAAGACCGAAATCAGGGAATCGAGAACCATGGGGTCCGTACAGGCTGCTGGCCGCCCGACGGGCCGCGTTGTTCCTTGCCTAAGCGCTGCCCCGCATGAAGGGAAGCAACCCATGGTGTTCAGGCCCGGTTTATTCACTGCCCTCTATATGACATCATTATGTGGCTGGTTGTGATCAGCTGGCACAGGGTCGGGAAGACCCGTCAAGGAGGTGTCCCATGAATCGTCTCGCTGGTCTGACTTTCGGGCTTGCACTTGGTCTCGGTGTGGTCGGGCAGGGTCCGGCGCAGGCCGGTCCATTCTCCCATGCTGCGGAACTCGGCGCGGGTGTCCATGGTGCCCGGAACGTCCAGTATTACGGAGGCCAGCAGCCGCTGCCGCCGGCATACTTCAACCAGGGCGGCGAGGCCGGGCGCCCGCCGGCAGATTTCTACGGCCCCGGGCCCCGCTCTTACCGGACCGGGCCGAGATATTACGACCGTGGTTCGCGCTATTATGATACCGGCCCGCGCTATTATGCTCCGGCGCCGCGCTATTACGGCCCCGGCCCTGGCTATTATGGCGGCGAATACTATGAAACGCCGCGCCGCCGTGGCCGTAACGTGCGTGATCCCGCCGGTGGCGGCTCGTTGCGCTGACGCCGCCCTCAAGGCGAGAAAACAATCAGGGGAGGCTCAGGCCTCCCCTTCTTCTTGTGCCCCGTCCTCTCGTGCCGCTTCTTCCTGGGCGATCCGCCTTGTCTCGTGGCGAAGCCGGTCGAGCACGCCCTGCAGGATGAAGGCAGCAGCGGTCGCGTCGATGATCGCCGCACGCTTCGCCCGGGAGAGATCCACCGAAAGCAGCGCCCGTTCCGCTGCGACGGTCGAGAGCCGCTCGTCCCAGAACAGGATCGGGATCGGGCTCACCTGCCGGATGTTGCGCGCATAGGTGCGTGTCGCCTGGACGCGCGGGCCGGAACTGCCATCCATGTTGAGCGGCAGCCCGAGCACGAGGGCTGCAACCCGATGCTGCGCGATGATGGCCGAGAGTTCCGCCCAGTCCTCGCGGAATTTCCGGCGTGGCAGCGTCCGGAAGGCCGTGGCGATCCGCCGCTCGACATCCGAAAGGGCGAGCCCGACTGTCTTCTCGCCGAGATCGAGCCCCAGCAGCCTCTCGCCAGGGCCGAGCCGGTCTGTCAGGGCCTCGATTGTCAGTTCCTCGGCTCCACCCGGCTTCATGCGGACCAGCTCCTGCGGGATTGTGCGTTGCAAAAAAGGCTTGGCCTTCTTCAGGCAACCCCATAAACCGTTATCGGCGACGCGTCGCATGAAAGATGTGAGGGAAGGAGAACGCCATGGAAATCACGTGGTTCGGTCATTCGGCCTTTTCGCTTGCCAGCAAGGGACGCAAAGTCCTCATCGATCCGTTCTTTACCGGCAATCCCGTGTTCGAGGGCAAGGGCGACGGGGATTTTCGCTCGAAATTCCAGCGCGCCATCGCCGGCACGACCGATATCATCATCACGCATGGTCATGGCGACCATATCGGCGACAGCCTGGCCATTGCCCGCGAGACCGACGCGACCCTGTTCTGCAACTGGGATCTCGGCCAGTGGCTCTCTGCGAAATGGGAAGCCATGGATACCGGCAAGGTGCTGGCGATGGAGACCATGAATGCCGGCGGCCGCGTCGAGCATGACATCGTCTCGATCCGGCTTGTCCGGGCGGATCATTCCTCCGGCGTGTGGGAACGCGGCATCTTCCAGACGCTCGGTTCGGCAAATGGCGTCATCATCAACATTCCAGGCGCGCCGGTCGTCTACCATATGGGCGATACCGACATCTTCGCCGGGATGGGCCTGATCGAGGAACTGCACAAGCCGGACATTGTCATCGTCCCGATCGGCGATCGCTACACGATGGGCCCCTCGACGGCGGCGCTTGCCGTGCGGCGCTTCTTCCCGCGGTCCAAGGCCGTGATTCCCTGCCATTACGGCACTTTCGGCGCGCTGACGGGCACGGTCGAGGAGTTCAAGCGCGAGCTGGGGCCGCTTGGCACGCATCTGCTGGAGCCCCAGCCGCACGAGCCGTTCGTTTTCTCGATCCGCTGAGCAAAAAGCGGCGGGATTCGACTGTTCGGGATTTGTCAGTCGGGCCTGCCTTCTGTTAAGGACGCGGGTCCCCCTATCCCATGGAAGAGGCATCGGATGTCCGTTGACGCCGCCACCGTTCGCCGCATCGCCCGGCTTTCCCGCATCGAGCTGCCGGAACAGGATGTTCCGGTCATGCAGGACGAGATCAACGCGATCCTCGGTTTCGTCGAGCAACTCGGCGAAGTGAATGTCGAGGGCGTCGAGCCGATGACCTCGGTCACGCCGATGGCGCTGAAGATGCGCGACGATGTCGTGACGGATGGCGAGAAGGCCGGCAAGGTCACCGCCAATGCGCCGCAGAGCGAGGATCATTACTTCCTCGTGCCGAAAGTGGTGGAATAAGCCCCGCTTTCCCGCGTCTCCGCGTTTCCGCTGCGCCCTGCCTGTTCTCCCCTCCGGAAGACCCGTTCCATGACCGATCTCACCCAGCTCACCCTGACCGAAGCCCGCAAGGGCCTTGCGGGCAAGCAGTTCACCGCCGTCGAACTGGCCGAGGCGCATCTCGCGGCCATCGAGGCGGCGCGGGCGCTCAATGCCTATGTGCTCGAGACGCCCGAGCAGGCGCTCGCCATGGCGAAGGCGGCCGATGCCCGGCTTCAGCGCGGCGAGGCCGGCCGGCTGGAAGGCATCCCGATCGGGGTGAAGGATCTCTTCGCCACAGAGGGCGTGCGCACCACGGCCTCGTCGCGCATCCTCGGAAACTTCGTGCCGACCTACGAATCCACCGTCACCAGCCAGCTCTGGCGCGACGGGGCGGTGATGCTCGGCAAGCTCAACAACGACGAATTCGCGATGGGCTCGTCGAACGAGACCAGCGCCTTCGGGCCGGTGGTCAACCCGATCCTGCCGGCGAACTGGAGCGCGGAAAAGGCCCGGGCCGCCCTGTCGGGCGACAAGAAGGGCCTGCTCGTGCCGGGTGGCTCGTCCGGCGGCTCCTCGGCGGCTGTCGCGGCGCATCTCTGCCTCGGCGCGACCGCCACAGATACGGGCGGTTCGATCCGCCAGCCCGCGGCCTTCACCGGCACGGTGGGCATCAAGCCGACTTATGGTCGCTGCTCGCGTTGGGGCATCGTCGCCTTTGCCTCGTCGCTCGACCAGGCCGGGCCGATCGCCAGGACCGTGCGCGATTGCGCGGCACTGATGACCTCGATGGCCGGGCATGATCCGAAGGATTCGACCTCGGTCGACCTTCCGGTGCCGGATTTCGAGGCGGCTGTCGGCCAGTCGGTTGCTGGCAAGACGATCGGCATTCCGAAGGAATACCGTGTCGAGGGGATGCCCGCGGAGATCGAGGCGCTCTGGAAGAAGGGCGCGGACATGCTGCGCGCGGCCGGTGCGCGCATTGTCGATGTCAGCCTGCCGCACACGAAATATGCGCTGCCGGCCTATTATATCGTGGCGCCGGCGGAGGCTTCGTCCAACCTCGCGCGCTATGACGGGGTGCGATACGGCCTGCGGGTGCCGGGCAAGGACATTACCGACCTCTACGAGCAGACCCGGGCGCAGGGGTTCGGCCGCGAGGTGAAGCGGCGCATCATGATCGGCACCTATGTGCTCTCGGCCGGATATTATGACGCCTATTACCTGAGGGCGCAGAAGATCCGCACCCTGATCAAGAAGGATTTCGAGGATGTCTACGCCTCGGGTGTCGATGCGATCCTGACGCCGGCGACACCCTCCGCCGCCTTCGGCATCGCGGAGATGGCGGATGCCGACCCGGTGCAGATGTATCTCAACGACATCTTCACCGTCACGGTGAACATGGCCGGCCTGCCGGGCCTTGCCCTGCCGGGTGGCACCGATGCGGCCGGCCTGCCGCTGGGCCTGCAGCTGATCGGTCGCCCGTTCGACGAGGAAACGCTGTTCAGCCTCGGTGCCGTGATCGAGGAACAGGCCGGGCGCGTGACTGCCGCCCGCTGGTGGTGACATGCTGAGGGTTCTCGGGCGGACAAGCTCGATCAATGTCCGCAAGGTCCTCTGGGTCTGCGAGGAACTCGGCATCGCACATAGCCGCGAGGATTGGGGCAGTGGTTTCCGCTCGACGCGCGAAGCCGAATTCCTCAAGCTCAATCCGCGGGCGCTGATCCCCGTCGTGGTGGATGGCGAGACCATCCTGACCGAATCGAACGCGATCTGCCGCTATCTTGCCACCCGCTATGGCAAGGGCGCCCTGTTGCCGGATGATCCGGTGAAGCGGGCCGAGGTCGAGGCCTGGATGGACTGGATGATCGCCGATCTCAACGGCAGCTGGCGCTATGCGGTGCAGGCGCTGGTGCGCAAGCGGCCGGGCTTCGACAATCCGGCGGAAGTGCAACGTTCCACCAGCGAGTGGAACGGCTTGATGGCTGTGTTCGACGCCCAGCTCGAGACGGCCGGCGAATATCTCTGCGGCGAATTCAGCCTTGCCGATATCGTGATGGGGCTGGCGACGCATCGCTGGCAGCAGGCGCCGATCGCGCGGGTCAACCTGCCTCGGGTTACCCGCTATGCCGAGGGGCTGCGGCGCCGTTTTGCGGGCGCCCGGTTCATGGGCCCGGATTTCGACTGACCGGCGGCGCCCTTTCGGGGGTGAGTCCGGCTTTTCCTGCAATTATCTGATTTTACAAAGAAAAAATGCGGATCTTCAGGTCCTGATTCATGTCCTGATTCAGGCAGGCCCCGGCTTACGGGCACGGTTTCATCACGCCAAAAAGAAAGGCCCGATTTCCCGGGCCTTTTTGTTGTCAGCCACCAAGCGCCTGCTTGGCCCGGCTCCACCAGCCGGAGCGCTTCGGCCGGTTCGGATCTTCCGGCTCGGGCTCGGGTTCCGGCTGCGGGGCCGGGGCGGGCGCTGCGACGACGGGCGCCGGCGCAGGGACAGGGGCTGGCGTAGCAATCGCAACCGGCGCTTCGGCAACCGGTGCTTCCATCGCCGACGCCTCGACGACGGCCTTCTTGGCGCGGCTGCGCGGGGCCTTGGCGGCCTTTTCGGCCGGTTTCCCGGCCGGAGGAGCCTCGGGCGCCAGCGCTTCAACGGCCGGGGCTTCGGCCGTCACGGCTTCTGCCTCGTCGGTCTTCTTCGCGCGGCTGCGGCGGGGCTTCTTCGCAGGTTCAGCCTCGGCAGCCGCCTGTTCCGCCGGAGCTTCGACGGCCGGTTCAGCGGCGACCATCATCGGCGCGCCGGACTCGACAGCCTCGCCCTCTTCGCCATTGCCTTCCTCGCCATTGCCTTCACCGGGGCGATCGTCACGGTCGCGCCGGTTGCGGCGACCGCCACGGCGGCGGCGACGGCGCTTGCGCTCACCCTCGGAGCGCTCACCACCCTCGGCGCCTTCAGCCCGGCCTTCCTCGCCGTTCTCATCGTCCTCGTCGTCGCCTTCGGCATCGGCAGTGCCGTTGCCTGAAGCTTCGGAACTCTCGCCGTCAACCGGCAGGCCATCACCGCGTTCCCGGTCACGGCCGCCACGGCGGCGGCGGCGGCGGCGGCGCTTGCGCTCGCCATCAGCCTTCTCGCCGTCCCGGCCGGCCTCGGATTCGCCTTCAGCTTCGGTTTCCTCGGCTTCGCTGACCTCGATGTCATCCATCTCGATATCTTCGGGGTGGATGACCCGCGGCCCGTCCTGGTGGCGCGGCGCCGCCGGGCGGTGTTCGATGGCCTCGCCCTCGACCCGTTCAGCCACCATGCGGGGCTGGACAGGCTCACCACGCTCGATCTGGAAATGCTGGCCCGGCGGCAGCGCCGCCTCGGCGACGACGGTGATCGTCACGCCGAACCGGGCCTCGAGGGCCCGCAGGCTCTCGCGCTTCTGGTTGAGGATGTAGAAGGCGGTTTCGAGGCGCGTCTTCAGCGTGATGTCATGCGTGGCGCCGCGCAGGAGCGTGTCCTCCATGGCGCGCAGGACGTGCAGGGCCAGGCTCGGCGTCGAGCGAAGCAGCCCGGTGCCGGCGCAATGCGGGCAGGGGATGGTGGAGCTTTCCAGCACGCCCGTCCGGATGCGCTGGCGCGACATTTCCAGCAGGCCGAAATGCGAGATCCGGCCGACCTGGATGCGCGCGCGGTCGTTCTTCAGGCAATCATTGAGCTTGCGCTCGACCGCCTTGTTGTTGCGCTTCTCCTCCATGTCGATGAAGTCGATCACGACAAGGCCGGCAAGATCGCGCAGGCGGAGCTGCCGGGCCACTTCCTCGGCTGCCTCGAGATTGGTCTTGAGGGCGGTATCCTCGATATTGTGCTCGCGCGTGGAACGGCCCGAGTTCACGTCGATCGAGACGAGCGCCTCGGTCTGGTTCATAACGATGTAGCCGCCGGATTTCAGCGTCACCACATTCGAGAACATGGCGTCGAGCTGGTTTTCCACGCCGGTGCGCGAGAAAAGCGGCGTCGCATCGCGGTAGGGCTGGACGGCCTTGGCATGGCTCGGCATGAGCATGCGCATGAAGTCCTTGGCCTCGCGGTAGCCATCCTCGCCGGCAACCAGGATTTCCTCGATATCCTTCGAGTAGAGGTCGCGGATCGCGCGCTTGATCAGCGAGCCTTCCTCGTAGACGAGAGCCGGCGCGGTCGATTCCAGCGTCAGCGAGCGGACGCTCTCCCACAGGCGCATCAGATACTCGAAATCGCGCTTGATCTCGACCTTGGTGCGCGAGGCCCCGGCGGTGCGGAGGATGACCCCCATCCCGGCGGGAACTTCCAGCTCGGAGGCCATGGATTTCAGGCGCTTGCGGTCGGTTGCGCTGGTGATCTTGCGCGAGATGCCGCCCCCGCGCGCGGTGTTCGGCATCAGGACAGAGTAGCGGCCGGCGAGGCTGAGATAGGTGGTCAATGCCGCGCCCTTGGTGCCGCGCTCTTCCTTGACCACCTGGACCAGCAGGATCTGCCGGCGCTTGATGACTTCCTGGATCTTGTACTGCCGGCGCGTGCGGTGGGCGGCGCGCATCGGCACCTCTTCCATCGCGTCGCCGCCGCCGCCGAGCTGCTCGACATGCTCCTCGTCCTTGGGCGTGTCGTCCGACGGGGCGCCGGCATTCTCGCCATCCGCCTCGGCCTCGCCTTCGGCGCCCTCGGCCAGGCTCTCGCCATTGGCGGCACCATCCTCGGCCTCACCCTCGACAGGGCCGGCCACCTGGTCCTTGCCCCGGCGGTTCTGCCGCGGCTTGGCGCGGGTGCGACGGGGGCGACGACCCTCCTCGTCTTCGCTGTCCTCGTCGCGGGCGGCCTCGGCCTCCTCGGCGAGCAAAGCGAGACGATCCGCCGTCGGGATCTGGTAGTAGTCGGGGTGGATTTCCGAGAAGGCGAGGAAGCCGTGCCGGTTGCCGCCGAAATCCACGAAGGCCGCCTGGAGGGACGGCTCGACGCGCGTCACCTTGGCGAGATAGATATTGCCACGGAGCGGGCGGCGGTTGGCGGATTCGAAATCGAATTCCTCAACACGATTGCCGCGTGTGACCACGACCCGGGTTTCTTCCGGATGCGCGGCATCGATGAGCATTTTTGTTGTCATTGCAAACTCTTGAAAGGCTGTATGCCCGAGGCGGGAGGCGGCCAGAGCACGTCACTCCGCTTGGCCCGCGCGCAGGATTGCGGCGGCTTGCCGGGCGGTTGGAGAAGGGAAAGAAGGGATTCGGGGAGCAGGGGGCGCGAGCCGGCCTGCCGGGGAACGGCGAGATCGAGACAAGTCCTGCGATGCCAGGCGCACGATGCCGCCACGCGCCCGGCCGTGACCGGGGGAGTTGCAGCAGCTCTGCCATCGCATGTCGTGGCATCAAGGCCATCCTTGCTCGAACCGACGCGCGGGGAGCGCGCCACGGGGCCCGAAGCTCCGAAGCGAAATTGGGCAGGTTGAGCTCCTGCGGCAAAGGCTTCCGGCCGGGTTCCCGCATTCGGGCCCGGAGCTGTGGAGCCGGCGACCTTCCTCTGGAAGCGACGACTCAACGAAAACTTGCTCCGGTCCAGAATGCACCGTAGACCCCGTTTAAGGTTCAGACTCGCCATTTGCAAGCGGAACAACACGGGTGGTCCCAGAGCGACACGACTTTCCCTGTACCGGAACCGCCGGCCATCCGGCTCGGCCCACCGGGCTGCTTGCCGGCATTGCATTGATCCTGCTTGTTTTATTCCTTCCGGCCATCTGTCTGGCCCAGCCGGCGCCGCCGAAGGCCGGATCGAGCGAACCGGTTCTCGCCCGCGGAGTCCATCTCGTCGAGGATCCGAACCCCGAGACGCTCGGCCTCGTTGTCGACCTTTCCGGAGAAGTCACGGTGCGGCACGAGGTGCTGTCCGAGCCGAACCGGCTGGTCATCGATCTCGAGAACACGGTTTTCGGTGGCTCCTCCGCGCAGGGCAGCAGCCGGGCGATCGGGCCCGTGGCGGGGTGGCGCGCCGGCCTGTTCCTGATGGGCCGCTCGCGCATCGTGCTCGATCTCAGCCGGCCTGTCCTCGTCCAGCGCACGGATTTTGTCCGGCAGGGGCCGCATGTCCGGCTGGTCATCCAGTTGCGGGCGGCCAGTGCCGAGGAGTTTTCCCGCCGGGTGGAGGAAGACCAAAGGCGCCGTCTCGCAAGCCGGGTGCCCGAGGGGCGGGCCGTGCCCCGCCCCGCCGGGGCGAAACCGCTTGTCGTGCTCGACCCCGGCCATGGCGGTATCGATCCGGGCGCTTCCGGGCCGAAGGGCGAGGCGGAGAAGGAAATCGTGCTTGCGGTGGCGCGGCTCGTCCGCAAGCAGCTCGAGGCCGATGGCCGGGTCGAGGTGCAGATGACGCGGGAGGATGACCGCTTCATCTCGCTCGCCGAGCGCGTGACTTTCGCGCGGAACCGCTCCGCCGCCCTGTTTGTCTCGCTGCATGCGGATTCGCTGTTCGGCGAGGCCGATGTGCGCGGCGCCTCGGTCTATACGCTCTCGGACCGCGCCTCGGACGCGGCGGCGGCCCGCGCGGCCGAAAAGGAGAACCGCGCCGATGTCGCGGCCGGGCTGGATGCTCCGGAAGACCAGCGCGAGGGCGTCGATGACATCCTGTTCGATCTTGCGCGGCGGGAGACGCGGCTGTTCAGCCAGCTCGCGGCCCGGGGCGTGGCGCAATCCATCCAGAGAGCCGGGCGGCTCCACAAGACTCCCCTGCGCAGTGCCGGGTTCCGCGTCCTCCGGGCGCCGGACATGCCATCGATTCTCGTCGAGCTTGGCTATCTGTCGAATGTCGACGACCTGCAGGCGCTGATGCAGGAAGCCGGCCGGCAGAAACTGGCGCAGGGGCTGGCGGCGGCCCTGCTGGATTTCGTGCTCAACAACCGGATCGCGATTTCGGCCAAGCCACTGGAATAATACGGATCAGCCGGCCCTGTGCCGTTTTTCGGCCACGGTTTGCGCCTTTGTGGAACAAAGTGAGTCAGAGCGTTTGTTGCCGGTTTCCGGTTCTGGTAAGGATCGGGAATGGAGAGTCCCTGACAGCTTTGGTTAGGGATCGATGCGTAGAATGCCCGCGCGTTTCGGGTTGCGGGCGATGTCCGCCTCCCCGGAATGAACGCCGGACCAAGTGGATGCAGACAGGCTTTTGCCGATCTGCCAGGGGTTAGAACCGCATGCGGATGATCGCACGCTTTTTCGCGTTCCTCTTCGGAACCGCCACTCTGGTGGGTCTGATCGGCGCGGCTGTTGCCGGCTATATCTTCTGGCATTACTCGCAGGATCTGCCCGATCCCGCCCAGCTCGCGAAATACGAGCCGCCGGTGACCACGCGGATCCATGCCGCGGATGGCACGCTGCTGGCCGAATATGCGCGGGAGCGCCGGCTCTACCTGCCGATCCAGGCGATGCCTAAGCTGCTGATCGCGGCCTATCTCTCGGCCGAAGACAAGAATTTCTACAAGCATGGCGGTGTCGACCCGGAAGGGATCGCCCGCGCGTTGGTGCGCGGCCGCGGGGCCGGCGGCCGCCAGCAGGGCGGCTCGACCATTACCCAGCAGGTGGCGAAGAACTTCTTCCTCTCGCCCGAGCAGAGCATCGAGCGCAAGATCCGCGAGGCCTTGCTCGCCTTCCGCCTCGAATCGATCTTCTCCAAGGACAAGATCCTCGAGCTCTATCTCAACCAGATCTATCTCGGCTTCGGGAATTACGGCGTCGCGGCGGCGGCCCTGAACTATTACGGCAAGTCCGTCCACGAGCTGTCGATCGCCGAGGCCGCCTATCTCGCCGCCTTGCCGAAGGCGCCCTCGACCTATCATCCGATCAACAACCGTGATGCCGCCCTCGGGCGCCGGAACTACGTGATCGACCGCATGGTCGACAATGGCTACATTTCCAAGGAAGACGGGCTCACGGCCCGCGCCGAGCCGCTGGTCGTGACCTTCCGGCAATTGTCGCCGAACAGCTATGCCGCCGGCTTCTTCGCCGAGGAAGTGCGCCGCGAACTGGCGGATCGCTATGGCTCGAAGAAGCTGTACGAGGGCGGCCTTTCGGTGCGCTCGACGCTCGATCCGAAGCTGCAATTCTACGCCCGCAAGGCGCTGTCCGATGGCCTTGTCCGCTTCGACGAGGCGCGCGGCTGGCGCGGTGCGACCGAGAAGATCGCGCCGACGGGCGATTGGGGCGCGGCTCTGGCCGAGGTGCAGACCCTGACGGATGTCGATCCCTGGCGGGTGGGCGTGGTGCTTTCGGTTGACGATACCCAGGCCCAGATCGGCCTCCAGCCGCAAAGGCTGGGCGGCGGCATTCTCGATCGCAAGCGCGAAACGGGCGTGATCACGGCGGAAAGCGCCCGCGTCTTCCCGCGGAAGCGCCTCCGCGAGGCGCTGACGGCCGGCGATGTAGTCTATGTCGAACCCATCCAGGACAAGCCGGGCCAGTTCCGCCTGCGGCAGGTGCCGGAAATCTCCGGTGCTATCGTCGCGATGGATCCCTATACGGGCCGCGTCAAGGCGATGGTCGGTGGCTTCTCGTTCGACAAGAGCGAGTTCAACCGGGCGACGCAGGCCCTGCGCCAGCCGGGCTCGTCGTTCAAGCCCTTCGTCTATGCCACCGCCCTGGATAACGGCTACACGCCGTCCTCCATCATCCTCGATGAACCGATCGAGGTGGATCAGGGCAATGGCGAAGTCTGGCGTCCCGACAATTACGACGGCAAGCCGACGGGCCCGCGTACCCTGCGACAGGGCATCGAGCGTTCGAAGAACCTGATGACGGTGCGTCTGGCCCGGGATCTCGGCATGCCGCTGGTGGCCGAGTATTCCAAGCGCTTCGGGGTCTATGATGACATGCTGCCGGTTCTGGCCATGTCGCTCGGGGCGGGGGAAACCACCGTCCTGCGCATGACCGCCGCCTATTCGATGCTCGCCAATGGCGGTCGCCGGATCCGGCCGACCCTGATCGACCGCATCCAGGATCGCTGGGGCGCGACGATCTTCAAGCATGACGAGCGCGTCTGCCGGGAATGCGTGGCGGAAACCTGGACCAACCAGGATGAGCCGCGCCTGCTCGACAAGCGCGAGCGCGTGATCGACCCGATGTCGGCCTATCAGATGGTCTCGATCATGGAAGGCGTTGTCCAGCGCGGTACGGCGACGGTGCTGAAGCCGCTCGGCCGCACGCTGGCCGGCAAGACCGGCACGACCAACGACGCCAAGGATGTGTGGTTCGTCGGGTTCTCGCCTGATCTCGCGGTGGGGGTGTATCTTGGCTATGACCGGCCGCGCTCGCTCGGCAATTCGGCCACGGCCGGCCAGTATGCTGCGCCGGTCTTCCGCGATTTCATGAAGGAAGCGCTCGCCGGCAAGCCGAATCTCCAGTTCCGCGTGCCGCCGGGGATCAAGTTCATCCGCGTGAACCACGCCACAGGCCAGCGCACGACGGCCGGTGATCCGCAGGCGATCCTCGAGCCGTTCAAACCGAATACCGCGCCGCCGGAGAGCTACACCTTCGGCACCAATGCCGGGGCTGCGGCCGGTGGCGTCACCGTCGGCAATACAACGGGCGGGCTCTACTGAACTGACGCAAAATCCGCGGGGATGGTTTGCATCCCCGGCCGGGCTCGGCTATTCCGGGCCCGATCCTGCCGCGCCCTGCGGCAATCTTGACGGAATTTTTGACAATGCGGACGGAAATCGAAGCGATGGTCGAGGCCATCCAGCAGTCTGTCGGACTGCTGAGGAGGCATCTTTGACTGGGACAAGTCGACCAGGCGGCTCCAGGAGCTGAATGCCCGGGTGGAAGCCCCGGATTTCTGGAATGATTCGACCTCGGCGCAGAAAATCATGCGCGAGCGGACCGATCTCGAATACAAACTCAATTCGCTGGCCAAGCTCGAGCGCGATCTCGAGGATGCGACCACGCTGATCGAACTGGGCGAGGCCGAAGGCGACCAGGCGACGGTCGACGAGGGCGAGAACCAGATCCGTGCGCTGGAAGGCGAGGCGGCCAAGCGGCAGGTCGAGGCTTTGCTCTCCGGCGAGGCCGATGGAAACGACACCTATATCGAAGTGCATTCCGGCGCCGGCGGTACCGAGAGCCAGGATTGGGCCTCGATGCTGATGCGCATGTATTCACGCTGGGCCGAGCGTTCGGGCTTCAAGGTCGAGGTGATGGAAGTCTCCGACGGGGAAGAGGCGGGCATCAAGTCCGCGACTTTGCTCGTCAAGGGCCGCAATGCTTATGGCTGGGCGAAGACCGAGGCAGGCGTCCATCGGCTCGTGCGGATCTCGCCCTATGATTCCAATGCGCGGCGGCATACCAGCTTTGCCTCGGTCACCGTCTATCCGGTGGTTGATGATTCGATCCAGGTCGACCTCAAGGAAAGCGATGTCCGCATCGACCTGATGCGGGCGCAGGGCGCCGGCGGCCAGAACGTGAACAAGGTCGAATCGGCTGTCCGCCTCGTCCATATGCCCACCGGCATCATGGTGATGAGCCAGACGAGCCGGTCGCAGCACCAGAACCGCGAACTTGCCTGGAAGATGCTGCGCGCCCGGCTTTACGAGCTCGAGCTGAAGAAGCGCGAGGAAGCGGCGGCGGCCGAGCAGGCCAACAAGACCGATATCGGCTGGGGACACCAGATCCGGTCCTATGTGCTGCAGCCCTACCAGCTGGTGAAGGACCTCCGCACCGGAGTCACTTCGGGAACCCCGTCGGACGTGCTGGACGGCAATCTCGGTCCGTTCATCGAGGCGGCCCTTGCCAACAAGGTCGTCGGCGATGTCGGGGATGTCGAGTAAGACCGGCGCGCGTCAGGGGGCCTGACGCGCCATCAGGGCCTGCGCCCGGACAAAGCGCATCGGATCGGCCGCATCGTCATCGACCCGCACCTCGTAATGGAGATGCGGTCCGGTCGACCGCCCGGTCGAGCCGACATGGCCGAGGATGGCCCCTTTCTCGATCGTATCGCCCTCGCTGACCGCGATCATCGAGAGATGGGCATAGCGCGTGCTGATGCCGAAGCCGTGGTCGATCTCCACCATCCGGCCATAGCCGCCATTCGGCCCGGCCTCGATCACCTTGCCGCCAGCCACCGCCCGGACCGGCGTGCCGGTGGGCGCGCGGAAATCGATGCCGGAATGCAGGGCCGGGGCCCGCGTGAACGGGTCCATCCGCGTTCCGAAGCTGGACGTGATGTCGAATTTCTCACCCAGGGGGCGCCCGACCGGGAGCGCCTTGATGACCTGCCGCGCATGGCGGGCCTGATCCAGCGCGCTCTCGACGCGGCCGAAGAGGAAGTCGAAACTGGCGGGCGCCTCGGCCGTGCCGGCGGGGAGCCATGGGCCGCCCATATCCGTCCCACCCTGATCCGCCGAGACGTCACGGAGATGGAGGCTGTCCAGCGGGGCCGGGCGCCGGATGGCCGGAACGGAAAGACTGCTCTTGCCGAACCGGCCCGGGTCCAGCCCGAGTGCACTCACCATCCGGCGGGATTGCGAAACCTGCGCACCGGCTGTTTCCTCGATCGCGACCAGCGCGCCCATCTGGGTCGCCTCGACACGCTCGGCCCGCCGCTCCACCTCCTGAACGACGCCGTGCATCGGCGTTTTCGGCAGGGTATCGGCCGGCCGGACAGGCGGGACCGGCGCTGGCTCCACCGGCATCGGCTTGGCCCGGCGCTCCGTGACCGGCGCGAAGGAGAGAGCCGCGCCGCCAAGGGCGGGGGGCGAGGATGTGAGGAATTCCGGAAGCGCAGCAGCAGGAGCGGCATTATCCATGCGGGCCAGGCCGGCCTTCTCGGCGCGGGCTGCGAGATCGGCCATCATCACGGCGCGCGCCTCGAGTTCGGCCTGACGGGCGACAAGGCTGGCGACGCGATCCTCGATCGTCTCCTGGCTCTGGACCTGCTTCGCGGTGATCCGGTCGATGCGGGCGCGCAATTCGAGAATGCGGTCCTCGTAGGCGTAATGCACCCGGCGCTGCCCCGAGACGAGCGACACCACGACATCATCGCGGAGGACGAGATACAGCGTCGCGAACAGATACCAGGCCAGCAGCAGCAGCGAGAGTGCACCGAGGGCGATTACGGTCCGGTCGCCGAGCTCGATGATGCGGGGGGAACCGCCGCGCCGGATCACGACGGCGAACCGCGTCGAGGAATTGGCCAGCGGGTCGGAAGCCGGAATGCGCACACTCATCTGGATCGGGGCCCTGATCAACGCGAGAACTGGACCTGATCATGGACGATTAAGGTTAATGACGCGCTAAGGCTGCAACCTTGGGTTGGTGTTCCGTGCGTTTATCAATGCGCTTCGTCCAGATTCAGGCCTGCCTCGGGGGCAGGCCTCCGGTGGTTTCCGGCGGACTGGCCGCTCAGAGTGCCTTGGCGGCGGCGAGCACCTCCGCCGCGTGGCCGGGCACCTTCACCTTCGACCAGACCTTCGCGATTCGGCCGTCCCGCCCGATCAGGAAGGTGGCGCGTTCGACGCCCATGTATTTGCGGCCATACATGCTCTTCTCGACCCAGACGCCATAGGCTTCGAGCATGGCCTTGCTCTCGTCGGAGGCAAGAGCGAAGCCGAGTTCGTATTTCTTCTTGAACTTGTCATGGCTGGCGGCGCTGTCGGGCGAGACGCCGATGATCTCGGTATCGGCTGCTGCAAAATCCGCGCGCAGGGCGTTGAAATCCTTCGCTTCCATGGTGCAGCCGGAGGTGTCGTCCTTTGGGTAGAAATACAGGACCAGTTTCCTGCCGGCGGCCGTGGCGAGCGACAGCGTGCTGCCGCCATCACCCGGCAGCGAGAAATCCGGGGCGCGATCGCCTGCCTGCAACGCTGCATGAGCTGTCATGGGTTCTTCCTTCACGTGTCTTCGTCTCGGGGGAGGATCATCGATGATCCGCGTCTCACATGGCGCGCGGAGCGGGAATTGGCGAGGGGCGGGGCGTGCCCGGTCCATGATTTCGACGTGTTTGATGTGCATAGACCATTGAATTGCGCCCGATCCGGCCATGATGGCTTTGTCGCCGGCGCAACCTTGCTATGGACTATATCGGAACCTGCGGGGATTGCCGGAGACAGAGCCGCGTTGACGTTCGAGCCGACCCAGACAGACAGGACATCCGCGGCGGTGGATGCCGGGATGCCCGTGCCCCGGCGTCGCCTGGGCCTGCTCGGCTGGTGCACCGCCACGTTGGCGAGCCTGCTGATTCTGGTCCTTGCCGGGGCAGGGGTCCTCGTCTGGATGGTCCAGAAGGACCGGAATTCCGCGTTCCTTCGCGAACAGCTTCTCGGCGCGCTCGGCAACGGGCTCGGAACGGATCATGCCCTGTCGGTGGCCGAAGCCGGTCTTCGGTTCGCCGGGCTGACCTCGACCTTTTCGATCGGCCGGCTGGCGATCGCCAATCCGGCCAATGGTGCCGAGGCCGATCTCGAGTCCGTCGAGGTCGAGGTGCCCACCTTCTCGCTCTGGCGGCAGCGGCCGCTGCCAACCTCGGTGCGGCTTCAGGGTGTGCGGCTGGTCATGCCGGCCCCCCAGCAGGAGGCCAATCCGCTGGCGGCGAACGAGGCCTTGACCCTGTTCCGAGCCATTCTCGCCGGTGCGCATTTCGCGGCCTCGGGCCAGGATCCGACCTTCCGCAATCTCCAGCGCGTCGAGGGGCGCGACATCGCGCTGTTCCAGCGCCAGCCTGACGGGCGCATCCTGCCGATCCAGCAGGGTCTGCGCCTTGAGGTCGTGAGGGATGGCGAGGACCAAATCGCCGCGCGCCTCTCGAAGGAGGGGACGCCGTTCTCGCTGGCCCTGAAGGCCTCGTCCCGGGCTTTGGCCGATGGCGGGCGGATGATGCTGCTCGAATCCGGCGAGGTCGAACTGCAGGCGGTCCAGGCGCTCGCTGCGGGGGATTTCGGCGCGCTGGATCCCCGCATGAAGCTGCGGCTGACCTTGAATTCGCGCATCAATGCCGAAGGTGCCCTCATCGAGAAGGGCGCCCGTTTCCATGCCTATGGCGGAAAGGTCCAGCCGCCGGACCGCGACATGGCGCCCTTCCTGCTGGACGAGGCCTCCATCGATCTGCGGGTGCGGACGGATTCGCCCGATATCCTGCTCGACCGGATCCGGATCCGCTTCAACGAAACGCATCTCGTTCTCGGCGGGCGGCTCTCGCCCCGGACAGAGGGCGATCGCGGGCTGGCGCTGACGCTCCGGGCGGAGCGCGCCGAGATCGACCGGCTTTCTCCGGGCGAAGCGCCGATCCTGCTCGATGCAGCGGAACTCGAGGCGCTGGTTGCGCCCGATCTGCGCAGCCTGCGGGTCGACCGGTTGCAGGTGCAGGAAGATCAGGGCCAGGTCACGCTCCGCGGCCTCTATTCGCTGGATAATGGCGGTCTGGTGGAGAACCGGGTCGAGGTTGACAACCTCGAGATCCGCAAGGCCCTGCGGATCTGGCCGGTCTGGGTCGCGCCGCCGGTCCGGCGCTGGCTGATCGAGCATGCGGAAGCGGGCCGGCTGGCCCAGCTCCGGCTCGACCTGCGGCTGGCGGGGCAGGCGCTCGAGGATGCCAACAACCACAAGCCTATCCCCGATGATGCGCTCCGGGCCACCTACCGTCTGGAAGGCGTGACCCTGCGTCCGCTGAGGGATGCATCGGCGCTGACCTCGCTGAATGGCAATGGCCGGGTTTCCGGGCAGAAAACCGATGCCGTCATCGAAACGGCGATTGTCGAGCCGCAAGCCGGGCAACGCTTCACCCTCAAGGATGCCCGCCTCTCCGTTGCCAATACCGCCGTCAGGCCGTCCATCCTCGACATGACGATCCCGGCGGAGGGGCGGCTCGATGCGCTGATGGCCTTTCTCGCGGCGCCGTCTCTCCGGGACCTGTCGGGCCTGCCGCCTGATGCGGGGATCCCCGAAGGCCAGTTTTCCGGCCTGGCTACGGTTTCGCTGCCGCTCATCAACAATCCACCGGCGAGGGATGTCCGGGTCGAGTTCAGGGCGGATCTCCGGCAGGTCAGCATCGACAACATCGTCAAGAATGAGCGCCTCGAAGGCGGCACCTTCACCCTGCTTACCCGCAACGGCGCGCTGACCATCCGCGGCGATGCGCGGCTGTTCGGCGTGCCGCAGCAGATCGAGGTGAAATCCGAGCCGGGGCGGCCGGGGCAGGCTGTCGCCAAGGCGACTCTGGACGAGACCGTGCTCGCCCGCAGGGGCATCGACATGCGCGGGGTCGTGCAGGGGCCGCTGCAATCGACGGTGACGCTGCCGCTTTCAAAGCAGGCGACCAGTTTCGATGTCGAGATCGATCTCGCCAAGACGCGGATCGAATCCGGCATCCCTGGCCTCTCCAAGCGGGCCGGCCAGCCCGGCCGCACGAAATTCACCGTTGTCAGCCGGCCAGACGGCACCTGGCTCGACAATCTCGAACTCGATCTTGCGCCGGCCTCGCTGCGCGGCCGGGTTGAGCTGCTGCGCGACGGGCAATTCGCCAAGGCGGATTTCAGCACGTTCAAGCTTTCCGGCGGCGACAATGCGCGGCTTGTCGCCGAGCGCCAGCGCGGCGTGACGCGCCTCGCGCTGCGCGGCAATTCGTTCGACCTGCGGCCATTCCTGCGCGGGTTCCAGGCCGGCAAGCTCGAGGATGGGCGACCGGCCGATGCCAAGCCGCCGGATTTCGACCTCGATCTGCAATCCACGGTGCTGATCGGCTTCAACGGCGAGTTGATGAGTGGTGTCGAGACCCGGATGGCCCGCCGGCAGGGCCGGCTGACCCAGCTCTCGCTCAAGGGGCAGTTCGGTGCCGCGGCTGTCACGGCATCGAGCATCGAGGGGCAGCGGGAGACAACCCTTGTCAATGCCAGCTCGCAGGATGGCGGCGCGCTTCTCCGGTTCCTCGACATCTACGGCAAGGCCTATGGTGGCCGGATGGCGGCGGAGATCTTCGTCGGCGCCCAGACCCAGCAGGGCGTCGTGCAGCTCCGGGATTTCGTGATCCGTGGCGAGAGCGCGTTGCGGCAGGTCGGCGCCAGCGGCCGCACGATTTCTGCCACGCAGAGCCTTGGCGAGGAGGTGCCCTTCACCAAGATGCGGGCCGACTTCGCCCGCCGGCCGGGGCGGCTCGACCTGCGCGAGGCGGTGATGTGGGGCGGCCAGCTGGGAGGGACGCTGGAAGGCAGCCTTGATTACGCTGCGGATCGCGTCGATCTGAAGGGCGTTTTCGTGCCGGCCTATGCGCTGAACAATTTCTTCGCCAGCGTGCCGCTGCTCGGCCCGATTCTCGGCGGTGCGCAATATGAGGGCCTGTTCGCCGTGCCCTTCGTGATTTCCGGCCGGGCCAGTGCCCCGGTCATGCGGATCAACCCGGTTTCCGCCATCGCGCCGGGCTTCCTGCGGAAATTGTTCGAGATCCAGCGCGAGGGCGGGGGCAATGCCCCGTCCCTCAACCGGGCGAACTGAGCCGGGCCGTCAGGCCGGGCGGACCAGAACGTGCTTCTTCTTGCCGAAGGACAGCTTGATCGCGCCGGCCTGCGTGGCATCGGCCAAAGTCAACATCTGGCCGATATCGGTGACCACGGCATCGTTGACGCGGAGGCCGCCGCTCTGCACCTGGCGCCGGGCCTCGCCATTCGAGGCGACAAGGCCGGCCCGGACAAACGCAGCGAGAACGCCGAGCCCGGCCTTCAACTCCGCTTCCGGGATTTCGATGCCCGGCAGATCAGCCGCCGTGCCACCTGCCTCGAAGGTGGTGCGGGCGGTTTCCGCCGCGGCTTCCGCTGCCTCGCGCCCATGCATCAGCGCCGTGGCCTCGGTGGCGAGGATCTTCTTCGCCTCGTTGATCTCGGCGCCGGCCAGCGCTTCGAGCCGGGCGATCTCGTCCAGCGGCATGAAGGTGAAAAGCCGGAGGAAGCGGCCTACATCCGCATCCTCGGTGTTCCGCCAGAACTGCCAGTACTCATAGGCGGAGAGCATGCCGGCATCGAGCCAGACCGCGCCGGCGGCGGTCTTGCCCATCTTGGCGCCGGAGGCGGTGGTGAGGAGCGGACAGGTCAGGGCATGGAGCTGCGGCGTGCCCATGCGGCGGCCGAGATCTATGCCGTTGACGATGTTGCCCCATTGGTCCGAGCCGCCCATCTGCAGGTTGCAGCCGTAGCGGCGCGACAATTCCACGAAATCGTAGGATTGCAGCAGCATGTAGTTGAATTCGATGAAGGACAGCTCGTTCTCACGCTCGAGCCGGAGCTTCACCGAATCCATCGACAGCATGCGGTTGACCGAGAAATGGCGGCCGACATCGCGCAGGAACTCGATGTAGTTCAGCGGCGCCAGCCATTCGGCATTGTCGGTCATCACGGCCTTGCCGGGGCCGAATTCAAGGAATTTCGCAAAAGTCTTGCGGATTTCGGCCTTGTTGGCGTCGATCTGCTCGATCGTCAGGATCTTGCGCGTCTCGTCCTTGCCGGAGGGGTCACCCACGCGGGTGGTGCCGCCGCCCATCAGCGCGATCGGCTTGTTGCCGGTGCGCTGGAGCCAGCTCAGCATCATGATCGAGATCAGATGGCCGACATGGAGCGAGGGCGCGGTGCAATCATAGCCGACATAGGCAACGACCTGGCCCTTGGCGGCCAGCGCGTCGAGGCTGGCAAAGTCCGAGCATTGATGGACATAGCCGCGCGCCATCAGGGTCTGGAGGAAATCGGATTGCGGTCTGAACTCGCTCATGTCGGCACCCTGTCGTTCCTGTGGTTGGGTCGCTACAGCAAGGCTTTGTAAATGAAAAGGGCAGGCGTGAACGGAAAAGGGCGGCTCGCGGCCGCCCGTTCCTGCTTCTGCCGGGGAGGAGGACGCTCAGTCCTTCACGATCCCCAGCCGGCGGTCGAGATAGCCGCCGACCGTATCGACCAGCTGGTCGACGCGGTTCTCAAAGAAATGGTTGGCGCCCTCGATCACGGCATGGTCGAGCTTCACGCCCTTCTGCACCTTCACCTTGTCGATGACCGAGATCACCTCGTTGACCGGAGCGACACGGTCCTTGTCGCCATGGACGAACAGGCCCGAGGACGGGCAGGGGGCAAGGAAGGAGAAGTCATAGCGGTTGGCCATGGCGGCGATCGAGACGAAGCCCTCGATTTCCGGCCGACGCATCAGCAGTTGCATGCCGATCCAGGCCCCGAAGGACACGCCGGCGATCCAGCAGGAGCGGGCATCCGGGTTGACCGCCTGCATCCAGTCCAGAGCGGCGGCAGCATCGGACAATTCACCCGTGCCATGGTCGAACATGCCTTCCGACCGGCCGACCCCGCGGAAATTGAACCGGAGGACAGAGAAACCGCGATCGAGGAAGGTGTAGAAGAGCTGGTAGACGATCTGGTTGTTCATCGTCCCGCCGAATTGCGGGTGAGGATGCAGCACGATGGCAATCGGCGCGCCCTTCTTCTTGGCCGGCTGGTAACGCCCTTCCAGACGTCCTTCGGGCCCGTTGAAGATGACCTCAGGCATGAATTCTTCCGTCTCCGATGGCGAGAAGGCCGGCGTTGAAGCCCGATTCCTGCCTCGCGCGTGCATGTTGTGCTTGACGGGGCGAGTGCACCCGCTAAGTAATGGAACGTGGAACGTTTCTTAGAATAATTCTAAGAAGGGCCGCCGACCGATCAGGCCGAGTGCCGATGGCGCTGGGCGTTAGCATAGCCCGGCGCGAATTGCGACGTTTTTCGCGCGGGATTGCAGGCAAGAGGGATCCATGGGCGCCGGGCGTGCCTATCTCGACTGGAACGCGACGACGCCGCTGCATCCCGCCGCGCGCGATGCCTTGCTTTCCGCTCTGGCGATCCCCGGCAATCCCTCCTCCATCCATGCCGAGGGCCGCGCCGCGCGGGCCATGGTCGAGGCTGCCCGCCGCGAGGTGGCGGCTCTGGTGGGCGGCGAGGCGGCGAATGTCGTCTTCACCTCCGGCGCGACCGAAGCCGCCAATGCCATTCTCCGCGCCGGGCTCCAGATGGCCTGCGCGCTGGTGCCGGGTGCCGCCGCACCGGCCCGCCCGGTGATCGCGGCGGGGATCGAGCATGCTGCTGTGCTGCAGGCGATCGAGGCGGCTGGCCTGCCTGCCGGCTACCGGATCGTGCTGCCGGTGACGGCAGACGGGCTGGTGGCGGAAACGGCGCTGGCCGCCGCGCTCGCCGAAGCGCGGGCCGTGGCGCCGTCGCAGCCGCCGATGGTGCTGCTCCAGCTGGCCAATAACGAGACCGGCGTGATCCAGCCTGTCGCCGAGCTGGCGGCGATCGTGCGGGAGGCCGGCGGCATTGTCGTGGTCGATGCCGTGCAGGGGCCCGGGCGGATGCCACTGGAGATCGGCGCCCTCGGTGCGGATGTTCTTTTCCTGTCGGCGCACAAGTTCGGCGGCCCCAAAGGTGTCGGCGCGATTGTCTTTGCCCGCAGCGAGGTTCGCCTGCAGGGGGCCTTCATCGCCGGCGGCGGGCAGGAAAGCGGCCAGCGTGGCGGCACCGAAAATGTGGCCGGCATTGCGGGCATGGGGGCGGCGGCGCAGGCGGTTCGCGCGATGCCTGAGGCGCCTCATGCGATGATTCAGCTTCGGGACGAATTCGAGAATCGTCTGAATCGCCTGGCGGCGGATGTGGAGATTGTGGGCAAGGGCGTTTCGCGCTTGCCGAACACGACTTGCTTCGCCATTCCCGGGTTGCCGGCGGCACAGGCGCTGATCGCGTTCGACCTTGACGGCGTGGCGGTGTCGAGCGGCTCTGCCTGCTCGTCCGGCAAGGTGAAGTCGAGCCATGTGCTCGAGGCGATGGGCGTGCCGGCGGCGATCCGCGAGGGCGCGATCCGCGTCTCGATCGGGCCGGCGACGACGTTTGGCGAGATCGAAAGATGCCTCGCCTCGCTCGAGAGGCAGCTGGCGCGGCGACGTGCCCCGGGACAATCCGCCTCGGCAGCCTGATCGGCTGGCTTGGCGGGACGTATAATGTGGACGGTAACCCTCGGCCCTTGAAGCCGAAGAGGAGAGAAGAATGGCAGCGGTGAAGGAGACGGTCGAAACCGTCAAGACGATCGATGTCGACCAGTACAAATACGGGTTTGTCACCGATATCGAATCCGAACTGGCGCCCAAGGGGCTGAACGAGGATATCGTTCGCTATATCTCGGCCAAGAAGGACGAGCCGGCCTGGCTGCTGGAATGGCGGCTGGACGCGTTCCGCCGCTGGCAGACCATGATCGAGCCGACCTGGTCGCGCGTGCATTACCCGGCCATCGATTTCCAGGACCTGCATTACTATTCGGCGCCGAAGAACACGGCGGGCCCGAAATCGCTCGACGAGGTCGATCCGGAGCTGCTCCGGACCTATGAAAAGCTCGGCATTCCGCTGCGCGAGCAGGAAATCCTCGCCGGTGTCGAGCCGAAGAACCGCGTGGCGGTGGATGCGGTGTTCGATTCCGTCTCCGTCGTCACCACCTTCAAGGAAGAGCTGAAGAAGGCCGGCGTCATCTTCTGCCCGATTTCGGAAGCCGTGCGCGAGCATCCGGAGCTGGTGCAGAAATATCTCGGCACCGTGGTTCCGACGACGGACAATTACTACGCCACGTTGAACTCGGCCGTCTTCTCCGATGGTTCCTTCGTCTACATTCCGCCGGGCGTGCGCTGCCCGATGGAACTCTCGACCTATTTCCGGATCAACGAGCAGAAGACCGGCCAGTTCGAGCGGACGCTGATCATCGCCGATGCCGGTTCCTATGTGAGCTATCTCGAGGGCTGCACGGCGCCGAAGCGCGACGAGAACCAGCTTCATGCGGCAGTTGTCGAGCTGGTCGCGCTCGACGATGCCGAGATCAAGTATTCGACGGTGCAGAACTGGTATCCCGGCGATAGCGAAGGCAAGGGCGGAATCTACAATTTTGTCACCAAGCGCGGCGATTGCCGCGGCGCGCGGTCGAAGATCTCGTGGACGCAGGTGGAAACCGGCTCGGCGATCACCTGGAAATATCCGTCCTGCATCCTGCGCGGCGAGGGCTCCTCGGGCGAGTTCTACTCGATCGCCATTTCCAACGGGATGCAGCAGGTCGATTCCGGCACGAAGATGATCCATCTCGGCAAGAATACGACTTCGAAGATCATCGCCAAGGGCATTGCCGCCGGCAGGAGCGACAACACCTATCGCGGACAGGTCTCGGCGCATCGCAAGGCGACGGGCGCGCGCAATTTCACCAATTGCGACAGCCTGCTGATCGGCCAGGAATGCGGCGCGCACACGATCCCCTATATCGAGAGCAAGAATGCCTCGGCGGTGTTCGAGCATGAGGCGACCACGTCGAAAATCGCCGAGGACCAGCTGTTCTATTGCATGCAGCGCGGCCTCGACGAGGAAGAGGCGGTGGCGCTCATCGTCAATGGCTTCGTGAAGGATGTGCTGCAGCAGCTTCCCATGGAATTCGCGGTGGAAGCGCAGAAGCTCATCGCCATCAGCCTCGAGGGGAGCGTGGGGTGATGCGCACCCGTTTCGCAATCCTCGCGGTGCTTTTTCTGGCAAGCTTGGCTTCGCCTTCTTTGGCCTGCACGTGCCAAGACGATGTCGACCAGATCGTGCCGGGAGCAGCACAATCTACGCGACAAATGACGCATCAAGAACGCGCTGAAAGAGCAAAAAGTGAACAAGAGGAGTTGAATGCGCGGCGGATCGCGAAAGCCGAAATTGTGGTGCGAGGCAAGGTTGTCTCGGCTAGGGCCGGGGAGGATGTCGTGTTGCCTTCAAGGCCCTCGGTGCTTGCTGGCGCAGGCTCGGCAACACTCTCTTCTGCGCGAGTTGTTGCTGCAGACTTCAAGGTTGTCAGTACCGCGAAGGGAAACGTGGCCGAGTGGATCACGCTCTACACCGGCTTCGGAGTAGGTGACTGCGGTATTGCCAACGGATTTCTAGTCGCCATCGCTTGGGATCGCGAAGTCTCGTTTGCGTTGCAACCGATCTCAGGTGTCCCCAATTCTTACGCAGTCAGTATTTGCAGCTACGCGGAGATGCATGAACCAAAGCCGTCGCAGTAGCTCTGCCGTCATGGTAGGGCTTGGCCCGGCCATCCATGACTTTCGTCTTTCATTTTCACGTCGTCGATGCCCGGGCAGAGTCCGGCATGACGATGCAAAACCGGAACCGATCCATGCTTGAAATCAAGAACCTCCACGTCGAAATCGACGACAAGAAGATCCTCAACGGCCTGACGCTGACCATCCATCCCGGCGAAGTCGCGGCGATCATGGGGCCGAACGGCTCGGGCAAGTCCACCTTGTCCTATGTGATCGCGGGCAAGGAGGATTACACGGTCACCGAGGGCGATATCCTGCTCAACGGTGAGTCGATCCTCGAGATGGAAGCCCATGAGCGCGCGGCGGCGGGCCTGTTCCTGGCCTTCCAGTATCCGCTAGAAATCCCGGGCGTGGCGACGATGACCTTCCTCAAGGCCGCCATGAATGCGCAGGCCAAGGCGCGCGGCGAGGCCGAACTTTCGCCGGGCGATTTCATGCGCAAGGTGCGCGGGGCGGCGGAAAAGCTCGGCATCAACCCGGACATGCTGAAGCGGCCGCTCAATGTCGGCTTCTCGGGCGGCGAGAAGAAGCGCATGGAAATCCTGCAGATGACCCTGCTCGACCCGGCCTATTGCATCCTCGACGAGACCGATTCCGGCCTCGATATCGATGCCCTGCGCATCGTGGCCGAGGGCGTCAATGCCCTGCGCGGCGCGGGCCGCGGCATGCTCGTCATTACCCATTACCAGCGCCTGCTCGACCATATCGTGCCGGACAAGGTGCATGTCATGGCCAAGGGCCGGATCGTCAAATCGGGCGGGCCGGAACTGGCGCATGAGCTCGAAAAGGATGGCTACGCGAACTACACCGAGGCCGCGTGATGGCACCGAGCGTGGTTCAGATGCGGACAGCGGCCGAAACGGCCCTGATCGAGTGGTTCGAAGCGGAAGCGCCCGCTTTGGTGGGCGCGGCGGAAGAACGCGCAGCGGCGATGGAGCGCTTCAAGGCGCAGGGCCTGCCCGGCCGGCGCGTGGAGAGCTACCACTACACCGATCTGCGGAGCGTGATGCGCTCGCTCGCGCCATCGGCAACGTCGTCCGCGACATCGGTTCCGGCGGCCTTGTTCGAGGGCCTTGGCGGCCACAGGCTGGTTTTCGTCGATGGCCGTTTCACGCAGGATGCCGAGACGCCGGCGGAATTGACTATCCAGCCGCTTCAGGATGCGCTGAAGGTCGGGCTTACCCCGGGCCGGGCCATGGGCAAGGCCAGCGATGTGGTGGTCGATCTCAACACCGCCCTGATGCGCGACGGCGCCTATATCCGCGTTGCCGGAAATACCGCGCTGCCCGAGCCGCTGGTACTGGATTTCATCCAGACCGCGCATGAGGCCAACGCCATCCTGGCGCGGGTGATCATCGAGGTCGGCGCCGGGTCCACCTTGACCATCGTCGAGACGCATCGCGGCAAAGCCAGCCTGGCGTACCAGTCGAACACCATGGTCGAGCTGGTGCTGGGCGAGGGCGCCCGCGTCGAGCATATCCGCGTCAACGAGGCCGGCGACAGGGCGCTGGTCCTGTCGACGCTGGCAGCCCGGCTTGAAGGGGGCTCGGCGCTTTCGTCGCTGTCATTCTCCTCCGGTGGCGAAACGGTGCGGCAGCAGAGCTTCATCACCTATGCCGGCGAAAACGCGTCGCTGGACCTTCGCGGCGCGACCATGATCCGCGGGCGCCAGCATTGTGACAACACGCTGGTGGTCGATCATGCGGTTCCGAATGGCATCAGCCGCGAGCTATTCCGCACTGTGGCCGATGATGAGGCGCACGGGGTGTTCCAGGGCAAGATCATCGTGCGGCCCCATGCCCAGAAAACCGATGGGCAGATGGCCTCGAATGCGCTGCTCCTCGGCGACGAGGCGGCGATGTCGAACAAGCCGGAGCTGGAAATCTTTGCCGATGACGTGGTTTGCGCCCACGGCGCCACCTGCGGCTCGCTCGAGGAAAGCCAGCTCTTCTACCTGATGGCGCGCGGCCTTCCGCGCCCTCAGGCGGAAGCGCTGCTGGTCGAGGCATTCCTCGGCGAGGTACTCGAGGCGGTGAGCGGCGAGGCTTTGCGGGACTCGCTGTCTGCGCGTATCAGCGAATGGCTGGCGGCAAGGCAGGCAGCGTGAGCAATCCGGGCTCCCCGGTCTGGGACGATGTCATGCGGGTCTGGACGGATCCGCGCGGCGTTGTCGAGGCCGGGCAGCGGGAGGGGCGCAGCCGGTCCGATGGCTGGCGGGCGATCCTGCTCTACGCGCTTGGTATCGCCTTCAGCCTCGTGCTGAACCGCCGGCTCGGTGCGGATGCGCTGCTGGATTCCTTCTTCGGGGCGGATGACCAGACGACCATCCATCCGGCTTTGGTGCCGACGGTCTGGGCGGCGGTGATCGGCGGGCTGGCCACCCTGCTGCTGGTGCAATGGCTGGTCCTGCCCACGGTTTCGCGCCTGTTCGGCGGTTCGCCCGCCCGGCGCGATGCCAATCTTGCGGTGTATTTCCTGTTCTGCGTCGGGTTTCTGGCGGGCTTTGCCGGCGTCCTGTCCGATCTCACGGGCGTGATCGTCCACCGGTTCTGGCCATCAACCGGCGCCTATCTGGTTCTGGCGGGCTCGCTGGCGGTGATCGCGCTGGCGATCCATCAATCGGCCCGCCTCGCAACGGATGCGCTGGCGCTTGCCAGTTATCCGCGCGGGCTGGCGGTGCTGATGCTCTCGCTTGTGGCCGGGCTCGTGGCCGCGGCCCTGTTCTTCTCGGGCGTGCTGATCGGCACCCTGACCCTGTTTCCTGAATTGGTGGATTGACGAAGATGAGCCTCGACCTCGACCGGATCCGTGCCGATTTTCCCGCCCTCGCGCTGGAGCCTTACGGCAAGCCGCTGACCTATCTCGACAATGCCGCCTCGGCGCAGAAGCCCAGCCAGGTGCTGGATCGTATGCGCCTTGCCTACGAGACCGAATATGCCAATGTCCACAGGGGCCTGCATTATCTCGCCAATGCCGCGACGGAGGCCTATGAGGGCGCGCGCGAGCGGGTAAGGGGCTTCCTCAACGCGGCCTCGGTGGAGGAAATCATCTTCACCAAGAACGCGACCGAGAGCCTCAACCTCGTCGCCTCGGCGCTGGGCCGCCATGTCCGGCTGGGTGAGGGCGACGAGATCGTTCTCACCATCATGGAGCATCATTCCAACATCGTGCCGTGGCATTTCTGGCGCGAGCGCCATGGCGCCGTGATCAAATGGGCGCCGGTGGACGAGGATGGCAATTTCCTGCTGGAGGCGTTCGAGGCGCTGCTGACCGAGCGGACCAAGGTCGTGGCCATCACGCAGATGTCGAATGCGCTCGGCACCATCGTGCCGGTGAAAGAGGTGATCCGCATCGCCCATGCGCGCGGCATTCCGGTTGTCGTGGATGGCAGCCAGGCGGCGGTCCATCTCGATGTCGACGTGCAGGATCTCGATGCCGATTTCTACGTCTTCACCGGCCACAAGCTCTATGGGCCGTCGGGCATCGGCGTGCTCTACGGCAAGAAGGCGCTGCTCGAGCAGCTTCCGCCCTTCCTTGGTGGCGGCGAGATGATCCGCGAGGTCTCCGAGGAGGGCGTGACCTATGGCGGGCCGCCGCACCGCTTCGAGGCCGGCACGCCGCCGCTCGTGCAGGCGATCGGACTCGGCGCCGCGATCGACTATGTCAATGCGCTCGGCAAGGAGGCGATCCGCGCCCATGAGGATGCGCTGGTCGCCTACGCGCATGAGCGGCTGGGCGAGATCAACTCCATCTCCATCCTCGGGAAAGCGCGGCACAAGGGCGCGATCGTGTCGTTCAGCCATGCTCATGCCCATGCGCATGACATTGCCACGGTCATCGACCGTCAGGGCGTTGCCGTCCGGGCCGGAACGCATTGCACGATGCCGCTGCTGAAGCGCTTCGGCAAAACGGCTACCTGTCGCGCGAGCTTTGCCCTATATAACACCCGGGAAGAGGTCGACCGGCTGGCGGAAGCGCTGGTGCGGGCTGACCGACTGTTCGGTTGAGGATTGCAGCGCATGACCGATGACGCGACCCGGATCGATCCGATCCCGGAAGACGAGACAAGCGCAGCCGCTCCGGCGGCCCCTGTCGGCACGATCGCGCCGGAAGAACTCGATCGCCTGACCGACGATATCATCGCCGCGCTGAAGACCGTGTATGATCCGGAAATCCCGGCCGATATTTATGAGCTGGGGCTCATCTATCGGATTGATATCTCGGATGATCGCTTCATCACGATCGACATGACACTCACCGCACCGGGCTGCCCGGTGGCCGGCGAGATGCCGGGCTGGGTGGAGACAGCGGTGCTCAATGTGCCGGGTATCTCCGGGTGCAAGGTCAAGATGACCTTCGATCCGCCCTGGGACCAGAGCCGGATGTCAGACGAGGCGCGCGTCGCTCTCGACATGTGGTGAGCGGAAGAGCAGGCTGGAGCCATGAACCGCCCCGGCCTGATTCCCGTCATCCTCCTGCTGCTCGCGCCGCTGGCGCTTCCGGCTGCCGCCCAGACCCTGTTCGAACGCGGTTATTGCCAGGGCCCGCCGGAAGTGGGCGTGGAACCGACCATCGTTCTGATGAAGGTGGCAGGTGCGGGCCCGCGCGTGAATTTCATCGCCGACCGCGACAAGGACAAGCCGAAATGCCCTGATCTTTCCGAGGCCTGCAAGCGCCGGGGCTTCCTCGTTCCCGGTGACGAGGTGCTGGTGGCGGAAACCCGGAACGGCATTGCCTGCGCAACCTATATCGCGCCGAATGTCCGCAAGGTGAAGGACCAGTTCACCGAAACCAGCGGGTTTCTCCCGGCGACAGCGCTTGTTGCCGTGCCCACCGCCGCTCCTCGCCCCGAAGACTGGCTCGGTACGTGGAGCCGCAATGCCGAAGCGGAGATCGAGATCAAGAAGGGCGAAGGTGGCAGGCTGGTCATCACGGGGAACGCGACCTATGGCGGACATGACCCCGGCCGCGTGGCGCGGGGCGCAATCAATGTCGGCGAGCTGGAAGGCGAGGCCGTGCCGAAGGGCAACCGGGTGTTTTTCGGCGATGGCTATACGGGCGAAAAATCACCGCATGATTTCGCCGAATGCCAGGCACGCCTTCAGCTTTTCGGCCGCTATCTCGTGGTTGAGGATAGCGGCGGCTGCGGAGGCGTGAATGTGCGGTTCAACGGCGTCTATGTCCGGCTGAAATGATCACGAGCGCAAGGCCGGTGCCGGGATGGCCGGGCCCTTGGGTTCGGCGCGCAGGGCGTCGAAATCACGCTTGAGCAGCCCGACAATGACATCGTCGTGCCAGATGCCGCCGATCAGCGCCGATTCCCGCTCCAGCCCCTCGCGGATGAAGCCGACGCGCTCATAGGCGCGCAGGGCGCGGGTGTTGAAGCCGAGCACGCGCATCGAGAGCTTGTGCAGCGCGAGCGTATCGAAGGCGAATTCCGCGACCGCGCGGATCGCCTCGGTGCCGAGGCCCTTGCCGAGCGCCTGCGGATCGAGAACCCCCACGATGAGCCCGGCCCGGCGATCTGCCTCGACGAAATTGTCGAGCAGGATCTCGCCGATGGCCCGGCCCTGAAACTCGATGACCCAGGCGGCGGGATGCGCGACGATGCTTTCCACCCAGGCCCGGGCCTGATCCTCGGTCAACGGGCTGAGGCCCCGGATATCAGCCCCCAGCATCCGGTAGATTTCCGGATCGCGGCCGATGGCGTGACGATCCGTGATGTCGGTGGCGATCGGCCGCCGGAGGATCAGCCGTTCGGTGCGCAGGACGGGCAGGGGTGATGGGAGAATCATGGCTCTCTCGGGTTCGTGACCGGCGCAGTGTCGCCGGCCTATCGACCTTTACGCAAGAATTGTTAGGGTATACTCACATTATCGTATCTGCTCCGGACCTTGAATCCGGCTGACAGGAGGATGACGTGAATACCATCTCCAATCCGGCCCCGCGCCGGAAATTTCAGGTCATGTCGCTTAGCGAGGCCGCTGCTGCCCGCGTCCGCGAGGCTATTTCTGCCGCCGAAAGGCCGATTGTCGGCCTCCGCGTCGGCGTGAAGAACGGCGGCTGTGCCGGCATGTCCTACACGATGGAATATGCCGAAGCGAAAAATCCGCATGACGAGGTGATCGAGGACAAGGGCGTGACGCTGCTGGTCGATCCCAAGGCCGTGCTGTTTCTTCTGGGCACGGAAATGGACGTCAAGACCGACAAGTTCGCCTCGACTTTCGTGTTCCGCAATCCCAACGAGACCTCCGCCTGCGGTTGCGGCGAAAGCGTCGCGATCACGCCGGCCCTGCCGGACGCGCTGCCCGGCTGACAATGCGGCAAGGGGCGTCGCGGCAAGAGGCGCCGAGGGCGGGGGAACTGGTTGAATTCTTTGCACCGGTTTTCGCCGTCAGGGTCCGCCCGATGTTCGGCGGCCATGGAATCTATGGGCCGGAAGGCATTTTCGCGATCGATATCGACGGCGCTCTCTTCCTGAAGGTCGATGCCGATACACGTCCGCTCTGGGAGCAGGCGGGTTCCCGGCCCTTCACCTATGAGAAGAAGGCGGGCCAGCAGGCGGTGATGTCCTATTTCGCGCTGCCGGATGAAGCCTATGACGATCCGGAAGCCCTGGGGCACTGGGTGGCGCTGGCACGCTCGGCAGCGGCCCGGGCTGCTGCCCGCGGCAAGGGCAAAGGGCCCTCCCGGCGGTGAGCCTGTCCGGTCGAGGCCAGGCCTTTCCGAATTCAGTCCTTTTTGGGCGCCGAGCCCTGCAGCAGGAACCCGGGCATGAAGTCCCCGAAGCCTTTCGGCGTCGGACCGTCATCGTCACGATTCCGGCGGCGGTCATCCCGACGCGGCGGCGCTTCGCGGCGCGGGGCAGGATCCGGCCGGGCAGCTCGTTCCGGACGGTCATTGCGTTCGGCGCGCGGTTCCCGCTCCGGACGGTCGCTGCGCTCGGCGCGCGGTGCCCGTTCCGGCCTTGGTGCACGTTCCGGCCTCGGGGCCCGTTCGGCCCGGGGCGTACGCTCGACCGGGGCCGTATCCCCCGCTTCCGTATCCGGCGACGCGGCGGCGTCGATGAACTTCTGCTCGCGGGCGGTGCGGACATGCTCGCGGCCTTCGCCGCGGCCGCCACGCGGCTTCTCGCGCTTGCGGTCCCGCTCTCCGCCACGACCACGGCGCGGCGCTTCGTCACTCTCGCCGGGGGCGCGCTCGGGCAGCGACGACATGTCACCCGATTCCCATTCGATCGTCTTGGTGATCAGCTTCTCGATCGCCTGCAGGTATTTCTCGTCGCCGCGCGCCACCAGCGTGTAGGCGGTGCCGAGGCGTCCGGCGCGGCCCGTGCGGCCGATGCGGTGGACGTAATCCTCGGCATGATGCGGGATGTCGTAGTTGAAGACATGGCTGACATCCGGGATGTCAAGCCCGCGCGCGGCCACATCGGAGGCCACGAGCAGCGTCAGTTCGTTCTTGCGGAACGCATCCAGCGCAGCCATGCGCGAACGCTGGTCCATATCGCCATGCAGCGCGCCGACCGAGAAACCATGCCGCTGGAGGCTGCGGAACAGGGTCGCGACCTCGGTCTTCCGGTTGCAGAAGATGATGCCGTTCTTGAGCGGGTTGCCGTCGGAATTCGATACGGCAGTCTCGATCAGCTTGCGCAGCGTCTCGCGCTTTTCGTAATCCTTGCCATGCGTGGCCACCAGCTTCTGGGTGATGGTCGCGGCGGTCGAGGACGGGCGGGCAACCTCGATCTTCACCGGGCTGGACAGGAACTGTTCGGTGACGCGCTGGATTTCCGGCGGCATCGTGGCCGTGAAGAACAAGGTCTGCCGGGTGAAGGGGCAGAGGCCGGCGATACGCTCGATATCAGGGATGAAACCCATATCCAGCATGCGGTCGGCTTCGTCGATGACGAGGATCTCGATGCCGGTCAGCAGCAGCTTGCCGCGCTCGAAATGATCCAGCAGGCGGCCGGGCGTCGCGATCAGCACATCGGCGCCGCGGGTGATCTTCGCATCCTGATCGGCGAAGGAGACGCCGCCGATCAGCAGCGCGACGTTGAGCTTGTGGTTCGGCGCGTATTTGATGAAGGCTTCCTCGACCTGCGCGGCGAGTTCGCGCGTCGGTTCGAGGATCAGCGTCCGTGGCATCCGGGCCCGGGCGCGGCCCTGCTCGAGGATGGAGAGCATCGGCAGCGTGAAAGCGGCGGTCTTGCCCGTGCCGGTCTGGGCGATGCCCAGAACGTCCTTCCGGGCGAGCACATGGGGGATGGCCTGCTCCTGGATAGGTGTAGGCTGCGTGTAACCGGCGGCAGAGACCGCATCGACAACCTTCTGCGAAAGGCCAAGATCAGAAAAAGACATGAGCACCTGTATCGCCGAACGACCGGCCCTGAAAATGGGCGGTTCCCGAGGCCCACCATGGGCCATGACGATCACGCGGTTAAGCGGGAAAAGGCGTGCAAATGCAAGTGCAAACTTCGGATTCGCGGTCAAACCCGCGTTATTTCCCGGCTTGGGAGGCAGCAGGCATCAATTGCGGCAGGGATCGAGCTTCGCCTGGCCCGGCCGCGGGATCGAGCCGGTCGTCAACTGGTCGTCGAGCACCGACCGCGTGACGGTGTAGACGCGCGTCTGGCCCTGACCGGCAGCCGAGTAGCGCGGCATCGGCTCGGGCACGAGAACCGCCAGCAGCGCAACGACGCCCTGCGCCGCGGCAAAAGTGGCGCCGACCATCACCACCGAAAGGAGCAGATAGCGCCGCACCATAGCCCGGTCACCGGCCAGGAACTCGATGATATCCTTCATGCACGCCTCCAGAATGCGACAGGCAGGCATGGTAAACAAATAGCCTTAAGGATTGGTTTTTCCCGCGTCCTTTGCCGGTTCCTGTCCGGAAGATGACCAAAGCTTAAGTTGATTTGCGGGCCTTCGCGGCGCTCTCTGTCTCCACGGGTCGGCGCGTGATGGAGATGATTGATGAGCGAGAAGAAGCCTCTCTTTGGCAGTGCCGCTTCGAAATGGATGATTGCCGGCGTTGCCGTATTGACGATCGGTGTGGGTGCGAGCATTGCCGACTGGGCGCGCGATGGTGGCGGCCATGGCCCGCGTTGGGGCCAGCAGCGGCAGGGCGGCCCCGGTCCGGGCATGGCCCGGCTCTGCGAGCGCGATCCGCTGAAATTCGAGGGCGTGGCGCGTGCCTTCCTGAAAGCCGATCTTGACCTGACGCCGGCGCAGAATGCCGAACTGGACAAGCTCGCCACCGGCCTTGTGCCGGCGCTGAAGGAACTGCGCGACGAAATGTGCAACAATTTCGTAGTTCGTGGCGCGTCGACCGCGCCGGAGCGGCTCGAGAAATTCGCCTCGGTGCTGCGCAAGGCTGCGGATACGGCCGAGAAATCGGTCCAGCCGGCCAAGTCCTTCTATGCGACGCTGGATGACAAGCAGAAGTCGCGCGTGGAGGAACTGGCCAACAGGAGGCCACCCCATATGCGCGGCGGTCCGGGCCGCCATGGTGGACCGGGATATGGTGGTCCTGGTTTTGACGGCCCGCCGCAAGGGCAGGGCTGGTTCCGCTGAGGCAGAGCTTGCCAGAAACGACAAAGGGGCGCCTCGGGCACCCCTTTTTGCTGTCCGGCGGTGCGGGCGTCAGGCTGCCCGGACGTCGTGCAGGAACCGGTCGACCTGCTCGCGGAGAAGGTCGCTCTGGCTCTTGAGCGCGTTGGAGGCCTCGAGCACGATATCGGCCGAGGTGCCCGTCTTGCGTGCCGCATCATGGACGACCGAGATGCTCTCGGCCGCATGTTCCGAACCCTGCGCCACCTGCTGCACGTTCTCCGCGATGCCGAGCGTGGCCTGGCTCTGCTCCGTCACCGCGACGGCAATGGACGAGGCGACCTGGTTGATCTCCTCGATCATCGAGGTGATTTCCTGCATTGCTTCGATCGACTCGGTCGCGGCCTCCTGGATCGCCATCGCCTGTTCGGAGATGACCTCGGTGGCGCGCGTCGTCTGGGCGGCCAATGTCTTCACTTCCGCCGCGACCACCGCGAAACCGCGGCCGGCCTCGCCGGCCCGGGCCGCCTCGATCGTGGCGTTCAGCGCCAGCAGGTTGGTCTGCCCGGCAATGTTCTTGATAAGATCCACGACCTCGACGATCGAACGTCCAGCCTCGCTGAGCTTGCCGACAGTTTCATCTGTCGCGCGGGCCTTGTGAGCCGCCCGGGAGGCGAAGGCGGAGGATTGCTCGGCCTGGCGGCCGATTTCCGCAATGGAGGAAGCAAGTTCATCGCCGACGCCGGTCAGCGCCTTGGCGCTTTCCGCCGCTTCATGGGTGGCCGCCGCCACGACGCCGGCTTGCTCGGACGTCGTCCGCGCGACGCCGATCATCTCGTCGGAGGCTTCCCGCAGCTGGTTGGAGGAGACCTGGACAAGGCCGAGGGCCTGGTTCGCGCTGGCCTCGAAGGCACGGATCAGATCATCCACACGCTGTGCCCGCTCGAGGCGCAGTGTTTCCGCTGCTTTGGCCTCGGCGATCAGGCGGCGACGCTCGATCTCGCCGTCACGCAGGGTCTCGAGGGCGCGGACGATCTCGCCGACCTCGTCGCTGCGGCGTCCGCCGGCCAGTTCCATCCGGTCGAGGCCCTGGACGGCTGTATCGGACGGGTCCCGCGTTACCACGGCCAGCGACGTCATGGCCGTAATGGCCCGACGCAGCGGCCGCGTGATGCCGCGCACGACATAGATCCCGCCGGTTGCCGCCAGCACCAGAGCCAGCAGCGAGAAGATCGCAAGCAGGCGCTCGGTGGTCGCGCCGGAGCCCTGGGCTGCGTTACGTGTGGCTTCCGCGCCGACAAGCTGGAAGTCGATCAACTGGCCGACCGCCTCTGTGGCAGGGTCGATTGCCGGGTACATGTCCTTCTCGACGAAGGCCACCAGCTTCGCCATATCCCGCGCGGCGGTGATCGCGATCAGGGCCTCGGTGGCCTTGCGGGATTCGCCGAGCAGGCGGGCTGCCGCATCGGCCTTGGCGGCCTCGGCCGGATCGGTGATCTGGGCTCGATAGACGGGCCAGAGCCGGGTGATTTCATCGAGGGCTTCCTTCATCGCGGCGCTGGCCTTGTCGAAGGAAAAGGTGCCGGCCCGTGCCTTGTGAGCCGCGTCGACAACATCGACGGCGTAGCGGTCGGAGATGATTTTCAGGTTACGGAGCGGAACGATGTTGCCGGTATAGAGTGTCGACAGGGCGGTGGATTGCGTCCGCGTCGTGACCCAGGCCGAGACCGCCAGCGCAGCAATGCACAGGAAGAGGCAGGCCAGAAGCGTGACCAGTCGGCTAGAGATCGTTTTCATGGCGGGTGTCCCGGGCGATGCCAGACTTCGGTACCCTCAACTCTTTGGCAAATTTTCTAAAACCTTGTTAAGCCATTGAACGGAAGGCGGGCCGGTCATTTGCCAGCCAAGCCTGCAACCAGCACGCGTTAGGAATTCAGTCTTATCGTTCTGCGCGAATTTCCGTATGGCGTATAACAAAACACTGTATACAGCTGCATAAATAGGAGGCAAATCCTTGCGAGGGATGCCCTGCAACTTTCGTCGGGGATTCAGGATTTTTTTGCCAGATCGCCGGATCGAGGCCTTCAGGACCGACGCTGACGCAATCAGACGTCGATCAGTTCATCCGCGAAGGCGGCCCGTTCCTGGATGAAGGCGAATCGCGCTTCGGGTTTGTTTCCCATCAGGCGTTCCACGGAATCCTCGGTGCCGGCCTTGTCCTCAGCCAGGATCTGCACCCGCAGGAGGAGCCGGCGCGAAGGATCCATCGTGGTTTCCTTGAGCTGCACCGGATTCATCTCGCCGAGGCCCTTGAAGCGGCCGACCTCCGGCTTCTTGCCCTTGAAGCTCGTGGCCAGCAGGCGCTCCTTTTCCGCATCGTCGCGCGCATAGACGGTCTTGCCGCCATGCGTGATCCGGTAGAGCGGCGGGACGGCGAGGAAGAGATGGCCGTTCTCGATCAGCTTCGGCATCTGCCGGTAGAAGAAGGTGATGAGCAGCGAGGCGATATGGGCGCCGTCCACATCGGCGTCCGTCATGATGACGACCTTGCCATAGCGCAGGTCGTCCTGCCGGTACTGGCTGCCCGTGCCGCAGCCGAGGGCGAGAACGAGATCGGCAATCTGCTGGTTCTGGGCCAGCTTGTCGCGGCCGGCACTGGCGACGTTGAGGATTTTTCCCTTGAGCGGCAGAATGGCCTGCGTGGCGCGATCGCGCCCCTGCTTGGCAGAACCGCCCGCCGAATCCCCCTCGACGATGAAGAGCTCGGTATCGGCCTGGTTCGAGGAGGAGCAATCCGCCAGCTTGCCCGGCAGCCGCAGCTTGCGGACGGCGGTCTTGCGCTGGACATCCTTCTCGGCGCGGCGGCGGAGCCTGTCTTCCGCCCGCTCGACGACGAAATCGAGCAGTTTCAGTGCTTTGCCGGGATTGCCGGCGAGCCAGTGATCGAAGGCATCGCGCAGGGCGGCATCAACAATCCGGCTGGCCTCGGTCGTAGCCAGCTTGTCCTTGGTCTGGCCGACAAATTCCGGCTCGCGGATGAAGACGGAGAGCATTACGGCCGCGCCGGTCATGATGTCGTCAGTGGTCAGCACGGCCGCGCGCTTCGACTGGCCGATCCGCTCGGCATGGTCCTTCAGGCCGCGCAGCAGCGCCACGCGCAGGCCAGCTTCATGCGTGCCACCCTCGGGCGTCGGGATCGTGTTGCAATAGGAGGAGACCTGTCCGTCATCGTGCTGGTACCAGGCGATGGCCCATTCGCAGGCGCCGTGGCCCTGCTTGTCGAGCTTGCCGGAGAACATCTCGTCGATGACGAGCGGCTTGCCCTCGATCTCGCGGGCGAGATAATCCGCCAGCCCGCCGGGAAAGCGCAGGACGGCGCGTTCCGGCGTATCGCCGCCCGCCGGCAGCAGGACGGGCGCGCAGGTCCAGCGGATCTCGACGCCGCCGAACAGGTAGGCCTTGGACCGCGCCATGCGGAACAGCCGGGCGGGGGAGAAGGTGGAACCGGCCTTGAAGATCTCGGGGTCGGGCCGGAAGCGCACCTTCGTGCCCCGCCGGTTGCGGATCGCCCCGAGGTGCTCGAGCGGTCCCAGCGGCACGCCGCGCGAGAAGCGCATGCGGTAGAGTTGCTGGTCGCGCGCGACCTCGACCTCGACATGCTCCGAGAGCGCATTGACCACCGACACGCCGACGCCGTGCAGGCCGCCGGACGTCTCGTAGACCTTGGAATCGAACTTGCCGCCCGCATGAAGCGTGCACATCACGATTTCCAGCGAGGATTTCGTCGGGTCAGACCGGTGCGGATCCACCGGAATGCCGCGGCCATTATCCGTCACCGAGAGGAAGCCCTCGGCATCCAGCTCGATATCGATGAAGGTGGCATGGCCGGCGACAGCCTCGTCCATCGAATTGTCGAGCACTTCGGCGAAGAGATGGTGCAGCGCCTTCTCGTCGGTCCCGCCGATATACATGCCAGGGCGGCGACGCACGGGCTCCAGCCCTTCCAGCACCTCGATCGCCGAGCCGTCATAGCCGCCGGCCGTTGCAGGAGCAGGGGGCGCGGCAACCTTGCCTTCGGCGCTGGCCAGCACCGGCTTCGCGGCCGGCGTAGCGGTCTGGACAGGGGCTGCTGCCGGGACAGCGGCAGGTGCGGGCGTGCTCCGGCTTTCGCGCACGAGATCCTTAGCGGCCTTTTCGAGTTGACCGAAGAGATCATGGGCGGGAGATGGCTTGGACGCCATGGAGCATTGCCTCGCGAGCGGTGATTCGACAGCTTTCACTATGCCATAGAACGGGCGGGGAACAGCCCGGCATCGGGCTTCTCCCCAGCCTGTGGCCAGCGGTCGCGCGAAGGCTCAGGTGCCGATCCTGCCGCCACCCCGCCGGGTAATGGCCAGAACAGACGGGCGTGGCGGCATGCCTTCCCTGAAATCCGGCCAGCGGGTCGAAGGGTTCTCGAAGGTCGCCGGTTCCTTCGCGTCGTCATCCGCTTCGCCGGGATGCTGGATCGCGACGAAGAGCGTCTCGTCATCCGGCGTGAAATAGGGCCCGCAGAGTTCGGCGCCATTCGGGCATCGGAAGAACAGCTTCGACGTGCCGCGCGCGGCGCCTTCGGTTTCCATGGCCCAGACGCCGTCGGCGCGGCCGGTCGCGGCCGGGGAATTGCCGTCGGTTGACACCCAAAGCCGGCCGGCATTGTCCACTGCGCAATTGTCCGGCATGCCGAACCAGCCATCCTTCGTGGTGTTCGGATGGAAGGTGGCACCGACCGCCGCGATGGAAGGATCGCCGCATCGCACGAGGATGTTCCAGGTGAATTTCGGGGCAGCATGATCACCGTTTTCGGGGATCATCTCGATGATATGGCCGAACTTGTTGTCCGCACGCGGATTGGCGGCGTCGATCTGGTCGGCCTTGCGGCGGCTGTTGTTGGTCAGCATCAGATAGACCTTGTTGGTCTTCGGATTGACGTCGATATCCTCCGGGCGGTCCATCTTGGTTGCGCCCAGCGCATCCCCGGCGAGGCGGGCATGGATCAGCACGGTGGCCTGATCCGGAAAGCCGTTCTCCGCCGTCAGCTTGCCCTGGCCCTGCACGAGAGGCAGCCATTCGCCGGAGCCATCGGCGTTGTATTTCGCGACATAGAGCGTGCCGCTGTCCAGCAGGTCAGCGTTGGCCGCCCGGTTGGCGGTGTCGACACGGCCCTCGGTGACGAATTTGTAGACATAGTCGAAGCGCTCGTCATCGCCCTGATAGGCGACGAAGCGGCCATCCTTGTTCACGATGTTGCCGGCGCCTTCGTGCTTGAAGCGGCCCATGGCGGTGCGCTTCTTCGGCACGGAATTCGGATCGAACGGGTCGATCTCGACCACCCAGCCGAAGCGGTTCACCTCGTTCGGCTCCTTTGCATAGTCGAAGCGGTCGACATACTGGCCCCAGTTGAACCATTCGCCCGGGGCGCCGTAACGTTTCAGCGCCTTGCCCTGCGGGCCTTCCTCGCCGGCCTTCCTCGACCAGAAATAGCCGTTGAAATTCTCCTCGCAGGTCAGCCAGGTGCCCCAGGGCGTCATGGCGCCGGCGCAGTTGTTGAGCATGCCGAGCACTTTCGTGCCGGTCGGGTCGGCGTTCGTGCGCATCAGCGGGTGGCCGGCTGCCGGGCCGGTGATCATCATCGGCGTTTCGGCGGTGATGCGGCGGGCGTATTTCGAGTTCGGCACGATGCCCCATTTCCCATTCTCGCGCTTGACCTCGAGCACCGAGCCGCCATGGGCCATCCTCTCGATGGCGGCGAGTTCCGCCGTCATGCCGGCGAAGCGGGCCTTGCCGTCCTGCCGGCCGAGCCGCGGGAACATCAACTCCTCGTTCGTGTATTCGTGGTTCACCACGAGCAGGCCATGTGCGGGCGAGCCGTTGATGGGGGCGAAGCCGAGAAAATCGTTGTTGTAGCCGAACTGCATCGCCTGGGCCGAGGCGCTCTGGTTCGCAGGGTCAAAGGCCGGCGCGCCCGGCAGGACCGGATCTCCCCAGCGGATCAGGATATCGGCGTCATAGCCTTCGGCGACATAATGCTTCTCGTCGGAACCGGCGGCGACTTCCCTGAAGACGAAGCTCGGGGTCGGGTTCGTGCCCTGTGCGCGGGCTTCCCCAGCCACCATGAGGGCCACGGGCGAAACCGTGGCGGCGATGGCCGTGCAGCCCAGCAGACCCTTCACCAGATCGCGGCGATCAAAGCGGGCGGCGATCACGTCGCCGAGGGTCGGGTTGGCGCTGGCATTCGAGCCCCGGTCTTCGGATTCCTCGAACTGGACGGAGAGGGGCAGGGGGCCGGGTTCGGTCATCGTGTTTTCTCCTCGGGCGATTGGCGGGCGCTGGTTTATGAGCCCAAGCCCCAGTCTCGGCGGGCAGCATGAAGCCTGAATGACAAGCGGCACGCGACATTAAGTGCATGTTCACCATGTCGATGCCACAACCGACACATGAATCGCGCCGGAGTTCGTGAGATGGCCCATCCGCACCTGAAAACCCTTGAAAACCACGCTGCTGCAGCGGGCTCTGCCTTCGGTTTTGCGGAAAGCGATTTCGAGACCCGCTACGTGCCTCCCGCCCGTCCGGGGCGCATCGCGATGATGCTCCTTGCCGTGGCGGGCGCCGGTGCGGCACTGGCCCATCATTTCGGCTGGACGACGCTGATGGCCCGCCTTGGCGGCTGGGGCCAGGCGGCCTGAACCGGCCTGCGCCCAGCAGTCTGAACCCCGCACGATCCTGAAAGGCTCCGCCGCAAGCGGAGCCTTTATGATTCCCGGCCCCTGCCGCCGGGTTGGCGAGATGCGCCATCTGTGGCGTGGCGGCTCCATCTCGCCGCAGTGCCGGCAAACGAAAAGAGGCGCCCGGAGGCGCCTCTCTCATTTGAGTTGAAGAAGTCTCGATTAGTAGCTGTAATACATCGAGAATTCGACCGGATGCGGCGTCATTTCGAACTTCATGACATCCTGCATCTTCAGCTCGATATAGCTGTCGATGAAGTCATCGGTGAAGACGCCGCCGGCCTTCAGGAAGGCGCGGTCCTTGTCGAGCGAGGCCAGGGCTTCGCGCAGCGAGCCGCAGACCGTCGGGATCTTCTTGAGTTCCTTCGGCGGCAGATCGTACAGGTCCTTGTCCATCGCGGCGCCCGGATCGATCTTGTTGGCAATGCCATCGAGGCCGGCCATCAGCATCGCCGAGAAGGCGAGATACGGGTTGGCCATCGGGTCCGGGAAGCGAACTTCGACGCGCTTCGCCTTCGGCGAATTCGTCCACGGAATACGGCAGGAAGCCGAGCGGTTGCGGGCCGAATAAGCCAGCAGGACCGGGGCTTCATAGCCCGGGACGAGGCGCTTGTAGGAGTTGGTCGACGGGTTGGTGAAGGCGTTCAGGGCCTTGGCATGCTTGATGATGCCGCCGATATAGTAAAGGCAGGTCTGCGAGAGGCCGGCATACTTGTCGCCCGCCATCACCGGCTTGCCGCCCTTCCAGATCGACTGGTGGACATGCATGCCCGAGCCGTTGTCGCCATAGATCGGCTTCGGCATGAAGGTCGCCGTCTTGCCGTAGGACTGGGCCACGTTGTGGATGGCATACTTGTAGATCTGCATGTGGTCGGCCATCGTGACGAGGGTGCCGAACTTCATGCCGAGCTCATGCTGGGCCGAGGCGACCTCATGGTGGTGCTTTTCCACCACGACGCCCATCGAAGCCATGGCGGCGAGCATCTCGCCGCGCATGTCCTGCGCCGAATCCTGCGGCGGAACCGGGAAATAGCCGCCCTTGGTGGCGATGCGGTGGCCGAGGTTGCCGCCTTCGTAATCGGCGTCCGAATTGATCGGCAGTTCCGAGCAATCCAGCTTGAAGCCGGTGTTGTAGGGGTCGGACTTGAACTTCACGTCGTCGAAGATGAAGAACTCGGCTTCCGGGCCGAAATAGGCGGTGTCGCCGATGCCGGTCGAGGACAGGTAGTTCTCGGCGCGCTTGGCAATGCCGCGCGGGCAGCGGGCATAGGGCTCGCCCGTCGCCGGCTCGAGAACGTCGCAGTTGATGACCAGCGTCGAGGCCGCAAAGAACGGATCGAGATGGGCGGAAACCGGATCCGGCTTCAGCAGCATGTCCGACTCGTTGATCGCCTTCCAGCCGGCGATCGACGAACCGTCGAACATGATGCCTTCATCGAGCGCTTCCTCATCGACGATCGTGATGTCGAAGGTGACGTGCTGCCACTTGCCGCGCGGATCGGTGAAGCGGAAATCGACGTATTTCACGTCATTTTCCTTGATGAACTTCAAAACATCCTTTGCCGTCTTCATAACGCGTCGTGTCCTTTATCCGTTCGACTTCATGTGTGAGTTGCGAGAACTCGGTTGATCGTCCCTGTCGGGCGCGTTGGTGTGGCCCCTGAAGTGCTCAGGACCTGCCGCCAGAGCCAGACGGCAGACCCGCGCGCTCGCCCCGAACCGGCTGGTTCCCCGGGCGGCCGGCGCGTCAGATCGCGTCGGGGCCGGTTTCGCCGGTGCGGATACGAACCACCTGCTCGACCGAGGAAACAAAAATCTTGCCATCGCCGATCCGGCCGGTCTGGGCGGCGTTCTTGATGGCCTCGATGGCCTCGCCGAGCATGGCATCCTGCAGGACGACCTCGATCTTCACCTTCGGGAGGAAGTCGACTACGTACTCGGCGCCGCGATACAGCTCGGTATGGCCCTTCTGGCGGCCAAAGCCCTTGGCTTCCAACACGGTAATGCCCTGAACGCCGATGCCCTGGAGCGCCTCTTTCACCTCGTCCAGCTTGAATGGCTTGATGATCGCCTCGATCTTCTTCATGGCTGGAGCCTTTCTCGTGTAAAATTGCCGTCACAGAATGCGCTGACACATCACGAAAGCCCGAAAGCCGTCAATAGCCGGAAGGTCAAATGCGGGCCCGGATGCATGACAAAGTCACTGGCCGCACACAGGCCGGGCATCGTGTTCATAAAAAATACATTATGCACAAAAATTATGCAGCATGTTTTCGCGCCCGTCAGGTCACCTCGAACCAGGTCGAGACACCAGCGGCGAAATGCTCGGCGATGGTTGACCGGATCGCCCATCGACCGGGATTGTCGGCGATCAGCGCGACGCGGGCGATCGTGCCCGGCGCCAGATAGAGCGTGTCGAGGAAATAGGGCTCCCAGCCGTCATCATAGGCATGCAGCAGGCGGAAAGCATGGCCATGCACCGCAATGACCTGGGGCCAGGCCGTACGGTTTGCCAGCGCCAGCACGAGCACGCGGCCGCGCTTCAGGCTGGCCAGCGGCTTGCCGGAAAAGCCGCCGGTCTTGCCGTCATTCAGCCGGAAGATCTGCGCGGGATCCGCGAAAAGCCGGGCCAAAGCGGCCGGATCGGCATCGGCAGGCTGCGTGCCCGCGCCGCCGGTGATTGCCAGTTCGACGCGCACCGCATCCTGCAGGCGGATCGCCGGGGGCAGGCCGGGATCCGGCAGGCTGGCCGTGCGCGAGGGCGGGGGCAGGGGCGCGCCCTCGGTCCGATACGTGAAAATCGGGATGCCCTCGCCGATCCTGGCTTCGATCGCACCGGTCTGGCCGGCCTCTGGTGGCGCCTGCAGCACCAGTTCGATCCGCGAGGCGGGCGCCAGCATCACCGTGCGCTTCAAGGGATCGAAGGGCTGGCATGGCGTCGAATCAATGGCGAATACCTCGGCGGAAAAGCCGGATACCTTGAGCGGGATCATCCGGGCATTCGAGGTGTTGATCATCCGGATGCGGAGGCGGGCATTGGGCCGCACGACCATGCCGCCGGGGGCCGGCGCGCCGTTTGCCGTGAGGCGGTTGCCGAGCCGGCCGACGCGCGCGGCATCGCGGCGGCTGTTGAAATCACCGGCAAGCCGGCCATCGCCGTCGAGGCGCCAGTCGGAAACGGCGAGCACCTCGTCGAGATCGAAAGCCGGGCGGGTTCGCTCTTCGACCACCACGGCGCCGTGCAGGCCGCGCGCATTCTGCTCGGCGACATGGCTGGCGAGGCTCGGCGCAAGGATGAAGGTGCCGCTCTGCCGGGCCGGAACCCGAATCAGGCCGGTGCCGCCCGGTGGAATCGGCGTGCCGGTGAGGCCGGGCATGCCATCTTCCGCATTGAGGCCCCGCAGCCCGCGAAGGTGGAAGGCGGTCGGCTGGTCGAGGCGGTTCTCGATTTCCAGCACGAAGGGTTCGCCCTCGCGCGCCCGGATCACCATCATGCCGGGTGCCGGCGCATCGACTGCCACAAGGCGGGCCATCGGGCTTTCCGGTTGCTGCGCCGTGCCGAGACGCAGCGGAACGGCCTCGGCGCGGAGCCGGAACCGCGTTTCCGCAGCCGGACTGGCCGCTTCCGCTACAGTGGACGCGAGGGCGGCAATGGCGGTCCCTTGCAGGAGGGTGCGGCGGGAAAGGCCCCGGAAGGGCGAGGAATTCGACAAGGGCTCTCCTTCGGGCGTTCTCGGCATCTATGTCTAAAGACGCCGGCTTCCCGTCAAGCCCCGATAGCCCGGCGGCGAAGCGGGCGTTCCGACCAGCGCGCCCGTGCAGATTTTTGCTGCGGCCGGCGAAAAGCGTGATATAGACGCGGCCCGCTGGTCAGGCGAGGCTGTTCGCGGTCTCGTCACGAATTCCATTCCGGTGGAGGTGTTTTCTACTCCGGTGGAGACGTTGGCGGGCGTGGCGGAACTGGTAGACGCGCCGGATTTAGGTTCCGGTGACGAAAGTCGTGGGGGTTCGAGTCCCTTCGCCCGCACCAGTGCCGAATGCGTTTGCCGGGATCGGCCGGGTTTCCTCGGGGCCGCATCGGTTTCGGCGGTTCCGGACAGGACGACAACAGGCATCACGCGTCGTTGCGACGCATTCAGGTTTTGATACGGGCACCAGCCCGAACGGACATCTAAGGTTGAACATGCAGGTCACCCAAACCCTCGCCGAAGGGCTCAAGCGCCAGTTCAAGGTGGTCATCGCCGCCGCCGATCTGGGCAGCCGCTTCGAAAGCGAACTCGAGACGCTCCGCGAGCGTGTCAATCTCAACGGGTTCCGCCCGGGCAAGGTGCCGGTTGCGCATCTCCGGCGCGTCTACGGCAAGTCGGTCATGGCCGATGTTGTCCAGAACGCCGTGAACGATGCCAACAAGAAGATCGTCGAGGAGCATGATATCCGCCTCGCGTCCGAGCCGAAGATCAACTTCACCGAAGACCAGGCCGTGATCGAGCAGGTTCTCGCCGGCAAGGCCGATCTCGACTTCTCGGTCGATGTCGAGGTGCTGCCGAAGATCGAGATCGGCGATCATTCGGGAATCGAGATCGTCCGCGAGATTGCCGAGATCACGCAGGAAGACATCGACACCGCGATCCAGCGCATGGCGGCGGCCAACCGGCCGTATGCACCACGCGGCGCCAAGGACAAGGCGCAGGACGGCGACAAGCTGACCATCGATTTCGTCGGCACGATCGACGGCGTCGCCTTCGAGGGGGGCACGGCCGAGGGCGTGGACCTGATCATCGGCTCGGGCCAGTTCATCCCCGGCTTCGAGGAGCAGCTGATCGGCGCCAAGAAGGGCGAGCAGAAGGTCGTCAAGACCATGTTCCCCGAGCTGTACCAGGCGCGCGAACTTGCGGGCAAGGCGGCGGAATTCGCCGTGACGGTGCAGGAAATCCAGGCGCCGGGCGACCAGGTGATCGATGACGAGCTGGCCAAGAAGTTCGGCCTCGACGATGTCGAGAAGCTGCGCGAGGCCGTCCGGGCATCGATCCAGGAAGAGATGACCGAGCAGACGCGCCAGAAGATGAAGCGCCAGCTTCTCGACGGCCTCGACAAGATCTACACGTTCGACCTGCCCTCGACCATGCTCGAGGAGGAATTCTCGACCGTGTGGCGCCAGCTCACCGCGGACATGACCCGTTCGGGCCAGTCCTTCGGCGAGGGCGAGGAAGATAAGGCGCGCGAGGAATACCGCGCCATCGCGGCCCGCCGCGTCCGGCTGGGGCTCGTCCTAGCTGAGATCGGCGCCAAGTCGAACATCAAGATCGAGGAAAGCGAGATGCGCGATGCGCTGATCGCCCGCGCCCGCTCGTTCCCGGGCCAGGAAAAGCAGGTCTTCGAATATTTCTCCAAGAACCCGGAAGCTCTCGCGCAGATCCGCGCGCCGATTTTCGAGGAGAAGGTCATCGACCTGATCCTGATGGGGCTCAAGGTCACCGACAAGACCGTCACCCGTGCCCAGCTGATGGATGATGACGTGCCGGAAGCCGAGGAAAAGGCCGAGAAGCCGAAGAAGGCCAAGGCCAAAAAGGCCGAGTAACCCGAAGCCCGGTCATCCGGGCCTCCCGGGTTCCGGAACAGGTGCCTGGCGGAGGTTCCCGCCGGCAGGATCGACATCGCGCCGCCCCGAACGGGCGGCGTCTTGCTGAAAAGGGGCAGTGCCATGCCGGAGACCACGCCCGAGAGCCGGCAGGGCCTTGCCCGGCTGGTCGCCGATTTCTCGATCCAGGCCACGGTTCAGGGCCTGGTTGTTGCTGTGGTCGGCTATGCCAGCGCGGTCGCCATCCTGATCAAGGGGCTGGCGGCAATGGGCGCGACCGAGGCCCAGATTGCTTCCGGGCTGCTGGTGGTGGGGTTGGCGAAGGGCGTTGTTGCCATCGCGCTCAGCCTTTCGAGCCGGATGCCGATCAGCATCGCCTGGACAACACCGGGCCTCGCCTTCATGGCAACCATGGGTATCCTGCCCGGCGGCTTCCCGGCCGCGATCGGCGCCTTTGTCGTCGTCGGGCTGCTGATCGTCCTGGCAGGGTTCTGGACGCCGCTGGTCCGCCTGGTCCAGGCGATCCCGAAGACCATTGCCAATGCCATGCTGGCGGGAATCCTGCTCAAGCTCTGCCTTGCGCCGTTTATTGCCGTGCGGGACATGCCGGTCCTCGGGCTGGCCATCCTTGCGACCTGGCTTGTCCTGATGCGGTTCGCCCGGCTCTGGGCCGTTCCGGCGGCCGTGGCGATTGCCCTGGGCGGTGTCGTCCTGCAGGGTGGAGGCGGTGAGGGGTTCCGCTGGCCGGGCCTCGTCCTCGTGGCGCCGGCCTTTTCCATCGAAGGCCTGCTGGGGCTGGCCCTGCCGCTCTTCGTGGTGACGATGGCTTCGCAGAACATCACCGGCTATGCCGTGCTGACGACATTCGGCTACCGCCCGTCGCTGAAACAGGGGCTGGCCGCCACGGGTGCCACGACGGTTGCGACGGCGGTGACCGGTGCTCCGCCGATCAATTATGCGGCGATCACGGCAGCGCTCTGTGCTGGCCCGGAGGCCCATCCGGATCCCGCGCGGCGCTATATCGCAACGATTGCGGCTGGCCTCGGCTATATCCTGCTGGCGGGGCTGGCGGCGATGGCCGCCGCGCTGGTCCTCAGGGCCTCGCCGGTTCTGGTCGAGGCCGCGGCCGGGCTGGCCCTCATTCCAGCTTTCGGCGCGGCCATGCGTGGTGCGCTCGAGGAAGAGGAGGCACGCATCCCGGCGTTGCTGACCTTCCTCGCCACGGCATCGGGGCTGACGCTGTTCGGCATCGGCGGCGCTTTCTGGGGGCTGCTGCTTGGCTGGGCCATGCTTCTGGCCTTCCGCTTCCGCCCCGATTCACGCTGAATCCGCTCCGCCCTTTTCAGCGGGCGGGGCAATCTCTATCTGTGACAGGCAATTCCGGCACGAATCGGCGACGTCATCGCCGCGACGAAACTGAGGCGATCATGAAAGATCCGATTGAGACCTACAATTCCCTCGTCCCGATGGTTATCGAGCAATCGAGCCGGGGCGAACGCGCCTTCGACATCTTCTCCCGTCTGCTGCGCGAGCGCATCATCTTCCTCAACGGGCCGGTCGAGGATGGCATGGCCAGCCTGATCGTGGCGCAGCTGCTCTTCCTCGAGGCCGACAACCCGAAGAAGGAAATCTCGATGTATATCAACTCGCCGGGCGGGGTGGTGACGTCGGGGCTCTCGATCTACGACACGATGCAGTTCATCCGCTGCCCGGTGACCACGCTCTGCATGGGCCAGGCGGCCTCGATGGGCTCGCTCCTGCTGACGGCGGGCCAGAAGGGCATGCGCTTCGCCCTGCCGAATGCGCGGATCATGGTGCACCAGCCTTCGGGCGGGTTCCAGGGCCAGGTCACCGACATCCTGATCCATGCCAAGGAAGTCGAGGGGCTGAAGCGCCGCCTTAACGAGATCTATGTCCAGCATACCGGGCAGGATTACGACACCATCCACAACGCCCTCGAGCGCGACAATTTCATGACGGCCGACGCCGCCAAGGAATTCGGCCTGATCGACCAGGTTGTCACCAAGCGGAGCGAGGATCCGGAGCCGCCCAAGGCGATGTAAGGCGTCCCGGGCTGTGACATTCTGGACCGTTCCGGCGCCCTTCAAGCGCTCGTGACCCCTTTTGGAGCAGTTTGCCGGGTTAAATTGTGGCCCGTCCCTTGCAACGCGGGAACAAGTTATTACCCTTGGCAGGGACATTCGATCGGCCGGCCCGCGAATTAACGTTTCGTTCGGGGGCCGCGTCCGATAGTGTCCCGATCATCTATCGGCATGGCGCGCCACGCCATGTCGCGATCCGGAGGCCCGGTTCCCGTCAGGGGAACCCGCGTCCCGGGATAGGAGGTAGGCGATGAGCAAGACCCAGAGCGGCGATTCGCGGAGCACGCTGTACTGCTCCTTCTGCGGCAAGAGCCAGCATGAGGTTCGCAAACTCATCGCGGGACCGACGGTCTTCATCTGCGATGAATGCGTCGAACTCTGCATGGATATCATCCGCGAGGAATCGAAGACCCTCGTCAAGGCGAAGGACGGCGTGCCAACGCCGAAGGAGATCGCCAAGATCCTCGACGATTACGTGATCGGCCAGTTCTACGCGAAGCGCGTACTCGCGGTAGCGGTGCATAACCACTACAAGCGGCTGAACCACGCGACCAAGCACAACGATATCGAACTGGCGAAGTCGAACATCCTGCTCGTCGGCCCGACCGGCTGCGGCAAGACCTATCTCGCCCAGACGCTCGCGCGCATTCTCGACGTGCCGTTCACCATGGCCGATGCCACGACGCTGACCGAGGCCGGCTATGTCGGCGAGGATGTCGAGAACATCATCCTGAAGCTGCTCCAGGCTGCCGATTACAATGTCGAGCGGGCGCAGCGCGGCATCGTCTATATCGACGAGATCGACAAGATCAGCCGCAAGTCGGACAACCCCTCGATTACCCGTGACGTTTCGGGCGAGGGCGTGCAGCAGGCGCTGCTGAAGATCATGGAAGGCACCGTGGCTTCTGTGCCGCCGCAGGGCGGCCGCAAGCATCCGCAGCAGGAATTCCTGCAGGTGGACACGACCAACATCCTCTTCATCTGCGGCGGTGCCTTTGCCGGGCTCGAAAAGATCATCTCCTCCCGCGGGAAGGGCACGTCGATCGGCTTCGGCGCCAAGGTCGAGGCGCCGGATGACCGGCGCGTCGGCGAGGTGTTCCGCCAGGTCGAGCCGGAAGACCTGCTGAAATTCGGGCTCATCCCGGAATTCATCGGCCGCCTTCCGGTCATCGCCACCCTCGAGGATCTCGACGAGGATGCCCTCAAGCGCATCCTGACCGAACCGAAGAATGCGCTGGTCAAGCAGTATCAGCGCCTGTTCGAGATGGAAGATGTCGAGCTGACCTTCAACGATGACGCGCTTTCCGTGGTCGCCCGCAAGGCGATCGAGCGGAAAACCGGCGCGCGCGGCCTGCGATCGATCATGGAGGGCACGCTGCTCGACACGATGTTCGACCTGCCGGGCCTGGATGGCGTGGAGCAGGTGGTTGTCGGGGCGGAAGTCATCGAGGGCAAGGCCAAGCCGCTCTACATCTATGGCGAGCGGAAGGAAGAGGCGCTGGAAGCCAGCGCCTGACCGTCGGCCCTGACAGAAAGACAGGACGGACGGGCGTGCCCGTCCGTCTTTTTGTGTCCGGTTCCCGCCACCGCGCAAGGCCGGATCCGCCGGATCCTGTGTCCTGCGGGACGCAAGACCGGGGCAAGCTGCGGGAAATCATCGCGGTTCGGTTGATGCCCTTGCATAGCGGACGAATCGACACCACGTTGAGCATAACGAGTGGATCGGGCAGGTGCCGACAGGGCCTGTTTCGCCTGCCGCCATCGCGCATCGAGACGGTGGCGGAAGCGAAACTCCGGAAGGAGCCCGGCCCCAGCATTCCCGGCATGACCGGGGGTCGCGCCACTTCGCCGTTCCGCCCCGCAAGGGCTGCCCGGCGCGGGCGACCTGAACAGAGGACCAAGCGATGAGCGCTGACAAGAAGCGTGCCACCCCCGTTCCGGGCACCACGGAAGTCGTTCCGGTGCTGCCGCTGCGGGATATTGTCGTTTTCCCGCACATGATCGTGCCGCTCTTCGTCGGTCGCGAGAAATCGATCAAGGCGCTGGAAGAGGTGATGCGGAGCGACCGCCACATCCTGCTGGCGACACAGTTCAACGCCACCGATGACGATCCGGCGGCTGACCAGATCTACCAGATCGGCAGCCTCGCGACCGTGCTGCAGTTGCTCAAGCTGCCCGATGGCACCGTGAAGGTGCTGGTCGAGGGCGTGAGCCGGGCCCGGCGCGCCGATATCGTCGCGAACGAGAATTTCCTCGAGGCCGAAGTGACGGTGCTCGAGGAGGATTACAGCGATCCGGTGGAAATCGAGGCGCTTGCGCGCTCGGTGACCAGCGAGTTCGAAGGCTATGCCAAGCTGAACAAGAAGGTCTCTCCGGATGTGGTCTCGACCATTGCCGGCATCGAGGACTATGCCAAGCTGGCCGATACGGTGGCCTCGCATCTCGCGGTGAAGATCGCCGACAAGCAGGCCGTGCTCGAGATCACCAAGGTGGCGCGCCGCCTCGAGAAGGTGCTCGGCCTGATGGAGAGCGAGATCTCGGTCCTGCAGGTCGAGAAGCGGATCCGCACGCGCGTCAAGCGCCAGATGGAAAAGACGCAGCGCGAATATTACCTCAACGAGCAGATCAAGGCGATCCAGAAGGAACTCGGCGACGAGGACGGCAAGGACGAACTGGCCGAGCTGGAAGACAAGATCGCGCGGACCAAGCTCTCGAAAGAAGCGCGCGACAAGTCGAACCATGAGCTGCGGAAGCTGCGGCAGATGTCGCCGATGTCGGCGGAAGCCACCGTCGTGCGCAACTATCTCGACTGGATGCTCTCGCTGCCCTGGGGCAAGAAGTCGAAGGTCAAGAAGGACCTGCGTCTGGCGCAGGAGATCCTCGATGCCGATCATTTCGGTCTCGACAAGGTCAAGGACCGGATTGTCGAGTATCTCGCGGTGCAAAGCCGCGCGAACAAGCTGACAGGACCGATCCTCTGCCTTGTCGGCCCCCCGGGCGTCGGCAAGACCTCGCTCGGCAAGTCGATTGCCAAGTCCACCGGGCGTGAATTCATCCGGATGAGCCTCGGCGGGGTGCGGGACGAGGCCGAGATCCGTGGCCATCGCCGGACCTATATCGGCTCGATGCCGGGCAAGATCATCCAGAGCCTGCGCAAGACGAAGACCTCGAATCCGCTCTTCCTGCTCGACGAGATCGACAAGATGGGCATGGATTTCCGGGGCGATCCGTCCTCAGCGCTGCTGGAAGTGCTGGATCCGGAGCAGAACACGACGTTCAACGACCATTACCTCGAGGTCGATTATGACCTGTCGAATGTGATGTTCGTGACGACGGCGAACACGCTCAACATTCCGGGCCCGCTGATGGACCGGATGGAGATCATCCGCATCGCCGGCTATACCGAGGACGAGAAGGCCGAGATCGCCCGCAAGCATCTCATCCCGAACTCGCTGAAGAAGCATGGCCTCGATGCCTCGGAATGGAGCATCACGCCGGAAGCGTTGCTGCTTCTGGTGCGGCGCTACACCCGCGAAAGCGGCGTCCGCAATCTCGAGCGCGAGATCTCCAACCTCGTCCGCAAGGCGGTCAAGGAGATCCTGCTGGCCGCCGGCACCGACAACCCGGTCAAGGCTGTCGTGATCGACGAGGCGAAGGTCGAATCCTATCTCGGCCCGGCCAAGTATCGCTATGGCGAGGTCGAGGCAGAGGATCAGGTCGGCCTGGTCACCGGCCTGGCCTGGACCGAGGTGGGTGGCGAGCTGCTGACGATCGAAGGCGTCGTGATGCCCGGCAAGGGCAAGATGACCGTCACGGGCAACCTGCGCGACGTGATGAAGGAATCGATCTCGGCGGCGGCCTCCTATGTCCGCAGCCGTTGCATCGAGTTCGGCATCAAGCCGCCGGTCTTCGACACGAAGGACATCCATGTCCACGTGCCGGAAGGCGCGACGCCGAAGGATGGCCCGTCGGCGGGCATCGCGATGGCCACGGCGATCGTCTCGGTGCTGACGGGCATTCCCGTCCGTCGTGACATCGCCATGACGGGCGAGGTCACGCTGCGGGGCCGTGTCCTGCCGATCGGCGGGCTCAAGGAGAAGCTCCTCGCAGCCCTGCGGGGCGGCATGAAGACCGTGCTGATCCCCGAGGACAACGTGAAGGACCTCGCGGAAATCCCGTCCAACGTGAAGAACGGGCTCGAGATCGTCCCGGTCTCGCGCATGGACGAGGTGGTCAGGCGCGCGCTCGTCCGGCGGCCCGAGCCGATCGAGTGGGATGAGGAAGCCGAAGCCAAGGCCGCTGCGAAGGCCAAGGAAGACGCTGCTGTCACCACCCGCGCCCATTGAGTCCCGGCAAGATCAACTTCTTGCAAAGATCGAGGCGCCCCGGAAACCGGGGCGCCTTTTTTCTGGGTAGCGCCCGCGCTGTCGCGTCGCTTGCGGCCTGGAAGGGTTTCATGCCACTTTTGCGGCACTGCAAGGGGAGGATGGCATGCGGATCATCAGGCAGGCGGTTCGGGCCGTCATCGCGGCCGGGCTGGCCGGAGGTGTGGCTACTGGCGCCGGGGCGATGAGCTACCGGCTGGTCGAGGCGGAACTCGATGGATGCGGTGCGGCCTGCCCCCGGATCATCCATGCCTCGGGCACGATCCAGCAGAACGAGCACCTGATCTTCGCGGAATTCGTCGCCAATGCCGCCAAGTCGCACCGGCTGTCGAGCATCGTCGTGGTCGAGAGCCCGGGCGGTTTCAATGCCGGCGCGGCGGCCCTCGGCCTGATGATCCGCAAGCTCAACATGTCGGTCATCGTCGGCCGACCGGCGGGCGGGTCCGTCAGCCGCAGCACGGGCCTGACATCGGGCGTCTGCGCCTCGGCCTGCGTGCTGGTGCTGGCTGGCGGCAAGAGCCGCTATTTCGTGCCGGGCTCCCGCGTGGGGGTTCACCGCGCCCATACCGGGCCGGAAGTGCGCGACCCGATCACCCGCACGGTCGTGAGCGGCACCCTGCAGCATGATGCGATCCGCGATGCCTATTCCCGCTATTTCAAGCAGATGGGCGTCGACCAGTCGCTCTCGATGGTGATGGACAAGACGCCGTCGGAATCGATGTACTGGCTGAGCCCGGCCGAAATGGGCAAGTTCCGTCTCGCCAAGACCGCGACCTCGGCGCGCTGAGGGCGCCGGCCTGTCAGGCCCCGGCTTCGGCGATCTCGGTTTCACCATCCCCGGTCGTGGCGAGGCGGTTTCGCACCACCGTCACCGAACAGGGCGCTTCGGCCACGAGGCTGGTCGAGACCGAGCCCAGATAGCGCCGGACGCCGCCCGAACCGCGCGCCCCGACGATCAGGTGGTCGACGGCATTGTTGCGCGCGAAATCCAGCATGGCCTGCGCGGGATCGGCATGTTCCAGCACATGGAAGGTGAGCCGTTCCGGCGGCAGGCGCATCTCGGCGGCCCAGTGCTTGAGTTCTACCAGCCGGCGGACATGCAGCGAGGTGCCGTCCTTATCGACAAGTGTATCGAGGCCAATCCGCGCCATGCGCAGCACGTTGACGCAGGCGAGGCGGGATTCCGGCGCGGTGACGAGCAGGCGCGAGACGGTTTCCCGCAGGATCCCGGCCAGCGGCTCGCCTTCGGGCGAGAGATCGACCGCGACCATCAGGATGGGTGCCAGCGAGGCGTGGCGATAGGCGCCAAGCCGGCTGAGCGGCGGCGCTTGCGGCGGCAGCAACCGGCCGGACATCAGGTTGCGGAGCCAATGCGTCTTCTCCCGCGTGGCGCGGTCGGTCAGTGTTACATGCTCGGGGTGGTTGAGCTCGAAGGCGAGCTGCGCCGCTGTGGCATAGCGCCGGTCCGGCTTCACCTCGAGGCAGCGCAGGATGATCTCCTGCAGCCAGGAGGGGATCTCCGGGCGCAGGACGCGCGGCGGGGTGGGGGCCTCATACATCCGGCGGAGCAGGGCCTTGGTCGTGTGCTTCGGGTTGCCGAAGGGGCGCTCGCCGGTGGCCAAGGCATAGAGCATCGCGCCGAGGGCGAAGAGATCGCTCCGCGGCTCCTCGCGGATCTTCAGCACCTGTTCGGGGGCAATATACGGCGCGGTGCCCATCGGCACGCGGAACTCCTCGGCGAGGAGATCCGGCAACCGGAGATGGCGTGACAGGCCGAAATCGATGAACACGGCTTCGCCGGTCGGGCGGAACATGATGTTCGACGGCTTGATGTCGAGATGGACGACATCCTGCCCGTGCAGGCTGACGAGTGCCTTCGCGATGGCGGCGCCGATCGCCAGTACCTCGGAAGCCGGCAGGGGCGCGGCCTTGAAGCGCGGCAGCAGGCTCTCGCCAGCGATGCGCTCCATGACGATGTAGGGCTGGGCCGAAAAATCCCCGAGCGCGATGCAGCGCGGGACATGCGGTCCTGTCAGGCGCGGCAGGATCATCTGCTCCTGTTCGAAGCCGACAATCATCGTCGGGTCATCGCCATCGAGGATCAGCGGCACCTTCATCACCAGCGGGATCGCATGATCCGGATGGGTGACGTCCCAGATCTCGGCCATGCCGCCCTGGTGGATCTTGCGGCCGATGAGGAAGCCATCGATGGTCGAGCCGGTTTCCAGCTGCATCCTGCCCATGGCGCCCCTCATCGTCCGCGGAGGAGGCGGATAGCCAGCGGCTCGGGCAGGCCGGCCTCGCGCAGCTTCCGCACGGTGGTGTAGTGGTCGTAGCCGACGCGGCCGAACAGCAATGTCCGCCGCTTGAGATCGAGGATCGCATAGCCGGCGGCGGTCTGGCCGTCGCGCGGCTGGCCGACAGCGCCGACCACGCCGAGCCAGGGGAAATGGCGGGAAAGCGGGATCTCCGCGCCGGGCAGCGGTTCATGCGCGATGGCGACACCGAGGCCGGTCAGCCGCCAGAGGCAGGGCTGGTGGACATGGCCGACCAGCGTGATCGCCGCATCACTGGCCCGGAGGCAACGCTCCGCCTCTCCGGGGCCGGTAATGTATTCCCAGGCGCGCGGGGCGCGGGCGCTGGCATGGACGAACAGCGCCTCGCCAAGGCGATGGGTTTCCGGCCAGGCGCGGATCAGGGCGGCATGGCCGGGGTCAAGCTGCGTCCGCGTCCATTCGATGGCCTCGCGGGCGATGCGGTTCATATCACTGGCATCGCCCTCGATCGCGGCATCGTGGTTGCCAATCACGATCATCGCTCCGGCCTCGACCAGCGAAGCCACCCGCTCCACGCAGAAGGCCGGGTCGGGCCCGTAGCCGACGACATCCCCGAGGATGGCGAGGCCGTCGATCCGATGGGCGGGCAGGGCGCGCAGAACGGCTTCCAGCGCCTCGCGATTGCCATGGATATCCGCCAGCAGGGCGATACGCATCGTCCGGGGTTCCTCCGGCCCTTGTTGCCCGGGCCTGACCGTCATCCTGCCGCCTGCCGGGAGGAGCCGCCTTGACCTGTATCAGAGGCCGCGCCGAAGCGCGCTGCGCCATTGGTGGAAGCCGAGGGCCCCTTGCAGCAGGACTGTGCCCCTGGCGGATGCCCTGTGCCCTTGGTGAAGGTTCTGTGCCCTTGATTGATTCTGGCGCCAGTCGGTCGAGGGGGCCTCGCCGCTTGCCAATACCGGGCGGATGGTGTTTACCCACCGGGCTGATCCGGCGGCATTTCCACGCCCCGAGGGCGATTAGCTCAGTTGGTAGAGCGCCTCGTTTACACCGAGGATGTCGGGAGTTCGAGTCTCTCATCGCCCACCAAAGCCTTCACCACATCCGACGATGCCGGCCCTGATTGCAGGCCTGACGGGGTTGGCTTGTTTACAGCGCTCCCGACTCGCGAAAGACTACGCAGGTTGAACCCCGGGAGAGGCCCATGCGACGCATCACCATCCTGCCGGCCCTTGCCGGTTTTCTCATGCTTGCGCCCGTGGCGGCCTTCGCCTGGGGTGCGATCGCAGTCGATGACGAGAAGGGCGTCTCCGGCAGCGGGGTCGGCTATGGCTATGTCACCGGCGAAGACAGCGAGAAGGCGGCCGAAAGGGGCGCGCTCAAGGAATGTCGCGGCAAGAACAAGTCCTGCAAGGTTGCGATCACCTTCGAGAGCTGCGGCGCCTATGCCGCCTCCGCCAATCGCTGGGGGACCGGCGAAGGCGTGACCAAGGGTGCCGCGCGGCGGATTGCCCTCGCCAATTGCGGCAACGAGGCCTGCAAGCTCGTCGTCTCGGAATGCAACGAGTGAACCCGGAGCCGCCATCCATGACCCGTCTGATCGTTCCGCTCGTTTCGGCTCTCCTGCTGGCCAGCCCCGTTTTCGCCCAGAGCGCTGCCCCTGCACCGGAGACGCCAGCAACTGCTGCGCCTGCCGCTCCTGCGCCTGCCGCCCCGGCGGCGGACAGTTCCGCTCCGGCCCCTGCTGCCCCCGCGCCGCAACAGGCGGCGCCGGCGCCGGCCACGCCTCCGGCGGCCGCGCCCGCTGCTCCGGCTGCGGATAGTGCCGCGCCTGCGCCTGCGCCTGTCCCCGCACCCGCACCCGCACCGCAGCAGGCTGCACCGGCCCCCGCGCCCGCTGCCCCTGCTCCTGCTGCCCCGGCCCCCCAACAGGCCGCGCCCGTGCCGGCTCCGGCGCCTGCGCCGCAGCAGAATGCCGCCGACGAGAAGATCAACCAGCTCGCCCTTCTCTATGTTGTCGCGGCAACGGTGCATCTCTGCGAGCTCGATATCGACGAAGACGAGGACGAGAAGCTGCAGAATGCCGTCGATGCCTCGGAAGTTGCCGCCGGCCTGCCGGAGCCGGTGCGGGACGGGATGTGGAACAAGGTCGTGGCGGATATCAACCGCGACAAGAAGAAGGCCTGCTCGGATTACAGCGCTGAATCGCTGGCGCTGATCCGCAACCTGAAGTGAGTTTCAGGCCGTGCGGGGCAACGACGCCGCACGGTCTCGTCTCTTGCAGTCTTGCTTTTTCGTGAACCTTTCGGAAACCTCGTTCCTTCACCATATCCGTGCTGTCCTGTTCCGGCAGTGCGTTTGCGTGAGGGGATTTCGATCCATGCGTTTCCTGTCTTCGATGCCGGGTCGCGGCCTGCCGGGCTCTGTTCGCCTGAAGGGTTTTGCCGGCCTGTTCTCCCTGATGATGGCCGGCCCGGCCCTGGCGATGGAGTTTGCGACCATTCCGGTCGATGGCCCGTGCAATGCCAGCGAGTGCCGCCGCGCCGTGATTGCCGAGGGCGAGATCACCAAAGATGCACCGGCCAGGTTCGCCGCTTTCCTGCGGCAGGAACTGCAACGGCCCGGCCTCCATGCGATCGTTTTTCTGAATTCCCCCGGCGGCAATGTCGAGAGTGCGCTCCAGCTCGGCTCGCTGATCCATGATGCCGGCGCGGCGGTGGTGATCGGGCGCCCCGCGCTTCTTGATTCGCAGCGCCTGTCCCGCCGCAAGGCCGGGATCGGCCAGGTCGGCGTGGTGCCGGGGCATTGCGCCTCGGCCTGCGTCTATGTGCTGATGGGCGCGAAGAAGCGCGTGGTTCCGGAAGGGGCGCGGCTTGGTGTCCACCGGATGTCGGCCCGGATGTGGCGGACCGATCCGGCCGGCGGTGCGATGCAGGGCGAGCGGATCTATGCCGGGTCGAGCGAGGTCAACGCGCTCCGGCAATATGTTTCGCGCGTCGGCGGCAGCCAGGACCTGATCAGCCTCGCGGAATCGGTCCCGCATGACCAGATCCGCATCCTTTCGAGCAATGAAGTGCGCCGCTTCCGCCTCGGCGCGCCATCGCTCTGATCCCCGGGTTTTCGCGCGTCCCGCAAAAAGATTCCGACAATCGGTGCGGAGTGCTTGACAGGTCCTCCGCCCATCGCGTAACCGTTCGGCCCTCGTCGGGGGCACCCCCGATGCGGGAATGGATGCGGGCGTAGCTCAGTCGGTTAGAGTGCCGGCCTGTCACGCCGGAGGTCGCGGGTTCGAGCCCCGTCGCCCGCGCCACCCCACTTCCTCCCCTTCCATGAACAGGGGGCAGGTCCTTCACCATCCGGATCTTGCCAACCTCGCGAGGGGACGATGACTGCTTCCCAAAAGGGCTTCCTGCTCGGGTTTCTCGGCGTGGCGCTGTTTGCGCTGACCGCGCCGGTGACCAAGCTGGCCACGCTGACCCCGACCTTTCCCGGCCTGCCGCCGGTCTTCATCAGCTTCGGCCGTGCCGCAGCGGCCGGCATGCTGGCCATCCTCTATCTCCTCGTCATCCGCGCGGCCTGGCCCAGCCGGGTGCAGGCGTTCCGGCTGATCCTGGCCGGGGCGGGGATCGTGATCGGCTTCCCGCTCTTCCTCGGCCTTGCCGTCCAGCATGTCGATTCGGTCCATGCCGCGGTGATTTCCGGCGCCCTGCCGCTTGGCACGGCGGCGCTGACGGCGCTCTGGATGCGCGAGCGCGCGCGGCCGGCTTTCTGGGCGCTGGCGGTTTTCGGTTTCCTGCTGGTGCTGCTCTATGCCTGGCTGACCGGGGAAGGGGGCTTCGTCGCGGCGGACGGGCTATTGCTGCTGGCCGTGCTCTCGGCCAGTTGCGGCTATGTGCTGGGGGCCCGGCTCTCGCGCGAGATGCCGCCGGAACACGTGATCTCGTGGATCCTCGTGCTCTACCTGCCGCTGACCATCCCGGTTTCGGCCTTGACCTGGCCGCAGGGCGAGGTTGCGCCGGTGGCGTGGATCAGCTTCGCCTATCTCGCCATCGTCTCGATGTGGCTCGGCTTTTTCGCCTGGTATCGCGGGTTGCAACTCGGTGGCGCGCTGCGCGTCAGCCAGACACAGCTGGCACAGCCCTTCCTGTCGATGCTGGCCGCCGCGCCGCTGCTGGGAGAGCGGATCACGCCGCTCTCGCTGGTTTTCGCCGCCGCCATTGTCGCAACCATCGCGGTGAGCCGGCGGATCCGCTGACGGGAATGGTTTGCGATCTGACTGAATCAGATCGCAGACCGTTCCAGCTTCTTGTTTTCTCGCATTTTCTTGCGTCCAACCGGTATCCACCTGGTCGGAAAATGCTCCCGGCTTACCGGCGCTTGGTCCATTCCTCGTAACCGACTTCCTTCTCGCCGGTATAGGCCCAGGCAGCCGCATAGCCGCTGCCGTCTTCCTTTGCGATGAGCAGCATCACGCCGGTCCGGCCGCCGCCGGTGAAGTTCAGCGCCACGACCTCGCCATTCCCGATGCCGAAGCCTGTCCAGGTCTGCGAGCCGATCTTCCAGACGATTCGCCAGGTCTCGGCGCCGGTCTGGGTGAGGGACGCGCTGCCGGTATAGCCGCCGCCAGACGTGCCTTCCTTGCCCTGGACCCGGTAATCGCCTGGCCCCTTGGCGACGGCCGGCATCGCGGCCATGGCCACGAAACCCAGAACCGTGAGGCCCAGAACCGCCAATCCCTTCATAATCCGTTTCATCATGATGTTCCCCCCGAGCAGGCCTGGACAGGCCGGGAGGGCTTGTTTGCCCGGCAACAGGCCGCATTGGACGCCCCGCTCCGCGAATCGCATGGCGGAGCCTGAACCAGACTAGCCGGAGGCCCCGGCTTTTCCAGCGCCATGGCGGCTCCGGACCAAGGCATTCCCGCAAGGAAACCGTGGCCCTACCGCATGATCCCGCCCCGCGCGCGGCCTGCCGGCGAGGACCGCCCGGGGCTGTTGCCAAATCGTCGGAGGCGACGCCCTTTCGCTTGCGCGAAATGCCGGGCTCGACTAATTCAGAGCGCCATGGAAACGCTGCTCATCGATTATCTCCCGCTGGTTCTCTTCATCGGCATCTCCCTGGTGATCGGAATCGCCCTGCTCGTCGCGCCCTTCGCGGTGGCCTATCAGAACCCGGATCCGGAAAAGGTCTCGGCCTATGAGTGCGGCTTCAACGCGTTCGACGATGCCCGCATGAAATTCGATGTGCGCTTCTACCTTGTGGCCATTCTCTTTATCATCTTCGACCTCGAAGTGGCGTTCCTGTTCCCGTGGGCCGTGGCCCTGAAGGATATCGGCGCCTTCGGGTTCTGGTCGATGATGGTGTTTCTCGGCGTGCTGACGGTCGGCTTCGTCTATGAGTGGCGCAAAGGCGCGCTGGAATGGGATTGATGCCATGAATTCCGGGACAATGAATACGCTGGTCGCCCCCGCTCCGCGGAGCATTCTCGACCCGAATACCGGCAAGCCGGTCGGCGCGACTGATCCGTTTTTCGTCGAGATCAACAACGAACTGGCCGACAAGGGTTTCCTCGTCACCGCCACGGATGACCTGATCGCCTGGGCGCGGACGGGCTCGCTGATGTGGATGACGTTCGGCCTGGCCTGCTGCGCCGTGGAAATGATGCAGCTCTCGATGCCGCGCTACGATGTGGAGCGGTTCGGCTTCGCGCCGCGCGCCTCGCCGCGCCAGTCGGACGTGATGATCGTCGCCGGCACGCTGACCAACAAGATGGCCCCCGCGCTCCGCAAGGTCTATGACCAGATGCCGGAGCCGCGCTACGTCATCTCGATGGGCTCCTGCGCCAATGGCGGCGGCTATTACCATTACAGCTACAGCGTGGTGAGGGGCTGCGACCGCGTGGTCCCGGTGGATATCTACGTGCCGGGCTGCCCGCCGACGGCCGAGGCGCTGCTCTATGGCGTGATGCTGCTGCAAAAGAAGATCCGCCGCACCGCGACGATCGAGCGGTAAGGCGCAGCGAGGCCGTCATGGCCGGGTTAAGCCCGGCCATCCACGACTTGAAGACTCGGAATTGCGGTCGTGGAACCCCGGCCCGAATCCGGGCATGACGAGCGGAGAAGGACGATATGTCCGAAGCACTTGAAATTCTCGCCGCCCATATCGGGAAGGCCCTGCCGGGCAAGGTGACCGGGCACGAGATCGCGCTGGGCGAACTCACCCTTCATGCCGAGGCGGGCGCGATCCTCGAGGTGCTGCGCTTCCTGCATGATGACCCGGATTGCGCCTTCATCAACTTCACCGATCTGTGCGGGGTTGATTATCCGGGTCGCGAGAACCGCTTCGATGTGGTCTACCACCTGATGTCGCCGCGCCATGTCCGCCGCATCCGCATCAAGGTGCAGACGGACGAGGTGATTCCGGTTCCGTCGGTCGTCAGCCTCTATCCCGGTGCCAACTGGTTCGAGCGCGAGGCCTACGACATGTATGGCATCCTGTTCTCCGACCATCCGGACCTGCGCCGCCTGCTGACCGATTACGGTTTCCAGGGCTATCCGCTCCGCAAGGATTTCCCGCTGACCGGCTTCGTCGAGGTGCGCTACGACGACCAGGAGAAGCGGGTGGTCTACGAGCCGGTGAAGCTCAACCAGGAATTCCGCAATTTCGATTTCCTGTCGCCGTGGGAGGGCACGGATTACGTGCTTCCGGGCGACGAGAAGGCGAAGGCTTGAGAGGCTGGCCATGACCGAACAACCTGCAATGCGGAACTTCACCATCAATTTCGGCCCGCAGCACCCGGCGGCGCATGGCGTGCTGCGTCTTGTGCTGGAGCTGGATGGCGAGGTGGTGACCCGCACCGATCCGCATATCGGCCTGCTGCACCGTGGCACCGAGAAGCTGATCGAGCACAAGACCTACCTGCAGGCCGTGCCCTATTTCGACCGGCTCGATTATGTCGCGCCGATGAACCAGGAGCATGCCTTCGCGATGGCGGTGGAGCGGCTGCTCGGGATCACCGTGCCGAAGCGCGGCCAGCTGATCCGCGTGCTCTATTCGGAAATCGGCCGTCTTCTCAGCCACCTGCTCAACATCACCACGCAGGCGATGGATGTGGGCGCGCTGACGCCGCCGCTCTGGGGCTTCGAGGAACGCGAGAAGCTGATGATCTTCTACGAGCGGGCCTGCGGCGCGCGCATGCATGCGGCCTATGTGCGGCCGGGCGGCGTGCATCAGGACCTGCCGAAGGACCTGATCGACGATATCGAGGCCTTCTGCGATCCCTTCCTCCGGCTCTGCGACGATCTCGAGGGGCTGCTGACCGATAACCGCATCTTCAAGCAGCGCAATGTCGATATCGGCATCGTCAATCTCGAGGATTGCTGGAAATGGGGCTTTTCGGGCGTGATGGTCCGTGGTTCGGGCGCTGCCTGGGATCTGCGCCGCTCCATGCCCTATGAATGCTATTCCGAGATGGAATTCGACATTCCGATCGGGAAGAACGGCGACAATTACGATCGCTACTGCATCCGTATGGAAGAGATGCGGCAGTCGATCCGCATCATGAAGCAATGCATCGCCAAGCTGCGCGGGCCGGATGGCCGGACGGCGATTTCCTCGCTCGATGGCAAAATCGTGCCGCCGAAGCGGGCTGAGATGAAGCGTTCGATGGAAGCCTTGATCCATCATTTCAAGCTCTACACCGAGGGCTACCATGTGCCGGCCGGCGAGGTTTACGCGGCAGTCGAGGCGCCGAAGGGCGAATTCGGCGTCTATCTCGTCGCCGACGGCACGAACAAGCCCTATCGCTGCAAGCTGAAGGCGCCGGGTTTCGCGCATCTCTCGGCCATGGATTTCATGTGCAAGGGCCATATGCTGGCCGATGTCTCGGCCATTCTCGGCTCGCTAGACATCGTGTTCGGGGAAGTCGACCGGTGAGGGCGGCGGCGCGCCGGATCGCCCTCCTGCTGGCTGCCATGCCGACGCTCTTCTTGCCGGCTTTCTTCCTGCCGGTTCTCGCTCAGCAGGCGCCGGCGCCTGACCCCTTCGTGATGCCGCCGCCGACGCAGCCGCGGCCCAATCCGCCGACACCACCGGGGCAGACCCCGGCGCCGCCCGTCAACCCGCTGCCGAACCAGCCGGTCGTCACGCTCGACGTGCTGGTCCGGCAGGGTTTCGAGATCAAGGCGGTCGAGCGGACCTCCGAGCGGAGCATGGATTTCGTGGTGCTGGTGCAACGTTCGGGCGAGTTACGCACCTGCCTGATGCGCATCAACCGCGACCAGAACCGCGCCCTGCGCCGGGATTCGCTGTGTTTCTGAGCGGGCGGTGTGGATCGCTCTTCCCGGGGTGGTCCTTCGTCTTTGTTTTTAGTGTTTCCAGTCTTGTTTAGCGTTTCCAGTCTTGCCCCTCGCGCCAAGGGTGGTAAGACCCGGTCATTCGCTGCGCCGCGATAGAATCCGCGCGTTCGAGGAAGAACCATGTCTGTACGCCGCCTTGCTCCCGATGCCGTCCAACCGGCTTCCTTCGCGTTCGACGCCAGCAACCGGGAATGGGTGAAGGCCCAGATCGCCAAATATCCGCCGGGCCGGCAGGCCTCTGCCGTGATCCCGCTGCTCTGGCAGGCGCAGAAGCAGGCCAATGGCTGGCTGCCCAAGGCCGCGATCGAGCATGTGGCCGACGTGCTGGCCATGCCGCCGATCCGGGTGATGGAAGTGGCGACCTTCTACACGATGTTCAATCTCGAGCCGGTCGGCACCTATTTCGTCCAGCTCTGCGGCACGGTGCCCTGCCATTGCATGGGCGCAGAGGATCTCAAGAAGACCCTCAAGGCGCGGATCGGCGAGGAGCGCCATGTCTCGGCCGATGGCAAGTTCTCGTGGCTCGAGGTGGAATGCCTCGGCGCCTGCACGAACGCGCCCATGGTGCAGATCAACGACGATTACTTCGAGGACCTGACCCAGGAATCGCTCGGCCGCCTGCTGGATGACCTTGCTGCCGGCAAGCCGGTCAAGGTGGGCCCGCAGAATGGCCGCAAGGCCTCGGAACCCAAGGATTCGATCAAGACGCTGCTTGACCCTGCCCTCTATGACGGTTCGGCGGTCGGCGGCTGGAAGAAGGCCTTTGACGAGCGCGCCGCTGCGCAGAAAAAGGCCAAGGAAGAAGCTGCGAAGGCCACCGAGGCGGCCAAAGCTGCGGCGCCTGCTGCCCCGGCACCGACTCCCGCTCCGGTACCAGCTCCCGCTGCTGCTCCGGCGGCCAAGGTCGAGCCCAAGCCGGCGCCTGCGAAAGCAGCGCCTGCAAAACCCGCAGCCAAGGCCGAGGAGCCCGCGCCGGTCGGCGATGAGTTCAAGCCCGACCTGCTGAAGCAGGCCCGGGGCGGCAAGGCCGACGATCTCGAGCTGATCTGGGGTGTCGGGCCCAAGCTGGCGGCAATGCTCAACCGGATGGGTGTCTATCATTTCGACCAGATCGCCGGCTGGACCGATCAGAATCTCGCCTGGGTCGACCAGAATCTCGAAGGGTTCAAGGGGCGCGCCAAGCGTGACGACTGGATCAGCCAGGCGAAGAAGCTGGCCAGTGGCTGGCGGCCGAGCAGCCCTGCCGGCGACAAGCCGGCAGAATGAGGAGCAGGACGGATGGCCGTTGATCGGGCAACCGATCTGACATCTTGGAATTCCGGGCAGGATCTCCTGCTCCCGGGAACGGGCGATTTTGCCCGGGTGATGACGGCCGCATTCTGCGTGGCCGCATTTTATCTTTTTGAAATCAATATTTTACTCGTCATTTCTCTGGGTATTGCCGCGATGATTTCCCTGTCCCTTTTCCGGGCGCCGGCTTCTGGCCGCGCGCCGCGTTTCCTTGCCCTTGTGGCTGTAGCCCTGTTCGCCGCCGCCTGTGCGCAGCGCGTGCCCAAGGCGGTCGCCTATTCCCCGGCCGATCATCTGGCCTTCCGCGCCGGCGGTACCGCGACCATTGCCGGGGAGGGTTTCCTCCGCCGCCCCAATGGCCGCCTGGTGCGCTGCGCGGGCAGCGAGGTCTTCCTGATGCCGGATACGCCGTATTTCCGCGAATGGATCAGCGTGTTCCGCGCCGGCAACCGGTTCGAGGAGGCCGCCACCCTGGTGGAGGCCCACAAGGAGGCCGTCCGTGTGACGCAATGCGACATGGCCGGAACCTTCCGGTTTGGGCAGCTTCCGGAAGCGCGCTGGTTCGTGGCGACCCGCGTCACTTACCAGCTCGACCGGGTCGATTTCAGCAAGATCGACCTCGCCAATGATTACTGGCGTGACGATGCCATGCTCGTCGCGCCGGTCGAAACGCGTTCCGGGGCGGTGGCCCGCCCTGTCCTGTCAAACCCCAACCGGATGTAGCGCATGCTTCACGACCGCGACCGCATCTTCACCAATCTCTATGGCCGGCAGGATCCGGGCCTGAAAGCCGCGCTGAAACGCGGCAATTGGGACGGCACCAAGCATATCCTCGCCATGGGCCGGGATTGGGTGATCGACGAGATGAAGGCTTCCGGCCTGCGCGGGCGCGGCGGGGCCGGCTTCCCGACGGGCATGAAATGGTCCTTCATGCCGAAGGTCAGCGATGGCCGGCCGCATTACCTCGTCGTCAATGCCGACGAATCGGAGCCCGGCACCTGCAAGGATCGCGAGATCATGCGGCATGACCCGCATCTGCTGATCGAGGGCTGCCTGATCGCCTCCTTCGCCATGGCGGCGCATGCCGCCTATATCTATATCCGCGGCGAGTATATCGCCGAGCGGATCGCCCTGCAGAAGGCGGTGGATGAAGCGTATGAGGCGAAGCTGGTCGGCAAGGACAATGTCCATGGCTACCCCTTCGACATCTACGTCCATCACGGGGCCGGCGCCTATATCTGCGGCGAAGAGACGGCGCTGCTCGAAAGCCTCGAGGGCAAGAAGGGCCAGCCGCGCCTGAAGCCGCCATTCCCGGCCAATATGGGCCTTTATGGCTGCCCGACCACGGTGAACAACGTGGAATCGATCGCCGTGGCCGGCACGATCCTCCGGCGCGGGGCGGGCTGGTTCAACAGCATCGGCCGGCCGAACAATGTTGGGACCAAGCTGTTCTGCGTGTCCGGCCATGTGAATACGCCGTGCAATGTCGAGGAAGCGATGGGGATTCCCTTCCGCGAGCTGATCGATACGCATTGCGGCGGCATCCGCGGCGGCTGGGACAATCTGCTGGCGGTGATCCCCGGCGGCTCCTCGGTGCCCTGCGTCCCGGCCGAACAGATCATCGATGCGCCGATGGATTTCGACACCCTGCGCGGGCTGAAATCCGGCCTCGGCACGGCGGCGGTGATCGTCATGGACAAGTCGACCGATATTGTCCGCGCGATTGCCCGGATCTCGCATTTCTACAAGCACGAGAGCTGCGGCCAGTGCACGCCCTGCCGCGAGGGCACGGGCTGGATGGCGCGCGTGATGATGCGCATGGCCGAGGGCCGGGCGCAGAAGCGCGAGATCGACATGCTGCTCGATGTCTCGACCCGCATCGAGGGCCATACGATCTGCGCGCTCGGCGATGCCGCGGCCTGGCCGATCCAGGGCCTGATCCGGCATTTCCGGCACGAGATCGAGAAGAAGATCGACCAGTATTCGGCGAATCCGCACAGCGAGCCTGTGCGCGTCGCGGCGGAGTGAGGGAAGATGACCAAGATCCTCGTCGATGATATCGAAGTCGATGTGCCGCCGCATTACACGCTGCTGCAGGCCGCAGAGGCTGCGGGCGCGGAAGTGCCGCGCTTCTGCTTCCATGAGCGGCTGTCGATTGCCGGCAATTGCCGGATGTGCCTCGTCGAGGTGAAGGGCGGCCCGCCCAAGCCGCAGGCCTCCTGTGCGATGAATGTGCGCGATGTGCGCGGCGGGCCGGATGGCTCGCTGCCGCAGATCTTCACCAAATCGCCGATGGTCAAGAAGGCGCGCGAAGGGGTGATGGAGTTCCTGCTCATCAACCACCCGCTGGATTGCCCGATCTGCGACCAGGGCGGGGAATGCGACCTGCAGGACCAGGCCATGGCCTATGGCGTCGATTCCACGCGCTATCAGGAGAACAAGCGCGCGGTCGAGGACAAGTATATCGGCCCGCTGGTGAAGACGGTGATGACGCGCTGCATCCATTGCACGCGCTGCGTCCGCTTCACCACCGAGGTGGCCGGCATCACCGAGCTGGGCCTGATCGGGCGCGGCGAGGATGCCGAGATCACCACCTATCTCGAGAAGGCGATGACCTCCGAGATGCAGGGCAACGTGATCGACCTTTGCCCGGTCGGCGCGTTGACCTCGCGGCCTTACGAATTCAATGCCCGCCCGTGGGAACTGACCAAGACCGAGAGCATCGACGTGATGGATGCGGTCGGCTCGGCGATCCGTGTCGACACGCGCGGTCGCGAGGTGATGCGGGTCATGCCGCGCATCAACGAGGCGGTGAACGAGGAATGGATCTCGGACAAGACGCGCTTCATCTGGGACGGGCTGAAGACGCAGCGGCTTGACCGGCCTTATCTGCGCGAGAATGGCGCCCTGCGCCCGGCCAGCTGGGCCGAAGCCTTTGCCGCGATTGCCGCGAAGGTCAAGGCGGCAAAGCCGGAACGGATCGGCGCGCTGGCCGGCCAGCTGGCGGGCGTCGAGGAGATGTTCGCGCTCAAGGCGCTGATGACGGCTCTGGGCTCGGCCAATCTCGATTGCCGCTATCCCGGCTCGCCGCTCCATCCGAAGAACGGCCGGGCGAGCTATCTCTTCAACGCGACCATTGCGGGGATCGAGGAGGCGGATTCGATCCTGCTGATCGGCACCAATCCGCGCAAGGAAGCGGCGGTGCTCAATGCGCGCATCCGCAAGCGCTATCTCAAGGGCGGGGCAAAAATCGCCGTGATCGGCGAACAGGCCGACCTGTCCTATCCCTATATCTATCTCGGGGCGGGGCCGGATTCACTGGCGGCCCTGCTGAACGAGCCGAAGGACGAGGGCGCGAAGAAGCCGATGATCATTCTCGGCCAGGGCGCGCTCAACCGGGCCGATGGCGCGGCCATCCTCGCCATGGCGGCGCAGCTGGCCGAAAAGCAGGGCGTGATCGCCGAGGGCTGGAACGGTTTCTGCGTGCTCCACACCGAAGCGGCTCTGGCCGGCGCGCTCGATCTTGGCTTCGTGCCAGGCGAAGGCGGGCTCGACACTGCCGGCATGCTGGCGCCGGGTGCGCTGGACATTCTGTTCAACCTCGGTGCTGACGAGGTCGAGATCCCGGCCGGCGCCTTCGTGGTCTATCAGGGCACGCATGGCGACAAGGGCGCGCATCGCGCCGATGTCATCCTGCCGGGCGCGGCCTATACCGAGAAATCGGCGACCTATGTCAACACGGAAGGCCGCGTGCAGATGACCAACCGCGCCGGCTTCCCGCCGGGCGATGCCCGCGAGGATTGGGCCATCCTGCGGGCGCTGTCGGCGCAGCTCGGCCAGACGCTGCCTTATGACAGCCTCGCCCAGCTCAGGGCCGCGCTCTATGCCGCGCATCCGCATTTTGCCGGGCTCGATGCGATCGCCGCCGGTTCGGGCGAGTCGATCGTCGCGCTTGCCAAGGGCAAAGCCCAGGCAGACAAGACCAAGGCCGACAAGGCGCCGTTCCGGAATGCCGTTCCGGCCTTCCACCTGACCAACGCCATCGCGCGGGCTTCGAAGATCATGGCCGAATGCGCCGCCCTCGCGGCCGGCCAGGGCCAGGTTGCGGCGGAGTAAGAGGATCCCATGGTCGATATCGCTCCCAATCTTCCCAAGAAGAAGACCAACTGGGTCCCGCTGATCCTGATGAGCATCGGCGTGATCGGCGCGCTTGCGGCGATCTATGTCGGCTTCCTCGTCCTGCGCTACCTCGTCCTGCAGACCACCTGGTTCATCCCGGCGCTGATCATCGTCGGCAAGAGCCTGCTGCTGCTGGCGGGGTTGCTGATCTTCATCGCCTATATCCTGCTGGCCGACCGCAAGATCTGGGCGGCGGTGCAGTTGCGGCGCGGCCCCAACGTGGTCGGGCCCTGGGGCCTGCTGCAGAGCTTCGCGGATTTCCTGAAATTCGTGCTGAAGGAGCCGGTTGTCCCGGCTGGCTCGGACAAGGCCCTGTTCCTGCTCGCGCCGCTTCTGACCTGCGTGCTGGCGCTCGCCGCCTGGGCGGTGATCCCGGTCAGTGCCGGCTGGGCGATCGCCGATATCAATGTCGGCATTCTCTATATCTTCGCGATTTCCTCGCTGGGCGTGTACGGGATCATCATCGGCGGCTGGGCCTCGAACTCGAAATATCCGTTCCTCGGCGCCCTGCGCTCGGCGGCGCAGATGGTGTCCTACGAGGTCTCGATCGGCTTCGTCATCATCACCGTTTTGATGATCGTCGGCTCGCTGAACCTGACCGATATCGTGCTCGCGCAGCAGAATGCCGGCATCGCGCATATGCTCGGCGTGCCGTGGATGACGTTCCTGAACTGGTTCTTCATTCCGCTCTTCCCGATGTTCGTGATCTTCTTCATCTCGGCTTTGGCCGAGACGAACCGCCCGCCCTTCGACCTGCCGGAAGCGGAATCCGAACTCGTGGCTGGCTTCATGTCGGAATATTCCTCGACGCCGTATCTGCTCTTCATGCTCGGCGAATACGTGGCGATCATGACCATGTGCTCGCTGACCGCGATCCTGTTCCTCGGTGGCTGGACGCCGCCGCTCGCCATCGCGCCCTTCACCTGGGTGCCAGGCGTGGTGTGGTTCATCATCAAGGTTTCCGCGGTGTTCTTCATGTTCGCCATGGTCAAGGCCATGGTGCCGCGCTACCGCTACGACCAGCTCATGCGGCTGGGCTGGAAGGTCTTCCTGCCGCTCAGCCTCGCGGCCGTGGTCATCGTGGCGGGCGTTCTCCAGCTGACCGGCTGGTACCGGTGAGGGCGGCGCGATGATGATCATGCTCGGAACGATCACAGGCGCCCTGTTCGGCCTCGCTTTCGCGATGCTGCAGGTCATCCTGCTGCGCCGTTATGCGGTGGGGAAGCCGCCGCATATCCAGCAGCGCGCTTTCGACGCGATCGATCAACTGAAACTGACGAGCTTTCTCGGCCTACCGCTGGTTTTCGCGGTGGTCGGCTACATGCTCGCCGTCAAATGGACAGAGTGAGAGGAGCCTCGGCGATGTCATTCGCTCAAGCTGCCAGGGGGCTGCTGCTGAAGGAGTTCGTTTCGGCGTTCTTCCTGACGATGCGGTATTTCTTCAAGCCCAAGCCGACGCTCAACTACCCGTTCGAGAAGGGGCAGGTCTCGCCGCGCTTCCGCGGAGAACATGCGCTGCGCCGCTACCCCAACGGCGAGGAGCGCTGCATTGCCTGCAAGCTCTGCGAGGCGATCTGCCCGGCCCAGGCCATCACGATCGAGGCCGGGCCGCGCCGCAATGACGGCACCCGGCGGACAACCCGCTACGATATCGACATGACGAAATGCATCTATTGCGGCTTCTGCCAGGAAGCCTGCCCGGTCGATGCGATTGTCGAGGGGCCGAATTTCGAATTCGCGACCGAGACCCGCGAGGAGCTGTTCTACAACAAGGACAAGCTGCTCGCGAACGGCGCGCGGTGGGAGCGCGAGATCGCGCGGAACATCGCCATCGACGCGCCGTATCGCTGAGGGAGCCGCAGCCATGAATGTCGTGACCCTCTTCTTCTATCTGTTCTCCGGGCTGCTGATTGCCTCGGCGGTGATGGTCGTCTCGTCGCGGAACCCGGTCCATGCCGTGCTGTTCCTGATCCTCGCCTTCTTCAACGCGGCCGGGCTGTTCCTGCTTATGGGGGCGGAATTCCTCGCGATGATCCTCATCGTCGTCTATGTCGGTGCGGTGGCGGTGCTGTTCCTTTTCGTCGTCATGATGCTCGATGTCGATTTCGCCGAATTGCGGCAGGGCTTCCTGCAATATCTGCCGCTTGGCACCGTGATTTCGCTGATCTTCTTCATCGAGATCGCGCTGGTCGTCGGCACCTGGCAGCTTGCTCCGGAAGCGCTGAACATGCGCAAGGCCGCAGCGGCGCAGCCGATCGATGCGATGAATGCCCGGGCGCTCGGGCGCGTGCTCTACACCGAATACGTCTATTTCTTCCAGGCGGCGGGCCTGATCCTGCTGGTCGCGATGATCGGGGCCATCGTGCTCACCCTGCGCGAGCGGGTTGGCGTCAAGCGGCAGGATGTGATGGCGCAGAATGCGCGCGGCAAGGCGACGGCCATGGCTGTTGTCTCGGTCGCGCCGGGGCAGGGGGTCACGACATCGGGCGTCATGCGCCGCGATGCAGCGGGCCAGGATCAGCCGGGAATCGGGGGCTAGGATGATCGGATTGTCGCATTATCTCGTCGTGGCAGCGATGCTGTTCACGCTCGGCGCGTTCGGGATCTTCATGAACCGGAAGAACGTGATCGTCATCCTCATGTCGATCGAGCTCATCCTGCTGGCAGTGAACATCAATCTCGTCGCCTTCTCGACCCATCTGGGCGACCTGACGGGGCAGGTCTTCGCGCTGCTGGTGCTGACGGTGGCCGCGGCGGAAGCCGCGATCGGTCTTGCCATCCTCGTCGTCTATTTCCGCAACCGCGGCACCATCGCGGTTGAAGACATCAATGTGATGAAGGGCTGAGCAAGCCATGGCGCATGCAATCGTCTTCCTGCCGCTGCTCGGCTTCCTCATCGCGGGGATTGCCAGCCTTCTGGCCCATCGCCCCGCCCGCGAGGCGGATGTGCTGGCCTTCGGCAATGCGGATCATTCCGGCCATAGCCATGCGGCGCACGGCCATCACGGCCATGACGATCACGGCCATGACGATCATCACGCCCCGGAACCTTCGCCGCATCCGGAGCCGGTCTCGCGCTTTGCCGAGATCATCACGACCGGGTTTCTCGGCGTGTCCTGCCTGCTGGCCTGGGTGATGTTCTTCCAGGTCGCGGTCGGTTCGGGCGCGCCGGTGCGCGTCACGGTGGCGGAGTGGATCCATGTCGGCAGCTTCATGGTTGACTGGGCCCTGCGCGTCGACACGCTGACGGCGGTGATGCTGGTGGTGGTGACCAGCGTCTCGACGCTCGTCCATCTCTATTCGATTGGCTACATGCACGAGGATCCGGCACGGCCGCGGTTCTTCGCCTATCTCTCGCTCTTCACCTTCGCCATGCTGATGCTGGTGACGTCGGACAACCTCGTCCAGATGTTCTTCGGCTGGGAAGGTGTCGGCCTCGCGAGCTACCTGCTGATCGGCTTCTGGTACAAGAAAAAGAGCGCCAATGACGCGGCGATGAAGGCCTTCATCGTCAACCGCGTCGGCGATTTCGGCTTCGCGCTCGGGATCTTCCTGGTGTTCTGGATCTTCGGCGCGGTGACGTTCGACCCGATCTTCGCCGGCGTGGCCGGCCAGGAAAAGGCGCTGGTCAAGTTCCTCGGCTACGAGGTGAAGGCGCTCGAGCTGGCCGCCCTGCTGCTCTTCATGGGCGCGATGGGCAAGTCGGCGCAGTTCCTGCTCCATACCTGGCTGCCGGATGCGATGGAGGGGCCGACCCCGGTTTCCGCGCTGATCCATGCCGCGACCATGGTGACGGCCGGCGTGTTCATGGTGGCCCGGCTCTCGCCGATCTTCGAGCATGCCCCCTTCGCGCAGAGCGTGGTGCTGGTGGTCGGCGCGACAACGGCCTTCTTCGCGGCGACGGTCGGGCTGGTGCAGAACGATATCAAGCGCGTCATTGCCTATTCGACCTGCTCGCAGCTCGGCTATATGTTCGTGGCGCTTGGCGTCGGCGTATATTCCGCCGGAATCTACCATCTCTTCACGCATGCCTTCTTCAAGGCGCTGCTGTTCCTCGGGGCCGGCTCGGTTATCCATGCCATGCACCATGAGCAGGATATCCGGAAGATGGGGGGCCTCGCGAAGAAGATCCCGTTCACGGCCGCGATGATGGGCATCGGCACCATCGCGCTGACGGGTTTTCCCTTCACCGCCGGCTTCTATTCGAAGGATGCGATCATCGAGGCGGCCTATGTCGCCCACACGCCGGGGCATGTCTATGCCTTCTTCTGCGTGGTCGTCGCGGCCTTCATGACCTCGTTCTATTCCTGGCGCCTGTTCTTCATGACCTTCATGGGCAAGACGCGGGCCGACCACCACACCTATGACCATGCCCATGAGAGCCCGATGGTGATGCTGGTGCCCTTGGGCATCCTTGCCGCCGGGGCAATCCTGGCCGGGTTCCCGCTGGTCCATGCCTTCCTGTCGGATGCCAATGGCCCGTTCTGGAAGAATTCGATCTTCACTCTGGCCAGCAACCACACGCTGCATGACATGCATGATCCGGCCAAGCTGCCGCGCTGGGTGCCGTGGACGCCGTTCGTGATGATGGTGCTCGGCTTCGTGCTGGCCTGGGCCTTCTACATCAAGTGGACCGACATCCCGGGCAAGATCGCGGCGCGCCACGATGTCGTTTATCGCTTCCTGCTCAACAAGTGGTATTTCGACGAGCTCTATGACCTGATCTTCGTGCGGCCGGCGCGCCGGCTCGGCCATTTCCTCTGGAAGAAAGGCGACGGCCTCGTCATTGACGGGTTCGGCCCCGACGGTGTCTCTGCGGCAGTGCTCCGCGTGACCGGCCGGGTGGTCAAGCTGCAGACCGGCTATGTCTACCATTATGCCTTCGCGATGCTGCTCGGGGTGGCCGGCTTCGTGACCTGGTATCTGTTCGCAGGGGGAGCGCACTAATGTTCGGCTTCGGCATTCTCTCCGGGCTGCTCGTCCTGCCGCTGGTCGGCGCGGCCTTCGTCCTCCTGCAGAAGGATGACGAGGCCGGCCTGCGCAATGCGCGCTGGGGCGCCTTCTGGACAACGATCGTCACCTTTCTGCTCAGCCTCGTCGCTTTGGCGCGGTTCGATGCCACCAAGGCCGGCTTCCAGCTGATCGAGCGCAAGGAATGGCTCGGCGAGCAGATCGTCTATCAGCTTGGCGTCGATGGCGTGGCGATGCCCTTCGTCATCCTCACAACCTTCCTGATGCCGTTCTGCATCGCGGCGTCTTTCCACTCGATCCGCACCCGCGTGAAGGAATATTTCGCGCTGTTCCTGCTGCTCGAGACCCTGATGATCGGTGTCTTCGTCAGCCTCGATCTCGTGCTGTTCTACGTGTTCTTCGAGGCCGGCCTGATCCCGATGTTCCTGATCATCGGCATCTGGGGCGGTGCGCGGCGCATCTATGCGAGCTTCAAGTTCTTCCTCTACACGCTGCTCGGCTCGGTGCTGATGCTGCTGGCCATCATGGCCATGTACTGGACGGCGGGCTCGACCGATATCGTGAAGCTGCTGGCCTACAGATTCCCGTCCGGGATGCAATATTGGCTCTGGCTGGCCTTCTTCGCCTCCTTCGCGGTGAAGATGCCGATGTGGCCGGTCCATACCTGGCTGCCGGATGCGCATGTGGAGGCGCCGACGGCGGGCTCGGTCATCCTCGCGGGCATCCTGCTGAAGATGGGTGGCTACGGCTTCATCCGCTTCTCACTGCCGATGTTCCCGGAGGCGAGCCTCTATTTCGCCAATCTCGTCTTCGCGCTCTCGGTCGTGGCGATCATCTATACGAGCCTCGTCGCGATGATGCAGGAAGATATCAAGAAGCTCATCGCCTATTCCTCGGTGGCGCATATGGGCTTCGTGACGATGGGCCTTTTCACGCTGAATTCGCAGGGCGTGCAGGGGGCCGTGTTCCAGATGGTCAGCCACGGGCTGGTTTCCGGCGCGCTCTTCCTCTGTGTCGGCGTCGTCTATGACCGGCTGCATACCCGCGAGATCGCGGCCTATGGCGGGCTGGTGAACCGGATGCCGCTCTATGCGCTGGTCTTCCTGCTGTTCACCATGGCCAATGTCGGCCTGCCGGGAACCAGCGGCTTTGTCGGGGAATTCCTCACGCTGCTCGGCTCCTACAAGGCCAATACCTGGGTGGCCGTGCTGGCAACCACGGGCGTGATCTTCTCGGCCTGCTACGCGCTCTGGCTCTTTGCCCGGGTGGTCTATGGCAAGGTTGAGAAGCATTCGCTGGAGGCGATCCCCGATCTCGACCGGCGCGAACTGGCGCTGCTGGTGCCGCTGGCGCTGCTGGTCATCTATTTCGGCGTGCAGCCGAACGCCATCCTGTCGATGAGCCAGGCCTCGGTTGACGGCATTCTCGCCGCGGTCCAGGCCGGGCTCGGCGGCAAGCTCGCCGTGCTGGCGCAATAAGGAGGAGGGGGCTTCCATGAATCAGGTGATTTCCCCTGTTCCGGCTTTCGGCCCGGCTCTGCCGGAGATCGTGCTGGCTGTTGCCGCGCTGGCGCTCGTCCTCCTCGGTTCGTTCCGGGGGGATGGCGCCAAGGTGCTGATCGACCGGATCGCGATGGCGGCCCTGGTGCTGGCCGGCCTGATCCTGATCGATCAGGGTCCGGCGCGGCTCTCCACTTTCAACGATGCCTTCGTCGTCGATGTCTTCGCGCGGGTCATGAAGATCCTGACATTGATCGGCGCCGTGGTGGCGATCATCCTGTCCAACCGCTTCTTCGCCGAAGAGAAGGTCGCGCGGTTCGAATACACCATCCTCATCCTGCTCTCGACGATCGGGATGATGATGATGTGCTCGGCCAACGAGCTGATCTCGCTGTATCTCGGCGTCGAATTGCAGAGCCTTGCGCTCTATGTCGTCGCGGCGATCCATCGCGACAATGCCAAGGCCTCCGAAGCCGGGCTGAAATATTTCGTCCTCGGGGCCCTGTCCTCGGGCATGCTGCTCTACGGGATGAGTCTCGTCTATGGCTTTACCGGCTCGGTGACATTCCCGACCATCGCCAAGGCGGTAACAGGCGGGCATGGCTCGGGCGTGATGATCGGCCTCGTTTTCATTGTTGCCGGCCTCGCCTTCAAGATGAGCGTCGTGCCGTTCCACATGTGGACGCCGGATGTGTATGAGGGCGCGCCGACGCCGGTCGCGGCCTTCTTCGCCACGGCGCCGAAAATGGCGGCTGTCGCGATGACGACGCGCATCCTGATCGATGCTTTCCTGCCGATCCTGAAGGACTGGCAGCCGATCATCGCCTTCGCGGCCATTGCCTCGATGGGTCTCGGCGCCTTTGCGGCGATCGGGCAGAACAACATCAAGCGGCTGATGGCCTATTCCTCGATCGGGAATATGGGCTACGCGCTGGTCGGCCTCGCGGCCGGCACCGTTCAGGGCGTCGAGGGCGTCGTGATCTTCATGGTGATCTATCTCGCCATGACAATCGGCGTCTTCGCGGTCATCCTCGCCATGCAGGGCCAGACCGGGACGCGGATGGAACTGGTGAGCGATCTTGCCGGCGCCTCGCGCACCAGCCCGGGCCTCGCCTTCGTCATGGCGGCCTTGCTGTTCTCGCTGATCGGCATTCCGCCGCTGGCCGGGTTCTTCGGCAAGTTCTATGTCTTCGCCGCGGCGATCCAGGCCAAGCTCTTCGCCCTTTCGGTGATCGGCATCCTCGCCAGCGTAGTCTCGGCCTTCTATTACCTCCGGATCATCAAGGTGATGTATTTCGACGAGCCGGCACCGGCTTTCCGGGATGCCGGCCTCGAGATCAGGGCAGTCATGTGGGTTTCGGCGGCATTCGTGATCCTGTTCGCCGTCGTCGCCGGTCCGGTCCGGTCCGTCGCCGAGGCGGCGGCACGCTCGCTCTTCTGAGCATGGAACTCGGCGCAGCGGCGCGCAGGGCCGGGTTTCAGCTGGAATTCCGCGAGGTTGTGGCCTCGACCAATGATCTCGCGCTGGCGGCTTTGCAGCAGGGCGGAGACCGCCACTGGTTCGTGGCCGGTCAGCAGCAGGCCGGGCGTGGGCGCCATGGCCGGGACTGGGTGTCGCCGCCTGGAAATCTCTATGCGAGCCTCGCTCTGGCGGCGCCATGCCCGCCGGCCCGGGCACCGCTGGTCGGCTTCGTGGCCGGGCTGAGCCTTGCCGAGGCCTTCTGCCGTGTCTCTCCCGCCCTGCGCCCGGTCATCCATCTCAAATGGCCGAATGACGTGCAGATCGCAGGGGCCAAAGCCGCCGGCATCCTGCTGGAGGGGCTGTCGCTCCCCGGCGGGCGGACCGGCATCGTGATCGGGATGGGCGCGAATATCCGTCACCGGCCCGATCTCGCCGATTATCCGGTCACCGCTTTGGCCGATCACGCGCCGGGCGCACAGGTGCCGGCGGTCCTTGCCGCCCTGTCTGACCGGATTGCCGAGAATCTTGCCCTGTTCGATGCCGGCAACGGCTTCGCGGCAATCCGCGAGGGCTGGCTCCGGCATGCCCTGCCGAAGGGTACGAAGCTGCGGGTACGCCTGCCGGCGGGCGAGCGCCATGGCACTTTTGCCGGCCTCGACCCGGATGGTCATCTCCTGCTAGACACGGGCCGTGCGGTCGAGGCCGTGATGGTCGGCGATGTCTTCCTTGCGGAAGCGCCGGCCGATCCGCAAACCGCGTTAAGGACTCTGGGATGAAATCGGACGAACTGGTCTTTGTGCCGCTGGGTGGGCTCGGCGAAATCGGCATGAACATGGCGCTGTACGGGTTCGGCCCGGCCAAGAGGCGGCAATGGATCATGATCGATTGCGGTGTTGCCTTCGCGGGCGATGACCTTCCGGGGGTGGACCTGCTCTATCCCGACCCCGCCTTCATCGAGGCCGAGAAGAAGAACCTGCTCGGCATCATCATCACCCATGCCCATGAAGATCATTTCGGAGGGCTGGCCGATCTCTGGCCACGTTTCGGCTGCCCGGTCTACATGACGCCCTTTGCCGCGAACCTGCTTGAGGCACGGCGGCTTTCCGAGCCCGGCGCGCCGCGCATCCCCGTCCGGGGCATTCCGCAGGTGACGCGGTTTACGCTCGGCCCGTTCGATATCGAAACGATTCCGGTGGCGCATTCGATCCCCGAATCCATGGCCCTGGCCATCCGGACGCCGCTCGGCACGGTGCTGCATACGGGCGACTGGAAAATCGACGAGACGCCGATCATCGGCCTGCCCACCGATGCGCAACGGCTGACGGAGATCGGCGACGAGGGCGTCCTGGCGATGGTCTGCGATTCGACCAACGTGACGCGCGAGGGTATCTCGCCGTCGGAGGCCGATGTGCAGGTCGGGCTGCGCGAGTTGATCCTCGCCGCGCGGGGGCGCGTGGCCGTGACGACCTTCGCCTCGAATGTCGCCCGGATCCGCGCCGTGGCCGAGGCTGCGGCGGAAGCCGGGCGCGAGGTCATCCTTGTCGGCCGGGCGATGGACCGTGTGGCCGATATCGCGACCGAACTCGGCATGCTCGAGGGCGTCGCGCCGTTCCGCGGGGCTGAGCGCTACCGCAGCCTCGCGCGCGACAAATGCGTGATCCTGCTGACCGGCAGCCAGGGCGAGAACCGGGCGGCTTTGGCACGCGTGGCGGAGGGCGAGCACCCGGAAATCAGCCTCGATGCCGGCGATACGGTGATCTTCTCGTCGCGCACCATTCCGGGCAACGAGAAGTCCGTCGGCAAGATCGTCAATGCCCTCGCCAAGATGGGTGTGAAGATCATCACCGATCGGGACGGACTGGTCCATGTTTCCGGCCATCCGCGGCGCGAAGAGCTTCGGCGCATGTATGGCTGGGTCCGCCCGAAAATCGCCATTCCGGCGCATGGAGAGGCGCTGCATCTGAGCATGCATCGCGATTTCGCGCGGGAACTCGGCGTCAAGCAGGTGCTCCGGGCCTTCAATGGGGACATGGTCCGCCTGGCCCCGGACGAGCCGAACGTGATCGACCAGGTGCCGAACGGCCGGCTGGCCAAGGATGGCGAGCTTGTCATCCCGCTGGCTGACCCGACCGTGCCGGAGCGGCGCAAGCTCGCCTATGTCGGCATGGTTGCCATTGCCATCGCGATCGATGAGCGCGGGCAGATGGCGGCCGATCCCCAGGTCGAACTGGTCGGCCTGCCGGTGCAGGATGACGAGGGCGAGACCTTCCTCGAACATGTCCGCGACCTTGTGGACGAGAATTTCCGGACCCTGCCCAAGGCGCGGCGACGCGATGTCGATTCGGTCCGCACGGCGATCGAGCGCGGGGTGCGCGCGGGAATCGCGGAAATCTGGGGCAAGAAGCCCGTCACCAAGGTTCTTATTCTGGAGGTGTGAGGCGTCATGATCGGTCGTCTGAACCATGTCGCCATTGCCGTGCGGGATCTCGAGGCCGCCTGCGCCACCTATCGCAACGTGCTCGGCGCCACGCTTTCGGCACCGCAGGACCTGCCGGAGCACGGCGTGCGCGTGGTCTTCGTGGAATTGCCGAACACGAAGATCGAGTTTCTCGAACCGCTCGGGCCGCAATCGCCGATTGCAAAATTCCTTGAGCGCAACCCGGATGGTGGCATCCACCATCTCTGCTACGAGGTCAGCGATATCCGCGCCGCACGGGACAGGCTTGTGGCGGCCGGGGCGCGCGTGCTCGGGGATGGCGAGCCGAAGATCGGCGCGCATGGCAACCCGGTCCTGTTCCTGCATCCCAAGGATTTCGTGGGCACGCTGACCGAGCTGGAAGAAGTGCGGGTGTAAGGGCCGGGCATCCGGATCCGCCAGACTGGCGGAATCTCCGGGGCACCCTAGCTTGGCCGCAAGGAGATTATCGTCATGAGCATTGGCAGCGGGATCGCGATCTATTTCGTCATCTGGTGGACAACCCTGTTTGCTGTCCTTCCATTGGGCGTGCGATCGCAGGTGGAAGCCGGCGAGGTCGTACCGGGCACCGAGCCGGGCGCGCCGTCGAGCACCAATCTCCGCAGGATCGTGCTGGTGAATTCCGGTGTGGCGGCGGTGGTCTTCCTGATCTTCACCTATATCCTGCTGCCGCTGCTGTAAGGTGGCGGCTGGCGAGGGCAGGGGGAAGTTCCTGCTGCAAGTGCCGGGTGCGAGTCCGGGGAGCAAGTCCCGGGTTCAAGTCCGGGTGAACCCGCGAGCGCGCAATGCGCGCGCCGGGCGCTATCCTCCTGACGCAAAAACAAAAAAAGCAGAGCCTCAGCTCTGCTTGAAACTTTGTTTTTTCGTTTTTGGACGGCCGGATATCGCCTTTCGACGCCACCCTGTGAGGCTTTATTGCTTCTGGTTCTTCCTCGCCGATCCGGAGATAAGCGGGCGCCTTGCCTGTCTGAAAATGTGTTTAAAAGATGTTTTCACCCCTGTCATCATGCGCTGCAGCATTCTGGTTCGCGAATGTGTGTCATTTCCATGACGCAAGGCACAGCCTCCGGCCTGCCCGCGGCGGAAAATCCAGCCACCGGGCCATCGTTCCGCCACATCACCGGCGTGCCCTGTTCAGGCGGGACAAGCATTTGCAAGGCCGCCGAATTATGACAGAAGCTGACTCGCGCGGATGAGGGGTCCTGCCGCGCCGCCAGCATACCGGAGCCGTCATGCGTCTTTCCCGCTATTTCCTGCCCATCCTGCGTGAAACTCCCAAGGAAGCCGAGATCGTCTCGCACCGGCTGGCCTTGCGTGCCGGCCTGATCCGCCAGGAATCGGCCGGGATCTATGCCTGGCTGCCATTCGGCCTGCGCGTGCTCAACCGGATCTGCGCGGTGATCCGGGAAGAGCAGAACCGCTCCGGCGCGATCGAATTGCTGATGCCGACGATCCAGTCCGCCGATCTCTGGCGCGAATCCGGCCGCTACGATGCCTATGGCAAGGAAATGCTCCGCATTACCGACCGGCACGAGCGCGAGATGCTGTTCGGCCCGACCAACGAGGAGATGATCACCGAGATCTTCCGGGGCTATGTCCGCTCCTACAAGAGCTTGCCGCTGAACCTCTATCACCTGCAGTGGAAATTCCGCGACGAGATCCGCCCGCGTTTCGGCACGATGCGCAGCCGTGAATTCCTTATGAAGGATGCCTATTCCTTCGATATCGACCAGGCCGCGGCGCGGCATGCCTATAACCGCATGTTCGTCGCCTATCTGCGCACTTTCGAGCGGATGGGCCTGAAATCCATCCCGATGCGTGCAGATACCGGCCCGATCGGCGGCGATCTCAGCCATGAATTCATCATCCTCGCCTCGACCGGCGAGAGTGCGGTGTTCTGCCACAAGGATTATCTCGATTTCGCCGTGCCGCCGGCCGATACGAATTTCGACTCGGTCGAGGAGCTGGCGGGCATCGTCTCGAAATGGACGTCGCTCTACGCTGCGACCGAGGAAATGCATGACGCCGCTGCTTTCGCGCAGGTGCCGGCGGCTTCGCAGGTCTCGGCACGCGGCATCGAGGTGGGGCATATCTTCTATTTCGGCACCAAGTACAGCGAGCCGATGCGGGCCGTCGTCGCAGGGCCGGACGGCGTGGAGCGCCCTGTCCATATGGGTTCCTACGGGATCGGGCCGACGCGGCTCGTGCCGGCGATCATCGAGGCCAGCCATGACGAGGCCGGGATCATCTGGCCGGATGCGATCGCGCCGTTCAATGCGGCGATCCTCAACCTCAAGCCGGGCGACAGCGCGACCGACACGGTCTGCGGCACGCTGGAACAGGCGCTGGAAGCGCGAGGCCTCAGCGCGCTTGTCGACGATACGGACGAACGGCCGGGCGGGAAATTCGCGACGGCGGATCTGATCGGCCTGCCCTGGCAGATCATCGTCGGTCCGAAGGGGCTGGCCGAGGGCAAGGTCGAGCTGAAGCGCCGGGCAACCGGCGAGCGCGTGCTGATGTCGCCGGAAGATGCGGTGGAGCGGATCGCCTCGTGATCAAGCGCCTGTTCTCGTCGTTCGAATGGGTGATCGCGTGGCGCTACCTGCGCTCGCGGCGCCGTGACGGCTTCATCTCCGTGATTGCGGGCTTCTCGTTCCTCGGGATCATGCTCGGCGTCGCCACGCTGATCGTGGTCATGGCCGTGATGAACGGCTTCCGTCAGGAATTGATGAGCAAGATCCTCGGCGTGAACGGGCATGCCTTCATCCAGCCCTATGGCGACGCGCTGACGGATTACGAGGCAATCGCCCAGCGTGTCCGTGCGGCGAAGGGCGTCCGACTGGCTGCGCCGATCGTCGAGGGGCAGGTGCTTGCCGCCTCTCCCTCGGCGACCAGCGGCGCATTGGTGCGTGGCGTGCGCGAGGCCGATCTCAAGCAGTTCGATTCCGTGGCGAAGAACGTGATCGACGGCTCGCTGGACGGGCTGGACGGTTCGGAAAAGGTGGCAATCGGGCGCCGCCTTGCCGGCTATCTCGGGCTCGGCATCGGCGACAAGATCCGGCTGCTCTCGCCCAAGGGCCCCTCGACGCCGTTCGGCTCGGCGCCGCGGCAGAAATCCTACGAGATCGCCGCAATCTTCGAAGTGGGAATGAGCGAGTTCGACGCGAGCTTCATCTTCATGCCGCTCGCCGAGGCCCAGCTCTATTTCGACAGCGAGGGCAAGGTCGCGATGATCGAGGTCTTCGTCAACAATCCCGATCGGATGGATGACGTGAACCCCGCGATCCGCGAGGCTGTCGGCAAGCCGCATGCCCTGACGGACTGGCGCTTCCGCAACCGCACCTTCTTCGGCGCGCTGGAAGTGGAGCGGAACGTGATGTTCCTGATCCTGACGATGATCGTGCTGGTGGCAGCGCTCAACATCATTTCCGGGCTGACCATGCTGGTGAAGGACAAGGCGCGGGGCATCGCGATCCTGCGGACGATGGGCGCGACGCGGCGCTCCATCCTGGCGATCTTCATGATGACGGGGGCGGCGATCGGCGTCGGTGGCACCTTTGTCGGCTTCCTGCTGGGCCTGACCATCGCCTGGAATGTCGAGAGCCTGCGCCAGCTCGTCTCCTATCTTTCCGGCTCGCCGATCTTCCCGCCGGAACTCTATTTCCTCTCGCGCCTGCCGGCGGATGTGCGGCCGACCGAGGTGGTGGCCATTGTGGGCATGGCGCTCACCCTGTCGCTGCTGGCGACGCTCTATCCGGCGTGGCGGGCGGCCCGGCTCGACCCCGTTGACGCCCTGCGCGGGGAATGACCATGTCCGCACCCGCACTCCAACTGGCCAATGTCAGCCGGGCCTATGTCCAGGGCGACAATGTGGTGCCCGTGCTGGGCGGCGTCGATCTCACGCTGCAACCCGGCGAGATGGTCGCGCTGGTCGCGCCGTCGGGGTCCGGCAAGTCGACCTTGCTCCATTTGGCGGGGTTGCTCGAGAAACCGGATTCGGGCGAGGTTTTCATTGGCGAAACCGCCACGGCCGCGCTGGATGACGGTGCCCGAACGCGGCTTCGCCGGACGGATATCGGCTTCGTCTACCAGTTCCATCACCTTCTCGGCGAGTTCACCGCGCTGGAGAATGTGATCATGCCGCAGCGTATTGCCGGCCTTTCCGTTGACGAGGCGAAGGGCCGTGCGGCCGAGATCCTGACCTTCCTCGGCCTCGCGCACCGGCTCGATCACCGCCCGGCGGAACTCTCGGGCGGCGAGCAGCAGCGCGTTGCCATTGCCCGGGCCGTGGCCAACACGCCGCGGCTGCTGCTGGCGGATGAGCCGACCGGCAATCTCGATCCCGGCACCGGCGAGCATGTCTTCGCCACCCTGGCGGCCCTGGTGCGCCAGTCGGGCCTCGCCGCTCTGGTCGCGACGCATAATCTCGAGCTCGCCGCCCGGATGGACCGGCGGATCACCCTGCGCGGCGGGCAGATCGTTCCCATGGCGTGAGGCGGCGGGCGACTGGCCCGATTGCTGAATTCGCCAGGAGATCGGGCAGAGACACGACCTTGTGCGCCGGGGCCTTGACACCGGAACAAACCATGAATTAGAACAGAAACAGAACGCGCAAGGGCAGGGGGCTGTGATGCGAGCTGTGGAAGACCTGATCGAACTGGCGTCGATTGGCGCATTCTTCGTTATGGTGGTGGCCTGGTCGGGCGTGGGGACGAACTGGCCGCTGATCTGAAAGAGGGGAGGTTGCCGTGTCGGGCCCGGGCTATATCCACCTGCATGTGCATTCCTCCTATTCGCTGCTGCAGGGCGCACTGCGGATCGGCGATCTCGGCAAGCTCGCCGCAGCGGACAAAATGCCCGCTTTGGCCCTGACCGACACGAACAACCTGTTCGGGGCTCTGGAATTTTCGGAGAAGATGGTCGGGCTGGGAATCCAGCCGATTGTCGGGATCGAGATGCTGGTCGATTTCGCCGACCGGCCACCGGTCCGGAACCGGCCCAACCATCATGACGAGGCGCGCGGCATGCTCGTGCTGCTGGCCGCCTCGGAAGAAGGCTATGCCAACCTGATGGCCCTTTCGAGCCGGGCCTTCCTCGATTCCCCCGCCCATGAGGGCGTGCATCTGCCGCTTGAGCGGCTGCGCGGCCGGACAGGCGGGTTGATCGCGTTGACCGGCGGTGCTGCCGGGCCGATCAACCGGGCCTTCGGGCTTGGCGGGGTGGATCTGGCGGCGGTGCGGCTCGCTTCGCTGGCGACGCTCTTCCCGGACCGACTTTATCTCGAGATCGAGCGGTTTGGCCTGCGCGAAACCGCCGGGATCGAGGAAAGGCTGCTCGACTTTGCCGAAAACCAGAAGCTGCCCGTGGTTGCGGCCAACAATGTCCATTTCGGCAAGGCCGAGGATTTCGAGGCGCATGACGCGTTGCTCTGCATTGCCGGAGGGCATTCGGTCGACGAGGCCGAGCGGCCGCGGCTGACGCCCGAGCACCGGTTCAAGACGCGCGCGGAGATGATGGCGCTGTTCGCCGATCTCCCGGCTGCGCTGGATGCGAGCGTCGAGATCGCGCAGCGCTGCCATGTCCGGCCGCGGACGCGGAAGCCGATCCTGCCGCGCTTCACTTCCGGTTCGGAGGACGGGGCGGAGGCGCAGGAGCTTCGCCGGCAGGCCGAGGAAGGGCTTCGCGCCCGGCTGGCCGCGCATGGCCCGGCGCCCGGCCTTTCCGTGGCGGATTACGAGGAGCGGCTGGCCTTCGAACTCGGCGTGATCGAGCGGATGCAATATCCCGGCTACTTCCTGATCGTGGCCGATTTCATCAAATGGGCCAAGGGGGAGGGCATTCCCGTCGGGCCGGGGCGCGGTTCGGGGGCGGGCTCGCTGGTCGCGTATTCGCTGACCATCACCGATCTCGATCCGCTGCGTTACGGCCTGTTTTTCGAGCGGTTCCTCAACCCCGAACGTGTGTCGATGCCGGATTTCGACATCGATTTCTGTCAGGACAGGCGTGATGAGGTCATCCGCTACGTGGTCGGGCGTTATGGCGAGGGCCGGGTTGCGCAGATCATCACCTTCGGCACGCTGCTCGCGCGCGGGGTGATGCGCGATGTCGGCCGCGTGCTGGGCCTGCGCTATGGCGAGGTGGACCGGCTGACCAAGCTCGTGCCGCAGAATCCGGCCAATCCGATCACGCTCGAAAAGGCGATCGCCGAGGAACCGCAACTGCGCGCGGCGGCCGAGGAGAACGAAGCCGTCGGGCGGATGCTGGGCATCGCGCAAAGGCTCGAAGGGCTCTATCGCCATGCCTCGACCCATGCGGCCGGCATCGTGATCGGCGACAGGCCCCTCGAGGAGCTGGTGCCGCTCTACCGCGATCCGAAATCGGATATGCCGGTCACCCAGTTCAACATGAAATGGGTCGAGCCCGCCGGGCTGGTGAAATTCGACTTTCTCGGCCTGAAGACGCTGACGATCCTGCAGGGCGCCGTGGACCTGCTGGCCGAGCAGGGCATCGCGGTCGACCTGCTGCAGATCCCGCTCGACGATGCGAAGAGCTACGCGATGCTCTCGCGCGGAGAGACGGTCGGTGTGTTCCAGGTGGAATCGGGCGGGATGCGGCGGGCCCTCGTCGATATGAAACCCGACCGGATCGAGGATATCATCGCGCTGGTGGCGCTCTACCGGCCGGGGCCGATGGCGAATATTCCGGTCTATTGCGATGTGAAGCACGGGCGGCGCGCGCCGGATTATGCCCATCCCCTGCTGGAGCCGATCCTCGAGGAGACCTGCGGCGTCATCGTCTATCAGGAACAAGTGATGCAGATCGCCAAGGTCATGTCCGGCTATTCGCTGGGCGAGGCCGACATGCTCCGCCGCGCCATGGGCAAGAAAATCAAGGCGGAGATGGACGCGCAGCGCGCCCGCTTTGTCGAGGGGGCAGTGAAGAACGGCGTCGCCGAGGCGGACGCGGATTCGATCTTCGACCTGCTCGCGCGCTTCGCGGATTACGGCTTCAACAAGAGCCATGCCGCAGCCTATGCTGTGGTGGCGTACCAGACGGCCTGGCTGAAGGCCAATCACCCCGTCGAGTTCCTCGCGGCTTCCATGAGCCTCGACCTGTCGAATACCGACAAGCTGGCGGAGTTCCGCCGCGAGGCGCAACGGCTGGGCCTTCGCGTGGAGCCGCCGGATATCAACCGCTCGGGCGTGAAATTCGGTGTGCGGAGCGGGGCGATCCTTTATGCACTGGCGGCGATCAAGGGCGTCGGCGTCGAGGCGGCGAGGGCGCTTGTGGCGTTGCGCGGCGACCGGCCTTTCCGCTCCGTTACCGATTTCGCGCGGCGGGTTGATCCGAAGCTGGTCAACAAGCGGACGCTCGAACAGCTGATCGCGGCCGGTGCCTTTGACTCGCTCGAGCCCAATCGCGGGCGATTGCTGGCCGGGCTGGAAGCGATCGTCGCCGAATCCCAGGCCCATCAGGCCGAACTGGCGAGCGGGCAGGGCGGATTGTTCGGCGGGGATTCCGATACTGGCCTCGTCCTGCCGGAAGCGCAGCCGCTCTCGCTGACAGAACGGTTGCGGCGGGAGCATTCGGCCGTCGGGTTCTTCCTGAGCGGGCACCCGCTTGACCAGTTCGAGACCCTGCTCGACCGGGCCAGCCTGACCGATTTCGCGCGGTTCCAGCAGGCAGTGAAAAACGGCGCTACCCATGCCCGGATGGCGGCGACGTTGCTCGATGTCGATATCCGGCGGACCCGCAATGGCAACAAGATCGGGATCGCCCAGTTCTCCGACCGGACGGGGCAGTTCGAGGCGATGGTCTTTTCCGAGGGGCTTGCCAAGTACCGCACGATGCTGGAGCCGGGCACGGCCGTGTTCCTGACCCTGGCCGGCTCGGTGGACGGCGAGGATCTGCGGCTCAGGGTTCTTGATATGGAGCCGCTGGAGCGCGCCCTCCAGCGCACGCAGAAGGGAATCCGCGTCTTCCTTGCCGATCCGCAGGGCGCGCGCGAGCGGGGCGAGGCGACGCTGTCGGCTCTGGACCGGATGTTGCGCCGGGGCGGCGAGGGCGAGGTTTCGCTCACGGTCATGCTGTCGGATGGCGGCGAGGTGGATTTGCGCCTGAAGGGCCGATTCGACCTCGGAACCGAGCATATGGCCCAGCTTTCGGCGATTCCCGGCGTGCTGGACATCAAGCCCTACTGAACGATCTGCCTGCGTTCCGGCAGGGTCGATGCGGGAAGGTGCTTGCATTTCTCCGGGATATCGATTAGGCGCGCATCATTCCTCACGCAGGGCTGTCGATTTCGATCGATCCGGTGTCGCCGGCTGGCGGCTCTTACCCCTGCGGCGGCCCAACCGGAGAAGAACCATGGCGCTACCCGATTTCTCTATGCGTCAGCTGCTTGAAGCTGGCGCGCATTTTGGTCACCAGTCGCATCGCTGGAACCCGAAAATGGCCCCGTACATTTTCGGCACCCGCAACAACATCCACATCATCGATCTCGCCCAGACCGTGCCGATGCTCTATCGCGCGCTCGAGACGATTTCGGACACGGTTGCCCGCGGCGGCCGCATCCTGCTGGTCGGCACCAAGCGCCAGGCCCAGGAGCCGATCGCGCAGGCCGCCAAGGCCTCGGCGCAATATTATGTGAATTCGCGCTGGCTCGGCGGCATGCTGACCAACTGGAAGACGATCTCGAACTCGATCCAGCGTCTGCGCAAGGTCGACGAGATCCTGACGGGTGGGGCTGTCGGCCTGACCAAGAAAGAGCGCCTGATGCTCAGCCGCGAGCAGGAAAAGCTCACGCGCGCGCTCGGCGGCATCAAGGATATGGGCGGCACGCCGGACCTCCTCTTCGTGATCGACACGAACAAGGAACAGCTTGCCATCCAGGAAGCCAACCGCCTGAACATCCCGGTTGTCGCGATTGTCGATACCAATTGCGATCCGGACGGCGTGACCTTCCCGATCCCGGCGAATGACGATGCCGGCCGCGCCCTGGCGCTCTATTGCGAACTCGTGGCCCGTGCTGCCGTTGACGGCATCTCGCGCAGCCAGTCCTCGCTCGGGATCGATCTCGGCGCGTCGGAAGTTCCGGTTGCCGAGGACCTGCCGTCGGCAGCGACCGGCGAGGGCTTCGTGCGCCTCTCGGCGCCGCAGGGTGCCCCGGACGACCTGTCGAAGCTGGGCGGCGTCGGCCCGCAGCTTTCGACCAAGCTCAATGAATACGGCATCTTCCATTTCTGGCAGCTGGCTGCCATGTCGGAAGCCGATCTTGCCGCCCTGGATACCGCGCTGAAGCTGAATGGCCGTGCCGGCCGCGAAGGCTGGCTCGATACGGCGCGCGCCCTCGCGGCGTGATGCCGGCCGGGTGCCGGCTCCCGTTTCGCGGGGCCGGCTTCCGGCAGGGTGTTCTGTCACCGTGCTGTGGCAAAAGCCGCGCAGGGTGATCCGATTTCATGGGCCGCAGCCGTGGGTTGCGGCCTCTTGCTGAGAATTCAGGCACAGGAAAGGGACAGGCCATGGCGGCGATTACCGCGAGTATGGTGAGCGAACTGCGTCAGGCGACGGGCGCAGGCATGATGGATTGCAAGGCTGCGCTGACGGAAACCGGCGGCGATATCGAGGCTGCCGTTGACTGGCTGCGCAAGAAGGGCCTCGCCAAGGCCGCCAAGAAGGCTGGCCGCGTGGCCGCTGAAGGCCTTGTCGGCATTGCGGTGTCCGGCACGCGCGGCGTGGTGGTGGAAGTCAATTCCGAAACCGATTTCGTGGCCCGGAACGAGCAGTTCCAGGAGTTGGTGCGCTCGGTGGCCGGCGTCGCTCTCGGTGGCAATGGCGATGTCGAGGCGTTGAAGAACGCCGCGCATCCGGCTGGCGGCACCGTCCAGGAAGCCGTTGCCAATGCCGTGGCGACGGTGGGCGAGAACATGACGCTTCGCCGCGTCGGGCTGCTCGGCGTCTCGCAGGGCGTGGTGGCCTCGTACATGCATAATTCGGTCGGCGACGGCCTTGGCAAGATCGGCGTGCTTGTCGCGCTCGAATCGTCGGGCAATGCCGAGGCGCTGCAGGCCATCGGCCGGCAGGTGGCGATGCATATCGCCGCCACCAATCCGCAGGGCCTCGACGGCAACTCGATCGATCCCGCGATTGTCGAGCGCGAGCGCGCAGTGTTGGCCGACAAGGCCCGCGCGAGCGGCAAGCCGGAAGCGGTGATCGAGAAGATCGTCGAATCGGGCATCAAGAGCTTCTTCAAGGAAGTCACGCTGGTCGACCAGCCCTTCGTCCATGATTCGTCGAAGACTGTTGCCCAGGCCGTCAACGAGGCCGCCAAGGCCGCCGGCGCGCCGGTTGTGCTCAAGGGCTACCTGCGTTTCGGCCTCGGCGAGGGCATCGAGAAAGAAACCTCTGATTTCGCGGCCGAGGTGGCTGCGGCGGCAAGCGGAAACGCGTAAGTTGCCGGCAGCGATCCTGCCGAAGCGAGTGAATGTCAAAGGCGGCGCGAGCCGCCTTTTTCATGAGAGCGCATCCCGGACAGGTCCGGGGGCCCAACGTGCCCAGAGTGAGGAGCAGACGATGACGGAACGAGGCGGCGTGCCGGTTTTCAAGCGGGCCCTGGTGAAGTTGTCGGGCGAGGCGATGATGGGCTCCGAGGCTTTCGGCATCCATCAGCCGACGGTGCGGCAGATCGCCGAGGACCTGATCGAGGCGGTCGAACTCGGCGTCGAGATCGCCGTGGTTGTCGGCGGCGGCAACATCTTCCGCGGCGCGCAGATGCACGGCATGGGCCTCTCCCGCCCGGCGGCGGATTCCATGGGCATGCTCGGCACCGTGATGAATGTCATCGCGCTCGAAGCCCAGCTGACCGCGCTCGGGGCGCCGGCCCGCGCGATGTCCGGCGTGGCGATGCCTTCGGTCGTCGAGACCTATACCCGCCAGCAGGCCATGGACCACCTGACCAAGGGCCGGATCGTGCTGCTGGCCGGCGGCACGGGCAATCCGTTCTTCACCACCGATACCGGCGGCGCCTTGCGGGCGGCTGAGCTGGAATGCGATGTGCTGCTGAAGGCGACGCAGGTCGATGGCGTCTACACAGCCGATCCGCGCAAGGACCCGGCGGCGAAGCGCTACGAGAAAGTCAGTTTCGACGAGGTGATCCGCAACGATCTCAAGGTGATGGATACAGCCGCCTTCGCGCTGGCCCGGGATGCCCGCCTTCCGATCGCGGTTTTCGCGATCCAGGAACGGGGTTCGATCGCTTCGGTGCTGAAAGGCGCGGGGCGTTTTACCCTCGTCACGTTCTGAGCGCGGTGTTTCCAGCATAGCCGGCTTGATCTTTATCCCCGCTTCCGACAAGGAAGCGACACAGCAAAAAGGGCCGCGCGGCGGGTGCCGCGTCAACCCCAGGAGGAGCTTCACATGAGCGGATTTGATCTTCAGGATGTGAAACGGCGCATGACCGGTTCCGTTCAGGCGTTGAAGAATGACCTGGCCTCGCTGCGGACGGGCCGGGCCTCGCCCAATATCCTCGATCCGGTGGAAGTCGAAGCCTATGGCGCCCGGATGCCGCTGGCCCAGGTGGCCACGGTCAGCGTGCCGGAGCCGCGCCTCCTGTCGGTCGCGGTCTGGGATCGCGGCATGGTCGGTCCCGTCGAGAAGGCCATCCGCGAATCGTCGCTCGGCCTCAGCCCGCAGACCGAGGGGCAGACCATCCGCCTGCGGATTCCCGAGCTCAACGAGCAGCGCCGCAAGGAAATGGTCAAGGTGGCGCATAAATATACCGAGAATGCCCGGATCGCCGCCCGCCATGTCCGCCGCGATGCGCTGGACGTGCTCAAGAAGCTCGAGAAGGACGGCAAGATGAGTGAGGACGATTCCGCTCGCCATGCCGACCAGGTCCAGAAGGCGACCGACCAGACCATCCAGGAAATCGACGCCCTTCTGGTCCAGAAGGAAAAGGAAATCATGCAGGTCTGACCGGGGCCTGCTGGCGGGTTGCATTCCCGTTGCGCTTCGTATTCTGTCTTCGCCCAACGGGCCGGATGGCGAGCCTGCCGCCGTTGCCCGGATCCTCAGGAGGATAGCTGCGCCATGCCGGGGTCCCTCAACCCATTGGCCACGGAACCGGGCCAGCCGGCCAAGGGCGCATCGGGCCATTTCGGCGTCACGCATCTTGCGCTGATCATGGATGGCAACGGCCGCTGGGCGACCCGGCAGGGCCTGCCCCGGCTTGCCGGGCACCGGGCAGGGCTCGAGGCGGTCCGCCGCCTTGTCCGGGCCTGCATCGAGCGCAACATCGCCTATCTCACCCTGTTCTCCTTCTCGACCGAGAACTGGACGCGGCCCGCCGAGGAAGTCGGCGAGCTGATGCGCCTGCTCCGGTTCTTCGTCCGCAGCGATCTGGCAACGCTCAACCGGCAGAATGTCCGGATCCGGGTGATCGGCGAGCGCGAGGGGCTCGCGCCGGATATCCTTCGGATTCTCGACGAGGCGCAGGATACGACCGCTGCGAATACCGGGCTGACGCTGATCATCGCCTTCAATTATGGCGCGCGCGCCGAGCTGGCCCGGGCGGCGCGGCATCTCGCGGCCGAGGCGGTTGCCGGCCGGATCGAGCCCTCGGCGATCACCGAGGCAACGATTTCAGCCGCGCTCGACACCGGCGGCATACCCGATCCCGATCTCCTGATCCGGACCAGCGGGGAGCAGCGCATCTCGAATTTCCTGCTCTGGCAGAGTGCCTATACCGAACTGGTCTTCACGCCCGCGCTCTGGCCGGATTTCGATGCGGCTGCGCTGGATGCCGCCTTGCGGGAATTCAGCCAGCGGCAGCGCCGCTTCGGCGGGATCTAGAAAAAGAAGAAGTTCTGCAGGGCGGTCGCAGCGGGGAGGCGGGGCGGCATATGGGTGAGCTGGGATTGCGGGTCATCTCCGCTGTCATCCTTGCGGGCATGGCTCTGGCCAGTGCCTGGTGGGGCGGCGCCGTTTTCGTGATCGTCTGGGGCGCGCTGGCCGGGCTGGTGCTGGTCGAATGGCTCAAGATCGTCTGGAGCAAGCCGGGCCGGCTGGTCTGGGCCGTTTCCGGCATCGCCTATGCGCTGGCCTTGTTCGTCTCGATGTGGCTGCTCCGGAGCGATGACCGGCTCGGTTTCGTGGCCGTGCTGTTCCTGTTCGCGATTGTCTGGGCCACCGATGTGCTGGCCTATTTCGCCGGGCGCACCTTCGGCGGGCCGAAGCTGGCACCGCGGATCTCGCCGAAAAAGACCTGGTCCGGCATGATCGGCGGGGTTGCGGGTGGCACGGCGGCGGGCCTTGCCCTGCTCGCTCTGGCCGGGCTGGACGTCCGGTGGATCCATGCGGGGCTGGCAGCCCTGCTCTCGCTGGCTTCGGTGGGAGGGGATCTGTTCGAATCGGCGTTCAAGCGCCATTTCGCGGTGAAGGATTCGGGCCAGCTCATTCCCGGCCATGGCGGCTTCATGGACAGGCTTGACGGATTCCTCGTGGCGGCGGCAGTGGCGGCCTTGATCGGCATCCTCCATGCCGGCTTTTCCGCTGCAGCATCGGGCCTCCTCGAATGGTAGGCGGCCGCGCTTAACCATGGTGCACGAAAGCCGGCGCCGTTGCCTTGTGTTTGCCGCAACAGGATGGCACCCCTGTTAACAGATTATTAAGCTTTTCTGGCCGTTCGCCAGTGTTCAGAGGTGCCCCTTGCCTGACGTTCTCAGTGTTGGATTGACCTGGTTTTCGGCGTTTCTCGGCTATCTTCTGCCGTTTCTCTTCGTGCTGGCCCTCGTGGTTTTCGTGCACGAGATGGGGCATTTCCTGGTCGGGCGCTGGCTTGGCGTGAAGGTCGAGACGTTCTCCCTTGGCTTTGGCCCGCGTGTGGCCCGGTTCTATGACCGCAAGGGCACGGAATGGGCCCTCTCGGCCATTCCGCTCGGCGGCTATGTCCGGTTCAAGGGGGATGCAAACGCTTCCTCCGCACCTGATCACGAAGCCGCCGCCGCCATGACCGAGGCGGACCGGCACGATGCTTTTCCGCACAAATCCGTCGCGGCCCGCGCCGCGATCGTCGCTGCAGGGCCGCTGGCGAATTTCCTGCTGGCCTTCGTAATCTTTACCAGCTGCTTCATGCTGCTGGGCCGGACGCTGGTCGAGCCGATCATTGCCAGCGTGAACGAGAATTCCCCGGCCGCTGCGGCCGGGTTCAAGCCGGGCGACCGGGTCCTCTCGATCAATGGCCGCAAGGTCCAGAGCTTCGATGATGTTGCCCGTCGCGTCTCGGTGAGCGAGGGCGACACGCTGACCTTCCTTGTCCAGCGCGAATCGCGCGAGATCGATCTGGTCGGCACGCCGACCATCTATTCCCGCAAGACCATTCTCGGCACGGATCGCCGGCCGGTGATGGGCTTTGTCGGCTCGCGCGAGGCGGAGCACCATTTCCTGAAGAAGTTCGGGCCGGTCGAGGCGGCGCAGACCGCTGTGCAGGAGATCGTCTTCGTGATCGACCGCACCGGCGCCTATGTGGCCGGGCTCTTTGCCGGCCGCGAGAAGGCCGACCAGCTCAGCGGTCCGACGCGGATCGCCTATATCTCGGGCAAGGTCGCAGAATCAGGCCTCGGGCCGCTCTTCATGCTGGCGGGGATCCTGTCGATCTCGATCGGCCTGATCAACCTCCTGCCCGTGCCGATGCTCGATGGCGGCCATCTCGTCTTCTATGCGATCGAGGCGATCTTTGGCCGGCCGCTTAGCCCGCGGGCGCAGGAAATCAGCTTCCGGGTCGGTTTCGCGCTGGTCATCATGCTGATGCTGTTCTCGACCTGGAACGACATCATCCATCTGACAGGACTTGCTTTCTGAGCGCGTTTGGCACAGTTCCCCGGCACGAATCACGGCGCGGCGCGAAAGCGTTGCGCCGCGATCACGCCGGTTAGGAAATCGTAACCAAGCTGGTCTTCTCGGTTGCATTGCCGGGATGTTTGGCTAGAAGCAAAGACCGGTGGTGATGTATCCTGCGGTACATGCCGTTCTTTTCGCGGGCGTTTTCAGACGTTTCCGCGAGGGCGGTCGAAGAATTGGGGTAGTGGACGGGATGTCTGGTTTTTCTGTTGGCAGCAGCATGAATGCGGTCGTTCGGCGTGTCCTCCTCGCCTTTGCAGCCTTGTTCATCGCTTTCTCGGCGGTTTCCCCCGCTGCGGCACAGTCGATCTCGGTGCAGGGCAACAAGCGGGTCGAAACGGAGACGATTCGCTCCTTCCTCACGCTGGCCCCGGGCGAAAGCTATACGCCCGCCCGAATCGACCAGGGCATCAAGGATCTCTTCGCGACGGGCCTTTTCTCGGATGTCCGCATCCGCCGCGCCGGCAACGGCATTGTCGTGCAGGTCGTCGAGAACTCGCTCATCAACCGCGTCACCTTCGTGGGCAATTCCAAGGTCAAGACCGAAGTCCTGATCGGGGAAGTGCAGACACGCTCCCGCGGGCCGTTCAGCCAGTCGATGGTTGACCAGGACGTGGCGCGCATCCGCGAGATCTATGCCCGCCAGGGGCGTGCCGCCGCCGACGTGAACGCGCAGGTCACCACGCAGGCCGATGGCCGCATCGATGTCACCTTCTCGATCCGCGAAGGCGACAAAACAGGCGTTTCCGCGATCGTCTTCCAGGGCAACCAGGCCTTCTCGAACTGGAAGCTCAAGGGCGTCATGCAGACGACCGAATCGAATTTCCTCAGCTTCCTCAAGAGCACGGACATCTATGATCCGGACCGTATCGCGGCCGATCTCGAAGCCATCCGCCGCTTCTACCTGAAGAACGGCTATGCCGATTTCCGCATCGTCTCGTCGGATGCGCAACTCGATGCCGCGCGCAAGGGCTATGTCATCACGGTCGTGATGGAAGAGGGCGAGCGCTACACCGTGGCCGGCGCCGAGGTCGAATCGCAGATCGCCGATGTCGATACGCAGCGCCTGCGCAGCTCGATCCGCACGCGCGCGGGCCAGACCTATAATGCCGAGGATGTCGAGAAATCCGTCGACGCGATCAGCCGCGAAGTCGCCCAGCGTGGCTATGCTTTCGCGCAGGTTCGTCCGCGCGGTGATCGCGACCCGGCTTCCCGGACCGTGAAGATCGTCTATTCGGTCGAGCAGGGCCCGCGCGTCTATGTCGAGCGGATTGTCGTGCGCGGCAACACCCGGACGCGGGACTTCGTGGTCCGCCGTGAATTCGATATCGGCGAAGGCGATGCCTTCAACAAGGCTGCTATCGACCGCGCCGAACGCCGGCTGCGCAATCTCGGCTTCTTCAAGACGGTCCGGATCAGCAACGAACCGGGTTCCGCGCCGGACCGCGTGATCATCAATGTCGATGTCGAGGATCAGGCAACCGGCAGCTTCTCGATCGCGGGTGGCTATTCGACTTCGGAAGGCTTCCTCGCCGAGGCATCGCTGCAGGAAACCAACTTCCAGGGCCGCGGCCAGTTTGTCCGCATCTCTGCCTCGAACGGCCAGAAGTCGCGCGGCGGCGAATTCTCCTTCACCGAGCCGTTCTTCCTCGGCCGCCGCGTCGCTGCAGGCTTCGATATCTTCACGAAGTTCACCGATGCATCGAGCTATTCGCGCTACCAGTCGCGGAATACCGGCTTCACGCTTCGCGCCGGGGTTCCGCTGACCGAGGAAATCTCGATCGGTACGCGCTATTCGCTCTATCAGCAGCGCATTACGGTGCCGAACTCGGCCAGCTATCCGTACAATAACTGTAACGGCCTGGCCTTCGCTCCGGCCCTGTCGAACACCTGTATCGCCGATGGCGAAGCCTCGGTGGCGATCAAGGAAGCGCGCGGCAGCACGGTCACCTCGCTGGTCGGCCTGACGCTGGCCTATAACACGCTGGACAATAACTCGAACCCGACGCAGGGCACGTTTGCCGAACTGAAGCCGGAAATCGCCGGTCTCGGTGGCGACTCGCGCTTCGTTCGCGCCGTGGCCTCCGCCCGCTACTACCAGTCGCTCTGGGATGACGTGATCGGCATGGTCAAGGTTCAGGGCGGTCATATGTTTGCCTATGGCGACGACAGGCTGCGCGTGCTCGACCATTTCTACATGGGCCCGGACCTCGTTCGCGGCTTCGCCCCGTCGGGCATTGGCCCGCGTGACCGGAACAGCGACTCCTCGGGTAACTCGATCGGCGGCACGACCTATTTCGGCGCGACGGCGGAAGTCACGTTCCCGATCTTCGGGATCCCGAAGGAATTCGGCCTGCGTGGCGCTCTCTTTGCCGATGCCGGTACGCTGTTCGGCTATAAGGGTCGCCGCAATTTCGACCTGAATGGCAATGGCGTCTCGGATTGCGTCGATCCCGGCACGACCAACTTCCAGTCGGAATGCCTGAGCGTTCGGGATGAATCGAAGATCCGCTCGTCGATCGGTGCCGGCCTGCTCTGGGCCTCGCCGCTGGGTCCGATCCGGATCGACTATGCCTATGCGCTCACCCGGGTGCGGGGTGCCGGTGGCGACCGCCTCCAGGCGTTCCGCTTCTCCGGCGGCGCCCGGTTCTGAGGAAACAGGCGGGCTCCGGCCCGCCTTTTCATGATGTCCAGCGTCCAGTTCTTTTCCTCACCCACGCCCGTCACACCGCGCCAGCTGGCGGAAGCCACGGGCGCCAAACTGTCCGGCGGCGGTGACCCGGATGGCGTGCTGACCGGCATCGCTCCGCTCGAAAGCGCCGAAGCCGGGGCTCTGGCCTTCCTCGACAATCCGTCCTATGCGCGGTTCGCGGCCGAGACGCGGGCTTCGGCCTGCCTGATCTCGCCGCGCTTTGCCGAGACCCTGGCAGCGAGTTGCGTGGCCCTTGTCACGCCGGAACCCTATCGCGCTTTCGCCAAGGCGGCGGCCCTGATGTTCCCGGCGGCGCAGCGGCCGCAGCCGATCTTCAACAGCCGCGGCGTGGCGCCCGGCTGCTTCGTGCATCCCGATGCGAAGCTCGAATCAGGCGTCATCGTCGATCCCGGCGTGGTGATCGGCGCCGGCGCTGAAATTGGCCGCGGCACAATCATTGCCGCCAATGCCGTGATCGGCCCGGGCGTGCGGATCGGTCGGGACTGCGCGATCGGCCCTTCCGCCACGATCGTGCATGCGCTGATTGGCAACCGCGTCATCATCCATACCGGCGCCCGGATCGGGCAGGACGGGTTCGGCTTCGCGATGGGCCCGCAGGGGCATCTCAAGGTGCCACAGATCGGTCGTGTCATCCTGCAGGATGATGTCGATATCGGCGCCAACACGACGATCGATCGCGGGGCCAACCGGGATACGATCATCGGCGAGGGTTCGAAGATCGATAACCTTGTCCAGATCGGGCATAATGTGCAGATCGGCCGCCATTGCGTGATTGTCGGCCAAGTCGGCATTTCCGGCTCGACGGTGCTTCAGGATTATGTCGTGCTCGCCGGGCAGGTCGGCGTGGCCGGCCATCTCAAGATCGGGATGGCGGCGCAGGTCGGGGCGAAATCCGGCGTGATGACCGATATTCCCGCCGGGCAGAAGTATTTCGGCATCCCGGCCAAGCCGGCCAAGCAGCATTTTCGTGAGGTTGCCACGCTCGGCAAGCTTGCATCCCGCCCCGATAAGGGACAGAAGTCCGGCCAGGACTAAGGACGCGGCGTGAACGGCCTCTGGGCCGCCCGCGGTTTGATGACCGGAGATTTGACTGATGAGCGATATCGCCGTGCCTGCTGACGGGGCCCAACCGCGCGAGATCCAGACGCTGGACATCCTCAAGCTGATGGAATGCCTGCCGCATCGCTATCCCTTCCTCATGGTGGACAAGATCACCTATATGGAAGGGACTGCGAAAATCGTCGGCGTGAAGAACGTGACGTTCAACGAACCGCATTTCCTCGGCCATTTTCCAGGGCAGCCGGTCATGCCGGGCGTGCTGATCGTCGAGGGCATGGCCCAGACGGCCGGCGCGGCATGTGTCGCATCCGGTGAGGCCGGCGGCCGGGCGAAGGTCGTCTATTTCATGACGGTCGACAAATGCAAGTTCCGCAAGCCTGTCGTGCCGGGGGACCGCCTCGAATACCACATGACGCGGCTCAATCGCCGGCGCAATATGTGGTGGTTCAAGGGCGAGGCCAAGGTGGATGGCCAGCTCGTCGCCGAAGCCGAACTCGGCGCGATGATCGTGATTGACTGAGGAGTACCGGGTTTCGTGAGCATTCATCCTTCCTCGATCATCGATCCTGCCGCGAAGCTCGGTGCGGGTGTCAAGATCGGCCCGTTCTGTGTGGTCGGGCCGCATGTCGAACTCGGCGACGGCGTCGAACTGAAGAGCCATGTGGCGATTGCCGGGCATACGACCATCGGCGCCGGAACGCGGGTCTTCCCGTTTGCCTCCCTCGGCCACGAGCCGCAGGATCTCAAGTTCAAGGGCGAGATCACGCGGCTGGAGATCGGCGCCCGCTGCACCATCCGCGAGGGCGTGACGATGAATCCCGGCACGGGAGGGGGCGGTTCGCTGACCAAGGTCGGCGATGACTGCACTTTCCTGGCCTACAGCCATGTCGCGCATGATTGCATCGTCGGCAACCATGTCATCTTCTCCAACAATGTGATGCTGGCCGGGCATTGCCATGTCGGCGATTTCGTCATCATCGGCGGCGGGGCCGGCGTACACCAGTTCGTGCGGCTGGGCGACCATGCCTTTGTCGGCGCGATGTCCGGCGTCGGGAGCGATGTGATCCCCTATGGCATGGCGGTGGGCGAGAGCCGGGCGGCCCAGCTTTCGGGGCTGAACATTGTCGGCCTGAAGCGGCGGGGCTTCTCGCTCGATCAGGTTCATGATCTGCGGCGGGCCTATCGCCTGCTTTTCGCACCGGAAGGCACGTTGAAGGAACGCGTCGAGGATGTGGCGAGCGAGTTCGGCTCCCATCCGCTCGTGCACGAGATCCTCGACTTCATCCGCGAGGGGGGCGAGCGCTCGATCTGCACACCGCGGGATGTCCGGACGAACGAGCCGGCCAGTTGAGCCCGATGGCGCCGTTGCGCATCGCCATCGTCGCCGGCGAGGCTTCGGGGGATGAGCTTGGCGCCAGCCTGCTGAAGGCGTTGGCGACGCGGGGTGTCGCGGTCGAGGCGCGCGGCGTTGGCGGGCCGGTTCTCAAGGCGGCCGGGCTGGAAAGCCTTTTCGATCAGGCGGATATCGCGGTGATGGGCCTCGGCCCTGTTATCCGCCGCCTGCCTTTGCTGATGCAGCGGATCCGCGAGACGGCCGAAAGCATCATCGCCTGGCAGCCGGATCTCGTGCTGACCATCGATTCCCCGGATTTCTGCAAGCGTGTCGCGCGCCGCATCCGGGCCAGGGCACCGGCAATCCCGATCATCCATTGGGTCTGCCCGAGCGTCTGGGCGTGGCGGCCCGGCCGGGCGCCGGCAATGAAGCCCTATATCGACGATATCCTCTGCCTGCTGCCCTTCGAGCCGGCGGCTCTCGCGCGGCTCGGCGGCCCTGTCGGCCATTATGTCGGGCATCCGCTGATCGAGCGGCTGGGTGAATACCGACCGCAGGATGCAGCGGAGGCTGCTGCCCGGAACGAGAAAGAGAGGGCGCTGGCGCTGCTTCTGCCCGGTTCGCGCCATGCGGAGTTGCAGCATCTCCTGCCGGTCTTTCTCGAAACGGTGCGCGAGACCCTGCGGCAAAGGCCCGGCTTGCGCTGGGTCCTGCCGACGCTGAAACGCCTCGAGCCGGAGGTGCGCCGCCGGATCGAGGCGGCCAATCTGCCGATCGAGGTTGTGGCCGATGACGTGGCCAAACGCGCGGCCTTCCGGCAAGCGCGGGTGGCTTTGGCCGCTTCCGGCACGGTGACGCTGGAACTCGCATTGGCCGGAATACCCACGGTTGCAGCCTATCGCGTGGCCGGCTGGGAGGCCTTCATCGCCCGACGCCTGATCAAGGTGCCGTCGGTCATCCTGCCGAACCTCATTCTCGACGAGCGGGCGGTGCCGGAATTCCTGCAGGAGGAAGCCCTGGCCACCCGGCTGGTGCCGGCCGTGCTGGCTCTTGTCGATGACACGCCGGACCGGGCAGCCCAGATCGAGGCCTTCGCCCGGCTGGAGCGATGCATGCGCGATGACGGGGCGGGCCCGAGCGAGAAAGCGGCACGGCTTGTGCTTGACGTGTTGGCGAAACGTCGCAAGACAAGAGCCGGAAGCGATGAGCCATGAGCGGATTGATGCCTGACCCTGATGCGCCGTTATCGAGCAGCGCCAAGAGGCTGACTGCGGGGCAGCGCCTGCGGAACTATTTCCTGACGGGGATCGTCGTCAGCGGCCCGGTCGTCATCACCATCTATCTCTCGTTCTGGATCATCAACTGGGTTGACGGCTGGGTGAAGCCGATCATCCCGCAGATCTACCTGCCGGAAACCTATCTGCCGTTCGCGATCCCCGGTTTCGGCATCCTCGTGCTCGTCATCGGCCTGACGATGCTGGGTTTCCTCACCGCCAACCTGGTCGGGCGAACGCTGCTCGATTTCGGCGAGACGCTGCTTGCCAGGATGCCGGTAGTGCGCGGGCTCTACCGCTCGACGAAGCAGATTTTCGAGACGATCTTCTCGCAGAGCGGCACGTCGTTCCGCACGGTCGGGCTGGTCGAATATCCGGCGCCGGGCTGCTGGTCGATCGTGTTCCTGTCGACGCCGCCAATCCCGGACATTGCCGGTGGCCTGCCGCAGGACGAGGATTTCATCTCGGTCTTCCTGCCCTGCGCGCCGAACCCGACGACGGGCTTCTTCTTCTATGTGGCCAGGAGCCGTGTGGTCGAGGTGCCGATCTCGGTCGATGATGCGGCGAAGATCGTGATGTCGCTAGGTCTTTTGCGGCCGGGTGACGAGGAGCCGCGCAAGGCCGCCCTTGACGCGGTCGACCGGCTCAAGGCCTCCGGGCGCCGGAAGCCGCCGCCAACGCTGCCGCCGCCCGACCCGGCCTGAGCCGCCTCAGCCCGCCTTCATCAGGCGGATCGCCTCGTCGCGCTCGAACAGGTAGAGCAGCATCCGCAGGGCCGCGCCGCGCGGTGAGTCCAGCCCGGGGTCGCGCTGCAGGGCGAGAATCGCATCGTCGCGCGCCATTTTCAGCAGGTCCTGATGAAGATCGAGCCGGCCGATCCGGAAGCCCGGCACGCCAGATTGCCGTGTGCCGAGCACGTCGCCCTCACCACGCAGGCGCAAATCCTCCTCGGCGATGCGGAACCCGTCCTCGGTCTGGCGGAGGATTTCCAGCCTTGCGCGGGCGGTCTCCGAAAGCGGCCCGCGATAAAGCAGGATCGTGGTCGATTTCTCGCCCCCGCGCCCCACCCGCCCGCGCAACTGGTGCAGCTGCGCAAGGCCGAAGCGCTGCGCCTCCTCGATCACCATGATCGTGGCTTCGGGCACATCGACACCGACCTCGATCACCGTGGTGGCGACGAGGACGGAGAGATCGCCCCGGGCGAAGCGGGCAATGGTCTCGTCCTTTGCGGCGCCGGGCATCTTGCCATGGACCAGCCCGACCTTGCCGGGGAAGTGGCGGTCGAGATCCTCGAAACGCTCCTCGGCGGCGGCGAGATCGAGCTTTTCGCTCTCGCCAACCAGCGGGCAGACCCAATAGACGCGCGCGCCGCCGGCAATGGCGCGGCCAATGCCACCGACCATCTCGGCCAGCCGGTCCTGGCTGACGAGGCGGGTATCGATCGGCTTTCGGCCGGGCGGTTTCTCGTCGAGTACGGAGACATCGAGATCGCCGAAATAGCCAAGGACCAGCGTGCGCGGGATCGGGGTAGCGGTCATGACCAGCAGGTCGACCGCCTCGCCCTTGCGCGCCAGAGCGAGGCGCTGATGCACGCCAAAGCGGTGTTGCTCGTCGACAATGGCGAGGCCGAGATCGGCAAAGGCGACATCATCCTGGAACAGGGCATGGGTACCGACGACCATCTGGATGGCGCCGGAAGCAAGGCCGGCCAGCACGGCTTGCCGTTCGGCGCTGCCGGCCCGGCCCGTCAGCAGCGCAAGGCGGATCCCGGCGGCTTCGGCCAGCGGGGCGAGGCGCTCGGCATGCTGGCGGGCGAGGATTTCCGTCGGCGCCATCATCGCGGCCTGCGCGCCGGCCTCGACGGCCATCGTCATGGCCAGCAGGGCGACGATGGTCTTGCCCGCGCCGACATCGCCCTGGAGCAGGCGGAGCATCCGCTCGGGCTCGGCGAGATCGGCCTCGATCTCGGCAAGGGCGCGGCTCTGCGCGCCGGTCAGCGCGTAGGGAAGGGTGGCAAGGATGCGCTCGCGCAGGCGGCCATCGCCCTCCAGCGCCCGCCCCCGCGGGCCCCGCTGCCGGGCGCGCACCATCTGCAGGGCAAGCTGGCCGGCGAGGAATTCGTCATAAGCAAGGCGGCGATAGGCGAGGCTCTGCGGGTCGAGATCCGCCGGCTGGCGCGGCTGGTGCAGGGCCTGCAACGCCTCGCGGAAGGTCGGCCAGCCGAAGCGCCCGGCAAGCGTGGGATCCTGCCATTCCGGCAGGGCGGGCAGCCGTTCCAGCCCGGCAAGAGCGGCATTCTGTACCCGTTTCGAGGAAAGCCCCTCGGTCAGCGGATAGACCGGTTCGAAGGCTGAATCCGGCGAGAAACGGTCCGGCGGGAGGATCCGGTCAGGATGGGCGATCTGGCGCAGGCCGTCGAACAGCTCGACCCGGCCGGATATGATCCGGCTGGCGCCGACAGGCAGCATCTGCTCGATCTGCGCCTTTGGCAGCCGGAAGAAGACGAGCGTGACATCGCCGGTCTCGTCGCCGACGATCACCCGGTAGGGTGCGCGGGCGCGGCCGGGCGGCGGCGGTTTATGCGCCTCGACGACCGCCTGGAAGGTGACGATGCCCTCGTTCGGCATGGCGCGGATCGAGGGCGAGAGCGAACGGTCGATCAGGTCAACCGGGAGGTGCAGCGCGAAATCCAGCAGGCGCGCCGGCTGGCCGTTCCGGCCGAGCAGCGTATCGTAAAGCGGCGCCAGTTTCGGGCCGATGCCCGGAAGCCGCGTCACCAGGCTGAAATAGGGATCGAGTTCCTTCGGGCGCATCCCTTTCCGATAGACCAAGGCGCTGCCGGGGCCAAGGACCGGGACGTATCCTCGCCATCAGGAGAGCAGTGTGGCGGACAGGCCGGACTGCCGGTTCCTGCCGTCGCAGGGGCGCGGAAACGGCTTGACTTCGCCCGGCTTCCCCCTTCATTCGGACGGAGTTTTCCGACCGAACCCTTCCGGAGCCGCCATGACCGGCCTATCCCGTTCCACTGCGGGCCTCGAACCGCGCCGCAAGCGCCTGCTGTTCCGTGCCTGGCATCGCGGGACGCGCGAGATGGACCTGCTGATGGGCCGCTACGCCGAATCCGTCATCGAGACGCTGACCGAGGGCGAGCTTGACCTGTTCGAGGCGCTGATCGAGGTGCCCGATCGCGATCTCTTCTCGTGGATCGCGCAGGGCGAGCCGGTGCCCGAAAACTACGATACGCCGGTCTTCCAGGGCATGAAGGCGTTTCACACCCATGACAAGCCGATCGATCTCTGACCGGCGCTGAGGGCATGCCCTTCCGGCGCCCGATACTCTCGAGTTGATTCGTATGCTGTTTCCACCGCTCGTCCAGGCTGGCCTCGACCATGCCCTCCAGAAGGCCTCGCCCGTCCTGCTTTCGGATGTGGCCGATGGTGCGACCGGGCTGGTGCTGGCGGAACTGGCGCGCCTGCGCTTCGCGCGCGGCGTCGAGGTGCCCGCCCTGCTGACCTTCGTCGCCCGCGACGGGTTGCGGCAGGCCGAGGTTCAGGCCGCGATCCAGGCCTTCGCGCCGGAAATCGAGGTGCTCTCGCTTCCGGCCTGGGATTGTCAGCCCTATGACCGCGCCTCGCCGAATGCGAGCCTCGTCGCGCGGCGGATGGAATGCCTTGCCCGGCTGGTCCGCTCACGCGGGGGCGCGCGGCCGCGCGTTCTCGTGACCACGGTCAATGCCGTGCTGCAGAAGTTGCCACCGGCGGGTTTCGTGGCCCGGCAGAGCTTTTCCGCCGCGCCGGGCAACGCCCTCGATCTGCCCGAGATCACCGGCTGGCTCGAGGCGAACGGCTACCAGCGCAGTTCCACCGTGCGCGATGTCGGCGAATATGCGTTGCGCGGCGGGATTGTCGATCTCTTCCCGCCGGGTTTTGCCGAACCGGTCCGGCTCGATTTTTTCGGCGACACGCTGGAATCGATCCGCAGTTTCGATCCGGAAACGCAGCGTTCCTCCGCGCAGCTCCGTGCGCTGGAAATGGTGCCGATGAGCGAGTTCCAGCTCACTTCGGAAGCGATCAAGCGGTTCCGGCAGGGCTATCTGACGCAATTCGGCGCCAATCTGCGCGGCGATACGCTCTACGAGCATATCAGCGAGGGCCGCAAGCATATCGGCATGGAGCATTGGCTGCCGCTGTTCCATTCGGGGCTCGACCCGATCGAGGCCTATCTGCCCGGCACAATCTTCGTGCTCGACTCGCAGGCCGACGGCGCCGCGCAGGAGCGGCTGAGCCAGATCGAGGATTATTACGAGGCGCGCCGTTCGACGCAGGAGGACGGGCATTCCGTGCCCTATCGCCCGCTGCCGCCGGGCCTTCTCTATCGCAGCCGCGAGGAATGGCAGAGCTTGCGCGGCGGGGCGATCGAGGTTTCGCCCTTCACGATGGAACCGGCCGCCGGCAGCGCTGCCGGGGGCAGGACCATCTTCTCCGCCCGGACGCATCGCGGGCGGGATTTCGCGCCGGAACGCACCAACCCGGAGGCGAATGTCTTCGAGGCAGCTGTGAATCATGCGCGGGCCCGCGCGCAGGATGGCCGCCGGATCGTGTTCGCCGCCGGCAGTGACGGCGCGCGGGACCGGCTGGGCGGCGTGCTGGCCGATCATGGCCTCGCGAAGCATCGTGTTCTCCGTTCGCTCAACGATCTCAAGGATTTGCCGGAGGGCGAAGCGGGGCTCCTGACCATTGCGCTGCAGGAAGGCTTCGAGACGCCGGATTTCGTGCTGCTCTCCGAGGAGGACCTGCTGGGCGAGCGGCTGACCCGGCCGAAACGCAGCAAGAAGCGCGCGAAGGATTTCATCACCGAACTCACCAGCCTCAAGGCCGGCGATGTGGTGGTGCATGTCGATCATGGCATCGGGCGGTTCATCGGGCTGAAAACCATCACGGCGGTCGGCGCGCCGCATGATTGCCTCGAGATCCATTATGCCGGCGGCGACAAGCTGTTCCTGCCGGTCGAGAATATCGAACTCCTGACGCGCTATGGCTCGGAGGATACCGATGCCACGCTCGACCGGCTGGGCGGCGGCGCGTGGCAGGCCCGCAAGGCCAAGCTGAAGCAGCGTATCCGCGACATGGCGCGCGGGCTGATCAAGATTGCGGCGCAGAGGCTGACGCGCGAGGCGCCGCGGCTGGTGCCGCCTGAGGGGCTGTACGAGGAATTCGTCGCGCGCTTCCCCTTCGACGAGACCGAAGACCAGCAGAATGCCATCGATGCGGTGATCGACGATCTCGGCTCGGGCCGTCCGATGGACCGGCTGGTCTGCGGCGATGTCGGGTTCGGGAAGACCGAAGTCGCGTTGCGTGCGGCCTTCGTCGTGGCCATGTCCGGCAAGCAGGTGGCGGTGATCGTGCCGACAACCCTGCTCGCGCGGCAGCATTTCCGCACCTTCCAGAACCGCTTTGCCGGCCTGCCGCTGCGGATCGCGCAGGCCTCGCGGCTTGTCACCGCTGCGGATCTGAAGAAGACGCGGGAGGAGATGGCGAACGGCACGGTGGATATCCTGGTCGGCACGCATGCGCTTCTTGGGAAGGGCAATCATTTCAAGGATCTCGGCCTCGTCATCATCGACGAGGAGCAGCATTTCGGCGTCGCCCACAAGGAGCGGCTGAAGGAGCTTCGCGCCGAGGTGCATGTGCTGACGCTCTCGGCCACGCCGATCCCCCGGACGCTGCAACTGGCCATGACCGGCGTGCGGGAGCTTTCGATCATCGCCACGCCGCCGGTCGACCGGCTGGCCGTGCGCAGCTTCGTCACGCCGTTTGACCCGCTGGTCGTGCGCGAGGCCCTGCTGCGCGAACGCTATCGCGGCGGGCAATCCTTCTATGTCGTGCCGCGCATCGATGATCTCGCCGAGGTAAAGGCCTTCCTCGAGAAGGACGTGCCGGAAGTGCGCGTCGGAATCGGCCATGGCCAGATGTCGGCCACGGAGCTCGAATCCGTGATGAGCGACTTCTATGACGGCAAGTTCGACGTGCTGCTCTCGACGACGATTGTCGAATCCGGCCTCGACATTCCCGCCGCCAACACCCTCATCGTGCATCGCGCCGACATGTTCGGGCTTTCACAGCTCTATCAGCTGCGCGGGCGGGTGGGCCGCTCGAAGACGCGCGCCTATGCGCTCTTCACCCTGCCGGTCAACCGGACGTTGACGCCGAATGCCGAGCGCCGGCTCAAGGTGTTGCATTCGCTCGACACTTTGGGCGCCGGTTTCCAGCTGGCCAGCCACGATCTCGATATTCGCGGCGCCGGCAACCTGCTGGGCGACGAGCAATCCGGCCATATCAAGGAAGTCGGCTACGAACTCTATCAGCAGATGCTGGAAGAGGCGGTGGCTGCGCTCAAGGCCGGGATCGAGCTGCCGGAGGAAGAGGCGTGGTCGCCGACCATCGCCATCGGCACGCCGGTGCTCATTCCGGAAGAATATATCGCCGATCTCGATCTGCGCATGGCGCTCTACCGGCGGCTTTCCCAGGTGGAGAATGACGGCGAGATCGAGGGCTTTGCCGCGGAGCTGATCGACCGGTTCGGGCCGCTGCCGCCGGAAATCGGCCAGTTGATGAAGATCGTCGCGATCAAGCTGCTCTGCCGCCGCGCCCATGTCGAAAAGGTCGATGCCGGGCCGAAGGGCATCATCATCGCCTTCAGGGACAACGCATTCGCCAATCCGAACGGGCTCGTCCAGTATGTCTCGGAAAAGGGAACGACGGCGAAGGTCCGGCCGGACATGAAGATCGTCTTTGCCGGCGCGTTCGAGGATCCGGTGGTGCGGCTGGAGGCGACGCGCAAGCTGATGCAGGACATTGCCCGCATCGCCGAGAAGCGGAAGTAACGTTCTGGCGGCCTGAAACTTTCGGGCGGCCTGAAGCTTCAGGCGGCCTGGCTGGCCGAGCCGGAAGCCGGCTCGCCGATCCGGGCGGCGCCGAAGCCGAGCCAGTCCCCGCTTTCCGTGGTGCCGAGCCAGAGCGTGCTCGACGGCAGAAGGCCCTTGTGCGGATGGGCGGGCTGGCCGGAAGCGAGCGTTTCGGCTGTGGCGGCAGCAGCGGGCAGGGCCACGATGGCGCGCTCATCGACAGCAATGATCCGGGCCAGGGCCGTGCCCGGAAGGGTTGCCAGTGCCTCGGTGTCGCCGCGGCGGGAGAAGGCGATCATCGGGGTGCCCTCCAGCGCCTCGAAGGCCGAGGCCTCGCCCCGTGTGAAGAAATGGCCGGGCACCAGCAGAAGCGGCGCTTCCGCATGGTTCAACTGGCCGTGCAGGGCCTCTCGCGCATAGGGCCCGACAAGGCCGAGCGGGCGGCCCGCAACAAGGGACAGGCCGTGGCTGCCGGCAAAGCTGCCCGCGCTGCCGGGATGGAGCAGGTTGACCAGCAGACCGAAATCGGCGCCTCCGAGGCTGGCCTGAACGGCAAGCGCCTCTGCGATGAGCTGGGCATGGCTGCGCCGCGCCGGCACCAGCAGGCCTTCGGCACGCATTATCGTGACGAGTGCGATATCGCCGGAAGCAGGCTCCGCCGGTTCTGCCGGCATGATATCCTCGTCCGACCAGCCTTCGAGCGATACCACGCCATCGGGCAGGTCGAACCCGAAGCCGGCAACGCAGCGGATCGTCAGCACCTTGGCCGCGACCTGACGGGCCTTGTCGCCGATCGCCACATCGCCGACCTTCGCCGTGGTGAGGATGGTCGTGACGCCGAGCTTCTCGGCAGCGGCCCGGAGCGTCTCGACCTTCTCGTCGACCGGCATGACCAGCGGCACCGCGCCGGCCATGGCGCAGGCGATCACCGCCATGGGAAATTCGACGATGTTGGCGAGCAGGAGAAGCACCGTGTCGCCGCGCTGCACGCCGAGAGTGGAGAGCTGCGCCGCGAGGAACCGCGTGCAGGCCAGCGCGTTGGCCGCGGTGAGATGGCGCGGCTCTACCCCGTTCCAGGCCTCGCGCCCGGGACAATCGCGCCAGAACACGGCATCCGGATCCTCCGCCGCCTGCCGGATCAGCAGGGCGGGCAGGGTGATGTCGTTCCAGGGTGGCAGCAGCGCGGGTTCAGTCGTGCGGTCCATGCCGGGGCTCCGGGCGTCTTGGGGACGCTCTTCGAAAAACGTGCCGGGTCAGTCTAGTGATTCGGCGTTAACCAAAAGCTGTCGTGCAGGAAATCGTAGGCAGCCGTCGTTGCCGGCCGCGAGATATGCTTCCAGCGGGCGACCCAACGATCGGAGACATGGTAGAGCGGCAGGACGTAATGGCCGGCCACCAGCAGCCGGTCGAGCGCGCGCACCGAGGCCACGAAATCCTCGCGGCTGCGGGCGGCCAGCAGGCTGGCGATGACGCGATCGATATCCGGCGAGCGGACACCGGCCCAGTTCAGCGTGCCGGGTGTCTCGGCGGCGCGGCTCGACCAGCGGTTGCCCTGCTCCTGCCCCGGCGAGGCGCCGACAACATAGCCCTCGATGATCATGTCGAACTGGAACTGCCGGACGCGCGACCAGTACTGGCTGGAATCGACCAGCCGGATCGTCGGGAAGATGCCGACCTGCTTGAGCGTATCGGCGAAGGCGAGGGCGATCCGCTCCTTCTCGCGCGTGGTGACCATGATCTCGAAGGTAAGCGGCTGCCCGGTTTCACGCTGGACCATCCGCCCCTCGCGGATGGCATAGCCGGCCTCGTTCAGCCGTTCGACCGCCTTGCGCATGACCTGCCTGTCCCGGCCCGAGCCATCCATGACCGGAGGGCGCCAAGAACCATCGCGGATGTCCGGCGGCAGCGTCTCGAGCGCGGTGCCGAGGATGGCCGCCTCGCGGGTATCGACCGGGCCGGAGCGGAAGGACAGTTCGCTCTCGTCGAAAAAGCTGCCTGTGCGGCGGTAGATGCCGGCGAAGAGGTTGCGGTTCAGCCATTCGAAATCGAACAGATGGAACAGCCCCTCGCGGATGCGCCGGTCGGCGAAGACGGGGCGGCGCGTGTTGAAGATGAAGCCTGTCATCCCCTTGGGTGCGCGGATCGGCACGGTCTCGCGCAGGATGCGCCCGTCCTCGACAGCAGGAATGGCATAGCCCTCGCGCCATTTCGTCGGGTCCGTCTCGATGCGCAAATCGAGCAGGCCGGTCTTGAAGGCTTCGAACAGGGTGTTGGAATCGCGGAAGAATTCAAGGCTGATCGTATCGAAATTGTAGAGTCCGCGATGGACGGGAAGGTCCTTCGCCCAGTAATCCTGCCGCCGTTTCAGGCTGACGCGGGTGCCGGGATCGACCTCGTCGATCAGGTAGGGGCCGGAGCCGAGGAAGGGCGTGAAGCCCATATTCTCGAACTTTTCCGGGTCGGTCGCATGCGCCGCAAGCACCGGCATCATCGCCAGAATGAGCGGCAATTCCTGATCGCCGGCGGAATGGAAGGTGAAGCGGATGGTGCGGGAATCCGGCGTCTCGACCTTCGCCACCTTGGTCTTGTTGGTGCGGTAATTCGGCCGGCCCCGGGTGGTGAACAGGTCCCAGGAGAAGAGCACATCGGCCGAGGTGACCGGCCGGCCGTCGGAAAAGCGTGCCGCCGGGTTCAGGCGGAACTCGACGAAGCGCCGGTCGGGCGGCACGGCGACGGTTTCCGCCAGCAGGCCATAGAGGGTGAAGGGCTCGTCGGCAGAGCGCATCATCAGCGGCTGCACGATATAGGGCACCATGGCCTGCGGCGCATTGCCCTTGATCGCCATGGTGTTGAGCGAGTCGAACGAGCCGGCAAGGCCAAGCCGGAGCGCGCCGCCCTTGGGCGCAGCCGGATTGGCATAGGGCAGATGCGCAAAGCCTGGCGGAAGGGCTGGCTCGCCATGCATGGCGAGGCCATGGCGATGCGGTGCTTCCTCGGCGCGGGCGACCGGGATGAGGCAAAGGGCAGCGAGGGCAAAGGCAACGAGCGCGCGGCCCGTGACGACAAGGGCGCACAGCAATCCGCTCGCGCCGGCATGTGGGCCTGATCCGGGGATGATTCGCCGCGTCTCCATGGGCGGGAAAATAGCAGCCCGTGCGCGCGCTGCCATGGGGCAGTGGAGGATTTTGCATGGGGCAGCGGCGGATTTTGACGCTGTACGCCGCCAAACCGTGGCTCCGGCAGGGGAGAATGCCGGGATCGCCCATCTTCAGCCGCAATCGGGGCCGATCAGCCGAGGGTCTTTCCGCTGCTGCGCCTGCCCTGGCTTCGGCGGCGCGCCTTTGTTTTGCGTGATACGCGCAGGTCTTGCGCTATACGCGCACTTGCGGAAAGGCCCGAAAGGCGCTTAGAGAGCGCGAGAGAATTCGAGCCCGGATAAGGATGGGACAATGATGGTTACGATGAGCAACAAGGCCCGGTCTGCCAGCCTCGCGGCGATGGCCCTGGCGGGGCTCGCCAGCCTGCCGGCATCGGCCCAGGCTCCGCGTCCTGCCCAGCCGGCTCCTGCCCAGCCGGCCGCGCCCGCCGCTCCGGCCCCGCCGCAGGCGGTGAAGGTTCCGCTCAAGGCCGCGCCGGATCAGGCGGACTGGCTCAAGGTCTGCGGGCTGGACCCCTCCGTCAACAAGACGATCTGCTACACGACGCGTGACTTCGTCGCCGAGAACAACCAGCCGGTCATGGCCGTCGCGTTCTATTCGATCAAGGAAGAGCCGCGCCGCTTCGTTCGCATCCTCGTGCCGCTGACCTTCCTGATCCAGCCGGGCATCCGCTTCTCGGCAGAAGGCACGCAGCCGGTCAATGCGCGGTTCCAGATCTGCCTGCCGCAGGGTTGCTTTGTCGAGGGCGAGCTGAACGAGACCACGATTACCGGTCTCAAGAAGGCGACCACGCTGCGCATCGACATGCAGAACCAGATCGGCCAGGAAGTGAATTTCGAGGTTCCGCTGGCTGGTTTCGCCAAGGCCTATGACAGTGCCGGCATCGACCAGGAAACCCTGCAGCGCTTGCAGCAGCAGCAGGTGCAGGGTGCGCAGCAGGCTCCGGCCGGCGGCAATGCCGATGACCTGAAGCGCCGCGGCGAAGAATTGCTCCGCCAGCGCCAGCAGGCGCCGAAGCCATAACCGGATCTTCCGGTCAAGACATGAAAAACCCCGGCCAGGCCGGGGTTTTTTGTTGCGCGGGTGCTGCCTGCCTGGGTGCGCCGCCGCTCAGTTCATCATCGCGTTGCGCTTGACGGCGAATTGCCCGTCCATGCCCGGCTCGAACATGTCCTCGATCTGCGGGTGGCGCAGCGGCCGGCCGGATTCATCCGGCAGGAGGTTCTGCTCGGAGACATAGGCGATGTATTCGTTCTCCTCGTTCTCGGCGAAGAGATGATAGAAGGGCTGGTCCTTGCGCGGCCGCATATCCTCGGGAATGGCGAGCCACCATTCCTCGGTATTGGCGAATTCGGGATCGACATCGAAGATCACGCCCCGGAACGGAAAGATCCGGTGCTTGACAACCTGCCCGATCGTGAACTTGGCCTGACGCGATTTCATACCCTTATGATAGTTCTTTTTCCCGGCCTCTCAAGATGCGCGGTGCGGGAATACTCGGATGGCCTCATTTCGCCCAGCGGCGATGGCCCCACATCCATTGTTCCGGCCGTTCGCGGATGGATTGCTCGAAACAGGCCTGGATCCGCGCGGTTGTCTCCAGCAGGTCGGCGTCACGGTCGCCGCTGCGGGCAACGGGGATCTCGACCGTGCGGACCCGGAAGGTCGCGCCGGCTTCCCGCAGCACCATCCCGGCGAAGAGCGGCACGTCACGCCCCCGGGCGAGCAGGGCCGGGAACAGCGTCGAGGGGGCGGGGCGGCCGAAAAACGGCACCGCGAGGCCGGTCAGGTCACGCAGGTCGGCCATGATCGTCACCGTGCCGCCCTGTCCGACCATGCGGAGCAGGTGGCGGGCCGTGTCATGGCCCTTGGAATGCAGCCCGAGCGCGTAGAAGGGCAGGCGCAATTTCGAGGCCTCGGCCTCGACAAAGGGGTTCTGCAAGCGCTGGTAGACTCCGGCCACCGGCAGGCCGAGCCGGTGGAGCAGGGGCGCAGCAAGCTCCCAGTTGCCCTGGTGGAGCGAAACGAAGACGGCGCCACGCGCTCTTGCCGCCGCCACGGCCTCGCGGGTTTCCTCGCCGATGCGGAAGCGGTCGAGATCGGCGGTCAGCGCGCCGATATGGAAAGCCTCCGCCGTGGTCCGGCCGAGATTGTCCCACATCGCGGCGAGATGGCGCTCCCGCGTGGCGGCGTCGATTTCGGGCAGGCTCGCGGCCATCTGCTCGCGGGCGCGGGCATGGCGCTTGTTGAACGGCGCCGCCTTCCGCCACAGCGCGCCGGAGAGCGCGCTGGCCCTGTCCGGACCCAGCGCATGGATCAGCCCGGCCATGGCCCGGAAGCCGAGGGCCTCGAGCCGGAACCGCATCGCGCGGGCGGGGGGGAGCGGGGGTATCGTCAACGGGTTTCCTGATCGCGGGCCGGTTGGCCATCCGGAGGATTGGACAGCGTGGATGAAGATGCTATCGAGGGCTTCTTCCCGGAACCGTTCCTGATCGTCAAGGACTCAAGGTCTCCTCTCCCGCATGAGCCCCGTCGTCACCCTTGCTTTCCCGTTCTTCGGCCTGATCCTGCTCGGCTTTGCCTGTGGCCGGTTCATGAAGATCGCGGAAAGCGGGCTGGCTTGGATGAATTTCTTCATTGTCTACATCGCGCTGCCGCCGCTTTTCTTCAAGCTGATCGGCGCGACGCCGTTCGAGCAGCTGACGAACTGGCGCTTCATCGCCACGACGACCTTCTGCACCTATCTCGCGTTCTTCCTGTCCTTCGGGATCGGAATCTTCGCCTCGCGCGGGAATATCCGCGAATCGACGATCCAGGGCGTGTTCGGCGCCTATTCGAATGTCGGCTATATGGGCCCGGGCCTGACACTGGCCGCTTTGGGACCGGGCTCCTCGGTGCCGACGGCGCTGATCTTCGTGTTCGATTCGATGCTGCTCTTCACGATCGTGCCGTTCCTGATGGCGCTGGGCGGCGGCGAGAAGATCCGCTTCTGGGCGACGACGCGGCTGATCGCGATCCGGATTTTCACCCATCCGTTCAATGTCGCCACCTTCGCGGGCGTGATCGCGGCCTATTTCAAATGGCAGCCACCTCAGGCGATCGACACGATGCTGGTCCTGCTCAAGGGCGCGGCGGCGCCGGTGGCACTGTTCGCGCTCGGGGTGACGGTGGCGTTGCGCCCGCTGACCACGATCCCGCGGGAAATGCCGGTCCATCTTTTCGTGAAGCTCATCCTGCACCCGCTCCTCGTTTTCGTGGTGCTGAGCCTGATCGGCGGGTTCGAACGGGTCTGGATCCTCACGGCCACGCTGATGGCCGCGCTGCCGCCGGCGCTCAACGTCTTCGTCATGGCGCGGCAGTATGACACCTATGTCGAGCGCGCCTCGTCGGGCGTGCTGGTGGGCACGCTCGTTTCGATCGTCACCGTGACAGGCCTGCTCTGGCTGATCGCCGAGAACTGGCTGCCGATGCTCTGAGCGTCAGGCGTTTCGGCTCAGGCGCTGCGCTTCTGGCCGAAAGGCGGGGTCCAGCTGCCGATGCGCATGGCGAGCTGGCGCAGGGGCGCGATCTGCTTCAGCGCCGTCAGGGCGAGGGCGCGGGTGATATCCAGCGGCAGGAAATCGGCGATCAGCGCGCTGTTCATCAGGTCGACGCCGGTGGCGCGCATGTCCATGTCGAGCTTGCGATCCTGCGCATAAAGCGGCAGAGCCGCCGTCAGGTCGGTTCCCTCGCGATGCGCGGCAACCAGGCGCCGGACGAGCGATTCCACATCCTTCAGGCCGAGATTGAGCCCCTGCGCGCCGATGGGCGGGAAGGCATGCGCGGCCTCGCCGATCAGCGCCACGCGGCCGGCCACCAGCCTATCGGCCACGCGCTTGCGCATCGGCACGGCCCCGATGGCGCTGATGATCTCGAACGGGCCGAGGAAGGAGGAGGCCCGGCGGGTGATGATCTCCGCCAGCCTTTCACGCGGCAAGGCGAGCAGGCCCTCGGCCTTGTCGGGCCGCATGATCCAGACCAAAGCCGAGATGCCATCGCCCGAGGGCACGAAGGTGAAAGGCCCTTCGCGCGTGTGGAATTCGGTGGAGATGTCCTCGTGGTCCTTCGGATGACGCAGCCGGCAGGTGAGGGCGGTCTGCGGGTAATCCTTGGTGCGGAAGGCGATGCCCGCCGCCTCGCGCGTTTTCGAGTTCTGGCCATCGGCGCCCACCAGCAGGCGGCTTTCATGGTTCGAGCCGTCCTCCATCTCCACGATGATGCTGTCGGCAACGGTGCGGAAGCCCCGGAACTGGGCGTCCGAGAGGGTGAGGCCGGGCGTATGCCGGGCTGCTTCCATCATCACGGCGAGGATATCGGCATTGGCGATGTTCCAGCCGAACGCATCCTGCCCGATCTCGAGGGCACGGAAGGTTGTGGTCGGGGCGCGGACAAGCCCGCCGGTCAGGTCGATGATGCGGATGGCACGCAAGGCCGATGCCCTGTCCTGCAAGGCCGGGCCTAGGCCGAGGCCGGCGAGGAAATCGAGGCTGGTCTGGAAGAGAGCGGCCGAGCGGCCATCGTCGCGGATCGTCGTCGGCGCGCCGAGCAGGTGGACGGTCAGCCCGGCTTGCGCAAGGCCAAGTGCCGCGCTGAGCCCGGCCGCGCCGCCGCCGACAATCGTGACATCGCTTCTCGACATGTCTCCAGCCTCCAACCCGGATTCGGGCGCACCATGCGCCGGCTTGGCCGGTCCTTCAAGCCTCGTCGCCCGCCGGGGGATTCAACCTTCGGCCTTGTTCCCAGCCTTCGCACCTTCCATCCCGCGTTGGCGCTTGAAATCATTCCTGTTTGATGCACGGATGAGGCATGGACAGGCGGCTGCAAGGCCGTCGCACAGGGACGGAGATTTCGATGGCCAAGGTTGTACGCGTGGCCGCCCATGGCGGACCGGAAGTTCTGACGCTCGAAGATGTCGCAGTGCCGGCACCGGGCGCCAGCGAGGTCACGATCGAGCAAAAGGCGATCGGCCTCAACTATATCGACACCTACTTCCGCACCGGGCTCTACCCGGCGCCGTCCATGCCCTTCACGCCCGGCAATGAAGGCGCGGGCATCGTCCGGGCGGTTGGCAGCGGCGTGACGGGGCTGAAGCCGGGAGACCGGGTCGCCTATGTCGGCACGCTCGGCGCCTATGCCGAGATCCGCAACATTCCCGCCAGCGCGCTGGTGAAGATCCCGGCCAAGGTGAGCTTCGAGACCGCCGCCGCAATGATGCTCAAGGGCCTGACGGCAGAATATCTGCTGTTCCGCACCTTCAAGGTGAAGAAGGGCCATACCGTCCTGATCCATGCCGCGGCCGGCGGCACCGGCACCCTGCTGGTGCAATGGGCGAAATCCCTCGGCGCCACGGTGATCGGCACGGTCGGCTCGCCGGAAAAGGCGAAGCTCGCCAAGAAATATGGCGCGCATCACGTCATCAACTACAATACCGAGGATTTCGCCGCCCGGGTGAAGGAGATCACCAAGGGCGGGCTCTGCGATGTCGTCTATGACGGCGTCGGCAAGGCGACGTTCCCCGCCTCGCTGGATTGCCTGAAGCCGTTCGGCACCTTCGTGAGCTTCGGCAATGCTTCGGGCCCAGTCGAGGCATTCGATATCGGGATCCTGGCCAAGAAGGGCAGCCTCTACGCGACGCGGCCGACCTTGTTCACCCATATCGGCAACCCGCAGACCTATGCCGCCATGGCGCGGCGGCTGTTCGGCGCCGTGGCGAAAGGCACGCTGACGGTGCCGATCGACCAGCGCTTCCCGCTGGCCAAGGTCGCCGATGCGCATCGCGCGCTCGAGGGGCGCAAGACCACCGGCTCGACCGTGCTCGTTCCCTGATGGGGCCGGAGCGCATCCGCCTCACCGGGATCACCAAGGCCTTCGGCACGCTGAAGGCCAATGACCATGTCGACCTGACGCTGCATGCCGGCGAGATCCACGCCCTGCTCGGCGAGAATGGTGCCGGCAAGTCGACGCTGATGAAGATGCTCTACGGGCTGCTCCGCCCCGATGCCGGCGAGATCCGGATCAACGGGCAGCCCGTCACCCTGCCGTCACCCCGGGCCGCGCGGGCGCAAGGCATCGGCATGGTGTTCCAGCATTTTTCGCTGTTCGAGGATTTCACGGCGCTGGAGAACATCGCCATCCCGCTTGACGGGCGGATCGCCGATGCCGGGCTCCGGGCCGAAGTCGAGGCCAAGGCGCGGCATTTCGGGTTGGCCATCGCGCTCGACCGGCCGGTCCATACGCTTTCCGCCGGCGAGCGGCAGCGGATCGAGATCCTGCGCGCGCTGATGCAGGAACCGCAGGTGCTGATCCTCGACGAGCCGACCTCGGTTCTCACGCCGGACGAGGCGGAGGCGCTCTTTGCCACGCTGGAAAGCCTTGCCTCGGCGGGCGCCGGCATCCTCTTCATCAGCCACAAGCTGGAGGAAGTGCGCCGGCTCTGCTCCCGCGCCACGATCCTGCGCGGTGGCAAGGTTGTCGCAGAGACCGATCCGCGTGCCGTTTCGGCGGCCGAACTCGCCGCGCTGATGGTCGGCGAGGGCGTGCTCGATCTCCGCCCGGTGGCCGATCATGCCCTCGGCGAGCCGATGCTGCATCTCGACGGGCTCTCCGTCGCGCCGGAAGGCGTGCATGGCGTCACGCTGCGGGATATCCATCTCACCGTCCGGGCGGGCGAGGTTGTCGCCATTGCCGGCGTGGCCGGTAACGGGCAGAGCGAGCTTTATGCCGCGATTTCCGGCGAGGGCGGGCGCATCACGGCCGGCCAAATCCGGATGGCCGGGCAGGACGTGACCCGGCGCGATATCAATTCCCGCCGGAGGCTCGGCGCGGCCTTCGTGCCGGAAGCCCGGCTCGGCCAGGCGACGCTGCCGCAGGGGCCGCTTTCGGAGAACATCATCCTGTCGTGGCATGCCACCGGATCCCTCGGGCGGTGGCTGCTCGATACGGTGCGGACCGGCGCTGTCGCGCGGCGGGTGATCGAGCGGTTCGACGTGCGCACACCGTCGTCCGATCCACAGGCGGTGCAGCTTTCGGGCGGGAACCTCCAGAAATATGTGGTCGGCCGCGAGATCGAGCGGCAGCCGCGGCTGATGGTCGTCGACCAGCCAAGCTGGGGCGTGGATGCGCGCGCGGCGACGCATATCCGCCAGACCCTGCTCGACCTTGCGGCAGCAGGTGCGGCGGTGCTGGTGATCTCGCAGGATCTCGACGAGGCCATGGCCATGGCGGACCGGATCGCCGTGATGCATGGCGGATATCTCAGTGCAGCGCGGCCGGTTCCGGCACTCAGCCGCGCGGAAATCGGCCTGCTGATGACACAGGGCGAGAGCCCGGCACGGGGGGCGGCATGAGCTTCAACCTCGCCCTCGTGCCGCGGCGGGACGTCTCGCTCATCCGGCAGGTTCTGACGCCGGTTGTCGCGCTTCTGGTGGCGCTGCTGATCGGCGGGGTCATCGTCTGGCTGATGGGCCGCTCGCCGGCCAAGGCGTTCGACGTGTTCCTGCGCGAGCCGCTGACAGACCCCTGGGCCCTGCAGGAGGTGCTGCTCAAATCGACCCCGCTGATGCTGATCTCGATCGGGCTGATCTTCTGTTTCCGCGCCAATCGCTGGAATATCGGCGCGGAGGGGCAATTCCTGCTCGGCGGCATTTTCGGCGGCGGGGTTGCCATCGCCACGCATGGCCTGACCGGGCCGTGGATCCTGCCGCTGATGATGCTGGCCGGCGCCCTTGGGGGGATGCTCTATGCTGCCATCCCCGCCATGCTGCGCAACCGCTTCGGCATCAGCGAGATCCTGACCAGCCTGATGCTGGTCTATGTGGCGGAGTTGCTGCTCGATTACCTCGTCCGCGGCCCCTGGCGCGACCCCAAGGGCTTCAATTTCCCGCAGAGCGTGCCGTTTACCGATGCTGCGCAACTCCAGCCGCTCTTCGAGGGCGGCCGGCTCCATGCCGGGTTTGCGCTGGCGCTTCTGGCGGTGCTGGTCGCGATCCTCGTCTTCCGGCGCTCGCTGTTCGGCTTTGCCGTCCGGGCGAGTGGCGAGGCGCCGCGCGCGGCCAATTTCGCCGGGTTCAACGAGCAGCGGATCACGCTGGTTGTGTTCCTGATCTCGGGCGGGCTGGCCGGGCTGGCCGGCATGATCGAGGTGTCGGGGCAGGTTGGCCAGCTCCGGCCCGGCTTCGGGCAGGGGCTCGGCTTCACGGCGATCATCGTTGCCTTTCTCGGGCGGCTCTCGCCCGTCGGGGCGATGCTGTCCTCGCTGGTCATCGCGGTGCTGCTGATCGGGGCGGAGAGCGCGCAGGTTTCCCTGAAACTGCCCTTCGACCTGACCCGCTTCTTCATGGGTCTGCTCCTCATCACCGTTCTCGCCGGCGAGAGCCTGAACCGCTATCGCCTTGAATTCCGGAAGGAAGCTGCCTGATGGAGATGCTGCCCTTCATCCTTGCCACGGTCTTCACCGCCGCCACGCCGCTGCTGATCGCCGCGCTCGGCGAGCATGTCACCGAGCGGGCCGGCGTGCTCAATCTCGGCGTCGAGGGCATGATGATCGTCGGCGCGGCCACCGGCTTCGCGGCGGCGGTTCTCACCGATTCGAGCGTTTTCGGCATCATCGCCGGCGCGCTGGCGGGAATGGCGCTTTCGGCGGTCTTCGCGCTGATGGTCCTTGTCTTCGCCACCAACCAGGTTGCAACCGGGCTGGCGCTGACGATCATGGGGCTCGGGCTGGCCGGGCTGATCGGCCAGGGCTTTGTCGGCCAGCCGCGCGCGGCCATCCCGCCCGTTCAAATCCCGCTACTGAGCGAGATTCCCGTGCTCGGCAAGGCGATCTTCACGGGGGATTTCGTGTTTTTCCTCTCGCTGGGGCTGATCGCCTTCGTCGCATGGGGGCTGAACCGCACCCGGTTCGGCCTGTTGCTGCGGGCGGTGGGCGAAAGCCATGGCTCGGCCCATGCGCTGGGCCTGCCGGTCAAGCGGATCCGGCTCGTGGCGATCCTGTTCGGCGGGCTGCTGGCCGGGCTGGCCGGCGCCTATCTCTCGCTGATCTATACGCGGTTCTGGTCACCGGGGATGAGCGCCGGGCGGGGCTGGATCGCGCTGGCGCTCGTGGTCTTTGCCGGCGGGCATGTCTGGCGGCTGGTGCTCGGGGCCTATCTCTTCGGTGGCATTACTGTGGCGCAGTTACATGCTCAGGCCGGGGCCATCGGTCTGCCCTCGCAATTCCTGTCGGCCCTGCCTTACCTGATGACCATCGCTGCGCTACTCTTCCTCTCGATCTCGGGGCGCAAGGGCGCCGGCGCGGCAGGATCGCTCGGGCAGCCCTTTGTTCCGGAACGATAGTTTCACGCTTGGCCGTGGCGATGCCGGCCGGGCGGAAGACGATGGGCATCGCGTTTTGGGGGTATTTCATGTCGAGAACAGGGGTTCTGGCGGTTTTGGCCGTGTCGCTAGGTCTGGCCGCGCCAGCGGTTGCGCAGGAAAAACTGAAGGTCGGCTTCATCTATGTTGGCCCGGTCGGCGATTTCGGCTGGTCCTACCAGCATGATGAAGGGCGCAAGGCCATCGAGAAGGCCTTTCCGGGCCGGGTCGAGACCACCTTCATCGAGAGCGTGCCGGAGGCAGACAGCGAGCGTTCGATCGAGCAGCTGGCCCGCACCGGCCACAAGCTGATCTTCACCACCTCGTTCGGCTATATGGAGCCGACGCTGAAAGTGGCGAAGAAATATCCGAACGTGATGTTCGAGCATGCCACCGGCTTCAAGCGCGACAAGAATGTCGCGACCTATTCGGCCAAGTTCCATGAAGGTCGTTTCATCATCGGCAAGATCGCCGGCAAGATGACGAAGACCAACACGCTCGGCTATGTCGGCGCCATGCCGATCCCGGAAGTCATTGCCGGCATCAATGCGTTCTATCTCGGCGCGAAATCGGTCAATCCGGACGTCAAGATCAAGATCGCCTGGGCGAATGCCTGGTTTGATCCGGGCAAGGAAGGTGACGCAGCCAAGGCGTTGCTCGACCAGGGTGCCGATATCATCACCCAGCATACGGATAGCCCGGCGCCGCTGCAGCAGGCTTCGGCCCGCGGCAAGCTGGCTTTTGGCCAGGCCTCGGACATGACGCGTTTCGCACCGAACCATATCCTGACCTCGATCATCGATGACTGGGCGCCCTATTATGTCGAGCGCACCCGTGCCGTGCTCGAAGGCAAGTGGCAGAGCCAGGACGTGTTCGATGGCCTCGCGAAGGGCAAGGTCAAGATGGGCCCCTATGTCAACATGCCCGATGAGGTGAAAAAGCTGGCCGAGGAAACCGAAGCGGCGCTGAAATCCGGCAAGATCGACGCGTTCATGTGCCCCGTCGTTGCGCAGGACGGCAAGACTGTCGAGTGCAAGGGCGGCGACCGGCTGACGGACGAGCAGGTGGTCGGCATGAACTTCTACGTGCAGGGGATCGAGGGCACGATTCCAAAATAAAGCAGCTGTCCAAAGTAAAGAAGCTATCCAAGACAGAGACCGATAGCTTTTCGCCCAGGAACCGGCCGGCACCCTGTTTCGGCCGGTTCATTCACGATTGACTTCGTCCAGCAGGTTGCTGCGCAGGATCGTCAGTTTCGCTGCCATTGCGCGCAACGTATCGAGATCCAGTCCGCTGGCACAGGCGATCGACGGGGGCAATCCCACGGCCTTGGCTCGCAAGTCGAGCCCTGCGGCGGTCGGCGTCACAAGAACCTGCCGCTCGTCCTGGCTGCCGCGTTCGCGGTTGATCAACCCCGTCGCTTCCATGCGCTTGAGCAGGGGTGTGAGTGTGCCGGAATCGAGCATCAACCGCTCTCCGATCGTTTTGATCGGCAGGGGCGCGGTTTCCCACAGCACCAGCATGACCAGATATTGTGGATAGGTCAGGCCGAGCCGGGCAAGCTGCTGTCGATACAGGCGGCTGAAGGCATGCGACGTGGAATAGACCGCAAAGCACAGGTGATTGTCGAGCGCGAGCGGATCATCCGGCAGATCCGGTTTCGAGGGAGCGGTTGCGGGCTCCGGATCGGGATTGATCGACATCGGGGGCACTCCACGTCAAGGCGGCGGGTTCGTCGGGGAGGGGGGCGAACCTCGCAGTGATGTGATTTGCATGGCACACAAAATGATTGTGCACAATTTAAATTGCTTCTACTGCTCAGTGCTCATGAACAAGGAGACCACGATGAACGTCCTTTATACCACCCGCGCCACCGCAACCGGTGGTCGTTCCGGTTCTGCCCGCAGCGAAGATGGCGCGCTGGCTGTTACGTTGACCACCCCCAAGGCACTGGGGGGTGATGGCGCGCCGGGCACCAATCCCGAGCAGCTTTTTGCGGCCGGCTATTCCGCCTGCTTCCTCGGCGCTCTGAAATTCGTCGCCTCGAAGGAAAAGGTGGCACTGTCGACGGACACAACCGTGACCGCAACGGTTGGCATCGGTCCGCGTGATGACGGGCAGGGCTTTGGCATCGATGTGGCGCTGGCCATTGCTGTTCCGGGCGTCGAGCGCGCGGTGGCGGAATCGCTTGTCGCCAAGGCCCATGTGGTCTGCCCCTACAGCCATGCGACCAAGGGCAGCCTCGATGTCCGCCTCAGCGTCGTCTGAGCACGGGGGCTCGCCGCGCCTGGATGATGAGGATACGCTCTAGCCCGGCTTGTCCTCGCGCGTGCGCGACCGCGTCACGATGGCGACGCCGGCCAGGATGATGATCCCGGCCATGGCCTCGCGCAGGCCGATCGCCTCACCCAGCAGCAGCGCCGACAGGGTCACCGCCCAGACCGGCATGATATAGCCGGTCAGGGCGGCCTTGGTGGGGCCCGCGGCGCGCAGGATGTACATGAAGATGACGATCGGCACGGCCGTGCAGAGGATGCCCAGCGCGAGAACCGGGGCCGCGTGCTGCGTGAGGGGCGCGTAGCCCGAAGGGCCCACCAGGGCCAGCGCAATCAGCGTGGCAGCAATGCCGGAGATGACCTGCTGGCCAAGCGCCAGCCGGCGCGGATCCGCCACGGGCAGCCGGCGGACATAGACATTGCCGGAAGCATAGCAACAGGCCACGCCGAGCATCGCCAGTGCGGCTGCCGGCGTGCCGCCGCTGCCCGCGAGCCGAGGCCCGATGAGCAGCCCGACCCCCGCAAAGCCGATCAGGATTCCGGCCAGTCGCCAAGGTGTCAGCCGTTCGTCGGAGAACATCCGGCTCGCCATCAGCGCCGTGATCAGCGGTCCGCAGGCCTGGATCATCGCCGCCTGGCCTCCCGGCAGGGATTGCGTGGCAAAGGCGGTCAGCACATTGGGGATCCAGCCGTTCAGCGCGCCGAGGACGAGCCAGTCGAGCGTTTCCTGACGGCTGCGCGGCAGGATGCCCTGACGCATCAGAAGGAACCACAGCATGAGCGTGGAACCGCCGAGCACGCCGCGCAGGGAGGCGAGTGCCACGGCGGAGAAATCGGCGCTGACCATCTTCATCAGCGGGAAGCCGAGGCCCCAGAAGAAGCCTGCTGTGAGGAGAGCCAGAAGCACCCATTCCGGGCGCAGGCGGGCGGCATCGCCCGCCCCGTGGCCCGTTGTCACGTTGCGACCCCGTGCAGGTCATAGGCATCGGCCCGCTCGATCTTCACCGTCACGATCTCGCCGGCACGGAGCGGCCGACGCGCGGAAACGTAGACGGCACCATCAATATCCGGCGCATCCCATTGCGAGCGGCCGCGGGCCACGCTGGGGCCGACCTCGTCGATGATCACCTTGATCCGCTTGCCGACACGACGCTGCAGCAGCTTCGCCGAAATCGGCTGCTGATTGGCCATGAACCGGTCATAGCGCCGCTGCTGGACATCCGGTTCGACCATCGGAAGGCCCAGATCATTGGCTGTGGCCCCCCGGACCGGCTCGTATTTGAAGGCGCCCACCCGCTCGAGTTTTGCCTTGGTCAGGAAGGCCAGCAAATCCTCGAAATCCTCCTCGGTCTCGCCGGGGAAGCCGACAATGAAGGTCGAGCGGATAGCTAGGTCCGGGCAGATTTCGCGCCATTTCTCGATGCGCGCCAAAGTCTTTTCCTGATGCGCCGGCCGCCGCATCGCCTTCAGGACATTCGGCGCGGAATGCTGGAAGGGAATGTCGAGATACGGCAGGATCAGCCCCTCCGCCATGAGCGGAATGACCTCGTCGACATGCGGATAGGGATAGACGTAGTGCATCCGCACCCAGACGCCGAGTGTCGAGAGTGCCTTGGCAAGATCAAGGAAACGGGTTCGATATTCCTTGTCCTGCCAGAGGCTTGGCGCGTATTTGAGGTCGATTCCGTAGGCGCTGGTATCCTGGCTGATCACCAGGATTTCCTTGACGCCGGCCTTCACAAGCTTTTCAGCCTCGCGCATCACATCGCCAAGCGGACGCGAGACAAGGTCGCCGCGCAGCTTGGGAATGATGCAGAAAGTGCAGCGGTTGTTGCAGCCCTCCGAAATCTTGAGATAGGCAAAGTGGCGGGGAGTCAGCCGGATTCCCTGTTCCGGCACAAGATCCAGGAAGGGATTATGTTGCGGCGGGACAACCTCATGCACCGCCTGCATGACGCTCTCATAGGCCTGGGGGCCGGTAATCGCCGCAACGTCCGGAAAAGTCTCGCGGATCTGCTCCGGTTCCGCGCCCATGCAGCCAGTCACGATCACCTTGCCGTTTTCCGAAAGGCCCTTGCCGATCGCTTCGAGGCTTTCGGCCTTTGCACTGTCGAGAAAGCCGCATGTATTGACGATCACAACGTCGGCGCCGGCATGGGTCTTCGTCAGTTCGTACCCTTCCGCGCGGAGCCTCGTGATGATGCGCTCGCTGTCAACGAGTGCCTTCGGGCAGCCGAGCGAGACGAAGGAAATCTTGGGTGCAGCGGTTTCGGGCATCGGGATCCGGATATTCAGGCGACCGCCGTCACCTCGACTTCGACCTTGAATTCAGGTCGCGTGAAGCCGGAGACGATGACAAGCGTCGAAGCGTAGGCGTTGCTGCTCACATAGCGGCTTCTGACGGCTCCATAAACGGGAAAATGCGCCCTGTCCGTCACAAAGCCGGTAAAGCGGACGACATGCGAGAAATCCATCCCGGCCGTGGCAAGAATGGCCCGGATATTCTCGAAACAGAGAACGGCCTGCGCCTCCACATCCTCGGGGATCGCATCATCCGGTCCGATACCCAGCTGCCCCGAAGCGAAGAGCATGCGCTGCGGTGCCTCTACCAGCAGGCCGTGGCTGTAATGCGCGAAGGGCTCGCGGATGGACGGGGGATTGACGGGAATGCGGTTCATGGCGGCCTCCATGCTTGGGCAGGATCCGGCCCGGCGTGTCAGATAAGCATAGGAAGACAAGGTCAGGCGGATAGGCGTTGGTCATGCCACGGGACGAAACGGTTGGCGAGGCGATAGCGGCTTCGGATACGATACAAGGCATAAAATAAGAAAAAAAACCTGTCAATGGAATTTTGTCCTTTACATCGTCACGGCGTTGTGCGATCAAGAGGGTATGGTCCGGTTCCGCGGGCTGGCGGCGCCGCTATCTCATGCGGTGCCGGCACATGCCGTCATGCTGTGCTCTGTCGAAGTTTGGCCTTGCCAGTTGCTCCCTGGCATTTCCGTGCTGCGGCAGAGACCGGTTGTGATTGCTCTGTGATCCTGATTCCCGTGAAGCTGGCGATGTGCCGGTCTCGGCGCTGTTTGACCGAATTGAACATGGCTGCAGGCCGACTGGCCAGCGGGGCCTTGATGGACGGGTTCTCCGGATTGGTCGATGCACTATATGCTGTGGCTCTGGAATCGCCTTTGCTAGACAGGCGAGGTCAATCAAGGGCTGGGGTGCTGACGTGACGTTTCAATGGCCGCCAAGGGCGGATGAGTTCTGGCTGGACAACCTGTCCTTGCCGGAATGCCTGGTTCGTTCCGATGGGGCTGAGGGACCGGTGTCGGATGACCGGCTGAAGGTTTACTCGCTGTTGATCCAGGCGGGGCGGATGGCGCGCATTGTCGAGGGGCGGCCCCCTGCGGACGGACGCCTTCATGTTGATGCCGGGCGGCGTCTCGCAATGCCGCTTTTTGTCGACATTCATACGCATCTCGACAAGGGGCATATCTTTGCCCGCTCACCCAACCCCGATGGCACGTTCTTCGGGGCGCGCGAAACGGTGGGTCGAGACCGCGAGGCCCGTTGGGATGCCGAGGATGTTCGCGCGCGGATGGATTTCGCTCTGCGGGCTGCCTATGCCCACGGGACGGGAGCGATCCGCACCCATCTCGATTCCATCGGCAAGCAGATCGGCATTTCCTGGCCGGTCTTCGATGAAATCCGTGCCGAGTGGCGGGGCCGGGTCGACCTTCAGGCGGTCTGCCTGATGCCGATCGTATCCGTCATCGACGTTCCGGATGAATTCGAGGCTGTCCTGCGCCAGATCCGCCGATATGGCGGGATCCTCGGTGCCGTGACGTTCCTTGGCGAAAGGCCCGATGCCAGGCTGGATGCTGCGCTCGACCGCATGATCGGGGTGGCAAAGGCGGAGGGGTTCGACCTCGATTTCCACGTGGATGAGAGCGATTCGCCTGATGCGCGCAGTCTCGAGCGGATTGCGGATGCATTGATCCGCCATCGCTTCACCGGCAAGGCGCTTGCGGGGCATTGCTGTTCGCTTGCGCTGATGGAGGATGGTGACCGCGCCCGGGTGGTCGGGAAGCTGGCCGAAGCTGGCCTGAATGTGGTCTCGTTGCCGATGTGCAACCTCTACCTCCAGGACAGGCAATCGGGCCGGACGCCACGCTGGCGTGGCGTGGCGCCTCTGCATGAACTGGATGCGGCGGGTGTCTCGACCATGGTCTCGTCCGACAACACACGCGATCCCTTCTACGCCTATGGTGACCTGGATGCTGTCGAGGTGTTCCGGGAGGCAACACGGATCCTGCATTTCGACCATGCCGCGCGGCCCTGGCTCGAGGCGATCACCACGCGGCCGGCAGCTCAGATGCGTCTCAACGGAGCAGGTGTATTCGCTCAGGGACAGGCAGCGGACCTTGTCCTGTTCGAAGCGCGAACGCTCAACGAATGGCTTTGCCGGCCCCAGGCCGACAGGCGCGTCATCCGGAATGGCAAGCTGCTCGACGAGAGGCCGCCCGCCTATTCCGACCTCGATTCTCTCTCGGTCTGACCGTCAGGCAAAGGACCCGCCATGCGTTATGACATCGCCACACTCAAGACCCGGTTGGGCGCTATCCGGATCGACGAGAACCCGGCCATCCTGAAACAGAAGAGCCGCGATTTCTACTGGTACTCGCCACCCCTGAAGCGTCAGCTGGACGCTGTGGTTGGGGATATCATCGTCCAGCCGGCCAACGAGGACGAACTGGTCTTAGTGTTGTCGGAATGTCATCGCCTTGGCATTCCGGTCACCCCGCGGGGCAGGGGCACAGGAAACTATGGCCAGGCGATGCCTTTGTCGGGGGGCGTCGTTCTCGATCTTTCTGCAATGAAGGCCGTGAAGTCGATCGGGCCAGGCCGGGTCGTCACCGGGCCGGGTGCCATCCTTTCGGAGATCGACCACGAAACACGGGCGAAATCCGGCCAGGAATTGCGGCTTCATCCCTCGACGTACCACACGGCAACGCTTGGCGGCTTCATTGCCGGAGGATCGGGCGGGGTAGGATCGATCCGGTGGGGAGGGCTCCGCGATTACGGCAACATCATCCGCCTCAAGGTGGTGACGATGGAGGCCAGCCCGCGGATCCTCGAGTTGTCCGGCGATGATCTGCTCAAGGTTGCGCATGCCTATGGAACCAATGGCATCATCACGGAATGCGAGGTGCCGCTGGCTACTGCCTATCCCTGGGTGGATGTGCTGATCGGTTTCGATGACCTGCGACGGGCAACGGAATTCGCCAATCTCCTCGGCGAGCAGGATGGCTTGCTGCTGAAGGAACTCGGCGTCGTCGCCGCGCCGATCCCGCACGATACCTTCATGCGGCATCGGAAGTTCCTGCCGCGCGAGAAGCATGTGGTCATGGTCATGGTCGCGGATTTCGCGCTGCAGCCGATGCTGGCCTTCCTGAGGCGGTTCAAGGGGGCGGAATTGCTGATGCAGTCTAACCTGCTCGGTGAGGATGAGAAGAAGGGGCTGCCGCCGGTCTTCGAGCTCTCGTGGAACCACACGACGCTGCGGGCGCTGCGGGTGGATTCGGCCTGGACCTACCTGCAGGTGCTCTATCCTTTCCCGAACCAGGTCGAACTGGTCGAGAAGATCCATGCCCGGTTCGGCGACGAGGTGCCTTGCCATCTCGAATTTGTCCGGTTTGACGGCAAGGTGACGTGTTTCGGTCTTCCGTTGGTCAGGTTCACCACCGAAGAGCGGCTGGAGGAAATCATGGCTATCCACGAGGAGATGGGAGCGCCGATCTTCAACCCGCATCGCTATACGCTGGAAGAAGGGGGCATGAAGCAGACCGACGAAACGCAGCTCGCCTTCAAGCGGGAGGCGGATCCGCAGGGCTTGCTGAACCCCGGCAAGATGATTGCGTGGGAAGACCCGAGCTACGATTTCAAGAGTGGAAAAACGTTTCTTTTCAAGGGCCTTGAAGCTGGAATTTGAAGTCAAAAATGAAGATACTGCTGATCTATTGCCATCCCTGCAAGGGCAGCTTCACCGAGGCAGCGCGGGACGTTGCCATGGCGGCGCTGCAAAGCGCCGGGCATGAGGTCGACCTGCTCGATCTCTATGCCGAAGGCTTCGATCCGGTCATGAGCGAGGCCGAGCGCACCGGCTACCATACCCGTGGCGAGAACCGCGTGCCGGTGGCCAGCCATCTCGATCGGGTGAAGGCGGCGGAGGGGCTGGTCTTCGTCTATCCGACCTGGTGGTATGCCCAGCCGGCCATGCTGAAGGGCTGGCTGGAACGGGTGCTGATCCCGCACGAGACCTTCACCATGCCGGAAGGCAACCAGCCGATCCGGGGCCTGATGCAGAATATCCGCGTGCTGGCGGTCGTCACCAGCCTGGGATCGCCGAAATGGTGGTGGTGGCTGGTCGGGCGGCCCGGCCAGCGTATCCTGCTCAGCGGCATCCGCGTGCTGTGCCACCCGAAATGCCGGACGATCTGGCTCGCCCTGCACCGGATCGACGTGGTCGGTGAAGATGCGCGGAAGGCTCATCTGGAACGGGTGAGGGCGGTGCTCGGCGCCGTCCGCTGAGCCGACACGGTATTCCGGCCCCGGAGTTCAGCGCTTCAGGAAGGGCGTAACCTTGCGTTCCAGCATGGCGACTAGCTCCGGCTGCATGAAGGCATAGTCATCCGGGATATCGAGGCAGATCACACGCTTTCCGTTAAGCTGCTTCCGGAATTTCTGGGACAGCTTCGTACGGTGGCGCTTCTCCATCACGAAGATGATGTCTGCCCATTCCATCTGCTCCGCGGATAGCGCGACATCTGCCGTGCTCAGGAGTCCGGCGGAATCCGTCTCGATGCCGGGCCGCCCGGCAAAGACCTGTTCTGCCGTCGGGCTTCGCAACCTGTTGGCAGAACACACAAAGAGAAGTTTCGTCACGCCAGCTGGTCCAGCGGGAATTTCGTCACATCCTCGAGCAGCTCGATGAAGCGGGTGACCTGAAAGTCGACGGCGCGGGCGCCTTTTTCGGCCGTGGCAAGATGGGCCTCGCCGGCCACGCCTTCGGGGTGGTTATCCTCGGCGATCCAGGCCATGGAGGTGAAGCCCGTGACGCGCAACTGCTTGTATTCCTTTGCGTAACGGATGGAATTCGGCACGAAATCCTGCGCCTTGTCCATGCGGACGCGGGCGGCGGCGAAATACAGCATGACCGAGGTTTCGAAATCGCCGCCATGGATGCCATAGGCGTTCTCGACATCGGAGAAGAGGCCATCCGGTACGCCGAGGCGGCGCCAGGCGGTCTGGGCGACCAGCATCTGGCAGCGGACCCGGAGTTCGCGGGCGACGATGCCCTGGATCTCGACATTGCCGCCATGCGAATTGACGATGACGAGTTTGCGGATGCCCGCCCTAGCCACGCTTTCGCCGATCTCGGTCCAGGCACGGATCAGCGTTTCCGCACTCATGGTGATGGTGCCGGGCGAACGGAGATGTTCGTTCGACTTGCCCACGCATTGTACCGGCAGGAACAGTACGCTCAGGTTCTCCGGCAGGCGGGCGGCCACCGTGTCGCACATGCCCTGCGCGATCAGGGAATCCGTCCCGACGGAGAGATGCGGCCCATGCTGCTCGACGGCCGCGATCGGCAGGACTGCAACGGTCCGTTCCTTGTCGAGCGTGGCGAATTCCCGCGCGGTCAGGTCGAACCAATGCGTCTTGCGGGCGGGTCGGGTGTTCATGGCGGCCTCTGGCGACGGGGAGAACGGAGATCGGGAGCGAGGTTCGGGCAGGATGGCGCGCCGCGCAAGAGCGGAACCCTCAGGACAGCGCGCGAAGCTCGGCGGAAACGCGGGCCATGAAGGCCTTGCGCTGCGCTTCGGTGGCGACATTCATGTGATAGAGCGCGAGATAGCGGATCCGCGCCCGGCGCGAAACGAACCAGCGCAGGTAGCGGGTGATCATCTTGCGCGGCGGATCGCCCACGACAAAGGCCCGCCAGCGATCGCGGCCATAGGTGGAAATGCCGATGACCTGCCGGATATGGCCGAGCATGGGCTTCACATTGGCCGGGTCGGACAGGTCAAAGGTGATACCGGGCGAGAAAAGGCGATCAAAAAAGCCCTTGAGCATCGCCGGAAAGCCGAAGCACCAGGTAGGGAACTGCACAACCAGCGCCTCGGCCCGGTGCAGGCGCTCGACATAGCCCTCGATACCTTTCCGGTTGAGGGTGGTGTCATGGTATTCCCGCCGCATTTCGGCGGTGAGGATCGGTTCGAACCCCTCGGCATAGAGGTCGCAGAGATCGACCTCGTGCCCGGCATCGCGGAGGCTTTCCAGCGCGGCGTCGCGGATGGCGGCGTGATAGCACTCGGCCAGCGGATGGCAGTAGAGATAGAGAATTCTCACGCCTTCACCGGCACATAGGACCGCATCTTGCCCGGATTGAGCAGGCCATGGGGATCGATCTCGGCCTTGAAGCCAAGCTGGTCCGCATCGGCGCGCTTGTGGCGAGAGCCTTCCTCGAGGCTGACGACATGCGGATTGGCGATCATCACGCCCCTGGCTTCATGCGCGGCGATGATCTCGTAGAGGCGTTCCTTCGTGGTGTAGCGGATGACCGGCAGCGCCGAGCAGGTGAGATGGCCACCGAACCGGATGAATTCGCAATGCGGGATCATCTCTTCCGGGAAGAGGGCGGCCATTTCGAGGATGCTCTCGACGAAACGGGCCTGCGGGAACAGGCATTGCAGATAGGTGACGGAGCGATCCGCCTTCAGCATCTGCAATGTCGTGTGGTTCCAAGTGTATTCGTAAAGCGGCACGGAGCCGGATTCCTCCCGCGTGGGCGCTTCGAGCGTGATCGTGCCGCGCGTGCCGACAATGTCCCGGAAGCTCTCGAGCGAGGGCTCGGCGATCATGCAGGCCATGACCGGGAGGCCGGCAGGGCAATGGGGCTTCAACTGGCCGAAATAATCAGGAAGGGGCCAGGCGATCGGCGAAAGCAGCTTCTTGATCACGCCATCGGCGCGGGCCACATCCTGGCCGATGGCGAGGAGCGTCGCGTAATCCGGCGCGGCGACGAGCACGTCAAACCACGGATAGGCCGGGGCGAGGGGCATTTCGAGTGCGGTGATGATGCCCGTCGTGCCATAGGCGCGGTTGATCTTCTGGGCGGCATCACCCCGCAATTCGATGACGCGCGGGGTTTCCTCGACCGTCACAATACGGGCAGCGAGGATATTGCCCGGTTCGCGCAAGCCGCCATAGGTGACGGAGCCGACGCCGCCGGAGCCGCCGGCGACGAAGCCGCCGATCGTCGCCGTGCGCTTTGTGGAAGGATGCATGCGCAATTCCCAGCCCTGCGGGCGCAATTCGGCGTCGAGCTTGCCCATATTCGCGCCGGAGCCGACGCGGATATGGCCGGGCTTGACCCATTCGATGGCGGTGAGGGCCTGCATATCCATCAGTACGCCGCGCTGCAGCGGCACGGCCTGGCCGTAATTGCCGGTCGCGCCGGCGCGCGGGGTGAGCGGCACGCGATGCCGGGCGCAAGCAGCAGCAATGCGGATGACCTCGGCCTCGGATTTCGGCGTGACGACGATGTCGGCGCTCTTGCCGGTGAGTTCCTCATTGAGGATGGGCGAATACCAGAAAAAGTCGCGGCTGCGCTTGCGGACCACCTTTTCCTCGGTCTCGACGGCGATGCCGTCGATCTCGGCCAGGACTGCTTGGATGGCGGGCGGGAGATCGGGCGCGGCCGATATGTCGGCCTTGGCGAGTGCGGCGGTCATGGCTGTCCCCGGGTTCAAATTGTACCACCACGCTAGCAATCGTCAGACCAGCCTGCAACGCATTGCCGCAGAGGCTGGTGACAAGCCAAAATTGGCCTGCTGGCTGCCTAGGCAGCGTGACGGCTTGGCGGCATAATGCCGAAAACGAAGGCAGGCTGCGCATTCGGTATGTCGCGAAGAAACGGCATAGGCGTTGCTTGGTTTCGGGGGAGCGTGCCGAGGGCACGGACAAGCACAAGCGGAGGCGAATTCCATGATGTCGAAATTCCGGATCGATCGCAGGGCGGCCCTTGGCCTCATCGGCGGCTCCATGCTGACGCCGGTTGTCGGCGGGCGCGTGAATGCCCAGACCCTCGACAAGGTGAGCTACCAGACGAACTGGCGTGCGCAGGCCGAACATGGTGGCTTCTATTACGCCGTCGCCAACGGCATCTACAAGAAATACGGCATCGACGCGGATATCCGCATGGGTGGCCCGCAGCAGAATCCGTCGCAGCTGCTGCTCGGTGGCGCTGTCGACATGATCATGTCGAACTCGTTCGAAGCGATCCGCTATGTCGAGCAGAAGCTGCCCTTCCTCTGCATTGCCTCGATCTTCCAGAAGGATCCGCAGGTTCTCATCTGCCATCCGGGGCAAGGCAATGACGATTTCGCCGCGCTGAAGGGCAAGCCGATCCTCGTTGGCGCTGCCGGCCGCACCTCGTACTGGCCGTTCCTCAAGGCGAAATTCGGCTATTCGGACGAGCAGATCCGCCCCTACACCTTCAACATGGCGCCGTTCCTGGCCGACAAGAAGGTCTGCCAGCAGGGCTTCCTCTCGTCAGAGCCCTTCGCGATCGAGAAGGAAGGCGGTGTGACGCCGCTCGTCCATCTCATCGCCGATGCCGGCTTCGCCAATTACAACACGACGATCAACATCTCCGAGAAGATGGTGAAGGAGAAGAAGGACCTCGTGCAGCGCTTCGTGACGGCCAGCCTCGAGGGCTGGGCCGCCTATATGAAGAACGGCCCGGAAAACGCGGCGGCCAACGCGCTGATCAAGAAGGACAACCCGGACATGACCGACGAAAAGATCGCCTATGCGATCAAGGTCATGACCGAACGCGGCATCGTCATGTCGGGTGATGCGCTGAAGCTGGGCGTCGGCGCGATGACCGATGCCCGCTGGGAAACCTTCTACAAGGACATGAACGGCGCGGGCGTTTTCCCGGCGGGCGTGGACTTCAAGAAGGCCTACAGCCTCGAGTTCATCAACAAGGGCGTCGGCGTTTGATCGTTCCCGGCGTGACCGAAGCGCCTCGGCAAGGGCGGGCGGGCCAGCGCCCGCTCGTCTCGATCCGGACGCTGTCGAAGAAGTTCTCCAACGGCACGCTCGCCCTGAGGGATGTCGATCTGGACCTGTTCCCGGGCGAGTTCGTCAGCCTGCTGGGCCCTTCCGGCTGCGGCAAGTCGACGCTGCTGCGCATCATCTCCGACCTTTCGCAGCCGAGCGCCGGCACGATCGAATGGCCGGGGGCGGACAGGGCGGATGCCTATGGCAAGGCTGAGCACAGCCTCGGCTTCGTCTTCCAGGAGCCGACGCTGATGCCCTGGGCGCAGACGCTGGAGAATGTGACGCTGCCGCTCCGGCTCCGCCACATGGCAACCGGCGAAGCAAATGCGCGCGCCGAGGCCATGCTGGCGCTGGTGGGCCTCAAGGGGTTCGAGAAGGCCTATCCGCGTGAATTGTCAGGCGGGATGAAGATGCGCGTCTCCATTGCCCGCGCGCTGGTGACCGAACCCAAGGTCCTGTTGATGGACGAGCCTTTCGCGGCGCTCGACGAGATCACGCGGCACAAGCTCAACGACGACCTGCTGGCGGTCTGGGAGCGGAACCGCTTTACCGCTGTCTTCGTTACGCATTCGGTGTTCGAGAGCGTCTATCTCTCGCAGCGCATCGTCGTGATGGCGGCGCGGCCCGGCCGGGTGATGAGCGAGCTGCAGGTCGATGCGCCGTTTCCGCGGGACAACCTGTTCCGCACCTCGGCCGAATATGCCCATCTCTGCCGCCTCGGCTCCGAGGCGCTCAAGGCTGCCATCGAGGCATGACGGGAGTTTCCATGAGCGAACCCAACCCGACCTCCGCCCGAGGCACCGACCAGGATGCGGCGCCGGTCTTTTCAGTCGAAGAGCGCTTCCTCGGTATTCCGAAGAGCCGCTGGCCGGGCATCATCGCGCCGCTCGTCATGGGGGCGATCTTCCTCGGCCTCTGGGAGGGCATCGTCCGCTATCGCGGCATCCCCGCCTATATCCTGCCGGGCCCCCTTGAGATCCTCAAAACGCTCGGCACCGACTGGCCGACCCTGTCGATCGCGCTCTGGGTAACCTTGCGGATCACCTTCGCTGCCCTCATTGCGGCGGTATCGGTCGGCGTTTCGCTGGCGATTCTCTTCACGCAGTCGAAATGGCTGGAGCGCTCGCTGCTGCCCTATGCCGTCATCCTGCAGGTGACGCCGGTCGTCGCGATCGCGCCGCTGATCATCATCTGGGTGGGGGATGTGAATCTCTCGCTGCTGATCTGCGCATGGCTGGTGGCGTTCTTCCCGATCCTGTCGAACACGATCCTCGGCCTGAATTCGGCCGACCACAACCTCGTGGCTTTGTTCCAGCTGTATGGCGCCAACCGCTGGCAGACGATGCGCTACCTGCGCCTCCCGGCCGCTTTGCCCTATTTCCTCGGCGGGTTGAAGATTTCCGGCGGCCTTGCGCTGATCGGTGCCGTGGTGGCGGAATTCGTAGCCGGAACCGGCGGTTCCGCCTCCGGGCTTGCCTACCGGATTCTCGAAAGCGGCTATCAGCTGAAGATCCCGCGGATGTTTGCCGCCTTGCTGATGATCTCGATTTCCGGCATCGCGATCTTCCTCGCCACGAGCTACCTGTCGCACCGTTTGCTCCATCGCTGGCATGAAAGTGCCGTCCGGCGCGAAAGCTGAGCCGGAAGGGTATCGGCGCCGGCGCGAATCTCTAGGATGGGCCGGTCAACCGGGAGAAATGGCGGGGCAGGGTGGCCGGCAGCATCAATATTGCAGCCTATAGCGATGCGCTGGTCGTGCTCGGCACGGCCGGCATCGTTGTGCCGCTGGTGCGCCGGTCGGGCGTGTCGCCGATTCTCGGCTATCTCGGCGCCGGGGCCGTGCTCGGGCCGCTCGGGCTCGGCACCTTCGTTAAGGATATTCCGCTCCTCTACTGGCTGACGGTGGTGGATGCGAAAAACGTTTCGGCCATTGCCGATCTCGGCATCGTGTTCCTGCTGTTCCTGATCGGGCTGGAAATGTCGTTCCAGCGCCTGACGAAAATGCGCCGGCTCGTTCTCGGGCTCGGCCTGTCACAGGTGCTGCTGACAACGACGCTTTTCGCCTGGCTGGCGCATATGCTGGGCGCGGGGCCGACGCCGGCCCTGGTGATCGGCATGGCGCTGGCGCTCTCCTCCACCGCCATTGTCATCGAGCTTCTGTCCGGACAGGGGCGCCTCAATACCAGCCTTGGCCGCACGACGTTCTCGGTGCTGCTTGCGCAGGATCTCGCGGTGGTGCCGATCCTGCTCTTCGTGTCCATGGTCACGGGGGGGGATGGCAGTGGCAGCCTGTCGAGCAAGATCGGGCTTGCCTTGCTGCAGACGGCCATTGCCCTCACCGCGATCGTGGTGCTGGGGCGGCTGTTCCTGCGGCCGCTCTTCCGGATGGTGGCGAGCCAGCAATCGAACGAGCTTTTCGTGGCGGCCATCCTGTTTGTCATCGTGGCAACGGGCGTGGTCGCCGCCTCGGCCGGCCTGTCCATGGCGCTCGGCGCCTTCGTGGCTGGCCTGCTCCTTTCGGAAACCGAGTATCGCCGCGCGATCGAGGGGATCGTGGCGCCGTTCAAGGGCCTGCTGCTCGGTATCTTCTTCTTCACCGTCGGCATGACGATCGATATCCGCGAGATCATCCGGGAGCCGGCCATGCTGCTGGTGGCAGTGGTCGGGCTGATCGCGATCAAGACGGTCATCATCCTGTTCCTTTGCCGGCTGTTCTCGCTGTCCTGGCCGGTTTCGCTCGAAGCGGCCCTCCTGCTGAGCGCCGGCGGCGAATTCGCCTTCGTGGTGATTGATACGGCCGTGAGCGGCCAGGTCATGCCGCAGCCGGTCGCCAGTTTCTGGCTGGCGGTTACCGCGCTGACCATGGCGCTGCTGCCCGGCCTTGCAGCGATCGGTCGTCGGATCGACGCGTGGGCCGATGCCCGGAAGCCGCTGGATCCGGAACTCGAGGTCCGGCCCGCCATAACCGGCAGTCATGCGATTGTCGTCGGCCATGGCCGGGTGGGGCAGGTGGTCTGCGCGCTGCTGCGCCGGCACAAGGTCCCGTTTATCGTCACCGACAGCGATGCCGGGGCCGTGGGGCGCGACCGTCGCGCCGGCATCGATGTTTATTACGGAGATGCGTCGAGCCCGGCCTTCCTCGACAGTTGCGGCATCCGGGAGGCGACGGGTGTGATCATCACCATCCACACGCAGGCGACGATCGATCTCGTCGTCCAGCGGGTGAGGGCGGTGCGGCCCGATATTCCCATCATTTCCCGCGCGCGGGACGCCGCGCATTCCAGGCATCTCTACAGCATCGGCGTGACGGATGCCGTGCCCGAGACGATCGAGGCGAGCCTGCAGCTCTCGGAGGCCTCGCTGACCTGGCTCGGCGTGCCCACCGGCAAGGTCATCGCCTCGATCCACGAGAAGCGCGATGAATTCCGCCACGAGATCCAGAGTGCGGCGCAGGAAGCCGGCCGCAGCGCCGTGCTCGGGATCAAGGCGAAGAGCGACAAGGCGGGGTAGGGGCGGGACGCCGCGATCACGCAGCGCTGACCTGCCTGGTGGCGGCGCCCGCCATGGCCAGCGTGACGGGCGCAACGGCAGCATCGGGACGCTTCGACTGTGCGGTTAAGTCGCAACGGACAAAATGCCACCTCGGTTTTCCTGATCGCAACGGCCATAGACCCCGTGACGCACAGGCTGCACAGCACAATCAGGGGTTATCGAGTGGCTGCATCGGACATAACTCTTCGCCGCGACATTTTCCGTATCATCGGTTGGGCAGTCATCTTGCCTGCGCTGGTCTTCTGGCCCTTCCTGTCGGCCTTTCCCGCCATGGCGTTGCTCGGCGAGCCCGCCAGCGCGGTTTTGACGGCGACCAATGTCGTCCTCTTCGCAACGGGATTCTGGGTGGTTGCCCCCGTGGCCGCCGTTTTCTGGCTGCTGCTGACCGACGAGGCCAAGACCCGGTTTGCCGCCGGCCGGACCCTGCGGGCCATCGCGATCGGGTGCTATGCGAATCTCTGGACAGCGCTCTATGCCATCGCGGCCTTTGCCGGCCGGTAGGATCAGGCTGAGAAGGCGACTGCAGGCAGGCCGCGACAAAACCGGTGCTGCGCATTCAGCATCGGCCCGTCGCGACAGAACCCCGCCTCGCCCGAATTCGACGAGCAGCGCGGAGCAGCCTTGCGAGGTGCGGCCCGACGGGGCAAGTTCAGGGAACGCCTTCCGGGCGCCTGCTTCCAGGCCGCGCCTGTCTCTCCGTTCCTGAAAGAGCTCTCATGCCCGGCATTCTCGTCATCAACCCCAATTCGAACCCGGCCGTCACGCAAGGCTTCGACGAGGCGCTCGAACCGCTGCGTCGTCCCGGCGTTCCGGCCATCACCTGCGAGAGCCTCGCCGAGGGGCCATTCGGCATCGAAAGCCAGGCGCATGTCGATGGTGTCGCGATGCCGCTGGCAAAGCTGGTTGCGAGCCGCCCGGAGGCCGATGCCTTCGTCATTGCCTGCTACTCCGACCCCGGCCTGTTCGTCTGCCGCGAGGCGACGCGGAAGCCGGTTTTCGGCATCGCGGAATGCGGGCTTCTCACGGCATTGGCGCGGGGCCAGCGCTTCGGCGTCATCGCCATCGCACGGCGTTCCATTCCCCGGCATATCCGCTACATGCGGCAGATGGGCATCATGGATCGCCTTGCGAACGAGCGGCCGCTGGAAATGTCGGTCGCGGAAACCGCTTCGGGCGAGGGTACGCTGGCGCGGATGATCGCGGTTGGCACCGAACTGCGCGATCTCGACGGCGCGGATGTCATCGTCATGGGCTGCGCCGGAATGGCGCGCCACCGGAAGGCGCTCGAAGCCGCTCTGGGCATTCCCGTGGTCGACCCCGTGCAGGCGGCCGTGACGATGGCCATGGGTGCGGTCGCCTTCCAGTAACGCCTAGTCCGCTCCGTCTTGTCGGTCAGCCAGCACCTCCGCTGGCGTGCGGCGCTTCAGCGCGAAAATCTCGGTCTGGCGCGTGTAGAGATCCCCGAAAAGACGCCCCACCGGACGATAGGCGGCGAAATCCACCCGCAAGGTCCCGATGTCGAGCATGCCCGCGCGGGCATGCAGGCCGGTGACCTCGCCGATAAGCAATTCACGGCTCGAACTGAAGGCGAGAGACATCGTCCTCTTGCATTCCAGCGCGAAAGGGGCGGCGGCGAGGCGCGGCACCCGGATGGTGCTTGACGGCGCCAGCGCAAGACCCAGCACCTCAGGCTCGCTGATGTCAGCCGGGAAATCAGCCGCAGCATCGTTCATCGCGGCCGCCATGGGCTCATCCACCATGTTGACGACGAATTCGCCGGCAAGATCGATATTGCGCGTCGTGTCCTTCAGGGTGCGATCCGGCTTGCGCTGAAGACCGAGCACAATCAACGGCGGATCATCCGAGAAGACATTGAAGAAGCTGTAGGGCGCGGCATTCACCACGCCGTCCTCGCTCAAGGTCGTCACGAAAGCGATCGGGCGCGGCACGATCACCCCGCTCAGAAGCTTGTAGCGCGTGGCCTTGTCGACCTCCGCGAACACGAAATCGAGGCCGGATCCGGGCGCTTCTGCCATGGTTCAGGCTGTCTTCGGCGGCAGAACGACGCCGACCTGCGCGGTGATCGGGCCGTAATGCTCGATACGGCGGTGACGCTTGAAATCGAAGATCGTTTCCTTCCCGAAGCGTGTGGCGTCAAGGTCGCAATCCTGCACGAGGAGGCCATCCGCCTCGCCGGGCAATTCGGCCACGATATGCCCCTCGGGATCGACGATCAGCGTGCCGCCCATCAGATGATGCCCGTCCTCGGTGCCGGCCTTCGCCACCGCTACCACCCAGGTCGCGTTCTGATAGGCCCCGGCCTGCAGCGACAGGCGATGATGGAAGAGCCGCTCCTCGAGGCCCTCGGAATTGCGCTGGGAATTCACCGAAGGCGTGTTGAAGCCGAGGATGACCATCTCCACGCCCTGGAGGCCCATGACGCGATAGGTCTCGGGCCATCGGCGATCATTGCAGATACACATGCCGATGAGCCCATCCTGCGCATGAAATACGGGGAAGCCGAGATCGCCCGGCAGGAAATAGCGCTTTTCGAGATGCTGATGCGTGCGCTCGGGGTCAAATTCGACATGGCCCGGAAGGTGGATCTTCCGGTATTTGCCGATGATCGCGCCCTTCCGATCCGTGAGGATCGAGGTGTTGAAATGCTGCCCCTCCGGCGTTTTCTCGGCGTAGCCCAGGGAGATCGCGATGCCATGCTGCGCGGCGCGTTCGAAAAGCGGCACCGTTTCGGGACCGGGCATGTCTGCCTCGAAATAAAGGTCGAATTCGGCACGGTCCTCCGCATACCAGCGCGGGAAGAAGGTGGTGAGCGCGAGTTCGGGATAGACCACCAGCGTGCAGCCCTGTTTCGCGGCGTCATCGAGCAGGGCCAGCATGCGCTTCACCACATGCGAGCGGCTTTCTGCTTTCTGGATGGGGCCGAGCTGTGCTGCCCCGACGCGAACGTTTCTCATGGATCTGTCCCGGTTGTGATGGTCATTGCGCGACCCGGTGTTCCATCCGGCTCACAAGCCGCACCAATGGCCACATGAAAAGGAGATAGATGAACGCCGCGAGCACGATCGGGGACGCATTGTAGGTCACCGAACGCGCCATTTCCGCGGTGTAGAGCAGTTCCGCGAAGGAGACGACGCTGGCGAGGCTCGTGAGCTTCACGACCTCCAGCGTGTTCGAGGCGAGATCGGGAAGGACATTGCGCGTCGCCTGCGGAATGATGACGTGAAGCAGGGTCTGCCGGCGGTTCAGGCCCGTCGCGCGCGCGGCTTCCCATTGTCCCGCGCCAACGCTCTCGATTCCGGCACGGAAAATCTCGCCGTAAAAGCTCGCGGTGTTGAGGAAGAAGGCCAGCAGCACGGCCATGAAGGGCGAGAGCCGCACGCCGGCGAAGGGCAATGCCGAATAGATGAAGATCAGCAGCACCAGGGGCGGCACGGCCCGGAAGAGATCGACCGCCAACGCCATGACGATCCGCAACAAGCGGCTGCGGCCAGTGCTCACCAAGGCCACGCCGAGGCCGCCTGCGAGGCCAAGTGGCACCAACGCGATGCAGAGCATCGCCGTCATGCCGAGCCCCTGCAGCATGAAAGGCAGGGCTTTCAGCATGATCTCGACGTTGAAGAACTGGCGGACAAGCTCCTCCATCACGCCCTCTTCCAGGAAAAGCGGCTCTCGATCGCGCGCCCCAGCATCACCACGGGAATGAAGATGACGAGATAGGCGACGGCACCCATCATGAGGGGTGTCGCGTTACCGGAGAAGCTTACGGCTGTCGTCGCCTGGTTGAGGATTTCGGGCACGCCGATCACCGTGCCCAGTGCGGTGTTCTTGGTGATGGCGATGGTGCGGTTGGTGAGGGGCGGAATGGTGAGCCGCACTGCCTGCGGCAGGATCACCCAGATCAGCGCTGCCGTGTAGGTGAGGCCAGTGGCGCGCGCGGCTTCCCATTGCCCCTTGCGGATGGAGATGATGCCCGCCCAGAAGATTTCCTCCGCGAAAGCGGCGAGGACCAGCGACAGCACCAGCCAGAGCACCGCGAAGCCCGAGAGCGTGAGGCCGACATTCGGCAGGCCGAAATAGACGATCAGCACGAGAACCAGTGGCGGCATGGCGCGCAGGATGTCCGCGAAGATCACGATCGCCACGGTGACCGGCGTGATGCGATAGCTGCGCAAGGCCGCCAGCGCGAGGCCGAGGAGAATGCCGGTGAGCACAACCAGCCCCGCGATCAACAGGGTCATCCCCATGCCCGAGACGATTTTCGGAAGCGTCGCCACGATCAGCTCCGCCTTGAAGAAGGTATCGACAAACCGCTCGAAGCCAGACATGTGCGGCTCAGGCCATCATGCGCGAGAGGAATTCACGCGTGCGCGGCTCGCGCGGAGCCTCGAACAATTGAGCCGGCGGGCCCTGCTCGACAATGCGTCCGCCTTCCATGAAGACCACGCGATCGGCTGCCTCGCGGGCGAAGCGCATCTCATGGGAAACCACCACCATGGTCATGCCACGCTGCTTCAGGTCGCGCATCACCGCCAGAACCGAGCCGACGAGTTCGGGATCGAGCGCGGAGGTCGGCTCGTCGAAGAGCACCAGCTTCGGATCAAGCGCGAGGGCGCGGGCAATCGCCACACGCTGCTGCTGCCCGCCGGAGAGCGTGCCCGGCATCGCATCGACCTTGTCGGAGAGGCCGACGCTTGCGAGTGCAGCACGGCCGATCCGTTCCGCCTCGGCCTTCGATTTGCGCGCCACCTTTCGCAGCGCGAGCGTGACATTTCCGAGTACCGGGAGGTGCGGATAAAGATTGAAGGCCTGGAACACCATGCCGATGCGCTGGCGCACCGTGTTGATTTCCACGCCTTTGCCGAGAATATCCACGCCGTCGAAGATCATCGCGCCGGAATCCGGTTCTTCGAGGCGGTTGCAGCAGCGCAGGAAGGTCGATTTTCCCGAGCCCGAGGGCCCGATGATGAAAACCATCTCGCCCTGCTGCACGGAAAAGTCGATCCCGTGCAGCACTGGCAAAGTCCCAAAACGCTTGACGATGCCGATGGCGGAAAGAAGGGGCCTTTCCGGCATTATCTTCAGCCGCAGGCGGGCGCGCGGGGCGTGGGGTCGTAGCCGGGCATATCCGGCACGCCGGTGCCCGGGAAAACCGTGACCGCCGCCGAGCCCGGCGCCGGCTTGGTGCCGAACCACTTCTCGTGCAATGTTGCCATGGTGCCGTCGAGCTTCATGCATTCGATGGCGTTCTCGATCTCGACGCGCATGGCGGTCGAATCCTTGCGCAGCGGCGAAGCCCAGACGAGCCCGGTCGAATGCAGGTAGGAGAGTTCGAGCTGCGGGTTCTGCTTGGCCGCCCAGGCTGCCACCGTGTTGCCGGTGATGTTCGCGAAAGCACGGCCCGAGAGCACGGCCTGCACGGCATCGGATTGCGTGCCGAAACTTTCGACCACCCAACCGGTCTGCCCTTCGAGGCCACGCGCCCAGCTGTCATAGGCCGAGCCCTTGTTCACGGTGACGACCTTGCCCTTGAGTTCCTCCAGTTTGGCCACCTTGGGCGAGCCCTTCTTCACGAGGAACTGGAAATCGGTGTTGAGATAGCCTTCGGTGAAGAGAAGGTTTTCTGCCCGTTCCTTGGTCACCGTGGTCGGGGCCGCCACGAAATCGAGCGTGCCTGCCTGCAAGGCGGGCAGAATGCCGGAGAATTGGGTCACCGTAAGATCGAGCGGGCGCTTCAGCCGCTTCGCGATCTCGGCCGCGAGGTCGATGTTGAACCCTTCCGTGCCGCCGCCGAGCTTCGGCATGGCATGTGGCGCGAAGGTGCCGTCCACGGCTGTTTTCAACGGCGCTTGCGCCAGGGCGCTCCCGGCGGCCAGGAGCGTGACGGCGATCGTCGCAGCCCAGGTCGTCTTCGTCAGCCTGTCGGTCATGGTGCTGTCCTCGCTCTTTGGGCCGCAGCCCAGGGGGTTATCGTTTTCCGTCCTGCCTTTGCTGGGATCCTGCCTTTTCCGGGATCCTGCATTGTCCGTTCCGGGGCATGACGGCCTGTCGTGGCCGGTGCAATTGCCAAGCCAGCCGTCAGAACAGCCGGCGCAGATGGTCGATGACGCTGGAGCGCACATTGTCGATATGCGTGCGCATCGCATCCTGGGCGCGCGTCACGTCACGCGCGAGGATCGCGTCGATGATCTCCAGATGCTCGGCAATGCCCGGCTCGAACCGCTCCGGCACCTGCCCCATATCGAAGATTTTCGTTTTCTGCCGCAGGTCGCGGATCAATTCGGCCAGCACGCGCGATCCTGCGAGGCTCGCGACCGAGGAATGCAACGCATCATCCACGGCCACATGCTCGGCCGGGGTCGGCATTTCGCCTGCGCGGAAACGCTGGATCCTGGTCATGATGGCCCGCAAGGTCTCGGAGCCGCCGGTTTCCGCAGCACGCCCCGCGGCCTCCACCTCGAGCAGCCGGCGCACATGCAGGATTTCGATGAACTCGTTCGCCGAAAGCCGCCGCACCACCGGCGTGAGGCCGATGACGCGCTCGACGAGCCCTTCTGTCGTCAGCCGCGTGATCGCCTCGCGGATGGGCGTGCGGGAAACCCCGAGCATGTCGGCCAGCTTCTTCTCCTGAAGCGCATCGCCGGCAGACAGCGCGTCGCTCAGAATCATGTCACGCAGGCGGCGGTAGGTCGTCTCACCGATGGTCGCCCCGTTGGGGCGGTCAGCCTCGCTCTCGGCGATGGGGGTCGGCAGGCTGGAAATCGAGGCTCTCCGGGTGGAATTCACGGCGTTCATCCCTGCATCGCGCCTGTTGGCGGCGCGTTCCTACTGGCTGGCTTGGCCGAGGCGCATTTAGGCCCGGCCGGAGCGGTCTGACAACGGCCACTCCCGCGAAAGCTGATCTCCGGAGGGCCCCGCGGGAGGCAGGCAGGCCGACCCCGAAACACCCATCAAATGCGCCCCTCTATGAGTTTTCGCCCTAGGACAGAAACCCAGTATACAAATCGTATGTTGCCGTCATTCCTGCGTTCTGGCAACCTGCCTTCTCGCGTGGTTCGGCCTCGCTTCGACGGGCCTGCGGCGGCATCCTCCATGCCTGGCCAGGGTTGTCGGCAGGCGCTTCGCCGCAGCCGGATGGCGCGCGGTGGACATCAGGGAGTGAGCATCATGGCCAGCGGAGAATTCGATCTCGTCATCCGGGGCGGAATGATCGTCACCCCTGCAGGTTTGGTGGAGGCCGATCTCGGCGTCACCGGCGAGGTCGTCGTGGCCATCGGTGAGAAGCTCGGAGCCGGTCAGCGCGAGATCAACGCGGGAGGCCACTACGTACTCCCCGGTGGCGTCGATCCGCATTGCCATATCGAGCAGCTCTCGGGCGGCGGCATCATGAATGCCGATACCTTCGAAACGGCCACCCGTTCTGCGGCGTTTGGCGGCACGACGAGCGTGATTTCCTTCGCGGCCCAGCATCGCGGGATGAACCTCGCGACGGTGGTCGCGGATTACGCAGCCCTGGCCAGGAAGGGCGCGGTGATCGATCACGCCTTCCACCTGATGATCGCGAACCCGGACCGCCAGACCATCGAGCATGATCTGCCGGCGCTCATCCGGGCGGGGCATCGCTCGGTGAAGGTCTTCATGACCTATGACAAGGTGCAGGTGAATGACGAGCAATTGCTCGATATCCTGCTCGCTTCGCGCCAGAACGGCGCCCTTGTCTGCGTGCATGCCGAGAACCACGGCCTGCTGAAATGGATGGGCGAGAGGCTCGTCGCTCGGGGGTATATCGCGCCGAAATACCACGCGGTCAGCCATCCGCGCGCGGCGGAAATCGAAGCGATCTATCGCGTCATCGCCTTTGCGGAATTCATCGATCAGCCGGTGATGATCTTTCATGTCTCCACCGCCGAGGGGGCGGAGGTCATCCGGCAGGCACGCGGGCGCGGCGTGAAGGTCTTCGCGGAGACCTGCCCGCATTACCTGTTCCAGACAGCTGAAGATCTCGTTCTCCCGGGCTATGAGGGCGCACGGATGATCTGCTCGCCGCCCCAGCGCACCGCATCGGATCAGGCTGCCCTCTGGCAGGCGCTTGAACTCGGCGATCTACAGGTCATCTCGTCCGATCATGCGCCCTATCGCATGGATGCGACCGGCAAGTTCAGCGCGAGCGCCACGCCCGGCTTCAAGCAGATCGCCAATGGCATGCCCGGCCTCGAAATGCGCTTGCCGCTGCTCTTCGATGCCATGGTGAGCCGCGCACCCGAGGCGCGGAAGCACGAGAACCTGATGAGGTTCGTGGAATGGACCGCGACGGCCCCGGCTCGGATCTACGATCTCGCCGGCAAGGGCGCGATTGCGGTCGGTGCCGATGCGGATCTCGCGATCTGGAATCCGGCGCGCGAGGTCACGCTTACCGACGAATTGCACGACAACACGGGCTACAACCCCTATCGCGGGCGCAAAATCACGGGTTGGCCGGAAACCATCATCCAGCGCGGCGCGGTGCTCATCGAGCATGGAACGCTGCATGCCAAACCGGGACAGGGGCGGTTGATGCTGCGCCAGCCCGGCCCGGCCACGCAGCCCACGGGGCGGCTGGCACCCGAATTCGATCCCGCCCGCAATTTCGGGGCTGATCTCTCCTGATCGCATCTTTGCCTCCCCGCGAGCCACCTCACCAAGGACATCGCCCATGCCGTTGCTTGACGAAACCGCGACCGGTGTTTTCGTGATCGCCGTCACCCCGTTCACCGAAACCGGGGCCCTCGATCTCGAGAGCACCGACCGGATGGTGGATTTCTACCTCGAAAAGGGTGCAACCGGCCTGACGGTGCTGGGGATGATGGGGGAAGCACCGAAGCTCACGGCCGAGGAATCGGCGCTCGTCGTGCGCCGAGTGCTTGCGCGCGTTGCGGGCCGCGTACCCGTGGTTGTGGGTGTCTCCGCGCCCGGCTTCGCGCCGATGAAGGAGCTTTCCGATCAGGTGATGCAGGCCGGTGCGGCGGGCGTGATGGTCGCGCCGCCCTCGCATCTGAGAACCGATGACCAGATCTTCTCCTATTTCGAGACGGCGGCCGAGATGCTCGGCTCCACGCCTTTCGTGCTGCAGGATTTTCCTCAGGCGACCAGCGTGCAGATCTCGCCGGGTGTCATCAACCGCATCGTCAAGGCCTGCCCCACCTGCGTCATGCTCAAGCATGAGGATTGGCCGGGGCTGAACAAGATCACGGCGATCCGCGCGGCGAGCGACCGGGGCGATACGCGGCGCATCTCCATCCTCTGCGGCAATGGCGGCATCTTCCTCACGGAGGAATTATCGCGCGGTGCGGATGGTGCCATGACCGGCTTCGCTTATCCCGAGATGATGGTCGATGTCTGCAGGGCGCATCAGCGTGGCGACCATGCGCGCGCGCAGGATCTGTTCGATGCCTATCTCCCGCTTGTGCGCTACGAATTGCAGCCCAATCTCGGGCTTCTTATTCGCAAATACACGCTCGCGAAGCGGGGCGTCATCGCATCCGCCGCCTTGCGCAAGCCAGCGGGCCGGCTTTCGCCGCAGGACATCGCCGAGACCGAACGGCTGATCGCGCGGCAGGAGGCCCGGCTGAAAGCGCTGGGTTAAGCCAGGGCCGGCAGGCAGCGCACATCGAGAACGCCGTCACGGCGCATCGCCCATCCGGAGTGTGCACCCTTGAGCGCAATGCCGCGCCGGTGGTTGTAGAGGTAGAGCCAGGGCGGATCATCCTGCAGCCGGCGATAGCATTCGCGGAAGATCGCCTCGCGCGCGGCATCGTCCGGGGTGCGGCGGGCGCGGTCGATGAGCGCCTCGACGGCCGGGTTGGCATAACCCTCCCACCACGATCCGCGGATGCGGGAATCCACCTTCTCGTAGAGCACGCGAAAGACGCTCATCGGGCTGGAATCGAAGACGCAAATGTCGTGGATCTGCTTCAGGCGGACCTGATTGGCGTAAAGCGTGCGATCCGCCTCGAGATGGACAACAAAGCGCACCCCGAGATCCGCAAGCTGCGCCTCCAATGCCTTCACCAAGGCTTGCGCCTCATCCGGCAGGCGCGTGGGGCAATAGATGTTGAAGGTCACGCCCGAGGCATGGCCGGCTTCCGCCAGAAGCAGGCGGGCTTCCTTCCTGTCCTGCCGGAAGCCCGGGGCTTCTGGGTCGGCACCAAAATGCACAGGGCTCACGAAGCCATGGAGAGGCTGGCCTGCACCATCGAGCACGTCACGCACCAGCGCCTCGCGGTCGATGCCGAGATTAAGCGCGCGGCGCACCCGCGAATCCGCTCCCGGTCCTTTGGCTGCGTTGAACATCAGGATGATTGCCGTCGGTGCGAGATAATCGACGACCGTCACGCCCGCTTCTCCCCGAAGAGCCTGCTGCTCGGCGGTTTCCAGCCCGTTCGCGACATCTGCCGCGCCCTGTCGGAAGAGGGCAAGCCGCTGGTCGCGCGTCGCGCCGCGCACATAGCGGAGCGAGGGATTCGCAACCGGACCGTCAAAATGGCCCGGCACGGCCGCGAGCCGGATTTCCTCGCCCGCGATATATGATTCCAGCCGATACGGCCCGGTGCCGACGGCGCGCGCGGCGAGATCGTCGCCCGCCGCTTCGATGGCGCGGGGCGAGACCATGTTGCCGGCGACCAGCACATCGAAGAGATCGGCCATCGGCTCGGCAAGGACTACCGTCACGGTATGCGCATCGGGACAGGTGACGTTCAGCCCCGCGAGATATTGCGCATAGACGCCCGGCGCACCCAAAGTCGCGCCCATATCGGGACGGGCCATGCGTTCGAGGCTGAATTTCACAGCGGCGGAATCGAACGCATCGCCATTGTGGAAGCGCACGCCCTCGCGCAGCCGGAAGGTGAAGGTGCGGGCATCGGGCGAGATCGTCCAGCTCGTCGCGAGTAACGGCGCGTAGCACCCGCCGGCATCGCGCTTCACGAGCGTATCGAACAGCGCGCCGAACACCGTCAGCACGTCGCCGGAATCGGTGCAGGCATGCGGATCATCCAGAACGACGCGCGCTTGGGCGATGGTGACAGGCTTCGCCATGGTCAGGCTTCCTTCGGGCTCATGCCGCGGGGTCGGCAATCGCGGGTTCATCAAGATGGCAGGCGACGGATTGCCCGCCGCCGACCGGCAGAAGAGCGGGGCGCTCCTCAGCACAGCGCGCGAAAGCCAGCGGGCAGCGCTGGCGGAAGGGGCAACCGCGCGGCAGGTCGATCGCGCTCGGCACCTCGCCGCCAAGCTGCCCGGCAGCCGGGCCGAGCTTCGTGCCAAGTTGCGGCGCCGCCGCCAGCAAGGCGCGTGTGTAAGGGTGCCTCGGCGCGGAAAAGATGGTTCTCGTCGGGCCGGTCTCGACCATGAAACCGAGATACATCACGCCGATGCGGTCGCTGATGTGGCGCACCACCGAAAGATCATGCGTGATGAAGAGGTAGGAGAAACCGAATTCGTCCTTCAGGTCCATCAGCAGGTTGAGGATCTGCGCCTGGATCGAGACATCGAGCGCCGAAACGGGCTCATCCGCGATGATCAGATCCGGCTGCACCGAGAGCGACCGTGCGATGCCGATGCGCTGGCGCTGCCCGCCGGAGAACTGGTGCGGATAGCGATCGAGATGCTCGGTTCCGAGGCCGACCTTTGCGAGCAGGGCGAGCGCCCGCTCGGCACGGTCCGGCACGTTGCCGCCCTGGCTTTCGAGGTAGGGCTCCATGATGATGTCGCGCACCTTCTGGCGCGGGTTCAGCGAGGCATAGGGGTCCTGGAAAATCATCTGCATCTTGCGGCGCACGGGCCGCATCCGCGTGAAGTCATGGTGGGTGATATCCTCGCCGTCGATGAGGATCTGCCCGGCCGTGGGCTCGTTCAGCTTCACGATGGTCTTGGCGAGGGTGGATTTCCCACAGCCGGATTCCCCCACAATGCCCAGCACTTCGCCCCGTCGGATCGACAGACTGACGCCATTTACTGCATGGACGATGCGACGCGGCGCGGAGATCCGCCCGCCTGAAAAGCGCAGCCTGTCGATGAGGCCGCCGCTGACATCGAACCGCTGCTCGAGATCGCGCACCTCGAGGAGCGGCGCGTTTCCCCCTGTACGCGTCCCGCTCATGGCGACACCGTCAGCGGGTGGTGGCATGCAATCGCATGCAAGCGGGGAGGCCCCGATCCGTCGCCCACGCATTCGCGCTCACTCAGCACGGGGTCCTGCGTGCGGCAAAGCTCGCTCGCGCGGGGGCAGCGCGGCGCGAAGGCGCAACCCGGCGGCAATCTGCGGATATCCGGCACATTGCCGGGGATCTGACTGAGCCGGCGTTTCGCGCCGTCGACATCGGATTCATGCGGGATCGAATCGATCAGCCCGCGTGTATAAGGGTGGCGCGGCCGCGCGATGATTTCCTCAGCCGGCCCACGTTCGACGATCCGGCCGCAATAGAGCACGACGATGGTATCCGCCATCTGCGAGACCGCCGCCAGATCATGCGTGATCAGGACAAGCGAGGTTCCGCTTTCCACCACCTGCTGGCGCATGAGGCGCAGCAACTGCGCCTGAATGGTGACGTCGAGCGCGGTCGTGGGTTCGTCGGCAATCAGCAGGCGGGGCTGTGCGATCATCGCGATGGCGATCACCACGCGCTGGCGCATGCCGCCGGAAAACTGGTGCGGATAATGGTGCAGGCGTTGCTCCGGCTGCGGAATGCCGACCTTGTGCAGCATCTCGATCGCTTTCATCCGCCGTTCGCGGGCGGAGAGCATGGTGTGAAGCGCCAGCGTTTCCTCGATCTGGTTGCCGATCGTGTAGAGGGGGTTCAGCGCCGTCATCGGGTCCTGGAAGATCATGGCGATCTCCTTGCCGCGAATGCTGCGCATCTCGTCTTCGCCAAGCGTGGCGAGATCGCGTCCCTCGAACTCGATCGAGCCGGCCTCGATCCGTCCCGGCGGATCGATGAGGCCCATGATCGAAAAGCCGATCATCGACTTGCCGCCACCGGATTCGCCCACCAGCCCCATGATCTCGCCGGGCGCGACGTCGAAGCTCACGCCATCCACGGCTTTGACGATGCCACCGAAGGTGTGGAACCAGGTCCGCAATCCTTTGACGCTCAGGAGCGGCGTGGTCGCGATATCGGGCCGGGGCATGCTCGATCCCGTCATTTCAGGCGCGGATTGAGTTCATCACGGAGGAAATCTCCGAGAAGATTGATGCCGAACACCAGGAGCATGATGAAGAGCCCGGGGAAGATCGACACCCACCAGAGGCCGGAAAACAGCACATCGAAGCCGTTCTTGATCAGAAGCCCCAGCGAGGGCTGCGTCACCGGCACGCCGACGCCAAGGAAGGAGAGCGAAGCCTCGATCAGCACGAACGTGCCGACCTGAATGGTGGCGACGACGATGAGGGGGGTCAGGACGTTCGGCAGCACATGCCGCAGGATGATCTTGCGGTTCGGCAGGCCTGAAACGCGCGCAGCCTGCACATATTCCTTCTGCGTCTCGCGCAAGGTCGAGCCGCGCACCGTGCGCGCATAGACCACCCATCCCACAGAGATCAGCGCGATCAACACCTTGTCGAGCCCGGTGCCGAAGGCGGACATCAGGAACAAGGCCGTCAGCACGGACGGGAACGACAGCTGGATATCGGCGATGCGCATGATGAAGGCATCGAGCCGCCCGCCATAAAAGCCCGCGATCAGCCCGAGCGTCGTGCCGAGCAGGCAGGCGCCCGCCATGGCAACCAGCCCGATGACGAGCGAAATGCGGCTGCCATAGACGATGCTCGCAAGCACATCGCGGCCCTGGCCATCCGTGCCGAGCCAGAATTCGGACGAGCCGCCCTCGAGCCAGACTGGCGGCTTGAAGGCGGCCATCAGGTCAAGTTGGGCGACATCATAGGGGTTCTGGCTCACGATGAACGGCCCCGCCGTGACCATCGCGAGGAAGAGGAACACGATGAGGCTCCCCAACACCGCCGAGAGGTTGCGCCTGTAATTGTGGATGAATTCCGAGGCGAGGAAAAGCTGCAGGCCGGAGCGGCGCATGGCGGCAGACATGACGGGAGGGGAAGATGCCATGCCGCGCCTCACTTGATCTTGATGCGCGGATCGATGAGTGCATAGGCGACATCGACGATGAAATTCACGACCACGAACATCAACGCGACAAACATCAGATAGACCACGATCACTGGCCGGTCGCCGCGATAGATCGAATCCACCAGCAATTTGCCGATGCCCGGCCAGGCGAAAATCGTCTCGGTGAGGGTCGCAAAGGCGATGAGATCGCCGAGCATCAGGCCGAAAACGGTCACCAGTGGAATGAGCGCGTTCTTCAGCCCATGCTTGAAGAGAATACCCTTCGCGGTTGCCCCCTTGGCGCGCGCGAACTTGATGTAATCCTGCTTCATCACCTCGACCATCTCGGCGCGAATGATGCGCATGAGGATCGCCAGCGTGCCGATGGACAGCGTGATCGCCGGCAGGATGAGGTGCCGGAAGCCCTCCCAGCTCGTGAAGCTCACGCGCAGGCCAAACCATTCCGTCGTGGGGCCACGACCGGAGGAGGGCAGCCATTGCAGCTTCACGGCCACAACGAAAATCAGCACCATGCCGAGCCAGAAGCCGGGCAGGGAGATGCCCACCAGCGAGCCCGCCATCACCGCGCGGCTCGTGGGCTTGCCGGGGTTCGCGCCGGCATAGACGCCCAGCGGAATGGCGACCAGCAGTGCCAGTGCCATTGCCAGGAAAACGATTTCCAGCGTGGCGGGCAGGCGCTCGAGAATGAGAGTCAGCGCGGGTTGGCGGAATACGAAAGAGCGGCCGAAATCGCCCTGCACCATGTTGGACAGAAAACGCCAATACTGCACGAGATGGCTTTCATCGAGCCCGAGAATGCGCCGCGCCTGTGCAATCTGCTCGTCGGTGGCATCCAGAGGCACCATCATGAAGGTGGGATCACCGGTGAAGCTCATCATGACGAAGACGAGCACCGACACCGCCCAGAGGACGACGACCATCTGGATCAGGCGTTTGATCATGTAGCCGAACAAGATCGCTCCGATTTATATGTAAACGTCCTGGGGCAGGGGCGCTTCCGCGCCTCCACGGGGCAACGAGCGAACAGGCTATGGCGAAGGGTGGAGCCAAGGCGAGGGGCGAGCGCAGCGGCCCGCCCCCGGCGAAGCAGTCACTTCACGTCCATCTCATAGGCCCAGATGAACTTGTCCATGCGGGGCACGACCGTGACGGAATTCTTCGCGGCGTAGATATCCTGCTCGTAATGGATCGGGATCATCGGGATTTCGCGCACGGCGATCTTCGTCGCTTCCTGCAGGAGGGCATTGCGCCTGGAGACATCGGCTGTGGCATCTGCCTGGTCGATCAACGCGTCGAATTCGGCATTCGAGAAGGCGCCGCGATTGGCCTGCCCGTAGCCGGCCTTCTTGTTCCGGCTGTACATCAGCACGGAATACATGTTCCCGGCATCGCCCGAGGGGGTGTCCCAGCCCGACATGATGAAGCTCGACTTGTCCGACGGAACGCGGATATAGCCGAAGAAATTCGAGCGCGGCATCAGGTTGAGGTTCAGCTTGATGTTGATGCGCGAGAGCATGCCCGCCAAACCCTGCGCAATCGCCGCATCATTCACGTAGCGATTGTTCGTGGTATCGAGCGTCATGGTGAAGCCGCTCTCGTAGCCGGCTTCCTTCATCAGGCTGCGCGCCTTCTCGAGATCGAACGGATAGATCTTGCGGAAATCGAGGCCCGGCACATAGCCGAGATGCGACGAGGGGACATACTGGTCGCTGGGCGTCGAGAAGTTGTTCATGATCGCCGTGCGGATGGCATCGACATTGATGGCCCGCGCGATTGCCTCGCGCACGCGGCGGTCCTGCATCGGGTTCTTCGGCAGGTCTATGGTCGGCGATTTGTCCCGCGTATCGAGGGCGATGACAAGGTTCAGCAGGCTCGGCCGGGTCACGACCTTGAAATTCGAATTGGCCTGCACGCCCGCGACGTCACGCACCGAAAGATCCTGGATCACATCGACGCCACCTGTGAGCAGCGCTGCCGTGCGGGTCGCCGGGTTGGTGATCGGCTTGAAGATCACCCTGTCGATCTTCGGCTTGCCGCGCCAGTAATCGGCGAAAGCCTCCATCTCGATCCGGTCTTCCTTGATCCATTGCGCGAGCTTGTAGGGGCCCGTGCCCATGGGCTTCAGGCCCATCTGCTCGTCGCCAATGGCCTTCGTGTGCTTCTCATTGACGATCAGCACCTCGGCCAAAGCCATATGCAGCACGGCGAAGGGCTTCGGCGTCTTGAACTCGACGGTGTAATCATCGATGGCGCGCGCCGAGGCGACATTCGCCACAAAGCTGGCCATCAGCGACTTCTTCAGCCGCTCGATGGTGTAGACCACGTCGGAGGCCTTCAGCTCATCGCCGTTGTGGAACTTCACACCCCGGCGCAGCTTGAACACCCAGGTCATGTCATCGACGATCTGCCAGCTCTCGGCGAGGCCGGGCTTGAATTCCAGCTCCGGCGTGCGCGTCACCAGCGCATCGTAGAAATGGTAGAACATGATGTTGCCCGTCAGCTCGTTCGCGGCATGCGGATCGAGGATCACGGCATCGGCGGTGAGTGCGATCGTCACCGACTTGGCCTGCGCCTGCGCGAGGCCGGGCAGCGCAAGGCCCGCGGCCATGGCGAGCGCCAATGCCGCGCGACGGGAAACGACTGGGCCGGATCTCAGGCTTCGGCGGGTGTTGCGACCTACGGTCATCATGCTTCTCCGTCAGGTTGAGGGGACAGGTTTGGCGGCTTCAGGCGAGCGCAGACTGGATCTCGAGCTGGTAGCCCTCGGGATCGTTGAAGATGAACGCGCGGATCCTGAGCTCTTCGTTGCTGCGCGGACCGCGCAGGATCTCGAGGCCGCAACCCTTGATGTATTCCGCCCAGGCGTCGACATCGGCGACGCGCATGCAGATCTGCACCGGCTTGATCGGGTTTGCGCGGTGGCTGCCGCGTGTTTCGTCCACGAGGCCGATATAGCCGTTGGGCGTGACGCGATAGATCTTCGACCAGCCCTGATCGATCTCCAGCTGCAAGCCCATCACGTCCTCATAGAAGCGCATCGCCCGGGGCAGGTCGACATAGTAGAGGAAGGTGATCAGCTTTTCCGTGGCTTCGAAGGGCGGGTGGGGCGGTTTTCCGGTCATTTTTCCTCGTGCGTCCTGGGCGTTGGAACGGGGATGGGGGCCCGGCCGGATGTCGAATTCGCTGCGACATCGACCTGTTGTTTCGATGGTATACAGCATGTATTTTATCGTCAACAGGCAGGCGCGGCGGCATTGCCGGCGGCCCCGTCGGAGGCGCTGTCAGGGGGAAGGCGGCTGGCCGGTGACGGGGAGGGCGGCTGACGGGGAGGGTGGTATGCTGGCCCCGCAGCAGTCGCTTCGGGGGTGACAGGTGCAGCGCTAGGCCAACTTTCCAACGGGCGGGGTTGCCCTGCCGGTGCTCGAGCACAATCGTGGAAACCAGCACGCCCTCGATCCGGCCGCGCGCCTTGATAGCGTTTCTCGGCATCAAGGCGGAGAGTGTGATGGCTGGCTTGGGGCGAAACGGTAGATTGGCCCGGCGCGCGCCGATGAAAACAGGACCAGGCCTATTGCTCTCTTTTCTTCGGCTTCTTGCCGAAGACAGCGGGCACAAGGAGCATTGCTGGGACAGGCGAAGTCACAGGCGCCGAAACGGCAGTATAGAAGATAGATGGATAACGTATTTCAAATGAAATTAATACAGATTCTCTTTTACTTTCGACATCTCCATATGAAAATCCCGAAATATACAAGCATGAAACCATAAATACGTTTACAATAGAAAGCAATTATATCAAGGCAATCTTCTTGATTTCATGTCTATCATCTATTATCTTTTATCGGGTTCATTCCACCAAAATCTCACTCCCTCTGAAATTGACCTTTGGCCATGTGGCATCATGCTGAGGGAGTGGCGGATGGGGTGAGATTCGAACTCACGGTAGGCTTGCACCTACGGCGGTTTTCAAGACCGCTGCCTTAAACCACTCGGCCACCCATCCATCCGCAAGGAAATGCCCGTTTCGGCCGGTGGAGGCAAGAGAGCGGGCGGGAATTTTCGGGCGGAAAGGCCCTGGACGCGCCGGTGGCGCGAAAAATTGCCGCCCCGCAGTGAACCGCTGCCGGGCCCTCCTGCGTAACAGCAAAGGGGCAAACATGGAGGTTGTTGATGCGGCTGGTACTGGGTTGTCTGGCAGGCTTGATGACATTCGGCATGGCGATGGCGAATGAGCGCGGTCCGATGACCGGCGAGCAGATCCGCGAGGCGGTGACGGCGAATCGCGTCTATCTGGCGACGCCGCTGGGCGGCGAGTTGCCGATGAATTACCGGCCCGGCGGGCGGGTGGATGCCTCGGGCGAGGCGATTGGCCTGGCGAGGTTCTTCAAGCCGCAGGATTCGGGCCGCTGGTGGATCAACAACAATCAGCTCTGCCAGCAATGGCAGGAATGGTACAAGGGCCAGCGCATGTGCTTCACGCTCGAGCGCGTCGGGTCCAACCAGTTGATCTGGCGTCGGGATAACGGCGAGAGCGGCAAGGCCCGGCTGGCGCCGAATTAACGATTCCGAAAGTCTGCCCCGGGGCAATGCTTGACCCCGGCGCCACTCGCCTTTAACCCGCCTTATTCTGGGTTTTGTGTTGCCAGAACGGTTCACATTCTCGTGACTCGGGGAAAGGGTTCTTCACTTTCCCGGTTTGGGTGGGGGGCATATGCCGGTTCGGAACGAAGGCGGGGCGAACAGCCCGGGCATCCATTGCCGTGCGGCGTCGATCATCACGCGGATTGCGGGTGTCTCCGCGCTCGCCCTGCTTGCCGCGAATTGTGCAAACCAGCCTTCCGGTCCCGGCCGCCAGCACACATCCAAGGAAATCGGGGCGTTTGCCCATCCGAAATATGGCAAGGCCAGCCCGCGTGTTGTCGGGCTTGATGATGATGCGCCGAAGGGCGGCGGGCGTTATCAGGTCGGCCGGCCCTACACCGTTGCCGGGCGGCGCTATGTCCCGCGCGAGAAGCCGGAAGGCTACAGCGTTTCCGGTCTTGCCAGCTGGTATGGCATTGCTTTCCACGGTCGCAAGACCGCCAATGGCGAAGTCTATGACCGTAATTCCGTTTCGGCCGCGCACCCGACCATGCCGCTGCCGAGCTATGCGCGTGTGACCAACCTCAACAACAATCACTCGATCATCGTGCGTGTGAACGATCGCGGGCCCTATCATGCCGGCCGCGTTGTCGATGTTTCTGAAAAGACAGCCAACCTTCTCCAGTTCCGCCATATCGGCACGGCGCGGGTCAAGGTGGACTATCTTGGCCCGGCCGGTCTGGCAGGGTCTGACGATACAAGGCTCATCGCCTCGCTCTCGACCAATGGCCCGGCCCGCGCGCCGGCCGGCGGCTCGTCCACCACGATGGTGGCTTCGATCGAGCCGGTGGCCACGGCCCGCCCGCAGCAACGGAATTCATCGCTCCTTTCCTTCACTTCGCAGCAGGATGACAGCACGGTTCCGCTGACGCGCGCCGCAGCGCCGCAGGAACCGGCGGTCATCACGCAGACGCGGTTCACGCCGGTCGTCGATGCGCCGCTGCCGCCGGCCCGCCCGTTCGATCTCGATACGATTGGCGGCGCGGCGAGCCCTGTCACGCCGGGTTCGCTCCCGGCAGCCGGTTCGCAGCGCCTGAGCGGCACGGCGCTGCCGCCCGCCCGGCCGACGGATCTCTCCTTTACCGCCATGGAGGGAGGGTTCTCGCGCTTCGGTGCCGGGCATCCGTTCAGCCAGTTCGACCGGTTCGACACGCTCCAGCCTTCGCGCGGCAGCACGCGCTGACTTTCCCCGCCTGGCCCATTGCCACGGTTTGACCTTGCCCCGCCGCTTGGGCATTAAGAGGGCGGGAGGCCCCACGGGCAGATGGTCAGGCGTTTTCGGAATTGGGTGATCGGCCTCGCCGCGCTCGCCGCGGCTGCGTTGCCGCTTGCCGCGCAGGAGCGCGCCGCGCCGTTCGAAACCGCCGCGAAACAGGCCTTTCTCTTCGACCATTCCAGCCGGGCTGTGCTGTTCGAGCGCGAGGCCGACCGCAGGATCGCGCCGGCCAGCCTCGCGAAGCTGATGACGGTGGCCATTGTCTTCCGTGAGATCAAGGAAGGCCGGTTGAAGCCCGAGGACGATATGGTCGTCTCGGTCGATGCCTGGCGGCGGGGCGGGGCGGTTTCCGGCAACCCGAACATGCTGTTGACGCCGAACCGGGTGATCAAGGTCGGCGAATTGCTCACCGGCCTGATCGTCGGCGGTGCCAATGACGCGGCGATCACGCTGGCCCAGGGCATTGCCGGGCAGGAGCCGCGGTTCGTCGAGCTGATGAATGCCCAAGCCCAGAGCCTCGGCATGCGGAATTCGGTGTTCCAGAATGCCACCGGCTATGCCGCCGAAGGGCAGGTCGCGACCCTGCGTGATCTCGTGACACTGGCGACGCATCTGATCGATGCCTATCCCGATCTCTATCCGATTTTCGGACAGCGTGATTTCCCGCTCGGGCGCGGGCGGCAGGTCAGCCGCAATCCGCTCCTGCCGATGGAGATCGGCGCGGATGGCCTGGCGACGGGGTTCCTGCCGGAAACCGGGCAGGCGATCATCGGCTCAGCCGTGCAGGATGGAAGGCGGCTGATCGTTGCGATGGCGGGGCTCGAAAGCACGCAGGAACGCGCGCTCGAGGCCCGCAAGATGCTCGAATGGGGGTTCCGCCGCTTCGAGATCCGGACGCTGTTTCCCGAGGGCGCGCGGATCGGCGAGGTCTCGGTCTATGGCGGCGACCGCAGCTCGGTGCCGGTCCAGACGGCGCGCGAGGTCCGGTTGCCGCTGCTGCGCGGCACGAATGACGGAACGCAGCTGCGCCTTGTCTATCGCGGTCCGCTGCCGGCGCCGGTCGAGGCGGGCCGCGAGGTGGCGCGGCTCGAGATCCTGATCGACGGGCGGTTGATCCAGTCCGCGCCGCTCGTCTCCTCCGAACGGGTGGGGCCGGGTGGCGTTGTCGATCGTGCCCGGGATGCGGCGCTGGAAGTCTCGCGGCAGGTGGCGCGGAACGGCATCGGCTGGGTTGTTGCGCAGTTCGGCTGGCGCAAGAAGCCGGAAACACCGCCGCCCGGCGCGCAGGCGCCGGCCACGACCGGCTCCACCGGAACGCGCGCGCCATGATCGATCCGGGATTCTTCATCACCTTCGAGGGCGGCGAGGGCGCCGGCAAGTCAACCCAGATCCGCCTGCTCGCGGAGACCCTTCGGGCCGCCGGGCATGAGGTTGTCCTCACGCGGGAGCCGGGGGGCACACCGCTGGCCGAGGCGATCCGGGGTCTTCTCCTGAATGCGGGGGAACCGCCGGAAGCGATGACGCAGGCCCTGCTTTTCGCTGCCGCCCGGCATGATCATGTCAGCCGGGTGATCCGCCCGGCCATGCGGGCGGGGCAGATCGTGCTCTGTGATCGCTTCACGGATTCGACCCGCGCCTACCAGGGCGAGGCCCTGGCCGAGGATGCGCTGGAGGCGACGATCCTCCTCGGCACATCCGGGTTGGTGCCGGACCTGACCCTGCTGCTTGACCTGCCGCCGGAAGCCGGCCTAGGCCGGGCGCGGCAGCGCGGGGTGGCAGGAGACGCCTTCGAACGCGCCGATCTCGGTTTTCATGCCCGGGTGCGCGAGCGGTTTCTGGCTCTGGCGCGGCGCGAGCCGGACCGCATCCTTGTGGTTGACGCCGACAGGCCAGCCGAGGCTGTGGCCGCCTCCATCCGGGCGCTGGTGGCGGCGCATTCAGCGATCGATCTTGCCGGAGCGGGCGCCTGATGGTTCGCCTGCCGCGCCTTGCTTTGCCACCGCCGGACGTGCCGGAAATCGACCGGATTGCCGACTTGCCGCATCCGCGCGCCATTCTGGGCCTTGTCGGCCATAGCGCGGCGGAGGCCGAATTCCTTTCGCTCTACCGCGCCGGCACGCTCCATCATGCCTTCCTGCTGACCGGGCCGGAGGGCGTTGGCAAAGCAACCTTCGCCTATCGCGCCGCGCGCTTCCTGCTGGCGGAGGGCGAGCGCGCCTCGGGCCTGTCCGGCGAACCGCGCGACCTCGCGGTGGCGGAAACCAGCCGGACAGCGCAACTTGTCGCCAACGAGGCCCATCCCGATCTTGTCGTGCTCAAGCGGCGCTACCGGACCAAGGACAAGAAGTTCCCGATGGAGATCGGCGTCGAGGAGACGCGGGCCGCCCTGGGGTTGTTCTCCAAGACCGCAGCGTTCGGCGGCTGGCGGATCATCATCATCGATTCCGTCGATGACCTGAATTCCGCGAGCGCGAATGCCATCCTCAAGACGCTGGAGGAACCCCCGGCGCGCGCCATGTTCCTGATGGTTTCGCATCAGCCCGAACGGCTGTTGCCGACGATCCGCTCGCGTTGCCGGGTGCTGCCGTTCCAGCCGCTTCCGGCTGCCGATCTCGCGGCCATGCTGCCGGAACTCATTCCGGGCGCCTCGCTCGATCCGGCGATGGCCGATTGGGCGGAGGGTTCAGTCCGGCGCGCCTTGCGGCTGGCCGATCCGAAGCTGCGGAGCTTCCTCGCGCTGGTCGACGGCATCCTGCAGGCCCTGCCGAAGCGGCTCCACCGCGAGATCGACCAGCTGGCCGAGGCGGTGCGGGGTGCGGAGCAGGCGTTGCCGGACATGCTGGAGCGGATCGAGCTCTGGCTGCACGGGCGCATCCGCGCCGCCATTGCGGCGGGTGATCTGGCCCGCGCGCAGGATCTCGCGGAATTCTGGAGCCGGATGCAGGAAAGTGCCGGCCAGATGGAGGCGTTCAACCTCGACCGCCGTGCCTACGTGATCACGCTGGTCGACGAGCTTTCGACGCTGGTTTCCGGCCGCGGGCGCTGATAGAGACAGAAAAGGCGCTGCGTGCGCCCGATTCCGGCAAGGCCTGTCGCGCCAGCCGGCAAGCCAGGATGACCCACGTGACCGAGCGTTTCTTCATTACCACCGCGATTTCCTATCCGAACGGCGTTCCCCATCTTGGCCATGCCTATGAGCTGATGGCCTCGGATGCGATCGCGCGGTTCATGCGGCTCGATGGACGCGACGTCTTCTTCCTGACCGGCACGGACGAGCACGGGCTGAAAATGGCGCAGACGGCCGAGCGCGAGGGGCTGACGCCGCTCCAGCTGGCGGATCGCAACGCCGCAGCCTTCCGGGCGATGGGCAAGGCGCTCGATTCCACGAATGACGATTTCATCCGTACGACGGAGCCCCGGCACCATGCCGCCAGCCAGGCGATCTGGCTGCGGATGGAGGCCAAGGGCGATATCTACCTGTCGAAATATTCCGGCTGGTACTCGGTGCGCGACGAGGCTTTTTTTGACGAAAAGGAGCTGACGCAGGGCGAGGGCGGCAAGCGGCTTGCCCCGAGCGGTGCGCCGGTCGAATGGGTGGAGGAGGAGAGCTATTTCTTCCGCCTCTCCGCCTATCAGGACAAGCTGCTGGCGCTCTATGCCGGCCAGCCGGATTTCATCGGCCCCGAGAGCCGGCGCAACGAGGTCGTCAGTTTCGTCGAACGCGGGCTGGAAGACCTCTCGATCAGCCGCAAGACCTTCACCTGGGGCATTCCCGTGCCGGGCGACGAGAAGCACGTGATGTATGTCTGGGTCGATGCGCTGACCAATTATATCACGGCGGCGGGCTTCCCCGACGAGCAGGCGCTGCGCTGGAAATACTGGCCCGCCAGCGTGCATATCATCGGCAAGGATATCGTGCGGTTCCATGCCGTGATCTGGCCGGCCATGCTGATGTCGGCCGGTCTGCCGCTGCCGAAGCGCGTCTTCGGGCATGGCTTTCTCACCAACCGCGGCGAGAAGATGTCGAAGTCGCTCGGAAACGTGCTCGATCCCATCGCGATGAGCCAGCAATACGGGCTGGATGCGTTCCGCTATTTCTTCCTGCGCGAAATTCCGTTCGGCGCGGATGGCTCCTACAGCCACGAGGCGATCGTCGGCCGGCTCAATGCCGATCTCGCCAATGATCTCGGCAACCTTGCCCAGCGCTCGCTCTCGATGGTCAACAAGAATTGCGAGGCGAAGGTGCCGCCGCATCTTGCCCTGACGGGCGACGAGGAAACGCTGCTTGCGAGCGCCTATGCCCTGGCCGGCGGCGGGCGCAAACACATGGACAGTTTCGCGCTCCATGCCATTCTCAACGACATCTGGCGTGTTGTTGGCGATACCAACCGGTATTTCGCCGCGCAGGCGCCCTGGGCGCTCCGCAAGACCGACTTTGCCCGGATGGAAACCGTGCTCTGGACGACGGCGGAAGTGCTCCGGGTGATCGGGCTCGTCACGCAGCCCTTCATCCCCATCGCGGCCGGCAAGCTGCTTGATCTGCTGGCCGTGCCGGCAGACCGGCGGATGTTCGCCCATGCCGCGCCCGAGCATGCGCTGGTGCCTGGCACAAGCCTGCCGGCGCCGGCAGCCCTGTTCCCGCGCTATGTCGAGCCGGAAGCGGCAGGAGAGGGGGCGTGACGCTGCCCGTTCTCACCGACACGCATTGCCACCTTGATTTCCCCGATTTCAGTGCCGAGATCGAGGCGGTTGTAGAGCGCGCCAGCGCTGCAGGCGTCCGGCGCATGATCACGATCTCGACGCGTGTCCGGAAGATCGAGACCTATCGCGCGCTGGCGGAGCGGTTTCCGAATGTCTGGTTCACGGCCGGCACGCATCCGCATAACGCGGCCGAGGAAACCGATATCACCCTTGAGGATGTGCTGAAGGCTGCCGATCATCCGAAATGCGTGGCGATCGGGGAAGGGGGGCTCGACTACCATTACGACAAGTCCCCGCGTGACCAGCAGGCCGCGTCCTTCCGGATGCAGATCGAGGCGGCGCGCCGGACCGGCCTGCCGCTGGTCATCCATGCCCGGGCGGCCGATGACGCCATGATCGCCATCCTCGAGGAGGAGATGGCGCGCGGCCGGTTCAAGGCCGTGCTGCATTGCTTCTCCTCCGGAGCGGAGCTGGCGCGGCGGGGCGTGGCCCTCGGGCTCTATCTCTCGTTTTCCGGGATCCTGACCTTCCGCAATTCCGAGGATCTCCGCGCGATCGCGGCCGAGGCGCCGGAAGACCGGCTGCTGGTCGAGACGGACGCGCCCTATCTCGCGCCGGTGCCGCATCGCGGCAAGCGGAACGAGCCGGCCTATACCGCCCATACCGCTGCGGTGCTGGCCAGTGTGCGAGGGCGGCCGCTGGAGGCGCTGGCGCCGGTGCTCGAGGCGAATACCGAGCGGCTGTTCGACCGGCTGGGAAAGGCCATCTGAGCCATGGCGATGCGGGTCATCATCCTCGGATGCGGCTCGTCCGGCGGGGTGCCGCGGGTTGCGCAGGGCTGGGGCAAATGCGACCCCACCGAGCCACGCAACCGACGCCGGCGCTGCTCGATCCTCATCGAGCGGGCGGGCCCGGGAGGCGTGACGCGCGTTCTGGTCGATACGTCGCCGGACCTGCGCGAGCAGCTGATCGATGCCGGCGTGGCGGCACTGGATGCCGTGGTCTTCACCCACGAGCATGCCGACCATACCCACGGGATCGATGATCTCCGGCCGCTCGTGCTGGCGATGCGGCGGCGCATCCCCGTTTATGCAGATTCGCGCACGATGGATCTGCTCTATGCGCGGTTCGGCTATTGCTTCCAGACCCCCGAGGGGAGCGATTATCCACCGATCTTGACATCCCATCTTATTGATAATATAAGGGAATTCAAGATAGATGGTGCGGGTGGCCCGATCCGGTTCCAACCGTTCCCGCTCCAGCATGGCACGATCGAGGCGCTCGGCTTCCGGATCGGCGATCTGGCCTATACGCCGGATGTCAGCGCCATCCCGGATGAAAGCGTGCCGCATCTCGAAGGGCTCGGCCACTGGATCATCGATGCCCTGCGTGACTTGCCGCATGGCACGCATTTCAGCCTTGGCGAGGCCCTGGACTGGATCGGCCGGATGCAGCCGCAACAGGCCGTGCTGACCAACCTCCATACCGATCTCGATTATGGCCGGCTGATCCGCGAATTGCCGCCGCATATCCGTCCGGCGCATGACGGCATGATCGTCGAGTTCGGTGATCGCAGCGCGGGCTGAGCGGCAAAATTCTTCCGTGGGTTTCGCTGCGGTGCCAGCGTTGGGCGCATGGGCGTGCGTTGCGGACGGGGATGGCCTGAAATCTCTGAAGAACACTCCGGAAGCCTCTGAATAGAAACGCAAATCAGATCAAAAATCTCATCCTTCCCGGGGCTGGCGGGTATGTCTGCTAGTTCCATAATATGTCTTATGCGAATCATGGATCAGGATTGACGCGGGTGTCACTTCGGCCTCCTCTTCGCACATTCCCGCGCATGTCAGGCCTCTGCCAGCGCCCTCGATCCCCGTCACTGGAGTGCCCATGAACCCCTCCCGGAACATCGACGACCTGCTTGCGATCATGGCGGCCTTGCGCAATCGCGAGACCGGCTGCCCCTGGGATATCGAGCAGGATTTTGCGAGCATCGCGCCCTACACGGTCGAGGAAGCCTATGAGGTGGCGGATGCGATTGCCCGGAACGACATGGTCGATCTCTGCGACGAACTTGGCGACCTGCTGCTTCAGGTGGTGTTCCATGCCCGGATGGCCGAGGAAGCCGGTCATTTCGCCTTCGCCGATGTCGTCGAGGCGATCACACGGAAGCTGATCCGCCGGCATCCGCATGTCTTTGGCGACCGGTCAGCCGGCAATCCCGGATTGGTCAAGGCGCTTTGGGAGGCGATCAAGGCCGAGGAACGGGCGGAGAAACGGGCCCGCAAGGCCGGGGCCGGCTTGGGTGCCGGCGAGGCGGTTGCAGGCCTCCTCGATGATGTGCCGCGGGTGATGCCCGCCCTCACCCGCGCGGTGAAATTGCAGAAAAAGGCCGGTACAGTCGGGTTCGACTGGAACGATCCGCGCGCGGTCCTCGCCAAGCTGCGCGAGGAAATCGCCGAGGTCGAGGAAGCGCTCGACCAGGGCGACAAGGCGCATCTCCAGGAGGAAATCGGCGATATGCTGTTCGTGATCGCCAATCTCGCGCGGCATGCCGATATCGAGCCTGAAGCGGCCCTCGGTGATGCCAATGCGAAATTCTGCCGGCGCTTCCGGCATATCGAGGCCGGGCTGGCTGCACGTGGAAGCAGCCTGGCCGAGGCCAGCCTCGAGGAGATGGATGCGCTCTGGCATGAGGCGAAGCAGCTGGAGAAACCGCCCGGCGCTGCTGCCTGAAATCAGGCGGGCACCTGAAATCAGGCGGGAACGAGCCGGGCTTTCGGATAGCGCCGCAGCAGGCGCCCGGCCTCCTCGCGGCCGACGCGGATGCGCAGCGAGAGCGTGCCGGAACGATTGGCGCGACGGGACAGCACCTCGGCATGGCTGTAGAGCCAGGCGAGGCCGGCGCCATCCTCGGCCGGCAGGCTGAGCGCATAGGTGTCACGGCCACCGGAGAGGCGGCGTTCGATCTCGGCCAGCAGCGCCGGCACGCCCAGCCCCGTGAGCGCAGAAACCAGCACCGGAGCCCCCTCGCCCCGGCGTTCTGCGACGCCGGCCAGCCGCTGGGCTTCCGCGGCGGGCAACAGGTCAGCCTTGTTCCAGACCTCGATGATCCGACGTTCGGCGGCACCGCTGATGCCGAGATCAGCGAGGACCTGCCGGACATCGAGTTCCTGCGCTTCCGTATCCGGGTTCGCGATGTCGCGGACATGCAGGATGATCTCGGCCGAGATCACATCTTCCAGCGTGGCGCGGAAGGCCGCGACAAGCTGCGTCGGCAGGTCGGAGACGAAGCCGACCGTATCCGACAGCACAACCTTGAGGCCATGCGGCAGGGCGATAGCCCGTGTTGTCGGGTCGAGCGTGGCGAAGAGCATGTCCTTCGCGAGAACCTCGGCCGCCGTCAGGCGGTTGAAGAGGCTGGATTTTCCGGCATTGGTATAGCCGACAAGCGCGACAGTCGGATACGGCACCTTGCTGCGGCTGGCGCGATGCAGGCCGCGCGTGCGCTTCACATCCTCGAGGTCGCGTTCGATCCGTGTCATCCGTTCCTGGATGAGGCGTCGGTCGGTCTCGATCTGGGTTTCGCCGGGGCCGCCGAGGAAGCCGAAGCCGCCGCGCTGCCGTTCGAGATGGGTCCAGGAACGGACCAGCCGCGATTTCTGGTAGGCGAGATGCGCCAGTTCAACCTGCAGGCGCCCTTCCCGCGTCGAGGCGCGTCGGCCGAAAATCTCGAGGATCAGGCCGGTCCGGTCGATCACCTTGGCCTTGAAGGCCTGTTCGAGGTTGCGCTGCTGCACCGGGCTGAGCGCGCAATCGACCATGACGAGGCCGATCTCCTCCTCGGCGATGCGCGTCGCGAGTTCGTCGACCTTGCCCTGCCCGAGATAGGTGGCGGGGCGGGTCTGGCGGAGCGGCACGATGACCGAGCCGACAATGCTCAGGTCGATCGCCATGGTCAGGCCGACAGCCTCTTCGAGGCGCGCTTCCGAGCTGCGCAGCATCGGCGTGGCGCCCGGCACATTCGCATTGAGATAGGGCCCGACCACCAAGGTCCGCGTGCGGGTGGCGATGGCCTTTTCCGGCTCGAAGGCAGCCCCCTTCTTCCGCGGGCCCTTCACGGTCGGCGGCTTCTCAGCCGCGATGTCGGTATCCGGGGGGATGGAACGCGTCACTCTTCGTCGTTCGGGCCGGGCAGATGGATCGGCGAGGCCGGCATGATGGTCGAGATCGCATGCTTGTAGACAAGCTGCGACACTCCGTCGCGCTTCAGGAGAACGCAGAAGTTGTCAAACCACGTCACTGCACCCTGAAGTTTCACGCCATTGACCAGAAAGATCGTGACCGAAATCTTGTTCTTGCGGACATGATTGAGAAAATTGTCTTGAAGACTCGGTGTACGTTCAGTCGCCATTCTTCTTCACCTGCTTATGCGGCGCCCGATTTTGCCTCCGGCTCCACCCCTCCGGAAGCCTCGGGCCTTGCCCCCAGCCAGTCTCCGCAGCGCGGAACTTGGCCCAAATTGCTGCGCTGCAACCTTAGACTATATCCTGCATGAATTCGCTGAAATTCCAAGAGCGCGACCCTTGTATTTTTCAACAATCCGACCGGCGGGTAACAGGATCGCCGGCTCCGCAATCAGATGCCGAGGGATTTCAGCTTCCTGTGCAAGGCCGAACGTTCCATGCCCACGAACTCGGCCGTGCGCGAGATATTGCCGCCGAAACGGTTGATCTGCGCGATCAGGTATTCGCGCTCGAACACCTCGCGCGCCTCCCGCAGGGCCATGGAAAGCAGGCGTTCGCCCCCTGCCCCGCTGGGTGTCGGCGGCGCTGACGAGCCGACATCCTGCGGCAGCATTTCGGCGGTGACTTCCTGACTCGGATCGCCCGCTGCGAGGATCATCAGGCGTTCGACATTGTTGCGCAGCTGCCGGACATTGCCCGGCCAGTCATGCGTCTGCAGGATGGCCATTGCATCCATGGCGATCCGCCGCCTGGGCAGGCCCGAGGCGACAGCGATCTGCTGCATGAAATGGTCGATCAGGTCGGGGATGTCCTCGCGCCGTTCCGCCAGAGCCGGCACGCGGATCGGGACAACGCCGAGGCGATGGTAGAGATCCTCGCGGAAGCGCCCGGCGGCGATTTCCTCCTGCAGGTCGCGGCTGGTGGAGGAGATGATCCGCACATCGACATGGACGCGGGCATTGCCATCGACGCGCTGGAAATTCTGGTCCACCAGGACGCGCAGGATCTTGTTCTGCGTCTCGCGCGGCATGTCGGCGATCTCGTCGATGAAGAGCGTGCCGCCATGGGCTTCCTCGAGCGCGCCGATGCGCCTTGCCGCCTTGCCCTTGCCGCCCTCGACGCCGAACAGCGCCTCCTCCATGCGCTCGGGCGTGATGGCCGCCGCATTGATGACGATGAAGGGGCCGGCCGAGCGGGCCGAGATCTGATGCAGGCTGCGCGCCGCCAGTTCCTTGCCGGCGCCGGGCGGCCCGCTGATCATGACGCGGGCATTGGTGGGCGCGACGCGCTCGATCTGCTGGCGCAACTGGGAGATCACGGTCGAGGCGCCGACAATCCCGTCCGGCACGCCGGAGCGGGTCTTCAGGTCGCGGATCTCGCGCTTGAGTGCCATGGCCTCGAGCGCCCGCCGCGCCACGAGGACGAGGCGATCGGCCTTGAAGGGCTTCTCGATGAAGTCATAGGCGCCTTGCTTGATGGCGGCCACGGCGGTCTCGATATTGCCGTGCCCGGAGATCATCACGATGGGGATTTCCGGATGCTGCTCCTTGATGACTTCCAGCAATTGCAGCCCGTCCAGCCGGCTGCCCTGGATCCAGATATCGAGGAAGATCAGGTTGGGCCGGCGCGCCTCGATCGCCGCCAGCGCCTCGTCAGCATGCCGGGCCGTGCGTGTCGTATACCCTTCATCGTCGAGGATGCCCGCCACGAGATCGCGGATATCGGCTTCGTCGTCGACGATCAGAATATCGCCTGCCATGTCACTTTCCTTCAATCGGCTTCGGATCCGCCAGGCCGGAAGCGGCCAGAGTGCGGGGCAGATGGATACGGACCAGCGCGCCGGGGGGCTGGAGGCCGTTTTCGGCAGGGGGATCGAGCAGCTCGATCCGCCCGCCATGGTCTTCGAAGATCTTCGCCACGATCGGCAGGCCAAGGCCGGTGCCGCCCTCGCGGGTCGTCATGTAGGGTTCGAGCAGGCGCTGGCGGCCCTCGGCGGGAAAGCCCTTGCCATTGTCGCGGATGTCGATGGCCACCCATTCCGGCGTGACGGAAGAGAGGCCGAGCAGGATGCGCCCCTCCCCGGCCGGGCCAGCGGGGGATTCAGCGATCGACTCGCAGGCATTCTTCATCAGGTTCTGGACGGCCTGGGCAATCAGCCGCCGGTCGAACCGGGCGGAAAGCCCCTCCTCCGGCAGGTTCTCGTCGAACTCGATGCCCGGATTGCCGACGCGCATCATGAAGCTGACTTCGCGCAACATCTTCACGAGGTCATCCTCGACCGGCTGCGGCTTCGGCATCCGCGCGAAGGAGGAGAACTCGTCCACCATCCGCTTGATGTCGTCCACCTGGCGGATGATCGTGTCGGTGCATTGGTCGAAGACGTTGCGGTCCTCGACAATGACCTTGCCGAATTTCCGGCGGATGCGCTCGGCGGAGAGCTGGATCGGCGTGAGCGGGTTCTTGATCTCGTGGGCAATCCGCCGCGCGACATCGGCCCAGGCCGAGGTACGCTGCGCGGTGACGAGTTCGGTGATGTCATCGAGCGTCACCACCTGCCCGCCGGCGGAATCGCCCGTCAGGCGCACCGAGAGAATGCGCTCCAGTGTCTTGCGCTGGATTCGGATTTCGTCCTGCTGGAGGCGCCCGCCACCCTGCCGGCCTTCCTCGATAAAGCCGGAGATTTCCGGGAAGACCTCCGCCAGCGGCTGGCCATGAATCTCGCGATCGCCGATGCCGAGGATCTGGCGGGCCATCGGGTTGATCAGGCTGACCCGGCCTTCGAGGTCGAGGCCGACCACGCCTGCCGGCACGCCGGCAAGCACCGCCTCCATGAAGCGGCGCCGGCGGTCGATCAGCGCATTGGCTTCGCTGAGGCTGGAATGCTGTTCGCGCAGGACGGTTGTCATGTTGTTGAAGGTCGCGCCCAACTGGCTGAGGTCATTCCCCATCTTGGACAACGGAACCTGAACGTAGAGATTCCCGGCGGAGACCTGATCGGTCGCCTGCATGAGCCGGCGGATCGGATCGACAAGCCGGTCGGAGAAGCCGAGGCCAAGCAGGACCGAGGCGAGCAGGCCGATCAGCGTCAGCAGCACGAAAACCAGCGCGATGCCGTATTGCGTGGCGTTCCGGCGGGCTTCCAGCACCTGGTATTGCAGCACGCCCGACCGGGCGACAACGGGGAATTCCAGCATGCGCGGATCGATGCCGCGCGCCACCATCAGGAAGGAATCAGGGCCGAAATCCCGCAGCTTGATGAGTCCGCCGATGGCCTCTCGGGTGAAGAGGCAGGGAATCTCGTCGGTTTCGGCATAGCGGAAATCCTCGGGCGAGACGGTGGGAGGTTCGATTTTCCGCCCTTCCACTTTCGCCTGCTCGACCATCGTGCCGTCATCCTTGAAGATCACGGCATAGGGAAAACCGAGGGCGACAGCCCGGGCATTGAAGAAGGCCTGGAATCCGGCGGTGTTGCCCAGGAAGAAACCCGAGGCATTGGTGCGATCGAGATCGTTCGCCATGAGACGAAGCTCGCGGCCGATATTCTGGCAGATCTGCTGCTGGAAATTGCGCGAGATGATCTCGGCATTCTGGACAAGGGCGCGCAGGTCGCCGGAGAACCATGGCGTCAGGCCGCGCTCCAGCGCAATGATGCCCGCCCCGGCGACGAGGGTGGTCGGCACGGCCGCGACAAGGCTGAACAGGGCGACGACGCGGCGGTGCAGGCGCGCGCCGGCCAATCCGGCCTGATTGGCGCGGCGGAGGCGGACCAGCTGCCGGATGACCAGCGCGAACAGCGCGAGGATCAGCAGAACGTCGATGCCGAGCAGCACCAAAACGGCGGTCTCGTCCGGCTCGACGCCCAAGGATCCCAGCAGGAAGAGGAAGGTGCCGATGGCGGCAGCCAGCGCCACGCCCACGATGGTCGGCGCCCACCAGGACCCCACGGGCTCGTCTACAAGCCCTGCCCCGGTTGGCGGGGCCAGCCGAGGGCGCGCCTCTTCCGGTGCCGGAGGGGCCTTGTCCGTCATGGACCGCGCTTTCGGAAATTGAATGACGTCACGGCCAATCCTGCTGCAGGCGGCAGGGCCAGCCACAGCGATGCCCCGCGACTCACCCGCGCGCAAACCTTAGGCGCGAATGACTCATCTGCGCAACACTGTTGTTGAATTGCGACAAATCTGCGGCGGGCTCAGCCCACCGCGCTGGTCATCCGGATTCCCAGTTCGCGGATCTTCTTGCGCAGGGTGTTCCGGTTGAGCCCGAGCAGGTCAGCCGCGCGGACCTGGTTGCCGTTCGTGGCTGCGAGCGCCGCCGCCACCAGCGGGCGCTCGAATTCAACGAGGAAGCGGTCATACAGGCCCGGCGGCGGCAGATCGTCCCCGAAGCGGGCGAAATGCGTCTTCAGGTAGTTCCGGAAGAAAGCCTCCAGCGTCTCGCCCGAGCTTGGCACGGCTTCGACAATCCGCGTCTCGGCCTCACGCGGGGCGGCCCGCCGGACAACCGACAGCTCGTTCTCGATCGCCTGCGGACCGATCACATCATCCGGGTGCAGCGCAGCCAGGCGGCGAACGAGGTTCTCGAGTTCCCGGATATTGCCCGGCCAGTCATGGCGCTTCATCCGCTCGAGGCCGGCCTGGTCCACGCTCTTGCGAGGCAGGCCCTCCTTCTCGGCGATGGACAGGAAGTGCCGCACGAGATCGGGGATGTCGCCGAGGCGCTCGCGCAAGGGTGGCAGGCGGATCGGCACCACGGAGAGCCGGTAGTAGAGATCCTCGCGGAACAGGCCCTTCTCGATCAGCGTGACGAGATCCTTGTTGGTCGCGGCGACGATGCGGACATCGGTCTTGATCGGCGTCCGGCCGCCGACCGTCATGTATTCGCCCTGCTGGAGCACGCGCAGCAGGCGGGTCTGGGCTTCCATCGGCATGTCGCCGATCTCGTCGAGGAACAGCGTGCCGCCCTCGGCCTGCTCGAAGCGGCCCTGGCTGCGCTGGTTGGCACCGGTGAAGGCGCCCTTCTCATGGCCGAACAGTTCGCTCTCGATCAGGTCCCGCGGGATCGCCGCCATGTTGATCGCGACGAAGGGGCCGCGGCGCCGGCGGCCGAAATCATGCAAAGCCCGGGCGACGAGTTCCTTCCCGGTGCCGCTCTCGCCCGTGATCATCACGGTCAAGTCGGTATTCATCAGCCGGGCGAGGACGCGGTAGACATCCTGCATGGCGGCGGAGCGGCCGACCAGCGGGATTTCCTCGGCCGGTTTGGCGGCAGCGGCGGCCTCGGCCGATTTCGCCTCGTCATCGTCCGGCGCCTTCCGCGCCTCGCTGCCGGCGAGGGCCTGCCCGACGATCCGCACAAGCTGGTCCAGGTCGAAGGGCTTCGGCAGATATTCGTAGGCGCCGCGCTCCGAAGCGCGGATCGCCGTCATGAAGGTGTTCTGGGCGCTCATGACCACGATCGGGAGGTGCGGCCGCGCCTTCTTCATCCGCGGCAGGACTTCGAAGATGTTCTCGTCCGGCATCACCACGTCGGTGATCACCAGATCTCCGTCGCCTGCCTCGACCCAGCGGGAGAGGATGTTGGCGCTGCCGGTCGAGCGCACTTCGTAGCCCGCCCGCATCAGGGCCTGGGACACTACGGTCCGGATTGCGAGATCGTCGTCCGCCACAAGGATCATGTGCGCCATGCCTTCCGGGCCCTCGTCACTGTCACCGGGCCGGCAGGGCCTCGTTGCCTTGCCGCCCGGGTTTTCTTTTTTCAGCGTTCCCGCTGGTGGTGCATCGGCAGGAGGATCCGGAACAGGGTCTGTCCCTTCAGCCTTTCGCATTCGATGACGCCACCATGGTCGCTGACCACTTTCGCAACCAGTGCAAGACCGAGGCCAGTTCCGCTCGCCTTGCTGGTCACGAAAGGTTCGAAGAGATGCGGAACCAGATGCTCGGGGATGCCCGGACCATTATCCAGAATGCCGACCTCGAAGGGCAGCGCCACGCGCCGGCCGCTCGTCGGGACCACCATGGAGACGCCCGGCCGGAACGCGGTCGTCAGCGTGATGCGCCCGGCCCGCCGCTCGCCGCCGATGGCTTCGGCAGCGTTTTTCACCAGGTTCAGGATGGCCTGGACCAGGCGGTCCCGGTTGGCGAGGATCGGCGGAAGCGAGGGGTCGAACCGGTGCTCGAAGGCGATATGGGCGGCAAAACCGCTGCTGGCCAGCCGGCTGACATGGTCCAGTACCTCGTGGATATTGACCGGCGACATCGGCATGGGGCGCCCGTCCGAGAAGACCTCGAACCGTTCGACAAGCCGCACGATCCGGTCAACTTCGGAGCGGATCAGCGTGGAAAGCGGCTTCTCGGCCTCGGGCAGGGAATGCTCGATCAATTGGGCCGCGCCACGGATGCCGGAAAGCGGGTTCTTGATCTCGTGGGCCAGCATCGAGGCCATGGCACTGACCGAACGCACGGCATCGCGGTGGGTCAGCTGGCGGTTCATCTTGTCCATGATGGCGCGGGGCTGGATCACCAGCAGGATCGAGCCTGCGCTGTCGACGAGCGGCGAGGCATAGAGATCGACCAGCTGCTCGCCCTTGGCGGTCTTGCTGGGCGAGAGATCGATCCCGTATTCCGTGACGCTGCCGCCCTTTTCCCGCACATGCTCGACCGACTGGATCAAGGGCGAGCCGGGCGGCAGGACCTCTGCGATATCGCGGGCGCGCAGGCGTTCACGGCCAGCGCCGAAAAGCTGCTCTGCGGCGGTATTGGCGAAGGCGATGCGGTTGTTGCGGTCAACCTCGACCACAGGCATCGGCATGGCATCGATAAGATTGCGCAACGAACCGGTTCCATATTCGGGCGCCGCGCCGAGCAGGATCTCAGGCGGCATGTATGAGGGGGGCCCTGCCTTCCGTTGCCTCACCGAGGGATTCGAGGAAATGGATGACATGACGCGCTTCTTCCGTTTGCAAGATGGTCGCCAACTGCTCCTGCGGGACCGGAATGCCGGCCGCTTTCGCATGGTTGGCGAAGGCCGCGACATGCTTGCGTGCATGGCGCACGCCCTGTCGAAGGCCCATGGTTTCAAGGAGATGGGTGTAGTGCCGGATCATCGCAGCGGCCTTTTCCGCCGGGCCCGGCGCCTGCCAGGGCCGGCCGGCCAGGCCGTGCCCGATCGCGCCCACCAGCCAGGGTTGCCCCAGAGCGGCGCGGCCGATCATGACCCCGTCAGCGCCGGACAGTTCCAGTGCCTTGCGGGCCCTTTCGAGGCTGTCGATATCGCCATTGACGATGACCGGCAGCGTCGTTGCCTCGCGGACGGCCCGCACGGCCTGCCAGTCCGCCCGGCCCTTGTAGAATTGCTGCCGCGTCCGGCCATGGATCGTCACGAGAGAGAGGCCGCAATCCTCCGCCCGCCGCGCCAGTTCCGGCGCGTTGAGGCGGGATTCGTCCCATCCGAGCCGCATTTTCAGCGTCACAGGCACGGAAACCGCGTTGCGGACAGCTTCGATCAGCGTCTGGGCGTGATCGAGATCGCGCATGAGTGCAGAGCCGCTCCAGCCATTGGTGACGCGCTTGGCCGGGCAGCCCATATTGATGTCGATGATGTGCGCGCCCGAGGCTTCCGCCACGCGGGCCCCCTCGCCCATCGGCCCGGCCTCGCAGCCGGCGAGCTGGACGACATGGAGCGACAGCCCCTCTCCCTCGGCCCGGAGCCGCGCCTCCTCGTCGCCGGCGGCAAGCTGGTCAGCGGCGACCATCTCGCTCACCACAAGCCCGGCACCGAAGCCGGCGGCGACCTGCCGCATGCCGTGATCGGTGACGCCGGACATCGGCGCGAGCATCGCGGGTGTCTCGATCCTGTGCGTTCCGATCCGGAAACCTGTCGAAGATAGCGCCATTGTGCCTAAAAATTCATCATTTCGCTACCGGATGGGCAGAGGGGGCGGATTTGCGCCAATCTGCTTCCGATTGCCGGCATGGATCACCGGCGGCGGGGGCGAGGCAATGACCGGTCGTTCCGGCCCTTCCTGCCCGAGCCGGATTGACGGATAGACGAGTTTTCCGCTTTGGTCATGCAGAAACGTGAGATCGCCGGTTGCCATGACTGATTCCGCCCCCCTCGCCGCCCTTGTCGTCGCTGCCGGGCGGGGCACCCGGCTTGGCGGGCCCGTGCCCAAGCAGTACCGGCGCGTTGCCGGTCGCCCGGTGCTGACGCATACGCTCGAGCATCTCATCCGGCCGGGCCTGTTCGACCGGGTGCTGGTGGTGATCCACCCGGATGACGGCGCCGCCTTTGTGGAAGCGCTTGCACCGCTCGGGCTGGCCGGCGGGCGGATCAGCTCCTGCCCGGGCGGCGCGTCGCGGCAGGATTCGGTCCGGCTGGGGCTCGAGGCGCTGGCGGCATCCGGTCTGCCAGACCCGGCCATCGTGTTGATCCATGATGCTGCGCGCCCCTTCGCCGGCGAGGCCGTGCTGATGCGCGCCGTGCTCGCCGCACAGCGTCATGGCGCGGCCATTCCGGTTCTCCAGGTGCCTGACACATTGGCGGTCCTGGACAAGGCCGGGCATCTCGCCGGCAATCCCGACCGGAACAGCGTGCGCCTCGTCCAGACACCGCAGGCCTTCCGGTTCGGGCCGGTGCTGGCGGCGCATCGGCAGGCGCTTGCCGATGGGCGCACCGATTTCACCGATGATGCGGGGTTGGCCGCTGCCTACGGGCAATCCGTCGGCTCCTTTGCAGGCGATGAGGCGCTGTTCAAGATCACTCGCGAAGAGGATCTTGCGCGGGCCGAGCGCCATCTCGCCCCGCAGGCCGAGACTCGGACGGGCCTCGGCTATGATGTGCACGCCTTTACCGAGGGCGACCATGTCTGGCTCGGCGGCGTCGCGATCCCGCATTCGAGGAAGCTGCTCGGCCATTCCGATGCCGATCCGCTGCTCCATGCCCTGACCGATGCCTTGCTGGGCACGATCGGCGATGGCGATATCGGCCAGCATTTCCCGCCCTCGGACCCACGCTGGAAGGGCGCGCCCTCGCGGCTCTTTCTTGCCGATGCCGCCCGCCGGGTGGTGGAACGGGGTGGCCGCATCGTTTCGGTGGATTGCACCGTTCTGGCGGAGGCGCCGAAGGTCGGCCCGCATCGCGGTGCCATGCAGGCGCTGATTGGCGAGGTACTCGGCCTTGCGCCGGATCGCATCGGCATCAAGGCGACGACGTCGGAGAAGCTTGGCTTTGTCGGCCGCAGCGAAGGCATTGCCGCCATGGCCGTCGCGACGGTGATGTTCGGAGGAAGTTGACCCATGCCGCGCCCGCTCTCGCCTGCCCGCCTCGCGCGCGAAGTCCTTGCCCTTGCCCGCGCCCGCGGGCTGACCATCGCCACGGCGGAATCCTGCACCGGCGGGCTTGTTGCCGCGGCGCTGACCTCGATTGCCGGCTCGTCGGATGTGATGGACCGGGGGTTCGTGACCTATTCGAACGCGGCCAAGACTGCGATGCTCGGCGTACCGGCACCGTTGATCGCGTCAGTCGGCGCGGTGTCAGCCGAGGTCGCTGCCGCCATGGCGGAAGGCGCGCTGCGGGCTTCCGGCGCCGGGCTGGCGGTTTCCATCACCGGGATTGCCGGACCCGGCGGCGGCTCCGCCACCAAACCTGTCGGGCTGGTGCATTTCGCTGCGGCTGCGCGTGACGGACGCGTCAACCGGGTCGATCAGCGTTTCGACCCGGCGCTTGGCCGGGCGGGCATCCGCCGGGCGGCCTGCCTGCAGGCGCTTCTGATGCTCCGCGACATGGCGCAGGAAAGCTCGATCACCGCCTGACGGGCTTCGGCTAGCCCTTCATCCGTACGGCAAGTGCATCTGCCCGGGTTTCGAAGGCTTCGGCCATCTTGCGGAATACCTTTTCGAACACCGCCCCGGCCAGCATCTGGAAGGTGCGGCTCCTGAACTCGTAATCGATGAAGAACCGCACATCCGTGCCGCCATCCGGCCGCGCGACGAAGGTCCAGCGGTTTTCCAGATGCTTGAACGGGCCATCGACATAGGTGACCCGGATGGTATGGCCCGGCCGGTCCAGCTCGACCCGCGTGGTGAAGGTCTCGCGGATCATCTTGTAGCCGATCGACATATCGGCCAGCAGCACCTGCGTCTCGCCGGCCTCGCTGCGCCGGCGGATGGCCAGAGCCTCGCACATCGGCACGAATTCGGGATAGCGCTCGATATCCGCGACAAGGTCGAACATCGTCTCGGGCGAATGGCGCACCACCCGCGTGGTTTCGAAACGCGGCATGGTTATCCCAACGCAGCCCGGGCGGCCTTGAGCCGGGCGAAATCCTCGCCGGCATGGTGCGACGAGCGGGTCAACGGCGAGGCCGAGACCATGAGGAAGCCCTTGGTATAGGCGATGGTCTCGAAGCCCTTGAACTCATCCGGCGGGACGAAGCGGATCACCGCATGGTGCTTCTTCGTCGGCTGGAGATATTGGCCGATGGTCAGGAAATCGACATCGGCGGAGCGCAGGTCGTCCATCAGCTGGAGCACCTCGTTCCGTTCCTCGCCGAGGCCGACCATGATCCCGGATTTCGTGAAGATGGTGGGGTCCAGCTCCTTCACCCGCTGCAACAGCCGGATCGAGTGGAAATAGCGCGCCCCGGGCCGGACCTTGAGATATTTCGACGGCACCGTTTCGAGATTGTGGTTGAACACATCCGGCCGGGCCTCGACCACAACCTCCAGCGCGCCGGGCTTGCGCAGGAAATCCGGCGTCAGGATCTCGATCGTGGTCTTCGGCGAGGCCGCGCGGATGGCGCGGATCGTCCGCGCGAAATGCTCGGCACCGCCATCCTCGAGATCATCGCGGTCAACCGAGGTAATGACCACATGCTCGAGGCCGAGCTTCGCGGTGGCCGTGGCGACATAATCGGGTTCGTTCGGATCGAGCGGCGCGGGCATGCCGGTCTTCACGTTGCAGAAGGCGCAGGCCCGCGTGCAGGTATCGCCCATGATCATGAAGGTGGCGTGCTTCTTCTCCCAGCATTCGCCGATATTCGGGCAACCCGCCTCCTCGCAGACCGTGACAAGGCCGTTTTCCTTGACGATCCGGTGGGTTTCCTTCCAGCCCGCCGAGCCCGGCGCCTTGACGCGGATCCAATCCGGCTTGCGCTGGATGGGATTGTCGGGCCGATGGGCTTTTTCCGGGTGTCTCACAACGGCCTCGACGCGTGCCTGCCCTTCGGCGGAAAACACGTTTTCACGGTTCTTGCGCGGATCGTTCTTCAGAAGATCAATGGTGGCCATGGACGGTTCCGGAAAATGCCCAGCGATAAGCCTTTCACCTAGGCTTTGCGTGGCGGAAAGACAAGAACGCCCGAGGAATGGGTGTCCTGCACGGATCAGCTACCTGAAGACGACGCGCCGCAACTGGCGCCGCGGCATGAAAGGACCGCGACAGCGGCCTTCTGCATCCACCATGATCCAGGGATGGGTGAGATAGGTCTGCTGCGTGTAGGAGGCTCCCGATTCAAGAACCTGATACCGCACGCGCGCGCCGCCGAAATCCAGCCAGTAGACCGAGACAGGCTTCACTGACCTGTTGACGAAGGCCATGGTTGTCGCGGTCTCGCTCACAAGCGATCGGACCCTTCCCTCGCCCCCGCATGCAGCTTCTGCTGGCAGGGCTGGTGCAAGGCCGGCGGCCGCGATGCAGAAGGCCATCGCCGCCCTGTGCCGCAGAAGCCGCTTCGGCAGCCTCAACGGCTGAGGAACCGGCTGGCAATGATGACGATGACACCGCCCAGCACGGCGGCGATCATCGAGTGCAGGAACGGCCCGCCGAATCTCAGGCCCACGGCGCCCAGCACGAAATGCCCGACCACGGCGCCGACCAGCCCGATGATCACGTTGCGGATGATGCCGCCCGAGCCGCCGACCAGCAGGCTGGCGAGCCAACCGGCAATACCGCCGAGAACAAGGGTCACAATAAGGGGCGGGATTGTCATGATCAGGTTCCTTTTCGCCTGTTTCGCAGCGATATCGGTAGTCTGGAACCGAAGGGCCGCCGAAAGCAAGCCCTTCGGCGGGCGTTCAGGGCGCGCTCGGCTCGGCGATCTCGGCCTTGCCCGTCTTCTTGTCAAAGAGGCAATAGACCGTGCCGGCCGCGTTCTTCATATGCGGTTGCGGATAGCGCCCTGTTACGACGCGCAGGACCGAGGCCTCGAAATCCACCGGGGACTGGGCCTTGGCCTGATTGAGCTTCGAGGCCTTGAGGCAGGCTGCCTCGGATTTTTTCCACAATTCCTTCCAGGCATCGTCACTGGCAGCGAAAGCAGGCTGGCCCGCGAGGCCAAGGACGATGAAGGCGGTGGCGGCGCGAAGGCCGGAGATGGTCGAAAGGCGGGAGAACATCCGATCTGCTCCTGAAAACGAGGTAGGCGCCATTGAAGCGCGGCCAACCTGAACAGTGGCTTGATGGGGCCATTATCCTTTGCTTCGAAGAGCCGATGGCAGGCTCGACGGGCGGAAACTGCCCGCCTCCTCGCTTTAAGCATTCAGCGCCTTGCCATAGGCGTCGAGCACGCTTTCCTTCATCATTTCCGACAGGGTCGGATGCGGGAAGATGGTGTGCATCAGATCTTCCTCGGTGGTTTCGAGGTTCATCGCCACCACGAAGCCCTGAATGAGCTCGGTGACTTCCGCCCCGACCATATGGGCACCAAGTAGCTGGCCGGTTTTCGCGTCGAAGACCGTCTTGATCAGCCCGTTATCCTCGCCGAGCGCGATCGCCTTGCCATTGGCAGCGAAGGAGAACCGTCCGACCTTCACGGAATAGCCGGCCTCCTTCGCCTTGGCCTCGGTGAGGCCGACGCTGGCGACCTGCGGGTGGCAATAGGTGCAGCCCGGGATCTTGCGCTTGTCCATCGGGTGGACATGGAGGCCCTTGATATGCTCGACGCAGAGCACGCCCTCATGCTCGGCCTTGTGGGCCAGCATGGGCGGGCCGGCGACGTCACCGATGGCATAGAGGCCAGGCACATTGGTGCGGCCAAAGCCGTCGATCACCACGCAGCCGCGATCCGTCTTCACGCCGAGCGCCTCGAGGCCGAGATTCTCGATGTTGCCGACAACGCCGACGGCCGAGATCATGCGCTCGGCGGTGATGTCCTGCTTGTTGCCCTTGTCGTCCTCGACAGTCGCGGTGACGCTGTTCGCACCCTTCACCACCTTCGTCACCTTGGTGTTGGTGAGGATCTTCATGCCCTGCTTCTCGAAGCTCTTGCGGGCGATGGCGGAGATTTCCGCATCCTCGACCGGCATGACCTGGCCCATAACCTCGACGACGGTGACCTCGACGCCCATGGTGCGATAGAACGAGGCGAATTCGATGCCGATGGCGCCGGAACCCATGACGATCAGCGATTTCGGCATGGCAGGCGGCACCATGGCCTCGAAATAGGTCCAGATCAGCTTGCCATCCGGCTCGATGCCCGGCAGGGCGCGCGGGCGGGCGCCGGTCGCGAGGATGATGTGCTTCGCCGTATAGGTGCCGGCCCCGAGCGTGCCTTTCGGCGCCGGATGCTGCGGCTGCATGGCAGGCTTTGACGAGGCTGCGACCACGATCTCGCCCGGCTTGGTCAGCTTCGCTTCGCCCCAGATCACGTCGATCTTGTTCTTCTTCATCAGGAAGCCGACGCCGCCATTGAGCCGGCCGGAAACCCCGCGCGAGCGCTTGACCACATCAGCCGGATCATAGGTGATCGTGCCTTCGAGCTTCAGCCCGTAATCCTTGGCATGCTGCGCGAAATGGTAGATCTCCGCCGTGCGCAGCAGCGCCTTGGTCGGGATGCAGCCCCAGTTCAGGCAGATGCCACCGAGATGCTCACGCTCGACAATCGCGGTTTTCAGACCGAGCTGGGCCGCGCGGATGGCCGCCACATAGCCGCCGGGGCCGGAGCCGATGATGATGATATCGTAAGCGGACATGCGAACTCCTGATCTTAGGACAAGTGGACGAACTGCGCCGAGCGGGAGCAGTCCTCGTTGAGCGTGGCGAAGGTCTTGTCGGCCTCGGCGAAATGTCGGGTGAATTCGTCGGCTGGCATCGTCATCGCGCCTTCGGCCAGGGCGTTGAGATCCCAGGACAGTTTCGAATAGCGCTCGCGGGCCTTGTCGGGCGTGAAATTGGCGAGGAAGGTGCCGAGGGCGCCGAAACGATAGACGAGGCTTTTCAGCTCGCGGCGCGCTTCGGCGCGGGAGATGTCCTCCATCCGCCCGTCATGGTGGCGGGCGTTGATCTCCTCGGCCTTGAGGCGGAGGGCGAAGAACACCTCGATGATATCGCGGCAGGTCTTGAGGTTCTCGGCGCGCAGCACGTTCTGCTGCACGGCCTCGATATTCTTGCGGTAATTGTAGCTCTGGCTGATCGACGAGAACAGGGAGAGCGAGGCAATGAGGAGGGACAGCCCCGGCAGGGACAGCGCACGCAGCAGGATTGCCGGTCCCGAACGCGCCGTTGTCCCCATTGCTGCCCCTTTCCGGCCCTCTAGCCCGTCAACATCGCGTAGAGCGTGTCCTTGAGCCGCAGCCGGTCTTTCCGCATCGTCTCGAGGCGGAGGTCGTCGGTGGGCTCGATATTGGTCTCGGCGCGATGGATCGCGCGGTTGACCTCGTGATATTCCTCGTAGAGCCGCGCGAAATGCGGCTCCTTGGTCTTGAGTTGCGTGATCCGGAACGCATGTTCCGGAAACTCGGCAATCAGTTCATGCGGCGTGTGGCTCACGGGGTTCCTCCTTCTGGCCTTCACCGCCTGACATTAGCCCCCCCTCGCCGCTCCTCCTTGATGGTCGTCAAAGCTTCAGGCCAGAAGGCCCCGTACGATAGGAACAAGCCCCTCCCCGATGGCGCGCGTATTGGCCGCATCGAGATGGACACCGTCGATCGGCGAGGCTTTTGCCACGCTGCCGGCATCGAAGAAGCCGGTTTCGAACTCGATCGACAGCAGTTTATAGGCCTCCGCCAGCTTCTCCGAGGCGGCGACCGCCCCATCGAAAAGCTCGCCATAGAAGGGGTCCGCCGTCGGGACGATGCGCGGCGGGGCGACCAGCAACACTTTCGGTGCCGGCAGGCCCGGCAGCCGGAATGCATGGCTGCGCGTGATCTCGAGGCAGCGCTTCATGCCGAGCATGGCCCCCGCCCAGCTGCCGGCCTGGATGGGCTTCAGGTCATTCGTGCCCAGCATCAGGATCACGAGGTCCAGCGGTGCATGGGTGTAGAGGATCGTCGGCAGCAGGCGCGCGCCATGCCGGTCGCAATCCGCGAGGGCATCATCGAAGCCCGTCGTCCGGCCGCGCAGGCCCTCGTTGATCACCTCGAAGCCGGGCCCGAGCCCGGCCGCCAGCACATTCGGCCAGCGGTTCTCGCGGGCATGGCGCTGCCCGCCCGCTTCCGGATTCGACCCCCAGGTGATGCTGTCGCCATAGGCGAGAATGGTCTTCATCGGTCGAGCCCGGTTCAGACCAGCATCCCCATCGGGTTCTCGATATAGCCCTTGAAGGCCTGCATCAGCTCTGCTCCGAGCGCGCCATCGACGGCGCGATGGTCGGTCGAGAGCGTGACGGACATGACCGTGGCCACGGCCAGCTGTCCGTTCTTCACGACGGCGCGCTGTTCGCCCGCGCCGACCGCCAGGATGGTGGCATGGGGCGGGTTCACGATGGCGGCGAAATCCTTCACGCCGAACATGCCGAGATTGGACACGGCGGTCGTGCCGCCCTGATATTCCTCGGGCTTCAGCTTGCGGGCCTTCGCGCGGGCCGCGAGATCCTTCATCTCGTTCGAGATGGCGGAGAGCGTCTTGTGGCAGGCATCGCGGATGACCGGGGTGATCAGCCCGCCGGGGATCGAGACGGCGACGCCGACATCGGCATGCTTGTGCTTGAGCATGGCATTGTCGGTCCAGCTGACATTGGCTTCCGGCACGGCGCGCAGCGACATGGCCAGTGCCTTGATCACCATGTCATTGACCGAGAGCTTGTAGGCCGGCTTGCCATCCTTCACCGGGGCGGCCTTGTTGATCTGCTCGCGCAGGGCCAGCAGGGCATCGAGCTCGCAATCCACTGTGAGGTAGAAATGCGGGACGGTCTGCTTGGATTCGAGCAGGCGGCGCGCAATGGTCTTGCGCATGCCGTCATGCGGCACTTCTTCGTAGGAGCCTTCCGCGAAGAGCTTTTTCACCGCATCGGCCGAGGGGCCCGAGGCCATGGCCGCCGGAGCCGGCGCCGAAGCGGGAGCCGGCGCGGCCGCGCCCGGCATCGGGATGATCTTCGCGCCGCCGCCGGATTTCGCGGCCTCGACATCGGCCATCACGACGCGGCCATGAGGGCCGGTGCCGGCAATGGCGGCAAGGTTGATGCCGGCTTCCTTCGCGATGCGCTTGGCCAAGGGCGAGGCAAAAACGCGGGAGCCTGAAGCTGCAGGGGCTGCTGCCGCAGCCGGGGCTGCGGCTGCCGGGGCCGCTGCAGGCGTTGCCGCTGCCGCCGGGGCCGGAGCCGCTGCTGCTGCTGCTGCTGCTGCCGGAGCGGGTGCGGGAGCCGCGCCGCCGCCGGAGGCAGCTGACTTCACATCCTCGCCTTCAGCCGCGATGATGCCGATCAGCGCGTTGACCGCGACATCCTGCGCGCCGGCTTCCACGACGATCTTCGCGAGGATGCCTTCATCCACGGCCTCGACTTCCATCGTGGCCTTGTCGGTCTCGATCTCGGCGATCACGTCGCCGGACTTGATCTTGTCGCCTTCTTTCTTCAGCCACTTGGCAAGGTTGCCCTTTTCCATGGTGGGCGAGAGGGCGGGCATCAGGATGTTGATGGGCATCGATGCGGCCTCCTCTCAGCGATACAGCACGGCTTTCGCCGCCGCGACGACCTCGCCGACATTCGGCAGAGCCAGCTTCTCGAGATTGGACGCATAGGGCATCGGCACGTCCTTGCCGGTCACGCGGGCCACGGGGGCATCGAGATAATCGAACGCCTCTTCCATGATCTTCATGCCGATTTCGGCCGTGACGCCGCTTTGCGGCCAGCCCTCCTCGATGGCGACGCAGCGGTTCGTCTTCTGGATCGAGCGGACCACGGTGGCGACATCCATCGGGCGGATGGTGCGGAGATCGATGACTTCCGCCTCGATCCCCTCGCCTGCCAAAGCTTCCGCTGCCTTCAGGGCATAGGTCATGCCGATGCCGAAGGAGACAAGCGTGACATGGTGGCCGACGCGGGCCACGCGGGCCTTGCCGATGGGGAGGACGAAATCATCGCCCTTCGGCACGTCGAAGCTCTGGCCGTAGAGGATCTCGTTCTCGAGGAAGATGATCGGGTTGGGATCACGGATCGCTGCCTTGAGCAGGCCCTTCGCATCCGCCGCCGTATAGGGCTGGATGACCTTGAGGCCCGGGATCTGGCTGTACCAGGCCGCATAATCCTGGCTGTGCTGCGCCGCGACGCGGGCCGCCGCGCCGTTCGGGCCGCGGAAGACGATCGGGCAGCCGAGCTGGCCGCCAGACATGTAGAGCGTCTTGGCGGCGGAGTTGATGATGTGGTCGATCGCCTGCATGGCGAAGTTGAAGGTCATGAACTCGACGATCGGCTTCAGCCCGGCCAGAGCCGCACCGACGCCGACGCCGGCAAAGCCATGCTCGGTGATCGGGGTGTCGATCACGCGGCGGTTGCCGAATTCCTGCAGCAGGCCCTGCGTGACCTTGTAGGCGCCCTGATATTCCGCGACTTCCTCGCCCATGACGAAGACGTCGGCATCGCGCCGCATTTCCTCGGCCATGGCATCGCGCAAAGCCTCGCGGACGGTCATTTTCACCATCTCGGTGCCGGCGGGCACTTCCGAGGTGGCGTCATAGGCGGGGACTTCGCTGCGCGGCGCGGCAGGAACCGTGGCGGCCGGCGCAGGAGCAGCAGCTGGAGCGGGCGCAGCAGCAGCAGCCGGTGCCGGGCCGCTGGCGGCGGCGGAGGCATCCTCGCCCTCGCCGGCAATGATGGCGATGCGGGTATTCACGGCCACGTTCTCGGTGCCGTCGCCGATCAGGATCTTGGCGAGGACGCCTTCATCCACGGCTTCCACTTCCATGGTCGCCTTGTCGGTCTCGATCTCGGCAATCACGTCGCCGGACTTGATCCGGTCGCCTTCCTTCTTGAGCCATTTGGCCAGGGTGCCGCTTTCCATTGTGGGCGAAAGCGCGGGCATCAGAACATCGATGGGCATGGGAAATTCCGTCAATCAGGGGGTGCGCGGGATCAGAGCGTGATGTCGGTCCAGAGCTCGGACACGTCCGGCTCGGGATCCACGGTCGCGAATTCCGCGCTTTCGTTGACGATGCGGCGCACCTCGGCGTCGATCTTCTTGATCTCGTCCTCGGCGATCTTGTGCTTGCCGAGAAGCCGCTCGCGCACCTGCTCGATCGGATCGCGCTCGGAGCGCATCTTCTCGACCTCGTCCTTCGAGCGGTATTTCGCCGGATCGGACATGGAATGGCCGCGATAGCGGTAGGTCTGCATTTCGAGGATGTAGGGACCCTTGCCGGCGCGGGCATGCTCGATGGCACGCAGGCCAGCCTCGCGGACCGCCTGCACATCCATGCCGTCGACCTGCTCGCCCGGGATGTTGAAGGAGACGCCGCGCTTGGAGAAATCGGTCTGGGCCGAGGCACGGCTCACCGAAGTGCCCATCGCGTAGCGGTTGTTCTCGATAATGTAGACAACCGGCAGGCTCCAGAGCTCCGCCATGTTGAAGCTCTCGTAGACCTGGCCCTGGTTGGCGGCGCCATCGCCGAAATAGGCGAGGCTGACCGAGCCATTTTTGCGGTACCAGTTGGCGAAGCCGAGGCCGGTGCCAAGCGCGACCTGCGCGCCGACAATACCGTGGCCGCCGTAGAAATGCTTCTCGCGGCTGAACATGTGCATCGAGCCGCCCTTGCCGCGCGAATAACCGCCGCGCCGGCCGGTCAGCTCGGCCATGACGCCGTTCGCATCCATGCCGCAGGCCAGCATGTGGCCATGATCCCGGTAACCGGTGATCACCTGGTCGCCGGTTTTCGTGGCCATCTGCATTCCGACGACGACCGCTTCCTGGCCGATATAGAGGTGGCAGAAGCCGCCGATCAGGCCCATGCCGTAGAGCTGGCCGGCCTTTTCCTCGAAGCGGCGGATCAGGAGCATCTCGCGATAGGCGACGAGATCTTCCTCACGGGAGAAGGGTTTGGGCCCGGCGGCCTTCGTGGCGCCATTTGCCTTGCCGGTGACGGCTTTGGCGGGTTTCTCCGCTTTCGCCGCTGCTGCGGTCGTCTTGCCGCGCGATGCAACGCTGCTGCTTGCCTTGGCCGCACTGGTCGCCATGACCTCTCCCCAACTTGTTCGTTTCAACCCAAATCGCGCCGTCGGCGTCTTATTCGCCTTAAGGCTTACCGTCTTTTGCCACAAACGCCAGAGGCAAAAAACCTGTCCGGCGGACAATGGGTTTCTGCGAAAAACGCATGGCAGGACTGATTTGTCGGCTGATGCTGCGCTGCAGCAACGGAAAACCGTGGCTTTCTGTGCCAGATCTGCGGAAAGCGCAGGGCTGCCGGGCGCGGTCGGGCTCAGGGATCGAGCAGGATGATCACGTCATTCCGATGGGCGGAATTCAGCATCAGCCGCTGGCGCTCGTCGAGCAGGTCGCGGTCGATTTCCTTGCCGGAAAGCTGGGAAACGCGGCGTTCCCAGGCCTGCCGCTCGGCCTTCGCATCGCCGATCTTGCGGACGACCTCGGACGTCATTTCCTTGGCCTGCTGCTTGGCAAGCAGGCCACGATCCCCCGTATAGGCGGAATGCGCGAAATAGGCGCTCGCACTCCAGGCGATGGCGTGGAAGGCCAGCAGGAAACCGATGCGACGGCGGCGGGTGCGGATGATCATGCCCGGACAATCGCATGCAGTGGTTAAGGAGCGGTAGCCTCAGGCGGCCCTGCCCGGTCCGGGCCGGATGGTGGTGACCATCAGCCCGCCGACGATCAGGGCAATGCCGGCCCATTGGATGGCGCCCGGAATCTCGCCCAGCAGCGGGATTGCCGTCAGCGTGCCGATCACCGGAATGAGCGGCGGGAACCGGCCCGACAAGGCGGCACCGACCTCGCGCACGGCAAATCCCCAGAGCCAGAGGCCGATCACCACGTTGATCACGCCCTGGTTGATCGCATGCAGCGCTACCACCCAAAAGTTCACATTGAGGAGATTGCTGCCCCCGGCCAGCAGGTACCAGGGCGAGAAGGCCACAGCCGAGAGCACCGAGAGCACGGCGGTGGCGCGGAGCGGATCAACCTTCCAGAGCTGGAGCATCAGCGGATAACCGCCCCAGATCAGTCCGACGCCGAAGAAGCAGAGATCGCCCAGCAGGACATTGCGGGAGCCGGACGTGCTGGCGGCAAGGCCGATCATCGCGAGGCCAGCCACGACGATGGCGATGCCGAGGATCACGGTCCAGCCCGGCTTGTTGCCAAACATCAGCCAGCCGCCGATCGCGCCGATCACCGTTACTGTGCCGGGCCCGATCGCGGCGCCATGGGCTGCAGGCGACCAGGCGAGGCCCTGCATCATCAGCAGCGTCATCGGCAGGCCGCTCATGACGGTCAGCACCAGCCCCCTGCCCCAGCCGATGCCGGCGCAGTCACGCAGGCCAGACCGGACAAAGAGCGGCAGAAGAATGATCCCGGCAACAAGGAACCGCACGAATGTCATGTCATTCGGCGTCATCCCGTTCTGGATGCCGTGGCGCGAGATCGCGAAATTGGTGCCGTAGATCGTCGCGGCACCGAGCATGGCGAGGATGGCGAGGCTGCGCCGGGAGAGGGTCATGTCCGGCTCTCCCGTCTGCTGTCCTTCCGCTCCCCGATCAGGCCAGCGCCTTCAGGGCATTGCGGCCGGCATAAAGGGCCATGTCACCCAGCTCGCCCTCGATACGGAGGAGCTGGTTGTACTTGGCGGTCCGGTCCGAACGGGCGAGGCTGCCGGTCTTGATCTGCCCGCAATTCGTCGCCACGGCGAGATCGGCGATGGTGGCATCCTCGGTCTCGCCAGAGCGATGCGACATCACGGCCGTGAAGCCGGCGCGCTGGGCCATGTCGACCGCAGCGAGGGTTTCGGTCAGCGAGCCGATCTGGTTCACCTTGACGAGGATCGAATTGCCGGTGGCAGTGCGGATGCCCTGCGACAGGCGCTCGACATTGGTGACGAAGAGATCATCACCCACCAGCTGGCATTTCGCGCCGATCCGATCGGTCAGGAGCTTCCAGCCCTCCCAGTCGTCTTCGGCCATGCCGTCTTCGATCGAGACGATCGGATAATCTGCAACCAGTTTCTCAAGATACTTCACTTGTGCCTTGATATCACGCTTCTTTTTCTCGCCGTGATAATCATAGACGCCGTCCTTGAAGAACTCGGTGGAGGCGCAATCCAGCGCAATGGCCATGTCGCCGTCGCGGCCCGGCTTGAAGCCGGCCTTCTCGATGGCGGCCATCACGAAGTCGAGCGCGGCCTCGGCGCTCTTGAGGTTGGGGGCGAAGCCGCCCTCATCCCCCACATTCGTGTTGTGGCCCTTGTCCTTCAGCGCCTTCTTCAGCGTGTGGAAAACTTCCGCGCCCATCCGCAGGCCTTCGGCGAAGTTCGGGGCGCCGATCGGCATGATCATGAATTCCTGGAAGTCGATCGGGTTGTCGGCATGCGCGCCGCCATTGACGATGTTCATCATCGGCACCGGCAGGACCCGGGCACCGACACCGCCGACATAGCGGTAGAGCGGCAGCCCGCGCGATTCGGCGGCCGCCTTGGCCACGGCGAGGCTGACGCCAAGGATCGCATTCGCGCCGAGGCGCTTCTTGTTCTTCGTGCCGTCGAGTTCGATCATCACCTGGTCGATGGCGGTCTGGTCCTCGGCGTCCATGCCGACAATGGCTTCCGAGATTTCGGTGACGACATGGTCGACGGCCTTCTGCACGCCCTTGCCGAGATAGCGGGCGCCGCCATCACGCAGTTCCGCCGCCTCATGGGCGCCGGTCGAGGCGCCCGAGGGCACCGCCGCGCGGCCGAAGGAGCCATCCTCGAGGACGATGTCCACCTCGACCGTCGGATTGCCCCGGCTATCCAGGATTTCGCGGGAAAGGACATCGACGATCAGGGTCATGGGGGGCTCCTCGGGTGCCAGCGGTCTCTGCGGAGCCTCATAGCGAAGGAAATTTAAGGCGGGAAGCGATAAAAGCGGTGGCGCTGACCGGATGTCCGGCCGGTTGCCGGGGGCAGGAGCATGGCATGGCCGTTTTCGTGACCGACGAGGCGCTCGATTACCGCGATCAGGCCACGTCTTTTCCGCCCGGCGGCCCTTTCCTGCTCGACGAGGCCTATCGCAGGGCCCATCTGCCGCTTGTCGCGCCGGACCATCCCGGCGTGATCGCGGCGGATCCGGCGCGGGGCTACCGGATGGGGCGGCATGTGCCGTTCTGGTCGCTGGTCATTCCGGTTGCCTGGCCCCTTCTCGCCGAATCGCCCGGCTTCCGCACGCTCGATGCAGCGCTCCGGAACGGGCCTCTGGCAGCGAAGATCTCATGGGATATGTTCGAAGCGCGCAAGGCCGTGCTGCATGCCACGATCTGCGGCGGGCTGGCGCAGGGGACGGCACCGGCCATCGGGCCGGAAGAACGGGCGGCGCTTGACGGGATCCGCCCGTTTGACGTGGCCATCCGGGGCCTGTTCTCCGGCAGCGTCAATCGCGGCCGGCTCTATCTCAGGCTCTATCCCGAGCGGATCGACAGTGACAATGCGATCCACAGCGTGCAGGCGGCTTTGGGCCGTCCGCTGACGGCGCTCTATGTCCTCGGCCTCTACAATCTTGTCGATGATCTCCGGCCGGACGAGGCGGGCTGGCTGGCCGGGCTGCTCGATCGCTTCGCGGACACGCCGATTGCCATCCAGCGTGTCGACCGGCTCTGGCTGATGGGTGCCCGCGACGATCTCGCGCTTGATTCCGAGGTAGCGGAGATTGTCCGGCTGGGATAAAGGCGCAGCCAATCGGAAGGAATGTTCATGGCTGCCCCCTTTGAAACCTCGCTTCTCGGCAAGGCCAGTGCCCTGCCCGCCTCGCCCGAGGAGGCCGTGCTCGATCGCGTGCCCAATCCGCATCCGGAGACCGAATATGTCGCCCGGTTCATGTGCCCCGAATTCACCTCGATCTGCCCGGTGACGGGCCAGCCGGATTTCGGCATCCTCGTCATTGACTATGTACCCGGCGCATGGCTCGTCGAATCCAAGTCGCTGAAGCTCTATCTCGGCGCTTTCCGCAATCACGGCGCCTTCCATGAGGATTGCACCGTCGGGATCGGGAAAAAGCTGGTCGAACTGCTGGCGCCGCGCTGGTTCCGGATCGGCGGCTACTGGTATCCGCGCGGCGGCATCCCGATCGACGTGTTTTTCCAGCATGGCGAGCTGCCGAAGAATGTCTTCCTGCCCGATCAGGGCGTGCCGCCGTATCGCGGGCGCTAAAATCCGGGCGAGGCGCTGAATCCACGCAAGGATTCGTCAACCGGTCCGGCACATTCCGGACCGGGATTTACCCTTCCCCAAGCGCCTTGTGGCACGGATGCGCGGAACAGGGGAAAGACATGACGCAGAAAACACACGGCAAGGGCCTGATGGATCGTCGCTTCGTTGTCGGCGCCGCCTTCCTGTCCGTTCCGGCGATCGGCGTGGTCGGGTTTGCCGCGCAAACCGGCCGGATCGACCTTCTGACCCCGGTTCTGCCGGATGGCGGCGACCTCGCCCCTGTTGCCGGTGTCGAGTTCCGGGGCATGCCGGCCCCGCCGATCCAGCGGCAGGCCTTTTTCGAAGGCGTCACGCTTGTCAATATCTGGGCGTCTTGGTGCCCTTATTGCCGGTCCGAGCATGGCGAACTGATGGCCCTCGCCGCGCGGCCGGGCATCCGTCTGTTCGGGATCGTGGCCGATGATACCGAGGACAAGGTGGCCGAGTATCTCCGCGGCCATGGCAACCCGTTCCAGCGCCTCTCGATCGACCACCAGCGGCTCTATCTCCGCGCCTTCAAGCAGCGCGGCGTGCCGTCAACCTATGTGTTCCGGCAGGACGGCGTATTCCAGCACAAGATCAATGGCGCGCTGACGCCCGAAATCGTCAACGCGCGGCTGCTGCCGGAAGTCCAGGCGGCGTCCGCCTCGGCTTGACGGGGAAGGCTCAGGCTTCGGGCTCGCGGTAGTTCAGGCGTGACTTCGTCCGCTCGATCATGCGCTCCTGCGCTTCGGTCGGCCCGCCATGCAGGGCGGCGACTTCCTGCATCATGCGGAAGAGATCATCGAGCGCTTCCGTTTCAAGCGAGACATGCAGGATCGGCGTCAGGTCCGCCACGACGGAATCAGCTTCGCCCGCCGCCCGGGCGGCAAAGGCGGCGAGCGTCGTGTGGTGTTCCGGTTTGCCCTCGAAACCGAAGCGCTCCGTCACAAAACGGCTCAGCAGGACATTCTGCTCGGCCGTGATCTCGCCACGCAGCATCGCAAGTTTCGACAGCAGGACGAGCGCCGCCTCGCGCGGGTCCTGCACAGCGCGCAGGGGTGCCCGGGCAGCCCGCTCGCGGGCATCGGCGATGGCCTGAGCGTCACGCTTTTCCTTGGAGCGGGCGGAACGGGCATCGATCCAGGCATTGAGCACCTGCATCCCGTTCCCCCAGACCATCCACATCATGAAGCCGGAAAAGAGCGCACCGAGAATGGCAAGAATGACAGGCATTTCGTGTTTCTCCGTCAGGCCTTGGCGAGATGGTCGAAGGCCTTGAGCCGTTCGAGCAGGGCGGGCATGTCGGCCAGCGGGACCATGTTGGGCCCGTCCGAGGGCGCGCCATCCGGATCCTGATGCGTCTCGATGAAAAGGCCGGCCACGCCGACCGCCACGGCCGCGCGGGCCAGTACCGGCACGAATTCGCGCTGCCCGCCGGAAGAACCGCCCTGCCCGCCCGGCTGCTGCACGGAATGGGTGGCGTCGAAGATGATCGGGCAGCGGCATTGCTCGGCCATGATCGGCAGGCCGCGGAAATCGCTCACCAGCGTGTTGTAACCGAAGGAGGTGCCCCGGTCGCAGGCCATGGCGCGGTCATTGCCGGCATCGCGGATTTTCTGGATGACGTTCTTCATGTCCCAGGGCGCGAGAAACTGGCCCTTCTTCACGTTGATCGCGAGGCCGGTTTCCGCCGCGGCGACCAGCAGGTCGGTCTGGCGGCAGAGGAAGGCGGGAATCTGGAGCATGTCCACCGCCTTCGCGGCCTCGGCGCAATGCCAGGTCTCGTGTACGTCGGTGATCACCGGCAGGCCAAGATCGCGGCGGATCTCGGCAAAGACCTCCAAGGCCTTGTCAAGGCCGATGCCGCGCGCGGCCTTGCCGCTGGTGCGGTTGGCCTTGTCGAAAGAGGATTTGTAGACCAGTCCGATGCCGAGCCGGGCGCAGATCTCCTTCAGAGAGCCGGCCATGTCGAGGGCATGGGTGCGGCTTTCCATCTGGCACGGCCCGGCAATCAGCACGAAGGGCCGCGCATTGCCGAAGATCACGTTGCCGACCTGAACGTCGCTCATCCTGTCACTCCTGATTGTCACGAACCGCGCGGTTCGCTGCCGGATCCGATCCGCTGGTAGACAGGCCGGCTCTTGCCTGTCGCGATGATGCAGGCGCCGCGCGGCACCGGCACGAAGCCGCTGGCCACCGCCCCATGCGGCTGGCAGCGCGGGAATTGCCGCAGGCAATCATCCTGCGTGGCGAAGGGCGCCTGATCCTCCCGCGCGGCACGTTGTGCCTCGGCGAAACCCTGCCGGCACAGGCCCGCCGGAAGCTGGCCGGAGGCGAGGCAGGCCTGTTCATTGGCAAAGACCTGCCCGTCGGGGCATTCGCCGCGGAAGATGAACCAGGCCATGGCGCCGGCAATCCCGAGAAGCAGCGCGAAGACAATCACCTTCATGAGCGGGTATTGCACTCGACAAAGCGGAGCGTCGTGGCGAGATCCGGCCGGCGCGGCAGCGTCAGCCCGCCGCCATGGCGGATCACGGTTTCGCCGGCAGCGTCCAGTTCGGCTTCGACCACGGACAGTCTGGAGCAGGCGATCTCGATTCCGGCGAAGACCGGAGTCTCGCTGGCCGGTGCCGCCTCGCCATAGCGGAAGGCGAAGCCTTCCGGCGAGACGATGTCAATCAACCCGTGGCCTGCCTCGATCTCGATGCCGAAGGAGGTCGACCGCATGCGGCGTTCGCCGACGAAACCGGCGAGGAAGATGTGATGGTCCGAGGGGTTCTCGGCGACGAGCGTTACTCGGGCGACGCCGGTTGCGCCGTTGCGATGGTTCTGCATCGCCGCCGACCAGAACATGTCCGGTGCGTGCTGCTGGCAGGCGAAGAAACCGCATTTCGGCAAAGCCGGATCGGCGGCAAATGCGAGCGTGAAGGAGACATCGACCTCGCTGCCATCCGGCCGGCGGCCCTTGCGGCCGAAATGGAAAGGCTCGAAATCACCGATTCCCTCGGCTGCCCAGCGCGCGGCATCAGCCACGGCATCGTCCGTTTTCAGCACCAGCATCGAAAGGCCGGTCGCCTCGGCGAGCCGGTCGCGCACGAAGGCGCCGAAGGAAAAGGTGCGGCCGGCATGCGGAGGAATAAGCTCTGGCGAGGCCACGGTGATCAGCTCGAAGAAAGTGTGATCGGCTAGCTGGATGATGTGGTTTTCCGTGCCCCAGGCATGGCGGTTCCGCGTGCCGACGTTGAAGCCCATCGCCGCGAACCGGGCTGAGACAGCGGCGAGATCCGGTACGCCGATGACAAAATGATCGAGAGGGCGAGGCATCCGGGCTCCGGAAGTCAGGGGTTGGCGCAAGCGTACCGGGGTCTAGCACCGGCGGTCGCCAGCGTCACCCCTTCGCTTACGGCTCGATGAAATGCGGGATGAACCGGGCGAGATTGCCGGTGATGGGGGATTTATCCTCGCGGACGAGCATGCCCGCCGGCTCGCTGGCGACCATCCAGGCGCCGAGCACGACATGGCCATGGCCGAAATCCGGAATCGGAATGCGCTGCTGGCGGATGAAGCCTTCCTCGCCATAGGGCCCCTCGTTGCCGCTCAGCGCGCGGCCCCGCTCGAACAGGCGGATATTGGCCCCCTCGCGCGAGAAAAGCGGCTTCTCGACATAAGATGGGCCGAGATCGGGCGCCGGCTCATCCGGGAAATAGGCCGGGACGAGGTTGGGATGGCCCGGCGCCATCTGCCAGAGATAGGGCAGCAGGCCCTTGTTCGAGAGCAGAGCTTTCCAGATCGGCTCGATGAACTGCGTGCCGCAGCCGGGAATGGCCTTGCCGAAATCCTCGCGCATCATCCATTCCCATGGATAAAGCTTGAACAAAACCTCGATCGGGGCTTCCTCGAGATCGACGAATTTGCCGGCCTTGGTGAGCCCGATCTCGTTGACAAACAGGAACTGCGTCGAAAGCCCGGCTTGCTGCGCGCATTCCTCGAGATAAGCCACCGTGGCGCGGTCCTCGTCGCTGTCATCGAGGCAGGTCAGGTGCAGGCGGTAGGCGCGGCCGTTCCGCAGGTTGCGGAAGGCACCGATCAGCTTGTCATGGACCGAGTTGTACTGGTCCGAGCCGCGCGGCAGCGCGCCCTTGCCGATCATCTCCTCCAGCCAGAGCCACTGGAACACGCCTGTCTCCAGCAGGGCTGTCGGCGTATCGGCGTTGTATTCCAGCAGCTTGGCCGGGCCCTTCCCGTCATAGGCGAAATCGAACCGGCCATAGAGATTGCGGTCGCCGCGCTGCCAGCTCTCCCAGATCTCGCCCCAGAAGGCGCGCGGGATCGCCAGTCGCGTCAGGATGGCCTCGTCGCGGCAGGCCTTGCCGACAAATTCGAGCGCCATTTCCTCCAGTTCGGCGGAAGGCGCCTCGATCTTTTCCTCGATCTCCTCGAGGGTGAAGCCGAAGGCGCCGGTCTCGTCCCAGTAGGGCCGGTCATCGGCGCTGTGGAACGAGAAGCCGACCTGCTCTGCCTTGCTGCGCCAATCCGGGCGTTCCGGCATGTCGAGACGCCGCATGTCAGGAGCTCGAGCTGGAAATCGAGCGGCCGATGGAGCCGAAGCCGCTCCGCGAGGTGGTCGAGCTGCTGGTGCTGGCGCGGGAATAGGAAGACGGCCGCGCCGCGATCGCCCCGACAGAGCTTCGCGCGGCCGGTGCCCCCGTCGCGCCGGCCGGCACTGTCACCGCGCTGGATGCGGCTTTCGATGTGTCCCGGCTGACGGTGTGACCGCTCGAGGTGGAATAGGAGCGCCAGCCGCCGCCGGACCCGCTTGTGCTGCTGCCCGAACGCGGCGGTGCTGTGCAGCCGGGCATGGTTTCCGGCGTCTGGCCGGGCGGGCAGGCCGTGCCGTTCCGCATCGGCGGAAGCAGCGCCTGCGAATTGCGCTGGCCGTTGAGCGCATTGGCGACCATGAAGCCGAGCATGGCCGGCACGAAGACGGAACTGCCGTTGAACGTCGCCGGCCGGCATTGCTGGGCACCGTATTGCGACTCGCATTCGGACTGGTTGTTGAATTTCGGTGCCGCCTGGACATGGGATGCGTTGGCATCGGCAAAGTCGCGCTGGCACTGGGCCTGCCCGGGCGAAAGCGGTGCCGGCTGGCCGGAAACCGGCGGAATGGACGTCCAGCCCTGATGGGCCCGCATGCATTCGTCGAGCGAGGTGTAGAGCCGGGCCTCGGCGGGAGCTTCGGCTGCAGGCGCGTCCTCGAGACGGGTCTTGCCCACCTGCCCGACATACGCGCCGGCGAAGATCAGCCCCGTCGCGCCGATGAATATCGCATGGGATCGCTTCATGGCTCCGGCCCTACATCGTCATGGCCGCGGCATTGATCAGCCCGCAGGCGATCGAACAGCCGGCCAGCAGCGTGCCGGCGGAAGCCTGGTTGGCGGCGATCTTGTCCGAAAGGCCGGGAACCATGACCCGGACCACGAAATACGCCGCGAGCTGGACCACGAAGGCCGCAAAGCCCCAGAGCAGCATGTCGAGAATGTTGCCGGCCTGCGAGATGGCCTTTGCGAGCGGGATGGTGAAGCCGATCAGCGTACCCGAAAGGGCGATCGAGGCTGTCCAGTTGCCTTCGCGGATCAGGGCCAGTTCATCATGCGCGGTGAACCGCGAATAGACCAGCACGAACAGAGCCAGCATCGCCGCGCCGACTGCGATGTAGAGAAGGAAGAAGGGAATCCCCAAAGCCGAAGCCAAGATGCCCGAACCAGCCTGAATCATGCGAGTGCCCCCCGATCGCGATGCCTCATGTCACCATGACTCAGGCGCGGGTCCAAGGGAAGCACGAGACGCGGCACCGCCGGGTGCGGCAACGCATAGCGCTGGGGAAATCGTCACACCAGGCGGCTATGCGCCAATGCGGCCTCGATGAAGCTCGCAAAGAGCGGATGCGGCTCGAACGGGCGTGATTTCAGCTCCGGATGATACTGAACCCCGACGAACCAGGGGTGATCCGGATATTCCACGGTTTCCGGCAGCAGCCCGTCCGGCGAGACACCGGAGAAGAGCAGCCCCTTCCCTTCCAGCGCCTCGCGATAGGCCATGTTGACCTCGTAGCGGTGGCGGTGGCGCTCCTGGATGGTGGTGGAGCCGTAGATCGAGGCAATGCGCGAATTGGCGGCGAGTTTCGATTCATAGGCGCCGAGCCGCATCGTGCCGCCGAGATCGCCGCCGGACTGGCGGATTTCGAGCTGGCCGCGATTCATCCACTCGGTCATCAGGCCCACGACCGGCTGGGGACAGGGTCCGAATTCCGTCGAGGAGGCCCCGGAAATTCCGGCGAGGTTCCGCGCGGCCTCGATGCAGGCCATCTGCATGCCGAAGCAGATGCCAAAATACGGCACCTTCCGCTCGCGGGCGAAGCGCGCCGCCTGGATCTTGCCTTCGGCGCCGCGCAGGCCGAAGCCGCCGGGCACGAGGATGCCATGGACATGCTCGAGATAGGACGAGGCATCCTCGCGTTCGAAGATCTCGCTGTCGATCCAGTCGAGATTGACCTTGACCCGGTTGGCGATGCCGCCATGGACCAGAGCCTCGATCAGCGATTTGTAGGCATCCTTCAGGCCCGTATACTTGCCGACAATGGCGATGGTGACCTGCCCCTCGGGGTTGCGGAGCGTATCGACAATATGGTGCCAGCGCGAGAGATCGGGCTCGGCCTTGTCTGGCATGCCGAAGATGCGCAGCACCTCCGTGTCGAGCCCCTCGGCATGATAGGCCAGCGGCACGGCGTAGATCTGGTCCACATCGCGTGCCTCGATTACCGCGCTCTCGCGCACGTTGCAGAACAAGGCAAGCTTGCGTCGTTCGCCGGCCGGGATCTCGCGGTCTGTGCGGCAGAGCAGGATATCTGGCTGGATGCCGATGGAGCGCAGTTCCTGCACGGAATGCTGGGTCGGCTTGGTCTTCAGTTCGCCGGCGCTCGGGATATACGGAAGCAGCGTCAGATGCACGAACAGCGAATGCCGCTCCGGCAGGTCATTGCGGAGCTGGCGGATGGCCTCGAAGAACGGCAGGCCCTCGATATCGCCGACCGTACCGCCGATCTCGACCAGCACGAAATCGTAGTTCTCGTTGCCCGAAACGACGAATTCCTTGATCGCATCGGTCACATGCGGGATCACCTGCACGGTGGCGCCGAGGTAATCGCCGCGCCGCTCCTTGGCGATGATCTCCTGATAGATGCGGCCGGTGGTGATATTGTCGGCCTTGATGGCGGAGCGGCCGGTGAAGCGCTCGTAATGGCCGAGATCGAGATCGGTCTCGGCGCCGTCATCGGTCACGAAGACCTCGCCGTGCTGGTAAGGGCTCATCGTGCCCGGATCGACATTGAGATAGGGATCGAGCTTCCGCATCCGCACGCGATAGCCGCGCGCCTGCAGCACGGCTGCGAGTGCGGCCGATGCGAGGCCTTTGCCAAGGGAGGAAACCACGCCGCCGGTGATGAATACATATCGCGTCATGGGGCTTGATCTTTACCTTGTGGGGCGCGATTCGCGCAAAGAAAAAAGCGCCATCCCAAGAAAAATGGCGCCTTCAAAAACAGAAGGCGCCCCCTGTGCCGGATGGCGCCTTCCCACGGCCCTTCTATCGATAATGCTCTTACGGACGCGGCTGGCCCGGCTGCTGGTTCTGGCCGCCCTGCATCTGGCGCAGCTGGTCAAGCACGTTCGGTGCGCCCTGCGGGGCGGCCGGCACGGTTCCGCCCTGCGTGGTCGGCGGCGGCGGGGCGATGTTATCGAGCGGCGAGGCCGGCGCCCGCCCGCGGGCAGCGATCACGGCCAGAGCCATCGAGGTGATGAAGAACGCCGTGCCGAGAATGGCGGTGATCCGCGTGAGGAGATTCGCCTGGCCGCGCCCGCTCATGAAGGCCGACGGGCTCGAGCCCATGCCGAGGCCGCCGCCTTCGGAGCGCTGCAGCAGCACCACGCCGCAAAGCGCGATGACGATCAGGAGATGAATGACGATCAGTACGGTTTCCATGGAGCCTGCTCGGGCGGGATTGACCCCCGCGAATGCGATTTGCGCTGTCTGTTAGCGACAATATGGCGGCAGGGGAAGCGAAATTCCAACCCCTGCCCCGTCGAAACCCGCGTCAGGCCGCGCGGATGATGGCGAGGAAGTCCGCTGCCTTGAGGCTGGCGCCGCCGACCAGTGCCCCGTCCACATCGGCGAGGTTCAGGATTTCGCCGGCATTGGCCGGCTTCACCGAACCGCCATAGAGAATGCGCGTCGCCTGTGCGGCAGGCTTGCCGAGCAGGCGAGCCAGTGTCCGCCGGATCTCGGCATGCATGTCGGCAATGTCCTGCAGGGTCGGCGTCAGGCCGGTGCCGATCGCCCAGACCGGCTCGTAGGCCACCACGAAGCTGCCGGCCGGCGCGTCCTTCGGCACCGAGCCGCGGACCTGCCGCGCCACGACCGCGAGGGCTTTGCCAGCCTCGCGCTCGGCCCGCGTTTCGCCGACACAGATGATCGGCATCATGCCCTGCGCCAGCACGGCCGCCGCCTTGGCCGCGACATCGGCATCCTTCTCGCCGTGGTCGGCCCGTCGCTCGGAATGCCCGACAATTACGCCCTTCGCGCCCGAATCGAACAGCATTCCGGCCGAGAGATCGCCGGTATGGGCGCCCTCCCCGAGCGGGCTGCAATCCTGCGCGCCGATCGAAATGGCCGTGCCGAGGGCCAGAGCTGCGGCCGGGAAGAGAAGCGTCGCGGGCGGGCAGACCATCACATCCACTTTCGCACGGAGGGTGGCGTCACAGGCCTTCGCCATCTCGCCGATCTCGGCGAGGCTCGCGCGCGTCCCGTTCATCTTCCAGTTTCCGGCCACCAGCGGCTTGCGCATGCATCTGCTCCCTGCTTCAGTTCCGGCGCGGCCTATCATGGGCCGGTTTCGCGCGCAATTGCCCGGCTTTTGCCGTGTTCCCGTGCTTGCCAAGGGGAGAGGCCGCCCGTATGGTCCGGCCCCGTTTCCCGCCCCGTAACACGGACGATTGACCGCCCATGCTGACTGCGATCCGCTCCGCCTCTTCCAAATGGCTCGGCCGCCTTGTGCTGACCGTGATCATGGGGTTCCTGATCGTTTCCTTTGCCATCTGGGGCATCGGCGACATTTTCCGCGGCGGTGTGAACCGGACGGTCGCAAAGGTGGGCTCGTCCACGATCAGTGCTGACGAGTTCCGCGCGGCCTACAATACCGAGTTGCAGCGCATCCAGCGGCAGGTGCGGCGGGTGGTCACGTCGGAGGAAGCGCGCGCCTTCGGGCTCGATCGCGGGCTGCTCAACCGGCAGATCGACGAACTGGCGCTGACCGAGCAGGCCCGCAAGCTCGGCCTCGCCGTCGACCAGCTGACCGTGATGCGTTCGATCACCGAGGCGCCGGAATTCAGGACGGGCGGCATTTTCGACCGTGCCCGCCTCGCCGACGCGCTGTCGCAGGCCGGGCTGAGCGAGCAGGCCTTCGTGCAGCGCCAGACGGACCTGCTGTTGCGGCAGCAGATCTTCAACGGCCTCGCCGGCGGCATGGCCGGCGCGCAGGCCCTCGGCAAGGCCGTGCATCAGTTCCGGAACGAGGAGCGCAATCTCGACGTGATCCTCGTGCCGGTCGACAAGGTTCCGGCTGCGGCCGAGCCGGACGAGGCGGCCCTGAAGGCATTCTTCGAGGAGCGCAAGGCAGAGTTCCGCACGGTCGAGACGCGCAAGGTCTCGATCATCCAGGTGCAGCCGGCCGATTTTGCGGCCAGCCTTGCCATCACGGAGGCCGATCTCCGCGCCTATTACGACCGGCAGGTGATTGCGGGGCGGTTCGGCTCGCCGGAGCGCCGGCAGGCGCAGCGCGTGCTGTTCGACAGCGAGGACGAGGCCAAGGCCGCAGCGGCCAAGCTGGCTGGTGGCATGACCTTCGAGGCGCTGCTGGCCGAGCGCAAGCTCACCGAGCTCGATGTCGATCTCGGCCTGAAGACGTCCGCCGAACTGACCGATGCAGCCCTCCGGGATGCGGTTTTCAAGACGGCCGAGGGCCAGCTCAGCGCCCCGGTGAAGGATCCGTTCGGTTTCGTTCTCGTGCGCGTGCTCAAGGTGGAGCCGGCCCGCGTGACGCCCTTCGAGGCCGTGCGCGGCCAGATCGAGGGCGATGCCCGGATGGACAAGCTCCAGAGCGATCCCGCGATCAAGGCGCAGGTCGATGGCCTGTTCCGCAAGATCGAGGACCAGCGCATCGCCGGCAAGAGCCTCGCCGAAGCGGCACAGGCGGCTGGCGCGCGGCTCGTCACGCTGGCGGCACTCGACCGTCAGGGCAATGACGGCAACGGCAACCGCGTCACGGTTCCCGGTGGCACCGAAACCATCAACGCCGTGTTTGCTTCGGATATCGGGCTCGACAATGAGCCGTTGCAGGGTCGCGATGGCGGCTACACCTGGTATGAGGTGAATGCCGTCGAGCCGGCCCGCGACAAGACCTATGACGAGGTGAAGGACCAGGTCCGCACGCGGCTTCTGGCCGACCGTCGCGACAAGGCTCTCGCCGAATTCATGACCGGCCTTGTCAAGCGGGCGGAGGAAGGTGCCACCCTCGCTGCGATCAGCCAGGAACTCGGGCTGCCGGTGCAGCGTTTCGCCGCCATCCGCCGCAATGCGCGCGAGGCAACCCTCGGCGCTGCCGGGGTCGAGCGTGCCTTTGCCGGCCCGGTAGGCAAGCCGGTCAGCGCGCTGGCGGGCGATGGCACCAGCCGCGCGCTCATCGTTCCGGTCGATGCGACCTTGCTCGCCCATGATCCGGCGCAGGATGTGGCATCGGGCCTCGAGCGGCAGGTCAGCACCGGCATGGCCGAGGACCTGATGGCGCAGTATATCGCGGCCTTGCGCAAGTCGGTCGGGGTGTCGATCAACCAGACCGTGCTGAACCAGGCGCTGGGCCAGACAAACTGACATGTCGATCGAGCCGGCCTTCGACGCTTTCGAGGCGCGTTATCGCGCCGGCGAGGCGCAATGTCTCGCCACGCGCCTCGTTGCGGATCTCGAGACGCCGGTTTCGGCCTATCTCAAGATGCGGGCGCTGGCCGGTGAGACGCCGAGTTTCCTGCTGGAATCCGTCGAAGGCGGCGCCGTGCGCGGCCGCTATTCCATCATCGGGCTGAAGCCTGACCTGACCTGGCGCTGCCGGAATGGACAGACCGAGGCGAGCCGGCAAGGCGGGCCCTTCGAGGCCTGCCCCGGCGCGCCGCTCGACGCCCTGCGCGCGCTGATTGCCGAAAGCCGGATCCCGCATCTCGACGACCTGCCTCCGATGGCGAGCGGCGTGTTCGGCTTCCTCGGCTATGACATGGTCCGCCAGATGGAGCGGCTTGGCCCGGCAAAGCCTGATCCGATCGGCGTGCCGGATGCGTTGATGATCCGCCCGACACTCGTCCTCGTCTTCGATGCGGTGAAGGACGAGATCGTGGTGATCACCCCGGTTTTTCCTGCCGCGTCCCGCCCGGCCCGCGCCGCCTACGAGGCGGCGGTCGAGCGCCTTCAGGCCTCGATCGGCGCGCTCGAAGCGCCTTTGGTGCAGGAGCTGGCCGACGAGGATGCCCTCGCCCGCCTTCCCGAAGCGCGGTCGAATACCACGCCTGCCGAGTATGAGGCGATGGTCGCGGCGGCGAAGGAATACATCCTGGCCGGCGACATTTTCCAGGTGGTGCTGAGCCAGCGTTTCTCGACCCCGTTCGACCTGCCGGCCTTCGCGCTCTATCGCTCACTGCGACGGGTCAACCCCTCCCCCTATCTCTGCTATCTCGATTTCAACGATTTCCAGATTGTCTGTTCGAGCCCGGAAATCCTCGTCAAGGTGGTCGACGGTAAGGTGACGATCCGTCCGATTGCCGGCACGCGCAAGCGCGGCGCGACCCTCGCCGAGGACCGGGCGCTTGAGCAGGAACTGCTCGCCGATCCGAAGGAGCGCGCCGAGCATCTGATGCTGCTCGACCTCGGCCGCAACGATGTCGGCCGCGTTGCCGAGATCGGCTCGGTGACGGTGACGGACAGCTTCTTCGTCGAGCGCTACAGCCAGGTGATGCACATTGTCAGCCATGTCGAGGGGCGGCTTGACCCGCGCCATGACCTGATCGAGGCGCTGGCCGCCGGCTTCCCGGCCGGCACGGTTTCCGGCGCGCCGAAGATCCGCGCCATGCAGATCATCGACGAGCTGGAGAAAGACAAGCGCGGCGCCTATGCCGGCGCGATCGGCTATTTCGGGGCCGATGGCGCGATGGATACCTGCATCGTGCTGCGCACCGCCCTCGTCAAGGACGGGATGATGCATGTGCAGGCGGGGGCCGGCATCGTCCATGATTCCGTGCCCGCTTCCGAACAGGCGGAATGCGAGAACAAGGCGAAGGCCCTGTTCCGCGCGGCCGAGGATGCGGTGCGGTTCGCCAGCCGCGGCAAGCGGGGGCAGTAGCGCCGGTCTGCGCTTCAGTTTTCCGGCAATGCCCCGAGTTCTTCGAGGCGCTTGCGGCTCTCGGCTACCGCCTTGTTCTTCTTTAGCTTGGCGCCCCGTTCCAGAACCTGCCGGAAATCATCAATCGCGCCAATTCGATCGCCGAGAGCAAGGCGAACGTTCCCGCGCGTATCAAGTGCATTGATGTCGGCCGGGTTTAGAACCAGAGATCGTTCGACATACCCGATCGCATCATGCAGCAAGCCCATCTTGTACTTGGCCCAGGCCAGGTTGTTGAGGTTGGATGCATGCTTGGGGTTAATCGCAAGCGCCTTCTCGATCATGACGACGGCATCTTGGTATTGGGCTTTGTCGATCAGGCAAAGCCCCAACGACCCCATTGTGTTGGAGTTCTTGTCGTCCCGCTCCAGAACATTGTGGAAGATCGGGATTGCCTTTTCGCATTGTCCAACGCGACGATAAAAGGTCGCCCTGCTGTTCAGGACATCGAGGCTGCTAGGTGCGAGCGCGAGTGCGGTATCAAGATCCGCCAGTCCCTTTGAGATCAATTCTTTATCACCGCTCTCCTGAAATTTAAGAGAGTAGATCGTGGCGCGATTGCGATAGGCACGCTCATATTTCGCGTCGATCTGAATCGCTTTCGAATAATCCTCCAAGGCCAGATCAAACTCCAGCAGGGCTTGGTAGGCGTAGCCACGATTATTGAAAAAGACCGCGCCCTTGGAGCCTAGTTCTATCGCTGCACTGAGGTGCTCGACGGCTTTTCGGGGGTTACCAAGTGTGTCCTCGCACCAGGCAGCCCAGAACAATACAGTTGTTGATTTTGGATCCAGCACAAGAGATTTGTTGTATTCCGCGAGGGCTGATCTGCAGCCGTTCTGATCCTCTTGAAACCGACCGCGATTGGCAAAGATCCGCCAGTTCTTAGGCGCGAGGATTTCTGCCTGCGACAGATCAAAGAAAGCAGATTTGTAGTCCTTGAGTCCGGCATGGGCGCGCGCGCGGTCAATGAAGGATTCTGCGTTGTTCCCGTTCAGCATGAGTGATTTGGTGAAATCATCCCGCGCTTGGGCATAATTCATCAAGTCGAGGTGAATTCCAGCCCGAATGTCATAAAGGACGGCACTGCGTGTCTTTGATCTTGCGAGAGCAAAATCCAAATGCGGCAAGGCCTCCTTGATTGAATCCATATCCCGATAGACGCGGATATATTTTGCCAGCTCTGTGCTGTCTTGACGAACCTTTCGTAGAAGCTTGTCCATGTCACGGAGAGACAAACGCTTGTTTTTCGCAAGATGGTGCGTCCACGCCCGCTCCAAAAGTGCACTCGTGTTGTCAGGGTAGTGTCGGAGCTCGGCATCAAAATAGGCAATGGCGGCAGATAGGTTTCCTTTTTTTCTTTCATAAATTCCGAATGCATTATCGATGCCCCGGTGTCTGCCCAAAAGCTTGCGTCCCATATCGAGGTGACGAAGAGCCTGATCGAATTTCTGCTTCTCGACGAAAACAAGACCGAGAAAAAGATGCGCGCTTCCATTACTTTCGTCCAGATTCAGCGCCTCAACAAACAGTTTGTCCGCCTTATCGAGACTTTCGGCGTCTTCCTTGAAAACCTCTGCTACACCTCGCATTGTCAGGGCGATTGCCCGCTCCTTAGCGGTCAGTTTCGGATCGGCGGACGCTCGATTGCAGGCGTCCAGCCACCCGGCGACAGCCATATTCTGGCACCGCTTCAGGTCATCTGCGCTGGCCACCGGGATCATGAAGCCGAAAAGCAAAGTGATCAGGACGAAACGAGGAAGCATGGCAATAGGCTCTTGTTATGCGCTGTGCCACAAAGGTGCAGCGACTCTCGAGGATGATCAATATCCTTCGGCGTTCCTTCTTGACGCCACGGACCTCTTGGGTTTGTTGTTCAGAGCTTTTCCGAGGTTTCCCATGCGCATCGCGTTGATCGATAATTACGACAGCTTCACCTTCAACGTGGTCCATGCCCTCGGGGCAGAGGGCGCGAAGGTCGAGGTCTGGCGCAATGATGCGATAACCGCCGAGGAATTGCTGGCGCGGAAGGCGGATGCGCTGGTGATTTCGCCCGGGCCCTGCACGCCGAACGAGGCGGGTATCACGCTCGATGCGATCCGGCTGGCTGCCGGCAAGGTTCCGCTCTTCGGCATCTGCCTCGGCCATCAGGCCATCGGGCAGGCTTTCGGTGGCAAGGTGATCCGCAACCAGCCGATGCATGGCAAGATCTCGCGCATCACGCATGACGGAAAAGGCCTGTTCCGGGGCATCAATGGCCCGGTTTCGGTGACGCGCTATCATTCGCTGGTTGTCGAGGCGGCGAGCCTGCCGGAAGCGCTGGTCGCGAACGCGCGGAGCGAGGACGGGCTGGTCATGGCGCTGCAGCACCGGGCGATGCCGATCTATGGCGTGCAGTTCCACCCGGAAAGCATCGCCACCGAGCAGGGCGCGCAGATCTGCCGGAACTTCCTGACCCTCGCGCGCGAATTCCATGCCTGCACCCGGGCGGCGTGAGCCAGCCTCTCGCATCGCGCCTTGTCTTCGTAGGCGCCAGCCCGTATTCGAAAAGGCGGAAACGCCCGATCCGGCGCCCGCCGGGCGCCTGTCGCGACGAGCCTAGCCACCAAGAGTGAAGCCATCACCACGAGTGCAGTATGGACGCCTTCAAACCATTGATCGCCAAGGTCGCGGCCGGCCTGCCCCTGACCCGCGCGGAAGCCGAGATGGCTTTCGGGCAGATCCTTTCAGGCGAGACCACGCCGGCCCAGAATGCCGGTTTCCTGATGGCCCTGCGCGTGCGTGGCGAGACCGTGGATGAACTCTTCGGGGCCGTCCGGGCCATGCGCGGCAAGATGCTGGTCGTTCCGCCCGTGGAAGGTGCCATGGATGTGGTGGGCACGGGCGGTGACGCGTCGGGCTCGTGGAATGTCTCGACCCTGGCGAGCCTGATCGTGGCGAGCTGTGGCGTGCCAGTGGCCAAGCATGGCAACCGCGCGGCGTCCTCCAGCTCCGGCGCGGCGGATGTGCTGCAGGCTCTGGGCGTCAAGATCGGGCTGACACCGGCCGAGATTTCCAACTGCCTGGCGAAGGCGGGCTATGCCTTCATGGTGGCACCCGCCCATCATCCGGCCATGCGCCATGTCGCGCCGGTGCGGACGGAACTCGGCACGCGCACGATCTTCAACCTGCTCGGCCCGCTGTCGAACCCGGCCGGCGTGAAGCGGCTGCTGCTCGGGGTCTTCGCGAAATCCTGGCTCGACCCCATTGCCGAAACCCTGCGCGATCTCGGCACCGAGCGCGCCTGGGTGATGCATGGTTCAGACGGGCTGGACGAGATCACCACCACAGGGCCGACCCATGTTGTCGAGCTCAAGGATGGCGCCCTGCGCCGGTTCGAGATCAGCCCGGCCGATGCCGGCCTTCCCCTTGCCGATGCCGCTGCCTTGAAGGGCGGCGAGCCGGGCCAGAATGCCGCCGCGCTTCGGGCGGTTCTGGCCGGCGAGAAGAATGCCTATCGCGATATCGCGCTGTTCAATGCCGCTGCCGCCTTGGTGATTGCCGACAAGGCGTCGAGCCTGAAAGAGGGCGTGGCCGTGGGCGCTGCGGCGCTCGATGAAGGCCGGGCCGCAGCGCTCCTCGCCAAAGTGGTCGAAACCTCGAATGCGGGGGTGGCATGAGCGATATTCTCCGCCAGATCGAGGCGACCAAGCGCGAGGAAATCGCCGAGGCGAAGCGCGCCGTGCCTGAAGCTGAAATGCGCCGCCGGGCGGAAGCAGCCCTGCCGGTGCGCGGCTTCCAGGCGGCGATCGAGGCGCATCTTGCCGCCGGCCGTTTCGCGCTGATTGCCGAGATCAAGAAGGCGAGCCCGTCCAAGGGGTTGATCCGGGCGGATTTTGACCCGCCTGCCCTCGCCCGGGCCTATGCCGAAGGCGGCGCGACCTGCCTGTCCATCCTGACGGACCGCCCCTATTTCCAGGGCGCGCCGGAATTCCTCGTGGCTGCCCGCGCCGCCTGTTCGCTGCCGGTGATCCGCAAGGATTTCCTGTTCGAGCCCTATCAGGTCTACGAGGCGCGGGCGATGGGTGCTGATTGCATTCTCGTCATCATGGCCTCGGTCGATGATGCCGCTGCGCGCGATCTCGTGGCGACGGCGCAGGGGCTCGGCATGGATGCACTGGTCGAGGTGCATGACGAGGCCGAGCTTGACCGCGCCCTCGCCCTGCCCTCTCGGCTGGTCGGCATCAACAACCGTGACCTCCGGAGCTTCGAGGTGTCGCTGGCGACAAGCGAACGGCTCGCCCCGCGCATTCCGGATGACCGGATCATCATCGGCGAGAGCGGCATTTTCACATTTGACGATTGCCAGCGCCTCGCAAAGAGCCGGATCGGCACCTTCCTTGTCGGCGAAAGCCTGATGCGGCAGGCCGATGTGGCAACGGCGACCCGGGCGCTGCTTGGTCTGCCGGCAGCCGGAGCGGCAGCATGAGCGAGGCGGGCCGGCTGACCCATCTCGATGCCAGCGGCGCGGCGCATATGGTCGATGTCGGCGAGAAGGCGGTCACGACGCGTGAGGCCCTTGCCGAGGGTCATGTGGTGATGGCCCCGGCCACGCTCGCGTTGATCCGGGACGGACTGGCCAAGAAGGGCGATGTCATCGCCGTGGCGCGGCTCGCCGGCATCATGGCGGCCAAGCGCACGCATGAACTCATCCCGCTCTGCCACCCGCTGCTGCTGACCAAGGTCGCCGTCGAGCTCGAACCGGACGAGGCGTTGCCCGGCCTGCGCATCACCGCCCGCGCCCGGGTTTCCGGGCAAACCGGCGTGGAGATGGAGGCGCTGACGGCGGTGAGCGTCGCCTGCCTCACCGTCTACGACATGGCGAAAGCCGTTGATCGTGGCATGGTGATCGGCGGGATCCGGCTTCTGGAAAAGACCGGCGGCAAATCCGGCGACTGGCGCGCGGAGAGCTGACATGGCCGGGCTGCTGCCGGTTGAGGATGCGCTGGCCTTGCTGGTTGCGGCCGGCGCCGCCCATCCCCGTCGGCAGGAGATGGTGCCTGTCCAGCAAGCGAGTGGCCGCGTACTTGCGGCGGATCTCACCGCGCTTCGCACGCAGCCGCCGGCGGCCATGTCCGCCATGGACGGCTTCGCCCTTCGCGCGTCTGACGGCGCCGCGCCGGGTGCGTCTCTCCGGATTATCGGCGAAAGCGCGGCGGGCCATCCGTTTGCCGGTACGATTGGTACCGGTGAAGCGATCCGGATCTATACCGGCGCGATTCTCCCCGCGGGGGCGGATTGCGTCGTCATGCAGGAAAATGCCACGGCCGAGGGCGCGGAACTGCGCCTGACCGTCGCCGCGCAGGTGGGCCGCCACGTCCGCCCCTCCGGCTGTGATTTCCACGAGGGGCAGACCTTGCTATCCGCCGGAACCCGCCTCACGCCCGGCCATATCGCGCTGGCCGGGGCGATGAACCATGCGGAAATTCCCGTCTTTGCCCGGCCGCGGATCGGCGTGCTGGCCACCGGCGACGAGCTGGTCCTGCCCGGCGCCCCGCGCGCGCCGCACCAGATCGTCGCGACAAATGCCTTCGCCGCCATGGCCATGATGCGGCCGATGGAAGTGGACATCGTCGATCTCGGCATCGCGGCGGATTCGCCGGAGGCCCTGAATGGAGCCATCGACCGGGCTCTGGCGGAGGCGGTGGATTGCCTCGTTACCATCGGCGGCGCCTCGGTTGGCAAGCATGATCTCGTCCGGCCCGTTGCGGCCGCGCGTGGGGCAGAGCTGGCCTTCTACAAGATCGCGATGCGGCCTGGAAAACCGCTGAATTTCGGCCGGCTGGGGCCCATGCTTCTGCTCGGCCTGCCCGGCAATCCGGTTTCGGCGCTGGTCTGCACGCGCCTGTTCCTGCTGCCGCTGATCGCCGCTATGCAGGGTGATGCCAGCGCCGGGCAGGACCGCAGCGAGGCGGCGATCCTCGGCGCAGCGTTCCCCGCCAATGACGAGCGGCAGGACTACGTCCGCGTCATGCTCGAGCGCGATGCCCGCGGGCTCTGGATCGCCCGGCCGGCCGGCGGGCAGGATTCCTCTTTCCTTTCGGTGCTGGCGCGGGCCGATGGCCTGCTCATCCGGCCGCCGCATGCCCCTGCAGGCCAGCCGGGAGACCCGGCGCGCGTGCTCCGGCTCGGTTGATTTCCGACGAACAGTTGCGGAACATCGGCTGAACATGGTATCAATGTTCTGTCTTTGTTTTGGGTGATTCCCGGGAGTTGGGTGCCATGCTCACCAAGAAGCAGATCGAGCTGTTGCGGTTCATCCATGAGCGGCTGACCGAGAACGGGGTTCCCCCCTCCTTCGACGAAATGAAGGAAGCGCTTGACCTGCGCTCGAAATCGGGGATCCACCGGTTGATCCTGGCGCTGGAGGAGCGCGGCTTCATCCGGCGGCTGCCCAACCGGGCGCGGGCGCTGGAGGTGATCCGCCTGCCCGATGCCTATGTGCCCCGCCCCGGCCGGCAACGCTTTTCGCCCAGCGTGATCGAGGGCCATCTCGGCAAGGTGCGCCCGTCAGCCGCAGCGCCTGAACCGGTCGAGCCCAGCCGCGCCGTCGCCATTCCCGTAATGGGCCGGATCGCCGCCGGCACGCCGATCTCCGCCATCCAGAGCCGCAGCCACACGGTGGATGTCTCGCCGGAATTCCTTAGCCATGGCGAGCATTACGGGCTGGAGGTGCGCGGGGATTCGATGATCGAGGCCGGCATTTTCGACGGCGATCTCGTGATCATCCGCAAGCAGGATACCGCCGATACCGGCGATATCGTGGTGGCCCTGATCGATGATGAGGAAGCCACGCTGAAGCGGCTGCGCCGCAAGGGGGCCTCCATCGCGCTCGAGGCGGCCAATCCGAATTACGAGACACGGATTTTCGGGCCGGACCGCGTTCGCGTGCAGGGCAAGCTCGTCAGCCTGGTTCGTCGCTACTGATCCCCGGCTCGATCGGGGGCGCTTCCGGGCCCCTTCCCTCGTCGCCGGCAAGATCCGGCGACGCTCCGGCCTTCCTGTTGTCTGCCCCGACTTTCGGACGGCTTTCTCCTTCCGCGAGCAGAAGCTGCCATGGCCGGTGTTGGTGCGCTGCGCGCGTGCCTTCGACCCGCCAGCCGCCATCGGCCTGAGCCCAGAGCCAGAGCGTTCCTTGCTGGCGGAGCGTCCGGGCATCGACGGGCACGCGGTCCGGAGGGCAGATCCGGTTCTCGAGCGGCGTGACGAGGATGTCTGCGCGGGCACAATCCTCACGCAGGGCTTCGGGCCTTTGCGGGAAAGCGAGCCAGCGGCCATCGGCAAGGCGCAAGGTGCAGCCGAGCTTGTCACAGCGGACGCCGTCTTTCAGGTCGGGCGCCTTGGGCAGGCGTGGATCGCCCAGAGCCGGAAGCCATTGGCCGAGAACGAAATCCGGCGATGGACCGAAGGACAGCACGCGGTAGGCGCCGCCCTCCCCGCGCGCCAGAAGGATCCGCCCACTCTCGTGCACGATCAGGTCCGGCCGGGCGGGCATGGCCAGGGAAGCCAGCCAGAGCGCGAAGGGCCCGATCGCCAGCGCCCGCAGGCGGCTGACCGGCAGGATCAGCAGGGCCATGGCAAGGACCAGCGCGCCGAACTGCGAATGGCGCAGGAGCGGCGCCGGCAGGCTGGCCTTGTCGAAGCCGGACACCCATTCTGCCACGGCCATGACCCCCCGGATTCCATGGCCCATCAGCCGCCAGACCGGCTCGTCGAGGCCGAACGGATAGAGCAGGCTCCCGGCTACCGCAGCCGGCATGACGACGAGCGACACGAGCGGAATGCCGAGCGCGTTGCCGATCAGCCCGAATGGGTTCACCCGGTAGAAATGGTAGGCGGCGAAGGGCGCGGTAGCGAGGCTGGCCACCAGGGTGGTGACAACGATCCCGGCAAAGGCGGTCAGGATCCAGCGGGTCCAGGTGCCGGCTCGGCTGCTGGCGCCGTCCTGCTCCGGCCGGGCGGGCCGCCAGAGCCCCTGTGCGGCGATCAGCGCGGCAACGGCGGCATAGGACATCTGGAAGGACGGGCCAAGCAGGGCCTCCGGCTGGAAGGTCAGCACCAGCAGGGCCGAGAGCGCGAGGTTGCGCATCGCGAGGGCCGGCCGGTCGAGCAGGATCGCACCCAGCATCACCAGCGTCATGACGAGCGAGCGGATCGTCGCCACTTCCGAGCCGGCAAAGAGGCAATAGGCCGTGGCGCCCAGCATGGCGCCCAATGCGGCGATCTTGCGGATCGGCCAACGCAGGGCGAGCCTTGTCGAGAGGGCGAGCCCGGCCCGGATGGACCAGAACAGCACGCCGGCGGCGAGCACCATGTGGAGGCCGGAAATCGAGACGATATGGTAGAGGCCCGACAGGCGCAGCGCGTCATTCGCGTCGTCCGGGATGAGGCCGCGCTTGCCGGTGACCAAAGCGGCGGCAACAGCGCCGGCGGGCCCCTCGATGATCCCGGCGATCCGCCGTGTGAGCAGGTTGCGGGCCTCGTCGAGTTGCGCGAGCCGGGCCAGCATGGCGGGAGGCGGCGGCGCCTCGGCCCAGGGGCGCACCGGCCCGATGGCGTAGCCGATCGCGCCGATGCCGCGGAAGAAGGCCTCGCGCCGGAAATCGAACCCGCCCGGCAGCGCAGCACCGGCTGGCGGGGCGAGGCTGGCGCGGAGCGTCACGGCGGAGCCTGTGGGCAAGGCCAACTGGCCCGGCAGGCCGATCTTGACGCGATACGGTGTCTCCGCCGGCGCGAGGCCTTCCACCTTGTGTACGCGCAGCAGGATGCGGCTGCGCTGCGGCGTGAATTCGATTGTCTCGATATGGCCCTGCACCTCCGCCATGAGCGTCCGGCTGGCCACGGGCGCGGCCACGAGGGCGCTGCGGAGACTGCCCGCAATCATGCCGAGGCTGGCCATGAGCGCCAGCAGGGCGAACCAGCGCCGCCCGCCTCCGACAAGGCCCGCCAGCGCGCCGAGCAGGATGGCGAGGATCGGCGCGGCCCAGAGAGAGGGTTCGGCCGGCAGGCTGAAATAGGCAAGGATGCCCGCGCCATAGGCGACGGGAAGCCAGAGAAAGCCGGTCCGCCGGCTGGCTTCCTGCGCAAGGCAGTTCGAAAGAATGACCGGAAGCCGCGACCATGCAGGCAGCGCCAACGGGGTTGGACCGGCAGGCAGTGCGGCCGGCCGGGCGGCGGCACGGGGCTTCATCGGCCCCGCTCCGGAGGGTTTCCGATGCCGTGCGGCGAGCCGTTGGGCGGCTTCTTGTGGTTTGGCGGCGGCATGGGGCTTTCCGTCCAGCTTGCCCCCATGCTAGAGCCCCGTTTCGGCCACCGCAATGGTGCCCGCCCCCGATTGATGGTTCCTCCGCATGCCCGATCCGATCGTCACCCGCTTCGCCCCCTCGCCGACCGGTTTTCTCCATATCGGCGGTGGCCGCACGGCCTTGTTCAACTGGCTGCTGGCGAAGAAGCTCGGGGGCAAGATGCTGCTGCGGATCGAGGATACCGACCGCGCCCGCTCCACCAAAGAGGCGATCGACGCGATCCTCGACGGGCTGCACTGGCTGGGCCTGACTTGGGATGGCGACGTGGTCTACCAGTTCGCACGCGCCGCCCGCCACCGCGAGGTGGCGGAGGACATGCTGGCCAAGGGCAAGGCCTATCATTGCTACGCGACGCCGGAGGAGCTCGAGGCGATGCGCGAGGAGGCCAAGGCGCAGGGCAAACCCATGCGCTATGATGGCCGCTGGCGCGACCGAAGCGAGGCCGACCGGCAGGAGGCTGCCGCGCGGGGCCTCAAGCCGGTGATCCGTCTGAAGGCGCCGCAGACCGGCGAAACGGTGGTCGAGGATCTTGTCCAGGGCCGCGTGACGTGGGCGAACGAGAATCTCGACGATCTCGTGCTGCTGCGCTCGGATGGCACCCCGACCTACATGCTTGCCGTGGTCGTGGATGACCATGACATGGCGGTCACGCATGTGATCCGCGGCGATGACCACCTGACCAATGCTGCCCGGCAGACGCAGATCTACGAGGCGAATGGCTGGAAAGTGCCGGCCATGGCGCATATCCCGCTGATCCACGGCGCGGATGGCGCGAAGCTCTCCAAGCGCCATGGCGCACTCGGCGTCGATGCCTATCGCGCGCTCGGCTACCTTCCGGCGGCGCTCCGCAACTATCTCGTCCGGCTGGGCTGGAGCTTCGGCGACCAGGAAATTTTCTCGACCGAGGAAATGATCGCGGCGTTCGACCTCAAGAATGTCGGCCGCTCGCCGGCGCGATTCGATTTCGCCAAGCTGGAAAACATCAACGGCCATTACATGCGCCATACGCCGGATGCCGAGATTATGGCGGCGATCGAGCAGGTGCTGCCGCATATCGAGGGCGGCGCGGATATTGCGGCACGGCTCGAGACCGGGCTGCGCGCCAAGTGGCTGGAGGCGATGCCGGGCCTCAAGGAACGCGCGAAGACGCTGGTCGAACTGATCGACGGCGCGAAGTTCCTCTATGCCGCGCGGCCGCTGCCGCTCGACGACAAGGCCCGCGAGATTCTCGAAAAGGGCGGCCGCGCGGTGCTGAAGGCTCTCCTGCCCCGGCTCGAGGCGGTGACGCAGTGGGATGCCGCCACACTGGAGGCCGCAGTACGCGCGGAATCGGAAGCGACCGGGCAGAAGCTGGGCATGCTCGCTCAACCCTTGCGTGCGGCCTTGACCGGGCGTTCAACATCGCCGGGAATTTTTGACGTTTTCGCCGTGATCGGCCGGGAGGAAAGCCTCGCCCGGATCCGCGACCAAGCCTAGGAAAACCGGCGGTTTTCCGGGATCCGGGTCTCGGGTCCCTGTTCGGCAGCCGGTCATATTGGCCGGAAGCCCAACTTGAACCTGAACGGATGTTAAGCTACGGAACTGCTCGACCATGCGGCACTGCAACACGCGGGGCCGCGGCGGTGCTGCTGGCGGGGGGCCAGGCGCACCCAAGCGCTAGAGGAGTTTGCCATGACCGCGCATATGACAACGCTGAAAGTGGGCGACGAGGTCGTCGATCTTCCGGTGAAAGAAGGGTCGATCGGGCCGGCAGTTGTCGATATCGGCAAGCTCTACGGTCAGACCGGCATGTTCACCTATGATCCGGGCTTCACCTCGACTGCTTCCTGCGAATCGAAGATCACCTATATCGACGGCGACGAAGGCGTGCTGCTCTATCGCGGTTACCCGATCGAACAGCTCGCCGAACATGGCGACTTCCTCGAGACCTGCTACCTGCTGCTGTACGGCGAGTTGCCGACGCCGACCCAGAAATCCGATTTCGACTATCGCGTCACGCGCCATACGATGGTGCACGAGCAGATGATGCGGTTCTTCCAGGGCTTCCGCCGTGACGCCCACCCGATGGCGGTGATGGTGGCCTCGGTCGGCGCACTTTCGGCCTTCTACCATGACTCGACCGACATTTCGGATCCGTATCAGCGCATGGTCGCCTCGATGCGCATGATCGCCAAGATGCCGACGCTGGCCTCGATGGCGTTCAAATACTCGATCGGCCAGCCCTTCGTGTATCCGAAGAACGATCTCGACTATACCTCGAACTTCCTGCGCATGTGCTTCGCGGTGCCGTGCGAGGAATACAAGGTCAACCCGGTGCTGAGCCGGGCGCTGGACCGGATCTTCATCCTCCATGCCGATCACGAGCAGAATGCCTCGACCTCGACTGTCCGTCTGGCCGGTTCGTCGGGCGCCAACCCCTTCGCCTGTATCGCCGCCGGCATTGCCTGCCTCTGGGGCCCGGCCCATGGCGGCGCGAACGAGGCCGCCCTGCAGATGCTGCAGGAAATTGGCTCGGTCGACAATATTCCGAAATACATCGCCAAGGCGAAGGACAAGAACGATCCGTTCCGCCTGATGGGCTTCGGCCACCGCGTCTACAAGAACTACGATCCGCGCGCCAAGATCATGCAGAAGACCTGCCATGAGGTGCTGAACGAACTCGGGATCAAGGACGATCCCCTGCTCGACGTGGCGGTGGAACTCGAACGCATCGCGCTGTCGGACAGCTATTTCATCGAGAAGAAGCTCTATCCGAATATCGACTTCTATTCGGGCATCACGCTGAAGGCGATGGGCTTCCCGACCGACATGTTCACCGTGCTGTTCGCTTTGGCCCGCACCGTTGGCTGGATCGCGCAGTGGAAGGAAATGATCGAGGATCCGAGCCAGCGCATCGGCCGTCCGCGCCAGCTCTATACCGGCGAGCCGGCCCGCGATTACGTGCCGATGGCGCAGCGGCGGTAAGGGTTTGGTTTTGGGCTTGCGCGGCTTCGCCGCGCAGGTTCCCTCGCATAAGCTCGGGCGCCCGTTCGGGCTTCGGCAGGGTCAGCGCGTCCTGAGAGTATGGCGCGATTGCAGTGATGGCATACAAGAAAGGCGCCGCGAGGCGCCTTTTTTATGCGGGCAGCCGCTTCGACGGCACCCAGCAATAGCCGTCCGGATCGAGAATGAAGCATTCCCGCAATCCGTGCGGCCGGTCGAGCGCTTCCCGCAGCACCATGTCGCCTCGCGCCAAAGCCCGTTGTTGTGCCTCATCGGGATCGCATTCGAACAGGCGCAATTCCACGCCTGCGCCGCGTGCTCCGGCTTCAGGCAGGAGCGAAGGCAGCGGATGCCCGGCATAAGCGGCATCTTCATGGATCTGGATCAGGATCGCGCCCAGCCGGAACAGGCCATAGCCGTCGCCGAGCCGAATCTGCGTGAAGCCAAGAACTTCGGAGAGGAAGGCCGCCGTGCGATTGCCGTTACGAACCAGCAGGTTGACCCCGAACGGGGTCAGCGTCCGGCCGATTTCGGGGCCCGAGGCCGTAGCCAGCTTCCGGTCATCCATCACTCCACCGTGACGCTTTTCGCGAGGTTGCGCGGCTGGTCGACATCTTTCCCCATGACCACGGCCGTGTGGTAGGCGATGAGCTGCACCGGCACCGCATAGGCGATGGCGGCGAAATCCGGCGCCATCGGCGCCATCTCGATTTCGGCCATGGTGCGGATCGCGGCCGCCGCGCCGACGCCTTTCGGGCCGATCAGCACGATCTCGCCGCCGCGCGCCGCGACTTCCTGGATATTCGAGACGGTCTTCTCGAACCAATGGTCCTGCGGGGCGATGACGATGACCGGCAGTATTTCGTCGATCAGCGCGATCGGGCCGTGTTTCAACTCGCCGGCGGCATAGCCCTCGGCATGGATATAGCTGATTTCCTTGAGCTTCAGCGCGCCTTCGAGGGCCAGCGGGAAGGACGTGCCGCGGCCGAGATAGAGGACATCCGTTGCCTTGGCGAGGTCGCGGGCGAGATGCTCGATCGGCTCCTCGTGGCGCAAGGCCTCGGCGATCAGGCCCGGCAGGGCAATCAGCTGGTTGACGAGTTCCGCCTCGCGCTTCGCATCGATGGCGCCGCGCGCGCGGCCCGCCGCGATGGCGAGGCTGGCCAGCACGGTGAGCTGGCAGGTGAAGGCCTTGGTCGAGGCCACGCCGATTTCCGGCCCGGCCAGCGTTGGCGCGACGACATCGCTCTCGCGGGCGATGGTCGAGGTCGGGACATTGACGATGGAGAGGATCTTGTTCCCGCTCGCCTTGGCATAGCGGAGCGTCGCCAGCGTATCGGCGGTTTCGCCGGACTGCGAGATGACGATCATCGCGTCACCCGGGGTGAGCGGCGCATCGCGGTAGCGGAACTCCGATGCGATATCGATCTCGACCGGCAGGCGGGCGATACGCTCGAACCAGTATTTCGCGATATGGCCGGCAAGGAACGCCGTGCCACAGGCAGAAATCGAGAGCCGTCCGATCTTCGCCCAGTCGAAAGGCAGGTCGAAGGGCAGCTTCACGCTGGCGGCGCTCATATCGACATAATGCGCGAGCGTGCGGCCCACCACTTCCGGCTGCTCATAGATTTCCTTGAGCATGAAATGGCGGTGGTTGCCCTTGTCGACGAGGAAGGCGCCGGCCTGGCTCTTCTGGATTTTCCGCTTCACCGGGCGGTTGTTCTCGTCATAGACCTGCGCGCCCTCGCGGGTCAGCACGGCCCAGTCCCCCTCGTCGAGATAGGAGAGCGTATCGGTGAAGGGCGCGAGCGCCAGCGCATCCGAGCCGAGATACATCTCGCCCTGGCCATAGCCGATAGCGAGCGGCGCGCCCCGGCGGGCGCCGATCAGCAGGTTGTCCTCGCCGTTGAACAGGAAGCCGAGCGCGAAAGCGCCATGGAGCATCGGCAGCGCAGAGGCAACGGCCTCACGCGGGGACTGGCCCTGCTTCATGAAGCGGGTGACCAGATGCGCCACAACTTCGGTGTCGGTCTGTGTCACGAATTCCGCGCCCGTGGCGATCAGCTCCTCGCGCAATTCGCGGAAATTCTCGATGATGCCGTTATGGACCACGGCAAGATGCCCGGTCGCATGCGGATGGGCGTTGTTCTCGGTCGGGCGGCCATGGGTGGCCCAGCGGGTATGGCCGATGCCGGCAAGCCCCTGCTGCGGCGCCTCGCGCAGCTTCGCCTCGAGGTTCCGCAGCTTGCCTTCGGCGCGGGTCCGGACAATGTGGCCGCCTTCGATGGTGGCAATGCCGGCGGAATCATAGCCGCGATATTCGAGCCGCTTCAGGGCATCGACCAGCTGGAAAGCCACCGGTTCCTGTCCCAGAATTCCGACAATGCCGCACATATCGCTCTTCCTGTTCCGATTCCTGTCGCCGGATGGATGCCAGCCGGGCCCTTTTGGCACAAATCAACTTGCGAAACCGTTTGTGACCGGTTCCTTCGCAAGCGGCATGCCGCGTCAGGTGTCGCCGCCCTTTTTCGCGGCGTCCTTGCGGGCCTTCTCGACATTTTCCGGCCGGGCGCGGAAGGCATCGGCCCAGCCCGCCTTGACCGCCTGCCGGCCGCGTGCCAGCGCCAGCGCATTGGCAGGCACGTTCTCGGTGATCACCGAGCCGGAGCCCACGAAAGCGCCATCGCCGATCGTCACCGGCGCGACGAGCGCCGAATTCGAGCCGATGAAGGCATGGGCGCCGATCACCGTCTCGAATTTCAGGAAGCCGTCATAATTGCAGGTAATCGTGCCGGCGCCGATATTTGTCTCGGCGCCGATCTTCGCATCACCGAGATAGGTCAGATGGCTGGCCTTGGCGCCCTCGCCGAGTTCGGCATTCTTGATCTCGACGAAATTCCCGATCTTCGCCTTCGCGCCGATCCGGCTGCCCGGGCGCAGCCGCGCATAGGGGCCGATGGTTGCCTTCGCGCCGACGCTGGCCCCCTCGAGATGGCTGAAGGCATGGATGACCGCCCCCTCGCCCACCGCGACGCCCGGGCCGAACACGACATTCGGTTCGACGAGGACATCGCGGCCGAGTTCGGTATCGAGCGACAGGAACACAGTTTCGGGTGCGATCATGGTGACGCCGTTGCGCAGGTGATGGTCGCGCAGGCGCTGCTGGATGACGCGCTCGCAGGCGGCGAGCTGCACGCGGTCATTGACCCCCAGCGCTTCCTCCTCGGCCACCTCGACCAGGGCGACGCGCTCGCCGGCCGTCCGCGCGAGACCGACGCAATCGGGCAGGTAGAATTCGTTCTGCGCATTCTCGGCCTTGACTGATTTCAGCAGCGACAGGGCGATATCGCCGCGCAAAGCCATCAGCCCGCCATTGCAAAGCGTGATGCGGCGCTGCTCCTCGCTGGCATCCTTGTGCTCGCGGATGGCCTCGATGCCGTCCGGGCCCATCAGCAGGCGGCCATAGCCGGAGGGGTCCTTGGCACGGAAGCCGAGCACTGCCAGCGCATTCCCGCCGGATGTGACCGCTTCGGCCAGCGCGCGGAGAGTTTCGGGGCGGATCAGCGGCGTATCGCCGAACTGCACCAGCACGGCGGCATGGCCACGGGCGATCAGCGCCTCGGCCTGCAGGACGGCATGCGCCGTGCCCCGCCGCTCGCGCTGTTCCAGAACCGTGGCCTCCGGCGCGAGACGGCCGATCTCGCGGGCGACATCCGGCCGGTCCGGCCCGATGATCACTGCCAGATGGCTCATCCCGGCGGCTTGCGCGCCGCGGATTGCATGGCCGACGAGGCTGAGCCCGGCGACTTCGTGCAGCACCTTGGGCCGCGCCGATTTCATCCGGGTGCCTTCGCCGGCTGCGAGGATGATCGCGAGATGGGAAGCGGCAGACGTCATGGAAGAATCCCTCGTTTGCCTGCGATCTAGACCAAAATCCTTTCAGGCGCATCAATCGCCGCGCGGCAGCGGCCATGCCCGGACCGGGATAAAGCGAAAAGTGGCGCGGAACGGGGCAGCTGGCCGGCGGGTCACAGGCAGCCGCTTGCGCTCAAACATGTAGACCTTGTTTCCCGATCCGGGTTGCGGCTAGGTTAGTGCTTGTCGATACAGGACAAGCCTAGGGGAGTAGAAGATGGGACTGTTCAAATTCATCAAATCGGTCGGAGAGAAGGTCTTCGGCGCCAGCGAGGCGCAGGCCGCACCGGCCGATACCCTGGCCAAAGAGGTCTCCAAGCACGGCCTCAATGTGAACGGACTGGATATCCAGGTTTCCGGCAACAAGGTAACGGTCGGTGGCGCGACCACCAATACGGAGGAGGCCGAGAAGATCATTCTCGCCCTCGGCAATACGCTCGGCGTGTCGGAAGTGGAATCCAAGCTGATTGTCAGCGAGGAAGTTCCTGCTGCCACGATGTACGAGGTGAAGAAGGGTGACACGCTCTGGAAGATTGCCGAGACGCATTACGGCAAGGGCAAGGGCGCCAAGTACGACGTGATCTTCGAGGCCAACAAGCCGATGTTGACCCATCCGGACAAGATCTATCCGGGCCAGATCCTGCGCATTCCGCCGCTGGCCTGAGGCCTTTACCGCTTCCACAGGGGGCCGGGTTCATCCCGGCCCTTTGCTTTTTCAGGCCGCTTTTGCTGGCTCTCACCGGAAAATCACCCGCCCGCACTCTGACGCATTGACCCCGGCAGCGGGAGCCTCTATCAGGCGCGCTCCATCCAAGGTGAGAGCTCGTAGCTCAGTCGGTAGAGCACGTGACTTTTAATCATGGGGTCGTGGGTTCGAATCCCACCGAGCTCACCATGGATGTTTCGGCGGAAGAACCCACGACTTTATCCGGCTGGCATGGTCGGGCCTTGCCCGGAATGCCAGCCTGAGAAGAAGCCGGGTTCGAATCCAAAGAGTTTACCATGGATGCTTCGGCGCGACGACGCCATCTTGAGGCTCGCTTGCCGACATGCCCCCCGCACCTCCCTTGAGCCCCTGCATCCGGATCTGCCAGCTCGACGCCGAAACCGGCTGGTGCATCGGTTGCGGCCGGACGGGCGATGAAATCGGCGACTGGCTTTTCATGAGCACCGGCCAGCGGCTGGCGCTGATGGCGGAGCTGCCGCGCCGGCTGGCCCGGCTTGCATCGGATCAGGATGGTGCTGCAGCCGGGCCGGATCAGCCGATCCGCGCCTCGTAGGAATCGAGCGTATTCTCGAGCAGGCAGGCGATGGTCATCGGGCCGACGCCGCCGGGAACCGGCGTGATCGCATCCGCCACTTCGCGTGCCGAAGCGAAATCCATGTCGCCGACCAGCCGGGACTTGCCGGTTTCCGGATCCGTGATGCGGTTGATCCCGACATCGATCACGATCGCGCCCGGCTTGACATAGCGCGCATCCAGCATTTTCGGACGACCGACCGCCGCAACGAGGATATCCGCCGAGCGACAGACCGCCTCGAGGTCACGCGTCCGCGAATGGGCGATGGTGACCGTGCAGCTCTGCGCAAGGAGCAGCGCCGCCATCGGCTTGCCGACAATGTTCGACCGGCCGACCACGACAGCATTGAGGCCGGCAAGATCCTTCCGGACACTGTGGATCAGATGGAGAGAGCCGCGCGGCGTGCAGGGAATGAAGGCCCGGCTGCCGATGCTGAGCCGCCCGACATTGACCGGGTGGAACCCGTCGACATCCTTGGCCGGGTCGATTGCCTCGATCACCCGCTCGGGATCGATATGGGCCGGCAGCGGCAACTGCACGAGAATGCCATCAATCGCCGGATCGGCATTCAGACGGGCAACCAGCGCCAGCAGCGCCCCTTCGCTGGTTTCTACCGGAAGCTTGTGCTCGATGGAAAGCATGCCGATCTCGACGGTCTGCTTCGCCTTCGAGGCCACATAGACCTGGCTGGCCGGGTCCTCGCCCACCAGCACCACGGCGAGGCCGGGAGGCCTGTTGCCCTTGCCGGTCCAGCCGGCGACACGGGCGGCAAGGCTCTGCCGCAGGGATGCCGCGATCGCCTTGCCATCGATCAATGCTGCTGCCATGCCCTGCCCTCCGAACCGGCCGCTTTCCGGCGATGGCGCCTCTATACGCGCCGAGTCGCGCGCGTGGAACCCGCTTCGCGCGGATGTTCCGTGATCAGCTGTGATCCTTTGCCGCTTCGGCCAGGGCGGTGACGAAATACGGCGCGAGGGTGCGGTCGATCTCGAGGCGGAACAGGCCCGGCGCCATCCGCCAGATCATCAGCCCGACGCGATGGAAAAGGCTCCGCGTGGCCATGCCCGGCGGGAAGGCCTGTTCCGAAAAGTCGAGCGGGCAGCCGGCATTGAGCAGGGCCGCCGCGCCCTCGCCTTCCAGCACGAAGCCGACCTGCCGGTGCGAGACCTCGACAAGGCTGTGCGGATGGGAAGCCAGCGCGGCTTCAAGCGCGGCCGCCACCTCCGGCCCTTCCGCCTCCGGCACGATGAGCCACCATTCGTCAGGGCCGAGATGCAGCGCGACGCGGGCGCCCGGCTTGCCCCGTTCGCCATGGCTGGCGCCTTGGTTCAACCCCTCCGGCAGGGCCAGGCCATAAGCCTTGCCGGCGGCTTTCAACGCGGCATCCGGGGCGCGCAGCACGAAGCGCGCCAGCGGGGGCGCCTCGATCAGGCGGAACCGGGGTGTATCAACGAAGCCGTCAACCATGGAGGCGCGTTCCTTCGGGATCGAGGAAGACCGGTTCGACCACCCGCACAGCAATCGTCTCGCGCTCCATCGGGATATGGAGGACCTGCCCGACCCGGTTGCGGCCATCCTCAACCACCGCCAGCGCGATGCCATGGCCGAGCGCAGCGCTGAAATAGGCCGAGGTGACATGCCCGAGCGCATGGGTGCCAGCAGGGGCGAGCGAATCCGGCACGATCTGTGCGCCTTCCTCCAGCACGCGGCTCCTGTCCTCCGCCACGAGGCCGACCAGCTGTTTGCGGCCTGGGGCAACCAGGTCAGGCCGCATAAGGCCGCGCTTGCCGATGAAATCCGGCTTTTTCTTCCCGATGGCCCAGCCGAGACCCATATCGTCCGGCGTCATCGTGCCGTCGGTATCCTGCCCGACGATGATGTGACCTTTCTCTGCCCGAAGCACGTGCATCGCCTCGGTGCCATAGGGCCCGCCGCCGAATTCGGCGGCGCGTTCGGCAAGCCGCTCCCAGAGCGGCAGGGCCAGCCCGGCGGGGACGTTGATCTCGTAGCCCAGTTCCCCGGTGAAGCTGACCCGGAACAGCCGGCAGGGCATGCCGGCGATGCGCCCCTCCCGGACCGCCATATGCGGGAAGGCAGCGTTCGAGAGGTCGATCCCCTCGACAAGATCGGCGATGATGTCTCGCGCCCGCGGGCCCTGCACGGCCATCACAGCCCAATGCTCCGTCACCGAGGTCTGCCAGACCTTCAGGTCCGGCCATTCGGTCTGGAGATAATCCTCGAACATCCCGAACACGCGGGCGGCACCACTGGTGGTCGTGGTGACGTGGAACCTGTCCTCGGCCAGCCGCGCGATGATGCCGTCATCGATGATGAAGCCGGCCTCGTTGAGCAGCAACGCGTAACGGCAGCGCCCGACGGCGAGGCTCCTGACGGGGTTCACATAGGCCCGTTCGAGGAATTCCGCGGCATCTGGCCCGACCACTTCGATCTTGCCGAGGGTGGAGGCATCGAACAGGCCGACAGCCTCGCGTACCTTGCGGCATTCGGCCTGAACCGCTTCGTGCATGGCGGCATGGCCTGAGGCCGCCGCATCCACCGGCCGGCGCGGCAGGAAATAATGCGCGCGCTTCCATGCACCGACATCCTCGAACACCGCGCCGTTCCGCTCGGCCCAGTCATGCATCGGCGTCCGGCGAACGGGGTCGAACAGATCACCCCGCGCCTGCCCGGCGAAGAGGCCGAACGTCACCGGTGTATAGGGCGCGCGGAAGGTGGTGAGCCCGATTTCCGGCACCGAACGGCCGGTTTCCGCTGCGATGATCCCGAGGGCATTGAGGTTGGAGGTCTTGCCCTGATCGGTCGCCATGCCGGTCGTGGTATAGCGCTTCACATGCTCGATAGCGCGGAAGCCCTCCCGCGTGGCAAGGCGCAGGTCCCGCGCGGTGACATCGTTCTGGAAATCGACGAAGGCCTTCACCTTGTCCGGCGATCCCGGCGCCGGCAGGGCGCCGATGGCGGGCGAGCGCATCTCAGGCGGCATCTCCCCCGCTGCCGCTCCGATGACGCGGATCGTCTGGCCGGGCGCGGGCGTGGCGGGGAGATAGGCGCCAAGCCCCTCCTCCCAGCGCAGCTTGCCTTTCGTCTGCGAGAAGAGATGGATCGACGGCGTCCAGCCGCCTGACATCAACACCGTATCGGCGGTGAACCCGCCGGAGGGCTCCGCCGCCCCGTCAGGGCGGATTCGCCCGAGCTGTACGCCCGAGACGCGGAGATGCCCGGTCGTGCCGACGATTGTCATGCCCGGAAGCACCGGGATGCCGCGGGCAACGGCGCGCGCGGCGATCTCGCTGGCCCCTTGCGCAGTGCGCGTCTCGGCGATGGCGACGATTTCCGCGCCGGCATCCTGCAGCGCGAAAGCCGCGCCATAGGCGGTATCGCAGGCGGTGAGGATGGCGATCTTCCGTCCGGGCAGCACGCCATAACGGCGGAGATAGGTTTCTGCCGCGCCGGCAAGCAGGATGCCTGGCCGGTCATTGTCCGGGAAGACGAGCGGCCGCTCGATGGCGCCGCTGGCCAGCACCACCTCGCCGGCCCTGACCTGCCAGAGCCGCTCGCGCGGCAATTCGGGGTCCGACAGGGCCAGCGGATCGGCCAGTTGCTGGGCGATGGCCACGAAATTCTGCGCATAGGCACCGAAAGCCTGGCTGCGGGGCAGCAGGGTCACGTTCGGGCGGGCCGACAGTGCCTCGACCATCTCGTCGGCGCGTTCCGGCGCCTCGACCAGCATCCAGCCGCCAAATTCGGCCTGCTCGTCGCAGAGGATGACGCGGCAGGCCGGGTCCTCCGACCGGCGCAGGGCCTCGGCCAGCCCGGCCTCGCCGCCGCCGATGACCAGCACCTCGCAATGGGCGAAGCGGTTGGCATAGCAATCCGGATCCGGCCCGGCAGGCGCCCGCCCGAGCCCGGCAGCGCGGCGGATCGCCGGTTCGAACAGCCGTGCCCAGAGTTTCGTGCCGCCGAGGGCGCGCGGGCCCATGAAGGTCTTGTAGTAGAAGCCGGCGCCAAGAAAGCGCGAGAAGGCGTTGTTGATGCCGCCGATATCGAAGCGGAGCCCGGGAAAGCGGTTCTGGCTTCGCGCGACGAGGCCCTCATGGAGTTCGACCTGCGTAGCGCGCAGGTTCGGCGTTTCGCGCCCGCCGCCGCGATCGATCGTGACAAGGGCGTTCGGCTCCTCCGCTCCGGCCGAGACGATCCCACGCGGGCGGTGATACTTGAACGAGCGGCCCACAAGATGGACGCCATTGGCCAGCAGGGCCGAGGCCAGGGTATCCCCGGCATGGCCGTGCATCTGCCGCCCGTCGAAGGTGAAGCGGATCGGCTTCGACCGGTCGATCCGGCCGCCGGCGGGGCTGCGGAACGCCGTCATGGCCGTGTCTCCGGCGGCAGGGTTTCCGGCGGTGCGCTCTCCGGTGGCCTCGGCTCGCCGGCCCTGTAGGTGACGACGAAGACATCCGTCACCGTATCGCGTACCGCATTGAAGAAGCGGCCGCAGCCATGGACATGGCGCCAGCGCTCGGCCACCCGGCCCTTCGGGTTATCGCGCAGATAGAGGAACGCGGCCCATTCCTCGTCGCTTACGCGGTCCGGCGGGCCCGGCCTGGTGATATGGGCCGCGCCGGCATGGCGGAACTCGATCTCCGGGCGGTCCATCCCGCACCAGGGGCAGCGGATCAGCAGCATGGGCCCCTCCTCAATGCGCGACGGCGGCAGCGGCCGCCTCGTCGATCAGCCGGCCGGTGGTGAAGCGTTCCAGCGTGAAGGGCGCAGCGATCGGGTGCGGTTCATCCCGCGCGATCGTGGCGGCGAAGACATGGCCCGAGCCGGGCGTCGCCTTGAAGCCGCCGGTGCCCCAGCCGCAATTCACGAACAGGCCGGGGACCGGTGTGCGGCCGATGATCGGCGAGCGATCGGGCGTGACATCGACGATACCGCCCCAGTTGCGGAGCATCCGCAACCGCCGTGTCATCGGGAACAACTCGCAGATCGCATCCAGCGTATGCTGGCTGATATGCAGCCCGCCGGTCTGGGAATAGGAGGTATACTGGTCGGTGCCGGCGCCGATCACCAGCTCGCCCTTGTCCGATTGCGACATATAGGCATGGATCGTGTTCGACATGACGACGCAGGGCATGATCGGCTTGACCGGTTCGGAAACCAGCGCCTGAAGCGGGAAGCTTTCGAGCGGCATGCGGAGGCCGGCCATGCCCATGACAACCGATGTATGCCCGGCCGCCACCACGCCGATCTTGCGGGCGGCGATCGGCCCGCGTGTCGTTTCCACGCACGTCACACGGCCCGAGGCATCGCGCCGGATGGCGGTGACCTCGCAATTCTGGATGATGTCGACGCCCAGCCTGTCCGCGCCGCGGGCATAGCCCCAGGCGACAGCATCGTGGCGCGCTACCCCGCCCCGCCGCTGCAAGGCCGCGCCGAGAATCGGGTATCGGATGTCGCGCGAGATATTGAGGATCGGGCAGAATTCCCGCGCCTGTTCCGGCGTCAGCCATTCATTGTCGATTCCGGCCAGGCGGTTGGCATGGATGTGCCGCTTCGTGACCTGAACGTCATGCACAGAATGGGCGAGCATCATCACACCGCGGGGCGAGTACATGACGTTGTAGTTCAGTTCGTGCGAGAGCGTTTCCCAGAGCTTCACGCTGTGCTCGTAGAGCGCCTCGCTCTCCTCCCAGAGATAGTTCGAGCGGATGATGGTGGTGTTGCGGCCGGTATTGCCGCCGCCGAGCCAGCCTTTTTCAAGCACCGCGATGTTGCGGATGCCGTGTTCCTTCGCGAGGTAATAGGCCGTGGCGAGGCCATGCCCGCCCGCGCCGACGATGATCACGTCATAGGCGGGTTTGGGCGCCGGGTCGCGCCATTGCGGCTGCCAACCCTGATTGCCCGTCAGGCCCTGATGCAGAAGGGAAAAGAGCGAAAACTTCACGGTCTGAGTCTCCTGCGCCTATGCCTAGCCGGCTCGCTCAGAAGAATCCAGCGGGCAAGATTCCGGCTTGTCCGCCCTTGCCGGTCGCCTTGCGCCGGGCGGCAGCTTCTTTAGAACTGTCGGCAACAGAGGAATGGCGGATTCGATGGCAAAGGCGTTCGCGAAACAGGGCCGGGCCCTGCAGGCCAAGGGCCGGCCGCTGGACGAGGCGGCCCTTGCGGAGGTCGTGGCCCTGCTGGCTGACATGCCGAAAAGGCGCGACCTGCTGATCGAGATGCTCCATCGCCTGCAGGATAGGTTCGGCGCGCTGCATGTCCGCCATCTCAAGGCGCTGGCGGAATGGCTGCGGCTTTCCGAGGCCGAGATTTTCGAGGTGGCGAGCTTCTACCACCATTTCGACATTGTGAAGGAAGGCGAGGCCGCGCCTGCCCCGCTGACGATCCGCGTCTGCGACAGCGTGTCCTGCATGATGGCCGGCGGCGAGGCCCTGCGCGCTCGGCTGGCCGGGCTGATCGATCCTGCCCGCATCCGGGTTGTGGCCGCGCCCTGCATCGGCGCCTGTGCCGAGGCGCCGGCGGCGCTGGTGGGGCGGCGCCTTGTCGGCCGGGCCGATGCTGAAACGCTGGCGGCAATCGCGGCCGGGCCGGCGCCGGAACCGCTCCGCCCGGCATATGAGGATTTCGCAGCTGCCCGGGTGCAGGGGCGCTATACGATGCTGGAGACCTGTCTCTCCGGCCGGATCAGCCGCGATCAGGCCATTGCCATGCTGTCCGATGCGGGTCTACGCGGGCTTGGTGGCGCAGGCTTCCCGGCCGGGCGGAAATGGGCTGTGGTGCGCAGCCCGCCGGGACCACGCCTGATGACGATCAATGGCGACGAGGGCGAGCCGGGCACCTTCAAGGACCGGCTCCTGCTCGAATCCACGCCGCATGCCATGCTGGAAGGTGCGCTGATCGCGGCCTGGGCTGTCGAGGCCGAGGCGATCTATCTCTACATGCGGGATGAATATCCGGCCGTCCTCGCGATCCTCGCGGCGGAAATCTCAGCCCTCGCCGCCTCCGGCTTGCCGGGGCTCGTGCCGATCCATCTCCGCCGGGGCGCGGGGGCCTATATCTGCGGCGAGGAAAGCGCGATGATCGAGAGCCTGGAAGGCAAGCGCGGCCTGCCCCGGCATCGCCCGCCTTACATCGCCGAACGCGGATTGTTCGGCCGGCCGACGCTGAACCACAATGTCGAGACGCTGGCCTGGGTGCCGGAGATTCTCGCGCGCGGGCCGGATTGGTTCGCCGGAAAGGGCGTGCGGGGCGCGAAAGGGCTGCGGCGCTTCTCGGTGTCCGGGCGCGTCCGCGAGCCCGGAATGCGGCTGATGCCGGCGGGCAGCACGGCGCAAGAGTTGATCGAGGCCTGCGGCGGGATGGCAGAGGGGCACGAATTCCGGGGCTACCTGCCCGGCGGCGCCTCGGGCGGGATGCTGCCGGCCAGCCTTGGCGACCTGCCGCTCGATTTCGGGCGGCTCGATGAAGTGGGATGTTTCGTCGGTTCGCATGCGGTGATCGTTTTCTCCGACCGGGACGACCCCCGCGCCATTGCCCGCAACCTGCTGGCCTTTTTCACGCATGAAAGCTGTGGCCAATGCACGCCCTGTCGGCTTGGCACGGAGAAGATGACCGCCCTGCTTGACCAGCCCTCGCCCGATCGCACCCTGATCGCCGATCTCGACCAGGTGATGCGGGATGGCTCGATCTGCGGGCTGGGCCAGGCCGCGCCCAACCCTGTCCGCTCGCTGCTGCGCTTCTTCCCGGAGGCCCTGTCATGAGCGCGCCTGTCCGCTTCCAGCTCGATGGCCGCATGGTGGAGGCGCGGCCGGGCGAGACGATCTGGCAGGTCGCGCAGCGCGAGGGCATCGCGATCCCGCATCTCTGCCATCTCGACCAGCCGGGTTACCGGCCGGATGGCAATTGCCGCGCCTGCCTCTGCGCCATTGAGGGCGAGCGGACCCTCGCTGCTTCCTGCATCCGCGCGCCACAGCCGGGCATGGTGGTCGAGACCGGCGGCGAGCGCGTCGAGGCAGCACGGCGGATGGTGTTCGAATTGCTGGCGGCCGACATGCCGCCGCGCGAGGCCGCGCCGGACCCCGAAGCGCCTTTCTGGCAGTGGCACGAGGCCATGCAGCCCCGCGAGGGCCGCTTGCCGCGCCGGCAAGGCCATGGCAGCCCGCAGGAGGCCGGGCTGGCGCTGCATGATGCCTCGCATGCCGCGATTGCCGTCAATCTCGATGCCTGCATCGCCTGCGGCCTCTGCGAGCGGGCCTGCCGCGAGGTGCAGGTCAATGATGTGATCGGCATGGGGTTTCGCGGCCATGCGGCGCGGCCCGTCTTCGATCTTGCCGATCTGATGGGCGATTCCACCTGCGTCGGCTGCGGGGAATGTGTGCAGGCCTGCCCGACCGGCGCGCTCTATGAGAAATCCCTGATGGACCCGACCGCGACGCGCGGCGTGGTGGTTCCGGATCGCGAGGTCGATACGGTCTGCCCCTATTGCGGCGTCGGCTGTCTGACGCGCGTGGCGGTGAAGGATGAGCGGATCGTGCGCGTGGATGGCCGCGACGGGCCGGCCAACGAGAACAGGCTCTGCGTGAAGGGCCGGTTCGGGCAGGATTATGTCCGCCATCCGCACCGGCTCACCGTGCCGCTGATCCGCCGGAGCGACGCGCCGAAACGCGGCGAGGACCGGGTCGACCCCGCCAATCCGTTCACGCATTTCCGCGAGGCGAGCTGGGAGGAAGCGCTCGAGCGGGCGGCCGGCGGCTTCCGCGCCGTGCTGGAGCACCATGGCGGGCAGGCCTTTGCCGGGTTCGGTAGCGCGAAATGCTCGAACGAGGAGGCTTATCTCTTCCAGAAGCTGGTGCGGCAGGGCTTCGGCACCAACAATGTCGATCATTGCACCCGGCTCTGCCATGCCTCTTCCGTGGCAGCGTTGATGGAGGGCGTGGGGTCCGGGGCGGTTTCGGCACCCTTCACGGCGGTAGCGGATTCGGAATGCATCCTCGTGATCGGCGCCCGGCCGACCGAGAACCATCCGGTGGCCGCAACCTATTTCAAGCAGGCAGCCAAGGCGGGCAAGACGCTGATCGTGATGGATCCGCGTGGCTCGGGCCTGATGCGCCATGCCACGCATGCGCTGCGCTTCAAGCCCGGCACGGATGTGGCTCTGCTGAATTCCATGCTGCATGTCATTGTTTCGGAAGGTTTGTATGATTCGTCATACATTTCCCGAAACGTCGAGGGTTTCGAGGCGCTGAAGGCCCGTGTGGCGGAATTCTCGCCCGAGGCGATGGCGCCGGTTTCCGGGATTGCGCCGGAGGTCGTGCGCGAGGTCGCCCGGCTTTATGCCCGCTCCCGGGCCTCGATCATCTTCTGGGGCATGGGCGTGTCCCAGCATGTCCATGGTACCGACAATGCCCGCTGCCTGATCGCGCTGGCGCTCGTCACCGGGCAGGTTGGCCGCCCGGGCACCGGCCTTCACCCGTTGCGGGGCCAGAACAATGTGCAGGGCGCCTCCGATGCCGGGCTGATCCCGATGGTCTTCCCGGATTACCGATCGGTCGAGGATGCCTCGATCCGTGCCGGTTTCGAGGATGAATGGGGCCGGCCGCTCGATGCGAAACGCGGGCTGACGGTCGTGGAGGTGATGGATGCGATCCATGCCGGCACGATCCGCAGCATGTTCATCATGGGCGAGAACCCGGCCATGTCCGATCCGGACCAGCACCATGCCCGCGAGGCACTGGCGAAACTGGAGCATCTGGTGGTGCAGGACATTTTCCTCACCGAAACAGCCTGGCATGCCGATGTGGTGCTGCCGGCCTCGGCCCATGCCGAGAAGCTGGGCACCTACACCAATACCAACCGTCAGGTGCAACTCGGCCGTCCTGCCCTGCCCTTGCCGGGTGCCGCGCGGCAGGATGTCGATTTGCTGGTCTCGCTGGCAAACCGGCTCGGACTCGGCTGGGATTATGGCCAGTGCCTGCAGCCGGATGGCGTGGAGACCGGCGCGGAGATCGGGCGGATCTACGAGGAAATGCGCCATCACATGGCCTCGCTTTCCGGCCTGCCCTGGACCCGGATCGAGCGGGATGGCAGCGCCACCTATCCTGCGCCCTCGCCGGAGGCACCGGGCGAGGACATCCTGTTCCGCACAGGCTTCCCGCGTGCCGGCGGCAAGGGGCGCATCGTGCCGGCCGGGCTGGTGCCGCCGGATGAGCTTCCCGACGGGGAGTTTCCGCTGGTCCTGACGACAGGCCGCCTGCTCGAGCATTGGCATACAGGGGCGATGACGCGCCGCTCCACCGTGCTCGACCGGATCGAGCCGGAGGGGCTTGCGGCGCTTCACCCGGCGGAAATCGCGCGGCTGGGGCTGGAACCGGGCGGGGTGATCGAGGTGGAGACGCGGCGCGGGACCATCCGGGCGCGGCTCCGCGCGGATCGTGATGTGGCCGAAGGTATGGTTTTCGTGCCCTTCGCCTTCGAGGAAGCCGCCGCCAACCGGCTGACCAACCCGGCGCTCGACCCCTACGGCAAGATCCCGGAATTCAAGTTCGCTGCTGCAAGGGTCCGGGCGGTGTAAGGCCCCCTCACCCGCCGCCGCTGTGCGGCGTCGGCCTCTCCCCCGAGGGGAGAGGCGGGCGGCTGGCTGGAGGCGCGTTGGCGAGAGCGGCGGTGCGCTTCCCCTCTCCCCGCCGGGTGAGGGTCTCGCCTCGTTCACCCCTCGCCGCGGCGCCAGCCTTCCTTGGTCTGGCCAAGAAAATCGGCATAGCGGCCGGAGCGGATGGCGGCGCGGGCCTCATTCATCAGCCATTGGTAATAGCCGATATTGTTCCAGGTCAGCAGCATCTGACCCAGCATCTCGTCGGCCTTGGTCAGGTGATGCAGATAGGCGCGGGAATAGTCCCGCGTGGCCGGGCATGGCGATTCCGCGTCAAGCGGGCGCGTATCCTCGGCGAATTTCGCGTTGCGCAGGTTGAACTTGCCGAAGCGCGTATAGGCCGTGCCATGCCGGCCGGCGCGGGTGGGCATCACGCAATCGAACATGTCGATGCCGCGGGCAATGCTCTCGATCAGATCGTCAGGCGTGCCGACGCCCATCAGGTAACGCGGCTTGTCCGCCGGCAGGAAAGGCTCGGTCGCCTCGATCGTGCGCAGCATGTCGGCCTGCGGTTCGCCAACGGCGAGGCCGCCGACAGCGTAGCCCGGCAGGTCGAGGCTCGCGAGAGCTTCCGCACTCCGCTGGCGCAGATCCGGCTCGGTGCCGCCCTGCACGATGCCGAACAAGGCTCGGCCTTCGCCTGGCTTGACCAGCGTATGGAAGGCGTCGCGCGAGCGTTCCGCCCAGCGCAGCGAGAGTTCCATCGCGCGTTCGGTTTCCGCATGGCTGGCAGGCAGACGGATGCATTCATCCAGTTGCATGATGATGTTCGAATCCAGCAGGACCTGGATCTCGACCGAGCGTTCGGGCGTCAGTTCGTGTTTCGAACCGTCGATATGCGACTGGAAGGTCACGCCATTTTCGGTCAGCTTGCGCAGGGCCGCGAGTGACATCACCTGGAAGCCGCCGGAATCGGTGAGGATCGGCTCGGACCACGTGGTCATGGTGTGCAGCCCGCCCAGCCGCGCGACGCGTTCGGCACCGGGGCGGAGCATCAGGTGATAGGTATTGCCGAGGATGATATCCGCCCCGGTCGCCCGGACCTGATCCATATAGAGGCCCTTCACCGTGCCGGCAGTGCCGACCGGCATGAAGGCGGGTGTGCGGATCTCGCCGCGCGGCATGGTGATGGTGCCCTGCCGGGCCTTGCCATCGCGGGCATGGATATCGAAGCGGAAATCGGGCGTCTCGTTGCTCATGCCCGGCTTCCTAGCCCAAGCCGGCGGGAAGGCCAACGGGAAGTGGGAAGGGCCCCTCACCCGGTGATGCCGGTCGGTGCTTCACGCCCGCGCCGGAAACAGCAGCGAGCCGTCGCCGTAGGAATAGAACCGATAGCCCGAGGCGATGGCATGGGCATAGGCCGCGCGCATCGTTTCCATGCCGGCAAAGGCCGAGACCAGCATCAACAGGGTGGATTTCGGCAGGTGGAAATTGGTGATCAGCCCGTCAATGACCTGAAACCGGAAACCCGGCCGGATGAAGATATCGGTCTCGCCGAGCCAGCTCTCGACATGGCCGGAGCGGCCGGCGCTTTCGAGCAAACGGCAGGCTGTGGTGCCGACCGCGATCACACGCTTGCCGGCGGCCTTGGCGGTGCGGATCCGGTCCCGCGCGGCCGGGGTGATCTCGCCCCATTCGGCATGCATGCGGTGTTCGTCGAGATTGTCGGTCTTGACCGGCAGGAAGGTGCCGGCGCCGACATGGAGGGTGACGAAGCAATGCTCCACCCCGCGTGCGGCGAGACGTTCCATCAGCGCGGGCGTGAAATGCAGCGAGGCTGTCGGCGCGGCAACGGCGCCGTCTCGCTCGGCGAAGATGGTCTGGTAATCGGTGCGGTCATCCGCGTCGGCCGTATCGCCGAGGCGGCGGCGGGCTTCAAGGATGTAGGGCGGCAACGGCATGGCGCCGACCAGAGCAAGCGCTTCGTCCAGAGCCGGGCCCGAAAGGTCGAAGCGGAAGGTGACAAGGCCCTCCTCGCCCTTCGCGACGACCTCGCCCTCGAGCCTGCCCTGCTGGCAGGCCGGGTTGGCGCTGCCGAAGGCCACGCGGTCGCCCGGTGCGAGCCGCTTGCCGGGTTTGGCGAAGCCCTCCCAGCTGGCCTCGTCGAGGCGTCGGATGAGCAAAGCCTCGATCGTGACGATGTTCTCGCCGCGGATACGCCGGCCGAGCAGGCGCGTCGGCAGGACGCGGGTATTGTTGAAGACCAGCAGGTCGCCGGGCGCCAGCGCGTCTGGCAGGGCGCTGAACCGGCTGTCGGCCAGCGGGGGCTGCCCGCCGGGGCGGACAACCAGCATGCGGGCCGAATCCCGCGGGGAAACGGGATGGAGCGCGATCCGGTCTTCCGGGAGCTCGAAATCGAAATCCGAGAGCTTCACGCGCCCTGCCCGGCTTCAGGCCTGATCGGCGGCGATGGTCGCCTTGTTGATCCGGTCCGGGTTGCGGACGGGTTCGCCACGGGCAAACTGGTCCACCGCCTCCATGCCCGAGGTAACCTTGCCCCAGACCGTGTATTGGCCATCAAGGAACGAGGCATCGTCGAAGCAGATGAAAAACTGCGAGTTGGCCGAATTCGGGCTCCGCGCGCGGGCCATCGAGCAGACGCCACGGACATGGGGCTCGTCGTTGAACTCGGCCGGCAGGTCCGGATGGTCCGAGCCGCCGGTGCCGGTGCCATGCGGGCAGCCGCCCTGGGCCATGAAGCCGTCGATCACCCGGTGGAAGGTGACGCCGTCATAGAAGCCCTCACGGACCAGAAGCTTGATGCGTTCGACATGCTTCGGGGCGAGATCCGGGCGGAGTTCGATGGTGACGACACCTTTGGTGGTGTCGAGGATCAGGGTGTTCTCGGCGGTCGTCATGGTTTTTTCCTTTGTTGTCCCTCGCAACGGGCCGCTGGACGGCCCTGCTCGGCGTCGAATTCGCTCCTCGGCTTCGGCTATGCCGAAACCGGGGTCTTTCCTTTGTTGTTCCTCGCAACGGGCTGCTGGGCAGCCCTGCTCGGCGTCGCATTCGCTCCTCGGCTTCGGTTATGCCGAAACCGGGGTCTTTCCTTACTTGATGTCGGCGAGAAGACGGACGCGGACCATCTTGTCGGGATTGGTCACCGCGCCGTTGTTGTTGCGGTCGCCGCGCTTGATGCGGTCGACGAATTCCATGCCCTGAACGACTTTGCCGAAGACCGTGTACTGGTTGTTCAGGAACTGGGCATCGGCAAAGCAGATGAAGAACTGCGAATTGGCCGAATTGGGGTTCTGCGAGCGTGCCATGCCAAGCGTGCCGCGCACGAAGGGTTCGCGCGAGAATTCGGCCGGCAGGTCCGGCAGGTCGGAGCCGCCGGTGCCGTTGCCGCGCGGATCGCCGGTCTGGGCCATGAAGCCCTCGATGACGCGGTGGAAGACGATGTTGTCATAGAAGCCGCGCTTGGCGAGCGTCTTGATGCGCTCGACATGTTTGGGCGCGAGATCGGGCCGGAGCTGGATCAGCACGCGGCCATCCTTCAGGTCGATGGCGAGCGTGTTGTTGGGGTCGAGGCCGGCCTGCGCCAAGGCGAGGCCCGGGACAAGGCCGGCAAGACCGGCGAGCAGCGTACGGCGAAGCATGGGATCTCCTCGGGTTTTCTGGGATTGGGCGCCGGATCAGGGCCGGCTGAACTTGGCCGCCAGCGCGGCGCGCACCTGTTCGGGCACGAAACTGCTGACATCGCCGCCCATACCCGCGATCTGGCGGACAAGCGTGGCGGTAATCGGGCGGACATTCGGTGAGGCCGGCAGGAACACGGTCTGGATATCCGGCGCCATCTGGCCGTTCATGCCGGCGAGCTGCATCTCGTAATCGAGATCGGTGCCGTCGCGCAGGCCCCGGATCAGCATGGTGGCGCCATGGCGGCGGGCGGCATCGACCGTGAGGTCATTGAAGGTAGTGATCGTCAGTGGCTTGCCCATGGCCAGCGGCGCGGCCACGGCCTGAAGCATCGAGATGCGCTCCTCTGCCGTGAAGATCGGCGCCTTGCCGGGATGCGTGCCAATGGCGATGACCAGTTCGTCCGCGATCGCGCAGCTGCGGCGGATGACATCGAGATGCCCGTTGGTGGGCGGGTCGAAGGAGCCGGCATAGAAGGCGATATGGGGCATGGGATGCGATCCGCAGGGCGATCAAGCCAGCTATCGGGAAATCCGGGGAAACTCAAGCCAAACCGCGCGCGCTCAGCGCGGCGTCCGCAGCACGGCCTCGACCGCATCCGGCAGGCTGGCCATATGCCGGATGACCGAGACGGCCCCGGCCTGTTCGAGCCTGTCCTGCAGATCGCCGATGCCGTTGCTGGCCCCGGAAAAGCCGATCACCCGCATTCCCGCCCGCCGGGCGGCCATCACGCCGGCCACCGAATCCTCGATCACGATAGCGTGGTGCGGATCGACGCCGATCTGGCTCGCCGCGAAGAGAAAGACATCCGGCGCCGGCTTGCCGCGCGCCACCTGTGTCGCCGAATAGATATGCGGTTCGAAGAGATCCGCGAGACCGGTCTTGCGAAGGTTGCGCCAGAGGGGCTCGATGCTCGTCGAAGACGCGACCGCGCGGTTGCCGCCGATCGTGGAGATCGCCTCGGCGGCGCCCTCGATGGGCTTCAGCTCGAGGGCCATGCGGCGATAGATCTCGGCATTGATGGCCTCGTTGAAGCCCTCGGGCAGCGGCCGGCCGATCTCGGCGCGCAGCATTGCCCAGGTTGCCGCAACCGGGATGCCGTTGAAGCGGCTGTTGAAGGCTTCCATCGTGATCGGGTAGCCGATCGAGCTCAGCGCCTCGGCGCAGACCGACCCGGCAATATGCTCGCTGTCGATCAATGTGCCGTCACAATCGTAGATGATCGCATGTTCCATGCGGGTGCCATATTCGACTCCCCGCCGGTTTCAAAGCCAAAAGACCATGCGGTCCGGGCTTGCCTTTTGCCGCGAAGGCCCGTGAACTGCGGAAAACGGGGGAGGTTCCGATGCCGATCGACAATGCCGCAAAGTTCGTCGCGCCGTTCCGGGTGACGAATGGCCGGAAATTCTCGCTTGCCGACCATGCCTGTGACAGCCTCGGCGGGCATGAGATCGACAAGGAGGAAAGCAAGGCGCTGCTTGAGGAAGGCAAGGTCAAGCTCAAGAAGCTGCAGGAATTGCTCTATGCCGCCGACCAATGGTCGGTGCTGATGATTCTCCAGGCGATGGATGCGGCCGGCAAGGATTCCACGATCGAGCATGTGATGAGCGGGGTGAACCCGCAGGGCTGCCAGGTGCATTCCTTCAAGGCGCCCTCGCCCGAGGAACTCGACCATGACTTCCTCTGGCGCACGGCCAAGGCGCTGCCCGAACGCGGTCGGATCGGCATCCATAACCGCTCCTATTACGAGGAGGTGCTGGTGGTGCGCGTGCATCCGGAATTCCTCGGGGCGCAGCGCCTGCCGGAAAACGGCTTCGGGAAGAAGGCGGGTTCGGAGAAATTCTGGGAAGAACGGCTCGAAGCGATCGCCGATCACGAGCGCCATCTGGCGCGGGCCGGTACGCGGATCATGAAGTTCTTCCTGCATGTCTCGAAGGACGAGCAAAAGGAACGCCAGCTCGAACGCATCGACGATCCGGCAAAGAACTGGAAATTCAACGCCCGCGACGTGGCCGAGCGCGCCCATTGGGACGAATACATGGCCGCCTATGAAGCGGCGATCCAGGCAACGGCGGCCCCGCATGCGCCGTGGTATGTGATTCCGGCGGACCGGAAATGGTTCATGCGTCTGGCCGTGATGCAGGCGATCATCGCCGAAATGGAAAGCCTCGATCTCGCCTTCCCGACCCTCTCCGCCGAGGCCACGAAGAAGCTTGCCGAGGCCAGGAAAGCCCTGCTGGCCAACTGATCCGGCCTCAGCCGGCGGCGATATTGTCGATGAGCCGTGTCCGGCCGAGTTTGGCCGCGACGAGGATGCGGAGCGCCTGCCCGGGCTGTGGCTCGTCAACCGGCGCCAGGCTCGCAGCATCGCGGATGGCGATGTAATCCACCTCGAACCCGGCAATGGCGAGTTCGGTCCGGCCCCATGTCTCGGCAGCGAGGATCGCCGCGCCCGAGCGGATCTTCGCGGCGCAGCCTTCGAGAACCTGATGGATCTTCGGCGCCAGCGCCCGTTCCTCGGGCGAGAGATAGACATTGCGCGACGACATGGCGAGGCCGTCCGCCTCGCGCACCGTCAGGCCAGCAAGGATCTCGACCGGGATATCAAGGTCGCGCACCATGTGGCGGATGACGGCGAGCTGCTGGTAATCCTTCTCGCCGAAGATCGCGCAATCCGGCAAACCCTGCAGCAGCAATTTGCTTACCACTGTCGCCACCCCGCCGAAATGCGTCGGACGGAAGGCATCTTCCAGCCCGACCTTGGCAGGTCCTGCCACCGTGACCGTGGTGGCGAAACCATCCGGATACATTTCCGGCACGGTCGGCGCAAAAACGGCATCCGCACCGATTTCAGAAAGTTGTTGAAGATCGCGTTCGAAAGTTCTCGGATATTTCGAGAAATCCTCATTCGGTGCGAATTGAGTCGGGTTAACAAAGATCGAAACAACCGCGCGGTCTGCTTCCTGACGAATGCGGTTCACGAGGCTCAGATGGCCGACATGAAGCGCGCCCATCGTGGGCACGAGACCCACGGTCTCGCCGGCACGGCGGCATTGCTGCCGCCAGGCCCGCAGGGCGGCCACACTACGCAGGACCAAAGGCTGTCCCATTCCTGTCTCCCCGGCTGGTGGGGCATGCCCTTGCCGCATTTCACGGCAAAAGGCCAGCCCCTCCCGCGCCGTCAGGACTGCTCGACATAGAGCTTGCCGCCGGTAGCGAGGAATTCCTTCGATTTCTCCGCCATGCCCGCCTCAACAGCCTGCATATCCTCGATGCCGGCATTGAGCTTGCGGGCCTCGTCGCGCAGGTCCTGCGTGATCTTCATCGAGCAGAATTTCGGCCCGCACATCGAGCAGAAATGCGCGACCTTGTGCGCGTCCTTCGGCAGAGTCTCGTCGTGATAGGCCCGCGCGGTATCGGGATCGAGCGCGAGATTGAACTGGTCCTCCCAGCGGAACGAGAAGCGCGCACGGCTCAGCGCATCGTCGCGGATCTTCGCGGCCGGGTGGCCCTTGGCGAGATCGGCGGCATGGGCGGCGATCTTGTAGGTGATCACGCCCTGCTTCACGTCATCGCGGTTCGGCAGGCCGAGATGCTCCTTCGGCGTAACATAGCAGAGCATCGCGCAGCCGAACCAGCCGATCATGGCCGCGCCGATGCCGGAGGTGATGTGGTCATAGCCCGGCGCGATATCCGTCGTCAGCGGCCCGAGCGTGTAGAACGGGGCCTCGCCGCATTCGCGCAGCTGCTTGTCCATGTTCTCCTTGATCTTGTGCATCGGCACATGGCCGGGGCCCTCGATCATCACCTGGCAGCCCTTGTCCCAGGCCACCTTGGTCAGCTCGCCGAGGGTTTCCAGCTCGGCGAATTGCGCGCGGTCATTCGCATCGGCGATGGAGCCAGGGCGCAGGCCATCGCCCAGGCTGAACGAAACATCGTATTTCCGCATGATGTCGCAGATCTCGTCGAAGCGCTCGTAGAGGAAGCTCTCCTTGTGATGCGCGAGGCACCAGCGCGCCATGATGGAGCCGCCGCGGCTGACAATGCCGGTGACGCGGTTGGCTGTCAGCGGCACATAGGGCAGCCGGACGCCGGCATGGATGGTGAAGTAATCCACGCCCTGCTCGGCCTGCTCGATCAACGTGTCCTTGAACACTTCCCAATCGAGCTTGACCGGATCGCCATCGACCTTTTCCAGCGCCTGGTAGATCGGCACGGTGCCGATCGGAACCGGCGCGTTCCGCATGATCCAGCTGCGGATATTGTGGATGTTCCGGCCTGTGGAGAGGTCCATCACCGTATCCGCACCCCAGCGGATCGCCCAGACGAGCTTCTCGACTTCCTCGGCGGCGCCGGAGGTAACGGCGGAATTGCCGATATTGGCGTTGATCTTGACGAGGAAATTCCGGCCGATCGCCATCGGCTCCAGCTCGGTATGGTTGATATTGGCCGGGATGATGGCCCGGCCGCGCGCGATTTCGTCGCGCACGAATTCGGGCGTGACGAATTCCGGCACGCTGGCGCCGAAGCTCTCGCCATCGGCCATGCGCTCCTTCGCGCCGGCGAGAGCAGCCTCACGCGCCAGGTTCTCGCGATGGGCGACATAGATCATCTCCTCGGTGATGATCCCCGCCCGCGCGAATTCGAACTGCGTGACCATCTGGCCCGGCTTCGCGGCGCGGATCGTCCGGCTGGCCGGGCATTCCGGCACCAGCTTGTCGACCGGGATGTTGCCATTGTCTTCCGGCTTCACGGCGCGCGGTGCGATGGCATCGAAGCCGCGCTTCGCGATCCAGCTTTCACGGACCTGCGTCAGGCCGTTCCGCAGGTCGATGCGGGCATCGGTTTCCGTGTAGGGGCCGGACGGATCATAGATCCGGACCGGCGGTTCCAGCGGGTCGGTCAACGCCACCTCGCGGAACGGCACCCGGATCTCGGGATGGGCGGCGGGCGCGGCATAGACCTTGCGCGACCCGATGATCGGTCCGGTCGTCACGGTTTCCGGCGCGGGCTGCACATTCTTGGGCGAGACGGGCTTGTTCATGGGAGTTCCTTCCTTGCCGCGGCAGGGCCGCGCGGTTCCGGGTTGGCCGCCCGGCGGCCGTTCGGCCTTCGAAAGATCCCGCGCCGGTTCTTCCCTGTCGGGATTATCCGGGCGGAACGAGGATCACACAGGAAAGGAAAAGCGGTGTTGCAGCACCAGACCCGTCCCTTCGCCGGCATGACCCGGATCAGGTTCTAAGGGTGCTTGGGTCCATTCCCCCAATCTCAGCCGCCGATGCGACGCCCCTCGGATGCGAAAAAGCTTATCGGAATTTGTGGCCGGGGCAAGGGGGAGCCATTCGGGTGCTATGGGTTTCACCCTCACCCGCCCTTCGGGCACCCTCTCCCGCGAGGGGAGAGGGAAATCTGGAAGGGCGTTGGGCATGTTGGTTGCCTGAGGCCAATGCGTCTGGCGTGCCTTTCCTTCTCCCCTTGCGGGCGCAGCAGCGGAGGCGGTGGTGCCTTTCCTTCTCCCCCTGCGGGAGAAGGTGGCGCGAAGCGCCAGATGAGGGGGAAGGGTCGCCTCAGCCTTCGCTGTTCCCGGCCTCGCCTTCACCCTCGCCGTCGCCTTCGTCACCCTCCGGCTCGGTGACACGCTCGACCGAGACGACCTTTTCGCCATCGGCCGTGTCGAACACGATCACGCCCTGCGTGCCGCGTCCTGCGACGCGGATGCCGTTGACCGGGCAGCGGATGAGCTGGCCGCCATCGGTGACAAGCATGATCTGGTCCGTCTCCTCGACCGGGAAGGACGAGACAAGATGGCCGTTCCGCTCGTTGACGGCCATGGCGACGATGCCCTTGCCGCCGCGTCCGGTGACGCGATACTCGAACGAGGACGTGCGCTTGCCATAGCCGTTCTCGGAGATGGTCAGGACAAACTGTTCCTGCGCGCTCATCTCGATATAGCGCTCGTTCGGCAGGGCGAAGCCGGCATTGGCCTCGACCTCGCCATCGGTGGCTTCATCCGGGCCGACGTCGCCGTTCATCGCCCGGCGCATCTTGAGATAGGCCGCGCGTTCATCCGAGGAGGCCTCGGCATGGCGCAGGATCGTGAGCGAGATCACGCGGTCCTTGCTGCCGAGATTGATCCCGCGCACGCCGGTGGAATCGCGGCCCTTGAAGACGCGCACCTCGTCCACCGAGAAGCGGATACACTGGCCAAGGGCCGTGGTCAGCAGCACGTCATCCGCTTCCGAGCAGGTCGCCACATCGACGATGTGATCGCCCTCGTCGAGTTTCATCGCGATCTTGCCGTTACGGTTGACCTGGATGAAATCCGACAGCTTGTTTCGGCGGACATTGCCGGATTCGGTGGCGAACATCACGTCCAGGGCTTCCCAGGTCGTCTCGTCCTCGGGCAGCGGCATGATCGTGGTGATGCGCTCGTCCTTGTCGAGCGGCAGCATGTTGATCAGCGCCTTGCCGCGGCCGTTGGGCGGCGCGATCGGCAGCCGCCAGACCTTCTCCTTGTAGACCTGCCCGGCCGAGGAGAAGAACAGGATCGGCGTATGCGTCGAGGCGACGAAGAGCCGCGAGACGAAATCCTCGTCGCGCGTGGACATGCCGGAACGGCCCTTCCCGCCGCGCCTCTGGGCGCGGTAGGTCGAAAGCGGGACGCGCTTGATATAGCCGGAATGCGAGAAGGTGACGACCATGTCCTCGCGGGCGATGAGGTCTTCGTCCTCCATATCCGAGTCCGAATCCGTGATCTCGGAGCGGCGCGGCGTGGCGAAGGCATCGCGGATCTGGGTCAGCTCGTCGCTGATGATGCTGTGGATGCGCAACCGCGACGAGAGGATGTCAAGGAAATCGCGGATCTCGGCCGCGATCTTTTCCAGTTCGCCGGCGATTTCCTCACGTCCGAGGGCCGTGAGGCGGTTGAGGCGCAGTTCGAGGATGGCATTGGCCTGCCGCTCCGAGAGCCGGTAGGTGCCGCTCTCTGAAACGCGATGGACCAGATCATCGATCAGCGCGATCAGCGAGGCGACCTGTTCGGCCGGCCAGTCACGCGTCATCAGGCGCTCGCGCGCCGTCGGCGTGTCCGGCGAGGTGCGGATCGTGGCGATGACCTCATCGATATTGGCGACCGCAATGGCGAGGCCGACAAGGACATGCGCCCGGTCCCGTGCCTTGTTGAGGCGGAACTTGGTCCGGCGGCTGATCACCTCCTCGCGGAAGGCGATGAAGGCCGAGAGCAGGTCCTTCAGGTTCATCAGCTCCGGCCGGCCGCCATTGAGCGCGACCATGTTGACGCCGAAGCTCGATTGCAGCGCCGTGTAGCGGTAGAGCTGGTTGAGCACGACATCGCCGACCGCATCGCGCTTGAGCTCGATCACGATGCGCATGCCCTGCCGGTCGCTCTCGTCGCGCAGGTCGGCAATGCCTTCGAGCTTCTTCTCGCGCACCAGTTCGGCGATCCGCTCGATGAGCGTGGACTTGTTCACCTGATACGGGATCTCGCTGACGATGATCGCCTCGCGGTCCTTGCGGATCTCCTCGATCGTCGCGCGCGCGCGCATCACCACCGAGCCGCGTCCCGTATGGTAGGCCGAGCGGATGCCCGAGCGCCCGAGAATATAGCCGCCGGTCGGGAAATCCGGGCCGAGGATGATCTCGTTGAGATCCTCGACCTCGAGTTCGGGATTGGCCATCAGGGCCAGGGCGGCGTTGATCACCTCGCCGAGATTGTGCGGCGGAATGTTCGTGGCCATGCCGACGGCGATGCCGCCCGCGCCGTTGACCAGCAGGTTCGGGAAGCGCGCCGGCAGCACCGTCGGCTCACGCTCCGAGCCATCATAGTTCGGCTGGAAATTGACGGTGTCCTCGTCGAGATCCTCGAGCAGGGTCACGGCCGGCTTGGACAGACGCGATTCCGTGTAACGCATCGCCGCTGGCGGATCGCCGTCGACCGAGCCGAAATTGCCCTGCCCGTCGATCAGCATCAGGCGCATGGAGAAATCCTGCGCCATCCGGACCATGGCGTCGTAGATCGACTGGTCGCCATGGGGGTGATATTTACCGATCACGTCACCGACGACGCGGGCCGATTTGCGATAGGCCTTGTCCGGCGTGTAGCCGTTTTCGTGCATCGAGAAGAGGATGCGGCGATGCACGGGTTTCAGTCCGTCGCGCGCATCCGGCAGCGCGCGGCTCACGATGACGCTCATCGCGTAATCGAGATAGGAGCGCTTCATCTCGTCCGTAATCGAGATCGGACGGATATCGGAGCCGTCTCCGGAAGGAAGGCCGGGTTTTTTGTCGTTCTGGTCGTCGGACAAGGATGATTCCCAGGTTCAGAGAGGCAGGTCGTCGGCATGGTCGGGCCAGGCAAGACCCGGATACATGCCTGTCTGCCGTCTTCTAGGCGATTCCACGGCGAGATGCGAATTCGGCATGGGGATAAGTCCCCTCACCCGGCGATGATCCGGTGCATGATCCGCCCGGGGAGAAAGGTGAAGGCGCCGGCGACGAAGAAGCTCAACGTCAGCAGCACAAGCGTCAGCCGGTGGCGGGTGATCTCGTGGCGGCGCGCGGCCTGCCAGGCCCAGAAGCAGGAGGCCAGCGTCAGCAGCGACAGCAGATGGATCGGCCCGAACCCGCCGATCGACAGGTGGAAGCGCGAGGTCATTGTCAGCGATGTCAGCGCAACGGCGACCATGGCGAGGAGCCACAGCGTGCCGGTCGTCCGATGCGCCGGGCTTCCCTTCGAAAATCCGAGGAATTGCACCGGTGTCAGCGCAACGACGAGCAGTGCCGCGAGGATGTGGAGCTTGACAAAGAGCGGTGCAGCATAAAAAGGCGCTAGGGTCATCACGCGCGATCCTGTCGCCGGGTGTGAAATGTAAGGCCGGTTTACATTGATTTTCAGCGCCGGCAAGGCGGGAGATGGCAATGAGTGCAGCGGTCACCGAGTATTTTCTCGCCGCCCTGACCACGTTGATGGTCACGGTCGATCCGCCGGGCCTGGCGCCGATCTTCCTGAGCCTGACGGTCGGGCTGACGCCGGCCGAGCGGCGGAATGTTGCTGTCCGCGCGACGATCATCGCGGGGGCGATCATGCTCGGCTTCGCCTTTTTCGGGCAACCGGTCCTCGGCGCACTCGGGATCGGCTTCCCGGCTTTCCGGATCGCCGGCGGGCTGCTGTTGTTCTGGATCGCGTTCGAGATGATCTTCGAGCTGCGTGGTCGCCGGAAGAACAATGTGGCGCGTACGGCCATCGACGAGGACCATATCCGCAACATCGCCGCCTTCCCGCTGGCGATTCCGCTGATGGCGGGGCCGGGAACGATCACGGCGACCATGCTGATCGCAGGTTCGGCCGGCGGCGACGGGATGAAGCTCGGCGCGCTGGTGGCGGTGATCGCGCTGGTCTCGATCTCCTGCCTCTTGGTCTTCCTGATCGCCGACCGGTTGTCGAAGCTTCTCGGCGTAACGGGCAATCTCGTGCTGACGCGCCTGCTCGGGGTGATCCTGGCCGCGCTGGCGGTGCAGTTCGTGATCGACGGGATCAAGGCAGTCCGCTGAGCGGGCAGCCTTATTTCAGCGTCTTTTTCCGGGCCTTGAAGACCGGCGACTGCTCGAGCGGCAGCGCCGTCGTCGCCTTGATCTTTTCCATCGCGAAGCGCGACGTCACGTTCTTGAGCGGGACGGCCTTGATCAGCCGGCGATAGAAATCGTCATAGGCATCGATACCGGGCACGACCACGCGCATCATGTAGTCGACATCGCCGGACATGCGGTACACATCGACCACCTCCGGCATTTCCTTCACGGCCTCGGCGAAACGCGCGAGCCAGCCTTCCGAGTGATCCGATGTCTCGATCGAGACGAAAATGGTCACGCCGAGACCGAGTTTCGCGGCATCCAGAATGGCGACGCGGCGGGCAATGATGCCCGTCTCCTCCATCTTGCGGATGCGGTTCCAGCACGGGGTCGGCGAAAGCCCGACGCGGGACGCGATTTCGTTAAGGGGAAGCGAGCCGTCTGCCTGGATCAGCGACAGGATCGCCCGATCGAAAGAATCCATTCCGCGTCTCCAGAAACCCTTTTGCTTCTTCTGCCCTGAAACGGTCGACCCTTCCTCAAGCCGATCCGAATTTGGAAGGATTTCCCTATATCAAATGCCGTGATTGTCAATGGAAGAAGATTTTTCTAAATCAGCATCCATGTCGGGCTGCCAGAGCCAGCCCCGAGAGGATCGCCTCATGTTCCTTCATCGTCGCTTCGTCCTGGCTTCCCTCGTTGCCGGCGCCCTGCTGGCGCCGCTGCCTGCCGCCTTTGCCGGCACGCCGTTGCGCGGCCTGATCGATGCCGGCGGTCTTTCGGCCCGCCTCGGCGACCGGAACCTCGTTGTCGTGGATATCCGCTCCGGTGAAACGCGGGACAAGGGCCGTGCCCTGTTCCAGGCCGGGCATATCCCCGGTTCGGTCCATGCCGATTACGGCCATGCCAGCTGGCGGCTGCCGCGCGAGAACACCTCGCTTTACCTGCCCGAGCCGGCGCAGTTCGAGGCGCTGGCCGGCGATCTCGGCATCGCACCGGAATCGGATGTGGTGATCGTGCATGAAGGCACTGACAGCAGCAGCTTCGGGGCCGCTGCCCGCGTCTACTGGTCGTTCAAGGCGATGGGGCATGCCTCGATCGCCATTCTCGACGGCGGCTACAAGGGTTGGACCGACGACAAGGCCCGCCCGGTTGCGACCGGTGATGCAACGCCGGTTCCCGCCATCTACGAAGCCCGCCCTGATGAAAGCCTGCGTGCCCGGCTGGGTGACGTGCTGAAGGCGCGTGAATCCGGCACCCTGCTGGTCGACAGCCGGCCGGAAAGCTTCTTCAGCGGCAAGGAAAAGCACAAGGCCATCCCGGTGGCCGGCCATATTCCCGGTGCCGTCAACATTTCGCATGCCCGTGCCTTCACGGCGGATAACCGGCTGAAAGACAAGGCCTCGCTCGCCCGCGAATTCAGTGCGGCGGCCAATGCGAGCGGCGCGATCGCCTATTGCAATACCGGCCATTGGGCCGCGACCGACTGGTTCGTAATGAGCGAAGTGCTCGGCCTGCCCGGCGTGAAGCTCTATGACGGCTCGATGCTGGAATATTCGCTCGAAAAGAAGGGCCCGGTCGAGAAGCCCGCAGGCTCGGGCTCCTGAGAGAGAATACTAGGCCTTCGGGAGAACAGTTCCCGTTTCGATCCGGCCGCTGTTGAGCCGGATCAGCCCCAGAAGCCCGTCCTGTCCCTGCAGGGCGGGTTTCGCTTTTTGTAACGGCCACCGGGCCCGGATCCGTGTTGCGGGTCCAGATCCGGCAGTACCTGATCTGACGCTTCCCGATCCGGGGGATCCTGCAGCTCAGAACGGGATGTCGTCATCCATGTCCGGGCGACCGCCGCTCCCGGACGGGCGCGCCCCGCCACCGCCACCGCCGCCGCTGCCCATGCGCGGCGCGGAATAACCGCCGCCGCCCATATCATCGACCTCGCGCGGGGCGCTGCCACCGCCCTCACGCCCATCGAGCAGGGTCAGTTCGCCGCGGTAACGCTGCAGGACGATCTCGGTCGAATAGCGCTTCTGGCCGTCCTTGTCCTGCCATTCGCGGGTCTGGAGCTGGCCCTCGACATAGATCTTCGAGCCCTTGCGGAGATATTGCTCCGCCACCTTGGCGAGGTTCTCGTTGAAGATCACGACCGAGTGCCACTCGGTCTTCTCGCGGCGCTCGCCCGACTGCTTGTCGCGCCAGCTTTCCGACGTGGCGATCCGGAGATTGACCACCGGGTCGCCATTGGCCAGGCGACGGGTTTCCGGGTCCCGCCCGAGATTGCCCACCAAGATTACCTTGTTCACGCTACCGGCCATGGCCTGCTCCCGAATGCTGCCGTTCCATCCAACTCCGCCGCACCTTAGTGAGGTGCCGCCTCCGGGGACAGAAGGTCGTTGTCCTTGTCCACAGCGCCCCTGCACGAGGTCGGAAACAAAAAATTAACCATCTGTCCCATAGCCTGTCCCAATGGTGGGCTGCCGCTGCTTTGCCTTTTCCCGGCAGGCTCCCCCAACAATCAGAAGACGAAGTGAAGCTGTCTCCACGGCGCGCACCCCGCGCGCCGCACGTCCTGCCGTTGTCTTGAACGTCAAGCGCCCCGGAGGTTCTGATGAAGCTTGGTTCTGCTCTTCTCGTTTTGCTTGTTCCGACCGCTGCCCTTGCCCATAGCTGGTACCCTTATGAATGCTGCTCGGACCGTGATTGCTACCCCGTGGCGGTGGAACAGGTGAAGTCTACCACCGGGGGCTGGATGCTCGTCGATGGCACCTTCATCGGCCACCGGGAAGCCCGCCCCTCTCCCGACGGCCGGTTCCACATCTGCCGTCACGAGGACGGCAAGGGAAAGATGATCTCGATTCCCGGGAAACCGGCCTGTTTCTGGGCCCCGATCGGCGCCTCCTGACGATGCTGCGGGGATTGCTGACACGATATGTCAGCAATCCGTGAAGTTGTTCTCTTTTTGTTCTAGACGGATGCATCGGCTTGTGCAAGGGTTCTTTTACAGGAAGGCGTGGTCGGGAATGACGATTCCCGGTTGAAGCCCCCTGCCCCGCGCCTTACTTGAGCAGGAACGCCCTCTCCCGAGCCGGTTTGTCATGACGCAAGCGAAATCCACCCGCCGCAAGGAAGCGGCGCAGGTCGAAGCCCTGTTCGACGACGCTGCCCTCAGCTTTCCGGGGGAACGCGTGATTGCGGTCCGCGGCGCGCGCGAGCACAATCTCAAGAATGTCGATCTCGTCATTCCGCGCGACAAGCTGGTGGTTTTCACCGGGCTGTCGGGCTCCGGCAAATCGTCGCTCGCCTTCGACACGATCTATGCCGAGGGGCAGCGCCGCTATGTCGAGAGCCTTTCGGCCTATGCGCGGCAATTCCTCGAGATGATGCAGAAGCCCGATGTCGACCAGATCGACGGGCTCTCGCCGGCTATCTCGATCGAGCAGAAGACGACGTCGCGCAATCCGCGCTCGACCGTCGGCACGGTGACCGAGATCTATGACTACATGCGCCTGCTCTGGGCGCGCGTCGGCGTGCCCTATTCCCCGGCGACGGGCCTGCCGATCGAGAGCCAGACTGTCAGCCAGATGGTGGATCGCGTGCTGGCCCTGCCGGAGAAGACGCGCGCCTACCTGCTCGCGCCGGTCATCCGGGGCCGCAAGGGCGAATACCGCAAGGAGCTGGCGGATTTCCTCAAGCGCGGCTACCAGCGCGCCAAGATCGACGGCGAGTTCCATGAACTGGCCGAGGCGCCTGCCCTCGACAAGAAGCTCAAGCACGATATCGACATCGTCATCGACCGGATCGTCGTCCGGCCGGATATCGGCTCGCGGCTGGCGGAAGGGTTCGAGGCCGCGCTGGAAATGGCCGACGGGATCGCGATCCTCGAATGGGCAGACGAGAAGGACGATAGCGGCCAGCCGCGCCGCATGACCTTCTCGTCGAAATTCGCCTGCCCGGTTTCCGGCTTCACCATTTCGGAGATCGAGCCCCGGCTGTTCTCGTTCAACAATCCGTTCGGGGCCTGCCCGTCCTGCGGCGGGATCGGCCACGAGATGCGCGTCGATGCCGGGCTCATCGTGCCGGAGGAAAGCCTGAGCCTGAAGAAGGGTGCCATCGCGCCCTGGGCCAAATCCTCCTCGCCCTATTACGGCCAGACGCTGGAGGCGCTCGCGGCGCATTACGGCTTCTCGATGACGAAGCCCTGGAAGGACCTGCCGGACAGTGTGAAGCTTGTGATGCTCTACGGCTCCGGGCAGGAGCCGATCCGCTTCGCCTACAGCGACGGCACGCGCGCCTACGAGGTGAGGAAGCCCTTCGAGGGGATCATCACCAATCTCGAGCGGCGCTACAAGGAGACCGAAAGCGACTGGTCGCGCGAGGAAATCCAGCGCTACATGTCCGAGACGCCGTGCTCGGACTGCCATGGCCACCGGCTGAAGGCCGAGGCGCTGGCGGTGAAGATTGCCGGGAAGCATATCGGCGAGATTGCGCGGCTCTCGGTCCGGGATGCGGGCGAATGGTATGAGTCCCTGCCCGGCAGCCTGACGCCGAAACAGAACGAGATTGCCGGCCGCGTGCTGAAAGAAATCCGCGACCGGCTGCGTTTCCTCAATGATGTCGGGCTCGATTATCTCACCCTGTCGCGCGGCTCCGGCTCGCTTTCGGGCGGGGAAAGCCAGCGCATCCGCCTCGCCTCGCAGATCGGCTCCGGCCTGACAGGCGTGCTCTATGTTCTGGACGAGCCCTCCATCGGCCTACACCAGCGCGACAACGAGCGTCTGCTCGGCACGCTCAAGCGCCTGCGGGATCTCGGCAATTCGGTCATCGTCGTCGAGCATGACGAGGATGCCATCCGCGAGGCGGATTATGTGGTCGATATCGGGCCCGGTGCCGGCATCCATGGCGGCCGGATCATCGCGCAGGGCCGACCCGAGGAGGTGATGGCCCATCCGAAATCGCTGACGGGCGATTACCTCACCGGCCGCAAGCAGGTGCCGGTTCCGGCGAAACGGCGTACGCCGCAGAAGGGGCGGATGCTCCGGCTGATCGGGGCGCGGGGCAACAATCTCAAGCAGGTCGATGTCGATATCCCGCTCGGGCTCTTCACCTGCGTGACCGGGGTTTCAGGCGGCGGCAAGTCCACGCTTGTCATCGAGACGCTGTACAAGGCCGTAGCCCGCCGTCTCAACGGGGCAATGGACCACCCGGCCCCGTTTGACCGGATCGAGGGGCTCGAACTGCTCGACAAGGTGATCGATATCGATCAATCGCCGATCGGCCGGACGCCGCGCTCCAACCCGGCCACCTATACCGGCGCCTTCACGCCGATCCGCGAATGGTTCACCAACCTGCCGGAAGCGAAGGCGCGCGGCTATTCCGCCGGGCGCTTCTCCTTCAACGTCAAGGGCGGCCGTTGCGAGGCCTGCCAGGGTGACGGTGTCGTCAAGATCGAGATGCACTTCCTGCCGGATGTCTATGTCACCTGCGATGTCTGCAAGGGAAAGCGTTACGACCGCGAGACGCTGGAGGTGAAATTCCGCGACAAGTCTATCGCCGATGTCCTCGACATGACGGTCGAGGAAGCGGCCGACTTGTTCAAATCCGTGCCGTCGATCCGCGAGAAGATGGAGACGCTGGCGCGTGTGGGCCTTGGCTATGTCAAGGTCGGCCAGCAGGCCACGACCCTGTCGGGCGGCGAGGCGCAGCGGGTGAAGCTCTCGAAGGAACTCTCCCGCCGCTCGACCGGGCGCACGCTCTATATCCTCGACGAGCCGACGACTGGCCTGCATTTCCATGACGTGGCCAAGCTGCTCGAAGTGCTTCACGAGTTGGTCGAACAGGGCAACAGCGTCGTCGTCATCGAGCACAATCTCGAGGTCATCAAGACTGCGGACTGGGTGATCGATATGGGGCCGGAAGGCGGCGATGGCGGCGGCCGGGTGGTGGCCCAGGGCACGCCGGAAGAGATTGCCCGCCATCCCGACAGCCATACCGGGCGTTTCCTGGCCGATGTGCTGAAGCGCCGGCCGCTCAAGGGCGGCGCGGCATAATCCTCCCCGGATTGTCATCCGATTCCGCTTCTCCTCGCTGCAGGGAAGGAAGGCGAAAGACTGAGCGGGCGTTCGGGGCTTCCGAACCCGGCTTTCGGCTGGCTCCATGCCCCCTGCTTGATCCCGCGGGGAGGTATCAAGGCTTCAAGAAGCGGAAATCGCTGGGGAAATCGCCCTGTCATGCTCCGCGTCGGCCGTCCGGTGCGAGATCGGACCACGCGCAATTGTTAAAGTTTTATCAAACAGCCATGCAATATGCGCATATCTGATGGCCGCTGAGGCGCCAGCTCTGCCTAGACTTTGCCTTTTTTGCACTGCACATAAGCACCCATGCCCAAGACGACGGCAGCGTCCCCCACGGTGATGCAGCGGCAGTCGGCGGGTCACGAAATTCAAATCTGGAGAAGACCCATGATCCTGACCCACATTATCGCCCGCATCCAGTCTTGGCTGCGTTTCCGCCGGAATGTCGAGATCCTCTCGCAGCTTTCCGATCGCGAGCTCGCCGATATCGGCCTGAACCGCGGCAGCATCGAACAGGCGGCCCGCCAGGCTGTCGGCGCCTGAGACAACAGGCAGGCCCGGATGTTCTCCCCGTCCGTGCCTGCCTGTTTTCCCTCTTCACGCGGGTCAGGCGGCAGACCTCTCCCACCTGGCGCCTGACCTCGCGTGTTCCCTCTACGCGTATCGGCTAACTCCCGGCCCTTACGTGCGAATGGCCCGCTTCGGCGGGCCTTTTTTTATGCGCCCTCTCGCCTCCAGCCGCCCAAACGATTATCTACCGGGCATGACCCGAAACCTTTCTCCGATCCATGTTGTCGGCGGCGGCCTTGCCGGCAGCGAGGCGGCCTGGCAGATCGCGCAGGCCGGCGTGCCTGTCGTGCTTCATGAAATGCGGCCAAACCGCATGACCGAGGCGCACAAATCGCAGGGGCTGGCCGAACTGGTCTGTTCCAATTCCTTCCGGTCCGATGATTCGGATCTCAATGCCGTCGGGCTGATCCATCACGAGATGCGCCGCCTGGGCTCGCTGATCATGCATGCGGCTGACCGGCATCAGGTTCCGGCCGGCTCAGCGCTGGCGGTGGATCGCGATGCCTTTTCGGCCGATGTCACGGCCCGGCTCGAGGCCCATCCGCTTGTCACGATCGACCGGAACGAGGTTGCAGGACTGCCGCCGGAGGAATGGGACAGCGTGATTCTCGCGACGGGGCCGCTGACCTCGCCGGCGCTGGCGGAAGCGATCCGTTCCCTGACAGGCGAGGATTCGCTGGCCTTTTTCGATGCGATCGCGCCGATTGTCCATCGCGAGTCGATCAACATGGATGTCGCCTGGTTCCAGTCCCGCTATGACAAGGCGGGTCCCGGCGGCACCGGGGCGGATTACATCAATTGCCCCCTCGACAAGGCGCAGTACGACGCCTTTGTCGCGGCCCTGATCGAAGGGGAGAAGGCTGAATTCCGCGAATGGGAGAAGGATACGCCGTATTTTGATGGCTGCCTGCCCATCGAAGTGATGGCCGAACGCGGTGTCGAGACGCTCCGGCACGGGCCGATGAAGCCGGTCGGGCTGACGAATCCGCATGATCCGACCGTGAAGCCCTATGCCGTCGTCCAGCTCCGGCAGGACAACAAGCTCGGCACGCTCTACAATATGGTCGGCTTCCAGACGAAACTGAAATATGGGCCGCAATCGACGATCTTCCGGATGATTCCCGGGCTCGAACAGGCCGAATTCGCCCGCCTCGGTGGCATCCATCGCAACACCTACCTCAATTCGCCGCGTCATCTCGATTCCGCGCTGCGCCTCAAGGCGCAGCCGCGCCTGCGCTTTGCGGGGCAGGTCACCGGGTGCGAGGGCTATGTCGAGAGCGCGGCAATCGGGCTCTTGGCCGGCTTGCTGGCCAGCGCGGAGCGGCTCGGCCGTACTCTGGCTGTTCCGCCGCCCGAAACGGCGCTCGGCGCGCTGCTCAACCACATTACCGGCGGGCATATCGAGACCATCGATACAGGGCCGAAATCATACCAGCCGATGAATATCAATTTCGGCCTCTTCCCGCCGATCGAGGCGGCGCCGCGTGACGAGAACGGCAAAAGGTTGCGCGGCAAGGACAAGGCGGTCGCCAAGAAGCGCATGATCACCGCGCGGGCCAAGGCTGCACTGGCCACCTGGATGGCGGACCATGCGCTCGCGCCGGCCCTGTCCGAAGCGGCGGAGTGAAGCCGGTCAGCGGTAGCGCTTGGCCTTCCAGGCCGAGCGGCCGATAATCCACCACTTCCTGAGCGGGTTGAGATCGACCAGCGTCTCGAAGGGGCGGTAATCCGCCCGCTCCATCTTGCCGAGATAGGCCGGCACAAGGCAGCAGGCGAGGAAGGCCGGCCTGATCCGCGCATCGATCTCGCCGATCCGGCTGCGCAGGGTTTCGAAATGGCCCCTCGCGCGCTGCCGCACTTCGTGCAGCGCGGCCCGCAGGCTGTCGCTGTCCCTGCCCTCCGCGATGTCATCCAGCGAGACACCGCAGGAGATGAGCATTTCGTGCGGCAGGAAGCATTGCCGCCGGCGGGCATGGATCGGGAAGGCCCGGAGCAGGCCCGTCATGGCATAGGAGACTCCGGCATAGCCGCAGAGATCGGCGCTGCCGGGCTCCTCGCCCCCCGCGAGAATCAGTGAAGCGAGCCGGACCAAAGCAGACGAGGTTTCGCCGCAATAGCCCTCGAGGTCCTGCCAGGTCGGCATCGGATCATCGTAAAGGTCGAAGCTGCGCGCCTCGATCAGCGCCAGCAAAGGGTCGGGCGGCAGGGCATAGCGCCGGAGCGTTTCGAGGACAGCAAGGGCAACCGGGTTCTGCCGTCCCGCTTCCGCCCCCTTGCAGGACAGGGCCTCGCGCCACCATTGATGGCGCAGTTCGCCCGGCATCGGTTCCGACACGATGTCCCGGATCCGGGCGATCTCGCTGCTGAAGGCATAGAGGGCGAAAAGGCCGGGCTGGGCCTCGCGCGGTGCGAACAGGCAGGCCAGATACCGGTCCGGATCCAGAGCCCGCACCTGCGCCATGCAGATCGCGAAAGCCGCGTCCAGATCCTGGCCCTGTCGATCCGCAAGGCCGGGCATGGCGAGTGGCGAATTCATCCAGCCTTTCCTCCCAGTCCCGGATATGGAGCAGGACCGGGCCAAGGAAAGCGGTCCGCCCCCATTCCCTCATCCTTGGCTGTGGATAGGTGGTTCAAACGGCGATGAGCGCGGCGCCGACGCGGCGCCCCTCTTCGAACAGGACATTATAGGTGCGCGCGGCGGCGGCCGTATCCATCACCTCGACATTGAATCCGAGCTGGCGAAGCGCCTGGGCAAAGGGGGAATCCTGCGGCAGGGCCTTCTCGCCGGTGCCGATCAGAAGCATGTCGAGCTGGTTCATCTCGACGATCACCGGCGTCAGCGAGGACACGTCGATCCGGTTCGGAGAGGTGACGGCCCACGACTGGATGCCGGTCGGCAGCGCGATGATGGAGCCCTGATGGGACATGCCGGCAAAGCGGAAACCGCCATTGCCGTAGGACTCGATCTGGTGTCCGCCGGGGACGTAGCCGCTCATTTGGTTGCTCCGGAATTGACTGCCTTGTCGGCATTGCCCGCGGCCACGCCCACACCCTCGCCGACGCGGACACCAAGATAGATCAGAATCGGTGCGGCCACAAAGATGGACGAATAGGTGCCGACCACGATCCCGAACAGCATCGCGAGGCAAAAGCCCCGAATGGTATCGCCGCCAAACACGGCCAGCGCGATCAGGGCGAGGATCGCGGTGATCGACGTGATGATGGTGCGCGAAAGCGTGGAATTCATCGAGAGGTCGAGCAGTTCGTGCAGCCCGATCTTCTTGTATTTGCGCAGCAATTCCCGCACCCGGTCGTAGACGACGACGGTATCGTTGAGCGAGTAGCCGATGATGGTCAGGATCGCCGCGATCGAGGTCTGGTCAAACTGGATCTGGGTGACGGCATAGAAGCCGATGGTCAGCACAAGGTCATGCATGGTGGCGATGACGGCGCCGACGGCGAACTGCCATTCGTAACGGAACCAGAGGTAGATCAGGATGACCATGATCGCGAGCAGCACGCCGATCGTGCCGTTCTGCACGAGTTCCTGCGACACGCGCGGGCCGACGACCTCGACGCGGCGGAACTCATGCGTGGCCTCGAAAGCCGTGCGCAGCTTGATCACAACCTGGGCCTGCGCGGCATCGCCGCCTTCCTGCAGGCCGACGCGCAGGATCACGTCACGCGGGGATCCGAATTCCTGGATCTCGACCTCGCCAAGCCCGAGCTTCGAAGCCTCTTCGCGGATCTGGGCGATGTTGGCCCTGTCAGCGCGGGCTTGCAGTTCGACAACCGTGCCGCCCTTGAAATCGATCCCGACATTCATGCCGAGCCACAAGAAGGTGACGACCGAGACAATCGACAGGAGCGCCGAAAGCGGGAACGTCACGCTGCGGAACCGCATGAAGCCGAAGCGGGTATTGTCGGGAACGAGGCGAAGGAGCTTCATCGGGATTTCCGGTCAGGACGGGAGAACGGGCGCTTCGACATCATCAGATCGGAACGGATTTCGGCTTGAACCAGCGATACCAGGCCGCCACCATCATCCGTGTGAGCGTGAAGGCGGTGAAGATCGTCGTGCCGAGGCCAAGGCAGGTCGTCACAGCAAAGCCCTTCACCGCGCCGGTGCCGACGAAATACAGAATCGCATGGGCCAGGAAGCCGGTGATGTTGGCATCGAGAATGGTGGCCAGCGCCCGGGTAAAGCCGGAATCCAGAGAGGAGATGGCCGAGCGGCCCGCCGCCTGCTCCTCGCGGATGCGCTCGTAGATCAGCACATTGGAATCGACCGCGATGGCCAATGTGAGCACGATGCCGGCAATGCCCGGCAGGGTGAGTGTCGAGCCGATCAACGCCATCAGGGCGACAAGCAGCAGGAAGTTGACCGCCAGAGCGACAAGGGCGATCACACCGAAGACGCCGTAGGTGGCGAGGGTGAAGATCGAGATCGCCACCAGCGACACGATGGATGCAAGGATGGCGGCATCGATCGAATCCGCGCCGAGGCCGGCGCCGACGGTGCGCTCTTCCACCAGCGTGAAGCTGGCCGGCAGCGCGCCGGAGCGCAGCAGGATCGACAGCGCATTCGCGCGTTCCACCGTGAAGCGGCCCGAAATCTGGCCCTGCCCCTGCGTGATCGGCGAGATGATCCGGGGCGCCGAGATCACCTTGTTGTCAAGGATGATGGCGAAGGGCTTGCCGACATTCTCGGTCGTGACCTTGGCAAAGGCCTGCGCGCCCTTCACGTTGAAGCGGAAGCTGACCACGGGTTCGCCGGTCCGCTGGTCGAAAGTCGGTTCGGCGGAGGTAAGATCCTCGCCGCGGACCAGCACGCGCCGTTCGACCTGGATCGTCCCGCCGCCCTCATCCGTGTAAGGCAGCGTCTCGATTTCCGCCGGGTTGGCACCGGGCTCGGCAACCATACGGAATTCGAGCTTGCCCGGCTGGAGAACGTCGGTGATTTCCTTGGAATTCTGCGCGCCCGGCACCTGGACGACGATCCGGTCGAGGCCCTGGCGCTGGATCGACGGTTCCTTCACGCCCTCCGGATCGATACGGCGGCGGAAGATCTCGATCGATTGGTCGACGGCGCGGCGGATGCGCTCGTTGAGTTCGGCATCGGTGATGACAAGCTGGATCAGCCCATCGCCGAGATCGACAACCTCGAGGCTGCGCTGGCCGGTATTGCCGAGGACGGCATTGCTGACAGGAACGGAGAGTTCCTGGATCTTCGGCATGATGCGCGTGCGGGCGGCGGCATCGGCCACGCGGAAGCTGACCCCGCGGTTCTGGGCGACAATGCCGCCTGTCGGGGCAACGCGCTCCGTGCGGAGCACACGGCGGACATCTTCCTGAAGCTGGCGCACCAGATCCCTGGCCAGGCCGGCCTTGTCGGTTTCCAGCATCACATGGACGCCGCCCCGCAGATCCAGCCCGAGCTTGATGGCGCCCTTCGGAACCAGGAAGGACGGCAACATCCCGGTGATGGCTTTCATGCGGTCCGGGCCGAGCATCGTCGGCAGCGACACATAGGCCGCGAAGAACAGCGTGAAAGCGATCAGGACGGTTTTCAGGGTGGATTGTCTGAACATTGACCCTCCCGCCGGGTGCCCGGCGGTTCCAGCTTCATCAGGGGCGGAAGGCTCGTCCGGTCAGGACTGAACCGGCTCGCTCTTGTTCCGCACTTCCGCAACCATGCCGCGCACGAGGCGGACACGGACATTATCAGCGATCTCGACCTCGATCTCGGCATCATCGATCACCTTCGTGATCTTGCCGATCATGCCGGAGGTCATCACGACCGTGTCCCCCCGACGGAGGTTCTTGACCATTTCCTGATGGGCCTTCGCGCGCTTCTGCTGCGGGCGGATCAGCAGGAAATACATGATGATCAGCACGAAGACGAAGGGAAGCAGCTGCATGAACATGTCGTTCGCGCCGGGGGCGGCAGCCGCCTGAGCATAAGCAGGGGTAATGAACAAGGCCCACTCCAAGACTGTCAGGCCCGAACCGCCGGCGCCCGCGTGATTTCGCGCCGGAATATAGTGATGGGGCCATGAAACGCAAATGCTCGTTGCGCTTTTCCCGCATCCGGGCGGAAGCTGGTGCGGAAACGACGCAGGAATATGGCGCGGGCGTGTGCGATCCGCTAAGCCGGAGGCAACTCAGCCGAAGGTCCTGCCCGAATGTCGCTCGACAATCCTGCCCTCATGCCCCTCCTGACCCGCATCGCCGAAGCGCTGGAACGCATGGCGCCGCCCCCGCCGCCCGCGCCGGATTTTGCTGTCGCGGAAGGGTACCTCTGGCACGCCAAGGAGGACCGGCTGCAGCCTGTACCGAAGATCCAGCGCATTCCGCTCGCGCTGCTGGTGGGGATCGACCATATCCGCGACATCCTGGTCGAGAATACGCGCCGCTTCGCCGAAGGCCACAGCGCGAACAACGTGCTGATCTGGGGCGCGCGGGGCATGGGCAAGTCCTCGCTGGTCAAGGCCGCGCATGCCGAGATGGTGCGGCTTGGCCATCCGCTCAAGCTGATCGAGCTGCACCGCGAGGATATCGAGTCGCTCCCCGCCCTGATGAACCGGCTGCGGATCGCGCCGTTCCGCTTCATCCTGTTCTGTGACGACCTCTCCTTCGATGCCGGCGAGAATGCCTACAAGTCGCTCAAGGCGATTCTCGATGGCGGGATCGAGGGGCGCCCGGACAATGTGCTGTTCTACGCGACATCGAACCGCCGGCACCTGCTGCCGCGCGACATGATGGAGAACGAGCGCTCCACCGCGATCAATCCGAACGAGGCGGTCGAGGAGAAAGTCTCGCTCTCCGACCGGTTCGGCCTCTGGCTTGGCGTCCATAAATGCAGCCAGGACGAGTATCTGGCGATGATCGACGCCTATGCCGAGCATTTCGGCCTCGCCTTGCCGAAGGAGCAGCTGCATCACGAAGCGCTGGAATGGTCAACCACCCGGGGCAGCCGGGCCGGCCGCGTGGCCTGGCAGTATATTTCCGACCTTGCCGGCCGGCAGGGCAAGCGCATCGAGGGCTGACCCCTGAAAGAAGAAACCCCGCTGCCCCTTTCCTTGGAGGCAGCGGGGTTGTCCCGGTGGAGGTCAAGGTCTCGCGAGATCCCCACCGGATAATCGAATGGTCATTCCGTCAGATACTTGTTCGGATCGACCGGCGTCGCACCCTTGCGGATCTCGAAATGGAGCTGCGGCGCGGTGACGTTGCCGGACTGGCCGGAACTGGCAATGACCTGGCCGCGCCGGACGCTTTCGCCCCGCTTCACCTTCAGATCGCTGTTATGGGCATAGACCGAGACATAGCCGCTCGGATGCCGGATCAGCACCAGCTTGCCATAGCCTTTCAGCGCGTCATCGGCATGGACCACCGTGCCACCTTCGGCCGCGCGCACGGGGGTACCTTCGGGCAGCGCGATGTTGATGCCGTCATTCGCGCCACCTGTGCCCCGGGCACCGAAGCCGGAGATCACGCGGCCACGGGCGGGCCACCGGAAGTTCGGTGTTTCGCTGGCCTCGGTCGTTGCGGCCGATTCCTTCTCCGGCATGGGCTGCGTGCGGGCCGGAACCGGCTTCGCTTCGGGGATCGAAGCCGTGGTTGCCGGCTCCTCGTCAGCCTTGCCCTTGCGACTGGCGACGAGGGCTTGTGCCTTGGCCTTCTCGGCTTCCGCCTTGGCCTTGCGCTCGGCTGCCCTGGCTTCGGCGAGCTTTTTCGTATTGGCGGCTTCGGCCTGCTGTTTCAGGCGGGCTTCCTCGTTCTGGCGGCGCATGGCCTCCAGCTTGGCCCCGGCGCGCTTTTCAGCCTCGCTCTGGCCGGCGGGCTGGACCTGACGCGCCGCCGGAGCGACACGCGCCGGATCGGCCGCCTTCGGCGCTTCGGCCACCCGCGCCGGGATGGCCGGCGCAGAGCGCGCGCTGGCCACCGGCATGGGCTGCGCCGCAGCCGGGCGCTGGATAACCGCGTTGGCGGCGGGCGCCCGCGCGGCGGAAACCGGGCTGTAGGCGGGAATCATGATCTGCTGGCCCGGGCGGGCCTGGTTGACATTCGAAATGCCGTTGACCGCCATGATGGCGTTGACCGGCACATTGTAGCGTGCGGACAGCGTGTTGAGGCTCTCGCCCTCGCGCAACACGACAGGCGTACCCCCGACGGCAGACCAGCCGGTTGTCGGTGAAGCGGGGCCGAGCGCGGTTGCCGGACGCTCTGCGACGGGGGACAGCGGGGCGTAATTCGGCGCGCTGACAGACCCCGTCGTCAGGGGCGCGGTCGTGCGCGACGGATTCGTGGCCATGATCGGCTGATTGGGCGGCGGCAAGGGCTGCGTCGTCGCGGCAGTCGGGCGAACCGGCTCGAGGCTGCGCGGCCCCGGCGTCTGCCGGTTGATCGAATTGGTCTGGACAGGATCGAAGGCGGCCCGGGAACGGAACGGATTCTTGAAAGGGTCGTTGTCAAACCGGGTGACGTCCGAGGAGCAGGCCCCGAGCAGGCCCGCTGCCATCACGGTCGCCAGAAGCTTGCGCTTCCCGCTAATCCATTGAAACTCACGCATTACTCGTCTCACCCGGTAACCATCAAAGGCGATGATCCGGAGTAAAGACGGATTCAGCTTAAGGTCCGGTTGAGCAGCAAGGTTACCCGAATGTGAATCGTGCCTGCCGACCGGTCAGAGGACGAGGGTCAAACCGCCCCGCAAAGGGCCGAGGCGCGAAGGCCCGACATCCTGCTCGGCGGCCTGTCCCGTCAGGTCCTTGCGCCATACGGCGAGGCGCGTTTCGAGGCCGCGCCGCCGATGGCCGACGAGGATTCCATGCGGATTGAGCCTGTCGAGGAAGGTTTGCGGCGGAAGTTCCAGCGCCCCGTTCAGGATGATGCGGTCGAAGCTGTCCGGCCGGTCGAGCCGGGCGAGGCCATCGCCCAGCATGGGCGTGACGCTGGTGATTCCCGCCTGCCTGCAGGCCTGCTCGGCCTGCCGGATCAGGCTGCGATAGCGCTCGTAGCTGGTGACGGAGGCCCCCAGCCGGGCCATGATCGCCGCCTGGAAGCCGGAGCCGAGGCCGATTTCCAGCACGCGATGCCCGGGTCGGATATCAAGCAGGGCGAGATGGCGGGCGATCGAGAACGGATCGGTGGCTTCCTCGCCACAGGGGATCGGCAGGGAGACCGGGCTGTAGAGCCGCTCCGGTGGAAAGCCGGGAATAAAGAGATGTCGGGGCAACCGCTCGAAGGCGGTCAACATTGCTGAGTCTGTCTGGCCGCGCGAGCGGAGGTCGAGGATGAACCGCGCCAAAGCCGTATCGGCGGAAAGCGGGCCGCCGGGCTCCACCCCCTCCTCCTCCCGCCGGTCCGAGGCCGCGTCGCGGCTCATCCGTCGAGGGCCTCGGCAAGCCGCGTCAGGTTCGGCAGGTCCGTCAGATCCAGCCGGAGCGGCGTGACGGCAATCCGGCTATCGGCCAGCGCGTGAAGGTCTGTTCCCTCTGCGGGAACGACGCGCCCGCGCGCAAAAGCCAGCCAGTAATAGGGGTTGCCGCGCCCGTCGACCCGCCGCTCGACATCGAGCATGGCCTGGTTGCGCTGGCCCTGCACGCAGACCGCGAGGCCGGCCACGTCTTCCGGGGCGACGGCCGGGAAATTGACATTCATCACGATGCCCGGCGGGATGCCGGCCTCGATCAGCCGGCGAACGACCCGGGCGCCATGCGTTTCCGCGCAATCCCAGCGGATGCTCTCGTGATCGCCGCGCGAATAGGCCTGGCTCAGCGCGATCGACGGAACGCCCAGCAGGGTCCCCTCCATCGCCGCAGCGATAGTGCCGGAATAGGTGACGTCCTCTGCGACGTTCTGGCCGCGATTGACGCCGGACAGGACGAGATCGGGCCGGGTCTCGCGCAGGATGTGCTTGATGCCCATGATGACGCAATCGGTCGGCGTGCCCTTCACCGCGAAACGGCTCGGCGAGATCTCGCGCAGGCGCAGCGGGTCATTCAGCGACAGCGAATGCGAGACGCCGGATTGATCGGTTTCCGGGGCCACGACCACGACATCGTCGGACAGGCCGCGCGCGATGGTCTCGAGAACCTCCAGCCCGGGGGCGTGGATGCCGTCGTCGTTGGTGATCAGGATCCGCATGTCTCTCCCCTGCCCGGCTCAGGCCGCGCGTTCGATCCGGGCGAGCCCGCCCATATAGGGCTTCAGCACGTCCGGAACCGTGATCGAGCCATCGGCATTCTGGTAGTTTTCCATGACGGCGATGAGGCAGCGCCCGACCGCCACGCCGGAGCCGTTGAGCGTGTGGACGAAGCGGGTCGCCTTGTCGCCGGCGCCACGGAACCGCGCATCCATCCGCCGGGCCTGGAAATCACCGCAGACCGAGCAGGAGGAAATCTCGCGATAGGTGTTCTGGCCGGGCAGCCAGACTTCGATATCGTAGGTCTTCTGGCTGGCGAAACCCATATCGCCGGTGCAGAGCGTCATCGTACGGAAATGCAGGCCGAGCTTCTTCAGCACGGTCTCGGCGCAGGCAAGCATGCGCTCGTGCTCCTGCCTGGAGGTTTCCGGCGTGGTGATCGAGACCAGCTCGACCTTGTTGAACTGGTGCTGGCGAAGCATGCCGCGCGTATCGCGCCCGGCCGAGCCCGCCTCGGCGCGGAAGCACGGCGTCAACGCGGTGAAGCGCAGCGGAAGCTCCTCTTCGGAGAGGATTTTCTCGCGGACGAGATTGGTCAGCGGCACTTCGGCGGTGGGAACGAGCCAGCGATCCTCACGTGAAGGCGCCCGGTTCAGCGTGCGCTCGACCAGCTTGGCGAGCGGCATCAGCCCTTCCCGGAAGACCTGCGCGTCTCCCGGAGAGACATGTTCCAGCGCGCCGGACAGCAGCTCGGTGCGGGTGCCCTCGCTCATGACCATGAACTGGTCCTCGCGGAACTTCGGCAATTGCGCCGTGCCGTACATGGCCTCGTCGCGGACGAGGATCGGCGGCTGGACCTCGGTATAGCCATGCTCGCCGGTGTGGAGGTCGAGCATGAACTGGCCGAGCGCGCGCTCCAGCCGGGCAAGGCCCTTTTGCAGCACGACGAAACGGCTGCCGGAGAGTTTCGCGGCCGTCTCGAAATCCATCATTCCCAGGGCTTCGCCGAGGTCGAAATGCTCCTTCGGGGCGAAAGAAAGGTTCGGCACGGCGAGATGGCGGCGATATTCGACATTGCCATGCTCGTCGGCACCTTGTGGCACCTCGTCGAGCGGGATGTTCGGCAGTGACGAGAGGATGTCGCGCAACTGAATTTCGAGGCTGCCGGCTTCGCCTTCGAGCAGGGCCAGCCTCTCCTTGCCGGCGGCGACTTCCGCCTTGAGCGCCTCGGCGCGGGCCATGTCCTTCTGGGCCATGGCCTGCCCGATTTCCTTCGAGGCGGCGTTGCGGCGCGCGAGCAGCGTTTCCTTCTCCGTCAGCGCAGCGCGAAACTGCTCGTCGAGCGCGAGCAGCGAGGCCAGCAGCGCCTCCACCTCGGCCGGCGGCTGCTGACGGCGCAGCAGCGCCTGTTTCAGCGGTTCGGGGTTGGCTCGGATGGCGCGGATGTCATGCATCGGAGGGCTCGGACTTCGGGGCAGCGAATCGGCGAAAGGCAGGAAGCCTCGCCGGCCCGGCCATCGCATGGATCATCGCTGTTTGGAAAGTCCGGACCGGCAGGTCAAGCCCTGCCGCGTTCAGTTTGCGGTTTCCTCGGCTGCCGCGCGCTTCTTCTCGACCATGGAGACCGAGAGGATCGACAATTCGTAGAGCAGCAAGGTCGGGATCGCGAGGGTGAACTGGCTCAGGATATCCGGCGGCGTGAAGATCGCGGCGACCACAAAGACCAGCACGATCGCATAACGGCGCTTGTCGCGCAGGAACTGCGCGTCGATGATCCCGATCCGGGCCAGCAGGGTCAGGATCACCGGCAACTGGAAGGTGATGCCGAAGGCGAAGACCAGCGTCATGATCAGGCTGAGATAATCATCGACCTTGCCGAGGAAGGTGATCGGGGCCTGCCCCTCGCTGGCGGTCTGCTGCATGGCGAGCGAGAATTTCATCAGCATCGGCATCGCGATCAGCATGACCACGGCAGCACCGAGCACGAAGAAGACCGGCGTGGCGATCAGGTAGGGCCGGAAGGCAGCCTTCTCGTCCTTGTAGAGGCCGGGCGCAACGAACTTGTAGATCTGCGTCGCGATGACCGGGAATGCGAGGAAGGCCCCGCCGAACACCGCCAGTTTCAGCTGGACGAAGAAGTATTCCAGCGGATGTGTGTAGATCAGCGGCGCGTTCTGCGGCCCGCCCGCCGCCCAGATATAGGGATAGACGAGGATCGCGTAGATGTGCTTGGCGAAGCCGAAGCACACGAACGTCATGACGATGAAGGCGACCACCGCCTTGATGATCCGTGAGCGCAACTCGACGAGATGCTCGATCAGCGGTGCGCGCGAAGCCTCGATCTCGTCATGGCCATCCCGGGCGCCCGAAGGCGTCTCGACAGGCTTGGGATCGGGCGTAAGCGGAGCGGGAACCTGCGCATTCATGATTTTGCAGCCTCGGGCGCAGGCGTGGCCGGCGCGGCAATGGCCGGCGGTTCGGGATTGGCGATCTCGGGTTTGGCAATCTCGGCCTCGAGGGCACGGGCATCGGCCTCGATGGATTGCAGTGCCTGGTTGGCTTCGGTCACCCCGGATGCACCCTCCGCACTGGCCTTGACTTCGTTCAGCACGGCACCGACCGGGTTCGCGACGGCGCTGGCGGCAGATGTCGCCGCCTCGCCCATATCGGTGAAGGTCTTCTTGACCTCGTGCAGTTCGGCCTCGCGCATGGCATCGTCGAACTGCGTCCGGAACTCGCCGGCCATGGTCCGCAGTTTGGACACGGCCCGGCCGACCGACCGGATGACGCCGGGCAGCTCCTTCGGGCCGATCACCACGAGGGCGACGACGCCGATGACGATCAACTCGCTCCAGCCGATATCAAACATCGGATACCACGCGCTTTCCTGCCCGCCCTGTCAAAACAGGCGGGCCCTGCCGAATTCCGGCCGTCAACCCGCCTTCGGCTCGGTCTTCGCGGCTTCGGCCGGCTTCACGACCTCGCCGGCCTTGGCCTCGATCTCCTTGGCAGGCTCGTCAGCCTTGGCGGCTTCCTCGTCCTTCATGCCGGCCTTGAAGGACTTGATGCCCTTGGCGACATCGCCCATCAGTTCGGGGATCTTGCCACGGCCGAACAGCAGCAGAACGATCACTGCTACCACCAGCCAATGCCAGATGCTCATGCTGCCCATCGACGCCTCCACACGCTTCCTGCAGGACCGCGCTTGCGGCGCGGTTCAAAGTTCGACCGGAAACTAGGGGGTCTTGCCGGCAAAAACAAGGACCTCAGAAGACCAGCACATCGTCCGCGCTGATTTCGACACCGACATCGAGTCCTGGCCGAAGTCCGGGCGTTTCCGCCGAGCGGGCCCGGAGCGGTTTTTCGAGGCCCTGGACCGCCAGATCGACCAGTTCGACCTCGCCGATGAAGCGATGATCGATCACCCGGCCGGCCAGGCAGAACCCTGCCGGCTTGAGGCGCAGGTTCTGCGGCCGGATGGCGACGGTTGCGCGACTGCCTTCCGCCTTCCCCACGGCGGGGAAGCGCCCGACCGGTGTATCGACGGCGCCCTGCCGGACAAGGCCCTCGATCTCGTTGAGATCGCAAAAGAAGCGCGCAGCCTCGAGATCGACCGGATGCCGGTAGATGTCCTGGCTGCTGCCGATCTGCACCAGCCGGCCATGCCGCATCAGTGCGATCCGGTCGGCGATGCGCATCGCCTCTTCCGGGTCATGCGTGACGATGAGTGCCGTTGCGCCGGTCTCCCGCAGGATCGCCACCGTATCCTCGCGCACCTGATCGCGCATGCGCCGGTCCAGGTTCGAGAACGGCTCGTCCATCAGCAGGACGCGGGGGCGCGGCACCACCGCCCGGGCAAGCGCGACACGCTGCTGCTCGCCGCCGCTCAACTCGTGTGGCATGGCGCGCATCCGATCACCCAAACCGACACGGCGCAGGGCGGCATCGGCAATGACCAGCGCCTCGCGGCGCGGCAGATTCCCCAGCCCGAACATGACGTTCTCGAGCGCATCGAGATGCGGGAACAGGGCATAATCCTGGAAGACGAGGCCGATGCCCCGGTGCTCCGGCTCGACGAACCGTTCCGGCCCCGCCACTTCCTTGCCATCGAGGAGGATCCGCCCCGAACTCGGCACCTCGATGCCGGCCGCCAGCCGCAGAAGGGTGGACTTGCCGCAACCCGAGGCGCCGAGCAGGCAGATGACCTCGCCATTGGCCGCTGTGAAGGACACGTCCAGGACGGCTTCCTTGTCGCCGAACCGGCGCGTCAGGTTCTCGAAAGACAAGGATGCGGGAATGACGGCCGAGGCCCGCAACCGGCGGCCCGCACCATCAGGATTGACCATTCCGGTCTTCCGTTATCGGGGGGGTACCATCATCCGGATCGAGCGGCGGCTCTCCGGCAAGGGCGTCAAGGCGTTCCTCGGTCATGAGGTCGAACAGGTCGGGCTCCAGCGGATCCTCGTCACCGCGCAGGGCGGGATCGTCGCTCGGCAGCGGGAAATGCAGCCCGGCCGGAACCTGCCCCTCGACAAGGCCTGCTCCCGCGAGATCGTCGAGGCCCGGCAGATCGCCGATCCGGTTCAGGCCAAACTGGATCAGGAAGGTTTCGGTCGTTCCGAAGGTCACGGGCCGTCCCGGTGTGCGGCGGCGGCCGCGCAGGCGGACGAATCCCGCCTGAAGCAGGGTATCCAGCGTGCCTTTATGGGTCGAAACGCCGCGCAAGGCCTCGATCTCCGCCCGGGTGACCGGCTGGTGATAGGCGATGATCGCCAGCGTTTCCAGTGCCGCGCGCCCGAGCTTGCGCGGTTCCTCGCTGTCCCGCCGCAGCAGGTAGCCGAGATCCGGCGCGGTCCGGAACATCCATTTGCCCCCGGCGCGGATCAGGTTGACGCCACGCTGGCGGTAGAGCCGTTCCAGCTCGCCCAGAACGGCCTCGACCTCCACCCCGGCCGGCATCATCCGGGCGATATCCTCGGCCGCAAGCGGCTGGTCCGTGGCGAAGAGCAGAGCTTCGGCCACGCGGACGCCATGGGCAAAGCGGCGCTCGGTCTCGTGGTTCTCCTCGGTGACGATCCGCATCATCCCGGTGCCCCTCCCCGTCATCGCGCGTCCGGGGCCTTCCGGCCCGTGCGCAGGTAGAGCGGAGCGAAGGCGGTTTCCTGCCGCAATTCCAGCGCGCCCTCGCGCGCCAGTTCGAGCGCCGCCACGAAGGACGAGGCGCGGGCGCTGCGCGGTTCGGCCTCGGCGGGGCGGATCGCCGCCAGCAGGACATCGATCGGGCACCAGTCGCCCGCCTCGCCCACCAGCCGCATCAGGATGCTGCGGGCTTCGGGAATGGACAGCGTCTTCCGCGTTGCCACGGTATAGCGTGTCTTGATCGATGCGATCCGCCGTTCGGCATAGGCCGAGACCAGTTCGAGGAGGCTCAGCTCCCATGCGGGGCGCTGCTCGATCGTGATCGGCTCGATCGCGCCGCGCGGTGCCGTCTCCCGGGTGGTGGCGAGCCGCACGGAGAGCCATTCGCCGGCCTTGCGCAAGGTTTCCAGCCGCTGCAGGCGCAGGGCCAGATCCTCGACCAGTTCATCGGCTTCCGGCTCGCCCGAGGCGGATTTCTTCGGCAACAGCAGCCGTGATTTCAGGTAGGTCAGCCATGCGGCCATCACCAGATAGTCACCCGCCAGTTCCAGCCGCAGACGCTGCGCCTCGCGGATGAAGGCGAGGTACTGGTCGGCGATCGTCAGGATCGAAATCGAGCGCAGATCCAGCTTCTCGCGCCGGGCGAGATCGAGCATCAGGTCAAGCGGTCCCTCGAACCCGTCGAGGTCGAGAATCAGGCGCGGCTCGCCCTCGCCCGGCAAGGTATCGGGATCGATCTCGAACGTGTCGAAGGGTTCCGCAGGGTTGGCCATCTAGCCTAGAGATCGGGCTTTCACCCGCGCATGGCAAGGAGCGCGTCCAGTCTCGCTTCGGCTTGTCCCCGGTCAAATGGCTTCCGGGCCTTGCCCATGGCCGTCACCACGCGTTCGAGCCGGCGTGCAGCCGGAGCGGCGATGGCCGGACATCCGGCCGCGATCGGCTCCATTTCGTCCATCTCGCCGTTGCAATGGAGGACAAGGTCGCAGCCCTGGGCCAGAGCCGCATCGCGGCGGCCCGCGAAGCTCCCGGAGAGCGCCTTCATCGACAGGTCGTCGCACATCAGCACGCCGTCAAAGCCCATTTCACCGCGGATGACGTCGCGGATCACGGTTTCCGATGTCGTGGCAGGATTTTCCCGGTCATAGGCTGTGAAGATCACATGCGCGGTCATCGCAAGGGGCATGTCACCCAGCGCGCGGAAGGGCGGAAAATCATGGCCGCGCAAGGCCGCGCGCGAGGCTTCGACTACCGGCAGTGCCAGATGGGAATCCGCCATGGCCCGGCCATGGCCGGGGATATGCTTGATGATGGGCATCACGCCGCCCTCCATCAGCCCGTCGGCGGCAGCGCGGCCCAGCGCCATCACGATATCCGGCGAGGTGCCATAGGCCCTGTCCCCGATGATGTTGTCGGCTCCGGGAACAGGAACATCGAGCACCGGCAGGCAATCGACATTGATGCCCAGCCGGATGAGATCGTCGGCAATCAGCCGGGCGCCGAGATAGGCGGCCTCACCGGCCAGATCCGGGTCGATCGGCCAAAGCGCCCCATAGGCTGCCGCGGGCGGGTATTCCCGCCAATGCGGCGGTCGAAGCCGGGCCACGCGGCCGCCTTCCTGGTCGATCAGCACCAGCGCATCGGCGTTGTCGGCCGCGCGCTTCATCTCCTCGACCAGCGCGCGAACCTGATCGGGCGTGTCGACATTCCGCCGGAACAGGATGAACCCGGCCGGGCGATGCTCGGCAAAGAAGGCCGCCTCCTGATTGGAGAGGCGATGGCCTTTCGCCCCGAAGATCAGAGGCTTCATTGACGCGTCACGAAGCAATTGCCGCCGGCGGCTTTCACCTTGTTGCAGGCTTCGACAGCCGAAGCCTGGCTGTAGCCGCCGACCCGGACCCGATAGACCGTCTGGCCGTTGGCCGTACCCGAGACAACGCTCGGGGCCTTGCCGCCAAGTGCGGAGCTGAAGCGGCTGCGCAACTGCGCGCTGGCGTTGCGGGCATCCTCCTCGGTCGGGCGCGAGGCCAGTTGTACCGCGAAAGCGCCCGAAGTCGGCTGGCTGGCCGGCGGCGTATCGCCATCCGTGTTCGCCGCAGGAGCCGGGCGTGCCGCCGTGGCGGGCGCCGCCGGGCGCGAATTGGGCGAAAGGACCATCGGGGCATTGGCCGGCCGATTCGCCGGCGTTGTCGTGGGCGTGCCGGCGGGGGCTGTCGCAACGCGCGGCGCCGGCGGGGTGCCCGTTGGCGCGGTGGCGCTGGCCGGCGGACGCGGCGGCTGGGCCGTGGTCGGGCGGGTCTCGACCTTGGGCGGTGTTGCCTGCGCCGCAGCCGGCGGTTGTGCCGTCACCGAAGGAGGAGGATCGGTCCGGCCCGACGGCGCGATCGGCGGGATCGGCGCATTGACGGGCGTTTGCGGCACCGTCACGACAGGGCCTGTTGGCCGGGCCGGCGGCGCCACAGCGCTCTGTCCCGGTGCCGTGACCGGGAATGACGGGGCGTTCACGCCGGGCGCAGTCGTGGTCGTCGTCGCGGCAGGAACTGCGCCGTCGCCGCCGACGGGGATTCGGACCGAGGTCACGCGGCGCGGCTCGAGATTGGGGTTCGCGGCGTCGCCTGCAGGTGCGCCGGCATTCTGGTACGGGCTCGGCGCGACAACACGGACGCCGTCACGCCGGGTGACCTGGTTCAGGTCGAGCGGCTGCTCGGTATTGTTGACCACCTGTGCAGGCTGCGTATCGTTTGCATTGCGCGGCGACAGGACCTGCTTGTTCTGGTTGGGAATTTCGATCCCGCCTGGATTGGCGGGCCGTTCCTTGGTCGGTTCCGGCCGCGCTGCGATGACCGGCACCGAGCCGGACGCGGTTTTGCGGTCCGATCCGCCGCCGAACAGCATCGAGCCGGCAAGGACAGCGCCGCCGGCCACCGCAAGGCCGCCAAGGGCAAGGAAAATCGTCCGGGAGCGCCCGGGGCCGGTCTGGCCCTGTGCGGCGGCAGCCGCCGCGGCAGCCTGCGCGGCAAGGCGCTCTTCCGCTGCATGGAGGGAGGCCTCGGCCTGGCTTTCGGCCGGGTTGACCGCCTGCTGCGCGCCCCAGCCCGCATCGGCCGCGGGCTCGGCATAGGCCTGCTGGCGATAATCATGCTCGGCATAGGCCGCCTGATCATAGCCGGTAGCCTGCGGGATCGGTTCCTGCGCCGGGTAATCGGTGCGGAGATCGTCCTGTGTGGCCTTATGCTCCGCCATGCGGATCGCATCGAATCGTCGCAGTTCCTGCTCGAAAGCGGCGAGCGGATCGAGCGGTTCCGGCGCGGGCGCAGCGGGAGCCTCGGACGGCGCATACTGCACCGAGACCGGCGGGGCTTGATCCCAGCCGGGCGAAAGAACGGCTTCCGCATGTCCTTCGATATGGGCTGCCTGGGAATGGGCGCCCTCGAGATGAGCAATTTGGGGATGCGCGGCTTCTTGCCTTTCCGGCGCCGGTGCGGCGGCGGGTGAAACAGGCGGTAGCGCAAAATCGACCGGCCGGTCGATCAATCGAGCCAGCTCTGCCATCGCGGCCTGGTCGGGCCCGAAGGAGGGCTCCACCCGTGCAGCACCGCCAGCCAGAGCAGCCGGTTGCTCAGGGGCAGCGGGCGGGGGTGTGAAGGAGGCAGCCGGTGCCGCCGGCTTGCCCGACGGGTCGGTCTGAAGACTTTCCCGCAGCAGTTTCTCGAAAGCCTCGAGATCTGCCAGTGTCGGTTCCTTGCGACCCTGATCATTGCGATCCATTGCCGCGGTCCTCCTCTAACGCAACGCGCTGAGCTGGCAGGTAATCAGGGCCGTGATGCTAGCGCATCTCGTCGGGAGCGGAGACGCCGAGGAGCCGAAGCCCGTTGGCAATCACGATCCTGACAGCCGTGACGAGAGCCAGCCTCGCCATTGTTCCTTTTCGGTCATCGTTATTAATAAACCTCAAATCAGGCAAATCCTTGCCGCGGTTCCACAAGCCGTGGAAGGCACTTGCGAGATCGTAGAGGTAGAAAACGACGCGATGCGGCTCGCGCGTGGACGCGGCCTGCTCGATCAGGCGGGGATATTGCGCGATCATCCGCATCAGCGCGCGCTCGCCCTCGTCGCGCAGCACCGACAGGTCGGCGCCGTGAATTTCGGAAACGCTGATCGGATTGGAATCAAAGGCGGTTCTGGCCTGGCGATCCAGCACGGATGCGCAGCGCGCATGGGCATACTGGACATAGAAGACCGGGTTGTCCTTCGATTGCTCGATCACCTTGGCGAGGTCGAATTCCAGTTCCGCGTCGTTCTTGCGATCGAGCATCATGAAGCGGATCGCGTCGCGCCCGACCTCGTCGATCACATCCCGGAGTGTGACAAAATCGCCGGCGCGCTTCGACATTTTCACCGGTTCGCCGTTCCGCATCAGCTTCACGAGCTGGCAGAGGCGCACCTCCAGGGCGCCTTTGCCGGCGGTCGCAGCCTTTACGGCGGCCTGCATCCGCTTGACGTAGCCGCCATGATCCGCGCCCCAGACATCGATCATCTCGGCGAAGCCACGGGCGAACTTGTTGGCGTGATAGGCGATGTCGGACGCGAAATAGGTGTAGCCGCCATCCGATTTCAGCAGCGGCCTGTCGACATCATCGCCGAAGGCCGTCGCGCGGAACAGCGTCTGCTCGCGATCCTCCCAATCCTCGTCCTTCTGGCCCTTGGGCGGTGGCAGGCGACCTTCATAGATCAGGTCACGCGCGCGGAAATCGGCAATGGTCGCGGCTACCTGGTCGACCGGTGCCTGCAATGAGGCCTCCGAGAAGAATACGTCATGCCGGATGTCGATCGCGGCGAGATCGTCGCGGATCATCGCCATCATCGCGTCGATCGCCGCCTTGCGGACGATCGGAAGCCATTCAGCTTCCGGCATCGATTCCAGCGCCGCGCCATGGGCTTCAGCCAGTGCCTTGCCGGCGGGGATCAGGTAATCGCCGGGATAGAGCCCCTCGCCCACCGGGCCGACATCGCGGCCCAGAGCCTCGCGGTAGCGATGGAAGGCCGAACGGGCCAGCACGTCGACCTGTGCGCCGGCATCGTTGATGTAATATTCCCGCGATACCTTCCAGCCGGCGAAATCCAGCAGGTTGGCCAAGGCATCGCCATAGACGGCGCCGCGACCATGGCCGACATGCATCGGGCCTGTCGGATTGGCCGAGACATATTCGACATTGACGGCCCTGCCCTGCCCGAGCGGCGAGCGGCCGAAATCCGGGCCGGCCGCGATCGCCGCACGGAGAACATCCTCGAAAGCCACGGGGGCGAGGCCGACATTGATGAAGCCGGGCCCGGCCACCTCGACACGCGGATAGCGACCGGATTCGCGCAGCTTCGCGGCAATGCCCTCGGCAAGAGCGCGCGGATTGCTGCCAGCCTCCTTGGCAAGGACCATCGCGGCATTGGTCGACAGGTCGCCATGGGCCGGATCGCGCGGGGGCTCGACCGTGGCCCTGCCCCGGATCTCGGGCGAGAGAGCAGCAGTGGCCGGCAGATCGGCGAGCACGGCCTGAAGATCGGCCGAGAAGGCGTGGAAAATGTTCATGGAACCCGCATCGCGAAAACAGCAGAGATGCTGGCCCTAGCGGAGGTCGGGCGTGACGTCAAACAAGGCCTGATGCTGGAGAATCGCGAAACGGTCGGTCATGCCGGCGATGTGATCGGCAACGGCGCGAGCCAGCTGGGCCTCGTTGCTCCGCCGGTTGGCCAGTTCCGGCACGAGGTCCGGCTCGGCGAGGTAACGGCCGAACAGGTCCCGGATAATGGTCGAGGCGGATTCCCGGAGCTGGAGCAGGTGCTTGTGGCGGTACATGCGCTCGAACAGGAAGCGCTTGAGATCCTGCTCGGCCGGCGCGATCGCATCCGAGAAGGCGATGACCGGGCCTTTCGCATGGCGGATATCGTCTGCCTGCCGCGGGTTGAGGGCCACAAGCCGCCGTTCGCTCTCGGCTGCGACATCCTCGACCAGCCGGGTGATGACGCGGCGCATGATCTCATGGGCCTTGCGCCCTTCATCGAGATCCGGCCAGAGGCGATCGATCTCCCAGAGGAGGGCCGCGAGGAACGGCACCTGCCGCAGTTCCGACGAGTGGAACAGCCCCGCCCGGAGCCCGTCATCAATGTCATGCGCATTATAGGCAATGTCATCGGCAATGGCCGCGACCTGCGCTTCGGCCGAGGCGTAGCTCGCGATTTCGAGCGGGAAGATCTGCTCGAACTCGACAATGGCCCCGGGAATGCCATGGCGGGTATAGCGCTCGGTCGGCCGGCCGTCCGGCCCCAGCAGCGGCCCGTTATGCTTCACGAGCCCTTCCAGCATCTCCCAGGAAAGGTTGAGGCCGTCAAAGGCGGCATAGCGGCGCTCGAGCCGCGTCACGATCCGCAGGGTCTGGGCATTGTGGTCGAAGCCGCCATGTTCGGCCATCAATGCATCGAGTGCATCCTCGCCGGCATGGCCGAACGGCGTGTGGCCAAGATCGTGCGCGAGGGCCAAAGCCTCGGCGAGGTCCTCGTCGAGCCCGAGGATGCGGCTGATCGAGCGGGCGATCTGCCCGACCTCGATCGAATGGGTCAGACGGGTGCGGTAGTGATCACCTTCGTGTTCGACGAAGACCTGCGTCTTGTGCTTGAGCCGCCGGAAGGCATTCGAATGGATGATCCTGTCTCGGTCGCGCTGGAAATCGCTGCGGGTCGGCGAGGCCGGTTCGGGAATCAGGCGGCCGCGGCTGCGCTTGTAGTCGACGGCAAAGGGCGAGAGCGGGCGGTCGCGGTGGAAGAGCATCGCCGATTCCTTTCCCTGTGGGCGCCGCGCCATACTCCGGTCGAAACGGGCCGCAATGCGGCGGCTCGGCGATCGGACCGGGCATTGCCGGGCGCGGTTTTCGTCCTTACATTGGGGTGAACCCAAACGGAAGGCGGCCCGGGCCTTGAACCCCGGTCGATCAACGATGGCGCTGAAATTCGCAGTCCAGAACGTGCCGGGCGGAGCACCGTCCCTCGGCCAGTCCAGCCCGGATGCCCCGCTGGCCGTGACAGCCCGGGCGGCAAGCCGCATTTTCAAGATCCTCGAGGGCGAGGCCGAGGGCTCATCCCTCCGCGTTTCGGTCGAAGGCGGCGGGTGTTCGGGCTTCCAGTACAAGTTTTCGATTGCCGGCACGCCTGAGGCCGATGATCTGGTCATCGAGCGCGATGGCGTCACCGTGCTGGTCGATTCGGTCTCCGCGCCGCTCCTCGCGGGGTCCGAGCTTGATTTCGTGACGGAATTGATGGGTCAGAGCTTCCAGATCCGGAATCCGAAGGCCACGGCCAGTTGCGGGTGCGGAACCAGCTTCGCACTTTAGATCTTGTCTTGAGATCTTGTCTTGATCTGCGGTTTCTGATGCTCTGGGCCGGTTCTGGCAGACCTGCCGTCACCCTTGCTTAACCGACTTGTGCGTTGCCGCACATTTTGAGTTGCGTTTCTGCCTAGTAGCGTATGTCTTGCCCGCGCCGGTGCAATCGGCACGCGTGGAAAACTGTCAGCGCAGGAGAGACCCTTGATCCGCCCGTCCCGAGCCATCCATTCCCCGCGCCTGCTCGCCGCAGGCCATCTTCGCGCCCTGCTGGTCGCCACCGCGCTCTCGCCCCTTGCCCTGCCGCTGATTCCCGATCAGGGCGCGATCGGCATCGTGGCCGCGCAGGCGCAGCAGAATGTGACGATCGACAAGCTCGAACTCCCGATGTCCGGCAGCACGCTGGTCCTCAACGGGATCACCGTTACCGGATCGAGCCTCGGCAAGGCCGAGATCGAGGGGCTGTTCAAGGTCAAGACGCTGAATGCAGCGTCGGAGCTGTTGCAGCGCTTCAACGCGGACAAGCTGGCCATCGCTACGGTCGAGCTCCGTATCAAGTCCGATACGCAGGATGTCCTGACTGTCTATGAAGGCCTCGAAGCCACGCGGATAAAGGGCGGCGCGATCGAGAAGCTGGTGATGAAGGGTGGCCGTCAATCCGGAACGGTCAAGGCCGAGAAGGCGAGCCAGAAGCTCGAGACGCAGTTCGGCCGCCTGGCGATGGACACGTTCGATATGGCGGGCATGGTCCGCTGGATGCTCGATGCCGATCCGACCGGCAAGGCGCCGATGAAGACGCTGCACGGGCGCTACGAACTGGCTTCGATGGACATGGTGATCGAGGATGTGAAGATCTCGATCGGCAAGATGACCGGTTCCGGCTTCCAGGCGCGCCTCGCGCGGAAGGCGCCGATCGAGTTCCTTGCGCTCGCGGAAAAGTCGAACGCCAAACCGGGTGATCCGGCGGCCGCTTTGCCGCTGCTCGCCGCCGTCACCGATATGTATTCGGCCTTCTCGTTCGGCAATGGCGAGATCGACGGCTTCACGCTGACCGGGAAGGACAAGAGCACCGGCACCGATGTGAAGGGTTCCGGCGGCAAGATGACCTTTACCGGTGGTGCGGCCCCGAGCTTCATCATGAATGAGTTCTCGATGGCTGCCGCCGATGGCTTCATGAAATTCAAGAAGCTCGGTTTCGAGGGCGATTTCTACGCCTGGATGATCGGCGGCGCGATGCAGGCGATGCAGGGCGAAATGGCCGGCAAGCCCGGCGACAAGCCTCCGGCCGAGGCCGAAGAATTCCGTGCCCTGCTCGCTGAAGTCGGCAAGTCACTGCAGAACCGCGATGTGCGCATGGTGTTCGAGGGGCTCGATGCGGATCTCCCCCCCGGCAAGAACGCGAAATCCAAGGATCGCGTGAAGCTGGCGCTCGGGGCCTTCGATGCCCGGATGGGCGGGTTCGTCGGCATGATCCCGACAAAGATCGACTATTCGCTCAACGGTTTCCGCATGCCGGTTCCTGCAAACAGCAAGGACCAGGGCCTGATGACCCTGCGCGAACTCGGGATCGATGTTGTCGACCTGTCGATGAAGATCAAGGGCACCTGGGACGAGGCCAAGACCCGCTTCGTCGTGGATGATGTCAATGCCGATATGGGCAAGATGGCCAAGGTCGGCTTCAAGGCGGAAGTCGGGAACATTCCCCGCCCGCTCTTCGAGAACCCGATGACCGCCTGGACCTACACGCTGCTCGGCGCGAATGCCCAGAGCCTGTCCTTCGCGGTCGAGAACCGGGGCGGCATCGACAAGCTGATCGCCAAGGCCGCCAAGGACCAGAAGAAATCCGCCGACCAGTTCAAGATGGAGCTTTCCGCCATCGCCCCGGCGATGATCGGAATGTATCTCGGTGGCCATCCGGATGGCCAGTCGCTGGCGGATGCGCTGACGAAGTTCGTCCGCACCCCGGGCACGCTGAATATCACCTTGCGGGCCAAGTCGCCCGGCGGGCTGACGGCGATGGAACTGATGGCGGCGGGCGAGAACCCGGGTGCCTTGCTCCAGAAGGTCAAGATCGAGGCCGAAGCGAAGTAATCGCCGGATCCCCTCGCTGTTTCCACGAAAAAAGCCGGGCTCACGCCCGGCTTTTGCATGTCAGGGGCTGGCGAAGGCTCAGGCCTTCCGGGCTTGCGCCTCGACAACCGCGAGGGCTGTCATGTTGACCACGCCGCGCGCGGTGGTCGATGGCGGCAAGATATGGGCCGGCATCGCGGTGCCGAGCAGGATCGGGCCGACTGGCAGCGCGTCCGCCAGAACCTTGGTGAGCTGGTAGGCGATGTTGGCCGCATCCAGATTCGGCATGACGAGCACGTTCGCCTCGCTCTTTAGGCGCGAATGCGGCAGCACACGCTCGCGGATGATATCCGACAGCGCTGTATCGGCCTGCATCTCACCGTCGACTTCCAGATCCGGTGCGCGTTCGGCAAGGATCCGGGCCGCCTCGCGCATTTTCCGGGCGCTGGCCCCATCATGCGAGCCGAAATCGGAATGCGAGACGAGCGCGATTTTTGGCTCGATGCCGAAGCGCCGCACTTCCGTGCCGGCCCGCAGGGCAATCTCGACCAGCTGGGCCGGGTCCGGGTCCTCGTGGACATGCGTATCGGCAAGGAAGAAGGCACCCTTGTTGGTGATCATCAGGCTCATCGCCGCCAGTTCCTTGACGCCCGGGGCAAGGCCGATCACATCCCGCAGGATGCGCAGGCGGGACTGGAACCGGCCTTCGAGGCCGCAGATCATTGCATCGGCATCGCCGCGCCGGACGGCGATGGCAGCGATCACCGTATTGTTGGTGCGCACCATCGTGCGGGCGGCATCCGGCGTCACGCCCTTGCGGCCGGCCACTTCGAGATAGGTCTGCACATAGTCGCGATAGCGCGGGTCATCTTCCGGATTGACCAGCTCGAAATCACGGCCCGGCCTGATCGACAGGCCGAAACGCTGGAGTCGCTGCTCGACAACCGACGGGCGGCCGACGAGGATCGGCAAGGCGACGCCTTCTTCCAGCACCGTCTGCGCGGCGCGCAGGCAGCGTTCATCCTCGCCTTCGGCATAGATGACGCGCTTGGGTTCGGCCCTCGCCGCGCGGAAGATCGGCCGCATGATGAAGCCGGACCGGAAGACGAAGCGGTTCAGCCGTTCCTCGTATGCGGCGAAATCATCGATCGGCGCGCGCGCCACGCCGCTTTCCATCGCCGCCTTGGCAACCGCCGGGGCAATGCGGAGGATGAGGCGCGGATCGAAGGGTGAGGGAATGAGCGATTCCGGCCCGAAATTCCGCGAAGCCCCGCCATAGGCGCGGGCGACGACGTCAGACGGGGCCTCGCGCGCCAGTTCGGCGATGGCGCGCACGGCGGCCATCTTCATTTCCTCGTTGATCGTGGTGGCGGCACAATCGAGCGCGCCGCGGAAGATATAGGGGAAGCAGAGTACGTTGTTGACCTGATTAGGATAATCCGACCGACCGGTGCAGATCATCGCATCAGGCCGCGCTTCCAGCGCCAGTTCCGGCATGATCTCGGGATTCGGGTTGGCCAGAGCCATGACAAGCGGCTTGGCGGCCATCTTCTTCAGGAGTTCCGGCTTCAAGACGCCGGCGGCCGAGAGGCCGAGGAAGATATCCGCGCCGTCGATGACCTCGGCCAGCGTGCGCTTGTCGGTTTCCTGCGCATAGACGGCCTTCCAGCGGTCCATCTGCGCTTCGCGGCCCTTGTAGGCCACGCCCTCGATATCCGTCACCCAGATGTTCGCGCGCGGGATGCCGAGGCTGACCAGCAGGTTCAGGCAGGCAAGCGCCGCTGCGCCGGCACCGGAGGTCACGAGCTTGACCTGGTCGAGCTTCTTGCCCGCCAGTTCGACCGCATTGAGAATGGCCGCCGCCACGATGATGGCCGTGCCATGCTGGTCGTCATGGAAAACCGGAATGTTCATGCGCTCGCGGCACATGGCCTCGACCTCGAAACATTCCGGGGACTTGATATCCTCGAGATTGATGCCGCCGAAGGTCGGCTCGAGCGAGGTGATGATATCCACCAGTTGCTCGACGCGCTTTTCCTTGATCTCGATGTCGAAGACGTCGATCCCGGCGAATTTCTTGAACAGGACGGCCTTGCCCTCCATTACCGGCTTGGATGCCAGCGGGCCGATATCGCCGAGGCCGAGCACGGCCGTGCCGTTGGTGATTACAGCAACAAGGTTCTGCCGGGTTGTCAGGTTGGCGGCTTCAGCGGGATCGTCGACAATGGCCTCGCAGGCTGCAGCGACGCCGGGAGAATAGGCCAGGGCCAGGTCGCGCTGGTTACCCAGCGGCTTGGTGGCCACGATCTCCAGTTTTCCCGGCTTGGGCAGGCGATGATAGACCAGTGCGCCCGACCGCAGATCCTTCGACATTTCTACCGGCATGATTCCTCCCCCCGAACGTCTTTGCCTGTCTGGTTATACGAAAGGTGCACGCGGCGCGAGGGGGGAGCGATGCGCCAGCGGCAGGAGCGCCCTTCCGCCCGGGCATGGCGGCGGGCGGCTTCCCTTCCGGCGCGTTTCGGCCTAATCGCGCAGGCTGGCCGCTGGCAGAAAAGGAATCGGCTCATGGATGTGCGCGACTGCAATGGCACGCCGCTCAAGGAAGGCGACAACGTTCAGGTCATCAAGGACCTGAAGGTCAAGGGTACATCCTCGACCGTGAAGCGCGGCACCCTGATCAAGGGCATTCACCTGACGGATGACCCTGACCTCATCGAATGCCGGGTCGAGAAGATCAAGGGCCTCGTGCTCCGCACCGAGTTTCTCAAGAAAGCGTGACCCTTGGCCGCCTTCAAGCCCTTCCGCACCTGGCTGGCGCGCCGGATCTTCCCGGATCGCGAGGCTTTCCGCCATCCGCCAGCGGATGCGGCGGCGCGGCGTGCGGCGTGGTTCGACTTCCTGTTTGTCGATTTCGGCATTCTCCGCCTGTTCTGGAAGAACCGGGCCTGGGTGACGCCTCGTGTCCTGCGGATGAACCAGCCTTATCCCGGTGATATCGCCCGGGTCGCGCGGGCCGGCATCCGCACCATCGTGACAGCGCGGCACGACCCCCGCCATGGTGGCAATGCGCTGGTTGCAGAGGCGGCGCAAAGGCATGGGCTGACCTATCTCACCCTGCCGCTCTTCTCCCGCTCGGCGCCGTTCCAGCAGGCCATCCTCGATGCCGGTCGCGCGCTGCAGCAGGCCGAGTACCCGCTGCTGATCCATTGCAAATCCGGCGCGGACAGGGCCGGCTTTCTCTCGGCGCTCTATCTTGTCGTGGTCGAGGGGCGTCCGGTCCGCGAGGCGAAGGGCCAGCTCAGCCTCCGGCACCTGCATATCCGCGCTTCCCGCACCGGCGTGCTCGATACGGTGTTCGAGACCTATCTCAAGGCCTATCCGGACGAGTCCAAGCCCTTTCTCGATTGGGTTCGCGATGAGTATGACCCCGAAGCCATCGACCGGGATTACCAGGCCCAAGGCATCGCGGATTTCATCGACCGGGTCATCCTGCGCCACGAGTAACTCTGTTGAACCCGTCCCGGGGCTCGATTAAACCGGCTGTCACCCTGCAAGGATCCATCGATGCGCATTCTCGTCACCATCTGCACGCGCGCCCGGCCGAAAATGCTGGAGGCCTGCCTGCGCTCCGTGACGGCGCAGCAGGTGCCCGAGGGCGTGACCTGCGATATCGCGGTGATCGAGAATGACAGCGCCCTCCATTGCACGCCGATTGTCCGCAAGGTCGCTGAGGAGACGGGCAGAGTAATCCATGCCGTGCTCGAGACGGAGCTTGGCCTGCCTTTCGCTCGGAACCGCTGCGGCACCTTCGCGGTCGAGCAGGGCTATGACTGGGCGCTCTATATCGACGATGACGAAGTGGCCACGCCAGGCTGGCTCGCCACGCTCGTTGCCGCGGCTCGGCAGGACCCGGCCGATGTCTACTATGCCCGCGTTGTCTCGGTCTTCCCCGAGGGGACGCCCGAATGGATGGCTTTGCCCGAGGTCAACAAGCGGCCGACCGGCACGGTCCTCTCCAAGGCCGAGGGCCACAACACGATGGTGCATCGCCGCGTTTTCGCCGAGGACGGGCTGAACCTCCGGTTCGATACCGCCCTGCGCTTTACCGGGGGCAGCGACACGGATTTCTTCAGCCGAGTTCACAAGGCCGGCGGCAGGATCATCTGGGTGGGTGAAGCGGTTGTCGAAGAGACAATCCCGGCCTCCCGCATGAACTTGCGCTGGCAGCTCAACCGCACCTTCCGCGTCGCCATCAACATCTCGGTGCTGCACGAAAAGCAACGCGGCAAGGCGGCTTCCTCGTGGCGGAGCCTCGCCAAGGGAACCGGCCGCGTGCTGGGTGGCATGCTGCAATTGCCGGTCGGTGTTGCCCTGTCACTGGTTGCGCCGCTCAAGGGCCGGATGTTCGCCTTCAAGGCCGCCAAACAGGTCGCTTCCGGCCTTGGTTCCTTCGCCTATCTGCTCGGCATCCGGCCGGAGCCTTACCGCAAGGTCGATGGCGGCTGAGGCCGCACCGGATCAGGCCCTTCGCTCCTCGGCATCAAGATAGAGCTGCGCAATGAAGAGCGTCCAGATCAGGTTCACCCGACGCTGGCCGCCGGCAAGGAAATCCGCCCAGATCGCCTGAACCAGCGTCGTGTCGAGCAGCCCCTGCCGGTTCAGCCGCTCTTTTGAGAACAGGTCCGAGGCGAGCGTACGGAATGGCCCGCGCAGCCAGTCTGCGGCGGGAATGCCGAAGCCCTGTTTCGGCCGATCCCAGAGGTTGCGCGGCACGTAGCGTCCCAGGACGGCGCGGAGCAACGCCTTGCGCTCGCGGCCCCGCATCTTCAGCTCGTCCGGCAAGGACCAGGCGAAGCGGATGATGTCCGGATCGAGCAGCGGAATGCGCGTCTCGAGACTGTGGGCCATGGCCGCGCGATCCACCTTCACCAGAATATCGTCCGGCAGGTAGCGGACCGCATCGAGCAATGTGGCCTGATCCAGCGCGGACCAATCGCCCCGGCCGGCCAGCGCACCGACCAGCGGCTCGAAAGCCGGCATGGCGCCGCGCACCAGCCGATGCGCAGGGTCGATCACGGTGAAGCTCCGTTCATAGGACTCCACCACGTTGCCGGCGCCCATCGGCGCCTCGAGATCGGCAAGGCGGAGGTCAAGTGCGTGCAGCGAGCGCTTGCCCAGATGCGTCCGCCCCAGCATCAGGGCCGGGCGAACGAGCCCCAAGCGGATCATGCGGTAGTACAGGCTCGCACCCAGCCGATGGGCCTGCCCTTTCAGGCCGCTATCCCATTTCCGTCTGAGGGAATGATAGCGTCCGTAGCCGGCAAATAACTCATCGCCGGCATCGCCCGACAGGGCAACCGTCACCTTGGTGCGGGCAAATTGCGTCACCAGCCAGGTTGGCAACTGGCTCGGATCGGCGAAGGGCTCGTCATAGGTGGCCGGCATGCGGGTGACCAGGTCGCAGGCATCCTGGCCCGAGAGCTGGATCTCGTTATGGGATGTGCCGAGATGCCGGGCAATGTCGCGTGCGAAGCGGGATTCGTCGAATTCCGCTTCCTTGAAGCCGAGCGAAAAGGTCTCGATCGGTGTCGAGCGCTGCGCCTGCATGATGGCAGCGATGGTCGAGGAATCGATCCCGCCCGAGAGAAAGGCGCCGACCGGGACATCGGCGATCACTTGCCGCCGGATCGAGGCATTGAGCAGGCGGTCCAGCTCGTCCGTTGCCGCGTCGAAGGAGCCGGCGAAGCGATTGGCCTTGCTCGCGGTGGCGATGGTGACACTGTCCCAGTAGACGACCTCGCGCCCTGCTCCGCCCTCGCCGGGGCCGAACAGCCGATAGCTGCCTGGCCGGATCTTGTGGGCGGACCGGTAGAGCGTGGCCGGCGCGACGATGTAGCCGTGGCGGAGGAACTGCGTCAGGGCCGTCCGGTCGAGATCGCCGCGCCAGGCCGGGTGGGCCTTCAGCGCCTTGAGTTCGGAGGCGAAGGTCAGCGCACCGTCGATTTCGCTCCAGAAGAGCGGCTTCTCGCCCATCGGATCACGGGCGAGCGCGATAGTGCCGCTCTGGTGGTCGTAGAGCGCGAAGGCGAACATGCCGCGCAGGCGTGGTAGCGCCCCGTCCAGCCCGAAGGCTTCGATGGCGGCCAGCGCCACCTCGGTATCGGAATGACCGCGCCAGGCCGGCGCCTTGCCAGCCTGTTCGAGTTCCGCCCGGAGATCGTGGAAATTGTAGATCTCGCCGTTGAGCGTGATCGCATAACGCCCGGAAGCCGAGAGCATTGGCTGGGCCCCGGCGGGCGAGAGATCCTGGATGGCGAGCCGCCTCTGGCCGAGGGCAACGCCCCTTTGTTCGCTGGTCCAGATGCCTTCGTCATCCGGGCCGCGATGGCGGATGGCCTCGTTCATCCGTTTGAGCGCTGGCAGGTCCGACGGCGTCAGGCCGCCTTGCCGGAACAGTCCGGAAATGCCGCACATTCCGTTTCTCCACGCCTGTCCGGCCAGCGAAAGCCTTCGGCCGGCGAGTTGACTTGTCCCCGCGTCCTTGTACCTAGTCCGGCGTAAAGTAAAGCCGCGACGGATTGCGGCGGGGGCTCCCGCCGCATCTGACCGGTCAGGAAGAGCCGATGACGACAAGCAGCGAAGAGCGCGCCCAGCACTATGACAAGGCCTTCTTCGAGGGCTTTGCCGAGGATTCTCAGCGCTCGGCGGGAATCGTCCTCGGCCATCTGCTCGAACTGTATCGCCCGGCTGCGATCCTCGACGTCGGGTGTGGTGTCGGCACTTGGCTGCGCGCGGCGCAGGAACTGGGTATCGCCGGATTGCGCGGGCTGGACGGGCCCTGGGTCAGTTCTGACCAGCTGCGCATTCCTGCCGAAGCCTTCGAGCGGATCGATTTCGAGGCAGCCGACTGGCCGGAAATCCGCCCTGTCGATCTCGCGATCTCGCTGGAAGTGGCCGAGCATCTCTCGCCGGAGGCCGGCGACCGGCTCGTGCGCTATCTCTGCCGTTCGGCGCCTGTGGTGCTGTTCTCGGCGGCCATTCCGAACCAGGGCGGCGAAGGGCACCGGAACGAGCAATGGCAATCCTACTGGGCCGAGCGTTTCGCCCGCGAGGGCTATGTTCCGCGCACGGCGCTGCGATCGGCGGTCTGGGCCGATGACCGGGTGGAGTTCTGGTACCAGCAGAACATGATCCTCTATGTCGCCGACAGTCATGCCGCCTATTTCCCGGCTGCGGCAGCGGATGCGATGGTCGATGCTGTCCATCCCCGGCTCTACCATATCCGGGTGATCAAGCGCGAAAAGCGCCGCAATCGCTGGAAGCGCTTCCTGCCCTTCCTCCGGCAGGGATAAGCCCATGGCCATCATCCGCGTGGAACTTCTCGGAGGGCTCGGCAACCAGCTCTTTCAGGCCGCGGCCGGCTTCGCGCTGGCGCAGCGGACCGGCGCAGCGCTGGAATTCGACATTTCGCGCTTCCGTGCAGCTGGCAGCCGCGCCTATGCCCTCGAGGGGCTCGCGCATGGCGCCCGGGTTGTCGGCGGGCCGCGCGACGGTGCGGGGCGCCTGATCAACCGCGTCGGCCGTGCGCTGAGTTTCGGCCGGGCCAAAGCGCCGGTCGGCTGGCAGGGCAGCGCGTTCCGCGAGCGCGACTATGCCTATGACTCCCGATTCGAGACGCTGGCCGCGCCCTGCTATCTCTCGGGCTATTTCCACTCCGAGAAATACTTTGCGCCGGCAGCAGAGGAAGTCCGCCGCGCTTTCTCGCTCGAGCCGCAACTGGGCGATGCAGCCCGGGCTTTCGCGGCGTCGATGGCGCCGGAGAGCCTGGCCGTCCATCTTCGCGTCGGTGATTTCAAGGCCGCGCAGCATTTCAACGCGGTTCATGGCACGCTGGGCATGTCCTATTACCGGAATGCCATCGCGCTGGCGCGGGCGGCGCGGCCGATCGACGAGATCTATGTCTTCACCGACACACCGGAGGCCATTCCCGCGCTGATCCCGGCCGGCACGCCCTACCGGGCCGTGACAGGCCATTCCGCGCCGGAAGACCTCTACCTGATGAGCCGGGCGCGGGCGCATATCATGGCCAACAGCACGTTCAGCTGGTGGAGCGCGTGGTTCGATCCGCGGCCGGACAAGCTGGTCATCGCGCCGAGGGCCTGGCTGGCGCCGGAAGCCCTGCGCAAGACCTATATCGGTGATCTCTATCCCGAGGGGTGGGTGATGCTCTGAGTGCAGGGCCTCGCCTCAGGCACTCTTCTTCCGGTTGCGCCAGAAATAGAGCTTCCGTGCCACGCGATCCCGGAAGCGGACATCACGCCCGTCGAGATGCTGGACCGTTTTCGGCCAGCCGAGCGGGCCATAGAGCTGGCCGCCACCCATATAGCGGCAGAGCCCGCCCTCCAGCCCGATCCGGTCACCATCCGGCCGCCTCAGCAGCGGCACGACCTCGGCGAGATAGTAGCCGACATCAATGATCTGCGGGTTGTTCGACCGACCATTGATGCGGCAGAGCGGCACCTTGGTGCCCTCGACCGGCTCGAGGAACAGGTCATAGCCCTGCCGGATATTCCGGCGCTTGTTGAAGCGGATATAGTTGAAGCGATGCGCCCGCATATCCTCCACCATGTCCGGCAGGCCATGGGGGATGCGGTCACGCAGGAAGACGAAATCGTGTTCCAGCTGGACCGCATAGGGCGTGGTGGTCATCTCGACAGACTTCACGAAGCTGTCGATCAGGCCACGCGTCTCCACGATCTCGATCTCGAGCCCCGGCGTTCCCTGCCGGATCGCGTCGATCCAGGCGGTATGGTTCGCGCGGAAGGGCTTCGGATCAAGGAAGACGCGGATCGTCGTCTCACGGGCGCCCCGTTCACCATCAAAACAGGCGAAATAGGAGCGGATGGCTTCCGCAACGAGGCAATCCCCCGCATCCGCCGAAGCCACGTTCGAGAACACATTCAGGGTTATGGCCTCAAGCGCCATCGCGGTTTCCCGGTTTAAGATTATCAGGCAATATATGCAGGATGAATAAATTCTGATGTTTTCATCTTGCGCCCTGAACTTTGCATGGCCTACACAGCGGCTGAATTCGTCATGAGAGGCCCATGTCCGGTAGTCAAGCGCTGTTTCAGGCTGCCCTGCGGCTCTATTCGAGCCAGCCGGTGCGGGAATGGCGCTCGTATCTCAGCCGGGCGGCTTACCCGTTCTGGCCGCGCACAGACGCCTCCGGGCTCGTCAGTCAGGACATCTTGGAACGTGCCGACCCGGCTGCGTCGGACTGGCTCTGGCGGCGCCATGCCGGCGAAATCGATATTGATCCCGGCAGCGGCCAATTGCACCGGCGCGGCAAGCGCCTGATCCTTCCCGCTGCCCTGCCCCATGAAGCGCCACGCGGTCTGCCCGACATCACCGCCTATCTCGGCGGGCGCATCATCGAACGCGAACCGGCGCTCGTCCTCTTCGCAGATGCCGATTGCTCGTTCGGGGCCTTTGTGACGCGCCTGCTGCCGCGCTTCTTCGCGCTCGATGCACTGGGCGTTCACGCGGATACGTTGTTGCTGGTCACGCTCAATATGGGCCGGACGCTTGTTTTCCAGCATGCGATTTCCGATGGCGTGTTCCGCCATCGGCCCGTCGAACTGTTCCGGCCGGCTTCGATGATCCGGGTGACGCAGCTTGACGAAGTGTCGGTGCCGGCGCTCGCCCCGGCTGCTCTGACCAGGATGCAGGAGCGGCTGGCCCGCCTCTACCTGCAGGAACCGCCTGCCGAAACCGGGCCGGTGCTGATCTGCGAGGATGCCGCGCGCCGTGCGCCGGCTTTGCTGGCGAAGCTTGCCGCGGTGCGGCCCGATCTCGCCGGCGACATCACGGTCCTGGATCCCACACGGAACGCCCTGCGCGATCTCGTCCGCGCGGCGGCCCATGCGCCGGTGCTGGTTGTGTCTGACCATGGCGAGGTTGCCGCCACCCTGCTCGCTGTGAATCCCGCGCAGGACGTCATCATGCTCGGCAAAGCCGATCCCCAAGCGGACAAGCTGGTCCGGGCTGCCGGACGTTCCCTGACCGTCCTTTGATCATCCCGCGGGTCAAGCCCCGGCATTTCCTGTGGCAGGGCCGGCAATTTTCTGCTTTGAACGCCCCGAAGCCAGAGGGGCTGCGAAGGAAAGAGCGCCGTGCCGACGATCCACCTGCATGATTCCACCTTCGAGGTGTCCTCCGGTCCCCAGGATGCATTCTGGGGGCGCGTCAATGCTGGCATCTGGGAAGCCTCGACCTTCGAGGCGATCGCGCGGAACCTGACGCCGGAAACCACAGTGCTGGATTTCGGCGCCTGGATCGGCCCGGTCTCGCTCTTTGCCGCGACACGTGCGCGGCAGGTCTTCTCGTTCGAGCCCGATCCGGTGGCTGCTGCCGAATTCAAGGCGAATATCGCGCTGAATCCAGCTCTGGGCCAACGTATCACCGTCATCGAAAAAGCGGTGTGGCCCGAGGCTGGTACCGTCCGGATGGGCGCGAAGACCGCACAGGGCGATTCGATGTCGAGCGTGCACCACACGGGTTCGGCCGTGAACTGGGAAGTGCCCACCATCACGCCGGCCGAAATTGCTGCCCTCCTGCCTGCGGAAGGGCCGGTTTTCGTGAAAATCGATGTCGAGGGCGCCGAATATGCCATCGTCCCGACACTGGCTCCCCTGTTGGCGCGCGACAACCTGACCGCACTGGTCTCGTTCCATCCGCGCTTTGCCGCTGGCGGGCATCCGCGTTGGCACAAGACATTCCCGATGACCAAGCGGGTCTTCGACGTGTTCCGCGGCTTCCGGATCCATCGCGTCCACAAGAAAAGCGTGACCCCGGCGCCGTGGCTGGAATGGCTGAGCGCGCTGCCTTTCCCCGCTTTCGAAGCGAAGACCACCTATCTCTTCACGCGGGACTGACCGACCGGGCTTTCAGCCCGGCTTGCGGAACAGGAAGCAGCCACAGCCATAACGCTGGCGGGCGACGCGCGCCGGGTCGGCATCCATGACCAGCATCGCCCCATCGCGCTTGTCGGTGATCAGGGCGAATTCAGCCAGTTCGAGCCCTTCGAACAGGGCCATTACCGCCTCGAAACTGTAGATCCGGTGGGCGTTGAAATGGATTTCCGGCCGCCCGACCGGCGTGACGAAAAGCAGGTGACCGCCGGGCGCCAACACGCGCTTCAGTTCGGCGCAGGCCCGCGCGTCGCCGGCCGGATCCAGCGTGTCCCCGTAGCGGCCGAGACCGACATGTTCGATCACATGCATGCAGGACAACGAAGGGATGCTGCCATCAGCGAAGGACAGGGCAAGCAAGTCCGCAGCCCCGACTTCCGCGCCGGGAATGGCGAAGGCCGGCGGGCGGTAATCGTAATGCGTCATCGGCACGAAAGCCGAGACATTCGAGACGAAGAACAGCGACGAGCCGATATCGACATGATGCGCCGGCTTCAGCCGGGCCAGCACACGGGCGGCCCAGCCCGTATGGTAGACGTAATGGGTATCGAAGCCGGTCGTGCCGGTGGCCTCGTTGATCGGGCGGATTTTCGAGAATTTCGGGACCGGGCGGCCCAGTTCGCGCGAGGTCCGGCGGAACCGGAACAGATCACGCAGATAGGAGGGGCTCAGGATCGCCCGGATGATCTGCTTGGGCTGCATGGTCAGCGACCTCCCATCTGGAGCCGGAACAGGCTGGCATAGGTGCCCTGTTGCAAGAGCAGCGCGTCATGGCTGCCCTGCTCGACAACGCGGCCCTGTTCGATCACCACGATGCGATCAGCATGCATGATGCTGGCCAGTCGATGCGCCACCATCACGGTCGTGCGGTTTCGTGAAAGGTCAGCGAGGGTCTGGCGCAGGGCATCCTCGGATTGGGCATCGAGCGCTGCTGTCGGTTCGTCGAGCAGCAGGATGGGCGCATCGCGCAGGAAGGCGCGGGCAATGGCGATGCGCTGCTTCTGCCCGCCGGAAAGGCGGCCGGCAAGCTCGCCTACCGGGGTATCATAGCCGAGAGGCAGCCCCTCGATGAAGGCATCCGCCTGGGCGGCGCGGGCGGCGGCGCGGATTTCGTCCTCGGTTGCGCCGGCCTTGCCGATGGCGATGTTGTCACGGATCGAGCCGTCGAACAGGAAGGTATCCTGCCCGACATAGGCGATAACGCTGCGCAGGCTGGCAGCGTCGAGTTCCGCCAGTGGCTGGCCGTCCAGCGCCAGGCTACCGGCTTGCGGCTCCCAGAATTTCAGGATGAGGCTGAGCAAAGTCGATTTGCCCGAGCCGGAACCGCCGACAAGCGCGGTCGTCTGTCCTGCCGGAATGTCGAGCGTGACTTCGCGCAAAACCGGCCCGGCCTCGGGATGGTAGGCGAAGGTGACGTCCTTCAGGCTGATGGCGCAGGGGCCGGGGCGGACCGGGCGGCCCTGCCCTTCGGCCTGCTCGGGAACTTCGTCGATCATCTCGAAGAACAGGCGCAGCCCGACGAAGTGCTGCTCGAGCTGCAGCCGCGCGCTGGCCAGCCGCCGTGCCGGGTCGTAGGCCAGCAGAAGGGCCGTGATAAAGGAGAAGAAGGCACCCGGCGTCGCGCCGTGGCTGATCACGCGCCAGCCGCCATAGAGAATCACCAGCGCAACCGCGATCCCAGCCAGGGTCTCGACGATGGGTTGGGTACGGGCCATCAGTTTCGCAGCACGGTCGGCATTGGCCTGCTGGTCTGTGATGACGCCATCGAGCCGCTCGCCCAGGCGCTGCTCGGCTCCGAAAGCTTTCACGACGCGGAAGCCCTGGATGATCTGCCGGAGCTGGTCGGCCAGTGTGACCCCGATCGAGACCTGCTTTTTCTGCACCTTGCCGACGCGGACGCCGAGACCGGCAATGAAGATGGCCGCCACGGGCAAGGCCAGCAGGACAATCGACGAGACGAGCGGGTCCTGCACGATCATGACGCCGATCAGGCCGATCAGGGTCAGCAGATCGCGACCGACAACCGTCACGAGCAATTGCAGGATCTGCCGTGCTGCATCGGCAGAGAGGACCTGCTTGGCGATGACCTCGCTCGATGTGCGCTGCTGGATGCCGCGGACTTCCTGCGCCAGCAACGACGAGACGAGGCGCTTCTGGCCATCGGCGACGATGGCATTGCCGATCTGGGCGAGGATGACGCCCTGCCCGTAGGAAGCGGCGCCCCGCGTGACATAGATCACCAGGACAGCCGTGGCGACGAAGATCAACGCCGACTGGCTCTTGGCGATGAAGATGTCATTGATCACATCCTTCATCAGCCAGGCGGTCGCGGCCGTCGTGGCGGAGACGATCCCGAGCATCAGGAAGGCGAGTACATAGCGCCAGACGAAACGGCGGCCGGTCTCGGAGACCAACCGCCGGAGATCGGCATAGCGCTGGTTTTTCGGCTCTTCCATCGTACCGGGCGCCGGCCCGCTCCTTATTTCTCAGGCAGGTTCAGGCGGAGATGCAACTCGCGCAGCTGCTTGTTGGTGGGCGGCGTCGGCGCGCCCATCAGCAAATCCTCGGCGCGCTGGTTCATCGGGAACAGGGCGACCTCGCGCAGGTTCTGCGCATCGCAGAGCAGCATCACGATGCGGTCAACGCCGGCTGCCATGCCGCCATGCGGTGGCGCACCATACTGGAAGGCGCGATACATGCCGCCGAAGCGCTCGATCACCGTCTCCTCGCCATAGCCGGCAATCTCGAAGGCCTTCACCATCGCTTCCGGCTTGTGGTTCCGGATGCCGCCAGAGGCCAGTTCGTAGCCATTGCAGGCGATGTCGTACTGGAAGGCCTTGATGGTCAGCGGGTCCTGCGAGGTCAGCGCATCGAGGCCGCCCTGCGGCATCGAGAACGGGTTGTGGCAGAAGTCGATCTTCTTCTCGTCCTCGTTCCATTCGAAGAACGGGAAATCGGTGATCCAGGCGAATTCAAACCGGTTTCTGTCGGTCAGGTTCAGATCCTCGCCGACCTTGAGGCGGGCCGAGCCGGCGAATTTCACGAACTTTTCCGGGTTGCCGGCGACGAAGAAGGCGGCGTCGCCATCCTTCAGCCCGAGCTGCGCGCGGATCTGCTCGGCCTTGCCCGGGCCGATATTGTTCGCAATCGGACCGGCGCCCTGCCCGTCCTTCCACATGATGTACCCGAGCCCCGGCTGGCCTTCGCCCTGGGCCCAGCTGTTCATGCGGTCGCAGAAGGCGCGGCTGCCGCCGCCCGGCGCGGGAATGGCCCAGACGCGGTTCTTCGGCTCCTCGAGGATGCGTGCGAAGACCTTGAAGCCGCTGTCCCGGAAGACATCGGAAACGTCCTGCATCACGATCGGGTTACGCAGGTCGGGCTTGTCCGAACCATATTTGGCCATGGATTCAGCATAGGGAATGCGCGGCCAGGGCGACGGCGTGACCGGGCGGCCGCCACCGAATTCCTCGAAAATGCCCCGGATGACCGGCTCCATGGTCGTGAAGACATCGTTCTGCTCGACGAAGCTCATCTCCACGTCGAGCTGGTAGAACTCGCCGGGCAGCCGGTCCGCCCGCGGGTCCTCGTCGCGGAAGCAGGGTGCGATCTGGAAATAGCGGTCGAAACCGGCCATCATCAGCAACTGCTTGTACTGCTGCGGCGCCTGCGGCAGCGCGTAGAACGTGCCGGGATGGATGCGGCTCGGGACCAGGAAGTCGCGCGCGCCTTCCGGCGAAGAGGCCGTGAGAATCGGCGTGGCGAATTCGTTGAAGCCCGCCGCCTTCATGCGCTGGCGCATCGAATCGACCACCTTCACGCGCATCATGATGTTGCTGTGCAGCTTTTCGCGGCGCAGATCGAGGAAGCGGTATTTCAGCCGGGTTTCCTCGGGGAAATCCGTGTCACCGAAGACCTGAAGCGGCAATTCGGCCGCCGCGCCGAGCACTTCCAGCGATGTGACGAACATTTCCACCGCGCCGGTCGGCAGGTTCGGGTTCTCGGTGCCGCCCGGGCGCTGGCGGACCTTGCCATCGACACGGATCACCCATTCCGAACGCACCTTCTCGGCGGCGTTGAAGGCGGGGCTGTCCGGATCGACGACGATCTGGGTCATACCGTAATGATCGCGCAGGTCGATGAAGAGCACGCCGCCATGGTCACGGATGCGATGGCACCAGCCGGACAGGCGGGCCTCTGTGCCGATGTCGGAAGCGCGGAGCGCGCCGCAGGTATGGGTGCGATAACGATGCATGATGGTGTGTCTTCGGCTCGATCGTGCTGGAACGCCGCGGGCAACTGCAGGCCTTCCGTCGGGCGCGACAAGAGCGGCGACCGGTGCGGATTGTCAAGCGCGAACCGGGGAAAGCCGTCGGGACGGGCGCGACAAACGCTCGGAATTCGGATAAGGGCCGAATATGGCTCATCCTTCCGCGCTTCCTCTTCCGCCCCTGACCATCACCAGTGCCGATCTCGCCGCCGCCTGCGAACGGCTGGCGCAGCATGCCTTCGTGACCGTCGATACCGAGTTCCTACGCGAGACGACGTATTATCCGAAGCTCTGCCTGATCCAGATGGCCAGCGCCGACGAGATCGTGCTGGTCGATCCGCTGGCCAGCAATCTCGATCTCGCGCCGTTCTTCGCGCTGATGGTCAACCCGGAAGTGATGAAGGTCTTCCATGCCGCGCGGCAGGATATCGAAATCATCTGGAACCTCGGCCGGGTGATCCCTGCGCCACTTTTTGATTCGCAGGTGGCGGCCATGGTCTGCGGCTATGGCGAGCAGGTCTCGTATGAGAGCCTCGCGGCCGGCCTCGCCCAGGCAAAGATCGACAAATCCTCGCGCTTCACCGACTGGTCGCGCCGGCCTCTGACGGATGCCCAGCTGGCCTATGCAGCGGCGGATGTGACGCATCTGCGCGTGGTGTACGAGAAACTGATGCAGCGGATCGACAAGAACAACCGGCTTGGCTGGGTGGCCGACGAGATGGCGGTCCTCGCGAATCCACGCACCTACGAGGTTGATCCCGCCGATGCGTGGATGCGGATCAAGGCGCGGATCCGCAAGCCGGTCGAGCGGGCGGTGCTGATGGAACTGGCGGCGTGGCGGGAGCGTGAGGCGCAGAACCGCGACGTGCCGCGCGGCCGGATCCTCAAGGATGACGGGCTGGTCGAGATCGCCGTGGCGCAGCCGAAATCCGTCGAGGATCTTGCCCGCCTCCGCGCGGTGCCGAACGGGTTCGAGCGCTCGCGCGCCGGACAGGACATTCTCGAGGCTGTGGGGCGCGGCAAGGCGCGCGATCCGGAGACGGTCCCGCCCTTCGAGCAGGAGCGACCGGGCGGGAACGGCGCGCTGGTCCAGCTGCTCAAGGTGCTGTTGCAATCCGTCTCGGAGCGGAACCAGGTGGCCGCGCGGCTTGTTGCCTCGTCGGAGGATATCGACCGCTTGGCGGCAAACCCTGCTCCCGATCAGCCCATTCTGCAAGGCTGGCGCGGCGAGATTTATGGCCAGCTCGCGATGCAGCTGATCCGCGGCGAGGTGCTGATCGGCCTCGAGAAGGGGCGCGTCGTCACGGTGCCGCGCGAGCCCTGATCACTGGCGGATGGCCGCTCATGCAGCCATGCGCTTCAGGAACGTCTCGATCTCGTCAACCAGCTGATCCGAGGAAACCGCGAATTGCTGCGAAAGCAGTTCGAGCGCGTTGGCGGCGTTCGCGGTGTTCTCGATGGCCTTGCGGACATCTTCAAAGCCGGACCGGATGATATCCCCGCGCTGCGCCGCTGCGTCGGCATTGCCGGCGATATCCCGCGTGACCTGTTCCTGCTCGGTCACTGCCGCCGCGATGACCAGAGTGGTTTCGTTGATCGAGCCGAGCCCCTGCCCGATCTCGCGGGTCGCCTCGGTCACGGCGCCGGTGACGTTCTCGATGCTCTTCACCAGTTCGGCAATCTCGGTCGCGGCACGGGAAGTGCCGTTCGACAATTCCTTCACTTCCGAGGCGACGACAGCAAATCCTTTGCCGGCTTCTCCCGCCCTTGCAGCTTCGATCGTGGCGTTCAGGGCCAGCAGGTTGGTCTGGCTCGCAATTGACGAAATGAAGGCAACAGCCGTCGAAATCTTGTCAACAGCCGTCGAAAGCTCGGTTGCGATGGCCTCGGCATGCTTGCCGGTATCGGCCGCCTTGCGGACCACTGCTGCTGCATCGTTGGAGCGCGCCGCGATCTCGGCAATTGAGCTGGCAAACTGATTCGTTGCGGTGGCGACTTCGGCAATCGCGCCGGCGCCATCTTCCGCCGCCGTGACGCCATCGCTGACGCGATCACTCGCTTGCGCGACGACCTGGCGAATATCCTGCGAGGTGCCCAGGACCTTGTCGGCGCCAGACCGCAGCTTGCCGAGGGTTTCCTCCACCGAATGCCGGAACTGCTGGACGAGCGCGTCCATCTCGGCCTTGCGGGCGGCCATCTTCTGCGCCTCGATCACGCTGACGCGCTCCTGCTCGCGCTGCAGGGAGACAGCGCCGGCAAACCCCTCGACCGCACGGGCGATCTGGCCGATCTGGTCGGTCCGGTCGCGGCAGGGAATGTCAACCTGATCCGCCCCGCCGGCCAGAGCATTGGTGGCTTCGGCGACCTTGCCGAGCGGACGAAGCAGGCGCTCCGTCAGCAGGAGGGCGAAACCGATCACGACAAGCATGACGAACATGCTGCCGATGGCGAGGTCCCGCACCAGATAGCCAGTCGAGGCATGGAGATCGGCGATCTTGCCGACGCCGATATACAGGATGCCGACAGGCTCGCCCTTCGGGTCGATGATCGGCAAGTAGCCCGTCTGGTAGGGTTCGCCGAGAATGTTGGCGATGCCGCGATAGGGCTCATTCTTCAGCATGAACGGGTAGACAACGCCGTTCTGGCCGAGGAAGGTCCCGACTGCGCGCGACCCGTCAGGTTTCTTGACGGTCGTTGCGATGCGTTCGAAGTCCTTCTTCTCGTCGCGCCAGCGGAAGATCGTCGCCGTGCCGCGATTCGCCTCGCTGATCGAGTCGACGATCTGGGTCAGTTCCCGAGCCGAGAAATTGTCGAGCGAGGAGGAAGCGGGCGATGTCAGCTTCAGGCGCTCCGGCTCGTTCGCGGCGTTCTTCTCCACGATGAAGATCGGTGCGCCTTCGGCGAAAACGCGCGTCGCGACGCGAAGGGCCCAGAAGGTTCGGGTGGCGATGTCTTCCTCGATCTTCGAGACCAGCCGCTCCCTGCCGATAAAGGCGACCGCGACGACCGTCCCCAGAACGATGCCGATCATTGCGAGGGTCAGTTGTGCCCGAAGCGACAATCGACCGAGTTGGATTTTATGCAAACGCATCTTGCGGCCCCCGCACGGATTCCATTTGGGGTCAGGATACGAAGAATTTGCTTAACAAGTTGAGAATCGAAAACGACGCTCAGGATGTGATCCGTACTTCGAAGCCCAGCCCAAGAATTCGCGCCGTCTGCTTCAGTCGACCAACCAGCCGTTCATTCGACAGATCGGAAAATCGGGCGGGAATTGATTGTACCATAGAACCATTTTCAACGGTTACTGGTGCGGAAGGCAAGACACCGCGCTGGCCGGCCGAGATATTGAACGCAACCCGGATCAGGCAGCCCAGCGCGCGGGCCTGATCGACCTCCCAGAGCGAGAGCAACTCACGGAGCGGCGGCAGCATCGTCTCGCTGATGCCTTCGTGGCGTGCATGTTGGACGCTCGCGAGGAACGCCCGTTCGCGATGATCGATTGCCGGTAGCGCTGCATAGGCGACGATGCGCGCCGCTTCCTCCGCGCGGTAATCCGGGTTGGCGCGCCAGGCGACCTCGGACACAAGGCAGGCGGCATGGCGGATGCGCTTCTGGCCCGGGGTTTCCTCTGGCCACGCAGTCTGTGCGAAGGCATCGGTCCAGGCGATGAGTTCATCTGCGTGGTCGGGATCGCGGGCGTGCAACTCGTTCAGGGCCCGCGCGCCAACAAGCAGCGGATCCTGCTGCTGCAAGGCCCGTGGCAGTTGCGAATAGAGCACCCCTTCCCGCACGCCGCTGGTCGAGATCATGAACCGCGCGGCGCCGGATCGCTCGATGACTTCCTCCAGCACCAAGGCGCCGTAGACAAGAAGCGGGCGCCGCTCCCGCGCGATTTCGGAGATGGCCGGCAGGGTGTTCACATCGATACGCTGCATCTCCCGGCAGAACTCGGCAATGGCCTTGGCATTGGCGGCATAGCCATGCAGGACATTCAGCGGATAGCCGATCTTGGCCATATGCAGACGGGCGATGGCCCGCCAGGTGCCACCGATGGCGAAGATGTCACGGCCGCGCGCCTGCGGAAGGCTGGGCACGCGATCGAGCGACTCGGCCACGATCCTGGCGGCCTTCTTGAGGTTCTTTCCCGAAGCATCCCGCAGGGTGAGGCCGCCGAGTTCAAGGCTGATCCCCTGCCCCAGCTCGCCCTGCTCGATATCGATCAGTTCGAGCGAGCCGCCGCCGAGATCGCCCGCAATGCCATTCGGCCGGTGCAGGCCGGCCACGACGCCGAGCGCAGCCAGCCGCGCTTCCTCCTGTCCGGTAAGAATCGAAACAGGTTCGCCGACAATGGCTTCCACCTGGGCGATGAAATCCGGGCCGTTGCTGGCCCGGCGGGCGGCGGCCGTGGCGAGGACGAAGAGCCGCTCCACCCGCATAAGGTCGCAGAGGACGCGGAAGCGCTTCAGGGCATCCAGCGCCTGTGCCAGCCCGTCCGGCGGAAGCAATCCGGTGACGGCGACATCCCGGCCGAGGCCACACAGGCTCTTCTCGTTGAACATCGGAACCGGCGCGCGGCTCAGCCTGTCATAGGCGACAAGCCGAACCGAGTTCGAGCCGATATCGATGACGGCAACGGGCCCGTTCGAGATGGAAGCGATCGGCATCGATCAGCTCCGCGCGGTCAGCCGCGCGGGCCGGCTATTCCGCCGCTGCGGCTCTTTTCTTGGTAAGCGCCCGCGGGCTGGAGAGTTTGAGCGATGTGCCACGACCGGAGAGGCTCGGATTTGTCATGAAGTAGCGATGGGCGTTGAAGGGTTCCTCACCCTCGGCCGGCGTTATGCGGAAAGACGAGCCATCCGGCAAGACCCGCCAGCTTTGCTGGTTGTCGAGAAGGTTGGCCTGCATGATCTGGCCGAGCACCTGCTCGTGCACGGTCGGGTTCATGATCGGGCAGAGCGATTCCACCCGCCGGTCAAGATTGCGGGGCATCAGGTCTGCCGATGAGATGTAGACCACGGCCTTCGCATGAGGCAGCCCATAGCCATTGCCAAAGGCGTAGATGCGGGCATGCTCGAGGAACCGGCCGACGATCGACTTGACGCGGATATTGTCGGAAAAGCCCGGAATCCCCGGGCGCAGGCAACAGATACCGCGCACCACGAAGTCAATCTGCACCCCGGCCTGGCTGGCCCGGTAGAGCGCATCGATGATGACCGGATCGACAAGGCTGTTGCATTTGCCCCAGATCATGGCCGGGCGCCCCGCGCGGGCATGCCCGATCTCGGCGTCGATATGTTCGAGCAGGCGCTTCTTCGCCGTCACCGGGGAGACCGCCATCCGCTCGAGTTCCGCCGGCTCGGCATAGCCGGTGATGAAATTGAAGACCCGGGCGACATCCCGTCCGATCACCGGATCGGCCGTGAAATAGGACAGGTCCGTGTAAATCTTCGCCGTGATCGGGTGGTAGTTCCCCGTGCCGACATGGCAATAGGTGGTCAGCCCGCCGGCTTCGCGCCGGACGACCAGGCTGAGCTTTGCATGGGTCTTCAGCTCGATGAAGCCATAGACGACCTGCACGCCCGCGCGCTCGAGGTCACGCGCCCAACGGATATTCGCTTCCTCGTCGAAACGGGCCTTGAGTTCGACCAGAGCAGTAACGCTCTTGCCGGCCTCGGCCGCTTCTGAGAGGGCCCGGACGATCGGGCTGTTCGAGGATGTCCGGTAGAGCGTCTGCTTGATGGCAACGACAGCCGGATCGGTTGCGGCCTGTTCGAGGAAATTCACCACCACATCGAAGCTCTCGTAGGGATGGTGCACCACGAGGTCCTTCTGGCGGATTGCGGCGAAGCAATCGCCGCCATGCTCGCGCACGCGCTCGGGGAAGCGCGGGGCATAGGGCACGAATTTCAGGTCTGGCCGGTCGATCCCGACCAGTTGGGACAGATCGTTGAGGCCGATCATGCCGTCAACGACGAAGACCTCGCGTGGCTTCACGCGCAATTCGCGCGCCACGAAGTTCCTCAGTTCCTCCGGCATGGAGGCTTCGAGTTCGAGCCGGATGACGACGCCGCGCTTGCGCTGCTTCAGCATGGTCTCGAAGGTGCGGACCAGATCCTCCGCCTCTTCCTCGATTTCGATATCGCTGTCGCGGATGACCCGGAAGGCACCGATTCCCTTGACTGAATAGCCGGGGAACAGGCTGGGGATGAACAGCGTCATCGCCTGGTCCAGCAGGATGAAACGGGCGGCGCCGTCGCGGTCCGGCAGGCGGATGAAGCGCTCCAGCTTCTGCGGCATGCGGATCAGCGCCCGCAGGCTGCGCCCGTCAGTCTGGCGAGTGAGGATCAGCGCGAGCGAGAAGCCGAGATTGGGGATGAAGGGAAAGGGATGGGCCGGGTCGATGGCGAGCGGCGTCAGCGTGGGAAAGATTGCCGCGAGGAAATGCTCGCGCAGGAAGCCCTCGTCCTCCTCCGTCAGGTCGATCGGATTGACGACGATGATCCGCTCGCCTTCAAGCGCCACCTTCAGCCGCCGCCAGCGATCCTGCTGGTCCGCTGTCAGCGCTTCCACCTCGGCATTGATCAGTTCGAGCGCCCGTTCCGGCGTCAAGCCATCGTCGGAGGTTGTCTGGACCCCGGCGATCATCTGCTCGATCAGCCCCGAGACCCGGACCATGAAAAACTCGTCGAGATTGTTGGCCGAGATGGACAGGAAGCGCAGTTGCTCCAGCAAAGGATGCCCGGCATTGCCGGCTTCTTCCATCACCCGCCGGTTGAATTGCAGCCAGGACAACTCCCGGTTCACGAAACGCGACGGATGATTCGCCAGTTCTTCCGGCGACAAGCCGCTGACATCTTGCGAAATAGGCATGCTGGCGGTCCGTCCTGCTGTTTCCGGAGGCATTCTCGCACTCTGGATTGATCGCAGAATATGACAGTTCAACGACAGGTCACTAGGCTTGTCGCTTGGCGGGCAAAAAAACCGGTTTCTGCCCCCCGCCGTGGTCAGGCCTCGTCGTCAGGCTCCTCGTCCGACATCCGGCTGCCGAGGATTTCCGCCACCATGGCCCGGCTGACGGGCTTCTTGCGCAGCAGCGACTGGTGGTCGAGTGCGGCGACGAGGGCCTGGACAGCCCCGTAGGAGCGCTCGATCCGCGCGAGGGCGTAGGACACGATCTGCGCATCGACATGGATCTGCCGGTCGGCGAAATGCTTGACGAACAGGCCGGCGAGAAGGCTGTCTCCGGGTTCGGCAAGGATGAGGAGCGGCTGCGCCCGAAGGCGCGAGAGCAGATCCGGCGTTTGGATGCCCCATTGATCCGGCGGGAGCCGCGCGGTCAGTACGAGGGATTGCCCGGTTTCCCGCGCCAGGTTCAGCAGGTGGAACAGGGCCACCTCGTTTGCGGGGTAACGATCGGCATCCTCCAGCACCAGGGCGCGCGAATGGGCGAGACGGGGCACATCGGCTTGGTCGAGATGATCGGCCCTGAGCATGCGCGCGCCGGATTCCTGAGCGAAGATCGTGGCGAGATGCGATTTTCCGCTACCCGGTGGTCCGATGATGATCGCCGCCGGCGAGAGCCAGCGTGGCCAGCGCTCGATATGCGTAAAGGCGGCCTCGTTGGCGGGCCCGACGAGGAAATCCTCGCGCCCGAAACGCGGGGCTGAACCCAGCGGCAGGAGGAACTGGTCGTCCTGGCTCACGGGTCGAAGGTTTCCGTCGGCTGATCTGCCGGCAGCCGGTAACCATGGAAAAGCGGGCTGGCCAGATATTGCCGGATGCCGAAGCGGACCAGCACACCAATAATCGCGGCAAGCGGAACGGCGAGCATGATGCCGACAAAGCCGAACAGCGAGCCGAAGGCGAGCAGCGAAAACATCAGCCAGACAGGATGCAGCCCGACGGCGTTACCCAGCAACTTCGGCTGCAGGATGTTGCCCTCGATGAACTGCCCGGCGGCGAAGATGCCGATGACGACGACGACCATCGTCCAGTCTGGCCAGAACTGGGCAATGGCGACGCCGACGGAAAGGACAAGGCCGGTCAGCGAACCGACGAAGGGAATGAAGTTGATCAGCCCGGCAATGATGCCGATCACGAAGCCGAAATTCAGCCCGGCAAGGCTGAGGCCGATCGCGTAGAACAGGCCGAGCAGGAAGCATATGGTTGCCTGCCCGCGCAGGAAGCCGGCGACCGAGGCGTCCATCTCGCGGACAAGGTCACGGATCGTGTCGCGATGGATGAGCGGGAGCCAGGAATCGAGCTTGCCGACCATCCTGTCCCAATCGAGGATCATGTAGAAGGCCACCACCGGTGTGAGGACCAGCAGCGAGACAAGGCCGAGAATGGCCTGCCCGCCCGAAAGCAGCGAGGTCACGAAACTGCCGAGCCAGCGCGCGGCATCGCCCATACCCGAGGAAAGCTGTCCCTGGATTTCTTTCAGCCTGTCGGGGCCGCCGAAGCGTTCGATCAGCGCTCCGCCCTGTTCGGTCAGCACCACCTGAAGCCGGGCGACATAATCCGGCATCTTGGCGATCAGCGCCGAAAGCTGGTTGAACATCAGCGGGACGACTGCCAGCAGCACGACAACGAAAAGCAGCACGAAGAGCAGCAGGACGAGGCAGGTGCCGACCAGCCGGCTCAGCCCACGCCGTTCGAGCCAGTCGACCAGCGGGTCGAGCAGGTAAGCCAGGATCAGGGCTGCCACGAAGGGCATGAGGATCCCGGAAAACGCGTAGAGGAACAAGGCAACGCCGGCGAGGCAAAGGGCCCAGAACCCGATCTGTCGCTGCAGGGTCATGCCCGTCTCCCCGGGGTCAATCGGCCATATGCCGGAACCATCGTGCGAAATAGGCCGCGACGGAAACCACCGTCAAGGTGGCGACCAGCGCATAGATCAGCGTCAGCACGATCGGCGGCAGCGGAATCACAAAGCCGGTGACTGCCAAAGTCGTGCTGACTGCGACGATCTGGGCTGCGGTATTGGCCTTCGAGACGCGCATCGGCTCGATCGCGATCGGGTTGTTCATCAGCCAGGCGATCACCACCGCGCCGACAATCATCAGGTCACGGAAGATCACAAGCACGACAAGCCAGAACGGCACCATCTTGACCGAAACCAGAGCAATGAAACTGGCGGCAATCAGCGCCTTGTCGGCCAGCGCATCAAGATAGGCGCCGATCTCTGTGCGCTGGTCGAGCTTGCGAGCGAGATAGCCATCGAGCGCATCGGTGATGCCGGCGATGATGAAGATCACCGTGGCCCAGGCGAACCGCCCCTCGACGATCATCACGACAATGAGCGGGATCAGGCAGAGCCGCAGGAGGGTCAGGGCATTGGCGATGGTCATGGCGTGGCGATGGTCATGGTGCGGCGACTCCGTCCGCCGATACTCATGGCGCAGGCCGGCGGGAGCGTCAAATCCCCCGCAATCGGCCCGGATGCCGGCAATCGGGGTTGCATTTTCCGCCCGGTTGCGGTTGTTCCCAGCCAAACCTGCGACAAGCCGCGAGTATCTCCGATGGCGACCCAGCCCCCGACCAATGGACTGACCTATGCCGATGCCGGTGTCGATATCGATGCCGGGAATGCGATGGTCGAGGAGATCAAGCCGCTCGTCCGCGCGACGCGCCGCCCCGGCGCCGATGCCGAGATCGGCGGATTCGGCGGGTTGTTCGATCTCAAGGCGGCGGGCTTCCGGGATCCAATCCTAGTCGCGGCGAATGATGGCGTCGGCACCAAGGTCAAGATCGCGATCGAGAGCGGCCGGCACGAGACGATCGGCATCGACCTTGTGGCGATGTGTGTCAACGACCTGATCGTGCAGGGTGCGGAGCCGCTGTTTTTCCTCGATTATTTCGCAACCGGCAAGCTGACGCCGGAGCTTGGCGTCGCCATTGTCCGCGGCATTGCCGAGGGTTGCCGGCAGGCCGGCGCAGCCCTGATCGGTGGCGAGACGGCGGAAATGCCGGGGCTCTATGCCGAGAAGGATTATGACCTTGCCGGTTTTGCGGTCGGGGCCGCCGAGCGCGATGCGCTGCTGCCGCGGCTCGACCAGATCCGCCCCGGCGATGTGCTGCTCGGGCTGGCCTCATCCGGCGTCCATTCCAACGGCTATTCGCTGGTCCGGAAGATCGTCACCCTGTCCGGCCTCGGCTGGGATGCCCCGGCACCCTTCTCGCCAGAACGCAGCCTCGGCGAGGCCCTGCTCGAGCCGACGCGGATTTATGTGAAGTCGCTGCTTGCCGCCCTGCGCGGCCCGGCCGGCAGCGGCATCAAGGCGCTGGCCCATATTACCGGCGGTGGGTTCATCGACAATATTCCGCGCGTCCTTCCCAAGGGGCTCGGAGTCGATCTCGATCTCGGCGCCATCCGGCCGCCACCGGTTTTCGGCTGGCTGGCGCGAACCGGCGGCGTGGCCGTGCCGGAAATGCTCCGGACGTTCAATTGCGGGATCGGCATGGTGATCGTCGTCGATCCGGCCGAAGCGGGGCGCGTCACCGCCAGCCTGCACGAGGCCGGTGAGCAGGTTTCCGTTGTCGGCACGCTGATCGCTGCCGAAGGCGAGCCGCTGGTGCGGCCGCGCGGCACGCTGGCTCTCTGAGATGATGCGCGAGCGGCAGAAGAAGCGCGTCGCGATCCTGATTTCCGGGCGTGGCTCCAACATGGAGGCGCTTGTCCGGGCAGCCCGCTCCCCCGGCTTTCCGGCCGAGATCGTGCTTGTGCTTTCCAACAAGGCGGAAGCCGGAGGCCTCGCTTTTGCCCGCGAGGCCGGGATTGCCACCGCTGTCGTCGAGCACAAGGCCTATGGCAAGGACCGCGCGGCCTTCGATGCGGCGATGCAGGATGTCCTGACTGCGCATCGAGTCGAGATTGTGTGCCTCGCCGGGTTCATGCGGTTGCTGACGGCCGAATTCTGCACCCATTGGCTCGGGCGGATGATCAACATCCACCCTGCCCTCCTGCCCTCCTTCAAGGGCCTCGATACCCATGCCCGCGCGCTGGGCGCGGGTGTGAAGCTGCATGGCTGCACCACACATTTCGTCACGCCGGGCATGGATGAGGGGCCGATCATCCTGCAGGCGGCGGTGCCGGTGCTTGATGACGATACCGAGGCCAGCCTCGCGGCCCGGGTGCTGGAACAGGAACACCGGATCTACCCGGAAACGCTCCGACTGCTGGCGTCGGATGCGCTGGTCGTCGAGGGGCAGCGGGTGCTACGGCGCGCCTGAGGCGCAATCCTCCCGGCCCCATTCCTGATCGGCGACATACTTTTCCCATTGGCGCAGCAGGATGGCTCGCCGCAGGGGTGGTCTTTCCTCCAGCACCTGGATCGCCTGGATCCGGTCTGTCCGGAAGGTGCGGAAATCCTGACGCAATTCGCAGAAGCCGATCAGAACGCGGCTCCGCTCGAAGTAACCGAGCAGGACCGGCCAGACCGTGCGTTCGGTTTCCTGCCCGTTGGGATCGCGATAGCTGATCCGCAGTTTCCGGTTGTCGCGCACGGCACGCCGCATCTGGCTGGTGGAAATCCGGTCAACCGGCAGGGTGCCATAGAACGGGGCATAGAGCGGGGCCTCCCGCAGGGAAAGGCGGGTGGATTCCGGCAGGACCGCCTCGATCTTGGCGATGGCATCGTCGATGATGCGGCGCAGCTCCGGGTCGCCGCGCTCGCGGACGAAGCGCGCGCCGAGCATCAGTGCCTCACCCTCTTCGGGCGTCAGCATCAGCGGCGGCAGGTCATAGCCCGGTTCGAGGATATAGCCGATGCCCGCCTCGCCCCGGATCGGCACCCCGGTGCCCTGCAGGCTGGCGACATCACGGTAGATCGTCCGTTCCGAGACCTGCAATTCCGCAGCCAGCGTTGCCGCCGTGACCGGGCGACGCCGGCGGCGCAGGGCTTGGGTCAGGGTCAACAGGCGTTCGGACCGGGCCATGGCTCACTATGGGCCGGCATCCTGACAGGCTTTGTCAGGATGAAGCAAGGATCACTTTTTCCAGCCGGACCCGGTTGTCATGGAAGGCAGCGCCGCCGCGCGGTGCGGCCGGGTCTGAGCCGGTCAGGACATTGATCCCCTCGCCCCGGCGATGGGCCTTGTTGGGGAATATCCCCTCGGCAATGACCACGCCGCGGCGCAGCCCGTCGAACAGTTTTGCCACCAGTTCCACATCGCCACGCGGATTGACGACGCGCAGAGCGTCACCCTCATCCACGCCGAGCACGGCCGCGTCCTCGGGGTGGATCATGAGCGCCGGCTGTCCTTCCCGCTTCTTCGAACCCGGCGTCTCGGTGAAGGTGGAATTCAGGAAAGAACGTGCCGGTGCGGTGACCAGCCGGAACGGGAATTCGGCATTGGCCTCCTCGATGACCGACCAATGATCCGGCAGGGCGGGCATATCCTGCCACGGGCCCATCAACCCATCGCTTTTCAGCGGGATCTTCTGCCAGTCCGGCGAGAAGCGGAACTTGCCTTCGCGATGGCCGAAGCCCTTGAGGAAATGAGCCGATTCGAAGGGCGGGTCGGTGTCGACAAAGCCTTCGCGCTCGAGGTCGGCCAATGTGCCGCGATTGCCGTTCTGCAACGCCCAGTCAATATGCTCGCGCGGGCTCATCGCAAAGCCGGGATGCTCGGCGCCGAGTCGCTGCGCCAGCGCAACGATCACGTCATGGTTGGTCCGGCACTGGCCGGGCGGCTCGACGAGCTTGGGGCCGAGCATGAGATGGGTGTGGCCGCCGCCCTGATAGAGGTCGTCATGCTCCATGAACATTGTGGCCGGCAGGATGATATCCGCCATCTCCGCCGTCTCGGTCATGAATTGCTCATGCACCACGGTGAAAAGATCCTCGCGCGCGAAGCCCTTGCGGACGAGGCGCTGCTCGGGTGCGACCGAGACCGGATTGGTGTTCTGGATCAGCATGGCCATGACAGGCGGGCCGTTCTTCAGCGCCTCGGCATCGCCCGTAAGGACGGAGCCGATGCGGGACTGGTCGAGCCAGCGGATCTTCGGATCGAGCGCGTCCAGCCCCTCGATCATCCGCTTGGAGATCCCGTAGGTGCCCGAGTTCGAATGGAAGGCGCCGCCCCCCTCGTATTGCCAGGCGCCGAGCAATGTCGGGATGCAGAGCGCGGCGTGCATGTTGACCGCGCCATTGCGCTGGCGGGCAAAGCCATAACCCAGCCGGAAGAAGGAGCGGCTTTTCCCGCCGAGCAGTTTCGCCACGGATTCGATCTCGGCGGCGGGAACGCCGCAGATCGCCTCGGCCCATTCCGGCGTACGGGTGGCGAAATGCGCCTCCGCCTCGGGCGAGAAGTCGGTCATCCGGGCGAGATAGTCCCGGTCGGCCAGGCCATCGCGCAGGAGGACATGGATGATGCCGCAGGCGAGCGCGGCATCCGTGCCCGGCCGGACAAGCAGCGCAATATCCGCCTGCCGCATCGTTTCATTCATGTAGACATCGACGACGATGATCGGCGCGCCGCGCTCCTTCCGGGCGCGCATGGCATGGGTCATCACATTGACCTGGGTGTGCACGGCATTCGTGCCCCAGATGACCACGCAATCGGACTTGGCCATTTCGCGCGGATCGACCCCGGCCAGCCGGCCCGTGCCGGCGACATAGCCGGTCCAGGCCATGTTGGTGCAGATCGTGTCGTACATGCCGGAATAGCGCTTCACATGGCGCAGCCGGTTGATGCCGTCGCGCATCACCAGCCCCATCGTGCCGGCGTAGAAATAGGGCCAGACGGCCTCGCTGCCGTGGCGCTTCTCGGCATCAAGGAAAGCTTGCGCCGTCCGGTCGAGCGCCTCGTCCCAGCCGATCGGGCGGAACTGGCCGCTGCCTTTCGGGCCGGATCGGATCATCGGCTCCATGAGCCGGTCCGGATGATGGATCCGCTCGGAATACCGGGCCACCTTCGCGCAGATCACGCCGGCGGTGTAGGTCTGGCTGGCGAGGCCACGAACCTTGCCGATCCGGTTGTTCGGCAGCACCTCGACATCGAGCGAACAGGCACTCGGGCAATCATGCGGGCAGACCGAGGGGCGGAAGATCGACGTGACGGGTGCGTTCATGGGACTACCTCAGGGCGGGCCGGACGCGACCCAGCCGATCGCCGAAAACATTGATCATCAGGCCAGCAAAGACAACAGCGCTGCCGATCATGGCAAGGACGGAAAACGGCTCGTCCAGCAGGATTGTCCCGCTGAACAGCCCGAAGACCGGCACCAGCAGCGCGAAGGGCGTGACCATACCGGTCGAATAGCGCTGGAGCAGGTCATTCCAGACAGCGAAGCCGAACAAGGTCGACGGCAGCACGATGAAGGCCAGCGCAAGCACGCTTGCGAGGCTCGGCGGTGACAGGCTGGCCTCGATCGCAGGCCAGCCTTCGATGGCCAGCGAGGCGACAAAGAGCGGCACCGGTGCGAAAAGGCTGGCCCAGACCAGGAAGGCGAGCATGTTCACCCGCCCGGCCTTCTTGATCACCATGTTGGCGGAGGCCCAGCTCAACGCGCCGCCCATCAGCATCAGGAAGGGTATGAAGGTCGCACCCTGGAAACGCTCGATCGCCACGATGCCGATGCCGGCAAAGCCGATTGCAGCGCCCAGTGTCTGCAATGGCGTAGGGCGTTCGCCCAGCAGCAGGAAGGCGAGCGCCATCGTCAAGAAGACCTGCACTTGCATGACGAGCGAGGTAAGGCCGGCGGGCATGCCGAGCTTCACGGCCGAGAAGATCAGCCCGAACTTGACGACGCCGAGCAGGATGCCGAAAGCGGCGAGGCTGGACCAGGCAACAGCCGGGCGCGGGATGAAGAATACGGCCGGCAGGGCCGTGAAGAAGAAGCGCAGCGCCGTCAGCAGCAGGGGCGGAACATCCTGCACGCCGATCTTGATGGCGACGAAATTGACGCCCCAGACAAAGACAACAAGGACAGCGAGGGAAATGTCGCGGAAGGGCAAAGGAAAACCTCGAAAACCTTCAGGAGATGCCTGTGTTATCCGGTGTTTCGGCGTCGCCGACCAATCAAACTTTCATGCTGATCCATCACGCATGCTTCTGGAACGAAAAAGGCCGGGCGGAAGCCCGGCCTTGAATGCTCTCGCCGAGGCTGTTCGTCAGCCGACGATTTCGTTGCCCGAGAAGAACTGGGCGATCTCGATGGCGGCGTTTTCCGGCGAATCCGAGCCATGAACCGAGTTTTCGCCGATCGAACGGGCGAAACGCTTGCGGATCGTGCCTTCGGCGGCATTGGCCGGGTTGGTGGCGCCCATCACATCGCGATAGCGCAGCACAGCATTCTCGCCTTCCAGAACCTGCACGACAACCGGGCCGGAGACCATGAAATCGACGAGTTCACCGAAGAAGGGCCGCTCCTTGTGGACGGCGTAGAAGGCTTCCGCCTCCCGGCGCGCCATGATGATCCGCTTCTGGGCGATGATGCGCAGGCCCGATTCCTCGATGACCGCGTTGATCGCGCCGGTGAGGTTACGCTCGGTCGCGTCCGGCTTGATAATCGAGAACGTGCGTTGAATGGCCATGAAATCCTCTTGCCTCTTCGGATTGGTCTGGCCGGCTCTATAGCGGGGCCTGCGGTGACGTTCAATGGTAGGCGGCCGAGATTTCTGCAGCGCAACACGCGGTTGCTGCCTCGCCAGGCCATTCGGTGGCCCTGCCCGATCATTTCGCGAGTCTGTTGCGCGGGAAGGCTGGCCAGCCGGCCGAGGTTCGGGCATATCGCGCCGATGCTCACCTTGTCCGAACTCACTTACCGCCTCGGGCCGCGCCTCTTGATCGATTCCGCCTCCGTGACGTTGCCGGACGGGGCGCGTTGCGGGCTGGTCGGCCGGAATGGCTGCGGAAAGTCGACCCTGTTCCGCCTCCTGCTCGGCGAGATCGCGCCGGAGAGCGGCACGTTCTCGCTGCCGCGCGGCGCGCGGATGGGCCATGTCGCGCAGGAAGCGCCGGGCGGCCCGGTCAGCTTGCTCGATTACGTCCTCGCCGCCGATACCGAGCGCGCATCGCTGCTGTCGGAATCGGAAACCGCGACCGACCCGGCCCGCATCGCGGACATCCAGATCCGGCTGACGGATATCGGCGCCCATGCCGCACCGGCCCGAGCTGCGGCGATCCTGTCCGGCCTCGGGTTCAGCCATGAGGACCAGGCCCGGCCCTGTTCGGATTTCTCGGGCGGCTGGCGGATGCGTGTCAGCCTCGCCGCGATGCTGTTCCTCGAGCCGGACCTCCTCCTGCTCGACGAACCGACCAACTATCTCGATATCGAAGGCGCGATCTGGCTGAAATCGCATCTGCGCCGCTATCCGCACACCCTCCTCGTTGTCAGCCATGACAAGGAATTCCTTGATTCGGTCTGCGATGCGATCCTGCATCTCGACCGCGGCAAGATGACCTTCTATCGCGGGAATTACTCGCTCTTTGCCCGCCAGCGGGCCGAGAAGGCCATGCTGGCCGAGAAGGAAGCGGACAAGGTCGCCGCGCAGCGCGCCCATCTGCAGGCCTTCATCGACCGGTTCAAGGCCAAGGCGAGCAAGGCCAAGCAGGCACAGAGCCGTGTCAAGCAGCTTGAGAAGCTGGGCCCGGTGGCGGTTTTCGCCCGCGAAGAGGCGGCGAGCCTTCACCTGCGCAATCCTGAAAAGCCGCTCTCGCCGCCGATCGTCACGATGGACCGGGCGGTGGTCGGCTATGGCGAGCGGGTTGTCCTGCGCAATCTCACGCTGTCGATCGCCGAAGATGACCGGATCGGGCTTCTTGGCCAGAACGGCAACGGCAAGTCGACATTGGTCAAGCTCATTGCCGGTCGGCTCGCTCCCCTCCAGGGCGAGGTGCGCCGCGCGCCGAAGCTCGATGTCGCCTATTTCGCACAGCATCAACTGGATGAGCTGGATGCTTCGGAGACCCCCTACGCGCTGGTGCGCCGGAAGATGCCGTCGCAATCGGGCGAAGCGCAGATCCGCGCCCGGGCGGCGCAACTCGGTTTCGGCGTCGACAAGGCCGATACGCCGATTGCCCGCCTGTCCGGTGGCGAGAAGGCTCGCCTGCTGCTCGGGCTTGCGGCATTTGACGGGCCGCATCTTCTCATTCTCGACGAACCGACCAACCATCTCGACATCCCGATGCGCGAGGCGCTGGTCGAGGCACTGGCGGAATACAGGGGCGCGGTGATCATCGTCAGCCATGACCGTGCTATTCTCGATGCCTCCTGCGACCGCCTCTGGCTGGTGGCCGAAGGCGTGGTGAAGACGTTCGATGGGGATCTCGACGATTACGAGGCGATGATCATCGCAGCCCGCGGCAACCAGAATGGCGAAGGGCTGGCCGATCGCGAGGCCAGTGGGCAGGCCGAGCAGCGGCGGCAGGCGGCGGAGAAGCGACAGAATATCAAGCCGCTCCGGGAAAAGTCCCGCGTTCTTGAAGCCCAGATGGAGAAGCTGCAGACGCTTCTCGCCCGGGCGGATGACGTGCTTGCCGCGCCGGATACCTTTGCGAAGAGCCCGGAACGGGCCGTACAGATCGCGCGGGACAGGGCCGCTCTGGCCGAACGCCTCGCCGCGATCGAGGAAGAATGGCTCGAGGTGATGGCGGAGATCGAGGCGGTCGGCTAAACAAAGCGAGTCCCTCTTGTTCCGGGTGCCCTCATGAGCTTTGAAATCTGGCTGGTCTATTTCGCGGCGGCGATCGGCCTTTCGCTGACGCCCGGCCCGAACGGGCTCCTCTCGTTGACCCATGGCGTCCAGCATGGCTTCCGCAAGACCATCTTCACGGTGCTGGGGGGCGGCCTTGGCTTCCTTGTCCTGATCGCGGCCTCGCTGGCCGGGCTTGGTGCGCTGCTGGCGGCCAGCGAACAGGCCTTCACGCTCGCCAAATGGGTCGGTGCCGCCTATCTCGTCTATCTCGGTATCCGCCTGTGGCGCGCCCCGCCGACCTTGGTGCGCGCGGAGGCTGCCGACGGGGCCGGCCGGCCGGATAGCGGCGCGACCCTGTTCAAGCAGGGTTTCCTCGTCGCGGCCTCCAACCCGAAAGCGCTGATCTTCTTCGCGGCCTTCCTGCCGCAATTCATGGTGCCGGGGACCGGATTCCTCGCCAATCTGGCGATTTTCGGTGGCACCTTCGTTCTCGTCGAGATTCTCTACGAGCTGATGCTGGCCTTTGCCGCGCAGAAGATCGCGCCCTGGCTCAGCCGCCATGCGCGGACGTTCAACCGCATCACCGGCGGCATGTTCGTGGGCATCGGCGGGCTGCTGGCCACGGCGCAGCGCTGAGGCTCACGCCTTCTTCACCCAGCGGCCATTGTCCTGCTGCCAATAGGTGGCGGGATGGCCAAGTGCCTTGACGGTCTTCCAGGCCGCGCGCGCCTCGTCGACGGATTCGGGGTCGTCGCCGTCAAACATCAGCACAACGCGCTCGAACGGGTATTGCGCGGGCAAGGGGGCCCGGTCCACGAGGAACAGGATGTCCGGGTGGTTGGCGAGGCAATCGCCCGTCGTCAGCAGGATCGGTTGATGCTCGGCATCCCCCTCCTCCTCCCGGCCATGAGGCAGGAAGCTGTCTTCCCGATAGGACCAGAGCGTTTCGTCGAGCACGGCCAGCCTTTCGGCCGAACCGGAGCGGATGACGGCATTCCAGCCCTTTTCCAGCGCCTTCTCGAGCAGGAGCGGCAGGGCCGCCTCGAGGCGTTGGCCCTGCAGATGGTAGAACAGGATCTCGGCCATCCAGCCCGCCCCTCGCCCCGTCAGGCTTCGTAGTTCTCAGCCACCAGCCGGTCGAGCAGGCGCACGCCGAAACCCGAGCCCCAGCTCTTGTTGATGTCTGTCGAAGGTGAAGACATGGCCGTGCCGGCAATGTCGAGATGGGCCCAGGGGCAGCCATCGACGAAGCGCTGGAGGAACTGCGCTGCCGTGATGGCACCGCCATAGCGACCGCCGGAATTCTTCACATCCGCGAATTTCGAGTCGATGATCTTGTCGTATTCCGGGCCGAGCGGCATGCGCCAGAGCTTTTCGCCCGTGGCGCTGCCGGCCTTGAGCAGGTTCGCGGCGAGATCGTCATTGTTCGAGAACAGGCCGGCATGTTCCTGCCCGAGCGCGACCATGATCGCCCCGGTCAGCGTGGCAAGATTGACCATGAATTTCGGGTTGTATTTCTGTTTTACGTGCCAGAGCACATCGGCAAGGACGAGGCGACCTTCGGCATCGGTATTGATGATCTCGATCGTCTGGCCGGACATCGAGGTCACGATATCGCCGGGGCGCTGGGCATTGCCGTCGGGCATGTTCTCGACCAGCCCGATGGCGCCGATGACATTGGCCTTGGCCTTGCGGGATGCGAGGGCATGCATCAGCCCGACCACGGCCGCCGCGCCGGCCATGTCGCCCTTCATGTCTTCCATGCCCTGCGCCGGCTTGATGGAGATGCCGCCGGTATCGAAGACAACGCCCTTGCCGATGAAGGCGACGGGCGGGGCCTTTTCGTCCTTGGCGCCCAGCCATTTCATGATGACAACGCGGCTTTCCTGCTCCGAGCCCTGCCCCACACCGAGCAGGGCGCGCATGCCGAGCTTCTTCATCGCCTTTTCGTCGAGGATATCGATCTCGACGCCGAGTTTCTCCAGCGCGGCGGCGCGGCTGGCGAATTCGGTCGGCGTCAGGACATTCGGCGGTTCATTCACGAGGTCCCGCGCCAGGGTCACGCCCGAATAGACCGCTTCGCGCGTCTTCAGTTCGCGCCGTGCCGCGGCTGCGTTCTCGGCCAGCAGGGTAACGGCGCCTGTGGCGGGGGCATCGGCATCGTCACCCTTCTTCTGGGTCTGGTAGCGATCGAAGCGGTAGGCCGCCAGCTTCAGGCCGAGAGCGATATCGGCGACGGCTTCCGGCGCGACGGCGCCCTCGGGCCCGGCCGCGAGCACGGTTGCATTGCGGCCCTTGGGCAGCTTGCCCTGGATCTGGCCACCCAGCTTGAGGAAGTCCTGCTTCTGTCCTTCGGCAATCTCCGTGCCGACCAGCACAACATGGGTCGGCTTTTCCCGAAAGCCGGCCTCGGCCGGCAGCGACAGCCCGGCACCTGATTTTCCGGCGAAGGTCTCGGCCTCCGCCGCCGCCGCGATACGCGCCGCACCCGCCTTGCCCAGCCGCTTCGTGGCTTCCGGACCGAGCTTGCCATCCTTCCCGACGAGCACGACGAGGACATCCCCGATGGCTTCGTCGAGACTGGCAATTGCAACTTTCAGCGCGCTGGACATGACATTTCCCTACCCTTGTGCCGACAGCCTGTGCCGGAACGGCAATCGATTCCCACGGGGGAAGGTGGAGCGGAATGCGCCGCACTGCAAGGCGGATGACGGGCGGGCTGCGACATGATGTCCGGCGCCCCTCCGGCCCTGCCTTGCCGAAGCCGCGATTTCGGGCCAAGAAGGCTTGCAGAAAGGAAAGCGATGTCGCTGATCGAGCGCTACATTTTTCGAATCGCGAGCTTCGCCTTCCTGATGGGGCTGGTGGCGCTGACGGCGATCATCTGGCTGACCCAGGCGCTGCGCGAGCTGAACCTCGTGACCGGCAAGGGGCAGTCGCTGCTCGTCTTCTTTCAGGTGACCTTCTACGGGCTTCCTGCCCTGGTTATGGTGATCGCGCCGATCGCGCTGTTCGTGGCCGTGCTCTACACGCTGAATCGCCTGAACAGCGACAGCGAGCTGATCGTCATGAATGCCGCCGGGATTCCACCGCGGAACCTCCTGAAGCCGCTGGCGATCCTGACCGTTCTGGTTTCGCTGACTGTCGGCGTCATGACGCTCTACGCCATGCCCGAGAGCTTTCGATCGCTGAGGACATTGCTGACCAAGATCCGCGCCGATGTGGTGACGCGGATCATCCAGGAAGGCAGATTCATCACGCTCGACCAGGGGATTGTGTTCCATTACCGCGAGCGGCTGCCCGGCGGGGCAATGGGCGGCGTCATGATCCACGATTCCCGCGACCCGAAGACGTCGGCCACCTATCTCGCGGCCCGCGGCGTGGTGACGGAAGTCGAGGGCGCGACCTATCTCCTGCTCGAGCAGGGCTCGATGCAGCGGCAGCAGCAAGGCGCGCGCGAGAGCGCAATCATCGCCTTCGAGCGCTATGTGTTCGATCTCGACCAGTTCGAGCAGGGAGGCGGCGTCATCCAGTACAAGCCGCGCGAGCGCCGGACCTGGGAATTGCTCACGCTTGACCGGAACGACCCCTTCGTCCGGTCGATCTACGGGCGGTTCCGGGCCGAGCTGCATGACAGGCTGACAAACCCGCTCTATCCGCTGGCCACGCTGGCCATTGCCTTCGCCGCGCTCGGCAATGCACGCACCACCCGGCAGGGGCGCGGCACGGCGATTGCCGGCGCCGTGGCGGCGCTGATCCTGATGCGCATCGCCGGGTTTGCCGCTGCGGGACTCGCGGTCCGCAGCCAGGCCGGTGTGTGGCTGATGTATCTCGTGCCGATCGCGACGACGATTCTCGGTACGGTCTATGCCTACCGGACCTTCTGGCCGACGACGCAGCGTCAATCCGCGCTGGTGGCGCGCTTCTCCGGCTGGATCGAGCGGCGCCTGCCCCAGCGCGCCGGGGCGGCTTCATGATCGGCTCGACGCTTGGCTTCTATTTCGCGCGTCGCTTCGCCGGAGCGATGATGGTCGTGTTCGGCACGGTCTTCGTGCTGATCTATATGCTCGATTTCGTCGAGCTGATGCGCCGGGCGGGCGATGCTGTCGGTGCCGGAGCCGGCACGATGGCGCGGCTTGCCCTGTTCCGCACGCCAGCGACCGCCGAGCAGGTCATCCCGTTCGGTATGCTTTTCGGCGGGATGGTGACTTTCATCGGCCTTTCACGCCGGCTGGAACTGGTGATTGCCCGGTCGGCCGGCATCTCCGCCTGGCAGTTCCTGACGCCTGCCCTGATGGTGGCGCTGCTGACCGGCATTTTCGTGACGACCGTGTACAACCCTGTCTCGACCCGCCTGAAGGATCAGGCCAATGCGCTGGAAGCTCATATCTTCCGGCGTGGCGGGGCGAATCTCGGCAATGCCGTCTGGTTGCGGCAGCGCTCTGTCGATGGTGAGGCAATCATCCGCGCCACGGCCTTCGACGCGGAACGCAACGTGCTGCTCGGTGCCTCGGTCTATGTGATGGATGACCGCAACCAGTTGCTTGAGCGCATCGAGGCGACGGAAGCGGAACTCATGGCCGGATTCTGGCGATTCCGGCAGGCGCGCGTCGTTTCCCTGGATGTCGAGCCCGGCCAGTATGATACCTATCTGCTGGCCAGCAACCTGACGGTTGACGAGGTGCGTTCGGCCCTCGGGCCCGGGCAGGCTGTGTCATTCTGGTCGCTGCCTGAAATTGTCTCGCGGCTGGAACTTGCCGGCCTCGATGCAACGCGGTATCGCCTTGTTTATCAGACGTTGCTGGCCCGCCCGGGCTTGCTCGTCGCGATGGTTCTGCTGGCCGCTTGTTTTTCTTTAAAGTTTTTACGATCTGGTGGTCTGGCTCGAATGGTGTTGGGTGGTGTGAGCGCAGGGTTTGCCCTCTATGTGGCGACAAAAGTCGTCGAAGACCTGGGAAATGCCGGGGTGGTTTCGGCTGCCTTCGCAGCCTGGGCTGCGCCTGCTGTTGCCAGCGGCTTCGGGATTCTGACGCTGCTGCACAAGGAAGACGGCTGATGCAGCTGATCTTCGGCAATAATCCACCGGAATGGTTAACGTTCCGCAAAGCGCTCCCTGCGGCGCTTGCGCTGTTCCTGTTTGCCCCTGCCCTGTCTACGGCCGTCTCGGCCCAGACGCTGAACGAGAGGCTCGCCGCGCGCCAGCAGAACACCAAGCAGTCGCGGATGGTGGTGGATGCGCGCGAGGTCGTCTATGACCGCGACCGGGATCGCGTCAGCGCGGTCGGCGACGTGCAGATCCTCTATCAGGGCCGGACGCTCCAGGCCGACCGTGTCACCTATGACCGGAAGAACCGCCGTGTCTATGCCGAGGGCAATGCCCGACTGACCGAGGCTGATGGCACGAAGAGCTTTTCCGACCGCTTCGACCTGACGGATGATTTCCGCGACGGCTTTATCGATTCGCTGCGCGTCGAGACACCCAACAAGACGCGCTTCTCGGCCGCCCGCGCCGAGCGGACCGGCGGCGAGCAGACAGTCTTCGATCGTGGCACGTTCACCGCCTGCGAGCCCTGCAAGGACAATCCGGAAAAGCCGCCACTCTGGCAGGTCAAGGCGGCCCGGATCATCCATAACAATTCCGAGCAGCGCATCTATTACGAGAATGCCTCGATCGAGTTCTGGGGCGTGCCTGTGGCGTGGTTCCCGTATTTCGCCTCGCCCGATCCGACCGTGTCACGCCTGTCGGGCGTGCTCTCGCCGCGCTTCATCTCGCGGACGCGGCTGGGTTACGGTGCTTCGCTGCCGGTCTTCTGGGCCCTCGCGCCGAATTATGACCTGACGGTCACGCCGTCCTATTTCTCCCGGCAGGGCTTCCATGGCGATGCGCTCTGGCGCCACCGGACCGAGAACGGCTCCTATAACATCCGGATCAACGGCATCTTCCAGCAGGATCGCCGTGCCTTCGATTCGCGCCCCTTCGCCGGTGCTGGCGACAAGACCTTCCGCGGCAGCATCGCATCGCGCGGGAAGTTCTATCTCAACGAGAAATGGACCTTCGGCTGGGACGGGGCCATCGCGACCGACAAGTTCTACTTTACCGATTACAAGGTGAAGCCGTCGTCGCTGTCCAACACGTATTTCACGGAATCGATTTCGAAGATCTATTTCCAGGGGCGTGGCGAACGCAGCTGGTTTGACCTCTCGGCCTATCATTTCCTCGGGTTGTCGACGACGGACTGGCAGCCGCAGATCGGCAATGCCGTTCCCTCCTTCGATTTCGACCGCCGGTTCACGCCTGACGCGCTGGGCGGCGAGCTGAAGCTGACGGCGAACATGGCGGCGATCAACCGCGATGCGGCGTTCTATCAGCCGCTGCCGCTGGCCGGCGGCAATTTCGTGCCGACGACGCTGCTCTACAACAACAACGAAGGGCAATATTATGCCTGCCGCTATACCAGCGGTGGCGTGGCTGTCGGTAACTACACGCCCGGGCAATGCCTGCTGCGCGGCTTTGCCGGCCAGTATGTCCGCTCCAGCGTCGATCTTTCATGGCGCCGGCAGTTCATCGATCCGGTCGGCCAGGTCTGGACTCCGTTTGTTGGCCTGCGCGGCGACCTCGCCTTCCTGCAGGTCCGCCAGTCCGGCTATAATGCACCAAACGATGCCTTTGGCGGCGCGGGTTACGGCAACGACAAGCAGGCTGCCTTCTTCGGCGGGAACGCTGATAACTACCTGTTCCGCGGCATGCCCTCGATCGGCATCGAATACCGCTATCCGTTCTTTGCCATGTCGAGCTTTGGCACGCACCATATCGAGCCGATTGCCCAGCTCATCGTCCGGCCGAACGAGCAGCGGATCGGCAAGTTGCCGAACGAGGACGCCCAGTCGCTGGTCTTCGACGAGAATTCGATCTTCTCGCTCAACAAGTTCTCCGGTTACGACCGTGTCGAGGGCGGGACGCGCCTGAACTATGGCGGGCGGTATTCCTTCAGCGGCAATAACGGCACCTATGCCAGCGTGCTGTTCGGCCAGTCGATCCACCTTTACGGCCGGAACTCCTACGCCCAGTATGATCTGGCGAATACGGGCCGCAATTCCGGCCTCGAGGGCCGGCAATCCCATTTCGTCGCGGCGGCGACAGTCCAGCCCAATCTCAATTCCGCCTTCACCGTGCGTGGCCGTTTTGACGAGAAGTCGCTCGGCCTGAAGCGTCTGGATGTCGAAGGTACCACCAAGGTCATCGAGCGGGTCCATCTGACCGCGCTCTATTCGCGGATCGCGCCGCAGCCGGAACTCGGTTACACGCTGCGTCGCGAGGGCGTTTACCTCAAGACGCATATCGACCTGCCGAAGAATTTCTATGCCACCGGTTCGGTCCTGTTCGATCTGGACCGATATTTGACACAAAAGATCGTCAATCCTGCTGGCAATACCTCGCCCTGGAGCGTTTCCGGCACCATGCTGGGGGTGGGCTACAAGGATGAGTGCACGGACCTGTCCTTGACCTATTCCCGCACCTACAACGACTATCTGACAGGCACGAACCAGCGGACCACCACTTACATGATGCGTCTCGAGTTGCGCGAATTGGGCGAGACCTCGATTGCGCGGAGGACGACACGCTGATGCTCACCCTTGCCCTTCCGGCGCGCGCCGGCCTGCCGGCGGCCTTCCGGCTGACCCTTGCCATGGCCGCTATCCTGCCTGCCGCCACTGTTCTCGCGCCGACAAAGGTCTCGGCGCAGGCCGTAGTGGCGCTGGTCAACAATGCGCCCGTCACCACCTTCGATGTCGAGCAGCGGATGCGGATCGCCTCGATGACCGAACGCCGCCGGCTTGACCGCAAGGCGGCGATCCAGGAACTGATCGACGACCAGGTGAAGCTGATCGAGGCGCGCCGCGTCGGCTATCGTGTCACCGAAGAGGGTGTCGAGCAGGAATTCATCAAGCTCGCCAAGGGCGCCCGGATGTCGGAGCGGGAGTTCGAAACCGCCCTCCAGCGCGCCGGTATCCAGCCCTCGGCGCTGCGGGCGAAGATCCGGGCGGATCTGGCCTGGGTTGTCCTGCTGCGGGACCAGGCCCGCCGGGGGTCGCAAGTCACCAATGACGAGCTGGAGACCGAGATCGAGGCCCGCCGGCGCAAGGAAGGCGTGATCACCGAATATGTGTTGCGCCCGGTTGTCTTCATCGTGGCGCGCGGGACGTCGCCGGGTAGCCGCATGGCGGCCGCCAACTCTGTCCGGGCGCGGTTCAATTCCTGCGAGACGGGCTTCGACGAGATCCGGTCCCTGCCGGATGTTGCGATCCGACCACCGATCATGCGGACCTCTACCGATCTCTCGCCGCAGTTGCGCCAGCTTTTCGAGCGCACACCGGTTGACAGGATGACGCCGCCCTCGCCCTCCAGCGAGGGAATCGAGATCGTGGCCGTCTGCTCGAAGAAGGAACGCGAAAACCCGGCCTCGCAGCGTTCTGCGGTTGCGGTCGATCTTTCGGAACGCAAGATTACGGCGAATGCGAAGACCTATATCGAATCGCTTCGCAAGAAGGTCGATATCCGCTTCCGGTAGTCCATGATGCTCGACACCTTGCCGCCCCTGCGAGAGGTGATCCGGGCATATGGGCTCGACGCCCGGAAGTCGCTCGGGCAGAATTTCCTTCTGGATCTGAACATCACCTCGAAGATTGCCCGTTCGGCGGGCAGCCTCGAGGACCATGTCGTGGTCGAGATCGGGCCGGGCCCCGGGGGGCTCACGCGCGCGCTGCTTGCCCACGGCGCTGCCCGCGTGGTTGCGATCGAGCGCGATCCACGTTGCCTGCCGGCTTTGCAGGAGATCGCGGATGCCTATCCCGGGCGATTGACGATCATCGAGGGCGATGCGCTGATGATCGACCCGAGGGATTATCTCGGCGGCATGCCGGCGCGGATCGTCGCCAACCTGCCCTACAATGTCGGCACGATGCTGCTGATCGGCTGGCTGCGCTCCGAGCCCTGGCCGCCCTACTATTCGAGCATGACGTTGATGTTCCAGCGCGAGGTGGCGGAGCGCATTACCGCCACGCCCGAGCGTCCGCATGATTATGGCCGTCTCGGTGTCCTCGCGAACTGGCGGTGCGAGACGAAGATCCTGTTCGACCTGCCGCCATCGGCGTTCACCCCGCCGCCGAAGGTCACGTCGTCAGTTGTCAGGCTGGTACCCCGCCCCATCCTTGTGCCATGCCGGCTGGAAACGCTCGAACGGGTGACGAGCGCGGCTTTCACGCAGCGGCGCAAGATGATCCGCCAGAGTCTCAAATCCCTCGGGGACCCGATGGCGCTGGCCGAGGCTGCCGGCCTTGATGGTTCGGAGCGGCCGGAGACGCTGCCGATCGAGACTTTCCTTGCGCTGGCCAATGCGCTGGATGCCCGCTGATCACGACAGGATGGCGCGGAGATCCATCAGCAGGGCTTCCGTCAGCGCCGGGAGATGCGGCTGGCGGTGCCGCTTCAGGCGCTCGGCGACCAGCACCTGCTTCAAATCGTGGAAGCAGCGCTCGAGATCATCATTGACGAGAACGAAATCATAGTCCTGCCAGCGGGCGATCTCGGTTTCGGCCGTGCGGAGCCGCCGCAGGATCACGTCATCCGAATCTTCAGCGCGGCGCTTCAGACGGCTCTGCAATTCGGCGATCGAGGGCGGCAGGATAAAGACGCTGACCACATCCTCGCGCATGCGCTCATAGAGCTGCAATGTGCCTTGCACATCGATGTCGAACAGGACATCCCGGCCCTCGCCGAGGGCCTGTTCCACAAGCTGCCGTGGCGTGGCATAGAAATTTCCGTGCACTTCCGCCCATTCCAGCAGGTCGCCACGTTCACGCATCTGGTGGAAGGTAGGAACGTCGATGAAATGGTAATGAACGCCGTGGACCTCGCTCGGGCGACGCGGCCGGGTCGTGACCGAAACGGACAGGCGGATCTCCGGGTCATCCTGCAGGAGGAGGCGCGACAGGGCCGACTTTCCCGCGCCAGAGGGCGACGAGATCACGAACATGATGCCGCGCCGGATCGAAACTTGGGTCGAGGAAGGGTGCCCGGGCGTCATGATGACCTGCTGAAAAATGCCCTGAATGACCGTCTCCTAGGCGGATTCGGCCGCGAGGGCTATCCGTTCATTGCGGCGCTGCAGGTGCCGGACGGGCACCCTGCTGCGGCGGGTTCGCAGGGCGTGCGGCGGGTGCAAGGGGCGCCGGCCGGATTGCAGGGGCCTGCGCTGGCGCAAAACCGGTAACCGCGCCGGTCGTGCCGGGGCTGACGAGGCCCGGCGCTTCGAGGTTCGTCCGGTTGGTGGCGGGTGGCGCCACCGCCGGCGGAGCGGCATTGCCATCGACCGGCGCTGGCGTGCCCTGCCCGGCCCGGCTGGCCTCGATCTGCCGCCACCGGGCGACATTCCGGTTATGCTGTTCGAGGGTTTCCGCAAAGGCATGGCCACCCGTGCCGTCCGCGACGAAAAAGACGTCCTTCGTCCGCGACGGGTTTGCCGTCGCTTCCATGGCCGCACGGCCGGGATTGGCGATCGGGCCCGGCGGCAGGCCATTGATGACATAGGTGTTATAGGGCGTCGGGCGTTCGATTTCGGAACGGAGGATCCCCCGGCCCAGCGTCGCCTTTCCGCCGACAAGGCCATAGATGATCGTCGGGTCCGACTGGAGCTTCATGTTCCGGTTGAGGCGATTGACGAAAACGCCGGCCACGCGGCTGCGTTCGTCAGCCCGGCCTGTTTCCTTCTCGACGATGGAGGCCAGCGTGACCAGCTCGCGCGGGTTTTTCAGCGGCGTTTCCTTCGACCGGCGGTTCCAGATGTCCTGCAGGACACGCCTTTGCTCGCGCTGCATGCGGGCCAGAAGGGCCTCGCGCGGCGTGCCGCGGTTGATCTTGTAGGTGTCCGGCAGGAGTGTGCCCTCGGCCGGGATCTGGGAGATCTCGCCGACAAGAAGATCATTCTCCTTCAGCCGCTCGACGATCTGCTCGCTGGTCAGGCCTTCCGGAATGGTGATCGTATGCTCGACCGACCGTCCAGACGTGATGATGTCGATGACCTCGTTCATCGTCACCTGACGGCGGAACAGGTATTCACCGGATTTGGCGCGGTTCTTGGTGGCTTCGTCCGAGGAGAATTTGGCCTGGATATCGCGCACGAACAGGGCCGTCCACAGGAGGAACGGGCGCGAGATCACGCCTTCGCGTTCCAGCTGCTCGGCGATATCCTCGGTCGTGGAGCCGCGTTCGATGATCACCGACCTGTCGGCGACCAAGGGCCCGGGGCTGGAGAATTCCTTTCGCGCGACGGCAATGCCGCCGGCAATCACCACGGCGGCGATCAGCGATACCGTGAGCAGGCCCGAGAACAGGGCGACGAGCCCGCCCTTGCGTTTCTTGGGGGGCGGCGGCGGTGCGGGCTGCGCGGCCACGGCTTCGCCTTCGGCGGGCCGGCGACGGCCGCCGAACCAGCCCCGACGGATCTCGGCTGCTCCGCTTTCCGACCCTGTTTCCTTGCCTGGCTTGGGTGCCATCGAGACGCCTTTGACTTGTCGCAGGAACTTCAGGCCCCTGGCGATTCTGAAAGCCATGCTCCGCCTATGTCTTCGGAATATGGCGAAAACGGGTTACGTGCGGCGGATCCGCCGGGAATGCCCTTCAAACCTCGAAACGACGCATCACAAGCGAGGCGTTGGTCCCGCCAAATCCGAAGGAATTGGACAGGGCCACGTCGATCTTCCGCTTGCGCGGCGTGTGCGGCACCAGATCGATCATGGTCTCGACGGAGGGGTTGTCGAGGTTGATGGTCGGAGGCGCCACCTGATCGCGGATCGCGAGAATGGAGAAGATGGCTTCGATGGCCCCTGCCGCGCCGAGGAGATGGCCGGTCGAGGATTTTGTCGAGGACATCGAGATATTGCCGGCATGGTTGCCGAGCAGGCGGACCACCGCGCCCAGTTCGATCTCGTCACCGAGCGGCGTCGACGTGCCATGGGCGTTGATGTAATCGAGATCGCCCGGCGTCAGGCCCGCGCGCTTGAGTGCGGCCTTCATGCAGCGATAGGCGCCGTCGCCATCCTCGGACGGCGAGGTGATGTGATAGGCATCGCCCGACATGCCGTAACCGACGATCTCGGCATAGATATGCGCGCCGCGGGCTTTCGCATGCTCGAGTTCCTCGAGGACGACCACGCCGGCGCCCTCACCCATCACGAAGCCGTCGCGATCCTTGTCATAGGGTCGGGAGGCGCGGGTGGGATCGTCGTTGAAGGCGGTCGAAAGTGCCCGGCAGGCCGCGAAACCCGCCATGGAGAGGCGCGAGATCGGTGATTCCGTTCCGCCGGCGACCATGACATCGGCATCGCCCAGGGCAATCATCCGTGCGCCATCACCGATCGCATGAGCACCTGTCGAACAGGCGGTCACGACGGCGTGGTTCGGGCCCTTCAGTCCGTGGGCGATGGAAATATAGCCGGAGGCGAGGTTGATCAGCCGGCCGGGAATGAAGAAGGGCGACACCCGGCGCGGGCCCTTTTCGGCCAGCAGGAGCGCAGTCTCGTTGATCCCGGTCAGGCCCCCGATGCCGGAGCCGACAATCACGCCGGTTGCGGCCTGATCATCGTAGGTGGATGGATGCCAGCCGGCATCATCGAGGGCCTGCTTTGCCGCGGCCATCGCGAAGATGATGAATTCATCAACCTTGCGCTGGTCCTTCGGATCCATCCATTCGTCGGGACGGAAGGCGTTCGGCCCCTCGCCCCGAGGAATGATGCAGGCGATCTTGGCGGCAATGTCAGAGACGTCGAAGGTCTCGATCCGCTTTGCCGCCGATGTTCCGGCGAGGATGCCCGACCAACTGGCCTCGACGCCGCAACCAAGCGGCGTGACCATCCCGAGGCCGGTGACAACAACCCGACGGAGCATGACGCTTCCCGGAAGCCTCTGGCTCAGGCCGCGTTCTTTTCGAGGAACTTCACGGCATCGCCGACCGTCACGATCGTTTCGGCCGCATCGTCCGGAATCTCGACGCCGAATTCTTCCTCGAACGCCATCACGAGCTCGACCGTGTCGAGGCTGTCGGCACCGAGGTCATCAATGAAATTCGCGCCCTCGACGACCTTATCGGCATCGACGCTGAGATGCTCGATGACAATCTTCTTCACGCGCTCAGCGACATCGCTCATGGTGAACCCTTCTCTGTAGACACCTGTTGTGCAGGACAATATCGCCCCGCGAGATCGAACCCGGAGACGACAACCCGGCGCCTTCCCTTCCAAACGCGGCAGCGAAAGTCAACGTGCAGCGCGACATGAAGCGGAAAAAATGCCCGGATAATCCGTCTTGAAATCCGATTTGGCCCTTCCCAGAGCGCTGCTCAGATCCGGGCCATGCCGCCATTGACGTGCAGCGTCTGCCCGTTGACATAGGCGGCCTCGACGCTGGCCAGATAGGCTACGGCGGAAGCGATCTCCTCGCCCTTGCCCATGCGGCCGGCGGGGATCGACCCCATGATGGCCTCGCGCTGCTTCTCGTTCAGCGCTTCCGTCATCGCGCTCTCGATGAAGCCCGGCGCGACGCAATTCACGGTAATGCCTCGGCTCGCCACTTCGGCCGCGAGGCTCTTGGTCATGCCGATCATGCCGGCCTTGGCGGCGCAGTAATTCGCCTGGCCAGGATTGCCGGTGACGCCGACCACCGAGGTGATGCCGATGATGCGGCCGAAGCGGCGCTTCATCATGCCCTTCACGGCCGCGCGGGCGAGGATGAAGGACGAGGTGAGGTTCACCGCAAGGACCTGGTCCCATTCCTCGTCCTTCATGCGCATGAAGAGATTGTCCCGCGTGATGCCGGCATTGTTGACGAGGATGTCGAGCCCGCCCATCGCTTTCTCGGCTTCCGGCACCAGAGCTTCCACCGAGGAACGGTCCGACAGGTTGGCCGTGACGACATGGCAACGCGAACCGAGCTTACCCGCCAGCGTCTCGAGCGCCTCGCGCCGCGTGCCGGAGAGGGTCAGGGTTGCGCCCTGCGCATGGAGGGCTTCCGCAATCGCGGCGCCGATGCCGCCCGAAGCGCCGGTGACGAGGGCGAATTTGCCGGTGAGGTCGAACATGGGGGTGCTCCGAAAATCGGTGAATCGAGAGTTTGAGATCGCGTGATTTCAGCTTGTATAGGCCGCCACATCTTCCGGCGTGCCGATATTGGTCGCCTCGCTCCCGGCGACGAGCCGTTTGGCGATGCCGGTCAGCACCTTGCCGGAGCCGCATTCGACGAAGCGGGTCACGCCCTGCCCGCCAAGCCAGACCATGCTCTCGCGCCAGCGCACCGAGCCGCAGACCTGCAGGACGAGGTTGCGGCGGATGGCTTCCGGGTCGCTCACCGGGCCGGCGGTGACATTGGCGACCACCGGCACTTTCGGGGCAAGGATCGTCGCCTTTGCGAGGGCGGCTTCCATGGCCGAGGCGGCCGGGGCCATCAGGGCGGAATGGAACGGTGCGGAGACGGGCAGCGGAATGGCGCGCTTGACGCCCTTTTCCTTGGCGATCTCGCAGGCGCGGTCGACGGCGGCCTTGTCGCCCGAGAGCACGACCTGCCCGCCGCCATTGTCATTGGCGACATCGCAGATCAGGCCTGTATCGGTGGCGGCAATCTCTGCGATCTCCGTGGCGAGGTCCCATTCGGCGCCGAGAAGGGCGGCCATCGCGCCCTTGCCGACCGGGACGGCGGCCTGCATGGCATCACCGCGGATGCGGAGCAGCTTCGCCGTGTCGCTGATCGAGAGGGCGCCGACGGCCGCGAGGGCGGAATACTCGCCGAGGCTGTGGCCGGCCACGAAAGCGGCCGAGGCGGCGAGGTCGAGGCCCTTTTCGGCCTCGAGCACGCGGATCACCGCGAGGCTATGGGCCATCAGCGCCGGCTGGGCATTGGCCGTCAGCGTCAGTTGATCCTCCGGCCCCTCGAACATCAGGGTGGAGAGCTTCTGGCCGAGGGCGTCATCGACCTCGGCGAAAACAGCGCGCGCGGCCGGAAAGGCTTCCGCCAAGGCCTTGCCCATGCCGACGGCCTGGCTGCCCTGCCCCGGAAACAGAAATGCGGTCTTGCTCATGCGCGCCTTCTCCAGCTCTTTTCATTCGCGGCCGATGGGAGGCGGGAATGCGTCCGCCCTGCCGTGAAGTCAAGCCGGACGGGCCGGAACGGCGAGGATCCGGGTGGTTTCCGCCGAGAGCGCGGGCACCAGTTCGGCCTCGAACCAGGGATGTTGACGGAACCAGCGCTGGTTGCGCGGGCTCGGATGGGGCATCGGCACGAGGCGTGGCCACGTGTTCCGCCATTGGCCGACCCGCTTCGCGAGGCTCTCGCCGCGCTGTTCGGGGAGATGCCAGCTCTGGGCATATTCCCCGAGCACAAGCGTGAGGGCGATGGCGGGCAAGGCGTCGAGAACCGGCTGCCGCCACGTGGCGGCACATTCCGGGCGGGGCGGCAGGTCTCCGCCGCGCCCAGTGCCAGGATAGCAGAAGCCCATCGGCACCAGCGCGAACAGGGCGGGATCGTAGAATTGCTCGCGGTCCACGCCGAGCCAACGACGCAGCCTGTCGCCCGAGGGATCGTCAAACGGGCGGCCCTTCGCATGGGTGATCCGGCCCGGGGCCTGCCCGACAATCAGGATCCGCGCGCGCGGATCGGCCTGCAGAATCGGGCGTGGCCCGAGCGGCAGGTTCGCGCAGATCGTGCAGGATCGGATGCGGGCAAGCAGCGGCTCCATCGAATTTCCTGCATTGCGGGCAAGTTCGGCGTTGATTTTCCGCGGCGGATCCCGTATCGAGCCCACTTCTGCTTGGCCGGTGGCTGAACGGAGAGCTGTCGCGTTGCGGCGGTAGGGTTCCCGAACCCGGTCTCCTGTGTCAACGCCTTCGTGAAAATCTCTCGCGCCTTCCGAGGCTCGAAGGGCTTCGCGCCAACGGAACCAAAACTTGAGAGAAGGCTCACAAATGGCTTTGTATGAACACGTTTTCCTGGCTCGCCAGGACGTGACGGCGCAGCAGGTTGAGGCGATGACCGAAACCTACAAGGCGGTCGTCGAAGCGCATGGCGGCGCTGTCGCCAAGGTGGAATACTGGGGCGTCAAATCCCTCGCCTACCGGATCAAGAAGAACCGGAAGGCGCATTACGCCCTGTTCAATCTCGATGCGCCGGCTGCGGCGATCACCGAGATGGAGCGCCAGATGGCGATCAACGAAGACGTCCTGCGTTTCATGACCGTGAAGGTCGAGGAACTCGAGGAAGGTCCGTCCGCGATGCTGCAGCGCCGGGACCGCGATGATCGCGGCGAGCGCGGGGATCGTGGCGATCGCGGGGATCGTGGCCCGCGCCGCCGGGACCGCGAAGACGGTGAAGCCGGTTTTGACGGCGCCGAGGAGGAAGTCTGATGTCCGCCACTGCAGCCCGCCGCCCGTTCTTCCGCCGCCGCAAGACCTGCCCGTTCTCGGGCTCAGGCGCTCCGAAGATCGACTACAAGGACGTGAAGCTCCTCTCGCGCTACATTTCCGAGCGCGGCAAGATCGTTCCGTCGCGGATCACGGCCGTCTCGGCCAAGAAGCAGCGCGAACTCGCCAAGGCGATCAAGCGCGCCCGCTTCCTCGGGCTCCTGCCCTACGTGATCAAGTAATCGGGCAGCCGGCCACGTGCCGGCTGCTTGCAGGCCATGTCGCTTCCGGCGGGACACCGCCGGCAGTATTGCTGGAGCGAGGATCGGTCGCCTGCCCGTGACCTCGCTTCTAACCGCCAGCCGCGAGGCTGGTTCGCGGGACAGCAGGACACGATGCCAGCGGGATTCTCCCAGGCCCTCCTTGTTGCGATCATTGCCGGGTTCGGCACGGCGCTCCTCTCGGGTTTCCTGACCCCGGGCACGATGCAGGCTGCCCTGCTCTCGCTGATCGCGCCGACGCCCCTGTTCATCGTTGCCTTCGGCTGGCACCCCTATGCCGGCGCCCTTGCCGGGCTTTCCGCCGCGCTGATCGTGCAGGCCGCCGCCGGCACGCCGCCGGCTCTGGCCATCGCGGCGCTTTTCTCGCTGCCGGTCTTCGGCCTTACCTGGTTGTCCGAGGCGCGCTTCTCGCCGCTTTCCGGCCGTCCGGACCGGGACGGGATCGAGGTCGGCCGGCTGGTGCTGATCCTCATCTCCTATCTCGCGATGGCATTCGTCGTGACCGGCCTTTTCATCGAGCCGGATTTCGCCGCGCTCCAGCAGCGGATCCGGCGGTCGGTCGAGGCCGTCTTCACCCTGATCGGCATGCCGGGCGGCGGTCCGTCGCTTCCTTCGGGGGATATGGCCCGGATCTTCGACCTGATGGCGGCGATCATCATGCCGCTTTCCGCCCTGATCACGCTGGTGACGCTGATGGCCAGCGCTGCCATCGGGCTGTTCGTGGCGGACCGTTCGCGCCGGCTGGATTTCGTCAAGCCCGACCTGCGCCGCTTCCGGCTGCCGGGCGGCACGCTGATCCTGCTCGGCCTCGCGCTCTTCGCCTCCATGCGCGACGGCTATGTCGGGCTGTTCGGATCGATCATGGCGCTGGGATTGCTCTTCGCGCTCATCCTGCAGGGGCTCGCGGTTGTGCATGTCCGGACCATCGGCATGGATTCACGTGCCTTCATGCTCACCGCCATCTGGGCCGCGCTGATCGTCTTCGGTCTGCCGGCGCTGATTTTCCTCGTGATCGGCATGATCGATCACATCACCGATTTCCGCCGCGGGCGGCTTTGAATTCCCGCAATCCAATCTCAAAGGAGTAAACCATGGAAGTGATCCTGCTCGAACGCGTGGCCAAGCTGGGCCAGATGGGTGAAGTCGTCCGCGTGAAGGACGGCTATGCCCGCAATTTCCTTCTTGCCCGCGGCAAGGCCCTCCGTGCCACGGAAGCCAACAAGGAAAAGTTCTCGGCCCAGCGTGCCCAGCTTGAGGCCCAGAACCTCGAGCGCCGCAAGGATGCCGATGCTGTGGGCGCCAAGCTCGACGGCCAGACCTTTGCGCTGATCCGCCAGGCCGGCGAATCGGGCGTGCTCTACGGTTCGGTCTCCTCGCGTGACCTCGCCGAGATCCTGACCACCGGTGGCTTCACGGTCGCCCGCAGCCAGATCGCGCTCAATGCGCCGATCAAGACGCTGGGCCTGCACAATGTCTCCGTCGTCCTGCACCCGGAAGTCTCGGTCAAGGTGACGATCAACGTCGCCCGCTCGGTCGAGGAAGCCGACCGTCAGGCCCGTGGCGAGAACGTGCTCGAGCGCGAGGCCGACAACCTGGACGATCTCGGCCTCGAAATCGGCGCTGCTTTGGCCGAAGCCGGCCCGAACGCCGAAATGTGAGTCGAGCCACAGGCCGTCAAGCGGAAAGAAATTTCTTTTGCCGGCCTGTGAGTTCCTGTGGGAATCAGGGACAATTGCCTCCCGGGAAACCGGGGGGCTTTTTTGTTCTCCGGAGAGCGGCGAAGGAGGATGCCCCGAACCCGCCGAGAAGCCATGTCCAACCTCGTTCGCCTTGAAACGCCCGATGCCGAGACCCTCCGGCTGGCTCCGCACAATCTGGAGGCCGAGCAGGCGTTGCTGGGAGCTGTGCTCGTCAATAACGAGGCTTTCGACCGGGTGTCGGACTTTCTTGAGCCGGGGCACTTCTTCGAGGCGCTTCACGGCCGGATCTTCGAGGTCATCGCCAAGCTGCTGCGCGCCGGCAAGGTGGCCACGCCGATCACGCTGAAAACCTACCTGCCAGATCTCGATCTCGGCGGTATGACGGTGCCGCAATATCTTGTCCGCCTCGCCGCCAATGCGACGACGATCATCAATGCTGCCGAATATGGCCGGACGATCTACGAACTCGCCTTGCGCAGGAACCTGATCAGCATCGGCGAGGGAATGGTCAACCGTGCCTATGACGCGCCGGTAGATGAAAGCCCACGGGCGCAGATCGAGGATGCCGAGCGGAAGCTCTATGGCCTTGCCGAGAGCGGCCGGTTCGAAGGCGGGTTCCAGAGCTTCGCTTCGGCACTGAAGATTGCCATCGACATGGCGAGCGAGGCCTTCAAACGTGATGGTGGCCTGTCGGGCACCGCCACGGGCCTGCATGATCTCGACCAGAAGATGGGCGGGTTGCAGCGCTCCGACCTTGTCATCCTTGCCGGTCGCCCGGCCATGGGCAAGACGGCCCTGGCCACGAACATTGCCTACAACATCGCCAAGGCCTGGCGCGGCGAGCGTGTCGCCGATGGCTCGACGAAGACGGTCGAGGGCGGGATTGTCGGGTTCTTCAGTCTCGAAATGTCGGCCGAGCAGCTGGCAACCCGTATCGTTGCCGAGCAATCCAACATTCCCTCTTTCAAGATCCGCCGTGGCGATATCAGCCCCGAGGAATTCGGCAAGCTGCACGAGGCTGTCGCGGAGATGCAGTCCATCCCGCTGCATATCGACCAGTCGGGCGGCATTTCCATTGCCCAGCTCGCGGCGCGGGCGCGGCGGCTCAAGCGGCAACACGGGCTGGATTTCCTGGTGGTGGACTATCTCCAGCTCCTGACGGGCGCCTCCAAGAAGGGCGAGAACCGCGTGCAGGAACTGACCGAGATCACCACCGGGCTCAAGGCGCTCGCCAAGGAGCTGAATGTCCCGATCATGGCGCTGTCGCAGCTCTCCCGTCAGGTCGAGCAGCGCGACGACAAGCGTCCGCAACTGGCAGACCTGCGCGAATCCGGTTCGATCGAACAGGATGCGGACGTGGTGATGTTCGTGTTCCGCGAGGAGTACTACCTCCAGAACAAGGAGCCCAAGCCGGGCACGGAAGACCATCTCAAATGGCAGACCGAGATGGATCGTGTGCATGGCAAGGCCGAGGTGATCATCGGCAAGCAGCGTCACGGCCCGACCGGCTCGGTGCAGTTGCAGTTCGACGCGAATGTCACGCGGTTCTCGACTCTGGCGAAAGAGGATTATCTGCCGGAACGGCTGGAATGAGGTGAAAATCCCTCCAAAGCATGCCGAATCGCCGGTAGAAACTCGGCCGAAGTCGCGGCAGGATGTCGAAATGGATGATCACGCTGCCCGCCTCACGATCGATCTTTCCGCCCTCAGGGCCAACTGGCTGACGCTCGACCGGCTTTCCGGAGCGGCGGAAACCGGTGCTGTCGTCAAGGCGGATGCTTACGGCCTTGGTATCGAGACGGCGGTGCCTGCGCTGGTGAAGGCGGGCTGCCGCACCTTTTTCGTCGCACATCTCTCGGAGGCTATCCGCGCCCGGGCCGTGGCGCCCCATGCGGCCATCTATGTGCTGAACGGGTTTGCGGCCGGCCGGATGCAGGACTATGTCGCGCATCGTCTCCGGCCTGTGCTCGGTTCTGCCGGGGAAATTGCCGCCTGGCGAAAGCGTCCCGACGACGCGGAGCCGGCCGCTTTGCATGTCGACACGGCGATGAACCGCCTTGGCCTTCGGCTCGATGCCGCTTTGGAACTGGCGGGTTCGACGCCGCTCGCGGATCTCGGCATCGGATTGACCATGACGCATTTCGCCTCGGCCGAGGAGCCGCAGGCGGCTGATACGCAGGCGCAGATCGCCCGGTTCTCGGCGCTGCAGGCTGCAATCCAGGCGCCGGACAGCCCGAACCGGGCCATCCGGGCGAGCCTGTGCAATTCCTCCGGACATTTCATCCCGGGTGTGCCCTTTTTCCAGCTGACGCGGCCAGGCTACGCGCTCTATGGCGGCAACCCGACACCGGGTCGCGACAATCCAATGCAGCCGGTCATCCGGCTCTACGCGCCTGTCATCCAGATTCTTGACGTGCCGGCGGGCGAGGCTGTCGGCTATAACGGGCGCTGGGTCGCGCGGCGGGACAGCCGGATCGCGACTGTTTCCTGCGGGTATGCCGACGGCTTTCCGCGCAATGCCGGCAATGGGCCAGGCCATCCCGGAGGAGCCGCTATCGTGGCCGGGCGGGAATGCCCGTTTGCCGGAAATGTCTCGATGGACCTGATCACGATCGACGTCACCGATGTCCCGGAAGCCTCGGTCAAGGCGGGCGATTTCGTGACGCTGATCGGCGATACGCTCGATATCGATCGAGTCGGCGTGGCGGGCCGCACGATCGGCTATGAAATCCTGACCAATCTTGGTCGGCGCTACCGGCGCCTCGCCGTCGGAGCCTGATCGTCAGGCCAGCTTGTCGAGGACCGAGGAATAGGGCAAGGGCGCCCGGCCGGAAGCCGGACTCGCTGCTGTGGCCAGCAAGGCGGCCGTGTTCGCGCTCATCGCCTGTGCGGCTTTCAGCACCGCGACAGTCGCGCTCATGGCGCCGTTCATGGCGGGCATTTCGGCAATTCCGGACACCGGGACCTCCCTCGAGCAGACGATCGGGGGTTCTCCCCCTTCGTCGGGCAATGTGGCCGAGAAACCTTTTACGCTTCCTCGCGCGAAACGTTAAAGTTCTCGCCTTGTCGAATCGTGTCCCGCAGGGGGTTTCTTGGCCAAGCGCTCGACCTCGTTCATCTGTCAGGCCTGCGGCGCCGTCTACCAGCGCTGGCAGGGCCGCTGCGAAGCCTGCGGAGAGTGGAATTCCATTGCCGAGGAACTGACCGGCGATGCCCATGCGGCACCGGTCGCCTCGGGCGGGGCACGGCTGAAGAAGGGGCGCGTCATTCCGCTGGAAGGCCTGTCGGGCACCGCGATGGATGCCCCTCGCCTGCCTTCGGCGATTGCGGAACTCGACCGGGTGACCGGCGGCGGCTTCGTGCGCGGTTCGGTGATCCTGCTCGGCGGTGAACCGGGGATCGGGAAATCCACGCTCCTGATCCAGGCGGCGGCGGCGACGGCGCGGGCCGGGGCGCGGTCTGTCTATATTTCGGGCGAGGAAAGCGCCGGCCAGGTTCGCCTCCGTGCGCAGCGGCTCGGCCTCGGCGAAGCGCCGGTCGAGTTGGCGGCGGAAACCCATGTCGAGGACATTCTCGCCACGCTGTCTGCCGGAACGCCGCCACGCCTCGTCATCATCGATTCGATCCAGACCATGTGGACCGACGCGGTCGAGGCGGCGCCGGGCACAGTCACGCAGGTCCGGGCGGCGGCGCAGGGGCTGATCCGCTTCGCCAAGACGACCGGCGCAGCGATCATCCTTGTCGGCCATGTCACCAAGGACGGGCAGATTGCCGGCCCGCGCGTGGTCGAGCACATGGTCGATGCGGTGATGAGCTTCGAGGGCGATGCCTCGCATCATTTCAGGATCCTTCGGGCGGTGAAGAACCGCTTCGGCGCCACAGACGAGATCGGCGTCTTCGAGATGGGCAGCCAGGGCCTTGTCGAGGTGCCCAACCCTTCCGCGCTCTTCCTCGGTGCCCGCGATGCCAGCGTTTCCGGCACGGCGGTCTATGCCGGCATGGAAGGCACAAGGCCGATGCTGGTCGAGATCCAGGCGCTGGTCACGCCGACAGCGCTCGGCACGCCACGCCGCGCCGTGGTGGGCTGGGACCAGAACCGCCTCGCCATGGTGCTCGCCGTGCTCGAGGCCCGGGGTGGCGTCCGGCTGGGGCAACATGATGTGTACATGAATGTGGCTGGCGGCTTCCGGATCACCGAGCCCGCGGCCGATCTTGCTGTCGCTGCCGCGCTTGTCTCCTCGCTGGCCGATCTCCCGATTCCGCCGGAAACCACCTTGTTCGGCGAGATTAGCCTTTCGGGGCTGGTCCGCCCCGTGCCGCTGGCCCCTGCCCGGCTCAAGGAAGCCGCCAAGCTCGGCTTCGGCGAGGCCTTGGTGCCGGAGGGGGCAGCCGATGCGGCGCGGCAGGCCGGCCTCCGGGCGCGGCCGGTGCAGCGGATCGCCGATCTCGTCGCCGAAATCGCCGGCGGTGCCCCCCGCGCCCGGCCGCGCGTTACCGGCGGCACCAAGGCGCCGTCCGGTCCTGACGACTGGTGATTTTTCGCACAGCGCGGAGGAAAATCCTCGGGAATTTCGCATTGCGGGGTGACGCGAGGTTTTGAAGCGATTATACCCGCGCCTGCATGGTTGCCGCCAAGGTTGGTCCTGCGGCCCACGCTTCTGAAGAACAGATCACGAGGAATCCATGCCCGTTTCGATTCTGGATATGGTCGTCATCGGCATCGTGCTGATTTCCGGCCTGCTGGCCATGGTCCGCGGGTTCACCCGGGAGGTGCTGGCGATCGGCTCGTGGGTCGTGGCCGGTATCGTGGCCTATCTCGCCTATCCGCAGGCTGCGCCTCTGGTGATGCAATACATCGTCAAGCAGCCGCCCCTGCTGGTTAACGGCCTCGCCTTGGGCGGGGTCTTTCTTGGCGCGCTGTTCGTTGCCTATATCATCACGTCGAAGCTGTCGGATTTCATCCTCGACAGCCGCGTCGGCGCGCTCGACCGGACGCTCGGCTTCCTGTTCGGTGTCGCGCGCGGGTTCCTGCTGGCGGTGATCGGTTTCGGGTTCTTCACGCTGCTTGTCGGCGACAAGCAGCAGCCCCAATGGGTTGCCGACGCGAAATTCCGCCCCATTCTGGTCTCGAGCTTTGATCGACTGAAGTCGATGCTGCCTGAAAATCTTGACGAGTCGATCGGGACAGTGAAGCAACTGACCGACGAGTTGAAAACCCAGACGCCTGCGCCGCGGCAGCCCTGACAGGTGACGCGACCGAAACGCGAGGTTGTTCCATGACGGATGCCGCCAAACCTGACGCGGAAGACGATCATCATTGGCTTGACGACGATCATCCGCGCGAGGAATGCGGCGTGTTCGGGATCTTCGGGCACCCCGATGCGGCGGCGATCACCGCTCTCGGGCTTCATGCCCTCCAGCATCGGGGCCAGGAAGCGGCCGGCATCGTCTCTTTCGACGGCCGGCGGTTCCACTCCGAACGCCGCCTCGGGCTTGTCGGCGACAATTTCTCCAAGGCCAGTGTGATCGAGCAATTGCCGGGTTCGGTGGCGATCGGCCATACCCGGTATTCGACGACGGGCGAGACGATCCTCCGCAATGTGCAGCCGCTTTTTGCCGAACTGGCCGGCGGCGGTTTCGCGGTCTGCCATAATGGCAACCTCACCAATGGCCTGACCTTGCGCCGGCAGCTCATTGCAGAGGGCGCGATCTACCAGGCCACGTCCGATACAGAGGTCATCCTGCATCTCGTTGCCCGGTCCAAGCGCAACCGGTTCATCGATCGCTTCATCGATGCGCTCGGCCAGATCGAGGGGGCCTATGCCTTTGTCGGCATGACCAACAAGAAGCTGGTCGGCGCGCGGGACCCGCTGGGCATCCGCCCGCTGGTTCTCGGCCGGCTCGATGGCCACCCGATCTTCGCCTCCGAGACCTGTGCACTCGATATTATCGGCGCGAAATTCGAGCGCGAGGTCGAGCCCGGCGAGGTGATCGTGATCGACGAGCATGGCGAACTGGAATCGCTGCGCCCCTTCGCGCCGCGCACGCCCCGGCCCTGCCTGTTCGAGTATGTCTATTTCGCCCGGCCCGATTCCCTTGCCGGCGGCCGGAACGTCTACGAGGTCCGCAAGCGGATCGGTGCGACACTGGCGCAGGAAAGCCCGGTTGCGGCGGATGTGGTGGTTCCGGTACCGGATTCCGGGGTGCCGGCCGCGATCGGCTTCGCGCAGGAATCAGGGATTCCCTACGAGCTGGGCATCATCCGGAACCATTATGTCGGCCGCACTTTCATCCAGCCGACGCAATCGATCCGCGAACTTGGCGTGCGGCTGAAACATTCCGCCAACCGGGCCGTAATCGAAGGCAAGCGCCTCGTCCTTGTGGACGACTCCATCGTCCGCGGAACGACATCGCGGAAAATCGTCAAGATGATGCGGGAAGCCGGCGCGACAGAGGTGCATTTCCGGATCGCCTCGCCGCCGATCCGCTTCCCCGATTTCTACGGCATCGACATGCCCGAACAGGACAAGCTGCTGGCCGCCAAGATGAGCCTCGAGGAAATGCGCGCCTATCTCGGCGTCGAGAGCCTCGCCTTCATCACCATTGACGGGCTGTATCGCGCCCTGGGCGAGACCGGCCGCAATAATGCCGCGCCGCAATTCACCGATCACTATTTCACGGGCGACTACCCGACGCCGATCACCGATCTGGTGAGCGAGGGCGCCAAGCAGCTCTCGTTGCTTGCCGAAGCCAGCTGAGCGAACCGGATATGACCGAGCAGATCCTCAAGGGGCGCCTGGCGCTCATTACCGGCGCGTCGCGCGGAATCGGCCGGGAAACCGCCTTGGCTTTTGCCAAAGCCGGCGCGCATGTGATCGCCGTTGCCCGGACCGTCGGCGCGCTCGAGGAGCTGGATGACGAGATCCGCGCGGCTGGCGGCACCGCAACGCTCGTCCCGATCGACCTGACGGATTACGATGCGATCGATCGGCTCGGGCTGACGATCCACGAACGGTGGGGCCGGCTCGATATCCTCGTTGGCAACGGGGCGATGCTCGGAACGATCGGGCCGCTCAACCATATCGATCCCAAGGTTTTCGAGCGGGTCATGGCCGTCAATGTGACGGCCAATTACCGCCTCATCCGGTCGATGGACCCGCTGCTGCGGGCCTCGGATGCAGGCCGGGCCCTTTTCCTTTCCTCCTCGGCCGGGTCGAACGCCTTCGCCTATTGGGGCCTCTACGGGGCGTCCAAGGCCGCGCTGGACCTGATGTGCCGCGATTGGGCGGAGGAAGTCCGCAATGTCTCGGCAATCAAGGTCATGCTGGTCAATCCGGGCCGGACCCGGACCCGCATGCGCGCGGAAGCGGCGCCCGGCGAGGATCCGATGACCCTGCCCGTTCCGGCCGAGATCACGCCCTACCTTGTGGAGATGGCCGCACCTTCGTGGCAGGAAACGGGCAAGTGGTTCGATTTCCCGAAGCGGAAGGTCCTGGAATTCCGCGCGCCGGGCTAAAAAATTCCTCGCAAATAGTTTTGACGTATCATAGCCTTGCCCCGTCAAACTGAAGTCGGGGGGCTTCCATGAAACGTGTCGTTGTTGCGTTGCTTGTTCTGTTCGGCCTTGTTCAGGCCGCTTCTGCCCAGTCCATGACCTGGCGTGTCCGTGCATTCGACAAGCACGCGGTCGATATCGCCTTCTATTCCCAGAACCGGAAGCATGAATGGCCCGGTCGCGGCCAAGTCTGGGTTATCCGGGATTACGATGTGAAGACCTACAAGATCTCGTGCGTTTCCGGCGAGAAGATCTGCTACGGCGCCTGGGTGCGGGGTAGCTCCAAGGAATATTGGGGTGTCGGCAAGGATGGTCGCAATCGCTGCAAGACCTGCTGCTACACCTGCCAGGACGGGTTTGTGACCCCGATCCTCAATCTCAACGAGTAGACTTGCTCATCGAGAAGACTTGTCCTTGTCGAAGGGGTTCTCGCTGGTCCGGACTGTCATCCGGATCGGCACCCCCGGCAGGTCGAAGGTTTCCCGGATCGAATTGACGAGATACCGCTTGTAGCTTTCCGGCAAGGCGTCGAGCTGGTTGCCGAACAGGGCGAAATGTGGCGGCCGCGATTTCGGCTGCGTCATGTAGCGGATCTTGATGCGGCGACCCGAAACAGCGGGCGGCGGATGGCTTTGCAGCACGCCAGACAGCCAGCGGTTGATCTTCGATGTCGGGACGCGGCGGTTCCAGACCGCATGGATCTGCATCACCGCCTCCATCAGGCGGTCGATCCCCTGCCCCGAAAGGCCCGAGAGCGGAACGATGGGGCATCCCCGGATCTGCGGCAGCAGGCGGGTGGCGTCTTCCTTGAGGCGCGACAGGGTCGAACCGCGTGTCTCGATCAGATCCCATTTGTTGAGCCCGATCACGACAGCCCGGCCCTCGCGCTCACACAGGTCAACGATTGTGAGGTCCTGCTTTTCGAACGGAATGGTCGCATCGAGCAGTACCACCACGACCTCGGCAAACTTCACGGCACGGATAGCGTCGGCCGCAGCCAGCTTCTCGACCTTGTCCTCGATCCGCGCCCGCTTCCGCAGGCCGGCCGTATCGAAAACCTTGATCTTGCGGCCACGCCATTCCCAGTCGAGACCGATCGAATCCCGGGTGATCCCGGCTTCCGGCCCGGTGAGCAGCCGCTCCTCGCCGAGCATGGCATTGATCAGCGTGGATTTGCCGGCATTCGGGCGGCCGACAATGGCGATACGCACCGGGCGGTTCGGGCGCTCGGCCTCGCCCTCGCCGTCATCCTCGCCCTCTTCCGCATCATCGGAGCCGTCCTCATCAGATTCCGGCAGGTCGGCCTCGTTGAAGGCCGGCAGGGCGTTCAGCCGGTCTTCCTCGACAGCGGCATCGACCATCGGTTGCAGCACGTCATAAAGAGCGCCCATGCCTTCGCCATGTTCGGCAGAGAGCGGAACCGGCTCGCCGAAGCCGAGTTCATAGGCTTCGAGAATGCCTGGCTCGGCTGCCTTGCCCTCGGCCTTGTTCGCTCCGACGATGACGGGCTTTGCGCTGCGACGGACGATCTCGGCGAAATGCCGGTCATCGGGCGTGATGCCGGCGCGGGCATCGATCAGGAACAGCACGCAATCAGCATCCGCGATCGCCGCCTCGGTCTGCTCGCGCATGCGGGCCGTGAGGGAGCCCTGTTCGGCCTCTTCGAGGCCTGCCGTATCGATGACGGTGAAATCGAGATCAGCGAGGCGGGCATCCCCGGCCCGACGATCCCGCGTCACACCCGGCCGGTCATCCACCAGCGCCAGCTTCTTGCCAACGAGGCGGTTGAACAGGGTCGACTTGCCGACATTCGGCCGACCCACGAGCGCGAGCGTGAAGGGCATGGCGATGGCTTACGGCTTGCCGCCGACCGGGCCGGAACGGACCACGGCCAGAAGGAGTTCGGCCCGCTGGCGCAGACCCTGCGGCGCTTCCGAATCGAGGATGATCGCCTGAAGCGCATCCAGCGCCTTGTCGTAGCGGCCGGCCCCGTAAGCGGCGATGGCAATGCCTTCGCGCGCGGAATGCCGATAGATCTGGGTTCCGCCGGAAAGCGGCCCGAGCCGCTTCTCGACCTCCTCGAAGGGCCCCTTGTCAACGAGCAGCAGCGCGGCGCGGACCTGTGCGAGTTCGCGCCATTCCACCGGCAGGGCCTGATCCTTGGACAGGGCATCGAAAGCCGAGACGGCGTTAGCCAATCCGGCATCATCCTTGGCCGTGCGGGCGAGTTCCGTGGCAAGGCGGAAGCGCGCCAGAGCCGGATAGGTGCCGGATTTCTGCTCTGCCAGCGCCCCCAGAGCCGCCAGCGCGTCACCCTTGCCGGCACCCGCATCCGCGATGGCCTGCTCGAAGGTGGCGCCAGCAGCGGCGCTCTGCTGGAAGGTGCGATGTTCGTAATAGCGCCAGCCGCCGACAGCGGCCACGACCAGCAGGGCCGCGGCGACCAGCTTGGTGCCGTGCTTTTTCCAGAACTCGGTGGCCTTGTCGCGGCGGATTTCCTCATCCACCTCGCGGAACACATCCGACATGCCGATCCTTCCCGTTTCAGCGATTGCGCCTGTGGCTCATACCCTCAACGGCCGATAATCGCTACCCCAATCAGCAGGGTATGGAGCCACAGCACGAAGGCCGCAGCGGCGGCGGTGCCGACGATGATGGCGATCAGGTCATTCCGCGGGGAGCCGGCAACAGCGGCGGCAGCGCCCGCGCCCTCGGCACGTTCGGCTTTCTTGAGGGCTATCCGGGCATAGACAGCCCAGGCGAGGAAGGTGCCGAACAGCAGGATGGAGCCGAGATCGCCATTGGCGAGCAGATGACCGAAGGCCCAGAGCTTCACGGCTGCCAGCATCGGGTGTTTCGCCCGGGCCTTGATCTTGCCTGGCAGATAGGCGGCGGCCATCAGAATAAACGCCGGCCAGACCAGCAGAAGCGCGAGATGGCCGAGGCCGCGCGGCGGATTCCAGACCGGGATCATGCCCTGGCTGCGATAGAAGCTGAAGCCATAGACGATCAGCGCGAAGCCCAGCAGCGAGACCAGCGAATAGAACATCTTGTAGAAGGCCTCGCCCTTGGAGGCGATCAGGTTCGCCCGGGCCGCTCGGTTGCGCGAGAAGGCATGCATGCCGAGGAAGATCACGAGACCGAGTAGAAGTGGAATCAGTTTGGTCATGGTATTCTCCCGTTCGGAGCCCGTACCTCTGGCCTCCTGTTTGCAACGGGCATTGCCATGCCCGCTCTCTGGCCCGTTTTGAACCGCAACCATTCGCCTTTCGCAAGCGTGATCCGCTGGGCCTGTGTCGTTTTTGCGCAGGTTCTCGCCACTTTGGCCGTCGCATCCGAGACGCGGCTTGTCGTGACGGTTGTCGGGGCGCCGCAGGTCGTGTTCGACCCGGCTCTCCATGCCTGCGACGGGCATGACGTGCCCGATGCGCCGCTCCGGGCCTACCGGGATTCGGGTGGCACCATCCGCGCTTTCGGGCTGCATTACGAGAACCGCCGTCTTTCCGGACGCTCCCTGCTCGAAATGAAGCCGGAATGTCCGGTCGTCTTCCGCGCCAATGGCACGCCGGACCCCGCGCGGTATGATGACCGCAGCTGGATCACCGCCACCTGGACCGATGATGGCGAGCGGATCGCCGCTTTGGTCCACCATGAGTTCCAGGCGCATCGCCATGCCGGCCGCTGCCGTTTCCCGCAATACATGGCCTGCTGGTGGAACACGATCCTCGCCGCCGGTTCCACCGACGGGGGCTCGACCTTCCGGTTGTCAGAGCGGCCTGTCGTGGCTGGCACACCTTTCCGATCCGAGACCGGGCAAGGGCGGCATCGGGGCTTCTTCAATCCCTCCAACATCGTCCGGCATCAGGGTCGGCTGCACGTGCTGATTGGCACGACCGGCTGGTCGCGGGCCGAAGGTGGCAGCGACCAGCCCGGCGGAGTCTGCCTGTTCCGTGCCGAGGGCCCCGGCGCCGTCGATTGGCGGGCCTATGATGGCCGCGCCTTTTCCGCCCGGTTCCGGGACCCCTATTCCGAAGAAGCCGCGGCTCCGGCGGCACGGTGCCAGCCGATCCCGCCCTTCCCGGCCCCTGTCGGTTCGATCACCCGGCATCAGGGAACGGGCCTGTTCGTGGCAATCTATCAGGCGAAGCAGGGCCAGCCGGACGGTTCCGGCGGGCGATACGACCGTTCCGGCTTCTTTACCTCGACCTCGCCGGACCTCCTGCGCTGGTCTGCGCCCCAGATCGTGATGGAAACCCGCAGCCTCTATGACAATGCATGCGGCGCGGATGTTCTCCGCTCCTATCCGGTGCTGATCGACGAAGCGGCGCGCGGGCGGAACTTCGACGATACCGACGATACGGCGCTGCTCTTTTTCTCCGAAATGCGGATTTCCGGCTGTGATCACACGTCCGACCGCAAACTTGTGGCGCGAAAGGTGCGAATTTCCTCGTTCATTGCGGAATGAGCCCTTCCCATCGCGGAGGGAACCGTGTTAGGGGCCCTCGTCAACGGAATTTCCCGCAGCGGCATCTCGTTCCTCGTTTCAGCCTCAACCTGGCCACGAACGAACGCTTTCTCGCATCCCCGGGAGCCCCCTCGATCCTGCCCGGGCGGCTTCATGCCGGCTATGTCAGGATCCCATTCGGAGTCGTTGACATGCCGCGCGATTTTTCCCGCCCCATCCCGGAAGCCCTGACCTTCGATGACGTGCTCATGCGGCCCGGCCATTCCGAGGTGCTGCCATCCGAGACCGACCTGCGCAGCCGGATCACCAAGTCGATCGCCGTCAATCTGCCAATCATCTCCTCGGCCATGGATACAGTGACAGAGGCGCGCCTTGCCATTGCCATGGCACAGGCCGGCGGCCTCGGCGTCATCCACCGCAACCTGACGCCGGAGCAGCAGGCTGACGAGGTCCGGCAAGTGAAGCGCTTCGAGAGCGGCATCGTGATGAACCCGGTCACTGTCTCGCCCGACGCGACACTCGGCGAAGCCCTGGCCATCATGCATGCCAAGGGCATTAACGGACTGCCGGTCGTGGTGAATGGCGGGGTCGGGCAATCCAGCAAGGCAGGCAAGCTCGTCGGCATCCTGACCCATCGCGACGTGCGGTTTGCCGAGGCGATGGACCAGCCGGTCCGCGAGCTGATGACCAAGCACGAGAACCTCGTCACCGTCCGCGAGGATGTCACGCAGGAAGAAGCCCGGCGGCTGTTCCATCGGCACCGGATCGAGAAGCTGCTGGTCGTCGATACCGATTATCATTGCGTCGGCTTGCTGACGGTGAAGGATATCGAGAAGGCCAAGCTCAACCCGAATGCCTGCAAGGACGAACAGGGGCGTCTGCGCGTGGCGGCTGCGACGACGACTGGCGAGGATGGATTCCGCCGGTCTGAGCTGCTGATCGATGCCGGCGTCGACCTTGTCGTCGTCGATACCGCGCATGGCCACAGCCAGAAGGTGCTGGATGCCGTTTACCGGATCAAGAAACTCTCGAATTCGGTGCAGGTTGTGGCCGGCAACGTCGCCACCGCTGCCGGTGCGCGTGCGCTGATCGATGCCGGCGCGGATGCGATCAAGGTGGGGATCGGGCCCGGCTCGATCTGCACCACGCGCATTGTGGCCGGCGTCGGCGTGCCCCAGCTCTCCGCCATCATGGAAGCCGCCGAGGAAGCCGGCAAGGACGGCATTCCGGTGATCGCGGACGGCGGCATCAAGTTCTCGGGCGATCTCGCCAAGGCCCTGGCCGGCGGCGCCTCTGTGGCGATGATCGGCTCGCTGCTGGCCGGGACCGACGAAAGCCCCGGCGAAGTGTTCCTCTATCAGGGCCGTTCCTACAAGGCCTATCGCGGCATGGGCTCGCTCGGCGCAATGGCGCGGGGTTCAGCCGACCGCTATTTCCAGGCCGAAATAAAGGATTCGATGAAGCTGGTTCCGGAAGGGATCGAAGGTCAGGTGCCCTACAAGGGCCCGGTGGCGAATGTTGTCCACCAGCTGGCCGGAGGCCTGAAGGCCGCAATGGGCTATGTGGGCGCGAAGACCATCGGCGAGTTCCAGGAGAAGGCCGAGTTCATCCGGATCTCGTCGGCCGGCCTGCGCGAGAGCCATGCCCATGATGTGACGATCACGCGGGAGAGCCCCAACTACCCGACCCGGGTGTAACCCGCGTTCCTGACCGGCATTTTCCGCTCTGCATCCGCGCACAAAAAAGCCCGCCATCCGGCGGGCTTTTCCGTTTCGGCGCGGGCCGAAGGTTCAGCAGCGTTTGCCGCATTCCAGCTGGGTCTTCGCGTCGAGCTTGCGGGCCGGACCCGGAGGAGCATCGGCAGCCGGCGCCGTGGCACAAGCGGCGAGCGCGGAGAGAAGGACGGCGGCAACGGCGCCACGGATGATCTTGGACATGGGAAAGCTCCTGAATGGGTGGCGTGAGCCAAGCCCGCGCCGGATCAACCCCAATTGTGGCGATAATTGGACTCGCGGCAGGTCAGCCCTGCCCTCGGTCCCCTGTTCGGCCAAATATCTGTTGTCAGGCTATTCGCCACCACCGGCTGTACTGCCCTGATCCATCCGTCCAGCGGCATCATGCCCGGGTTTGACGGAGGCGCAGGCGGCAACCGCCAGCAAGGAGAGGAGGACGAAACAGCGGAAAAGACGGAAATTCATGGTATCCCCCATGAATGTTGCGTTGAGGCGGACCCTGCACGGCACGGCATCTTCACTACAACGGGCTTCATCATAGCACAGCACCGTCATTCGGGCGCGCGGAATCGAATCCCGGTTTTTTGCCGTCGCTGCCCTTGAATGACTTGACTTCGCTTTCGTCATTTGGCCTACGGAGCCATGACCCCCGCCGCCAGACTGTCTGCCGCGATCGGCCTTCTCGATGAGATCCTCACATTCAAGCGCCCCCTTGCCTCGATCCTGAAGGATTGGGGCAATGCCAACCGCTATGCCGGTTCGGGCGACAGGAATGCCGTGGGCAATCTCGTGCATGATGCCCTCCGCGTGAAGGCCTCCGCCGCCTGGATGATGGGCCAGCGCGAGCCCGGCAGCGAGACCGGCCGGGCCGTCCTGTTCGGCATGCTGCGCCGACTGCGCGGTATGGAGCCGACCGCGATCGCCGCGCTCTGCACCGGCGAGCGCTTTGCGCCTGCCCCGCTTTCGGATGCCGAGCTGGCCGCGCTCGAGGCGGCAAGCCTCGAGGGTGCACCGGCGCCTGTGCTGGGCGATTACCCCGACTGGCTGGAGCCGAACCTGACCACAGCCTTCGGCGAGGCGCGCGTGGCGGAAGCGGCGGCCATGGCCGCGCGGGCGCCGGTCGACCTGCGTATCAATGCGCTCAAGATCATCCGGCTGAAGGCGCTCGAGGCGCTCGGCCATCTGGCGCCGGAACCGACACCGCTCTCGCCCCTTGGCTTGCGCCTCCTGCCGAATGCGGAAGGCCGCGTGCCGCATGTGCAATCCGAGCCGGCCTTCCTCAAGGGCGCCGTCGAGATCCAGGACGAGGGTTCCCAGCTCGTCAGCCTGCTTGCCGGTGCCGAAGCCGGGCAGCAGGTCCTTGATCTCTGCGCCGGTGGCGGCGGCAAGACGCTGGCGCTCGCCGCCGAGATGAACAACAAGGGCCAGATCTTCGCGACAGACAGCGACCAGCGCCGTCTTGCGCCGATCCATGACCGGCTGACACGCGCCGGCGTGCGCAACGTCCAGGTCCGGACGCCACGCAACGGCGTGATGCCGCTCGATGACCTCGCCGGCAAGATGGATCTTGTGCTGGTCGATGCACCCTGCACCGGGGCCGGCACCTGGCGCCGCCACCCGGATGCCAAATGGCGGATGCGCCCCAACTCGCTCGCGCTCCGTGTCGACGAGCAGCGGGCCGTGCTGGACCACGCCGCCGGTTTTGTCCGGCCCGGCGGGCGGCTGGTCTACATTACCTGCTCGCTGCTCGACGAGGAAAACGGCCAGCAGGTCCGGGACTTTCTCGCGCGGCATTCCGGCTTTGCGGTCGAGGATCTGCCGGCGGAGGCGCATCGGCGGGGGCTCGGAGCTCTGGCGGACAATCGCGATGCCAGCGGCCTTGGCCTGCTGCTGACGCCGCATCGCACGAATACCGACGGTTTCTTCATTGCGGCCCTGCGCCGCACAGCCTGATTGGAAAGCGCATGTCGCACGACGCAGTCCTGATCATCGATTTCGGTTCGCAGGTAACGCAGCTCATCGCCCGCCGCGTGCGCGAGACGGGGGTCTATTGCGAGATCCATCCCTACCAGAAATCGGAAGAGGCCTTCACCCGGCTCAAGCCCAAGGCGGTGATCCTGTCGGGCGGGCCGGATTCGGTGACGCGGGAAGGTTCGCCCCGCGCGCCGCAATCGGTGTTCGAGGCCGGAATTCCGATCCTCGCCATCTGCTACGGCCAGCAGACGACCGCCGTCCAGCTGGGCGGTGTGGTCGAGGGCGGGCATGCGGCGGAATTCGGCCGCGCCGATATCGAGATCCGCGAGGCCTCGGCCCTGTTCGAGGGCCTGTGGGAGGTCGGCAAGAGCTATCCGGTGTGGATGAGCCATGGCGACCGGGTGACACAGCTGCCGAAGGGGTTCGTGGTCAAGGCGACTTCGGAAAACGCGCCCTTCGCCATCGCAACCGACGAAGCCCGCCGGATCTACACCACGATGTTCCACCCGGAGGTGGTGCATACGCCCGATGGCGGCAAGCTTCTGGCGAATTTCGTGCACCGCATCGCCGGGCTGAAATCGGACTGGACAATGGGCGCCTATCGCGCCGAGATGATCGCCAAGATCAGGGCGCAGGTCGGCAAGGGCCGCGTGATCTGCGGCCTGTCCGGCGGGGTGGATTCCTCCGTTGCGGCCGTGCTGATCCATGAGGCGATCGGCGACCAGCTGACCTGCGTCTATGTCGATCACGGCCTGATGCGAAAGGGCGAGAGCGAGCAGGTCGTCAGCCTGTTCCGCGGGCACTACAACATCCCGCTGGTCCATGTGGATGCCTCGGCCCTGTTCCTCGATGCGCTTGATGGCGTCAGCGACCCGGAAACCAAGCGCAAGACGATCGGCAGACTTTTCATCGAGGTTTTCGAGAAAGAAGCTGGCAAGATCGGCGGGGCGGAGTTCCTGGCGCAGGGAACGCTTTATCCGGATGTGATCGAGAGCGTGTCCTTCTCGGGCGGGCCATCGGTGACGATCAAGTCGCATCACAATGTCGGTGGTCTGCCCGAGCGCATGAACATGAAGCTGGTCGAGCCCCTGCGCGAATTGTTCAAGGACGAGGTGCGCGCGCTTGGCCGCGAGCTGGGCCTTCCGGAGGCCTTTGTCGGTCGGCACCCCTTCCCCGGCCCGGGCCTCGCCATCCGCGTGCCCGGCGCGATCACCCGCGAGAAGCTCGACATCCTGCGCGAGGCGGATGCGATCTACCTCGAGGAGATCCGCAAGGCCGGGTTGTATGATGTGATCTGGCAGGCCTTCGCGGTGCTCCTCCCTGTCCGCACCGTCGGGGTGATGGGCGATGGCCGCACCTATGACCATGTCTGCGCACTCCGCGCCGTGACCTCGGTCGATGGCATGACGGCGGATTTCTATCCGTTCGACATGAACTTCCTCGGTCGGGCCGCGACGCGGATCATCAACGAGGTCAAGGGCATCAACCGCGTTGTATATGACGTGACGTCGAAGCCGCCCGGCACGATCGAGTGGGAGTGAGTGGCCGGGGCAACGAAGTTTCAATGCCCCTTCGCTAATGCTTGCCGGGTCTTTCTCAGGGCCCGGTCATGGTCAGTGACGCCTTCCAGCTTGTTCTGATGCTCTACGGGGTGTTCTTCACGCAGCCCAAGACACTTGCCGTGCTCGGCTGGATCGGCGTTTTCCTGCTCGTGGCCTGCCTGTTGGGCCTGCGGGCGCGGGTGTTTTCCCGAAAGGCTATCGCCAACAGCCTGACCAGCCTCGGCGTGCTGGCGGGGAATGTTCTCCTGGCGCCATTGGTATATCTGGTTACCGAGCAGGCTGCGCGCTTCCATGCCCAATGGGGCCTCGGCGAGGCGATTGCGCCGCTCTGGCAGGGCTGGCCGCTCTGGGCGACGATCCTCGCGGCCGTCATCCTCAAGGATTTCTCGGATTACTGGGTCCACCGCGTGCTGCATACCCGCGCGCTATGGCCGATCCACGCCGTCCATCATTCCGACACGCATGTAAACGGCTTCACCACCTTCCGCGTGCACGCGCTCGAACTTGTCCTGATGGGCCTGTTCTACATCGTGCTGCTCTCGGGTGTCGGGCTGCCGGCCGAGGCGGTCGCCGCCGCCTATGTGATCACGGCGCTGCACAATGCCTATGTGCATTTCGAGGTCGATATCGACCATGGGCGCCTCAACTGGCTGCTGTCCTCGCCCCGATTCCATCGCTGGCACCATGCCGATGTGCCGGATGCCTATGGCAAGAACCTCGCCAACATGATCCCGCTCTGGGATATCCTGTTCGGCACGCTCTACCGGGCCGGGCGCTGCGAGGCCCGGATGGGCGCCGAGGCCGAAGGAATTCCGGGGACGGACCCTGCCCGGCTGTTCTTCCTGCCTTTCCAGCTCTGGGCGCGTCGGCTAGGCGAGATGAGGGGTAATGCAAGCCCTGCCCCGGGTTCCGAAAAGCCATGAGCCGAAAAGACGCCCTGCCCTCTGTCGAACGCCGCGTCCGCCGCGTCGCAACCCGCTATGGACTGCACCTGATGAAGGCGCAGAAGCCGGACAAGCGCGTGCTGGCGCATGGCGGCTACATGCTGCGGGACGGCGAGACGATGCAGATCGTCTTTGGCAACAAGGAATACCTGTTCTCGGCCACGCTCGAGGAGATCGAGACCTGGCTGGCGGAGAATACCGAGAAGTGATCAGGCCTGGCCGGCGCGGATCGCCGTGACCAGAGCTGCCAGCGCATCCGGCTCCGCGCAGAGATGGGTTGCGCCCGCCTCGGTCAGTTCGTGATGGCCGCCATAGCCCCAGAGCACGCCGATCGAGGGGATGCCATGGCGCTGCGCGGCCTTCACGTCGAAGAGCCGGTCGCCAATCATCACCGCCCGCGCGGGATCCACCCCCTCCTCCGCGAGGATATGGGCGAGAAGGTCGCCCTTGTCGTCATTCCGGCCATCGAGTTCCGAGCCGTGGATGGCATGAAAATGATGGTCGAGCCGGAAATGCTCGAGGATGGGCCGCGCCATCACATGGGGTTTCGATGTGGCGAGGATCAGCCGGACTCCCCCGGCGCGCAACACCTCGAAGGTTTCCGGCATGCCTGCATAGACTGGAGCGTCAAACATGGCGCCGGCCTGATAGAACACGCGATAATGCTCCAGCGCGTCATCGATCCGCTCCGGGGCTACACCAAGTTTCGGGAAGGAATGGCGCAGGGGGGGCCCGATCACCCAGAGCAGGTCATCCGCCGGTGGAGCTTCGAGGCCGAGGCTCGTCAGCGCATGGCGATAGGCGCCGAGAATGCCGGGGCGCGGATCGGTGATCGTGCCGTCGAGATCGACCAGCGCGTGGAAGGTCATTCGTCGTCGTCCTCGTCAGTCGGGCGAGCTTGGCCCCGGAAGCCGGTGGCCATGACATAGACCTCGCTCGACCCGGCGCGGCTGGAAGCCGGCTTCACATGGCGGACGGTTGTAAATTTACGCTTCAGATCGGTGATCAGCTCGCCGGATTCGCCGCCCTGGAACAGCTTGCACAGGAAGAAGCCGCCGGGGGCCAGCACATCCTCGGCGAAGGCCACGGCCATTTCCGCCAGCCCGATGATCTTCAGGTGGTCGGTCTTCTTGTGGCCGGTGGTGTTGGCGGCCATGTCGGACATGACGCCATCCGCCTCGCCGCCGAGACGTTCCTTCAGGATCGCGTCGGCCTCAGGAAGCGTGAAATCCAGCTGCAGGAAATCGACGCCCGGTAACGGGTCAATTTCCAGAAGGTCAATGGCAACGATATGGGCCCGCGCCGCGGCTTCCGGCGAGATGCCGGCCCGTCGCCGGCCGCTCGGATCCGCAAGGCCGATCCGCTCCGCCGCGACCTGGCACCAGCCGCCCGGCGCCGCGCCGAGATCAACAAGGCGCATGCCCGGCTTGAGCAGGTGATATTTCTCGTCGATTTCCAGCAGCTTGAAGGCAGCACGGCTTTTGTAGCCGGCGGCCTTGGCTTTCGCGACATAGGGATCGTTCAGCTGGCGTTCGAGCCATTTCTGCTGCGATGTCGTGCGCTTGTTTGCCGTTCGCAGGCGAACGGCCATCTCGCGACCGGAAGGCTTCTTGGAATCGACCATGGTGAATGGTCTAGCGCGGCGCGGCCCGGCGGAGAACCCCATCCTCGCGCATCATTTCCATCAGCATGCCCTCACGAAGGCCGCGATCGCCAATCCGGACCCGCTGGGCTGGGAAGGCACGGCGGATCGCCTCGAAGATCGCGCAGCCGGCGAGGACGAGATCCGCCCGCTCGCGACCGATACAGCCATTTTCGGCGCGCTCGCGGTAGCTCATGGCGAGAAGCTCCTGCATCACGCCGTCGACCTCGTCCTTCTTCATCCATAGGCCATCGACACGGCGCCGGTCATAGCGTTCGAGGCCAAGGAAGATGCCGCCGAGGGTTGTCACTGTTCCGGACGTGCCGAGCAGGTGGAAGCCCGGCTCGTCGGTCGCGGCGCGTGCTTCCTCGGCGAAAGTGGCAAGCGCGGCGCTTGAATCGCGGACCATCGCCTCGAAGGTCCGGCCGCAGACATGGATCCCGCCATAGCGCTCCGCGAGCGTGACCACGCCGAGGGGCAGTGATGTCCAGGCGCGAATGCGCGAACGGATGTCCTTCTGACCGCAATTCTTGACCGACAGCCAGACGAGTTCGGTCGAACCGCCGCCAATGTCGAACAGGACCACGCTGGAGGCCTGCACATCGGCCAGGGCGGCGCAGCCAGCCGCTGCCAGATGGGCCTCGCCCTCGCGGTTCAGCAATTCGAGATTGAGCCCGGTCTCGCGGGCGATGCGTTCGAGGAATTCAGGGCCGTTCCGTGCCGCGCGGCAGGCTTCGGTGGCGACCAGTCGGGAGCGGATCACCTGCCGTTCGTCCATCTTCCGGCGGCAGATATGGAGCGCTTCCATCGTCCGCTCCATCGCGACCTCGGACAATTCGCCCGTGCGCGAGACACCTTCGCCCAGCCGGACGATGCGCGAGAAGGCATCCAGAACGCGGAATGCCGGCCCGTCCGGGCGCGCAATCAGCAGGCGGCAATTGTTGGTGCCCAGATCCAGCGCGGCATAGCGCAGCGGAGCCCGCTGTGCGCTCATCCACGGTGCCGCATGTTGTGCCGTATCGCGCGCGCAGGGCTGGTGAACGGGGGCATGAAGCGCACGGGTCGTCGCTTCCGTCGACGGCGCGACCGATGACGCTTCTGTCAGGCCCTCTTTCGGGCGCATGATGGGCGCGTGCCGGTCATGATCGGCCATACTATGTCATCCTCCCCTCCGGCAATGTAGTCGCTATGGCCCATCATTGGAAAGCTGTGCTGGCGGGAAATTTTCCTTTCCCTCAAAAAGATTGTAACTATCGCAGGAATGTCGCTTCAGGCGGCTTTCAGCGCGAGACCGCCGCGCTGCTCGATGAAGCGGATGATCTCGGCGACGCCGTCCCCGGTCTTCAAATTGGTAAAGACGAACGGGCGCGTTCCGCGCTGGGCCGCCGCATCCCGGGCCATGACGCCGAGATCCGCGCCGACATGCGGCGCAAGATCGGTCTTGTTGATGACCAGCATATCCGACCGCGTGATGCCCGGCCCTCCTTTCCGGGGGATCTTCTCGCCCTGCGCGACATCGATCACGTAGAGGGTCAGATCAGCCAGATCAGGCGAGAAGGTCGCGGCGAGATTGTCGCCGCCGGATTCGATCAGGATCAGCTCCAGCGCCGGGAAGCGCTTCCGCATTTCGGCAATCGCGTGGAGATTGATCGAGCAATCCTCGCGGATCGCCGTATGCGGGCAGCCGCCGGTCTCCACGCCCATGATCCGCTCCTGCGGCAGGGCCTGCAGGCGGGACAGGATCTCGGCATCCTCGCGGGTGTAGATGTCGTTGGTGATCACCGCGAGATCGCAGCGATGGCGCAATTGCGCGCAGAGGGCGGCAGTCAGCGTGGTTTTCCCGGAGCCGACCGGGCCCCCGATCCCGACGCGAAGCGGACCATGCATGGGCTTGTCTCCTGAAAGCTCCGCCCTCACGAGCGGAAAAGGCGGGTTGTCTGGGTTTCGTGGCGCAGGCTCATCAGATCGCCCCTTATGGCCATCCCGCCGAGATCGTCGAGCGAGGCCGTCAGGGCTTCATCCGCCAAAGCGGAGAGGACCGGCAGCAGCGAAGCCTGCCGCGACTGGGCTTCGGCCTGTCCGATCACGGCAAGCCGGATGCCGGCCGCGAGCAGGTTGGCCGCAAAGGCCTGCAGATAGGCGGCCAGCAGCGGTCGCAACGGCTGGCGATGAATGGCACCAGCGACGCCGACCGCAACCGGATAAGGCAGTTCGCGGCCATCCGGCCAATCGATCCAGCCCGGATGCGGCCAGGACGAGGCAACAAGGGCGTAGAACGCAGCGCCCTGCTGTGCGGTTTCGAGGCGTCGCTCCTGGGAAAGCCCGAGCGCGATCCCGAGTTCCGCCAGATCGAGGATTGCGGGAAGGTCAGCGCTGCCGCGTTCGCCGCCGGTGCGGCGCCAGGCCTCGGCCAGCAGGATCGCGTCGTTGCGCCCCGCGCCGAGGCGCAGGATGCCCTCGATCCAGCAGGTCAGGGATTCGCCCCGGGTGACATCACCGGTCTCCACGGCCTTCTCGATGCCGTGGGAATAGGCATAGCCGCCGACCGGGAAAGCCGGCGAGAACCAATGCTGCCGCTGGAATTCGGCTGTCTCAGTCATGCTTGTGGGCATGGCCATGGCCATGATGGGTGTGCTCGTGGTGATCATGGTGGTGGTCATGCCCGCAGCCGCATTCCTCGCCATGGGCATGGGCGTGGTCATGAGCATGCTTGTGGCCATGGTCATGCTTGTGGCCATGATCATGCCCGTGGTGATGGTGGCCATGATCATGGTGGGCGTGATCGTGATGCGTGTGGCTCGCCTGCAGATAGGCGCCGCCCTCCGGGTCGAATGCCGCCTCGATCGGGCGGACCTTGCCGCCGAGGCCTTCGACCATCGCCTCGATCACGTGGTCGCGCCGGATGCGCAGCTTGCCATTGGCAATCTGAACCGGGAGGTGCCGGTTGCCGAGATGCCAGGCCAAACGAAGCAGATGCTCGGCATCCCCGGCCCGGATCTCCGCCAGCGGTTCGGGCGCGCCCACCACCTCGACGAGGCGGCCATCGGCCAGCCGGATGGCATCGCCCGAGCGCAGGGCAGTCGCTTCCGGAAGGTCGAGCAGGAAGGACAGGCCGCCGACACCTTCCATGGTGATCCGGCGGCGATGGCGGTCATCATAATCCAGCACTACGGTATCGGCCGGCGTGCCGGCCCAGTCCCCCCGGGCGATGACGGTTTCGGCGCGGATCATCCTGTCACTCCTCGTTGTCTCGTTCCGCTATAGCCCGGCTTGGGTGCCGAGGAAAACCATGGCGCCGCCAGCGCAACCAGCGGAAGGGCTAAAGCCAGCATCCCCGCTATATGGGCCGGGCGCGGTACGAGTTCCAGCATCAGATTGGCTGCGAAGATTCGCCCTGCCGGCAGGCCCGTTGCCAGGGCGTACCAGCCATATTCGACAAGGCTCGTTGCAAGGGCCGTCACGAGGGCGAGTCCCAGCAGCCAGAGCGGCGTCAGCCTTCCCAGCCGGCGCAGGAAACGAGTGCCGAGCAGTGCGAGAAACAGGCCCGTCATCACGATATGCTCGCTCGCATCGATCTTGGATTGCAGCGCGCCATGCCAGAGGGTGAGCAGCGCCAGCGGATAGACAAGGCTGTGCAGCCGGTTCCAGTTTTCCGCGCCGAGCTTCCGGATGCTGCTGTCAAACGAGGTCGCCCCGAGTACGGCCATGGCCATCAGGGCCGCAAAGCCGATCGTCAGGTAGAAGCGCAGGATGATCTCGCTCGCCACCTTCACAAGGTCGAATTTCAGGTCGAACACATACAGGCCGAGATGGATCAACGCATAGGCCAGGGCAGAAACGCCAAGCATGCGCCGGACCTGAAGCAGGCGGTTCTGGCCGGTCAGCGCCCGCAGGGGCGTGACCAGCAGCGTGACCAGCAGCAGCCGGACCGACCAGAGCCCTGTTTCGTGCAGGGCGGCGGTGATGGGCTTTGCGCCCATACCGCCCGTCGCCAGGCGCCAGCCGATCCACAGGCCAGGCAGGGTAACGGCGAGCAGAAACGCTGCCTTGAGCGGCGAGAAGCGGCCCTGGCGATCAAAGACGGGAAAGGAGACGAGAGATGTCATGCCGTCTTGCTCGCTCCGATCCCGCTCAATGCCCAATCACGTTGCCGAGAGTGCAGGAAGGCCCCTCACCCGCTCGCTCTGCTCGCGACCTCTCCCCGCGGGGGAGAGCTGGGAGGCCTATTGGCATTCGCCCTCCCCGTCATCGCGAGGAGGCCCTCAAGGCCGACGTGGCGATCCAGAATGCAGCGCCTCTTCCGGCTACCGGGCCTGGATGGCTTCGTCGCTTCGCGCCGCTCAATGACGACTGTTTTGTGTTTCCAGCCTCTCAGAACAGGAAATAGCGCTGCGCCATCGGCAGGACCGTTGCGGGCTCGCAGACCAGAAGCTCGCCATCGGCCCGGACATGGTAGGTCTCCGGATCGATGTCGATCTTCGGCGTGGCGCCGTTATGGATCATGCTGGCCTTGCCGATGCCCGAGCGCACGTTTTCGACGGCCACCATCCGCCGCGCGACGCCGAGCTTCGCCTGAAGGCCGGCATCGAGCGCCGCTTGCGAGACGAAGGTCAGGCTCGAGCCGGTGCGGGCCTTGCCGTAAGCGCCGAACATGTAGCGGTAATGCATGGGCTGCGGCGTCGGGATGGAGGCATTCGGATCGCCCATCGGCGCGGCGGCGATGATGCCGCCCTTGAGGATCATTTCCGGCTTCACGCCAAAAAAGGCCGGCGACCAGATCACGAGATCGGCCAGCTTGCCCTTCTCGACCGAGCCGATATGGCGCGAGACGCCATGCGCGATGGCCGGGTTGATCGTGTATTTCGCGACATAGCGCTTGGCGCGGATATTGTCGTTCGCGCCATCGCCGAGCAGGCTGCCGCGCTGCTTCTTCATCTTGTCCGCCGTCTGCCAGGTCCGGATGATCACCTCGCCGATGCGGCCCATGGCCTGGCTGTCGGACGACATCATCGAGAGCGCGCCGATATCGTGCAGGATATCCTCGGCCGCGATGGTTTCCTTGCGGATGCGGCTCTCGGCAAAGGCGAGATCCTCGGCGATCGAGGGATCGAGATGGTGGCAGACCATGAGCATGTCGAGATGCTCGTCGATCGTGTTCACCGTGAAGGGCCGCGTCGGGTTGGTGGACGAGGGCAGCACATTCGGCAGCCCGGCGATCTTCATGATGTCGGGCGCATGGCCGCCCCCTGCCCCCTCGGTATGGAAGGCATGGATGGTGCGGCCCTTGAAGGCGGCCACCGTATCCTCGACGAAGCCGCTCTCGTTGAGCGTATCCGTATGGATCATCACCTGGATGTCCATCGCATCGGCGACGCTGAGGCAATTATCGATGGCGGCCGGGGTGGTGCCCCAATCCTCGTGCAGCTTCAGCGCGCAGGCCCCGCCGAGAATCTGCTCCTCCAGAGCGGCCGGCAGCGACGCATTGCCCTTGCCGGCAAAGCCGAGATTCATCGGAAAGGCATCCGCCGCCTCGATCATCCGGGCGATATGCCACGGGCCGGGCGTGCAGGTGGTGGCGAGGGTGCCATGGGCCGGGCCGGTGCCGCCGCCGAGCATCGAGGTGATGCCGGCCATCAGCGCTTCCTCGATCTGCTGCGGGCAGATGAAATGGATATGCGTGTCGAAGGCGCCGGCGGTGATGATCTTGCCCTCGCCGGCAATGATCTCGGTGCCCGGGCCGATGATGATATCCACGCCGGGCTGGATATCCGGGTTGCCGGCCTTGCCGATTGCCGCGATCAGCCCGTCTTTCAGGCCGATATCCGCTTTGACGATGCCCCAATGGTCGAGGATGACCGCATTAGTGATGACGGTATCGACTGCGCCGGCGGCGCGCGTCACCTGGCTCTGGCCCATCCCGTCGCGGATGACCTTGCCGCCGCCGAATTTCACCTCCTCGCCATAGGTGGTGAAATCCTTCTCCACCTCGATGATGAGATCGGTATCGGCCAGCCGGATCCTGTCGCCCGTGGTCGGGCCGAACATGTCAGCGTAGAGGGTGCGGGGGATGCGGGCCATCTTCAGTCTCCTAAACGCAGCGCGGCAAGTCTTGGCATGAGATCTGAGTAATTCGCCGGGTCGACGCTCAATCCCATATGTTCGGTCACAACCCCACGAAGAAACTCTTCGATCTTGGAAATTGGCATGTTGTTTCGAAGCGCAGCTGCAATTTCGCCAATATAGCGGTCGTATTCATCTTCGGGGCCCTCTAGATCGCGAATGCCTATTGGGTCCCAGTAGTCCATGAGAATCTGACGAATTTCAGCGCGTTGCCTCCGCCATAATTCCTTTGAATCGTGATCCTTGGGGAGGGCTGGCATCAGTCACACCTTCCCCATCACCTTCTGCTGGAAGCCATAAACCTCGCGCTTGCCGGCAATCGCGACGAGGCGGACCTCGCGGGTCTGGCCCGGCTCGAAGCGCACGGCGGTGCCGGCGGGAATATCCAGCCGGAAGCCGCGTGCCTTGTCGCGGTCGAAGCGGAGGCCGTTATTGGTTTCGAAGAAATGGTAATGACTGCCGACCTGGATCGGCCGGTTGCCTGTATTGGAGACCGTGAGCGTCAGCGTCTCGCGGCCCTCGTTGAGGGTGATGTCGCCGTCCTTGGGGAAGATTTCGCCGGGGATCATCGTGGCCTCACGCCATCGCCAGAGCGAGGCCGGCCGCAGCCACGAGGCCACCCGCCGCCTGAAGGAGCCGCGAGGAGGCCAGCCGCGTGAGGCCGAGGCCGAGCGCGATGCCGGCGCCATGCAGGGCCGATGTGGCCAAGGCGAAGCCGCCGCCGAAGGCCAGCGCGTTCCCCTCCATCTCGAGGCCATGCGCATAGCCATGGGCGAGGCCAGCCAGCGCGACCAGCACCGCCCCCGCCGCGACGGGCGCACGGAAGCCGAGAGCCAGCGCTCCGCCGAGCAGGATGACAGTCGAGGTGACCATCGCCTCGAGCCCGGGCAGCGCGCCAAGGAACGGCGCCAGGGCGAAGCCACCGAGCATCGCCGCCACGAAGGCCGCCGGCCAGCCGAGAATGGCCTTTCCGCCCCGGAAGGCCGCCCAAAGGCCCACCGCCAGCATGGCGAGGACATGGTCCGCTCCGCCGACCGGATGCAGGAAGCCGGCGGCGAAGCCTCCGCCATGCCCGCCATGGGCGAAGGCGGGCGCGGCCAGCAGGGTCAAGCCGGCTGCGAGAGCAAGGCGGGTGAAAGCAGGACGGAGCATGGCAATCCCTTCAGTTCTTCCATTCGCGACCGCGCGTGGCATGGCTGGCAGCAACCTGCCAGCCCGCCTCGTTGCGGACATAGGTGGTGGTCCAGTGGACGGCATAGGTCTTGCCGTCCGATTGGGCGATGATCGGGCTGATCCCGGTGGCGATGGCCACCCAACCGCCAGCATGGACGCGGATCTTCAGGTCCTCGACCGGCGCGGTCTCAATGACGGGGTCGCCGGCCAGCAGCGCGACGATCCGGGCGTCACGGCCATCCTGCGCGGCGGTCGTGTGCGTATGGGTGAAGTCCTCGGCGTAGAACTGGCGCAGCTTCGCCGCATCCTTCGCCTTGATCGCCTCCAGCAGCGCTTTGCGGAACGCCGTCACTTCCTCTGCAATGCCAGCCTGCCCATGGACGGAGAGCTTCGAGGGCGGATGTGCTGAAACGGGGGCAACGATCATCAGACCGAGAAGGAGAGATACGGCCGTCAACTTGATCATGCGGTTCCCTCCTTCTTTCAGTATGTTATATACTATTCTTAACGTATCGGATCATGAACGGTGACCAACTTGGTCCCGTCCGGGAAGGTCGCCTCGACCTGGATATCGTGGATCATCTCGGCAATGCCGGGCATGACCTGATCGCGCGTGATGATCTTTGCGGCGGAATCCATCAACTCGGCCACCGAACGGCCATCGCGCGCGCCCTCCATCACGAAATCCGAGATCAGCGCGATGCATTCCGGGTGGTTGAGCTTGACGCCCCGTTCCAGCCGACGGCGCGCGACGATGGCGGCCATCGCAATAAGCAGCTTGTCCTTTTCGCGCGGCGTCAGATTCATCAGGGCATCTCATTCATTGGTGAAGGCACGCGGATAGGCCATGCCGATCCGCCCGAGCACGAAACGTGCCACCTGCAACAGCCGGCGGCGCAACAGGGCGGCATCCTTGCCGGCGGCGCGCAACAAGACAAGGCCATCGATGAGGGTGGTGCCGATTTCGAGGCCGGGTTCATCCGCCACGATGGCGCGGATCGCCTCCAGCAGGTCCTGCGGATCGGCCAAGGCCAGGAGGAGCGTGCCGATGGCGACTTGATCGCCGAGGGCGACCGGATCGCGCAGGGCCGTTCCGCCGGCGAGATCGAGCCGGAGATCCTCGGCAAAGGCCAGCCTGCCCTCGCGGCGCAGGCGCCAGCGATCACGGATCGCGCCGCGGGTGAAGGTCTCCCCCGAGGCGACGCGGCCAAAATAGAGCATCTCGCCCAGAACCAGCCGGCCGGTTGCGGCGAGATCGATGTCGAAGTTCCGCTCCAATGCGGCATCCTCGAACAGGATCGTCTCTTGTGGCAGCCAGAGCATGCGGGCATCCGGCCCGATTTCCAGCCGGTTCGACAGCTGCGTCGGTGAGCCATCCGAACGGTAGATCCGCTCGGCGGTGGCGCTCGAGAGGGCCAGGGTGCTGGACGGGCCAAGCCGCAAATCAATCGAGACGGAATCGCCGCCGGCAAGACCGCCGGCGACATTCACCAGCACCGCTTCGGGCGGGCGGCCATGGGCACGCGGAAAGCGGAACCGGAAGGCACCGGCCTCGTGACGCTCGGTCAGCCGGGACTGGCCGTCGAGATGCGCGAGCCCGAGCCGAAGCCGCGCCGCGACCCGGACGGCAGCCGGTAGCCGGACCGCTTCGCCCTCAGAGTGCAAGGCGTTGCCGGACATCATCTTCGGCCATCCGTTTCGCATCTCCCGCCATGACGACCTCGCCACGTTCCATCAGAATGAAGCTGTCGGCAAGCTCGCGGGCGAAGTCAAAATACTGCTCGACCAGCACAATGGCCATGGTGCCGAGACCGGCGAGATGGGTGATGGCGCGGCCGATATCCTTGATGATCGAGGGCTGGATGCCTTCGGTCGGCTCGTCGAGGATCAGCAGGCGCGGCCGCATCACCAGCGCGCGGCCGATGGCGAGCTGCTGCTGCTGGCCGCCGGACAGGTCGCCGCCGCGCCGGCCGAGCATGGATTTCAGCACGGGGAACAGGTCATAGATCTCCGCCGGGATGAAGCGGTCGCCCACCTTGAGCGGAGCATAGCCGGTCTTGAGGTTTTCCTCGACGGTCAGCAGCGGGAAGATCTCGCGGCCCTGCGGCACGAAGCCGATGCCGGCCCGCGCGCGTTCCGAAGGTGGCAGGGAGCCGATATCGACGCCGTCGAACAGGATTTTACCGCGCGAGCCCTTCTGCTGGCCGGTAATCGCCCGGCAGAGCGAGGTCTTGCCGACACCGTTGCGGCCGATCACGCAGGTGACCTTGCCGAGTTCGGCAGTCACCGAGACTGACCGGAGCGCCTGCGCCGCGCCGTAATGCAGGTCGAGATTTTCCACGCTCAGCATGTCAGCGCCCCAGATAGACTTCGATCACGCGGGGATCGGCACTCACAGTATCCAGCGGCCCCTCGGCGAGGACCGAGCCTTCGTGCAGCACCGTGACCTTCACGCCCAGTTCGCGGACAAAGGCCATGTCGTGCTCCACCACGATCACCGAATGGTCCTTCGCAATTTCTTTGAGGAGATGCGCCGTCGCTTCGGTTTCCGCATCGGTCATGCCCGCAACCGGCTCATCGACCAGCAGCAATTTCGGATCCTGCGCCAGCAGCATGCCGATCTCCAGCCATTGCTTCTGGCCATGGCTGAGATTGGCGGCCGAGGCCTCGCGCAGATGTTCGAGCCGGATCGTCGCGAGGATGCGGTTGATCTTCTCGCGCTCGCTCTCGTTGTCCTTCCAGAACAGGGTGGTGAAGACGCGGCGATCGGCCTTGAGCGCGAGGCGGAGATTGTCCTCGACGGAATGCATGTCGAAGACGGTCGGCTTCTGGAATTTCCGGCCGATCCCGAGATTGGCGATGGCGGCCTCGTCCAGCCGGGTGAGATCCACCGAGCCGTTGAACAGCACGTCGCCGGTATCCGGTTTCGTCTTGCCGGTGATGATGTCCATCATCGTCGTCTTGCCGGCACCGTTCGGGCCGATAATCGCGCGCATCTCGCCCGGCAGGATGGTCAAGGCGAGCGAATTGATCGCGCGGAAGCCGTCAAAGGCCACCGAGACGCCGTCGAGATAGAGCAGGAAGGAGGTGACCGGCAGGTTCATGGCTCACTCCGCCGGCTTGCTGGCAGCATGGGCCGCGAGGCTTGCCTTCTCGCGGCGCTTCTCGCGCCATTCGGCATAGGTGCCGATCACGCCCTTGGGCATGTAGAGTGTCGTCAGCACGAACAGCGCGCCAAGGGCGAATAGCCAGTAAGGGGCCAGCGCCCCGGTCGTGAAGGTGGTCTTTGCGAAATTGACAAGCACCGCGCCGATCGCCGCCCCGACCAGGGTGCCGCGCCCGCCGACCGCCACCCAGATGACCACCTCGATTGAGTTGCCGGGCGCGAATTCGCTCGGGTTGATGATGCCGACCTGCGGCACATAAAGCGCGCCGGCCAGCCCTGCCATCATGGCCGAGAGCGTGAAGACGAAGAGCTTGTAGCGCTCGACCCGGAAGCCGAGAAAGCGAGTCCGGCTCTCGGCATCGCGGATCGCGACCAGAACCTTGCCGGCCTTCGAGGTCACGATGGCGCGGGCCAGAATGTAGCACCCGGCAAGCGCGATCAGCGTCAGGGCGAAGAGCGCGACGCGCGTGCCCTGCGCCTGCACCGGGAATCCGGCGATATCCTTGAAGTCGGTCAGGCCGTTATTGCCGCCGAAGCCCATATCGTTGCGGAAGAAGGCGAGCATCAGCGCATAGGTCAGCGCCTGGGTGATGATCGAGAGATAGACGCCGGTGACGCGGCTCCGGAAGGCGAACCAGCCGAAAACGAAGGCGAGGATGCCCGGCGCAAGGAAGACCATCAGCAGGGCGAAGGGGAACATGTCAAAGCCGTACCAGAACCAGGGCAGTTCCTTCCAGTTCAGGAAGACCATGAAATCCGGCAGGACCGGGTGCCCATAGACGCCGCGGGTGCCGATCTGGCGCATGAGATACATGCCCATCGCATAGCCGCCGAGCGCGAAGAAGGCGCCGTGGCCGAGGCTGAGGATGCCGCAATAGCCCCAGACCAGATCGAGCGCGAGGGCAAGGATGGCGTAGCAAAGATATTTGCCGAGCAGGCTGACCAGCCAGGTCGGGACATGGAGCGGCGAGCCGGAGGGCACGACAAGGTTGAGCACCGGCACGAGGATCAAAGCCGCGAGGATGGCACCGAGGAACAGCCGGCCGCGCAGATCGAGCCGGGCGAGGATCGCCTGGGTGATCATTGTTCCACCGCCCTGCCCTTCAGCGCGAACAGGCCGCGTGGCCGTTTCTGGATGAAGAGGATGATGAAGACCAGGAGAGCAATCTTGCCAAGGACGGCGCCGGCAAAGGGCTCGAGGAACTTGTTCGCGATCCCGAGCGACAGGGCCGCGACGAGCGTTCCCCAGAGATTGCCGACCCCGCCGAAGACGACGACCATGAAGCTGTCGATGATGTAGCTCTGGCCGAGATTGGGGCTCACATTGTCGATCTGGCTGAGCGCGACGCCGGCAAGGCCGGCAATGCCGGAGCCAAGGCCGAAGGTCAGCGCGTCCACGCGGGCGGTGCGGATGCCCATCGAGGCGGCCATGCGCCGGTTCTGAGTCACGGCGCGCATCTGCAGGCCGAGCGGCGTGAAGCGCAGCAGGGCCAGCACTGCGAAGAAGACAACCAGCGCGAAGCCGACAATCCAGACGCGGCCATAGGTGATGTCGATCAGGCCGATCCGGAAGGAACCGGACATGAAGGCAGGCGCGCCGACCTCGCGGTTCGTCGGGCCGAAAAGGGTGCGGGTCGCCTGCATGAGGATGAGCGAGATGCCCCAGGTGGCGAGCAGGGTTTCCAGCGGCCGCCCGTAGAGGTGGCGGATGACCAGCCGCTCCATGGCGATGCCGATCGTCCCGGCGATGAGAAAGGCCGCGGGGATGGCGATGGCGAGGGAATACTCGAACAGGCCCGGCGCATTCTGGCGGATGATTTCCTGGATGATGAAAGTGGCATAGGCGCCGATCATCACCATCTCGCCATGCGCCATGTTGATGATGCCCATCACACCGAAGGTAATGGCGAGGCCGATCGCTGCGAGCAGTAGAACCGAGCCGAGCGAGACGCCATACCAGGCATTCTGGACGGCGGACCACGTGGCCAGCCGGTTGGTGATCGTCTGGGCTGCGGCCTTTGCAGCGTCCTTCACATTTGCACCGGCACTGTCCGGGATCTGGTTCAGCGGCGTCAGCGCCTCACGGTCGCCGCGCTCCTTCAGCACCTCGATGGCGGCCAGGCGATCGATATCGCTGCGGTTCGGCGACGTCGCGATGATCGCCGCCAGTGCGGTTTGCTGGATATCGCGGATCGCTGCGATCTTCTCGTTCCGGATGGCGGCCTGCAGGGCGGTTTCGCTATCGGGCGAGCGGGACTTGAACACAGCCTCGGCGGCGGCGCGGCGCTTCGCCGGATCAGGCGCCTGCAGGGTCAGGGTACCGAGGGCGGTGTTGATCGAACTGCGGATGCGGTTGTTGACGCGGACTCCGGTTCCGCCAGTTGGTTCTGCGGGCAATTTCGCGCCGGAGATGAGGGCGATGAAGGCGCCGGTGGCATCGCGGAAATACACGGTCTGATCGGCGGCGACAAAGAGACGGCGGTCGTTCAGCGCCTCGATGGCCGGGCCGGCATGCGCGGCTCCGGAATCCGCCAGAAGCTCGATGGCCCGCGCCGTATCGGTGAAACTGTCCTTGGCGAAAAGCGCGGCGGCATCTTCGAGGGGGCCGGCCTGTGCCCCTTGCATCTGAACCCCGTTCAGCAGGAAAAGCCCGAGAAACAGGCAGGAGGCGAGCCGGCGAAGGGCAGTCAGGGGCAAGCGGATGATGCGCAAGGGGGCCTCTCGAAGGCACGGTCTCGGACGGCCCGGCGCGTTGGCCGGGGGAACCGGCCGGGCGAACCCGGCCGGTAGATGCGCAGGATCAGGCGGCGAGGATCAGCCGCACTTCTTCAGCTTGGTGTTGTAGTTGCCGCATTTCAGATTGACCCAGTCGGCCTCGAGGTCCTTCGAGCCTTCCAGATGATCGGTCCAGGCATCGCCGGGAACGAGGTCCTTGGTCTGCCAGACCACGTCGAACTGGCCGTCGGCGCGGATTTCGCCGATCAGGACCGGCTTGGTGATATGGTGGTTCGGGAGCATCTTGGAGATGCCGCCCGTCAGGTTCGGAACCTCGACGCCGACAATGGCATCGATCACCGCATCCGGAGCCGTCGTCTTGGCCTTCTCGACGGCCTTGATCCACATGTTGAAGCCAATCACATGGGCTTCCATCGGGTCGTTGGTCACGGCTTTCGAGGACTTCTTGTAGTCCTTCCACTTCTTGATGAACTCGTAGTTGGCGACGTCCTTCACCGACTGGAAATAGTTCCAGGCCGCGAGATGGCCGACCAGCGGCCGTGTATCGATGCCGGCGAGTTCTTCCTCACCGACCGAGAAGGCGACAACCGGAATGTCGGTCGCCTTGATGCCGGCATTGCCGAGTTCCTTGTAGAACGGAACGTTGGCGTCGCCGTTGATGGTCGAGACGACGGCGGTCTTCTTGCCGGCCGAACCGAACTTCTTGATATCGGCGACGATGGTCTGCCAGTCCGAGTGACCGAACGGCGTGTAGTTGATCATGATATCTTCCTTGGCCACGCCCTTGGCGAGCAGGTAGGCTTCAAGGATCTTGTTGGTCGTGCGCGGATAGACGTAGTCGGTGCCCGCCAGAACCCAGCGCTTCACTTCGCCGCCATCCTTCGACATCAGGTAATCGACGGCCGGGATGGCCTGCTGGTTCGGGGCGGCGCCGGTGTAGAAAACGTTGCGCTCGGATTCCTCGCCCTCATACTGCACCGGGTAGAACAGGATGTTGTTCAGTTCCTTGAAGACCGGCAGGACGGACTTGCGCGACACCGAGGTCCAGCAGCCGAAGGTCGCGGCAACCTTGTGCTGCGTGATCAGCTCGCGCGCCTTTTCGGCGAAAAGCGGCCAGTTCGAGGCCGGGTCGACCACGACTGCCTCGAGTTTCTTGCCGAGAAGACCGCCCTTCTTGTTCTGCTCATCGATGAGCATGAGCATGACGTCCTTCAGGGTCGTTTCGGAAATCGCCATCGTGCCCGAGAGCGAATGCAGGATGCCGACCTTGATCGTGTCGCCGGACTGGGCAAAGGCCGGGATGGCGGGCAGGGTCGCGGCGGCGGCCGCCATGGCCGAGGAAGCGAGAAGAGAACGGCGCGTCATTGTCATTGTAAGGAATCCCCCGTTGGATGAGACGATGCGGCGCAGCATTTCGCGTGCCAAAAACCCGACCGGATGAAACAGGGGTATTACAACCGGGCGGCGTCGCCTTTTCGGGCAGGCCCTCCCGTTCGGTGCACAATAAAGCGGCGTCTGCCTGCAATTTGTGCGGATTGTTTATGTGCGGTCGGAGGTGGCCCGTCCGGAAAGCCTGCCTGCTGCGTGGGGCGGAAGATCCGGATGCCGGCCTGATGCGTAGAGACATCCAGCGAGGTCTGTCATGAAATCCACCCTCATCCTCACCGCGAGCGCCGCCATCATCCTGCTGGTGATCGATCTCCTGTGGCTCGGCGTGATCGCCAAGAACCTTTATCAGGCGGAGATCGGCGGCCTCCTGAAAAAGGAATTCAACGTCGCGGCGGCTTTGGCGTTCTATGTCCTCTACGTGATCGGCCTGACCGTTTTCGTACTCCTGCCCGCTCACGAAAGCGGCAGCGTTCTCCGGGCGCTGGCCTATGGCGCGTTTTTCGGCCTTGTCGCCTACGGCACCTATGACCTCACAAACCTCGCAACGCTCGAAGGGTTCACCCTGCGCATCGCGCTGATCGACATGAGCTGGGGCGCCTTCGTTTCCGGCGTGACTTCGGCCGGCGCCGTGGCGATTGCCCGGCATTTCGGCTGAGCTTGCCTCGACAGGATACCGGCCGGCGGGTAGAAGGCCCGTCTTCTCGCTTGGAAACCTGCCGTGGCGCCACCCCTGATCCAGCTGACCGATATCCGCCTGACCTTCGGCGGCAGGAACCTGCTCGACGGGGCGGACCTTTCCGTGTCGCCCGGCGAGCGGATCTGCCTTGTCGGTCGTAACGGTTCGGGCAAGTCGACGCTGCTCAAGGTTGCTGCGGGGCAGGTCGAAGCCGATGCCGGCACGCGATTTGTCCAGCCGGGCATGCGGATCGGCGTTCTGGCGCAGGAGCCGGATTTCTCGGCCTACCCCACCACCCTCGCCTTTGCCGCCGCCGACCTTCCGCCGGATGAGGGAGATCATGCCGCGCGGTTTCTGCTGGAGGCGCTGGGCCTGACCGGACAGGAGCCGACAGCCGGGCTTTCTGGCGGCGAGGCGCGCAGGGCGGCGCTTGCCCGTGTCCTCGCGCCGCAGCCCGATGTGCTGCTGCTCGATGAACCGACCAACCATCTCGACCTGCCGGCCATCGAATGGCTCGAGCAGGAATTGCTGGGCCGGCAGGCCGCGCTGGTGCTGATCAGCCATGACCGCCGCTTCCTCGAACGCCTTTCCAGGGCGACCATCTGGCTGGATCGCGGCACGACGCGGCGGATCGAACGCGGATTCGGCCATTTCGAGGCGTGGCGGGACCAGGTCCTCGCCGAGGAAGAAGCGGCCCAGCACAAACTCGGACGCAAGATCGCCGACGAGGAGCATTGGTTGCGCTACGGCGTCACTGCGCGGCGCAAGCGCAATGTCCGGAGGCTCGAGAATCTCCATACACTCCGGCGCGAGAAGCGCGACCATGTCCGCGCGACCGGTTCTGCGCAGATCGTTGCTGCCGAGGAGGACAAGGGCGGGAAGCTCGTCATCGAGGCGGAAGCGCTGGCGAAACACTATGGTGAGCGGGTGATCGTCCGGGATTTCTCGATCCGCATCCTGAGGGGCGACCGGATCGGCCTTGTCGGCCCGAATGGTGCCGGCAAGACCACCCTGCTCTCGCTGATGACAGGCACGCTCGAGCCGGATTCCGGGCAGATCCGGTTCGGGGCCGGGCTCGCCATCGCCTCGCTCGAGCAGAGACGGGATTCGCTTGATCCGGAGACGAGCCTCGCCGACGCGCTGACCGGAGGCGGCACGGATACGCTGGTCATCAACGGCCAGCCGAAGAACGTCATTGGCTATATGAAGGACTTCCTGTTCCCGCCGGAAAAGGCGCGGACGCCGCTGAAGGTGCTGTCCGGCGGCGAGCGCGCGCGGCTGATGCTCGCTCGGGCCCTCGCCCGGCCCTCAAACCTGCTGGTGCTGGACGAGCCGACCAATGATCTCGATCTCGAGACGCTCGATGTGCTCCAGGAAATGCTGGACGCCTATGCCGGCACGGTGTTGCTGATCAGCCATGACCGCGACTTCCTCGACCGGATTGTCGACCGCGTCATCGTGCCCGAGGGCAACGGGAAATGGCGAGTCTATGCCGGCGGTTACAGCGACATGCTCACCCAACGCGGTGCAGAGATCGTGCTGGACAAGCCCAGGGGGGCGAAAGCCGAGTCGCCGGAATCGGATAGGCCGGCTTCTTCGCCTGCCGTCTCAGCGCGCAAGAAGCTGACCTTCCAGCAGCTCAACCAGCTGGAAAGCCTGCCCTCCGCCATGGAAAAACTGCGGGTGGTGATCGGCAAGCTGCAGGTCCGGCTCGACGATCCGGAACTTTATGCTCGCGATCGCAAGACCTTCGACGAAACCATGGCACTGCTCGAAAAGGCCCATGCCGAACTCGGCAAGATGGAAGAACGCTGGCTCGAACTCGAGATCCTGCGCGAGGAAGCGGCGGCCGGCTGATCAGCCCGCTTCCGCCTGGCGGAGCATGCCGAGGGCCGCGGCGCGCCCGGAGGCGAAGCAGGCCTGCAGCAGGTAGCCGCCGGTCGGTGCATCCCAGTCCAGCATCTCGCCGGCAAGGAACAGGCCAGGCCGCTGCGTGACCATCCAGTTTGCATCGAGACCGTCGAACGCGGCACCGCCGGCGGTCGAGATGGCCCGGTCGAGCCCGCAAAACCCCTCGACCGGAATCGGTGCGGCGCGCACGAGGTTGGCCCAGCCCTCATGATCGCCCGGGGCAAGGCCGATCTGCCGCCCGCATTCGTTGAGCAACGCCATGGCAGCGGGCTGGAGGCCGGCGGCCTTACGCAGGCGCGAGGTCCAGGAATCCTTGCTCCGGCCCTCGCGGAGGCGATGGGCGATCCATTCGGGCCGGAAATCGGGCCGCAGGTCGATCTCGAGAATTGCCGGGCTGTGACGCACCATAGCGCGGCGGATGGCGGGTGACGCAGCATAGATCGCCCCGCCCTCCAGCCCCTGCCGGGTGATCACGGCCTCGCCCGGGGCCTCGAAGCCGCCGATCCGCACCACAATGCGCTTCAGCGGTTGGCCGGCCACCTTGGCCATGAACGGCGACCATGCGATACGGATGCCGACATTCGAAGGCTCCAGCGGCGTGATGGCATGGCCGAGCGCGCCGAGCGGGCCGGTCCAGCCGCCATCGGCGCCGAGGCGTGGCCAGGAAGCCCCGCCGAGGGCCAGCAGGGTCGGGGCGGCGGGCACGACAATCTCGCCCCCGGGTGTTTCGAAACGGAGGTTTCCCGCCTCGTTCCAGCCCAGCCAGCGATGGCGGAGATGCACGACAAGGCCCTTCGCTTCCAGCCGGCGCAGCCAGGCGCGCAGCAGCGGCGAGGCCTTCATCGTTTCCGGGAAGATGCGGCCGGAACTGCCGATGAAGGTCGGCTGGCCGAGACCCTCGCACCATTGCCGGGTCGCGTCGGGCGGGAAAGCCCGGATCGCGTCCAGCAGCAGCGGCGCAGCCTCGCCGTAGCGCGAAAGGAATCGCGGCAGGTCCTCGGCATGGGTCAGATTCAGCCCGCCCCGCCCGGCCATCAGGAATTTCCGCCCGAGCGAAGGCATCCGCTCATAAAGATGGACCGGATTGCCGGCATCGAGCAGGGTTTCGGCGGCCATCAGGCCCGCCGGGCCGCCGCCGATGATCAGGAAGGGATCGGATGTCATGCCCCGGTCTTGCAGGCCCCGGGGCATGGGGTCAACGGCTATTCCGCCGCTTCGGCCACCGGAGCGCCGTTGCCGAGCAGATGAGTCATCGCGACCTGTACGCCACCCGGCCGATGCGGGATGCCGCAGGCGGCGAGGCCCATCTCGACGCCGGACAGGGTGCCGGTGACCATCAGGTCATGGAAATCGCCAAGATGGCCGATCCGGAACACCTTGTCGGCGAGGATGCCGAGGCCGTTGCCGAGGCTCATGTTCGAGCGTTCGAGTATCGTCTTGCGGAGGGCATCGGCAGAATGGCCCTCGGGCAGCATGACCGCCGTCAGCGAGGATGAATAATCCGACGGCTTCTTGCAGACGGTCTCGAAGCCCCAGTGCCGCACGGCGCGGCGGGTGGCCTCGGCGGCGCGGTCATGCCGGGCAAAGACATTCGCCATGCCCTCGGCCTCCAGCATGTCGAGCGCAACTTTCAGGCCCTGCAGCATGTTTGTCGCCGGCGTATAGGGGAAGAAGCCCTTGTCGTTGATGGCGATCATTTCATGCCAGTCCCAGAAGGAACGCGGGAAGGCATTGGTCTTCGAGACAGCGAGCGCCTTGTCGGACACGGCATTGAAGGACAGGCCCGGCGGCAGCATCAGCCCCTTCTGCGAGCCGGCTACCGTGACATCGACGCCCCATTCGTCATGGCGGTAATCGATCGAGCCGAGCGAGGAAATGGTGTCGACCATCAGCAAGGCCGGGTGGCCGGCCCGGTCAATGGCTGCCCGCACGGCCGCGATATCGGTCACGCAGCCGGTCGAGGTTTCATTGTGGACGACGCAGACCGCCTTGATCGTGTGGCCCTTGTCCTCGCGCAGGCGCGCCTCGATGGCCGAGGCATCGGCGCCGGCGCGCCAGTCCGAGCGAATGAACTCGGCCTTGATGCCGAGCTTGGCAGCCATCTTGTTCCAGAGCGTCGCGAACCAGCCGGTCTCGAACATCAGGACAAGATCGCCCGGCGAAAGCGTGTTGACGAGCGCGGCTTCCCAGGCTCCGGTTCCGGAGGCCGGGTAGATGATGACGGGGTTCTTCGTGCCGAAAATCGGCTTGATCCGCGCCAGCACATCGAGGCCGAGCTTCTGGAATTCCGGGCCACGATGATCGATAGTCGGCTTGGCCATGGCTGCGAGGACCGGCAGTGGCGTATTGGTTGGTCCCGGAATCTGCAGAAAATGGCGGCCTGTCTCGACCATGGCGTATCTCCCTGTCCGTTCGGAGCTGGTGGCCGTGTACGGCCCAATTTCGATGCTCTGTATTTTGTATTATAAATTCACTTTTCGCAAGAGCGGTGATCCGCTAGGCTTTTCGTGGCAGGAGGAATGATCGCATGCATGGAACGATCGGCGCGCGCAATCTGGGCCTTGAGCGGCGTTTGACACAGTCGATTTCAGGCGAGGTGCGTTTCGACAGCTTCACACGCGGGCGCTACGCCACCGATGCCTCGATCTACCAGATCATTCCCGAAGGCGTGGTCTTCCCCCGAAATGCCGATGACATTGCAGCAACGCTGGTGATTGCGAAGGAACATGGCGTTCCGGTGATCTTCCGCGGTGGCGGCACTTCCCAGAATGGCCAGCCGATCGGCAACGGCCTTATCGTCGATTGTTCGCGTTTCTTCAATGCGGTGCTGGATTACGACCCCGGCGCCCGGCGCATCCGCGTCCAGCCCGGCATGGTGCTGGAACGGCTCAACACGCGCCTGAGGAAGGACGGCCTGTTCTTTCCGGTCGAGCCCTCCACTGCGACGCGCTGCACGATCGGCGGCATGACGGGCAACAATTCCTGCGGCGCGCGTTCGCTGGTTTTCGGCAAGATGGTCGACAATGTCCGGGCCATCGACGCGCTCTCGGTGGATGCCTCGGCCATGCATTTCGATGCCGGCGCGCCTTCGCCGCTTGGGGCGCGGATGATCGCGCTGGCGCAATCGGAGGTCGAGGAAATCCGTCTCCGCTATCCCAAGGTGCAGCGCCGCGTGGGTGGCTACAACCTCGATGCACTGGTCGAACCCCGGCCGAACCTGGCCCATCTGCTGGTTGGTTCGGAAGGCACGCTCGCCGGTTTCACGGCCATCGACCTCGCGCTGACGCCCCTCCCCGGACACCGGGTCATGGGCGTCTGCCATTTCCCGAGCTTCCGAGCGGCGATGGAGACGACACAGCATCTTGTCGCGCTCGGGCCCGCCGCGGTCGAGCTGGTCGACAACAACGTGATCGTGCTGGGCGCGGATATCCCGCTCTTCCGGAACACGCTGGCCAAAATCACGCGGGGAACGCCGAATTGCCTGCTGCTGGTGGAATTTGCCGGCGAGGATCTCGCGGCCCTCCAGGCGCAACTGAAGGATCTCGACCGCTGCATGGCCGATCACGGCTTCCCGGATGCGGTGGTCGAGGTGCTGGATGCGCCGACGCAGAAGACCGTCTGGGACGTGCGCGAGGCCTGCCTGAATATCATGATGTCGATGAAGGGTGATGGGAAGCCTGTTTCCTTCATCGAGGATTGCGCTGTGCCGCTCGATCGGCTCGCCGACTATACCGATGCGGTGACGGCGGTTTTCGAGAAGCATGGCACGCGCGGCACCTGGTATGCCCATGCCTCGGTCGGGTGCCTGCATGTGCGGCCGATCCTCAATATGAAGACCGAGGCCGGCGTGAAGGCGATGCGCGCCATCGCGGAGGAGACCGTCGAACTGGTGCGGCGCTTCGAGGGTTCCTATTCCGGCGAGCATGGCGACGGCATCTCCCGTTCGGAATTCGTCGAGCCGTTGTTCGGCCCGCGGCTGACCCGCGCTTTCGAGGCGGTGAAGGATGCGTTCGACCCGGAGAACCGCCTCAACCCCGGCAAGATCGTGCGGCCGCTTCGCTTCGACGACCGCGACCTGATGCGCTATCCCGAGGGCTATGCCACAACCCTGCCCGCGCCGGCTGCGCTTGACTGGCAGGAATGGGGTGGCTTCGCCGGCGCGGTGGAGATGTGCAACAACAACGGGACCTGCCGGAAGCTGGCCGGCGGCGCGATGTGCCCTTCCTACCGCGTGACCGGCGAGGAGCAGCACCTGACGCGGGGGCGCGCCAATTCGATGCGCCTCGCGCTTTCCGGCGCCATGGGGCCGGATGCGTTTCTCTCACCCGAGATGAAGGAGACGATGTCGCTCTGCGTCGGCTGCAAGGCCTGCCAGCGTGAATGCCCGACCGGCGTCGACATGGCGCGGATGAAGATCGAATTTCTCAACCAGTATACGGCCCGCCACGGCCTGACCCTGCGCGACCGGCTGATCGCCTTCCTGCCGCGCTACGCGCCGTTCGTCAGCCGGGTTCCCGCTCTCGCCAACCTGCCGAACCGCCTGCCCCGGGTTGCAGCCCTGCTCGAACGCTTCACGCGCCTCTCCGCCCGCCGCTCGCTGCCGGAATGGCAAAAGCCGTGGCAGGAGAGCGGCGCCTTCGGGCAGCCTTCGGATGTCCGGGGCGATGGCAAGGACATCGTGCTGTTCGGGGATACGTTCAACCGCTATTTCGAGCCGGAGAATCTCGACGCGGCCTGCCGCGTGCTGCTGGCAGCCGGTTATCGCCTGCACCATGTCCAGCCAACCCGGGGCTCGCGCCCGCTCTGCTGCGGCCGGACCTTCCTGTCGCTCGGCCAGGTGGCCGAGGCCCGCAAGGAAGCCGAAAGGCTGGTCGAGGCGCTGCATCCCTACGTTGTCAGGGGCGCGCGGATTGTCGGGCTCGAACCGTCCTGCCTCCTGACTTTGCGCGACGAGATGCTGGCTGTCCTTCCGGGCGAGAAGGCCCGTGCGATTGGCCGGGCCGCCCGGCTGATCGAGGAGGCTCTTGCGGAGGACCTCAAGGCGGGCCGTGTCGCTTTGCCGCTGGCGGATCAAGGCGGCGTGCCGGTTCTCCTCCACGGGCATTGCCACCAGAAGGCGGCGGATGCGATGGGCGCCGTGGAAACCTGCCTCCGCGCCATACCCGGCATCCGGCTGGAGGTCATCGAATCAAGCTGTTGCGGCATGGCCGGCAGCTTCGGCTACCAGAGCGAGACGATCGACGTTTCACTCGCCATGGCCGAGCTTTCGCTCCTTCCGGCGGTCCGCAAGGCGCCTCCGGAGGCGATCATCGTGGCAGATGGCACCTCCTGCCGCCATCAGATCGTGGATGGCTCGTCCCGCGAGGCCATTCACGTGGTCCGACTCCTCGACAAGGCGCTTGGTGCGAAAGTATAAGACAGCGATGAACCGCATTGCTGCCGTTGACGGAATCCACCGCCGCTACCTCCATGACGAGGTGGCCGAACGGCTGCGCGAGCTGATCCTGACCGGGGAACTGGAGCCGCGCGAGCGGATCAACGAGATCGAACTCTGCGAGCGGTTCGGCATTTCCCGCACGCCGCTGCGCGAAGCCATCAAGATCCTCGCGACGGAAGGCCTGCTTGAATTGCTGCCCAATCGCGGTGCGCGGGTCGGCCATGTCAGCCAATCCGAAATCGAGGAGATGATCGAGGTCGTGGCCGGGCTCGAGGCGACGGCGGCCGAACTGGCCTGCCGGTCGATCACCGATGCCGAGATCGACGTGATCGAGGCGAAGACGCTGATCATGGAGAAGGCCTACAAGCGCGGCGACGAGACGTCCTATTTCACGCTGAACCGCGAGATTCATGAAGCGCTGATGCAGGCCGCGCGGAATGCCACCCTCGCCAGCATCTATTCGAACCTGTCGAGCCGGATCCAGCGGATGCGCTACACCGCGCACAAGACGCCGGAACAATGGCGCCGCGCCATGGACGAGCATCGTGTCATGGCAGAATTGCTGCGCGCGCGGGATGGCGAAGGGCTGGCGCGCGTCGTCCGCGACCATATCCGCGGCAAGAAGGACGTTATCACCGCCGCCTATGGTGTGTGAGCGACGCGCGCGGGGCCAGAGCCGCGCGCGTGCCCGTTTCAAAGCCTAGTTCGAGACCTTCACATCCGCCGCCTTCACGACCTGGCCCCAGCGCTCGATCTCGCTGCGGACAAACTTGGCGAAGGCATCGCCGGTGACGTTCGGGATATCCGAGCCGTTCCGCGCCCAGGTTGCCTTGATCGGCTCGGCCTGGAGTGCCTTGAGGATCTCGGCCTTCATGCGCTCGACGATATCCGGCGGGGTGCCCTTGATGGCCCAGACCGCATACCAGGTCGAGACATTGTAGCCCTTCACGCCGGATTCTTCCGCCGTGGGCACGTTGGGCAGCGCGCTGGAACGCTGCGGGGATGCGACGGCCAGGCCGACGAGGTTGCCGCCCTGGATCTGCGGCGATGACGTGCCGAGGCCGTCGAACATCACATGGACCTGACCGGCGACGAGGTCCTGCATGGCCGGCCCCGCACCACGATAGGGCACATGGACGAGGTTCACGCCGGCCAGGTTCTTGAACAGCTCGCCCGCGAGATGATGAGTCGTGCCATTCCCGGCCGAGGCGAAGTTGATCTTGCCCGGATTGGCCTTCGCATAATCGACGAAGTCCTTCAGTGTCTTCACGTTGGGCAGCGCCTTTGGCGAGATCGCGACGATCTGCGGCGGCATGGCGATCACGGCGATCGGAACGAAGTCCTTCTCGAGATCATAGGTCAGGTTGGGGTAGATGGCCGGGGCGATCGTGTGGTGGGCGGCACCGACGAAGAAGGTGTAGCCGTCCGGCGTCATTTTCGCCGCGGCTGCCGCGCCGACAGTGCCCCCGGCCCCGCCCCGGTTCTCGATGATGATGCGCTGGTTCAGCTGGCTATCGAGCTGCTGGGCGAGCGGCCGGGCGAAGGCATCCGTGCCGCCGCCGGCCGGGAACGGGTTCAGGAAGGTGATCGGACGGCTGGGCCAGCCCTGCTGGGCGGAGGCGATCCCAGCCAGCCCGATCAGGCCGGCCGCGGCAAGGGTTGTTGTCAGCAGACGTCGTGTCAGTCCCGTTGGCTTCATCATCGTTTCCTCCTTTATCGGCCTTTCCGGCCTGTCTTGTGGTCAGTTTATAATTCAAAATTCAAATTGCAATGCGCGGGCCTTTACGCCGCGCCGAGCAGCTTGAGGCTGGCGATGAGATCACTGAAGCGCTCGCCCTGGACCTGCACATGGGGTCGCATGATGCCGGCGGCCTCCTCGCCCTCTCCCGCCATCAATGCCGCGAGAATGCGCTCATGCTCGGAGAACGAGTTCTGGACGCGGTTGCGGACGCGGAGTTGCAGGCGTCGGTAGGGTTGCAGGCGTCGTTGCAGGAGGCGGGCCTGCTCTGCCAGGAACGTATTGCCGGAGGCGGCGTAGATCGCCTGATGAAACATTTCGTTCGCCCGGTAATAGGCATCATGGTCGTGCCGGACGGCCTCGCAAGCCCGGTGGGCGCGTTCCAGTGCGAGGGCATCCGAAGGCCCGAGGCGGCGGGCCGCGAGGCGGCAGCACATGGCCTCGAGTTCCGCCATCACCTCGAACATCTCGTAAAGGCGTTCCGGCGTCAGGCTGGCCACCACCGCGCCCCGGCGCGGGCGGATCTCGACCATGCCAGCCATGGCCAGCTGCTGGAGCGCCTCGCGGATCGGCGTGCGGGAAACGTGAAAGCGATTGGCCAGCGTGACCTCGTCGAGCCGCTCTCCCGGGACAAGATGACCGGATGCGATGTCGTTCTCGATCTCCTGCCGGAGACGCTGGGCTGTGCTCAGGGCGCTTGCATCATCGCTCATCATTCTTGTATACAAGGAAACGCTCAACGCATGCAAGCGACATGATCACGCGGAGATGGACCTGATATGAATATCGGCTTCCTGCAGGACCTGCTCTCTTCTGTCGCCGAACAGGGGCGCCATCTGGCGGATCGGCTCGGTCTCGGCGCTGGCGCCGCCCGTGCCGATGCCAGTGCCCTGCCGACGCTGATCCGCGCCCTGCTCTCCACCCGGGGCGAAGCGTCCGGTGTCGGCCTCGCCCGCGAGATCATGAACCGCTACCGCGACCTGCTGCCTGCTGAACGGATCGCCCTGCTCCAGGTACTGGCGACCAAGTTTGCGGATGATCCCGTTGCCATCCGCAAGGCCTTTGCGCTCTATGACGCCGACCCCAACCCCGAAACGCATCACGCCCTGCTGCAGGTAGTCGAACCGCCACGGCAGGAAGTGCTGCGCCGGCTGAACCTCGCGCCCGGCAACACGCATGCCCTTGTCCGGATGCGTGAGGACCTGCTCGACGCGATGGGATCGGCTCCCGAGCTTGCCGCGCTGGACCGGGATTTCGTGCATCTCTTCTCTTCATGGTTCAATCGGGGGTTCCTCGTGCTGCGCCGCATCGACTGGTCGAGCCCGGCCCATATCCTTGAAAAGATCATCCGCTACGAGGCCGTGCATGCCATCGAAAGCTGGGACGACCTGCGCCGGCGGATCGAGCCGGCGGACCGTCGCTGTTTCGCGTTCTTCCATCCGGCTTTGGTCGACGAACCGCTCATCTTCGTCGAGGTGGCGCTGACCCGGGACAAGCCGGCGGCGATCGACCCGATCCTCGCCGAAGGCCGGGCCCCGCTGCCGCCCGGCGAAGCGCAGGCCGCCGTGTTCTATTCCATCTCGAACTGCCAGAAGGGTCTTGCCGGGATCTCGTTCGGGAATTTCCTGATCAAGCAGGTGGTCGATGAGCTGCGCCGCGAATTGCCGCAGCTCGACACCTTCGTCACGCTCTCGCCGGTGCCGGGCTTCCGCCGCTGGTTGGACGAGGCCCGCTCCACCGAGAGCCAAATGCTGAGCGAAGAAGAAAGGCTGGCCATGGCGTCCCTTTCAGAAATGCAGCCCGAGACGGCAGATCTGGCATCGCTGCCAGCCTGTTTCGAGGCTGTTCTGGCCCGGTATTTTGTCGAGGCCCGGACGGGCCGGGGCCGGATCGTCGATCCCGTCGCGCGGTTCCATCTCGGCAATGGCGCGCGGCTTGATCGCCTGAACCTGCTGGCAGACCGTTCGGCCAAGGGCTGGCGCGAGAGCTATGGTGCGATGGTCAACTATCTCTACGATCTCGGCGCCATCGAGGAGAACCATGAGCGCTTCGCCACGCATCAGGAAGTGGTGGCCTCGCCGGCCGTGCTCAAGGCGGCCAGAAGTATACAAGCCTCGCGCGATGTGGCAGTCGCACGCAGCGCCAAACGATAATCGGTCGCGCCCGCGACCTCACAAGACAACGAGCAACGCCCATGTCGAACCATCTCTTCACGCAGATCCGCGCCCGCATGCCCGAAACCGGCACGCCTTTCGCCACGCTCGCGGACGGGCGGGTCGTGCGGTATGGCGATGTGCTCGCCCTCTCGGCGCGCTACGCCAACGCACTGGTCGCGCTCGGGGTCCAGCCGGGTGATCGCGTCGCGGTGCAGGTAGACAAGAGCATCGAGGCGCTGATGGTCTATCTCGCGGCCATCCGCGCCGGCGCGATCTTCCTGCCGCTGAACAACGCCTATACGCCGGCCGAGATCGAGTATTTCCTCGGCGATGCGACGCCGCGCGTCTTTGTCTGCGCCCCCCAGCAGGCGGAGGCGCTTGCTCCGGTGGCCAAGGCGGCCGGGGCCGTTCTCGAGACGCTGGGTACGAAGGGTGACGGCACGCTGGCCACGAAGGCTGCGGCGGCCTCGCCGGATTTCGCGGATGTTGCGCGAGGGCCGGATGATCTCGGCGCGATCCTCTATACGTCCGGCACGACCGGCCGCTCCAAGGGCGCGATGCTCAGCCATGAGAATCTCGCCTCGAATGCGCGGGTCCTTGTGGAGACGTGGCGCTTCACCGCGAAGGATGTGCTGCTGCATGCGCTGCCGATCTTCCATACGCATGGGCTTTTCGTGGCGACGAATGTCGTTCTGTTCTCCGGCGCCTCGATGATCTTCCTGCCGAAATTCGATGCCGACGAGGTGTTCCGGCACCTGCCGAAGGCGACGACGATGATGGGCGTGCCGACCTTCTATGTCCGGCTGCTCGACGATGCGCGGCTGACCCGGGAATCGACCACGCATATGCGGCTGTTCATTTCCGGCTCTGCGCCGCTGCTTGCCGAGACGCATCGCGATTTCGAGGCCCGGACCGGTCAGGCCATCCTCGAGCGTTACGGCATGACCGAGACCAACATGAATACCTCCAACCCATACGAGGGCGACAGGCGGGCCGGAACGGTCGGCTTCCCGCTGGAGGGAACCGAGATCCGCATCACGGATCCGGAAAGCGGCGCGCGGCTCGGGGCTGACGAGATCGGGATGATCGAGGTGCGCGGACCCAACGTCTTCAAGGGCTACTGGCAGAACCCGGAAAAGACCAAGGCCGAGTTCCGCGACGATGGCTTCTTCATCACCGGCGATCTCGGCAAGATCGACGGGCGCGGCTATGTCCATATTGTCGGGCGCGGCAAGGACCTCATCATTACCGGGGGATACAATGTCTATCCCAAGGAGATCGAGGGCGAGATCGACGGCATGCCCGGCGTCAACGAAAGTGCGGTGATCGGCGTTCCGCACAAGGATTTCGGCGAGGGCGTGACGGCCGTCGTTGTGCCCAGCAAGGGCGCCACGCTCGATCCGCAGGCGATCCTGAAGACGCTGGAAGGCCGGCTGGCCAAGTTCAAGCTGCCCAAGCGCGTCATCATCGTCGATGAATTGCCCCGCAACACGATGGGCAAGGTGCAGAAGAACATCCTGCGCGAGACCTACAAGGACATTTATACTCGCTGACGGCGCCTGTCTGATTGACGAATCCGGCCCGCGCCCAACGTGCACCAACAACACAACCGGGAGAGAACCATGTCGTTCAAGCGCCTTTCCATCATGATGGCCGGCCTGCTGGCCGCCGCCCCAGCTCTCGCCGCCGAGATCCGTATTTTCTCGACCGGCGCCAGCAAGGCGATCATCGAGCAGCTCTCGGCCTCGTTCGAGAAGAAGACCGGCCACAAGGTGATCATCACCTCCGATACGGCCGGCGGCGTGGCGCGTCGGGTCGAGGCGGGCGAAGCTTTCGAGGTGGCTGTGGCGACCGGAACCGTGGTCGACGCCCTGATCGGCAAGGGCAAGCTTGCGCCGGGCAGCCGGATCGATATCGCCTCGACCTCGATCGGGATCGCGATCAAGGAAGGCGCGCCGAAGCCGGATATCTCGACGGTGGATGCCATCAAGAAGCTGCTGGTGGAAGCGAAGACCATCTCCTATGTCGATCCCGCTTCCGGTGGCACGAGCGGCATCTACCTTGCCCGGTTGTTTGACCAATGGGGCCTGACCGAGCAGCTGAAGCCGAAGCTCCGCCTGCAGGCCGGTGGCTATGTTGCCGAGCGCGTCGCCAAGGGCGAATCCGAGGTTGTTTTCCACCAGATCAGCGAGATCATCCCGGTCAAGGGCGTGACACTGCTTGGCGGCCTGCCGGCCGAAATCCAGCTGGTGACCACCTATTCCGGTGGGCTTGCCCCGAATGCTTCGGAGGCTGCAAAGGCGCTCCATGCCCATTTCATCGGACCGGATGCCGAGGCGATCATCAAGGGCGCCGGCATGGTGCAGCCAAAGCGCTGAGGCCGGGTGATGGCCCTGCCCCGGCTTCCTCTGGCCGCTACCCTGCCCCGCCGGCTGTCGCGCCTGATCGGCGCGATGATCCTTGCGGGAATGGCGGCCCTGTCAAGCCATGCCCAGGGCGAACGGCCCATCCCGATCTTCGACGCGCATCTGCATTATAACTGGGAGCCGACGCCTTATTTCACGCTGGAGCAGGTGCATGCCCTGTTCCGGCAGCATGGCGTAACCGGGATTCTCGCGACGAGCCGGCCGAATGACGGCACCCATGCGCTGGTCGGGAGCCCGCGCGACGATCTCTGGGTCGTGCCCTTCATCCGGCCCTACCGCGTCCGGCCGGATGTGCAGAGCTGGTTCTCCAACCCGGTGATTTTCGAGCTCATCGAGGCGGAGTTCCGGCGCGGCTACTATATCGGGATCGGCGAATTCCACCTCAGCGGCCGGGCTGCGGCTACGGAGGTCGTGCGCAAGACGGTGAATTTCGCCGTCGAGCACGATCTCTACCTCCATGCCCATGCGGATGAGGAGGCCGTCGAGCATCTCTACCGGCACAATCCAAAGGCGAAGGTGATCTGGGCCCATACCGGCTTCGGCCTTGCGCCCGAGCGCGTCGAGGCGCTCCTGAAAAAGCATCCCGATCTCTGGGGCGAGCTGTCCTATCGCTCCGGCATTACCGGCCCGGATGGCCAGCTGATGCCGGAATGGCGTGATCTCTTCACGCGCTATCCCGACCGGTTCCTTGTCGGTTCCGACACGTGGATCAACGAGCGCTGGGCGAGCTATGGCGAGATCATGGCCCAGTATCGCGGCTGGCTGCGGCAATTGCCGCCGGACATTGCCGCGAAAATCGCCTACAGGAACGCCCGCGCCCTGTTCGAGGCGCGGATGCAGAAACGCCCCATCCGGGGTTAGCGGAACACGCTCGGCAACCAGAGCGAGATCTGCGGGATATAGGTCACAAGCAGCAGGACCGCGAAGCTGGCGCCATAGAAGGGCCAGATCGTCCGCATCGATTCCGAGATCGAGACCTTGCCGATCGCGCAGGCCACGAATTGCACCGTTCCGACGGGCGGCGTGTTCAGCCCGATGCCGGCATTAAGGATCAGCACCACGCCGAAATGCACGGGATCCATCCCGATGGCCTTGACCACCGGCAGGAAGATCGGCGTGCAGATGATGATCATCGGCGCCATGTCCATGAACGTGCCGAGTACCAGCAGGATGACATTGATGATCAGGAGGATGACGATCGGATTGTCCGAGATCGCCTGCATCAGCTCGATCGTGGCCTTGGGCACCTGCAGGAAGGCCATCAGCCAGCCGAAGGATGCTGACGTGCCGATCACCAGCAGGACCATGGCCGTTGTGCGGACTGCCCCAAGGGTTGCCGCGAGGAAACCGCGGAAATCCAGTGAGCGATAGACCAGCAGCGTTACCAGCAGGGCGTAGATGACGGCTACGCAAGAGCTTTCGGTCGCTGTGAAGACGCCGGACCGCACGCCGCCGAAGATGATGAAGATCAGCAGGATGCCCGGGAAAGCCGCGACGAGGTAGCGCAGCACGATCCACCAGCCCGGGAACGGATCGGCCGGATAGCCGCGCTTCACCGCGACCGCCCAGGCGGCGACCATCAGCGCGCCGCAGAGCATCAATCCCGGCACGATGCCGGCCGTGAACAGATCGGCGATCGAGATCGTCCCGCCGGCCGCCAGAGAATAGATGATCATGTTGTGCGAGGGCGGGATCAGCAGCGCGATGATCGCGGCATTGGCGGTGACATTGACTGCATAATCCGCGGCATAGCCGCGCTTGACCATCTGCGGGATCATGATGCCGCCGACCGCCGAGGCATCGGCAACGGCAGAGCCGGAAATTCCGCCGAACAATGTGCAGGTCACCACGTTGACCTGCCCGAGCCCGCCGCGGAGATGACCGACGAGACTTGAGGCAAACTGGATCAGCCGGTCGGCAATGCCGCCGCGGATCATCAGGTCGCCGGAGAAGATAAAGAACGGGATGGCCAGCATGGCGAAGGCGTTCATGCCGGTCGACATCTGCTGGAAGACCACGATGGGCGGGATGCCCATGTACAGGACGGTGGCGAGTGAGGACAGCCCGAGGCAGAACGCCACCGGCACGCCGATCAGCAAGAGTGTTGCGAAGGTGCCGAAGAGAATGGCGATATCCATGATCAGGCCTCCCCGAGCCCGTGCGAGAACCGGATCGGCATCGGCGCGGCTTCAACCTTGGCCATGCGCAGCAGGATGCGTTCGATGGAGAACAGGACGATCAGGAAGCCGCCGCCGGCAATCGGAACATAGTCCCAGCCCTTGGAGATGCCGACAACGGGCAACCGGTCCGACCACACCCCCGCCGCGAGGCGGCTGCCATAGATCACCATGGCGATGCCGAAGACCGTCACCAGCATTTCGATCGCATAGATCAGCGCGCTCTTGGTCGCGCCGGTCGTGTAATGGAGCGTCAGGTCGAAGCCCATATGGTCCTGCTCGCGCACGCCGACGGCGCCACCGAGCAGGATGAACCAGAGCATGAGGAACAGCGAGATCGGCTCACCCCATGCCGGCGTGTCGTTGAGGACATAGCGCCCGAACACCGTCCAGGCCACGATCAGCGTCATGGCGACGAGGCCGGATCCGGCCAGCAGGAGCGAGACCAGGCTCAGCCGTGCGCAGAATTGGCTGTAGAGGGTGACAAGCTTGTCCATGACGCTTTCCCGGTAAAAGAAAGGCGCAACCGCCGCGGGGCGATTGCGCCAAGTCCGCCGTAACCGGCGTTTACTTCACGGCCTGGATCGCGGCGACGAGGTCCTTCAGCGCCTGATCCTTCACGAACTTCTCGTAGACGGGCTTCATGGCGTCGATGAAGGGCTGCTTCTCGACGGTGTTGACCACCGCGCCACCGGCCTTGACCTTGGCTTCCGAGGCCTTTTCACGCGCATCCCAGAGCTTCCGCATCTCGGCAACGGATTCCTTCGCCGCCGCCTTGACCAGCGCCTGGTCTTCCTTGGAGAGCTTGTCGAAGCTCTTCTTCGACATGACGAGCACTTCCGGAGAGAGGGAATGCTCGGTCAGGGAGTAGAATTTCGAGACTTCGAAATGCTTGGTCGACTCGAAGGACGGCCAGTTGTTCTCCGCCCCGTCGATCAGGCCGGTCTGCAGGCCCGAATAGACTTCACCGAAATTCATCGGGGTGGCGTTGGCGCCGAGCGCCGAGACGAGGCTGATGAACATGTCCGATTGCTGGACGCGGATCTTCAGGCCCTTCATGTCGTCCGGCTTCGTGATCGGGCGCTTGGAATTGTAGAAAGAGCGCGCACCGGAATCGTAGAAGGCGAGACCGACAAGGTCATGCTTCTCGAATTCCTTGAGGATGCTTTCGCCGATCGGGCCATCCATCACCTTGCGCATATGGTCGACCGAGCGGAAGATGAAGGGCAGCGACGGCACGTTGGTCGCCGGGATCAGGTTGTTGAACGGCGCCATGTTGATGCGGTTCATATCGAGCACGCCGAAGCGGGTCTGCTCGATCGTATCCTTTTCCTGGCCGAGCTGGGCCGAATGGAACACGTTGATCTTGATGCGGCCATTGGTGCGCTGCTCGAGCAGCTTGCCCATGAACTTGACGGCCTCGACCGTCGGGTAGCCATCCGGATGGATGTCGGTCGAACGCAACGTCTGCGCCTGTGCAGCAGCACCGGCGCCCAGTGACATGAGGGCTGCCAGTGCGACACCCTTGAACATACGACGAGAAATCATGGTCTTTCCTCCTTGAATGCGGGTTTGTTCCCGCCTTTCCCTTGCCGTTCCGGCCTAGACAGGCCGTGCCGATACCGCCCGCGCGGAAAAACGGATTCCGCCGGCGAATTCAAATTCCGCAACATCCCCGGCCGCCACGAGATGGATCCCCGTCGTCATGCCCGTAGAGATGAAGTCACCCGCCCGGAGGCGGTAGCCGCGTGCCCGCAGATGCGCGACCAGAAAGCCGAACGCGGCCAGCGGTCCATCCATGACGCGGGCTGCGCTGCCCTCGCCTGCCAGCTTGCCATTGATGTCGCATCGCGCTGTGAGCCGGGCCCAGTCGCAGTCTTCCCAGCCGGAAATGGCCGGGCCGACAATGATGCCTGAATTGTTGCCGAGATCGGAAATCACCGAGCAGGGCCCGAGATCGTTGATGCCGGCAAAGGGCGAGCCGGCGGTCTCGACACCCGCATGGAGCGCCCCGACGCAAGACATAAGCGCGTCCTCGCTGCCCGGCAGATCCTCCGGGATATCCGTGCCGAGGCAGAGGATGAATTCGGCCTCGACAGCAGCGAACCCGCCCGGAAAGACCGGAAACGGCATTTCGGTGCCATTCGCGGCAAACCGCACCTGCCGGCTCATGACCGGGCCGGCGAGCCGGGCGGCGCCGAGCCTGTCGCGCCATTCCGGGGCAATGCCGGCAATCTTCCAGCCGGCGACCTGATCGGGAAAACCGGCGATCGCGGCATCCTGGACCCGATAGGCTTCAGCAAGGGTCGCCGGAACCGTTCCGGGGAAATCAGCCAGCGGGTGGGCAGAGAGCCGGGCAATCCGGAACGCCGAGGCAATCGCCTCCTCCGTGCTCGTGCCCGCCTCTTTCCGGCCCGGTTCCATGCCTGTTTTCGCTTCTCTTCCCGGCTTTCGCGGGCGCCACTGCTTGTTGACAGACATCACGATAGTATGGACTTGTATGGTAGATCAAGTGGGAATATAAAGGTCTCATCATGAACGCCCAGACCCCGCTTCCCCTCGGCCATTCCAAGGCGCCCAGCGCGACACGCGGCGTGTCCGAACGTTTGCGGCAGGCCATCATCTCGATGGAGTTTCCGCCCGGAACGCGGTTGTCCGAAGGCGAGATCGCCACGCGCTATGATGTTTCCCGCCAGCCCGTGCGCGAGGCGCTGATCTCGCTGAGCCGGATCGGCCTCGTCCAGGTCCTTCCGCAGCGCGGCACCATCGTGACCCGCATTTCCACCCGCCACATGATGCAGGTGCGGATCGCCCGCGAGGCCCTCGAATCCGCCATCGTGCAGCGCGCCTGCGAACGTTTCGACCCGGTGATCCGCGGCAGTATCGACGCGATCCTCGAAACACAGGCCCGCGCGGCCTGCGAGGGCGACTACATGACCATCACGGCCGCGGATTCCCAGTTCCATGCCGCCCTCGCCACCGGCGCCGATTGTGAGATGATCTGGCAGATCGTGCTGGATGTGAAGGCCCATATGGATCGTGTGCGGCACCTGACGCTGCAGGACCGCGATTCCATGCGCATCCTCGTGGAGCAGCACCGCGCCATCGTCGATGCGATTGACCAGCGGGACCCCGAAAAGGCCGATCACGCCATGCGGCATCACCTGATGGAGATCCTGCGGGACCTGCCGCGCGTCCTGGCGGAGCGGGCCGACTATTTCGAATAAGCCGGCGGGAGCGAAATCCGCCGATCCGGGAACGGAAACACCGAGGAATCCTTCATGAGTGCCATCGATATCGAGATCCGCCAGGCCATCCATCCGGAGCATGCAGAGGGCATGTCAACGGCGGAGCTGCGGAAGCATTTCCTCGTGACAGGGCTGTTCCAGCCTGGCCGGATCAAAGCGGTCTATACCCATTATGACCGCATGATCCTGATGGGCCTGATGCCGTCAAAAGGCCCCCTCGCCTTTGGTCCGGAGCTCGCCCAGCTGGTCAAGGCCGAGGATTTTCTGGCCCGGCGTGAGATCGGCCTGTTCAATCTCGGCGGGGCCGGGCGCGTGCGCGCCGGCGGCAAGACCTACGAACTCGGGCGCTACGACGCGCTTTACCTGCCGATGGGCACGCATAATGTGCTGATCGAAAGCGCGCATGCCGACGATCCGGCGCTGTTCTACGCCAATTCGGCGGCTGCCCATCATGCCCATCCGGCGCATCTGATGAAGGTCGGCGCCCTGCACGGCGACGAACTGGGTGCCGAGGCGAGCGCCAACCGCCGCACATTGACGAAATACATGCATCCCGGCGCTTTTCCCACCTGCCAGCTCGTGATGGGGCGGACGGCGATGCATAACGGCTCTGTCTGGAACACGATGCCGCCGCACACGCATGACCGGCGGATGGAGGCCTATCTCTACCACGACCTGCCGGAAGGCCAGGCCGTGTTCCATTTCATGGGCCGCCCGGACCATACCCGCCATCTCGTGGTGCGGAACCATGAGGCGATCCTCTCGCCGCCCTGGTCCATCCATTGCGGCTCGGGCACCTCGGCCTATGCCTTTATCTGGTCGATGGCCGGCGACAACCAGACCTTTACCGACATGGATGCCGTTCCCGTACCGACGCTGTTCTGAGGCATCGCCATGGCTGCCCTCCCCAGCTTTCGCCTTGATGGCCGCGTGGCCCTTGTCACCGGTGCGAATACCGGCATAGGGCAAGCCATTGCCGTCGCACTCGGCGCGGCCGGCGCCCGGGTGGCGCTTGTCGGCCGTTCCCCGATGGACGAGACGGAGGCCCTTCTCGATGCGCTCGGTGCGGCGCATCTTGCCATACGTGCCGATCTCTCGACGGCGGAGCCCGCCGCGCATGTTGTCGGGGAGGTTCTCGGCTGGGCCGGGCGGCTCGACATCCTCGTCAACAATGCCGGCATCATCCGCCGTGCCGATGCGCTCGATTTCACCGAAGAGGACTGGGATGCGGTGGTCGACACCAATCTCAAGGTGGCGTTCTTCCTGGCGCAGGCCGCCGGCCGCCATATGGTGCCGCGCAAGGAAGGCAAGATCATCAACATCGCATCCCTGCTCTCGTTCCAGGGCGGCGTGCGCGTGGCCTCCTACACCGCCTCGAAAAGCGGCCTTGCCGGCCTGACCAGGCTGCTGGCCTGCGAATGGGCGCCGCACGGCATCAACGTCAATGCCATTGCGCCGGGCTATTTCGTGACCAACAACACCGAAGCCCTGCGCAACGATGCCGACAGGCATTCGGCCATCCTCGCCCGGATTCCCGCCGGGCAATGGGGCGACCCTGCCGATCTCGGCGGCGCCGCCGTGTTCCTCGCCTCAGACGCCGCCCGCTATATCCACGGCATTACCCTGCCGGTCGATGGCGGATGGCTAGCCCGGTAAGCCAAGACCATGCTTCATCCAGACCGCCTCTTCCCCGCCGATCCTGCCACGCGCGATGTGGCGCGCGCCCTCTATGCCACGGTGAAGGACCTGCCGATCATCTCGCCGCATGGCCATACCGATCCACGCTGGTATGCCGAGAACGCGCCTTTCCCCGATCCGGCGCGGCTTTTTGTGGTGCCGGACCATTACATCTTCCGCATGCTCCACTCGCAGGGCGTGCGGCTCGAGGATCTCGGCATTCCCCGGCTTGATGGCGCCGCGGTCGAGCAGGACCCGCGCAAGATCTGGCGGCTTTTCGCGAAGCATTACTTCCTGTTCCGCGCCACGCCGACGCGGATCTGGATTGATCACGCCTTCGATACCCTGTTCGGGCTGACCGACCGCCTCACGCCAGACAATGCCGATCATCATTATGACGTGATCGAGGCCGCCCTCCGCAGCGAGGCCTTCCGGCCACGGGCACTGTTCGAGCGGATGAAGATCGAGGTGATCTCCACCACTGACGGCGCGCTCGACGATCTTGGCTGGCACCGGATGATCCGCGATTCCGGCTGGACGGGCCGCGTGGTGCCCGCCTACCGGCCCGATGCCGTGGTCGATCCGGAATTCCGCGGCTTCCGCGAGAATGTCGAGCGCCTCGGCGAAATCGCCGGCGAGGATACCGGAAGCTGGGAAGGTTATCTCCGGGCGCATCGGGCAAGGCGGGCCTATTTCAAGACTTTCGGCGCGACCAGTTCCGATCATGGCCATGCCAGCGCAGCGACGGCCAATCTCTCCCCCGGCGAAGCCTCCGCCCTGTTCCAGCGCGTGCTGAAGCCGGGCGTCAGCGCGGCGGATGCAGAGCTGTTCCGTGCCCAGATGCTCACGGAAATGGCGCGGATGAGCCTCGATGACGGGCTCGTCCTGCAGATCCATCCGGGCTCGTTCCGCAACCACAACGCGGCCTTGTTCGAGCATTTCGGGCGGGACATGGGCGCCGATATTCCGCAGCGCACGGATTATGTCCGCGCGCTCAAGCCGCTGCTTGATGCGCATGGCAATGATCCGCGCCTGTCGGTCATCCTCTTCACGCTGGACGAGACGAGCTATTCGCGCGAACTCGCCCCGCTGGCCGGGCATTATCCGTGCCTGAAACTCGGCCCGGCCTGGTGGTTCTTCGATGCGCCGGATGGTATGCGGCGCTTCCGCGACCTGACGACCGAGACGGCTGGTTTCTACAATACGGTCGGGTTCAATGACGATACGCGGGCCTTCCCGTCGATCCCGGCCCGGCATGATGTCGCACGCCGCATCGATTGCGCCTTCCTTGCCGAGCGCGTGGTGACGCACCGGCTCGACGAGGACGAGGCTTTCGCGCTGGCGCATGATCTCGCCTATCGTCTGGCGAAGGAGGCGTATCGGCTGTGAGCCGGTTGACACCCAAAACCGTGAATGCAGTATGCTGTGATCACACTTGAGAGCCGGGCAAAAGATCCGGCCTCGCGGGAACGAAACACCAGGAACTCGACGGGATTCCGGCTGGAGCCGGAGCCCGGGAGCCTTTTCAAGGAGGAAACGATGGACTCGATTTCACGCCGTTCGATTCTGGCTGGTGGCGCTGCCATCGGCGCCGCTGCGGGCCTCGGGGTCGCGCCGGCCCGGGCGCAGGCCTGGCCCAACCGTCCGATCACCATGGTCTGCCCGTGGGGTGCCGGCGGTGGCACCGACCAGACGGCGCGCATTGTTGCCTCGATCCTGGAACGGGACCTGAAGCAGCCGGTCAGCGTGGTCAACCGCACCGGCGGTTCGGGCGTGGTCGGGCATTCCGCGATCGCCACCGCGGCCCCCGATGGCTACACGATCGGGATGATCACGGTGGAAATCACCATGATGCATCATCAGGGCCTGACCGATCTCAACCCGACCAGCTACACCCCCCTCGCCCTCATGAACGAGGATCCGCCGGGCGTGCAGGTTCCGGGCAATTCTCCCTACAAGACCGTCAAGGAACTTGCGGATGCGATCAAGGCCGCGCCGGCCGGCAAGTTCAAGGCTTCCGGCACCGGCCAGGGCGGCATCTGGCATCTCGCGCTGATCGGCTGGCTCGGAGCCATGGGCCTGAAGCCGGATCATGTCGCCTGGGTGCCCTCGAACGGTGCGGCGCCGGCGATGCAGGATCTCGCCGCCGGCGGGATCGACCTTGTTACCTGCTCGGTGCCGGAAGCCCGCGCGATGATCGATGCCGGCAAAGCGCGCTCTCTCGCCATCATGGCGGACCAGCGCAACCCGCAGTTCAAGGATGTGCCGACGCTCAATGAGTCCCTCGGGATCAAGTATTCGGTCGGGGCCTGGCGCGGCATTGCTGCGCCAAAGGGTCTGCCGGCGGACATCCAGGCACGCTTCGTCGCGGCGCTGAAATCAGCCTATGAATCCAAGGAGTTCCAGGACTTCATGGCGGCGCGCGGCTTCGGCACGAAATTCGCCGATCCTGCCGGCTTCGCGGGCTTCATGGCCAATGGCGACAAGATGATGGCCGAAGCGATGAAGGCGGCCGGCCTCGCCAAAAAAGCCTGACGCGTCAAGAAAGCCTGACGCCAGCGCACCGGCTTTCCCTGCCGCGGCAGGGCAAAACGAACTCCGGCGGCCGCCCTGCCGGAGTTTTCCTTCCTCTGAAAGGACTGGATGATGCGGATCTCCGACCGGATTTCCGGCGTGTTCCTTGCGCTGCTCGGCGCAGCCGCGTTCTGGGGCGGCTCGCGCCTTCCGCCTGTGCCAGGCCAGCAGGTCGGGCCAAGTGCATTCCCCATGGTTGTTGGCGCCGGCCTGGTGATTGTCGGGATCCTGATCGCCCTGCATATCGGCCGCAGCTTCGAGGAGCAGGCCGAAGCGGAACTCGCGGAGCACAGCCAGCCTGACCCTGAGGCCGAACTCTACGAGAAAAGACGGCAATGGCTGGCGCTGCTGCCTCCATGTCTGCTGGTCTTCTACTATCTGGTTTCCGAGAGGCTCGGCTTCATCATCACGGCGGCGATCATGATCGGGGTGCTCGCCTGGGCCTTCAACGCCCGCCGCCGGCTGATCCTTCCAGTCGCGCTCGGTGGCGCCGTCTTCATCCACCTCGTCTTCTTCAAGGTCCTTCGCGTTCCGCTCGCGCCGGGCCTGCTTCCCATGCCCTGGTGACCTCATGTCGGCTCTTCTCGAAGGTTTCCGTATGGTCATGGCGCTGGATGTGCTTGTCGCGATCCTCGCGTCGGCCGTCTACGGGTTGGTTGTCGGATCATTGCCCGGTCTGTCGGCAACCATGGCCACCGCCCTGCTGGTGCCCGTGACGTTCTATCTCTCGCCAATCGCGGCGGTGGCGACGATCATCACCGCCTCCGCCATGGCGATCTTCTCGGGTGATATCCCCGGCTGCCTGATGCGCATTCCCGGCACGCCAGCCTCGGCCGCCTATACGGACGAAGCCTATGCGATGACGAAAAAGGGTCAGGCGGAAACCGCCCTCGGTATCTGCCTCTGGTTCTCCGCCCTTGGCGGTATTGCGGGCACCCTGTCGCTGATCCTCATGGCGCCGGCCCTGGCCGAGGTCGCGCTCAGCTTCTCGACTTTCGAATATTTCTGGCTCGCCATTCTCGGCCTGATGTGCGCCACGCTTGTTGCCCGCACCTCGCCGATCAAGGCGATTGCAGCGATGCTGCTCGGGCTGCTCATTTCCTGCATCGGCATCGAGAATCCCGCCGGAACGCCACGTTTCACCTTCGGCTCGACCGATCTGCTGGGTGGGATCGAGGTCATCCCGGCCCTTGTTGGCGTCTTTGCTCTGGCCGAGGTGATGCGCGCCCTGACCCAGAAGGACATTCCACCGATCCCGCATCGCCGTCTTGGCTCGATCCTGAAGGGGCAATGGGCGCTGACCAAGGCCTATCCCAAGCAGCAGGTCCGCGGGAACATTGTCGGCATCATCATCGGTGTCCTGCCCGGGGCGGGTGCCGACATGGCGGCCTGGGTGTCCTATGCCATGGCGAAGCGGTTCTCGAAGGAGCCGGAAAAGTTCGGTACCGGCCATCCCGAAGGGTTGATCGAAGCCGGTGCCAGCAACAATGCCAGCCTCGCCTCGGGTTGGGTGCCTTCTTTGCTCTTCGCCATTCCGGGCGACACGATCACCGCCATTGCCATCGGCGTGCTCTACATGAAAGGGCTCAATCCGGGCCCGACGCTCTTCACCGAGAAGGCGTCCAGCATGTATGCGCTCTACATCATCTTCATTCTCGCCAATATCATCATGATCCCGCTGGGAATCATGATGATCCGGGCCTCGAGCCACATTCTCCGGGTTCCCCGCGCGCTGGTCATGCCCGTGATCCTGGTGTTCTGCGCGGTCGGCTCCTTCGCCACAGGCGGCAATAACCTCTTTGCCGTTCTGGTTGTCGCGGCCTTCGGTCTTGTCGGGTTCACGATGGAGAAGAACGGCTATCCCGTTGCCGCGATGGTGCTTGGTATCGTCATGGGCACGATGGTCGAGCAGAGCTTCGTGACATCGCTGATCAAGTCGGATGGATCGATCCTGCCCTTCCTGAGCCGGCCGATCTCCGCCATCCTCGCGCTCTGCACCTTCATCGCGCTGTTCTGGCCGCTTTTCGCCTGGCTCCGACGCTACAAGGCCAGTTTCGACGCGGCGTCGCCGGCGAGATAACCGAAGGCGACAGCCGTCAGCAGGCCGTTGCCCGAGAGATAGCCGGAGGCTTCCGGCCCGGAGACGCCGGCTGCCGCCCCGCCTACGGCGAAAAGATTCGGGAAGGGCGTGCCATCCTCCGCCAGTACGCGTGCCTCGGCATCGATGCCGAGCCCGCCCTGGGTATGGAAAAGCGCCCCGGTGATCTTCACGGCACAGTAGGGCGCGGCCAGAGGCGCGACGTTCGACCAGACCCGCCCCTGCGCATCCGGTTGCCCCGAACGGCGCGCCTTATCGATTGCGGCGGCGGTCGCGGCCAGAGCGGCTTCCTGCAAGCCAAGGCGGTGAGCCAGAGCCGCAAGGTCCGGCGCCTCGATCAGCGCGCCGGCGGCCTCGATGTTGCGGAAATCCTCGAATTGCCGGGCAATGCCGGCAATGCGGACGTCGAAGATCGAATAGGCCAGCCGCTCAGGCTGGGCGAGAACTGCCGCCGCCTGTTCGGAATAGCCGCGCGATTCATCCGAGAAGCGCTCGCCGTGGAGGTTCACCTGAAAACCGCCCTCGGTCATGGTCGCCCAGGTCAGCAGGATGCCATGTGGTTCGGCGACCGAGCCATGGCCCTGATGGCCGGCGAGGTCCACCAGCTGCGCGCCGAGCTGCCTTCCCCAGAGTATGGCCTCGCCCTGGTTGCCGGGATGGCCGAAATAGAGCGCGTCCTTCAACCCGGGAATGTGTTCCGCAACCAGCGCGCGGTTGCCGCCATAGCCATTGCAGGCGAGAACAAGCGCATGACATCCGACCCGGTCCCGCGTGCCATCCGGCCGTATGATCTCGACGCCGAGAATGCGGTTGCTGCCCCGTTCCACCAGCAGCGTTTCCGCGCGGGCTTCGGTGACAATATCCACCCCTGCCCGTTCCGCCGCTTCGCGCAGATGGTCCATCAGCTCGGCGCCGGAGCGCGACGGGAGGCCGTGCATCCGGTAAGCCGAATGACCGGGATAGGTGAAATTGTCGATCACCGAGAAGGGCAGCCCATGCGCATCCGCCAGCCATTCCAGCGCCGGGCCGATCGCCCCGACGGCAGTTTCGACGCGGCGAGGATCGCCCTTGTCCTTGGCCTTGCGCCGGATATCCGAAGCAAAGGCTGCCTCGTTGTCCTCGATGCCGGAAGCGGCCTGGAACCGCGTGCCGGCAGCGGGGATCAGCCCGGCGGACAGGGCGGTCGAGCCGCGCGGCAGCGGGTCCCGTTCCAGCACCAGCACCTCCGCTCCGGCGGCCCGTGCACGGAGCGCCGTGACAAGGCCGCCGGCCCCGGCGCCGATGACCAGAATTCCGGTCTCGACATCGAAGGGCGTCGGCTCCATCATCCGGATATCGGCCATCGCGTCCCTCTCCCGCATTCAGGTTTCAGCCATTCAGCTGTCTGCTCTTGACGACAGCAAAATGTTCTATATCTAATACAAATACAAGCTGGAAAAACAGACAAGCCAGCAGGGAGCCGTCGGGTCGTGGTTGCTATCGAGCCGTCCAAGACGCAACGCCTGTATCTGCTTCTCAAGGAGCAGATCCTGAAGGGCGTGCTGTCTCCCGGGCATCGCCTGCCCTCGGAGCCGCAACTTGCGGCCCAGCACCGCCTTTCCCGTGTCACCATCCGCCGCGCGCTCGAGGGGCTGGAGCAGGATGGCCTGATCCGCCGCCAGCCCGGGGCCGGAACCTTCGTACTCGATGCGCGGCCGCGCAAGGGCGTGGTCGGCGATCTCTCGAACATGCTCGCGCATCTCGTGGCGATGGGGCGCGCCACCCGCGCCAAGCTGCTCTCCTTCAGCTACCAGCCATCACCGCCGGTCGTCTCGGCCGCGCTGAAGCTCGTCGATGGCGAGCGCGTGCAGCATTCCATCCGCGTTCGCTACATCGACGACACACCGTTTTCGCACCTGACGACCTACGTGCCGGAGCGGATCGGCGTCACCTATTCGGAAGCTGATCTCGCGAGCACGCCGCTTCTGACCTTGCTCGAACGCTCCGGCGTCGTGGCGGACCGCGCGAGCCAGACTGTGACCGCCACCCTGGCCGGGCCGGAAATCGCTGAACTCCTCCAGGTCGAGATCGGGTCACCGCTGCTGAGCATGACGCGCGTGGTCTATGATGATCACGGCCGCGGCGTCGAATATCTCTCCGCCCTTTACCGGCCTGACCTGCACAGCTTCCAGATGGAGATGACCCGGACCGGGATCGGCGCCGAACGGCGCTGGTCCCCGGTCTCGAGCCTGACCCGACCCGGAGCGGAGACAAAGCCACTTCCCGGCCGGGGCAATTCCCGCCGTCCGTCCATCACGCCGCTCTAGCGCGCGTGCCGGGCATGCACCTTCGGGGCAGGCCCTCGGGCCTGTCCGGATCGAAACCGGTCTCAATGACCGCGCGACAACCCGAACCGGCCCTGCCGGACCGCCAAGAGGAGAACGTGCCATGACGAAACTTTCCGGCTTTGACCGCCGGTCGCTTCTGAAGACCGCTGCGCTCGGTTCGATTGCCACAATCGGCATGCCTGCCGTGCTGCGGGCGCAGGCTCCGGCCATCAAGATCGGCATCCTCCAGCCGGTGACCGGCGCGCTCGCGCAGGATGGCGAATATGGCCGCCTTGGTGCCGAGATCGCCCTCAAGGAACTCAACGCTGCCGGCGGCATCAAGTCGATGGGCGGCGCCAAGCTGGAAATGGTGTTCGGCGATGCCCGGTCCAACCCGGAAGGCGGCACGCAGGAGGTCGAGCGCATGCAGGCCGAGGGTGTCGCGGCGATTGTCGGCGGCTTTGCCTCGCCGATCTGCCTCGCGGCCAGCCAGGCGGCCTCCCGCTATGATATTCCCTATCTCGTCGATGTCGGCGTGTCGGACCAGATCGTGAAGCGCGGCCTGAAGAACACCTTCCGCTTCGGTCCGGGCTTCGGCTCTGTCACCGCCTCTGCGCTCGACAACCTGGTGAAGCTCAACGATGCCGCCGGCAAGCCGGCGAAGACGGTTGTCATTGTCCATGAGGACGGGCTGTTCGGCTCGGGCATGGCGAAGCTGCTTCAGGCCGAATTGCCGAAGCGCGGCTTCGAGGTGCTGGAAACCGTCGCCCATCCGACGCCGTCGCGCGATATGGCGAATGTCGCCCTGCGGATCCGCGCGCTGAACCCGGATCTCGTCATCCCGTCGAGCTATTATTCGGAATTCGTGCTGCTTGCCCGCACCATGCAGCAGCAGCGCATCAAGCCGAAGGGCATCTATGCGGTGCTCAATGGCGCGGCCTCGAATTTCCGCTTCGTGAAGGAATTCCCGACTGCGGCCGAGAACGTGATGGACTGCAACCACTGGGCCGATATGCGCAAGCCGCGCACGGCCAATGTGAAGGCCGAGGTGGAGCGGGCTGGGAAGGTCTGGCTCTACAACACGCCGCTCAACTACTCGTCCGTGCTGGTGCTGGCGGATGCGATCGAGCGGGCCGGCTCGGCTGACCGGGTGAAGATCATCGAGGCGCTCAACAGCTCGACTTTCTCCGACCATATCATGCCCTATGGCCCGACCAAGTTCGTGGAAGGCCAGAATACCGGGGCGCAGGCGGTCAATACGCAGGTCCAGAACGGCGACATCAAGATCATCTTCCCGACCGATGTCGCCAATGCCAAGCCGGTCTTCCCGGTAACCTGACGGTTCAGGAACGGCCTGTCCTTTAGATGGCTGCGCTTCCGGCGCGGGCGTTCGCGCCCTCGCCTCCCCTTTGCATGGTCTGATGATGCTGAAGCTCGACATCTTCCTCTCGGCCCTCGCCAATGGCCTTCTGACCGGCGCGGTCTATGCGTTGATCGCGCTCGGCCTGACGCTGATCTATGGCGTGCTGCACATCATCAACTTCGCCCATGGCGCGACGCTGACGCTGGCCATGTTCGCAGTCTTTGTCGCGCATCAGGCTTTCGGGCTTGACCCCTACATCGCTGTCTTCATCCTGACGCCGCTGTTCTTCGTCCTTGGCTATGCGCTCCAGCGGGCCGTCATCACCCCGGCCAGCCATGGCGATGACGGCAACATCCTGCTGGTGACGCTTGGCGTCTCGATCATCATCGAGAATGCCCTGCTCGCGATCTTCCGCTCCGATACGCGGTCGATCGATGTGCCCTATGGCTTCTCGGTGATGGAAGTCGGAACGCTCTTCCTCTCGACGCCCAAGGTGATTGCCTTTGTCGCTACCCTCGCCGTGGCCGGGCTGCTGTGGCTGCTGCTGGCGCGGAGCGATACCGGCAAGGCCATCCGGGCCGTGGCGAAGGAGAAGACCGGCGCGGCACTCTGCGGGATCGATGTCGCGCATATCTATGCCGTCACCTTCGGCATCGGCACGGCTTGCCTCGCCATCGCCGCCTGCCTGCTGATGCCGACCTTCCTCGTCAATCCGCGCGTCGGTAATGCCTTCGTGCTCGTGGCCTTCACCATCGTCGTGCTTGGCGGGATGGGCTCGATCGGCGGTGCGCTGGCGGGCGGGCTCATCATCGGCGTGGTCGAGAGCCTTTCCGGGCTCTATTTCGGCGAAAGCCTCGGACAGATCGGCATTTTCCTGATCTTCCTCGTCGTCCTGCTTTTCCGGCCGACCGGCCTGTTCGGAGCCAAGGCATGAAGGGCGGCTTCCTCACCAGCGGCTACGGGCCGATCCTGATCGTGGTGGCGGCCTTGGCCATCCTGCCCTTCGGCTTCTCGGCCAATACGACGCTGAATTTCCTCGGCTTCGTGCTGATTGTCACGCTTGCGGCGCAGGGCTGGAACCTTCTGGCCGGCTATGGCGGGCAGTTCTCCTTCGGCCATGCTGCCTTCTTCGGCATGGGCGCCTATGGCATTGCATTGGCGCAGGTGCGGTTCGGCCTCAACCCCTGGCTGGCTTTGCCACTGGCCATCGCGCTCGGGGCGCTGACGGGCACGATCCTCGGCTATCTCAGCTTCCGGGCGCGGCTGCGCGGCTCGTATTTCGCGCTGGTCACGCTTGCCTTTGCCGAGGTGTTCCGCATCCTTGCCAATGCCTCCGCCTTCACCGGCGGGGCTGCGGGCGTGCTGATCCCGCTGCGGATCGATGCCGCGAATTTCCAGTTCGCGGACAAGCGGAGCTTTTACTGGCTCGCCTTGTCCTTCGTTGCCTTCGTGCTGTTGTTGACCCATTGGATCGCCCGCAGCCGGTTCGGGGCCTATCTCGTCGCGGTGCGCGAGAACGAGGATGCTGCCCGGGCGCTCGGCGTGGATGCGCTGGCCGTCAAGCTCAAGGCCATCACGCTGTCGGGTGGCATCACGGCAGCGGCCGGCTGTCTCTACGCCCAGAAGTTCCTCTACATCGACGCCAATCTCGCCTTCGGGCCGTGGATCTCCGTCGAAGCGTTGCTCGCGCCGATCATTGGCGGGATCGGCACCGTGTTCGGGCCGCTCGCCGGGGCGGTTCTCCTCCTGGGCCTCGGCGAGGTGACCAAGACCTTCTTCACCTGGCTGCTTGGCGGCGCGGTGCCCGGGATCGACCTCGTGGTGTTCGGCGTGTTGCTGATCCTTTGCGTCGCCTTCGCGCCGCGTGGCGTGCTGGGTGTGCTGCGCCGGATCGTGCCCGCCTTCCGGGGAGGTCGGCCATGAAAACGGCTCCCCTGCTCTGCTGCACCGGCATCACCAAGCGCTTCGGCGGGCTCGTGGCCGTGGATGATGCCTCGCTCGATGTCGAGGCCGGCTCGATCACCGGGCTGATCGGGCCCAATGGCGCTGGCAAGACGACATTCTTTACCGTCATCGCCGGCTTTGCCGAGCCGACGGCCGGGTCCGTCAGCTTCCAGGGCCGGGACATCACCACCCTGCCCGCGCATCGGCGGGCGGAGATCGGCATCGCCCGCACTTTCCAGATCGTGCAGCCCTTTGCCGGGCTCTCGGTGCGCGAGAACATCGCCGTCGGGGCCTATCTGCGCCATCCCGGCCGTGAGGCGGCCATGACCCGGGCTGAGGATATCGCCAATCGCCTCGGCCTCGGCCCGATGCTCGACCAATCCGCTGGCGATCTCACGGTGGCCGGGCGGAAGCGGCTGGAAATGGCGCGGGCGCTGGCGACAGAGCCGAGCCTGCTGCTGCTCGACGAGGTTCTCGCCGGGCTCAACCCGTCGGAAATCCGCGACATGATCCCCGTCGTTCGGGCCATCCGCGATTCCGGCGTGACGATCCTGATCGTCGAGCATGTGATGCAGGCGGTGATGCAGCTCTGCGATACGGTGGCCGTGCTGGCGCAGGGCCGGATGATCGCGAAGGGCCGGCCGGCCGAAGTGGCATCCGATCCGAAAGTCATCGAGGCCTATCTCGGCCATGGTGCCGCCAAGCGGATGCAGGCCCAGCAGGGAGCGTCCCATGCTTGAGGTGCAGGATCTGGTGGCCGGATATGGCGCGATGCCGGTGTTGCGGGGCGTTTCGCTCACCGTGGGCCAGGGCGAGATTGTCGCCGTGCTCGGGGCCAACGGCGTCGGCAAGACCACGCTCAACCGGGCGCTATCCGGCCTGATCCGTGCGGATCGCGGCAGCATCCGCTTTGAAGGCGAGGCAATCGAGCGGCTGGATGCGGCCGGGATCGTCGCGCGCGGGCTGATCCATGTGCCGGAGGGGCGCAAGATCTTCCCGAACATGACGGTCAGGGAAAATCTTGAACTCGGCGCCTATCGCCGCGCCCGGGCAAACCGCAACCGCAATCTCGAGCAGGCTTTCTCCACCTTCCCGCGGCTCCGCGAGCGCGAAGGGCAGCTGGCGGGCACGCTTTCCGGCGGCGAGCAGCAGATGCTGGCGATCGGGCGTGGCCTGATGGCAGAGCCGAAGCTGCTCATCCTCGACGAGCCTTCGCTCGGCCTGTCGCCTTTGCTGGTGGAGGAGCTGTTCGCGCTGATCGCCAGCATCGCCGCGCAGGGGCTGGCGGTGATGCTGGTCGAGCAGAATGTCGTGCAGTCGCTCGAACTGGCCGCTCGGGCCTATGTGCTGGCGAACGGAACGGTGGCGCTTTCGGGCGAAGCCAGCGTGCTGGCGCGCGATCCCGAACTCGAAAAGACGTATCTGGGGATGTGACGATGAAAACGCTGTCCCATGGCGTGGTTCCCGCCTCGCGCCTCGTCACCGGCAAGCACCCGGCATGGTTGCGGCAATGGAGCCGTTTCGCCTCCCGGACGAAGTTGCAGGACATGCCGCCCGAAGCGGTCAGCCGCGCGCGGCTGGTGGCTTTGGATTGCCTTGGCGCGATCCTGGCCGGACGAACGGAACCGGAAGTGCAGCAGGCCGCGCGGCGGCTGGGCAAGAGCTTCCGCGCCCGGAAATCCGGATCCCCGGCGTTGGAGGCCTTTCTCGATGGCACAGCCGGCACCATGCTGGAAATCGACGAAGGCAACCAATATGCGCGCGGCCATCCGGGCATCCATGTGCTGCCCGCGCTGATGGCCTCTGTCCGCCTGCGTGACGTTTCCGGCGCATCTTTCCTGCGGGCGCTGATCCTCGGCTACGAGATCGGAGCGCGGATCGGCATGGCCTCGAAGCTGCGCGTTACCATGCATCCGCATGGCACATGGGGCGTGGTGGGTGCGGCCCTCGGCGTGGCGGCGCTGAACCGCGCCGGGCCGGGCCGGATGCTCTCGACGATCAATGTCGCCTCCTCGCTTGGCCTGACGACAAGCCGGCGAACCATGCTGGAAGGCGCAACCATCCGGAACAGCTATGCCGGGTTCTCCAACATGCTCGGGCTGATGGCCTGGGAGCTGGCGGAGGCCGGCTTTACCGGCGAAGCCGACGGCGTCGGCTCGGTCTATGGCGGCATTGCTGCTGAAAACTGGGAACCTGCGGTGATGACCGAGGCGCTAGGCACGCGCTGGGAAATCGCCCGGAACTATTTCAAGCGTCACGCCGCCTGCCGTTACACGCATGGCGCGATCGATGCGCTGATCGAGATTACCCGGCGGCACGGGCGGCCGCTCAAGCCGGCGGCGATCCGCGCGATCCGGGTCGATACCTATGTCTGGGCGGCGCAGCTTGACCACCCGTCGCCGGACAACATGCTGGCGGCGAAATTCTCGCTGCCCTTCGCGCTGGCAACAACCATCGTCAACGGCGCGGCAACGTTGTATGCCTTCCGCGATACCGCGCGGGCCGACGAGGTGACGCGTGCGCTTGCCCGGCGCGTCGAGGTGCATGAGGACCCTGCCCTCACCGCGATGCTGCCCGGCCTCCGCCCTGCCCGGGTGACGGTAACGCTGGAAAGCGGCGAGAGCCTTGTCCACGAAGTCCGCACCAATCGGGGCGATACGGAAGATCCCTACAGCGCCGAGGACGTGATCGCGAAGTTCCGCGAGATCGCGGATCCGCTGCTTGGCCCCCGCCGGGCCGAAGCCGTTGTCACCCAGGCTTTGACGCTCGAGACCCTGCCTTCCACCCGCGCATTCCTCACTCTTGGCGAGACCCTCGCATGAGCCAGAACGGACATGACATTCCAGGGCTGAAAGCCCGCCTGAAAAGGCGGCCGATCCTGCTCGCCCCGGGCATCTATGATGCGCTCAGCGCCTCCATCGCCACCGATGCCGGGGCGGAAGCGCTGTATCTCTCCGGCGCGGCTATTGCCTATACGCGGCTCGGGCGGCCCGATATCGGCCTTGTCTCGATGAACGAGGTGGTCGAAACCATCGCGCTGATCCGCGACCGGGTTCCGACGCCGCTGATCGTCGATGCCGATAACGGCTATGGCAATGCGCTGAACATGCAGCGGACGATGCGCCTCTTCGAACGGGCCGGCGCCAATGCCCTGCAGATCGAGGATCAGGCCTATCCGAAGCGCTGCGGCCATCTCGCCGACAAGACGCTGATCTCGCCATCCGACATGTCCGGCAAGTTGCGCGCGGCGGCCGATGCCCGCCATTCGGAGGAAACGCTCATCATCGCCCGCACCGATGCCATTGCGGTGGAAGGCTTTTCCGCCGCGATCGACCGGGCCTCGCTCTATGCCGAGAGCGGCGCCGATGCGCTGTTCGTCGAGGCGCCGGGCAGCGTCGAGGAACTCGCGCGCATCACAGAAGCGCTCAAAGGCACGTTGCCGCTGATGGCGAACATGGTCGAGGGCGGGCGCACGCCGCTCATTGCCGCGCAGGAACTGGAAGCCCTGGGCTTCGCGCTGGTGATCTTCCCCGGCGGCATTGTCCGGGCCATCGCCCATGCGGCTCAGGCCTTCTATGCGAACCTGCTGCAGAACGGCACGACATCCGGCTTCCGCAACGCGATGTTCGATTTCGACGAACTCAACACCGTGATCGGCACGCCCGAAATGCTGGCCCTGGGCAAGAGCTACGAAGGACAGCCATGACCACGCTCGACCCCGTGACCTTCGCTGTCCTGACCGGGCGGCTGGAGCAGATTGCCGACGAGATGGATGCCACGCTCTATCGCTCGGCCTTCAACCCGATCATCGCGGAAGCGCGCGATGCCTGCCACGGCCTTTACCATCGCGAGACGGGCGATACGCTGGTTCAGGGGCAGAATGGCCTGCCGATCTTTGTCGGTGCCATGGCCTTTGCCGTGAAGGCGGTGATCGACAAGGTCGCGCGGGATGGCGGGCTTGAGGAAGGCGATGTCTTCCTGTTCAACGACCCTTACGCCGGTGGCACGCATCTCAACGATTTCCGGCTGGTCAAGCCGCTGATGCGGCAGGGACGGATCTTCGCATGGCTCGCCTCGGTCGGGCATTGGCTCGATATCGGCGGTAATGTGCCCGGCGGCTACAACCCCAAGGCGGTGGAAAGCTTCCAGGAGGGTGTACTCATCCCGCCGGTCAAGCTCTTCCGCAAGGGCGTGCTGCAGCAGGATATCGTCGATATCCTGCAGGCGAACAGCCGCGTGCCGCGCTCGAACTGGGGCGATCTCAACGGCCAGCTCAATGCGCTCGATCTCGGCGAAAGGCGGTTCCAGGCGCTGATCGATGATTACGGCGATGCCGTCGTCGAAGCCGCACTGGAAGCCGCGTCGCAGCGGGCCGAACGGCTGATGCGCGACAACATCGCCGCGCTACCGGACGGCGTCTACACGTTCGAGGATTATCTCGACAATGACGGCATCACCGACGAGCGGCTGACCATCGCGCTCGACCTGACGATTGCCGGCGAGACGATGGTGCTGGATTTCTCGCGCTCGTCGCCGGCCTGCCGTGGACCTGTCAATATCGCGCGGTCAACGGCGGTCGCAGCCTGCTATGTCGCGCTGAAGCATGTCTTCACGGAAGTGCCGGCCAATGCCGGCTGCCTGAGGCCGATCACCTTCGAGATTTCGGACAAGAGCTTCCTTGGCGTTTCCGCGCCACGCCCGGTTGCGGGCTATACCGAGACGATCCTGCGGATGATCGGCGTGGTGTTCGGCGCCCTCGCCCAGGCCGATCCTGCCCGGGCCACGGCGGCGCCGTTCGGCACGATCAACGCCCTGTCCGTCGCCGGCCATCGCGCCAATGGTGATCGCTGGGTGATGTTTTCGTTCTTCGGCGGGGGGCTGGGCGGCAATCCGGAAACGGATGGGCTCAACCATTCCAACAACCCGATCTCGACCGCCACGATGCCGCCAGCCGAGATCCTCGAAGCTTCCTATCCGGTGATGTTCACGGAATGGGGCCTCCGCCCGGACAGTGCCGGCGCGGGGCAGCATCGCGGCGGGATGGGGGCGGTCTATGCGCTCGAGGTGCTCGCAGAGAGCGGCGCGGAAGTCGCCTTGCTTGGCGAACGCGGGCGCTATGCGCCGTTCGGCGTGGCCGGCGGCCAGCCCGGCGCGCTCAACCTCTTCCAGTGGCAGAGCGATAGCGGCCTGCAGACCCCGCCCATGGCCTCCAAGATCACCGGGGTGCGGATCGCCCCCGGGCAGGAAATCCGGCTGCAATCGCCCGGCGGCGGCGGCTGGGGCCCTCCGATGGCGCGCGATCCGGCAGCGGTTGCCCGCGATGTCCGGCTGGGCCTGCTGACGGCCGAGGCGGCGCGGGATGTGTATGGCGTCGGCCTTGATGGCGGCGGCGGGGTCGATGCAGCGGCGACGGCCGCGCTGAGAAGCGGGGCGGCGCGATGAGCAGGGTGCGAAGTTCCATTGTCGGCGTGGATGTCGGCGGCACGTTCACCGACCTCGCCTATTTCGACGAGGCCAGCCGCAGCTTCCGTGTGGCGAAGGTTCCGTCGAACCGCGGCGACGAGGCGGTCGGCTTCATCGACGGGCTGCGCCAGCTCGACACGATCGAGGCTTTGGGCGCCATCGTCCATGGCACCACCGTGGGCACGAATGCCCTGCTGGAGCGCAAGGGCGCGCGGATCGGGCTGATCACCACGCGCGGCTTCCGCGACGTGCTGGAAATGCGCCGGCGCGACCGCCCGAAGACCTGGGGCCTCTGGGGCGATTTCGAACCGGTGGCGCCTCGCGACATGCGGCTCGATGTGGCCGAGCGCGTGCTGGCCGATGGCACGGTGCGGCAGGCGGTTTCTGCCGAGGAATGCCAGCAGGCCGCGCGGGCACTTCTGGCGGCCGGGGCCGAGGCCGTCGCCATTGTCTTCATCAACGCCTATGCCAATCCCGTCAACGAAAAGGCCGCCTACGCGGCGGTGAAGGCGGTCTGGCCGAATGACCATGTCGCGGCATCGCATCAGCTTTTGCCGGAGATCCGTGAATTCGAGCGCACCTCCACGCTCGCGCTCAATGCCTATCTCCAGCCGGTCGTGGCATCCTATCTGGCCAAGCTGGAAGACGCACTGGCGGCGGACGCGTTTGGCGGGTCCTTCCATATCGTCCAGTCCAATGGCGGGGTCATGTCCACCGCTGTTGCCCGGAAATTCCCGGTCCGCACCGCCTTGTCCGGCCCGGCGGCCGGCGTGATCGCGGCCGCGGCGATTGCGCGGGCGGCCGGGTTCCCGGATATTGTCACGGCGGATCTTGGCGGCACGTCTTTCGATGTCTCGCTCGTCGCCGGCGGCGAGGCGGCCCTTGCGGCACAGACGACAATCGATTTCGGCCTCATCGTCCGGACGCCGATGATCGAGATCACGACAATCGGCGCCGGGGGCGGGTCGATCGCCCATGTCGACAAGGGCGGCTTGCTGGCTGTCGGGCCGGAAAGCGCCGGCTCGCGGCCGGGCCCTGTGGCCTACGCGCAGGGCAATACCCGCCCGACACTGACCGATGCGAATATCGTGCTCGGGCGGATCAATGCCGAAAAGCCGATCGGCGGCAAGCTCAAGCGGCTGGATGTCGAGGCGGCACGCGCGGCGATCGGCACCACGATCGGGGACAGGCTGGGCCTTTCCATCGAGGCGGCGGCCGAAGCGATTGTCCGCGTCGCCAATGCGAAGATGGCCGGGGCTATCCGCCTTGTTTCCATCGAGCGCGGCCATGATCCGACGAAATTCACCGCCGTGCCCTTCGGCGGCGGTGGCGCGTTGCATGTCGGGGCGTTGATCCACGAGGTCGGGCTTCGCTCGGCTCTGGTGCCGCGCTATCCCGGCATCACCTCGGCGCTCGGCTGTATCATCGCGGATATCCGCCATGACGAGGTCGCGACCGTCAATCTCATGCTTGACGGGCTGGATACCGGGGCGCTGAGCCGCCGGATGGTCGAAACCGGCGAGGCTGCCCGCTCGGTCGTGGCCGGCGCGTCGCTCTCTGTCACGCGGATCGACATCGCCTATGAACTCGATATGCATTATCTCGGGCAGACGCATACGGTTGCCGTGCCGCTGACCGCAACACTGAAGGACGGGCGGGTCGATCTCACCGAGGCCGATGTGCGCGCCGCCTTCGAGGCCGCCTATTCCCGGGCCTTTTCGCGGCTACTTCCGGGGATTCCGGTGAAGATCGTCAATCTCCGCACGGCGGCGATCGGCCGTCGGCCCGAATTCGACCTTGCGGCTCTCGCGCCGTCCGGCACGACCACGCTCGAAGGCGCAAGAACGGGAACGCGGCCGGTCTGGTTCGCCGGCGGCTGGCACGAGACGGCGATTTATGCCCGGCTCGACCTGCCGGTCGGGGCGCGGATCGCCGGGCCGGCCATTCTCGAACAGCCGGATTCCACCATTGTCGTCGATCCCGGCCTTGCGGCGCGGGTCGATGCCTTCGGCAATCTCATCGTGGAAAGGGACAGCTGATGGCTGCGCCGTTCGACATGGCCAAAGCCGGCCTGCTGCTGGTGGATCTGCAGAATGATTTTCTCGATCCGAAGGGCGCCTATGGCCGCGCCGGCCAGGGCGCGGCGGAAATCGCTGCCCTGCCCGGCCGGCTGGCGCCGCTGGCGGAGGCCTTTCGCCGCAAGGGCGCGCCGGTGCTGGCAACACATTTCACGCTGGTGCCGGGGCGTGGCGGCGAGCCGATCATCTCGCCGCATCTGAAGCAGCTCCGCCCCTTCCTCGCCAGGGGTGACTTCGCTCCCGGCAGTTGGGGGCAGCGCACGGTAGATGCATTGCAGCCGGTGGATATCGCGGTGGAGAAGGTGGCCTATTCGGCCTTCTATATGAGCCGTCTCGAATGGGTTTTGCGCAAGACCGGTATCAGCCAGCTCGTGGTCGCCGGCATTGTCACCAATGGTGGGGTGGCCTCGACCGTCCGCGAGGCGCATGTCCGCGATATTGACGTCGTTGTGCTCGAGGATGGCTGCGCGGCCTTCTCGCCGGACACGCACCGGACGGCCATCGATGCCTTGCGCCCGGTCGCTCGCATCGCCACCATTGCCGAGATGCTGGCGGAAATCGGATAAGGCGAGCCCATGGGACAAGCCCGGACGCTTTTCGACAAGGTATGGGACAGCCATGTCATCGTCACGCGCGAGGATGGCGAGAGCCTGCTCTGGGTCGACCGGCATTTCGTGCATGAGGGCTCCCATCATGCCTTCCGGCAGGTCGAGGCGCGTGGCCTGCCCGTGGCCGAGCCCGGCCTGACCTTCGGCGTTGCCGATCATTATGTACCCACACGGAACCGGCCCGCCATCGACAATCCGGAGATTGCCGGCATGGTCGAGAGGCTTTCCGGCAATGCGACGCGGCATGGGTTCCGGCTTTTCGGCCTCGAGGATCCCGATCAGGGCATCGTCCACGTTGTCGGGCCGGAACAGGGGCTGACCCTGCCGGGCCTGCTCGTTGTTTGCGGCGACAGCCACACCTCCACCCATGGGGCGCTGGGTGCCTATGCGTTCGGGATCGGCGCCTCGGAAGTGGCGCATGTGCTGATGACGCAGACGCTCTGGCAGCGGAAGCCGAAGCGCATGCGCATCCGGATAGACGGCAATCTCGCCCCGGGCCTGAGCGCGAAGGATCTCGCGCTGCATGTCATCCGCACGATCGGCGCAGACGGCGCGCGCGGCCATGCGGTGGAATATGCGGGAGAGGCGATATCCGCCCTGTCGATGGAGGGGCGGCTCACCCTGTGCAACATGTCGATCGAGGCCGGCGCCCGCTGCGCCATGGTCGCGCCGGATGCCGTGACCTTCGCTTATCTGCGCAGCCGGCCGCTTGCCCCGCAAGGCGAGGTATTCGAGCAGGCCTGTGTGGCATGGCAGGCGCTCGCCAGCGATCCGGATGCTGTATTCGACCGCGATATCGCCCTCGACGCCTCGGCCATCGCACCGCTTGTCACCTGGGGGGTGAGCCCCGAGGATGCCTTGCCGATCGATGCCCGCGTACCGGACCCTGCCGCCGAGGCTGACCCGGCCCGGGCCGGTTATCTCGAACAGGCGCTCGCCTATATGGGCCTCCGCGCCGGAATGCGGCTGGAGGATGTCACGGTCGACCGTGTCTTCATCGGGTCCTGCACCAATGCCCGGATCGAAGATCTCCGCGCAGCAGCGGCGATCCTTCAGGGCCGGAAGGCGGTCGTACCGGGGCTGGTTTCGCCCGGCTCCTCCCGCGTCAAGGTGCAGGCAGAGCGCGAGGGGCTCGACCGGGTCTTCCGCGAGGCCGGGCTCGAATGGGCGGATTCCGGCTGTTCCATGTGCGTCGGCATGAACGGCGATCTCGTTGCCCCTGGCGAACGCTGCGCCTCGACCACCAACCGGAATTTCCGCGGACGGCAGGGGAAAGATGCCCGGACGCATCTGATGTCGCCGGCCATGGTCGCCGCTGCCGCCGTGACCGGCCGGCTGACGGACCTGCGCAAGCTGGCAGGAGGTTGATCCATGGAACGTTTCATACGTCTTGATGCGCGCGCTTGCCCGCTTGGCCTCGCCAATGTCGATACGGACCAGCTCATCCCCGCCCGGTTCATGAGCCGGCCGCGCAGCGAGGGCTATGGCCGCTTCCTGCTGCATGATCTCCGCTTTGGCCCGGACGGGCAGAGTCTCGGCTTCGCGCTTGACGATGCCCGCCATGCCGGTACGGGGGTGATCGCAGCGCGACGGAATTTCGGCACCGGCTCCTCGCGCGAGGCGGCGGTCTATGCGCTCTGGGATTACGGCATACGCTGCGTGATCGCTCCGTCCTTCGGCGATATCTTCGCGTCGAACGCCGTCAAGAACGGCCTCCTCCCGGCGCAGGTCAGCCCCGAGGATGCCGAAGCGATCCTGGCTTCGCTGGAAGCCGCCGAGGTTCCGCACCTCGTGGTCGATCTGGAAACCCTGCGGATCGAGGTTGGGGGGCGATCCTTCGCATTTGCCATTGATGCCGTCCGCCGGCTGCAATTGCTCAACGGCTGGGACGACCTCGACCTGACGCGGCGGCATGCCGGCGAGATTGCAGCGTTCCGTACTCGCCGGCTCGCCGAGGCGCCCTGGCTGCTGCCGGGCTGATCGGTTCGCCACGCCGGCGCGTAAGCCGGGCAGGTCCTCACAGGAAATGCCGATGCCCGCGCCCTCCCCGTTCGCCAGCGAACCCTCCGCCCTCCGGTTGCTGGCCTATGCGCTGCCGGCCTTCCCGCTCGCGATCCTGACTTTGCCGCTCTACGTCATCGTGCCGAAATTCTACGCCGAGGAGCTTGGCGCGCCATTGCAGGCGGTGGGACTGGCGCTGCTGCTCGTGCGGGTCATCGATGCCTTTTCCGATCCGCTGGCCGGCCATTTCGCCGATGGCACGCGCTCGCGCTTTGGCCGCCGCCGGATCTGGGTGGCGCTGGCTGTCCTGCCTACGGCCATCGCGGGTTATCTTGTCTTCGCGCCGCCGGCCGATGCGGGCGCCGGCTATCTCTTCCTCTGGGGAACGGCGCTCTCTCTCGCCTGGACAGCGATGCTCGTGCCTTACAACGCGTGGGGCGCCGAACTCTCGTCCAGCTATGCCGGCCGGACGCGCGTGATGGCTTTCCGCGAAACGCTGGTGGTGCTCGGCACTTTCGCGGCAATTGCCCTGGCCGGCGCGCTGCAGAAGCCGGGCTCGCTGAGGCCGGTGCTGGATGCCTTCGCGCTGGTGCTTGTTATCCTGCTGCCGCTCGCCGCCCTGGCCTGCCTCGCCTCGGTTCCCGAGCCGGTCGACCGCTCCGCCCGCGTCCTGTCCTTCCGTGAAGGCCTGCCCTTTCTCAAGGCCAACCGGCCGTTCCAGCGGCTGTTGGTGGCGTTCTTCTTCAATGGCCTCGCCAACGGCCTGCCGGCAACCCTGTTCCTGTTCTATGTCGGACGTGTGCTTGGTGCCGAGGCGGCGCAGGGCCCATTGCTGGTGCTCTATTTTCTCTGCGGAGTGATCGGCGTGCCGTTCTGGCTCTGGCTGTCGAAGCGTATCGGCAAGCACCGGAGCTGGTGCTACGCGATGATCCTTGCCTGTACCGGTTTCCTGCCGGCGGTTTTCCTGGACCAAGGCGCTGTCACGGCCTTCGCGTTTGTTTGTGTGGTTACCGGGCTCGCGCTCGGGGCGGATATGATCCTGCCCGGGGCCCAGCAGGCGGATGTCATCGATCTCGATACCGCCGAATCCGGCGCCCAGCGTTCCGGCCTCTATCTCGCCTTCTGGGGGCTGGCGACCAAGCTGGCGCTGGCGCTGGCGGTCGGGCTGGCCTTTCCGCTGCTCGGCTTCGCCGGGTTCGACGCGCAGGGCAAGGGCAGCACGGGGCTTGGCATGCTCGCCTTCCTTTATGCCGGGCTCCCGGTCCTGCTCAAGCTTGTGGCCATCGGGCTGATGTGGAACTTCCCGATCGATGCCGCCGCGCAGGACCGGGTCCGGGCGCGCATCGAGAGCCGGCTGGCCTGATGGGTCACCCTGTCTTGGTGAGGTCCATCTGCCCGTCGTTCCATTTTCGCGGCCGCTTGATGACCCTCGACGACATGATGGCACCCGTCTCGCGGCCGATCAGCGTGATCCGACGCTCGTGATAGGCCGCGAGGCCGGTGCGATGTCCAACACTGATCACCGTGGCATGCGCAAAAGCCTCGCTGATCAGCCGGAGCATTTCTTCCTGCCCGGCTTCATCCAGCGCCGAGGTGGCTTCGTCGAGGATCAGGATATCCGGCTGGGCCAGCAACACCCGGGCAAAGGCAAGACGTTGCCTTTCGCCGCCGGAGAGCACGCTGTCCCAATGCTCGGCCTCGTCGAGACGACCGGCAACATCCCCCAGGCCGCATCGACGGAGCGCCTCGGCCAGCTCCGCGCTTGTGAAGTTATGCGACGGCATCGGGTAGGCCAGCACCTGCCGCAACGTGCCGATCGGGATATAGGCCTTCTGCGGCACGAAGGCGATGCGGGCGCCTTCCGGCAACCGGATCCGCCCGGCGCCCCAGGGCCAGAGCCCAGCCAGGGCTCGGATCAGGGTCGATTTTCCGGTCCCGCTGGCGCCGCTGAACAGGATCTTCTCGCCCTGCTCGATCCGGACGCTCGATTCCGCGATCACCGTCACGCCGGTCCGGTGCAGCACTTCGAGGTTTTCCAGCAGGATCGCCCGGCCGGGATGGGTGTCGATCCGGATGCCGGGGCCGGCCTGCGGCGGCGGGGCCATGTCGAGATCGCCCAGCGCGCCGAGCAGTTCATCCACACGGCGGACCGAAGCATACCATTCGGCGATCTTCACGAAATGGTCGACGAACCAGATCAGGGCCGCCTGCACCGCCGTGAACGCGGCAACGACCTGCATCACCGCGCCGAGGGTAAGTGCGCCCGAGAGGTATTTCGGGGTCACCAGCAGCACCGGCAGCAGCGGAAAGAGCGCGCCGTTGGTGTTCAGCACAAGGCCGACAATGCCCTGCTGGCGGATGATCGAGAACCAGGCCGAACGCACATCGTCGAACCGGGTGCGGATCGTCGCCCGTTCGCCCGGATCACCGCGCATCAGGGCGACACTCTCGGCATTCTCGCGCAGACGCGTCATGTCCGCCCGGAACCGGGCCTCGCGCTCGTTCTTGAAGGCGACGCGGTCAATCAGCGGGCGTCCGACCCAGGTGATGAGCGCCGTGACGATGGCTGCGTAGAGCACGGCCGCCACAGCCATATAGGCCGGGATGGTAATGCTCGTGCTGCCGATCTTGAAACTGTAGGAGCCCGCGACCTGCCAGAGGATCGCCGCGAAGGTAATGGCCGAGAAGACCGCCCCGAGGAAACCGAGCACGAAATCCACCAGCTGGTCGATGGCAAGACGGACATCCTCGGCGATCCGGTATTCCGGCGCGCCCTGATCCACCAAAGTGAATTGCAGGCGGTAATAGCGCTGGCGGTCGATCCAGCGGGCGAGCAGGAATTCGGTCAGCCATTCGCGCCAGCGCAACTGGAGCGACATGCGTGAAAGGACCTGCCCGGTCATCACCGCCGTGTACCAGAGGATGAAGAGCGGCAGCATCCACATCGCACCGATGAGGGCCGGCCAGTTCTTGTTCTCCAGAGCGTCGAAGAAGGTGCGGTGCCACGAATTCATGGCCACCTGGGCACCGAGTGTCAGCAGCACGAGGGCGACAAGACCGAGGCTGAGGCCCCAGGCAAGAGGCGCGGTGCGGCCTTTCCAGAACCCCCGGCACAGCGTGAGGAACCGCTCGGGCGGCTTCGTCTCGAACTGCGCGCCGGCCATCAGGAAGAGCTCCTGTATGCCGGCCCGGCCCGATGTCGCGCATGGCGCTTCATCGACATGCCCCCCTTGGTGCCCTGTTTCACGATGCCCCCCAGCATCTACGCGTGACTATCGCTGAGGCTAATGCAACGGCGGATGAACAATCAACCGTGCAGAACGGGAACCCTCGCCGTCTTGCCGGTCAATGTCGCCACACATGATCGGCAAGGGGCCGTGATCAGGCTGCTTTCCGTTCGTAGCGATCGAGAAAGGCCTCGACTGGCAGGTTCCGGAAATCCTCCAGCGCCCCGCGCAGGGCGGCATGGTCCCAGTCCCACCAGGCGAGGCGATGCAGGCGCTCGCTGATCGCTTCCGGAAAGCGACGGCGGATGATGCGGGCGGGGTTGCCGGCCACGATGGTGTAATCAGGGACATCCTTCGTGACGACCGCGCCGCCGGCCACGACGGCGCCGGTCCCGATGGAGCGGCCTGCGAGGATGATCGCGCCATGGCCGATCCAGACATCGTGCCCGATCGTCACCGCATGGCTGCGGCGCCAGTCGAAGAAGGCGGCTTCATCCTCGGCATCGTCGAAATAGGCCGAGGCGCGATAAGTGAAATGCGCCTGCGTGGCGCGATGCATGGGGTGATTGCCGGGATTGATGCGGGTATGGGCGGCGATCGAGCAGAATTTCCCGATCGTCGTATAAATGACATTCGAGTCGTTCACGACGTAGGAATAGTCGCCCATGCTGGATTCGACGAAGCTGGTCCTGGCGCCGATTTCCGTGTAACGCCCGAGGGTTGCCTGCCGGACATTTGCGGTGGGATCAATCAGCGGCTCCAGCCCGAGTTTCTTGCCTGCCATGTCAGCCTCCTCTTCCTTGCCGTCGGGTTGTGTCCTTGCCGTGGTTGGGCCTTCCGGCGTGGGCAAGGATACGTTGATGGATGCCGCCCGTGCCGCTCTGGCCATCGAGCCGCGCTTCGGGTTCGTGACGCGGGTGATCACCCGACCGCGCGAAGCCGGCGGCGAAGCGCATGTTCCGATGACGGAAGCGGAATTTGCCGAAGCGCGCGCAAAGGGCGCCTTCGCGCTGCACTGGCATGCCCATGGGCTGGATTACGGCATTCCCGCCGGCGTGCTGGACGAGGTCGCGGCGGGTCGCGTCATGATCGTCAACCTGTCGCGACGCGAGATCCCGGTGGCTGAACAGGTCTTTCAGAGGCTGGCTGTGATCGAGATCACCGCGCCGCCGGCGATCCTTGCGCAAAGGCTGGCCGCGCGCGGCCGGGAGAGCGCGGCGGAAATCGAAGCCCGGCTCGCCCGCGAGGCGCCGCTGGTCGTGACGCGGGCCCGACATCTGAGGCTGGCGAATGACCGGCCGCTCGCCGATGTTGCCGAGTCCTTCATTGCCTTGATCCGGGCGCAGGCGGACTGACCGGAAGCCGCCGTGCATTGCGCTCAGCCGGCGAAGGGGAAGCGTTGCAGGATGCGGAACGGCACCGAGCGGCTGTCCTGCCGGAAGATCGTGACATTGTCGATCAGCACCGGCCTCGATGGAACCCGCCGGTAGGCTTCCTCCAGCGCCGAGGCGATCTCCGCCTGCCGCTCCGGCGCGATCGGGCCGGTCAGCGTCATGTGGAACCAGAAATCCGCATCGACATAGTGGTAGCCCCAGCAATCGAGGTTCTCGATCTGGCGGGGCGTCAGCTTGCCGGCGAGACGGCGTGCGCGCTCGGCCTCGGTCAGAGGCGCGCGGAAAGGATCGAAGGCGCGGACAATCTCGAAAGCGAGCGCATTCAGTGCCGTGACATCGCCTTCCGGCCGGAGCGCAAAATTGTTCCCGAGCCATTCCAGCGCCAGCCCGTCCAGCCGGACGGACCGGGCGGTTGCGGCATAACGCGCAGCGAAGTCCAGCAAGGCACCCTCGCCGTCCGGATCTGCCAGCGTGATCGGCGCCTTCAGGGTGGCATGGAACCCGTAGCGGCGCGGATGCCAATCCGCATTGAGGATCGCATTGACCTCCGCCATGACCGGCGGGTCAAACGGCATGTCGAGGCCGCTCCAGGCATCATAGCCGATGATCCCGGTGCCGAACCGGCTCAGAGCCGAGCCAGCATCCGGTGCGAAATAGACGGCGTAACGCGGGGCTTCGTTCGACATGGCCGGTTCAGAAGGCGCGCTGTCCGTTCGACCAGACGGCCTTGATGACCGGCGTATCCGCCACCACGGCAAAGCGGAGGAGATCGCCGCGCAGGCCAGCATGGAGATGGCCGCGATCCTTCAGGCCGAGAATGTCGGAGACTTTCCACGTGACCATGCCCATCGCCTCCGGCAGGGCGATACCGCTGGCCGTATTGAGCTTCAGCACAGCCTGCAGCAGGCTCGAGGGCACATAATCCGAGGAGAGCCCGTCGAGGATGCCTCTCTCCGCCAGTTCCGAGACCGAGACGCCGCCGGAATGCGAACCGCCGCGCACGACGTTCGGCGCGCCGGCCACGGTGGCCAGGCCCTTCGCCTTGGCGGCGGCGGCGGCCTCGACCGTGGTCGGGAACTCCGAGATCACCGCCCCGGAGGCCACGCCGGCCTCGACATGATCGAGGGTGGTGTCGTCATGGGTGGCGATCGGGATGTTGCGCTGCTGGAACATCTCCACCACGGCCTGCCAGTTCGTCGGCACATTCGCCGCCTCGCGGGCCCGCTCGACGAGATCGGTCTCGAATTCCTCGGCGCTCTTGCCGCTGCCAAGCGAATAGGTGCGCAGATGCTCGATATTCCGCCACTGGCGCTGGCCGGGCGTGTGATCCATCAGCGAGACGAGCCGGACCAGTGGGTTATCGGCATAAGGCTCGATATCGGCGAGCAGATCCGGGCTCGTCAACTCGCAGCGCATATGGATGTGGTGGTCGATTCGGAAGACGCCGAGCGCCTTGCCCTTTTCCAGCGCGTCCATCACGTCGCGGAAAATGTCCTTCCGGTAATCCTTTGACGAGAAGGGCGTGCCGGCACAGACCGCGTCATAGACAGTGGTCACCCCGGCTGCCGCCATCTGGGCATCATGGACGAGCGCCGCGGCGAGGCCGTTCGGCCAGAACACCTTCGGCCGGGGCATGAAGTGCTTTTCCATGTTGTCGGTATGCATTTCGACGAGGCCAGGCGCGACATAATCGCCGCCGATATCCTCGGCGCCGGGCGCGGCGCTCAGGCCCTGGTCGACGGCCCTGATGCCATCGGCATCGAACACGATCGTACCGGTGACAACCTCGTTCTCGAGGATCAGGCGGGCATTGGTCAGGATGGTTTCGCTCACGGGCGAGGCTCCTTGATCGTCGGTTCAGGCCGCGTCGGCGGCCGCACGGAAATGGGTAATGTCGAGCCAGCGTGTGGCTACGCGCTCGCGGACGGATTCGTCATGGAAGATACCGACAATTGCCGAGCCGCGCGAACGGGCTTCGGCGATCAGGTCGACCACGACATCGCGGTTGCGCGCATCAAGCGAGGCGGTCGGCTCGTCGATCAGCATCACCGGTGAAGGATCGACGAAGGACCGGGCGATGTTCACGCGCTGCTGCTCGCCACCTGAAAAGGTGGCGGGAGCCAGCGCCCACAGCCGTTCCGGGAGGTTAAGCCGGGCCAGCATGGCCCCGGCCCGCTCGGTGGCTTCGGCCGGATCGACGCCTCGGGCTAGAAGCGGATCGCGAACGATATCGAGCGCGGAAACGCGAGGAATGACCCGCAGGAATTGCGAGACGAAGCCGAGCGTCCGCCGTCGCACTTCGAGGATCGTGCGTGGCAGCGCGGAGGCGATATCCACCATTGACCCGTCATGGCGGATCTCGATCCGGCCGCTGCTCGGCAAGTAATTGCCGTAGAGGATGCGCAGCAGGCTCGATTTGCCGGCGCCGGAGGCTCCCGCAAGCACTAGCACTTCCCCGGCGCGGACCGAGAAATTCACGTCCCGGAACACGGGAAGGCGAACACTGCCCTGATTGTGCAGCGTGAAAGACTTCGAAACCGCTTCGACGCGGATCATTTCGGGCTGGTCACTCATCGGCATTCCGGTGTCGTTGTCAGGTTTGGGTGACAGGGCCATGACATCACACCGCCAGGACGGCCGAGGTCAGCAACTGGGTATAAGCGTGCTGGGGATCGTCGAGGACCTGATCGGTCAGGCCCGCTTCGACGACGCGGCCGTCCTTCATCACCATCAGGCGGTCCGTGAGCAGCCGGGCCACCGCCAGGTCATGCGTGACGATGATCGCGGCGAGGCCGAGATCGCGCACCAGCACGCGCAGCAGGTCGAGCAGTCGGGCCTGCACCGAGACATCGAGCCCGCCGGTCGGCTCGTCCATGAAGACGAGGCGCGGGTTGGAAACGAGAACGCGGGCAATCTGCAGGCGCTGCTGCATGCCACCGGAAAACTGGCGCGGCCGGTCATCGATGCGCGCGGCCTCGATTTCCACCCGGGTCAGCCACTCGGTAGCCGCCTCGCGGATCCGTCCGTAATGGCGGTCGCCGCGATCCATCAGCCTTTCGCCGACATTGCCGCCGGCAGAGACATCCATCCGCAGGCCATCGCGCGGGTTCTGGTGCACGATGCCCCAGGCTGTGCGCATCAGGTGGCGGCGATCCTGTTCCGGCAGATCGAAGATCTCGAGGAAATCCGCGCCGGGCGTTGCCTCGAACAGCACCTCGCCGGCATCCGGCCGGTCGATGCCGGAGAGGCAGCGCAGCAGGGTGGACTTGCCCGAACCGGATTCGCCCACAATGCCGAGCACCTCTCCGGGCCAGAGATCGAAGGAGACCTCCGCGCAGCCGATCCGTTCGCCATAGAAGCGCGAGACCGAGCGGGCGCTGAGGATCGGCCGGAGGGTGCCCTGCAGGGCGGTGGGGGATACCAGCGCATTCATGGCCGGGGCTCCTTGGCAGGCGTCGGGGTAGCGGCAAGCACGCTCGCCGCCTGATGGCCGAGCATCGGGCCGGCATGGCCTTCGGCACGGCGCGTCTCGCAGTAATGGCTGTCCGAGCAGACGAACATCCGCCCGCCGGCATCGTCGATCACCACCTCGTCGAGATAGCTGTCGCGGGCGCCGCAGAGGCCGCAGGGCTGTTTCCAGCTCTGGATGCGGAACGGATGATCCTCGAAATCGAGGCTCACGACCCGGGTATGCGGCGGGATGGCGTAGATCCGCTTCTCGCGGCCGGCGCCGAACAATTGCAGGCAGGGCGACATATCCATCTTCGGATTGTCGAATTTCGGGATGGGCGACGGCGCCATGATATGCCGGCCATTGACGCGGACCGGATAATCATAGGTTGTCGTGACCTCGCCGAACCGGGCGATGTTTTCATAGAGACGGACCTGCATCAGCCCGTATTCGGCAAAGCCATGCATTTTCCGCGTTTCGAGTTCGCGCGGCTCGAGTTTGCGCAGGGGTTCGGGCATCGGCACCTGATAGACGAGAATCTGTCCGGCCTGCATCGGCGCTTCCGGAATGCGGTGGCGGGTCTGGATGATCGTCGCCTCGTGGGTTGCTTCGGTTGTCCTGACCGAAGCTGTCCGCTCGAAGAACCGGCGGATCGAGACGGCATTCGTCGTGTCGTCGGCGCCCTGATCGATCACCTTGAGCGTGTCGGAGGGCCCGATCACCGCGGCGGTGATCTGGATGCCGCCGGTGCCCCAGCCGCGCGCCAGCGGCATCTCACGGCTGCCGAACGGCACCTGATAGCCGGGAATGGCAACAGCCTTGAGCAGCGCGCGACGGATCATCCGCTTCGTCTGTTCGTCGAGATAGGCATAGTTGTAGGGGGTGCCCCCTTGCGCGGCGAAGCTCATTCCGCAGCCTCCTGAATCGGGGTTCCTTCCGGCGCGAGGCGCGCCTCGCGTTCGGCACGGATGCGGCGGATCAGCTCCAGCTCGCCCTGGAAATCGACGTAATGCGGCAGTTTCAGATGCTCGACGAAACCGGCCGCCTCGACATTGTCGGAATGGTAGAGGACGAATTCATCCTGTTGGGCGGGGTAATCTGCCGCTTCGCCGAATTCCCGGGCCTTCAGGGCCCGGTCGACCAACGCCATGGACATGGCCTTGCGTTCAGAATGGCCAAAGGCGAGGCCGTAGCCCCGCGTGAATTGCGGCGGCACGTCTTTCGAGCCGGAGAACTGGTTGACCATCTGGCATTCCGTCAGCGTGATCTCGCCGAGATCGACCGCAAAGCCGAGTTCCTCCGGCACGAATTCGACGCTGACCTCCCCCATCCGGATCTCGCCGGCAAACGGGTGGTTGCCGCCGAAGCCGCGCTGGACCGAATAGCCGAGGCCGAGCAGGAACCCCTCGTCGCCACGCGCCATGGCCTGCAGCCGGACATCGCGATCCGCCGGGAAGGAAACCGGCTGCCGCGTGAGATCGAACGGGGCCGGATCGCCTTGCGGTGGCGTTTCAGGTTCCATCAGCCCTTCCGCACCGAGAATATCCGGTACGCGCGGCATGGTTTGCGCCAGCGTCGCTGCAGCCTGCGGCGCCTCCGGCCGGGACTCGCCGTCCATCAGCGCGAAATCGAAGAGGCGATGGGTGTAGTCATAGGTCGGGCCGAGAACCTGCCCGCCCGGCAGGTCCTTGTAGGCAGCCGAGATGCGCCGCCGGATCGCCATGCGCGCAGTATCGACCGGCACGGACGAACCGAAGCGCGGCAAGGTGGTGCGGAAGGCGCGAATGAGGAAGGCGGCCTCGATCGCGTCACCCTGCGCCTGTTTCAGCGCGAGGGCGGCGAGATCCGGGTCATGGAGCGAGCCCTCGTTCATCACCCGCGCAACGGCAAGGCCGAGCTGTTCGCGGATCTGCGCGACCTCGATTTCCGGGACAGCAGGATCGCCCCGCCTTGCCTCGGCGAGAAGATCGTGGGTTGCAAGGATGGCGGCTTCCCCGCCCTTGACGGCAACATACATGATCGGTTCCTCAGGGGCGCGGGTCGGGCGCGGGCATGCGGGTCGTGCGCGGGAGGCCGAGGATCCGGCTGCCGGCGACCAGAACGATATCCACGCCAAGCGGATAGAGGCGGGTATTGCGGGCCCATTCGACCGCGAAGCCTGCTGGAAGGCCACGCGGCGCGATGCGGCGGGTGCCGGGAATGCCCGGGCCTTCGAGATCAAGCGTTTCGCCGCCGGTCAGGTTGTCGATCTGGAGGATCAGGGTTGTCGACCGGTCGGGGTACAGCTCGTTGCCCGGGTTGAAGGCGTTCAGGCCCGGAAAGCTGTGGCCGGCCGTATTGATCGCGAAAGCCGCCTTGTCCGGTGTGGCGGAAGGTGCGCCGCAGTGGAAGCGGAGCCAGATGCCCGCCTCCCCGCTTTCGAGCGCTTCCGGCATCCAGACCGGCGTTTCATAATCGGCCAGCGTCAGCAGCAGGATCGCCGTCGCAGGCTGGAGGCCGGCGGGACAAGGCGCGAAAGGGCCGAGATCGTGGATCGTCCCCGGCTCCGAAAGGGCCGCGAGTATGCTTCGGAAGGCTGCCTGCGACTGGAAGACAGGATCGGAAAAGCCGATCCCCGGATTGAACGGCGCTTCGGCCGGCCCGGCCTTCGGCAAACGTGCATTCTGCTCGTGCATCAGCCTTCTCCCCGCACCATCGTGAAGAATTCGACCTTGGTGGCGGCCGCCTTGCGCGACGCTTCTTCGCGGGCCTGCTTCTGGTGCTCGGCCAGCCGGTGCATCGCCCGATGCATCGGCCCCTCGGGCGGCTCGTTCTGCAGGAGGGCGTCGAGAACGGCCGCCTTCCGCGCCTTGGCCATGTCCCGCCCGAGCGCGTAGGAAAAGCCGAGCGTGCCGTCCTCCAGCCGGATGGCACAGCGGGTCATCGTCGCCTCGCCGAGATTGAAACGCCGCCCGCCACCGCCGGCGCGCCCCTCGACCATGATCGTCCCGGTTTCCGGCTGCTTGAGCACCGTGAAGGGCGGGATGGCCGGCGCGTCGGCCAGAACGGCCTCGACTTCGGCCAGTGCTGCGCGGGCGAGAATGGCGAAATGCCCCTGCCGGCGCGCCATAGGTTGGTTCGATTGCATCTTTGTCGAATCCATTGACCGTGATAAGTCTAGACTTTAAGGTCTGGTCATCGGAATGTCTAGACTTATCGGATGACAGGATGATGACGACTGCGATGGAAACCGTTGCCTCGACCCTTGCCGCTCCTGCCCCCAACCTTGCCTGGAAGCGCATCGCCGAGGCGCTGGAGGCGGAAATCCGCGCCGGGCAGCATGCCGTGGGAGCCTTGCTGCCCCCTTCGGCTGTCCTCGCGGAACGGTTCGGCGTCCATCGTCATACGGTGCGGCACGCGTTCAAGCATCTGGCGGAGAAAGGGCTTGTCTCGGTGGAGCGCGGGCGCGGCACCGAGGTTCTCGCCCAGCGCTTCCCCTATCGAATCGGCCGCCGCGTCAGCCTCCGGACGAACTTCGGCGCTGCCGGCATCGCCGTCACGGGCCGGATCATCTCCGCCATCCGGGAGAGCGCAAACCCGATGGTAGCCGAAGCGCTCGAGATTGCGCCGGGCAGCGAGGTCCATGTGGTCCGCACGCTCAGCCTGGCAGATCAGGTGCCGGTATCCACAGGTCTTCACTACCTCGACAGGGCCCGCTTTCCGGATTTTCCGGAACGGCTCGCGCAGAACGGTGCTTCGATGTCGGCAGCCTTCGCCTCGGCCGGGATTCACGACTATCTCCGCCTCTCGACGCGGCTTTCCGCCCGCATCGCCTCGAACGAGGAATCGGCGTTGCTGGCCCTGCCGGGAGGCAGCCCTGTGCTGCAATCGATCGGCCTCGATGCCCTGCCCGATCACAGACCGATCCAGTTCGTTGTCAGCGTCTTTGCCGGGCCGCGGATGGAAATGATCATCGAGCCGCTCGCCGAGCCTCCCGCCTCCTGAGGGTTGCGGTTTCGCCCCTTTGCAACTTGCGACGACTTGCCACGCCCTTCCGGCTGTGTTTGGGTGATCCCGCTTTCGGTGCCTTTCGCGAGAAAGGTGAAACGGGAATGCGGTGCGGGCCTCTGGCCTTATGCCGCAGCTGCCCCCGCAACTGTAAGCGGTGAGCTTTCTTCCAGGACACCACTGGTCCAACGACCGGGAAGGTGGATGAAAGCAGCGATCCGCGAGCCAGGAGACCGGCCGAGAGTCCGTGCAACCCCAACAATTCGGCGGCGGGCCGAATGGAGGAACCATGACTCGCGCTTCGGGCGCACTCATCCTCGGGATGAGTGGCATTCTTGCTGTTTATCAAAGCTTTCCAGCTTTTTCTCAATCCAGATCTTCAGAGCCTCGCGGGCTTGAAATCTTCATCACCGCGAACCGCTCGCCGACCTCGATCCAGCGCACCGGCAGCGCCATCACCGTGATCCGGGCCGATGAAATCCAGAAGACCCATTCCGGCTCCCTCGTCGATGCCTTGCGCTTCGTGCCCGGGCTCGACATCACCGAAACAGGCGGGCCGGGGGGGACGACCGCCGTGCGGATCCGGGGCACGAATGCCGGCCAGCTTCTTGTGCTCGTCGACGGCGTGCGCATCAACGATGCCTCCTCGGCCAATGGCGAGGCGGATTTCAGCGGTATTCCAGGTGGACTTGTCGAGCGGATCGAGGTTCTCCGTGGTCCGCAAAGCGCGCTCTATGGCGCGGATGCGATGGGCGGCGTCATCAACATCATCACCCGTCGCGGGCGCGGCCCCTTCAAGGCCTTCGGGCAGGTCGAGGGCGGCAGCTACGGCACGCTGGCTGGCAATGCCGGCGCCTATGGCCAGCAGGGCGCGTGGTCTTATTCCTTTGCCGGGTCCGGCTTCCGGACGGATGGCTTCTCCCGTTACGGCCATCGTGTCGCGCGGCTGAAAGCCCGGGCCCCCTACGAGAAGGACGGAACGGAGACTTTGGGAGGGTTCGGACGCATCGGTTTTGATTCCCGCGAGGGGTTCCGCTTCGAGGCCGGCGGGATGATTACTTTCCATCGGGCGGAGTATGATGCCGCGTCCGTCGCGTTCCCCGATACGCCCTCGGCAACCAACCGGCGGTTTTTCTCGGCCTTTGCAAAAGCGGAACTCGATACGTTCGATAACCGGCTGACGCATGCCCTGACGCTGACGGCCAGCCGGACGGACCGGATGTTCCGTGACACTACGATCACCGTGGCCAGCAACCCCAATGTTGCGACGTGGCGGCATTCGGATTTTACCGGTGACCGCTTCGCTGCGGAGTATCAGGGGACTTACCGACTGGAGAAATATGGCTCCGTGATCTTCGGGACGAAGGCAGAACGCGAGATCGCGGTCACCTTCAACCAGAACATCATTCCGTTGGGCGCACGTACCAAGTCGCTCGGCGGCAACCAGACCACCCTCTCCGCTTTCGGCCTCTGGCAGGTTCCGCTGACGGAAAGGCTGGATGTGTCGCTCGGCGGGCGCGTCGACCATGTGACGGATGTCGATACCTTCGCCACCTGGCGGGCGACAGCTGCCTACCGCATTACCGAGACCGGCAGCAAGCTGCGCGCCAGTCTCGGCACCGGCGGCAAGGCGCCGACGCTCTACCAGCGTTTCGGCGGCTATCAGGGTTCGGTGGCGCTGCGGGCCGAGCATAATCTCGGTGCCGATGTCGGCATCGACCAGGACTTCCTCGACGGACGCATCCGGATTTCCGCCACCGGCTTCTGGATCCGCAGCCGGGACCTGATCAATTTCCAGAACAGCACGACCTGTCTTAGCGGCATTCAGGCTTCCGGCTGCTACGTGAATGTCGCGCGGGCCGAAAGCACCGGATTCGAACTCGAAGGCACGGCCCAGCTCTGGACCGGCCTGCTCCAGTTGCGCGGGGCCTATACCTATCTCCGCGCCAAGGACCTGACGACCAACCGGACGTTGGCGCGGCGCCCGGAAAGCGTCGGCAAGATCGGGCTCGCCATCACGCCATGGGACAAATGGAGCTTCGAACCCTCGGTGACGCTGGTTTCAAAGCGGTTCAGCGGCGCGAACGAGACGCAGCGCCTCGCGCCCTATGCCCGCTTCGACATGCTGGCCAGCTACAAGCCCATGGAGCAGCTGGAGATCTATATCCGGGGCGAAAACCTCAACAATGCCCGCTATCATGAGGTCTGGAATTATGGCACGACCGGCCGCGCCTTTTATGCAGGGATGAAGACGACGTGGTAGCCGAAACGGAGGCGAGAAGCGCCTCCCTGCCCGACCGGATGCCTTGGCGGGCCTGGCTGTTGCCAGGCCTTGCCTCGCTTGTCGGCCTGCTGTTCGTGATCTCGCTCGGCGTCGGGCCCGTCGCCTTGCCGCCGGGCGATGTGATCGCGGCACTGGCGGGGCGTGGAGAGGTGGCGCACCGGATCATCATCTGGGAAATCCGGCTGCCTCGCGCGATCCTGGCGCTGGCCATCGGCGCCGTGCTGGCCATGGGCGGCGCAGCGTTGCAGGGCCTGCTGCGCAACCCGCTCGCCGCCCCTTCCCTCTTCGGGGCGCCGCAATCGGCTGCGCTGGCAGCCGTGGCGACGATCTCGCTCGGGATCAATGATACGCTCGGCTGGGGCCTGCCGGTCGCTGCCATCCTTGGCGCCTTCGCCTCCGTTTTCCTCCTGTTGGCGATTGCCGGTCGCAATGCCGGCCTGCTCCTGCTGATCCTCTCCGGGCTCGCGGTCTCCTCGCTAGCCGGCGCCGGGACAGTGCTGGCAATGAATCTCGCGCCCAACCCCTTTGCGGCGCTCGAAATCGCCTTCTGGCTGCTGGGCTCGCTCGAGGATCGTTCGATGCGCCATGTCACGCTTGCCCTGCCCTTCATCGCGCTCGCGATGATGCTGCTCTGGCTGCAGCGTGGCGGCTATCGCGCGCTGGCTCTCGGGGAGGATGCGGCGGCCAGCCTCGGCGTTCCCGTCGAGCGGCTGCGGCTGACGACGATTCTCGGCGTAGCCATGGGCGTTGGCGCGGCGGTTGCCGTTTCCGGTACGATCGCCTTTATCGGGCTGATCGCCCCGCACCTGATGCGGCCATTCGTCCGGCATGATCCCGCCCGGCTGCTGGTTCCGGCCGCGCTTTGCGGCTCGGCCCTGCTCCTTGCAGCGGATATCGCGGTGCGGCTGATCCCGGCCACGTCGGATATCAAGGTCGGTGTGCTGACCTCGATCATCGGCGTGCCGTTCTTTCTCTATCTCATTGTCCGGGAAAGGCGTTCACTCTCCGGAGGGATGGCATGAACCCGCCGCGGATTGTCCTCGAGGATGTCTCCGTCCGGCTTGGCGGTCGCCGCATCGTCGGCGGGGTCTCGCTCGACCTTGCAGGCGGCGCTCTCGTGGCGCTGATCGGTCCCAACGGGGCAGGAAAGACCACCCTGCTCAAGGCGATGGCCGGCCTGCTTCCGCATGAGGGCCGGATCACCCTCAATGGCAGCGAAGGCGCCGCGCTGGACAGGAGAGCGCGGGCGCGGCTGATCGGCTATTTGCCACAGGGGCATCAGGTGCATTGGCCGCTGCCGGCCGAGGATATCGTGGCGCTCGGCCGTTTCCCGCATGGCGTCGTCGATCCACGACGCCTGTCCCCGGAGGATGGACGGATCATCCGCGAGGCGATGCGTGTGACCGGCACCGAGGCGCTGGCCGGGCAATCCGCCACCACCCTGTCCGGCGGCGAACGCGCCCGCATCATGCTGGCCCGCGTGCTCGCTGTCGAGGCGCCGGTCCTGCTCGCCGACGAGCCGACGGCCTCGCTCGACCCGAGGCACCAGCTGGTGGTGATGGAGATCCTGCGCCAGCAGGCGCGACAGGGGCGCCTGGTTGTTGCCGTCACGCATGATCTGACGCTGGCGGCACGAATGGCGGACCGGATCGTGCTCATGGATGGCGGCACGGTCGTCGCGTCCGGCGCCCCCGTTGATGTCCTGTCAGACCGGCAATTGGCCGAAACCTATGGCATCCGGGCGCTGCGCCTCGATCATGGCGGCGAGCCGGCCCTGATCCCCTGGCAGGTCGAGGCTCAGCCGTGACGAAGCTCGGACAGGGTCCGCGCAAGACGCTCACGCGGGGCTGGCCCGGCCGGCAGGCCGAAGCGGATCAGTCGTGGGTCCCAGTCGAAGCATCGTGTCCAGATCCGTCGACCGGCCAAAGCCGCATGGGAATCGGCACGCGGTATCCGGGCGAGCCTGAACAGGGACGTGCCGCCGACAACGACGAAGCCATAGCGCAGCAGGACCCGGTCCAGCGCCTCGGCCTCCTCGGCAAGGCGGCTCCGCATGGCTTCGGCCCAGGCGAGGTCGGACAGGGCAATCGTGGCGACCTGGATCGCTGCGCCGGTCACGGGCCAGGGTCCGAGGGCTTCGCGCAGAGGGGCGACAAGCGCCTTGGGCCCGATGGCGAAGCCGAGCCGCAAGCCGGCCAAACCATAGAATTTCCCGAAGGATCGCAGGGTGATGACCGGCAGGTTCTGAAGGGTCGATGTGAGCGAGGCATCCGGCATTATGTCGATGAAGGCCTCGTCGATGACGAGACAGCCCTGCCTATCCGCGAGGGTCGAGGCGAGGAGCATCGCATCCGCTCGCGCGACCGGTCGGCCGTCCGGGTTGTTGGGATGGACCAGAACCGCATGGCGGATGGTCTCGGCCAGCGGGCGGCCCGGGCGGAAGGCTTCCGTTTCGTAGCCGGCCTGCTGCCACGCACGGGCATGTTCCGCATAGCTCGGTTCCGTGACGCCCACTTTGCCGCCTCGGGCAGCGAGCCGCGGGATCCACTGGATCAGGGATTGCGTGCCCGGCGCGGCGACGATGTCATGGCTGTCCGGCACGCGATAGGCGATCCGGGCCGCGGCAAGCAGCGCATCGAGTTCATGCCTGCCGGGCAAGGCCGTCCAGAGATGGGAGCCGAGGGTCCGCAGCGGATAGGGAAAGGGCGAGATGCCGGTGGACAGGTCGAGCCAGTCTTCCCGCTTCCCGCCGAACCGGGCCATCGCTTCGCCAAGATCACCGCCATGCTGCATCGTGCGGCCATGCCATGGAAGCGCGTGCATCGCCAGTGCCGTCTGGCTTTCCTCGCCATTTTCCTGTCAGGTGCGGCTTCTGCGCAGCCGGCCCCGATGCGGATCGTCTCGATCAACATGTGCACGGACCAGCTGCTGCTGGATCTTGCGCGGCCGGAGCAGATTGCCGGCCTCAGTCCATTCGGCGCCGATCCGCTGCGCTCATGGGCCGCCGCGAAGGCCAAACCCTATCCACGCCTGTCCGGCACCGCCGAGGAAGTGCTGGTCCTCGCGCCGGATCTTGTCGTCGGCGGTCGGTTCACCCGACGCGCGACCCGGGAATTCATCCGCCAGCGGGGCTTTCGCCTCGAGGAATTCGACGCGGTGCGGAGCATCGCCGAAACGCGGGCGCAGATCCTCCGGATGGGGGCCCTCGTGGGCAATCCGGAAGGGGCGCGGAAGCGCGTCGCGGAAATCGACACCGCGCTTGCCCGCTTCAGAAGCACAGTCTCGCCGCTGAAGCTTCGCGTCCTGCCGGTTGCCCGGCGTGGCTGGGTCAGCGGGTCGCAATCGCTGGTGACCGATCTACTGGCGCAGGCCGGCCTCGTGAACGTGGCGGACGAACTCGGCTTCCGCCAGGGTGGTTTCGCTTCGCTCGAAAGCCTCGTCCTGCTGAAGCCGGACGCGATCCTCGTTGCGCGGGATGATCTCACCCCGGAGGATCAGGGCACGGCCAAGCTGCTGCACCCAGCCTTGGCCGGTCGCTTCGCGGCCGAGCGCAAGCTGACAATGCCCGAGAAACTGACGGTCTGCGGCGGGCCCATGCTGGTCGAGGCGATTGACCATCTCACGCGCGAACTGGCGCGGATCGGCCGGAAATGACGTTGTTTCCGGAAACCCTGCTGATCGTTCTGGTTGCGCTTGTGGCCGATGCGCTTGTCGGCGATCCGGACATTGTCTGGCGGCGCATACCACATCCTGTCGCATGGTTCGGCGGGTTGATCCGGGCGCTGGAGGCTCGGCTCAACCGTCCGGAATGGCCTGAGATGCAGCGTCGCGTGCTGGGCGTGCTTGCCCTCGCCGTGCTGGTGGTCGTTGCCCTTGCCGGCGGGTTCCTGCTGGAACAGGGGCTGATGGCCCTTCCCTTTGGCTGGTTCTGGGCAGGGCTCGCCGGCTCCGTCCTGATCGCGCAGCGCTCGCTTTACGATCATGTCGCGCGGGTTGCCGATGCGCTCGAAAGCGAGGGACTCACGGGTGGCCGGCGCGCGGTGTCCATGGTGGTCGGGCGCAACCCGGACGCGCTGGACGAAGCCGGCGTGGCCCGGGCAGCCATCGAGACGACGGCCGAGAATTTCTCCGATGGGGTTGTCGCGCCGGTTTTCTGGTTCCTTCTGCTCGGCCTGCCGGGGCTGGTCTTCTACAAGGCGGTGAATACCGCAGATTCGATGATCGGCCATCGTTCGCCGCGTTATCTTGCCTATGGTTGGGCCAGCGCGCGGCTGGATGACCTGCTCAATCTCGTGCCTGCCCGATTTTCAGGTCTGCTGATCGCGGCAGCCTGTGCCGCTGTCCGCCGGCAACCGGGCCCCGCCCTACGCGTGATGCTGCGCGATGCGCGGCTCCATAAATCACCCAATGCCGGCTGGCCGGAAGCGGCAATGGCCGGCGGGCTTGGGCTCGCGCTGGCGGGACCACGGGTCTACGGTGCTGAACGGGTCGATGACCCATATCTCAATCCGGGCGGGCGGCGCGACGCTGGCCCGGCGGATATCCGACAGGCCCTGAGGGTGATGGCCGCAGCCTGCCTGCTTCTGCTCCTGATCGTGCTGGCCCTAGCGCTCGCGCTGGCGTGACCGGGCGATGCGCAGGATCGCCTCCGTATCGAGATAGGCCTCGCAATGCCGGGCCAGCCGGTCGAGCACCGCCTCGACTTCGGCCTCATAGGCGAGCGCGCTCCCTGCCCCGAGCCCGGCCAGGAAGGCAGCCCTGAAGGCATCGCCTGAAAACAGGCCGTGAAGATAGGTGCCCTGCACCCGGCCATCTGCCGAGATCGCTCCGTCCGGTCGCCCCTCGATCCGGGCGAAGGGGCGGGCGCCATCCGGGCCTTCGGTTCGTCCGAGATGGATCTCGTAGCCGCGGATTGGCTGGCCGGACGGCGTATGTTCCGCCTCGACCTGTCGGGTGATCTTGTCCGGCGTGAGCCGCGTCTCCACGCCAAGGAAGCCGAGGCCGGGCACAGTGCCGGCCCGCCCCTCGATGCCCTCCGGATCCGCAATCGAGGTCCCGAGCATCTGGTAGCCGCCGCAGAGGCCGAGAATGCAGCCGCCCCGGCGATGATGGGCGGCAAGGTCGATATCCCAGCCCTGTTCGCGGAGGAAGGCGAGATCGGCGAGCGTGGCTTTCGAGCCCGGCAGGATGACGAGATCGGCATTGGCGGGCAGTGGCCGGCCGGGCGGGATAAAGGTCAACTCCACGGCCGGCTCGGCGGAGAGCGGGTCGAGATCGTCGAAATTGGCGATCCGCGCGAGAATGGGCACGGCGATGCGCAGCGGGCGCTCGGTCGTGCCTCGGCGTTCCTCGAGGTCAAGCGCATCCTCGGCCGGCAGGCGATGGGCTTCGGCAAACCAGGGTACGATGCCAAGGCCGGGCCAACCGGTGAAGGATTCGATGGCCTGCATGCCGGCCTCGAAGAGCTTCGCATCGCCCCGGAACTTGTTGATCGCGAAGGCCTTGATCATCCGCCGGTCCTCTTCCGGCAGGATGGCATGCGTCCCGACAAGGCTTGCGATCACCCCGCCCCGGTCGATGTCCCCGACAAGAAGGACGGGCACATCTGCGGCGGCGGCGAAACCCATATTGGCAATGTCGCCGGCCCGAAGGTTGATCTCGGCCGGACTGCCGGCTCCCTCGACGATGACGAGGTCCGCCTCGTCCTCCAGGATGCCGAAACTCTCCATTACCGCCGGGAACAATTCGTCACGCCGGGCACCGAAGCCGAGGCTCCGCAGCGAACCCCGGCGCTGGCCCTGCACGATAACCTGACTGCCGGTATCGGTTTCGGGTTTCAGCAGGATCGGATTCATGTGGATGCTCGGCAGGCAGCGCGCGGCTCGGGCCTGCACAGCCTGCGCACGGCCGATTTCGCCACCCTCGCGGGCAATGGCAGCATTGTTCGACATATTCTGCGGCTTGAACGGCCGGACGACGAGTCCGCGATCGGCGAAAAGGCGGCAGAGCCCGGCGACAAGCGTCGACTTGCCGACATTCGAGCCGGTCCCCTGCAGCATGATCGCGGCGGCGCGTCTCGCCATGTCAGAACTCGATTCCGGCCTGGGCCTTCACACCCTCCCGGAACGGATGCTTGACCTGAACCATCTCGGTGACGAGGTCGGCCAGCTCGATCAGTTCGGGTTTCGCATTCCGACCGGTGATCACGACATGCGTGTCGGCGGGCCGCTGTGTCCGCAGGAAGTCGACGATCTCGTCGACCGGCAGATAATCATAGCGCAGCACGATGTTGAGTTCGTCCAGCATGACCAGCCTGTAGGCCGGGTCGAGAATGCAGGCCTTGGCGCGCTCCCAGCCGGCCCGGGCGGTGGCGATGTCCTGTGCGCGGTTCTGCGTATCCCAGGTGAAGCCGTCGCCGGAAATATCCAGCGTGCAGAGATCGGGGAATTGCTTCAGCAGGATGGCTTCGCCCGTCACCCAGTCCGGCGATTTGGTGAACTGGATCACCGCCGTGCGCATGCCATGGGCGATATGCCGGAAGACCATGCCGAGCCCGGCCGAGGTCTTGCCCTTGCCGGCACCGGTATGGACGATGATCAGCCCTTTCTCGAGGGTTTTCCCGGCCATCATCTTTTCGCGCGCCTCCTTGTGGCGGCGCATCTTCTCGTTGTGGCGGGCATCGATATCGGTTTCGGTCATCGCGTAGGTTCCTTGAGCGTCAGCGGCAGCCCGGCCGCCATGAAGACAACATGATCGGCCAACGAGGCCACGTTCTGGTTGAGCCGGCCCTGGGCATCCCGGAAGGCGCGACCCAGCGGGGTTTCGGGTACGATGCCGAGACCGACTTCGTTCGAGACAAGGATGACCGGCCCATTTGCCGCCGCGAGCGCAGCCATCAGCGCTTGGGTTGCCGGTATGACAGGGTGACCGGCCAGCATGAGGTTCGACAGCCAGAGCGTCAGGCAATCCACCAGCAGAATGGCATCCCCCGCCGAAGCGCGGGCGATGGCGCCGGCAAGGTCAAGCGGCTCCTCGATTGTCTGCCAGCCGTCGCCGTCCCTGTCGGCCCGGTGTTGCCGGATGCGTTCCCGCATTTCCTCATCGAAAGGCTGTGCCGTGGCGAGGTAGATCCGGGAAAGGCCCGTCTGCCGCGCCAAAGCTTCCGCATGACGCGACTTGCCGGACCGGGCACCGCCGAGAACGAGGGTGACCCGCGCGCTCATGCCGGGGCCGAGCCGTCGGCCGGCGACCATTCCAGCGGCGGAATGCGGGCGATGATGCGGGACCGCAGGGCTTCCGGGCGCGCCTTCCACGGCACGAAGCCGAAGGGCTGGCCGGCCATGGCCTGCGCCATCGCGACGAGGGCAGGCCCATCGCGTTCCGGGTCGAGATCGCCGAAGAGAAAGGTGTAGCGGCCGGCGCCGGACAGCGCGGCGGTGCAGGCCCGCGAGCAGACGCTGAGGCATTGCGTTCGGCGGATCGCGATGCCGGAATCCGGCAGCGCTTCCAGCGCATCCGCCAGCACGGCGCCGGGGCGATAATCCGGGGACGCCTCGGCCTTGCGGCAGGTGGTGCAAATGGTAATGACAACCGGCGCTTGCAGAGCGGCAACGGGTTCGGCGATCATTTCCGGCGAAATGACGGGAGCGTTCATGGCGGCCAGCCTTTTCCAGGGCCAGCTCTGACAGCCGGGGCAGAGCCCCGCAAGGGTTGCGCCGCCCGTGCACCCCGCCGGATTGCGCCCATCAGCAGCCTATCCGAGCAGCCGGTCTCCTGGCTTGCGGGTCCCGGCCGGCTCCCGCCTTCCCAGCCGAAAGGGCCAGTGGCGATGGGGTCGGCTCTCCGCCTACAGTTGCGGGGGCAGCCGCGGCTTCGGGCAAGGCCCCCACCGCATTCCCGTTTCACCTCCCTCGCGGAAGGCACTGCTCGTCGACGGGGTGTCGCATATCCGCCCCGACCCGGCAAGGGCCGTGGCCCAGGGTTCATCGCTCGGCAAGCGCGGCGAGGCAGGCTTCTGCCGCCGTCCGGACCGCGCCCGCATTCATGCCCGGCCTGTAGAGCGAGGAACCGAGGCCGAATCCCGCGCATCCCGCATCGCGAAAGCTGCCGATACTGGAAGGGCCAACGCCTCCCACCGCGATGAGCGGCATGTCGGGCGGCAGCACCGCCTTCATCGCCTTCATGCCGCCGATGCCGATCATCTCCATCGGAAAGAGCTTGAGGGCATGGGCGCCGGCGGCAATTGCACCGAAGGCTTCCGTTGGCGTAGCGATGCCCGGCAGGGAGATAAGCCCGGCCCGCCGTGTCGCCTCGATGACGGCGCGGTCGGCATGGGGCGAGATGACAAGGCTGGCGCCGATATCGGCCAGTTCCAGCACGTCATCCGGCTGGGTGACGGTTCCTGCCCCGACAAGCGCGGCATCGCCGAACCGTTTGACCAGCCGCGCGATAGAGCTGAATGGATCGGGCGAGTTCAGCGGCACCTCGATGAGCCGGATGCCGCTTTCGACGAGCGCCGCCCCGATTGCCTCGACCTCGTTGGGGCGGATGCCGCGGAGGATTGCGATCAGGGGCGCTTTCGCCAGTGTTTCCCGGAACAGGGCTTCGAGGGCTTCCGCCGTCATGCGCGGGTCTCCTTCAGGGCAGCAAGGCGGCGGAACCCCCGGATGGTCGTATCAGCGGGGGCGATCTCCGAAGCGATGCCGAAGATCCGGAATGCTTCCGCATAGCGGGCTGTCAGCGCCGGTTCGCCGACCAGCCGGATGGTGGCGGCCGCCCAGCCAAGTGCCAGCCCGCCAGCAATCTCAGCGCCGATCACGATGCCGGAGAGGTATTCGCCGATGTCGGACGGGGCCAACTCGTTGAGCAGAACCTTGCTTCGCGCTGAGAAGGCGGCATGGAGCAGCCCTGCTCCGGCATGGGCCCGCATATGCCGCACGCCGGCAGCAAAGGCATCCTGCGTGCCTTTCGCGCCTTCCGGCAGCAGACGGCCAAGGATCGTGTGATCCTTCAGTGCGGCAAAGACCTCGCCGGTCATAAAGGTGTGGAAAGCCTCGATCCGCCCTTCGCGATGCCGGACCCATTTCGAATGCGTTCCCGGCAGGACCACAATCACTTCCTCCTCCGGCGCGCAGGCTCCGAAGACCTGGATTTCCTCGCCACGCATGACATCCGGTGCCGGCTGCCGCATCGCGACGCCGGGCAGGAACCGCATGGATGCACCGCCGGCGTGGCGGCAGCTGATGGAGGCTTCGGCCAGCGCTTCGAGGCTTGCCGGCGTTTCGGCATAGGGCGTTTCAATCCAGCCATTGCGGCTGGTGATCATGCCAGAGAAGAGCAATTCGGTATCCGGGGTGATCCAGGGTCCGATTTCCCGGTCCAGCACCGCTTCGAAGCCTCCACCCGAAACCGAGGCGATGCCGGCTGCGGCGCGATGCTCCACGACCAGTTCGCCCCGGGCATCGAAGCGATAGGCCCGGAAATTGGTCGTTCCCCAGTCAACGATGATCGCCTCACGGCCTGCCATTGAAGAATCCCTCGACTTTCGAAGAGGCTAGCGGTTTCCAAATCCCCCGTGAAGCGATGGATTCGCTTCGAGACCGATTGCGTTTCGGCGCGCGAGCAGGCACCTAAATCGCATGGAACGAGTCGTCGATCTGGCCATCATCGGTGGCGGCATCAATGGCACCGGGCTCGCGCGTGACGCGGCCGGGCGCGGGCTGGCTGTTTATTTGTGCGAGCAGGACGATCTCGCGAGCCATACATCCTCATGGTCAACCAAGCTGATCCATGGTGGCTTGCGCTATCTCGAATATTACGCGTTCCGCCTTGTGCGGGAGGCTTTGATCGAGCGCGAGACCCTCTGGACCATGGCACCACACCTGATCGGGCCGCTGCGCTTCGTGCTGCCACACCATGAGGGCCTGCGCCCGGCTTGGCTGCTGCGGCTGGGCCTGTTCCTCTACGATCACCTCGGCGGCCGGAAGCTGCTCCCCTCGACGCGGGTGATCGACCTTGCCACCCATGTTGCGGGACAGCCGCTCAAGCCCGGCCTGTTCCACAAGGGATTTGAATATTCGGATTGTCGCGTCGACGATTCCCGCCTTGTCGTCGCCAACGCGCTCGATGCTGCCGATCGTGGCGCGATGATCGAGACGCGCAGCCGCGCCGTCTCGGCCGTGCGCGAGAGCGATGGCTGGGTGGTCACCATCCGGAGCGAGGATTTCCGCGGCGAGCGGCGCGTGCGGGCGAAAGTGCTGGTCAATGCCGCCGGCCCCTGGGTGGCGGATGTCTTGCAGGGCACGCTGGGGCTGAGCGGCCGGGCGAAGACGCGCCTTGTCCAGGGCTCGCATATCGTGGTGCGCAAGCTCTATGGCCATGATCGCTGCTACATCTTCCAGAACAGCGACGGACGCATCGTTTTCGCCATCCCCTATGAGGGCGAGTTCACGCTGATCGGCACGACCGACCGCGATTATTCCGGTGATCCTGCCGCCGTCCGGGCGACGGCGGAGGAGATCGAGTACCTGTTGGCTTTGGCCAATGCGCAGTTCAGCCGGCAATTGACCGGGGATGACGTGGTCTGGTCGTTTTCCGGCGTCCGCCCGCTCTATGATGACGGCGCGACCGAGGCCAAGGCCGCTACCCGGGATTACGTGCTCGATCTTGATCAGCCCGCCGGACAGGCTGCCCTTCTTTCGGTCTATGGCGGCAAGATCACCACCTATCGCCGCCTCGCCGAGGAAGCGATGGGCCGGATTTCCGCCGGCTTTCCGCAGATGGGCGGAGACTGGACCCATGGTGCGGTCCTGCCCGGCGGGGATTTCCCCGACCGTGACCGGCGGGCGTTGAAGCGGGTGCTGCTGGCCGAGTACCCGTTCATGCCGGAGGCCGAGATGGAGCGGATGATCCGGCTTTATGGCACGCGCGTCAGGCGGGTGCTGGGCGCCGCGGCGAGCCTCGATGATCTCGGCGCAGATCTTGGCCATGGGCTGCGGCTGGCGGAATTGCGCTATCTTGTGCGCGAGGAATGGGCGCGAACGCCGGATGATGTGCTCTGGCGCCGGACCAAGCTCGGGCTGCATGGCGGCGAGGCGCTGGCCGGGGCGGTTGCAGCCGCGTTACCGGCCTTGCTGGAAGCGGAGGGCCTGGCATGAGCACCCATTTCATAGCAATGGACCAGGGCACGACCTCGAGCCGGGCGCTGGTCTTCACGCGTGATTTCCGGCTGGTCGCCATGGACCAGAAGGAGTTTCCGCAGCATTACCCGGCCTCCGGCTGGGTGGAACATGACCCGGAGGATATCTGGGCCACCAGCCTGGCCACCTTGCGCGGGGCAGTCGCCAAGGCCGGGCTCGCTGCAACCGATATTGCCGCAATCGGCATCACCAACCAGCGCGAGACGACCCTGATCTGGGACCGGAAGACCGGCAAGCCGATCCACAATGCCATTGTCTGGCAGGACCGGCGGACCTCAGAAACCTGCGCCCGGCTGCGGGAGGAAGGCCATGAAGGGTTCTTCAGCCGCAAGACGGGCCTGCTGCTCGACCCCTATTTCTCGGGAACAAAGATTGCCTGGATCCTCGACAAGGTGCCGGGGGCGCGGCCCCGCGCAGAGAAAGGCGAACTGGCCTTCGGCACGGTCGATACGTTCCTGATCTGGCGGCTGACAGGCGGCACGGTGCATGCAACGGATGCCACCAATGCCTCGCGCACGCTGCTCTACGACATCCAGACCGGCGGCTGGGACGAGGAACTCTGCCGGCGCCTCGATGTTCCGATGGCGTTGCTCCCGGAAGTCCGCAACAGCGCCGATGATTTCGGCACGACTCTGCCGGAATGGCTGGGCGGCGGGGTGGCGATCCGTGGCGTTGCCGGCGACCAGCAGGCGGCGACGATCGGGCAGGCCTGTTTCCAGCCGGGCATGATGAAATCGACCTACGGAACCGGCTGCTTCGCAGTGATGAATACCGGTGACAAGCCGGTTTTCTCGACCAACCGTTTGCTGACCACCCTCGCCTACCAGATCCGCGGCCAGCGGACCTACGCGCTCGAGGGCGCGATCTTCGTTGCGGGCGCTGCCGTTCAATGGCTGCGCGACGGGCTGGGCATCATCGCCGCCTCGGCCGAGGCCGGAGCGCTCGCCGAACAGGCCGACCCTTCGCAGCATGTCTTTCTTGTGCCGGCCTTTGTCGGGCTGGGCGCGCCCTACTGGGATGCCGAAGCGCGTGGCGCGCTCTATGGACTGACGCGCGGCACCACGCGGAAAGAACTGTGCCGGGCCGCGCTGGAGAGCGTCGGTTTTCAGACCCGGGACCTGATCGAGGCGATGCGGCGCGATTGGGGCAGCCCGTTCGAAACCGTGCTGCGGGTTGATGGCGGGATGACGGCTTCATCCTATGCGATGCAATTCCTCGCCGATATCCTGCAGGCGCCGGTTGACCGGCCCACGATCATGGAGACCACGGCGCTGGGTGCGGCCTATCTTGCCGGGTTGAGTGCCGGCCTTGCGCCGGAGCCGGCGGATTTCGCGCGGCTCTGGGCACGGGATATCCGGTTCGCATCGGCAATGGCGGCCGGCGATGCCGATACACGCTATGCCGGCTGGAAGGACGCTATCCGGCGGACGCTCTCGGCCTAAGCGTCACATCAGCATTTTCGTATCACCATCGATGGAGATGGCCTGGCCGGAAATCGTCCGGCCGCGCGGCGAGGCCAGGAAGACCATCTGGTCGGCCAATTGCTGCGGCAGGATGTATTCCTTGATCGAGGTATAGGCGAAAGCCTGAGCCTCGACCTCCTTGAAGCTGCGGCCATATTGCTGGGCCTTGGCCTCCAGCACACGGCGGATCCGGTCTCCGGCGACAAGGCCGGGCAGGATGGCATTGACGCGGATCCCCTCGTCGCCCAGTTCGATGGCGAGCGATTTCGTGAAGCCGATCACGCCCCATTTCGCTGCCGCATAGGGCGAGCGCATGGCGAAGCCATTCTTGCCGGCTGCCGAGGACAGGTTGATGATCGAGGCATTTCGGCTCTGGCGGAGCAGCGGAATGGCCAACCGGGCGCAATTATACTGCGAGGTCAGGCAGACATTGATGCAACGGTCCCAGTCTTCCGGCGTCACCTCCTCGGTCCGGGCCGTCGGGCCGGCAATGCCGGCATTGTTGACCAGTACGTCAAGCCCGCCAAGGAAGGCCACGGCCTTCTCGAACAAGGCCGCAACCTGAGCCCGATCCGCCACGTCGCAGGCTGTCGCACCGACCATCGGGTCGGTCTTGGTCAAGGCGGCAAGGGCCTGATGATCGACATCGCAGACGAAGACGCGGGCCCCTTCCCGGACGAAGGCGCGTGCGACTTCCAGCCCGATGCCGCCCGCCCCGGCCGTGACCAGCACCCGGAGCCCCTCGATCTGCATATCCATGACGTTTCCCCCGGTTCCCGACAGGTTCTCAATCCAGCAGGCGCTGGCGTGACAGGATGAAGGCCGATGCCCCGCTTATGTCGGCGGCGATGGCCTCGCGCGCGGCATCCGGCCGGTTCTCGCGGATTGCCGAGAGGCAGGCGCGATGGGCCTGCACCGCGCCGCCGAGGCGGAGGCGTTCCGGATTCTCGCGCAGGTCGAGATTGATGATCGGCCCGACGCGCAGCCAGAGGCGCTCGATGATGGCCAGCAGTTCGGCCGAACCAGCCGCACGATAGACCGCAAAATGGAAGGCCTGGTTCGCGGCAACGGCCTGGGCGAGATCGGCCTGCGGCTGTTCGCTGAGCTCGCGGAACTCGCGCTCGCGGGCCTCGATCCTGGCAAGGCTTTCCGGCGAGTTGGCCTTGCAGGCGAGCGCAGCGGCAAACCCCTCGATCTCGACCCGGACCTGCGTGATGTCGCGGAACTGCGCCGCCCGCATCAGCGGCACAGTCACGGCCTTTTTCGGCGCGACCTCGAGAGCCCCCTCCGCTGCAAGGCGTGAGACGGCTTCCCGGACCGGCATGATGGAAAGACCGAGGGCTTCCGACACGGCGCGCAGGGAAAGCTTGTCCCCCGGTGCGAAACGCCCGGCGATCAGGCGGTCGGCCAGATGCCGGTAGACGCGGTCGGACAGGGTGCCGGCCTCGTCGAGCATCGCGTCGGTATAGGCGGGAATGCGTTCCAACATTTTTGTGCGCCAGTCTCTGGACAAAGCCAGTCGATTAGAGGAAGCTAACTGTGATCACAGATTGCGGCAAGGCCTTCGACAAAAAAATGGGCCAACCGCGGGGAAGAGAAACGTCAAACGGAGACATGTCATGAGCGCATTCATTCGTCCGTCCCGTCGCAGCCTGATCAAGGCCGCCGGTGCCTCCGCCCTGCTGGGTGGGATCGGCATGCCGGCCATCTCCCGGGCCCAGTCCGATGTGCTGCGGTTCGGCCATCTCACCCCTCGCACGGGCTTTCTCGGCCCGCTCGGCGAGTTCGCGGTGATGGCGGCAGACCTCGCCGTCGAGGAGATCAATGCGGCTGGCGGCGTGATGGGACGCAAGCTCGAGATCCTCAAGGAAGATTCCGTCAATCCGCAGACGGCCTCGACCAAGGCCGAGCGCATGATCGAGCGGGACAAGGTTGCCTGTATCATCGGCGAGATTTCCTCGGCCTCCTGCCTGACCATCGCGCAGGTCGCAGCCCGCACGAAGACGCTCTATGTCAATACCGGGGGCAATTCGGATGCCCTACGCGGCGCGAATTGCAACAAATTCATGTTCCACGTCGAGAGCCAGAACTCGATGTATGTGAAAACCTGTGGGCGGTCGCTCATGCAGCAGGGGCTGGTCAAGGGCAAGAAGTGGTTCTCGCTGACTGCCGACTATGCCTTCGGCCATGACCTGCTCAAGGTGGCCAAGCGCTTCATGGAAGCCAATGGCGGACAATTCGCCGCCGACAAGCTGGTCCCGACCGACCTGACGGACTTCTCGGCCCTGCTGATCGAGATCCGCAATGCCAAGCCGGATCTCGTGATCTCCAACCTCGCCGGCAACCAGATCACCAACTTCCTGAAGCAGTACTCGGAATTCGGCCTGACCTTCCCGGTCGCCGGGTTCGGCTTCGACACGGCTCTCGCCTGGGCAGCCGGCAAGGACAATTTCGGCGGCACATGGCCGGTGGTCTGGCATCATCTGATCGATACGCCGAACAGCAAGAAGTTCGTCCAGGCCTTTACCGCCAAGTACAAGAAGCCGCCGGAAAACCAGGCCTGGGGCGATTACCTTGCCGTGAAGATCTTCGCGCAGACCATGAACGAGATCAAATCGTCGGATTCGATGAAAATCATCGAGCATTGGGAAAAGGGTGCCACATTTGACGTGATGAAGACCCGCGAGGGCTATTTCCGCAAGTCCGACCACCAGATGATGCACGAAATGTACACTGTGCAGGCGGTCGGGGCTTCGGCGAAGAACCAGTGGGATATCTTCATCTCATCGCCGGCTGTGCCGCCGGCCAATGAAAGCCTCGAGATCATTGCCACGACGGCGGAAGAAAACGAGTGCAAGATGGCCTGAGGCCGGATCGCCACTCGATCAAAGTCATCCCCGGCGGTCGGGTTCCGCCGGTTCCTCTTCCGGAATGCTCTCCCCCGGCGGGAAGCGGCCCGGCCGGGGATGACGTCCCGCCTCGCCTCCGCGGAGCCTGCCTGTGTCCACGCTTTTTCTCCAGCAGATCGCCAATGGCCTGCTCGACGGCGTCTACTACCTTCTGATCGCGCTTGGCCTGTCGCTGATCTTCTCGCTCGGCGGGATCGTCAATCTGGCGCATGGCGCCTTCTATGCAATCGGTGCCTATCTGACGGTGCTGCTCGGGCCCTATATCGGCTTCGGCGGCGCGATGTTCGTGGTGCCGGGCCTCGTGGCCATTCTGGGCGTGCTGGTGGAACGATTGCTGTTCCAGCGCTTCTACAGGTCCGATCCGATCCTTTCGCTGCTGCTGACCTTCGGCCTCGCCATGGTGGCCGAGCAGCTTCTCCGGATGATCTTCGGCGCGCCGCCCCTCTCCTATTCGATCCCGGGATGGCTGCGCGGGCAGATCTTCCTCGGGGATTTCATCTATTCACGTTATCGCGGCACCCTGATCCTGATCGCGGCGACCTGCGTGCTGGCACTCTGGATCCTGCTCAACCGCACGGCATTCGGGCGGGTTGTCCGGGCGGGCGTGCAGAATCCGGACATGGTCGGCGCGCTGGGGATCGCGCTGCCGCCCTACATGATGGCCGTGGCGGCTATCGGCATCGGCCTTGCCGGCCTCGCCGGCGTGCTGCTGGCGCCGATCTACTCGATCCATCCGGCCATGGGGCAGGAAATCATCACCCCGGCCTTCGTCGTTGTGGTGATCGGGGGTCTCGGCTCGTTCTGGGGCGTCGTGGCGGCGGCCCTTCTGGTCGGCGTCGTCAAGGGCGCCACGATCGGGCTGGGTTATCCGCAATTCGCCACCGCCGTCATCTACCTGATGATGCTGCTTGTCCTTCTCTTCCGACCGCGCGGCCTGTTCGGCGAGCGCATCCAGCGTTTCGAGTGAGGCCGCCCGATGCCTGCCTTCCTGCGTGAGCGCATCCCCCTCGTCATCGCCGCCATTCTGCTGCTGATCCTGCCTTTCTTCATGCGGGCGATCGGGCTCGGGACCACCTCTGCCACCGAGGTCGTCGTCTTTGCGATGGCCTGCATGGCGCTGAACATCCTTGTCGGCACGACGGGGCTTGTCTCTTTCGGCCATGGCGCCTGGTTCGGGCTGGCCGCCTATGCTGCCGGCCTTCTTCAGCGCGAGGTGCTGCCCGGGCAATTCCTGCTGCCCATCCTCGGGGCGGTGGCGCTGGTCGCTGTAGTCGCCACGGTCTTCGGTGCGCTGATCCTCCGGCGGCGTGGTGTCTATTTCTCGCTTCTGACGCTGGCGCTGGCCGCGATGCTCTATTCGATCGCCTTCCGCTGGACCGCCGTCACCGGCGGCGAGGACGGTCTGGGCGGCATCAAGCGGCCCCTGTTCGGCGGGATCGACTTCGAGCAGGCCCAGAACTTCTACACGCTGGTCGCAACGATCGGGATGATCGTTGTCTATATCCTCTGGCGCTTCCACCGGTCGCCCGTCGGGACGACGCTGGTGGCCATCCGCGAGAACGAGCAACGCGCCCGCTTCATCGGTTATGCTGTCGACCGCTACAAGCTGCTGGCTTTCGTGGTCTCGGCCAGCCTGACAGGGCTTGCGGGCACGTTGCTGCTGTTCAACAACCGGATGACCTCGGCCGAGCCGATCTCGGTCGCTTTTTCAGGCGAATTGCTCGCCATGGTGGTGATTGGCGGCATGCGCTCGTTCCTCGGTCCGGCGCTTGGCGCGCTGTTCTTCGTGATTTTCCGGGACTACCTCTCGAGCCTGACCGAGAACTGGCTGCTCTGGTTCGGTCTGTTGTTCGTCGCCTTCATCCTGTTCTCACCGACCGGTCTTGTCGGGATGGCGGAGCGGCTGCTCCGCCCCTTCCGCAAGGTCGTCGTGCAGGATGCAGCCATGGCGGCGCGGCAGGCAGGCGCGGTTACCCTGCCGAATTTCCTCAAGCCGGATTCCCTGCTCGGCGATGGCCCGGTGTTGCAGGCCAGGGACATGGTGCGGCATTTCGGGGGCATCAAGGCGGTGCAGGGTGTCAGCTTCAATGTGCAGGACCGCAGCCTGCACGCGCTGATCGGTCCGAATGGCGCTGGCAAGACGACGGCCTTCAACCTCATCTCGGGCCTGTTCCCGCTGCATGAGGGCGAGGTGCGTCTTGCCGGCCGGGTGGTTTCCGGCCTCTCGCCGGAAGCCCTGACACGGGCCGGGATCGGACGTTCCTTCCAGATCACCAATCTCTTCCCCGGTCTTACTGTGGAGGAAAATGTCCGGCTGGCCTGCCAGGCCCGGTCAGCGCAGGCTTTCGACCCGTGGCGGCCCGCGAAGGCTCTCCAGAGTGTCAACACCGAATGCCTTGGCGTGCTGCGGACGATGGGGCTTGCCGGCGTTGAACAGGCAGAAGCCGGCTCGCTGAGCTATGGCGGGCAGCGGCTGCTCGACATGTCGCTCGCCCTTGCCACCAAGCCGCGCATCCTCCTGCTCGACGAGCCGCTTGCCGGGCTTGCGGCTGCCGAACGCGAGCGTGTCGGGCATCTGATCAAGTCGATCTCCACCGACCTGCCGGTGTTGCTGGTCGAGCATGATATCGACCGCGTCTTCCAGATCGCGGATCATGTCACCGTGATGAACGAGGGGACCGTGCTCGTCGACGGCTCGGTCGAGACGGCGCGCAATTCGCCGCGCGTGCAGGAGGTCTATATCGGTTCGGGCAGCCATGCCCTCGCCGCCAAGCCGCGGGCCAGTGCCGCCCGCGAGGAGACCCTGCTTACGCTGGAGGGTGTCAACACCTTCTACGGCAAGAGCCATATCCTGCGTGATGTGGGGCTCGACGTTCACCGGAACGAGATCGTCGCGCTGCTGGGCCGGAATGGCGCCGGCAAATCCACCTTGCTCAAGACGCTGGTGGGAATCGCACCGCCGGCCTCGGGCTCCATCCGGCTCGACGGAACGCGCCTCGATGGCCTCAGCTCGGCGCAGATCACCCGGCAGGGTGTTTCCTACGTGCCCCAAGGCCGTGGACTTTTCGCGGGCATGAGCGTCAAGGAAAACATGGAGCTCGGCCGCCTCAAGCGGCGCAACGGCGCCGGCACCTTCTGGGACGAGGACAAGGTCTTCACCTTCTTCCCGCGGATCCGCGAGCGCTGGCTCTCGCCGGCCGATTATCTCTCCGGCGGCGAGCAGCAGATGGTGGCGGTTGCGCGTGCGCTGACCGGCGATACGCGGATCCTGCTGCTCGACGAGCCCTTCGAGGGGCTGGCCCCGGCGATCGTGGAGGAGTTGTTCGAGGCCTTCGACAAGCTGCGGCACGAAATCGCGATCATTATCGTAGACCATCATCTCGATCTCGCTCTGGCCCTTGCCGACCGGGCAGTCGTGCTGGAACGCGGCGCCGTGACGCATACCGGGCCGTGCAAGGTCCTGCTGGATGATCTCGATTTGCGCAGAAAGGTGCTTTGGCTGTGACAGACACGATTGCGATTATCGGTTCGGGTCTGATCGGAAGGGCCTGGGCCACCGTTTTTGCCGGAAATGGCTTCGAGGTCGCGCTGTATGATGTCGTGCCCGGCGTCGCCGCGAAGGCGCGGGCGCATATCGGCCGGAACCTGCGGGAACTGGCCGGGTTCGGCCTGGTGGAGGATCCGAAAGCCGCGCTTGCCCGGATCCGCGTGGCGAAGGACCTTGCCGATGCGCTGAAGGGCGCGGCCCTGGCGCAGGAGAACGGGCCGGAAACCGTCGAGGCCAAGCAGGCACTCTTTGCCGAAATGGACCGGCTGGCGCCGAAAAGCTGCATCCTTGCTTCCTCCACCAGCTTCATCATTGCCTCGCGTTTTGCGGAGGGGCTGAAGGGCCGGCATCGCTGCCTCGTCGCGCATCCCGTCAACCCGCCGCATCTTGTCCCGATTGTCGAGCTGGCCCCGGCGCCGTGGACATCCGCGGCCGTGGTGGCGCGGGCGAAGCGGATCTACGAAAAGGCGAAACAGGTGCCGATCATCCTGCGCAAGGAGCATCCGGGCTTCGTGCTGAACCGGCTGCAGGCTGTGCTGCTGGCCGAGGCGTTCCGCATTGTCGGATCCGGCATCTGCTCCCCGCAGGATCTCGACAAGACGATCAAGGACGGGCTCGGCCTCCGATGGTCCTTCATGGGCCCATTCGAGACGATCGAGCTCAACGCCCCCGGCGGGATCGGGGATTATTGCCGCCGCTATGGCCCGTCCCTCACCCAGATTTCAGAGGAATGCCAGGGCGGCGATCCGTTCGGCGAAGCCAATGTCGGCCGGATTCTCGCGGAATGGGGCGACATGCCCTCGCCGGAAGTGGTCAAGCGCGTATCGGATTGGCGCGATACAAGGCTGGCCGCGCTCAAGGCGCATAAACGGAACGCCAAGCGCAAACCCTCGGGAGCCTGATCATGAGCAAGAACCGCAAGGTCCTCATCACCTGTGCCGTGACCGGTGCCATCCATACGCCGTCGATGTCCCCCTATCTGCCGGTGACGCCGGAGGAGATCATCGAGGCGGCAATCGGTGCGGCCGAGGCAGGCGCGGCGCTTGTCCATGTGCATGCGCGCGACCCCGTGACCGGCAAGCCCGACCAGTCCCCCGAGGCCTTCGCCAGGTTCCTGCCGATCATCAAGCAGCGCTCGGATTGCGTGATCAACATCACGACCGGCGGGGCCCCTACCATGCTGGTCGAGGAGCGGCTGCGGCCCTGCGCGGTGTTCAAGCCGGAAGTGGCTTCGCTCAATATGGGCTCGATGAATTTCGGGCTCTATCCGATGCTCGGCCGGTTCAAGGAATTCCAGCATGACTGGGAGCGGCCCTATCTCGAGGGCTCGAAGGACCGCATCTTCAAGAACACGTTCCAGGATATCGAGAACATCCTGACGACCTGCGCCGAGAATGGCACGCGGTTCGAGATCGAGTGCTATGATATCGGCCATCTCTACACGCTTGCGCATTTCGTGGATCGCGGGCTCGTCAAGCCGCCGTTCTTCGTCCAATCCGTGTTCGGCATTCTCGGCGGGATCGGCGGGCACCCGGAGGATGTGGCCCATATGAAGCGCACGGCCGATCGCCTGTTCGGCGATGACTACCACTGGTCGGTGCTCGGTGCTGGTCGCAACCAGCTGGCTATTGCCGCCATGGCAGTCTCGATGGGTGGCAACCTGCGTGTCGGCCTCGAGGACTCCCTCTGGATTGGCCCGGGCCGGCTGGCGGAATCCAATGCCCAGCAGGTGCGTGCTGCGCGGCAGATCATCGAAGGGCTCGGCCTCGAAGTGGCCAGCCCGGCGGATGCGCGGCAGATCCTCAATCTGAAGGGGGCAGACAAGGTCGCGTTCTGACGTTCCCGACCGGTCGCGGCGCCCGTGCCTGCCACGCTCGCCAACCGAACAAAATTCATTATTCAGATTATCGTGCCCCGGGAGGCCTTGATCCTTGCCGGGCGCGCCTTATCCTGTCTTCAAGCACAAATACGGCGTCAAAACGCCGAGCTTGAGGAGAGGAACATGACCGACGTGACCAAGACCAAATCAACCAGCCGTCGCCGATTCGTGGCGGGGCTCGCGGCCGGTGGCGCCGCGACCGTAGCGATGCCGCAGGTCAGCCGTGCGCAGACCGTGAACTGGAAGTTCCAGTCGACCTGGCCGACCAAGGATATCTTCCACGAGTTCGCGCAGGATTTCGCGAACCGCGTCAACGAGATGGCTGGCAATCGCCTGAAGCTCGAAGTCCTCGCGGCGGGCACCGTCGTCCCGGCCTTCCAGCTGCAGGATGCCGTCAATGCCGGCATTCTCGATGGCGGCCACGGTGTCTGCGCCTATTGGTACGGCAAGAACAAGGCCTTCTCGCTCTTCGGCACGCCGCCGGCGCTCGGCTGGGATGCCAACAGCTTCCTCGGCTGGATGAAATATGGCGGTGGCTATGAGCTCTACAACGAACTGGTGGGCGGCATCCTGAAGCTCAACCTTGTCGGTTTCCTGACCGGTCCGATGCCCTGCCAGCCGCTCGGCTGGTTCAAGAAGGAAATCAAGACCGCCGATGACTTCAAGGGCCTGAAATACCGCACGGTCGGCCTTGCTGCTGACCTGATGCGCGAAATGGGCGCTGCCGTGACGATCCTTGCCGGTGGTGAAATCGTTCCGGCCCTCGAGCGCGGCGTCATCGACGGGGCGGAGTTCAACAACCCGTCCTCGGATTCGCTGCTCGGCTTCCAGGATGTCTCCAAGGTCTACATGATGCGCTCCTTCCACCAGGACGCGGAAGCCTTCGAAGTCATCTTCAACAAGGCGAAGTTCGAGGCGCTGCCGGCGGAACTGAAGTCGATCGTCCGCTATGCGGCGGAATCGGCCTCGTCGGATATGCTCTGGAAGGCGCTCGACCGCTATTCCAAGGACATGGAAGCGCTCAAGGCGAAGGGCGTGAACATCATCGAGACGCCGGATGTCGTGCTGCAGGCGCAGCTCGATGCCTGGACCAAGGTCATCGACAAGCTTTCGGCCGAAAATGCCTTCTTCAAGAAGGTCGTGGACAGCCAGAAAGCATGGACCAAGCGGACGCTGGCCTATGAGCGGACCAACACGCCGCCGCGCGCGATGGCTGCTGCCCATTTCAACAAGGGTTGATCGTCTTCATTCGATCCTGTACCCGGCGGGCTTGCCTGCCGGGTCTCTTTTTGACGAAAACCTACGGAATCAGGGGGGCTGACGTTGGTTTCAAAGGAATTGCTGGGCATCCTGCTGGCGCTGATCGGCGCCGTGGTGCTCTATCTCGCCGTGATCGTGTTCCTCAACAGACGGAACCTCACCCTCGATACCATGCTTCACGCGGTTGACCGGTTGTCGACGGCAGTCGGCAAGGTGGGGGCCTGGGCGATCCTGATCCTCACCTTCGCGATGGGTTACGAGGTCTTTGCCCGCTATGTGATGCGCGCGCCGACGGAATGGGCTTTCGACGCAAGCTATATCCTCTATGGCACGCTGTTCATGCTGGCCGGCCCCTATGCACTGGCGAGAAACGGCCATGTCCGGGGCGATTTCCTTTACCGCCAGTGGCCGGTAAAGCGGCAGGCCGTTCTCGACCTCGTCCTTTACATCCTGTTCTTCTTTCCGGGCATTCTCGCGCTTTGCTATGCCGGCTTCACGTTTGCGTCCTTCTCCTGGATCATAAAGGAGCATTCCTCCAATTCGCCGAACGGGCCGCCGCTTTATCCATTCAAGGCGCTGATCCCGATCGTCGGAGGGCTCATGGTCCTCCAGGGCATCGCAGAGGTCACGCGGTGCATCGTGTGCCTCCGGACCGGGGAATGGCCGCAGCGCCTCTCGGATGTCGAGGAAACGGAGAAACTGATCCTCGAACAGGCTGAAGCTGCCGCCAAGGGGAATGCGTGATGTTCGGCCTGACCAATCCTGAACTCGGCGTGCTGATGCTGGTGCTCTTCATCGGCTTCATCATGCTGGGCTTTCCGATCGCCTTCACCCTCATGGCCCTCGGCGTGTTCTTCGGCTACATCGCCATGGGCGACACCGTGTTTGCCCTCGTTGTGCAGCGCGCCTATTCGGTCATGGCGAATGACGTGCTCGTCTCGATCCCGCTTTTCGTCTTCATGGGCTACATCATCGAGCGGGCCAATATCCTCGACCGGCTGTTCCGCTCGCTGCAGCTTGCGCTGGGCTTCCTGCCGGGTTCGCTGGCCATCGCCACCCTGGCAACCTGCGCGATCTTCGCGACCGCGACCGGCATTGTCGGCGCAGTGGTGACCCTGATGGGGTTGCTCGCCTTCCCGGCCATGCTCCGCGCCGGGTATGACGTCCGGCTCTCGGCCGGCGTCGTCTGTGCGGGCGGGTGCCTCGGCATCCTCATCCCGCCTTCGGTGATGCTGATCCTCTACGGGGCGACGGCGGGCGTTTCCGTGCCCAAGCTTTATGCCGCCGCCCTTTTTCCGGGCCTGATGCTGGCCTCGCTCTACATGCTCTACGTGCTGGTGCGCTGCATGCTCAACCCGTCTCTGGCGCCGAAACTGCCCCCGGAAGAGCGGAACGTTCCGGTTCTCTTTATCCTCAAGGAACTGGCGCTGAGCTTCTTCCCGCTGACGCTGCTGATCCTCTCAGTACTCGGAGCGATCTTCTTCGGCCTTGCCACGCCGACGGAAGCGGCAGGTATCGGCTCGATCGGCGCGCTCGTCCTGGCGACGCTCTACCGCTCGCTCGACTATGTGAAGGTTCGGGATTCGGTCTATCTCACCGCCCGGACCTCCGCCATGGTCTGCTGGCTGTTCGTCGGGTCCTTTATCTTCTCGTCGATCTTCGGGTATCTCGGCGGGCATGAGCCGATCAAGACCTTCATGGCCTGGCTCAATCCGAGCCCGACCGTCTTCCTGATCATCACGCAGCTGATCATCTTCGTGCTCGGCTGGCCGCTCGAATGGACCGAAATCATCGTGATCTTTGTGCCGATCTTCCTGCCGCTGCTTCAGCAATTCGGGATCGACCCGGTGTTCTTCGGCATCCTGATCGCGCTGAACATCCAGACGTCGTTCCTGTCGCCGCCCGTTGCCATGGCGCCGTTCTACCTGAAGGGCGTGGCGCCGAAGCATGTCACGATCAACCAGATCTTCTCGGGCGTCATGCCCTTCCTCTGGATCGTGCTGGTGGCCATGGTGCTGGTCTATCTGTTCCCCGGGATCGCGCTGTGGCTTCCCGGCAAACTCTATGGATGATCAACGGTAAACTGCTAGACTTCGCCAACAAGGGCTGGGATTGTCCCGGCCCTTTCGTTTGACGCGGAGCTGTCATGGCCCTTGCCGGAACCTGGCCGGCGCCCTCGCCCTCGCCCCGCCGTGTGCTCATGCTCGGGGCAACCGGCACGATCGGCCGGGCCACCGTCGAGGCGCTCGCCGCACGCGGGCATGAGGTCATCGCGATCGTGCGGCAGCAGCCGGCCACGGTTTCCACACTCTGGCCGAAAAGCCTGACCCTGCCCGGGCGGATCCTCCTCCGTCAGGCGGATGTGACCGATGCCGCCTCGTTGCAGGGCGACGGCCTGCAGGGTGAGCGTTTCGACGCACTGGTTTCATGCCTCGCCTCGCGCAGTGGCGCGCCTGCCGATGCCTGGGCCATCGATCACAAGGCCCATTGTGATGCGCTTGCGGTTGCACAGGCGGCGGGGGTTCGGCAGGTCGTGCTGCTTTCGGCGATCTGCGTGCAGAAGCCGCGTCTCGCCTTCCAGCAGGCGAAACTCGCTTTCGAGGCCGTGCTCCGGGAATCCGGCCTGCTCCATTCGATTGTGCGGCCAACCGCCTATTTCAAATCGCTGTCGGGTCAGCTCGACCGGTTGCGCGGAGGCAAGCCCTTCCTGGTCTTCGGGAATGGTGCGTTGACGGCCTGCAAGCCGATCAGCGACGCGGATCTGGCTGCCTATCTGGCGGATTGCCTTGACGAGGAGGCGCGCTGGAACCGCATTCTGCCGATCGGCGGGCCGGGCCCGGCCCTGACACCCCGGCAGCAGGGGGAATTGCTGTTTGCCGCGATGGGCCGCGAACCGCGCTTCCGTTCGGTGCCCGTCGCGTTGCTGGACGCCATCATCGGCGGGCTTTCGCTGGGCGGACGGTTCAGCCCGCGCCTCGCCGCCAAGGCGGAACTTGCCCGGATCGGGCGCTATTACGCCACCGAGTCCATGCTGGTGCTGGACCCGGCCATCGGCCGCTATAACGCGGATGCGACGCCGGAAACCGGCGCGGACACGCTGGCGGCATTCTTTGGTCGGCTGGTGCGCGGCGAGGAAACGATCGACCGGGGGGAACACGCGGTGTTCTGAGACTAATGAACCGCAGTTTTTGATCGGATTTGGCTGGGGGACCTGGATTCGAACCAAGACTAACGGAGTCAGAGTCCGCTGTTCTACCGTTAAACTATCCCCCACCGCCATGGCGCTCTGACGCATTGCCACGGAAGGGCGGGCGCAGGCGCCCGCGAGAGAGCGCCTTCTACTCTCGAAGCTGCCCCTTTGGCAAGGGGTTTGCGCAGCCTTCTCCAAACGAGCGCCGGTTGTCCCGGGAATGGCAAAACTGTTTCGAAATGAAACACTTTTTCCTTGAATTCCGGGACAGGGACGGGCTTGGATAACGGGACGTTATCCAAACCGGGCCGGCGGGTATGCGTCGAGGGAGTTGCGTTGCGTCATGATTCTGTTTCCCCCATCCGGTTCGAATCACACGCTTTGGACGACACGCAAGGCGGCTGTTCTGGCCTCCGGTGTTGTTGTCGCGGTCGGGACCGGGACGCTTCTCGTCAAGGCTTCTGACAACCCGCGGTTGCATCGAATGGTCGGCGAGATCAACCGTCCCGTGCGCGCGGCCGTTGAGCCGTTGCTGGTCCGCCCGGAACGTGCGCTGGTCGATGTCAGCCGCGCCAGCGAAATGCAGAAGCTCGAGGTCCTGCAGGTCGCTACCCGCCAGCCTGTTCCGGCTCCGGTCGAGCCGCGCGCCGCGACGGTAAACCGTGCGGTGTCACCGGCCGTCCAGGTGGCTGCCCGGCCGACAGTTGCGCTTCCAGCCCCGGCCCTGCCCCGCAACCCCGTGATTTCCGAGCCGGTTCCGGCCGTCAATCCGCTCTGGCCGCCAAAGGCGAGCGAGGCGCCTGTCGCCACGCCGCGGCCCCGGATCAAGCTCCAGACACGCGGGCTGGGCCAGGGCATGCCGATGCCGACCAATTACTGCGTGCGCCTGTGCGACGGATTCGCCTTCCCTGTCGGCCAGAGCGGCGTTGGACAGCAGGTGCAGGAGGTCGCTTGCCGCTCCGCCTGCCCCGGGGCGGAAACGGCCCTGTTCACGTTGCCGGCCGGTGCCCGCGACCTCTCCGCGCTTTCGCGCGGTGGCGCGGCCTATACCCGCCTGCCGACCGCCTTCCGCTATCAGCAGCAGGTCAGCCAGGCCTGTTCCTGCCGGCCTGTGGGAAGCTCACAATCCGCCAATGCCTTCTATCGAGACCTCACCCTGAAGCCGGGTGATGTCATCATGACCAGCTCCGGCGCCCAGCATTTCGACGGGGCCAGCCGGTTCCCCTACCAGCCGCGGAATTTCAACGAGGCGGTCAAGCGGCTTTCGTCGCCGCGTGAAATCACGATCATCCGGGCCATGGAGGTTGCCTCCGTGCGCGGGGCTTTCTCGCCCATGGCGCCGTCTTCCGTCCGGGCGCGTGTCATCGCCGATCTCCAGAAGGCGGACCGGAAAGTGCAGGATGATGTGCCGAATCCCTCACCTGTCGGCCATCCGAAAGGGTTCGTCGAATTGCAGGCCCGTGCCGCCGAAGGGCGCGCCATCCTTCCGGTGGTTCGCAGAACGCCGGGGCTGGTTGTCCTGAACTGAATCGGAAAGCCGGGCGGATTCAACGGGAAGGACCAAACCCTTGGAACTCCTCCAGTTTAGACTTCTTCTAAACTCATGTTTTTACACGGATTTTTGTTGACGGGCCACTAAACGGCGCCCTAGACACGCTCATCCTCTTGAACCCTTCGGCGGGCCTTGACCCCGACGACATGGAGAGAACGATGACGCAGTCCCTTCGCCTGACCCTGCTCGCCGGTGCAACCCTGCTTGCTTCCGGCCTCGTTGCCGCTGCGCAGGAAGTGAACCTCTACACGCATCGCGAGCCAGGGCTCATCAAGCCGATCCTCGACAAGTTCACCGCGGAAACCGGCGTCAAGGTCAATCTCGTGTTCGCCGGTTCGGGGCTGGCCGAGCGCATCCAGTCGGAAGGCGAGCGCAGCCCGGCGGATCTTCTGCTTTCCGTCGATGTTTCGACGCTGACACAGGCCGTTGCTTTGGGCATCACCCAACCGATCGTGACGCCCGCCCTCGAAAAGGCGGTGCCTAAGACGCTCCGCGCTGCCGATGGCTCCTGGGTGGCCGTGTCGGCGCGTGCCCGGGTGATCTATGCCTCGAAGGACCGGGTGAAGGATCCGGCCCTGACCTATGAGGATCTGGCCAATCCGCGCTTCAAGGGCAAGGTCTGCACCCGGCCGGGCACGCATGCCTACAATACCGGCCTGATCTCGGCGGCAATTGCCCATATGGGCCCTGAAAAGGCCGAAGCCTGGCTGAAAGGCGTCCGGGCCAATCTCGCCAAGAAGCCATCCGGCGGTGATCGCGATGTGGCCAAGGACATTGCAGCCGGCATCTGCGATGTCGGTGTCGCGAATATGTATTACGTGGGCCTGATGAATAAGGATCCGAACCAGAAGGCCTGGGTCGATGCCATCCGCGTTGTCATGCCAAGCTTCCAGAATGGCGGCACGCATATGAACATGTCTGGCCTCGTGCTGACCAAGCATGCCAAGAACAAGGCCGAGGCAATCCGGCTGGCCGAATGGCTGGTCAGCCCGGCGGCGCAGGAACTCTATGCAGCCAACAATTTCGAATATCCGGTCGTGGAAGGCGTCTCCGTCGAGCCCTTCATTGCCGGGTTCGGAAAGCCGCGGGTCGACTCGGTCTCGCTCGATGATGTCGCCAAGAACCGCAAGGCCGCCTCGGAACTGGTCGAGAAGGTCGGATATGATCTCGGCCCGCAGAGCTGACCGGTCCCTCCCCTGCGGATGAGCACGGCGCCATCAACCCTTCTTCCCCATGAGGCCGGCCCTGCCCGGCCTCGTCTGCGTTGGCAGCCCATGGCCATGGTCATCGGGCTGCTTGCCGTTCTGGTCGGCTTGCCGGGACTGGGCTTTTCCAGCCTGATGACCGGCGCGGCCCTGACGGCCACCGGGCTCTCGCCAACGCAATGGCACACCGTGAAGGAGATGGGCCAGCTCCTGCTGGGCGTTGGTCTGGTTGCGGGTTCGATCGGGCTGATCTCGGCCTGGCTGGTCTCGATCTACGAGTTTCCCTTGCGGCGCTGGCTGGAAATCGGGCTGGCCCTGCCCCTTGCCTTCCCGACCTATCTCGCCGCCTATGTCGCGGTAGACCTGCTCGATTTTTTCGGCCCGGTCCAGACCGCCTATCGCGCAGTGACGGGCGCGCGCTCGGCTGCGGACTACGCCTTCCCCGACATCCGCACCCTCGGCGGCGCCATCTTCGTGCTTGGCCTCGTGCTGTCACCGTATGTCTATCTCGGTTGCCGGATCATCTTCACCCGGTCCGGGCGCAGCGTGATCGATGCCGCACGCCTTCTCGGTGCCCACGGCCCACGCCTGTTTTTCCGCGTCGGCCTCCCGATCGCCATTCCCGCGCTCGTGACGGGGCTGGTGCTGGTCAGCCTGGAAACGCTGAACGATATCGGCGCGACCGAATTCCTCGGGGTCTCCAGCTTTTCGGTGGCCATCCGGGATTACTGGCTCAACCGCAGCGACCTGCCCGGTGCCGTCCGGCTGGCCGCACTGCTGCTGGTCATGGTCGGTTTCCTGCTGTTCCTGACGCGGAAACAGGATGGACGCCGGCAGCCGGTTGCCTCACGGGGCGGCGCCCGCCCGTCCCGCATTCCGCTCCGGAAGGTACCGGGGATTCTCGCGGCCTTCGCTGCAGGCCTTCCGGTCCTGCTCGGTTTCCTGCTGCCGACCGGGTTCCTGATCTGGCGGGCTATCCAATATGCGGCTCAGCAACGCGCGGATGCGGAGCTGATGCATGCCGTCTTGTCCAGCCTCGTGCTGGGTGTCGCGGTGGCCGGTGCTGTTGTGGTGGCGGGTGCCCTCGTGACCATCGGCATCCGGATCGTGCCGAAGCTGCGCAATGCCGGCCGCCTCTCGACCCTCGGATATGCCGTGCCTGGCACTGTTCTCGTCCTGTCCATCTTCCCGGTCATGCGCTGGGCGGACGGGCTGGCGGGTGCTGCCGGCCTCTCCCTGGCGGTTTCGGGCACGCTGGCGGGCATTACCTTTGCTCTCATGGTCCGCTTTCTCGGCATCGGCGTCACCCAGTCGATGCTCGCGCTCGACCGGCTGCCGCGCTCGATTGACTGGGTGGCCCGTATTCATGGCATGAGTGACTTCCGGCTGGCGTGGCGCGTCCATGTGCCGGCCATGGCGCCGGGACTGCTGATTGCCGCCATGCTGGTCTTCATCGACACGGTGAAGGAACTGCCGGCGACGCTGCTGATGAGACCGCTGAATTTCGAGACCCTCGCCACGCGCGCCTATGCCCAGGCGAGCGCCGGGGTGTTCGAGCATGCCGCACTGGAATCGCTGGCGATCCTCGCCCTGAGCGGACTCGCGGCGCTGATCCTCATCCGCAAGGGTTGAGCGGGTTTCCGGTCTCCGAACAAACGCGGGAAGGCGCAACACGCGCTTTGCAACGCAGCGGCTCTTCTCTATGACTTCGCCGTCAACAGGTTTCGAAGGCGGGGGCATACCCTGCCCTCCATTCGGGAGGAGTGGCTGGATGAGCAAGGTTTACACGGATGCCAAGGCCGCATTGGCGGGTGTCCTGAAGGACGGAATGACCATCATGGCGGGTGGCTTCGGCCTCTGCGGCGTTGCCGAGACGCTGGTCGAGGCGATCCGCGAGGCGGGCGTGAAGGATCTCACCGTGATCTCGAACAATGCCGGCGTGGACGGGATCCATCTCGGCAAGCTGCTCGAAACACGGCAGATCAAAAAGATGATCAGCTCCTATGTGGGCGAGAACAAGCTGTTCGCGCAGCAATATCTCTCCGGCGAGCTGGAACTCGAATTCAACCCGCAGGGCACTTTGGCCGAGCGCATCCGCGCGGGTGGTGCCGGCATCCCGGCCTTCTTCACGGCGACGGGCGTGGGCACGCTTGTTTCCGAAGGCAAGGAAATCCGCGAATTTCCGAATGACCCGCATTTCAAGGGCCGGAAATACGTGATGGAAACCGGCCTCTGGGCCGATGTGGCGCTCGTTCACGCCTGGAAGGGCGATACGGAAGGCAATCTCGTCTACCGGAAGACGGCGCGGAACTTCAACCCGATGATGGCCACGGCCGCGACGGTGACGATTGCCGAGGTCGAACACCTGTTCCCGGCCGGCGAGATCGACCCCGACAATATCCATACGCCGGGGATCTATGTGAAGCGGATCGTCCATGTTCCGAACGCGCCGAAGCGGATCGAGAACCGGACTACCCGTCCGCACCCCGCCCCGCAGCATTGAGCCCCGGAGACAGATCATGGCTTGGTCCCGTGAAGAAATGGCCGCCCGCGCCGCGAAGGAGCTCAAGGACGGCTTTTACGTGAATCTCGGCATCGGCATCCCGACGCTGGTGTCGAACTTCATTCCCGCGGGGATGAGCGTTCAGCTGCAGAGCGAGAATGGCATGATGGGGATGGGACCCTTCCCCTACGAGGGCGAGGAAGACCCCGATCTCATCAATGCCGGCAAGCAGACCGTCACGGAGCTGCCCACGACCAGCTATTTCTCGTCGGCTGACAGCTTCGCCATGATCCGTGGCGGTCATATCGACCTGTCGATCCTCGGCGCGATGCAGGTGGCCCAGAACGGCGATCTCGCGAACTGGATGATCCCGGGCAAGATGGTCAAGGGCATGGGCGGCGCGATGGATCTCGTTGCCGGCGTCAAGAAGGTCGTCGTGGTCATGGAGCACGAGGCCAAGGGGGAATCGAAACTGCTCAAGGCCTGCACCCTGCCACTGACCGGCGCGGGTGTGGTTGACATGGTCGTGACCGATCTCGGCGTGTTCTCGATCGACCGGACCGGCAGGGAGCCGATGCGCCTGCTCGAGCTCGCCCCTGGTGTCACGCTCGAGGAGATTACGTCCAAGACCGAAGCCGATTTCGTCTCGGCCCTTTGATCCCTCATCCGACTTCCGGCAGGCCGGGCCTTTGTGCCCGGCCTGTTGCGTTTCAGCCTTTGACCTGCCTCCTCCGGGTTTGCTAGAAGGTGGCTGCGGGGTATCCCGTCCAGCCCTAGGCGGGTCACTTTCGCGCGCTCAGCCGCGCTCGTCGCGGAGCCAATCGCCGCATGCCCGGGTTCTCGACCCTCCTCGTCCGGTACAAGGCCCTGCTGCGCCGCACGGCCATCGGCCTTGGCGTGGCCGCGATCCTGGCCGTTGCCGGGCTGGCGACCCTGATCCTGACGCGGGATTACACCGCAATCGAGCAGGCGATCCTCGCGCGGTACGAGCAGGATCTCGGGCTGACCTTGCGTTTCAGCCAGCGCCGGCACGTGATGTGGCCGAAGCCGAAAATCGTCTATGACGATATCACCGTGCGGCGCATGGCGGGCGATGGCGAATTGCGCGCGCCGCAGGCGATCATCCAGTTCGATCTGTTGGATCTGATGGACGGGTCAATCGACGGCCCCTCGCTGAGCCTGTCCAAGCCGGATATCCGCGTCGATCTCGGCACCATCGATGCCCGTTTCCGCTCGCCGAGAAGCGTGACAGAGCTGCTTGACCAGACGATCGGGCTCTTCGGGCAATCCACGCGATTCAGCCGTTTCAGGATTGCGGTGGAAGAAGCCCGCATCACGCTTTCCCGTGCCGGGCCCAAGGGCGAGGACCTGGCCTTCGAGGCCATTCGCGGGCGTTTCCGTTATCTCGCCGGCCGCGGGCGGCTGGATATCGACCTTGCCCAGATCGGCGTCGATGACGGCTACTCGCTCGCGGCATCGTTGCCGACACAGCGTGCGCTGGCCGAGAACAGGCAGGGCGCTGCAACCATCCAGATCGGCGCCCTCGGCTCCCGCGTGACCTTTGCCGGTTCCATGCGGCGTGACCCGGACCTTGCCCTAATCGGGCGGGCGGAGGCCCAGCTGGGCGGCAAGCTGGAAAGCCGGCTTGGCGGGCCGAATGCGCGGCCGGGCTCGAATGATGCGCCGATGACGATCTCGTCGAACATGGCGCTGGATCCGCGCGGCGTCGCGCTCGAGGCGCTGCGGATCGTGCGGGGCGGCAAGCAGCTGAACGGCATCGCAGCCCTGCGCGAGAACAATTCTCGCTGGGGGCTCTCCGCGACCCTGGCCGGCGATCTGGTGGACGGCACGGCGGCCCATGCGGCGTTCCAGCGTCTGCGCCAGCCCGATGGCAACTGGTCCGGCGAGCCGTTGGCCATCAACCCGCTTCCGATCATCGATCTCGACATCCGGCTTTCAACGCGCGAATTCAAGCTTGGCAATGTCGTGCTGTCGAATGTGGCGCTCTCGATCCTGACCCGGCAGGGCCGGACTGAACTGGCCATTGTCGACAGCCGGTTCGGCGAGGGCATGGTCAAGGCCCGCGTCTCCCTGATCGACAACCCCGAGAGGCAGCAGGAACTGCGCTTGCAGGCCTCCGCCGAGCGCATCGATTTCGGGCGCTTCATGGAGCGTGCCTTCGGGTTCAACCGCCTGACCGGCGAGGGAACGCTGGTCGTCCAGGCCGAAGCCAAGGGCGCCTCCGTCTCGGCCCTCGCCAGTGCCCTGAACGGCACTGCCGCGATCGATATCAAGAATGGCGATGTGACCGGCATCGATCTTGCGAAGCTGCTCACCCGCGCCACCGATGCGCGTCAGGATGCGGCCTTGCTGTTCGCGCTCGCCGGCAAGACCAGCTTCGAGATGCTGCGCGCCAATTTCGCCATCCGCGAGGGCAAGATCGAGCCTGTCGGTTCGAGTTTCCTGTCGCCGCGCGTCACGGCGATGCTCGAGGGCGTGATGGATCTGGCGGCCCAGCGCCACCAGATGATCGTGGTTCTCCGCCGTCGGATCGACGAGCCGTCCTTGCCGAGCGAATTCTATGCCTTCCGCCTCGAAGGACCGTTGCTGGCGCCCTCTGTCCGGCCGGACCTGCGTTTGCTGCAGAACCGTTCCTAGCCGGCTTCGCGCATGGCCTGGGCGATCCGCTGGCGGAGCGTATCCGGATCAAGCAGGACGAGCGCGCCCCGGGTCCGCTCCATCAGGTTTTCCGCCTTCATGGCCCCCAGTTCCCGGGTGATCTGCTCCCGGCGGCATCCCACGCGTGCCGCGAGGACATGATGGACCGGCGGCGGGGAAATGACGCGCGCCGGCGCGGCATTGGGGCGCGGCGCCGATAGCCGGAGCAATTCCGCATAGAGGCGGTGCCGGATATCCAGAACCGTATGTTCGAGCAGGCGCACATTCAGGTCCCGCACCCGGGCGGCGAGCAGGCGCAGCAGCTTGTCGGAGAGAATGCGCGATGCGGCGATCATCTCGCGGAACACAGCGGCACTGATGATGCAGATCTCGGCGCGCGTGAGGGCGGAGACATTGGCCGAGCGGGCGATCCCGTCGATCGCGGCAAGCTCGCCAAAATATTCGCCAGCTCGCATATCCGCGAGAATCACTTCCTTGCCGCCCGCCGTGCGGATCTGGATGCGGACATCCCCGGCCGCGAGAAAATAGACATCGCTCGACTGATCCTCGAAATCGACAAGGATCTGCCCCTCCTCGACGCGTTTCCAGACGCAGCGGCGCTCGAAAGACTTCAGATCGAGATCACTGGCATCCTTGAAGAACGGGATCGCGGCAAGCGACTGCATCGAGCCATTTCCTGACAGATCAAGAGACGTTTGTGGCAAGCCTAGCGATGCAAGCCCGCTTGGCAAGCGGCGCTGCATGGGGAAACCGTGCAACACCAGGGTTTTCCGCCGGATTCCGCCCGGTTTCCGACCCCCGGGGGATGCTGCCAAAACATTCGGACAAAATCACCATGAAAGGGCTGGACAGGTTCCCCGCCATTTTCTAAAAGCACGGCTCTCGCGTCGGGCTAGCACCGTTGCGCAGGCCCGGGTAGCTCAGTTGGTAGAGCATGCGACTGAAAATCGCAGTGTCGCTGGTTCGATTCCGGCCCCGGGCACCATCCATTTATCCTAAATCACCAGACAAACGATTTCCTGCGGCCGTTTACGATAGGCTTTAGGAAAGACTTTGCTTTCTTGCGGTAGGTCTGACGCATATTTCCAGTTTGCGTTCAAGGGATGACACCGACAATGAAGGCCGATCCGATCACCAGAGAGCAGATCCGGAAGGATTGCCCCGCCGGCAAGTTCCGCCTGATCACCCGCAGCGACATGGACGGCCTGGTCTGCGGCACGCTTCTGAAGGATATCGACCTCGTCGGCGAGATCGAGTTCGTGCATCCCAAGGACATGCAGGATGGCAAGATCGCTGTCGGCGCGTCGGATATCTCGACCAACCTTCCCTATGTGCCCGGCATCTATGCCGCGTTCGACCATCATGCGAGCGAAGGCAAGCGGAACGCTGACCGGGCCGCGAACCACATCATCGATGTGAATGCGCCGTCGGCGGCACGTGTTGTCTATGATTTTTTCGGTGGCCGCGAAGCGTTCCCCCGGATCAACCCGGACATGATGCTCGCCGTCGACAAGGCCGATGCCGCGCGGTTCACACGCGATGATGTGCTCGATGCCCGCGGCTGGGAACTTCTCTCATTCCTGATGGATGCGCGCACGGGGCTCGGCCGGTTCCGCGACTTCCGGATCTCGAATTACCAGCTGATGATGCTGCTGATCGATGCCTGCCGCAATCACAGCTCCATCGAGACGATCCTCGACCTGCCGGATATCAGGGAGCGGGTTGATCTGTACAAGACGCATCAGACGCTGGCCCGTGAACAGATCAAGCGCTGTACCCGCGTGGAAGGTACGTTGGCCATTCTCGACCTTCGCGGCGAGGAAACGATCTACGCCTCGAACCGTTTCATGATCTACGCCCTGTTCCCGCAGACCTCCATCTCGGTCCATGTGATGTGGGGGCGTGCGAAGCAGAACACCGTTCTCGCTTTCGGCAAGTCGATCTTCGACCGCTCGAACCCGACCAATGTGGGCGAGTTGATGCTCGAGCATGGCGGGGGTGGCCACCATGCCGCCGGTACCTGCCAGGTCGAGAATGCGGCGGCGGATGAGATCCTTGCCTCGATCGCGCGCCGGATCAATCAGGAAGCCCGTCGCGCCGCCTGAGCTGCGTCGCCGAGGCGAATTTCTTCAGGGCGGCGTTCCGGCGGGAATGCTGCCCTTTTCCGTTCCGGCATTCAGCTCCGGCCGCCGTCCACGGAGAGGATCTGGCCGGATATCCAGCCGGCCTGTTCGGACGCAAGGAACAGGGTAGCATGGGCGATATCCTCGGCGGTGCCGAGGCGTCGGGTATGGATGCCCTGCACCAGCCGCGCCTGCCCTTCCGGGCCATAGCTCTCCCATTGCCGCTCCGTCGCCGGGTTCGACCGGACAAAGCCGGGGGCAACGGCATTGGTGGTGATGCCTTTCGGCCCCAGATCCTGGCTCAGTTGCTTTGTCAGCCCGACAAGCGCGTGCTTGGCCGCCGTATAGGCCTGGATGCCGGTCAGGCTCGGGCGCAGACCGGCACCGGAAGCAATGTTGACGATCCGTCCCCAGCCGCGTGCGGCCATGGGCACGGAGGCGGCCTGCGAGAGCCAGAACGCGCCGTCGACATTGGCCTCGAACAGCACGCGCCAGCTTTCTTCGGTCACGGCCTCGACGGGGCCACCGACCTGCCCGCGCACCCCGCCGGCGGCATTGACGAGAATGTCGAGGCGTCCCTCGGCATCGACGATTGCCTGGACGGCGCCATGAGCGGCCTGGCGCCGGCTGACATCGAGGACAATCGGTGTCATCGCTTCGGCGGACGCGAAGGCGGAAAGCCCCTCTCCGTCCCGGTCAGCGACAAAGATGCGGCAGCCCGCATCCCGCAAAACGCGGGCGATAGCCTGCCCGATCCCCTGGGCGGCGCCCGTCACCAGTGCAACGCGGCCATCGAGGCGGATATCCATCAGGCGCCTCCCGCCAGCGGGATGAGTTCGGCGAAGGTTTCGAACGCCATCGGTTTCCGCCCGTCCTCGATGTCATGGATGAGGCTGACCAGCCGCGCGAGAACCGGCGTTTCCAGCCCGGCCTCGGCTGCGAGCTTTGCGATGATGCCAATCTGCGGATCGACCTCGGTCTTGCGTTTTCGAACCGCGAGATCACGGTAGATGCCGGAATGCGTCTTGGCGGTGTGCCGGTTGAATTCCGCGAGCGCGGCAATGGAGGCTTCGGCCTGCCCCGCCGGGGCGCCCGGCGCGAAGCATTCCGGGTCGAAGCCGTTGAAGCCAACCGGCTTCACGCCGCGGGCCCGGGCCACCGCCATCACCTCGCGGCCGAGCGCGACGAATACCGGCACGCGGGCGGGGTCGGCAAAATTCGCGGTCATCGAATCCGGTGTCAGAGCCGTTGCGAAGAGCATGGCGCCATAGGCCAGCTTGCCCCAGAGATAGCCCCAGATATTGTCCGTCAGCACGGCGGCCGGCTCGAAAAGGCGAAGCCATTCATGCATCTGCTGCGTTCGCGGCCGGATCGAACCGTCGATCTCGCCAACAACGACCGCCGCGCGGTTGCCGAACAGGATCTCGCCCGGGCCAAGCCAGTCCGCTCCGAAATTGACGAAGCAGCCCATCGTGCGTTCCGCCCCGATGATGCGACTGATGGCGATCTCGTTCAGGCCATTCTGCGCCGAGAGAACATAGCCATCCGGCGCAAGATGCGGCGCCAGCATGGCGAGGGCCGCCTCGGTGGCATGGGCCTTCACCGCCAGAACAATGATCGGCCAGGTTCCGGTGACGGCCTCCGGCGTGACGGTTGCCACCACCTGCCGGAATTCCTCGACCGGACCGGTGATCGAAAGCCCCGTCGTCGAGCAGGCTTTGGCATGATCCGCGACGAGATCGACCATGGTGACCGGCAGGCCCGCCCGCGCCCAATAGGCGCCGAGCGTGCCGCCGATGGCGCCGGCACCCCAGATCAGGATCGGGGGCCGGCTGTTCGTTGTTTCGCCCGCCACGTTACTTCGCGGGCTTGATGTTCATGGCAAGCGTATCCTCGTCGACGCGCGCCTTGATCGTGACCTTGCCCTTCTGCATCGCCCAGGCCGAGCCGACCGCGACAATCGGCAGGCGCTGGCGATCCTTCAGGACAAGCGCATTCGCATCCTCGAGCGCCTTGCGGCGCTTGGCCTCGTCCATCTCGACCGCGGCGATCTGGAGCAACTTGTCCATTTCGTCGTTCTTGTAGCCGAGGACGTTGAAGGCCCCCATCTTCTTGGCCGGGTCATTCGAATGGGCGAGCGAGGAGAGTGTGTAATGCGCCTCGCCGGTCAGCGTGCCCCAGCCCGACATCGAGGCCGAGAACTCGCCGCGCGTCCGGGCCGGGAAGAAGACAGCCGCCGGCTGGGCATTCGGCGTGGCGTCGATGCCGATGGCGGCCAGCATCTGCGCGATCGAGGTTCCGACCTGCGTATCGCCCGGCAGCCGGTCCTTCGTGAAGGAAAACTGCATCTTGAAGCCGTTCGGATAGCCGGCTGCCGCCAGCAACTGCTTGGCCTTGGCAGGGTTGTATTCCCGGGCCGGGAGCGCCTTGTTGAAGCCGAAGATCGACGGCGTCACCATCTGGTTCACCGGCTTGCCGAGACCTTCCATCGCCACTTCCGCGAGGGCGTTCCGGTCAATGGCCATGTCGATGGCTTCCCGGACGCGGATGTCGAGGAAGGGGTTGGCCGGCAAGGCCGAGCCATCCTTGGCTGTAACGTTCAGCGCCTTCTCGCGCATATCCAGTTCAACGTTGAAAACGTACACTGTATCAATAATCTGGACATCGATCTTCGGATCGCGCTTGAGCGCCGCGACATCGGTGGCCGGCACGCGGGTGATCAGGTCCAGCTGGCCGGCCTTGAGCTGCGCCACACGGGCGGCATCATTGGCGATTTCCTTGCGGACATGGCGCGCCCACGGCTCCTTGGGGCCCCAATAACCATCGAACCGGTCCAGCACGAGATCGCCCTTCGGCTCCCAGGACACGTATTTGTAGGGACCGGTGCCGATGGCAGCCTTGCCGGAATTGAAGGCGGCATTGGCGGATTCCTTGGTAAGGCCGGCCGCCGCCTTGTGCGATACGATGAAGAGGCGGATGAAATCGTTCGGCAGCGTCGGCGCGGCACCATCCGTGATGACGTGGACGGTCATCGGGTCGATGATCTTGGTTTCCTTGACGCGACGGACGTAGATCGTCGTCGGGTTCGGCCCGGCCACCATGGGGATGCGCTCGATCGAGAATTTCACATCCTCGGCCGTGAAGTCGGAGCCGTCATGGAATTTCACGCCCGGGCGCAGCTTGAATTCCCAGGTTGTCTCGTTGATCGGCTTCCAGCTGGTTGCGAGGCGCGGCTCCAGTTCAAGCCCGTCGCCGGACCAGACCAGCGTGTCGAAGACATGCTTCAGGGACTCGGCATGAGTGCCGGTGGCGGTGAAATGCGGGTCGATGGAATCCGGCCCGCCGCGAACACCGATCGTCAGGGTCTGGGCCAGAGCCGGCACGGCACTCGACAAGGCGGTGGCACAGAAGAGGGCATAAACGAGCGGACGCATGGCGGTCTCCCTTGTTGATGCGTCCTCGCCCCTGGCGGGACGCCTGAGCTGGCATTGAACGTGACGAATTCACAGCCGTCAATTCCTTGTGGAACTGTTTTTTGTTCGTATAGTGGGTCTGGATGATCTGAACCGTTCGATTTGGAACCAGTTTATGCGCGACAAAACAGCACGTCGCCTGCCGGCGAAGCAGAATGATGAAATCGGCAACGTGGTTCCTTTTGGCTCGGCCGAGGATGGTGCCGACCTGCTCAACCGCCAGAGGCTCGATGCTTTCACGCATGCGCGGCTCTGGAAGAATCCCTGCGGTTTCGCGGCCCGCTTCAACTATCTCGCCCTGCGCTACAATGTGCCGCTCTATGGCTGGGTAAAGGAGCGTTTCGATCTTTCCCGCGTGGAATTCGTGGTGATTTACAGCCTGGCGATCCAGGATGGCGTGACGGCCAGCGAGATCGCGTCCTCCACAGCCTTTCCGAAGAACACGCTCAGCCGCGCGGTCAACCGGCTGATCGGGCTCGGCCTCGTCGCCCGCCGGACTGATGGCGATGATCGCCGGTCGCAGATCCTGACCCTGACCGAGGCCGGACGCGCCGTCTATGACGAGGCCCTGCCCCGCTTCGCCGGGCTGGAACAGGAAATGCTTGCTCCGCTCAGTCTCGTCGAGCGCGAGATGCTGTCCATGCTGCTCGCGAAAGTCGTGCTGGCCATGTTCCGTGGCGAGGCTGGGGTCGAGGCAGAGCCGCAGGCCGGCGCGGAGATGGAGTAAGCCATGCGCATCGCGGACATGAACTGGATGCAGGCGGAAGCGCGGGCTCGCGCCGATGACCGGGCCGTGTTGCCGCTGGGCTCGACCGAGCAGCACGCCTATCTCAGCCTCGCGGTGGATGCGATCCTCGCGGAACGGGTGGCAGTGGAGGCGGTCGGGGAGAGTGGCATCCCCGTCTTTCCGGTACAGCCCTACGGGTTCACGCCGAATTTCGTCGATTATCCCGGCTCCGTGACACTGCGTCTCTCGACCTGGATTGCAGTGGTGACCGACATTCTCGACGGGATGGTGCGCTCGGGCTTCCGGAGGATCGTCATCGTCAACGGCCATGGGGGCAACTCGCCCGCCCATGGTGCCGTGCTGGAATGGCTCGACCAGCATCGTGGATGTCAGGTCAAATGGCATAATTGGTGGAATGCCCCGGAGACCTTCGCCAAGGTCAAGGCCATCGATCCCGTGGCGAGCCACGCGTCCTGGATGGAGAATTTCCCATGGACGCGCCTGCCGGGCGTTGCCATGCCGGGCGACCAGAAGCCGATGATGGATATGGGGCGCTTCGCCGCGCTCGACCCCGGCGCCAAGAAGGCGCTGCTGGGGGATGGCAATTACGGCGGGCTCTACCAGCGTTCCGACGACGACATGCTGGCGATCTGGGAGGTCGCCATTGCAGAGACCCGGGCGTTGATCACCGAAGGCTGGGCCTGATGCTCGGCTTCATGATCCAGCGCCTGCTGCAGGCCTTGGTGGTGATGCTGGTCATCTCCGCGCTGGTCTTCATCGGCGTCTATGCGGTCGGGAACCCGATCGACGTGCTGATCTCGCCGGATGCCACGCAGCAGATCCGCGAGGAGGCGATCCGGGCCTATGGGCTCGATCAACCGCTCTGGAAGCAATATCTCGACTTTCTCGGCCGGCTTGTCCGCGGCGATTTCGGTCGCTCCTTCATCTACAACATGCCGGTGCTCGACCTGATCGCCTCGCGCATCCCGGCAACGCTGGAACTGACGCTGGTGGCCGTGCTCGGAGCGACGCTGCTCGGCGTGCCGCTCGGCATGTATGCCGGCTACCGGCCCGACAGCGTTCTGGCGAAGATCATCATGACCGTGTCGATCTTCGGCTTCTCGGTGCCGACCTTCTGGATCGGCCTTGTGTTGATCTTCACCTTCGCCGTGCAGCTTGGCTGGCTGCCTGCCGGCAACCGGGGCGAAACGGGCACGTTGTTCGGCGTGGAATGGAGCCTGCTGACCGCCAATGGCTGGCTTCACCTGCTGCTGCCGGCACTGAACCTCTCGCTTTTCAAATTCGCGATGATGGTCCGTCTGGCGCGGGCCGGCACGCGCGAGACGATGCTGTCCGACACGGTGCGCTTCGCCCGGGCTGCCGGCGAGAGCGAGTTCACCATCCTCCGCAGGCATGTTCTGCGGCTGATCTCGATCCCGATCGTCACGGTATTCGGGCTGGAGTTCGGCTCGACCATGGCCTTTGCCGTGGTGACGGAGACGATCTTCTCCTGGCCCGGGGTCGGGAAGCTGATCATCGATTCCATCTCCTCGCTCGATAGGCCCGTCATGGTGGCGTACCTGATGCTGGTCGCGTTCTTCTTCATCGTCATCAACCTGCTGGTCGATCTCTCCTACGCCGCACTGGATCCACGCCTGCGGACCAGGAGGGCGACATGAGCGCAACAACGCCCCTCGCCCGCTTCTGGGATGACTTCCGCGCCAATACCCTCGCCGTCATCGCGCTTGGCGTTGTGGTCGTGATTGTCCTGATCGCCGTGGCTTCGCCGCTGATCGCGCCACAGAACCCCTATGACCTCGCCACCCTCGTGCTGACCGATGCGCGCCGCCCGCCGGGTTTTGTCGGTTCGAAAGGCTTCACGCATTGGCTTGGCACCGATGCGCAAGGGCGCGACCTGCTCTCGGCCATTCTCTACGGGCTGCGGATCTCGATCCAGATCGGCATTCTGGCCGGAGGGATCGCCTTTGCCATCGGGGCGACGCTCGGCACCTTCGCCGCCTATTTCGGCGGGCGGATCGAGGCGCTGATCATGCGGATCATTGACCTGCAGCTCTCCTTCCCGGCCATCCTGCTTGCCCTCGTGCTGGCGGCCCTGCTGGGACAAGGCAAAGGCCCGCTGATCGCCGCGCTCGTGACTGCGCAATACGCCTATTTCGCCCGCACGGCCCATGGCGCGGCCTCGGCGGAACGCTCGAAGGAATATGTCGAGGCGGCGCTTTCGACGCCGCTCTCGCCGCGTCGGGTTGTGTTCCGGCACATCCTGCCGAATTGCATGCCGCCATTGATCGTCGTGGCCACCGTCCAGATCGCCAATTCGATCGCGCTGGAAGCCACGCTTTCGTTCCTCGGGCTCGGACTCCCGGTCAGCGAGCCCTCGCTCGGCATGCTCATCGCCAACGGCTTCCAGTACATGCTCTCGGGCCGGTACTGGATTTCGATCTATCCCGGCGTGGCGCTGATCATCCTGATCGTGGCGATCAATCTCGTCGGGGACCAGATCCGCGACCAGCTCAATCCGAGGTTGCGCCGATGAGCTCGCTGCTCGAGGTTCGCGACCTGAGAACGCAGTTTGCCACGCGGAACGGCCCGCTCAAGGCCGTGGACGGGGTCAGTTTCTCGCTGGACGAGGGCGAGATCATCGGTCTGGTCGGTGAATCCGGCTCCGGCAAGAGTGTCACCGGGTTCTCGCTGCTCGGCCTGATCGATCCGCCCGGGCGGATCACCGGCGGCTCGGTCAAGCTGATGGGCCGCGAGCTGGTTGGCCTGCCGCCGGCAGAATTAAGAAAGATCCGCGGCCGTGAGATCTCGATGGTCTTCCAGGACCCCTCGGCGACGCTGAACCCGGTTCTCACCATCGGCATGCAGATGCGGCTGGCGCTGGAGGCCCATGAGCGGATCGGCGAGGCCGCCGCGCGCGAGCGCTCCGCTGCCGTGCTCGCCCGGGTTGGCATTCCGGATGCCGCACGCCGGCTCGATGCCCATCCGCACCAGTTCTCCGGCGGCATGCGCCAGCGCGTCGCGATCGCCATCGCGCTGCTGAACCGGCCGAGGCTGATCATCTGCGACGAGCCGACGACAGCGCTCGATGTGTCGATCCAGGCGCAGATCCTGACGGAAATGCGCAGTCTGGCGGAGGAAATGCGCACGGCGATGATCTGGATCAGCCATGATCTGGCGACTGTCTCATCCATCGCCAGCCGGTTGCTTGTCATGTATGCGGGCCGGATCATCGAGGAAGGTCCTGTCGCGGCCGTGTTGCGCCAGCCGCGCCATCCCTACACGGCGGGGCTGCTGGCCTCCCTGCCCGCCCGCGCCGAGCCGGGCACCGATCTCGTCCAGATTCCCGGTTCCACGCCCTCGCTGTTCGACCTGCCGCCAGGCTGCGCCTTCCAGCCGCGCTGCAGCTACCGGACAACGGAATGCGGCGTGATGCCTGACCTCGTGGCCACCGGAACCGGCCGCAGCCACCGATGCCACCATCCGCTCGGAGAGGGATTGGCATGACCGCGATGATCGATGTCCGCATGGTTTCCAAGCGTTTTGCGCCCCGGCTCTCGCTGGGCGAGAAGATCGCTGCCCGGCTGGGCCAGCCGATCGAGACGCGGACGGTGCATGCGGTGGACGGTGTCTCGCTCGAGATCCGGAAGGGCGAGGTGCTGGGCCTTGTCGGCGAATCCGGCTGCGGAAAATCGACCCTCGGCCGCATGATTGCCGGCATCCATGCGCCGAATGACGGCACGGTGACGCTGGATGGCGAGCCGATCCTCGGCGTGGATGGGCGCAAGCGCACGACGCGCATCCAGATGATCTTCCAGGACCCGTTCGCTTCGCTCGACCCACGCATCCGGATCGGCGAGACGATCAGCGAGGGTCCGATCGCGCATGGGCTCGTGACCCGTTCCGGCGCGCGGGCCTATGCCGAGACCTGGCTCACCGCGGTGGGCTTGCCCAAGGATGCCGCCGACCGTTTCCCGCACCAGTTTTCAGGCGGCCAACGGCAGCGCATCGCCATTGCCCGCGCCCTTGCGATGCAGCCGGACATGCTGGTCTGCGACGAGCCCGTCGCCTCGCTCGACGTCTCGATCCAGGCGCAGATCGTCAACCTGTTCCTCAAGCTGCGGCGTGATCTCGGGCTGACGATGCTCTTCATCAGCCATGATCTTGGCATTGTGCGCCATATCTCGGACCGGATTGCCATCATGTATCTCGGCCGGATCGTCGAGCAGGGACCGACCGAGGCGATCTACCGCGCGCCGGCGCACCCCTATACCCGCGCATTGCTGGACAGCATCCCGAAACTGGTCACGGATTCCGACGAGCTGGTCACGTTCCGGCCGATTTCCGGCGAATTGCCCTCGCCGCTCGCGCCGCCGCCGGGCTGCCATTTCCACCTCCGCTGCCCGAAAGCGCAGCCGACGTGCCGGGAAGCCGTGCCTTCCCGCACCGTGATCACCGGGTCGCGCGATGTGGCCTGTCATTTTCCGCTGGAGACGTGACGCATGGAACCCTGGGAATGGAGCGAGGCGGAATGGCGCCGGCGGGTCAATCAGGTCCGGGCCGGGCGTTCGCTGAAACCGGCGCGATGGCCCGGTGGCAAACGCTGCGCGGTCGCCCTGTCCTTCGACAGCGACCACGAGACCAATGAATTGCGCGACGGCGGCATTTCTGTCGGGCGGATGTCGTGGGGGCAATATGGCAACCGCGTCGGCGTGCCGAAGATCCTCGAGATCCTCCGCCGGGAAAGCGTGCCGGCCACGTTCTTCGTTCCCGCCGTGGCTGCCCTGCTCTATCCGGACGAGCAGCGCCGCGTGATTGCCGAGGGGCACGAGATCGGCCTGCATGGCTGGATCCACGAGCTGAATTCGGTCCTGCCCGAAGCCATCGAGCGGGACCTGCATTTCCGGGCCGCCGAGACGCTCACGACAATTACCGGGTCCCGCCCGGTCGGCATGCGAACGCCTTCATGGGATTTTTCGCCGTCGACGCTGAAGATCCAGCGCGAGATGGGCCTGCTCTACGATTCCTCGCTGATGGCCGACAATGATCCCTATGAATTGCTGGAGGACGGAAAGCCGACGGGGATCGTGGAACTGCCGGTCGAGTGGATCCGCGATGACGCGCCCTATTTCAACATGAACCGCTTTCAGGCGCTCCGGCCCTATACGCCGCCGACAGCCGTGCTGGACATCTTTCTGCGTGAATTTGAAGGCGCCCATGCTGAAGGCGGGCTCTTTCTGCTGACCATGCATCCGCATGTCACGGGATACCGCTCGCGCCTCTTCATTCTTGAAGAACTGATCCGGGCGGCGAAGGCCAAGGGCGATTGCTGGTTCGCTACCCATGCCGACATTGCGCGCCATTGTGCCGAGCAAGGCGGGATTGCAAGATAATTATGAATAACGAATATTGCCCGATCGTGATCGTGCCTTATCTCCCCGGTTTCGCGGAGGTTTCGACCATCCGGACCCGGGTTTCGCCAGCCTTGCCGTTTGTGAAGGACCCCGTGCCATGAGTTTTATCAATCCCGCCCGCTTCACCACGCGGCCGGAAATCACCGGGACCTTCGGGGTCGTGGCCTCGACGCACTGGATCGCGACGGCAGTCGGCATGGGCATCCTCGAGCGCGACGGCAATGCCTTCGATGCCGGCGTGGCGACGGCGTTCACGCTGCAGATTGTCGAACCGCATCTCAACGGGCCCGGCGGTGATGTGCCGATCATGGTCAATGCCGCCAGCAAGGGGCAGACGGAAGTCATCTGCGGCCAGGGCGTCGCGCCCGCCGGGTTGACCATCGCGCATTGCCGGGCTTTGGGGCTGGATCTGGTTCCCGGCACCGGCCTGCTCGCTCCCTGCGTTCCGGGGACGTTCGACGCCTACATGCTCCTGCTGCGCGATTACGGCACGATGCCGCTGCGGGCGGTGCTCGAACCGGCGATCTCCTATGCGCGGCACGGATATCCACTGATCGAGCGCATTGTGGCGACGATCCGGACCGTGGAACAACTCTTCCGCGAGCATTGGAAGACATCCGCCGATCTCTATCTGCCGGGCGGAAGGCTGCCCATGCCGGGCAGCCGGTTCCGGAACCCGGCCCTCGCCGATACCTACGAGCGCCTGCTGCGGGAGGCCGAAGCCGGTGGCGGTGGCCGCGAGGCTGTGATTGAACGGGCGCGCAAGGTCTGGTCGCAGGGGTTCATCGCCGAGGCGATCGACCTGTTCTGCCGGACTCAGGACGTCATGGATGTATCCGGCCGCGCCCATCGCGGCGTACTCAGCGGTGACGATATGGCCCGCTGGCAGGCCAGTGTGGAACGGCCGGCGGAATACCAGTATGGCCGCTACACCGTCCAGAAGCCCGGCGCATGGTGCCAGGGCATCGCTACCCTGCAGCAGTTGGCCCTGCTGAAGGGCTTCGATCTCGACGGGCTCGATCCGGCCGGGCCGGATTTCATCCATCTCCAGGTCGAGGCCGCCAAGCTTGCCTTTGCCGATCGCGACACCTTCCTCGGTGATCCTGACCATGTGACGGTGCCGCTCGGCACGCTCCTGTCGGATGCCTATAATGTCCAGCGGCGCACGCTCATCACGGACCGGGCCTCGCATGAGCAGCGGCCGGGCGTCATTCCCGGCTTCGGCGGCGCCATGTCGGTCAAGGCCGTCACCGGGCCACGGCAGGCCGTCAGCGCCGGCGGTGCGGGCGAGCCGACCGTCGGCGATATCCATACCGGCCATGGGGCTGGCGAGGTTGTCGAGCCGACGGGCATCACGCGCGGCGACACGGTGCATTTCGACATTATCGACCGGCATGGCAACATGATCGCGGCGACGCCCTCCGGCGGCTGGCTGCAATCCTCGCCGGTCATTCCCGAACTCGGGTTCTGCCTCGGCTCGCGCGCCCAGATGTTCATGCTGGACGAGAGCCATCCGGCCGCCCTCGCCCCGGGCCGGCGGCCGCGCACGACGCTCTCGCCCACCATGGCCCTGCGCGACGGCAAGCCGTATCTCGCCTGGGGTTCACCCGGCGGCGACCAGCAGGATCAATGGATCCCGCAGATGTTCCTGCGCCATGTCCATGCCGGCATGAACCTCCAGGAGGCCATCGACGCCCCGGCCTGGCATACCGAGCATTTTCCGACCTCGTTCTGGCCGCGCACGGCGCGTCCGGGCGTGGTCGTCGTCGAATCCCGCGTGCCGAAGGCGACCATCGCCGAGCTGGAACGGCGCGGCCATATCGTCGAGATCGGGCCGGAATGGTCCGAGGGGCGGCTGGTCGCGGCCTCGCGCGATGGTGATTTCCTGCGCGCCGCCGCGAATCCGCGTGGCATGCAGGGCTATGCGGCAGGACGATAGGAGGCGGACATGACCTGGTCGATCGTCGCCAAGGATCCTGCTACCGACCAGATTGGCATCGCCGTCTCGACCTGCGCTTTCGCAGTCGGGGCGCGGGTGCCCTTCATCGAGACCGGGACGGGCGCGATCGCGAGCCAGGCCTTCGTCAATCCGTTCTACGGCTTGCGGGGCATGGCGCTGCTGCGGGCCGGCGCGACGGCGCAGCAGGCGCTCGATATCCTGACGTCCCGGGATGAAGGCCGCAGCCAGCGGCAGGCCCATATCCAGGACAAGGCCGGAGGAATCGCCGCCTATACCGGGGCGGATTGCGTGCCTTGGTGCGGGCATCTCGTCCGTGACACGTTCTCGGTGGCCGGCAACATGCTGGCCGGGCCGGAGGTGATCGCGGAGACGGCGCGGCTCTATGAGGCGCGGAGTGACCTGCCCTTCGCGAAACGGCTGATCGCCGCGCTTCAGGCCGGCGAGGCCGCCGGCGGTGACAAGCGCGGCAAGCAATCGGCGGCCCTTCTGATCCACGACTGCGAGGAGTATGCGCTGTTCGACCTGCGGGTCGATGACCATGCCGAGCCGTTGACTGAACTGGAACGGCTCGAACGCGTCGCGCATCAGCGCTACCTGCATTACCGCAAGGTCATGCCGCGGCGGGATGACCCCGCCGGCGTGATCGACCGGGACGAAATCGAGCGGCGGATCGTGCAGTCGATTGCCGCGGAGGCGCAAGCATGAGCGCGCTCCTGCAGGTCGAAAACCTGACCGTCAGTTTCGGCACTCCCGGCGGAGGCCGGATCCTTGCGGTCGACGGCCTCAGCTTTGACCTGCAACCCGGCCGGACGCTTGGTATTGTCGGGGAATCCGGTTCCGGCAAGAGCGTGACCTCGCTGGCCGTGATGGGCCTGCTCCAGAAGGGCGCGGCGCGGATCGAGGGCAAGATCCGCTTCCGCGAGGACAGCCTGCTCGATGCCCCGGCTGACCGCCTGCGCGACCTGCGGGGCAACCGGATGGCGATGATCTTCCAGGAGCCGATGACCTCGCTCAATCCCTCGCACCGGATCGGTGACCAGATTGCGGAGGCGGTCATCCGCCATCGCGGCTGGAGCCGAGAGGCGGCCTGGGCGCATGCGGTGGAGATGCTGCGCAAGGTGCGCATTCCCGAGCCCGAGGCGCGCGCCGCCGATTACCCGCACAAGCTCTCCGGCGGCATGCGCCAGCGGGCCATGATCGCGATGGCTCTGGCCTGTGACCCGGAATTGCTGATCGCCGACGAGCCGACCACGGCGCTCGACGTGACCATCCAGGCGCAGATTCTCGAGTTGTTGCAGGACCTGCGCCGCGAAACCGGCGCGGCCGTGATCCTGATCACCCATGATCTCGGCGTGGTGGCCGAAGTGGTGGATGAAGTTCTCGTCATGTATGCGGGCCAGGTGGTCGAGCGGGCCAGCGTCGAGGCCTTGTTCACCCTGCCGCAGCATCCCTACACGCTCGGCCTGCTGGGCTCGATCCCGCGACTCGATATCCGCAAGGAACGGCTGGCGGCGATTTCCGGCGCCGTGCCGGATATGAGCAACCCGCCGCCGGGCTGCCGCTTCGCTGCGCGCTGCCCCTTCGCGGATGCACGCTGCCGGGCCGAGGCCCCGCCGCTTGCCGCCCTTGGCTCCGATCGCTTCTCCCGTTGCTGGAAGGCGCCGCTGGAGGACCTGGCCGCATGAATGCATTGCTCGATGCCCGCGGCCTGTCCAAGCGCTTTGTCGCCCGGACCAATGTGTTCGGGAAGCCGATGGCGCATGTGCAGGCGGTCGATGGTGTCGATCTCGTGCTCGAAACCGGGGAAACGCTGGCGTTGGTAGGGGAATCCGGCTGCGGCAAGTCCACGCTCGGCCGGATGCTGATGCGGCTGATCGAGCCCAGTAGCGGCGCGCTGCATTTCAACGGCCGCGACCTGCTGGCGCTGGATGACAATGCGATGCGGCATCTGCGCCGCGAGATCCAGATCATCTTCCAGGATCCGTTTGCCTCACTCAACCCGCGCATGTCTGTCGGCGAGGCCATTGCCGAGCCCCTGCTTCTGCACGGGATCGTGCCGGCTTCGCAGCGGGCGGAACGCGTGGCAAACCTGCTGGAAACGGTCGGGCTCAGGCCGGAACATGCGGCGCGCTACCCGCATGAATTCTCCGGCGGGCAGCGCCAGCGCATCGTGATCGCCCGGGCGCTGGCCAGCGAGCCGCGCCTGATCATTTGCGACGAGCCGGTCTCGGCGCTGGATGTCTCGATCCGGGCGCAGATCCTCAACCTTCTGCGTGACCTGCAGCGCCGGCTCGGGCTGGCGATGGTTTTCATCAGCCATGACCTTGCCGTGGTGAAGCATATCGCCGACCGCGTTGCGGTGATGTATCTCGGCCGGATCGTCGAGATCGGCCCGGCCGATGCCGTTTTTGCCCGGCCGCTCCACCCCTATACGCATGCCCTGCTTTCGGCGATCCCGATGGCGAGCGCCACGCGGCGGAGCCGGCGGATTGTGCTCGAGGGCGATGTGCCGAGCCCTCTCAACCCACCGCCGGGCTGCCACCTGCATCGTCGTTGCCCGCATGCGCAGGAGCTATGCCGCACGGCCATTCCCCTGCTTTCCGGCGAAAACGGGCATCGCGTGGCCTGCCATTTCGCCAGGGACATCCCGCTCGATGCGGAGCTTCTTCCACGCGAGACCGACCCCGATCCGCGCCTTTTCCGCCTGCTCTCGGCCTTCGAGGCCGGGACGAAGCCTGCCCTGTCCGCCCCTGACCCTTCGGAGACATGACATGAAGACAAGCCTGCGCCTCGGGCTCATCGCCCTGCTTTCCGTCCCCGCCCTGGCCGGCCCTGCCCTCGCCCAGTCCCAGATCCGCATCGGGCTGGCCGAGGATCCGGATGTGCTCGACCCGACCCTCGCCCGGACCTATGTCGGGCGGATCGTCTTTTCCTCGATCTGCGACAAGCTGTTCGACATCGACGAGAAGCTTTCCGTCGTTCCGCAGCTCGCGCTCAGCCACGAGACCTCGGCGGATGGCAAGACCGTCACGATCAAGCTGCGGCCCGGCGTGAAGTTCCATGATGGCGAGGCGCTCGATGCCGAAGCCGCGAAATTCTCGATCGACCGCCACCGGACGATGCAGGGCTCGTTCCGCCGGGGCGAGTTGAGTCAGATCGATTCCGTCGAGGTGGTGGATCCGCTGACGATCCGCATCCTGCTCAAGACGCCATTCTCGCCGCTTATCGCCCAGCTGACCGACCGCGCCGGGATGATGGTTTCGCCCAAGGCCGCCAAGGAGGCCGGCGAGAGGTTCGGACAGAAGCCCGTCTGCGCCGGTCCCTACAAGTTCGTCGAGCGCGTCCAGCAGGACCGGATCATCGTCGAACGCTTCGCCGATTACTGGGACAAGGCGAATGTCACGATCGACCGCATTACCTATGTCCCGATCGCGGATTCGACGGTCCGCCTCGCCAATCTGAAATCCGGCCAGCTTGACCTGATCGAACGCGCGCTGGCGACCGACCTGAAGGACATCCGCGCCACCCGCGGGCTGAAGGTCGCGACGGCCTACGAGCTTGGCTATCAGGGGCTGACGATCAATGTCGGCAAGGGCGAAGCCGCCAAGGGGCCGCTCGGATCCGATGCCCGCGTGCGGCAGGCGCTGGAAGCGGCGATTGACCGCGAGGCTCTGGTGCAGGTGGTGTTCAATGGCGAGTTCAAGCCGGGCAACCAGTGGGTCAACCCGGACAACGCGTTCTACCAGAAGAGCATTCCCGTTCCGAAGCGCGATATCGCCAAGGCGAAGAAGCTGCTCGCGGATACCGGCGTGAAGCTGCCGGTGCCGGTGGACCTGATGGTGCCGAACAACCCGGAAACCCGCCAGCTGGCCGAAGTCATGCAGGCCATGGCAGCGGAAGCGGGCTTTGACATCAAGATCCGCGTCACGGAATTCGCGACCTCGCTGAAGGAAGCCGAAGCCGGGAATTACCAGGCCTACATCCTCGCCTGGTCGGGCCGGACCGACCCGGATGGCAATATCCATTCCTTTGCCAGCACGGGCGCGCCCAACAATTACTCGGCCTATTCCAATGCCGATGTCGATGCGGCGCTGAACGAGGCCCGGACGAAGAACGCCATGGCTGACCGGATGGCTGCCTACCAGAAGGCCGCCAGCCAGCTCGCGAACGACCTGCCGATCCTGTATCTCTACCATCGGCTGGTGATCATTGCCCATCGGGACCGGCTGGAAGGCTACCGCCAGATGCCGGATGGCCTTGTCCGCGTGGTCGGCCTGAAGGTGAAGGGCTGATCCGATGTTCGCGCTGATCGCCCGACGGCTGCTGCAACTGGTTCCGACGGTCATCATCGTTTCGATGATGATCTTCGGCCTGCAGCAATTGCTGCCGGGCGATCCGGCCACGATCATGGCCGGCGAGGAGCGCGACCCGGAAGTGATCGAGCAGATCCGCAAGCAGTATCGGCTCGATCAACCCATCCCGCTGCAATATGTCTACTGGATCAAGGGCGTGGTCAGCGGTGACCTCGGCGAATCCATGCGCCTGAAGGAGCCGGTCTCCCGGCTCGTGGCGCAGAAGCTGCCGGTCACGCTGCAACTCGCCACCATGGCCATGCTGATCGCGATCCTGATCGGGGTGCCGGCGGGGATCATCTCCGCCGTCAAGAAGGGTACGGCGTGGGATTACGTCGTGAACGTCATCTCGCTGTGGGGGATCTCGACGCCGAATTTCTGGCTTGGCATCCTGATGATCTTCCTGTTCTCGGTCCATCTCGGCTGGTTGCCGGCCTCGGGCTATGTCAGTCCGTTCGAGGATCCGTGGCAATCGCTCAAGACGACGATCATGCCTGCCTTTGTTCTGGGGAATTCGATTGCCGGTGTTCTGATGCGCCACACCCGCGCGGCCATGCTGCAGGCGCTGTCCTCGGATTATGTGCGCACCGCCCGCGCCAAGGGCCTCGGCGAAAGGCGCGTCATCCTCGCGCATGCGATGCGCAATGCGCTCACGCCGGTCATCACGCTCGGCGCGCTCGAATTCGGCACGCTCCTTTCCGGCGCGGTGCTGACGGAGCAGATCTTCACCATTCCCGGCTTCGGCAAACTGATCGTCGATGCCGTTTTCAACCGGGATTATGCGGTTGTTCAAGGCGTCGTGCTCGTTACCTCCGCCACCTATATCGTGCTGAACCTGCTGGCGGATATCGGCTATATCCTCGTCAATCCGAGGCTCCGCGCATGAGTGCCGCCGCTCCCGCCCTCGCGCCTGCCCGACAGCCGGAAACGCCGCTCCAGCGCGCATGGCGCCGCCTCCGGGCGCGCAAGGCCGCGATGTTCGGGCTCGTCGTGATCGTGGCGCTCGTCCTCATCGCGATTTTCGCGCCGCTGATCGCCCCGTTCGACCCGACACGGCAGAGCTGGGCTGCTGTGCGCAAGGCGCCATCGGCGCTCCACTGGTTCGGGACCGACGAGGTCGGCCGCGACCTGCTTTCCCGCATCATCTATGGCACGCGGGCTTCGCTGGCCGCGGGGGTGATCTCGGTTGGTATCGCTGTCGTGCTCGGCGTGCCGCTCGGCCTGCTGGCCGGTTACGGGCCGCGCTGGATCGACACGATTCTCTCGCGCATCACCGATGCGATGCTGGCGAGCCCGTTCCTGATCCTCGCCATTGCCCTTGCCGCCTTTCTCGGGCCGAGCCTGACCAATGCGATGATCGCGATCGGCATCACCGCGACGCCGATCTTCATCCGGCTCACACGCGGGCAGGTTCTGGCCGTGAAGGTCGAGGATTATGTCGAGAGCGCCCGGGCCGTCGGCAATCCGCGCTGGCGGATCGCGGTAAAGCACATCCTGCCGAATGTGATGCCGCAGCTTCTGGTCCAGATCACGCTGACCATCGCCATGGCGGTGATCGCGGAAGCGAGTCTTTCCTTCCTCGGGCTTGGCCAGCAGCCGCCTGCCCCGTCCTGGGGCTCGATGCTGAACTCGGCGCAGCGCTTCCTGACCAATGCGCCGTGGATGGCGATCTGGCCCGGCATCGCCATCTTCATCACCGTGCTGTCCTTCAACTTGCTCGGCGACGGGCTGCGCGACGCGTTCGACCCGCGCGAACGCGGCTAGCATACGAACCGGCTGCCTGTTTTCCCGCCTTCCGGGAAACGGACTGGCGGGAAATATGGCAACTCGCCTTTTCTTTGGGCGCGACCTCTCTAAGCTATCGGACGAGCAGGGCCTCGCGGACGGCACGACCGTTGCTTCGCCCTGTGCCGGTCGCCTACGCAACCACCATCATGGAGCCCGATGTGACTCTTCTTTCCCGTTTCGTTTCCCGCCGTTTCGTGACCGGCAGCCTCGCCGCCCTCGCCTTTGCCGGGGCCGGCGTCGCCACCGCCCAGGCCCAGACCAAGATCCGCTTCACGCTGGACTGGCGCTTCGAAGGCCCGGCCGCCGCGTTCCTGCTTGCCCTTGACAAGGGCTATTATGCCGCCGAGGGACTCGACGTCACGGTCGATACCGGCAACGGCTCGCGCGAGGCCATTCCGCGTGTGGCCTCCGGCACCTATGATCTCGGCTTCGGCGACGTCAACTCGCTGATCCGCTTCCGGGACGAGAACCCGAGCGTCAACGTCAAGGGCGTGATGATGGTCTATGACCGCCCGCCCTTCGCGATTATCGGGCGCAAGTCCAAGGGCATCACGGCCGATATCAAGAGCCTCGAAGGCAAGAAATTCGGCGCGCCGGCGGCGGATGCAGCCTATGCGCAATGGCCGATCTTCAAGGCGGTCAACAAGATCGACGATTCCAAGATGAAGTTCGAGAATGTCGGCTTCCCGGTCCGCGAGCCGATGCTGGCGACTGGCGAAGTCGATGCCGTGTTCGGTTTCTCGATTTCGTCGGTGATCAACCTCAAGGCGCGCGGCGTGCCTGAGGGCGACATCGTGAACATGCTGATGAGCGATTACGGCGTTGAACTCTATGGCAACGTGATCATGGCCTCGCCGAAGCTCCAGCAAGAGAACCCGGAAGCCATCCGCAAGTTCATCCGCGCCTTTACCAAAGCCTGGCGCGATGTGGTGAAAGACCCGGCAACGGCCGTCGACAGCGTGCTCAAGCGCAATGATGTGGCGAAGAAGGATGTCGAGCTTGACCGGCTCAACATGCTGCTCGCGCAGAATGTGCTGACGCCCTACGTCGTTGCCAACGGCCTCGGCGGTATCGATGCCGGCCGCTTCGAACGGGCCATGGCGCAGATCGCGCTGGTTGCCCCGTTCAAGAGCCAGCCGAAGATGGCGGATCTCTTCACCGAGGAATACCTACCGGCCAAGGCTGACCGGGCGATCAAGTAAGCCGGCCGACCTCAGAACAGATCGCAGCCGGGGGGAACGCGCGTGGGCGAAGCATTCATCGCGCTGGACAGGGTCCAGCACGTCTATGGTGGTGAAGGCGGCGTCCTCGCCGTGGAAGACCTGACGCTCTCGGTTCGCGAAGGCGAATTCGTGGCGGTGGTCGGCCCCTCGGGTTGCGGAAAGTCCACGCTGATGAAGCTGGCGACGGGGCTGCAATTTCCCCGCGCCGGCAGCGTGCGGGTGGACGGGCAGGCCGTCAGCAAGCCGGTCAAGATCGCCGGCATGGCCTTTCAGAACCCGACCCTGCTGCCCTGGCGGACGACGCTCGACAATATCCTGCTGCCGCTGGAGATCGTCGAGCCGCACCGCTCCCGCCTCCGGCGCGAGAAGGCGGCCTATACCGAGAAGGCGGAGGCGTTGCTGGCCTCCGTCGGTCTTGCCGGTTTCGGTCCGAAATTCCCTTGGCAGCTCTCGGGCGGCATGCAGCAGCGCGCGTCGCTCTGTCGGGCCCTGATCCACGAGCCGCGCCTTCTGATGCTGGACGAGCCCTTCGGCGCACTCGACGCCTTCACCCGCGAGGAATTGTGGTGCGTGATCCGCGACCTGCAGGCGGCGCGGAAGTTCACGGTCATCCTGGTCACGCATGACCTTCGCGAGGCGGTGTTCCTCGCCGACAAGGTGTTCTGCATGAGCGCCCGTCCGGGCCGCATCATCGCCGAACGCGAGATCACCCTGCCCCGCCCGCGCGATCTCGAGGTGACCTATTCACCCGAATTCGCCGATATCGTCCACGAGTTGCGCAGCCACATCAAGGATGCGCGCTCGGGCGTGCATTGACGGGAGGCCGGGATGACCAGCAAGCAGAAGATTGCCCTCGCCCCCTGGGTTTTCACCCTCGGCTTTTTCCTCGTATGGGAAGCTGCCTGCCGGCTTTTCGGCATTTCAAGCTTCGTCCTGCCCTCGCCGATGCAGATCGGCGTGGCAATGTGGGAATACCGGACGCAGTTGAGCTTCCATTCCTTCCACACGTTGTGGATGACATTCGCCGGCTTCGTGCTGGCGGTCGTTTTCGGCCTGCTGCTCGGGCTGGCGCTCGGCTCGTCGAAGATCGTCCATGCCGGCACTTACCCGCTGCTGGTCGGGTTCAACGCGATCCCGAAAGTGGCGGTGGTGCCGATCCTGGTGATCTGGTTCGGCGTGGGCTGGCTGCCGGCGGTGCTGACTGCCTTCCTGATCTCGTTCTTCCCGATTGTCGTGAATGTCGCCACCGGCCTCGCGACGATCGAGCCCGAGGTCGAGGACGTTCTGAAGGCGCTCGGCGCCTCCAAGCTCGACATCATGACCAAGGTCGGCTTGCCGCGCTCGATGCCCTATTTCTTCGGGTCGCTGAAAGTGGCGATCACCCTCGCTTATGTCGGCTCTGTCATCGCCGAATACAACGCGTCGAGCTACGGGATCGGCAACCTGATGGCCCGGGCTTCGGCCGATTTCAACGTGCCTTTGCTGTTCGCCGCGCTGATCGCCCTCGCCGTGCTTGGCGTCGCGATGTATGCCGTCACGGCCTGGGTCGAGAAGCGCATGACAGGCTGGGCCCAGCGTTCGGGCTTTGCCGCGGGCTGAGTGCATCGAAGCACTGGCCATAAGCCTGCGACTTGCCTAACCTTCCGCCAAAACGGGTGGAAACGACATGGCATCGCTTCAAGGCCGGAAGGCTCTCGTCACCGGCGCATCCGGTGGATTGGGCGCGCATTTCGCGCGGGTTCTGGCACGAAACGGCGCGATCGTGGCAGTTGCGGCCCGCCGCCTCGAGGATTGCGCGCGGGTTGTCGCCGAGATCGCCGATCAGGGCGGAAAGGGCATCGCCGTCGCGCTCGATGTCCGGTCCGCCCGTTCAGTCGAGCAGGCGCTTGGCGAGGCTGAAGCCGAGATCGGCCCGCTCGATATCCTCATCAACAATGCCGGCATCGCCGAGACCGCACCCTGGCTCTCGGTGTCGGAAGAGGCGTTCGAGCGCATCCTCGACACCAATCTCAAGGGCGCCTACCGGGTCGCGACCGGCTTTGCGCGGCTGGCAAAGGCGCGGGCGGAGCCGGCGAGCATCGTCAACATCGCCTCGATCCTCGGGTTGGCCGTGACCGGGCAAGTCGGGCCCTATGCCGTCTCGAAAGCCGGCCTCGTCCAGATGACGCGGTCAATGGCACTCGAATGGGCGCGGTATGGCATTCGCGTCAACGCGCTCTGCCCCGGCTATGTCGAGACGGATATCAACCGCGATTTCTTCGCCACCGAACCCGGGCAGGCCATTATCAGGCGCATTCCGCAGCGCCGGCTCGGCCAGATGGCCGATCTCGATGGCGCCCTGCTGCTGCTTGCCGGAGCGGCGGGCGCCTACATCACCGGCACAACGCTGGCTGTCGATGGCGGCCATCTGCTGGCCCCGCTTTGAGGAACGACGATGGATTTCACGATCAGCCCCGAACTCGACCGGCTGCGCCTGCGGATTGCAGGCTTTGTCGAGGAAAACCTGCTCCCCCTCGAGGCAGATCCGGCCAGCTATGACGCGCATGAGAATATCGCGTTGCCGCTGCTGGAGAGGATGCGGGCCAATGCGCGCGGGGAAGGATTGTGGTGCCTTCAGCTGAAGCCGGAAAATGGCGGCAAGGGCATTGGCCGGATGGGCATGGCCGTCTGCTACGAGGCCATGAACCGCTCGATTTTCGGGCCGGTCGTTTTCAATTCGGCTGCACCGGATGACGGGAACATGATGGTGCTGGAGGCCATCGGCACGCCGGCCCAGAAAGCGTGCTGGCTGGCGCCGATCGTGTCCGGTGCCGTGCGTTCCGCTTTCGCCATGACGGAGCCCCATCCCGGCGGCGGTTCCGACCCACAGATGATCCAGACGCGTGCGGAGAAGCAGGCCGATGGCTCCTGGCGGATCCATGGCCGGAAATGGTTCATCACCGGCGCGGGCGAAGCAAGCCATTTCATCCTGATCGCCCGCAGCTCGGATGATCCGCGCCATGGGCTGACGGCCTTCCTGTTCCACAAGGACCAGCCGGGCTGGCAGATCGAGCGGCGCATCCCGATCATGGGGCCGGAAGAGCATGGCGGGCATTGCGAGCTGGTCTTTGATGGCCTGCATATCCCTGCCGATGCCGTTCTGCTCGGCGAGGGCCAGGGCATGAAGGTGACGCAGATCCGGCTCGGGCCGGCGCGCCTGACGCATTGCATGCGCTGGCTCGGCCTTGCCAAACGCTGTGTCGAGATCGCGACGGCCTATGCGCAGGAACGGACGGGGTTCGCTGTGCGGCTGGCTGACCGGGAGAGCATCCAGCTCATGCTGGGCGGCCTTGCCATGCAGATCGAGATCGGCCGGCTGCTCGTGATGAAAGCCGCCTTCGCGCTCGATCACGGCTCTTTTGCCCGCAAGGAAGTCTCGATGGCGAAGATCCAGGCGGCGAACACCCTCCATCAGGCAGCAGATATTGCAATCCAGATCAACGGTGCCCGCGGCTATTCGAAGGATACGGTGCTCGAATGGATCTACCGCTATGCCCGCCAGGCTCGGCTGGTTGACGGGGCCGACGAGGTGCACCGCATGGTGCTGAACCGCTTCCTTGCCGAGGAGGGTCCGGATTTCTGGCATTGGCCGATAGCAGGAGAAAAGGTCCGATGAGCGCTGCCGACTGGTCCCTCGAAACGCTGGCTGCCTATCTGCACCAGGCCCTGCCCGGCTGCTCCGGGCTGCCGCAGGTCGAGCGGATCTCGGGTGGACAGTCGAACCCGACCTATTTCATCACCTTTCCGGAGCGGCGGCTGGTACTCCGCAAGCAGCCGCCCGGTATCCTGTTGCCCTCGGCCCATGCCATCGACCGGGAGTTCCGCGTGCTCCGCGCGCTGGACGGGACCGGCGTTCCGGTGCCGGAGGCGCTGCATTTCTGCGAGGACCGGGCGATCATCGGAACGCCGTTCTACCTGATGGAGCGGCTGGAGGGCCGTGTCTTCCATGATTGCACCCTGCCCGGTGTGCCCGCCGGGCAGCGGCACGCCATGGTTCTTTCCGTCGCGGAGGCATTGGCCGCCCTGCATGCGGTGGAGCCGCAGGCCGTCGGCCTCGGCGATTTCGGGCGCCCGGGCGATTATTTCGCGCGGCAGGTCAGCCGCTGGTCACGGCAATGGCAGGAAAACCGCACCCGCGAGGACGCCGCCATGGATCGGCTGATTGACTTGCTGCCCCGCCATATCCCGCCCGGCGAGGTGCAATCGATCGTCCATGGCGATTTCCGGATCGGCAACATGATGTTCCATCCGACAGAACCGCGCGTGATCGCCATCCTTGACTGGGAACTGGCAACGCTCGGCCACCCACTGGCGGATCTCGCGCATTTCTCGATGGCCTATGTCACCGCGCCGGATGAATATGGTGGCCTGCTCGGCCTTGATCTCGCGCGGCTCGGTCTGCCCGGCCAGGCTGAGTTCGAGGAGGCCTACCGCCGGGCCAGCCCGCATGGCCTGGGCCTGCAGCCTTTCCACATGGCCTTCGCGCTGTTCCGATGGGCGGCGATCTTCGAGGGCATCGCCTACCGCGCCCAGCGGGGCACCGCCAATGCCGGTAATGCCGGCGAGATTGGCCGCCTCTCCGCCGTCTTCGCGCAGAGGGCTGTGGATTACCTCTGAGGCTGCTGTTTCCGGCTTCATGACAAGTCGGCTTTTCATCTGCCTGTTGCATGCCGCCGCTAGCGCTTCTTCAACAAGAGGGATGTGGCCATGCTCGAACTGCACTCGGTGACCCGACGTTTCGGTGCCAACCGCGCCGTGGACAATGTCTCGCTCGCCATCGAACCCGGCAGCTTTGTCGGGGTGATCGGCCGGTCCGGTGCCGGCAAGTCGACGCTGCTTCGCATGATCAACCGTCTGCTCGACCCGTCGGAAGGATCGATCCGCTGGAACGGGCGTGATGTCACCCAGCTCAAGGGCGCTGAACTCCGCGCCTGGCGCATGCGCTGCGCCATGGTTTTCCAGCAATTCAACATTGTCGGCCGGCTCGACGTCCTGACGAACGTGCTGATGGGCCGCCTCAACCACATGTCGGAACCGCGCTCGCTGCTGAAGATGTGGCGCGCCGAGGACAAGGCCATCGCGATCTCCGCGCTTGACCAGTTCGACATGACCGCCCTTGCCGGCCAGCGCGCCGAGAGCCTTTCCGGCGGCCAGCAGCAGCGCGTCGCCATCTGCCGCGCGCTGGTGCAGGAGCCGGACATCATTCTCGCGGATGAGCCGATCGCCTCGCTTGACCCACGCAACACGCGCCTCGTGATGGATGCCCTGCTGCGCCTGAACAAGCATTTCGGCATCACGATCGTCTGCAACCTGCACGATCTCGACATCGCCAAGGATTATTGCGGTCGCCTTGTCGGCATGGCGCAGGGCCGCGTGGTGTTTGACGGCGCGCCGGACAGCCTGACCGAAGGCGCCGCGCGCGAGCTTTACGGCCTGGAAGCAGACGAGGCCATGACCATGATCCCTGCTTCCCAGCCGATTACGGGCCTGCAGCACGCTGCGGCCGCCGCCTGACCGACTGAACCACCCGATCCAACAGGAGAGAACCATGACGTTCACCCGTCGCCTTGCGCTTGCCCTCGTGGCTGGCACCGTGATGACGACCGGCGCTTTTGCGCAGGACTGGAAGGCCAAGTATCCGGAACTCGTCTATGCCACTGTCCCCGCCGAGAATGCCTCGGGCGTGACCGAGCGCTTCGGCCCCTTCATGGAGTATCTCTCCAAGGAACTCGGCGTTCCGGTCAAGCTGCGCATTGCGGCTGACTATGCGGCTGTTATCGAAGGGCAGCGCGGCGGCACGATCCATATCGGCGATTACGGCCCCTCCTCCTACGTTCGGGCGCATACCGTCTCGAATGGCGGCGTCGAGGCCTTCGCCACGATGCGCGCCTTCGATGGATCGACCGGCTATTATTCGGTTGCCTGGGCCAAGGCCTCTGCGCCGGGCGCGAAGCTCGAGGATTTCAAGGGCAAGAACCTCTGCCTCGTCGATCCGAACTCGACCTCGGGCAACAACGTGCCGCTCTTTGCGATGAACAAGATGGGGATCGACCCGGCTACCTATTTTGCCAAGGTCACCAATGCCGGCAGCCATGAGAATGCGGTTCTCGCGGTTCAGCAGGGCACCTGCGATGTCGCCTTCAACTGGTGGAATTCGGACGAGGATTCCAACTTCTCGCGCATGGCCAACAAGGGCATGGTGAAGAAGGAAGATTTCAAGATCGTCTTCCGTTCGGACAAGATCCCGGGCTCTCCCTATGCCGTTCTGACCACCATGCCGGCCGACATGAAGGCGGCGATTGCCAAGGCCTTCTTCGATGCGCCGACCAAGGCCCCGGATGCGTTCAAGAAGCTGTCGGATGGCAAGTCGCCGGGCTTCGCCCCGGCCAAGCACAGCGATTATCAGGTGACGATCGAGCTGCAGAAGTTCGTCGACAACCTGCGCAAGAAGGGCTCGTAAGCCCTTCCTAACGCCACCTGACGCTGCCACGCCTCTCCGGCGTGGCAGTTCCTTTATCGGGCCCGCCTGCCCCCGAGCGAGACCCTGATCCCATGAGCCACGCCACCATTCGCCTCCCGGACCACCAGATCGAGCTGCTTTCGGCCGGCTATCGCCGCGAGATGGCCCAAAGGCGCCGGATGACGCTGATCGGCATCGCCATCCTGATGCTGGCCGTGCTGCTCTCCGGTTTCGTTGCCGAGGTCCGGCCGGGCGTGCTGTTCGAGAATATCGGGAAATTCACCAGCTATTTCGGCCGGATCTTCTATCTCGACAATGGCGCTCTGGTCTTCACGGACATGCGCGAATGGTTCTGGGGCTTCTGGAAATGGGGCAAGCAGCTGATCGACACGCTGCTGATCGCCTATCTCGGCACCCTGTTCGGAGCGATCTTCGCCTTCCTGATCTGCTTTTCCGCCGCCATCAACCTGACGCCGAAGGCCGGCATCCGCTTTGCCGCGCGGCGCTACCTCGAATTCTGCCGGACGGTTCCGGAAATCGTCTTCGCGCTGATCTTTGTCGTCGCCTTCGGTCTCGGTCCGGTGCCAGGCGTTCTGGCGATCATGATCCATACGGTCGGAGCGCTTGGAAAGCTTTTCTCGGAGGTTGTCGAAAACATCGACATGAAACCCGTCGAGGGCATCGTCGCCAGTGGCGGCACGCGCTGGCAGTCGATCCGTTACGGCGTCCTGCCGCAGGTCCTGCCGAATTTCGCGAGCTATGCCCTGCTCCGCTTCGAGATCAATGTGCGCGGCGCCTCCGTCATGGGCTTTGTCGGCGCCGGCGGCATCGGCCAGGACCTGATCGAAGCGATCCGGAAATTCTATTACTCCGATGTCTCGGCGATCCTGCTGATGATCATTGCCACGGTGATGATCATCGATATCGGCACCGAGCGCCTGCGCCACCGTCTCACCACCATGGAGCAGGGCCGATGATCCCCTCGCGTGACCTTTTCCCCGACCGGGCGGCCGTCTCGGCCCGCCATCCCTCGATCATGGCCGGTTCGAGCCGGGCGCAGGTCATGGGCTGGGCCGTCGTCGCCCTGCTTGTGGCACTGACGATCCTCGCGCTGACGCGGCTGGAATTCTCCTTCGCCCGGCTGGGCAGCGGACTTGTGCAGCTCGGCACCTTCCTCGGCCTGATGATCCCGCCCTCGCCCGGAACCCAACTCGTGACTTTCAGCAAGGCGCTGGCGGAAACAGTCGCGATCGCCTTTCTCGGCACCTTGCTTGCGGCGATCATCTCCTTCCCGATCGGGTTTCTCGCGGCACGGAACGTGATGACCAACCGCATCGTCCAGTTCATGACACGCCGCTTCTCGGATTCGATCCGCGGCGTCGATACGCTGATCTGGGCGCTGATCTGGATCAACGTGGTCGGGCTCGGCCCGTTCGCGGGTGTCCTCGCCATCATGACCAGCGATATCGGCTCGTTCTCGAAGCTCTATTCGGAAGCGATCGAATCTGTTGACCGGAAGCCCTCCGAGGGGGTGATCTCCACCGGCGGGTCGAGCCTTCATGCCGTGCGCTTCGGCATCATCCCGGCGGTGCTGCCCGTGCTGATCAGCCAGACGCTCTATTACTTTGAATCCAACACCCGCTCCGCCACGATCATCGGGATTGTCGGTGCGGGCGGGATCGGGCTGCATCTTGCCGAGATGATCCGCACCTTCGAATGGGACCGGGTGGCCTTCATTATCCTGATGGTGCTGGCCACGGTGGCGCTGATCGATTTCGTCTCCTCGCGTCTCCGGCTGGCCCTGGTGGGCCCGCGCGTCACCTCGGTTTGAGATCAGCTGCGCGCGGCGCGGATCGCGACATCAAGATCGCCGAAAAGGTCTTCGACATCCTCGATGCCGGTCGAAAGGCGCAGCAGGTCGGCCGGGCATGGCGTGCCCTCGCCTTCGATCGAGGCGCGATGTTCGATCAGGCTTTCGACACCGCCGAGCGAGGTCGCACGCTTCCAGAGCCGCACCTTGCCCGCCGCGGCAACGGCCTGCGCCTCGCCGCCGCGCAGGCGGATCGAGAGCATGCCACCGAAGCCGCCGGTCATCTGCCGTGCCGCCAGCGCATGGCCGGGATGGCTCGGCAGGCCGGGATAGAGCACATCATGCACATCGGCGTGGTTCGCGAAGCGCGTGGCCAAAGCCATGGCGTTCTCGCAAGCCGCCTTCACGCGAAGGCCGAGCGTCCGCATGCCGCGGATCAGCAGGAATGCCTCGAAGGGCCCGAGGATCAGGCCCTGGATTGCGCGGACACGCCGGATCCGGGCCCAGAATTCATCCTCGGTCCGCGTGGCGAGGGCACCCGCCAGCACGTCGGAATGGCCGTTGAGATATTTGGTGGCCGAATGCATCACGATATCGGCACCGAAATCGAGCGGCCGGGTCAGGATCGGTGTCGCTCCGGTTGAATCCACCGCGACGCGCACGCCATGACGGCGGGCGATTTCCGCGATGCCGGCAATATCGGTAATCGTCCAGAGCGGGTTGGCGGGCGTTTCCAGCCAGATCAGGCGTGTCGTACCCGGCTGGATGGCGGCCTCGACGGCAGCGAGATCAGAGGTGTCGACGAAATCAGTGACAAGACCCCATTCGGCGGCGTCCTTCATCAGCCAGTTGCGCAGGGCCCAATACATGACCTTCGGTGCAACGATATGATCGCCTGGCTTCAGCGCAAGGAACACCGCGACGGCGGCGGACATGCCGGAACCGAACACCATCGCCGAACGCGCATCCTCGAGCATGGCGATGACGGATTCCGCCTCGCGCACGGTTTCGTTGTCGGGCCGGCCATAGATGTTGCCGGTGCGGTACTGGTTGTCGGGGTCACGGATGAAGGTGGTGGTGACATGGATCGGCGGAACCACGCCACGGGTCGGTTCGTCGATCTTGCCCATCGCCTGCACAGCGAGGCTGCGGGCAGTCCAGGAATCATCGGGGCTTGCCAAGGGACTATCCTTTGAATGAGGTGCGGCGGCAGCAACCGGGCCGCTTGGTTGTCCCTGTTTTCAACCATGGCGAAGTGGGTCGCAATCAGGAAATGCGGTCCGACCCCAGGAAAGCCCCGACTGTGACAATTCAAGGCTTGGCGGAATGGCTCCGGGCGCTAAGGTGGCAGCAACATTGTCTTTCCGGGAATGACCTGATGAGCATCGACCCCCGCATCCTGGCACTGAAGAGCGAGGTTTCCTCGTGGCGCCGTGATTTCCACGCCCATCCCGAAATCCTCTACGATGTGCACCGGACAGCCGCGATCGTGGCAGAGAAGCTGCGGGCCTTCGGTTGCGACGAGGTGGTCGAGGGGATTGGCCAGACCGGCGTGGTCGGGGTTATCCATGGCCGGCCGGGCAAGACGGGCCGCGTGGTCGGGTTGCGGGCCGATATGGATGCCCTGCCGATCGAGGAGGAGACCAACCTCCCCCATCGCTCGACCGTTTCCGGCAAGATGCATGCCTGCGGGCATGACGGCCATACCTCGATGCTGCTGGGCGCGGCGAAGCATCTCGCCGCCACCCGGGAATTCGATGGCACGGTCATCATGATCTTCCAGCCCGCCGAGGAAGGCGGGGCTGGCGGCAAGGCGATGGTCGAGGATGGCCTGATGACCCGGTGGAAGATCGAGGAAGTCTACGGCATGCACAACATGCCCGGCATGCCGCCGGGCCAGATCGCGCTGCGCCCGGGCCCCATCATGGCCGCGGCCGACCGGTTCATCATCGATATCGAAGGGCGCGGCGCCCATGCCGCCGCGCCGCATCTCGGGGTCGATCCGGTACTGGTCGGCGCGCATATCGTTACCGCGCTGCAGAGCATTGCCTCGCGCAATGCCGACCCGCTGAAATCGGTCGTCGTCTCGGCGACGATGTTCCATGCCGGCAGCGCCTTCAACATCATTCCCCAGCGCGCGCAGCTGACAGGAACCGTGCGGACGCTCGAGCCGGCGATGCGGGATCTCGCCGAGCAACGCCTGCGGGATATCGTCGCCGGCGTGTGCCGGACGTTCGGTGCCGAGGCCTCGGTGGATTACGAGCGCGGCTATCCCGCGACGATCAACCATCCGGAAGAAACCCGGTACGCCGCCGATGTCGCACGGAACGCGCTCGGCGAGGATTTCGTCGACGAGCAGGTGGCGCCGATGATGGGTGGTGAGGATTTCTCCTTCATGCTGCTCGAGCGGCCCGGTGCCTATGTCTTCATCGGGAACGGCAACAGCGCGGGGCTGCATCACCCTGCCTATGACTTCAACGATGATGTCCTGCCCTACGGGATGCAGTTCTGGACCGAACTCGCCAAGGCGCGGACAGCGGCATAACCTGGTTGAAATTCATTGACTGACCGGTCAGCTTATCCAGCCGACCGATCGGTCAGGGAACCCTGCCCTCCTGCACCGCATGGCAGGCGACGCCATCCAGCATGGCAGGGGCTTCGCGCTTGCAGCGTTCGTTGGCCAACGGGCAGCGCGGATGGAAGGTGCAACCCGTAGGCGGGTTGATGGGGTTGGGGATCTCTCCCGCCACCATCTGCCGCTGGCGCCCGGTCATGCCGAGGTCCGGCACCGCATCCAGCAGCATACGCGTATAGGGATGACGCGGCGCCGAGAAGAGCCGCTTGCCCTCGCTGATCTCGACCAGCCTGCCGAGATACATCACGCCGATCCGGTCCGCCATATGCCGGACCACCGCGAGATTGTGCGAGATGAAAAGGTAGGTAAGGCCGAATTCCTTCTGCAGGTCGCGCATCAGGTTCAGGATCTGGGCCTGTACGGAGACATCGAGCGCGGAGGTCGGCTCGTCGCAGACGATAAACTCAGCGCTGGAGGCCAGCGCGCGGGCAATTGCGATGCGCTGGCGCTGGCCGCCCGAGAATTCATGCGGGTATTTGCGGCCATCATCCGGGTGCAACCCGACCAGCGTGAGCAATTCGCCAACCCGCGCGGTTACCTGCTCGCCCTTCAGCAGGCCGAAAGCGTGGATCGGCTCCGCGATGATCCGCTCGACACGCCAGCGCGGGTTGAGGCTGGCATAGGGATCCTGGAAGATCATCTGGATCCGCTTGCGCAATTGCTGGCGGGTCTGGCTGTCCTTGACCGCAGTCATCGAGACGCCGTCGATCGTGACTGTGCCGCCGCTGACGGGCAGGAGGCCGACGGCCATGCGGGCTACGGTGGATTTGCCGGAGCCCGATTCCCCGACCAGAGCAAAGGTCTCGCCACGGCGTATTTCGAAGGAAAGGCCGTCGACCGCCTTGAGGAAGGCCTTGGGCTGGCGTTCGATCACCCGGTTGAGCCAGGGTCGAGAGACATCGAAGACGCGCTTGAGATCGCGCACCTCGACAAAGGTTTCACTGGGCTTGGTTTGCGCCATCATGAGGCGGTCTCGACGGTTTTCCGGGTGTAGAGATGGCAGGCGACATGGTGGCCGGGCATGAGCGGGGCCTCTCCTTCCAGCCCGAAGCGCGGAACATTCGGATCCGGCCGCTCGACACGGCAACGGTCGAAGACGCGTTCACAGCGCGGATTGAAAGCGCAGCCCAGCGGGATGTTCGACAGGCGCGGCATCGATCCGGGGATCTGGACCAGCCGTTCAGCCTCGGCTTCCAGCGTGGGAATGGCGCCCATCAGCCCTTTCGCATAAGGGTGGAGCGGATGCTTGACGACATCGCGGACCGGGCCGATCTCGGCGACGCGCCCGGCATACATGACCGCAACGCGATCTGCCGTCTCGGCGATCACACCCATATCATGCGTGACCAGCATGACGGCAGTGCCGCGCTCGCGGCAGAGCTTGCGGATCAAAGCGATGATCTGTGCCTGGACCGATACATCGAGCGCAGTGGTCGGCTCATCCGCCACGATGAAATCCGGTTCGGCACAGAGAGCGAGTGCGATCACCACGCGCTGGCGCATGCCGCCGGAGAATTCATGCGGATAGCCGTCGATCCGGCGCTCCGGCGCAGGAATCCCGACCTCGTTGAGGAGGTCGATCGCCCGGGCGCGGGCCGCCGCGGGCCCGAGATCGGTATGGGTGAGGATCGTCTCGACCAGTTGCTCGCCGACCCGATAGAGCGGGTTCAGCGAGGTGAGCGGATCCTGGAAGATCATGGCGATCTTCCGGCCGCGGATCCGGCGCAGTGATTCCGGATCGAGATTGTCGATCCGCTGGCCATGCAGGCGGATCTCGCCGCCGGCGATCCGGCCCGGCGGTTCGATCAGGCCGATAATCGCCGAACCGGTGACGGATTTGCCGGCACCGGATTCGCCCACCACGCCCAGAACCTCGCCGGGCATGATGTCGAAGGAGACGCCGTCGATCGCCCGGAGGATGCCCTTGCGCGTGACGAACTCGACCCGGAGGTCACGGACGGAAATGACAGGTTCGGTCATTTCTCACCTCAGCCGCGGGTTGAGCGCATCGCGCAGCCAGTCGCCCAGAAGGTTCACCGCCAGCACGAGAATGGCGAGGGTGGCACCCGGGAAGGCGACGATCCACCAATCGCCGGAGAACAGGTACTTGTTCCCGATCGAGATCAGCGTGCCGAGCGAGGGCTGGGTCGGCGGCAGGCCGACGCCGAGGAACGAGAGCGTCGCCTCGGTAATGACGGCCAGACCAAGATTGATCGTGAGAATGACGAGCACCGGCCCGATCACGTTCGGCAGGACATGCCGCAGCATGATGATGGGCGCCGGCAGGCCGACCAGCCGGGCGGCATGGACATAATCCTTGTTCTTCTCGACCAGGGTCGAGCCCCGGATCGTGCGGGCATATTGCACCCAGAACGACAGCCCGATCGAAATGACCAGCACGGGAATGGCCGATTGCTCGCGCGGAAGGCCGCGGAACAGGCCTTGCGCGACACCGTCTATCAGCAGGGCAATCAGGATGGCCGGGAAGGTCAGCTGGACATCGGCAACGCGCATGATGATCGCATCGATGCGGCCGCCCATATAGCCTGCCACAAGGCCAAGGGTGATGCCGATGACAGCCGCCAGCAGCACACCGAGCCCGCCGACAGCCAGCGAGACGCGCAGGCCGTAGAGGATGGCGGAGAACATGTCGCGGCCCTGATCATCCGTGCCGATCACGAAGCGCGGGTCCCCGCCCTGCTGCCAGACCGGGGGGATCGAGGCATCCGAGAGAAACACCTTGGCCGGATCGAACGGGTCGAACGGCGCGATCAAGGGCGCGAAGAGGGCGCCGAAAAAGCACAGGAAGACGATTGTCGCCGCCACCATGGTGAGCTTCGACGAGCGGAAGCTGTGGAGAATATCGGAATCGAGGATCTTGCGGATGACGGGCGAACCGGCGCCGCCGCCGACCAGCCCCTTCACTTCCTCGGGCGTGGGTGTGGGCATGGCTCAGCTCCTCATCGCGATGCGCAGGCGCGGATCCACCAGCCCGTAGGTCAGGTCGACCAGCAGGTTGATGAGGACGAAAAGCAGGCCGATGAGCATGAGATAGGCTGCCATGATCGGGATATCGACATTCTGCACCGCCTTCAGGAACAGCAGGCCCATGCCGGGCCAGTTGAAGACGGTCTCGGTGATGATGGCGAAGGCAATGATCGAGCCAAGCTGAAGCCCGGCAATCGTGATGACCGGAATCAGCGTGTTCTTCAGCGCATGGCCGAAATGGATCGACCGGGTGCGCAGGCCGCGCGCCTTGGCGAACTTGATGTAATCGGTGCGCATGACTTCCAGCATCTCGGCGCGGACAAGGCGCATGATCAGCGTCATCTGGAACAGGCCGAGGGTGATCGCCGGAAGGACCAGCGCGCGGAGGCCGGAGGTGGTGAGGAAGCCTGTGGTCCACCAGTCGCCGATCTTGACCACCTGCCCGCGTCCGTTTGACGGCAACCAACCAAGCACGACCGCGAAGAGATAGATCAGCAGGATGCCGATCAGGAAGGTGGGCAGGCTGACGCCGATCAACGAGATCGCCTGGAAGAGCTGGGCGAGCCAGGAATCCCGGCGCAAGGCGCAGTAGACCCCCATGATGAGCCCCACGACAAGCGCGAAGGCGGCGGCGGTAAAGGCGAGTTCCAGCGTGGCGGGCGCCCGCTCCGCCAGCAGCCGGGTGACCGGCTGGCGGAACTGGTAGGACACGCCGAAATCGAAACGCAGCGCATTCCCGATGAAGCGGCCGAACTGGACGATGGTGGGATCGTTCAGGCCGAGGGATTCACGCAGCCGTGCCACTTCTTCCTGCGGCGTATCCACGCCGACCATCTGGTTCACCGGATCGCCGACAAAGCGGAACATCAGGAATGCAATCAGCGCGACCGCCAGCATGACAGCCGCCGACTGCATGATGCGCCGGATCACGAACGCGAGCATGCAACGGTTCCAATTCTTGCGGAAAGGCCTGGATCAAAAAGGAAGGGGCGGCCAGAAAGAGCCGCCCCTCGGGCTCACCAGGTCAGTTCTTCCTGGCCCAGTAGAGCAGGACCGAGTTGTCAGCGCGCTGCGACAGCTCGACCTTGCTTGAAACGCCCCAGCTCAGGGCCTGCTGGTGCAGCGGAACGTAGCCGAACTCGCCGGTCGTGATCTGGAAGGCTTCCTTGATCATGGCGTCACGCTTGGCGACATCGCTTTCGACAAGGATCTTGTCGGTCAGCTCGTCGACCTTCTTGTTGCAATATCCGCCAAGGTTCGACTCGCCCCGCGGCGTGCCATCGGCACGGCAGCCATGGATGTCGAACAGCACGTTGTGGCTGTCGAACGTCCCCGGAGTCCAGCCGAGCAGGTAGAACGAGGTCTTGTAGCCGCCCGACTTCAGCACCTTGGCGAAATACTGCGCCTTGGGCTGGGCGTTGAGGTTCACCTTCACGCCGATACGGGCCAGCATGCCGACAACCGCCTGGCAGATCGGGCCGTCATTGACGTAGCGATCGTTCGGGCAATCCATGCCGACTTCGAAGCCGTTCGGATAACCGGCATCGGCCAGAAGCTTCTTGGCCGCTTCGGGGTCGAATTTCGGGCTCGCGAAATCCTTCGAATGGGTGAACAGCGACGGCGCGATCATCAAGGCCGACGGGGTCGACAGGCCCCGCATGACGCGCGCCTTGATGGTTTCCTTGTCGACAGCCATGTTGAAAGCCTGCCGGACGCGAACATCCTTGAACGGGTTCTTGCCCTTCACGTTCGATTCCAGAAGTTCGTCGCGGATCTGGTCGAAGCCGAGGAAGATGGTGCGGAGTTCCGGCCCGGCCAGAACCTTGGCGCTGGCGGAGGAATTCACACGGGCGATATCCTGCACCGGAACCGGCTCGATGACATCGACCTCACCCGACAGGAGCGCCGCCACGCGGGTGGCATCGTTCGGGATCGGCGTGAAGATGATCTCGTCGAGATTGTGTTCCTTCTTGCCCCACCAGGCCGCGTTCGCCTTGAACACGGTCTTCACGCCCGGCTGATGGCTTTCGATGCGGAACGGGCCGGTGCCGTTGGTATTGAGCGAGGCATGGCTCGGCGTCGTGGCGGCGGCCGGCGTCGGGGCGACGGCATTGTTCGCCTCGGCCCATTTCTTCGACATGATGTACCAGGTATCCCACTGGGCATGCATGATCGGGTTCGGGCTCGGCAGTTCGACATCGATCGTGTGATCGTCGATCTTCGTGAACTTGGCATCCTTCGGCACGCGGGTCGCGAAGTTCGACCCGGTCGAGCGGACGCGGTTGGCCGAGAAGATCACATCATCGGCGGTGAAATCCTCGCCATTGTGGAACTTCACGCCCTTGCGCAGGTAGAACCGCCAGCGCTTGGCGCCGTCAAGCACTTCCCAGCGCTCGGCGAGGCCGGGGCCAATCTTGAGGTCCTTGCCGCGCGAGGTGAGGCCTTCATAGACATGGCCGAGATGGGCGTTCGCCGTGGTTTCGTTGAGGGTGTAGGGGTCAAGCGACTTCAGGTCGCCCTGGTTGGCATAGCGAAGTGTCACCGCATGGGCCGGCGACAGCGCCACCGACAACGCGATGGCCGCACCGGCGGCCAGCAGAAATTTCCGAAGGTTCATCACAACTCTCCCTTGTCTCCGGCCGCCGCTGCGAAGAACGACCGGGCTGTTGGTGGCTCAAGTCGACCGTTTTGCCCCGGCAAAATCAAGCGGATTCTCCGGAACGTACGAAAGAGCTGATTGAGCCTACAAAACAGGTGGACATTCGTGAACCGAATAATATTCATCCGATTATTCCACGAACGAATACCGAGGCCCCGATGCCCCGCCGCGCCCTGCCCCCGCTCTCCGCTCTCGCCACGTTCGAGGAGGTCGCGATCCGGCGATCCTGCTCGGAAGCGGCGCATCATCTCGGCCTGACCCAGAGCGCCGTCTCGAAACAGATCCAGGCGATGGAACGGTTCATCGGGCTTCCGCTCTTCTCGCGCACCAAGGGCGGGCTAATTCCCAATGCCATCGGCACGCGCCTGCTGGGCGACATCCAGCCGCTGCTCGATGATGTCGAGCGCGTCTGCAGCCGGGCCTCTCGGGAAGGCACCAACCGCAAGGTGGTGATCATGCGCGTCCTCGCGATGATCGCGGATCGCTGGCTGCTGCCGAGGCTCGGTGCGTTCCTCGAGGCGCATCCGGATATCGATGTTCAGTTCTCGACCTTCCTTGTGTCGTCGGAATTCGACCGCGGCGGCGCCGAGATCGAGATCCGCTTCGGCGCCGGGCCGTGGCTTGATGCGGATTCGACACCGCTTGTCGGCCGGGAACGGGTGCTGATCGCCCCGCCCGGCACACCGCCCGACCTGCCGCTTGAGGAATTGTTCAAGCGGCCGCGCTTCATCCATGCGCAATCCCCGGATGTCTGGCGGGAATTCTGCGAAGCCAATCGCCTGCCGCTGCTGGATGACCGGCAGATCGCGCAGAGCTTCGACATCTCGCAGGTGCTCATCAAGGCCGTGCGCGTCGGCATGGGCATCGCGATGATGTCGCGCTGTCTCGTTGCCGAGGAACTGGAACGCGGCGAACTGGTCAATCCCGGCGGGTATTCGTACCAGAGTCGGCTTGGATACCATGTTCTGGTGCCGCACCGGGCCCGCCCGCTCAGCAAGGCGGCCCAGACGCTGCTCGACTGGATCCGCGCGCAGGCCGAGGACCATTGAGCACGGGAAACTGTGCGCCGCCGCACAGCACTGCTTTGTGCGCCGGCGCATGGTGTGGCACCTTGAACCCTCGTTTGGCGCCATGACATGTGGCGATCGCGGAGCAGCGGAACGTGAAGCGCAAGATCACAGCCATCATGGCGGCGGATGTCGCCGAATATACCCGCCTGATCTCGGAGGATGAGGAAGAGACGCTGGCGCGGCTCGAATCCTACCGCATGGTCTTCGATGACTTCGTGAAGCGCGCCGGCGGGCGGATCTTCAACACGGCCGGCGACGGCGTCATGTGCGAATTCCCGAGCGCGGTCGAGGCAACGCGCTGCGCGATCGATATCCAGGAATCGCTGCGGACGCGGAACATGGCCTTCCCGGCGAGCCGGCAGATGCATTTCCGCATCGGGATTTCCATTGGCGATGTGGTCGAGCGTGACGGCGACCTCCTCGGCGACGGCGTGAACATCGCAGCGCGGCTGCAGAGCCTGGCCGAGCCCGGCAGCATCTGCGTTTCGCGCAACGTGCATGAGGCCGTGACGAACAAGATCTCGGTGCCCTTCCGCGATCTCGGCAGCCGTGAGGTCAAGAACCTGCCGCACCCCGTCCATGCCTTCCAGATCGAGATGGGCCCGCGCGACAAGATGGCTGCCATCGCTGCCGCCCGGTCGGCCCCAAAGGGTGACAAGGCCGCGTTGCCCGTCGGGGCCTTCGTGGCTGGCGCGGCCGCTCTGGCCATCGGCGTGGCGGCTGGCGCCTTCCTGATGGGGCGTGACCGAGGGAACCCCACTGCGCCTGCCCCACAACTGGCCCAGCCCGCTCCGGTTCCCGTCCCGGCAGCGCCCCCGACTCCGGCCGAACCGGCAAAGCCGCCGCAGCAGGCGAGCGTTGTCGTGACGGAAAACCTCACACCGGCCGAGGCTTTCGACCGGCTGGCCAAATCCGGCGGGATCGTCCGCGATCCGAAAACGGCCCCGGAGCTCTATCACAACGCGCGCTCGTTCGAGGCGCGGGGCGAGGCTGCGGCCGCGCGGCGCGACTACCTCGTCTTCGCCGCTCTCGGCACCGATCATCTCGATCCGCTGCTGCGCCTTGCCAGCCTGATCCGCACCCAGGATGGCCGGGCGGGCGCGCGCGAGGTCTTCGCGGAACTCTCGAAAGGCAAGGGCCGGGCTGCCGCGTTGGTTCACATCCTGCAGTTTGATGGTGTCGAGCGTCAGACGCGGCTCGGAGCATTCGCCGAGGCCAACCCGGATTTCGCCCCCGTCCATGCGCTGATCGCTCAGGAATTCGGGGAGGACCGCCAGAACGGGCAGACGATCGATGACCGACGCCGAGAACTGGCGGCAACGGAGCGGTTCCTGCTCGCCGAACGCGAGGGCAAGCTGGTGCCGTTCTTCCTCGACCAGAGCGTCCTGGCGCAATGGATCGAGCGCGCGCAGAAGCGCGAGGCAACCCTCAAGGCCTTTTTTGCCGACGGACGCGACCAGCCCGGCCTGATCTTCATGCGCCACAATGCCGGGTGGATCGCCACCATCACTGTTCCGGAGGCTGCTTCCCGGATCGAGGTCAAGCTGGGCAATGCAACGGAGTTCAAGCCGACAGGCATGCTGGCGAACATCGACCCGCGCACGGGAAAGCCGATGGCCAATCCCAGCTTCGAGATGCCGCCGAACCAGACCGCAACGGATATCGCCCTGCGCTATCTCGACGCCAATGGCGTGACGAGCCCGGTCAGCGTAAAGCGCTTCGACCCGCGCGAGAGCCTGATCCGGGGCATGCGTGACATTCTCGACCGGTTCTCGACCAGCTGGCTCGCCTTCGGGACGGGGCATAACCAACACCTGCTCTACTATACCCACCTTGTCAGCTATCGCTGCGCGATCCGGAAGGTGGAGATCGGGTTCAACGGCGACACGCCGGCCCAGGCGATCGAGCTGCCGCCCTGCGACGAGGCCAACCCGCATGCCATTCCCTCGAACGCCCTGCCCTATCTGCGGATCCGCCCCGATATCGAAAGCGCGACGATCCGCCTCACCTATGTCGGGGGCGATGTTTCGGAGGTGAAGACTTTCCAGCGCCCGAAGCCGTGAAATCGCGCGGCTCTGTCAGGCAGGAGACTTGTCAGCGCGCCGGCATCCATGTTCGATCCCCAGGCATTGCCATACCAAGGGGTTTTCCATGCTGCCGACCAACGACCAGATCATGATCCGCGACATGGCACGCGATTTCGCGCGCGAGCAGATCAAGCCCTTCGCCGCCGATTGGGATCGCGAAAGGCGCTTCCCGCGCGAGACGCTGTCGGCCATGGGCGAGTTGGGTTTCCTCGGCATGCTGGTCGAAGAGGAATGGGGTGGCTCGGCCGTGGGCGATATTGCCTATGCGATGGCTTTGGAGGAGATCGCCGCCGGGGATGGGTCGATTTCGACCATCATGAGCGTGCATAATTCGGTTGGCTGCAAGCCGATCGCCACGTTTGGGACGCCCGCGCAGAAGGAACAGTTCCTGCGCCCCCTCGCCTCCGGGCAATGGATCGGCGGCTTCGCACTCACCGAGCCGCAGGCCGGTTCCGATGCTTCGGCGCTCAAGACGCGCGCCCGGGCCGATGGCAATGCCCATTATGTCATCAGCGGGACAAAGCAGTTCATCACCTCCGGCAAGAATGCGAGAGTCGTGATCGTCTTCGCGGTGACCAATCCAGATGCCGGCAAGAAGGGCATCTCGGCCTTCATCGTGCCGACGGATACGCCCGGCTACACGATCGGCCGCGTCGAGGACAAGCTCGGCCAGCATGCCTCGGATACCTGCCAGCTCATCTTCGAGGAGATGCGGATTCCGGCCGAATACCGGCTGGGCGAGGAAGGCGAAGGCTATCGCATCGCCCTGTCCAATCTCGAGGGCGGGCGGATCGGCATTGCCGCGCAGGCCGTGGGCATGGCGCAGGCGGCGCTCGATGCCGCAACGGCCTATGCGAAGGAGCGCGAGACCTTCGGCCGCAAACTGTTCGAGCATCAGGCCATCGCCTTCAAGCTGGCGGACATGCTGGTGCAGATCCATGCCGCCCGGCAAATGGTGATGCATGCCGCGGCCATGCGTGAATCCGGCAAGCCCGCGCTGAACGAAGCCTCTATGGCCAAGCTCTTCGCCTCGGAAATGGCCGAGCGCGTGGCTTCGACCGCGATCCAGATTTTCGGCGGCTATGGCTATCTCGCCGATTTTCCGGTCGAACGCATCTACCGCGATGTCCGCGTCTGCCAGATCTATGAAGGCGCTTCGGATATCCAGCGGATGCTGATCGCCCGCAGCCTTGCTTAAGTCATGGCTCACATTCTGATTCATCGCCCTCAGAAGATGATTCAGCTGCTTGCTGGCATGATTCCGCTTCCGGATCCAAGCTTCTGATGAAAAACGGAAAAACCCTTCCACTTGCTGGAATCCGTATCCTCGAATTCGCGGGGATTGGCCCTGCCCCTTTCGCCGCGATGCTGCTGGCCGATATGGGCGCGAGCATCCTCCGGATTGACCGGCCGGGCGGCGCCGATCCTTGGACGGACAAGGTGGTGCGGCGCAATCGGGCCAGCGTCACGGCCGATCTGAAGTCGCCGGCGGATCTCGCGCAGGTCAAGGCGCTCGCGCTCCGCGCGGATGCGCTGATCGAGGGGTTCCGGCCCGGCGTGATGGAGCGTCTCGGCCTCGGGCCCGATGCGTTGCTGGCCGAGAACCCCGCCCTCGTCTATGGCCGCATGACCGGCTGGGGCCAGGAGGGGCCACTGGCGCTGACCGCCGGGCATGACATCAACTACATCGCAATCACCGGTGCGCTCGCGGCGATTGGGCCGGCCGAACGGCCTGTGCCTCCGCTCAACCTCGTGGGTGATCTCGGCGGTGGCGCGCTCTATCTCGCCATGGGCGTGCTGGCTGCCCTCCTGCGGGCGCGGCAGACTGGCGAAGGCCAGGTTGTGGATTGCGCAATCTCCGATTGCACGATCTCGCTGATGGCGATGTTCTCGGATCTTGCGGCGCAGGGGCGCTGGGATTCCGGGTGCCGGGAGGGCAATATCCTCGATGGTGCGGCACCCTTCTACCGCACCTATCGCTGCAGGGACGGACATTTCGTTGCCGTTGGCGCGCTGGAACGCCCCTTCTATGCCGTACTGTGCCAGGGCCTCGGCCTGCCGGCGCTGCCGGAGGCAGAGCGCATGGACAAGACCCGCTGGCCGGAGCAGATCGCCACCTTCTCGGCTGTCTTCCTCACCCGGACGCGCGACGAATGGGCCGCCCATTTTGCCGGCACCGATGCCTGCCTCGCCCCGGTGCTGACGCTCGGGGAAGCCCCCGCGCATCCGCATAACCTTGCGCGCAGGGCCTTTGTCACGGCGAATGGCGCCGTGCAGCCGGCTGCGGCGCCACGATTCTCCGCCGCGCCGGCACCCGATATGATCCTGCCGCCGGACCACCCCTCGCTGGAGGCGGCCCTGGCGGCCTGGGTCTGACAGGGGTCAGGGCGCGGGATTGCCGCGCAACTGGTGGACGAGGTCGATCTTGCCGAGCAGTTCGGGGCTCAGCGTCACACCTTCGGATTCGATGGCCAGCTTGAGCTGCTCCATCGTCGTCGCGCCGATGATGTTCGAGGTCACGAAGGGCCGGCTGTTGACGAAGGCATTCGCCATCACGGCCGGATCGAGCCCGTATTCGCGGGCAAGGCCAACGTAATCACGCACGGCTGCTTCCGAACCGGGCTTCTCGTAGCGCTGGCCCCGGTTGAACAGGGTCGAGCGCGCACCGGCCGGGCGGGCGCCGTCAAGATACTTGCCCGAGAGGTAGCCCTGCGCGAGCGGCGAATAGGCGAGCAGGCCGATATCCTCGCGCATCCAGATCTCTGCGAGGGCGGTCTCGAAGGTGCGGTTCAGCAGGTTGTAGGCGTTCTGGATCGACTGCATGCGCGGCAGGCCTTTTGCCTCGCTTTCGCCAAGGAAGCGCATCGTGCCCCAGGCGCTCTCGTTCGAGAGGCCGACATGCCGCACCTTGCCCGCCTTGATGAAGCCGGAGAGGATCTCGAGAACTTCATGGAACGGGGTTTCCTCGCCCGCGGTCCTGAAATCGGCCGGATTGAAGCGGGTCGGGTTCGAGCCCCAGGGCATGGCCCGATCCGGCCAGTGCAGCTGGTAGAGATCGACGTAATCGGTCTGCAGGCGCTTCAGGCTGGCATGCAGCGCTTCTTCCATCTGGCTGCGGATCAGGCGGCCCTTCGAGCCATCCTTGCGGAACCAGGTCATGTCAGAGCGGCCGATCACCTTGGTGGCGAGGATCACCTTGTCCCGGTTCTTCCGGCTGGCGAACCAGGTGCCGATGATCCGCTCGGTCGAGCCCTGCGTCTCCGCAGCCGGCGGAATCGAATAAAGCTCGGCGGTGTCGAAGAAATTCACGCCCCGGTCGAGAGCGTAATCCATCTGGGCATGCCCTTCGGCCTCGGTGTTCTGCTGGCCCCAGGTCATGGTGCCGAGGCAGATGAGGGAAACATCAAGTCCGGTGCGGCCAAGCGGGCGACGCTGCATGTTCAGGTCCTTTGCGGGAGATCAGGAGGAATAGGGTTCGTCGGAACGGTGGCCATCGCCTTCGTCCTCATCCCGCTCCGGCACGGCATAGATGCCGTTCAGCCAGCGCGAGAGATCGACATCGGCGCAGCGCTTCGAGCAGAACGGCCGGAATTGCTGCACCGTCAGCCGCCCGCAAATGGGGCAGCGCGGCGCGCGGATCAAGGTCGGGTCCTTCGCTTCCGCCATGGCGGGTCAGGCCTGGTTGAGCCAGCGCAGATGGACCGGATATCCGGTTCCGGCCAGAAGCGACGCCGTTTCATAGAGCGGCAGGCCGACAATGGCCGAATAGGAACCGATGATCTTCGTGACGAAGGCCCCAGCAATGCCCTGGATCGCATAGCCGCCGGCCTTGCCCTCCCATTCGCCGCTGGCGAGATAGGCGTCGATCTCGTCGCCCGACAGGCGCTTGAAACGGACCCGCGCCTCGACGAGCCGCTGGGATTGCCGCCCGGACGGCAGCATGACAACCACGCTGGTATAGACCCGATGGGCACGGCCCGAGAGCAGGCGCAGGCATTGCGCCGCCTCGGCGGCGAGTTCGGTCTTGGGCAGGATGCGCGAACCCAGCGCGACCACGGTATCGGCGGAAAGGATATGGCAGGTCGCCAGCGCCCCATCATGCCGCGTCGCCTTGTAGGCCGCCTCGGCTTTTTCCCGGGCGAGGCGTTCCGCATAGACACGGGGCCTCTCGCGCAGGCGCGGCGTCTCGTCGATCGAGGTGGCGAGGACATGGTCGGGGCTGATGCCGATCTGTTCCAGAAGCTGGAATCGGCGCGGCGAGGCAGAGGCCAGCAGCAAGCGGCCGATCCCGTCGATCGCCTTCGTCATGCGGATATCCACTTCCCTCAGGGCAGGGCACGGAGGCCCGACCGCGCCGTTCTAACGAGAGCGGACGCGGATCACAACCGCATCCGTGCATCCGCGCGCTGCAGCCAAACATATTCCCGATGGGTTCTTGTCGCCCCTGCCAATGTCTGCCAGTCTGGAAGCAAGGTCCGGTATCGGCACCGTTTCGGTATGGGGACAAACGATGTGTGCATCCGGCCCGTCAGTTTCGTGACAGGTTCGGACGCTAGGCGATGCGGGCATATAAAAAAGATGCCAAGTCAAGACTATAGACATATGGGAGCCCAAGAGATGACGACTCGACGCACTATCCTGAAAGCAGGCGTGGCCGCCGGCGCCGCCGCAACCCTGCCGCTGGGCATGCTGACCCCGGCCGAGGCCCAGGCCCTGACATCGCTTCAGATCTTCGTGCCGGCCGCGCCGGGCGGCGGCTGGGATGGCACCGGCCGCGCGATCGAAAGCGTCATGCGCTCCGAGAAGATCGTGGAGACCTTCCAGTTCGAGCATGCGCCGGGCGCCGGTGGCGTGGTCGGCCTGCCGAAATTCATCTCCACCAAGAAGGGCCAGCCGAACGCGGTCATGATCGGCGGGATGGTGATGGTCGGTGCGATCATCGCCAACAAGGCGCCGCTGAAACTCACCGATGTCGTGCCGCTCTGCCGCCTGACGGGCGAGTTCCTCGCTGTTGTCGTTCCGGCCGAGAGCCCGTTCAAGACGATGGGTGACCTTGTCACCGCGCTGAAGGCGGATCCGGGCAAGGTCTCGTGGGCCGGTGGCTCGGCGGGCGGGTCGGACCACATCCTTGCCGGGATGATCGCCAAGGCGGTTGGTGTCGATCCGCGCAAGGTCGCCTATGTCGCCTATGCGGGCGGTGGCCCGGCCACAGCCGCTTTGCTCGGCAACCAGGTGTCCTGCGGCGTTTCGGGCTACGGCGAATTCGCCGAGCAGGTGAAGGCCGGCAAGCTCCGTGTGCTCGCGCTTTCCTCCGACAAGCGCCAGGACGGCATCAACGCCCCGACGCTGAAGGAAGCCGGCGTCGATGTCGAACTGTTCAACTGGCGCGGCGTGTTCGGCGCCCCCGGCACGACCAAGGCCCAGCAGGATGCGCTGATCGCGCTGTTCGACAAGCTGGTCATCTCGGAAGGCTGGAAGACCGAACTGACCAAGCGTGACTGGACCGGCATCTATATGCGCGGGGATGCCTTCGCCAAGTACATCGAGTCCGAGACCGCCCGCATCACCGGCATTCTCAAAGATCTCGGTCTTGCGGCCTGATCGATGGTGCTGAAGCCTTCTCTGCCCGAACTTCTGGTCGGGCTCGGGATGGTGGGTTTTGCCGTCGTCGTGGGTTTCGCGACGGCGGCTATTCCTTCCTCCGCCTATGCCAAGGTCGGGCCGGCTGTGGTGCCCTGGGCCATCACGGCGGGCCTTGTCTTTTTCGGCCTTCTGCTGACTTTCCAGGGCCTTACCGGTGGCTGGGAACACGAGCGCGGCGTCGATTTCGACTGGCGTGGCCTCGGCTGGCTGCTGGCGGGGCTGGTGATGAACCTCCTCCTGATCGACGGATACAACATTGGCGAAACCAAGGTGATCCCGCAATTCGGGTTCATCATCGCCTCGACCGTGGTATTCAGCTTCACTGCGCGCGCCTTCGGCAGCCGTGCCTTTCTCCGTGATGCCCTGATCGGATTCGTGCTCGCACTGGTGGCCTATATCGGCTTCGACCGGGTGCTCGGCTACCAGATCGGCAGCGGGATGATCGAAAGACTGATCTGATGGATACACTCGGCCAGCTCATGCAGGGTTTCGCGATCGCGCTGACGCCGATCAACCTGATGTGGTGCCTTGTCGGGGTCGCAGTCGGCACGGCGATCGGCGTTCTGCCCGGCCTCGGCCCGGCGCTGACCATCGCCCTGCTGCTGCCGATCACGACCAAGGTCGATCCGACGGCAGCCTTCATCCTCTTCGCCGGCATCTATTACGGCGCCATGTATGGCGGCTCGACGACCTCGATCCTGCTCAATACGCCAGGCGAAAGTGCGACGATCGTCACCTCGCTCGAGGGCAACAAGATGGCCAAGCGGGGCCGCGCCGGCGCGGCGCTCGCCACGGCCGCGATCGGCTCCTTCGTTGCAGGCACGATCGGCACGATCGGCATCACCTTCATGGCTGAACCGGTCGTGGCCTTCGCGCTGAAATTCGGCCCAGCCGAGTATTTCTCGTTGATGATGCTGTCCTTTGTCACCGTGGCGGCGGTGCTTGGCGGCTCTGCCGTGCGCGGCATGACGGCCCTGTTTGTCGGCATGTTCCTCGGCATGATCGGGGTCGACAACCAGTCCGGCCAGTTGCGTTTCACCTTCGGGCTGACGGAGCTCTATGACGGCATCAACGTCATCATCGTCGCTGTGGGGCTCTTCGCCATCGGCGAGACGCTGTGGCTGGCCGCGCAGCGGAAATCCGACAATGACGAGGTGATCAAGGTCACCGATTCCGTGATGATGAGCCGCGAGGACTGGAAGCGGTCCTGGAAGCCCTGGCTGCGCGGCTCCTTCATCGGCTTCCCCATCGGGGCCATGCCGGCCGGCGGGGCCGAGATCCCGACCTTCCTCTCCTATTCACTCGAGAAGAAGCTCTCGCCCAAGCCCGAGGAATTCGGCCATGGCGCCATTGAAGGCGTGGCCGGGCCGGAGGCCGCGAACAACGCTTCCGCCGCCGGCGTGCTGGTTCCGATGCTGGCGCTGGGCCTGCCGACTTCGGCCACGGCCGCGATCATGCTCTCGGCTTTCCAGAGTTACGGCATCAATCCCGGTCCGCAATTGCTGCAGACCAATCCGCAGCTCGTCTGGGGCCTGATCGCTTCGCTGTATATCGGCAACGTGATGCTGCTGGTCCTCAACCTGCCGTTGGTCGGGCTCTGGGTGAAGATGCTCAAGATCCCGGCACCGCTTCTCTATGGCGGCATCCTGATCTTCGCCACGGTCGGCTCCTACGGCATTTCCCGTTCGGTGGTGGACCTTGTACTGCTCTATCTCGTCGGCATCATGGGATTCCTGATGCGGAAATTCGACTTCCCGACAGCGCCGGTCATCATCGGGATGATCCTCGGCCCCCTTGCGGAAATGAATTTCCGGCAGGCCATGACGATCAGCCAGGGCAGCTGGTGGATTTTCGTCGAGAAGCCCTTGTCGCTGCTGCTGCTTCTGCTGACCGTTGTTGCGCTTGTCGGCCCTGCCCTCTGGGCTAAATTCCGGCCGAGGACAACGCAGGAGGCGTGAGTCCACCTCCGCAGCGCTTGCAGGCGCGGAACCCGGCCACCCTGGCCGCTTCCGCGGTGTCATAACAGCGGATATTGCGCCGCAACGGCAACCTGGACGGGCATCCCGGGCTGCAGAAAATACCTGTCGTTGTAACCGCGTAGACAAAATCGTAACAAACCTGACGCTGGCGAGCAGAGATCACTTGCCAGCGTCGGTTCTCTACGGTAACGGGATCTTCATTCTTCATGTTTTCGTAGTCGTCGGCCATTGTGTTCTGTCTTTCCGCCTTATTTGCCTGCCTTGTATTCATTCGCACTAGATTAGATTTAACTTATGAATTCCTTTTGGTGATTTGACCGCTTTCCAGAGCCGCCGGCCACCCGATTCCATATCTGTGTTTTCTCCGTTCGAGCAGGCGCATCCTGTTTCGAACCTCAGTCCTTTTTATTCTTTATTGTCTTGGAGCATTCCCGATGCGCTTGCCCTTTCTCGCGGCCATTTTCCTTGTTTCGCTCGGCACGGCCTATGGGCAGCAGCCCATGACGCTGGAACAGGCGATCCGCATGGCGGTGACCAGCAATCCGCGGATCGGCGAGGCGGCTGCCAACCGGCGTGCAGTCGATCAGGAATTGCGGCAAGTCCAGGGGGGGCTGCTCCCGCAGGTCCGCGTGCAGGCCGAATACGGGAACGAACGCTCCCGCCGGGCGGCCGGGATTGCCGTTGCCGGCACGAATGAGTGGCGGAAGGCCGGCGGCGAGGCCGGAATCATCGTCAATCAACTCCTTTTCGACGGTTTCGCCACGCTGAACCAGATCTATCGCCAGATGGCGCGGTCAGATGCCGCCGCCTGGCGGACTCTTGAACGCGCCGAGCTTGTCGCACTGGATACCACGGAGGCCTTCCTCGACATCCAGCGCTTCACGGCCTCGGTTGCCCTCGCGGCCGGGAATGTCGCGGTGCATGAACGGCTGGCCAACACGATTTCCCAACGTTACAGCGGCGGCCGCGCCGGATTGGGCGACCAGGAGCAGGTCAATGAACGGCTCTCCGCTGCCCGTGCTGTTCTGGCCGAGTTCCGGATCCGCCTCGAGGAAGCACGGGCCGCGTTCCGCAAGGCAGTCGGCATCGTTCCGGGAAAGCTTGCTGGCCCCCTGCGCCTTTCCGGCCTCCCTGCGACGCGCCAGAAGGCCTTCGACCTCACGATTGCCGCCAACCCGACCCTGCTCGCCGCCACCAGTGACGTGACGGCGGCCGAAAGGGACTACGACGCCACGACCGGGCTTTTCCTGCCGCGCGTCGGTGTCGAGGGTCGCGCAGCATCCGGTCGGGATTCCAGCCAGACCCGCGGACGTTTCGACGAGGCGTCCGTCAAGCTCCGGGCGGATTGGCTGCTCTTTTCGGGGGGGACGGACAGTGCCCGCCGGATGGAACTGGGCGAACGCGTGGCGGAGAGCCGGAGCCGCGTTGATACCCTGCGTCGTGCGGCCTTCGAATCCATTGATCGCGCGTGGAGCGTGCGGCAGCTCTCCGGCGCCCGGATTGCCTCACTCCAGGGGCAGGTTCGCGCCGCCCAGGCGGTGGTCACGGCGTATCGCGGCGAGTACGAATTGGGCCAGCGCAGCCTTCTCGACCTGCTCAATGCCGAGAATGCCCATTTCAATGCCCGGCTTTCGCTCGAAGCGGCACGGAACGTCGCAGTCTTTGCGGATTACCAGTTGCTGGCGACGTCGGGACAATTGCTTGCACGCCTCAACATCGCACCGCCTCGGGATGCAAGCCCGACTTCGAAGGACCGGCGTACCGTCTTCCCGACCACGTTCGGGAACCCGTTCAAGGGGGCGCTCCATTGATCCAACGAGAGTTTCGCCCGGCGAGGCCGGCCCTATCCCTTGGCGCCAGAACACCCCGCCACAATCCGGCGCGTCGTATCTCCGAACTGTATCGACATCCGTCTCTCGCCGCCGGGCAAGGGACAAGCATTCCCGGTGTTCTCCTTGTCTGACTCCCTGTCCAAAGGCCCCTTGCTGAAGGCGCTCCTCCATCTTGCCGCGCATCATGGCCGAGCCGTGGGGGAGGATATCGTGCTGTCGGGGCTGCCGCTCGAAGGCGCGCCGCTCGGCGCCACGTTGTTCGCCCGGGCAGCGCGGCGTGCCGGGCTGGAGGCGGAACTGGTACACCGTCCATTCCGCGATATCTCCCCGTTGGTGCTGCCCTGCCTCGTGTTCCTCGGGAGTGAGCCGGTTGTCCTCCGCCGGATCGATCCGGCAGGCGGTCGGTGCGAACTGGTGCGCTTTCCGGATCAAGGCGGTGCGCTGGCCGCAATCCTGCCCGCCAACGAGGTCGAGGCGGCCTACGCGGGCTATGCCTTCCTGATCCGACCGCTGACTCCGGCGGATCCCTCTGTCGCAGACAAGAGACGTCCCTACGGCTGGTTTCTCAAGGTTATCCGGCGGTTCCGGTCGAATTACTGGCACATCGCGCTCGCTACATTGATCATCAATGTCCTGGCCCTTGTGTTTCCGCTCTTCACCATGGCCGTCTATGATCGCGTGCTGCCGAACCAGGCGGTGTCCTCGCTCGTGGCCCTCCTGATCGGCGTGCTCCTTGCGATCACGTTCGACTTCATCATCCGGTTTGCCCGGTCGAGAATGATCGACCTGACCGGAAAGCAGGCCGACGGCGTTCTCGCCGCGCAGATCTACGAGCATCTGCTGAACATCCGGATGAGGGTTCGGCCCCAGAGGGTCGGCGTCCTGGCCAATCAGGTCCGGGATTTTGACTCCGTTCGGGAGTTCTTCACCTCCGCCACGCTGATCGCGGTCACTGACCTGCTTTTCGCGTTCCTTTTCATCGGGATCCTGTTCCTTATCGCCGGTCCCCTTGCCTGGATCTCCCTGCTTCTGCTGCCGGTCGTCATCGCGATCGGAATCCTGATCCAGCGGCCGCTGGATCGCGCCATGAAGGCATTCCAGGGAGAGGCCTCGGCCAAGCACGGCCTCCTGATCGAGAGCCTGCATGGCCTCGAGACCGTCAAGGTCATGGGTGCCCAATCCGGCCTGCAGGCGGCCTGGGAGCGTTCGGTCGCGCAATCCGCGCGCGCCGGCGAGCAGGTCCATCACTGGTCATCCCTGGCGCTGACCCTGTCGAATGCAGCGCAGCAGATGACGTCGCTCGGCATCATGGTCGGAGGGGCGTTCCTCGTGATGAACAACACCCTCTCGGTCGGCGCGCTGGTGGCGGCCAACATGCTGGCGGGGCGGGTTCTTTCTCCGCTGACCAACCTTGCCGGCATGATTTCCCGCGGCAATCAGACACTGATTGCCCTTCAGGGCATTGACGCCCTGATGGCGCTCGAAACGGACACCCTTCCGGGAGAGGTCAAGACAGCCCGCCGGATCGAACGCGGAGCGATCGCGTTCGATCGCGTGACGTTCGGCTATCCCGGCTCAGCCAGGCCTGCCCTCGATGAGGTCAGCTTCCGGATCGGCCCCGGTGAACGGGTCGGTATTGTCGGGAAAATCGGGTCGGGAAAAACCACGATCGGTCGCCTGCTGGTCAATCTCTACAGCCCGGATTCCGGCCGGATCCTGCTGGATGATGCCGACCAGCGGCAGTTCGATCCCATCGAGTTGCGGCGGGATATCGGGTTCGTCCTGCAGGATTCCGAGCTCTTCATGGGGACGATGCGGCGGAATATCGCCCTCGGGCGGCCGGATGCCACCGATGAGGAGATCATCGCTGCAGCGCGGCTGGCCGGCATTGACAGTTTCGTGGCCCAGAACCCCGAGGGCTATGACATGCGGATCGCCGAAGGGGGGCGGTCGCTGTCAGGCGGGCAGCGCCAGTCTGTCGCGCTGGCACGCGTTCTGTTGCGGCGCCCGCGCATCCTCTTCCTCGACGAACCGACCAGCGCGCTTGATGTCAGCAGCGAAGCGGAATTCTGTGCCCGGCTCGATACAGTGCTCGGTCGCGACACGACGTTCATCGTCTGCACCCATCGCGTTTCCCTCCTCGCCTTCGTCGAGAGACTGCTGGTCCTCGAAAATGGACGCCTTGTCGCCGATGGCCCGCGTGACGCGATCCTCGCCGGGCTGAACAAGCGTCCGCCCGCCGCGCGGGGTGCCGCCCATGCATAAGGATGATTTTGCCTTTGCCAACGATATCCGGGCAGCCGTCGATCTCCGGACGCCACGCACGTTTATCCTGCTCGTCCGGGTTACCGCGGCGCTGATCCTTTCGTCCGTGATCTGGGCGTCGCTGGCCGTGCTCGATGAAGTCACCCGCGGCGAAGGGCGCGTTATCCCGTCCCGACAGGTCCAGGTCGTCCAGCCTCTCGAGGGCGGACTGGTGGAGAATATCCATGTCGTCGAAGGGGCCATCGTTCAGAAGGGCGATGTGCTCATGCGCATCGACGACACGAATTTCGCCGCCCAGCTGGGCGAGATCCGGGAAAGGCGCCTCGCATTGGCAAGCCGCGTCGCACGGCTGGCGGCTGAGTCAACCGGCCAGAGCCAGATCGACTTCCCGCCCCCGCTCCTGAAGGAGGCAGTCCGGGCAACGGAGGCGGAGAGGCTCGTCTTCGAGGCGCGGCAGCGGAAGCTGATCCAGGATATCGAGGTGATTGTGCAGCAGGTCGGGCAGAGGCGCGCCGAACTGGGCGAGTTGCAGGCGCAGGAAAGGCGTCTTGCGCAGGCTGTCGACCTCGTTTCGAAGGAGACCGCGATTACCCGCCGGCTGTTCCAGCAGCGCGTCGTGCCGGAGATCGAGATGCTGCGCCTCGATCGCCAGGCCGCGGAAATGCAGGGCCAGCTTGATGTGGTCAGGGCATCGCTTGCCAAGGCCGAGGTTGCCATTCTCGAGGCGGAGGCGCGGCGCGACAGCGTGACCTCGACCTTCCGCGCTGCATCGGAGGAAGAGCTTGCCAAGGTCCAGGCCGATCTTGCAGTCGTCGAGGAAACCATCCGGGCCGCACAGGATCGCGTCCGGCGAACCGATCTCCGGGCGCCTGTCCACGGGATCGTCAACAAGATCAGCGTCACCACGATCGGGGCTGTGGTCCAGCCCGGGCAGGCCGTGATGGATATCGTTCCGCTGGAGGATAACCTGCTGGTTGAGGCCAATATCCGGCCGGCCGATATTGCATTCATCCGCCCGGGGCAGGATGCTGTCGTGAAGATCTCCGCCTATGACCCGACTGTCTATGGTTCACTGCAGGGCAAGGTCGAGCGGATCAGCGCCAATACAATCACAAACGATCAGAAGGAGGTGTTCTATCGCGTCGTGATCCGGACCGTACGGAGCCATCTTGGCGCCGATGCGGCGCAGCTGCCCATCATTCCCGGCATGGTCGGCAGCGTCGAGATCCTGACCGGGCGCAAATCGGTCCTCGATTATGTGCTCCGGCCTATCCGCAAGGTCTTTGATGAGGCTTTGCGCGAGCGCTAATTGATAAAAATCGATCGAATCTTTTGGCCGGCGCGAAAGCACGCCACCAGTTTGGCCCTTACCCGAGGCGGGATTTAACCAAAAACCGACACAGGCCACGCATCCTCAAGGGGCGCAGGGTTGAAGACCTGAACAATCAGGCAGGACCTCCGGGTTCTCTCCCCTTCGCCAACAGGTGTGGGGTTGCTGATGTCGAGTTACGGGTTGCACTGGCGCTGGCCCATTGTCAGCTTTGTTGCCGGGTTTTTTCCGGTCCTTGCCCTGCTTTCGCCCGTCATGGCCCAGAATGCCGCCATGGCCCGCCGCCCGGCTGCCGTGTTGACCGTGGCTCCGAGGCTCGATGACGGACCGAAATTCTTTACAATCCGGCAATTGGTGGACCGTCAGGAAGGCAAGCCGCAGAGGAATGAGCGCGAGGCGCAGTCCTGGCCACTTCGTCTGTCGACCCTGGACCCGGACAATCCCGCAGCCAAGGCGGGCGAGTCGCCCTATCTGGGCGCGGGCTACCAGTTGTTTCCCTCCTTCCACACGCAGGTTTCCCTGAACTGGCGCCGGATCCAGACGGACTGGATGCGTGACAGGGCGATTCTTGAACAATGCGAGCGCAATCCTGCCCGCTGTCCGCAGGCCGGCAGTGCCTTTCTCTCGATGGTGAGGCAGGCCCGCCCGCTGGACCGGGACGCCCAGATTTCCCTCATCAATGCCCGGGTCAACGCGTCGGTCCGATACCAGAGCGATGTAGCACGGCATTCCGAAGCAGATGTCTGGTCGAGCCCGCTCAGGACGCTGGCGCAGGCTGGCGATTGCGAAGATTATGCCATCGCGAAATTCTACCTGCTCAAGGAACTCGGCATTGCCGAGGAGGACATGCGGATTGTCCTGCTGCGCGACCATAAGGCGCGCGACGACCACGCCGTCCTTGCCGTACGGGGCCGGTTTGCCTGGCATTTGCTCGACAATCGCTACGATACGTTGGACAGCGATGCGAACACGCCGCATTATCGCCCGGTCATCGCGTTGAACAGCTTCCGTCAGGACCTGTTTGCGGCCCCGTTTGTCCAGGCCGACGATTCCGAAGCACCGACCAGCGCCCGTTTCCGGCCAGCCCATGCGCCCGGCCCAGAGGCATTGATGTCGGAACTTTCGCTCCGCGGCACACGCTGAGATTTGCAGCACGAGACGGGTGCCCTCTCCGGGCCCCGCTCAGCCAGTCCGAAGCGGTGGCAGGGCAGTGGCAAGGTTATCCGCCGTCAACCCCGGCCCGAGATGGCGCCCGGCTTCGGCATGCCGGTAAACCCCTGCCGCAGCTGCCTCGAATGGCGGGAGGCCGGCGCCCAGATGCGCGGCGATGATGCCGGCCAGAACGTCGCCCGAACCGGCAGTCGCAAGCTCGGCACCGCCGGTGATGTTGATCGCCGCGCGCCCATCTGGTGCCGCAATCACGGTATCCGGCCCTTTGTGCACGATGACGCATCCGCTCATGATCGCCGCAGCGCGCGTGATCTCGACCTTCGAGCCAGCGACATCCTGCCCGAAAAGGCGGATGAACTCCCCCGCATGCGGTGTCAGGACGGCCCCGGCCCGGCTCCGGCCAGCCAGCCATTCGGGCTGGTTCCCCAGGGCAGTTATCGCATCTGCGTCAATCACGGCCGGCAGGCCTGCTTCGAGCAGGACAGCCAGCTTGCGCCTTGTCTCCGGCCCGATGCCGGCGGCAGGACCGATCAGCGCGGCTGAAAACCGGGAGTTCTTCATAAGGGTCCGGAGACCGCTATCCTCGCCCTCCCCCTGCTCGATCTCTGCCAGCATGATGGCCGAGAGATGGGCGGCATGGACGCGCAAGGCCGCCGCCTCGCCGGCCAAGGTTACGAGACCAGCACCGGCATGGAGCGCGGCAAAAGCGGAAAGACGCGCCGCACCGGTGCGGAATTCCGGGCCGCTGATCGCCAGCACATGCCCCTTGCGGAACTTGTGGACGTCCGGCCCGGGATCCTGCACAGCGGCACGCCAGAGCCATGGCCCATTGAGCCAAAGCGGCGGATCCGCTGGATTGATCGGTAAATCGCTGGCATCGAGGCCGATCCGGGAGAGGATCAGCGCTCCGCAGAGTTGGCGTCCCGGCTGCAGCCAATGCCCGGGTTTGGTGCGGAAAAAGGTGACCGTGCGGTCAGCCGGCAGGACGGGCCCCGTCGCCTTCCCGGTATCGCCGGAAAGGCCACTCGGCACATCGACAGCCACGACGAAGGCACCGGATGTCGATGTGCGGGTGATGGCTGCGGCAGCCTCTCCCTCAATGGCACGCGACAGGCCGGCGCCGTAGAGCGCATCGATCACGATCATTCCGCGATGCGGCTGGAACTCCGCCAGGGAACGGACGGGGCATCCAGCGCGTGCCGCCATCTCGGCAGCAGGCGAGCCCGGCTTCGGCGGCTGATAAGCAAAGACGGTGACATCTAGCCCCTCGGCCGCGAGATGCCGGGCCGCCACATAGCCATCGCCGCCATTGTTGCCAGGCCCGCACAGTATGGCCACCGGTGCACGGAAGGGCACGGCATCAGCCACGGCGCGACCGGCCCTCTCCATGAGATCCAGAACCGGCACGCCCCGGCGCACGGCATTGGCATCCGCAAGGGCCATTGCGGCATTCGAGAGCAGATCGGGCGGGAAGAGCCGCAGGTCCCGCAGTGCCATCTCAGCGCCCTGCCTCGGGAACCAGCAGCCCCTCGGTGATCAGATCGAGATGCGCGGCCAGAAACCGTTCCGGCGGGATCGGCGCCTCATGCATGAACGTCATCTGCCAGATGGCGCTCATAATGGCGGGGGCCATGATCACAAGAGGCAGGTCTGCGGCTGCCCCTTCGCGGATTTCGCCCCGCGCCCGGCCGCGCGCGACGATCCGTTCAAGCAATTCCCGGCCGCGAAGCACGGTCTCGCGGTAATAGAGGGCCGTCAACCCCGGGAAAGTGCTGCCCTCGCCGATCATGATCCGCAGGATCGTGTGCAGGTCGCTCTGGACAAGACGCTCATGTAGGACCGGAATCACGAGCCGCAGCAACTCGCGCGTCGGACCGGGAAAGCCATCGACGAACCCTGCAACCTCGTCGATGGCGGGCCCCACCCTTTCGCGGACAGCTGCCATGAACAGCGCTTCCTTGTCCTCGAAATAGAGATAGATCGTGCCCTTCGCGATCCCGGCACGACGGGCGACATCCTCGAGCCGCGTCCCGGCAAAGCCGCGCAAGGCGAATTCCTGCATGCCCGCCGCGATGATCTCGGCGGGCCGTGCTTCCTTCCGCCGCCGCCGGCGCGGGGCTTCCGCGTGCTCGGCATTCGACTCGGTAACTGACTTTTTGGTCATTAAGTCTTGCATTCTCCGCCGGACCGTCTACAACTGACTTTGTAGTCAGCAACAACCGAAACACCAAGGATTATCGCATGGCTTCGCGCGAGGACCCTGCCGATACCGCCAGGCTGCCGACCGGCCTGCCTTTGGTGGTTGTCGAACGCCAGCTGCCGGCTCCGGTCCGGACAAGCCGTTTGCGACCTATGCTGCGGGCCCTGCCTGCCGTACCGCTGGTCATGGCCCTGCTCATGACGGGCGGTGTGATCGGCCTCTATTTCCAGCCACCCGGCGTCCGGAAAGTCATGTCGTGGCTGCAGCTCGCGCCAGGTGGCGGCACATCGAACCCGATTGCCGTGCCCGCGCCCGGCCAGACGGTCGACGCAGCGAAGGCCTTGCCGCGCGCGGTGATCGGGCTGGGCAAGCTCCTGCCGGAAGGAGAGGTTGTCACGGTGGCTCCGCCTTACGGCGCCGGCGATGCGCGGATCAGCCGGATCCTCGTCAGCGAGGGCGAAAAGGTTGCTGCCGGTACGCTGCTCGGGGTGCTGGACAACGAAAGGCAGCTTCTTTCGGCGCTGGAGACGGCAAAGGCAAGCCTCGCCTCGAAGGAGGCCGTTCTCGCGCAGGTACGCAATGCCACGGCCGCCGGCCGCGCCGAGACGCAGGCAGCCCTCGCCCGCGCCGAAGCGGTGGCTCAGAATGCCGTCCGCGAATTCGAACGGGTCGAGGAGCTGAAACGGCGGGGCTTTGCCTCGGACCAGAGCCATGACCAGCGCCGGAGCCAGATGGAGGAAGCCCAGCGGGATGTCGAGCGGAACCGCGCCTCGCTCACCCGCTATGGCGAAGGTGAGCTCGACCGGCAGCCGGATATCGTGGTTGCGGCGCGGAATGTCGATCTTGCAAAGGCGGATCTCGAGCGCGCGGCAGCCGACCTCGAGCGCGCCTATATCCGGGCACCGCTGGCCGCGACCGTGCTTTCGATCACAGCAAGGCCGGGCGAGAAGCCGGGAACCGGCGGTATCCTCAATCTCGGCGATATCGACCACATGAAGGCGGAGATCGAAATCTACCAGACTGAGATCTCCCGGGTTGCGCTCGATGCGCGGGTCGAGATCCAGGCCGAGGCGCTGCCGGAAGCCCTGCAGGGCCGGGTTGTGCGGATCGGGCTGGAGGTCGGGCGGCAGACGATCACGGACCCCTCACCGGCCGCGAACACGGATGCCCGCGTGATCAAGATTACGGTCCGGCTCGACCCGGCCTCGAACGTGATCGCGCGCGGCTTCACCAACCTGCCGGTGCGTGCGCGCATCCTCCCGTCCGGCTCATGACAGGGCTGCTCGAAAAGCTGCTCGGTCGGTTACCGATCGGCTGGCTGCAACTCAGCCACAGCAAGGGGCGCCTTGCGGCCGCCATTGCCGGGGTTGCCTTCGCCAATATCCTGATCCTGATGCAGCTCGGCTTTCTCGGCGCGCTCGTCGGCAGCATCGCGGTGCCCTATACCCAGTTCGAGGCCGACCTCATCATTTCGTCCTCCGATATGAATACCCTTGCGGATGGATCTCCCCTTCCCCGGCAGCGAATGTATCAGGCGCTGGCCGTCGAAGGCGTGCGGAGCGCGACGCCGGTCTATCTCGCCAAGCTGGACTGGAAGCGACCGGATGGCTCGGTGCGGACGCTCGACCTGTTCGGGATCGACCCGGCCACCACGACCTTCCGCAATCCGCGGATTGCCGCCCGCCTGCCTGAACTTGCCCTCTCCGATGTGGCGCTGATCGATTCGCGAACCCGCAACGTGCCGCGCGAGATGTTTTCCGCCATCGGCAGGGGCGAACAGTATCGTTTCGAGGCCAAGGGCCGGACGATCTCTGTGGTGGACACATTCGTCATGGGTGGCGGGTTTTCCGCCGATGGCTACCTCGTCGTCTCGGACCAGACCTTCCTCAAGCTGTTTCCGCAACGCGCACCGGGCGCGCCCAACTTCATCTTCGTCACGCTGGAGCCGGGCACCGCGCAGGAACAGGTTCTGGCCACCCTGCGTGCCGTCCTGCCGCCGGATGACAGCAAGGTCCGTCCTGTCAGCGAAGCTGTGGCTGCGGACCAGCGTTTCCAGACAACCCAGCGGCCGGTCGGCATCATTTTCGGCTTCGGTATCGTGATCGGCGTGCTGGTGGGCATCATCATCGTCTATCAGGTGCTTTCGACCGATGTCGCTGACCACCTCCGGGAATATGCGACCTTCAAGGCCATCGGCTATCCGCAGCGCTTCTTCCTCGGCATTGTGTTCGAGGAAGCGTTGATCCTCGCGCTGCTCGGCTTCGTGCCGGGCCTGCTGATCGCGCTCGGCCTCTACACGCTGGTCGCCAGCACGACCGGGCTGCCTCTGGCCATGACGGCAGCGCGCGCCGCTTCGGTCCTGGGTGGCACGCTGGTGATGTGCACGCTCTCCGGCGCCATCGCGACGCGCAAGCTTGCGCGGGCCAACCCGGCGGACCTGTTCTGATGGAGAGGGCACTCTTGGACCGCCCCCCGTCAATTGTCGTGCAGGGGCTCGACCATTGGTTCGGCGAGGGCGAAGCACGAAAACAGGCGTTGTTTGACATTGACCTCGAGATCGAGGCCGGCAGGCTCAACGTGCTGGTCGGCGCATCGGGATCCGGCAAGACAACGCTTCTGACGCTGATGGGCTGCCTTCGACGCGTACAATCGGGCAGCATCCGGCTGCTGGGCCAGGAACTGGCCGGCGCGGAGGAGGATGTCCTTATTTCCGCCCGGCGTCGGCTCGGCTTTATCTTCCAGGCGCATAACCTGCACGAAAGCCTCTCCGCGATGCAGAATGTCCGGATGGGGCTTGAGGTGCACGGGCCGGGGCCGATGCGGCACTGGCAAGAGGCCTGCCGGCACATCCTGACCCTGCTGGGGCTGCAGGAAAGGCTCGATTACCTTCCGGGCAATCTCTCCGGCGGGCAGAAACAACGCGTGGCGATTGCCCGCGCGCTGGTCGGCAACCCGGATATCATCTTCGCCGACGAGCCGACCGCTGCCCTCGACAAGGACAGCGCACTCAACGCCGTGAACCTGCTCAAGCGGCTGGGCGAGGAACGGGGGACCACGATCGTGATGGTCACCCATGACTCGAAGATCCTCGACCTCGCGGACCGGATCATCACCATTGACGAAGGCCGGATCGTCAAAGGCGGCAGGATTTCGGGGTGATCGGCCGGCATTCCCGCCGGACCACCCTGCACCTTGCTGCTCGCAGGCTCAGGCGCCCGGCTGGGTCGCGTTCGGGAAGAAGAGCGAAGCGCCGTTGATCTTGTAGTCGGCGATCACCTTCTGGCCCTCGGAAGAGACGAGCCAGTCGATGAAGGCCTGCCCGTCCGCCTTCTTCACATGCGGATGCCTGGCGGGGTTGACGAGGATCACGCCATATTGGTTGAAGAGGCGTCGGTCACCCTCGACCACGATCTCGAGATGGCCGCGGTTCCTGAAATTGAGCCAGCTTGCACGGTCGGAGAGCACATAGCCGTTCTGCGCCGAAGCCATGTTGAGCGCGGCGCCCATGCCCTGCCCGATCTCGCGGTACCACGGGCCCTTTACCTGCTCGATCTCGATCCCGGCCGCCTTCCAGAGGCTCAGCTCGGCCGTATGCGTGCCGGATTTGTCGCCGCGCGAGATGAAAAGCGAGCCTTTCGCCTGCACAGCCTTCAGCGCGGCGACAATCTCCTTCGCGCCCTTGATGCCGGCGGGATCCGCTTTCGGGCCGATCAGCACGAAATCATTGTACATCACCGGCTTGCGCTCGAGGCCGAAGCCGTCCTCGACGAATTTCAACTCCTGCGCGCGGGCATGGACAAAAACGACATCGGCATCGCCACGGCGTCCCGTATCGAGCGCCTGCCCGGTGCCCTGGCTGACCACGCGCACATCAATGCCGGTCTTCGCCTTGAAGAGCGGCAAAAGATGCGTGAACAGGCCGGAATCCGTTGTCGAGGTGGTCGAGGAGACGGTTATGAACCGGTCCGATGCCGGGGCCTGCGCGAAAACCGGGCCCGAGAGGGCGAGTGCGAGGCCGAGGCCGAGCCCCAATCTTCGGTTGATCATGGCGTATTCTCCGTTTGGGTGGTGGGGTTCACCAAAGCAGGTCTCCGGCAAGGAAGGCCCGGGCTTCCGGCGAGACCGGCGCCTGGAAAAACCGGTCGGCGGGCGCGTCCTCGCGCAGGCGCCCGGCATGAAGGAAGAGCACGCGGTCCGCGAGCCGCCGGACCTGCCCGAGATCATGCGTCGTCATCAGGATCGTCATGCCCTCGGCCGACAGCCCGGCAATGACCTGCTCGATCTTGCGGGTTGCGCCCGGATCAAGCTGCGAACTCGGTTCATCGAGAAACATGACCTCGGGTTCGAGCGCCCAGGCGCGGGCAATGGCGAGGCGCTGCTGCTCGCCTCCGGACAGCAGACGCGCGGGCCGCTCCGCCAGATCGGACAGACCGAAGCGCACGAGGGCCGCTTCGGTGCGATTGGCCGGCCGGTCGAACGAGAGGGCCGCAAGCGCGTGCAGCAGGTTCGCGCGGACAGAGCGGCGAAGCATCACCGGGCGCTGGAAGACCATGGCATGACGCGGCCGGCCGGCAATCCTGCCATCGCCGATTTGCCAGTCGACGCTCCCGCCTTCCGGCCGGATCAGCCCATGGCACAAACGGAGCGTGAGCGATTTGCCTGCGCCGTTGGGCCCAATGAGGGCGGTGATCCCGCCTCTCGGCAAGGTGAAGCTGACATCGTCCAGCAGGCGGCGGCCCTCACGTTCGAGGACGAGGCCATTGACAGCCAGCGGAAGGATCGAGGGCATCCCGTGCATCGGCGTCATCCGGCGAAACGCGCGCCGATCCGGCTGGCCGCATAGCCGGCGGCATTGATCGCCAGCGTCAGCGCCATCAGCACGAGGCCAAGGCCGAGCGCGAGCGGCAGGTCGCCCTTGGAGGTTTCGAGCGCAATCGTTGTTGTCATCGTGCGGGTGTAATTCGCGATATTGCCGCCGACGATCAGCACGGCACCCACTTCGGCGCTGGCACGCCCGAACCCCGCGAGGAGCCCCGTTGCCAGCGCGAAGCGACCATCCCAGAGCAAAGTCGGCACGGCGCCCCAGCCAGTCAGGCCCAGCGAAGTCAGGTGTTCCCGATATTCCTGCCAGAGTTCCTCCAGCGTGCCCCGCGTGAGCGCGATGACGATCGGCAGGACGAGGATCGTCTGGGCAATCACCATGGCCGTCGGGGTAAAGAGCAGGCCGAGCGGGCCCAGCGGACCGGACCGCGACAGGAGCAGGAACACGAAGAGACCCGCCACGACAGGCGGGAGGCCCATCAGGCCGTTGATCAGCACAATCAGCGCAGCCCTCCCGCGGAACCGGGACAGCGCCAGCCAGGCGCCGAGAGGCAAGCCGATCAGGGCGGCCAGCAGGACCGCCGTCATCGTGACACGCAAGGACAGCCCGACGATCTGCAGGAATTGCGGATCGAACGTCACCATCAGCCCGATAGCTGCCTGCATGGCCCCCAATGCGTCCATGGTCGTGATGTAGAGCGACGCCTTGACGGCGAAAAGCATTTTCTTCAGAAATCAGCGACTTCGGAATTTTTGCAATTAAATGCAGGTCTATGCATGTCGATCTATCTCTCGACGGAGGAGGCTGCCGCCTATCTCGGCCTCAAGGAGCGCAAGCTCTATGACATGGCTGCGGCCGGGCTGGTTCCCTGTTCCAAGGTGACGGGGAAATGGTTGTTCCCACGCGCCGCGCTCGACCGATGGATCGAGGCCGGCATGTCCTCCGCGTTGCAGGGGCCAGCCACGCCGCCTGCGATTATCGGTGGCAGCCATGATCCGCTACTGGAATGGGCGGCGCGGCGATCCGGCTCGGGCCTCGCCCTGTTGGCGGTCGGCTCCGAGGCCGGGCTGGATCGGCTGGCACGGAACGAGGTGGCGATCGCGGCGATCCATCTGCATGCGCCCGGCAGCGAGGATGCCAATCTGGATGCCGTCGCCACCATGCCCGGCCTCAGCGACCTTGTGATGATCCATTTCAGCCGGCGCGAGGAAGGCCTCCTGCTTCCGGCGGATAACCCGCGCGGCATTGCCAACCTTGCCGATGCTTTCGCTGCCGGCATCCGCTTCGGTCAGCGGCAGGCGGGCGCCGGAGCACAATTGCTGCTCACGAAACTGGCGCGGGAGCACGGAATCGAGCCCGAAAGACTGCCGTTGGGCCTCGCCTTCGAGACCGGCCAGGACCTCGCCTTCGCCCTCCGCACGAATGCCATCGATTGCGGGATCGCCACGCGGGCAGTTGCGGAGGCGAACGGGCTTGGATTCCTGCCGCTGGCCTGGGAGAATTTCGATCTCGTCATGCGCCGCCGGACCTATTTCGAGCCGGCGCAGCAGGCCTTGTGGGATTTCCTGCGCAGCCCGGCCTTCCGCGACCATGCCGACCGCCTTGGCGGGCTTGACGTTTCGGGAGCCGGGAGCGTGCGGTTCAACCGGTAATCGCGGCCTCAGTCAGGTGCGAGGGCGCCCATCCGGATCAGGACATTGCCGTAAAGACGCTGCTCGCCACATTGGACCACGGCAAAGGATGATCTGGCCGCTGCGTAGAAGGCAAAACGCTCCAGCGTATGGAAGGCCCCGACATAGCCGGCCCGGCGTGCCACACGCTCCATGGCCTGCACGGCTTCGGGGCGTTCGTCCGGCTTGCCGACAACCTGCATGAAGCGGACGGGATCCTCGGTGAAATCATCCAGCGGGAACAGCGTCAGCACGGCCTCCAGAACGGAATCGGCCGTCAGTCCGGGCAGGCGGACCAGTTCGCCCGTGACGGTGCTGGCGGCAACGGCTTCTGCCGGATGGTTGGCATCGACGATGGCGAGATCGTCGCCATGGCCCATCCGGGCGAGGAGGAAGAGCAGGTCCGGCGGGAGCCGTGGATCCATCCCTTTCAACATCAGCGCCGCCCCCTTTTCGCGAGGTAGATGCGGGCGGCATTGCCGCCCATGATGGCGGCCTGTGCCTCGGCAGACAGGCCGGCAATCGTGCGCTCGACAATATCGAGCCAGTCGGCATAGGTGCCGGCCATTTCGAGAACCGGCCAATCCGAGCCGAACAGGATCCGCTCGGGACCGAAGGCTTCCATGACCGTCCGGATATAGGGATAGAGGTGATACATGCCATCCCCGGCCGCCGCTTCGGTGAGCAGGCCCGAAAGCTTCACCACCACATTGGGGCGACGCGCGAGGGCCGCGAGATCGCTTGCCCACGGGTCCTGGATCCGATCGCGGATCAATGGCTTGGCGGCATGATCGACGACGATGGTCAGCTCCGGCAGGCGATCTGCCAGCACGAGCAGCCGCGACAGATGCGGCGGGCGGACCAGCGCATCGAAGATGAGCCCTTCGGCCGTCATGGCCCGCAAGGCCGGGATGATTGACGCTCCAAGCATCCAGTCGGGATCGGGGATGTCGTGGATCATCGGGCGCAACCCGACGAGCAATCGATCGCCCGCGAGCATTGCAACGCGGTGGGCGGCACCGGGTGCATCGAAATCGGTCCAGCCGACCACGCCGGCAATGCTTTCATGCTGCGCGGCAAGATCGAGCAGGTAGCGCGTTTCCGCTTCGGTCGGCGCCGCCTGGACGAGGATGGTCCTGTCGATCCGGCCAGCCGCGAGCAGAGGCGCGAGATCGGCAGGGCCGAAATCCCGATGGATCGCCGCGAGTTCGGGCGTCAACCAGCCGTAATCGCCGCGGGCCAGGGCCCAGAAATGCTGGTGGGCGTCGATCCGCATCACCCCTCCCCCGTCGGCGCGCGCGGGTCAATCAATCCGGAATCGCGCAGGTCCTGCCAGAAAGCAGCCGGGATCGCCGCCGACCAGCCATCAAGATTGCGCCGGATTTCCGCCGGCGTCACCGCCCCCAGCACCACGCTCGACACGGCGGGATGCGCACGGGCGAAATGCATCGCCGCGGCAGGCAAGGCGACACCATGGCGGGTGCAGAGCGCCTCGATCCGGTGAACCCGGTCGAGAACGGGCTCGGGTGCATCGGCATAGTCGTATTTCGCGCCGGGAATGGCGCCGGTGGCGAGAATGCCTGAATTGAAAACCCCGCCCAGCAGGATGCCGATGCCGCGCGCTTCGGCAAGCGGGAACAGGGCATCGAGCGCGCCCTGCTCAAGCAGGGAATAGCGCCCGGCGAGGAGCAGGCAGTCGAGATCGCAATGATCGGCAAAACGGAGGCAGATCTCGACCTCGTTGACGCCGATCCCGATGGCGCGGATGACGCCCTGTTCGCGCAGCCGGTACAGCGCGCGCCAGGCGCCAGCGAGTGCCTCGGCAAAACGCTGGTCGACAGCATCGCCATGGTTGCGACGGTCAACATCATGGATGAGCGCGATATCGATCCGGTCCGTGCCAAGGCGCAACAGCGATTGCTCGAGCGAGCGCATTGTCCCGTCATAGGAATAATCAAGCGTGGCGGCAAAAGGCAGCCCGCCAGCATAACCCCCGCGGTCCCATTCGCCCCGGGCCGGGCTCATCCAGCGTCCGACCTTGGTCGACAGAACGACGCGGTCGCGCCCGGCGCGGCGGATGGCTGTGCCGACGCGGTGCTCGGCGAGGCCATGGCCATAAAGCGGCGAGGTATCGATCAGCGTCACGCCGGAATCGATTGCTGTCGTGACAGCGGCAATCGCTTCCTCGTCATCGATCAGGCGGTAGAGATCCCCCAGAGGTGCAGCACCAAAGCCGATCTCGCTGACGGAGAGGCCCGTCCTTCCAAGGTTGCGTCGGACAATTCCGGTCATCAGCGCCCCATCACCAGCTTGGGCAGGAAGGTGGTCAATGGCGGCCAGAGCGTGATGGCCAGCAACACCGCCAGCAGCGGCAACAGCCAGGGGATGATGGCACGGGACATGGCCTCGAAGGAGATATTGGCGATTTTCGCCGTGACGAAAAGCACCACGCCGACCGGCGGTGTGATCGTGCCGATCATCAGGTTGAGCACGAAGATCAGCCCGAACTGGATCGGATCGATCCCGAACTGGGCGGCAGCGGGCGTCAGGATCGGGATGAGGATCAGCATGGCGGCCAGCGCCTCCATGAAACAGCCGACCACAAGGAGCAGGCCGTTCACGGCCAGCAGGAAGATGAGCGGGTTGCCGATCCAGTCGACGATCATCGGGCCGACAGTCTGGGGAATGCGCGAGATCGACAGGCACCAGGCCAGGGCGGCGGCGGTCATGACCAGCGCCAGCACGACGCCGGTCGTTTCCACTGTGTCGACGATCAAATCCGGCAGGTCACGGATGCGGAAGTCACCATAGACGAAGAGGCCGAGGACCAGCGCATAGACGGTGGCCACACCGGCGGCCTCGGTCGGAGTGAACCAACCGCCGATCATGCCACCAAACAGGATGACCGGCGTCATCAGCGCCCAATGGGCGCGCTTGTAGGCGGTCCAGACCTCGCGAAGGCCCGGAAAAGGATGGCGGGGCATGTTCCGGCGGCGGGCCACTTCCGTCACCATGAGCATCAGGGCACCGGCCATCAGCAGGCCGGGGATGATCCCGGCCAGGAACAGGCCACCGATCGAGACATCGGCCGAGACGCCATAGACCACCATCGGCAGTGAGGGCGGGATGATCGGGCCGATCGTCGCCGAGGCGGCGGTTATGGCAGCGGCGGTTTCAGGGTCGTAGCCCTCGTCGCGCATGGCCTTGATCTCCAGCGTGCCGACGCCGCCGGCATCGGCCACGGCCGAGCCGGACATGCCGGCGAAGATCACGCTGGCGAGGATGTTGGCATGGCAGAGCCCGCCCCTGAGCCAGCCCACGCAAGCCGTGGCGAAGGCGAATATCCGGTCGGTCACGCCGGCCGAATTCATGATGTTGCCCATCAGGATGAAGAGTGGCGCCGCGAGAAGCGGGAAGGAATTCGCCGCCTGCGCGATTTTCTGCGGCACAATCCCGGCGGGAATGCCAGCCAGCGCAACGAAGGCGAAGGCTGCCAGCCCCATGGAGGCGAAAAGGGGGATCCCCGCCAGCAGTGCACCGAACCAGCCGAGCAGGATATAGCCCATGGTTGCAGTCAAAGCGCCATCCCCCCGCCGGTTCCGGCCCTTGGTCCATGCCGCGCGATCTGCACCGCTTCGGCCAGCGCCTGGACGATGAGCAGGGCCGCGGCAAAGGGAATGGGCAGATAGAGCAGCCCCGCCGGCAGCGGCAGGCTGACCCATTCGATATCCCAGTTCCTGCCGATCAGCGGCGTGCCATATCGGACAAGCTGGATCGCGAAGACGATGATTGCCAGTCGGATGATGATCTCCGCGAGGCGCGCCATCGCGTCAGGCAGCAGGTCAACCAGCATCGTGATCCGGATATGGCTGCGCCGCCGCGCGGCGATCATGAGGCCGGTGAAGCCTGTCCAGACCAGCAGGTTCTGGGCCGCCTCGTCGGTCCAGGCCAGCGGCTGGCCGATCGCACGGGCGACCACGCCGGCTACAACCGAAATGAGCAGGGCTGCCATCAGCAGCACCGCCATCCAGCGCAGGGCGCGGTCGGTCATTTGCGAAAGGATGGTCATGGTCTGTCCTGAACCGGGATCGGGCCGGTCGCCGGGCGGCAACCGGCCGGCATCACCTCAGAGCGCCTTCAGCGTATCGAAGGAGCCCTTGCCCCAGCGCGCCTCGAACTTCGCGGGGACCGTGGCGAGGACGGGCTTGCGGAAGGCCTCAAGATCGGGCTCGATCACCGTCATGCCAGCGCCTTTCAGCGTGGCGACGAGATTGGCTTCCTGCCCGAGCAGTTCCTTGTCCTGCCAGGCAGCGCCGGCATCGAAGGCGGCCTGAAGCAGAGCGCGATCGGCCGCCGGGAGGCCCTTCCAGAAGCCGTCATTCACGATGATCATGCGCGGCGTGATGATGTGCTCGGTCAGGACGAGGAACTTCTGGACCTCGAAGAACTTGCCCGACTGGATCGTCGGCAGCGGGTTTTCCTGCCCGTCCACCGCGCCCTGGCTGAGCGCGAGATAGAGTTCCGGGAAGGCGATCGGCGTTGCCTTGGCGCCCCAGGCATCCGCCATGGCCTGGAACACATCGACCGGCGGCACCCGCAGCTTGAATCCCACCATGTCGGCCGGCGTGCGCACAGCCTTGTTGCCCGTGGTGAGATGGCGTTTGCCGTAATAGGTGACATTGAGCATCCGCATGCCGCGCTTTGCGGAAAGCTCCTCGTTCATCTTCGCGAAGATCGGCGTATCCTTCACCTTGGCGAGATGCGCCGCATCGCGCCAGAGATACGGCGCCTCGACCAGCGTCAACGCCGGCAGGAAAGCGCCGAGCGCGCCCGCGCCGTCGGTGGTGAACTGGAGCGCGCCAGCCGAAACAGATTCCATCATGTCCTTGCCGGAGCCGAGCTGGCCGCCCGGAAATACCTGGATATCGATCCTCCCGTTCGTCTTCTGCTTCACATCGGCGGCAATGCGCTGGACCATTTGCACCTGCGGATGGGTGGCGGCGAGCAATTCGCCCCAGCGGATGGTGGTGGCCTGCGCCCGCAGCACGGACGGCATGGCCAAAGTGGCACCGGCCAGGGTTGTGCCGGCCAGAAACCCGCGTCGATCTATCCTCGTCATGGTCGTTCCTCCGAATTGGGCCGTTCACGGCCTCTGGTCTGTCATTCGATATTGATGGCCCGGCTCCGGGCCTGGTTGATATGGAAGGCCATCGCGGCCACGGCGCCCTCGGCATCCTTTCGCTCGATGGCCTCGATCACCGCGAGGTGGTCCCGCATGACCGGGATGACGAGATCCGCGTAGAGCCGGGTTTCGTTCTGGCGGATCAGGCGGATCTTGATCCAGTTGACGCGGAAGGCGTTGGAGATGATCTCGTTGTCGAGATGATCGATCACCGCCTCGTGCAGGGAGCGATCCGTCGCCTCCGCATCGGCGATCAGGGTTTCACGCTCGCCCGCTTCTGCGCGGGCGATGATCCGCTCATGGCTGGCGCGGAGCGCCGCAGCAGCCGCATCCGAACGGGCATGGGCGAAAAGCGCGGTGGCCTGCGTTTCGAGGAAGAGCCGGAACTGGTAGGCGTTCCGGATCAGGTTCAGATCGACATGGGCAACCTGCATCCCCCGTTGCGGGACGGTGGTGATCAACCCCTCGGCCTCGAGCCGGGGGATCAACTCGCGGATTGCGCCGAGCGGCAGGCCAGTCAATTCGACCAGTTCCCGCTGGGAAATGAACTGTCCCGGCCGGATCTCGCGCGAAAGGAGCCTCTCGGTGAAGCTCTCATAGGCCCGTTCGCGAAGCTTGACCGGGGCGTTGTTCATGTCATGCCGCCGCGCTGGCGCCTGAACGCAGGCCAGAAAGCGTCGCCGAAAGCTCGCGCGCGGCCGCCTCTGTCATCGGATCAAGCGGCGCACGCATCACGCGCCAGCCGGCATCGCCGGTCTGCTCGGCAATCATCGCCTTGATGGCCGACATGAAGGAATGCTTGAGAATGGCATCGACCATCGCATTGATGCGGGGATCGTCCTTGCCCTCGTTGGCGAGCGGGCGGAGCAGATCCGGCGCGATGTTCGCGAGGCCACAGATGCTGCCCGCCCCGCCGGAGCGGACCGAACGTGCGAGCTGGCGCTCATCACCCACGAGGATCTGCAGGCCCGGGAGTTCGGTAAGGCGTCGCTCGGTGGCATTCCAGTCGCCGTTGGAATCCTTCACGCCGATGATCACGCCGGGATAGGCTTTGGCGAGACGCTGGGTCAACTCGACCGAGATGCCGTTCCGCGTCATGCCGGGGATATGATAGAGGATCACGTCACGCAGTTGGCCACCGAGTTCGTCGAACATGGCCGCAAAGAAGCGGAACAGGCCGTCGTCGCTGGCATTGCCGAAATAGAAGGGCGGCGCCAGAAGCAGCGCGCGGCAGCCCATGGCATAGCCGGCCCGGGCCTGTTCGACCGCATCATCCAACGTGGCGGCAGAAACGCCGACCACAACCTTCTGGCGGAGGTCGATCCCGGCGGCACCGACCGCGCCCAGCATCCGGTTGCGTTCGGCATGGGCGAGCGAGGCGCCCTCGCCTGTCGTGCCGAACAGGGTGAACCCGTCGCAGCCATTGGCCAGCACCCATTGGGCATGGGAAACCAGCCGCGTCAGGCAGACCTGGCCATCAGGCCGGAACGGAGTGGAAAGCGCACAGTTCAGGCCGATGCGGCCCTTGGTTGATGTCGATGTCATGAATCCCTCACTCTGGGGCAGATTCAGCTGACCTGCCGGCGATGTCAAGGCTGACATGTTAGCCTGCACGATAAAAATTCCGCAGCCGTGACGACCATCGATCACGACCGGTGTTGCCAGCCGGGCAATCCCTGCCTAATCGGAACACGGGGCGAATGGCCTAAGCCGGACCGCCCGCGACTTTGCCGAACCGTGCCCAGCCGTGCAGCCCATTCAGGACATGTAGGGATCCGATGCGCATCGCCCTTGCTCTTTTTCTTGCCGTTTCTGCCCTGATCACGGGGTTCTGGGCCTGGATGGGCGCACCGGTCGTCGTTTCCGCCTCCACCGTGCGCGAGCCGATCTACTGCGTGTCCTTCGCGCCATTCCGCTCGCATCAGAGCCCGTTCGACCTGTCGACCCGGATCGAGGCGGAACAGGTCGAGGAAGACATGAAGCGGGTCCGCGCGCTGACGGACTGCGTGCGGACCTATGCGACGGATTTCGGGAGCCAGCACGTGCCGGGCATTGCCCGCAAGCTGAACATGAAGGTCTATCTCGGCATCTGGATCGGCGATGACATCATGCGCAACAGCGTGCAGGTCGAGGCCGCGATCGCGCTGGCCAGCCGCTATCCGGATGTTGTCCGGGCGATCATCGTCGGCAACGAGGTGCTGCTGCGCCGAGACCGTTCGCCCGCCGAGCTCGCCGCCTATATCCGCGAGGTGAAGAGCCGCGCGCAGGTGCCGGTGACCTATGCCGATGTCTGGGAATTCTGGCTGAAGAACCGGGAACTGGCGAACCTCGTCGATTTCATCACCATCCATACCCTGCCCTATTGGGAGGATATCCCGATCGGCATCGACAAGGCGGCAGCCCATATTGACCACACGCTAAAGGAAGTACGCGAGTCATTCCCTGGCAAGGAAATCCTGATCGGCGAGGTCGGCTGGCCGAGCGCGGGCCGCATGCGCGAGGGCGCCCTGCCCTCCCTGTCGAACCAGGCGAAGCTGCTCGCCGACATGACGGAAATCGCGCGCAAGGGGAATTACAAGTTCAACTGGATCGAGGTGATCGACCAGCCCTGGAAGCGCCGGTCGGAAGGCACGGTGGGTGGCTATTGGGGCCTGTTCGAGGCCGGCGCCGACCAGCCGAAATTCTTCCCCGGTTCGCCGGTCTCCGACCACCCGTTCTGGCGCTGGCAACTCGGCGGCGGCCTCGCCTTCGCGGCCTTGCTGTTCGGCCTTGCCGCAACACGCATCCGCCAGCAGCCGGCAGCAGAGGCGGCCCGGCTCTGGATGCAGGTGGCCACCGTGGCTCTGGCCGGCGGCGCCCTCGCCGGTCTCAGCCTCGAGAAGCTGGTTCTCGAAAGCATCACCTGGAAGGACTGGCTCTTCGCTGGGATCCGGCTGGCGGCGATGCTGGCCCTCGTCGTTTTCGGCACGCTGGCGCTCTCCGGCAACCAAGCCGCGCCGCGCCTTTCGCGCGCCATTGGCCGATTGACGGGCCAGCAAGGCGAACCGGCCCGGACGCTTGACCTGCTGTTCCTCGCGCTCGGCTTCTTCGCGCTGCAAAGCGCGCTCGGGCTGGCGCTGGATGCGCGTTATCGGGACTTTCCCGCACCGACATTGATGATGGGCGCGCTGCCGTTGCTTATTCTCGTCTGGCGGGACCGGAACCTGTCCGATCTGTCCGGCGGGCTGGCGCTGGCCCTTGGGCTCGCCTTCACCGCGATCTGGATCCTGATCGTCGAAGGTCTGCAGAACTGGCAGGCGCTGTGGTTCGTGGCCACCCTAGCCGGCGTGGCGCTGGCCTTCGCGCGAGGGGCCCAGCAGCGCCAGATGCAGCAGCAATAAAGCCGCCGCGCCCGAAGCGAGATCCGCCTGATAGAGCACCAGCCCGGCACTGCACAGGACAAGTGCAGCAGCCATGCGGAGCGGTGTTGACCGCCACAATGTCAGGACGGCGAGGCCCAGCAGCACCCAGCCACCTGCCGGGTGGCGGAGAACCAGCGAAAGCTGGGCGCGAAGCCGGCAGAACCACGCATTCGCATCAGCATCGCACAGCGTGCGTACGGCATCATTGTCGAGGAAAAGGTGCCTCAGGCACCAGCCGAGGCCGACCGCAAGGCCGGCCCCGGCCAGAATGGCGAGCGCGTGTCGCGGATCTGCCTTCGCCATGATCAGCCGCTCTTCCGCTGCGGTTCCTGATCATTGGCGGCGAAGGGAACAGTACCCGCCGTCGCCCCCGCCATGGAATTGCCCGTGGCGGGCTTGCCCCAGCTGGTGGCGACGCGTGCGCGCAATTCCTCGAGGCTCGGCAGGTCGAACTCGACCATGCGGGCCTTGGCGCTTTCCGGCAGGCGCTCCATCAGGGCGAGCAGGACGGCGAAGAGGAACGGAATCGCCTGCACAACCATCACGGCCGCGAAGAGGTAGAGCTCGCGCACCTCGGTGTAGTTGGTCATCACGACAATGGTCGCCGAAGCCAGCAGCAATCCGGCCATGATGGCCTCGCCACGAGCCGGGAAGACATCGCTTTTCTGCGCCTTGCCGCCCTTGTCGGTGCGGATGAAGACGAGCTTGTCGGCAAAGAGCGACTTCCCGACCGCGCGGGCCATCGTCCATTGGAGGGACATGTGCGCCATCAGGGCCAGGGCCATCTCCTTGGCCGACATGTCGACGCAGCGCTTGTAGAGCAGGCTGAAATGCAGGAGCGACAGGCCGAGCATGAACAGGATCGGCAGGGTCAGGATCTTGTCCGGCACGGCGATGCTGAGGAAGGCAACAACCGGCGTCCAGATGATGTTGAGGATGGCGATGAGAACGCCGAGGCTTTCGTTGGCCAGCCAGGAGAGCCAGCCCGCCGCGAAGGTGCGCCGCTGCGGAAGCGACAGCTTGCTCCGGCCCGGCAGGAACGCGCGGGCATGCTTGAAGACGATCTGCATCCCGCCCGAAGCCCAGCGATGGCGCTGCTTCTTGTAGTCGCGGAACGTGTTCGGCAGCAGGCCACGGCCATAGCGGCGGTTCGTGTAATGCTGGAGCCAGCCCTTCTCGAGGATCGAGAGGCCAAGATCGGTATCCTCGCAGATCGTGTCCTTGGACCAGCCGCCGGCGCTTTCCAGCGCAGCCCGCCGGACAAGGCACATCGTGCCATGCGTGATGATGGCGTTTTCCTCGTTGCGCAGCACCATGCCGATATCGAAGAAGCCGGCATATTCGGCATTCATCGCCTGATGCAGCGGCGAGCGGCGGCCATCGCGATGATCCTGCGGGGCCTGGACGAGGCCAACACGGGCATCGGCGAAAGCGGGAACGAGGTCGCGCAGCCAGTTCGCGTCAACGATATAGTCCGCATCGATGACGCCGATGATCTCGGCGGCGGGATCGGTGTGGTCGAGCGCGATCTGCAGCGCCTTGGCCTTGAAACCGTCAACCCGGCCGGCATTGACGAACTTGAAGCGCGGGCCGAGCAGGCGGCAATGCTCCTCAACCGGCGCGACCATCGCCTCGTCCGGCGTGTTGTTGATCAGGACGATGCATTCGAAATCGGGGTAATCGAGCCGGGCCACCGAATCGAGCGTCTCCTTGAGCATCTCGGCCGGCTCGCGGCAGGCCGGAATGTGGATCGAGACCTTCGGCAGCGGTGCGGCCTGGGCCAGACGACCGGCGGCGAGCAGGCGGCTCGGCTGGCGGCCGAACAGGAACTGCGCGATCTCGGCGATATGGTTCAGCGCCACGATGACCAGCGGTACCAGCAGCATCATGCCGAACAGGAAGGCGAAGGCGGCGCCCGGCACGAAATAGTGCAGGACCCAATGGCCCCAGGCGAAGGCTGCCCAGGCACCGACGGCATTGGCCGCAATCGTGAGCACCAGTGCCTGACGGGTGGTGACGCGAAGCGGGCCGCGGCCCTGCAGGAACAGGATCAGCAGGCTCAGCAGGAGGCCGGCAGCAACGGCAACGGTTGCCTTTTCGGTGTAGCCCCGGTCATGGATCGGGCCGGTCCAGGGGAATTTCGTGTTGCGATCGGTCGAGAAGGCACCCCAGTAAGGGCCGACGCCGCCTTCGAAGGTCTTCCACGGCTGGTCATAGGCTTCGATGATGTTGTAGTCGACGCCCAGCCAGTTCGCCCGTGCCGCGAAATCGCGGAGGATCATGGCCTGTTCCAGCCGGCCCGGGGCAGCGCCATGGCGGTTGTAGCCGGCGCTCGGCCAGCCGAATTCCGAGATCTTCACCTTCTTGTTCGGGTAGGCGGCCTGGACTTTCGAGAGAATTTCGAACGTGCTGTCGACAGCCTGGTTGGCCGGCGTGCCTTCCCAGTACGGCAGGACGTGGATGGCGATGAAGTCGGCCGCTTCGACGAGTTCGGGATATTTGAGCCAGACCGTGTAAATTTCACCGGTAGAGACCGGCACCCGGCCACCCGTCTCGGCCTTGACGCGGCGCATCAGCTTGATGAGCCGGTTCACGGTCGCACGCTCGAGCGCATCCTTCTCCTTGGTGGCGATGGCCCGCTTTTCCTCATCGGTCAGCTGCTCGCCGCGCAGGATCGGCACGTCGCCGCGCACGTTCAGTTCGTTGCCGACATAGATGCCGTTGACGTTCCAATGCGTGTTGGCGAGTTCGATAGCCCGTTCCAGTTCACGCGTGTTCCGCTCGGGATCGTTGTCCAACCAGGCGCCGATCGTGGCGCGCATGCCGAATTCCGCGGCGACGCCCGGCACCAGATCGGTGCCTTCTGTGACGGTATAGGTACGCACCGCTTTCGTGTAGGGCGCGATGGCGCGGAAATCGTTGCGGATCTGGTCTGCGGTCGGCACATAGCCGTCGCCGCGTTCGCGCTTCTGGCCCTCGAAGGCCGTATAGGACATGCTGGCGAGCCGCCCGACAAGGTCGGGCGCCTGTCGCTCCTCCTGGTACCAGGCCCAGAGGCCGGCATGCAGCAAGGTGACGAGGAGCGCGGCGAGAACCGGCAGGCGGGTCAGGAACCGGACGAAAGAGGGAGCACTCACGGCAGGACTTCGACCAAGGTTAGGGTTGCTGGCGCAAACCTTCTCTGCGGCGCTTGATGCGCTGTTTCGACGGCCTGCGGAATCTCTTCGATGTCGAGCGGGTTATGCCGATGGCTGGCTGTATGCCAGATGAATGAGTCCTTTGAACCGCCGCGAAACCGCGAAAGATTTCGCATTGCAACAAGCAAGGGCCGGACCAAGCCATTTTTCAGCGTATCGCAGGCAAGAGGGCATGCCGTCGCAGGGCGAATTGTCGCCGTAAAGGCCTGATTCTGCGCCTCAGGTGCTTCTTTCTGACTGCTTTTCCATCACCTGCAGGAATCCGGATGCCTGCGCCGGCAGCGGCATGCCCAAACTTCAGGCAGTTTCGCCGGCAAGGATTCGGCGCGATTGGACGCCTCCCCTAAACCGTTTGTTCAGCAAGCCGGCAGGGTAGCCTTTCACGAGGCGGCAATCTTCAGCGAGCGCTGCCGGAGCTGCGCATGCCGGTGCAGCCTCGCCCGTCCGTCGCCAGAACAAGGATACCACCCGCAGCATAGAGCTGGCGCACGAAACCAGGGCTCCGGCCGGCAAGGACCATCACGCGTCCGCTGCCTTCAAGCAGGGCGACGTCCGACGCGGCGATGGCGCGGAGGAGCCGGGCCTCGGACAGGGCAATGACGGTAACGGCGCCGGGCTCGGCCCGCAGCAGCGGAAAGACCAAGAGCAAGCTCCACCAGCCCGCCAGCGCCAGAACGGCGCCGGCCAGCCAGCCAGGGCGCTGCCGGTCAATAATCATAGGCATGCTCGAAACGGCCACCGGCGCTGTCCAGCGCCGTCTTCAGGCCCGGCAGGGCTTCGAGCCCGACGAGAAAGCCGAGGCGCTGCCAGCCGGGGCTCGCCTGCAAGGGCACGGCAATCAGCGCCGGCGGCAAGTTCTGCGGAGTCTGCCAGCCCCCGGGAACCAGCACGGTGACGAGGATCTCGGTCTGTCCTGCAATCTCGATCACGCGATGGCCGCTGGCGATCTGATGCAGCAGGAAGGCAGTGAATGCGCGATAGCGCGGTGTCTCGACAATGACGCTCCCGTCCGGTCGCTTTCCGATGATCCGCGCCTCGCCAGTCGGGTCCATACCGGACAGGACGCTGCGGATCGTGAGGCTGGCCGGAGAAAGCCCTGCCGCAGCCGCCATGGCCTTTGCGTAGAGCGCCTTGCCACCCCATTCGAGCGAGAGGGCGAAACGCCGCTCGAGCGAACGCGCCAGCGCCGTGCCCTGCCAGGGCAACGACCAGAGCCGGCCGAGATATTCTCCGAAGGGAAAAGCATACCATGGCGTCTGCTGCAGGAAGGCGGCATAGGCATCGCCCATTTGCCAGGCGAGCTGGTCCTCCATCGGGAAAGGCGGAGCCGAAGGTCGGAACAGAGCGCCGAGCGTGGTTTCGTAGAGGCCCTTCAGCCCGAGTTCGGCAGAAACGCTGACGCCGATGACGTAGAGCATCGCTTTCATGTCCGAGGAGACGGAACCCCGCGACGAAGCCGTGCGGGCCAACGTGCAGAGGTTGCGCCAGTAGCCGGCAATCGCAGCGCGATAGGCAAAGGCGCCCTCCCCGTCGCGCCGCGAGACGATGGCCAGATCCTCATAGGCATGGACAATCGACCATTCCGGATAAGTCAGGAGCGTGTCGATCAGCGCGCGATGATGCTCCGGCGTGAGGATCGAGTCTCGCTTCGCCGGCGCCGGCTGAAGCGGTCCGAAACATTGCGTTTCGACATAGAGGATCGGGGCGGCCGCAGCCATGGCCAGCGAGACTGTCATGAGGCCAAGGAACCGCAGCAATCGGAACAGGCGCCGCATCGCTCAGGCCGTCTTGTTGCGGAACAGCACGAAGCCGGCGAGGACAGCGAAGCCCCCAAGGGCCAGATGCGGCAGGTTGGCGAGGATCTTGAACCCGAACGGCATGGCCTGGACGCCATGGATCAGGATTCCGAGATCAAGAAAGCCGGAACCTGTCGCGAGGCCCAGCGCGCCATCGGCGAGATAGAGGCTGCCGAAGCCCTTGAGGAAAGCGAGCGCGGCCTGCCGCGAGATGAAGGCCGCAATGGCCGCCCAGAGCGCGGAGACCCAGTGCAACGCGTCGTCGTAGATATCGAGCGCGAAGATACCGAAGGCGCGGCCCTGCGCATCGGTCAGGCCGGGAATGTAGTTGAGCGACCCGGCGACGAGCAGCGCGAGAGCATAACCGAGGCAGACTTGGCGGGGGGTCATCGGCGCTCCTTACAGGCGATCAAGATAGGCATCCCAGAAGGCGTTTCGGAACAGGAGCTTCGGATCGATCTGGCGCTTGCGGGACGCGAAAAGGCGCGCACCGGGATAGATCGAGAGAAACTGGTCCGGGCGGGCATGCAGGCGATAGGGCAGATAATAGCTGCCGCCGATGCTTCCGACCATATCGACCAGAGCCTCGGTTACGGCGATCATATCCGTCTCGCCATTGGGATTGTTCTTCTGCGAAAAGGACATGACGGCGGCGATGCGGTCTGTCGTGGCGTAGGAGAGCAGGCTGGTTGCGTCGCGCTTCACATGACGCAGAGTGACATTGAGGAACTCGGCCGAGGCCCGGGGGATGATGCGCCGGCAGCCCTCGACAAAGGCGCCGAACTGGTCGGGCGCGACAAAGTACTCATGCAGGATATCCGTCCGGCGGTAATCCCGGTTCGCGAGGTTCAGCACCGGCTCGTTCATGAGGCTGTTCCGCGTGGAAATGCCGGAGGACAGCGTCGGCCCGGCGGTCTTTTCCATGAACCAGCGCAGGCTCTTGCCCCATTCGCGCTCGACCTGGGCACGGTAAACGCGGCGCGAGAAGCCGCTCAGCGCACTTTCCCGCGTCACCGGTGGCAGGCCGGCTGCGGGAACCGGCTCGCGCCGGTAGGTGACCAGCAGAGCCTCTTCAAAGAAACTGCCGCGCTCGACATTCAGGCGGCCATAGATCATCGGCACCGCCGCATCATTGGCCGACGCGATGAAGCGCGCCGCGAATTCGCCTGCCGGCATGGCTTCGAATTTCGGCCGGAGGAGCATGTTCTCGACCATCTCGACATCGAGATCGAGGATGATTCCGAACGCGCCATAGCCGCCCATGGCGAGACCGAAGAGCTCGGCATTCTCTTCACGCGAGCAGCGGATGACCGTGCCATCGGCCAGCATGATCCGGAAGGCGCGGACCGTGGCACCGAAGGGCCCGTAAGGTGTCGGCCAGCCATGCGCATTGACGCTGAACGTGGCGGCGATGCCGAAATCGCTGTTCGATTGCATGACCGCCGGCGAGAATCCTGCAGGATCGAGCGTCGCGATCACCTGGTGCCAGCGCGTGCCGCCCGCCGTGCGGAATTGCTTCGCCGCCCTGTCCAGCTCGGTCTGGTCAATATCCAGCGTCATGGCCACGCCATCGCGAACGAGGGCCTGCCCGCCCATCGAGTGGCGCGCAGCGCCGATACAGACCGGGCGTCCCTCGCCTTCGGCCGCCTTGAGCTCGCGTCGCAGGGCTGCCACGAGATCGGCCTCGGCGTTGCGGACATGCCAGTGACGCGCCACAGGCGTGGGATTCAACCGACTGGCATCGTTCATGATCAGCCGGGTTTGCCCGCGCGAGGCGCGAGGCAGGGTCGAAAGGGCGACGGCCCCGGCCCCCGCCATCACGGCGCGCCGCGTCATTTTCGGCATGGTCATCTCCCCCCGGGAATCGCACGGTCCAGCCCGGCAGAGGATACAGATTGTCGGCGACGGGCCAAGCGATGCCGCGCCGGCCGGATTTCAAGCAGGCTGAGCATAAAAGATCGCGCACGCTGTATACAGCATACTTGACCAATCCGGGCGAGGTTTCTAGGTTAGGCTCCAAGGCGGCGTCCCTGCACGCCTGCTCTTTTGAGGGAGTTTCGACGATGGATGCCAGCCGGCCTGTCCTTGCCCATGTGATCGGCTGTCCGGCGGGCATTGCACCCGAACTTTCCGCCCGAATCCTCGCGGATCCCGAAATTCATGCCGCCGCACGCATCATTGCTATCGGCGATGCGCGGGTGCTTGCAGCCGGTGCAAAATCGGCCGGTGTTTCCGTTTCCCTGCCGACCATCCGCGAAAGCGATCCGATCCCTGGCGGTAACGGCCCCGTGCTGATCGACATGGCCCATCTCGACCCCGCAACAATCCGCCCCGGCGAATTGCAGAAACCGGCCGGCGATGCGGCGATGGCGAATTTCCGCAAGGGCCTTGCTCTCGCCAAGGCCGGGCTGGTGGATGGCGTGACCTTCTCGCCCTTCAACAAGGCGTCGATGCGACTCTCCTACCCTGCCTATGAGGACGAGGTCGTCTTCATGAACGAGTTCCTCGATTTCAAGGGTACGGCGAGCGAGTTCAACATCCTGCCGGATCTGTGGAATGCTCGTGTCACGTCGCATGTGCCGATTTCCGGCGTTGCCGCTCTGATAACGACAGAGAATGTGACGCGCGCCCTGCGCCTGACGGATCAGGCCATGCGCGCCGCCGGATGGGCGCGGCCGCGCATTGCCGTAGCCGGGCTCAACCCCCATGCCGGTGATGGTGGCAATTTCGGCCGCGAGGATGTCGATGTGCTGGAACCCGTGGTGGCCGCCGGCCAGCGCGAGGGCATTGCCTGCTCAGGCCCCTTCCCCTCGGATACGGTGTTCGTCCGGGCCCGCAAGGGTGAGTTTGACGCGGTACTGACCATGTATCACGACCAGGGCCAGATCGCGATGAAGCTGATCGGTTTCGACCAGGGCGTGACCGTTCTGGGCGGCTATCCCTTCCCCATTGCCACGGCAGCCCATGGCTCAGCCTATGACATTGCCGGCAAGGGCATTGCCAATCCCGATGCAATGAGAAATGCGATGGGAATCGCCACGCGCATGGCCGCCGCGCGCCGGAAGGCGGCCTGATCGGCCTCCCAAGTCTCGCGAATGAGGAACGCCGCCTTTCCGGGCGGCGTTTCTGCGTGGTCGCGAGGATTGCAGCCGCCCTTCAGGCCGGCGAGGGCCGGAGCCGCTGGCGCAGCGCACCGAGCAGCGGCCAGAAGAGCAGGACGAGGCCGAGCAGCATCAGGCCGGTCACCAGCGGGTTGGACCAGAAGATCGTCAGTGAGCCCTTGGACATGATCATCGACTGGCGGAAGGCATCCTCCGCCTTGTCGCCGATGACCATGGCAAGGATCAGCGGGGCGATCGGGTAATCGAGCTTCTTGAAGACATAGCCGAGGATGCCGAAGCCGAGTGCAAGCCAGAGATCGAATGGCCGGCCGGCAATCGTGTAGGCGCCGATGAAGCAGACCACGACAATCAGCGGGCCGATAATGGCGAAGGGGATGCGCAGGATCGAGGCGAAGAGTGGCACGGTGGCGAGAACCAAAACGACGGCAACGACATTGCCGAGATACATCGACGCAATCAGGCCCCAGACGAAATCCGGCCGCTCGACGAAAAGCATTGGCCCGGGATTGAGGCCCCAGATCATCAATCCGCCCAGCATGACCGCGGCAGTGGCCGAACCCGGCAGGCCGAGCGCCATCATCGGCAACATGGCCGAGGTGCCGGCCGAATGATCAGCTGTTTCCGGCGCAATCACGCCATCCGGCTCGCCCTTGCCGAAATTGGCGCGATAGGCCGAGAAGCGCTTGGCGAGGCCGTAGGACATGAAGGAAGCGGCCGTCGGACCGCCCGGCGTGATGCCCATCCAGCAGCCGACAATCGAGGAACGCAGCAAGGTCGCCCAGTGCTTCGGCATCTGCGCCGCAGTCCGGAGCACATCGCGCGGGGTGATCTTCGCGCGGATGCCGTCCAGCTTCAGGCCATCCTCGATGGTTAGGATCAATTCGCCGATGCCGAACAGGCCGATCACCGCCACGAGGAAGCTGATGCCCGCCAGCAGCACGTCATAGCCGAAAGTCAGGCGCAGGCTGCCCGAGACCGAATCCATGCCAACCGCCGCGAGCGAGAAGCCCAGCGCGATCGAGACCGCCGCCTTGAGCGGCGGCGCGCCGGACAGGCCAACAAAGCTGGCAAAGGCGAGGAAGTAGACGCCGAAAAATTCCGGCGACGAGAATTTCAGGGCGAATTGCGTCACCCAACCCGAGAGCGCGGTGATCAGCAGCACGCCGACAATCGCACCGAAGCCGGCCGACAGGAACGCGAAGCTGAGCGCCTCGGTGGCACGGCCATTCTGCGCCATCGGATAGCCGTCAAACGTGGTGGCGACCGAGGAGGGTTCGCCCGGAATGTTGAACAGGATCGACGTTGTGGAGCCGCCGAACAGCGCACCCCAATACATGCTGGTCAGCAGGATGATCGCCGAGACCGGATCCATTGTGAAGGTGAGCGGCAGGAGGAGCGAGACGCCGTTCGGTGCGCCCAAACCCGGCAGGACGCCGACCAGGATCCCCAGCAGCACGCCAACGACCATGAGCATGACGTGATACCAGGTCAGCGCGACGCTGAAACCGTGCAGGAGGCCGGAAAATCCATCCATGGTCGCCTCACAATCCCAGCCAGGCTTCGAGCGGGCCCTTGAGCATGGCGACCTTGAAGACCCGCTCGATCAAAAGATAAGCAAGGAACGGCGTCGTCAGGGCGATGAGACCGGCCTTGAGCACCGGATAGCGGTTCTGCAGCACAAGCGTGCCGAACAGGTAGAGCGCCATCCCGACGTAGAGGCCGAGCATCAGGCTGGCGATGACCAGGCCGAGGATCGGCAAGGTGAAGCCGAGGACCAGCCGCAGCTGCTCCGGCTTCAGGAAGGCCTGCCCGGCCCAGAGACGGGTCCGCAACAGGGGCAAGGTCGCGCGCAGGGCATTGGCGAGGCTGGCCAGCAGGACGATGATCCCCATGTAGAAGGGAAAGGCGCCCGGCTCCGGCCCGGAGGGCGACCAGCCGACGCCGTATTCCAGCGCGCCGATGATCGTGATGACGCCGATGACGGCCAGAAATGCCGCCATCCCCAGTTCCGCCTGCCAGCGCGCGACCATGGCCCGCTGCCCTTATTTCACGATCCAGCCTTCGCGCTCGAACACCTCGCGCGAGAGCTTGTCGTCATTGGCCACGAAGGCCTTCAGGCTGTCGCCCGACAGGAACTGACCGGTCTGGACCGTCCGCGTGATGTATTCCTGCCATTCCGGTGTTTCCGAGACCTTCTTGAGAACGCCCTCATAGAACTGGGCGGCACCGGCAGGCGTGCCGGCCGGCAGCCAAACCGTGCGCGGCATCTGGAACCGCTCGACCGGGATGCCGGCTTCCTTGCAGGTCGGGATATCGGCCCAGCCCTGCGTCTCGGTGACCTTGGGCCCGGCCGGAAGACGCGCCGGCGAGAAGACGCAAAGCGGGCGGACCTGCCCGGCCTTCCACTGGCCGATGCTCTCGTTCGGATTATTGGTATGCGAGTTGATGTGCCCGCCCGCGAGCTGGGTGCCAACGGCGCCACCGCCCTGGAACGGGACGTAGATGAACTTCGCACCCGCCGCCGTAGAGAGGATGCTGGTCAACGTCTGGTCGGTATCCTTCGACTGGCTGCCGCCCATCTTGTAGGTCTCGGGCTTGGCCTTGGCCGCCTCGACATAATCCTTCGCGGTCTTGTAGGGCGCATCCGCCTTGACCCAGAGCAGGAACTCATCGAGCGCCAGCGCGGCTACCGGCGTCAGGTCGGAAAACTTGTAGCCGAGCTTGGCCACGTAAGGCAGCAGATAGGCGTTGTTGGTGCCGAAAATGACCTTGTAGGGGTCTCCGGCGGCTGTCTTGGAAACGAGATAGCCCTCCGCGCCCGAACCGCCCCCCTTGTTGCTGACAACGATCGGCTGGTCGATCAGCTTGTATTTCATGATGATCGACTGGATCATCCGGGTAAAGTTGTCGGTGCCGCCGCCGGGGCTGGACGTGACGACGAACTCGATCGGCTTGGTCGGCTGCCAGCCCTGCGCGGCCGCTCCGGCCATGCCGGCGGCCAGGAAACCCAGCGCCATTCCGAATTTGCGTGCCATTCTTTCCTCCCTTTGATCATGCTTCGCCGCAGGCGCTCGGCCGGCCTGCCTTGTGACAACTTGTCATAACTGTATGCAGCATGCAACATTCATCCTGTCCCCGCAAACAGGATGCCCCGTCATGAACCATCACCATCGCTTTGCTGCGCTCGCTGACCCGGTCAGCCTCTGCGTGATCGGGAGCGGACAATTCGGGCAGAGCCTGATCGCGCAGGCGCGCCATATTCCGCGCCTCTCGCCGCGCATCGCGGTCGATTTGACGGCGGAAGCCGCCGGCCGCGCTTTCGTGGCTGCCGGGCATGACCCGCAGGATGTGGCGCTGTGCATGACGGCTCGCGAGGCCCGCGCTGCGCATCAGGCCGGAAGGCTTGTCGCGGCAGGCAGCCTCGACAGCGTGATTGACCTGCCCTTCGACATTCTCATCGAAGCGACCGGCCACCCGGAGGCAGCGGCGCGCCACAGCCTCTCGGCCATCGAGGCGAAGCGGCATGTCCTGCTTGTCAGCAAGGAGGCCGATTCCGTGGCCGGGCCGATCCTCGCGCGCAAGGCGCGGGAGAAGGGTGTCCGCCTCGCGCCGGTGGATGGTGACCAGCCGAGCCTGCTGATCGACCTCGTCACCTGGGCGGAAATTCTCGGCTTCGAGATTCTCTGTGCCGGCAAATCCAGCGAGTATGATTTCGTGGTCGACCCCGCATCCGATGACGTCACCTGCAACGGCGTTCCGGCGCGGATCGAGGGGATCGGCGCCATCTGGAACGATCCCGCGCTGCCGATCTCCGAACGCGCGGCGGGCCGTGCAAGCTTGCTTGGCTGGCATTTTCCGCTGCGCGCGGTGCCGGATCTCTGCGAGATGACGCTTGTCGCCAATGCAACCGGGCTGGTAGCCGACCGGCCGGGCTTCCACTGCCCGGTGGCCCGCATCCCCGAAATTGCCGAGTTGCTCCGGCCGCAGGATATGGGCGGTTTGCTTGGCGGCGGAAGGCGGCTTGATGTTTTCCACCATATCCGGATGGTCGACGAAGCAAGCTTTGCCGGAGGGGTTTTCGTCTGCGTGCGGTGTCAGGACCGGACGGCCTGGCAGGTCCTTTCCGAAAAGGGCCATGCCGTCAGCAGGGACGGCCAGACCGCGATGATCTACCTGCCTCGACACCTGCTCGGGCTGGAAGCGGCGACCAGCCTGTTCGATCTCGCGGCCTTTGGCGAAACGCCCTATGGCCCGGATTACGCGCCGAAACAGGATCTGGTCGCTGTGACCACGCGCCCCCTCATGGCCGGCACGGTACTGGAGGCCAGGGGCCATCACCACACGATCGATGGCGTCACCGCCGAAATGCGCCCTGCCCTGCCGCTCTCGGCCGAGGCCACGACGCCGTATTATCTGGTCGCCAACCGCATCCTGGCGCGTGACCTGCCAACGGGAGCGGCGATCCGGCCTTCCGACCTCGTGATCGAAGCGAAATCCACCCTGCTCGACCTGCGCCTGCAACAGGATGCCGCCTTCCTCGGCGCTTGACAGCTTGCACTTCAGGCTTTGTATTCTGCATACAGAGATGAGTTGATCGCATTTTCCGCCGGGCCGCTCCCCGGATTGGCGAAGATCCGGAAGCGGCGCACCCTTGGTTTCGGCAGCTCGGCCGAGAATTCCGGGGGCGGCGGGGGTCCTGCGCCGGATTTATGCCATCAAGGGCTTGCCGGGGTTCTAGAAATCGAATTCCGGTTCTGGCAACAAGGAAACGCGACAGGGAAGCGCGACGCGAGGGGAAACGTGGCCGATTCCGGAAAAAAGACCTGGGCCGTCTCCGACGAGGCCATGGATGGCGTGCAGCGGATCACGCGGGTGACACTGCATGACGCGGTGCTCAACCAGCTCCGCGACATGATCATCGAGGGCAAGCTGCCGCCCGGCACACGGATCAACGAGGGGCCCGTCGGCGCCTCGCTCGGGGTTTCGCGCACACCGTTGCGCGAAGCCATCAAGACACTGGCCAGCGAGGGCCTGGTGGAGATCCTGCCGGCCAAGGGCGCGATTGTCCGGCGGTTCTCGGAAAAGGACATCCGCGACATTCTCGACGTGTTGAAGACGCTGGAACAGCTGGCGGCCCGGCTGACCTGTGCCCATGCCAGCGACGACGAGATCGCGGAGATCGCTGATCTGCACAAGCAGATGTTGCGTCTCTATGCCGACCGCAACCGGTTGGCGTATTTCAAGCTCAATCAGGAAATCCATTCGGCCATCGTCCGGGCGAGCGGCAATACCGCGCTCACCCAGGTCCATGAGCAACTCCAGGCGCGGATCAAGCGGGTGCGCTTCATCGGGAATGAATTGCCCGAGCGCTGGGCCGGCGCTGTTGCCGAGCACGAGGAGATGAATCTTGCGCTGCTGGCGCGTGATGGCGAGCGGCTGTCGGAAGTGCTCGGCCGGCATCTCGACAAGACGCTCGACCGCGTTCGTGACGCGATCTGAAGCAGATCAGCGGCCCTTCCAGTCTGGTGGACGCTTGGCGAGGAAGGCTTCCATGCCTTCCTTGAAATCACCGCTGAGATAGCAGTTCAGCACCCATTCGCTGTCATCAAGATCACCGCCCTGCCCGATCCGCCGGAGCGATTCCTTGGTGGCACGAAGGGTCAGCGGCGCATGGCCGGCAATCAGCGCGGCGAGGCTCAGCATCCGCGTGGTCAGGGCCGCGTGATCCGGAACAATCTCGCTGAACAGGCCGATCGAACGCCCCTCCTCTGCCTCGATCAGCCGCGCGGTGAAGATCATATCCTTCACGCGGGCAGGACCCAGCAAGGCATTGAGCCGGGCATAATTGCGCATCGACAGGCAGTTACCGAGCGTCCGGGCGATCGGGAACCCGAAACGCGCGGATTCCGTGGCGATCCGAAGGTCGCAGCAGGCTGCGATGGCTGCACCGCCGCCAGTGACCGCGCCGGAAATTGCCGCGATCGTGGGCACGGGGCAGGCTTCGAGTGTATCGAGGACGCGCTCGATCCGGTCCTCATAGGCGAGTGCATCTTCCGGCGTGCGGAAATCGCGAAACTGGGCAATGTCGGTGCCGGCGGCGAAGGCCTTGTCGCCTGCACCGGTGAGGATCAGCGCGCGCGTGGCGCCCATGGCCTGCGGATCGGCCGCGATCCGGGCAATCTCCTCGTACATGGCGAAGGTCAGCGCATTGCGGGCCTGCGGCCGGTTGAGCGTGAGGATGCCGATCCCGTTTTCGTGCGAAAAGAGGATCTCGGCGGCCGTTTCGGTCATGGTCTGGGCTCCCCCGGGCCGTGCTCGGCCAGCAATGATTCGATCTCGCCCCCGGAATAGCCGAGTTCGGCGAGGATTTCCGCATTGTGGTCACCGGCATCGGGTGTCGGCGTGGCGACGCTCGCCGGCGTGCGCGACAGCGTGACCGGCTCGCCGACAAGCCGGATCTCGCCGAGCGACGGGTGGTTCACACTCTGGGCAATGCCGAGATGCCTGACCTGCGGATCCTCAAACATCTCGTCCACCGCATAGATCGGTCCGGCTGGAACGGCTGCTGCTTCCAGCCGTTCCAGCCAATAGGCGGAATCCTCGCGGGCGAGGATCGCCTCCAGCCGTTCGCGCAATTGCGGCCGGCGAACGAAGCGCTTCTCGAGCGAATTGTAATCCGGATCGTCGGCCCATTCCGGCTCACCAATCGCGGCGCAGAAGGCGCGCCAGTGCCCCTCGGCGCCGACCGCGATGTTGATATGCCCGTTGCGCGTCCGGTAGACGCCCATCGGGGTCGAATAGGGGTGGTCATTGCCCGATTGCGGCGGGACCTTGCCCTCGACAAGGTAGCGCGCGGCCTGGAAATCCATCATCCCGATCTGCGCCTCGAGCAGCGAGGTCTGCACCCATTGTCCGAGGCCCGATACCGCCCGCTCCTGCAAGGCAACCAGCGCACCGATCGCTGCATAGAGGCCGGCAGCGGAATCCGCCACCGCGATGCCCGCGCGAACAGGCCCCTGCCCCGGCAGCCCGGTGACAGACATCAGCCCGCCCATGCCCTGCGCGATCTGATCAAAGCCGGACCGGCTGCGATAGGGCCCGGTCTGGCCGAAGCCGGAAAGCGAAACGAGGATCAGGCGCGGGTTGAGCGCGTGCAACGTCTCGAAATCGAGACCGAGCTTGCCTTTCACATCGGGACGGAAATTCTCGATCAGCAGGTCGGCCGTTTCCAGCAGGCGCCGCAGAACGGCCATTCCCGAGGGCTTCTTGAGGTTGAGGGTCAGCGACCGCTTGTTCCGGTGCAGGTTCTGCATGTCGTAGCCGTGACGCGGCCCGCTCATGTTCTCGTTCGGGTCAAGCCCCGGCGGCGGCTCGACCTTGATCACGTCGGCACCGAAATCCGCGAAAATGCGAACGCAGGTCGGCCCCGCGCGCACGCGTGAAAGGTCGATCACGCGAAGAGGTCGGAGCGCGGTCGAGGGCGCGGGTCGGGGCATGGCTCAGTTTCCGAAGGCAAGGCGCGGGATGAAGGTCGTGATCCACGGAACATAAGTGATCACGAGCAGCGTCAAGCCCAACGGGATATAGAACGGCATCATCTCGCGCAGGACATCCCGCATCCGGACCTGTGCGATATCGGCCACGAGATAAAGCGCCAGCCCCATGGGCGGCGTCAGCAGCCCGACCATCAGGTTGAACACCACGACCATGCCGAGATGCACGGGATCGACACCGGCCAGCATCAGCGGCTTCGCGATGATCGGCGCAACGACGAGGATCGCCGTTGTCGAGTCAAGGAACATGCCAACGATCAGAAGCAGGATGTTGACGAGCAGCAGGAGGACAAGCGGATCGGACGAGATCGACAGCATCCACCCCGCGAGGATCTGCGGCACACGCTCGACCGACAGGATCCAGCCGAACAGGGCAGCCACAGCCACGATCAGCAGGATCGCGGCCGAGGAACGGATCGTCTCCAGCGCGGCCGCGTAGAGACCATGCCAGGTCAACTCGCGATAGAAGAGCGCGCTGATCGCGATGGTGTAGATCACGGTGACGGAAGCGATCTCGGTCGGCGTGAAGAAGCCGGCGAGCATGCCGCCGATCAGCAGGACGGGCGCCAGGATCGCCGGGAGGGCGGGCCAGAAATCGCGCAGGATCTCGCGGATCGTGGGCCAGCGTTCAGCGCGCGGATACTTCCGCTTCCGGGCGAGCCATGCCGTCATCAGCATGAGGCCAGCCACGCAGAGCAGGCCCGGCAGGATGCCGCCGAGCAGCAACTGGAGCACGGAAACGCCCGTGACAGTGCCGTAGATGATCAGCGGGATGCTGGGCGGGAAGATCGGGCCGACAATGGCGGAAGACGAGGTGACCGCCGCCGCAAAGGCCCGGTTGTAGCCCTTCTCCTTCATCGCATCGATCTCGATCCGGCCGATCCCGCCGATATCAGCCAGAGCGGAGCCGGACATGCCGGCAAAGACCAGCGAGCCGAAGATGTTCACCTGCGCGAGACCACCCGGCAGGCGGCCGACCAATGTGTCTGCAAACTTGTAGATGTATTTCGAGATGCCGGCGGAATTCATCAGGCTGCCGACGAACAGGAAGACCGGCACCGCCACCAGCGGGAAGGAATCCATCGCATAGAGCGTACGCTGCGCCAACAGGTCGAGTGGCAGGCCGTTGGCCGCGAGATAAATCAGGCACGGGATGCCGATGGCCAGCACGACCGGGAACCCGAGCGCGAACAGGCCGACAAAGGCGAGGACAACGAGAAAGCCGGCCATGATCGGGACCTCAGGTCAGGGTGGTCTGCTTCTCGTCGGGCCTGCCGCGCGAGAAGGTGGTCCAGAACAGGCTGGCACAAGCGAGCGCGAGAAGGGCCGCACCGATGGCCAGCGGCCCCATGAAGAACAGGAAAGGCATTTCCAGCGTCGCGGTCGTGCTGCTGAAATTGCGGCTGATTGTCAGGAAGGCGGCCACCGAAAGGACCGAGAAGAAGACGATTCCTGAAATTTCGATGGCCATTTGCAGGAGCCAGCGGGGCCGTTCCGGCAGCATGCCCTGGAATTCCTCCATCCGGATCTGCCCGCCATCCAGCGACACGAGAGCCGCGGCAAGGAAGGTCAGGCAGATCAGCATGTAGCGCGCGATCTCCTCGGCACCGGCAAGCGGCACATCGAAGACCCCACGCATGATGATCTGGGTAAAGGGCGCCAGGATCAGGCCTGCGAGAAGCAGGCAGGATACGATCCGGAGGGCGAGGACGAGCAGTCGCATGACGGTTTCCGGCTGGCTGGAGGTGGCGGGCCCGGAGGCCCGCCGGAATGAGGCGTTACTTCACGGCCTGTATCTGGGTGATGTAGTTGGTCCAGTCCGGGAAATCCTTCGCGACCTGATCGAGCACGGCCTTGCGGAAGGCGGCGAGATCCAGCCCGTCCTTCTCTCCGATAAAGGTCATGCCCTTGCCCTCAAGCTCCTTGCGGTAGCGGTCGAAGCTTTCATTGTCCCAGGCCAGCGTCTTCTGGCCGACCTCGGCCATCGTGTCCTCGATGATCTTGCGATCGGCAGCGGGGATGCCCTGCCACACGCGCTCGTTCACGAAGACCGACAGGACCGATTGCATATGGCCGGTCAACATCACGAATTTCTGCACTTCGAACAGCTTCAGGTTGAAGATGTTCGGCAGCGGGTTTTCCTGGCCGACAACGAGACCGGTCGCCAAGGCGGTGGCCAGTTCCGAAACTTCGACCGGCGTGGCGATGGCGCCCATGCCGGTCAGCATCGAGGACCACAACTTCACGGGCACGCCGCGATACTTCTTGCCCTTCATGTCAGCCGGCGAAAGCACCTTTTCCTTCGAGGTGAGGTGCCGCGTGCCCTGGAAGAACGAGCCGACAATGCGCATCCCGCCCTTCTCGACGAGTTCCTTGTTGATGGCCTGAAGCGCGGGCGATGTCCGCGCATCCGTAGCGCGCAGCGAATGTTCGGCATCGCGGTAGACGAACGGCGTGTTGAACACCGCCGTCGTCGGCAGGATGCGGCCGAGCGAGGCGAAGTCATGATGGCCGATCGCAATCGCGCCGGATTTCACGCCATCGACCATCTCCGCCACACCGCCAAGCTGGGAATTGGCGAAAACCTGAATCTCGACGCGGCCTTGCGTGCGCTCCTTCACGAGCTTGGCAACCTCGTCGGCATAGAGTGTCTGCGGCGCATTCGCGACGCCGACATGCGCGTAGCGAAGCTTGATCTGCGCATCGGCCGGCGCCGTCATCAACGGCAGGATCGCCAGACCCGGCGCAAGCAACCATTTCCAGTTCAGCATCGTTCTTCCTCCCATTTCCGGCCCTTCGGGCGCTGGTTACATGAGGGCATCAGCCCTCGCGGTCGTAAACCTTGACCAAGGCGGTCGTATCGAGTTCCGCATGGCCGAAATGCACGGCCATCCGGTAGAGATTGAGCGCATCCGCCGTCATCGGCGTTGCGGTTTTCAGCCCGGCGGTGAAGACATTGACCATCTCGAGGTCCTTCAGCATCTGCCGGGCATAGCCCTGCGGCGCGAATTCCCGGTTGGCCATACGTGGATAGTTGCGCTGGAGCAGGTTGCTGTCGGCATGGCCGCCCGAAAGGCATTCGGGGATGCGCTTGGCGTCGATCCCGGCAGCCTCGGCCACCATCAGCGCCTCGGCCAGCACGGCATGCGTGCAGCCGACGATCATCTGGTTGATCATCTTCGCCACCAGCCCGGCGCCGGGGCCACCCATGATCGTGTAGCGCGCGGCGACATCCGCCATCAGCGGCGCGGCTAGGTCGAGATCCGCCTCGCGCCCCCCGGCCATCACGGTCAGCGTGCCGGTACCGGAAGCCGGCGGGCCGCCCGAGACGGGGGTATCGACCCAGCCGCAACCGCGCTCTGCGAGCAGGCGCGCACCGAGGCGGCGGCAGGCCTCGACGGGAATCGTGGAGAAATCGACAAGGATCTGACCCGGCTTCATCGCGGCTGCCACGCCGCCGCTGCCGAACATGACCTGCTCCACTGCATCGAGCGTCGGCAGGTTCAGGACAATCAGGTCCGCCCCCTCCACCACACCGGCCGGCGCAGCAGCGATGCTGGCCCCCGCCTCGCGTGCGGCCTCGCAGCGGGCGGGCACGATATCATAAGCCGTGATCGCATAGCCCTTCGGCAGCAGATGGCGGACCATCGGCAGGCCCATCAGGCCGACGCCGAGATAGCCGAGGCGCGGCTTCCCCTTCCCCGTTTCAGACATGTCCCTCTCCTATCGAATAGATGCGGCGGGCGTTTTCGACGAACAACGCCTCTTGTTCAGCGGCAGGGAACCCGGCGACGATGGCCTCGAACCCCCCGAAGATCACGGGGAAGCTGGCACAAAGCGAGTCGACCGGGAAATTCGAGGCGAACATGCATCGTTCAACGCCGAAGGCCTCGATCGTCCGCAATACGACCCCGCGATTGGCATCCGCCGTCCAGGCCTGACCGGGCACGCCGATCCCCGAGATCTTGACCATGACATTGGGGCATGCCGAAAAACGCTGCATCGCTTCGTGCCATCTCGCCAGCCCCTCGGACGAGCGATCCGCCGGCAGGCCGGTATGGTTGAGAATGATCGTGGTTTCAGGAAAATCCGCCGCCAGCCGCGCCGCCTCGCCGAGATGCCACCACGGCGTCTGGAGGTCGAAACGGAGGCCCAACGGCGCCAGCCGGGCGAAACCCTCGCGCCAGAGGGTATCGGTCATGCCGCCGGGCGCGCCTTCGGCCGGGGAGGCATTGGCCCGCGGCTTGTGCCGGACAGAGCGGACGAAGCCTCGCGCAGCATGGCTTTCCAGCACGGCTCCACAATCGGCCCGGTCGAGCCAGGCCTGCGCCACGGCCACGCTGGGCAGCCCGGATTCCGCACGCAATGCAGCGATGTAATCCATCTCGCCGACGGGATCGCGCGGGTCCCATTCGGCCTCGACATAGACACTGGCCAGCAGGCGATAGGGCGCGGCATCCCGGCGGTAATCCTCTGGCAGGTAGGGCCGGCGGATCGCGGAATAGTCGCCGTAGCGGAAACGGACCGGGGGCTCGTCACGGAGCCAGGGATGGTAGTTCCGGCCGGGATCCCAGACATGGTGATGCGCGTCCACCACGGCGCGTCCAGCCCCGTTCTGGTTGACCGATCCTGCCCCTGGCTGGTGTGAAATCGCTGCCTCCCGGATTGACGGCAGGGCCACTATAGCTAATGGTTTCCCGGTCGCAAGTATGCTGCATACAGTTTTTCAGGAAGGTTCAGCGCAATGGTCCAGGCCAAGGCTCCGCACGGGTTCCAGCGTCCCTACAAGGGCGTGTTTCCGGTCGTTCCCACGATCTTCGACGCCAATGGCGGCCTCGATCTCGAGGGCCAGAAGCGTTGCCTCGACTTCATGATCGATGCCGGCTCGCACGGGTTATGCATCCTGGCGAATTTCTCGGAACAGTTCGTCCTCTCCGATGCCGAGCGCGAAGTGCTGACGAAACTCTGTCTCGACCATGTGGCCGGGCGCGTGCCGGTGATTGTCACGACGACGCATTTCTCATCCCGCGTCTGCGCAGAACGATCCAAGGCAGCCGAGGATATGGGCGCGGCCATGGTGATGATCATGCCACCCTATCACGGTGCGACCTTCCGGGTAGGCGAAGCGCAGATCGCCGAGTTCTTCAAGGTCGTTTCCGATGCGATCTCGATCCCGATCATGATCCAGGATGCACCGGTGGCGGGCACGCCGCTGCCCCCCGCCCTGCTGGCCAAGCTGGCCAAGGAGATCGAGCAGGTCGCCTATTTCAAGATCGAGACCGCCGGCGCAGCCACCAAGCTGCGTGACCTGCTGGCGCTTGGCGGCGCAGCGATCGAGGGCCCGTGGGATGGCGAGGAGGCGATCACGCTCATGGCCGATCTCGATGCCGGCTGCACCGGGGCCATGACGGGCGGCGGCTATCCAGACGGAATCCGCCAGATCATGGACCCTTGGGCGCGGGGCGACCGGGCCGCTACCCGGGCTGCCTATTCGAAATGGCTGCCGCTGATCAACCACGAGAACCGGCAATGCGGTCTCATCACGGCCAAGATCCTGATGAAGGCCGGCGGCATCATCGCCTGCGATGATGTGCGGCACCCGCTCCGGCGCCCCTCGCCCGAAGCCGAGGCACAATTGCTGGAACTGGCGCGCGACCTCGACGTGATGGCGCTGCGCTGGGCCCGTTAGGCCAGGTGGTCAGGCCGGGGCTCCCTGCGCTGCCACGGCCTGACGACGCTGCCGGAGCTTGCGGAACCCGAAAGCAAGGCCGAAGCCGATGGCCAGCACGACGATCGAGACGAGTGGCCGGTAGGCGAACCAGGCCACGGCGATGACCGCCGGCCCAAGAATAGCCGTCGCCGCCGCGGCTACAAGCCCGACCGCGCCGCTGACAAGGCTTCCGAGCAGCGGAACATAGCTCGCCAGCAGCGTCACCGGGGCGAAGAGCGACGAGAAGCCGATGAACATGACCAGAAGGCCAACGGCCCTGAGGATCCACGTCAGGATGACATTGTCCTGCTGGGCAGTCTCGAACATCTCGTCGGTCGTGCGGGTGCCATTGGCTGCCAGCAGGAAGTCGCGGCCGTTGCGGGCCCTGTAGGGCTCAATGCCATCCGCTGTCTGTCGGCCGACAAAGCTCGCCGTTCCCTCGGGCAGGAGCTGGTAGCTGACGCGCAGGCTGCCGACCTGCGTGCCGTTCTGGTTGTTGGCGAGGAAGAGCATCCCGTCCCGCATGACGAGCGCGGAACCCGTGCGCCGACGCGCGGTTTCGACCACCGCCGGATCCAGCCGGTAGTCGCTCGCACCGGACAATCGTTGTATTGCATTTCCAATGGGATAGACATCAATCTTCGCATCTCGTACGAAGAACGCCTCTGATGACCAGCGCATCGGCGGGTTCTGATGGCCCTGCGGCACGCGGAACCGGCTCGAATCGACCGGACGGTCGCTCCATTCCTGCGAATAGGTGAACTTCCGGTCCTGGCCAGAGCCCGATTCCTTCTCCACCCATTGCAGCATCTCGACCTTGCGGGCCAGTTTCAGCCCCCGGGAGCGAATGCCGAAAAGATCGTCCTGCACGCCGCTGGCGGACCGGACCTCGCCGCTGACATGGATCAGCTTGCCATCGAAAGCCGGGTCGCGGCGCTGGGTACCGATGGACTGTACCAGCCCCTGCCCCTCTTCCAGCGCCCGTGCGGTCTTCACCGCGCGACCCTCGTTCCAGAACAGGCCCCAGCAGGCCAGCGGAACCAGCAGCAACCCCATCAGGATGGCACCGAAACTGTTGGAAAGCCGCTCGAGGAAGCCCTGCGGGGCGGCATGGACATCTTCGCCTGACGGGCTCGGGAAGGTTTCCTCGCCCCGGAACGGATCATTGTCTGACATGGAAGCCCCCGCGCGCTGCAACCCCACCGACTCACCCGGCCGGCCAAACTTGCCGGGAATCGGGCGATATCCGCGACGTTTTGTCCAGAACCTCCCGGCAATCCGCTGTTGATTCCCGCCTCTGCCACCGAGACACAAGCCGAAGGGCCCGCTGGCGACATTCGGGGGAACCTGTGGGTTTTGCCACAGATCAGGACTGTGAAGATGCAAGGATGCATCCAGCCTCCCGATCCTGCCGAGAGCTGCATGGCCGAAAGCACGCCCACCTGCCTGATCGAGTGCCAGCCCTCCGCCGCGAAGGCCGGCTCGCCCTTGCGCCGGCCTCGCGTGACATCGCAACCGAAACTGCCTAGCTTCAGCCCCCGATCCGATTGGCAGGGGGTGTCGATGACGGATGAGGGTTCCGCGCTTCATCGGTTCGCGACGGGGGAACTCGCGTGGTCGAGCGGCGTGATCGTCTTCATCGACGTGATGGAATCCGTCCGGCTAACCGCCCGGGACGGCGGACTCTTCATTACGCGCTGGATCGAGCAGCGCCAGGCCATCGAGGATCTCTTCGCCCGGGGTGACGGCCGGGTAATCCGCTCAACGGGCGACGGAATCATCGGTCAGTTTTCCGAACCGCGGGCCGCGATCGCATCGCTCTTCGACGCCATGGCGATGGTCGAGCGCGCCAATACCGATCTCACGGGCCCCTTGCCGATCGCCATCCGCGTCGGCATGGCACGCGGCGAGTTCCTGACAGACCGGCAGGATATCTACGGCCAGGCTGTCAATCTCGCGGCGCGCCTGTCCGGCCTCGGCATGCCCAGCGCCATCATTGTCCCCGAAGACCTCCGCGCCGACCTCGTCGATGGCGTCGATGCGGAGATCGAGGATCTCGGCACCTGTTTTCTCAAGCATCTGGAGGCTCCCATCCGGGCCTATGCACTTCGCCCCGTTGGCAAAAGGCGGCTGCCGGTGATGCCGGCCCGCAAGGATGCGCAACTGGTTCCCACGATTGCGGTGGTGCCGCTCATGCCGATCCAGGGCGGCCCGGCGCGGGACGTTCTGGGCGATATCATTGCCGATGAACTGATCTCGGCCCTCTCGGGCTCGCCCTATCTCAATGTCATCTCGAGGCTTTCGGCCTCGGTGGCCCGGCAACGCGGCCTGTCGCCCGGGCTGGCGGCAGAGGCGCTGCAGGCTGACTATATCGTGTCCGGCACCTATTCCGCGCTTCAGGACAGGGTCCGGGCGACACTCGAACTGACCGAACGGAAGACCGGTCTTGTGCGGCTGGAACAGCGCTTTTCCATGCCGGCGGAGGCGCTGATCACGGCGGAATTCCATGGCTTCGACGGCTTCATCGCCGGGCTGCTGCAGGCCGTGCTTCGGAACGAGGTCCAGCGCGTTCGGCGGCAAACCCTGCCCAGCCTCGAGAGCCACTCGCTGCTGCTCGGGGCCGTCAGCATGATGCACCGGGCAGGCCGGCAGGATTTCGCGTATGCGGCCGAGATTCTCTCAACCTTGATGGAACGCCATCCGCGCGAGGCCCTTCCCTGCGCATGGCTCGCCTGCTGGTACACGATCAAGGTTCAGAAAGGCCTGTCCGATGACCCCGCAAGCGAGGGGAACGAAGCGAGCGCGCTGGCGCGGCGGGCGATGGATCTCGACCCGGACAACCCGCTTGCGCTGGCAGTGGCAGGCCTGATCGAGACGAATTTCGCCCGGCGCTTCGTCGATGCCGAAACCCTGCTGGACCGCGCGAGCGACCTCAATCCGAACGAGACCTATGCCCTGTTGCACAAGGCTGCCTTGCTGCAATTCACCGATCGCGGGGCGGAAGCCTATCCGATCGCAAGGCGGGCCATGACGCTCTCGCCGTTCGATCCGCATCGCTACTATTTCGAGGCTATTGCCGCCTCATCCGCCTTCTCGACCGGGAACTACGAGCTTGCGCTCGCCCATGCCGACGAAGCGATCCGCGCCAACCGGCTCTACCCATCCGGCAGCCGGGTCAGGGCAGCTGCCCTCTGGCATCTCGGCCGCGCGGGCGAGGCGCGGCGAACTGCGGAGACCCTCCGCGAAATCGAACCCAACCTGACGGTCGCGCGGTGGCTGGCCAAATCCCCTGCGGCGGATTTCGACGTCGGCCGCCGGATGGCGGCGGGATTGCGCGGCGCAGGAATCCCCGAAACCTAATCCCGGACAACTAGGGGCAGGAGCTCAGCATGTCGTTTGCCAATGGATTGAACGGGCTGAATGGCCTCAACGGGCTCAACGGCCTTAATGGGCTAAACGGCCTTAATGGGCTCAATGGACTGAACGGCCTCAACGGGTTGAACGGGCTCAACGGGCTGAACGGCCTGAACGGACTTTCCGGCAGCTGGAACGGGGCTCCGGGCAGTGTCCTGACGATCCACGAGGCTTTGGCCGGGCTCTACACGCCGCCATCATCCCTGCCCGCGCCGGTTCCTGCTGCCGGGCAGGACAACCTGGCCCGCTGGTCGAGCGATGTACGCGCCCGGATCCTCGATGCCGAACTCTTCTCGCAGCTCGCCTTCTCGACAGATCCGGCCAATCCGCGCGGCTTCATCGTGCATTCGGCCCAGCAAAGCTGGACGAACGAGCCGGGCGGCCCGCATCTCTCGGCCCAGTATGATCCCATCGTGACGCTGGTTCCGCCGAGTATCGCCCAGTTGGGCGACCGACAACTGGCGCTGGTCGCGAATGCCGCCCTCCTCCGCGGCGACCGGATCCACGAGATCCTCGGCCAGATCCCGGCGCCCCTGCCCTATCTCGGCATGTTCGTCCCGCTTTCGGAAGAGCGGACGCGATGGACGCTCGAATTGCTCGCGACGGTCTTCCGCCTGTCCGTCTTTGTCGAGATGGCCTTCAAGCACGCCTTCTCGTTGCCGCGCCCGCACCAGCTTTCACCCCAGATCAACCCGGTCATCCCGACCCCCCTGCACGGGACCCTGCCGAGCGGGCATGCGACGGAAGCTTTCGCCATGGTCGCCTTGCTGGTCGAACTTCTGGAAAAGGCCGGCGCCCGCGAGGCGGGGCGGCCCTGGCGGGAGCGGCTGTTCAAGCTGGCGGACCGGATCGCCTATAACCGGACGGTGGCCGGCGTCCACTTTCCCGTCGACAATGCCGCAGGCGCCATGCTCGGGGTGGCCCTCGCCCGCTATCTCGCCGCGCGCTGCCAGGGGTCCGAGGCGTCGTGCCATTCCTGGCATTTCGATGCCTCTACCTTCTGCGAAGACGAGCCCGACGGCTTCTTCGATCACGCGGCGCTGATCCGGCAGATGGATATCGGCGATGGCCCGCCGGTCGAGCCCGCCCAGGCGGGTGGCCCGGCCGTGGTGGCTGGCCTCAGCGTCCAGGCTCGCCTGACTTTCGGTTCCTCGGGCGTGCTCGGCTGGCTCTGGCAACAGGCACTGGCGGAATGGGCCTGACGACCCGGATCACCGCACAAGGGAGGCGACCATGACGTGGCGAACTGGCACCAGTGCCTATCAATCGCTGCCGCTGGCGATGGACCCGCTGGCGGACTGGATCCGCCCCGAGATCGCACGCGCCCCCAACAGCCGGACCCTCCTCCTGATCCGGCTGGCCGAAGGCGTGGACCTCACGGCGCTGCGAAATTTCCGGAATGCACCGGATCCGAACCGGCTTTTCGTGCATCTGGGCCGGGGCGTGACAGCCGGGCAATGGCACCAGACGCTGGATATCCCCGCCACAGTTGGCAGCGCCTGGAGCAAGGCGCGGTATCTGACAGCCCGGGCGCTGCCGCTGTTCTTCGAATGGCTGCTCGCATCATCCGCGGTCCAAAGCCTTTTCGATGAAATCACCCTCTGCCAGTCGATCGACACCCCGCCGGGGCCGCTCCTCCTTCGCAAAGCTGCGGCTTCGGCGGTCATGGCACAGCCGCGCGGTGTCCGGGTGCTGACCGGCATCATCGATCACGGATTTCCCGTAGCCGGCCCGGTCTTCTCGCGACGCTCGGCCGCACCGGGCGGCTGGGGCACCCGGCTCAGGGCGCTCTGGATACAGGATGGCCGGCCTTTTGCCGCCCATCCCGATCAGGGCCTCGCCTCGCCGGAGGGGTTCGATTACGGCGCGATGATTTCCGGCGAAGGGGTTATCCGGCATCTCGCCGGAGCGGACGGGGACGAGGACCGGTTCTATGCCGCGAGCGGCCTGTTCCGGAGCCATGACCGGGACAGCTACTGGACCCAGCTTTCCGCCAGCCACGGCGCCCATGTTTCCGGGCTTGCGCTCGACCCGTCGGGCCCGATGGACGGATCGGAGCCGGTTGTCGCCGTGCACCTGCCGAGGACCACGGTCGATGACAGTTCGGGCGCGGCCCTTTCGGCCCATGCCTTCGATGCGATGCGCTTCATCCTTGCCGAAGCGGAGAACGTCGCCCATCCCGCGCCCGCGCCGCTTTTCGTGCTGGACGAGGGGCAGCCCCGGGCGGAGCCGGCGGCGATTGCCGTGCCCCCGGTAGTGGTGAATCTCAGCTACGGGTTCAATGCCGGCCCGCATGATGGCGAAGGGCCGCTGGAAAAGGCGCTGTTCGAGATGCAGACCCTGTGGGGTCGTGCGCATCCGCGCTCGCCGCTGGTCATCGTGCTGCCGGCGGGCAATAGCTACCAGTCCCCGACCTTCGCCCATTGGGATCGGCATGCCCTCGCCGATCCGGCAAAGGCACGCGTCGTCTGGGAAATTCCGCCGGATGACGGAAGCGCCAATTCGGTCCAGATCTGGCTGCCGCGGGGATTCCGGGGCAAGGCACATGTCACGCTGACATCGCCTTCCGGGGTCTCGGTGCGGCTGGGCAACCGGAAGGGCGCGATCGCCGATCTGCAGGGCCGTTCCGGCGTTCCCGTCGCCATGGGGCTCTATTGTGCGCCGCAGGCTTCCCGTCCGCGCGGGATGTTCCAGCTTGTGGTGGGGCCGACCCAGCCCGATGCGGCCAATCGCTCGGCCAGCGGCGCGTGGGAAATCCGGATCGAGGCCGCCGGATTGCTGCGGAACGAGGCGATCGAAGCCTGGGTACAGCGGGATGACCTGCCCGTCGCCACGGCCAGACCCTCGCGCCAGTCGCGGTTCCGGCATGCGGATTACCGCCCGATCGACCCGCCCGGACAGCCTGGCGATGGCTCCCGCGAGACGAGCCCCGTCCAGCGCCCCGGCAGCCTGAACGCTCTCGCGACAGGGCCCCGCACGCTGGTGATTGGCGCCTGCGCCGCGCGGAAGACCTTCCCGATGGAGGTTTCGCTCTATTCCGGCGGTGGAAGGCCGGAATGGCAGAACGGGGTGGATGGCCTCGCCGCCTCCGATGAATCCGTGCTCCTCCGGGGGCGCCTTTCCTCGGGCATGCGGGCGGCGGGCTCGATCCGGCTGTTCGGAACCAGCATGGCGGCGGCCATGGCGACGCGGGAAATTGCCCGTTCGATCCACCGGTTCCGGCGCGGCAAGCCCAAGGCCGTCTTTGCTCAGATGCTCGTCGACCCGCCGGTCCCCGCGCCGGATGCCAGACGCGGGAACGGCCGGCTTGCCCCGTAGAGAGCCGGGCGTTCCCTGGCCCGAAGCCGCCTCAGCCTGAATCCGGGTCTGCAAGTGCCCGGAGCCGGGGCAGATCGAGGATCTCGATCGTCTGCCGCCCGGTGCGCAGGATTCCCTGCGCCGCGAGAAACGCGAGTTCACGCGTGACAGCCTCACGATGCGTCGCGGTCAGCGCGGCGATTTCGTAGTGGGTCGGGGCGGGCTTGATGGTGCAGGCACTGCCGGGCCGGCGGGCCTGCTCGGCAAGGCGGAGAATCGCCTTCCGGATCCGGATCGGAACGGGATAGACCGTGAATTCGAACACGCGCGCCGACAGATCGCGCAGCTTGCGGACCAATTCGCGCGAAAGGTTCAGCCCGATGCGCGGATAACGGAGGATGAATTCGTTGAACTGCTCGCCCCGCATCCGGGCGATCCGCGTCTCGCCGATGGCAATCACATCCGCCGAGCGAAGCTGGCCGTCGATCGCCGCGAATTCTCCGAAATAGGATCCTTCTCCGATATCGAGATAGACGACTTCATGGCCATCCGGCGCGAAGCGCTTGGCCTGGACGCGCCCCGACAGCACGAAGAAGATGTCGGTGCTGGGTTCGTCGGTGCTGATAATCGCCTTGCCGGCCGCATAGCGGCGCACCACCACGGCCTGTTCCAGAACGGCGATCGCCGAGGCGTCCAGCCCGTGGAACAGAACAATTTCCGACAGTTCCGACATGGTTCCCGCCCCCGCGGCCCGCAGACCTCGCCTGCCATACAAGGACTAGCAAAGTCCCGCGCGGGTGGCCACTGGCACGGGGAAGACTAGGCGACCATGCGTTGGAGGACCAGAAGGAGGCAGAGACCGAGCGCGGCCTGGAGAAGCGCGGTCAGCGTGACCCAGCGCAGCCCCTGATCGGCCCGCAGCCCGGCCTGATGGCATGCCAGCCAGAAATAGCCATCCTGGATATGCGGCGCCCCGATCGCGCCGGTCGTCACCGCCAGCACAACAAGCGCCCTCCCGGCAGGATCATCCAGCCCCAGCGGCGCCAGAAGCGGGATCATCACACCTGCGGCGGTGATCGCTGCCGTGAGCGCCGAACCCTGCAGGACGCGGCTGACAAGCGCGACGAGAAAGGGCAGCGCCAGCCCGAGTTGCGCCGGGCCTTCCGCAACCGCTTCCACCGCAAGGCTGGCAAACCCGTCCTGATGCAGGACGAGCTGGAGCCCGCCCGCGGCACCGATGGCCAGAAGCAGGCCGGCAGAGGCGGTGATGGCGCGGGCGACCGTCCCCTCCCCGACCAGCGCCTCGCGGATCGCGGAAGGCCCGGCCGGCAGAAGGGCGAAACCGAGGCCGACGACCAGCAACATCAGCGGCAGGCCGAGGCGGATCATCTGTTCGCGCGTATTGCCGCTGCCAAGCGGTTCGCTGGGGATCTGGCCGAGCGCATTGAAGATGATCATGGCCAGCAGGCAGAGGATCGCGAGGGCAAGACCGATCACGGCCCGGCGAGGCCCGGCCTGCGCAACGGGCAGGCCTTCCTGCGGAATGGCCGGTGCCCGGCGCGTCAGCCAGAGCCCGAACAGCGCCTGCGCGACCGCAACCGGAGCACCATATGCCAGAACAAGGCGCCAATCTGCCTGCAGGACAGCCATGGCCGCAATCGGCAGTGGCGCAGGCAGCAAGGCGCCCTGCAAAGCGTTGACGATACCGGCAGCCCCCAAAGCGGCGCGGGCACGGCCGGCCTCTACCAGAGCAACCAACGGTTGCAGAACCGCAAGGGCTGCGAGCGGCGTGCCGCCGATGCCGGCCGGCAGCGCAACCAGCCAGAGCAGTCGATGCCTCCAGCGTTCCGGGAGATGGGCGCGCAGCCGGGCGAGAGCGCCGGTTGCCGCGCCGATCCACGCAACGAGGATGCCGGCAAGGATGGTCAGGCCGCCTGCGGCCAATGACTGGCCGAAACCGTTATGGAAACTGCGTGCGACCCAGGTCAGATCGACGCGCAATACGAGGCAGAAAAGGCAGGTCGAGAGGACCAGCGCCACGAAGGGCACCACGCGATAGCGGTAGCTCAGGAAGGCCGTGAAACCGACGAGCGCGAACAGAAGAAGGAACTTGGCGTCATCCACGGGCGAGTCTAATCCTTTGGCGGGCCGGTGTCCTTAGCATTGCCGGCAGCCGGATCGGAAGTCCTTCCGGAATTCCTCCCAACCGGAGTTTCGCGTGTCCTTGCTCCTGCGTGTTGCCGCCCTCGTACTTGCCGGGCTCGCAAGCCTGCTGGCCCTCCCCGCTGCGGGGCAGCCGGCGGCGGACAATGACCGGATCGAGGTGCGCGGGCGCCATCTCGTCCGCCCCTCCGGCGAGATATTCCTGATCCGCGGGATCGGACTGGGCAACTGGCTGGTGCCGGAAGGCTATATGTTCAAGTTCAAGAAGGCGCGTTCGCCGACCGAGATCGCGCGCCTGTTCGCGCTGGCGATCGGCGAGGAGGAAGCCGCCCGGTTCTGGACGCGGTTCCGCGAGAATTACATCACCGAAGAGGATGTCGCCTTCCTTGCAAAAGCCGGGTTCAACACGCTGCGCGTTCCCCTGCATTACCGGCTCTTCATTCCGGAGGCGCAGAGCGTGCGCGGCGACGAGCCGCTGGTCTTCGAGGGGCCTGGCTGGGCGCTGCTCGACCGTTTCATCGGCTGGTGCCGCAAATACGGGCTGAAGGTCATCCTCGATGCGCATGCCGCGCCCGGTGGGCAGACCGGCATCAACCATGATGACGGGACCGGCTTCCCGCTGATGTTCTACATCCCGCGCGAAAGCCGGCGGACCATTGCCTGGTGGGAGGAATTTGCACGGCGCTACAAGGGCGACCCGACGATCCTCGGCTTCGAGCTGCTCAACGAGCCGATCTCGACCTATCACGACGAGGACCGCCTGAACTGGCTGCTCGAGCCCTTCTACAGGCAAGCGGTGGCAGCGATCCGGAAGATCGACCCTGACCGGGTGATCATCCTTGCCGGCTCGCAATGGGACCAGAACCTGAAGATTTTCGGCCCGCCCTTCGCGCCCAACCTCGTCTATGTCTATCACCAGTTCTGGTCATCGACGCGCCGGGATGCGATCGAGGATTACATCCATTTCTCGCTGAAGAACAACGCGCCGGTCTTTCTCGGCGAGGCCGGGGAGTTCAACAACCGCTGGAACGAGGCGTATCGCCTGCTCAACGAGCGGCATGGGTTCGGCTGGTCCTACTGGACCTACAAGAACCTCGATTCCCGCTCCACCATTGCCAGCATCCGGCAACCCGAGGGCTGGTCGAAAATGGCGGCTCTGGGCTCGATGCCGGTGCCGGACCTCGCCCGTGCCAGCCTGACGCGCGAGGAGGCCAGGCGCATCCTCGATGCCTATCTCGAGGCCATGCTGTTCCGGAATGTCGAGATCCGCCCCTGCTATCTGCGTTCGCTCGGCCTGTCTCCCGAACTCGAACCCGCCTGCGCCGCCGAGCGGCAAGCCGGACGCGGCGATTGACGCGCGCGCGGATGCCGCGCAGACCACGCATATCTACGTGGTTCGATCCAGAAGACGGGCCGCGAAGCGGCTTGGGGTGCGACAATGCTTGACTTTCTCAAGGGTAGCACGCTGTTAGATGCCCTGTCGGCCGGTTCCGCCAGCGCGACCCAGGTCCTCCAAACGGGAACGCGCCCGGAACAAGAAAACGATGAGCGCCCTGAAGGCCAACGCGACGACCGGTCTCTCCCTTGCGGCGCTGGCAGCGTTGCTGCTCTGGCCCGCATTCTGGAACGGCGCCCCGCTCTTCTATTATGACAGCGTCGACTATCTCGAAATGCCGTTCACCGGCCGCCTGCCGGTCTTCAGGACTGCGCCCTATGGCTGGTTCCAGTGGTTTGCCCGGATTTCCGGCAGCCTGTGGGTGCCCCTGATCCTGCAGGCGCTGATGGTGGCCGCCATGGTGTGGCTCTCGGCTCGCAGTTTCGTGCCGCGGCTTTCGCCCTGGCTGTTCCTGTTCGGCACCGGCCTGCTGGCGGCCTTCACCGGATGGGCCTGGTATGTCAGCCAGATCATGGCGGATTCAGTGACCGGCGCTGTCCTGCTGGCCGCTGTCGCGCTGCTCTGCGGCGAGAGGCTTCCGCGCGGGCAGAGATGGGTGCTGATCGGGCTGACTGCGATCGGGATTTCCTTCCATCTCAGCCATCTCGCCGTGGTCTGCGGGCTTTTCGTCGTGGCGGTCCTTGCCAGGCTGGTGCTGCGCCGCGTGCGGAACTCTGTTCCGCTCCGGCTGGGAGACCTTGCTGCCACGATCACTCTTGCGATTGTCATCGCGGTCACCGCGAACTACGCCGCGACCGGGCGCATTTTCCTGTTCCGCGACCCTGCCAATCTGCGGCTCGCCCTTTTCGTCGAGACCGGCCTCGTCCAGCGCTATCTCGACGATGTCTGCCCCGGCAATGACAAGGCCTCGCTGCTCTGCCCCTACCGGCAACGAATACCGACAACCGCCAATGCCTATCTCTGGAACACATTCGGGCCGTTCCACGAACTTGGCGGCTGGCGGAGCGAACCGCACAAGCAGGAAGCCAAGGCGATCGTCCGGGAAATCCTCAGCCGCTATCCCGGCGAGACCGTCATCCGCCTCGGCAAGGCGGCCTTCGTCCAGTTCGGCCTCGTGGAGACCGGCGATGGCATCCGGCCCATGCACTGGCATCTCGAGAAATCCATCCGGAGGCTCTATCTCGACTTCGTCGATGATTTCCTCGGTGCGCACCAGCAGCATGTGATCGACTTTCATGGCTATGCCGCGCGCGACACCATCCTCTACTGGACCTCGCTTTTCGCGATGCTGTTCTTCGCAATCAGCCGCTGGCTCTCCGGAAGCCGCTGGCCGGCGATGGCCGCCCTGTTCGTGTTCCTTGCCCTTGCAGGGAACGCGATTGTCTGCGGGGCATTCTCGAACCCGAACCACCGTTATCAGGGGCGGGTTGCATGGCTGCCACTTCTGCTCGTGCTGCTTTCCGGCGCCGAGATGACCGGCCTGCGCCTGAGCCGGGATTGGTCGGGCCCTGCCGAGGGCTGACAGACCCGATAGCGGAACGGCCTGAACGACAGGTCTTGTCCGAAGCATCCCTGCCGAGACGGAGCAATCTGCCTATTTTCAAGGCATCTCCGGGCGCTGGGTACCGAACCGCATACAGAACAGACCGGCATGCCCCTTGCTTGTCCTGAAGCAGAAGCCGGATCGCGCCTGCGAACCGGGCCAGCAGCAGGAGAGCCCAGGCATGACCAAGATTGTGACGACAGGAAGCGCCGGAACACGCCTCACCCGCCGGACCTTGCTCCATACGGGCGCGGCCCTCGGGGCCGGTATCGCCATGCCGGGCATTCTCCGGGCGCAAGCGCGCGAGATCGTCATCGGTGGCGCGGCCAGCCACAAGCCGTGGGTCGAGACCCATGTGATGCCGGCTTTCGAGAAGAAGTATAACGCGAGGATCACCTTCGAAGGCACACGCAGCCTTGTGAACCTCGAGAAGATGCAGAAGAACAAGGACAAGCCCTATCTGTCCATCGTTCAGATGGACGATCCGGTGATGATCCTCGCCGTCAAGGAAGGCCTGCTCGAGCCGATTACGGTCGCCAAGGTGCCGAATATGGCAAAGCTCAAGCCCGGCACGGTGCATATGGACGGGATGTGGGCCAATTACCTGCAGCCGTGGCAGGGTATTGCCTACAACACCAATGTGCTGAAGACGCCGCCGGCGGCATGGGCCGAAGCGCTCGATCCGAAATTCAAGGGCCGGATCATCGTGCCCTCACTCCAGAATACGGAAGGCCTGCCGAACCTCTTCATGTTCGCGCATCTCGCAACCGGCAAGCCAATGGTCGAGGCCTACAAGGATATTGACGGTGCTTTCCGCGAACTCCAGAAGCTCAAGCCGAACCTGCTGACCGTCTACAGCCAGATGCCGCAGGCCTTCTCGCTGCTGGAACAGGGCGAGGCCCATATGATCCTCGGCGCGCTCTCCTCGTTCGGCATGCAGCGCCGGCTCGATGGCGCACCGGTTTCCATGGCGGCGCCGAAGGAAGGCATCTTCCCGGTTCCCTCGGGCATTGCCGTGGTCAAGGGCGGCCCGAACATGGACCTCGCCTTCGCCTATATCAACGAGTTGCTCGGCGCCGAAGTGCAGTCGAAAATCGCCCCGCCGACCTTCGCCCTGCCGACCAATGTCGATGCGCCGATCCCGCCGGGCATGCCGACCGATGCGAAGATCCACACGATCGACTGGGCCTTCGTGGCCGAGAACCGCAACGAATGGGTGAAGCGCTGGGACCGCGAGATGGCAAGCTGAGGCAGGCCCTCCGCTCCTCCCTTCCCCGCTCAGAGCAGGCTTGTGCATGAACCCGGCCCCGTTTCTCGATATCCGGAAAGCCAGCAAGGATTTCGGGTCCGGTCCCGTCCTCGACGGGGTCGACCTGGCGGTGACGCGCGGCGAGTTCATTTCGCTGCTCGGCCCGTCGGGCTGCGGAAAGACGACGCTTCTGCGCATCATTGCCGGGCTCGCGGCAGCCGATGGCGGCAGCGTGACGCTGGACGGGCAGGAGATCTCGCGCCTGCCGCCACATCGGCGGGATGTTGGGGTCGTCTTCCAGAACTACGCGCTGTTTCCGCATCTCACCGTGGCGGAAAACATCGCCTTTGGCCTGAGAGCCAAGGGCGCGCCGGCGGCGGAAATCGCCGCCACTGTCGAGCGTTTCCTGACGTTGATCCATATGGCTGCCTTTGCCGACCGCTCTGTCCGGGCCCTGTCGGGCGGGCAGCAGCAGCGCGTGGCCGTGGCGCGGGCGCTGGCGACGAAGCCGAAGCTGCTTCTGCTCGACGAGCCCTTCTCGGCGCTTGACCGCAAGCTGCGCGAAACGATGCAGATCGACCTGCGCCGGCTGCTGCGCGAGCTGGGCACGACCGCGATTTTCGTCACGCATGACCAGGACGAGGCCTTGATCATGTCCGACCGGATCGCCGTGATGAATCGCGGCCAGATCGAGCAGCTCGACACGCCGGAGGCGATCTATGCCCGCCCGGCGACGCCTTTCGCGCTGGAATTTGTCGGCCTCTCCACCCGCATTGCCGGCACGGTAACCGGCTATGATCCGGATGGCTTCGTGATGGTCGAGACAGCGCTCGGCGCGATCCGCGGTCGCGGGCGCTTCGAGGTCGGCAGCCCGGTGCTGCTGGGTGTCCGCCCGGAGCGGATCCGCTTCGGCACGGAAGGCGGGGCGAATGTCGCGGCACCTGTCCTGACCGATATCGTCTTCCAGGGCGCGCGCATCCAGGCGCATTTCGCCAGCCCGGACCAGCGCCCGGTCATGATCGAGACATCGGGCGCGTTGCCGGCGGGCCTCGCGCCCGGCATTCCCGTGACGATCTCCTTCGCGGTCGAGGATACGATCGCCTATCCGCTGGCCGCGGCATGATGCGCTTCCTGCCCCGCGACCGGATGCTCTGGCTGGCCGCGCCGGCCCTGCTCTATCTCGCCTTTTTCTATGCGATGCCGCTGATTTACCTGCTCGGCCGCAGCGTGATCGGGCCGAACGGGCCGACCTTGTCGCTGTTCGCCAGCTTTTTCGCCGATGAGTATAACTGGCGGGTCATCGGCAATACGCTGCGCATCGCCCTGCTGGTCACGCTGGTTTCGCTCATCATCGGCTATCCCGTCGCGCTGGCTCTGGCGCGTGCGCGCGGGCTGGTTCAGGTCATGTTGCTGACGGCCATCATCCTTCCGCTGTCCGTCGGCGTGGTCGTGAAGGCCTTCGCGTGGCAGATCGTGCTCAGGCGCGACGGGACGATCGCCAAGCTGCTCGTCGCCACAGGCATCTGGGACGAGCCGCAGCGCCTGCTTTTCACAGAGCCCGGCCTCGTGATCGGTGCCGCCAATGTGTTCCTGCCCTTCATGATCCTGCCGATCTATTCGGTGGTAAAGCTGATCGATCCGCGCCTTTCGGAAGCCGGGGCGACCCTCGGGGCGAGCCCGTTCTACCGCTTCCGCAAGATCATCCTGCCGCTGACCATGCCCGGCCTGATCAGCGGCATGGCCTTCGTCTTCTCGCTCTCGGTCTCGATGTTCGTCATTCCCAGCCTGCTGATGGGCGACCGGTTCCAGACGCTGGCCACCTTGACCGGGCGCTCCTTCCTTCTGATGCGCAACGAGGCGCTCGGCTCGGCCACGGCGGTTGTCCTGCTGGTCCTCGCTGTCTCCATCGTGGTCGGCTCGACGATCCTCTCGCGGCGGATCGGGAGGACGGCATGACCGCGATCGAGAAATTCGCCACGGCGCTTATCTGGACCATTGCCAGCCTCGCAGTGATCTTCCTGATGGCGCCGCTCGTCATCACCGTGGCCGTTTCCTTCGGTGATTCCACGGTTTTCTCGTTGCCTCCGCCGGGCTGGTCGCTCCGCTGGTTCGAGCGCCTGCCCGCGACGCGCGGCCTTGCCGCCTCGCTCTGGACTTCGGTGCAGATCGCGGCACTTTCGACCCTGCTGGCGCTGATCCTCGGCACGCTCTGCGCGATCGCGCTGGTTCGGGGCACCTTCCCCGGGCGCGAGGCGATCACCACCTTCCTGATCTCGCCGCTGATGTTGCCGGGCCTCGTGGTCGGCATCGCGATGCTTCAGGGCTTCCGCGCCTTCGGCTTGCGCGACACCTGGACGAGCTTGCTCGTGGCGCATGTCGTTATCACCATGCCCTATGTGGTGCGGACCGTGCTTGCGGCGCTCAGCCTGTTTGATTTCACCCTGGTCGAGGCAGCGCGCACGCTCGGCTGCTCGTATCTGCAGGCGATCCGCAAGGTACTCGTACCCGCCCTCGCCCCGGCTTTCCTCACCTCCGGCATGTTCGCGTTCCTGGCCTCTATGGACAATTATCCGATCTCGATCTTCTTTACGGATGCCTGGACAAAGACGCTGCCGATCCAGATGCTGCAACTGGTGGAGGAACGCCCCGATCCGATGATTGCCGCCGTCTCGACCCTGCTCATCCTGCTGGCCGTTCTGGCCATGATCATCGGCGACCGGCTGGTCGGGCTGAAGCGGCTGGCGGATTTCTGATCCATGGCGCCTTCCCTGCCCTGGCTTCCGCCCACCGACCGCGATTTCGAAGGCTATCGACATGGCGAACCGGCGATCCGCTGGCCCGGCGGCGCGCGGTTGGCGGTTTCCGTGGTCGTCAATGTCGAGGAAGGTGCGGAACTGGCGGTTTCCGCCGGGGACGAGGGCAACGAAGCGATCTACGAGGCGCATGAACGCACGGAGGGTGTGCGGGATCTCTGCATGGAGAGCCATTACGAATATGGCACCAGGCGCGGCTGGGCCCGGATCCGGGCCGCGCTGAAGGCCCATGGTGTCCGCGCGACGCTGAATGCCTGCGGCCGGGCGCTGGCCTATTCGCCCTGGATCGGGGCCGAGGCCGTGGCTGAAGGGTACGAAGTTTCCGCCCATGGTTGGCGCTGGGAGCGCCACGTGCATATGGACGAGGCGACCGAGCGCCGGGCGATTGCCCGAACCGTGGCCGCCATTTCGGCCAGCGCAGGCAGCCCGCCACGAGGCTGGCATACGCGCTCGGCCACCTCGCCGAACACCCGCCGCCTGCTGATCGAGCATGGCGGATTCCTGTATGATTCCAATGACTATAATGACGATTGCCCCTTCATGGCCAAAGAAGGCGGGCGCGATCTCGTGATCCTGCCCTATGCGTTCGACACGAATGACATGCGGTTCCAGCCCGGCGGTGCCTTCGTGCAGGGCGACGATTTCTCAAGCTATTGCATCGCCGCGTTCGAGCGCCTTTATCGCGAGGGCGCCGACGCGCCGCGCATGCTCTCGATCGGGCTTCATCTCCGGATCATCGGCCGGCCGGCGCGGATCGGCGGGCTGGAACGCCTGCTCGCGCATATGGCGGGCAAGCCGGGCGTCTGGTTTGCGCGGCGCGACGAGATTGCCATGGCCTGGCGCGCGGGGCTTGGCCTGCCCGTCTGGACGCCGCGCCCTTCCCTCTCTGCCTTCGAGGTCAGCTCATGAAACGAGGGCGCGATATTGCGGCCGCCGTGCAACGGGGCAAGCTCGACCCTGTAATTCTCGCCCGGGAAGCTGCGGCAGCCTGCGCCGCCAGCCAGGACAGGCTCAATGCGCTGACGGTCATCGACGGCAGGCGGGCCGAAGCCGAGGCGGCGACAATCCCGGCGCGGCTGGCGGCGGGCGAAAACCTGCCTTTGGCCGGTGTGCCGATCGTCGTGAAGGACAATATCTGGGTCAGCGGCTGGCGGATCACCCAAGGTTCGATGGCCTTCCGCGATCATGTCGCCCCGCGTGATGCCCTTTGCGTCGAGCGCGTGCGCAAGGCAGGCGCGGTAGTCGTAGCCATCGGGCATTGCCCGGAATTTGCCTGCAAGGGCAATACGCGCTCGCCGCTCCATGGCGTGACGCATCACCCGATGGACCCGGACCTGACGCCGGGCGGCTCTTCCGGCGGCAATGTCGCCATCGTCGCTGCCGGCGCGGTGCCGATGTCGATCGGCACGGATGGCGGCGGATCGAGCCGTCGTCCGCCGGCCCATTGCGGGCTTGTCGGGTTCAAGCCGAGCTACGGCGCCATCCCGCACCCGTTCGGCTTTTCCGAGCCGTTCTGGTGGATCACCTGCATCGCGCCGATCACGCTGGATGTGGCCGATGCGGCGCTTCTTTTCGCTGCAATGGCCGGGCCGGACCTGCGGGATCCGGAGAGCCGGATCCTCATACCGCTGCGCGATGAGGATATGAAAGGCCTCCGCCTCGCCTGGCACCCGACGCTCGGCCTCGATGCGCCGGTCGATCCCGATGTGGCGGAAGTGTGCGATCATGCGATCGCCGCCCTTCGGCAGGCCGGGTTGCGCCTTGCCATCGCGGCACCCGTATGGCCTGCGCCCTCGCTGCGCTCGAGCCTCGCCGCGATCCAGTTCGCCGGTCTGGCAGCCCTGCATGGCGAAGCCTGGCGCCAGGCGCCGGAACTGACCGACCCGGATGTTGCGGTGCAGATCGAGGCGGGCTTTGCGGCAAAGGGCACCGATGTCGCGCTCGGGATGGAGGCCAGCCAGCAGATCCGGCGGGCGCTCGGCGCCTTTTTCGTGGAGCATGACCTCCTGCTCTCCCCGACCACACCCTGCGTGGCCTGGCCGCACAGCCAGCTCGGCCCGCCGGAAATCGGCGGCAAGCCGGTCGATCCGCGCGGCCATGCGGCCTTCACGCCGTTCTTCAACCATGGCCAGAACCCGGCGATTTCCATCCCCTGCGGCCGGGGCCGCGACGGCCTGCCCGTCGGGCTGCAGATTGCCGGCGCGGTGGGCGAGGATCACCGCGTTCTCACCTTTGCCGCCGAGGCGGAGCGCATCCTCGCCGAAGCGGGGCTCTGGACGGAGCTGGCATGAAAATCCTGCTGCTCAACCCCAACATGACGGAAGCCGTGACCGAGCGGCTCGCCGGAGCGGCGCGGCCGGTACTTTCGGCGGGCACAACCATGCTTACAGCGACAGCGCCGCGCGGCTTTCCCTATATTTCCAGCCGGGCGGAAGCGCAGGTGGCCGGGGCGATCGCGCTGGAAATGCTGGCCGAACGGCAGGGCAAATTCGATGCGGCGATCATCGCAGCCTTCGGTGATCCAGGGCTGTTCGGAGCGCGGGAATTGTTCGATGTGCCCGTCATTGGCATGTCGGAAGCGGCGATGCTCACGGCCTGCATGCTTGGCAAGCGGTTCGGCATTGTCAGTTTCGCGGCCCAGATGGGGCCGTGGTACGAGGAATGCGTCGAAAGCCATGGGCTCATGCCGCGCTGCGCCGGCGTGTTCTGCCTCCGCGAGGCCTTTACCTCGATCACCGATGTCGCCGCCGAGAAGCAGGAGGCGCTGGTCGCGCTGGCCGGTGAGGCCGTGGCGAAGGGGGCCGATGTGATCATCCTTGCCGGGGCGCCGCTTGCCGGGCTGGCGCGCGAGGTGGCCACGCAGATTCCGGTGCCGCTGGTCGATCAGGTGCAGGCGGCCGTCCGGCAGGCGGAGACGCTTGCAGCTCTGGCGCCGCTCAAGGCGCGCGCGGGCGGTTTCCGCCGGCCCGGCGCCAAACCGACCAGTGGCCTCAGCCCGGTTCTCGCGGCACATTTCGAGCATAAAGACTGACGGACCGAGGAGGAAAGAATGGCTGATTTCGACCTTGCCATCCGCAACGGCACCGTGGTGACCGCGTCCGACACGATCCGATGCGATATCGGCGTGCGCGGCGGGCGGATCGTCCAGCTGTCGGAGGCAATCACCGGTGCCGTGCGCGAGATCGATGCGACGGGCCTGATGGTGCTGCCGGGCGGGATCGACAGCCATGTCCATCTTGACCAGGAATCCGGCCCTGAAATCCGGATGGCGGACGATTTCGAGAGCGGCACGCGCGCCGCCGCGGCTGGTGGCACGACCACCGTGATCGCCTTCGCCAAGCAGGAAAAAGGCACATCCCTGCGCGCTTGCGTCGAGGCCTACCACCAGAAGGCCGAAGGCAAGGCGCTGATCGATTACGGTTTCCACCTGATCGTCTCGGATCCGACGCCCAGCGTTCTCAACCAGGAATTGCCGGCCCTTTTCGGGGATGGCTGCACCTCTTTCAAGGTCTTCATGACCTATGACGACCTCGTGCTGAACGACCGGCAATTGCTGGATGTTTTTGCTGTCGCGCGTCGCGAGCAGGCTTTGGTGATGGTGCATGCCGAGGGCTATGACACGATCAAATATCTGACCGAGAAGCTGGAAAGCGAAGGCAAGACAGCGCCCTATTTCCATGCGGTTTCCCGGCCGCAGCTGATCGAGCGCGAGGCGACGCACCGCGCGATCAGCCATGCCGAACTGATCGACGTGCCGATCATGATCGTCCATGTCTCGGGCCGCGAGCCCATGGAGCAGATCCGCTGGGCGCGCCAGCGCGGGCTCAAGGTCTATGCCGAGACCTGCCCGCAATACATCTCGCTGACGGCGGATGACCTGAAGGGCGAGAACCTCGAGGGCGGCAAATATGTCTGCTCGCCGCCGCCGCGTGACGAGGACAGCTGGAATGCGATCTGGGAAGGCCTGAAGGACGGGACCTTCCAGGTCTTTTCCTCGGATCATTGCCCGTTCTTCTATGACAGCACGGCAGGCAAGCTGCATCCCAAGGCGGCACAATCCTTCCGCTACGTGCCGAACGGGATTCCCGGTATCGAGACGCGGATGATGATCCTGTGGTCGGAGGGCGTGGCCAAGGGACGGATCACGCCGAACGAATTCGTGGCGCTGACGGCAACCAACCACGCGAAGATCTACGGCCTCTACCCCCGCAAGGGCACGATCGCGGTCGGAGCCGATGCCGATCTCGTGCTGTGGGATCCGAAGCGCAAGGAGACGATCAGGCAGGAGGTCCTGCATCATGGCTCGGACTACACGCCCTGGGAGGGCCTTGCGGTCACCGGCTGGCCCGTCATGACCATTGCCGGCGGGCGCATCGTGGTGGAAAACGGCAAGGTGCTTGGCCAGCCGGGTGATGGCGGCTTCCTGCGCCGTGACATCTCGCCCTATGCCCGGGCCGGCGGCTGATCGCCGCCGTTACGGCGCCTCGGCGATGACGCTGACATGCGCCGCAGCCACTTTCCAGCCTTCCGGCGTGCGGACCCAGACCTGGCTCTGCCGCCCGACCTTGCCGGGCTGGTTGTCGCGATAGAAGAGCGTCCAGGCCGTGGCGCAATCCCGGCCATAGGTGGTGATCACCGTGCGGTCCAGCCGCCGGGAAAGCCCCACGGAAGGCCGCGCCGCGCGGAAGGCCGCGATCTCGGCAAACCCGTAGAGATTTTCAGTGGCGCCGTAACGGATGGTCGTGTCCCTGTCGAGGAACAGCGCGTCGAGCGTTTCGACATCGTTGGTCACCAAGGCGGTTTCATATCGCGCGAAGACGGCCTCGACCTCGGCGAGCACGTCGGGGATGTTGATCTCCATGATCCCTTTCCAGTCCTGCTTTCAGAAGCGGACAGGCAATGGCCATGCCACCCTGCCCGGCAACCGGCTCAGGAAAAGGCATAGCCCTGCACGATGCGAACGACATCGGCGAGGTTGCGCGCCTTGAGCTTCTGCATGCCCCAGGCGCGATGGCCCTCGACCGTGCGGGGGCTGATCTTGATCTTCAGCGCGATTTCCTTGGTGCTGTAGCCCTCGGCAGCCAGAACCAGCACCTGGCGCTGGCGAGGCGGAAGCGCCTCGAATTGTTCGCGCATGGCCATCCGGGCCCGCTCCGTCGCCCGGCGGTCCTGCGTGGCGGCGATCGCCTCGCGGATGAGGGCCAGAAGGCTCGCCTCGTTGAACGGCTTCTCGAGAAAATCATGGGCGCCCAGCTTCAGGGCCGACACCGCCATGGCCACATCGCCATGGCCGGTGATGACAATGACCGGCGGTGCAGCCGGGCGCGCGGCGACATGGCGGACAACGTCGAGTCCGGACTGGCCCGGCATCCGCACATCGGTGACGATGCAGTCGAATTCGAGGCCCTTGTCGAAGCGGTAGAGGAATGTCTCGGCATCGACGAAGCACAATGTCTCAATCCCGCCCTGCGCGAAAAACATCGACAGCGAATCCAGAACGGCCGGATCATCATCCAGCAAGGCGAGGCGTGCCCTTTCCATTCTCTCTCTCCTTCTTGTCAGCCGGCCGGCAGCGAAACAACGATCCGGGCGCCCGCCGTGCCATTGCCGAGTCGCAACAAACCGTCATGAGCCTCGACAATTGTGCGGCTCAATGCAAGCCCGACGCCGATTCCCGCCTCCTTTGTCGAAAAGAAAGGAATCGGCACGCCGTTGATCAACTCCACGGGAAGGCCGGGCCCGCTATCCGACACGATCGTATCGACAAGTCCATCGCGCGGTGGCAGCACCTCGATACCGATTTGCCCCCCGGATTCCATGGCCTGTGCGGCATTCTGGATCAGGTTCACGAAAACCTGCTCGATCTGGAGCTGGTCCGCCATGACCTGCGGAACCGGGTTCGGCAGGTGAACTTTGCAGGTGACCCCCCTGGCGGTGAGGTCTCCGAGGCACAGCGTCCTGGCATTCGCGATGATTTCGCCGAGGTCATGCGGCCGCTGCAGGGTCTTGTCGAGCTTGAACAGGGCGCGCAGCCGCCGCACCACCTCGCCCGCGCGGGTGATCTGCCCGCTCGATTTCTCTGCTGCCCGCCGGGCATCCTCGATATTCAGCGCGCTTTCCGCGAGCGCGCTTGTCACCAGCCGTGAATAGGTGCCGGCTGCCATCAGGGGCTGGTTGATCTCATGCGCGATCGACGAGGCGAGTTGCCCCATGCTGGCGATCCGGGCCATCCGCTCGACCGCCTCCTGATGCTGCCGGAGCTGGCGCTCGAAACGCAGCCGTTCGACAACCAGCGCACCGATGACCAGCCCCGTCACCGTGAGGACCAGCAGGCGGGCCTGCAATTCGGGAATGTCGACCCGGGCATTGGGGAGGGTCTGCGAGGCCACGATGAGACCAACCTGCGTGACCGCCAGCCCGACGCTCGCCGCCTCGATCCCGCCGCGCGCGGCCATCCAGATGATCGGCAGCGAGAAGACGTAGAAGGACTGGAAGGGCTGAGACTTGTCGAGAAACGCCAGTGTGAGGAACACGGCGAGAATGGCCGAGAGATGGAGCAGCCAGTCCCGCGGGCGCAGGATGTGCCAGCGGTTCCGGATCGCGACGATACCCAGCGGTGCGACCATCACGACGCCGAGAAAATGCGCGACCCAGAGATCGAGAATGTCCCGCACGGTGGCGGGGTCGCTCCGCTCCGCCCCGAAGGCCTGCGCGAGGCTGACCAGCCCGGTGGCGGCGGCGGCCTCCAAGGCGGCGATGACGAGCAGCGTCGCCAGATCCCTGAGCGAGGCGAGCGCGGGGTCGAACCGCAGGCGCCGGCTGGTCAGGACCAGCAGGGCAAGGGCTGTCGTGGTGCCCAAAGCCAGATCACGGAGCAGCTCGACAATGAATGGCAGGCGTGACTGGTCGAGGACATACTCCGCCAGCACGGGCGCCAGGATGACCGCCGGCAGGTAGATCTTGCCGAAATTGAGGACGAGAATGTAGGACAGCCCGGAATTGAGCGACACAATGGCCGTGTCGTCGGCAATCCCCGCGCGGCGATAGGCGAGATTGTCGAGCAGGACGAACAGCACGAAATAGGCGAGGCTCGGCCCGATGCGCCCGGCCCAGGCCCGCCAGTCGGTTCGATCTCCTGCGGCCTTCACCCGCCCATGCTCCCCTCTATCGATGCCTCAGACGGTTCAGTTCAGCCGGATGCCCGTCTCCCGCGAGAAGAAATGCAGGTTCTCCGACCGCGCAATCGCCCGGAGCGATGCGCCGATCGCCGGAAGGTCGCGGCCGGGAATCCGCACGATGATCTCGGGGCCCTGCCCGCCCAAAGCGCCATAGATGTAGCTCTCGGCGCCGACAGCTTCCACGGCTGTAACGGTCAGATCGATGGCGAGCGCACCGTTTTCGGCCGAGAGTTCCAGATGTTCCGGCCGGACACCCAGCGTCACGGGGCCCGAAACGGGCGTGGCGAGGCTCAGCCCGGGCAGGCCCGTTGCCGGCATGTCGAGCAGGTTCATCGGCGGCGCGCCGATGAAGCCGGCGACGAAGATGGTCATGGGCCGCTCGTAGAGGGTGATCGGCGCACCGGCCTGCTCGACCTGCCCCTTGTTCATGACGACGAGCTGGTCAGCCAGCGTCATCGCCTCGAGCTGGTCATGCGTGACATAGATCGAGGTGGTGGCGAGCGCGCGCTGCAGCTTCTTGATCTCGACGCGCATCTGGATGCGCAGCTTGGCATCGAGGTTGGAGAGCGGCTCGTCGAACAGGAAGACCTTCGGTTTGCGCACGATGGCCCGCCCCATGGCGACGCGCTGGCGCTGGCCGCCCGACAGGGCCCGTGGCTTTCGCTCGAGGAAGGGCTCGACTTCGAGGATGCGCGCGGCCTCGCGGACGCGGCGGTCGATCTCGTCCTTCGGCGTGCCGCGATTGCGCAGGCCATAGGCCATGTTGTCGTAAACCGACATATGCGGATAGAGCGCGTAATTCTGGAAAACCATCGCGATATCGCGATCCGCCGGCTCGACCTCGTTGACGATGCGGTCGCCGATCGAACAAGTGCCGCCGGAGATGGTCTCCAGCCCGGCCACCATACGCAGCAGGGTGGATTTCCCGCAGCCCGACGGCCCGACCAAAACGCAGAATTGCCCGTCCGCGATCTCAAGGCTCACGCCCTTCACGGCCTCGACGCCGCCGGGATAGACCTTGCGGACAGACTGGAGGCGAACTTCACTCATTTCTCGGTCTCCACGAGGCCCTTCACGAACAGTCTCTGCATCACAACCACCACGAAGACCGGCGGCAGCATGGCGAGGATCGCCGTGGCCATGGCCAGTTGCCACTCGGTCAGGGCGTCCTGCGTGACGATCATCTTCTTGATGGCGATGACGATGGTCTGCATGTTGTCCTTCGTCGTGATCAGCAGCGGCCAGAGATACTGGTTCCAGCCATAGATGAACTGGATCACGAACATCGCGGCTACCGAGGTGATCGAGAGCGGCAGCAGCGTATCGAAGAAGAATTTCATTGGCCCGGCGCCATCGATCTTCGAGGCCTCGACCAGTTCGTCCGGCACGGTCATGAAGAACTGCCGGAAGAGCAAGGTCGCCGTGGCGGAGGCGATCAGCGGGATGGTCAGGCCGGCAAAGGTATCCAGAAGGTTCAGATCGGCGACGATCTTGTAGGTCGGGAAGATACGCACCTCGACCGGCAGCATGAGCGTGACGAAGATGATCCAGAACGCCGTCATCCGGAACGGAAAGCGGAAATAGACGACCGCGAAAGCCGAAATCAGCGAGATCGCGATCTTCCCGATGGCGATGGTCAGCGCCATGATCAGCGAGTTGAGCATCATCGTGCCGACGGGCTCGCGCGTGGAGGACGAGGTGCCGATGAAGATGGTGCGGTAATAGTTCTCGGCGAAATGCGGGCCGGGCCGGAGCGGCATCGAACCGTTGGAGATCGTGGCCGCGTCCCATGTCGAGGCAATGAAAGCCACGTAGACCGGGAAGGCGACGATGGCGACGCCGAGCATCAGGATGAGATGCGGCAGGAAATCGAGCAGGCGGCGGCGCTGGACCATCGACGGAAATCCTTGAAAAGGCTCAGAGCGGCTTCATGCTGCTTGTCAGAACGAGCATGATCCCGCCGAGCAGTTCCCTGCTCTTTTCGGCCACAGCGCTCGACGATACGACGTCGGCTCGGCGGGAATACGTCACCACCTGCGGCTGGCTGGGAGCGGAGGGCGCCCGATTGGTCATATCGGCCCGTGCCACGATTTCCCATTGCCCCTTGTTCTGCGCATGCGGGTCGATGCTCAGCAGGAACCAGATCGCCTTGCTTGAATCGAAGCCGGCCGCCTGCGCCAACGCGGGATATTTGTCGCGGGTGTCGCCGATCTTCAGGAGAACGATGGGCTTTTTCGCCTTGGCCGCGAGATCAGCCAGATGCTTCCCGGCTTCCGTGCAGGCCTGCTGCGACCAGGCCTGGCCGGCCACCGGCTTGCAGAAGAAGAAGATGCCGTCGTGATAGCTGATCTCCGGCGGCGGCGCCGGGGCGGGCTGGGCCATCGCGCCGGCGGAAAAGCCGGCGACCAGCAGCATCAGCAGGGGGTTAAAGCGTCGATGGGTCATCAGTATTGCACCTTTCGCTCGACATAGCGGAACTGGATGGCCGTCAGCAGGATGACAATGACCATCAGCACCACGCTTTGCGCAGCGGAACCGCCGAGATCGCCGCCGGAACGGCCATCGGAATAGACCTTGTAGACCATGGTTTCCGTGCCCTTGGCCGGCCCGCCCTGCGTTGCAGCATCGATGATGCCGAAAGTATCGAAGAAGACATAGACGATGTTGACGACCAGCAGGAAGAATGTGGTTGGCGAGAGAAGCGGGAAGATGATCGTCCAGAAACGGCGCGCGGGCCGCGCGCCGTCGATCGCTGCCGCCTCGATCACGGATTTCGGGATGGCCTGCAACCCGGCGAGGAAGAACAGGAAATTATAGGAGATCTGCTTCCACGTGGCGGACATCACCACCAGCGTCATCGCGTGGTCCTGCCGCAGGAGCGGGTTCCACTCGAAGCCCGCCACACGCATCGTCTGGCTGATGATGCCGAGGGAGGGCTGGAACATGAAGAGCCAGAGCACGCCCGCAACAGCCGGTGCAACGGCATAGGGCCAGATCAGCAGCGTCTTGTAGCCCGCCGCGAACTTGATGTGCCGGTCCGCCTGAACCGCAAGGAGCAGCGCGATGGAGAGCGAGAAGAACGCCACCAGCGAGGAGAAGATCGCTGTTGTCACCATCGACTTGTAGTATTCCGGCTTTGAGAACAGGACCTGGTAATTCTCGAACCAGACGAATTCGGTCGAAAGCCCGAACGCATCCTGCACGAGGAAGCTCTGCAACACGGCCTGCCCGGCCGGCCAGTAGAAGAAGACAACCGTGATCAGAAGCTGCGGCGCCAGCAGCAGATACGGCAGCAGCCTGCCGTTGAAGACGACGCGTTTCTCCATGATCCCCTTCCCCACCCGGGTTCCGCCTCGGGCGGAACGGAAAGGTCGGCCCGCCCCGTCACGGGGTCAGGCCGACCGGCTGGCTGTTCGCCGGACCCGACGGGAGGTTCTCTTCCGGAACCTCCCGTGCGGGCCCGCTGTCACCGAGATATCAGCGCGAGACGGTGCGCTCGAACTGGCGCAGCATGTCATTGCCGCGGCTGACGGCGGCATCGAGCGCTTCCTTCGCCGATTTCTTGCCCGTCAGCGCGCCTTCGACTTCCTCGGCCCAGACATCGCGGATCTGGACAAGACCACCGAAGCGCAGGCCACGGGAGTTATCGGTCGGCTCCTTGTTGTTGAGCTGGAGCAGCGGCGTCTCGAGATGCGGGTTCTGCGTGTAGAAGCCCGAAGCCTTCACCTTCTCGTAGGCAGCCTTGGTGATCGGCAGATAGCCCGATTCCGTGTGCAGCTTCACCTGGCGGTCGACATTCGACAGGAAAGTGAAGAACTTGGCCACGCCCTTGTATTCATCGACCTTCTTGCCGCCCATCACCCAGAGCGAGGCTCCGCCGATGATCGAGTTCTGCGGCGCGCCGGCGACATCCGGGTAATAAGGCAGCACGGTGTTGCCCCATTCGAACTTTGCGTTCGCCTTCACGTTGCCGAAGAAGGCGGACGAGGTCATAAAGATCGGGCATTCACCGCTGGTGAAGCGACCTTCCCCGGTATTGGTGCGGCCGGAATAATCGAAGGTCTTGTCCTTCTGCAGGTCTATCAGGTTCTGCAGGTGGCGGACGAAGAGCGGCCCGTTGATCTGGAACTGCGTGTCGAAGCCGTCCATCCCGTTGGCCTTGGTGCCGAGCGGCGTGTTGTGCCAGGCGCCGAGCTGCTCGATATTCACCCAGGTGATCCACGCCGTCGAGAAGCCACAGGTCGGGCTCACGGCCTTCAGCTTTTTGGCGGCTTCGAACACTTCCGGCCAGGTCTTCGGCGGCTGGTCGGGGTTCAGGCCGGCCTGGCGGAACTTGTCCTTGTTGAACCACATCACTGCTGATGACGAGTTGAACGGGAAGGACAGCATCTCGCCCTTGGTGGTCGAGTAATAGCCGGTAATGGCCGGGAGATAGGCCTTCGGATCGAAGGTCTCGCCGGCTTCCTTCATCATGTCCTGCACCGGCTTGATGGCGCCGCGGGCGCCCATCATGGTCGCAGTGCCGACCTCGAAAACCTGCAGGATATGCGGCGCATTGCCGGCGCGGAAAGCCGCGATGCCAGCATTGAGTGTATCCGCGTAGGAACCCTTGTAGGCCGGAACGACCTTGTAGTCCTTCTGGCTGGCATTGAACTCTTCGGCCAGCCGGACGATGACATCGTTGTTGGCGCCGGTCATGGCATGCCACCACTGGATCTCGGTCTGCGCCTGCGCGGGCGCAACGCCGAGCGATGCGGCCAGCACCGCAGCGCCGAGCAGTGAACGACGATCGAATTTCATGAGAATTCTCCCTGGCGAACTTCTTGTTGGGAAGCAGGATGAGGATGGCTTCCATTCGATTTTTCGAATGGCTCATGAAAGGCTAATCAGCGTCGGATGACAAGTGTGTGACAATGCCGCGACAATGCAGGGTGGCACCAAGTCTGTGCGCCGGCCCGCGTTTCCGGCGGGCACGCGGCCAATTCCGCGCCGTTTGCGCGCTGGCTGTCACCGTGCTGTCGCGCGGCTGCCGCGCAGAGGGCCGGCGAGGCCTCGACTTGCTTGTGGATGGCGCAGCCGGCTTCAGAGGATGCGGCTGCGGAGGAAGGACGTCACGATCTCGGTGGCGATGACCACAGCGAAGATCACCGCGAGGATGAGGCCGACCTGATCCCAGTAGAGATTGTTCAGCGCCGCATCGAGTGCCACGCCGATTCCCCCTGCCCCGACCAGCCCGAGCACCGCGCTCTCGCGGATATTGATGTCCCAGCGCAGCAGCGCGATCGACCAGAAGGCCGGCTCGACCTGCGGCCAATAGCCCTTGGCGAGGATCATCGAACGCGGCGCGCCTGTGGCAGTCAGGGCTTCGAGCGGGCCGCGCTGGGCTTCTTCCAGCGCCTCGCCGAAGAGCTTGCCGACGAAGCCGATCGACCGGACGGCGATGGACATTACGCCCGCCAGCGCGCCCGGTCCGAAGATCGCGACGAAGATCAACGCCCAGATCAGCGAATTGACCGAACGCGAGGAGACGAAGATGAACTGCGCCAGCCAGCGCAGGACCGGGTTCCGCGTGAAGTTGCGTGCGGCCATGAAGGAGAGCGGCAGCGCCAGCAGGATCGCGAGGATCGTGCCCAAAGTGGCGATATGGAAGGTCTCGATCAACGCGGAATGGACCGCCTTCGGATAGAACGCCCAGTCGAACGGCCACATGCGCTTGAAAAGGTCGGCTGTTTGTTCCGGCGCGTCGTAGAGGAATTCGGGAATGATATCGATCGTCCGAAGTGACCAGACCACCGCAATGACCGTCAGGATGTAGAGGACGGAGCGGGCAATCCGTTCCTGCGCTGTGAATCGCTCCCAGCGGCGGGTCGGGGTAGCGGTGCCGGTCACTGGAAGACCCTCCGGATGCGGGCAGAGACCATCTCGAACATCATGATCAGCGCGATGATGACGAGCAGGATCGTCAGTACGACGTCAAAGTCGAAGCGCTGGTAGGCGGTGAAGAGCGGTGCCCCGATGCCGCCGCCGCCGACAATGCCGACCATGGTCGAGTTCCGCAGGTTGGAATCGAACTGGTACACGGTCAGTCCGACGAAACGCGCCATGACCTGTGGCATGACGGCGATGATCAGCACGTTGAAAAACGAGGCGCCGGTGGCACGGACCGCCTCGACCTGCCTGGCATTCAGTTCCTCGACCACCTCCGCGAAGAGTTTCGAGACGAAGCCCATCGTCGCGACGATCAGGGCAAGGATGCCGGCCAGCGCGCCGAAGCCCACCGCCTTCACGAACAGGATGGAGACGATGACCGGGTGGAAGGACCGGCAGATGGCGATCACGCCCCGTGCCGCACCCGCCAGCCAGACCGGCGAGAGGTTGCGCGCCGCCGCGAAGCCGAGCGGCAGCGAGAGCAGGATACCGAAGAAGGTCGAGAGCACGGCGATCTGCAGGCTTTCGAGCATGCCCGTGGTGATCAGCTCGACCTTGTCCGGGGCGATGTTCGGCGGAAACATGCGGCCGAACAGGGTCGCCGCCTGGCTGAAGCCGCGGAGGATGCGGTCGAGGCTGACATCCAGCGTCGACAGCGCATAGAAGACATAGACGGCGAGCGCGATCCACGCAAAGCGCTTCGGCCAATCAACGGGGAAGGCATCCGGGCGGGCGGGTCTCGTGGTCATTCCTGCCAGCCCTCACCGCCATAGATCATGGCGAGGTGGCCCCGTTCGAGCGCCTCGGGCGGGCCATCGAAGACGACATCGCCGCCGGTCATGCCGATGATGCGCGCGGCATAGCGACGGGCGAGATCGACATTGTGGATATTGATGATGATCGGGATGCCGCGCGTGCCGGAAATTTCGGCCATCAGTTCCATGATCTCGACCGAGGTCTTCGGATCGAGCGAGGATGTCGGCTCGTCGGCCAGCAGCAGGGCCGGCTCCTGCATGATCGCGCGGGCGATCCCGACGCGCTGGCGCTGCCCGCCGGAAAGCTTGTCTGCCCGGCGATTGGCGAAATCCTGGCCGAGCCCGACCGCATCGAGCAAGTCAAAGGCGCGCTCTACATCCTCCGTCGGAAACTTGCGGAGGAAGGCCCGCCAGGGACTGACATAGCCCAGCCGGCCGGAGAGCACATTCTCCATCACGCTGAGCCGCTCGACGAGGTTGTATTCCTGGAAAACCATGCCGATCCGGCGGCGCGCCATGCGCAGGGCCGCGCCCTGGATCCGGGCGAGATTCTCGCCTTTCAGCAGGATATCGCCCGCCGTCGGATCAACAAGGCGGTTGATGCAGCGGATCAGCGTCGACTTGCCGGTGCCCGAAGGCCCGATGATTGCGGTAACGCCGTGCGGAGCAAAATCGAGGCTGATATCCTTCAGCACCGGCTGGCCGGGGCGGTATTCCTTCCGCAGGCCGCGCAGCGAAAGGACCGGCTCGGCAATGGCGGGGTGCATCACGTTCATGGCATTATCCTGCGGCGTCTCCGCCCTCGGGGCGGAACCGGCAAAGGGCCGCAGGCACCTTCAGGGCGCCTGCGGGGAGCATTGCGTTTACTGCTTCGGGGCTGCCAGCTTCTTCGCGGCTTCCTCGGCGCGCTTGGCTGCGGCGGCCGCTTCACGCTTCGATTCCGCGTCATAGGCGGCGCGATTGTAGGGCGTGCCCGACTTGTTGGCGACATCGCGCACCACGGCCCAATCCTTCTGGTAGGTGATCGGGAGGAAGCGGTCGTCGCCGTTGAATTCCTTCGTCATGGCCGGGGTGAAGCGGAAGGAATAGAAGCATTCGCGAAGCTTGGCCGCGAGTTCGGGCTTCAGGTCATGCGCATGGGCGAAGGATGAGGTCGGGAAGACGGGACTGCGATAAAGGATGCGGAAATCCTCGCCCTTGACGGTTCCGCGGGTCACCATCCGGTCAAACACGTCGGACGCCACGGCGGCCATGTCGTAGTCGCCGGAATTGACGCCGAGCACGCTCTTGTCATGCCCGCCGGACATCAGCGGCTTGTAATCCGTGTCCGGCGTCAGGCCCTGATCCGGGAACAGCACGCGTGGCGCGAGATTGCCGGAATTCGACGAAGGCGAGGTATGGGCGACCTTCTTGCCCTTCAGGTCAGCGAGGCTCTTGTAGGGGCTCGAGGCCTTGACCACAGCGACAAGGTTGTAGCCGCGCACCTCGTTGCCGAGGCCCTTGGCCGCGAAGGGAATCGCACCGGCGAGATTGACGGCGAATCCGGTCGGGCCCGTCGAGAACCCGGCGAAATGCAGTCGGCCCGAGCGCATGGCCTCGATCTCGGCCGCATTCGACTGGACCGGGTAATAGACCGTGCGCTTGCCAACGCATTTCTCGAGATGGTCCGTGAAGGGCTTGAAGATATTGGCATAGACGGCCGGATCTTCGACGGGCGTGTAGGCCCAGACCAGCGTCGAGGGGTCGCGCAGCTTGGCGGCTTCCTTCGGCAGATCGGCTACGAGATCACGGTTCTCGTCGCAATAGAGGGTGTCGAGTTCGCCCCGGTTGGTGCAGGCATCCTGCGCCTGGGCGCCAGGAACGGCCTGAAGTGCCAGGAATCCGGCTGCGATCAACGGGAAAAGCGGGCCGCGCGGGCGGGCAATGGACATGGGTTTCCTCCAGATCCCCGGCCTGTTTGTTCCTGCGGCCAGGGTTGATTCATTGATAGCCGGCGAATGGTCGCCAGCCAAACAAAAACTCCCCGGCCGGATCGGGCGAGCGCGCCACGGCAGCGAAGACCGCGGGACATTCCGTGGTTTCCGCCTCAGGCCGAGGCGAGCGCCCGCGATGCAGCCATCTGCCGGAGCAGGACCGGTATGGCCAGGGCCACGCCGATCACCGTGGCGGTGAGGTTCGGCGAAATCACCAGCACAGAGCCGATAAAGAGCAGGAGCTGTTCCCAGCGGCGCATCGGCGCGAGGCCGTAACCCGTCACTGCGGCAGCGAGCATCACGATCCCGATGATGCAACCGCCGGTGGTGAAGAAGAAATCACCCCAGGTGAACCCCTTCGTCATGATCAGCATGGCCGGCGAGAAGACGAAGACAAACGGAACCAGCACCTTGGCAAGTCCGAGGCGGAAGGCGGTGTTCCCCGTCTTGAACGGGTCTGCCCCGGCCATGCTGGCGCCGGCATAGGCCGCCAGTGCGACCGGCGGCGTGATGTCGGCCAGCAGCCCGTAATAGAAGACGAAGAAATGCGAGACGATCGGCTCCACCCCCAGTTTGCCGAGGGCTGGCTGGGCGATGGTGACCATGATGATGTAGCTCGCCGTGGTCGGGATGCCGCAGCCGAGCAGGATGCAGACGATGCCGGTCATGACCAGCGTGAAGAACAAGGTCAGCGTGCTCGGGGTGAACCAGGTCGCCGGCAGGATCGCCGTCGTGATCTGCGTCAGGTCGCGGGCAAAGCCGATCACGATATCCGAAAGCTTGAACCCGACGCCCGTGAGCGTGACGATGCCGATGATGATGCCCACCGTGGCAGCGGCGGCGCCGACGCCGATCGCGTATTTCGCACCGGTGACGAAGGCGTCGGAAATGTCGATCACCCGGGTCATGCCGCCCTTCGCCCAGTCCTTTGCCACAAAAGCGACCGAGGCTATGGCCGCAAACCCGAACGCGATGGCGAGACCCCAGACCGTGATGATCGCGCCGGTGGCGATCAGCGCGACCATGATCAGGAGCAACGCCACCGAGATGACCTTGTTCCGCCCGGTCAGGCCCACGACCATGCAGGCAGTGATGCCCCAGAAGGCGGCGAGATAGGGCGTATAGCCCGAGAGCAGCACCGCCAGCAGCACGACCAGCGGGGTAATGGAGGGCCAGCCCTCGGCAAGCACATCCATGGCGCGCGGCAGATCCGCCTTCGGCACGCCTTTCAGGCCGAGCTTCTTCGCCTCGAAATGCACCTGGCAGAAAATGCCGAAGAAATGCATCGCTGCCGGCACGATCGCCGCGATGATGATCGTCTGGTACGGCAGGTTGAGGAATTCGACCATGAGGAAGGCGGCCGCGCCCATGATCGGCGGGGTGATCTGCCCGCCCGTGGCGGCGGTCGATTCCACCGCACCGGCAAAGTGGCGGGGATAGCCGGTACGGATCATCATGGGGATGGTGAGCGACCCGACCGTCACCGTATTGGCGATGGAGGAGCCCGAGATCATGCCGAACAGGCCGGAAGCAAAGATCGACACCTTGGCCGGCCCGCCGGAGAAACGGCCCGCCAGCGCCATGGCGAGATCGATGAAGAGCTTGCCGAGGCCAACCCGCGTCGCCAGCACGCCGAACAGGACGTAGTGGAAGACATAGGTCGCAACCACGCCCAGCGCGATGCCGTAAACGCCCTGCGAGGTCAGGTAGAGGTGGTTGACGATGGCTTTCCAGCTGTTGCCGGGATGGGCGAAGATGCCGGGGAGCGATGGCCCCGCCATGGCATAGAGCATCAATATGATGGCGATGATCGGCAGCGGCCAGCCGATGGCGCGGCGCGTCGCCTCGATCAGCACGAGAATGGCCAGCGAGCCCATGAACACGTCCATCGGCATCGGGTTGCCGACGCGGAAGACAAGGTCATGGAAGATCCATGGCACATAGAGGCTCGAAACCATGGCCGCGAGGAACAAAGCCCAGTCGATGATGCTGATCCCGAGCGGGCGGAACAGCGATGCCGAGGGCGGGCGGTTGTTGCGCGCCTTGTTGGCCGAGAAGACGAGGAAGATCAGCCCGAGCACGAAAGCGAGATGGATGCCACGGTGCGTGACTTCCGGCAGCAGGCCGAAACCCGCCGTGTAGTAATGGAAGAGCGACAGCGCCAGCAGCATGCCGGCAACCAGCCAGCCGGTCAGTGGCAGGAGAGGCCGGAACCGGATCTCGTGATCGAGACTTTCCTCGAGTTCCTGCGCTTTCTTGAGATCGAGATCCCCGATCGGCGAGACCGTGTTTGACATCCCTGCCCCCGCAAGTCAGTTCCCACGCGATCCCGGAAAAGTTCCGGATCCGGTGAGTGCACCCGTCATAGAGAAGCCCGCACGACCTGCGTCGCGCGGGCATGGCCTTGATCAAGATCCTGCGGGTTCAGCCCTTCAGAAGCCCGGCTTCCTTGTAGAAGCGCTCGGCACCGGGATGCAGCGGAATGCCGAGGCCGGCCAGCGCATTGGCCTTCACGATGGCCTTGCCCTTGGCATGGCCGGTATCGAGCGCCGCGCGGGCCTTGTCGGACCAGAGGCCCTTGGTAACCTCATAGACCGTATCGGCATCGATCTTTGCGGTGGTCACCCATTGCGCGCCGACAGCGAGCGACTTCACGCCCTTGGTATCCTTGTAGGCATTGTCGGGGATGATGTCCTCGGCGAAGAAGGTGAACTTCTTCTTCAGCTCTTCCGCCTGCGGGCCATCAACCGCCACCAGTTCGAACCCGTGCGTGGCGCCGAGTTCGGTCAGCGCGCCGAACGGATAGCCGCCGGTGAAGAAGAAGCCGTCAAGCGAGCCGTCCTTCATCTTCTCGATGGCCGGGCCCGGCTTGATGAATTCCGGCTTGTAGTCACGGTCGGTCACGCCATAGGCGGCGAGGATGGCGCGCGCATTGACGAGCGAGCCGGAGCCCGGCTCGTCCACCGAGAACCGCTTGCCCTTGATATCGGCCGGCGATTTCACGCCGAGGCCCTTCTTGACCACGATATGCACCGTCTCCGGATAGAGGTTGGCGATGGCGCGGAGTTCCTCGACCTTCGGCTTTCCCTCGTAGATGCCGGTGCCGGTATAGGCCCAGGTGGCGACATCGGCCTGGCTGAAACCCGATTCCGAGGCGCCGCCGACAATGGCATTCACATTGGCGACGGAGCCGTTCGAAGCGACAGCCGAGGCGTTCAGCTTGTCGCCCGAGATCGCGTTCGCGATGATGCCGCCGATCGGATAATAGGTACCGCCTGTACCACCGGTGCCGATGCGGAAGAACTTGGCCTGCGCGAGCGCCGAACCGCCGGTGGCGGAAAGGGCCGCGAGGGCAGCAGCGCCCTTCAGGGCGTCACGACGGGAGAGAAACATGGGAAAGCTCCGCTGATCGAGGGCGGGCGGCACCCGTGCCGCCACAACTGGTCCCGATGTTTGCAAGCTCCGGCGCAAGGCGCAAGGCCGTTCTTGCCGCCCGAACGCTGGAGCCGAACGCATCGGGGCTGGAAAACCGGGCTCACCGGGGTTGGAAGGCAGGCCCGGGCATTGCAAGATAGAACATGGCTCCGGCCTGTGGATTGCCTTGCGCCCCCGCCCTTCCGGGAGAAAACGATGCTGTTCCTCTGCCTTTGCCGATACAATGCGGATGACTTTGCCGGGCTGGATTCGGCACAGTTCGACCGGATCGGCGAGATGTGCGCACCGATCGACCAGGCCTTCAAGGCGAGCGGCCATGTGCGGATCACGGGGTCCCTCGGCCTGCCGGAGGAGGCACGCTGGCTCAAGGCGACGGCTTCCGGCGTGACTGAGGGCGAAGGCCTCTACGAGCCGACAACCGAACCGCCCGGCGCGTTTTTCATGATCGAGGCCAGCAGCATGGAACAGGCGGTCGAGATCGCGCGGATGCATCCCGGGGCGCATCTCGGCGGCATGTTCGAAGGGGCGATCGAGATCTGGCCCATCGCGCAATGGGAACAGCCCTGAGGCGGCGCAGGCCTTGCCGACGGCTCCATTCTGCGCTCCGATGAAATGACCGAGAGGCGGGGTCCGCCCGCCCGGAACGGGAGATGACACCATGGATTTTCGCGCCGCCATCCGGGCCGGCCTCGTGCTGGCCATGTTCGGTGTTGCCGGCCCCTCGCCGGCCCAGGTTCCGCCCGGCGCCGATGAGATCGCTGCCTATCAGGGCCTCCACCGCGCCGCCCATGCCGGCGATGTCGGCGAGATCCGCCGGCTGCTCGCCTCCGGTGCGGCGCCCGATGCGCGCGATGGCCGGCAGCGCACGCCGCTGCATGTTGCCTGCCATGCCCGCCAGCGCGAGGCGATGCGGGCGCTCGCCGCCGGCAAGGCGGATCCCAAGGCGGTCGATGCCCAGAACTATGATTGCATCACCATCGCCGCCGTGGCCGATGACGTGCCAACGCTGGAAGCCGCCATCGCCATCGGCGGCGACCCGCGCCAGATCACCAGCCCCTATCAGGGCACGGCGCTGATCGCGGCGGCGCATCTCGGCCATGATGGGGTGGTGAAAACGCTGATCGGCGCCCGCGCGCCGCTCGACCATGTGAACAACCTTCACTGGACCGCGCTGATCGAGGCGGTGATCCTCGGCAATGGCGGGCCGCGCCATGTCGAGACAGTGCGCCTGCTCGTCGAGGCCGGCGCCCGGCGCGACCTTGCGGACAGGGAGGGGCGGACCCCGCTCGACCATGCCCGCAGCCGGGGCTATGCCGCGATGGTGGCATTGCTGACGAAATAGCTGCCACGCCGCGTCACCCTGCCCGGAAAACAGGCATCCCTATCCGGCTTTTCCTGCCCGGACAGCCACATGGGTCTGGGACAAGTCCGGCAATAAGCTTGCTTCCCTCGCTCACATGCGCCCACACTGGACGCCTGTTCTCAAGTCTGGAAGCCCATGACCATCCTTGCCGGCCTGCACCACCTCACCCATTACCGCTATGACCGCCCGGTCACGCTCGGGCCGCAGATCGTCCGGTTGCGCCCCGCGCCGCACAGCCGCACGCGGGTGCTTTCGCATTCGATCAAGGTTTCGCCCGGCGGGCATTTCGTGAACCACCAGCAGGATGTCTACGGCAACTGGCAGGCACGATACGTGTTTCCGGAGCCGGTGACGGAATTCCGGATCGAGGTCGATCTTGTCGCCGACATGACGGTCTACAATCCGTTCGACTTTTTCGTCGAGGAAGAGGCGGTCCGGTATCCGTTCCATTATCCCGCTGATATCCGCGACGATCTTGTCGTCTACCGGGCGGTGGAGCCGGCCGGGCCGTTGCTCGCCCGGTTCCTGCAGGATGTGCCGCGCGAGGCCCCCTCGACGGTCGATTTCGTCGTGGCGCTCAATGCCCGGATCGCGCAGGAAGTGAATTACACGATCCGCATGGAGCCCGGCGTCCAGACGCCGGAGGACACGCTGAAAGTTGCGCTCGGCTCCTGCCGCGATTCCAGCTGGCTGCTGGTCAACGCGCTGCGCCATCTCGGCTTCGCCGCCCGGTTCGTCTCGGGCTATCTGATCCAGCTCAAGCCGGATCTCAAGGCGCTTGATGGCCCGACCGGGACCGAGGTCGATTTCACCGATCTCCATGCCTGGGCCGAGGTCTATCTGCCCGGCGCGGGCTGGGTGGGGCTGGACCCGACCTCCGGCCTGCTGGCGGGCGAGAGCCATATCCCGCTTGCCGCGACGCCGCATTACCGCAATGCCGCGCCGATTGCCGGCATGGCCAGCTTCGCGAATGTCGATTTCGAGTTCGACATGAAGGTCACGCGCTTCGCCGAACGGCCGCGCATCACCAAACCGTTCTCGGACGAGGCCTGGGCCGCGCTCGACACTTTGGGCGAGAAGGTCGATGCCGTCCTCAAGGCGGAGGATGTGCGGCTCACCATGGGCGGCGAGCCGACTTTCATCTCCATCGACGATTTCCAGTCCGCCGAGTGGAACACCGATGCCGTCGGCCCGACCAAGCGCGATCTCGCCGACACGCTGATCCGCCGCCTGCGCGACCGTTTTGCCCCGTCCGGCTTCCTGCATTACGGCCAGGGCAAGTGGTATCCCGGCGAAAGCCTGCCACGCTGGACCTTCTCGCTCTACTGGCGGCGCGATGGCCAGCCGGTCTGGAAAGATGCGGCGCGGATCGCCGGCGAGGTGCCACGCGCGGATGCGACGGTGGAAAATGCCGGTGCCCTGCTCGCCGATATTGCCGAGGGGCTCGGCATCGAGAACGAGTTCGTCCAGCCCGTTTACGAGGATCCCGCGATCTGGGTGATGCAGGAAGCGAACCTGCCGACCAATGTCACGCCGGGGGATTCCAAGCTCGATGATCCGGAAGAGCGCTCGCGTATTGCCCGGGTGTTCGAGCGGGGCCTCGTGAACCCCGTTGCCTTCGTGCTGCCTGTCCAGCGGGCGCAGGCACAGCACCGGCCGTGGCGGAGCGAGAAATGGCAGACGCGGCGCGGCAAGCTTACCCTCATTCCCGGGGACAGCCCGGCCGGGTTCCGCCTGCCTCTGAAGGCCCTGCCCTATGTTCCGCCGGAAAAATACCCCTTCACCCATCCGGCAGATCCGACTGCGATCAGCGCCCATTTTCCCGGTTTCGCCCTGCCCCCGCCTCCGCCCCCCCCGCAGCCCGATCGCGGCGAGCAGGCTTTCGTTTCGGTGGAGAGCGCCGAGCCCGGGCAGGAACGCAGCGAGCAATCGCTCGTCAGTGATGGATCCACAGCGGTCCGCACGGCGATGTCAATCGAGGTGCGTGACGGGCGCATCTGTATCTTCATGCCGCCGGTGGAACGCGCGGAGGATTATCTCGAGTTGCTCTCCATCATCGAGGAGAAGGTCGCCGGGCGCGGCCTCGCCGTGCATATCGAGGGCTATTCCCCGCCGAATGACCCGCGCCTCAATGTCATCCGCGTCGCGCCCGATCCCGGCGTGATCGAGGTCAACATCCACCCGGCCTCAAGCTGGCAGGATTGCGTGGCCACGACCGAGGCGATCTACGAGGAGGCGCGGCTCTGCCGGCTCGGCGCCGACAAGTTCATGATCGATGGTCGCCATTGCGGCACGGGCGGCGGCAACCATGTCGTCGTCGGCGGGGCGACACCGCTCGACAGCCCCTTCCTGCGCCGGCCAGACCTGCTGCGCAGCCTGATCCTGCACTGGAACCGCCATCCCAGCCTGTCCTACCTGTTCTCCGGCCTCTTCATCGGCCCGACCAGCCAGGCGCCGCGGATCGACGAGGCCCGGCATGACAGCCTCTACGAGCTGGAAATCGCCCTGCGGCAGATCCCCCGCCCCGCCGAGGGGCAGGCACCGCCGCCCTGGCTGGTCGACCGGCTGCTCCGCAACATGCTGGTCGATGTGACCGGCAACACCCATCGCGCGGAGATCTGCATCGACAAGCTGTTCTCGCCGGACAGCCCGACCGGGCGGCTCGGCCTTGTCGAGTTCCGCGGCTTCGAGATGCCGCCCAATGCCCGCATGAGCCTGGCGCAGCAGGTGCTGATCCGCGCGCTGATCGCCCGGCTCTGGCAGAAGCCGCTCGATGGCCCGCTGACGCGCTGGGGCACGCAGCTGCATGACCGGTTCATGCTGCCGCACATGATCTGGGCCGATTTCCTGGAGGTGCTGGACGATCTTGGCCGGCATGGCTTCCCGCTGCTGCCTGAATGGTACGAGGCGCAGTTCGAGTTCCGCTTCCCGACCTGCGGCGAGGTGGAGTTCGAGGGCGTGAAGCTCGAAATTCGCCAGGCGCTCGAGCCGTGGCATGTGCTGGGCGAAAGCGGAACGCCGGGCGGAACCGTCCGCTTCGTCGATTCCTCGATCGAGCGGCTTCAGGTCAAGCTGATGACGGGCGATCCGGCGCGGTATCACGTGGCCTGCAACCGCCGGCTGGTGCCGCTGACGCGCATCGGCTCAAGCGGGATCGGCATTGGCGGCGTGCGCTTCAAGGCGTGGAAGCCGCCGAACGGGCTGCATCCGGTCTTGCCGCTGGACGTGCCGCTGACCTTCGATGTCTTCGACACCCATTCCGGCCGCGCGCTCGGAGGCTGCGTCTACCATGTCGCCCATCCCGGCGGGCGCAGCTACGAGACCTTTCCCGTCAATTCGAACGAGGCGCAGGCCCGCCGTCTTGCACGGTTCGAACCTTACGGCCATTCTGCCGGCTCCTATGTCCCGGCACGCACCCAACCGCATCCCGAATTCCCGATGACACTCGACCTCCGGATGCCTCCGGGCCCCGTCTCATGAGCGCGGTCTCGCGCGAGATGGCGGCGGGCCTGCCGCCGCTGGTGGCCAGCTACCGGCCGCTGGATGGCATCCCGGACGAGATGATCGGCCCGGATGGAAGCATCCGCGCGCCGTGGCTGCCCCTGCTGGCACATCTCTCCACGCTGTCGCCGGCGGAGATCGCCGCCCGGTTCGGCCGTGGCGACCAGTATCTGCGCGATGCCGGCGTCTATTACCGCCATTACGGCAAGGGCGATGTTGCCAGCCGCGACTGGCCGCTCAGCCATGTCCCGGTCATCCTCGCGGAGAGCGAATGGCAGGCGCTGGCCGGCGGGCTGGTGCAGCGCGCCGAGCTGCTCGAAGCCGTGATGGCAGACATTTACGGCGAGAACCGCCTGCTGGAGAGCGGTGACCTGCCGGGCACCCTGCTTGCCGCCAACCCGCATTGGCTGCGCCCGCTGGTCGGGGTAAAGCCGGCCTCGGGCCATTTCCTCCATTTCATCGCGATGGATCTCGGCCGCGGCGAGGATGGCCGCTGGTGGGTGCTCGGCGACCGGACGGAGGCGCCTTCCGGTGCGGGCTTCGCGCTGGAGACCCGGGTGGCGACATCACGCGTTTTCGCCGAGATCTACCGGCAATCGAATGTGCACCGCCTCGCCGGCTTCTTCGGCGCCTTCCGCGACATGCTGGACCGGATGCGTGCGCCCGGAACCGGCAGCGTCGGCCTGCTGACCTCGGGCCTTTTCAACGAGACCTATTACGAGCAGGCCTATATTGCCCGCTATCTCGGCCTGTCGCTGCTGGAGGGCGAGGACCTCATCGTCGAGGGGGAAGAACTCAAGGTCCGTACGATTGACGGGCCGCAGCCGATCAGCGTGCTCTGGCGGCGGCTCGAAAGTGCGTGGTGCGACCCGCTCGAACTGGACGAACGTTCGCGCCTCGGCACGCCGGGCCTGCTGGATGCGATCCGCGCCGGCCGTGTGACGATGGCGAATGCGCTCGGCGCCGGGGCGCTGGAAACGCAGGCTTTCCTCGCCTTCCTGCCGCGCCTCTGCGAAAGGCTGCGCGGGGAGAGCCTCGCCATTCCCAATGTCGCGACATGGTGGTGCGGGCAGGAAGCCGAATATCACTATGTGCGCGAGAACCGTCACAAGCTGGTCATTTCGCGCGCCAATGCCAACCGCCTGCCGATCGAGCTGGACCCGCAGGGCAGCACCGTGCCGGAGGCGATGACGCTTGAGAGCTGGCTCGACGAGGAGCGCCATGCCCTTGTCGGGCAGGAGGCCGTGCGCCTCTCGACGACGCCGGCCTGGAAGGATGGCGTGCTCGCGCCGCGCCCGATGACCTTGCGCGTCTTCCTCGCCCGGACGCCGGATGGCTGGCAGGTCATGCCCGGCGGTTTTGCCCGCGTCGGGCAGACGCTCGAACCCGGCAGCATCGCCATGCGGCATGGCTCGAACGTCGCCGATGTCTGGATCGTGGGCGAAAGGCCGGTGCCGGAACCCAGCCTCCTGCGCAAGGATGGCGCCGCCTTCATGCGCAAGCAGCCCGGCACCCTGCCGGCCCGGGCAGCGGACAACCTGTTCTGGCTCGGGCGCTATGTCGAACGCACCGAGGGCATGCTGCGCCTGTTGCGGGCCTATCACGGCCGCCTCGCAGAGAGCGCGGATACCGAGGCGCCCCTGCTGCAGCAGGTGGCCGGGCTGCTCGAAACCTACGGGATGGACCTTGCCCAGCCGCTGCCTGCGGAGGTCCTTTCCAGCATCCAGTCAGCGGTGACCAGTGCCGGCAAGATCCGCGACCGGTTCTCGCTTGATGGCTGGTCGGCGCTTGTCGATCTCGCCAGTTCGGCCGAACAGATCGGGAAGCAGGTCCAGCCCGGGGACGATGCCGCCCGGGCGATCAGCGTGCTGATCCGCAAGCTCACCGGCTTTTCCGGGTTGGTGCACGAGAACATGTATCGCGCCATGGGCTGGCGCTTCCTGACGATCGGGCAGGCGATCGAGCGCGCGATCGGCATGGCTGACTGGCTGGCGGCGATGATCCCGGCCGATGCGCCGGATGGCGCGCTCGACCTGATGATCGAGGTGGGCGACAGCGTGATGACCCATCGCCGCCGCTATGCCATGGCGGTGCCGGAAAGCGTCTGCGACCTGATGGTCCTCGACTCGCTGAACCCCCGCTCCATCCTGTTCGAACTGGAGCGGATGCAGGCCCATATCGACCTGCTGCCCGGTTCGCGCCGCGAGAACCGCCTCTCGCCACTTGGCCAGGCGCTGCTGAAGCTCCGCGCCGATGTGGCGACCATGCCGGCGGAGGCGATCACGCCGGAATGGCTGCTCGACCTGAAATGGCGCATTGCCGGGTTGTCGGACGCCCTCACCGACACCTATTTCGCCTGAGCGCGCAGATGCAATACGAGATCACCCTCCGGCTCGGCTATGCCTATGCCCATCCGGCCGCACAGGCCAGGCACCTGTTGCGTTTGCAGCCGCGCACCGTGCACGGCATGCAGCGGCTGGTCGCGGCGCGGCTCGACGTCGAGCCCAGCAACCCGGAGCGCATGGTCCGGACAGATTTCTTCGGCAATATCGTCCATTCCCTGCATTTTCACGAGGATCATGCCGAGATCGATCTCCGCCTCCTCGCCTATGTCGAGCGGCACAGCGCGCTGCCGGTGCTCGATGTCGCCCCATCGATCGACCGGATGCGGCTCGAACTGGCCGGGCTGAACGATCTGGGCCCGAATTCGCCGCTCCATTTCCTCGGCCCCTCGCCGCGCATCTCCGACCTGACGCCTTTCCGCGATTTCGCGATGGCAGCCCTGAGGCCGGGCATGAGCCCGGTCGAAGCCATGCGGGCGATCGGTGCGGCGCTTTCGGCGCAGATGACCTTCGATGACGAGGCCACCGATGTCGATACGCCACCTCTCGCCGCCTTCGAAGCCGGGCGCGGCGTCTGCCAGGATTACAGCCAGATCATGATTGCCAGCCTTCGGGCGGTTGGCATTCCCGCCGGCTATGTCAGCGGGTTCCTGCGCACGTTGCCGCCGCCCGGCGAGGAGCGCCTGCCCGGCGCCGATGCCATGCATGCCTGGGTGCGCGTCTGGTGCGGCAACGGGATCGGCTGGCTGGAATATGACCCGACCAACGCCATGGCCGTCGCCGATGATCATATCCTCGTTGGCTATGGCCGGGATTATGCCGATGTCGCGCCCATCCGGGGGGTCAGCCGCACGGCGGGCGGGCAGACCGGCCATCACACCGTGGATGTCATCCCGGTCGGCTAGCCGCGTGCCTCAGGAAACAGGCTTTGTCGGAGCCTTGTCGCGCTCATTGGCGGCAATCACTTTCTGCAACAGCCGGATGAACTCCTTCGCCTCCGCCGGCTCAAGCACGGCGACCATCTCGCGCTGCGCGGCCTCCACCGCGGGCCGGATGCCCGCCAGCATGGCCAGCCCGGCCTCCGTCAGATGCAGCACATGGGCCCGCCGGTCGCGCGGGCTTACCGCCCGGGCCATCAGGCCCTTCTGGACAAGCCGGTCAATCACGCCGCCGATCGTCGTGCGGTCATAGGCGATCAGGCCGGCCAACGTCGCCTGGTCGATGCCGGGATGCTCCCGCAGCATCGCCAGTGCCACATATTGCACCGGCGTCAGGTCAAACCCCGCCGCCTCGACCTCGGCATGGAAGACCGCCACCGCGATCTGCTGGAAGCGGCGCGCCAGATGCCCGGGCATGGCGGAATGATCGGTCATTTTCTTCCCTTTCGGTCCCTCGCAACGCCGCCGGAGGCGGCTGCTCGGCGGCGCCTTCGCGCCTAGCCCATGTCCGGCAATCGGTCATGGGCAGATTTCCTTTCGGTCCCTCGCAACGCCGCCGGAGGCGGCTGCTCGGCGGCGCCTTCGCGCCTAGCCCATGTCCGGCAATCGGTCATGGGCAGATTTCCTTTCGGTCCCTCGCAACGCCGCCGGAGGTGGCGGCTCGGCGGCGCCTTCGCGCCTAGCCCATGTCCGGCAATCGGTCATGGGCAGATTTCCTTTCGGTCCCTCGCAACGCCGCCGGAGGTGGCTGCTCGGCGTGGCGACAATTGACAGTATACTGATTATCAGTATACATATTATTTACGCGCCGTCGAGACGGCCGCGGGGATGGCGCGGGACAGTGCCAGTCACAACCCACAGGATCGAGGGGGCCAGAGAATCATGCAGTTCCACCAGAACGGCTACGAGCCCGGCGATCCCGAAAACCATGACCCTGCCGAGCGCTATCGCCATGGCGGTGCCGTCGGGCCGGTTCCCGAAGAGGTGGACGTGCTGATTGTCGGCACCGGCCCGGCGGGGCTGACGCTCGCCGCCCAGCTTGCCGCCTTCCCCGGGATCCGCACCTGCATTGTCGAGCAACGCCCCACCCGCCTCTATCGCGGACAAGCGGATGGCATTGCCTGCCGCACAATGGAGATGTTCGAGGCTTTCGGCTTTGCCGAACGCGTCGCCCGCGAGGCCTGCTGGATCCTTGAAACGACCTTCTGGAAACCGGACGAGGCCCGGGCGGACCATATCGCCCGCTCCGGACGGGTACAGGATACAGAGGATGGCCTGTCGGAATTCCCGCATGTCATCCTCAACCAGGCCCGCGTGCAGGATTTCTATCTCGACGTGATGCGGAAGGCCCCGGCCCGGCTGGCGCCGCATTACAGCCGGCGGCTGATTTCGCTCGCTGTCGATGAATCCGCTGCGGCCGGCCCCATTGGCACGGCCTATCCCGTCACGGCGGTCCTCGAACGGCTCGATCCTTCGCATGAGGGCCGGAGGGAGACGATCCGTGCCCGCTTCGTCGTGGGCTGCGATGGTGCGCGCAGTGCCGTCCGCAAGGCGATGGGCCTCGCCCTCGAAGGCGATTCCGCCAGTCAGGCCTGGGGTGTGATGGATCTCCTTGCCGTCACCGATTTCCCCGATATCCGGATGAAGGCGCTGATCCAGTCCGCCCGCGACGGCTCGATGGTGCTGATCCCGCGCGAGGGCGGTCATATGGTCCGGCTCTATGTCGAGCTCGACAAGCTGGCAGAGGGCGAGCGCGTCAGCCAGCGGGCCATCACGGCGGAGGATCTCGTCGCCACGGCGCGGCGCATCCTTCACCCCTACACGCTGGAGGTGAAGGATATTCCGTGGTGGTCGGTCTACGAGATCGGCCAGCGGCTCTGCCCGCGCTTCGATGACCGGCCCGAGGGCGCGCCTGCCAATCGCCTGCCGCGGATCTTCATCGCCGGCGATGCCTGCCATACCCACAGTCCCAAGGCCGGCCAGGGCATGAACGTTTCCATGCAGGACAGTTTCAACCTCGGCTGGAAACTGGCGCAGGTGCTGCGCGGCCTCGCCCGGCCGGAGCTGCTCGCCACCTACTCGGCGGAGCGGCAGGCCATTGCCCGGGAACTGATCGAGTTCGACCGCGAATGGGCGGGCATTCTCGGCAAGGCCAAGGAAGCGGCGGCGGCCGGGCTGCCCTATGACCCCGCCGAGACGCAAAGCTATTTCGTGCAGCATGGCCGCTACACCGCCGGCACCGCCACGCAATACCGGCCCTCCCTGCTGACGGACGATGCCCGGCATCAGGCGCTCGCGCCGGGGTTCATCATCGGTACGCGCTTTCATTCCGCGCCCGTCATCCGGCTCGCCGATGCAAAGCCGATGCATCTTGGCCATGTCGCCAAGGCTGACGGGCGCTGGCGGCTGTTCGCTTTCGCAGATGCGGAGGATGAAGGCGCGCCCGAGGGCGGCATCGCCCGGCTCTGCCGCTTCCTCGAATCCGCTGCCTCACCCGTTCGCCGGTTCACCCCGCCTGGCGCGGATGCCGATGCCGTGATCGATGTCCGCGCGATCTTCCGGGTGCCGCATCGATCGCTGGCGATCGAGCGGATGCCCGCGTTCCTGCTACCGCTGACCGGTCGCCTCCGACTTAGGGATTATGAGAAAATTTTTTGCAACGATCCGGCCGATCGTCAAAATATTTTTGTCAATCGAAGCATCGATTCCGTGCGTGGTTGCGTCGTCATTTTGCGTCCTGACCAGTTCGTTTCGGCGCTTTTTCCGCTCGATGCGCATGCTGAAATCGGCGCCTTTTTCGAGCGGATCCTGCTGCCGCAGGCTTGAGCGGGGCTCCTGCCGGATTCTGGCAGGAACGCCCTCCTTCGCTGGTGCCGAGGCTCGTTCATGAACGGCATCCGTGTTAGGATTCGCTGTCGTTGCAGGAAGACGGCATTGCCCAGGGCATGAGCGAAGAGCCCCTACCCCCGACCGTGACCGGGACGGATTCCTTCAAGGATATCCGCAAGATCATCCATGTCGACATGGATGCGTTCTATGCCTCGGTCGAGCAACGGGACAACCCGGAACTCCGTGGCAAGCCGGTCGCCGTGGGCTTCGGCGCCAAGCGCGGCGTGGTGGCAGCCGCAAGCTACGAGGCCCGCCGTTTCGGCGTTCATTCAGCGATGCCCTCGGTGACGGCCCTGCGGAAATGCCCGGACCTCATCTTCGTGCGGCCGCGCTTCGAGACCTACCGCGCCGTCTCGAACCAGATTCACGAGATATTCTCGGCCTTTACTCCGCTGATCGAACCTCTTTCGCTTGACGAGGCCTATCTCGACGTAACCGAGAATCTCGCCGGAATTGCCCTGGCCACCGAGGTCGCAACCCGGATCCGCGCCCGCATTCGCGAAGAGACCGCCCTGACGGCCTCGGCGGGCATCAGCTACAACAAATTCCTCGCGAAAATGGCTTCTGGCCAGCGCAAGCCGGACGGTCAGTTCGTCATTCCGCCGCAGGCTGGCCCGGCCTTCGTGGAAGGCCTGCCGATCGGCAAGTTCCACGGCATCGGCCCGGCAACCGAGGCGAAGATGAACAGGCTCGGCATTCATACCGGCGCGGATCTGAAGGGGCGGACGCTGGCCTTCCTGCAGGACAGTTTCGGCAAGGCCGGCCCCTATTATTACTGGCTGTCGCGGGGCGTTGATCACCGCCCCGTCCGGCCGGAACGGGTGCGCAAATCAGTTGGCGCTGAGGATACATTCTCCAATGATATCCGTGATTTCGATGGCGCGCATGAGGGGCTCCGGCCGTTGATGACCAAGGTCTGGACCCATTGCGAACGACACGGTCTGAAGGCCCGGACGGTGACGCTGAAGGTGAAGTTCACCGATTTCCAGCTCATCACCCGCAGCCGGACCTTCGCCCGGCCGTTTCCGTCGCTTGTCGCCATCGAGGAAGCGGTCGTTCATCTTCTCGGCCCGCTCTTCCCGCTGGCCAAGGATATCCGCTTGCTGGGCGTGACCCTGTCCTCCTTCGACGCCGTCGAAGAGCCGCAAATCCGCCAGTTCGACCTGTTTGGCTAGACCTGAACGGTTCAGAACACCACGACCGACCGGATGCTCTTGCCCTCATGCATCAGGTCGAAGGCAGTGTTGATCTCTTCCAGCGGCATGGTGTGGGTGATCAGATCATCGATGTTGATCTTGCCCTCCATGTACCAGTCGACGATCTTCGGAACATCGGTCCGGCCGCGCGCGCCGCCGAAAGCCGAGCCTTTCCAGACCCTTCCGGTCACAAGCTGGAACGGCCGCGTGGCAATCTCGGCCCCCGAAGGTGCCACCCCGATGATGATGCTTTCGCCCCACCCGCGATGGCAGCATTCCAGTGCCTGCCGCATTGTCGTGGTGTTGCCGATGCATTCGAAGGAGAAATCCGCGCCACCGCCCGTCAGGTCGACAATCGCCTGAACGACCTTGTCGCGGCCGACCTCGTCCGGGTTCACGAAGTCGGTCATGCCGAACTTGCGCGCCATCGCCGCCTTGGCGGGGTTGAGATCGACGCCGATGATCTTGTCGGCCCCGACCATCCGTGCAGCCTGAATGACATTGAGGCCGATGCCGCCGAGGCCGAAGACGACGACATTGGCTCCCGGCCAGACCTTCGCTGTGTAGATCACCGCGCCGATGCCCGTGGTCACGCCGCAGCCGATGTAGCAAATCTTGTCGAAGGGCGCGTCCTCGCGGACCTTGGCGAGGGCGATCTCGGGCAGGATGGTGAAGTTCGAAAAGGTCGAACAGCCCATATAGTGGAAGATCTCTCCCTGCCGTGGCCCGACGGGCTCGCACGAGAAGCGCGATGTGCCATCCGGCATCAGCCCCTGCCCCTGCGTGGCCCGGATGGCTGTGCAGAGATTCGAGCGCTGCGACAGGCATGTCTTGCAGCCGCGACATTCCGGTGTGTAGAGCGGGATCACGTGGTCGCCCGGACGGACGCTGGTCACCCCGGCCCCGACCTCGCGCACGATGCCCGCCCCTTCATGGCCAAGGATCGCCGGGAATTTCCCTTCCGAATCAAGGCCGGACAGGGTGTAGGCATCGGTATGGCAAATTCCCGTCGCCATGATCTCCACCAGAACCTCGCCGGGCTTCGGGCCGGAAATTTCGATGGTCTCGATGGTGAGAGGCGCCTTGGCCTCCCAGGCGACGGCGGCGCGGGTCTTCATGGGGATTCTCCTTGACTTGGCGGCGAGCGTTTCCGGTGCGGGCACCCAAGTCAAGCCCCGGCAGGCCAGCCGACCCTGTTGCGATGGGCCCCTGTCGGCCCCCCTGCCCCGGACATGCCGCGTTCAGGTATCTCTTCGCAGGAGACAGTTAGCCGTCTCTATGCCAGACTGTAAGCAACCGTCCGGAGCAAGGGCGGATGAACCGTTCAGGGAGACAGAAATCATGCAGAACCGCAGGGTCCTGATGGCCGCACTCGCGCTTTCGGCCACTGCCGCCTTCGGCGCGCCGGCCATGGCGCAGCAGGGCAAGGTGACCGTTGTGACGTCCTTCTCGAAGGATGTGACCGATCCGGTCAAGAAGGCGTTCGAGAAGGCCAATCCCGGCCTGACGCTCGAGGTCCAGAACCGCAATACCAATGCGGGCGTGAAATTCGTCGAGGAAACCCGTTCGAACCCGCAGAGCGACCTGTTCTGGGCCTCGGCGCCGGATGCGTTCGAGGTCCTGAAGAACAAGAAGCTCCTCCAGACCTACCAGCCCAAGGCCAAGGGCATTCCGGAAAAGGTCGGCGCCTATCCGATCAACGACAAGGACGGCGCCTATTTCGGATTCGCCGCCTCGGGCTACGGAATCATGTGGAACGAGCGCTATCTCCGCGCGAACCGGATTCCCGAACCGAAAGAGTGGAGCGACCTCACCAAGGCCGCTTATCACAACCATGTCTCCATCGCCTCGCCGGCCCGTTCAGGAACGACGCATCTGACGATCGAAACGATCCTGCAGGGTGAAGGCTGGGACAAGGGCTGGGGCACGATCAAGGCCATGGCCGGCAATTTCAACCAGATCGCCGAGCGCTCCTTCGGCGTGCCGGATGCGGTGAATTCCGGGCAGGTCGGCATCGGCATCGTGATCGACTTCTTCGCCTTTTCCGCGCAGGGCGCCGGTTTCCCTGTCAAGTTCGCCTATCCGAGCGTGACAACCGTGGTGCCGGCGAATGTGGCGATCGTTGCCGGTGCGCCGAACCGCGCCGGCGCGGAGGCGTTCATCGAGTTCATCCTCTCGCCCGCGGGGCAGGAAGTGCTGCTCGAGCCAACGATCCGCCGGCTGCCTGTCAACCCGGAAGTCTATGCCAAGGCGCCGGCCGGCTTCCCCAATCCGTTCAAGGACGCGAATTTCAAGGCGATGATGACGTTCGACGTCGATCGCTCCGAAGCTCGCACGGCCGTGGTGGACACGCTGTTCGACCAGCTGATCTCGTTCCACCTGAACGATCTGAAGGCCATCACCAAGATGCTGCACGAGGCTGAGGCCAATCTTGCGAAGAAGGATTCGGCGCCGGCCCGCGCTGCCCTTGCCGAGGCGCGCAAGCTGATCGCAGCCATGCCGGTGACGGAAGATCAGGCCAGCAAGGACCCGGAAATTGTCGGCGCCTTCCGCGGCGGTGCGGATGCCAAGACGCGTCGGGCCGAGTTCGAGCAGCGCTGGGCGGCCTTCGCGAAGGACAATTACGCCAAGGCGAAGACGCTCGCGGAACAGGCCGTCGCGCAGTCGCGCTGACGGCATAGCCGGGCCCTGCCACGGGCCCGGCCTCTCCCCGCCCCTGAAAGGATAGCTGCATGCCGGCCGCCCGCTCGCTGCCCGCCCTGCGCATGGCGCTGGCCACGCCCGGCCAATGGATGACGATCCTCGGGATCGCCGCCTTCCTTGGCCTGTACCTCGTCATCCCGGTGGCGATGGTCATCCTCGTGGCCTTCCAGGATCCGAATACCGGGGCGCTGACGCTGGTGAATTTCGCGGATTTCGCCCGGAACGAGCTGTTCCTGCGATCCTTCGCCAATTCACTCTATGTCTCCGGCATGTCGGTGGTCTGGGCGACAATCTTCGCCCTGCCGCTGGCCTATTTCACGACGCGGTTCGAGTTCCGCGGCGCGGCGATCATCCAGACGCTGGGGGTCATCCCGCTGATCATGCCGCCCTTTGCCGGCGCGATCGCGATGCAGCTGCTCTTCGGCACCAATGGCTCGATCAACCTGCTGCTCGATGAATGGTTCGCGTTCAAGCTGCCCTTCATGGACGGGTTGAACGGCGTTATCTTCGTGCAGAGCGTGCATTATTTCCCGTTCATCCTGATCAACCTCACAGCCTCCTTGCGGAATATCGACCGTTCGATGGAGGAAGCGGCGCAGAATCTCGGCGCGTCCGGCTTCCGGCTGTTCCGCAAGATCGTCTTCCCGCTCGCCATGCCGGGCTATATTGCCGGGGCCAGCCTCGTCTTCATCAAGGTGTTCGACGACCTCGCGACGCCGCTTCTCCTCAATGTGAAGGACATGCTGGCGCCGCAGGCCTATCTGCGGATCACCTCGGTCGGGCTCAACGATCCGATGGGCTATGTGATCTCCGTCGTGCTGATCGTCTTCTCGGTCTTCTCGCTGTTCATCGCCAGCCAGGCGACGCGCGGGCGGGATTATGCCACCGTGCAGCGCGGTGGCGGCGGGCTGTCGAAGCGGCCGCTGAAGGCGCTCGATACCGTGATGGCCTATTCCGTCATCCTGCTGATCCTGGCGCTGGTGCTGGCCCCGCATATCGGTCTGTTCCTGCTGTCCATCGCGACGATCTGGTCGTTCTCGCCGCTGCCGGATGGCTACACATTGGCGCATTATGGCCGTGTCCTTGCCGAAAGCGGGCAGTTCATCTGGAACACGCTTCTCTATGCCACGCTCGCGGGGCTGATCGGCATCGGGATCGGCACGGCCATTTCCTATATCGTCCTCCGGACGCGGGTTCCCGGGCGGGAATGGCTGGATTATGTCGCAAGTGCCGCGCTCGCGGTGCCCGGCGTCGTGCTCGGTATCGGCTATCTGCGCACCTATTTCGGCATACCCCTGCCCGGCGGACAGCCGCTGACGAGCTTCTGGATCATCATCGTGATCGCGCTGGCGGTGCGGCGCCTGCCCTATGCCTTGCGGGCCTGCATGGCGGCGATGCAGCAGATCAGCGTGTCGCTGGAGGAGGCGGCCGAAAATCTCGGCGCGACCAAGGCCAGCACGATCCGCCGTATCGTGATGCCGCTGATGACGGGCGGGCTGCTGGCGGGTTTCGTCACAAGCTTCGCTACGGCAGCGGTGGAGCTGTCCGCCACGATGATGCTGGTGCAGAACACGGCGGATGCCCCCCTCGCCTACGGGCTCTACGTGTTCATGCAATCCCCGGCCGGGCGCGGCGCCGGCGCGGCCCTCGGCATCATCGCGGTGCTGATTGTCGGCATTTCCACTTATCTTTCGCAGAGCCTCGCCGAGCGCGACCGCCGCGCCAAGGCCGGCGGCTGAACCGGCCGCCGCAGGAGTATCCCGATGTCCAGCAACCAGCTTGGTGAAGCCATCCGCCGCGCCGCCTCGGGGATCGAGGTCAGCGGGGTCAACCTTTCCTATGGCCGGACACCCGTGCTCAAGGATGTAAGCCTGACGATCCATCCGGGCGAGTTCTTCGCCTTTCTCGGCCCGTCCGGCTGCGGGAAGACGACCCTGCTGCGGCTGATCGCCGGGTTCAACAGCGCCCAGACCGGGCAGGTCATTGTCGGCGGCACCGACATTTCCACCCTGCCCCCCTGGAAGCGCGATGTCGGCATGGTGTTCCAGTCCTATGCGCTCTGGCCGCATATGAGCGTGGCGAAGAACGTGGCCTTCGGGCTCGAGGAGCGTCGGCTCCCGCGGGACGAGATCGCCGCCCGGGTCGATCAGGCGCTCGATCTCGTCAATCTCCGCCATCTGAAGGAGCGCCGTCCGTCGCAGCTTTCCGGCGGGCAGCAGCAGCGCGTTGCCCTCGCCCGCACCATCGCGATCCGGCCGAAGATCCTGCTGCTGGATGAACCGCTCTCCAATCTCGATGCGCGGATGCGCGTCCAGGTGCGGCGGGAATTGCGCGATCTCCAGCAGAGCCTCGGCATCACGACGATTTTCGTTACGCATGACCAGGAAGAGGCGAACACGATCTGCGACCGGATCGCTGTAATGAACGAGGGCCGCGTGCTTCAGGTCGGCACGCCGATGGCACTGTATGACCGCCCGGCGGATCTGTTCGTCGCCGGGTTTCTCGGGACGGCAAACATCCTGCAGGGCACGCAATCCGGCGGGGTGTTCAGCCTGCGCGACGGCAGCGCCATGCCTGCCCCCGCCGGCAGCCCGGAAGGCCCGGCACGGGTGGTTTTCCGGCCGCAGAATGCCCGGCTGGCCGGCAATGGCGCAGCGGCAGAACCCGGCCTCACTGCACTGCCGGGGCAGGTCATCCATTCGGAGTTTCTCGGCGCGGCCCTGCGTTACGGCGTGAGGATCGGCGAGGACGAGGTGCTGGTCGATGTGCCGCATCAGGCCGGCGAGACGCGGCTGCCCGCAGGCATGGCAGTGCGGGTCCTGCTGGACCATGGCCGGGCGCGGTTTTTCCCGGCCTGAAGCGCCGGCTTCAGCGCGCCGCCGGCTCCAGCATCCATTCATGGGCGGGATCGTTGTAGAACTTCCAGATCCGCTTCGGCCCGGCCATCACATTGAGATAATAGAGATCGTAGCCATGCGCGGCGCCGACAGGGTGATAGCCGCGCGGCACCAGCACGACATCGCGATCGCCGATGGCCATGGTTTCGTCGAGGCTGCGGTCATCCGTGTAGACACGCTGGAAACCGAAGCCCTGCGGCGGGTTGAACCGGTGGTAATAGGTCTCTTCCAGCAGGGATTCCGTCGGCAGGTTGTCCCTGTCATGCTTGTGCGGCGGATAGCTCGACCAATTGCCCGACGGCGTGATCACCTCCACCACGAGAAGGCTCTCCGCCGGCTCCGTTTCCGGCAGGATGTTCCGGACATGGCGGGTATTCGTGCCCTTGCCGCGGGTGAGCATGGCCACATCGGCCGGGGCGATCACCCGTGCCGGAAGGCGTGGCCTGCCGGGCGCGGTGCAGAGCGCGATCTCGCATGGGCCTTCCGCCACGGCCTGCCAGGCCATACCGGCGGGGACATAGAAGGACCAGACCTCGGGCTCGAAAGGGGATGACCGACCGCCGATCACGCCGAAATCCGTGCCGCCGGCGCTGACGCGGGCCCTGCCTGCCAGCAGGACAAGGCATGTCTCGCGGGCCGTCTCCTCCCGTGTGAGCGACGCGCCGGAGGCCAGCCGCGCCGTCTCGAACCCGACATGCGTCCAGCCGGCCGAAGCGGGCGTGATGCTGTGGCGAAAGCCGCCATCATTGGCGGGGCCGGCCTTGATCAGCAACGACATGGCGTTCTCCTTCAGGCCAGACCGGCGGCCTTCAGGCAGGCCCGGAGATGTGCGACACCCTTCTTGGCATAGGTCAGCGGATGGGCCTTTTCCGGGTCCTGCTCGGCTTCCACCACAACCCAGCCGGAATAGCCCGGCAGGGCGCGGAACACGGCCTCATAGTCAACCATGCCATCCCCCGGCACGGTGTAGACCCCGAGTTCGGCGCCCGGACCGAGAATGGCATCGAGGAAGCTCCAGTCCTCGCGGCGGGCGCGTTCCATGACATCGCGGCGGACATCCTTGGCATGGACATGGCTGATGCGGTGGCGATAGGTGCGGGCCAGTTCCGCCGGATCGGCCCCGCCCCATGTTGCATGGCCGGTATCGAGCAGCAGATGAACGGCATCACCGGTATGCGCCATCAGCGCGGCAATATCGGCGGCATCCTCGACGATCGTGCCCATATGGTGGTGATAAACCAGCCGGACCCCCTCGCGCAAAGTCATCTCGGCCAATGCGGTAAGGCGCTTGCCCCATTGCGCCCATTCCCCTGCGCCGAGCCTCGGCCGTTGAGAGAGCGGAACGGCACGGTTGCCATGGATGGCATTCGAGGTTTCGGCAAAGACCAGCACGTTCGCGCCCATGGCCTTGAGCAGGTCGAGATGCGGGCGGAGATGGCGCATTTCCTCGGCGGCATCGCGGCGAAGCAGTTCGGCGGAATACCAGCCGGAAATGCAGGCCATGCCCCAAGGCGCGAGCGCGGCCTTCAGCGCACCGGCCTCACGCGGGAATTTATGGCCCAGTTCCATCCCCTCGAAGCCGGCCTCCCGCGCCTCGGCGAGGCAGGTTTCAAGCGGCGTCGCCCCGCCGATATGCTGGAGGTCGTCATTCGACCAGCCGATGGGGTTGGCGCCAATCCGGATCATTTCAGGGTTCCTTGTCACGTCAGACGAGTTTCTGGGCCTTGCGCGCAGCGTCATAGGCCTTGCGGGCGGCCTTGACCGCCGGCCGGGCCGAGACTTCCGGCACCGCGACATCCCACCAGTGCCCGCCAATCCCCGAGCCTTCGGAAGGGTCGGTCTCGATCACGATGACCTCCGTCTGGCGCGAGCGGCGGGCCTTTTTCAGGGCCGTCTCGAGGCCCGAAAGGCTGCTGACTTTGGTCGCTTTCGCCCCGAGGCTGCGAGCATGGGCGACGAAATCGATCGCCGGCAGAGTCACATGGCGGGCTGTGCTGAGAAGATTGTTGAAGCTGGCCGAGCCGGTTGCGCGCTGGAGACGGTCAATGCAGCCATAGCCGCCATTGTCCAACAGCACGATTGTCAGCTTGAGGCCAAGCATGACCGAGGTGGCGAGTTCCGAATTCATCATCAGGTAGGAGCCATCGCCGACCATGACGAAGACCTCGCGTTCCGGTTCGGCCATTTTGACGCCGAGGCCGCCGGCAATCTCGTAACCCATGGTCGAGAAGCCATATTCGAGATGGTAGCCGCCGGGGGCGCCGGCCTCCCAGAGCTTGTGAAGCTCTCCCGGCAGGCCACCAGCCGCACAGACCACCACATCGGTCTTGCGGCTCTGGCGCAGAACAGCTCCGATCACCGCCGGATCCCGAGGGCGCGAGGCGGCGACCGGTGCGAGACTGGCCGCCGCCTCGGCATTCCAGGCCGTCCGGGCGGCGCGGGCCGTCTCGCTCCAGCCAACCGGAGCTGACCAGCCGGCCAGCCCTGCCGAGAGTTCGGCGAGGCCTTCCTCGGCGTCGCAGACCAGCGGCAGCGCACCATGCTTGCCGGCATCGAAGGCCTGAACATTGAGTCCGATCAGGCGCATGGCAGGGTTTTCGAACAGGCTGCGCGAGCCGGTCGTGAAATCCTGCAGCCGCGTGCCAATGGCGAGTACGCAATCCGCCTGCCGGGCGAGATGGTTGGCCGCGCTGGTGCCGGTAACGCCGATCGCGCCCATGGCCAAAGCATGGTCGCGCGGCATGGCGCCCTTTCCGGCCTGCGTTTCCGCCACGGGAATGCCTGCCTTCGCCGCAAAACGCGCAAGCCGCCCCTCGGCGCCGGAATAGAGCATACCACCGCCGGCAATGATCAGCGGCGCCTTCGCTGCCTTCAGGGCTTCCAAGGCGGCCTGAAGCTCGCTGCGGGCCGGGCGGGGGCGGCGCGGCTCGCGCAGGCCCGGCGAGAAGAAGCTTTCCGGCCAATCATGGGCCTCGGCCTGGACATCCTGGCAGAAAGCCAGCGTAACGGGGCCGCATTCGGCGGGGTCGGTCAGCACGTCGAGCGCGCGCGGCAGGCTGGCCAGCAATTGCTCCGGGCGGGTAATCCGGTCGAAGAAGCGCGAGACCGGGCGAAAGCAATCATTGGCCGAGACGGTGGCGTCGGCAAAGCTTTCGACCTGCTGGAGCACCGGGTCCGGCCGGCGGCTGGCATAGACATCGCCCGGAATCAGCAGCACCGGCAGCCGGTTCACATGGGCCAGAGCAGCGGCAGTGACCATATTGGTCGCGCCCGGCCCGATCGAGGAGGTGCAGGCCATCATCCGGCGACGGCGGCTCTGCTTGGCGAACGCGATGGCGGCAAGGGCCATGGCCTGCTCGTTATGGGCGCGGAAGGTGGGCAAGGCCTCGCCGCTTTCGGCCAGGGCTTCGCCCATACCGGCGACATTGCCATGGCCGAAAATCGCCCAAATGCCGGCAAAAAGCGGCAATTCGCGTCCGTCGATCCGCGTGTACTGCGCCGCGAGATAGCGGACCATCGCCTGCGCGGCCGTGAGACGAATGGTGGTCATGGCTGCTCCTCCGCCTGTTCCCAGGCTGTGACCAGCCGGGCAAGCCCTGCCGCCATCGCCGTGATGGCGCCTTCATCATCGATCGCGCCCGAGAGCCAGTCCCGTGCGGGTTGCGCGAAGATCGTGCGTCCGACTGCGAAACCACGCACGGATTTCGCGCTGCGCGCCAGCTGGAAATTCGCAGCGAGCGCGGATTCAGGGGCGTCGAGCCCCAGCAGCAGCACGCCACGGCACCAGGGATCCTCGCGGGCGATCACGGTGTCGATGGCCGCCCAGGCGGCTTGATCGACCTGCGGCTCGAGTTTCCACCAATCCGGCCGGATGCCGAGGGCATAAAGCCGCTCGAGGATCGAGGCGATGGTGTGCGTTCCGACAGGGCCATGGCGCGAGGCGATAATCTCCACCAGCACTTCCCGGCCTACCTGCCGGCAGGTCCGGGCTACGCGCAACAGCATGGCCTCCTGCTCGGACCGCAGGGTTTCCGGATCCTCCGGGTGGTAGAAGCACAGGACTTTCGCGACATGGTCGACCGGCCATTCCATGAGTTCTGTGCCCAGCGCACCGGCCTCCTCGCATTCGAGGGACAACGGCCGGGACCCGGGCTTTTCGAGCGGGCGGGCAACCCAGAAGCCGTGGTCACGGGCACGGAAAAGCGCCTCGCGGCCATAGGTGCCGTCCAGCAGCATGCCGAAACCGGGCCGCCCGGCAGCCACGCGCGCGGCTGCCGCGACCGCAAGGGTCTTGAAGGCGGTGATGCGCCCGCGCGGGGCGCCGAGGGCGTCGGCCATCTCCTCGAGCTGGGCACGGTGATCAATGGCAAGAGCGAGCAGCGGTGTCGCCACGACGCGGCGGGTGGTGGCCCAATGGATGTGGTTGATCGCTTCGTCGCGCCGCAGGGCCCGATGGGGCGAGCCGTTCTTCAGGAAGAACTGAAGTTCCGCAAATGTCGGGCTTTCCGGCGAGCAGAGCAGCCGCGACACAGCGAAGGCGCCGCAGACATTGGCCCAGGCACAGGCGGTTTCCAGAGTCTCGCCGCCGAGCCAGCCGCGCAGGAAGCCGGACAGGAAGGCATCACCGGCACCAAGCACATTGTAGACCTCGACCGGGAAGCCCGGGCCACGAATACCATCCTCGAGGCTTTCGGGAATAGCGCCCGGAAACACCACACAGCCCATCGGTCCACGCTTGCAGACGATGGTGGCAGCGCTCAGGGCACGGATCGTGCGGATCGCTTCCAGCGTGTCTTCGGAACCGCCGGCAATATGAAGTTCCTCCTCGGTTCCGACGATCAGGTCGCAATCGGGCAGGATGGCCTGCAGATGTTGAGTCACGCGGTCGGAGCGGACATAGCGCGCTTCCCCTGCCGCGTGGCCGGCCAACCCCCAGAGATTGGGCCGGTAATCAATGTCGAACACGACCTTGCGGCCATTCTCGCGGGCGATACGGATCGCCTTTTTCTGCGCCTCGGCGGGCGAAGGTACGGCGAAATGCGTGCCGGTGACAACAATGGCCCGGGCGGAGGCGATGAAATCCGGGTCGATATCTTCCGGCGCCAAAGCGGCATCGGCGCAATCGGTCCGGTAGAAGATCAGAGGAAAGGTCGTCTCGTCGCGGACACCGAGAATGACGAGGGCGGTGAGCCGCTTCGGATCGGTTTTCACCCCCGCGATCTCGACGCCCTCCCGCGCGAGTTGCTCGAGAATGAAGCGGCCCATCTGCTCGTCACCGACGCGGCTGACGAGGGCCGATTTCAGCCCGAGCCGCGCCGTCCCGATGGCGATATTGGCCGGGCAGCCGCCGACCGCCTTCACGAAGGTGCCCATATCCTCCAGCCGGCCACCGATCTGCTGGCCATAGAGATCGACCGAGGAACGGCCGATCGTGATGAGGTCGAGCACGGGTTCAGGCATCGGCGCGGATCTTCTCGGCAGTGGCAACGGAGAGGGTCATGGCAAGGGCAAAGGTGGCGGCCATCGAGCGGAAGGCACCGAAATCGGCCTCGACCACCTCCAGCAGGATTTCGCATTCGACGGCCAGAGGGCTCAAGGCGCCATCGGTCAAGGCGATGACGGGTACGCCATTGCGATGGGCGTCACGGGCGATCCCGACCGTCTGCGGCGTGTAAGGCGCGAAGCTCACGGCGATCATCGCATCGCCCGCGCCCGCCATGGCGGCCTGCTCCGCCCCGAGGCCGCCGACATTGTCGACCAGTACGGCGCGGATGCCGAGCTTGCCGAAGGCGTAGGCGAGATAGGACACAACCGGGAACATGCGGCGGGCGCCGACGAGATAAACCGTGCCTGCCCGGGCAAGGATCTCGGCGGCGGCATCGATCGTGCCCGCATCGGCACGGCCGGACAGGGTTTCCAGCGAGGCCTGACTGGCGCGAATGAACCCGTCGAGCAGGGTGCGCGCCATGCCGCTTTCGCCAGGCACCTCGCCCCGCAACGCGGCAAGACGGGCCCGATGATCCGAACTCTCGCGCCGGAGGCGATTGCGGAAAACCTGCTGGAGATCGGAGAAGCCAGGGTAATCCAGCGCCTGCGCGAACCGGACCAGCGTCGAGGGCTGGACACCGGCCCGCGCGGCAATCTCCGCTGTGGTCTGGAAGGCCATATCCTCGGGATGGGCCAGCATGTGCCCGGCCACCTGCCGGAGGCGCGGCGGCAGGTGCGTGCCTTCCGCACGGAGCCTTTGGACCAGCTCCGCATAGTCGCCGGGCGGCGCAGGCAGGGCGGCGACTTTGGGCGGCATGGATTCCCTTTATCCGATGGAGCAATCCGCTTGACGGGCGCGACGGCAATATGGAATGTTTGTTCCAACAGTCAAGAAATACGAAACAAACGTATCGCTTGAGGCGAGGAAACCGTGACCGGACCCATCGATTTCAGCCGTGATCTCTCCGGCAAGGTGGCCCTTGTCACCGGCGCGACGCAGGGCCTCGGCGAAGCCATCGCCCGGGAACTGGTGGCGCGCGGCGTCTCGGGTCTGCTGCTGACCGGCCGGAATTCGGAGCGGGGCGCAAAGGTGGCCGCTGCCCTCCGGCGCGACGGCTGCCAGATCGTGTTCCACGCGGCCGATCTGGCCGATCTCGACTCGGTCCGCAGGCTCGTTCCGGCGGCCGAGGCGGCGTTGGGGCGGCTGGATGTTCTGGTCAATGCAGCCGGAGATACGGATCGTGGCACGATCTGCGATACTTCGCCCGACCTCTACGAGCGGATCATGGCGGTAAACCTGCGGGCGCCGTTCTTCCTGATCCAGGATGCGGTGAACCTGATGAAGCGGCAGGGCATTGCCGGTTCGATCATCAACATCCAGTCGATGTCGGCCCATGGCGGCCAGCCGTTCCTGACGCCCTATTCCGTCTCCAAGGGGGCACTGGCCATGCTGACCCGCAATGTCGCCTATGCACTGCTGGCGGACCGGATCCGCGTCAACGGGCTGAATATCGGCTGGATGGCCACGCCCGGCGAGGATGCGATCATGCGCCGGCACCATCAGGCGCAAGATGGCTGGCTCGACGAGGCAGCGAAAGGCCGGCCCTTCGGCCGGCTGATCGACCCGCGCGAAGTGGCCAAGGCGGTAGCCTACCTGGCATCGGGCGAATCCGGCCTGATGACCGGCAGCAATATCGATTTCGACCAGACCATTCTCGGAGCCCATGACTGATGACGCGCGCTGACCCTTCCCCCCTGGCCGGAAGGCCTGCACAATGATCCGCTTCGGACTTCTCGGCGCCGGCCGGATCGGGCGCATTCACGGGTTGAACGTGGCCGCGCGGAAAGATGCGCGCCTCGTCTCGGTGGCGGATGCCTCGGACGAGGCGGCACGCAGCCTCGCGCGGGACAGCGGGGCTGGCGTGTCGACAATCGAGGCGATCCTCGGCGATTCCGGCATCGATGCCGTGCTGATCTGCACGCCGACGGATATGCATGCCGACCTGATCGAGGCCGCAACCCGCGCCGGCAAGGCCGTGTTCTGCGAGAAACCGGTCGATCTCGATGCAGGCCGGATCCGCCGTTGCCTCGATGTCGTCGCCGGCACCGGCAAGCCGCTGATGATCGGGTTCAACCGGCGCTTCGACCCGAATTTTGCCGCACTGCGCCGGCGCCTCCATGCCGGCGAGATCGGTGCGATCGAGATCGTCTCCGTCATCTCGCGGGATCCCGGCCCCCCGCCGGTTGAGTATGTGAAGCGCTCGGGCGGGCTGTTCCGCGACATGATGATCCACGATTTCGACATGGCGCGCTTCCTGCTCGGCGAGGAGCCGGTCGAGGTCTATGCGCTCGGATCGTCGCTGGTGGACCCGGCCATCGGTGCGGCCGGCGATGTCGATACCGCCGCCGTGCTGATGAAGACTCGCTCCGGAAGGATCGCGCAGATCTCGAATTCGCGCCGCGCCACCTATGGCTATGACCAGCGGATCGAGGTGCATGGCTCGGGCGGGATGCTGCGGGCCGGCAATATCCACGAGACCAGCGTCGAGAGCGCAACCGGCCAGGGCCTTCGGGCCGATCCGGTGCAGAATTTCTTCCTCGAGCGCTATGCCGCCGCCTATCGGGCGGAACTCGACGCCTTTATCGCCGCGATCACCGGCGGGAATGCGCCCTCCCCGTCCGGACTTGACGGGCTGAAGGCACAGATCCTTGCCGATGCCGCCACCGAATCCTGGAAAACCGGCAAGCCGGTCGCCGTCACGCTGGATTGACCCATGAGCCCCGCAGAACTGGACCGCCGCCACTATGCCATGCAGGGCCTCGTTGCCGAGGTCTCCGTGATGGCGCTCGACTATTTCCTGCGCAAGGAAAGCCTTGGCGTCACGATGAAGGGCGACCAGGACTGGCTCACGGTGGCCGATGGTGCCGTCGAGGCCTATCTGCGCGAGCGGATCGCCATCCTCTTCCCGGACGATACCGTGATCGGGGAAGAAGGCGGCGGAGCGGCGTCGCGGGCGACATGGATCATCGACCCTATTGACGGAACCGCCAATTTCGCCCGGGGCGACCGGAACTGGTGCATCTCGGTCGGGCTGCTGGTGGATCGGGTGCCGGAGATCGGGATCATCGCCGCGCCCTCGCTCGGCGAGACCTATTCCGGCAGGCGCGGGCGCGGTGCGATGCTCAATGGCGTGCCGATCCGCGCCTCCGGCGGTGCGGATATCCGTCGCGCCTCGATCGAGATGGGCTGGTCCAAGCGGGTGCCGCTCGACGATTACCTCGCGATGGTGCGCAGGGCTTTCGAGGCCGGCGCCTCGGTGAAACGATCGGCCAGCGGCGCGCTGGGCCTCTGCCATGTCGCCAATGGCCGGACCGATGCCTATGCGGAGCGGCATATCAACGCATGGGACGTGGCAGCCGGCATGGTGATTGCCGGAGAGGCCGGGGCCGTGACCAATGATTTCTTCGCCGGCGAGGGCATCGCAAAGGGCAATCCCATCCTCTGCGTCGCACCGGGGCTGGCCGAAGCTCTGGAAACCATCACGGGGATCATTAGCCGACGCTAATTCGAGTTGATCTTTCGCGGAAACGCAGCACAGTAAAAAGAAAACAGACAAGACGGGAGGAAACCATGGTCCAGAAGGCTCGCCGCAAGGCGCTCATGATCGCATTGGCCGGCTCGGCCCTGATGATGGCTACGGCCGCCAAGGCGCAGGGCACGCTGGTGCTCTATTGCTCGGTGCAGGAAGAATGGTGCCGGCCCATGGCCAGCGCTTTCGAGAAGGAAACCGGCATCAAGGTGTCGATGACCCGCAAGAGCTCCGGCGAGACCTATGCCCAGATCAAGGCGGAAGCCTCCAACCCGCGCGGCGACGTCTGGTGGGGCGGCACGGGCGACCCGCATCTGCAAGCCGCTGAAGAAGGCCTGACGGAAGCCTATGAGAGCCCGAAAATGGCCGAGCTTCATGATTGGGCCGTCAAGCAGTGGAAGGGTTCGCAGGGGCGCACGATCGGCATCTATGCCGGCGCGCTCGGCTTCGGCTTCAACACCAAGCAGGTGGCCTCTCGCGGGATTCCGGAGCCGAAATGCTGGTCGGACCTGATCAACGCCAAGCTCAAGGACGAGGTGCAGGTGGCGGATCCGAATTCCTCGGGAACGTCCTACACCATGCTTGCGACCCTGGTGCAGCTGATGGGTGAGGACAAGGCCTTCGAGTATCTCAAGGCCCTGCACCGGAACATCAACCAGTACACCAAGTCCGGCGCGGCACCGGCCAAGGCAACCAGCCTCGGCGAGACCACGATCGGAATTACCTTCATGCATGACATGGTGACGATGGTGGTCAATGGCGGCCCGGTGAAGGTCGTCGCCCCCTGCGAGGGCACCGGCTACGAGATCGGCTCGATGTCGATCGTCAAGGGCGCACGCAATCTCGACAATGCCAAGAAGTTCTATGACTGGGCCCTCACCCCGGCCGCACAGAAGCTGGCCGAGGAGGCAAAATCCTATCAGGTCCCGTCGAACAAGAACGTGGTGCCGCCGCCGCAATCACCGAAACTGGCCGATGTGAAACTCATCGACTATGACTTCGCGAAATACGGCTCCTCAGCCGAGCGCAAGCGCCTGCTGAGCAAGTGGGACAACGACGTGAAGAAGCTGCCGAAGTAATCCGGCTCCTGCCCGGAGCGTCGTGATGCGGCCCTCGACCCGCCTGCTCTTCCTGCTGGCCCTGTGCGGCTTCGGGCTCCTCCCCTGGTACTTTACCGAGGGGATGGGCCTGAGGACGCTCGGCTGGCTGTCGGGCTACCCGTTGGGCAAGGGCGGCAGCGGGCTGGCGCTCGGCCTTTCCGGCACCGCGCCCTGGCTGCTGCCGGGCGGGGCGATGCTGCTGCTGGCCGGACTCGCCTGGCCGAGGCAGGACGAACAGCGCGCGGCGACAATCCTGCTCTGGGCCGGGGCGCTCGGCTTTCTCCTCTTCTTCCTGCAGGGTTTTGCGATCACGCTGCGCGGACAGGGCATTCCCTGGCTTGCGGCCCTTTTCGGCGCGCAGGGCGCCGCGCAGGCGGGCATGGGCCCGGGCGCTCTTGTCACCCTTGTCGGGATGCTGCTGCTCTTCTGCCACGGTCTTGCCTATCGTGGTTTCTGCCGGGGCGATGTCTTCACCTGCTCGATGATCGGGCTGCTGATCCTGATGATCGGGCTTTTCATCTTCTTCCCGGTAGTCACGGTGCTGAAAGGTGCGCTGATCGGCAATGCCGGAACATTTGACCCCGGCGCCTTCCTCGACAGGTTCCTCGATTCCTCGATCTGGGGGCTGGGCTGCCTGACGCGCGATGTCAGCTGCGGCGTGGCATGGAACACCTTGCTTCTGGCGGTGCTGTGCGGCGCGATCACCACGCTTCTGGGTCTTGCCTCGGCGCTGCTGATCCTGCGGACGGGGATGCCGGCGAAATGGCTGCTCCGGGCCCTGACCGTGCTGCCGATCATCACGCCGCCCTTCGTGATCGGGCTGGCGCTGATCCTGATCTTCGGCCGGACCGGGCTTGTCTCGAACGTTCTCTACGAATGGTTCGACGTGCCCCGCACGCGGTGGATCTACGGCTTGCCGGGCGTGCTGCTGGCACAGGTTCTCGCTTTCGCGCCGATCGCCTTTCTCGTGCTGATCGGGGTGGTGCAGGGCATCTCGCCAAGCCTCGAGGAAGCCTCGCAGACCCTCGGCGCCCGGCGCTGGGAGACCTTCTCCACCGTGACCTGGCCCCTGCTGCGGCCGGGCATCGCCAATGCCTTCCTGATCGGCTTTGTCGAAAGCATGGCCGATTTCGGCAATCCGCTGGTGCTGGGCGGGAATTTCGAGGTGCTTTCGACCAAGATCTTCTTCGCGGTGGTTGGCGCCGCGCATAACGAAGGGCAGGCCGCCGTGCTGGCGATGGTGCTGCTCTCCTTCACGCTTGGTGCCTTCTGGCTCCAGCAGCGCTGGCTCGGCAAGAAATCCTACACGACGATGAACGGCAAGGGCGATGCAGGACTGCCGACACCCCTGCCCCGCCGCGTAAGCTGGCTGGCCTCGGCCACCGTGATCCCCTGGGTGATCCTCACCGTGGTGATCTATGTCATCATCCTGACCGGCGGCTTCGTGAAATCGATGGGGCGGGACTACACGCCCACGCTGGAGCATTTCCTGACCGGCTTCCGGATCGATTTCAGCCGCGGCTTCTACTTCGAAGGCGCCGCCTGGGATTCGTTCTTCACCACGGTGAAGCTGGCGGCGATCTCGGCGCCGCTGACCGCGATTGTCGGGCTGCTGGCGGCCTATCTGCTCAAGCGGCAGACCTTCCAGGGGCGCGGGGCGCTGGAATTCTCGACCATGCTATCCTTCGCCATTCCGGGCACAGTGCTGGGCGTAGCGTATATCCTCGCCTTCAACGTACCGCCGATCGAGATGACAGGCACGGGACTGATCCTCGTGATCGCCTTTATCTTCCGGAACATGCCGGTCGGCGTGCGCTCGGGCATTGCCGGCCTTTCGCAGATCGACAAGAGCCTCGACGAGGCCTCCGCCACGCTGAGCGCCCGCTCGGCGACGACGCTGTGGCGCGTTGTGCTGCCGCTGCTGCGGCCGGCCCTGATTGCGGCGCTCGTCTATTCCTTCGTCCGGGCGATGACGGCGGTCAGCGCGGTGATCTTCCTTGTTTCGGCTGAATACAACCTCGCCACGGCCTATATTGTCGGCCGGGTCGAGGCGGGCGAATTCGGGCTGGCGATCGCCTATTCCTCGGTGCTCATCGTCGTGATGGCGTTGGGGATCGCGATCATCCAGTTCGGCGTGGGCGAACGGAAACTCGGGCGGCGGGCAACCGAAACCGGCGCCGCGCCGGTCGTGGCAGGCGTTTAGGACAGAGATGATGCAGAAAGCAGGGCCGGCTTCGGTTGAATTCCGCAACGTGACCAAGCGGTATGGCACGGTGACGGCGGTCAACAATATCAGCTTCACCATCGAGGCGGGTTCGCTCGTCACGCTGCTCGGGCCCTCGGGCTGCGGCAAGACCACCACCCTGCGCATGATTGCCGGGCTGGAAATGGCCAGCGAGGGCCAGATCCTGATCGGCGGCAAGGATGTGACGCGGCTTTCGGCGGCGGATCGCGATGTCAGCATGGTGTTCCAGTCCTATGCCCTGTTCCCGCATATGACCGTGCTCGAGAACGTGGCCTATGGCCCGACCGTGAAGCGCGTGCCGAAGGCACAGGCGCACGAGATGGCCCGCAACAAGCTGGCTGTGGTCGGCATGAAGGGCTACGAGGAGCGCCTCCCTTCCGAATTGTCGGGCGGCCAGCAGCAACGTGTTGCCGTGGCCCGCGCGCTGGTGCTGGAGCCGCAGGTGCTGCTCTTCGACGAGCCGCTCTCGAACCTCGATGCCAAGCTCCGCCGCCGCATGCGCGAGGAAATCCGCGACCTGCAGCGCAAGCTCAACCTGACGGTGGCCTATGTCACCCATGACCAGGAGGAGGCGCTGGCCGTTTCCGACCGGATCATCGTGATGTCGAATGCCGTGATCGCGCAGGAAGGTGCGCCGCGGCAGCTCTACGAGGAGCCGGCGGATGTGTTTGTCGCCGACTTCATTGGCGATGCAAATCTTGTCGAGGCGGAGGTCGTCTCGGTCGCCGGTGACCGTGCCGAGGTGCGGCTGGGCCCGGTCACCCTCTCGCTGCCGGCCCGCGGGATGAAGCCCGGCAAGGCGAAGCTGGCGATCCGTCCGGAATCGCTGCTGATTGTCGAGGCAGGTGGGCCCAATCTTCTGCCCGGCACGATCCGGAAATGCGCCTATCTCGGCAATCATCTTGATCTCGAGATCGCAACCGAGGCCGGCGACTTCTATGTGACGCGCCATGGCACACGCGAGATCATGCCCGAGGGGCAGCCGGTCTCGCTGGCCTTCGCCGATTACGGCGTGACGTTGGTTCCCGGCGGCTGAGCCGCGAGATGGCAGGCCACGAGGTGGCCTTCCTCCCGGATCACCGGCGGGGCCAAAGAATCGCAGGGCGCGATGCGCTTCGGGCAGCGCGGATGGAACGGGCAGCCCGGCGGCGGATCGAGCGGATCGGGAAAGGCGAGGCCCAGCCCGGTATCCGGAATGCCAAGGCCGGGCTCAGGCGTCAGGGCCGAGGCGAGCAACGCCTGCGTGTAGGGATGGCGAGGGCGTTCGAACAGGGCGGCGGTCTCCGCCTGTTCCACCACTTGCCCGAGATACATCACCGCCACGCGGCTGGCGATATGCTCAACCACCGCGAGATTATGGCTGATGAAGACGAAGGTGGTGCCGAAATCACGCCGGAGATCCATCAGCAGGTTGAGGATCTGTGACTGGACCGAGACATCGAGTGCCGAGGTCGGCTCGTCGCAGATCACGAGTTCCGGCCGCATGACAAGCGCCCGGGCAATCGCCACGCGCTGGCGCTGGCCGCCGGAAAGCTGGGCCGGATAGGCCTGCGCGAAGCGTTCGGGAAGGCCGACGCGCTCGAGCATTTCAAGGGCCGCACGCCGGCAGGTGGCGGCATCGGCCGTGCCCTGCACTTCCATGGGCAGGGCCACGATCTCGGCGATGCGGCGGCGCGGATTGAGCGAGGAATACGGATCCTGGAAGACGGGTTGCACGCGGCGGGCGATATCGAGGCGGCCCATGCTCCGCATATCCTGCCCGCCCAGCCGGATCTCACCGGAACTGGCCGGCAGCAGGCCCAGCAACATGCGCGCGAGGGTGGATTTTCCGCAGCCGCTCTCGCCCACAATGGCAAGGATCTCGCCTTCCTCGACAGCCAGCGACACGCCATTCACCGCGTTGAGCCGACGCTTCGGCGCGAAGAGGCCCCGGCTGACGGTGAAGCTGCGCGTGACATGCCGGGCTTCGAGCAGGATTGTCATCGCCCCTCCAGCACGCAGCGCATGCCATGGCCGCCGGCCGCCTCCTGCCACGGGATCGGCCCTTCGCAGGCCAAGCCGGCCTCGGCGCAGCGCGAGCGGAACATGCAGCCCGCGAGGTTGCCGACCAGCGAGGGCACGATTCCGGGGATCGCCCCGAGCCGGGCCCCGCGCGCCGTGCGGCCGGGCACCGGGATGCATTCGATCAACCCGCGCGTGTACGGGTGCCTAGGCCGGGCGAAGAGATCAGCCACCTTTCCGCTCTCGACGATCTCGCCGGCATACATCACCGCCACGCGGTCGGCGATGCGGGCGACAAGGCCGAGATCATGGGTGATCAGGATCAAGGCCAGGCCGAATTCCCGCGCAAGATCGGCCAGAAGCCGGAGGATCTGGGCCTGGATGGTGACATCGAGCGCCGTTGTCGGCTCGTCCGCGATCAGCAGGTCCGGCCCGCACATCAGGGCCATGGCGATCATCACGCGCTGGCGCAGCCCGCCGGAGAGCTGGTGCGGATACTGGCCGAGGCGCTCGCGCGCATTGGCAATGCCGACCCGGCCCAGCAATTCGACCGCGCGGGCTTCCGCCTCGGCCGGGCTTGCACCCCGGTGGCGGAGATAGCCCTCCATCATCTGGTTGCCGATCGTGTAGGCGGGGTTGAGCGCCGTCATCGGCTCCTGGAAGATCATCGCCATCCGGTTGCCGCGCAGGGCATTGATGGCGGGCGCCGGAAGGGCCGCGAGATCCTGCCCGTCGAATTCGAGCCTGTCTGCCCGGCGCGTGGCGGATTTCGGCAGCAGGCTCATCAGGGCCAGCGAGGTCATGGACTTGCCGCAGCCGCTCTCGCCGACAATGCAGAGCGTCTCGCCCCGCGCCACGGAGAAGGAGATGCCGCGCACGGCATGAAGGGTGCCGCGCGGCGTCGCGAGATCCACCCGGAGATTGTCGACCGCGAGCAGGGTCATGCGCGGCCATCCGGGGCGAGAACGTCGCGCAGGCCATCGCCGACAAGGTTGATCGCCAGGACCAGCAGGGCCAAAGCCGAGCCGGGAATGGCGATCAGCCAGAACGAGAAGAACATGTAGGCCTTGGCCTCGGAGATCATCAGCCCCCAGCTGGGCAAGGGCGGCTGCACGCCGAGGCCGAGGAAGGACAGGGCCGCTTCCAGAAGGATGGCGCTGGCCGCTTCCACCGTGGCGACGACGATGAGCTGCGGCGCCACGTTGGGCAGGACCTCGCGCAGGATGATCCGCGGCGTCGACGCGCCGGCGGCCTCGGCAGCGGCGACGTAGTCGAGCCCCCTCACCTGCTGCGTGGCCGAGCGCATGACCACGGCGAACCTGTCCCATTTCAGCAGGCCGAGGATCAGGATCACGACAAGGAGCGAACCGGAGATCATCGCGACCACCGCAAGCGCGACGAGCACCACCGGCAGGGCAAGCCGCGTGGTGATGATGAAAGTGATGGCGAGGTCGATCCGGCCCCCGAAATAGCCCGCAGCAAGGCCGAGGCCCGCGCCGATGATGCCGGAAATGATCATGACCGAAAGGCCGATCAACAGCGAGATCTGCCCGCCCCAGAGCACACGGGAGAGATAATCGCGACCGAGATTGTCGGTTCCGAGCGGATGGGTCCATTGCCCGCGCGCTTCCCAGATCGGCGGGATCATGCGTTTCGTCAGATCCTGCGCGTAGGGATCATGCGGGGCGATCCAGGGTGCCAGAAGCGAGGCAACGATGATGAAAGACAGCAGGAAAGCGCCGGCGAGGAAGCCCTTGTGGCCGCGCATGCGGCGCCAGAGCAAGGCCCGCTGCGAAAGTTCCGGCGGTGCAGCGACGGCACCGGCCCCTGAAAGCCCGGCCATCACGCCACCCTCAGTCGCGGATCGATCCACGCATTGACGAGATCAGCGCAGAGCGTCAGCAGCACATAGGCCACCGAGAGGATAAGCAGAACCGCCTGCGTGACCGGGAAATCCTTGTGGGTGATTGACTGGTAGGCGAGATAGCCGAGACCATCGAGCGCGAAGATCGTCTCGATCACGATCGAGCCCCCCAGCAGGAAGCCAAGCTGCACCGCGGCGAGCGCCACGACCGGCACCAGCGCGTTGCGCAAGGCATGCTTGAGCACAACGCTGCCGGGCGAAAGCCCCTTGGCCCGCGCCGTGCGGATGTAATCGGCCGCCAGAACCTCGATCATCCCGGCGCGGATCAGCCGCATGAAGGGCGGCGTGATGTAGAGACCGAGCGAGAGCGTCGGCAAGACGAAATGCGCCCAGGTATCGGAGCCGGAAACCGGCAGCCAGCGCAGCTTGATCGAGAAGATCATCACCAGAACCAGCGCGAAGAAGAAGTTCGGCAGGGCCTGCCCGGCCACAGCCAGCGCAAGGCTGAGGCGGTCGATCCAGGTATTGGGAAAGAGCGCCGCCAGCACGCCGAGCGGGACGGCCATGGCGAGGGCCAGAGCCAGCGAGGCAAAGGCCAACACCAGCGTGACGCCGATCTTCTCGCGGATCAAGCCGGTCACGCCGGTCTTGAAGTAGAGCGACTGGCCGAAATCGCCCGAAAGCGTGCGGAATAGCCAGTCTGCATACTGGACCAGCAGCGGGCGATCGAGCCCGTAAGTCCTGCGGACAAGGTCGATATCCTCGGTGCGCGCGCCTTCGCCGGCAATGGCCAGCGCGACATCGCCCGAAAGGCGCAGCAGGACGAAACTCGCGGCCGAAACCGCGAGCGCGACCAGCAGGGCCAGCCCGAGACGCTTGAGCGCGTAGCCGAGCACCCGGTTACTTCCAGCTCATTTCCCAGAAGCGAGGGATCTCGTCGGCATACGTCTTGTAGTCCAAGCCCTTGCCGCTGACATAATAGGTGACGAGGGCATAGAGCGGCACGCCCATCGCCCGCTCGGCGATCAGCCCGAGCGCCTCGGCATAGGCGGCCTTCCGCACAGCGGGATCGACGGAATTGTCGCCCTTCTTGAGCAGTTCGATGACCTGCGGGTCCTTGTTGATGTCATCCGGCCCGCCGCCAAAATAGACCGGCGTGGAGGCAGAGGTATCGTTGACCGAGAACGAGCCCCAGGTCTGGTGCGCCATCGCGGCCTTGTTGCCGCGCACCTGCTCGCGCATGGCGGCATATTGCATGAAGCGCAGGTTGACCTTGATGCCGACGGCCCGGAGATAGTTGATCATCGCTTCGGATTGCGGGCGCTCGCGATAGGCATAGAGATCCATCTCGAGGCCGTTGGCGAAACCGGCCTCGGCCAGCAACTGCTTCGCACGGGCCGGGTTGTAGTCGAATGTCTTCGCCTTCTCGTCCGAGCAGCCGAACTGCGAGGGATAGCAGATCACGTTGAGGACGCGGGCACCCTCGCCCACGAGCTGCTTGACCATGGTCGGGCGGTCGATTGCATGCTGGATGGCCTGGCGGACGCGGATGTCGCGCAGGGCCGGTGCGGGTCCATCCGGCAGGGTGTTGAGGTTGAGGAAGACGATGCGCATCGTCTCGCCGCTGGTTACGGCGAGATGCGGCACGGCCTTGAGCTGGTCAGCCTGATCCGGCGGGACATTCATGATGAAATCGAGGCCGCCGGCGAGCATTTCCGCCATCTGGGTCTGGCGATCCGGGATGAAGCGCACCTCGATCCGCTCCAGCTTCGGCTGCGGCTTGGGGCTGTCCTTGAAGTAATCCGGGTTGCGCTGGAGCTTGACCGACTTGCCGACGACATGCTCGACGACCTTGTACGGTCCGGAGCCGATGGCGGCGGTGTTCATGCCGGCCGGGCCGACCTTGGCGTAATACTCGTTCGGATGGATGACCACCGGGCCGGCGAGATATTCGATCGCCGCCGGGAAGGTGCGCTTCAGCTTCAGGCGGACGGTGTATTTATCGACCTTCTCGGCCGTCTCGATCCAGTTCACATTGGTCTGTGTGACGACCTTGTTCTCCGGTTTGGAGACGAAATTCAGCGTGTAGACCACGTCATCCGCGTCGAATTCCTCGCCATTATGGAATTTCACGCCCTCGCGGAGGCTGAATTCGAGCGTCTTGTCATCGACCCATTTCCACGTCTTGGCGAGCTGGCCCTTGTATTCGTTGGTATTCGGATCGCGATAGATCAGCGTATCCCAGACATGCTGCCCGAGGATGACACCGATCCGGACATTGTTGAAAAAGGGATCGATGTTTTCCGGCACCTGATCATAGCCGAAGCGCACGGCATTCTGCGCCTTCTGGGCCAGAGCCGGCGTGGCGCTGACGCTGGCGGCCAGCGCGAGGGTGGCGAGGGTGAACAAACGCATGCGACGATCTCCCGTATGCGGGACCGGCGCCTGATGGCAGCCCGGACCCTGACTTTGATCACAGTGTCGGCGGGCCGAGCCTGACGAGTCAACAACCAAGACGGGGCTTGTCCAGCAAGCCGCGTGCCGGGGGTGGCGCACGCGGAGGCCCGATGCTTTGATGGCGCTTCCCCAGCCGGATTCCCCTGCCCATGACCTCGCCGAATTCGCATGCCGCCCCGCCCTCGCCACTCGAGCGTGACCTGACGTTCCGCCTGCCCGGCCTCGCCGCACAGGGGCGGATACGGGTCGATCGCTGGGGCATTCCCCATCTGGAGGCCACGAGCCTTGACGATCTCTGGTTCGTGCAGGGGTTCAACGCGGCGCGGGACCGGCTGTTCCAGATCGATCTCTGGCGGAAGCGTGGCCTTGGCCTGCTCGCGGCGGATTTCGGGCCGGGCTTCCTCGAACAGGACCGGGCCGCGCGGATGTTCCTCTATCGCGGCGACATGGCGGCGGAATGGGCCGCCTATGCGCCCGATGCCGAGGCGATCTGCGCGCGCTTCGCGGCAGGGATCAATGCCTATATCGCGCTGGCTGAACGTGATCCCGCGCTGATGCCACCGGAATTCGCCTTGCTCGGCACGCGTCCGGCCCGGTGGGATGCCGCAGATGTGGTCCGGATCCGCAGCCATGGCCTCACGCGCAACGCCCTCTGGGAAGTGCAGCGCCTGCATGTCCTGGCCGGTGCCGATGCGCAAACCGATCTGCTGCGCAAGTTTCTCTATCCGATGGTTGACACACCTCTCCCCGAAGGCGTCCGTGCAGAGGATTGCCCGATCGAGGCGTTGCTGCCCTTCCGGCTGGCGCAGGCCAATGTCACCTTCTCGCCCGAACGGCTGGAAGCCGGGCTCGACGAGGCGCCACGCTGGCGGCAGGTCAATGATCTCAACGAGGTTTTGTTCGATGCCGAGGCTTCGGGCTCAAACAACTGGGTGATTGCCGGCGCGCGCAGCCCGACCGGAATGCCGATCCTCGCCTCGGACCCGCATCGTGCCCATTCCCTGCCCAGCCTGCGCTATATCCAGCACCTGAAGGCGCCCGGCTTCGACGCGATCGGCGGTGGCGAGCCCTGCGTGCCGGGCCTCTCGATCGGACATAATGGCGATGCCGCGTTCGGGCTGACGATTTTCGGCGCCGACCAGGAGGATGTCTACCTGCTCGAGACGGACCCGGAGCGATCCGACCATTATCGTTTCGACGACGGCTGGCGGGCCATGACCATCATCGAGGAGATGATTCCGGTGAAAGGCCATCCGGACCAGCCTTGCCGCCTCGTCTTCTCGCATCACGGCCCGGTCCTCTGGCGCAATGCGGCGGGAACGCGGGCTGTTGCCTTGCGCTCGGTTTGGTTCGAGCCGGGCTCGGCGCCCTATCTCCAGAGCCTGACCATGCTGCGGACGCGTTCTCCGGCAGCCTTCCGGGCCAGCGCAGAACGCTGGGGCTCGCCCTCGGTCAACCTTGTCTATGCCGACAGGCAAGGCGAGATCGCGTGGTCGCCCGGCGGTTTCATGCCGGCGCGGCGGAACTGGAAGGGCCTGATTCCGGTTCCCGGAGATGGCAGCCACGAATGGGACGGTTTCCTCGATGCCGGGCGCCTGCCCTTCCTGCGCAATCCCGAAGCGGGCTTCTTTGCAACCGCCAACGAGATGAACCTGCCGGCGGATTGGCCGCATGAGGCGATGCCGGTCGGCTTCGAATGGACGGAAGCCAGCCGCGCCACGCGCATCCACGAGGTGCTGGCCGGTGAGCACCCGGTCGGGGTGGCGGAGAGCCAGACCCTCCAGACCGATGCTTTCTCGGTGCCGGCGCGGCGGCTCTGTGCCCTGCTGCATGCCATGGCCGAGCCTCCAGCGACGCTCGCCCCGGCACTCACGCTGTTTTCCGGCTGGGACCATGTCCTCGCCGCCGGGAGCGGCCCGGCCGCCCTGTTCGAGCTCTGGTATACCCGCCATCTCCGCCATGCGGTAATGCCGAGGCTGGCGCCCGAAGCGGTGCGGAAACTGCTCCTTCCGGGCGATGTCGAGGGGATCTGCCGGGCACTCGAAGAGCCGGATGCGCGCTGGGGCGCCGCGCCCGAAGCCGCCCGCGATGGGCTGCTCGCCGGGACGCTGGCCGCCGCTTGGGCCGAAGCCGTTGCACGGCTCGGGCCGGATCCCGCGGGCTGGCAATGGGGAAGCCTCCATCACGGGCAGTTCGACCATCCGCTCTCGCCGCTATTGCAGCGGAACCCGGAGCGGAGTCTCGATATCGGCCCGTTGCCGAAAGGCGGCTCGGCCTCCTCGCCGATGCATGCCGGCTACCGGCCATCGGATTTCCGCGTCACGCATGGCGCGAGTTTCCGGATGGTCGTGGATCTCGCCGATCCGGATCGCGCCGTCACGATCAACGCACCGGGGCAATCGGGCGATCCGCGCTCGGCACATTACGCTGACCTCGCCCCGCTCTGGGCCGAGGGCGCCTATGTGCCGATGCTCTATTCGGACGCGGCCATCGCGGAGGCCACGCATTTCACCTGGTGCTTGCTGCCGGGCTGAAACTCTCAGCCGCGCGGAATGCCCTCGCCGATATCCCAGTAGAGACCCGCCATGAGCTGAAGGCCCTGCCGGATGATCTCGACCGGCACATGCTCATTCGGCGCATGCTGCGAGCAGGCCGGGTAGGAATGCGGCACCCAGATGGTCGTCAGCCCCAGCACATCGGTAAAGATGTCATTGGGCAGCGAGCCGCCGAGATTGGGCAGGATCGCCGGCGCGGTGCCATGCGTCGCCGTGAGGCTGCGGATCGCGAATTGCACCTGCGGGTGATCGGGGTCCATCCGCGTCGCGATGAACATGGAATCGCGCGACGGGCCGATCCGAACATGGGCAAAGCCCTGCCGGTCGAGGAAGCGGCGCAGGTTCGCCATCAGGTTGTCGGTATCGATGCCGACCACGAAACGCAGTTGCATCCGCGCCCAGGCACGGGGCGGAATGGCGTTGACCGGCGCTTTCGGATTGCCGCATTCGAAGGCCAGCACCTCGAGGTTGCACCAGCCGAACACCTTCTCGGCAAGGGTCAAGCCGGGCTCGCCCCAATGCGGCTCCAGGGCCGGGCCGCCCTCGTTCGAGGTGACCTCGATATCCGCAAGCACCCGGCGAACGGAGGCCGGGATCTCCTGCGGGACGAATTCAGGCACGCGGATCTGCCCCGTCGGACCGACAAGCGAGGCGATGGCATGCGCCAGTTCGATGCCGGGATTGGAGATCAGCCCGCCCCAATTGCCTGAATGATGGCCGCCTTCCCGCGCATCGATCCACATGTCGAAGGTGAAACCACCACGCGCACCGAGGAAAATGGTTGGCCGGGCCGCCGAGAGGCGCGGGCCATCCGAGGCGACGAGCAGGTCGGCCGCCAGCCTTTCGCGGTTCTGCTCGCAGATTTCACGCAGGCCGGGCGAGCCCATCTCCTCGCCCATCTCGATGATGTATTTCGCGTTGAAGCCGAGCTTGCCACGCGTTTCCAGCACGGCGCGGAGCGCTTCCATGTTGATCTGGTGCTGGCCCTTGTTGTCGACGACGCCGCGGCCATACCAGCGGTCGCCCTTCTCGCTGAGTTCCCAGGGCGAGAGCCCCTCGGCCCATTCGGCATCCATGCCGCGGATGACATCACCATGGCCGTAACCGAGCACGGTGGGCAGGGCCGGATCCTCGATCCGCGTAGCGAGAAGGAACGGCCCGCCACCCTTCGGGTTAGGCAGGATCTCGGTGGTGAAACCCATGGCGGTGAAATCCGGTACCATCTCGTCGGTCAGGTAGGCCGAAAGCGCATCCGCCCGGTCGGGGTTCTGACTCTCGGTCGGCAGGGCTATCCGGCGGGCGAGCTTTGCCCGGAAGGCTCCGGACGTGAAGGTTTCGGCCGCACGGGCAAGGGCGGCGCGGCGATCGGCTTGGGGCATGGTCGGGGTTCCGGCAATCATGGGGTTGGCCCGAATGTTCTCCAGCCGGGCCGCATGTGCAAGGGGAGATCCCCGCCAATCCGCGAACACCTGCCCGATGCGTGACACGGAGGCTGGACACCCGGCTCGGGTTTGGGCTTATCGTCAGGCAGACATGCATCCGGGGCCCGAATGCCGCCACGATCGAGCGAGGCCCCCCGAACGGGGCCCAGTGAAGGAACCGATTCCCGACAGCCGAGGCTGCGCCTGGGCAGCCTGACGCTGACCGCTCTCGGCAGCCTCGTCATCGTGGCGATCGGTCTTGCTGCCTATCGCTTCATTCCGGCGCTCCGCCCGACGCCACCCGACATCCTTGTCGGTGTGCCGCAAGCCCCGCGACCGACCATGCAGGCCGGCGCTCAGGAAGAAGCGGGCGACGAGCGGCTTTCGCCCTTCACCCCGCGTGATTTCGGGCACCGCTCGCGCTTCGCCCGGCCCGTGCGGATCGCCGGCCCGTTCGAACCGCTCCGGGGCGATATCCTGACCAACGAGGAGGTTGCCATCGCGCTGGACGGGCTCGACAGCCCACCCGCCTCCGCCATCTGCCTCGGCGGTGACAAGCGCCTCTGGGCCTGCGGCCTGCAGGCCCGCGCGGCACTGGTCGGCCATGTCCGCGGCAAGGAGTTGCTGTGCACGCTGCAAGCCGGCCAGCCCATCCGCTCGCCGCGCGATCCTGGAACCGCCCGCTGGCGCTGCATGGTCGAGGGGCGTGACCTTGCCCTGATGCTTGTCGAGGGCGGCTGGGCGAAACCGGCAGCCCAGCTGCCGGACCGCGCCATGCTGGCGGCACGCGATGCCGCCTTGGCCGCCCGGCGCGGCCTGTGGGACGGGGACTGGAATATCGTGCGCGTGCCCGAGGCCGGACAATAAACGATCAGGGCCGCACGGCGGGTGCGTCCATCGCCATGCCGGCTGCACGTTCCTTCAGGTAGATCTCGAGATCGATCCATTCCGGCGCGCCGGCCGGAAACGGTTCGGCGCGGATCCCGGTCATGCAATTGCGCAACCGGCGCTGGAGCGAGCCGATTGCCTGCCATTCCATCCGGAACAGTGGATAGCCGGTCGGGTGGGCCTGCGGAATGCGCGTACCGCCGAGGGAACGGCCCCAGTTCTGGCTGTGGCATTGCGCGCAGGACAGGTCGAGCTGGCCGAAGCGCTGGCGGTAGAGTGCTTCGCCGCGCGAAGCCGCATCCTCCAGCCCGCGCGCCCGGGGCGAAGCCAGCGGCAGGCCGCGTGATTGCAGAGCCAGATAGGCCTCGAGGGCCAGCAGCCCCGTACTATCCCGCGCAACCGGGGCCACGCCCTGCCGCTCCGTCTGGCAGGCCTGGACCCGCCCTGGAAGGTCGAGCACCCGGCCAGTTGACGCCTCCCGGGCGGGATAGCGGGCGGCGACGCCCTTCATCGTGGCAGCGGCATCACCATGGCAGGATTGGCAGGAAGGCCGGCCCTCCGCCGGCGCGGCCTTCCAGAGGCCTTCGCCTTCCTTGACCGCAAGCATGGCTGGGTTCGCGAAATCGTCGCGTTGCATGGCCTGCGCCTCGGCGCCCATCATGTCGTAACCGGAAAGGCGCTGGTTTGCGGGGATGTCGTCCGCCGAGGCCGGTCCGAGGAGGAAAACAGCCAGCGCGAATGCGCGCCCTGTCTGGCCCGTCACGAAGCGGCAACCTGCAGCATGGCCTGCTCGCGATGGAGGAAGCCGTTATCGCCGCGCCAGACGAATTCAAGCGGCGCGGTCCGCGCGGCGAGAACCGGGAAGGACAGGAAGGGATTGGCCGCGATGGCGGGGTGGAAATCACATGAGAAGACGATTTCGCCGGCATAGCGACAGGAAAACTGCCGGATGATGTTCCGGGGGATCTCGCCGCCGGTCTCGGTGCGACGAAAGCCGGTTTCCATCGGATGCGAGATCATCGCCTTGACCATCACGACGTCGCCGGCCCGGATGGCAGAGCGCGGCAGCAGGATCATTGCCGTAGCCATGGTCATTCCTCCGTACAGGCGGCAATGGTGACGATGACCTCCCGGCGGTCAGCCCAGAACGAGCCGTCCGAGAGACGGGCCACAGCGGTCACATGCTGCGTCGTCGCCAGCCGCATCCGGCTGACGACATGCGCCTTGCCCATATGCGGGGTCAACCGGAACACGGCCACATCCGGCAGCGGGTTCTTGTCGGTGAAGAGCGCGATCTCGCGCACATGATCTTCAGGCTTCATCGGATGATCGACCAGCACTTCGAAGGACACCGCATTGCCGTTCTCGACCAGCGGCGCGATATCGAGCGTTACCTTGCCCGCGTGCGGCTCGATTCCGCCGGTGAAGTCGCGGATGGCGCGCGCCATGTCCTCCGGCTCTGCCCGGACGGGGCGCAGCGACACAAGGCCGATGGCCGCCATGCCGCCGGCCAGCACGGCGCGCCGGCTGGTCTCATTCGCGAAGGGTGGAGAGAAACGCCGTGACATCCTCGACCTCCTCGGCTGTCAGGATGGTCCGGCCCTTGAAGGCACCGGCCATCCGGAATTGACCCTCCGCCCGGAAATAGGGCGGCATGATCGTTTCGCCATTGAAGAGCCGGCTGTCGATCAGCCGGGCCCGCAACTGTGCCGGATTCCACCGGCTGCCGGCACCCGCCAGCGAGGGCGCAAGATCACCCTGGAACCGCACCTCCGGGAATGGCCCGGAATGGCAGAGCAAACACAGGCCCTTGCGGCGATCCACGACGATCCGCCGGCCATTCTCGGGATCCGGCGGTCGCGAGACCGGCAATGGCCCCGCCTCCGGAATGAGCGGCTGCGCCCTGGCAGGCACCGCGAGGAAAGCGAGGAAGGCGGCGGTGGCGAACCAGCGCCCCCTTCCTGCTCCGGCATGTCCGGCCCGCCCGCTCACGCGCGGCGCAGATCCGCGTTCTTGAGCGGCAGCGAGCGCACCCGCTTGCCGGTGGCGGCAAAGATCGCGTTCAGCACGGCCGGCGCCGCGACAGCGATAGTCGGCTCGCCGACGCCGCCCCAGAAATCGCCCGAGGGCACCAGGATACTCTCGACCTTGGGCATCTCGTTGATCCGCATGGCGGGGTAGGTGTCGAAATTCTCCTCGACGATCCGGCCGTTCTTCACCGTGCATTCCTGATGGAAGGCTGCGGACAGGCCATAGACGAAGGACCCCTCGACCTGCGCCGCCACCTGATCCGGGTTGACCACATGGCCCGGATTGGTGGCCGCGACGATGCGATGGACCTTGATTTCGCCGGCATTCGACACCGAAACCTCGGCTGCGGCCGCGACATAGGAGCCGAAGCCCATGATCTGGGCGAGGCCCTTCGCCGTGCCCGGGGCCGAGGGCGAGCCCCAGCCGATGCCCTTGGCCACGGCCTCCAGCACGGCGAGATGCTTCGGCGTGTTCTTCATCAGCCTGCGGCGGAATTCGAGCGGATCGACGCCCGCGGCATGGGCAAGCTCATCCATGAAGCATTCGACATAGATGGCGTTCTGGTTGAGGTTCACGCCGCGCCAGAAGCCCGGCGGCACATGCGGGTTGCGCATGGCATGGTCGATCAGCAGGTTCGGGATGCCATAGCCGAACGGGCCTTCCTGCCCGCCCGGGTTGAGGCCCTGGAAGACGACCGGGTCGCGCCCGTTCTGCAGCCCCTGCGGGTTGACGCCCGACAGGATCGACTGGCCGGAAATCCGCATGTGGAGGCCGACAAGATTGCCATCCTTGTCGAGCCCGGCAACCATCCGCGCCATGGTGATCGGGTGGTATGTGCCCTGCAGCATGTCCTCCTCGCGGCTCCAGAGCAGCTTGACCGGCGTGCCGGGCATCTGCTTGGCGATCAGGACAGCCTGGGTGACATAGTCCGAACGGCCGCGCCGGCCGAAACCGCCGCCGAGATGAACCTTGTGGACATCGCATTTCGCTGCCGGATGGCCGGAAGCCTCGATGGCGGCGGCAAGCGCCGATTCCCCGTTCTGCGTCGGGCACCAGACCTCGCATTTCTCAGGCGTCCAGAGTGCCGTGGCATTCATCGGCTCCATGCAGGCATGGTTCTGGAACGGGTAGGAATAGGTGGCCTCCACCCGCTTTGCCGCCGAGGCAATCGCGCCCTTGGCATCCCCGGCCTTGTTGCCCTCGAAGGCCTGCTCGGCATCGAGCCCCTCGCGCAGGGTGGCTGCGATGGTCTCGGACGAGGCCGAGGCATGCGGGCCATTGTCCCAGGTGATGGGCAGCGCATCGAGCGCGGTCTTGGCCTGCCACCAATGGTCGGCGATGACGGCGACCGTTCGCCTGTCGACCTGAACGACCTTCTTCACGCCCGGCATGCCGGTGACCTTGGCCGCATCGAAGCTGACGAGCGTGCCGCCGAAAACCGGGCAGGCCTTGATCGCCGCGTTGAGCATCCCCGGCAGCTTGATGTCGGCGCCATAGACCTGCTTGCCGTTGAGCTTGTCGACCGTGTCGAGCCGCTTCACCGACTTGCCGGCAATGGTCCATTCGCTGGCAGGCTTGAGCTTGACCTCTTTCGGCACCTCAAGCTTCGCGGCGGCAGCAGCCACCTTGCCATAAGTGACGGTCCGGCCGGAGGGCGTGTGGGTGATGACGCTTTTCGCCGCGCGGCATTCGCCCTCGGGCACGCCCCATTCCTTCGCCGCGGCCTGGACCAGCATGATCCGGGCCGCAGCGCCGCCCTCGCGGACATATTGATGGCTTTCGCGGATCCCGCGCGAACCGCCGGTCGAGAAATTGCGCCAAATGCGGTTGCGGCGCAGGTTTTCGCCCGGGGTCGGGTATTCCCAGCTCACCTTCGACCAGTCGGCCTCGAGTTCCTCGGCCACCAGCTGGGCCAGGCCGGTCAGCGTGCCCTGCCCCATTTCCGAGCGGGCGATGCGCACGACGATCCGGTCATCCGGGTGGATCACGACCCACGCGTTGACTTCCGGCGTGGCGTTCTGGGCCTGCGCCTCGGTGAAGGGGATGGAGAAGCCCAAAGTGAAGGCGCCGGCCGCCGCGGCGGAGCCCTTCAGGAGCGAGCGGCGGGAAAGAACAGCATTGTCAGCCATGGTCGCCTCTCCCTCAGATGCCGGCGGCGAGCTTGATGCCCGCCCGCACGCGATTATAGGTGCCGCAGCGGCAGATATTGGTCATCGCCTCGTCGATATCGACATCGGTGGGCTTCGGCTTCTTCGCGAGAAGCGCCGCCGCCGCCATGATCATGCCGGACTGGCAATAGCCGCATTGGGGAACATCGAGTTCAAGCCACGCCTTCTGGATGGGGTGGCTGATATCCGGCGAAAGGCCCTCGATCGTGACGATCTTCTGGGTCGCGGTCACGGAGCCCAGCGTGATCGAGCAGGAGCGGACGGGCTCACCATCGATATGGACCGTGCAGGCGCCGCATTGGGCGATACCGCAGCCGTATTTCGTGCCGGTCAGCCCGGCCTGCTCGCGCAGGGCCCAAAGCAGCGGCGTATCCGGATGCGCGTCGATCTCGACAACGCGTCCGTTGACATTCAAGCTGGCCATCGAGACCTCCCCGGAAGCTGTTTTCTGGAATGGTTCGAGACTATCCAAGGTGCGCCGGTTGTCACGCGGTTGTGACGCCGCATCCGCCCACTTTTTCGTGATCGATGCCGACCGGAGCCGGCAGCCTCAGGACAAGGCGACACGCACGAAATGCCCGGGCCCGACCTCCTGCAGGGTCGAGGCCGGAGCAATCCACCGGGCCGGCCGGATCGGGCTCGGCAATTCATCGACCGCAAGCGCGCCGCGCTTCTTCCGCCGGGCCGGATCCGGCACAGGAACGGCAGAGAGCAGCTTCTGCGTGTAGGGATGGGTCGGGTTGCGCAGCACGTCGGCACGGGCACCGATCTCCACGATTTCGCCGAGATACATCACCGCGATCCGGTGGCTGACGCGCTCGACCACAGCCATGTCATGGCTGATGAAGAGATAGGCGAGGCCGAGTTCCTCCTGCAGGTCGAGCATCAGGTTCAGCACCTGCGCCTTGACCGAGACATCCAACGCGGAAACAGCCTCGTCGGCCACAACCAGTTCCGGATTGAGCGCGAGAGCCCTGGCGATGGCGATGCGCTGGCGCTGCCCGCCCGAGAATTCATGCGGATAGCGGCCAGCCATTTCGGGCATCAGTCCGACGCGTTTGAGCAGGGCCGCCGTGCGTTCCGCCGCGCCCTTCCTGTCAGCCACGCCATGCACGATCAGCGGCTCGGCAATGGCCGCGCCGATCGTCTTGCGCGGATTGAGGCTGGCAAAGGGATCCTGGAAGATCATCTGCATCCGGCGCCGCAGAAGCTGCAGGCCGGCAGGAGAAACGGAGGAGACGTCACTGCCATCGAACGTGACCTTGCCGCCGGTTGGCTCCACGAGGCGCAGGATGGAACGGCCGGTCGTCGACTTGCCACAGCCGGATTCACCAACCAGCGCAAGAGTCTCGCCCTTCCGAAGCGCGAAAGACACATTCTCCACTGCATGGACGCGCCCGCGCAGGCGGCCGAGCAGCCCGCCATGGATCGGGAAGCGCGTGGTCAGCCCTTCGACGGCAAGAAGCGGAGGCTCGGCAACCTTGACCGTATCGGGCACCAGCGAGGCGGGAACCTCGATCGTGCCGCTGCCCGGGTCGATCACCGGAAAACGGAGGGGGCGCGGATGGGCCAGCATCTCGCCGAGTTTCGGCACGGCGGCCAGCAATGCCTTGGTGTAGCCGTTCTTCGGCTCCCGGAAGATGGTGCCGGCGGGCTCGTCCTCGAGCTTCTTGCCCTTCCACATCACCACCACGCGGTCGGCGATCTCCGCCACAACGGCCATGTCATGGGTGATGAAGAGGACGGCCATCCCCTCCTCTTCCTGAAGGTGCTTGATCAGGTCGAGGATCTGCGCCTGGATCGTTACATCGAGCGCCGTGGTCGGCTCGTCGGCAATGAGAAGCCGGGGTTTGCAGGCCAAAGCCATAGCGATCATGACGCGCTGGCGCATGCCGCCTGAGAGCCGGTGCGGATATTCGCTGAACCTTTCCCGCGCGGCGGGAATGCGAACACGTTCGAGAATGCGGATGGCTTCGACCTCCGCCTCGCGTGCGGTCATCCCGCGATGGTAGCGCAGGGCCTCTCCGATCTGCTGGCCGACCGTGAGGACCGGGTTCAGGCTTGTCATCGGCTCCTGGAAGATCATCGACATGGCATTGCCGCGGATCTTGCGCATCTCGTCCTCGGGCAGGCTGACGAGATCACGGCCTTCCAGCCGGACCTCGCCCTCGACCTTGCCGTTGATGGCCGAGATGAGCCGCATGATCGACAGCGCGCTGACGCTCTTGCCGGAGCCGGATTCGCCGACGATCGCCACGGTCTCGCCGGCGGCAACATCAAAGGAGACATCATCCACCGCGCTGCGCCATTCCCCGCCGACGCGGAAGGATGTCCGGAGATTGCGGACGGAAAGAAGCGGCGTGCTCATCGCTCGCCCTTCAGCTTGGGATCGATGGCATCACGCAGTCCGTCACCGAGGATGTTGAGGCCGAAGACGACGACGAGGATGGCAATGCTGGGCGAGAGAACCAGCCAGTAGCTGTCGAGGATATTCTCGAAGCCCTCGCGGATCATGCCGCCCCAGGTGGGGATGGGCGGCTTCACGCCCAGCCCGATAAAGGCGAGCGAGGCTTCGGTGCGAATGGCATTGGCGAGCCACATCGACCCCATGACGAGGATTTCCGGGAAGATGTTGGGCAGGATATGCCCGGCCATCAGCCGCGTATCCGAAAAGCCGAGAGCCCTCCCGGCATCGATGAATTCGCGCTGCTTGACCGAGATGGTCGGCGCGCGGGCGATGCGGGCGAAGGACGGGATCGAGGTCAGCGCGATGGCGAGGATGATGTTCGTCATCGACGGGCCGAGCATGGCGACGAGGATCAGCCCGAGGATCAGCGACGGGAAGGCCAGCAGCATATCCATCGTCTGCATGATGATGATGTCGAAGCGGCCACCATACCAGCCGGCAAGGATCCCGATGATCGAACCGAGGACGAGCGCCAGCACGGTGGATGCAATGCCGATGACGAGCGAGATCTGCGCGCCGTAGAGCAGCCGGGAGAGGATGTCGCGGCCGTAATAGTCGGTGCCGAGATAATAGTTCTCGAAGGGTGCCCTCAGCTTGGCGAAGACATTCTGTTCCAGCGGATCATGCGGGGAGATCCACGGGGCCAGCAGCGCGAGCAACGTCACGAGAAGGAAGATGACGAGGCCGAGCCAGGAGGTCTTGTTGGCGTTGAAGGCCTTGACCGTGCTGTGCAACCAGGGCCAGCGCCGCGGGGCGGCCGGAAGGGCATTGTGGACGGAGAGGCTCATGACAGTTTCACCCTCGGATCGACCAGCGCATAGGTGAGATCGGTCAGGACATTCACCACCACGACGATCAGCGTGTAGATGACCATCATGCCCTGCAGCATCATGTAATCCCGCTGGTTGAGCGCGCCGATGATCAGCTTGCCAAGTCCGGGGCGGTTGAAGACGATCTCGGTCAGCACCGAATTGCCGATCAGGATGCCGAGATAGAGCCCGACAATCGTGACGATCGGGATCAGCGCGTTGCGGAGGGCATGGCGCCAGACGATGACGGTCCAGGGCACGCCCTTGGCGCGGGCGGTGCGGACATAATCCTCCTGCATCACCTCCAGCATCGCGGAGCGGGTGACGCGGGTGATATAGGCGGCCATGATCAGGCCGAGATTGAGCGCCGGCAGCATGATCGACTGGAACCAGGCCCAGGGCGTGGCGCGGTTGCCGCTGATGACGGGGAACCAGCGCAGCGCCAGCGAGAAGATGATCAGCAGCAGGATGGCCGAGACAAAAGGCGGGAAGGACAGCCCGATCAGCGAGCCGATCCGGGTGACGTAATCCGGCATGCGGTTGCGGTTGATCGCCGCCCAGACGCCGAGCGGCACGCCGATGCCGGTGCCGAGCACCATCGAGACGGCGGTGAGTTCGAGCGTCCAGGGCAGGACATCGAGAATCTCGCGGATGACCGGCCGCCCGGTGACGAGCGAGACGCCCCAGTCGCCTCGGAGCGCGCCCGAGAGGAAGCTGACATATTGCTCCCAGATCGGCCGGTCGAGACCGAGGCGCTGCTGCAGCGCCGCGATGGCGGTGGCATCGGCCTGATCACCGAGAATGACCTGTGCAGGATCCCCCGGGACGATCCGGACCACGATGAAGACGAGGGTGAGCACCGCAAAAAGCGTGACCACCGCGAAGAGCATCCGTTTGACGAGAAAAGCACCCATGGCGAAGCCGGAGGGCGGACCGAAGCCCGCCCTCCTCTGGCCTTACTTCGTGAAGCGGGTCTGTTCGGTGATGGGCGGTCCGAGATTGAGCGAACCCTTCAGCTCGTAGCCGAGATCGAGGCTGTCCTTGAACGCCCAGAGCATCAGCATCTCGTTGACCGGCACGGCACAGACCTCGTTGATGATCTTCTCCTGCGCGGTCTTCCACAGCGCAACCTGCTTGGCCTTGTCCTGCTCGGTGCGCGCGGCATCGATCTCGGCATCGGCGACCTTGCAATGCGAGAAGTTCGTCACCGCCGTCGGCGTCTTCACGATCGACCGCGAATGGAAGAACTGCGTCAGGTAAACATCCGCGATCGGGAACCGCGCTGCCTGGAAATGGACAAGCTGCGAGAGATCCTGGCGGATCTGCTGGTGGAAGGTCGGATGTTCGACAGGGGTGATGTCGAGCGTGATGCCCGCCCGCTTGAGCTGGGCCTGCGTCGCCTCGATGAAGCCCATCATGCCCGGCAGCGTGGTGTGGATCGCCTTGATCGTGACCCCGTTCGGGAAGCCGGCTTCCGTGAGGAGCTGCTTCGCCCGGGCGAGGTTATGCGGCAGGAGCGGCGCGGTCTCGTGCGTGCCGAAATAGCCCGACGGGACCACCGACACGGCCTGGCGCGAGATGGCAGGGCCGCGGAACTGCTGGATGCCGGCGCGGTCGATCGCATGGGCGATGGCCTGACGGACCTTGATGTTGTCCAGCGGCGGCTGCGTCATGTTGAGGTGGATCACCGACATTTCCGCCGGGCCGAAGGCGATGACCTTCAGGCCGGGAATCTTGTTGGTCCGGTCGACCCAGGCCTGTTCCTGCCGGCCGATCATCATGTCGATCTCGCCCGCCTGCAGCGCAAGGTCACGCGCTGCGTCAGAGGGGATGAAGCGGTAGATGATTTCCTTGATCTTCGGTTCGCCGCGGAAATATTTCGGGTTCGCGACCAGCTTTACATATTGCTGCGGCACGTATTCGGCGAAGACGAACGGGCCCGTCCCGGCAGGCTTGCGGGCAAAGCCATCCTTGCCGAGCGTGTCGACGGCCTTTTTGCAGACCATGTTGCCGCCATGATAATTCATGACCTGGCCGAGCAGGCTCGGGATCGGCGTCTTCAGCGTGATCCTGACGGTATACTTGTCGACAGCCTCGACCTTGTCGAAGGCGGAATAATCGGACGAGAAGGCCGAACTGTCCTTGCTGCCCGCACGCTGGAGCGAGAAGACCGCATCTTCCGCCGTGAATTCACCGAGATCATGGTGGCATTGGACGCCCTGGCGCAGCTTGAAGGTCCATTCCTTGCCATCGGCGGAGGAGGTCCAGCTTTCCGCGATGTCCGGCTCGATCTGGTCGGGCGAGGCCTGACCCGGCTTGATCCGGACGAGACCATTGAACATCCAGTTCAGCAGCGCCTTGCCTGGCGTGCCGGAATTGATATGCGGATCGAGCACGCCCGCATCCTGCGTCTGCATCCCGATGACCAGCGTGGTCTTCTGCGCGAGGGCCGGGCCCGTTGCGAGCAGGGCCGCCAATGCGCCCCCCGCCATCCATGACATTCTCATCCGTTCCTCCTGTTTGGTCGCGGTCTGCCGCCGCCATGAGCTACAGCGTATCCTCAAGGCGGCAATTCACAAGGACTTCCGCCATCACCGCGTTGTTCGGCAAGGCGAGGACGGTGCCCACGATCCGGGCGAGATCGGCCGGATCGGTCATCTGGTCGGCGGGAAAGGCGGCGCCCGTTGTCATATCGGTCCGCACGAAAGACGGGCAGATCGCCGTGGAGCGCACGCCCCGGTCCCAGGCGATGCGACGCGCGGCATGGTTCAGCGCGATCATCGCATGCTTGGTCATGTTGTAGGCCACGGCATCGTTCCGCACGCGTTTGCCCGACAGGGAGGCGATATTGACGATCCGTCCGGCCCCGGAGGCCTCGAGATACGGCAAGACGCCATGGATAAGGTTGAGCGGAGCCTTGCAATTGACGGACCAGAGCCGGTCGAGTGCATCGAAGTCAGGCTCGCGCAAGGTCATGGCGTGGTGGATGCCGGCATTATTGACGAGGCCGTCGATCCGCCCGAAATGCCGAGCAGCGGCCGCGATCCAGGCGTGATGGGTGGCGAGGTCCTCCGCATCGAAGCGCGCACGATGGACGCGGTCCGTCGGCGCATCGGCCAGGGGCCCGGACAGGCGTGCGGGATCCCGCAGGCCGAGACCAAGGCGATAGCCGAGTTCGAGCAGATGCTCCGCAATGGCCCGGCCGATGCCGCGAGAGGCACCGGAAACAAGGATCACGCGGTTATCCGGAGCCAGCATCGCGCTTACCCGTGCAGGGTCAGCGGCGCCCGGGCCGCAGCGGGGTCAAAGCGGCCGAGGCGGAAAGGCGCGAGGTCGAACGGTGATGTTTCGCCAAGAGCCAGCGCCCGCAGGATCTGGCCACTGACGGGGCCGATGCCGAAACCATGGCCGGAGAACCCGGCGCCGATCACCAGGCCCGGCCAATCGGCGGGCGCATCGAAAACCGGAAGCGCATCGGGTGTGAGATCGATCAGCCCGCCCCAGACGCGTTCGAGGCCTGACGCCGCCAGAAGCGGCAGGATGGCCGTGGTTCGGGCAATCAGTGCGCCGGCATCGGCGAAGGAGGGCCGCAAGGCCGCTTCGGTCCATCGCGCGGGGTCGCCTTGCCAGTCACCGATACCGGTTGTCACGCGGAACCGGCCATCGATTTCCTGCCGGCCCGCGCAATCAGCGTTGGCGACGCCAAAAACCTGCTCGAAGGATGGCGGCTGCGATGTCGTCTGCAGCACGCAGACGCGTTTGGCCACCATGGGGAGCGCAAGGCCCAGCGGCTCCAGCAGGCTGGCTGAATGCAGCCCGCAGGCCACGATCACGCGATCGGCATGGAGGCGTCCGCCCGGCGTCTCGACACCGATGATCCGGCCCGCCTCGACCAGCAGGCGGAGCGCGGGCATCCGCTCCTGCAGGATCACACCCCGCCGGCGGGCGCAGCCAGCCAGAGCGGCAAGGGTCATGTCCGGATCGGCATGGCCATCATCCGGGCAGAAGGAGGCAGCAACCACGCTGTCGCCGATTGCCGGGGCGATAGCCCGGATCGCCTTGATGTCTTCCAGAAATTCGAGGTTCAGACCAAGCGCGCGCTGCGCGGCGACCATGGTGCGGATGGCTTCCGCCTCCTCCGCATTGCGTGCCAGGCGAAGATTGCCGCGCCGGCGATAGCCGGTCTCCGCGCCCAGCGCCTCGTGCCATTCCGCCCATTGCGCCACGGCGGCGCGGGCAAGCGGTAGCTCCGCCGGGTCGCGGCCGGATTGCCGAACGCCACCGAGCGTCCAGGTCGAGGCCATCGCGCCGAGATGGCGAGCCTCGAGCAGGCTCACGCCGAGCCCGTCCCCGGCAAGGGCGCAAGCCGTTGCCAGCCCCGTGATCCCCCCGCCGATGACGATGATATCCGGCATGGTCAGGCTGCTACGCTGCGGCGGAGCCGGTCGAACCGGTCAAGGCGGAAGGGCGTCATGTCCACGGCCGGCCGCCCGCCGGAAACAAGGTCGGCGATCATGCGCCCCGCGCCCGGTCCGATGCCGAAGCCATGGCCGGAAAAGCCGGTGGCGATGAAGAAGCCCGGCATTTTCGGCACTTCACCGATGGCCGGCACCGCATCGGGCATGGCGTCGATCAGGCCGCCCCAGCTGGAAGCGACTTTCATGTCGCGAAAGGCCGGGAAGGCCGCAACGAGGTTGCGCTGCGCCTCGGCGAGGATGGCCTCGTCAGGCTTGGGATCAAGAATGCGCACCTGCTCGAACGGGCTGGTCTGGTCCATGCCCCAACGGCGCGGCATCTGCCATTCGGTGAGGAAACGCCCGTCGAGACGGACCCGCAATTCATGCCGCTGCTTGATCAAGGCGGGGAAGAAATCGAAGAAGAGCCGGAAGCTGTCCGGCACGATCTGCGCGAGGCTGGCGCCGCGATGGGCGATCGTGTAGCCGCCATCCGCCCGCTTGCGGAAGGCATAATCGGAAGCGCCGACGGCATGGGTCGGCGGGCCATCCATCGGGGTTGTCCGCAGGACCGAGCCGAGAATCTTCAATTGTGGGAAATCGATGCCGAGATTGCCGAGGAAGAGCCGCGACCACGCCCCTCCCGACAGCACAACGCGCTGGCAGGCGATGACGCCCTTCTCGGTGATGACGCCGCTGACGCGCCCGGCCGCCATGTCGAGCCCGCGCACGGCGCAGCCCTCCAGCACGCGGCCGCCCAGTTCGCGCACGCGGCGGGCAATGGCGGGCACGGCCTTCTGCGGCTCGGCCCGGCAATCATTCGCCGTAAAAATCGCCCCGGCATAACGCCGTGCGGAGCCCGGCAGGACCTGTTCGATCTCGCCCGACGAAAGCATGCGCGAGCCAAGCTGGAAGGGCCGTGCCTGTTCCAGCCATTCCTCGTGCTTGCGGACGCCGTCCGGCGTATCGGCGACATAGACGATGCCGCTGCGGGTGAAGCCGAGATCGGCGCCGACGCGCCTGTCGAGCCCTTCCCAGATCCGCTGTGATTCCAGCGCCATCGGGATTTCGCTGATCTCACGGCCCATGACGCGGACCCAGCCCCAGTTGCGGCCGGATTGCTCATGGCCGACCCGGCCCTTTTCGCAAACGGCGACGGAGATGCCACGTTCGGCAAGGAAGAGCGCAGTCGAAATGCCGATGATCCCGCCGCCGATGATGACGATATCCACCGAGGCCGGCATGTCCGGCGTGGGATCGAACGGATCCATCGTAATCGGCACTTCACCCTCCAGCGCAGCGATGTATGCTGCATGCGGCAAGCCAGCTTATCGTATGGATGCTGCCCGTCATCAGGAATATTTGCATCCTTGCATGATCCGGGCCGCTTTTGCCGAGGGGCCTGCCCTCACCTGCCTGCCCTCACATGCCTGCCCGCCGGAGTGCCCATGCCGCTGTCTCCCCTCCCCGACTACCGCGATCCCTGCGGCTGGAACCGGATGTTGCCGGCGCGCCAGCCTCGTCCGCCGGCCGAGGGCCGGATCCGGGCACGCTATGCCATTGTCGGCGCGGGCTATACCGGGCTGGCGGCGGCGCGGCGGCTGCATGAGCTGGACCCTTCTGCCGCGATCGTCGTGCTGGAGGGAACCGAGATCGGTGAAGGCTCGTCGGGGCGGAATTCCGGCTTCGCCAACCCGCGCGATTCGAAGATCGGCCTCTCGACCACGCAGATGGAGCGGGCGGAAAAGCTCAACGAATTCGCCGGCGAGGGTTTCGCCTACCTGCTCGAGGCAATGGAAAAGGGCGGCTTTTCCTGCGAACTTGAACGGACCGGCCGGATCACCGGCGCGGCAACGGAACTCGGGGCCACCAAAATCCGCGCCATGGCCGAGGGGGCACGCAGCCACGGTTTCGCCCATGAATTCCTCGATGCGGAGGGCATGCACCGCCTGATCGGGAGCGAATACTATCGCTGCGGCATCCGCACCGAGGAGGGCTACCTGCTCCAGCCGGCGGCCCTCATCCGCGGCCTCGCCGATACCCTGCCGCCCGCGATCCGTCTTTTCGAGAACAGCCCCGTTCTTGGCGTCGAGGCGGGCTCGCCCCGGCGGCTTCGGACGGCAAAGGCCGAGATCGAGGCCGATATCGTGATCCTTGCTACCAATGCCGCGATCAAGCATTTCGGCTTCTGGCGCGACGGGCTGGTGACCATCTACACCTATGCCGGGATCACCGAAGCCATGGCGCCGGAGGATGCCGCGCGGCTGGGCATTCCGGCCTGGGGGCTGCTGCCTGCTCATCGGCTGGGCACGACGGTCCGCCGGATCGGGGCCGACCGGATGATGGTGCGCTCGCTCTATGCCTACGAGAAGCCGATCGCGCCGGCCCGGGCGCGGGAAGCGCTGACGGGTTGCTTCCACCGCCGCTATCCCGAACTCCGCCATGTGACGCTGGAACATGTCTGGGGCGGCACCACTGCGCTGACGATGAATGGCTCGCCGCGCTGGGGGCTGCTCGAACCGGGCCTCCATGGCTCGGCAGGCTGCAACGGCTCGGGCCTTGTGAAGGGGACGGTGCTCGGCAAGAGGCTGGCGGAGATGATCGTCACCGGCGACCCGCAGGAGGCGCTGCGGGCTGTGTATGGGAGCGCCAACCGTATTGCGCCGGAACCGTTCCGCACCATCGGCTTCCATCTCGTCTCGGCGCTGGAACGGCGCAAGGCCGGCGCCGAGATGTAGGCACGGGGAGCCAAGGCTCATCCGTTTCCAAGATCGCGGCGCAATGTCGGCAGGCCGATCCCGGCGGCGTCGAAGCCGCCATCCACGGCAAGCACCTGGCCCGTGATGTAGCTCGAACCCGGCGAGCAGAGATAGAAGATCGCATCCGCCAGTTCCTCGGGCAGCCCGTAGCGGTTCAGCGGCATGGCATCGTGGTAATCCTTGCGGATTTCCGGCGAATGGACCTTCTTCGCCATGGCGGTATCCACCGGGCCGGGCGCGACCGCATTGACGCGGATGCCGTAGCTCGCAAGTTCGACCGCGAGCTGCCGCGTAAGATGGGCGAGACCCGCTTTCGACGTGCCATAGGCCACGCGCAGGGTGGAAGCCCGAAGCCCCGAGATCGAGGTGATGTTGACGATGGCACCGCCGGTCTCGCGCATCAGCGGGAACAGGGCCTGCGTCATGATGAAGGGGCCCGTCAGATTGACCGACATGATCTCGTTCCAGACCTCCAGCGGCGTATCGATCGCCATGCCGAAATGCGCGATGCCGGCATTGTTGACCAGCGCATCGATCCGGCCGAACCGGGAACGCATGGCCTCGGCGGCCTTGGTGGCATCGGCCGGTTTCGAGACATCGAGCGGCAGTTCCAGCACGCGGTCAGGCCGATCGAGGGCCTTCACGGCGGCGGCCAGCGTCTCGTGGTTGCTGTCGAGCATCGCCACGGCCCAGCCCTCGGCGAGGAAGCGTTCGGCGGCGGCAAGGCCGATGCCACGGGCAGCGCCGGTAACGAGCGCGGTTTTCAAAGGAGTCGGGGTCATGGTCAATCCTCAGGCTTCTGCCACGATCAGTTCGAAGGTCATCAGCACCGGGTTGGCGCCGCGTTTCAGGCGCCCTTCGGCAAGGCCGCCGGTGTAATCCACAAGTCCGGCATCGATTTCGGCACGGAAGCCCGCATCATCAGGCCGGACAAACCCCTTCCCGATGAACACCTCGGTCGCGAAAGGCTCGGTCTCCAGCCCATTCTCGAAGGCAGAGCCGATCAGCGAGCCGACGCCGCCATGGATCCGCGCGGAGGCGAGGCCCTTCTCGCGAACCAGCGTTTCGAGCGCGGCATGGAAGCACTGGTTCGGCCGAAGCCGCACGGCGAAGGCGCGGCGGTCGGTCCGGGCGCCGGTTGGCGCAGCGGGAACCGGGCCGAACAGCTTGAAATTGGTCTCGGGATCCGGGTTGCCCTCGAAGCGCGCGCCGTCAATCCCAAAGGCCTCGACCTCCGCATCCTCGGCGAGGATGGCCTCTTCCGGCAGGATATGCCCGCCGGTGCGGTGCCCGTCCGCCTCGCGCCAGAGGGCGTGGCAATGGAAGAAGGGCTGGCTGTCACGCCAGCCGAAGGTCAGCGCCCCCGCCTCGAGCCGACTGATTCCGGCAGGGCGGAAGGTTCCGGAATAGAAGGCGGCGTTCTTCCCGTCGACGCTCAGGGCCGGCATGACATAGGCGAAGGGCCCGAGCGCCAATGCGCCGAGATTGAGCGTGCCGCTGGCAAAGCCTTCTGCCGCGAAGCCCTGCCGGGTGGCCTCCAGGAGTGGCATACCGGCCTTCATCGCCATGCGGAAGGCGCGGCCCCTGCCTTCGACGGCAAGGATGCGCGGCATCTGCGGCGGGCCAGGCTGGCTGATGAAGGCGGGGCGCGCCATGTCAGGCCAGCCCGTCTTCGGTCACGAGGCCGCGGGCGATCAACTCGTCCTTTACAAGGCGTTTGGGCACCTTGCCATAGCCGGATTTCGGCAGGGCCTCCCAGAAGAAGAAGCGCTTCGGCATCTTGTAACGCGGGATCTTTGGGCCGAGGAACGCGGCAAGCGCGGCCTCGTCGACCGGCTCCCGCGCTACGCAGACGGCGACGCCGACCTCGCCCCAGAGCTTGTCCGGCACGCCCAGCACCGCCACTTCCACAATCGCCGGATGGGTGAGGATCTTCTCCTCGACCTCGCGGGGATAGATGTTCGAGCCGCCGGAAATATACATGTCCGAGGCCCGGCCTGTGATGTAGACGAAGCCCTGCTCGTCCATATGGCCGAGATCGCCGGTCCGGAACCAGCCATTGCGGAAGGCTTTCGCATTCGCCTCCGGGTTGTTGTAGTAGCCCGCGAAAACCGCCGGCCCGATCACGCAGATCTCGCCGGTCTCGAAAGGCTTCAGTTCCTCTCCGGCATCGTTCTGGATCGAGACCTGCATTCCGGTCCGCTCGAAGCCGCAGGTACCGAATTTCGTGTTGGCCTGATCGTCCGGATCATGCTGGGCGGGCGGCAGAACGGTGATGTTGCCGGTCACCTCGCCAAGGCCGAAATACTGGGTGATGACCTTGCCGAGCTTCTTCAGCGCGAATTTCTGGTCCTCGCGATACATCGGCGCGCCGGCATAGATGACCGAACGCAGCGAGGAATGGTCGAAACGGTCGACGGCCGGGTGCTCGACCAGCAGCTTCAGGATGGTCGGCACCGTGAACATGTTCGTCACACGGTAGCGCTCCACCAGACGCCAGGCTTCCTCGACATCGAATTTCTCGGTCGGAAGGAGGATGGTCGGCGCGCCGCGCGCAACAACGTTGAGCTGGTGGACGCCCGCGCCATGGCTGAGCGGCGCCACGACCAGAGACGCATCCGCCTCTGTCGTACCGGGCAGCAGATCACAGAGGTGGTTGGTGATGACGAAGGCCATCTGGCCATGCGTCAGCACTGCCGCCTTGGAACGCCCGGTCGTGCCGGAGGTGAAGAAATACCAGCACGGATCATCATGCTCGACCTGCACATCCGGCACGGTCTGGCCGCGGAACGCATCCATGCGGGCAGAGACATCCGCCTCGCCGAAGGTGTCGGGCCTTGATTGCTCGTCCATCCGCCAGATGAACTCGATGCCGGGGACGTTCTTCTCGACCGCCGAAGCATGGTCGGGGAAATCGCCATGGCAAAGGAAGCCCTTCGCGCCCGAGAAATCGGCAAGATAGATCACCTCCTCAGGCATCAGGCGGAAATTGGTCGGCACCCAGACCGCGCCGAGCCGGAAAGCGGCGAAGAGCGAGAAGAACATCTGCGCGGTGTTCTTCGAATGCACGAGCAGCCTGTCTCCCTTGCCAAGACCCCGCGCCTGCAAGGCTGCCGCCAGCGCATGGACCTCGCACTCGACCTCGAGCCAGTTCCAGCTCTGCTCGCCCCAGATAAAGCCTGGCAAGGCGGGAAAGCGGCGGGCATTCTGGCGCAGCATATGCGCAAGGTTCATCACCCGGTTCGAGCAGCGGGGAAGACCGCCTTTCGGGCCTTCAGGTGTCATGTCAGGCACTCCACAATCGTGACAGGGTCGAAAGAGGCAGCCCGCGCGCGGGCATTCCGGCTCATGGCGTGGTGCTCCCTCATGGCGTAGTTTTCCGGCGGGGCGGGCTCGTCAGCGCGATGGGCGAGCCCGGTTCCCGCGCGAGGCGCTGCTCGACAAGCCGAACCTCCCCGGCGAGCAGGGCAGCCAGTTCGGGCTCGCGGTCCGGCTGCATGCGGCTTTCCACAGCGGCGAGGGAGAGGCAGGCTTCGATCCGACCCGAGGGGCCACGAATGGCCACGGCCATGCCCCAGGAGCCGGGAAAGAGAATGCCGCGGTTGAGGCTGTAGCCCCGCTCGCGTGTTTCGCGGACAAGGCCGGGCAGAAGCGGCCCGAGCGCGGGATAGCGTTCCGCCAGCGGCCGCGCATGGTTGGCAAGATAGGATTGGGCCTCGGCTTCCGGCAGGGAAGCGAGGATGGCCAGCGGCCCGGCGCCCGCGCCGAGCAGATGCCTGTCCCCCGCTTTCAGCACATGCGAGCGCAGGGGGAAGGTTCCATCCTCCCGCGCGAGGCAGACCACCTCTTCCCCGTGGCGCACCTGCAGGAAAGCCGCGTCGCCGGTTCGCTGGGCGAGGCGGGTGACACTGTCGAGCGCAACGCGATGGATGCCGTAGCGATCTGCCGCGACCATGCCAAGCAGGTAGATCTCGCGGCCGAGGAAATAGAGCCTCGTGGCCGGATCCTGCACTGCCATGCCTTCTTCGATCAGCGCGATCAGCAGGCGGCGGCAGGTCGGCTTCGACAGGCCCGACAGACGCACCAGAGCCGCCAGCGATGCCCCCTCCGTGCCTGCATCGCCCAGCAGCCGGAGCAGGCGCAATGTCCGGATCGCGCTCTGGGCCCCCGAGGCCTCGGCGGGGTCCAAAGCCGTCACGATTCCATCCCCCTGGGTCCACATGATGGAATACTGATCCAGTCAATTCTCATTGACTTCCGACGCTATTGTAGCGAGGAGAATAAGACAAACGAAAACTGAGTCAAAGTGGTTCATATGATGGACCATCGGCTCGTCCTTCCGGCTTCCCGGAGGTTTCCGGCAGTCCCGATGCCGGCCCGACGGGAATTCCGGTCGGCCCGAATGAAGGGAGCCACGCCATGACGCATATTCCCCCGAACCCGATGCCGCCCTACCGCGCCGGATCCCGCATGGCCGGAAAAACGGTGATCGTCTTCGGCGCCGGCTCCTCGGGGCCCGGCTGGGGCAATGGCAAGGCAGCGGCCGTGCTCTATGCCCGCGAAGGTGCACGGGTCGCCTGTATCGACATCCAGATCGAGGCCGCGCAAGAGACGGTCGGGCTGATCGCGGCGGAAGGCGGCGAAGCCATCGCACTTGCTGCAGACGTGACCCGGCTGGACTCGATCGAACAGGCCGTGACAGCGACGATCGCGCAGTTCGGGCATATCGACGTGGTGCATAACAATGTCGGGATGGTGGTTCCCGGTGGCGCTCATGAGCTTACCGAGGATGACTTCCAGCGCGGGATCGACCTCAATCTCGGCCCGGTCTGGCGCAGCGCGAAGGTGATGCTGCCGCGTTTCCTCGCGCAGGGACACGGTGTTTTCGTGAACATTGCCTCGATCGCCGGGATCCGGTGGACCGGCTATCCATATTTCATCTATTCCGCCGCCAAGGCCGCCGTGATCCAGGCCACCAAGGCCATCGCCCTGCACCATGCCGCGCAGAACATCCGCGCCAATGCGATCCTGCCGGGCATGATGAACACGCCACTGGTCTACAAGCAGATCGCCGGGTCCTTCGGCTCTGTCGAAGAAGTCATCGCCAAACGCAACCAGGCCGTGCCGATGGGCAAGATGGGCACGGCCTATGATATTGCCGCGGCAGCGCTGTTCCTCGCATCCGACGAGTCGCGCTTCATTACCGGCGTGGCGCTGCCGGTCGATGGCGGGCAAACCGAGACCATGCGCAGCTGAGGCGACAAGGAGAGGCCTTCAGGCTTGGGCTCTGCCCCTTGCTGCCCGGACGAAAACCGTCTCATCGCCCATCTGGCCGCCCTTGAGGGCCACTTCAAGCCCATCGATCACCGGGTCCGTCGACCGGACGCGAAGGAGCGGCGCGCCGGCGGCCAGGGGCGCCAGCGGCTCAAGCGCTTCGGCGCCAAGCGCCAGCATCGCATGGCCGGACGTATCGCCGCCGGCAAAGATGGCGCGGCTCAGGCCCGTCTTCAGCCGCGCAGTGCGGACCAGCCGCCCCAGCCCCTGCCCGATCCGGTCATGGACCGGGCCGGGCGGCACGCCGGAGGTTTCGAGCCGCTCGCGGAAGCGGGCGATGGCAGGATCAGCCGGGCCGCGTGCCGTGGCGACGACAAGGCTGGTGCCGGATGCAAGCGTTTCGAGCATGGCCTGCTCGATCCGGGCGAGTTCGGCAGGCCACCCCTCCGGATCGACTGCACGAGCAGCATCGAGAAGCAGCAGGCGGAACCCTGCGCCGCCGGCCGCGGCGATCTGCCGGGCGGTGGTTTCGGAGCAGGACCCCGAGACCACGAGCAAGGGCTCGGCCGGGCCGAACGAAGCCGGCGGTATGGCTCGCGGCAGGCGTCCGGTCTGCCGGAAATGTGCGACCAGCGCATATTCGATGCCCTGGCTGCCAACCGCATAGAGGGGAGCCTGCCGGGCTTCCTCCCACAGGATCGCGCCGACGCGCTCGAGCGTCGGCTCGTCGAACAGATCCAGCGCGATGATGCGCGCACCATCGGCCCGGGCAGCGCGGAGGGCATCTGCCCCCTGCCCCGCCATGAGCGCGCGCCAGTCGACCACAGCCGAGGGCAAGGCGGTCTGGCCTTCGAGATGGCGGCAGAGATCAGCCTCGTGCATCGGCGTGGCCGGATGACGCGCCATGACGGGGTGCCGGTCCAGCCGGTAGCCGACGCCGTCAAGCGCCGCGAAGAGATTGCCGAACATCTGGTAGCGGCCGATGGCTGGCGCGCCGACAACCAGTGGCACGAAACTCGCCCCGGTCGCAGCCATGCCGAGTTCGATGGCCCGGCCAATCGAACCGAGATACGGGGCGGAATCAAAGGTCGAGCAGGTCTTGTAGTGGAGGATCGGCGCGCCGAGCCGCGCCAGAGCCGCGAAAACACGCGGCAGTTCTGCATCCATCCATTCCGGGGGCTTGGAGCGCGAGATCCCGGCAATGCCAATGGCCGCCATGCCCTCGATGCGGGCGAGCATGGCCGGAGAAGGAATGTCGAGGAACATGATCGAGGGAATGCCGGCAAAGGCCAGAACCTCCATCACGGCTGAGGAGCCGGTGAAATCATCGCCGTAGAAGGTGATCACCGGCGCCATGGCTCACCCGGAATAGGCGCGGAGTGCAGCCGCGAGCGCAGGATGCGCTTCGGCCGCGCGCTCGACAGGCACGTCCGCCATGGCTGCATCCCAGGCGGCGCGGAAGGCCTCGACCCCGGCGGCGATGCCATGCGGATGGGCAAGGATGCCGCCGCCGGCCGCATGGATCAGGTCCGGCGAGCCAAGGGCGGCATAGGTACCCGCCGCCTGTCGCACGGTCTGCCCGGAGGAGAAGACCGGCATGGCCGCCATCGGGCGGTTGGCAAAAAGCGGCTCGCCGAGCGAGCGGGCGGAGGCGATGACGCTTTCATCCGATTCGGTAAACTTGTTCTGCAAGCCATTGACATGCAGATGATCCACGCCCGCGAGACGCCAGAGTTTCGACCAGGCCGGGAAGGCCCAGCCCAGCATCGGGGCGCGGGTCAACGCGCCCCACCCGTTGCGATGGCCATGGATAGGCAGTTGGCTGAAACGCCCGAGTTCGATCATGCCGGCAAGCCCGACCGAATTGAGGCTCGCCATGATGCAGGTGCCGCCCCGGGCAAGAACATGGTCATGCCGGCGGCGCATCTCATCGAATTCACCCGTCAGGTTGAAGGCGAACATGGCGCGCCGGCCGGTCCTGTCGGCATGGCGCTCGATCACCGACATCACCCGGTCCACGCGGATCTCGAACGGACAGGCCGGCCCGTCGGATTGCAGCTCGTCATCCTTGATGAAGTCGATCCCGCCGGTGACGAGTTCATCAACGAAGCCGGCGGTCTGGTCCGGGTCGAGGCCGACGCTCGGCTTGATGATCGTGCCGATCAGCGGTCGGCCCTGCACGCCCGTCAGCTGCCGCGTGCCCGGAATGCCAAAACGCGGCCCGGCATAGCGCTCGGCAAAGGCCGGCGGCAGGTCGATGTCGAGCAGCCGGAGGCCGGAAAAGGCTCTCAGCTCGAACAGGTTGCCGGCAACGGTCGCCACCAGGTTGGGCAACGAAGGGCCGATCACCTCCAGCGGCCAGGACAGGCGTACCCGCGCCTGCTGCCAGCGTTGCGGCGCCCCAGGCTTCGGCGGGGCCGCCCCGGGCAGCGAGGGGTTCTCCACGGAGCCGAGAAGCTCGAGCGCCTCGACACGGGCCGCGAAGCGGGCCTTGAGTTCCGCTGTCTCGCCCGGAACCGCAACGAACGTGCCGGAAGATTGTTCGCCCGCCATCATCTCGGCGGCGCGCGCCGGATCACCGGCGGTCTCGATGAGGTAATCGGCCGTGAAACGCTGGGTCATCCGCTGATCATTGCCGAGCCCGACCTCGCTGCCAACTCCCGAATTCTCCGAAAGCCGGAGCGCAATCGTTGCCGGATCTCCCGCTCTGCCTCGGCTTGACGCGCCGGGATTTCCGCGCGAATATTCATTATGCGAATTAATGTTCGCATTCCGATCAAATTTCACCGTGATCCGGCTGGCCGGCACGGTTCCAGCGAAGAGAGCCGAACCCGTATTCGGCCGAAAACCGGAGAGGAACGACGAGGATGAAACGGCGCGATTTCCTGACCGCGTTGGGCGCGGCCGGCGGCATGGCCGCCTTCCATGGCCTGCCTGCGGCCCAGGCCCAGGCCGCCTGGCCTGACAAGAGCAAGACGATCAAGGTGATTGTCCCCTGGCCGCCCGGTGCGGCGAATGATGCGCTGGGCCGGCTGGTTTCCCAGCGCCTGCAGGAGACCATGGGCGCAACCTCGATCACCGAGAACAAGGTCGGCGGAGCTGGCCTGATCGGCACGAACGAGGTGATCCGCGCCGAACCCGACGGCTACACCTTCCTCGCAAGCGCCTTCAATACGGCAGTCATGCCGAAGGTGCTGAAAGCCGCCACGTTCGATCCGGAGGTGGATCTCGAGGCGATCTCGCGCACGGCGGTGGCCCCGCTGGTGCTGGTCATGTCGAAGCAGCGGCCGGAAAACACCCTCGCCGAGTTGCTGAAATCCGCGAGGGAAAAGCCGGGCGAGTTCTCCTTTGCCATTTCCTCGCTCGGCTCGGCCGGGCATCTCGCGACGGTCGATTTCCTCCGCCGCGCCGGGCTGAACATCAATCTCGTGCCCTATCGCGGCACGGTCCCGGCCCTGCAGGACCTGATGAGCGGCGCCGTGCAATTGCTGATTGACCCGTCCTTCGCCCTGCTGCCGCAGGCCAAGGGCGGCACGATCAAGGCGCTCGGCATCGCCTCCAGGACGCGCTCCGTGCTGGCGCCCGAAGTGCCGACAATCTCCGAAGGCGGCGTTCCGGATTTCGTGTTCAACTCCTGGTATGGAGTCTGGGCCCCGAAAGGCACGCCCCGCGCGATCCAGGAGAAGGTCAACGCGATGATCCAGGCGACCATGAAGGACCCGGGAACCGCCGAGAAGCTGCGCGCCACCCTGATCGAGCCGGTGGCGGAAAGCATCGACGAGACGCGTGCCTTCATCAAGTCCGAGGTGGCACGTGCGGGTGAACTCCTGAAGCTCATCAACTACCAGCCGTCCTGATGCCGGAACGCCAGCGCCATGCCCTTGTAACGGGCGCAAGCTCCGGGATCGGCGCCGCTGTCACCCATCGCCTGCTGGCGGAGGGCTGGCGCGTGACCGGCCTCTCCCGTCGGCCGGCCGGGATCGGGCATCCGGCCTTTTCGGGCCGCGCCTGCGATCTGTTAGACCCGGCGGAGCGGCAACGGGCCCTTGGCGGGCTCGGCAGCGTGGATGCCCTCATCCATGCGGCCGGGCTGCTGCGGGGGGGAACGCTTGGCGCGCTCGAACCGGAAGCGCAGGCCGCGATGTGGCAGGTCCATGTCGCCGCAGCCGAGGATCTCGCCAACATCCTCGTGCCGGCCATGGGCGAAGGTGGTCGCCTCGTGCTGATCGGCAGCCGGACAGCGAATGGCGCCGCCGGCCGCAGCCAATATGCGGCCACCAAGGCGGCGTTGGTCGGTATGGTCCGCTCCTGGGCGATCGAACTCGCGCCCCGCGGCATCACCGCGAATATCGTGGCGCCGGCCGCAACCGCGACGCCGATGCTGGAAGACCCTGCACGCGCGACCATCGCGGTGAAGATGCCGCCGATCGGGCGGCTGATCCGGCCCGAGGAAGTGGCGGCGGCGGTAGTCTTCCTGCTTTCGCCGGAAGCCGGAGCGATTACCGGGCAGGTCCTGACGATCTGCGGCGGCTCCTCGCTCTGAACGGAAGAGATAACGGAATCCACCATGCGCGACGACAAGGCGACCGAGGACAACCCCAAGAATTTCGTGCAATCCGTCGTCAAGGCCTTCGCTGTCCTCAAGGCCTTCGATGCCCGGCTGCCGGAATTGACGATCTCCGAGATCGCACAGCGGGCGCAGCTCGATCGCGGCACCTCGTTCCGGCTGGTCCATACCCTGTGCCATCTCGGCTATCTCGCTGCGGTGCCCCGCAGCCGGCGCTACCGGATGACGCTGAAATGCCTCGAACTGGGCTACACCCCGCTCGCCCGCGCCGACCTCAAGATGCTCGCGCGGCCGCTGCTGCAGGAACTGGTGCCCGAAATCGCCGATGCGGCCTCGCTGGGCATGCTCGACGGGGCGGATGTCGTCTATGTCGAGCGGGCGCAGGTGGAACTGCCGCAGCTCAACCTCGACCGCCGCGCCGGCAGCCGCACGGGGGCCTATGGCGCGGCGCTCGGGCATGTGCTGCTGGCCTGCATGCCATTGGCCCGGCAGAGGGAAATCCTCGAACAGTCCAACCGCGTCCGCCTGTCGGAGCGAACGCTGGTCGATCTCGATGCGATCCTGGCCCGCCTCGCCGAAGTGCGGGCGCGCGGCTATGCGCTGTCCGATGGCGAGAATGCCTATGGCCTCCGCACCGTCGCGGCGGCGATCACCGATACCGATGGCAACCCGGTGGCCGGCGTCAGCCTGACGATCCATGCCGAGCGCGCCTCGATGGATGCCTTTGCCGCGCGGGCCGTGCCGGAAGTGCTTCGCGTGGCCGGGGAACTGACCCGCGCCATCACGCACAGCTTCAACACCCTTTCCGTCGCGCGCTAGCGCGGCAGCCATCAGGAACGGAACATCATGACCGAGCATCCCCGCAACCTCTTCAAGCTGCGCCTCGGGCGCCAGCAGCAGATCGGCTTCTTCGCGACGTTCGGCTCGCCCGCCCTGACCGAAATGCTGGCGGCCTGCGGCTTCGACTGGGTGCTTGTCGATACCGAGCACTCGCCGATCGAATTGCCGGATGTGATCGACCATCTCCGTGCGATCGGAGGGGCCGGCCTGCCGGCGCTTGTCCGGCCGGCCTGGAATGACATGGTCACGATCAAGCGGCTGCTCGACCAGGGCGCGCAGACGCTGCTGATCCCCTATGTCGAGAATGCGGAGGAGGCCCGCGCCGCGGTGGCGCATACCCGCTTCCCGCCGACGGGCGTCCGCGGCGTCTCCGGCGCCTCGCGGGCCGCGAATTACGGCCTGACACCGGGCTATTTCGCGGCGGCCGAGGCCGAACTCTGCGTGATCGTGCAGATCGAGAGTGCCGGCGCGCTGGCGCAGATCGAGGCCATCGCCGCGGTCGAGGGCGTCGATGCCGTGTTTATCGGCCCCTCCGATCTCGCCGCCTCGATGGGGCATATCGGCAATCCGCAGCATCCCGAGGTGCAGGCGGCAATCGATGACGGGTTCCGGCGCCTAAAGGCGATGGGCAAGCCGGCCGGCTACCTCACCGGCAACGAGGACGAATTCCGGCGGCGCCTTGCCGAGGGTGTCGATTTCATCAGCTTCGCCACCGATGCGGTGTTCATCCGCAACGCGACGCTCGGCCTCGTGAAGCGCCTCCGGGGCTGAGGCATGTCCCATGGATATGACAGCTTGCGCCTGATGGCCGATGACATGACCGGCGCGCTCGACAGCGCCGCCGGCCTTGTCGGCGTGTTCGGCCCACTGGCGGTCAGCATCCGGCCGGAAGTTGCCTGTCCGGTTCTTGATACAAACACGCGCGAGGCGACGGCTGAAGAGGCAGCCGCGCGGGTGGCCGGCTGGGCCGGTCATCTCGCGCCGGAACCCGGCCGGCTCAGCTTTTTCAAACTCGACAGCCTGCTGCGCGGAAATGCCAGCAACGAACTCGCGGCCCTGGCCCGGGCACTGCCTTTCGCCAGGGTGGTGATCGCACCCGCCCTGCCCGCGCAGAACCGGGTGACTCGCGGCGGCCGCCAGCATTGGCGCACAGGCAGCGCCTGGCAACCGACCGGCGAGGATCTTTCGGCAAGCCTTGATGCTTCCGGGATCGCGCCGGTCCGGCTCCGCCCCGGCGACAACCCGGCACCGGGCCTGTCGCTCTACGATGCCGAAACCGACAGCGATCTTGACGCCATCGTCGCGTCCGCAATGGGCGAAACCGGCCCCATGCTCTGGGCGGGGTCAGGCGGGCTGGCCGCGGCTCTCGGCCGCGTGCTCGGTGGCCGCCTGCCGCCGCGCCCTGTCCTGCCTGCGCCCTTGCTCGGGCTGGTCGGAACCGATCACCCCGTCATGCGGGTACAACTCGCGCGATTGCCTGACCGCCCGGTCGAATTGGCTGAACACTCAGTCGAGGAATGCGAATTGCTGTCCGGAAAGCTGGCCCGGTCTGGCCATGCCTTCGCGCAGTGCCGGCTGCCGGACGGGCTCGACCGCGCAGAAGCCCGCCACCGGATCGAGGCAGCCTTTGCCGGCGCCGTCGGCCGGATCGCGCGGCCGGGCACGCTCTTTGTCAGCGGCGGGGAGACGCTCCGCAGCCTGCTGGCGCCGCTGGGGGTTGAACGGATCGAGGTGATGGGCGAATGGGAGCCGGGCGCCCCGGTTTCCCGCCTCTCCGGCGGGCGCTGGGCCAACCTGCCGCTGGTCTCGAAATCCGGGGCCTTCGGCGCACCCGACTTCCTGACACGCCTTCTCGCTGCTCTCCAACCTGTTGCCGTGGAACCTCAGCCATGACCCCGCATCTCGCCATCACCATGGGTGATCCCGCCGGAATCGGCCCGGAAATCATCGTCCGGGCGGCAGCAAAGCTGGCGGCGCGGCTGGCCGCCGGCGAGTTCCGCCTGCTTGTGGTAGGCGATGTGCCCTCGCTGCGGAAAGCCGAAACCCTGCTGGGCGCGGCGCCGATCCCCGAAGCGCGCGAGGACGCGGCATGGCCTGCCCTTGCCTGCCTGCAGGCCGGCGATCCCGGCGGAGAGATCCGGACCGGCGAAATCGGCGCGCCCGGCGGCAGGGTAGCCTATCTCGCGATCGAGAAAGCGGTACAACTGGCGCAGCAGGGCCGCGTGCAGGGGCTGGTGACGGCGCCGCTCAACAAGGAAGCGCTGAACCTTGCGGGCTATCACTATGCGGGCCACACCGAACTTTTGGCCGAACTGACCGGCGTGAAGGGCTCGGTCATGATGCTGGCGCATGGCAACATGAATGTCAGCCATGTCACCACGCATGTCGCGCTGGAGGATGTGCCGAAGCGGCTCACGCCCGAGCGCCTGCGCCGGGTGATCGACCTGACCGAGAACGCCCTGCGCCGGCTTGGCAAGGCGAAGCCGCGGATCGCCGTGGCCGCGCTCAACCCGCATGCCGGCGAAGGCGGTCTGTTCGGCCGGCAGGATATCGACATTTCCGCGCCGACCATTGCGAAAGCCGTGGCGGACGGGCTCGATGTGATCGGACCGGTGCCCGGCGACACGGTCTTCGTGAAACTCCGGGCCGGACAATACGATGCCGTGGTGGCGATGTATCACGATCAGGGCCATATCCCCGTCAAGCTGCTGGGATTCCACGTCGATCCAGCCACGGGCAAATGGGATGCGCTGTCCGGCGTCAACATCACGCTCGGCCTGCCGATCATCCGGACCTCTGTCGATCATGGCACGGCCTTCGATATTGCCGGCCAGGGCATCGCCTCGGAAACCAGCCTGATCGAGGCCATCGACTACGCCATGCGCCTCGCCTCGCATCCCGCCTGAGGAGCCTGCCATGAATGCCGCCGAGGAAGCCGCTGCCCTGATCGATGACGGCCTGCTGCGGCCGCGTCCCGGCCATCCGGGCCAGTTCGAGGCATTTCTCCCCTCGCCCTGCCCGCAGAACCATGCCGCCAACCTGATGACCCTCGGCGACGGGTCGCTGGGCTGCGTCTGGTTCGGCGGCACGCAGGAGGGGATGTCGGATATCTCGATCCATTTCGCCCGCCTCGCCCCGGGCGCCGGGCAATGGAGCGAGACGGTGAAGCTGGTCGATGACCCCGCGCGTTCGGAACAGAACCCGATCCTGTTTCCCACGCCGGAAGGGCCGCTCTGGCTGCTTTATACCTCACAGAAATCCGGCAACCAGGACACGGCGATCGTCCGGCGGCGGATCTCCACCGATCATGGCGGCAGCTGGTCCTCGCCTGATACGCTGATCGGTGATGCCGGCACCTTCGTGCGGCAGCCGGTGCAGGTGCTGGCCAATGGCGACTGGCTGATCGGCACCTTCCTCTGCCGCACCACGCCCGGCATGAAATGGGTGGGCGACAACGATGTCTCGGTGCTGCGGATCAGTCCGGACAAGGGCCGCACATGGCGCTCCGTCGAGGTGCCGGATAGCCTCGGCTGCGTCCATATGGGCGTGGTCGAAGCCGGGCCGGGCGAATTGCTGGCGCTGTTCCGCAGCCGCTGGGCGGATTTCATCCATGCCAGCCGCTCGACGGATGGCGGAAAAACCTGGTCGCCCTGCCGGCCGACAGAGTTGCCCAACAACAATTCCTCGATCCAGGCGACGCGCCTCGCCGATGGGCGGCTCGCCCTTGTCTACAACCATTCCAGCGCGGCCAATGCTACGGATCGCCGCCTCTCGCTGTATGATGAGATCGAGGACGAGGAGGAGATGGGGGCACCGGCCGTCGAGGCGCCAAAGCCGGCCCGGCAGGCCTTCTGGGGTGCGCCGCGCGCGCCGCTCTGCCTTGCCTTGTCCGAAGATGGCGGCCGGAGCTGGCCGGTCCGGCTGGAACTGGAGATCGGCGACGGCTACTGCATGACCAACAACTCGCTCGACCGCCGCAACCGCGAATTGTCGTATCCGAGTGTCCACCAGATGCCGGATGGCAGCCTGCATGTGGCCTTCACCTATCACCGCCAGCGGATCAAGCATCTGATGCTGAAGGGAGTATGATCGCTATTCTTTCCCTCCGCGCATAATTCCTTGGAATTCTTGACATGGCAGCGAATTGCCGTTTCCGGCGTAAATGGGCCATGCGGCAGGACCCGCTAGACCGCGCGCGAAGGAGGAACCCGACATGACGAACCGGATCGACAAGGCTGGCCTCAAGGTGGCGGCGGAACTCGCCTCTTTCGTCGACGAGCGCGTCCTGCCCGGAACGGGCGTCGAACCCGGCGCCTTCTGGAGCGGGATGGCGGCGATCTTCGCGCGGTTCGCACCGCGCAACCGCGAATTGCTCGCCGCGCGTGACCAGCTTCAGGCGAAGATCGATTCCTGGCATGCGGACCGTGCCGGCAAGCCATTCGATGCCGCCGCTTATGAGGCTTTCCTGCGTGAGATCGGCTATCTCGTGCCCGAGCCGGCGCCGTTCAAGGTCAGCACGACCAATGTCGATGCCGAAATCGCCTCCTCTGCCGGCCCGCAGCTGGTGGTGCCGGTGCTCAATGCGCGGTTTGTGCTCAATGCCGCCAATGCGCGCTGGGGCAGCCTATACGACGCGCTCTATGGGACCGATGCCCTCGCTCCGCCCCAGGCCGGCGGTTATGACCCGGCCCGCGGCGCCAAGGTGATCGCCTGGGCCAAGGCCTTCCTCGACAAGGCGGCGCCGCTCGCCTCCGGCAGCTGGACCGACTGGACAGGTGGCATGCCGGCCCTGGCCAACCCGGCGCAGCTCGTCGGCACCAATGGTGCCAATTTCCTGCTGAAGAATAACGGCCTGCATATCGAACTGGTCATCGATCCGACCCACCGGATCGGCAAGGACGATCCGGCCGGCCTCGCCGATATCGTGCTCGAATCCGCGCTGACGACCATTGTCGATCTCGAGGATTCGATCGCCGCCGTCGATGCGGAAGACAAGGTCGCGGCCTATGCGAACTGGCTCGGCCTGATGAATGGCACGCTCGAGGACACGTTCGAGAAGGGCGGCAAGCCGATGACGCGCCGCCTCAACAGCGACCGCAATTACACCGCGCCCGATGGCAGCCGCCTGACGCTGCCGGGCCGCAGCCTGCTCTTCGTGCGGAATGTCGGCCATCTGATGACGAACCCCGCTATCCTGCTGCCGGATGGCAGCGAGGCACCGGAAGGCATTCTTGACGGCATCATGACCAGCACGATCGCCCTGCATGACATCAAGGGCCTCGGCAAGTTCCGCAACAGTCGCAACGGCAATGTCTATATCGTGAAGCCGAAGATGCATGGCCCGACCGAGGCCGCCTTCACGAATGACCTGTTCGATGCGGTCGAGGACCTGCTTGGCCTCGCCCGCTACACGCTGAAGGTCGGCGTGATGGACGAGGAGCGCCGAACCTCGGCCAATCTCGCGGCCTGCATCGCCGCGGTGCAGAACCGGATCGTCTTCATCAATACCGGGTTCCTCGACCGCACCGGCGACGAGATGCATACCTCGATGCGGGCCGGCGCGATGATCCGCAAGGGCGATATGAAGACCTCGTCCTGGATCTCGGCCTACGAGGACCGGAACGTGCAGATCGGCCTCGCCTGCGGCCTTTCCGGCAAGGCGCAGATCGGCAAGGGCATGTGGGCGGCGCCGGACCGGATGGCCGATATGCTGGTGCAGAAGATCGGGCATCCGAAATCGGGCGCGACCACGGCCTGGGTGCCCTCGCCGACGGCTGCCACCCTGCATGCCACGCATTACCACCATGTCGATGTCTATGCCCGCCAGAAAGAGCGCCTGGCAGAGCCGGTGGCCCCGCTCTCGGCGCTGCTGACGATTCCCACCGCGCCGGGGCGCAACTGGTCGCCGGAGGAAATCACCGCCGAGCTGGACAACAATGCCCAGGGCATTCTCGGCTATGTCGTGCGCTGGGTTGACCAGGGCATCGGCTGCTCGAAAGTGCCGGACATTCATGATGTCGGGCTGATGGAAGACCGCGCGACCCTGCGCATCTCCTCGCAGCACATGGCCAACTGGCTGCTCCATGGCGTCTGCACGGCCGAGCAGATCGACGCGGCCTTCGCCCGCATGGCGAAGAAGGTCGATGGCCAGAATGCCGGAGATCCGCTCTACCGGCCGATGGCAGGGAACGAGGCGACCAGCCTCGCCTTCCAGGCCGCCCGGGCGCTGGTTTTTGACGGTATCGCGCAGCCGAATGGCTATACCGAGCCGCTGCTCCATGCCTTCCGCCAACGCGTGAAGGCCCAGGGGTAAGACGCTTTCGTCTGCCGAGGGGACATCCGTGGATGGCCGGGACCTGCCCGGCCATGACACCTCACATCACGCGCCACTCACCATTCCGGCAATTCCCCCTCGCCTTGCGCTGTGGCATCTTCCCGGACGCTGATGCTGCTCCGGAGACGCGCGATGCTGAAGACCTTGAGAAAATTCATCCTTGTCGGCTCGCATCTCACCATGCTGGCCATCGGCTTCGGGCTGGGCATCTACCTGCTGCCGATCCTGATCGCGCCGAAAGGGCCGGATCAGGCGGCGCTTGTTGCCGCGGCAGAGGGCGCGATGTTCCGGGCCGAATTCCGGCGGGACCTCAAGGGCAGCGACTTTTTCCACTGGGGTGAAGGCAAGGTGAGCCTCACGCCGCAGCGGATCGCCCATGAGGGCAAGCTCGCGCCGGGGCCGGATTACAAGCTCTACCTCGTGAAGACCTTCGTCGAGGACGAGGTGGAATTCCTCGCGGTCAAGAGCGAAGCCCGGCTCATCGGCGACGTGAAGACGTTCAACGGCTTCATTCTCGACCTGCCGGCCGGAGTGGACCTTGCCGAGTACACGACCGTGCTGGTCTGGTGCGAGAGCTTCAGCGAGTTCATCAGCGCTGCGAAGTATCGGTAGGCTGGCGGGAGCAGCGTTCGCATAGAATAGGGGAAGCGACCGTGCGCTTTCCCTCTCCTCACCAGGGAGAGGGTGGCGCGAAGCGCCGGGTGAGGGGCCTGCTGGATCAACTCCGCAGGCCCGGCGCTTCCTGGCCGGTGCTGGCGACATATTCGGTATAGCCGCCGCCATAGGCATGCACACCGTCGGGCGTGAGTTCGAGCACGCGGTTCGACAGGGCAGCGAGGAAATGCCGGTCATGCGAAACGAAGAGCATGGTGCCTTCGTATTGCGCCAGCGCATTGACCAGCATTTCCTTGGTGGCGAGGTCGAGATGGTTGGTCGGCTCGTCGAGAACCAGCAGGTTCGGCGGGTCGAACAGCATCATCGCCATGACAAGCCGGGCCTTCTCGCCGCCGGAGAGGACGCGGCAGCGCTTCTCGATGTCATCGCCGGAAAAGCCGAAACAGCCGGCCAGCGTGCGGAGAGAGCCCTGCCCGGCCTGCGGAAATTTCTGCTCCAGCATCTGGAAGATGGTGAGATCGCCCTCGAGAATGTCCATCGCGTGCTGGGAGAAATAGCCCATCTTCACGCCAACGCCGATCTGCACCGTACCGGAATCAGGCGTGGTATCGCCCGCCACAAGCTTCAGCAGGGTGGATTTGCCGGCGCCGTTGATGCCCATCACGCACCAGCGCTCCTTGCGGCGGACATGGAAATCCAGCCCGTCATAGATCACGCGGCTGCCATAGCGTTTGTGGACGCCCTTGACGCTGATCACGTCATCGCCAGAGCGGGGCGCGGGCTGGAACTCGAAGGCGATGGTCTGGCGGCGGCGGGGCGGCTCGACCTTCTCGATCTTGTCGAGCTTTTTCACCCGGCTCTGGACCTGCGCGGCATGGCTGGCGCGGGCCTTGAACCGCTCGATAAAGGCAATCTCCTTGGCGAGCATGGCTTTCTGGCGTTCGAACTGCGCCTGCTGCTGCTTCTCGGCCAAGGCGCGCTGCTCGACATAGAATTCGTAATTGCCCGAATAGGTGGTCAACGAACCGCCATCGATCTCGACGATCTTGGTGACGATGCGGTTCATGAACTCGCGGTCATGCGAGGTCATCATCAGCGCGCCCTCGTAGCTCTTGAGGAACTGCTCTAGCCAGATCAGGCTTTCGAGATCGAGATGGTTCGAGGGCTCATCCAGCAGCATCACATCCGGACGCATGAGCAGGATGCGGGCCAGCGCGACGCGCATCTTCCAGCCGCCGGAGAGCTTGCCGACATCGCCATCCATCATTTCCTGGCTGAAGCCGAGGCCGTCCAGCACCTCGCGGGCGCGGCCATCGAGGGCGTAGCCGTCCAGCTCCTCGAACCGGGCCTGCACCTCGCCGTAGCGGGTAATGATCTCCTCGAGCTGGTTGCCCTTGCCGGGATCGACCATATCGGCCTCGAGCGCCGCCATCTCGGCCGCAACGGCACTGACCGGGCCGGCCCCTTCCATCACCTCGGCGACGGCGGAACGGCCGGCCATCTCGCCGACATCCTGGTCGAAATAGCCGATGATCGTGCCGCGATCGACCGAGATCTGCCCCTCATCCGGACCATCCTGCCCGGTAATCATGCGGAACAGGGTGGATTTGCCGGCGCCATTCGGGCCGACAAGGCCGATCTTCTCGCCGCGCAGCAGCGTGGCAGAGGCCTCGACAAACAACAACTGGCTGCTGTTTCGCTTGGAAACGCTTTCGACACGGATCATGGGGAAGGGCCTGTTACGACGGTTGCGGCTCACATAGCCGCTGGCCGTGCGTGAAGCGACAGAAAAACACTCCGCATCAACCCGAATATGCTGTATGGGAGCGGCAACGATGCCAATTTCACAATCCGGGGACCAGAATGGCCTCTCTCGTCGCTGAACTTCCCAGCGCCAAACCGCTTTTCTCCTACCGCAAATACTGGGCGGAGCGGTTCGGCCCTGCCCCGTTCCTGCCGATGTCGCGCGAGGAGATGGACGAACTCGGCTGGGATTCCTGCGATATCATCCTCGTCACGGGGGATGCCTATGTCGATCATCCCAGCTTCGGCATGGCGATTATCGGCCGGCTTCTCGAGGCGCAGGGCTTCCGTGTCGGCATCATTTCCCAGCCGGACTGGCAAAGCGCCGCGCCGTTCAGGGTGCTCGGCAAGCCGAACCTGTTCTTCGGCGTGACCAGCGGCAACATGGATTCCATGGTGAACCGCTACACCTCGGACCGGCGGCTGCGGCACAATGACAATTACACGCCCGGCGGGGCCGGCGGAAAGCGGCCCGACCGGGCGGTGAATGTCTATTCGCATCGCTGCCGCGAGGCCTATTCGGGCGTGCCGATCGTCATTGGCGGCATCGAGGCCTCGCTCCGGCGGATCGCCCATTACGATTACTGGTCGGACAAGGTGCGCCGTTCGGTGCTGTTCGACGCCAAGGCCGACCTGCTGCTCTACGGCAATGCGGAGCGCGCCTTGGTCGAGGTGGCACACCGGATCGCCAAGGGCGGGATCAACCAGGATTTCTCGGATATCCGCGGCATCGCCTTTGCGCGCTCCGGCACGCCGGAAGGCTGGTTCGAGGCCCATGCCGACGACCTTGAGGATGGCGACGAGGGCAAGCTGCGCAATGACGAGAAGTCGCGTCATTTGCAGGGCGTCATCCGCCTCCCCGCCTATGATGTGGTGGTCAACGACAAGGAGGCCTATGCCCGTGCCTCCCGCGTGCTGCACAAGGAAAGCAACCCCGGCAATGCGTGGCCGCTGACCCAGCGCCATGGTGATCGCGATGTCTGGCTCACCGCGCCGCCCGTTCCGCTGACCACGACCGAGATGGATGCGGTCTACGAACTGCCCTTCGCACGGGCGCCGCATCCTTCCTATGGCGATGCGAAGATCCCGGCCTGGGAGATGATCCGGCATTCGGTCACCATCATGCGCGGCTGTTTCGGCGGTTGCTCCTTCTGCTCGATCACCGAGCATGAAGGCCGCATCATCCAGTCGCGTTCGGAAGGCTCGATCCTCAAGGAGATCGAGTCGATCCGCGACAAGGACGACAAGTTCACCGGCGTCATTTCGGATATCGGCGGGCCGACCGCGAACATGTATCGCATCGGCTGCAAGGACAAGGCGATCGAGGCGGTCTGCCGGCGACCTTCCTGCGTGTTTCCGGATATCTGCAAGAACCTCAATACCAGCCATGAATCGCTGATCCAGCTCTACCGGAAGGCGCGCGCGATCCCCGGCGTGAAGAAGGTCAATGTCGCCTCCGGCGTGCGTTATGACCTTGCCGTGGAGAGCCCGGAATATGTGAAAGAGCTGGTCGAGCACCATGTCGGCGGCTATCTCAAGATCGCGCCCGAGCACACCGAGGATGGCCCGCTCAACAAGATGATGAAGCCGGGCATCGGCACCTATGATGCCTTCAAGAAGCTGTTCGACGAGGCGGCGAAGAAGGCGGGGAAGAAGTATTTCCTCATCCCGTATTTCATCGCAGCGCATCCTGGCACCACGGACGAGGATATGGTGAACCTCGCGCTCTGGTTGAAGAAAAACGGCTATCGCGCGGATCAGGTTCAGACTTTCCTCCCCTCACCCATGGCGCTCTCGACCGCGATGTACCATACCGGCGTGAACCCGCTGCGGCCGGTGCGGCGCAATGCTTCCGACCCGGTGGAAACCGTGCGTGGCCTGCGCCAGCGCCGCCTGCACAAGGCCTTCCTGCGCTACCACGACCCGGAGAACTGGCCGATCCTCCGCGAGGCCCTGAAGGAAATGGGCCGGGCGGACCTGATCGGCCCGGGCAAGGCCCATCTCGTGCCGAACTGGCAGCCCGCCGGCACAGGCCGCGGTGGCGAAGGCCGGCGGATTGACCCCAAAAGCCAGATCACGCCACGCAAGGCGGAGGGGGCGACCGCGCAGGACCGCTATCCCGGCAAACCGAAAAAGCCGGGCAAGGGCCGCGGATTCCTGACGAAGGGTCTCTACTGACGCCGGCCCCCGGCTTCAGCGCAACCGGAAGCCCCGCTCGCCGAGAACCTTCGCGAGAACATCCCGGCCGCTGAGGGCCCGGGCATCCGCCACACGGGCCAGCGCCTGATCTGACCAGGGCTGGCGGCGCATGCCCTGCTCGCCCTGGAAGTCCTGCATGGCCACGTCATACCGGGCGATAGCCTCAGGATCGGCCGATTGCCCGTAGGTTTCCCGGTGCAGCACGACCTCGGGGGAGAGGCGTGGCTTGACGCCGGTGACGACCTCTTCTGCCGGATGGCCGACGCAGAGCCCGAAAACGGCAAACACCATTTTCGGCAGGCCGAGCAAGGCCGCGACACGGCCGGGATCATTCCGCAAGGCGCCGATATAGACCGTTCCGAGACCGAGGCTTTCGGCGGCAATCACGGCATTCTGGGCCGCAAGCGCCGCGTCGACAATGGCAACTGTGGCCATCTCCAGATAGTCCAGTCCTTCGGCCGCCTGCCCCCGACTGTCGGCCATGGCCTTGAGGCGAGAGAGATCGGCCAGCCAGACCAGCATAAGCGGCGCCTGAAGGATATGCTTTTGGCCGCCGGCAATTTCGGCCAAAACCGCCTTGCGGGCGGGATCGGTGACGGCCACCACGCTCCAGGTCTGCAGGTTGGATGAGGTCGCGGCAGACTGCGCGGCAAGGACCAAGGTTTCAAGCGTGCCTTCCGGCAGCGGATCCGGCCTGTAGCTCCGTACCGAGCGATGGGCGGCAAGCACGCCCAGCGTCTCGTTCCCGTGAAGGCCCGCCACGCCCTCGGCATCGCGATAGCGGGCGCGGACAAGCTTTTCCAGGCCATCCTTCACCGTGACGGCAGAGAGGGCTTCCGGGGTCGGGGCGGTCATGGGCAATCCAATCCGATATGAAGGCTGGCGTGGAAATAAACCGCTTTGGCCAAAGGTAAAGGCGGAAACGCAGCGCGCTGCCGGCGACCGCCCGGTTCACGCGGGTTGCACGCGAAAAGGAATTTCGATGAATGCCGAAATAGCGCTTGACGCCTCCGATATTTCTATTATTCTAGAAATATGAATATTGATGATATCGCCACCCGCCTCGAGGCTCTCGGCAACCCGACCCGCCTCCGCATCTTCCAGATCCTGGTTCGGGCCGGGGAGGCCGGCATGCCGGTCGGCCGTCTGCAGGAGCGGATCGGGATCGCGGCCTCCACGCTCACCCATCATTGTCAGAAGCTCATCCAGGTCGGGCTTGTCACACAGGAGCGACGCTCGACTGTGCTGATCTGCCGGGCCAATTACCCGATGATGCGGGAGGTGGCAGGCGCGCTGGTGGATCAATGCTGCATGGAGGCCGAACCAGCCACGGCTGAAAACGCCTGCCCCTGCGAACCCGGATAGTCCGGACCTTCTCCTTCTGTTGGCCTGAAATTTCGATATTCTTAGGAGGAACGAAAATGTCTGAAACCCGTTTCCCTGCTCTTCCGGTCGCGGTGATCGGTGCCGGCCCGGTCGGTCTGGCCGCCGCTGCAGAGCTGATTGAGCGGAACATCCCGGTCCTGTTGCTTGAGGCCGGCGACACGGTCGGCGCCCATATCCGCCGCTGGGCGCATGTGAAGATGTTCTCGCCCTGGAGGTTCAACCTGTCGCGCGCAGCGACCCGCCTGCTCGAGGCGGAAGGCTGGCAGGCTCCGCCTGCCAAGGCTGTCCCGACGGGAGCAGAGCTGATCTCCGGCTATCTCGATCCCCTCGCCCGCCACCCCGCAATAGCCAGCGCCCTGCTGCCCGGGCATCGTGTTCTCTCCATTTCCCGCGTCGGGCTGGACAAGGTCCGCACCGCCGGCCGGGCCGAACGGCCCTTCCTGCTGCGCGTCCTCGCCGGCGGCGAAGAGCGCGACCTGCTTGCCAAGGCCGTGATCGACTGTTCGGGCACTTTTTCGCAACCCAACCCCGCAGGCGGCCACGGCCTTCCCGCCCGCGGCGAGACGGCCTTGGCTGGTCGCATCCTCTACGGCATGCCGGATCTGACCGGCGAGGCCGGCGCCCGGATGGCCGGCAAGCGTGTCGCGGTGATCGGCAGCGGGCATTCGGCCATCGGGGCCCTGCTGGACTTGCTGAAACTGCGCCGCGACATTCCGGAAACTGAAATTCTCTGGCTTTCCCGCCGTGCTGATCTCCGCCCGACCTATGGCGGCGGCCGGGCCGATGCCCTGCCCGATCGCGGTGCGCTGGGTTCGAAGCTGCAGCAGGCGGTCGAGAACGGGCGTATCGTGGCCATCCATCCCTTCGCACTCGAGGCGATCGCGGAGCGGGAAGGCCAGCTGGATCTGACCGGGTTCGATGGAAGAACCGTCATGGTGGACGAACTGGTGGTTGCCACCGGCTTCCGGCCTGATCTATCCATGCTCCACGAGATCCGGCTCGATCTCGATCCTGGCCTTGAATGCCCGCGCATCCTTGCCCCTCTGATCGATCCGAACGAACATTCCTGCGGAACGGTCCGCCCCCATGGCGCGAAGGAGCTTGGCCAGCCGGAGCCCGGCTTCTACATTGCCGGCATGAAGAGCTACGGGCGGGCGCCGACCTTTCTGCTTGCAACCGGCTACGAGCAGGTGCGTTCCATCGTGGCGGAGATCGCCGGCGACACCGCAGCTGCGGTCCGGGTCGAACTCGAATTGCCTGAAACCGGGGTCTGCTCGACTGACTTTGCCTCGAAGGCCTTGCCGACCGGATCTGGCTGTTGCGGCGGGCCGCCGAAAGCGGGTCCCGAGGCCTGTTGCGTACAGGACGAGGCCGCGAAGGCCGAGGGTCTGGCAGGCTGCGGCTGCTCCGCGGCAAAGCCCGAGCGCCCGGCCCTTCAGGCTGCCTGCTGCTGATGCGAATGGCGCCGGAAAGCCGCAAGGGAATCGTCGCCGCGCTCGGCATCGGCCAGACGGTCGGCTATGCTTCCAGCTATTACCTGCCTGCCGTGCTGGCCACGCCCATGGCGGCCTCGTTCGGCGTTTCCCCCGTATGGGTGTTTGCAGCCTTCTCGGCGGCGATGGTGATCTCCGCCCTGACCGGCCCCTGGGCCGGTGCCCATATCGACAGGCTCGGCGGCCGGGGCATCCTGATCGCCAGCAACCTGATCTTCGCCGCCGGCCTTGGCCTGATGGCAGCAAGTCCCTCGCTGCCCTGGCTGGTCGCCGCCTGGATTCTCATGGGGATCGGGATGGGGATCGGGCTCTATGACTCGGCTTTCGCAGCGCTCGCCAAGATCTATGGACGCGATGCCCGGTCCGCCATTACCGGCATCACGCTGATCGCCGGCTTTGCCAGCACCGTCGGCTGGCCGCTCTCGGCCTGGCTCGAGGCACAATATGGCTGGCGCATGGCCTGCCTCGGCTGGATGGCCATCCATCTCGGCCTGGCCCTGCCGCTGCACCTGATCCTGCCTGCCGGCGAGAAAAGCCAGCCCGTCACCGCACCGCCGGGCGAGGCCATGGCGGTCCCGCCCGAGGTGAGGACGCGGGATATGGCGATCCTGGCTTTTGTCTTTGCCGTCACCTGGTTTACCAGCACGGCCATGGCGGCCCACCTGCCGCGGATGCTCGAGGCGGCCGGGGCCACGCCGGTCGCTGCCGTGGCGGCCGGAGCGCTGATCGGGCCCGCCCAGGTGGCGGCGCGGGTGCTTGAATTCGTGTTCCTGAACCGCGTCCACCCGTTGCTCTCGGCCCGCCTCGCCACCCTCGCCCATCCAGTGGCGGCCGGCCTGCTGATTATTGCCGGGGGACCGGCGGCCGCAGCATTCGCCTTCCTGCACGGGGCCGGCAATGGCGTGCTGACCATTGCCAAGGGCACCCTGCCCCTCGCCCTGTTCGGGCCCGGTGGCTACGGCCTGAGGCAGGGCCTGCTCTCGGCCCCGGCCCGGGTGTTGCAGGCCATTGCGCCGCTGCTGTTCGGCATCCTGCTGGAGCATTCCGGCGCACAGGCGATCTGGCTGACGACGGGCCTCGGCCTAATGGCCTTCCTGCTGCTGATGCTGCTGCGCGCGCGGCCTTGACCGCAACCTGACCGCCCGGTGTGTCGCAGGCCGGCGAACGAATTCGATTACCCTTGCATGGCATGATGGCGGTGCAGTATGCCGGCGCACTTTTCGGCGGGGCCTGCGCGCCTATATGGCCCTCTCCGTGGCAGGGCAGGCCGGCTGATCAAGGAGAATGGAATGGAATTGTCCTACCTGGCCGACGAAACCGCATCCGTTGCCCTCGGCCGGATCGGCAGGACGGAGGACATCCAGTTTTCGCCGGACAATCGCCGGCTGGCCATTGCCGGGGCCAAGGCCGACATGATCCTGATCCTCGACGTCGACATGGCGGATGTCGGCGCCGGCGGGCCGGTTCGACTGGCCGATCCGATGCTGCTGACCTGCCCGGATTTCGACTTCCCGCATGGGCTGTTCTGGCTTGATGATTCCCGGATCGTCGTGGCCAACCGCAACGGGCTTGCGCCCATCCTCGACGTGCCCGCCCCTTCGAAAGGCGGCGGGCGGTTCGACATTGCCGCGCGCCTCGTGATTGGAAGGGAGGCGATCGACCGGCTGGTCACGCCCGGATCCGTCACGGCCGTCCGGCTGTTCGACGATGTCCATGACATCCTGATCTGCAACAACTACGCGCACACGATCTCGCGGCACCTCGTCGATCTCGGGCCGGAGAACCGCGTCCTGTCGAGCCGTATCCTTCTGGAGCGGGATCTCGACATTCCCGACGGGGTGGCCTTCAGCGCCGATGCGCGATGGATCGCGGCGAGCAACCACAGCCACCATTGCGTCCATCTCTGCCGCAATGACCCGCATCTCCATGCCGGGAAGACTCCTGATGGCCGGCTGATCGGCCAGGCCTATCCGCACGGGATCCGGTTTGCTGCCGGCGACAGGCTGCTTTTCGTGGCGGATGCCGGCGCGCCCTTCGTCTACGTCTATCGCAGCGAGGACGGCGATTGGAGCGGCGACCGCGAACCCGCCCTCGCCCTGCGGGTCATCGATCAGGACACCTTCATCCGCGGGCAACTCAACCCGCAGGAGGGCGGACCGAAAGGGATCGACCTGACACGGGACCAGAAAATCCTCGTGGCGAGCTGCGAGCACCAGCCGGTGACTTTCCATCGGGTCGATGACGCCATCGCCTCGCTTGTCTCCCCCGGCGGAACGGAGGCGCCGCCTTTCTTGCCGCCGACAGACATGGCGGGTTTCAAGGCCCTGCTCCGGCGACAGCTCGCGGAAACGCGGCAGGACGCCACGGCCCTGCTGGCCGCGCTGGAGGAAACCGGACGCGGGCTCACTGCACAGCAGGAAGCGCATCATGCCCTCTCGCAGCAGCATCATGAATTGTCCCAGCGCCATCACGCCCTTGCCGAGGCGCATCATGCCCTGAACGCGGCGTATCAGGCCGCGACGCGGTCAACGGGATTTTCCGGACTGCTGGCGCGGATCAACCAGCGTCTTCGCAACCCGAAGCGGGGTTCATGAAGGTCGGGGCCAGGCGGCGCCCCAAACTGCCGGCGGAGTGCCAAGCCTCAACGGTCATCGGTTGGAAGGACCGTACAAACCCCATCATCGTTCCAGATCAGAATAGTCAACAATCCCGGTTCGTTTCATCTGTGCCAGAAGAAACACAACAGCTTCGACAATATTCCCGGATCTAAAAAGCGTTTTCCTGTTACCCCTTTCGACATAAACGACGCGGTAGCCATCATACTCTGAATCAAGGTCGAATTTTTCGTAGGCCAAGCATTCATCGCCCCCGAAAAAATCGCCGGTTTTGCCGTATTTCGTCACAAACTCGAGGATTTCCGGTTTGATGGCCGCTGCGGGGATCAGCATGGGATGACTCCGGGATCGATGTTTCAGTGTTGAAGGGATTCCGGGTCACAAAAGACATTTAGATCAACATTGACCGCGCCCAGTCCACCGGCAGCCCGATTTTTATCTGACAGTACGCCTTTTTACGCTGCCTATCAGGCAAACACCCACCCTGCCGAGTACATGCCCTGCAGGGTTGCGAGCGACGTGTTCTGGAAGGTGATCGTGTTGCCAAAATCCGAAAACACGACGTTGTTTCCCGATTGCGTCATCTTCGCGAGGACCTGCGAGGCATTGCTGTAGCCGTAGCCAACGAAACGCAGCGTATCGATGCTCTCGAAACCGAGAATAACATCCGAACCGCTTACCCCCCTGCTAAAGACGAACGTGTCCGAACCGCGGCCGCCGAACAGCGTGTCATTGTTGTAACCGCCGTCCAGCGTGTCCTTCCAAGCTGGCAGCGCGGTGCGCATGAAGCTGTCATAGCCAGGGGCCATCAGGTTCTTGTGCTCCTGCGATTCCGAGAAGCTCAGGAAAACGCTCGCCCGTGAGGTGCCCCCATCGAGGCTCGCCACCCAGGAGGCGAGACCGCCACTATCGGCCGCGCGGTTGAGCACGTTGCTGTAGAGGAGGTTCACGAAATCGGTGTTTGAGAGTGCGTTGATCGGGCCATAGGCATTGGTGAACTCGGCCGAATTCATGAAGCCGTTGACGAGATCGCCGATCTTCGCCCCGGCATACATCGCGTTGACCCAGCCTTCGAGGCCGCCTGCATCCGCCTGACGGTTGAAGGCAGAATCATAGATCCGATAGACCTGCCCCGAATGGGCGAGGATGTCGCTCGAGATCTGGAATTCGAGGCTTTCGGAGAAGCCCACCACCACCGAGGCGCGGCTCATCCCGCCATTCAGCAAGTTGACCCAGTCATTGAGCCCCTGGGCATCGGCCGCCCTGCCGAGCACATTGTTGTAGAGCGTCGAAACAAAGGCCGCGTTCGACAGGTTGCCATAGACATTGGCGAATTCCTGGCTCGCGATGAAACCGCCGGCGGTTGATGTCAGGTCCTGCCCGCCCTGTAGGCTGCGATACCAATCGCGGTGGCCGGCATCATCCGGCGCGCGGTTCAACGTGGCAATGTAAAGCCGCCGGATCGCCGCGCCGTTATTGTCCCAGAGGACCGGGCCATCACCGACGAGGATGTCGTTATCCCAATCACCGAAAAGCGTATCCGCATTGCCGCCGCCGATCAGAAGATTGGCATAACCATCCCCTCGCAGAGTGTCGGCGTAAGCCGTGCCGATCACGTTCTCAATATTCCAAAGGGAATCGCCCGCTGCCTGACCGCCAACGATGCCAGGGAACCCCCTGTCTAGGGTTATCGAGACGGCCCCGCCTTCCTGTTCATAACTCACGGTGTCGATGCCGGCGCCACCATCCAGCCTGTCGCCACCGGGCCCGCCGAACAAGGTGTCGTTCCCGGCAAGTCCATAGATGATGTCGTTGCCGCCGGCGCCATAGATGAAGTCGGTGAGTTCCGTCCCGACCGTGGATTCCCCGATATCGGCCCCGTAGATGCTGAGGGTCAGCATCGAGCTGTTCCATGAATGGGACAGATCATTGAGACCGTAGAAGAATTGGACGGCAGCCCTGTCGATCGAGCCGATCACCGAGGTGACGCCCGCACGGGTATAGGACATCACCGTATATTGATTGTTGTCCTTCGCGGGATCCAGCGTCGGACTTCCCTGGAACGGATGCTTGAAGCCGATCGCATGGCCGATCTCGTGCAGGAGAACCTCGAAGCCGAAATTGCCCGGTGAAATCAGCGAACCCGCGCTCTGGTAGCGTGTGCTGATATAAATGTCGCCGCCCCAATCGTAATAATCCGAAGGAAAGTAGGCGTAACCCGCCGTGGTGCTCTCCATGTTCACGAAGGAGAACCGGATCTTCCCGCTCACGCTCGCCGGAACTTCGAGAAACGTCAGGCCGCTCACCGAGGCCCAGGCATCCAGCGCCAACCGGGCGTAGGCCTTCTGTTCTTCGGAAAACGGCGAAAATCCGGTCAGGCCGCTATCATAACTCGCCAGTGCAGTCGGGAAGCTGTAGGTGACAATCATCGGCGTGCCGGCGGGAGCCGCGTTGTTCCATCGATAATAGGAAGTCCCGGTGAGGGCCGCGATTTCGGCAGAAGACGCATTGGCTGTGGCAACGAAGGCCGAGCCCTGGCCAAGGTCCGTAAGGCCGGATTGGATCGCGGAGCCATTAGAGATGCTGATGGCTTCTGCTGTGAATGCGTCCGGCCGATACTCTCCACTCTGACCGCAAACCCAGCACATGGTAAACCTCGAATTAAGTCTTCGTATTGGCCTCGTTTATGCGATATCGGAAACAGCTGCAATACCGGAGGAATGGTTGTTCTGCTCGAGAACACACCGAAATGCCTGATACTGGAAAATATACTTTATCGGAGTGCCGGCGGCCCGATCATCCCAAAGCTTTTTCAAGATCAGCCAGCCGCGCTGTCCAGCCGACGATCCCGCCCTGCGCGCGGATCATCTCCAGCGTGGCGGCCTTGAAAGCCGGGAAATAGCTTTCGGTCGCCTCTTCGATCAGCAGGCATTCATAGCCGCGATCATTCGCCTCCCGCATCGAGGTCTGGACGCAGACTTCCGTCGTCACGCCGGCAAAGACGAGATGCGTGATGCCGTGCGCCTCGAGGAGGGCCTGCAGGTCGGTGCGGTAGAAGGCGCCCTTGCCGGGCTTGTCGATCTCGATCTCGCCGGGGATCGGGGCGCAGGCCGGGAGGATGGCATTGCCGGCCTCGCCCTGGACGAGGATGCGGCCCATCGGCCCGTCGTCGCCGATCCGCAGGCCGGGCTTGCCACGCAGGCGCTTGGCCGGCGGGCAATCCGACAGGTCAGGCCGGTGGGATTCCCGTGTGTGGACAACCAGCCAGCCGCGCTGGCGGAACAGCGCCAGAAGGCGCGCCACCGGTTCGATGGCGGGAAGAAGCGTCGAGACATCATTGCCAAGCGCGGCACCGAAGCCGCCAGGCTCGATGAAATCGCGCTGCATGTCGATCACGATCAGTGCCGTGCGGCCGGGTGGCAGTGCGAAGGGATAGGGTTGGGCCGGAACGGCCACGGCCTCGCTCAATGTCCACCTCCCGCCATATGGCTGCCAATCGTGGCGCGGTCGGTTTTCTCGATCGCCTCCACATAGGTGATCCGGCCGCCGCTCATCACCGCCACCCGGTCGGACAGGCCGAGGATCTCGTCGAGATCCTCCGAGACGAGCAGGATCGCGGCGCCGCGGTTGCGCTGGTCCATGATCTGCGCGCGGATTTCGGCCACGGAGGCGAAATCCAGCCCGAAGCAGGGATTGGCCACAACCAGCACATCGACTTCGCCCGACAATTCGCGCGCGAGGATGGCGCGCTGGACATTGCCGCCCGAAAGCGTGGCGATGGGGGCCTGCGGCCCGGCAGTCTTGACGCGGTAACGCGTGATCAGCGCCTCGGCCTGCGCGCGGAGCGGCGCCTGCGATAGCCACCAGCCGAGCCTCGCGATAGGCGGGCGATCAAACGTGCGGAAGGCGATGTTCTCGGCCACAGACATGGTGGGCACGGTGGCATTCTTCAGCGGCTCCTCGGGCAGGCCGAAAACCTTGAACCGCGCCATATGCTGGCGGCTCGGCATGAAATCCTCGCCATGGATGAACATCTGGCCGAGGCGCATCGGCCGCTGGCCCGAAAGCACCTCGACCAGCGCGCTCTGGCCGTTGCCGGACACGCCGGCAATCCCGACAATCTCGCCGGCATGGACCTTGAGGTTGATCGCCTCGATTGCGGGCCGGCCGTCATCGGCATCGGCGAACAGGCCGGCGAGATCCAGCACGACCGGCGCATCCCCGCGCGGCACGCGGTCCGCCCGCTCCCGGATGGGCGTATCGCCGATCATCATCGCCGCCATGGTCTCGTGGCTGGTTTCGGCCACACGGCCGGACCCGACCAGCGCGCCCTTGCGCAGGACCGTGAGATCATCCGCGAAGGCTGTCACCTCGCGGAACTTGTGGCTGATCATCAGCACGGTCACTTCGCCCCGGCGCGTCATGTCGCGCATCAGGCCGAGCACCTCGTCAGCCTCGGCGGGGGTGAGCACGGAAGTCGGCTCATCGAGGATGATGAAGCGCTGGTCGAGATAGAGCTGCTTCAGGATTTCCAGCTTCTGCTTCTCGCCGGCGGAAAGCTGGGCGACGGGCCTGTCAAGCGGCACGCGGAAGGGCATCCGCGCAAGGAAAGCATCAAGCGCAGCATTCTCCTTGCGCCAGTCGATCACGACGCTGCCCTGCGGATTGGCGAGGACGAGGTTCTCGGCGCCGGTAAGCGAAGGAACCAGCGTGAAATGCTGGTAGACCATGCCAATCCCGGCTTCGGCGGCCTCGCGCGGGTTGCTGATCGCACGCGCCTGCCCGTCAACCAGAACCTGCCCGGAATCCGGCTGGTAGAAGCCCATGATGCACTTGACGAGAGTGGACTTGCCGGCTCCGTTCTCGCCCAGCAGCGCGTGGAAGGTTCCGGCCGGCACCTTGAGCGAGACATTGTCGAGGGCCGCCAAGGCACCGAAGCGTTTTGACATGCCAATAACATCGAGGCCGATGGCCCGCATCGTGCTCATGAGGCAGCCCTCCTCGCGATCAGCGCGACGGGCCCGCCGCCATCGGGCCCCTGATGCTCGGCCCCGCCGGATACGAAGATCTCCGCATGCCCGACCAGCCCCGCCAGGGCACCGGCCACGAAGGCGCGGGCATGGCGGGTGGCGGAAATGTCGGAATCGTCCAGCATCGTGTGCCGGGCCCCACGGAGGCGGCCGGTTTGCCCGGCTTCCGCCTTGGCAAGCAGCGCCACGAGGCGGCCACGTTCGGCGGCAGGCAGTTGGCCATCGGCCGTGAAGCCGAGCCGCTTGAGCCCCGCGCGGACAGGCTCGATATCGATCTGATCGGCCATGACAGCATGGTCGATCACAAGGTCGCCCGCCCAGCCGGCGCTCATGCCGAGAACGAGAATCTCGTGATTCATCAGCTCGATCCCCGCAGAGGTGCTGGCCCTGCCGGACCAGAGCGCGGGATCGGTGCCGATCACGCCTTCGACGAGCCGGTCGGCCGGGATCTCGCCCAGGGCCAAAGCCACGCCGAGCGCCGAGGCCGCGCGCGAGAGGCCCATGGATTTCAGCGTGTCGCGGGTGGCCGTCCGCGCGCCGCGTGCCGCTGCATCCGCAACGCGATCCGCCGTGAGCAGCGGGCATTTGATCTGGACGAAATGGACATCCTCAACCCGGTCGATACCGGCATCGGCCATGGCGGCCGCCACGCCTTCCGCCACGGCGCGGATCTGGGCCGGCGTGCCGATCTCCTCTGGAAGCAGGGCGCGGGTATGGGCCGCGCCGATAGCAAGAGCCGGGCCGGCGGGGACGGATTCCGGCGCCTCGACCCGCTCGAAGACGAGGAGATGGGGCGAGAGTGCGCCCTCCGTCCCGCCGGACATGACCATGGTGATGCGATCGACGGCATCCGCCGGAAGATGCTGGCCAAGCGCAGCCTTCAGTGCAGCCACGGCAAAGGCGCGGGTGAAATCATTGACGCAGCCATTGCCCTCGGTCTTGCCGACGATGCCGACAATCGCGGCAGGATCAACCAACCCGGCGGCAATGGCATTGACCAGCGGGGCCGTGTCGTCAGGGCCCGCGACAAGCAGGCGATGAATGCGGGCCTGCCTCATGCGGGCAACCCGGCCAGCAACGCGCCGGACGAACTCACGGCGCCGAACACGCCGCCCTGCATTTTCACCATCCTGACCGCAGCGTCATGGTTGCCGCGATCTGTCGCGCCGCAGCAATCCTCGAGCAGCAGGCATTCGAAGCCGCGATCATTGGCCTCACGCATCGTCGTGTGCACGCAGACATCGGTGGTGATGCCGGTGAGGATCAGATTGTCGATGCGGCGCTGGCGGAGGATCAACTCCAGATCGGTGGCGCAGAACGAGCCCTTGCCCGGCTTGTCGATGATGATCTCCCCGGGCATCGGGGCGAGTTCGTCGATGATCTCCCAGCCGGGCTCGCCGCGCACGAGGATGCGACCGCAGGGGCCGGCATCGCCGATGCCCGCACCGATGCGCTGCGAGCGCCAGCGCTTGTTGGCCGGCAGATCGGACAGGTCGGGCCGGTGACCTTCGCGGGTATGGATGATCGTGTAGCCGGCAGCGCGCATGGCGGCGAGGACACGGCCGATGGGTTCGATCGGGGCTCGGGTCAACGAGAGATCATAACCCATCGCATCGACATAGCCGCCCTTGCCGCAGAAATCGGTCTGCATGTCGATGATGACGAGCGCGGTATTCTCGGGAGAGAGCCGGCCGTCATAGGGCCAGGGATAGGGATCGGCGGAAACAATGGGCATGGAGGCTCCTGCGATGCCCTAGCGGGTGAGCGACAATTCGCCCGGCGCATCCCGCAGCGCCTTCTTCGAACCGGCGGAGCCGATCATCAGGAACAGCGTGAGGATGTAGGGAGCGGCGTTGAAGAAGTAATAGCCCTGCGTGATCCCGATCGATTGCAGGGCCGGGCCGAGGGCACCCGCCGCTCCGAACAGCAGGGCGGCGAGCATGCAGCGGATCGGGTGCCAGCGGGCGAAGATCACCAGAGCCACCGCCATCAGGCCCTGGCCGGAGGACAGGCCCTCGTTCCAGCTGCCGGGATAGTAAAGCGAGAGGAACGCCCCGCCGATTCCCGCAAGGAAGCCGCCGAACCCGGTCGCAGCCAGGCGGACGAGCGCAACAGAATGGCCAAGCGCGCGGGCGGCAACCTCACTGTCGCCGGTGACGCGGAGGATCAGGCCGGCGCGCGTGTTCTTCAGCGCCCAGGCGAGAAAGAAGGCGAGCGCGATGCCGATCAGGAAAAGCGGGTTGATCTTCAGCGCCTCGACAACCTGCGGATTGTCCGACCAGCCCCCCAGCGGAATGGAGGGCAGCCGCGGGGCGCTCGGCTGGATGTACGGCTTGCCGAAGAAAAACGCGATGCCGGTGCCGAACAGCATCAGCGCAATGCCGACCGCGATGTCATTGACCTTAGGCAGGCGGCAGATGGCGGCATGGAGCATGCCCATGGTCATCCCGGCAAGGCCGGCGACCAGTACGCCGAGCCAGGGCGAACCGGTCTGGTAGGAGGTGGCATAGGCGCTCATGGCGCCGAGCACGAGCGTGCCCTCGAGGCCGAGATTGATCCGCCCTGCCCGCTCGGTGATCATCTCGCCGAGCGCGACGAACAGGAATGGCGTGGACACGCGGATCGCGCCGCCGACCATCGCCATCAGCACCATGAAGAAGGCGGAACCGGGTTCCATCAGGTGCGCTCCGTTCGCAAGGCGGGGTTGAACAGGCGCAGCCGGCCATAGAGGGTCTCGCTGGCCAGCAGCACCACGAAGCACAGGCCCTGCAGGAGGAGCACCGAGGCGTCCGGCAGGCCCATGCGGCGCTGGATGATGCCCCCGGCTGCCGCGATCCCGCCGAAGAGGATCGCAACCGGGATGATCGCCAGCGGATGATGGCGGGCGAGGAACGCGACGAGGATGCCGGTGAACCCGTAGCCGGCCGCCAGCGAGGCATTGGCCTTGCCATGCACGGCGGCCACCTCGAAAAAGCCGGCGAGGCCGGCACAGGCGCCGGCGATCATCGAGGCGATCACGACGAGCCGGCCCACCGGCAGGCCCTGCGCCAGCGCGGCGCGCGGATTGCCGCCCGCCACGGCACAGGCGAAGCCGAACGTGGTGCGGAGCATCAGCACATAGAGAAGGATGCAGGCGCCGATGGCAAAGGCCAGGCCCCAATGGACATCGATGCCGGGGATCTTCCCGATCATTGCCTCGGCACCGATATTCCGGGTCGAGGGTTTGTTCGGATCCGCCGGGTCGCGCAGAGCGCCCTCGACGAAGAAATTCATGATCGCAATGGCAATATAGGAGAGCAGCAACGTGGAGATCGTCTCGTTGACGCCGCGATAGCGGCGCAGGCTGCCTGCGAGCCCGGTCCAGAGCCCGCCAATCGTGATGGCCGCGAGCATCATCGCCGCATTCATCACCCAGGGATTGGCAAGACCGATCATCGGAAGGGCGATGGCCGCAGCGGCGAAACCGCCGAGGACCAGCGCGCCTTCCGCGCCGATCATCGTCATGCCGAGGCGGGCCGGGATGGCGACGGCCAGCGCGGTGAGCATCAGCGGAGCCGCCCGGAGCAGGGTGTTCGACCACGAGAACGCGGTGCCGAACCCGCCGAGCCAGACCAACTGGAAGAACTGGACGGGCGATTTCCCGAGCGCGAGCAGGAAAACCGAGAAGAGCAGCGCCGAGACCAGCAGGGCCAGCAGCGGGATGGCCAACGCCTCCGCATAGCCGAGCCATAGCAAGATCCGGGCACGGGAGGCCCCGGCCGTCGGAGCGGAGGGAAGGGAAACCGGGTCAGCCGCCATCATCATGGACCCGGCCGCCGATGCGACCGGGCCTCCCCTGCTGGAATTCAGGTGATGGAGCCGACGACACCCTCGGCGAGGAAGTTCATCCCGTCGAGCACGCGGTCGAAATTGTCATAGCTGGCATTGGGCAGTACCACGTTGCCCTTGTTGTCTTTCACCGGGCCCTTGAGGATCGGCTTGTTGGCCTTGAGATCGGCGATCGCCGCCTCGGCCGCCTTGCGCGCCGCCTCCTCGGCACCGGCCCCGAAGGCGGTGTTGCGCACCATGTCCTTGTCGTAGCCGCCGAAAACGACATTCGGCACCGGCTGGCCCTTGGCGATGGCATCGGCGAAGACCTTGTAGATCGTCTCCCACTTGTATTCTGCGCCGGTGATAAAGCCCTTCGGCGCAAGCGGCGCCTGGCTGGCATTGTGGCCGAGGCTCTTGATGCCCCGGCGCTCGGCGGTCTCGATCACCACTTTCGGGCTGTCGACATGGCAGGTGAGGATGTCACAACCGGCACCGATCAGCGCATTGGCGGCTTCCGCCTCGCGCACCGGGAGGGCCCAGTCGCCGGTGAAGATCACCTGGAGGGTGGCGTTCGGATTGACCGAGCGCGCGCCCCAAAGCACCGAGTTGATGTTGCGCAGGACGCTGGAAATCGGCTTGGCGGCCACGAAGCCGATCTTGTTGGTCTTGGTCGAAAGGCCGGCCGCGACGCCATTCACGTAATGCGCCTGGTCGAGATAGCCGAAATAGCTGCCGGCATTGTCCGGATGCTTGCCCTTTTCCCAGAGCGGCGCGGCATGGCGCAGGGTGACCTTGGGATACTTCTTCGCGACGTCGACCATGAAGGGGTTGAAATAGCCGAAGGACGTGGCGAGGATGAGATTGGCCCCTTCGAGATTGATCATCGATTCCATGGACTTGGCCACGGCCGCTGTCTCGGCGACGTTCTCTTCCTCGATGATCTTGACGCCCGGAGTCGCCTTCAAGGCGCCGATCGACACCGCATGGGCCTGGTTCCAGCCGAAATCATCCTTCGGGCCGACATAGACAATCCCGATGGTCACGTTGGTGGCGGCACGCAACGCCACCGGGAAACCGAACGAGGCGGCCGCAACGCCGGCAGCTGTACCCTTCAACAGGGAGCGGCGGGACAGAAGATCAAAGGTCATGCGGGGCTCCTGAAGCTGGATGACGGACCTGACCGGACAGGTGCAGGACAGGACCAAGCAACGCCCATGCCATGCGATCCCGCCGGCCGCGCCGGGGCTCTGACGAATTTCACTGCATACAATCCAGCGTGCGCGCCCAAGAAATGAACAGACATGGCGTTGCTTGCGGCACCTGGCCGGGCCACCGGACCGCAAGCCTGGACGGGGGCCTTTCCCGGCAATGCCCCGCCTTCACGTGTCCCCTGCACGCATCCATGGCATGCCGATTGCTGAACCCCGCATGTCCTTTCGCAGCCCGCCCCAGGAGCGCCGCATGCCCGCGTCCGACCCGCCCGATTTCGAGGCCCTTGCCAGCGCGCTCGCCCGCGCGCTCGCGCTTCCGGTAACGGAAGAGACCCTGCCCGGCGTGGCCACGAACCTGGCGCTGGCCTACCGCCTTGCGCCGGCCTTCCTTGACTTTCCGCTGCCGGACACGCTCGAACCCGCTGCGATCTTCGATCCGCGCCCCAACCCGGTTGTGGCACCATGACGGACTGGACGCGCGAAAGCGGGGCCAGCATTGCCGGAGCGGTCCGGGCCGGCGAGATCACCGCCCGCTCGATCGTGGAGCGCCATCTCGACGTGATCGAGGCGCGCAATCCGCTGCTGAAGGCCTTTACCGATGTTACGGCCGGCCGCGCCCTCGCGACCGCCGAGCGCCTCGATGCCCGGAGGCGACGCGGCGAGGCCTTGCCGCCCCTGGCCGGCGTTCCCTTCGCCGTCAAGAACCTGTTCGATATGGCCGGACTGCCAACCCGGGCCGGATCGAAGATCAACCGTGACCGGCCAGCGAGCGAGGTCGATGCCACGGCCATCTCCCGGCTGGAGGCAGCAGGCGCAATCCTCATAGGTGGCGTGAACATGGGCGAATATGCCTATGATTTCACAGGACGAAACGCCCATGATGGCCATTCCCGGAATCCCCATGATCCGGAGCGGATGACCGGTGGCTCTTCCGGCGGATCGGGTGGCTGTGTCGCGGCGGGCATGGCTCCCGTTGCGCTCGGCTCTGACACGAATGGCTCGATCCGGGTGCCGGCCTCTCTCTGCGGACTGTTCGGCCTGAAGCCGACCTATGGCGCCCTTTCCCGCGGGGGGAGTTTCCCCTTCGTCACCAGCCTTGACCATGTCGGCCCGCTGGCGCGCAATGTCGAGGATCTCGCGATGGTCCATGATGCGATGCGCGGCCGCGACCCGCGCGACCCTGCCTGCTGGGGTGGCCCGGCAGAGCCACTCGCACCGCAGATCGAGAACGGCATTGGTGGCCTGCGCATTGCCCGGGCCGGAGGCTATTTCACGCGGCTGGCCTCGCCGCAGGCCCTCGCAGCCGTCGAGACGGTTGCCAGCGCGCTCGAGGCCTGGCGGGTCGTGGATGTCCCGGAGGCCGAGCGCGCGCGCGCAGCTGCTTTCGTGATGACCATGACCGAAGGCGCCGCGCTGCATCAGGACCGGTTGCGGCAGCGGATTACCGATTTCGACCCGGAAGTCCGCGACCGCCTGCTCGCGGGGGCGATGCTGCCTGGCGCCTGGTATCACCGCGCGCAGGTGTTCCGGGCCTGGTACAAGGAGGCGGTGGCGGAGCTGTTCCGGGAGGTCGATGTGCTGATCGCCCCGGCCACGCCGGTTTCCGCGCCGCTTGTCGACCAGCGGGTCTTCACCGTCGAGGGGCAGGACATGCCCGTCCGGGCCAATCTCGGCATCTTCACGCAGCCGATTTCCTTTATCGGGCTCCCGGTCGTGGCGGTTCCGGTCTGGCCCGCCACAGGCATGCCGATCGGCGTGCAGGTGATTGCCGCCGCCGGGCGGGATGACCTGGCGCTCCGCATCGCACGCCATCTCGAACGCGAGGGCATCTGCGCGGCCCGCGTAGCGGATTGATGCGTCTGCTTGACGGGCGGGGGCGCGACATTCCCGGGCGCCCTGCCCGGTTTCCGCAGCGCTGCCATCGGAAAAGACCCCTGCCCTGACCGGACGAGACCTGCTATGGGGACGGCTCTGGCGCCGTGCCGGTTGCGCGATTCACGCGCTGCGAACCAAGAATGCTTCCCTGAATGTCCGTTTCCGCCATCCTGCCTTCCGCGCTGCATCCGTTTCTGGCTGCCTCCCTCGCGCGCAAGGGCTATGACAGCCTGACCCCCGTGCAATCGGCTGTCGCCGATCCGGCATTGGCCCATCGCGATCTGCTCGTCTCGTCACGGACTGGATCCGGCAAGACGGTTGCCTATGGGCTCGGCATTGCGCCGGCCCTGCTGAAGGATGCGCTGCCGCCGGCCGGCAAGCCGCTGGCGCTTGTCATCGCACCAACACGCGAACTGGCCCTGCAGGTGCAGCGCGAATTGCGCTGGCTCTACGAGGATGCCGGCGCGATCATCACGTCCTGCGTCGGCGGCATGGATTCCCGGGCGGAGCGGAAGCATCTCGAACGCGGCGTGCATATTGTCGTCGGCACGCCGGGGCGGCTGGTCGATCACCTGACCCGGGGCGCGCTCGATCTCGGTGCGCTCGCCGCCATCGTGCTCGACGAGGCCGACGAGATGCTCGATCTGGGCTTCCGTGAGGATCTCGAGACCATCCTGGCCGCCACGCCGGAACGCCGGCGCACATTGCTGTTCTCGGCCACCCTGCCGAAAGGTATCGTCGCGCTCGCGACCCGCTTCCAGCGTGATGCCGCGCGGATCGAGGTGGCCAGCGATGTTTCCGGCCATGCCGATATCGAGCATCGCGCGGCCATGGTCCGGCCGCATGCAGTCGAGCATGGCGTCGTCAACCTGCTGCGCCAGAGCGACTCGCCCGCAACCCTCGTCTTCTGCAATACCCGCGAGGCCGTGCGGCATCTCCATGCCACGCTGACCGAGCGCGGTTTCGCCGCCGTCACGCTGTCGGGCGAACTCGGCCAGAACGAGCGGAACCAGGCCTTGCAGGCCCTGCGTGATGGCCGGGCCCGCGTCTGCATCGCCACCGATGTCGCGGCGCGCGGGATCGACCTGCCGCATCTCGGCCTCGTCATCCACGCTGACCTGCCGCATGATTCCGAAGTGCTGCAGCATCGTTCCGGCCGGACAGGCCGCGCAGGGCGCAAGGGCATCAGCGTCATGCTGGTCCCGCCCAGCAAGCGGCGGAAGGCGGAGCGTCTCTTTGCCGAAGGGGGCATCCAGCCGCGCTGGGTTGCGCTGCCGGGCGCGGACGAGATCCGCCAGCTGGATCAGGAACGGATGCTGGTTGACGAGAGCGCCTTCCAGGACCTAAGCGAGTTCGACTGGGAAATGGCCTCGGCCTTCCTTTCGCGCCGCTCGCCCAAGGAAATCGCGGCCGCCCTCGCCCGCGTTTTCAGGCAGCGCCTGCCCGAGCCGGAAGAGATCGACCCTCTGCCCGTCGAGGAGCCGCGCGCCAGCAGCAAGGGCAAGCCGGGGCCCGGCCCGACCGGGCCGATGGCCGGCCGCTGGTTCGAACTGTCGATCGGGCGGGCAAACAAGGCGGAACCGAAGGGCATTCTGAAGATGCTGACGCGCCGGGGCAATCTCGAACGGCACCTGATCGGTGCCATCCGCATCCATGACCGGACAACCGAAGTCGAGATCAGCGCCGAGGCAGCCGAGAAATTCGAGCGCCGCATGGCGAATGGCAAGTCCGACGAGGTGGCCATCCGCCCTCTCGCCGAGCCGGCGCCGCGCCAGAAGCGCAGGCCCCCGCCGCGCGACCGGGCGCCTGAGCCGGCTCGCGCCAAACCGGATCACAAGCCGGATCACAAGCCGGATCGGAAGCCGCATCGCAAAGGGAAGCGCCAAGGATAACCCCGATCGGCTTCCTCTTGCCAGACCGGTCCCGGGCCGATAGACAGCGCGTCCCGTTCCAGAAGCAACCCGGAAATCCCATGCCGAGCGACAAGCCCGCCGTCTCGATCGGCATCGATTTTGGCACTTCCAACACGGTCGTGGCTCTGGCCGGGCCGGATCACACCGTCCGCACCCTGCGTTTCCGCCATGACGGGCAGGATCACGATGTCTATGCCTCGGCCCTGTGCTTCTGGCAGGACCGGCCAGGCAGCAGCGTGCCGGCGAATATCGAGGGCGGTCCCTGGGCGCTGGAACAGATGCGCGAGAGCCTCACGGCACTTCGCTTCATCCAGTCCTTCAAGACCTTCGCCGCCAGCCGTACGTTCCAGCACACGACCATTTTCCGGCAGCGCTACCGGTTCGAGGATCTGCTGGCCACGTTCCTGAGGACACTGGCGCGGCATGCCGGGCCGGATCTCGATCTTGGCGCGGCGCGCGTGCAGATCGGCCGGCCGGTGCGCTTCGCGGGCAGCAACCCGGATGACGGGCTGGCCATGCAGCGCTATGGCGAGGCGTTCGGCCGCCTCGGCGCGACATCCCCGCGCTACATCTACGAGCCGGTCGGCGCGGCCTTTTCCTTCGCGCGGAGCCTCGACCGCGACGCGACCGTGCTGGTGGCGGATTTCGGCGGCGGGACCAGCGATTTCTCGATCATGCGCTTTACCCGCGAGGCTGGCCTCCTGCGGGCCGAGCCGCTGGGCCATGCCGGCATCGGCATTGCTGGCGACACGTTCGATGCGCGGATCGTCGACCATGTCGTCTCGCCGCGGCTGGGCAAGGGCGGGCGCTACCGCTCTTTCGGAAAGGTTCTGCCGATCCCGGTCCATTATTACGGCACGCTGGCGCGCTGGAACGAGTTGGCTCTGATGAAGGGCAGCGCGGATATGCGCGAGTTGCATGAACTGGCCCGCGCGGCGCTTGAACCCGGGCCGCTGGAGGATTTCATCGCGCTGGTCGAGAATGATCTCGGCTTCGCGCTCTACCGGGCCGTCTCGGCGGCGAAGGTCGGCCTGTCGCGCGAGGAAGCGATCGAATTCCGCTTTGCCGATGGCGCGCTCGAACTGGCTTCGACAATCCGCCGGGCGGATTTCGAGCAATGGATCGCCGAGGATCTCTCCCGGCTGGACCGGACGGTTGACCAGGTGATGGCCGAAGCCGGGCTCGGGCCGGAGGCGATCGAACGCGTCTTCCTGACCGGCGGCACCTCCTTCGTGCCGGCCGTGCAGCAGCTTTTCGCGCGCCGGTTCGGCGAGTCCAAGCTGACGGCCGCCGACCAGTTTGAATCCATTGCGCAGGGGCTTGCACTGATCGGGCATGCGGAAAACCCGGATCAATGGGCGATGGCGGCCTGACCTCGCCCCCGTCGCAAATCCTGCGCGACACTCTGTCACTTGGCGAAATCCCCTGGTATCGTATTTTCAGAAATGTCTGAAAATTCGGGATTGTCGTGATGTCCGTGCCTCCGCTCTGCGAAGCCTTCGTCCTGCATTTCGGCGAGATGGGGAGCCGCTGGGGCATCAACCGGACGGTCGGGCAGATCTATGCTGTTCTCTTCATTGCCGAACGCCCGCTTTGCGCTGACGACATCGTCGACCGGCTGGGGATCTCGCGGTCCAATGTCTCGATGGGCCTGAAGGAGCTTCAGAGCTGGAACCTGCTGCGCCAGCGCTCGATTCCCGGCGACCGACGTGAATTCTTCCACACCCCGGACGATATCTACGCCATCGTGCGCACGCTGGTCGACGAACGCAAGAAGCGGGAAATCGACCCGACCCTCTCGGTCCTGCGCGAATTGCTGATGCGCTCGCCGGAAAGCGAGAGCGAACGCCATGCGCAGGAACGCATGCGGGAGATGCATGACCTCATCGAGTTGCTGACCAGCTGGTATGCCGATGTGCAGAAACTCGAAACCGAACGCCTGATCCAGCTTCTGAGCCTCGGCTCGCGGATCGTGAAGGTCCTGGACATGAAGGACCGGCTTTTCGCCCTGCCGGGCGGCAAGCGCAGCGCCAATCCTGAAAAAGGAAACTGACCTATGGATCCTATCCTCCTCGCGCGCATCCAGTTCGGCGCGAATATCTCGTTCCACATCCTGTTTCCGACAATCACCATCGCGCTGGGCTGGGTCCTGCTGTTCTTCAAGCTGCGCTTTAACGCGACAGGCAACGAGGCCTGGATGAATGCCTACCGGTTCTGGGTGAAGGTGTTCGCGCTGTCCTTCGCGCTGGGCGTCGTCTCGGGCATCACGATGAGCTTCCAGTTCGGCACCAACTGGCCGGGCTTCATGGAGCGCGTGGGCAATATTGCGGGCCCCTTGCTGGCCTATGAGGTGCTGACGGCCTTTTTCCTCGAAGCGACCTTCCTCGGGATCATGCTGTTCGGCTTCCGCCGCGTGCCGGGCTGGGCGCATACGCTGGCAACTTTCCTCGTCGCGTTCGGCACCACCATGTCGGCCTTCTGGATTCTTGTTCTCAATTCGTGGATGCACACGCCGGCCGGGTTCGAGATGCGCGAAGGCGTGGCCCATGCGACCGACTGGATGGCGATCATCTTCAACCCGTCCATGCCTTACAGGCTCGGCCATATGCTGCTCGCCTCGGGCCTGACCTGCGCATTCCTTGTCGCCGGTCTCTCGGCCTGGCGCTGGCTGCGGCAGGATCGCGGCGAGGATGTCCGCCTCGCCCTGCGCGCGGGGATCTGGCTGGCGGCCGCGTTGATCCCGGTGCAGATCCTCGTGGGTGACCTGCATGGCCTCAACACGCTCGAACACCAACCCGCAAAGGTGGCGGCGATGGAAGGCAACTGGGAAACGCGTGGCAATGTGCCGCTGGTGCTCTTCGCCATCCCGAACGAGCGTGAACGCCGGAACGACTACGCCATCGAAATCCCGAACGGGGCAAGCCTTATCCTGAAGCACAAGGCCGATGGCGTGGTGCCGGGCCTCAATGACCATATCGGCAAGCACCCCCCGGTGGCGCCGGTCTTCTATGCTTTCCGCATCATGGTCGGCATGGGCATGGCCATGCTTGCGCTCAGCTGGCTCGGTGCCTTCCTGATCTGGCGGAAGGGCGAGTTGCCGCGGCTGATCGCCTGGGGCTTCGTGGCGATGACCTTCTCGGGCTGGGTGGCGACTTTGGCCGGCTGGTATGTCACCGAGATCGGGCGCCAGCCCTGGCTGGTCACCGGTGTCCTGACGACAGCGCAGGCTGCCTCTGCCGTACCCGCCGGCATGATCGGGACAACGCTGGCGCTGTATCTCGCCATCTATGCCCTGCTGATGGTGGCCTATATCTCGGTCCTGTTCCACCTTGCCCGGAAGGCGGGCGGGGCGGGCACGACGCCCCCGCCGGTTTACTCCGTGCGCCTTCAGGCTGCGGAGTGACCAGCCATGGAACTGATCTCGAACAACCTGCCCATCGTCTTTGCGGGCCTGATGGCCGTCTCGATCCTCGCCTATGTCATCCTCGACGGATATGACCTCGGCGTCGGGATGCTGATGGCCCGAGGCGACCGGAGCGAGCGCGACCGGATGATCGCGACGATCGGCCCGTTCTGGGATGCGAACGAGACCTGGCTCGTGCTCGGCATCGGCCTGCTCCTCGTCGCCTTCCCCGCCGCGCATGGGTTGATCCTGACCGAACTTTACCTGCCCGTGGCCTTGATGCTCCTCGGCCTGACCTTGCGGGGGGTGGCTTTCGAGTTCCGCGTCAAGGCGCAGATGCGCTTCCAGAATGCTTGGGACCGGGCCTTTATCGGCGGGTCACTGCTGGCCGCGCTGACGCAGGGTTATATGCTCGGGCGCTATATCATGGGCTTTCAGGCCGGGTTCTGGCAGGAAGCCTTCGCGCTGGCGGCCGGCTTCGGGCTCGCGGCCGCCTATACGTTCGTGGGTTCGACCTGGCTGATCGCCAAGACCGAGGGCGAGTTGCAGGCGCGGGCCGTGAGCTGGGCGCGGGCGAGCCTGCTGTTGACGCTGGCCGGGATGATTGCCGTCTCGCTGGCGACGCCGCTGGTCTCTCCGCGCATCTTCGATCGCTGGTTCAGCTTCCCGAACATCATTGGTCTAGCCTCGATTCCGCTGATGACCGGCGCCCTGTTCCTCTCGCTCTGGATCTTCCTGCGGCGGATGCCGCGCGCCGACCACAGCCTCGATCTCGTGCCCTTCCTTGGAGCGATCGCGTTGTTCACGCTCGGCTTTCTTGGCCTCGCTTATTCCTTTTACCCCTATATCGTGCCGGAAAAGCTGACGATCCGCGCCGCCGCGAGCGCGACCGAAAGTCTATGGATCATCCTGCTCGGCGCCGTTTTCGTGCTGCCCTTCATCGCCGGCTATACCGCCTTCAGCTATTACGTATTCCGGGGCAAGGCGCGCGAACTGCGCTACGACTGAACGCCTTTCGGCCGGTGCTCAGATATCGAGATCGAACTGATCGGGCGAGGCCTTTGCCGGCTTCGCCTCGGGCGTGGCGGGTCGGGTGGCCTGCTCCATCGCGCGGGCATCGGAGGGATGGCGCTTCCGGCTCCCATGGCGCTGATAGACGCGCCGGGCTTCCCCGCCATAGCCGTCCAGGCGGCGCAAGGCGCCGAGCAGAGCGCGTGCCTCGCGTGCGGCGACTTCGTGATCGACAATGCGAAGCGGATAATCCAGCCCGATCCGGCACCGGCTGGCCGCCTGCTGGGCCGCATCCATCCGCCAGGGCTCCTGCAGAAGGGCCAGCGGCACCTCGGCGAGTTCGGGAACCCATTTGCGGGTGAAGATACCATCAGGATCCTGGTCAAGGCCCTGTTTGACGGGGTTATAGATCCGCGGCGTGTTGATGCCGGTATGGCCGGATTGCATCTGGACCTGCGGCCAGTGGATGCCCGGTTCGTAATCCGTGAAGGACCGCGCGAGATGGAGCCCCGTCTCGGCCCAGTCGAGCGCGAGATGATAGCTTGCGAAGGCCTGCACCATCGCCCGCATGCGGAAATTCAGCCAGCCCGTAGCGGCCAGCGCGCGCATGCAGGCATCGAGGAAGGGAAAGCCAGTGCGGCCCTCAGCCCAGGCCAGGAGATGCGGGTGATCCGGCGGCGTCGGCTGGCGGTTCGCTTCGTGCAGCCGGTGCTGGGAACGAAATTCCAGCGAGGGCTCGCTTTCGAGCTTCTGGATAAAGTGGCAATGCCAATGCAGCCGCGCGATCAGGGAATCGACCGAACGCAATTCGATGGGGCGCATGTCAGGTGGCAGGCCGTTTAGGACCGACCTCTCGCGTAAAGCCCGCTGCAGGGTCTCGCGCAGCGAGATCGACCCCGTCGCAAGATGGACCGACAGGCGCGAACAGCTCAGCTCGCCCGCCAGAGGGCTCGACATCTCGCTGGTATAGCGCCGGCCGCGCCCGGCGAAGAAGCTGTCAAGCAAGATCAGCGCCGCCCGCCTTCCCCCCGGCTGCCGGCCGGGACATGGATCCTCCGCCAGCCCAAGCTCCGCTGCCTCCGGAACAGGACCAGGCTCGATCCCCTCGATCGGCGGCAAGTGGCGGGGCGGAGCCAGACAGGGCTGGCGCATGAAGTCCTCGAAGGCCCGGGACCAGTGATCGCGGGATTTCAGGCGGCGGACAACGCCGAATTGCGGCAGCTCTGTCCAGGGAATTCCAGCTTCGCGGCAGAAGGCGCCGACGGCTCTGTCGCGGGCATAGGTCCAGCTGTTGCCGGTTTCCTCATGTGACCAGAGATGCGCGATCCCGTGGCGGGCATGGAGGCGCCGGAACAGCTTGACCGCCTCGCCCTGGCGGATCACCAGCGGCTGCCCGAGGCGGGCCAGCGATCCGCGAAGATCGAACAGTCCCTCGCGGAAAACCTCCCATTGCCGGCCGGATGTATCCTGCAAGGCCCAGTAGCCCGGCTCGGCAACATAGATCGGCAGCACCGGCCCCTGCCGCGCCGCCTCAACGAGCGGCGCGTGATCGACGATCCGGAGATCGCGCTTGAACCAGACCACTTGGAGCATGCCGGACCCCCGCACCCGGAAATCTGCCTGCGAGGCAACTCCGGGCTGAAGGTTGTGGCATGGCCGATCCGGGCGCGGGCATGCGACGGTTTGTCTCATCCTGCACGTCGAACTGCCCGGCTTGCGCGCGGAGCCCCGGGGCGCCATGCCAGCCGGCGGGCGACGTTCAGTTGCAGGTCGTCAATTGCCGCGCGCAGGTCACGGCAGGCGGTGTCTCGCCCTCTCTGGCATCGCGAACCAGCCAGCCCCGGCCGAGTTCCTTTCCATCGATGGTCCTCAGGGTCGCCTCGACATTGCGCCCGCTGCAGCCGTGCATCTGAACGACGACCGCATCCGGATCACCGGCACCATCCGTTCCGGTACGCCCGAAGCGGACCGAGACGGACGCGTCGCGCGCGGGCGTGGCGCGCAAGCCGTCGCCATTCTGGATGTGGAAGTCCAGTTGGCTGCCATGGATCCACCCGGACCCGCGAAAGACCTTGCCGAGTTTCCGATCGGGGCTGGCCGTCTCGATGTCGGATAGATCGATTTCCCGGACGAGGAAGAACCCGTTCATGCTCGCAACCACGGAAACGGCAGCCCCCTCTTCGGGGCTTGCGACCCGCCGGCTGGCGGAAGGAACCGTTCCGAGAATGGCCGCCTTGGTTGAAGGCGCAGCCCGCACATTCGTCCTGCCCTGCGGGTCCACAGTCCAGGCCTCGAGGCTGCACCGGCTGGCCCACGGCGGAAGGGTCTGGGCGGATGCCGGCAAGCCGGACAAGGCCAACAGCAAGCCCACCAAAGCCGGGCCCGTCGGGATCCGTATCATTCGCATCGGCTCATGCTCCGTCGGGACAGCCTTCACAGCATGCATGGCGCGGGAACCAGCGGCAAGAGCCGAAGCCCGAACCCATCAGCGAACCTCGACCGGCGTGCGGGCGAGGATCCGCCTTCCATCCGCTGCCTCGAGAACATAGCGGATTTCATATCGCCCGGTGCGATCCGGCGCCTGCAGGGCTGCCGGAGATTGACCGGCATTTGCCGTGTAGAAATAGGTCAGCTCGCCGCTCGTTTCCTGCGAACCCTGCGGCACGAGATCAATGTAATCCTGCCCGCCATTCGGCCCGGTCCAGCTGACCGGGATGGCCGCGCCGCGCTGCACGCTGGCCGGAGCCGACACCGTTGCCTGCGCGGCGGCGACAACCAGCAACTGGTCAGCGAGTACCCTACGGCCGCCGGCGGCCTCGAGGATGTAGCGGATGCGATAGCGCCCGGCCTGGCCGGGAACGCGCAAGGTTGACGTCTCGCCATCCGGGGATTGCTCGACATAGGCGTAGGACAGTTCGCCGGCGGCCTCTTTCTGGCCATCGGGGACGATATCGAGATAATCGCCGGCTACGGCCGGGCCACGCCAATGGACAGTCACCTCGCCACCAGCCACCGCATTGGGCGGAAAGGCGAGGCTTGCCACGGAGGGCGTAACCTCGATCGGAATGGTGACGAGAACCTTGCGCCCGTCCGGCGCCTCGAGGACATACCGGAGGTCATAGCGCCCGGCATCGCCGGGTGCCTTCATCTGTACAGGGTTGCCGCTTTCGACATAGGCATAGGACAATTCGCCGGTAACGTCCTTGCTGCCTCGGGGGACGAGATCGACATAATCCCCCGGCCTGCCTGGCCCTTTCCACGCAACCGAGAAGGCGGTGCCGGCGGGAACGCTGGCCGGCGCATCGAGCGCATTGGGCGTATCCCCCACCATAACGCGCGTTGTTGCCAGCACATGACGACGATCAGGGCCTGCCCAGACGTAGCGCATGTCATAGGTGCCCGGCTTTCCGGGCGCCCGGATCAGCGTCGGCTTGCCCTTCTCAAGATAGACATACGACAATTCGCCGTCGACGGCCTTTGAGCCCACCGGGACGATATCAATATAGTCCAGGTTTGCGGCGGGGCCGGTCCAGTCCACGGCGAAGCTCTGGCCGATGACCGGCTTCGCCTTGGTGGCGACCGTCGCCGCCGGAAGCTTCACGGGCGGAGCCGCTTCAGGCCGCGGCGGCACGCTCACGGTCCGGCGGAGGGCATCCTGCAATTCCCCGGCATTGCCGGCGGGAATGTACCGGCCGCCGGTTTTCTCCGCGAGACAGGCGACCTTGCGCCCCTCCTCGCGCGACAGGCCGAACCCGACGACATGCGCGGTGAACCCGACGCCTGCTTTCGCGAGTTCCTCGGCAAGGGCGCAGGGATCGGCCTGGCAGGTCTCGACGCCATCTGTAATCAGGACAACCGTGGCCTTTTCCTCGGTATAGCGCAACGAGACAGCCGCCTGGCGGACGGCTTCGGTCAACGGCGTCTTGCCAATGAATTTCAGGCGGGCGGCAGCCTCCGACACGGCAGCCGCCTTCCCCTTTCCGGGCGGCACGACAAGCTCGATATCGGCGCAATTGCCTTTCTCGCGATGGCCATAGGCCAGCAAGCCGATTTCGGAATCGGCCGGCGTACCGGCCAGCACCGAGCGCAGCGCATCCCGCGCAATCTGGAGCTTGGGCCTGCCCTCGATCTGGCCCCACATCGAGCCGGAGGCATCAAGCACGATCAAGGTGCGCTGGGCCAGGGCGGGCCCTTGCCCGAGACAGAACAAGGCAAGCGCAAGGAGCCAGAGGCGCATCGTGATTCCTTAACTGAGGTGAACCACCCCCATGAGAGCCGGTTCACGCATCGGTGTCTACCGGAACACTACGCGGAAAGGGTCTCGCCGGCGCGTGCACAGTCCCGGTTTCAGGGCCGGCCGAGGGAAAGCGTATCGCGCGCGAGGACGCGCTGAAGCACGGACAGGTCGACATGCGGCAGCAGGAGCCGGCGGAAGGCCCTGTCCACCTGCCCGAACTCGTCCGCGCAGCCCTCCGCCCGGTCTGCAGGCAGGGCGCCGCGCTGGATCGCGGGGCCGAACAGCTCCGGGCTGGCGCCATAGGCCAGACACAGCGTGTTGAACATGCGCTGCAAGGGCGTGCTGTGCACATCGGCGTAATGCTTGTGATCAACGATCTTCAGGCGCTTCCGGCGCAGCGACGGGAAATCGCGGATGCCCGCCTCGTTGAGGTAGATATAGACGATCCCGGCGACGAGCTGCGGGGTGTCCTGACGGCCGAGGCTCAGCAGCATATAGGCCGCGACCTGATCGGCTGCATCCTCCTCGCGCCCGAGCAGCGGGATATCGAGATAGGCGAACAGGGCGTGGGCGCCCTCGTGCAGGAATACATCCATCAACGCACCGGAAATGGCGTGATGCTCGCTCACCCATTCCGGGCGCCGCCGGCTGGCCGCGCTTTCCATGACGTATTCGACATATTCGTAGCAGATGGTCACGGCATCGCCTTCGAACCAGGCATTGACCTCGCCGTCGCAGCCGGCGGTGCGGAAGGTCAGTGGCCGCGGCAGGCGGAAAGGCGAGAGCAGGGTCTGGACCCGCTCGAGAACCTGCTTCTGGCGCAGAAGCTCAAGGATCGGCTGATGTTTCGGGTCGGTTGGCAGGGCATATTCGATCAGGATCCGGCCGGGTTCGGCGGTTTGGGCCCGGGCATTGCCGACCGTCAGGATCACGGCGACAGCATGCGCTGCCAGCATCCATGCAAGGGCCCGCAGGCCCGATCCTCCGAAGATGCGCATGCGCCCCCCTCCCCTGCGCCGGATCAGCCCGGCATCCTGCGGCGCACCGGCGTCCGATTGATGAGTATACGTCCTAGTTGCCGCCGGTCAGCGCGGCCGGCGCCAGGATCTCATCAAGCCGTGCCTTGTCGAGAAGGCCACGCTTGATCACGAGATCATACACGCTCGCGCCGGTTTCCAGAGCTTCCTTGGCGATCGACGTCGCGTTGACATAACCGATATGCGGGTTGAGCGCCGTCACGATCCCGATCGAGTTCTCGACCATGCCGCGGAGCCGCGCGGCATTGGCCGTGATCCCGGTGACGCAGCGATCCGCGAGGACGCGGCAGGCCGCCTCGAGGTGATTGACGCTCTTGAACAGGCTGTGCGCGATGACGGGCTCGAAAGCGTTGAGCTGCAATTGCCCGGCTTCGGCGGCAAAGCTGATCGTCATGTCGTTGCCGATCACCTCGAAAGCCACCTGGTTGACGACTTCGGGAATAACCGGATTGACCTTGCCGGGCATGATCGAGGAGCCGGCCTGCATCGGCGGAAGGTTGATCTCGTTGAAGCCTGCCCGGGGACCGGAGGACAGCAGACGAAGATCGTTGCAGGTCTTCGAGAGCTTGACCGCCACGCGTTTAAGTACGCCCGAAAGCTGGACGAAGCTGCCGCAATCCTGCGTCGCCTCGACAAGGTTCACCGCCGTCTGCAGCGGGATGCCGGTGAGCTGGACGAGGTGCCGGCACACGCAAGCCGCATAGCCGGGCGGCGCGTTGAGGCCGGTTCCGATGGCCGTCGCGCCCATGTTGATCTCGCAGATCAGGCTGGTGGCCTCGCGCAGGCGCTGCTCGTCCTCGCCGAGCATGACGGCATAGGTCGAGAATTCCTGGCCGAGCGTCATCGGCACGGCATCCTGGAGCTGCGTGCGCCCCATCTTGATGATCTCGCGGAACTCGACGACCTTCTCCTCGAAAGCGTGGCGCAGATGGGCCATCGCGTCGATGAGGCGCATCACGCCGGCATAGGCCGCGATCTTCAGGGCTGTGGGATAGACATCGTTCGTGCTCTGGCTGAGATTGACATGCTCGTTGGGATGCAGGGCCTTGTAGTCGCCCTTGGGGTAGCCCATCAGTTCGAGCGCCCGGTTGGCGATGACCTCGTTGGCATTCATGTTGGTCGAGGTGCCGGCACCGCCCTGGATGACATCGACGATGAAGAATTCATGCAACCGGCCCTCACGGATTTCCCGGCAGGCCATGGCAATGGCTTCGGCACGCTGGGCCGAGAGCAGCCCGAGTTCGGCATTGGCCAGAGCGGCAGCCTGCTTGATGACCGCCAGCGCGCGGATCAGATCGGGATAGATCGAGATCGGCGTTCCGGTAATGGGGAAATTCTCGACCGCCCGAAGAGTGTGGATGCCGTAATAGGTCTCTGCGGGGATATCACGCGGGCCAAGCAGATCGGTTTCGGTGCGGCAGAGGGTCGGGACGGACATGGGGGCTGGCCTCGGTTTCAATGCCCCCGCGCGCTTTGCCGCCGGGGAGCGAATGCAACAAGGCCACCGTCCCCCGATTCCTGCAACCGGAGGCAACCCTTTTCCTCAGAAACCCGGGAGTTTGGGTACCTTACCGGCTGGAATTCATGACTCCCGGGGCCAAGCAGGCCTGGGGCGAAAACTCATAAGGGAGGCGCATTTGATGGGTGTTTCGGGGCGAAAATGGCCGGAAGCGGCGCGCAGCCTTGACGTCTGTCAGGGCAAAAGCCGGTTTCGAGGCAGTTTCTCGCCGAAACCCCACCGCAGGCGCGGTGAACTTGGATCATCTTTCGCGTCCTTTCCCTCCCAAACCCGACGGTTTGCTTCGGGAAAGCCCACGAAACCTGATCGCCAAATTCCCTAGCGTCAAATGTCGCCTCCTTCATGAGCTTTCGCCCTAGTGGGAGAGGATCTTCGACAGGAAAAGTTGCGCCCGGTCAGAGCGGGGCGACCCGAAGAACTCGTCCTTGCTCCGGTCCTCGATGATCTCGCCTCGATCCATGAAGACCACACGATGGGCCACCTTGCGGGCGAAACCCATTTCATGGGTGACAACCATCATGGTCATGCCTTCCCGGGCGAGTTCGACCATGACATCCAGCACTTCGGTGATCATTTCCGGGTCGAGCGCGGAAGTGGGTTCGTCGAAGAGCATCGCGATCGGATCCATCGCAAGGGCCCGGGCGATGGCCACGCGCTGCTGCTGGCCGCCGGAAAGCTGACCGGGAAACTTCTCCGCATGTTCACTGAGGCCGACCCTTTCGAGCAGGGCCTTGCCCTTGGCCATGGCTTCTTCCCGGCTGCGGCCCAGCACCTTCTCCTGCGCAAGGCACAGATTCTCGGTGATCTTCAGGTGGGGAAACAGCTCGAAATGCTGGAATACCATGCCGATCCGGGCGCGCAGCTTCGGCAGGTTCGTTCCCGGATCGGACAGGTTGATGCCATCCACCCGGATCGTGCCGGCCTGGAAAGGCTCGAGCGCATTGACGCATTTGATCAGCGTCGACTTGCCCGAGCCGGAGGGCCCGCAGACCACGACGACCTCGCCCCGGTCAACCGAGGTCGTGCAGTCCTTCAGGACCTGGAATTGCGGCGAGTACCACTTGGAAACGGCAGCCATTTCAATCATGGGCGCGGCGGAGTTCGACATGTTGGTTCCTCAACGGATGATCGCTGTCCGGGCCTGAAGCCGCCGGACCAGCAGCGAGGCCAGGAACGAGATCAGGAAATAGACAAGCGCAGCAAAGAGATACATTTCGATCAGGCGGCCATCGCGCTGCGCTACTTTCGAGGCTGCGCCGAGGAAATCCGTGATCGAGATGACATAGACGAGCGAGGTATCCTGAAACAGCACGATGGTCTGGGTCAGGATGACCGGCAGCATGTTGCGCAGGGCCTGCGGCACGACGACATAGCTCATCACCTGCCGATAGCTCAGGCCGAGGGCATAGCCGGCCGAAAGCTGCCCCTTCGGCACGGACTGGATGCCGGCACGCATGATTTCGGAGAAATAGGCGGCCTCGAACAGGGTGAAGGTGATCAGCGCCGAGGCAAAGGCGCCGACTTCCACCGGGCGCTCCGTGCGCAGGATCGCCTGCCCGATATAGGGCACGAGGAAGTAGAACCAGAAGATCACCAGCACAAGCGGCAGCGAACGCATCAGGTTCACGTAGCCTGTGGCGAACAGCGCGATGCCGGGAAGGGTGGAGAGGCGCATCAACGCCAGAAGCGTGCCGAGCACCAGCCCGCCCAACGCCGCGAGCGCGGTCAGGGTGAGCGTGAAGACCATGCCTTCCTTGAGAAGGTAGGGCAATGTCTTGAGAATGATATCGAAATCAAACTGGAACATCGGTCATTTCCCGGTGACATAGCCCGGAACGGCCACTGCCCGTTCGAGCCTTCGCATCAGAAACGTCAGGGCAGCATTGAGCGCGAGGTAGATCAGCGTCGCCGCGGTGAAGGCCTCGAACACCTGGAAGGAGTATTCCTGCATGGCCCGTGTGCGCGCCGTGAGCTCCATCAGGCCGATCGTCAGCGCCACAGAGGTGTTCTTGACCGTGTTGAGCAACTCGGAAGTGAGCGGAGGCAGGATGATGCGGAACGCCATTGGCAGGAGAACGTAGCGGTAGGTCTGCGCGGTGGTCAGGCCGAGCGCCGTACCCGCCATGGACTGGCCGCGCGGCAGGGAGCGGATGCCTGCCTTGACCTGTTCGGCAACGCGGGACGACATGAACAGCCCGACCCCGATCGCCCCTGTCCAGAAGGACGCATTGGGAAGGGTTTTCAGCCAGATCCCTGCAGCCCTCGGCAGAAGTTCGGGCAGCACGAAATACCAGAGGAAAAGCTGCACCAGCAGCGGGATGTTCCGGAAAAACTCGACCCAGGCATCGCCGGCAAGAACCAGAGCCCGGCCCGGCAAGGTGCGGATCACCCCGATGATCGAGCCGAAGACCAGAGCAATCACCGCAGCAAGGGCTGCGGCTGCCAGCGTCCAGCGCAGGCCCATCAGCAGCATGTCGAGATAGGTGCCGGTGCCTTCGGGATTGAGCTCCCAGAAGATACCCCAGTTCCAGTTATAGTTCATGTCCAGCCCCCGCGAAGGGGGCAAGGGCATGCGGGGAGACGCACGCCCTTGCCCTGCGATGTTCAATAGGCGGCAGGATCAGCCGAGTCCGTCGGCTTCTCGAGCATTTTCCTGAGCATCGCATTCAGCGGCACGTTGAGATTGATCCCGTTCGGGGGAATAGGGCTGAGGAACCATTTCCGGTACAGGGCCTCGCCTTCCGGGCTCTTGAACAAGGCCGCGGTGGTCCTGTCCGCCAGCGCCTTGAACGGCGCGTCATCCTTGCGGAGCATGATCCCATAGGGTTCGGGCAGGGAGAAGGCCTCGTCCGACAGTTGGTAGAGGCCGGGATCCTTGGAGGAGGCCACGAGGCTCGCCAGCAGGATGTCGTCCATGATGAAGGCTTCCGCCCGGTCGAGTTCGACCAGCAGGAACGCCGCCGCATGGTCCTTGGCTGGCAGAACGGTCATCCCGAGATTCTTCGCGACATTGGCCTCGACCACCTGCTTCATGTTGGTCGAGCCTGCGGTAGAAACGACGGTCTTGCCGCGGAGATCCTCGATTTTCTTCAGATTCTTCGCCTTCTTCGACACGAAGGCGGATGCGGTCAGGAAATGGGTGTTGGTATAGGCGACCTGCTTCTGCCGCTCGGCATTGTTGGTGGTCGAGCCGCATTCGAGATCGATCGTGCCGTTCGCCATCAGCGGGATCCGGGTCGAGGAGGTGACGGGAAGCAGGAGCACGTCCAGCTTGTCCATCTTCAGTTCCGCCTTCACCGCCTCGACGATCTTGCCGCAGATATCCATCGAATAGCCGACGACCTTGGCATTGTTGTCGATATACGAGAACGGGACCGAACTCTCGCGATGCCCAAGGGTGATCGCCCCGGTTTCCTTGATCTTCTTCAGCGTGCCCGTAAGGTCCTGGGCAGAGGCAAGTCCCGGCAGCGCCAGCAGCGCTACGGCAATTCCGAACAGTTTCATCGAGGTTCTCCCGTTTGCAGCACATCGCTCCCGAAGGAGCATGGTTCCTGGCCGGACCTCGCGGCCCGGGTGTCTCGCGAGGCCTTTCCGGCCTTCTCCCGTCTGCTTTCACAGCCGTTTCCGGGTCCGGGCCGGGATGTTCCCGCCCTGTCGATCCGGTATGGCCAGTGAAACAAATCCCCGACACGGGAGCCAATGCAAAGAACGCAACGGATCATGCATGACCGCGCGCCCGATGAACCCGGCCTGAGGGTGCAAACCGACGCTCCGATGCAGAAACTGCATCAGCCCAGCGAACGGGATCCGCGACTCCGGAACGGGAGCCCTAAAGGTCCAGCACCATTTCGAATCCGCCATAGATCAGGCGCTTGCCGTCGAATGGCATCGGGTGCGCGCCCGGCTGCATGCGGGGATCCTGCATCATTCGCTCCCAGCCGGAATCCCGGACGGCCTTGGAGGGCCAGACGACCCACGCGAAAACGACGGTCTCGCCCGGCTCTGCCTTCACAGCCATCGGGAACGAGGTCAGCTTGCCCTCGGGAACATCATCCCCCCAGCATTCAACCGACCGGATCGCTCCGAACTCCTTCATCACCGCGGCCATGATCGTTGCATGCTCGAGATAGGCCTCGCGATTCCCGGTCGGCACGGCGGCGATGAATCCATCAATGTAGGGCATGTTTTCTCTCCTCTCGGCCATCAAGCGGCTGCTGCTTCAATGGCGGCGATATTGATCCGCTTCATTTCCATCATGGTCCGGAAAACGCGCCCTGCCCGTTGCCGGTCCGGATCGGCAAGGAGCTGGAGCAGGCGCGGCGGAATGATCTGCCAAGAAAGACCGTAACGATCCTTCACCCAGCCGCATTGCTCGGCTTCGGGTTGAGCGGACAAGGCATCGGAAAGGCGTTCGATCTCCGCTTGCGTCTCGGCAGGGATCATCAGGGAAATGGCCTCGTTGAACCGGAAATGCGAACCGCCGTTCAGGCCAACGAAACGCCTCCCCATCAACGTGAATTCAACCGTCAGGACCGACCCGGCCTTGCCGGAGGGGTAATTGTCCGGCGCGAGATGAACGGCATCGACCCCGCTATCGGGGAGCAGGGATGCGTAGAATTCCGCCGCCTCCTGCGCTGTGCCGTCGAACCAGAGGCAGGGCGTAATGGTGTCCATGATGGACTCTCCTTCGAGTTGCCTGGAAAACGTAGACCGGCGGTCCGGTCAGGACGGATCCGCCGACCCTGACGAGGCCGTGACGAGGCGTTCGAGCTTTCGCAGGGAATCCTGCCAGCCGAGGTAACAGCTCTCCGGCGGGATCGCGTCGGGAATACCGCTCTGCTCGATCGTCAGTTCGGTGCCGCAGGACACTGCCCTGAGGGTGACCACAACACGGATCTCGCCCGGCAGGCCGGGATCCTCGAACCGGTCCGTGTAAACGAGCCGCTCCGAAGGCACGAGTTCGAGATACTGGCCGCCGAAGCTGTGGACCTGCCCATTGGCGAAATTCCGGAAGGACATCCGGTGCATCCCGCCGACCCTGGGCTCAAGGGCATGCACCGTTCCAAGATAGCCGTTGGGCGGCAACCAGCTTGCAAGGGCGTCCGGCTCGACAAAGGCGCGATAGAGCCTGTCCGGGCTGGTGGCGAAGACGCGGTGAAGGCGAATGGTTCCGGGCATGGCAGGTTCTCCGTATCAGGGACTGGGATCGGGGACTGTGCCCGCCGAAGCGAAAAGCAGGCGGACATACCGCGTGAGATGATCAACGCTGTCCCGCGCGATCGCCGGGCCACCGCTGCCCTTGGCGAGAATGAAGGCGCCCTGCAGGACAACCTGGCTGTGGATGGCCAACCCGGAGGCTGTCCAGTCTGTCGACGCGCCTCCGGGGTCCAGCCCGCGCGCCAGCATGGCGGCAGCGATCATCGGCTCGAGGGTTGCTGCATGGCTGGCGATGGCTTCATGACAGGCTGCGGCAATTGCGGGATACTCGGCATAGACTTCCTGCAGCATCGTGCCCACGAGGCAGGTGAATTCGCAAAGTTCACCATCCAGGATGTCCCGCCGGAACCGGAGATAGGCCAGCAGCTTTTCGAGAGGATCCTCGACCTGCTGGTAGGGCGCCGCAGCAAACAGGGCGGCGGTGGTCTTCGACCAATGTTCGGCAGCCGCAACGCCCAAAGCTTCCTTGCTCGGGAAATGGTGGAAGAAGGCCCCCTTGGTCACTCCTGCTGCCGCGCAGAGATCATCCACAGTCGTGGCGGCAAACCCCTTCGACCGGACGATCGTCACGGCAGCATCGAGCAGTTTCTCGCGGGCATTGACCGAGCGGCTCATGGGACAGCATCCTTCGAAAGGCAAGATAGATACCAACCGGTTGGTATGTCAATCGGTCAATCCTCTGTTCGCTGGCTCTGCAGCCTGCCCTCAGCGAGAACTAACGCGTGGGTGACATCGCATGCTCGGTGCGAAAGGCCCGGGTGATCCAGTCGATAAAGGCCAGCAGGTCGGGATGTCCCTCATCCTCCCGCCGGAAGATCAGCCGATGCGCCACCACTGGAATTCCGACCTCGCCGAATGGCATGACGAGCCGGCGCTGATCGAGATAAGCCTTGGCCTGCAAGGTCGATTCGAGCACGATTCCGAGGCCGTCGGCAGCGGAAGCGAGGGCGAGATGCGCCCGGTCGAACTGGAAGCCGCGCGGGTTGAGCGTCAGGCCCGGCGCGAAGCGGGCTGACCATTGCGGCCATTGCACCACGCAACGAAGGGAATGCAGCAGCGGCACCCGGCCGATATCCGCGATGGCGCCGATATGGTGCTCGGCCACGAAGGCCGGGCTGGCCATGGGGACGATTGTCTCGTCTGCGAGGACAATCGCCTCGCAGGTTTCCGGTACCGGACGCGCATACTGGATGTCGATCAGGATCCCGTCCTGTCCAAGGCGGGCCGGCTCATGGCTGGCGAAGAGCGCGATATCGATGGCCGGGTGCTCCCGCATGAAATCCTTCAGGCGCGGCACGAGCCAGAGGGTCGCGAAGCTCGGCGAGCAATGGATGGGCAGGCGCCGCGCACCCGCCCCGGTCGCGAGCCGGTTGGTCGCGGCGATGAGGCGGGCGAAACTTTCGGAGATCGTCGTGGCATAGGCCAGCGCCTCCTCGGTCGGCATGACCTGCCGCTTGTCGCGCAGGAACAGGCGCTGACCCAGCATACCCTCCAGCGCCCGCATCTGGTGGCTGATGGCGGAGGGCGTCAGACCCAGCGATTTCGCAGCTCCGGCAAAACTGCCGGATTCGATGACGGCCTGGAAGGTCGCCAACCATTGAAGCGGAGGCATATTTGCCAGCATTGATGAATGCTCCTCACCTTTTCCCGTATCCTATTTCGCTTTTCGCCAGAGAGAAACATGTTAGCGTTTGTTTTGAGGAATGCTGCTCACGAGACAAGAAGCGGCATCCGGTCGGGAAGAAACGATAGCCGGGACGCGGCATGCCGGAACCACGGGATTCCGGCCGCTTTCTTGCGCGCTTCCTTCCGGCCCTGATGTGGATTTGTTCGGCCACGCGCCGACAGGAAAGGAAGGCCAGGCCCCATGAATCTTCACCGCATGCTGCTGGAACGCCAGTCTGCCGGAAAGCCGATCACCATCGGCATTATCGGCGCGGGGAAATTCGGAACGATGTTCCTGTCGCAGGCCCGGCAGACGGCCGGCATGCATGTCGTGGCCGTGGCCGACCTCAACACGGCGCGGGCGCGCTCCCAGCTCAAGCTGGCCTGCTGGCCGGAAGAGCAATATGCCGCCACTTCGCTTGACGACGCGCTGAAGAACGGCGCGACACTGGTCACCGAGAACGGTGACAGCCTCGTCACCCATCCAGGCATCGAGGTGATCATCGAGGCCACGGGCGATCCCGGCGCCGGCATCCGTTTCGCGCTGAAGGCGATCGAGAACGGCAAGCATATCGTCATGGTCAATGTCGAGGCTGATGCCGTGGCGGGCCCGCTGCTCGCCCGAAAGGCGAAGCAGGCCGGCGTGGTCTATTCGCTGGCCTGGGGCGACCAGCCTGCACTGATCGCCGACCATGTCGACTGGGCGCGCGCAGCGGGGTTCCGGGTCGTCGCCGCCGGCAAGGGCACGCGCTATCACCCGACCTATCACCAGTCGACGCCGGATACGGTGTGGGACATTCTCGACAAGTACATGAAGATCCGCGACCGGAACTCCATCAACCCGAAGATGTTCAATTCCTTCGTCGACGGCACCAAATCCGGCATCGAGATGACGGCGGTGTGCAATGCGACCGGACTGGAAAGCCAGACCGAGGGGCTGTCCTTCCCGCCGGCAACCCGGTTCGAGCATGCCGAGATCTGCAAGCCGAAATCGGATGGAGGCGTGCTGGAGCGCAAGGGCGTGACGGAGGTGACGTCCTCGGTCTATCGCGATGGCAGCGATGTTCCGCATTCGCTGGTGATGGGCACCTATGTCGTCTTCGAGACCGACAGCGCCTATTCGGAGGAATGCTTCCGCGAATATTCGATGCTGCAGGACAAGTCCGGGAAGTATTCCTGCCTGTACCGGCCGACCCACATGATCGGCCTCGAACTCGGGATCTCGGTGGCGTCGGCAGCGCTCCGCAAGGAGCCGACCGGGGCACCGGTCTGCTTCAATGCCGATGTCGTGGCCACGGCCAAGCGTGATCTCAAGACCGGCGAAATGCTGGATGGCGAGGGCGGCTTCTGTGTCTGGGGAAAACAGACGCCGGCCAAGGCCTCGCTCAAAGAGGGCTATCTTCCGCTCGGACTTGCGCACAAGATCAAGCTCAAGCGCGACATTCCGCAGGGCGTCCGGCTGAAATGGTCGGATGTGGAGTTCGACCCGAACGATGCCGCGATCAAGGTTCGCCGCGAGATGGAATCCACCTTCTCGGGCTGAGACAGAAAAATCTGCCGGTGACAGGATCGTCACCGGTTTCAACCGCCAGAGCCCGAAACGGGCCAGCATCTTTCCAGGGAGGAAAACATGACGAAGCCGTTCGAAATGTCCGCCAGCCGCCGCTCTGTCCTGCTCGGCACGGCAGGTCTCGCCGGAATGGTGGCAATGCCCGCCATCCTCAGGGCCCAGACCATGAAATGGATTGGCGCCTCTGCCACCGCACCGACCGATTTCATCGCCCAGAGCCTCGATACCTTCGCCGCCCGCGTGAAGGACCTGACGAAGGGCCAGATCGATATTGCCACCCATCATGCCGGTTCGCTCGGCGGCGAGCGCGAGCATGTGGAGGCCCTGCTGCAGGGCGCGGTGCATGTCGCCTCGCCGGGCGCGGCGATCCTCGGCGGCTGGTACAAGCCGGCGGAAGTCTGGACCTATCCCTTCATGTTCAAGGACGTTGCCCATAAGGACAAGGTCATGACGGCGATCATGAAGGAATATGGCGATGACTGCGCCGCGGCCTCCAAGCTCCGACCGCTCGCCGCCATTCCGCGCATGCCGCGCCAGTTGACCTCGAACCGTGTCGTCAAGACGCCGGCCGACATGAAGGGCTTCAAGGTGCGTGTGCCGGAAACGCAGATGTGGCTCAAGACCTTCCAGCGCTTCGGAGCCTCGCCGACCCCGATGGCCTGGCCGGAGGTTTTCGCGGCGCTGAAATCCGGCGTGATCGACGGGCAGGAAAATCCGGCGGCGCTCAGCTTCAATTCCGGCATCTTCGACGTGAACAAGAATCTCGCCCTTACCGAGCACATGATGCAGGACAACATGATCGTGCTGGCCGAAGCGGTCTATTCGAAGCTGAACCCGGATCTCCGCAAGGCGGTGGACCAGGGCGCGCGCGAGATGGAGGAGATCATCCGGGCGAAGGTTCTCGCTGACGACAAGGAAATCCTCAACAAGATCCGCGCCAAGGGCATTGCGATCAACGATGTCGACAAGGAAGCCTTCCGCGCCGCGATCAAGGGCATGGATGCGGAGTTCCCGCAGGTCAAGAAATGGGTTGACCGCATCGCGCTGATCGCCTGATGCCGGCCTGGGCTGGGCGGATTCTCCCTCCCGTCCAGCCCTTCTTCTTCTCCTGCTCGGATGCCGGCAATGACCCGATTGATCGTCTTTCTCTCCGACAAGGTCACAGCCCTTGCCAAATTCCTGCTGGGGGCTTCTGTCGCCGGAATTGTGCTCGTTACGCTCGCGGCCGTCTGGTGGCGTTATGTCATCGACAACCCGCTCTCATGGGTGGAGCAGGTCTCGAACATGATCTTCATCTGGATGGTCTTTATCGGGTCAGCCGTGCTTTATCGGCAGAACCTGCATATCGGCGTGGACATCTTCCTCGAGATGCTGGGCGAACGGAACCGCGAGATCTGGAAATGGGTGGTCGAGCTCGGCAACCTGCTCTTCATCACCGTTCTCTTCATCTATAGCCTCAAGCTGACCATCAATGTCCTGCCGAATACAGCCGGAGCGCTGGACATCACCCCCGCCTATTATTACGCCGCTGCGCCGGTTTCCTGCGCGATGATGATGCTGTTCTTCATCGAGAAGATCGTGGACCCCTCGAAGCGTGTCCCCGTTGGCGAGGTCGGGGAGTTCTGACAGCATGAGCGCGGCAATCCTTATCGGAGGGTTCTTCCTCCTGATCATGCTGGCCTTCCCGATCGCCTTCGCGATGGGGCTTTCCACGATGGCGGCCATCGCGATCCATGACACGCTGCCGATGACCCTCCTGGCGCAGCGGGCGCTAGTGGGTGCGGAATCCTATGCTCTGCTGGCGATTCCCTTCTTCATCCTCGCCGGCAACCTGATGAATGGTGGCGGCCTGACCCAACAGATCGTCCGTCTCGCGATGGCGATGGTCGGGCGCTTCAAGGGCGGGCTCGCCCTGACCTCCGTGCTGGCGGCCATGATCTTCTCTGGCCTGTCCGGCTCGGCTGCCGCCGATGCATCCGCCCTCGGGAAGGTCCTGATCCCGACCATGAAGAGGCAGGGCTATGGCGGCGGCTTCGCTGCGGCCCTGATGGCGGCTGCCTGTGTGAACGGCCCGATCATCCCGCCCTCGATCCCGCTGGTGATCTATGGCCTCTCCGTCGGCAAGGGCGCGCCGATCATCGACCTTTTCCTTGGCGGCGTGGTCCCCGGCCTGCTGCTCGGGATCGCGCTGATGATTGCGGCCTACATCATATCGGTGAAGCGCAATTATCCGACAACCGAGCGCGTGCCCCTGCGCGAAATCCCGACCTACATCAAGAACGCGGCCTGGGGCCTGCTGATGCCGGTGATCATCCTGTCCGGCGTGGTGGGCGGTATCGTCACCGTGACCGAAAGCGCGACCATTGCGGTCCTGTATGCGGCCTTTGTGGGCTTCTTCATCTACAAGGAACTTACGCTCAAGGCGATCTGGCCGATCCTCGTCCAGACAGCACTGGATACGGCGCTTGTGATGTTCATCATCGCGCTCTCGGCCGGGTTCGGCTGGCTGCTTGCCGTATCCGGCCTGCCCAAGCAACTCGGCCTCTGGATCGCCTCGATGTCGAACGATCCGCTGGTCATCCTCATGCTGATCAATGTGCTCCTGCTCATCGTCGGCATCTTCATGGAACCCCTGCCCGCCCTTCTGATCCTGATCCCGGTTCTGGTGCCGGTTGTCAGCGCGGTGGGAATCGATCTCGTGCATTTCGGGCTTGTGATGGTGTTCAACCTCTGCATCGGGCTGATCACGCCGCCGGTCGGGATCCTGCTCTACATCTGCGCGAAATTTGCCAATGTGAAGCTGGAGGAGGAATCCCGCGAGTTGACCCCGTTCCTGATCGCCTCGCTGGTCGTGCTCCTCATCATCACGATATTCCCCTCCACGGTGCTCTGGCTGCCGCGGACCCTGCTGTAACGAAAAGGTGCGCCATGGCGGACTTGATATGGCGCGGCCTGATCATCGGGATCGGAGCTACCATTGTCTTCGATCTTTGGAACCTGCTTCTGAACCGCCTGTTCGGCATTCCCCTGCCGAACTGGGCGTTGGTCGGCCGCTGGTTCCGCCACCTTTTCCGCGGCCGCTTCCTGCATGAGGATATTGGCCGTGCCGAACCCGTGGCACATGAACTCGGCTGGGGCTGGGCCTTCCATTATGCGGTCGGTGCGAGTTTCGGCCTTGCAACGGTGGCTCTCGGCGGGCCGGGCTGGACATCCAGCCCGACGCTCTTTCCCGCCATGGCGATCGGAATCGGCACGGTGCTGCTCGGCTGGTTCATCCTCGCGCCGGGCATGGGTGCGGGCATCGCGGCACGGCTGAGGCCGAATGCGGCGCGCATCCGAGGGCTCAACCTGCTCGCCCATACCGTGTTTGGCCTTGCGATGTACGCGCTGGCCCGACTGATCAGCTGAAGCAACCCGGCCCTTCAGCGCGCAAGGCCGAGGGCCACGAGATGGTTGGCGCCCTTCATCAGGTTGGCCTGATCCTTAACCTCGAGGATCAGCCGTGCCGCCGAGCTTGCAACTGCAAGCGCCCGGAAGATGGCCGGCCAGTTCACGCTGCCCTCGCCCGGATGCCAATGCCGGTCGGCATAGCCATCCATATCCTGGAGATGGACATGGGCCAGCGCCGGGCCGGCCTTGTGGACATAGACATCGACCGGCGGCGCGCCCGTCGAGATATGGGCGTAATGGGCATGGCCTGTATCGAGTGACACGCGGACCGGTTCGCCGAGGACCTCTGCCAGCCGCACGCGTGCCGAAGGGTCCTTGTCCTCGATGTTTTCGATCACCAGTTCGCAGCCGATATCCCGCGCCCTCACGATGACGGGAGCGAGGCATTCCGCGACACGCTCGACCAGCCGGGCTTCGGCACCCGGAAAGGCATCGAGATTGTTGAAATCCCAGGTCGTGAACGGGGAATGGATCACCATCTGCGTGGCGCCAAGCCGTTCCGCGACCGCCAGCCCCTGCAGGAAGCGCTTCTGGACCACGGCGCGCACCAGCGGATCCTCGGTGGAGATCCGGAAACCCCAGAATGGCCCGTGAAGCCCGAGGCGGCCGCGATACCCGTCGAGCATTCCGGCAATCTCGTCCGCAACGGCCTCGGCATCGCCGTCGAGAAGGGCATGCTCGATGAAATCCTGGATTTCGAGATCGCGCTGATGGTCGAGGAGCCATTGCCGGTGGAGCGGCAGTGTGCGCCGGCTGAGGGCTGCCCCGAGGAGCGGCAGGTCCGGCGAGGTCGGAACAGGGACGGTCATCGTGATTCTCCGGTCAAGCTTCGGCCGCTTCCCTGGCGCTTCTCCATGACAGGCTGATGATGGCCGCTTGCCTTGCGGGATCAGGGGCAGCGCCCCTTCTGCCCACCTGCGCGCCCGTGTCATCAGACTGTCGTGACGCTGCGATAGGCGGTCGAGGAAGCATTTCCCAAACCGGATGAGGGCTTCCATGAACTTGCGCCGCCTTTTGCTTGCCGCCGCCATTGCCCTGACTGCCGGCCTTCCCGCGCTGGCTCAGGAGAAGATCCGCTTCGCGGTAACCGATATCGATGGCCTTGAAAGCCTCCAGCGCGAATTCGGCCCCTTCAAGGAGGCGTTCGAGAAGGTTTCGGGCCTGAAGGTCGATTTCTTCGCCGTATCGGGCCGCACGGCTGCTGTCGAGGCCATGGCGGCAGACCAGGTCGACTTCGTCCTGACCGGTCCGGCAGAATATGTCGTATTCAATGCCCGCATGAAGGCTCAGCCGGTTGTTGTCTGGGAGCGGCCGAACTATCGCTCGTCGATCGTTGTTCCTGACAACAGCCCGATCAAGACGCTCGCTGACCTGAAGGGGAAGAAGGTCTCGTTCGGAGAGATCGGCTCGACATCGCAGCATCTCGCTCCGGCGACCATCCTCGCAGATGGTGGCCTGGCCTATGGCAAGGATTACGAGGCCGTCTTCCTGAAGCTCAACGTGGCGGCCGAAGCGCTGCTGCGGAACGACATTGCGGCGATCGGGATGAACCAGACGCATCTCGAGCGCATCACCAAGGCCTTCCCGAACCAGAAGTTCCGCACCATCGGGGACGGCGCCAACCTCCCGAACGATTTGATCGTCGTCTCGTCGAAGGTGAAGCCGGAGGTGGTCGCGAAGTTCAGGGCTGCCTTCCGCGACCATGGCGATACGCTGCTCGGTGCCGTCACGACGACCAAGGAAAACGCCAAGTTTGTCGGCGGCAAGTTCCTCTGGGACGTGCAGGACAAGGATTATGACCCGGTCCGCAAGATGTTCGTCAATGTCGGCGTGCGCGAATTCACGAAGTTCATCGGCGGCTGAACGATGGCGCTCGCCCTTGCCCTGCCAGACGAGTCCCTGATCGAAGCGCTGCCCCCGGCGCTCCGGATCCAGGGGCTCCGCAAGGCATTCGGCGCCAGAACCATCCTTGACGGGCTGGATCTCGAGGTCGAGCCCGGAACCGCCGTTGCCCTGATCGGCGCCAATGGTGCGGGCAAATCGACCCTGCTGCGCATGCTGGTGCGGTTGATCGAACCGGATGCCGGCAGGATGACATTGCTGGGGGAAGCCGTGTCGGATCTGGCTCCGGGTCCGCTCCGCGCGTTCCGGCGCCGCGTCGGCATCGTCTTCCAGCGCCATAACCTTGTCGGGCGGCTCTCTGCGCTGAGCAACGTGCTCCACGGCGTGCAGGCGCGCAGAAGCGGGCCGCGGACATGGCTCCATGCGCTCGCCCCGGCGGCGGACCGGGCAGAAGCCCTCGCCTGCCTCGCCGAGGTCGGACTGGCCGATCGGGCGCTCCAGCGCGCCGATTCCCTGTCGGGTGGCCAATCCCAGCGGGTGGCCATCGCCCGCATGCTGATGCAGCGCCCCGAATTCATCCTCGCCGATGAACCGGATGCCAGTCTCGACCCGCGCTCGGGCGAAGAGATCATGGATCTGCTCTACCGGCTGGCCAAGGACAAGGGCCTGACCCTGATCGTCATCTCGCATCGGCTGGAACACACCCTGCGCTATTCAGACAGGATCGTCGGGCTGGCGGACGGGCGCATCACGCTGGATCGGCCTTCGCGACTGGCTGATCCGCGCCATCTCCGGCAGTTCTTCACCGGACGGGACCACGAGGAATGAGCCTGCCTTCTCCGGCTGTCGCCGTGCCCCGCTGGGACCGGCCGAATGCCCTCACCTTCATGGTCACTGTCCTCGCGCTGGCGTTCCTCGTCTGGTCGTTCTCGAATGTCGGCCTGTCCTGGGAACGGATGCAGCGCGGATTTCCGGCGCTTGGCTCGATCCTCGACCGGATGTTTCCGCCCGACCTCGAGCGGCTGCCGCAGATCCTGCGCTCGTTGCTCATCACGTTCCAGATGGCGCTGGTCGGCTGCGTCCTCGGGCTGATCCTCGCCTTTCCGCTGGCCATCCTTGCCGCGGACGGACTGTCTCCCCATCCCGTCATCAAGCAACTGGCGCGCGGGCTGATCGCCTTTTTCCGGACCGTGCCGGACCTCGTCTGGGCGTTGCTCTTCGTGATTGCGGTCGGGCTCGGACCGGCAGCCGGCGTCATGGCCATCATGGTCGACAAGATCGGCTTTGCCGGGCGCTTCTTCGCCGAGGCGATGGAGGAAGTCGACAAGGGCCCACAGGAGGCTCTGGCGGCGATCGGCGCGACCCGTTCAGGGCTGATCTTCTCGGCTGTTGTTCCGCAGGCGCTGCCGTCCTTCATCGCCACGTCGCTGTTCAGCCTCGAAAAGGCAGTCCGCGGCTCGGTGATCCTCGGGCTGGTCGGCGCCGGCGGCATCGGCGTCGAGCTGAAGGTGGCATTCGACCTTTTCGACTACGACACAGCGGCGACGATCATCATCGCGGTGTTCCTGCTGGTCGTGCTGGTCGAGCAGGTATCAAACCGCATCCGCAAGCGCCTGCTCTGACGGCACCCCGTGCCTTAGCCGGCACGACGACAAAGTGACATCAGGCCATCACCGGCATGTCATCGCAAACCGGTACCGCCTCCTTGAGCCGGCATCGGAACGATGACCGGCGGCATCCGCGCTCGACGCGGACACATCACGGGGAAGCCGATGTCCAAACGCATTCTTGCCGCCGCAGCCCTTGCGGCCACCTCCCTTGGCCTCGCCGTTCCGGCACAGGCCCAGCAGCGCATCCAGTTCGAGTTCTGGTATGGCCTGACCGGCCGTCTCGGCGAGATCATGGAAGAGCATTGCAAGCGCTTCAATGACAGCCAGACCAAGTACGAGGCCAAGTGCGTCGGCCAGGGCGGCTACGACAAGGCCGAGCAGAATACGATCGCCGCCTTCCGCTCGAAGCAGCACCCCACACTCGTCCAGATCTATGATGCCGGCACGGTGAACTTCATGCTTTCCGGTGCGACATACAATGCGCCGGATCTCGCGCGCGACTTCAACATGAAGATCGACTGGTCGGGCTATTTCGCCGGCATTTCGAACTACTATGCCACGTCGAAAGGCCAGATGTGGTCCTTCCCCTACAATTCCTCGACCGCCCTGCTCTACTGGAACAAGGATGCCTGGGCCAAGATCGGCAAGACGAAGGCACCGGAAACCATCGAGGAATGGTGGGATGATGTCCGCGCCATGAAGAAGGCAGGCGTCGAATGCGGCTTCGCCTTCGACTATGACACCTGGATGCCGCTTGAACAGTTCTCGGCGATCCACAACCTGCCGATCGCGACCAAGAACAACGGCTATGACGGCCTCGATGCCGAAGTCATGTTCAACAAGACCAAGTTCGCCGATTACATGAAGGACTGGAAGAAGCTGCTCGACGAGGGCGTTGCACGGATCCAGACGGCCCAGACCGGCAAGACCATCCTGCAGGCCTTCACCGACGGCTCCTGCGCCTCGATGCTGAGCTCGGTCGCCAACCACGGCGTTGTCGGCTCCACCGCGAAGCCGGGCCTGAACTGGGGCGTCGCGAAGCTGCCAATCTACAAGGACTTCAAGCGCCATAACAGCCTTGTCGGTGGCGCCTCGCTCTGGATCCTTCAGGGCAAGTCCAAGCCGGAATACGAAGCCGCGGCAGCCTATATCCAGTTCCTTCTCCAGCCGAAGGAGGAACAGTGGTTCGCCGATGTGACCGGCTATATCCCGGTCACGCAGGCCGGCTACAAGGCGATGGTGGATGCCGGCTTCTACGCCGATCCCAAGCGCCAGGGCCGCGAGATCGCGATCGAGTCGCTCACCTTCACACCGCCGACCGCCGTATCGCGCGGGATCCGCCTCGGCAATTTCACACAGATCCGGGCCGAGATCCGCTCGGAACTCGAGGCTGCCTTCACCGGCAAGAAAGATGTCCAGACCGCGCTGGATGATGCTGCTGCCCGTTCGAACCAGATCCTCCGCCGCTTCGAGCAGACCTTCAAGGGCAAGCAACTGCCCTGATCGCCACCTTCGGAACCTTGGTCCCGGGCCATCCGGCCCGGGGCAACTCTTTTCGGGGAAGCGACATGGACAGGCGCGCCACCTTTGACAATCTCTGGCTCGCCGGCGCGCTGGTGGCGCCGCAGATCCTGCTGGTCATCGTGTTCTTCTACTGGCCGACGATGCAGGCGCTCTACTGGGCCTTCTCGACCCAGCCACCTTTCGGCGGAACCAACCAATGGGTGGGCTGGCAGAATTTCCAGCAGATCTTCGCCGATGCGGTCTATTGGAATTCCGTCCGCGTCTCGATCATTTTCGCCGCGCTCTCGACGGCATTGTCGATCGGCATGGCGTTGCTGCTCGCGCTGATGATCGACCGGCAACTCGCAGGGCATAAAGCCTACCGCTTTGTCTATTTCTGGCCATACGCTATCGCCGCACCGGCGGTAGGCCTCGCCTTCCGCTTCATTTTCGCGCCCGATGCCGGCTTCGTCTCGGCCATCAACCAGCTGGCGCCGAACCTGTGGAACCCTGCCCTCAAGGGCTGGGATGCGATGATCCTCATTGTCATCGCCAATTCCTGGAAGATGATGGCTTATAACTTCATCTTCTTCCTCGCGGCACTCCAGAGCATCCCGCGTGGCCTGATCGAGGCGGCGGCCATGGATGGCTCCGGTGTCCTCCGCCGAGCCCGCGACATCCAGATCCCGCTGCTCGCGCCAACCTTGTTCTTCCTGCTGGTCATCAACATCACCGAAAGCTTCGTCGACAGTTTCGGCATTATCGACATCACCACCGGCGGAGGCCCGGCCCGGGCGACCGACCTCATGGTCTTCAAGATCTATTCCGACGGGTTCAAGGGCCTCGATTACTCGATGGCCGCAGCGCAATCGATCGTGCTGATGCTCCTGGTGATCGGCCTGACCTTCGTCCAGTTCCGCTATGTCGAGAAACGGGTGCATTATGCGTGATGCCGGCATGATCGAACGCGCTCCGCTGCTGAACGCACTGACGCATGTCCTGATGATCGCGGGGCTGCTGATCGCAGCTTTCCCGATCTACGTGGTCTTCATTGCCTCGACGCATGACCTGCCGACGGTAAACCGGGTGCCCATGCCGCTCTGGCCGGGCGAGCATCTCGTCCAGAATTACACGACCGTGTGGAACAAATCCGATTTCGGCGCCAAGATGATCAACTCGCTGATCGTGGCGACCGGGGTTACGATTGGAAAGATCACGCTTGCCGCGCTGACAGCCTTCTCCATTGTCTTCTTCCGCTACCGCGCGCGGATGCTGATCTTCTGGGCGATCTTCATCACGCTGATGCTGCCGCTCGAAGTGCGGATCGTCCCGACCTATGCGGTGGCGGCAGATGTGGCAGAGCCGCTGCGCTGGCTGGTCTGGCTGTTCGGTTTCGAACTCGGCATCGCCCCGATCAACCTGCTGAACACCTATACCGGCCTGATCCTGCCACTTGTCGCCACGGCAACCGGCACCTTCCTCTATCGGCAGTTCTTCCTGACGATCCCGGACACGCTGGTCGAGGCGGCGCGGATGGACGGTGCCGGGCCGCTGCGGTTCTTCCGCGAGCACCTTCTCCCGCTCTCCCGCAACAACATGGCGGCGCTGGCGACCATCATGTTCGTCTATGCATGGAACCAGTATCTCTGGCCCCTGCTGATCACCACGGATGCCCGGATGGCCACCGCGACCATGCAGTTGCAGAAGATCGTGCCCGGCCCGCTTTTCGGGCAGCCGCCGGTCTGGAACGAGGCCATGGCCGCCACGCTCCTGGTGATGGTGCCCCCGCTTCTCGTCGTCATTTTCATGCAGGGCGCCTTCGTGCGCGGCCTCGTCGCCACTGACAAGTAAACCCGAACTGGAGGCTCACCATGGCCGATATCGCGATCCGGAACGTTGAGAAATCCTACGGCAAGACCGCCGTCCTGCACGGCATCAACCTTGAAATCGCCGATGGTGAATTCCTGGTCATCCTCGGGCCTTCGGGATGCGGAAAATCCACGTTGTTGCGGATGATCGCAGGGCTGGAAGGCATCACCCGGGGCGAGATCGCCATTGCCGGGCGGGTGGTCAACACGCTCGAACCTCGAGAGCGCGGCTGCGCGATGGTGTTCCAGAACTATGCGCTGTACCCGCACATGACGGTTGCAGAGAATATCGGCTATGCGCTGAAGGTTGCAGGCCTGCCGAAGGCCGAGCGGGAGCGCCGCGTCGCGGAGATCGCCCGGATTGTCGGGCTGGAGGCTTTCCTCGCCCGCCGGCCGAGCGAATTGTCCGGCGGGCAGCGGCAGCGCGTGGCGATGGGGCGCGCGATGATCCGCGAGCCGAAAGTCTTCCTGTTCGACGAACCGCTCTCGAACCTTGACGCCAAGCTCCGCGTGCAGATGCGGCTCGAGATCCGGCGCCTTCATCAGCGGCTGCAGGCGACTTCAGTTTTCGTCACCCATGACCAGATCGAGGCAATGTCGCTGGCGGACAGGATCGTCGTAATGAACCAGGGGCGGATCGAGCAGGCCGGCCCGCCCCGCCTGCTCTATGCCGAGCCCGCCACGCGGTTCGTGGCTTCCTTCCTCGGGGCGCCGGCCATGAACCTGCTGCCCGCCACCATCGTGGCGAAGGATCGTGCCCGCATGGCGGATGGGACGGAGATCGCCCTTGATCCCGGCCGCTTCGTCGTCGAAATCGGGCAGGCTGTGGAAATCGGCATCCGGCCCGAGGACGTCATGATCGTCTGGCCGGGGAGCGAGGGCGCGCATGCGCTCGAGGTCGAGTTCACCGAGGATATGGGTTCGAGCCGCCTCATCCATACCCGGCTGGGTGGCATGGAATTCACCGTCCTGCAGCCTGCCGCGCAGATCGAGGCAGAGGGTCATCTCCCGATCACGATTCCGGAAGATGCGATCCATCTGTTCGACCGGCATAGCGGCAAGCGGCTCGAACGGCACATTCCGGTGATCGGCACGGCCGCTTCGGCCGCCGCCTGACCTTCCGGCGGCATATACTGAGCCGGCTGCGTCATACAAGCGTCAAGTCCAGGCCCTAAGCCGCCGGAGCGGAGGGGCACGGCGTGGAACACAGCCTGGAACTGGAACGGATTTCGAAGGCGTTCGGGAAAACCGGCGTGCTTTCCGACATCGATCTGGCGGTCGAGCCGGGTGAATTCCTTTCGCTGGTCGGCCCCTCGGGCTGCGGGAAATCGACCCTGCTCCGCATCATTTCCGGGCTCGAACGGCAGGATTCCGGGCAGGTCCGCATTGCCGGCCGCCCCGTCGACGTGTTGTCGCCGCGGGCGCGCAACATCGCCATGGTTTTCCAGAACTATGCGCTCTATCCGCATATGAGTGCGGCGGAAAACATCGCGCTTCCGCTCATGGTGGACCGGCTTTCGCTGCTCGAAAGGCTGCCGCTTATCCGGCATCTCTCGCCGCGGCGGAAGCGGATCGAGGCGGCCATTTCCGGCGAGATCGGCAAGGTGGCCGAAGCGCTGCAGATCGAACCTCTCTTGGCCCGCAAGCCTGGTCAGCTTTCGGGTGGCCAGCGCCAGCGGGTGGCTCTGGCGCGCGCGATGGTCCGCCAGCCGAGCCTGTTCCTGATGGATGAGCCGCTTTCCAATCTCGACGCCCAGTTGCGCGTCCATATGCGCGACGAGCTGACCGACCTGCACCGACGCCTCGGTGCTACCTTCATCTATGTCACGCATGACCAGATCGAAGCGATGACGATGTCCACCCGAATCGCCATGCTGGATGGCGGCCGGCTGGCGCAAATCGGCAGCCCGGCCGATCTCTACGAGCGTCCGGCCTCGTTGACGGTGGCTCGCTTCATCGGATCGCCCGCGATCAACATCCTGCCCGCGCGGCTCGACCCGCAGGGCCATGTCATGCTCGGAGCCCTGCCGACGGGGCTTGTCGCCTCCGAAGGCTTGGCAGGCCCTGTCTCGCTCGGCTTGCGGCCGGAGCATATCCGACTCCATGCAGCCTGCGAGCGCGCAATGCCCATGGCCACGCTTCGCCGCAGCGAGCATCACGGCGCAGACCGACTCCTGCATCTCGACCTTACCGAGAACCGGCAGACCGGGCTGATCGTGCGGGTTCCGCAGGACGAGACAGGCCAGTTCCAGCCTGGCGAGACCTACGGTATCGGCTTTGCTCCCGAGAAGGCCCATCTTTTCGGTCCGTCCGGCCTGCGGATGGCCACTCGCACCCTTCCGGCGCGGATCGGGGCAGCGGCATGACGACCCTCGCCCTCGCGCCGGCCATCGACCGGGTGCCGCGGCGTGCCCGCCCTGTCCGGGAATTGCTGGCCGGAACGCTCTTCGTGGTGCCGGCCACCATGCTGCTGCTGGCGATCATTCTCGCGCCGTTGCTCTGCCTTCTCATCCTCAGCGTGACGGACTACGAAATCGGCGCGATGCAGATCCGCTGGCTCGGGCTGGCGAATTTCGAGAAGGCGCTGTCCGATCCGGTCTTCCGGCGGGCCATGGGCAATACCCTGCTCTACGTGGCTCTCGTCCTGCCCGGCGGCGTCTTCATCGGCCTGCTGGTGGCCTTGCTGGTCCATGGCAGGACGCGTTCCCGCGCCTTCTACGAGGTGGCCTATTTCCTTCCCGTGACAGCCACGCTGATCGCGATGGCGGCTGTGTGGCAGTTCCTGCTCCATCCGAAGCTGGGGCCGGTCAATGGCCTGCTCAAGGCAGCCGGATTTCCTGAAATGGCCTTCATTTCGGAACCGTCGCTGCTGATCCCGACACTTGCCGCGATCGGGCTCTGGAACCTGATCGGCTTCAACATGATTCTGTTTCTTGCCGGGCTGACGGCGATCCCGCGTGATCTCTACGATGCGGCGGAGATCGACGGTGCCGGCGGGCCGATCGACCGCTTCCTGACCGTCACCTGGCCCCAGCTGGCACCCACCACGATGTTCGTCGCGGTCACAACCTCGATCACCGCGTTCAAGGTGTTCGATACGGTCGCCGTGCTGACCCGCGGCCGAGATGGCTCGGAGGTGCTGCTCTATGCGATCTATCTGGAAGGGTTCCAGTATTTCAAGATCGGCTATTCCGCCGCGCTGACGGTGATCTTCCTCGCCTTCATGCTGGCCTTCTCGGTCTTCCAGGCGTTCCAGCTTGACCGCAAGGTGCATTACTGATGAAGGCCGTCCGCTTTCCTCTCCCGGCCGGGCGGCTCCTGCGCTTTGCAGGCGCCCATGCCGTCCTGCTCGTCGGCGCGGCTTTCATGCTGCTGCCCTTCCTCTGGATGCTGCTGACGGCGATCCGCGCGCCGGACGAGATCCTGACCGGCGGGCTGAACCCGATCCCGCGCAGCTTCCATGCCGTCGAGAATTTCAGCGCGGCCATGCAGCAGGCGCCGCTCCTCCGCTTCATGGTCAACGGCGTGATCATCTGCTCGGGGATCCTGATCATCCAGCTTCTCGTGGCCATCCCCGCGGCCTATGCCCTCGCGAAACTCCGGTTTCCCGGCCGGGGGCTGCTCTTTGCGGCCGTGATCGGCGGGCTCTGCATCCCGATCCAGGTGCCGGCCCTGCCGATCTATCTCGCGCTGGCCGAGTTCGGGCTGCTGGACAGCTATTTCGCGATGATGGTGCCGTTCTTCCTTTCGGTTTTCGCCATCTTCCTGTTCCGCCAGACCTTCCGCGGCTTTCCGGACGAGATCCTGCAGGCTGCGCGGGTCGATGGTCTCGGCGAATTCGAGATTCTCTGGCGCATTGTCGTGCCGAGCGCGCTGCCGGCCATCGCCGCCTTCTCGATCTTCTCCATCGTTGCGCACTGGAACGATCTCTACTGGCCGATGATCGTGATCCAACGGATGGACTATGCCCCGCCGCCGCTGGGCATGCTGTTCTTCGCCAATTCCGAGACCGGTGCCTCCTATGGCGTGCTCATGGCGGGAGCCACGATCATCACCGCCCCGCTGGTCATCGTGTTCCTGCTTGCTCGCCGACGCTTCGTGCAGGGCATCACGATGACCGGCATCAAATAGCCCTTCCGGCGCCGGCCGGCAGGGTGCGCCGACCGGAACCGTCTCCCCGAACGCACCCGAAGCCGACACCCACAGGAGGCGTCTCCATGTTCCTCACCAAACGAAGCCTGTTGGCCGCTGCCCTTTCCGCAGCCGCTATCCTGCCCGCCCATGCCCAGCAGATCACGCTCGACGTGCTCTACTGCTTCCCGAGCTTTGCCCGGTTCCACGAGCCGGTTGCTGCCGAGTTCATGAAGAAGAACCCCGATATCAAGATCAATTTCCGGGCCCCCTCGCCGACCTATGATGATGGCCATCAGGTGATCCTGCGCTCGGCCCTGACGCGCCAGTTGCCGGATCTGTTCTATTCCGGCTTCCACCTGCTGCCGGAACTGGTCCGCACGCTTGATGCCCGCGGCCAGGTCACCGTGCTTGACGGCATGCTCGCCGCCGAAGGCGCCGATTTCGCAAAAGCCAACTATCCGCAGAGCCTGATGTCGCTCGCGGTCTTCAACAAGAAGACTTACGGCATCGCCTTCAACGCCTCCAACCCGATCGTCTATTTCAACGCCGATCTGGTGAAGAAGGCCGGCGGCGATCCGAACAACTTCCCGAAGACGTTCGACGGCATCATCCAGCTCGCCGCGAAGATCAATGACCCGGCCAATGGCATCAACGGGATGGCCTATGATGTCCATGGATGGCCCGACAGCTGGCTGTTCGAGGCTGCGATCGGCCAGGCCGGCGGGCGCCTGCTCAATGCCGAAGGCACCGACATCGCCTTCGAAGGACCGGCCGGACTGAACGCCATGAAGACCTTCCGCCGCTTCGTGACCGAAGGCGGCATGCAGCTGATTGACTGGGACCAGAGCCGCCAGCAATTCGGCGCGGGCAAGATCGGCATCATCTTCTCGACGCCGGCCCATCTCACGCAGGTGACCGGCCTGGTCGGCAACAAGTTCGACCTGAAGACCTCGACCTTCCCGATGGACGACCCGAAGAACGGTTATATCCCGACCGGCGGCAATGCCGTGGTGATGCTGACGCAGGATGCCGCCAAGCAGAAGGCCGCCTGGGAGTTCATCAAGTTCGTGACGGGCCCGGAAGCCCAGAAAATCGTCGTGGAGATGACCGGCTACCTGCCGACCAATGCCCGTGCCTCCGGCCCGGATTTCCTCGGCCCGTTCTATGAGAAGAACCCGAACTACAAGACCCCGATCCTGCAGATCGACCGTGCAGGCCCGTGGGGCGCCTATCCGGGTGGCAACACAGTCCGCATCTGGCGTGCCCAGCGCGACATTATCGGCCAGGTAATGCGCGGCGAGAAGACCCCGGAACAGGGCCTTGCCGATATCGTCAAGACCACGCGCGACATGATGAAGGGCGCCTGAGCGCCCTGCCGGGCAGGCGACGCCTTGTGTTGCCTGCCCGTTTTTCGCTCTCCGAGGACCGAGCCCATGAAGATCATCCAGATCACCGACACCCATCTCGTCCGACCGGGCGAAACAATCTACGGGCTTGACCCGGCCGCCCGGCTGCGTGCGATCGTCGACGATATCCTGCTCTGCCATGCGGATGCCGATCTCGTGGTCGTGACCGGCGACATGACAGATCGCGGCGAGCGGGAAGCCTTCCGCCTCTTCCGGGACGAGATCGGCCGCCTGCCCATGCCTGTGCGGCTTCTGCTCGGGAACCATGATGACCGCCGGGCCTTCCGTGACGTGTTCATCGATCATGCGGTCGATCCGAACGGCTTTGTCCAGTCGGTGTTGGACCTTCCTGACGGGATTGGCCGCCTCGTCTTCCTCGATACGAACGAGGCGGGATGGAGCGGCGGCCGACTCTGCCCGGCCCGGCTGGCCTGGCTGGAAGCGCGCCTCGAAGAGGCTCCGGACGAACCGGTGACAGTCTTCATGCATCATCCGCCAGCCGATCTCGGCGTGACCCATTTCGAGAAGATCAATCTCGAGGATCCAGCACCGCTTTTGGCCATTCTCTCGGCCCATCCCGGCGGTGTCCGGATGATCGTGGTCGGCCATGTCCACCTGCCGATCTCAGGTACCCTGCCGGGCGGTCTGCCGTTCCATGCCGGGCGCGGCTCCAACCACCACATGCGGTTCGATGCAGCAGCCCGCGATTGCGCGTGGAAGGCGGGCGGTCCGAATTACAGCGTGATGCTGATCGATGCGCACCGTCTCCTCGTTTTCGGGGTCGACCTGATCGACCAGCCTGTCATCGCCACCGGGGCCTATCCGCCGGGGCCGTGAACGCGGCCCAGCGATGCCCTTGCCGCATGCCCCCGGGCTCTGCCAAGAAGGGGCGTGCAGCAAAGGCACTGAGCAGGAGGTTCCGCAGCGATGGAGCAGGACAGGGGCGTGGCGTCGATCCTGATCGTCGATGACGACAGCGACATCCGGACCCTGCTGGGTTCTTTCCTGGAAACGCATGGCTTCTCGGTCACGAAGGCCCGCGACGGCATCGAGATGCAGGCATGCCTTGCGCGGGGCGCGCATGATCTTGCCATCCTCGACCTGATGCTGCCGGGGCAGGACGGGCTTGAGCTCTGCCGCCAGTTGCGCCGGCACAGCAGCATGCCTGTCATCATGCTGACCGCCCGGACCGAGGAAACCGACAGGATCGTCGGGCTGGAAATCGGCGCCGACGATTATGTGACCAAGCCGTTCAACCCGCGGGAATTGCTGGCGCGGATCCGGGCTGTGCTGCGCCGCAGCGCCGGCATGATAGCGCCTGAAGCCGGCGCGGCACCCGTGCGCGGCTACCGGTTCGAAGGCTGGACCCTTTCGCCCGAGCGCCGCGAACTGACAAACCCGGCCGGCGTGATGGTCGACCTTTCGACAGGTGAATTCGACCTCCTGCTGGCCTTTCTCGAATCGCCGAACCGGGTTCTCACGCGCGAAAACCTGCTCGATGCCGCGCGCAGCCAGCCCGAGGCTGTGTTCGACCGTGCGATTGACGTGCAGGTCAGCCGGCTGCGCAAGAAGATCGAGCCCGGCGAGGACAGCCCGCCGATGATCCGCACCGTCCGGGGTGCGGGCTACCTGTTCGTGCCCCGGGTCAGCCGGGCATGAGGCGGTGGTTCAACTCCCTCGCAGCACGGACGGTCCTGCTGATGCTGATCGGCGTGGGGATCGTCCATGTGGCGAGCCTCTATGCCTATCAGCATGCGCTGGACCGGGAGATGAGCCTCGCCAACGAGGCGAGGCTGGCGGACCGCCTGCTCACGATCCGGCGTTCGGTGATGCGTGTTGTTCCGGCCGAGCGCGAGAACGTGGCGCACGAGCTTTCGGGCGGCCCGGTGGAAGCGCATTGGAGCGCGACGGAGCGCGCCCGCCCGGGCGGGCCGGGCGCCGAGGCATGGCAGGGCCTGCATGCACGGCTGAAGGAGCAGGCGCCGGATCTGGTGGACGAGGACATCATCATCGGCGCCAACCGGAAGGCGGAGACCGATTCACATCTCGCCCTGATCTCGCTCCGCCTTCCGGACCAGAGCTGGATCAACATCACGCTGTTCGCGCCGGATGCGCGGCCGCAATCCACCCACGGCACCTGGGTCTCCACCAGCCTGATGGCGCTTGGCGTCGTGGCGATCTCGGTGCTGGTGATCGGCTGGATGACGACGCCGCTCCGGCGCTTCGCCTCGGCTGCGCGGCTGCTCTATCACGGCACGGACCGGGTCGATGTGCCGGAGACCGGACCGCAGGAGATCCGCGATGCCGCCGTGGCCTTCAACGAGATGCAGGCCCGGATCCGCACGCTGATGGACACGCGGACCCAGACCCTCGCTGCCGTGTCGCATGATCTCAAGACACCGCTGACCCGCATGCGGCTCCGTGCTGAGGCCCTGTCCGAGCGGGCGCAGGCGGAGGGGCTGGTCGCGGATATCCGCGACATGGAACGCATGCTCGACCAGACGCTCGCCCATCTGCGTGGCGACCGGAAGGACGAGGCGATGCGGCCGCTCGACCTTGCAGCCCTGCTCGCCACCCTTTCCGATCAGGCCACAGACCAGGGCGCCGCGGCCAGCCTTGCCGGACCGGCCACGCTGGTGATCGACGGGCGTCCCCTCGCCCTCAAGCGGGCCTTCGGCAACCTGATCGACAATGCCGTGAAATATGGCGGGCGGGCCGAAATCACGATCGAGGGCGGGGAACCGGAGGTTGTGGTCAAGCTTGCCGATGCCGGGCCTGGCATTCCCGAGGACCGGATGGCCGAGATGTTCGAGCCCTTTACCCGGCTGGAAGCCTCACGGTCCCGGGAAACGGGCGGGTTCGGGCTTGGCCTGTCCATCGCGCGCGACATCATCGAGGGGCATGGCGGCAGCATCACCCTCGAGAACCGGCGGGAAGGCGGGCTTCTCGTGACGGTCCGTTTACCACGCCACGCGGCAGGGCCAGCCTGAAACATTCTGCAACAATAGCGCAATCCAGCTGAATCACGTCTCGCGCATAGAGACCGGACAGGGATTCCGGAAACGAGGTGCGGTGTGAAGGTCGGTGCATTCGGGTTTGGCCTGCCGTTTTGGCTTGTGGCCGGTCTGGCGGTTTCCGCCCATGAGGGCCATGACCATGGCGCTCCGCCGCCGCCGGTTTCAGCCAGCATCGCGCCCCGCTTCGATTCCTCCTCGGAGGCCTTTGAACTGGTGGGGGTTTTCCGTGACGGCAAGCTGACGCTGCATCTCGACCGCTTCATCGGCAACCGGCCGGTGACAGATGCCGAGATCGAGATCGAAACCCCCGCCGGGCCCCAGAAGGCCAGGCCGGCTTCCGGCGGCAGTTTCCAGATCGATGCGCCCTTCGCCGCGAAACCCGGCAGCCATGAACTCATCGCGACCATAACCTCGAGTGGCGAGATCGACGTTCTGACCGCCGCGCTCGTCATCCCGCCGGACGAGCCGGGCAAGGCCAAGCCCGGTGCGACCGATCTCGCCCAGCGCATGCCGGACGGTGCCGTCTTCGTGCCGAAAGCAAGCCAGCGCATTCTCGGGCTGGCAAACCTCAAGGTCGAACGGGCAAGTCACCCGCAAGTTACCACTCTGCCCGGCCGGATCGTGCCAGATCCGAATGCCAGCGGCGTCGTCCAGGCTTCCGTGGCGGGCCGGGTTTCCGCACCTCCCGGCGGGTTCAGGCGGCTGGGAACGAGGGTACGCGCGGGCGACATCCTCGCCGTCGTGCAGCCGGCCATATCGACCGCCGACCTCGCCAGCCAGGCGCAGCAGATCCGCGAACTGGAACAGCAGGTGACTTTGGTCTCGCGCCGCCTCGAGCGCTACCGTCAGGTCACGGCCGGCACCGTGACGCGGGCGCAGGTCGAGGATGCCGAGCTCGAACTGGCCGGGTTGCAGGCCCGCCGGCAGGCCGTGGAGCGCATCCAGCGCGAGCCGGAGCCGCTCCTCGCGCCAGTGGATGGCGTGCTGGCCGCTGCCAGTGTGGTGGCCGGGCAGATGGCCGACCCGAATACGATCCTGTTCCAGATCGTCGATCCCGACCGGTTGTGGGTCGAGGCGCTGAGCTATGCAGGCGTGGTGGCGGGGGAAAGTGGCAGCGCAGTCCTTCCGGACGGGCGGGCCCTCAACCTCGCTTTCGAGGGTGCCGGCCTGTCCGACCGGAACCAGGCCGTGCCGCTTCATTTCTCGATCCTCGCCCGGGAAGCCGGGCTGCGGCTCGGCCAGCTGGTCACGGTCAACATGGCGACCGGCCGGCAACAGGAAGGGATCGCCGTGCCGCGCGCCAGCGTCATCCGCGCCGCCAACGGCACGATGCTGGTCTACGAACAGTCCAATCCCGAGCGTTTCGTCCCGCGCGAGGTGCGCGTCGAGCCGCTGGATGCCGAGCGGGTGATCATCCTGTCCGGGCTGGAACCGGGCAAGCGCATCGTGACGACCGGCGCCGAGCTGCTGCATCAGGTGCGTTGAGCCGATGTTCTCCTTCCTCGTCACCCAATCGCTCCGGAACCGCCTGCTCGTCCTCGCCTTTGCCGGCGTGCTGATGCTCTACGGCGCATTCGTCATGTCGCGCCTGCCGGTCGACGTTCTGCCCGACCTTAACAAACCGACCGTGACCATCATGACGGAAGCCGAGGGCCTTGCACCGCCCGAGGTCGAGCAGCTCGTCACCTTCCCGATCGAGACGCAGATGAATGGCGTGCCGGGCGTGACGCGCGTCCGCTCGGTATCCGGCGTCGGGCTTTCGATCGTCTATGTCGAATTCGACTGGGGCACAGATATCTACCGCAACCGCCAGCAGATCGCCGAACGGCTGGCCCTCGTGCGCGAGCGGCTTCCCCCGAATGTCACTCCGCAGATGGGGCCGATCTCCTCGATCATGGGCCAGGTGCTCATGGTCGCGCTGACCGGACCTGACACTGTCACGCCGATGGAGATGCGCGAGATTGCGGAATTCATCGTCCGGCCGCGGCTTCTGACCATTGCCGGGGTCGCACAGGTCATTCCGATGGGCGGCGAGGTCCGGCAATACCGGGTAGCCCCCAACCCCGCCGCGATGCGGGCGCTGGGCGTGACGCTCGAGCAGATCGAACGCGCCCTCGCTGCCTTCGGCACGAATACCGGCGGCGGCTTCGCCGACCAGTACTCGCGCGAATTCCTGATCCGCAATGTCGGCCGGACGCTACGGCTGGAGGATCTGGCCGCGCTCGTGATCGGCGTCAGCCGCGATGCACCGATCCGCCTCGACCAGGTGGCCGAAGTCGGCTACGGGGCCCGGCTCAAGCGCGGAGATGCCGGCTTCATGGGCAAGCCGGCTGTCGTGCTCTCGATCGAGAAGCAGCCGGATATCGACACGCTGCGCCTCACCGCCGAACTGGAATCGGCGTTGCGGGATCTCGCCCAGACGCTGCCTCCGGGCGTTAAGGCTGACAACATCCTGTTCCGGCAGGCGAATTTCATCGAAACGTCAATCCAGAACCTGAAGAAGGTCTTGATCGAATCCGTTGCTGTGGTTGCCGTTGTGCTGTTCCTGTTTCTGCTCAACACCCGCACGACCCTGATCTCGCTGACGGCGATCCCTGTCTCGATCCTCGCGACAGCCATCGTGTTTCACCTCATGGGGCTGTCAATCAACACGATGACGCTCGGCGGGCTGGCCATCGCCATCGGCGAACTCGTCGATGATGCGGTGGTCGATGTCGAGAACATCTTCCGGCGGCTCAGGGAGAACCGCGAAGCTGGAAACCCGCGCAGTGTCTTCGATGTGGTTGTTTCCGCCAGCCAGGAAGTCCGCTCCGGCATTGTCTATGCCACGGCGATCATCGTGCTGGTTTTCGTGCCTCTTTTTGCGTTGACCGGCATCGAGGGGCGGCTCTTCGCGCCGCTTGGCAAGGCCTATATCATCTCGATCCTGATGAGCCTTGTCGTCTCGATCACGCTCACCCCCGTCATGGCCTATTATCTCCTGCCGGGGCTGAAGCGGTTCGATCATGGCGACAGCGCGCTGGTGCGCATCCTCAAGCGGGCCAATGCCGCCCTGCTGGCCCTTGCCTTCCGGGTGCCCCGCCTGTTGATGCTGGTTGTGCTGCTGATGGTTGGCGGTGCGGCCTGGCTGGCAGTCCAGTTGCCACGGGCCTTCCTGCCACCCTTCAACGAGGGCACGCTGACCATCAACACCCTGTTCAACCCGGGCATCTCGCTGGCCGAAAGCCAGCGGATCGGCCTGATTGCCGAGCGGTTGATCCTCGAGGTTCCCGAAGTCCGGCAGGTGGGGCGCCGGACCGGCCGAGCCGAGCTCGACGAACATGCGGAGGGCGTGCATTCCTCCGAGATCGAGGTCGACCTGAAGCCCTCCGGCCGGAGCAAGGATGCGATCATCGCCGATATCCGGGAACGCCTGGCGGTGCTGCCGCTCGTGACGAATGTCGGCCAGCCGATCTCGCATCGGCTCGACCACATGCTTTCCGGCGTGCGGGCGCAGATCGCACTCAAGGTCTTCGGGGAGGATCTCGACCAGCTCCGCCGCGTGGCGGAGGAACTGCGCACCAGAATGGCGGGCATTCCGGGCATCGTGGACCTGCAGGTCGAGAAGCAGGTGCGCATTCCGCATCTCGACATCACCGTCGACTATGCCCGGGCCGCGCTCTACGGCATTACCCCCGCCACAGTGACCGAGCAACTCGAACGCCTCTCCAACGGCCGGGTCATGTCCCGTCTCGTGGATGGCACACGTCGGTTCGACCTGGTGCTGCGCCTTGATGACCGCGCCCGCACCACCGGTTCGCTGTCTTCCATGCTTATCGAGACTCCGCGCGGCTGGGTTCCGCTCAGCGCGGTGGCTGAGATCCGCGAGACCGACGGTCCGAACCAGATCCTGCGGGAGAACGGCAAGCGGCGCATCGTGGTTCTGGCCAATTCGGATGGCCGGACGGATATGGCGGCGATCATTGCCGAAATCCGGAAGGTCGTGCGCGAGCATGCGCTGCCGACCGGCACCTTCACCATGCTCGAAGGCACGTTCCAGGCGCAGGAAGAAGCCAGCCGGACAATCGGTCTGCTCTCGCTGGTCTCGCTGGCGATGATCTTCGCGCTCCTCTATTCGCGCTACCGCTCGGTCCGGCTCGCGCTGATCATCATGGGCTCCGTCCCCCTCGCGCTGATCGGCTCGGTGACGGCGCTGTGGCTGGCCGGGCAACCGCTTTCCATCGCCTCGATGATCGGGTTCATCACCCTGACCGGCATCGCCGCGCGGAACGGCATCCTCAAGATCAGCCATTACATCAACCTGTCGCTGCACGAGGGCATGCCTTTCGGGCGCGAACTCGTGCTGCGCGGCAGCCTCGAGCGGCTGACCCCGGTGCTGATGACCGCGATCTCGGCCGGAATCGCGCTCGTTCCGCTGATGATCGATGCCCAGGCGCCGGGGAAGGAGATCCTCCATCCCGTCGCCATCACGATTTTCGGCGGGCTGGTCACGGCCACTTTGCTCGACATGCTGCTGACGCCGGTCCTCTTCCTGCGCTACGGCGCAGGACCGCTGGCCCGGCTCGAGGCCCTGCACAGGCAGGATCTCGCTTCAGACCCCTCCGCCTCCCGCGCATCCATGCGCGAAGCCTATTGAAGGAACATGATCATGCGAATCCTGTTTGCCAGCCTCGCTCTTGTGGCCAGCATCACCCTTGTCGGGGCCCATGAACAGCGGACCGGACCGCGCGGCGGTGCGCTGGTCGATGCCGGGAGCTATCATGTCGAGCTGGTCACGCGCGACAAGGCGGTCGAGATCTTTGTCAGCGATGCGCAGGACAAGCCACTGCCGGCCGCCGGCTTCAAGGCGCTCGCCATTCTCGCGGTTGCTGGCAAATCAGTCCGGGTAACGCTGGAGCCGGCGCCGGACGGGAGCAAGCTGGTCGGCGCGGCGGCGGAAAGCCTGCCGGCCCGCGTCAAAGGAGCCGTCCAGCTAACGGGCGCCGACGGCAAGACCTCTACCGGCCGCATCAACTGAGAGCCGCACCCCGCGACGAGAGGGGCCAGAGGCGCCCTCGCCGGCACTGCGGTCAGCTCGCCTTGGGCGGGTGTCAGCTCGCATTGGGCGGGGCTCCGGGCGTGATCGCCGTCAGGATGGCGTGGACAAGCGCGATCGCCCCGCCTATCGGCTGCATTCGACTGGGCGTCGATGACGCGACGGTCAGGCAGACATGCGAATTGACCGCCAGCGGGCTCTGGTCGCTGTCGGTAATCGTGACAACCCGCCTGCCCGAGATATGGGCATCCATCACGGCTTCCAGGACCGGCGGTGAATAGGGCGGAAAGGCGATCGCCACCAGCACGTCGTCCGGGCGGATGGTCGCGATCTGGGAACCGGCCATGCCGCCCGCGAAATCGAGGAGGCTGCAGGGCCTTTCGCTGCGCATCAGGCCATAGAGTAGGTAATCCGCGATCGGACGGGAACGCCTGAGGCCGGCGACATAGACATGGTCAGCCGCGCGGATGGCGTCGATCGCCCTCCCCAAAGCCGCGTGATCGCAGGTTTCCAGCAGGGATTCGAGCGCCTGCCGATGGACAGCGATGCTGTCGGCAAGGATCGCTCCGATATCAGCCGCTGCGCTGGAAGGCGTGGAATCGAGGACCTTGTCCCGCACGGTTGCCGCCCCCTCGATCAGGCGCTGGCGGAACACACGCTGGAGATCGGAGAATCCCGAATAGCCGAATTCCTTCGCGAAGCGGATCAGTGTGGACGGCTGGATCTCGAGCGCCTCGCCGAGGGCTGCCGTGGTGCTGAGCGCAAAGGTATTCGGGTCCACAAGCGACGCCCGCGCAATGCGTTGGAGATGGGGACTGAGCCCATCGAAACGGTCCCTGATACGCTGCCGGAGGGCGTCGAAGGTCTCCGGTGCCTGCGGATTCGTCAGCATGTCAGTCTTCTCCAAAGCTCTACAGGCGCCGCCACGATAAGCGAACGATTATTTATTGACACGATTTGAAAATTCATTCAATCATTGTGACAAGCCGTTCGATCCGGCGATCCATCCGGGACAGCGGCCGCCGAGAAGCCAAGCGCCCGGAATGAAAAACCTGGGAGGTCAAGGTGTTGAATTCCAAAATCAATCGGAGAAACTTGCTTGCGTCTGCTGCTGCGGGTGGCGTCGCGACGTTCATGGGACCGTGGGCACATAACCGCGTCCTCGCCCAGGGCGCCGCGAAACCGATCATGATCGGCACCACAACGGATGCCAGCGGTCAATATGCAAATTCCGGCGCCGACGAACGTCGCGGGATCCTCATGGCGATCGAGGAGGCCAATGCGCGTGGCGGCATTCTCGGGCGCAAGCTCGTCAGCACCCATATCGACACCGAAACGACACCTGCCACCGGCAGCCGCGTCGCGGAGCGCATGATCCAGCAGGAAAAGTGCGGATTTCTGCTCGGGGGCGTTCATTCGGGCGTCGCCAACGCGATCAGCCAGGTCGCGCAGAAATACGGCGTCATCTATTTCAATACGAATTCGTCCTCGCCGACGGAAGCCGGCCAGAACTGCCACCGCGTGAAATTCGTGTGGGATGGCAACGGCACCAATTTCGCCAAGGCCGCAATCAAGAACTCGATCAATGCCTTCGGCGGCACATTCGTGCTGCTGACGAACGACTATGTCTGGGGCCATGACACCGCCCGGACCACCAAGAAACAGATCGCCGAATTCGGCGGCAAGGTTCTCGAGGAGATCCTGATCCCGCAGGGCACGCGCGATTTCACTGCCGCCCTCATCAAGATCCAGCAACTCAAGCCCTCGATCGTGGCTGCCGCGATCGGCGGCGATGACCAGAAGGCCCTGCGCCAGCAGGTGGCCCAGCTCGGCATGGGCAACAAACCGGTCTGGCTCAACAACCAGCAGGACTGGCCGGATGTGTACGGGTTGCCAGCCGACAACCTCTTCGGTGTGTTCGGGACCACCTGGTACCACGAGCTGACCCTGCCGAGCGTCAAGGAATTCGTCGAGAAATACAAGAAGATGTACCCGAACGAGGTCATCAAGGTTCCCGGCAATGTCTTCTATAACGGCTATATGGCAGCACGCGAATTGTTCGCGGCGATCGAGCGTGCGGGGACAACCAACAACATTGCGGTCATCAAGGCGCTCGAAGGCCATGTCATGAAGGCCGGGGACCGGATGCAGCATTACGACGCCATGATCGATGCCAAGACGCACCAGGTCCAGCAGACGATCTACCTGGCGACGGCAAATCCCCGCCCCAAGGACAAGGACGATCTCTTCGCCCTGCTGGCACAGGCCGAGCCGAAAGACGTGATCGACCTTGATGCGCCTGCCGCCTGCAAGCTCGAAAGCTACGAGGCCACACCGACCTTCGACGCCTGAACGCGCGGCAATTCCAGCCGGCGGGCGAGATTACGGTCTCGCCCGTCTCATGGCGGACATTTCTGGACACTCGGATGCAATCGATCCTGCCCCACCTTATCAACGGCCTGACCCTCGGGCTGCTCTTCGCCCTGATCGCGCTGGGCTTCACGCTCATCGTCGGGGTGATGGAAGTCATCAACCTGGCCCATGGCTCGCTTTTCGCGCTGGGTGCCTATTTCGCGCTGACAACCATCAGCGGCGGCCCCCTCGCCGCCACCGAGTTTGGCCAATGGTGGCTCACCTTTCCGCTGGGCACCCGCTATGTCGTGGCGGCGATTGTCGGTCCACTCCTTGCCGGCCTTGTCGGCGCCTTTCTGGAGATCTGCCTCCGCCCGACCTACGGCAAGGCCTCGCTCTATGGCCTGCTGCTGACCTTCGGCGCTGCTCTCGTCCTCGAGGAAAGCATCCGGCTGGTCTGGGGCGCGGGCGAGCAGAACCTGCGCACCCCGGGCCCGATCACGGGCGCTGTGCTGATCGGCGGGATGATCTTCTCGACCTACAAGGTCTATGCTGCGGCCTTCGCGATCTTCGCAATCCTGTGTGTCTGGCTGTTCCTCGAGAAGACGCCCTATGGCGCGATCATCAAGGCCGGCGCGCATGACAGCGAGATGGTCCGGGCGCTTGGCTACGATCTCGGGCGGCTGCGGCTGTTCGTGTTCGGCTTCGGCGCCGCGCTGGCGGGGCTCGCCGGGGTCGTGATGGCGCCGATCTGGGGCTTGCGCCCGCATATCGGCCTGGACGTTGTCATCCCGGCCTTCCTGATCATTGTCATTGGCGGCGTCGGCAGCTTCTGGGGCGCGGTGATCGCCTCCCTGCTTGTCGGCCTTTCCGTCGGCCTGACCGGCGCCTTCGTCCCGGCATGGTCGATGGTGTCGATGTACATCCTGCTGATCCTGATCGTCGGCTTCCGGGCGCGGGGTCTTCTGGGTCGCAAGAGCGCGCTGGAAAACTGAGATCATGATGAACCTGTCCGACATCCCCCCGAAGGGCGGATCGCCTTTCACCCTGCCGATGGCAGCGTTTCTCATGCTGCTGCTGCTCGCGCCGTTCCTTGTCGCGCGGTTTGGCCTCTACCACTACCTCGCGATCGAGATCGCGATCTGGATCATCTTCGCGATGGGGTTCAACCTGCTGTTCGGATATACTGGCCTGCATTCCTTCGGCCACGGCGCCTATCTCGGGATCGGGGCCTACGCGTTCGGGCTGTTCCAGCACAATGTCTCGACGAGCCTTTGGGGTGGCCTCGGTGCGGCCCTGCTGGCGGCAATGGTGGCCGGCGGCTTTGTCGCGCTGTTCCTGTCCCATCGACGCGGAATCTACTTCGCCCTGCTGTCGATCGCGTTCGGCCAGATCTTCTGGTTCTCCTCGATCAAGCTGCATCGGGTGACGGGCGGCGAGGACGGGCTGCTCGGCATTCCGCGCCCTCCCCTTCAGATCGGCAATGTGGCTGTCACCCTGGCCGACAACCGCATCTTCTACTGGTTCGTCGCCGCGCTCGCTGCGCTGGTGGTGATCGGGCTGTGGCGCGTGGTCAACTCCCCCTTCGGACGGGTGCTGCAGGCCATCCGCCAGAACGAGATGCGGGCCCGCTTCGTCGGCTATGATGTCTGGCGCTGGAAATGGCTCGCCTTCACGATTTCGGCAACATTTGCCGGGCTGGCCGGAGCGCTGCTCGCGATGGCCCAGAACAGTGCCTATCCCGATGTGATGAGCCTGCATCAATCCGGCCTTGTGGTGATGATGGTTCTTGTCGGCGGCGGGCTGGTGAATTTCTGGGGTCCGATCCTCGGGGTCCTCCTTTATTTCCTCGCCCGCGAGGTGCTGGGCAGCCTCACCGAGACCTGGCTGCTCTGGTATGGCCTGATGTTCGTCGTGATGGTCATGGTCCGGCCCGAAGGTCTGGCCGGACTGATCGGCACGGCAGCGCGCCGCGAGGCACCTGCACCGCCGGCCCGGATCGTCGAGACGACGCCATGACCCTCTTCCAGGCCACGGGACTCCAGAAGCGGTTCGGTTCGCGGGTTGTGCTCGAAAACATCACGCTCGGCATCGAGGAAGGAACGGTCCATGGCATCATGGGACCGAACGGCGCAGGCAAGACGACCTGCTTCCACCTCCTGACGGGGCATCATGCTCCGGATGCCGGCAGCATCGTCTTTGCCGGACAGGATATTGCCGGCCTGCCGCCCCACCGGATCGCCCGGCTCGGCGTTGCCCGCTCGTTCCAGATCATGAACCTGTTCGACGACACGGTGGTCATCGAGAATGTCATGCTGGCCCTTCCTGCCTTCAAGGCGCAGACCGGGCGGATCTTCGGCAACGGGTTCGCCGACCGGCGCCTCATCGACTCCGCCCTGGAAGTGCTCGACATGGTCGGCCTTGCCGGCAGCGCGTGGTCGAAGACCAAGTCGCTGAGCTACGGCGACCGTCGGGCACTCGAGATCGCGGTGGCTCTCGCCGCGGAACCCCGGATCGTCTTTCTCGACGAACCGACATCCGGGCTCGGCGTCGAGGCCACGCGGGCCCTCGCGGCCTTGATCCGGCGTCTCCGGACCCGGTTCACGATCTGCCTGATCGAGCATGACATGCGGTTCCTGTTCGGCCTCGCCGACCGGATCTCCGTCATCCATTGGGGCCAGGTCATCACGGAAGGCACGCCGGCAGAACTCATGGCGAACAAGTGGGTGGCGCGCTCCTCGCTGAAGGAGGCGGTCTGATGCTCGGGATCAACGCGATCGAAACATTCTACGGTGAAACGCAGGCGCTTTTCGGCGTGTCTCTGAATGTGCAGCCCGGCGAGATTGTCGCCTTGCTGGGGCCGAACGGGGCCGGCAAGACGACGACCCTCCGCTCCATTCTCGGGTTGTCGCCGCCGCGCCATGGCGCGGTCCGGTTCGACGGGCGCGACATCACCCGCCTCCCCACACATGCCATTGCCCGGATGGGCGTTTCCTGGGTTCCGGATGACCGCCGGGTCTTCCCCACCCTCACGGCGGCGCGAAACCTGAAGATCGGCACACGACGGACGCGTTTCCGCGCCTGGAACGAAGACGAGATGTTCTCGATCTTTCCGGCGCTGGCAAACCTGTATGGCCGGGAATGCGAGACGATGTCCGGCGGCGAGTTGCAGATGGTCTCCATCGCCCGGGCACTGCTGGGCTCACCGGGTATTGTACTTTTCGACGAGCCGAGCCAAGGGCTTGCACCCAAGATCGTGCAGGATGTCCTCCGAACCATCCGCCGCCTGAAGGACGAGGGCATTGCCGCCCTTGTGGTCGAACAGAACGCCCTTGCGATGCTCGAGGTGTCGGACCGCGTCTACGTGATGGACCGCGGGCATATCGAGCACGAGGGCGCAGCCTCCGAGCTTCTCGGCAACCTGACGCTGCGGCGTCGCCTGATCGGGATCTGAGCCATGACAAGCATGCTCGAAGTCAGGGGGCTGCGGAAGATCTACCGTCGCGGTCTTATCGACCGGACGCCGACCTTCCAGCTTTCGGCCGATTTCACGATCGACGAGCCCGCCATTGTCGGGATGATGGGCCCGAACGGTTCGGGAAAGACGACGCTGTTCGAACTGGTCACCGGCTCGAATGCTCCGACGGAGGGCGAAGTCCTCGTCCAGGGGCGCAACATACACAAGGTCCGGACAGACCAGCGGGACCGGCTCGCGATCCACTATCACCAATCGTATCAGGTCCGTCATTTCCGTTCCTTCACGCCGAACTTGCTGCTCGACGCGGCGGGATCCGCCTATCCGGTGGTCCATCTGTTCGACGAGCCGCAATTCAACACGCAGGATGGCTATATCGGCTTCATGCTGGACTTTTTCCGGAAGCTCCGCGCGCAGGGACGGCTTGTGTTCCTCTGCGTGCATCCGAACGAGAAATTCCATCTGGAGATCATCGAGGAGATCTGCGAGCGCTTCATCTTCGTCCAGAACGGCACCGTGACCACCCTCGACACGTTCGATGCCCTGCTTACGCATGATCCGGCCCGGGCCTATCTGGGGACGCTCCTTCCGGAGGCCCGGCCATGACAACCGAAATGCCCAGGGTGGCGCTGCTGGGCTGCGGCCTGATCAGTACCTATCACCTGAGAGCCTGGCAGGCGGCCGGCGTCGAGATCGTGGCCATCTGCGACCCCGATCTCGCGAAAGCCGAGGCCAGAGCGAACGAATACGGGATCAGCCGGGTCTATTCCGATGCGGCCGCGCTGTTCCGCGATGGCGGCTTCACCATTGCCGATATCGCCGCCTCGATGGCTGCCCATGCTCCCCTGGCGAGGCTGGCCGCTGACCATGGTGTCCACATCATGCTCCAGAAGCCGATGTGCAGCACCGTGGCCGAGGCCGAGGCGCTTGTCCGGGATATCGGGGACCGTGTCCGCTTCATGGTCCACGAGAACTACCGGTTCAGGCCGCATTACATGACGGTGCGGCGCTGGATCGGGGAAGGCCGGATCGGTGCGATCCGCCATATCACCATCACCTGCCGGGGTTCAGGCCTATGCCCGCGCGAGGGGCGACAGCCGTTTCTGGTCGAACGGCAACCGTATCTGCTGGAATTCCGGCGCAACCTCGTTCTTGAGACGATGATCCATCATCTGGATGTCCTTCGCTGCCTCGCAGGCCCACTGAAGGTGGTCGCGGCCCGGCTTGGCCGGCTGGCGGAAAACCTTCCCGGCGAGGATACGGCGTCGATCCTGATGGAAGGACCGGGCGGCATGATCGCCGTCGCGGATGGCTGCATCTGCGCGCCGGGTTACCCGGACCTCCATGGCGACCGGCTCGAGGTCATCGGATCGCACGGCACCATCCTGATGGAGCTCGACCGCGTCTTCATCGTGGGCCGTGAAGCGGAAACCCTCACCGTCGTCGATCTGGCCGGCCGCTACCAGGAATGCTTCGACACCGCGATCCGCTCGTTCCTTTCAGGGCTGTCGAGCGGCGCCCCCTTCGAGACCGACCGTTTGGACAACCTCGAAACACTGCGCCTGATGGAGAGCGTCTATCGCGCTGCCGGAACGGAGATCTGCGCATGAACAAGCCAGCCCTTACCTTGACGCCGACGATCGACCCGGCACAGATCGATGCCCTGTTCGACATCCGCGGCCTGCGGGTCTTCATCCCCGGCGGCTATGGCGCGATCGGCGAAGCCGTAGCGATCACCATGGCGCGGATGGGCGCCGAGATCGCCGTGGCCGGTCCCAGCGAGGCCAAGGCTGCCGACCTCGCCGATCGTATCGTCGAGACCGGCGGCAAGGCGCATGGCCTCGGCATCGATGCCCGTGTAGTCGCGTCGATCACCGATACCGTCGAACAGGCAAGCAGCCTGATGGGCGGGATCGACATTCTCGTCAATTGCGTCGGCATCCAGCGCGAACAGCTGCTGATGGACGTGACCGAGGACACATTCGACGAAATGTACCAGACCAACCTCAAATCGGCGATGTTTCTCGGGCAGGCCGTGGCGCGCGACCAGATTGCCCGGAAGCGGGGCGGACGCCAGATCCATCTCCTGTCCGTCCGGTCGCAACTCGCGCTGCGCGGGCGCGGCTATTCCGCCTATTGCGCCACCAAGGGCGGGCTCGTCATGCTGGTCAAGCAGCATGCGATGGAGCTTGCCCCCCACGGGATCACCGTGAACGGCGTCGCGCCGACCTTTATCCAGTCCGACCGGATCCGGAAGCATCTCGAACGGCCAGCCTTCCGCGACTTCATCCTCGAACGTAACCCGCTCGGGCGGATCGGCGATCCGCTCGAGGTGGTTGGCCAGATCATCGCCTTCGCCGCGCCTGCGGGAAGCTACATGACCGGTCAGATCGTCTATATCGACGGCGGCGTGACGGCCTCGCAATGACCTCTCTCCGCTCCTCCCGCTGGTTCGACACCGATGATCTGCGCGGCTTCGGGCACCGCTCGCGCCTGATGCAGATGGGCTATTCCCGCGAGGACTGGGAAGGGCGCCCTGTCATTGCCGTCATCAATACCTGGTCGGACATCAACCCCTGCCATGCGCATTTCCGCCAGCGTGCAGAGGATGTGAAGCGGGGCATCCTGCAGGCAGGCGGATTTCCCATCGAGTTGCCTGCACTGTCCCTGAGCGAGAACTTCGTCAAACCCACGACCATGCTCTACCGGAACCTGCTTGCGCTGGAAACGGAGGAACTCCTGCGCTCGCACCCGGTCGACGGGGCCGTCCTGATGGGCGGATGCGACAAGACCACCCCGGCCCTGCTTCTCGGCGCCATCAGCATGGACCTGCCGGCGATCTTCATGCCCGCCGGGCCAATGCTGCGGGGCAACCTGCGCGGCGAGGTTCTGGGCTCGGGGTCAGATGCCTGGAAATACTGGGACGAACGCCGGGCCGGACGGATCGGCCTCAGGGAATGGCAGGCCGTCGAGGCCGGGATCGCACGGTCCCACGGCCATTGCATGACCATGGGCACCGCCGCCACCATGACGGCGATCGCCGATGCCCTCGGCTTCTGCCTTACCGGCGCTTCCTCCATCCCGGCAGCCGATGCCAACCATATCCGTCTTGCGGCCGAATGCGGGCGACGCGCCGTCGCGATGGTCCACGAGCAGCTGACGCCATCCCGCCTTCTCAGCCGGGACTCGTTCTCGAATGCCCTCGCCGTTGCCATGGCCATGGGATGCTCGACGAATGCGATCATCCATCTCATCGCAATGTCCCGGCGGGCAGGATTTCCGCTCTCGCTCGATGACTTCCATCTGGCCGGCCAGCGCATTCCCGTCCTCGCCAATATCCGGCCATCGGGCAGCACCTACCTGATGGAAGATTTCTACTATGCCGGCGGTCTCCGCGCGATGATGGCCGGCATGGGAGACCATATTGCCGGCGACGCGATGACCGCCAGCGGCCGGACCCTCGCCGAGGAACTGGCCGGCGCCGAGGTTTTCCTGCCGGATGTCATCCGGGGTCTCGACAACCCCGTCTCCCGGCAACCGGCCATGGCCGTTCTGCGCGGCAACCTCGCCCCGGACGGCGCGGTGATGAAGCCATCGGCCGCCGATCCCCGCCTGCTCCGGCATCGCGGTCCCGCGCTGGTCTTCGACAGCTATGCCGAGATGAAGGCGCGGATCGATGACCCGGGACTGGCGGTCACCGAGGATACGGTGCTCGTGATGCGTGGAGCCGGGCCGCAGGGCGGACCGGGCATGCCGGAATGGGGGATGCTGCCCATCCCGAAGGCGCTGCTGGCCCGCGGCGTTTCCGACATGCTGCGGATCTCCGATGCGCGGATGAGCGGCACCAGCTACGGCGCCTGCATCTTGCATGTGGCGCCCGAAGCGCATCTCGGCGGCCCGCTGGCCCTCGTCCGGACCGGCGACATGATCGCGGTCGATGCCCATGCCGGGACGCTTGATATGGACGTTTCCGACGCCGAACTGGCGGAACGCAGACAGGCCTGGCGACCGCCGGAACCGCATTTCGAGCGCGGCTATGGTTGGGCCTTCGGCCGGCATGTCATGCAGGCCGACAAGGGCTGCGATTTCGATTTCCTCGAAACAGGGTTCGGTCGGCCGACGCCCGAACCCGCCATTCTCTGACCCCCAATCAACCAGGGTGCATCATGCTGAATTCACAGCCTCGCCTGCTTATCGCCGGCACGTTCCGTGAGCGCGCGAGCGGTACGCCGATCCCCGTCGTCAACCCCTGCTCCGGAGAGGTGCTGTGGGAACAGCCGGCCTGCACCGCCCGCGAGGTCGACGAGGCATTGGCGGCTGCCCGCGCGGCGCAGGTCACATGGCCGGGTGTCCATGGCTGGGAGCGTGGCCGCATTCTCCGGTCCATCGCCGAGGCGATGCGGAACCGCCGGCAGGCGATCGCGCGGGCGCTTTCCCTCGAGATCGGGCGGCCGCTCTCGCAATCGGAGGGCGAGGTCAATGCCGCGATCGAACAGTTCCAATGGTATGCCGGCGAAGCCGAGCGCCTCTTCGGCGAGACCATCCCGGCCCGGAATGGCGGCCGTCTGGTTGTCGAGCACGAGCCTGTCGGGATTGTCGCGGCCTTTTCGGCATGGAACTTCCCGGTGAACCTGCCCGTGAGGAAAATCGCCCCGGCGCTGGCTGCGGGATGCGTGGTCATCGTGCGCCCGTCGGAACAGGTTCCGATGACCACAACGTTGATCGCCGAGGCCTGCGTCGAGGGCGGAGCGCCGCCCGGCGTGGTGCAGGTCCTTTTTGGCCGCGCGGCCGATATCAGCCCGCACCTGTTGGATTCGGAAGATGTCCGGAAGATCTCGCTTACCGGGTCGACGCGCGTCGGGCAGATGCTCATGGCGGATGCGGCGCGCACGATGAAGCGGTGCTCGATGGAACTTGGCGGGCATTCGCCGGTCATTGTCTGTGCGGACGCCGATGTGGAACAGGCCGCGCGGCAATGCGCCGCCTTCAAGTTCCGCAATGCCGGCCAGGTCTGCATCGCGCCCAACCGCTTCTTTGTCGAGCGTGATGTTCTCGGTCGCTTCCTTGATGTCTTCGAAGCGGAAGCGAAAGCGCTGGTCCTCGGCGACAGCCATGACCCGGCAACCACGATGGGCCCGCTGACGCTGGAATCCGGCCGGCAGAAGATCGAGCATCTGGTGGAGGATGCCGTTTCGCGCGGGGGAAGGATCGTCACCGGAGGCAAGCGTCCGCGCAATCTGAACCGCGGCTACTTCCATGAACCGACGCTCGTCACCGACGTGCCGCCCGACGCAGCATTGATGGCGGAGGAGCCATTCGGCCCGGTCGCGGCCGTCGCAGCGTTTTCCAGCTTGGACGAGGCCCTTGCCCGCGCGAATTCAACGCTGTACGGCTTGGCGGCCTACGCGTTCACGGGCAGCCATGCCAAGGCGGAAACCCTTTCGCGGGGCCTGCGGGCCGGGATGGTGGGGCTCAACACCTTCGTTGTCGCCCATGCCGAGGCACCTTTTGGCGGGATCGGCCATTCAGGGATGGGCCGCGAGGGCGGCAGGGAAGCCATTCGCGACTATCAGAACACCAAGCTCACGCATTTCGTCGCGAATTGACGTTCACCTCGGCCGGCGAGCCCGACATCGGGAACGCCGGGATCAGCAAGTCGGATTGTCCGGGGTGCAACCGCCCGGGCTTCCACCGCCCCCTCCGGGCCGGTTGGAACCAACGGGCGCGGCAGCAGGGCTGCGGGAGGGCGTAGTGGATGCCGTGCCATCATCCCTGACCGGATTCACAACGGCCGGGTTGACCCGGAAACTCGCAGAAAGCGGACGCATCCCCAGTTCGCGGAGGTCTTCCAGACGCTGATCCTTGTCGTTCGGCAGCGTGATCTTCCGGTTGCGCTTTTCCTTTTCCGCAAACGGATCAAAGGGCGCAGTGCCAACATTGACAAGGGAAGCGGGGCGCGTCGGGTTGGTGGTGTCGACGGCGTCGGGCGCAGGTCGAATACGCCCGGGCATGGCCACCGTATCGCGATTGTTGCTGCGCCAGCAGCCATTGTCGCAATTTGACTGCGGCAATTGCTTCGGAACAATGGTGTTGACGATCCGCTGGAGGGTCCACTCTTTCTCACGAGGCTCTTCCGGCCGTGGCCTGTAATGTTCGCGCTCCGTGAAGTACCGGCCGCGCTGCTGGTTGGACATGTTCTTCAACTGATCCGCCGAAGCGTGAACGAAGGTTCCGTCCTTCTGCAGCCCCGGCTTCGGCTTCGCTTCGCCTTCGCTGGATTGCTGGCTCTGCCGCGACGGCCGCGTCCGCGGGTTCAGGCCATTCTTGCGGCTCTGCCAGCCATCGATGAGGGCCTGCCCGGACTTGTTGCCCGGCGCGTTCTGGTTGCGGGTATCGGCCTGCTCACGGATGCGCCGGGACCGACCATTGACCAGCGTGTCGAGCTGCCGCTGCCGGCCGAACTCGTCCGGAGTAATGGGGTTCGTCTTTCCGCTGCCCGCATTGGCAACCCCGCCCGGGCGCTTCTTGTCCGGCCCCGAGGCCGGCTTGCCGGAACCGCCCGTCGTCTGTCCGCCGATCTTCAGGCCGCCCCCGAGCGAGGGAATCGCGGTATCGCGGCCGATATTGGAGCTTGTGTTCGGCGCGGCGGCAGGAGCGTCCCCCGCGCGGCGCCCCGGGGCGCGAACCCCTTGCGGCAAGGTGTTGGTGGTGCCGATGCGCTGCCCTGGCGTGACCTTGCGCTCCATCGTCGCGCTTGACTGATTCTGGATGATACGCGTGGACTGGGCGAATCCCGGCGCGGAAAGGGCAAGCACCAACAGGGTCAAGCCTGACAAACCGACAAAGAAACTGCGCGTGAACAGGGTCATGATCGGCACCTTTCGCTTCAGGGCCCCCAAATTCGATGCAAGATTACCACAATCGGAAAATTTTGGAAATCGAAACTCGAATCACCATGATCTGGCAAGAATTCGCGTTGTCCCGCCGCCTCACGCCCGGTACATTTCGGGCCATGAAAACTTGAGCGGGAGGCGTGGATGCCATCTGGCCATCAGCGTTCCGGGCCGTTTATTGCCGCCGCCCTGTTCGTTGCCGTCCTCATCCCGGCGCCTGCGGTGCATGCGCAATCCACGACCACCGGCGTTTTCAGCCAATTCGTCGATTTCGAGACCAAGCTGACAAGCTGGAGCGGCGGGCGCGGTTTTCCCACAACCCTCGCCCTCACGCCGGGAAGCCGCGCACGCGGGCATCTCTGGTATACCAGCGCCGGTGGCCGGGCCACGTACGAGCGCTCCGGCCGGTATCTGATCGAACTGACCGGACGGTTCGGCTATTATTCCGCACGGCAGAGCCTTCCCGGCATCGCCACCAGCACCTTTGCCGGCCCGTCCGACTCGGTGCTCGGCGCGCGCATGACCCTGCAGAACCTTCAGGGCTGGCAGCCCTTTATCGGGATTTCCGTCAATGTCCCGACGGGAGACGCCATCCTGAGCCAGGCACAGCGCTATGCCCGGATGGACCGGGATCTCGTGGGCGTGGGCAATTACGGCGAAGGGCTGAATGTCGCGGTGACCGGCGGCGCGGGCTTTCCGATCACCGAATCGATCGCCGGCTCGCTGGCTGCAACCGTAACCTGGGCAGACAGCTACCGCCGCGATTCCGCGAGCGCCATCGGCATTCAGGTCGCACCCGTTGTCCAGCGGTTCAACCCCGGCGAAAGCCTGTCGCTGGCCGCCAATCTGAACGGACAGCATGGCGCATTCTCGTGGTCGCTCGGTGGCAGCTACACGATCGAGGATTCCAACAAGGTCAATGGCCAGGTGGTGACACGGATCGGCCACTCGCTGGCACTTTCTGCCACGGGCGGCTGGCGCTGGGCCGAGAATGCGCTCGCGAATGTCTCGCTGTCCTATCAGATGACCAACCGGAACGAGACCGTTCCGATCCCGCCGGGCGCGCTGATCCGCGAGACATCGAACTCGAATGCCGATGTGTTCTCCGCCAGTATCGATCAATGGTTCGGCTATGAGGACTGGACCTTCGGCGGTGGCTTCAGCTATCGGCGCCGCTTCGATAATGGCTGGCCACCCGGCGACCAGCGGTTCATCGCAGGGCATGACCGGATCGGCCTGTCGCTGGCGGCCAAACGCCAGATTACGGCGGCCCTTGATGTCACCTTGCGCGCAGAACGGATCTGGATGCGCTATGATGCCCAGCCGGTCGCCAATGCGGGGCCGGGAACGGTGCCGAATTCCTCGGCGCCACGCCTGCTCATCCATGGCTGGCAGGTTGCCCTCGGGGCAGGCATGAAGTTCTGAAAGGACAGCGCCGATGTCGATACGCATTGCCTGTTTCGCCGCGATTCTCGCGGTTCCAGCCAGCGCCCTGCCCGCCTCCGCGCAGGAAAACTGCCCGGGTGGTCGTGCCTGGAATGGCGGCTGCGCCAATGCCGCGCTTGTGGGCGCTGCGGGAACGACGGCCTATCTCCGCTCGCTGGGGCGGCTGTCGGACAGCGCCCTGCCGATCCTGCCGCGCGAGGAATGGCTTCCGGGCCACCCGGCCGGCGGCCTTCCGCGATTTGGCCTGCCCAACCGGGATCGGGTGATCCCGCCGACACTGACGCCCTGACCCCCTCCGGGAAGTCTCACGCGGCAAGCGCCTGAACGACGGAGCTTGTTGCCCTCACGCCGCCTGATCGACGTTCTGGCCGATGGGGCTGCCGATCTCGAGGATGGTCTGGCCCCCGAAGGTCAGGCTCGTCTGGTTGATGCTCAATGTGCCGTTCTCGTTCTCGCGGATCAGCGACCATGGCGAGAGGTTGAACGCGTGTGCCAGCGCGCCGAGGGCGGAGCGGATATTGCCGGTATCGAACTTGCCCTCGCGCAGCAGATAGCCCTTGAGGTTGCTGTCGGCGAAGGCAATCGCCTCGTCCTCCGATGCTTCCGGCCGGTTGGCCTTGAAGCCCTGATAGACCTGCGTCCAAATTTCGGCGCGGATTTCCTTGGCCTTGTCTTCTGCCCAGCCGAGAACACTCTGGTTGTAGTTGGCGATGCCCTTGTTCAGCTCGCCCAGCTTCTGGAGAGCGAAGGCCTTGGCATCCTGCGGGCTAGAAAAGCCGGGATCGACCCGGATCGGCTGCGTGCCATCCGAGGCCCGGCCACCAAGCTGCTTTTCAAGCCGCTGGTAGCCGGCATCGTAGCGGCTTAGCGCAGTAATTTCGTCCATGCCCGGAAAGGTTTCCTGAAGTTTGGCGACCACCGCATGCTGATCAAGGCCGGACCGGATCAGTATCGCCGCGAGGTCCCAAGCCGCCTGCTTGGTTTCATCAACCCGCCCCGGCTCCTGGAGACCGGACCGGTTCGGCGCGGGCGCGGAGGAGAAGACAGCACTCTTCGCGGCGGCGAAAGCGGTGGCGCCGGGGCTGGAACCCTGGCCAGCAATGATGATCGACATTGTCACTCTCCTCGTTCTGGGGCCGGCAGCAGGAGATTCTTTCCTGCCAGATAGCTGACCATCACCGAATGGGAGATAAAGTACCAACCCGACCAGACAGAAATGGTTAACGTCGCCCTTCAGCAATTAGATCATGGTTAAACAACTGTTAGGCAGCCCTATACTATGCTGAACCGCAAGCGATCCTATCGCCGACCATTTAAATATTTGTCGGCGCTAATCTTTCGGAGTCATCGATGCCCGTCATTGTTATTGGGAATACCGTTATCGGAACGTCGGCCGGAGAACAGATCATTCTCAATCCGGCCCTGCACGGGGCAAATGCGGTCAATATCGAAGGGAACGGCGGAGATGACGATCTGACCGGCGATGCCCGTGCCAATGTGATCCGCGGCGGAGACGGCAATGACAGGCTTTATGGTGGCAGCGGGATGGATTCGCTCTTTGGCGATGCTGGCCATGATCGCTTCTTCCTTCGGGGCGAATGGAGCAGCAGCTACAACCAGCCGGGCGGGCTTACGCATTTCTACGCCGGCGCAGGCCAGAGCGAGACGAATCTCCATGACGGTGGCACGGGCTTCGACCAACTGGTCGCTGACGAGGACAACCTGACTGTCGTGTTCGGTTCGATCAGCGATCTTGTCGGCGATTCCATCGAAGGCATTTCCGGCGGCGCCTATGCCAACTTCCGCGCCTTCTTCCAGGGCGATGGATTACAGGATTTCACGCGGGTCAGCGTCGAGGATGTGCGGCTCGAATTCAGCCTTGTCGACAATGTGATCATCGGTTCCTCGGCAAACCAAAGGTTCGACAGCGACAATGACGGGGATATCGATGCCGCTGACAGCTTCAATGACGCCTCCGGCAATGATGTTATCGACGGCAATGCCGGCATCGACACCGTTATCTATGGCGGCGCGCTCTCCCGCTATGTGATTATTGTCGAGGGAGCGGGCCAGATCCGCGTGATCGACAGCCTCGGGATCGAGACCGGGACGGCCCTGTCGGGTAGCGGCGATGTCCTCGTTGATGTCGAGCGGCTTCAGTTCGCTGACCAAACCCTCGATTTCACGCCGACCAACTGGCAGGATACGGACGCGACTGCGGGCAATGCGGTGAATGGCGTTGCGGGTGCCGTTTCGGAGGACGCAGCGAACGGCGCCGGCGTCGGGATCGATGTCAGCGTCGATCCAAGCAGCATTCTGGCCGGACAATCGGTGACCTACGCCCTTGTCGACACGCTCGGCGGGATGTTCGCGATCAACGCGACAACCGGTGTCGTGACAATCGGCAATGCCGCCCTGCTGGATTATCAGACCGCGCCGGCAATCAATGGCGGGCCGGATCGCGGGTATACGATCACGGTCGAGGCGACATCGCTGGGCTTCACGTCGACGCGGACTTTCACGGTTCTTGTTGCCGAGGGCAACGCAGCACCGGAGGCTCCGGCAGATACCAATGGCGCGCTTGATCACGTGATCGAGGGGGCTGCAACCGGCACGCTGGTTGGCATCACGGTGCAATCGACCGACCCCAACGGGGAAGCCGTCACCTACAGCCTCGCCAACAACGATGGCGGGCGGTTCCAGATCGATGCCGTCACCGGCGTGATCAGCGTGCTCAACGGAGCGTTGCTGGACTACGAGATCGGGTCCCTGCGTTACGTGACCGTGCGTGCGACTGACAGCCTCGGGGCCCATACCGACAGCGTCTTCGCGATCAGCCTCGACGATTTCACGGGCGACCAGCCTATCGACAGTGACGGTGCCTTCGATGCCGTCAACGAGAATGCCGCAGCCGGAACCTATACCGGGGTGACGGCCTCAGCCGTCTCTCCGACCGGCGCGCCCCTCACCTACAGCCTCGTCGACAATGCGGGCGGGCGGTTCCAGATCAATGCCACTACCGGCGCGATCACAGTGTTGAATGGCACCCTGCTCGATGTCGAGGCGCAGAGCGCATGGAATGTCACGGTCCGCGCGACGGATGGCATCTCGACCGGCGATCAGGCCTTCACGATCTATCTCAATGATGTCGTGACGGAAACCTGGACCGGAACGGGCAGTGCCAACATTTATACTGTCACCGGCCTCGGAGACTGGGTTGTCAACGGGCTCGGCGGTCATGACACGCTGAGTGCGATCGACGGCACCAATGTCACCTTCATCGGCGGCACCGGCAACGACACGCTGACGGGGCGGAACGGGAATGACGTCTTCCTGTTCTCCGGTACGTCTGCGGGGCTCGACGCGGTTTCGGGCGGTGATGGCCATGACATTGTCCGTGCCACAGCCGACAACACGAAAATCGGCCTGTCGGCGATCAGCGGCATCGAAGAGATCGACAGCGGCGGTTTCGCCAATGTCAGCATCCAGCTCGGAACCGGCCATGACGTCGTCGACTCGAACGCGATTGCGCTGACCGGCATCACGGCCATCCGCGCCGGCGCCGGGAATGACACGATCATCGGCACTTATGGCAATGAAACGCTGATGGGCGAGGATGGCAACGATTTCATCCATGGCGGCGCCGGTGCTGACATCCTCAACGGCGGTAATGGTATCGATACGGTCTCCTATGCCGGAAGCTGGGATGCCCTGACGATCGATCTTGCCGTCAATACTGTCAGCGGCGGCGATGCGGCTGGCGATACCATCGCCGCGTTCGAGAATGTGATCGGGACCGACCATAACGACGTGATCACCGGTTCGACGGCCGCCAATGTCCTGACGGGCGGCAGCGGCGACGACACCATGAATGGCGGCAGCGGCAATGATACGTTCCTGATCGGCACCAATTCGGGCACCGACTCGATCAACGGGAGCAGCGGCACCGACACCGCTCTTTTCACGGAAGACAATGCCATTCTCTCCGTCTCGGCACTGACCTCCATCGAAGTGTTCAACGCCGCCGGCATTGCCAATGCAACAATTGCCGGGAACGAACTGAACAACAGCCTGAACTTTGGTTCCGCAACGATGACCAATATTGCCGGCATCTATGGCATGGCCGGCAATGACACGATCACAGGCTCCGCGGTTGCGGATGTCATCATCGGCGGCGACGGCAACGACACGCTCAACGGCGGCAATGGGGACGATCTTTTCCGCTACGAAGATGCGAGCGAAGGCTTCGACAATGTCAATGGCGGCGCCGGGCATGACATTCTCGAGGCGACGGCCCCAGGCGTGACGATCGGCTTGTCGGCGATTGCCGGGATCGAAGCGATCTACGGCTTCGGCGACACCGTGATCCTTGGCAGTTCGGCAGCGAACACATTCGATTTCTCGGCGGTGACGATCACCGGTTCGGCGATCAATGGCGGCGGCGGCCATGACACGATCACCGGCACGGCCGATTACGACATGATCTATGGCGGAACCGGCAACGACCGCCTTTCGGGCTATCTCGGCTCCGACACGCTGCAGGGCGACACTGGTGCGGATGTCTTTGACTTCAATTCGATCGGCGACAGCAACGCGACCTATGGCGAGGATGTCATCGTCGATTTCCTCCGCGGCACCGACAAGATCGACGTCAGCACGATCGATGCGAATGCTGGCGCTGCAGGCGACCAGTCCTTCGCCTTCCTCGGAACCGGCAATTTCACGGGCCTTGCCGGCCAGTTGAAATACCAGAACGATCTCGGCGACGGATACACCCATGTCTATGCCGATATCGACGGTGATCAGGTCGTCGACTTCCATGTCTGGCTGCAGGGCAACCACAATCTGTCCGCCTCGGATTTCGTGCTGTAGCGACCTCGGCACCAGACAGAGCGGTCACCAGGCCGCTCTGTCCTTTCATGCCAACCCGCCGGAAACCGATCGGCTTTCGCGGGCGGCCAGCTTCGCCTGCCAGGATGGCCCGGAATTCAGGGCGAGGAGCCTCGCCGAGTTCAGGATGAAGGCCAGTTCCGAACCGACATGGATCCCTGCGGCAAGAAGCGGGTCGAGGAGCCCGAACGCGGCGAGCCCGATGCCGACCGCATCGACGAGCAGGGTGCCCGCGAAATTCTGCATGATGATGGCCCGCGTCTTCCGCGCGATGAGGATTGTCTCGACCAGTTTGTTGAGGTCATTGCCGATCAGAACGATATCGGCGCTTTCCTGCGCGATATCCGTGCCGGACCCCATGGCGATGCCGACGCTGGCGACCGCCAGAGCCGGCGCATCGTTGACGCCGTCGCCGATCATGGCAACGACGCGCATCTTTTCGGTCATGGCGGAGACGAGGCGGTGCTTGTCCTCGGGCATCAGGTCGGACTTCACTTCGGCGATGCCCAGCCGCTCGCCAACCTGACGGCCGACGCGCCCGACATCACCGGTGAGCAGCATGGTATGCAGGCCCAGTTCGTTGAGCTGCGCAACGGCGGGAACAGCCTCCTCGCGGATCGGATCCGCTACCGTCACGGCGCCGAGATAACGTCCGTCAACGGCCACGAGGATCTCCGATCCCTCGCCCGATCCGGCCTCGCCCGACAAGTCGATGCCGGCTTCGACCAAAAGCTTCCGGTTGCCGACAAGAAGTGTGCGGCCGGCATGGCTCGCGGTGATGCCGCGCGCGACTGTGTATTTGAACGTCTCGGGTTCAGCGACGGCGATGCCGCGTTTTTCGGCCTCGGCCACAACGGCGCGGGCGAGCGGATGCTCCGAATGGCATTCGGCAATTGCCGCAAGCCGGAGCAAATCCTCATCCTTGACGCCCGGCGCAGGCTCGAGCCGGGTTACGACGGGCTCGCCGACGGTCAATGTGCCGGTCTTGTCGAAGACGATCGTGTCGACCCGGCCCAGCGTTTCCAGATGGATGCCGCCCTTGATGATCGAGCCGAGCCGAGCGGCACGCCCGATTCCGCCGAGAATGGCGAGCGGGGTGCCGGCCGCAATGCCGCAGGCTCCGGCGACGATGACAACCGAGATCGTGTCGCGGATATTCTGCGAGATGAACCACGTCACCGCCGCGCAGGCCAGCGCGACATAGACAAGGTAGCCAGCTAGCTGGTCGGCCAGCTTTTCGACCGGTGCACGGGTCTGCTCCGCTGCCTCGACGGCCTGGATGATCCGGCCGTAACTGGTGTCGACCCCGACCTGCCGTGTCGCGATCTCGAGCAGCCCGAGTTGATTGATCGAGCCGGCATAGACAGTTGCCCCCACATCTTTCGGTGCCGGCATGGATTCGCCGGTCAGCCTCGATTGATCGACATAGGAATGACCGGCCACGACCTCGCCATCGACCGGCACCTTCTCGCCGGGGCTGACCATCACCAGATCACCGGGCCGGATCTCCGTGAGCGGCAGCGTCACGACCTCTCCGTCGCGACGCACGCGTGCTTCCTTCGGGACGAAATTCACCAGATCGAGAATGGCGAGGCGTCCGCGCGCCACGGTCATATGCTCGAGTTCCTCCGCAAGGAGCACGAAGAGCGTGACCACGAGGGCGGTGAACCATTCGGAGATCGCCGCTGCCGCAAGGATCGCGATGGTCATGGAGAGTTCCATCGTCATCCGGCGTGCCAGCAGGTTGCTGACGGCCTCCCGCAGGATAGGCCACCCGGCAAAGGCGAGGGCCAGCGCGCCGATCGGGCTGAAGGCCACGAAGGGCTCCCACAGCCGTAACCAGACGGCCGCAGCCGCCAGGATCCCGATGCTGATCCGGAGGACAGCCATGCGCTCGAAGGCGGCATGGCCATGGACGGCCCCTTGTGAAGCAACCGGACTCATTCGGATCCTCTCCTCATCATCCTGCCAGTTGAGCCCGAATGAGGATACGACACCTTGGAATGAATCAAACGCGGTACCGGATCATCGATCGGCGGTCGTTCCTTTGCCGCCATCGTCGAAGCCCCGCCGCTGCAGGCGATGCGGCGAAGTGCCCGGCGCCCCCTCCTGTCATCAAACCGAGATAATGCTGCGTCAGGCGGGAGAAAGCTCAACCTCAGGAGAGACCCATGCTCATCCGGACCTTTTTCCTTGGCCTCCTCGCGCTGGCTGCAAACGGGGCGTCCGCCGCCGCCCAGAGCGGGAAGCTGGTGCTCTATACCAGCCAGCCCAGCCAGGACGCGCAGCAGACGATCGATGCCTTCCGGGCGAAGCATCCGGATGTGGAGATCTCCTTCGTCCGTGATGGAACGCCCCGCCTGATGGCCAAGCTCCGGGCCGAATTCCAGGCGGGAGCGCCGCAAGCGGACCTGCTGCTGATCGCGGACAGCGTCACCATGGAAAGCCTGAAGGCCGAAGGGCGCCTGCTTGCCCACCCCTCGGCCGATACTTCTGCCTACCCGGCGGGGATCCATGACCCGGCAAAGTTCTGGTTCGCGACCAAGCTGATCACCACCGGCATCGTCTACAACACCAAGGCTCCCTTCCGCCCCGAAGGCTGGCAGGACCTTTTGCGCCCCGAACTCCGCGGCCAGCTCGTGATGCCGAGCCCGTTGAATTCCGGTGCGGCGCTGATCCACGCCGCGACCCTGACCGGCTCACTCCCCGGCGGCTGGGACTTCTACAAGCAGTTGAAAGCCAACAACACTTTGGCCGGAGGCGCGAATGGCGATGTCCTTCGTCAGGTTGCCGGCGGTGAAAAGCTGGTCGGGATGATTGTCGACTTCATGCCAATCCGCGAGAAGGCCAAGGGAGCCCCCGTGGAGTTCGTCTTCCCGAAGGAAGGGGTTTCCGCCGTCAGCGAACCGGTCGCCATTCTTGCGAACACGAAGAACGAGAAGGCGGCGAAGGCATTCGTTGACTTCCTGCTCTCGCGGGAAGGGCAGATGCTGGCGGCTCGCCAGGGATATCTGGCCGCGCATCCCGACGTGCCGGTTCCTGCCGGCTTTCCCGACCGCAAGGGCATCCGGCTGATGGCCTTCGACCCTGCCCGGACGCTGGCCGACGAGACGCGGATCCGCAAGACCTTTGCCGATATCTTCGGCCAGTAAGCGGCATGGCACTGGCAACCGGAATGCGAGAGGCAACCGGACGCTCATTCCTCGAGAAGGAAGGGCGCAGCCTTCTCATTCCGGTCATCGGATGGGTCGGACTGGTGACAGTCCTTCCCCTTGCCGTGCTTGCCTCGATGGCCTTCTCGATCGGCGGGACAGCCGACCTGTCGCCCCTGATCGACGAATGGGCACGCCCAGGGACGATGCGCGCCGTGCGCAACAGCCTGCTGACCAGCGGCGGCGCGATGATCCTCTCGCTCCTGATCGGTGGGGCGACTGCGATGGTGATCGGCATGGCGCAGCTTCCCGGGCGGCGGCTTTTTGCGCTCCTGTTCACGCTCTCGATGCTGATCGCCCCGCATGTCGTGGCGCTGGCCTTCAAGACCCTGCTGGGGCCGGCATCGCCCGTGTTGCAGGCGCTCGGCCTCTCACCACCGCCGGGCAGCGCCAATCCGCTGGTCAGCCTCGGTGGGATCGTGCTGGTCCTCGGCCTCCATCACGCCCCGATCGTGATGCTCACCCTGATGGCAGGCATGCGCCAGGTGCCCCACCAACTGGTCGAGGCGGCCCAGATGGACGGCGCCCGGGCGTGGGGTATCTTCAAGGATATTCTGCTCCCCTTGCTCTCAGGCCATTGGGTGGCAGCCGGCCTGCTGGCCTTCGTGGCCGCCTTCGGCAATTTCGGGATTCCCGCGCTTCTCGGCCTGCCGGTCAACGTCCTGACCCTGCCCACGCTGATCTACCGCGAGCTTACAAGTTTCGGCCCGTCGGTCCTGCCCGGAGTTGCCGGGCTGGCGCTACTGACCATGCTGATCGCCGGCGCGATCCTCCTGATGGCCGGACGATTCCAGGACCGGGGTGCAGCACAGCCGGATGCGGAACAACCATTGCGGGCCTTCTGGCAGCCAGGCCCAGCCTCGACGGCGATCCTTCTGGCCCTCGGCACGACGCTGTTGCTGATTGCGCTGTTCCTGCCGGTCCTCTCTCTGCTGGCGGCCTCGCTGGTTCCGAGTTACGGGGTTCCCCTGACGCCGCAAACCCTGACAGGGCAAGCCTATGCCGAGGTCCTGTTCCGCCAGCAGGCCACGCGGGAGGCATTCCTGAACTCGTTCCGGCTGGCCGGGCTCGCGGCCTTGCTCCTCGGTCTCGTCTCCATCCCCATGGCCTTTGCCATCCATCGCTATGCCGGGCGGATGCGCCCTTTCCTCCTGCTCCTTGCCGATCTGCCCTACGCCTTGCCGGGAATCGTCGTGGCGATCGCGATGATCCTCGTTTTCCTCAAGCCACTGCCTGTCGTCAGTTTCAGCCTCTACGCCACGCCGTGGATCATCCTCCTCGCCTATCTGATCCGATTCCTGCCGTTGGCGCTGAAACCGACCCTCGCCTCGATGGCGATGCTGCCACCCTCGATCGAGGAAGCCGGGGCGCTGTGCGGGGCCCGCGCGCGGCGACGCCTCGTCGATCTTGTTGCGCCTGCCCTGATGCCAGCCGTTGGCGCGGGGATCCTGATGATCTTCCTGATGGCCTTCACGGAGTTGACTGTCTCTGCCCTGCTCTGGAGCGCCGGCAGCCGGACAGTCGGTGTCGTTATGTACGGGCTGGAGGAAGCCGGACAGACGACGGAGGCATCCGCTATCGGGATCGCTACGATCATCGTGGTCGGTCTGGCCATGTCGCTGATTGACCGCCTCGCGCCGCTCCTGCCTCCGGGTGCCGTGCCCTGGAAGCCGGTCGAGAGGTGAGCATCCTGCATCACTTGACCGTCGGCTCGGCATTGCCTAGACGGGATGGCAAGGGGCGGATCCGCGAAGGCCCCGTGAGGCTCCGGCCCAACATTCGCGTCCATGAACCCGAACAAAGGGGTGGACGCATGCCGTCTCCGACCGAAATCTCTGTTGCCCAACTCGCCCGGCTCGTCGGCACACCCGACGCGCCGATCCTGATCGATGTCCGCATCGACGATGACTATTCAACCGATCCGCGCATGATCCCGGCCTCGTTCCGGCGGGATTATCGCCGTATCGAGGAATGGACCGATGCCTTCCATGGCCGGAAGGTGGTGGTTTCCTGCCAGAAGGGCCTGAAGCTCAGCCAGGGTGCCGCAGCCTGGCTCCGCCATTCCGGCGCCGATGCGCAATCGCTGGAAGGCGGGTTCGAAGCCTGGCGCGCAGCCGCCGAAATGCTGGTCGACCTGACGAAGATCACAAACCGTGACGCCAGCGGCCGGTCGATCTGGGTGACGCGGGCGCGTCCGAAGGTCGATCGCATCGCCTGCCCCTGGCTGATCCGGCGCTTCGTTGACCCGGAAGCGGTGTTCCTGTTCGTCGCGCCGTCGGAAGTCAGCGCTGTCGCCGAGCGGTTCGGTGCCATGCCCTTCGATATCGACGACGTGTTCTGGAGCCATCGGGGCGACGTCACCTCCCCGGATCATACCTGCACCTTCGATACGATGGTCAGCGAATTCGGTCTCGGCAGCCCGGCGCTGCTTCACCTTGCCCGGATCGTCAGGGCTGCGGATACGGCCCGGCCGGAACTCGCGCTGCAGGCCGAAGGTTTGCTCGCCGCCTCCCTTGGCCTGTCGCGCATGTTCCGGGATGATCTGAGACAACTTGAAGCGGGTATGCTGCTCTATGACGCCTTCTATCGCTGGTGCCGCGATGGCGTGGAGGAAACGCATAACTGGCCGAATCCGGGAAAGAAGGGCTGAAGCAATGAATGTTCCGTCCTCTGATCGGGTGCCGGCGGCGCACCCCACGTTCCACGAGGCACTCGCCGTCTGGCTCAGGATCGGGCTCCTGAGCTTCGGTGGCCCCGCCGGGCAGATCGCCCTGATGCACCGCATGCTCGTCGAGGAGAAGCGGTGGATCTCGGAAGCCCGCTTCCTCCATGCTCTCAACTACTGCATGTTGTTGCCGGGCCCCGAGGCCCAGCAACTGGCGACCTATATCGGCTGGCTGCTGCACGGCGTGCGGGGCGGCATCGTTGCCGGTACCTTGTTCGTCCTGCCCGGGTTCTGCGTCATTCTCGCCCTTTCGACAGCCTATGCGCTCTATCAGGAGACAGCATGGCTCGGCGCGCTGTTCTTCGGCCTGAAGGCCGCCGTGCTGGCCGTGGTCATTGAAGCGGTCATCCGGGTCGGCAAACGGGCGCTGAAGAACCGGGTGATGCTGGCGATCGCCGCCCTCGCCTTCGTGGCCATCTTCGCCTTCGGCTTGCCGTTTCCGGTTATCATCGCGGCAGCGGCGTTTGCAGGCTGGCTCGGCGTACGCTTCCGTCCGGATATCTTCATGGCGCAGGGCCATGGTGGCAAAGGTGATGGCGGCATAGTGGATGATCTCGCGGCGAGAGCATCCACGACGGATCTCGGCCTGAGGCGTGCTCTCAAGGTGATCGGCCTCTGCGCCGCGCTCTGGGCCGGCCCGGTCCTGCTGCTTGGCCTGGTGCTCGGTTGGAAGACCGTCTTCACGCCGATTGCGAGCTTCTTCTCGACGATGGCTGTCGTGACCTTCGGCGGCGCCTATGCCGTGCTGGCCTATGTGGCGCAGCAAGCGGTCGAGACCTATCAATGGCTCAAGCCCGGCGAAATGCTGGACGGGCTGGCCCTGGCGGAGACGACGCCGGGCCCGTTGATTCTCGTCCTCGTTTATGTCGGCTTCCTCGCCGCGTTCCGCGACCCCGGCATATTGTCGCCGCTCGTGGCAGGCGTAATGGGGGCGACGCTGACAACCTGGGTCACCTTCGTGCCCTGCTTTCTCTGGATCTTCCTCGGTGCCCCTCATATCGAGCGCCTCGCCGGCAACCGGGCGCTGTCCGGTGCGCTGAGCGCGGTGACGGCAGCGGTGGTCGGCGTGATCCTCAATCTCGCGATCTGGTTCGGGCTTCATACCCTTTTCGGGAAAGTCACCACGCTCCGAGCCGGCCCGCTCGACATGCCCTGGCCAGACCTAGCCAGCCTCGATCCTGCAGCAGCTCTCGTCTCGCTGATTGCCATGCTCGCCCTGTTCCGCTTCAAGCTGGGGATGATCCCGACGCTCGCCTTGTGCGGGGCGATCGGACTGGGCTGGCGCGCACTGTCCGGCGGGATTGCGGGCCCGATCTGACGCTTTAGCCCGCAGCGTCTCGCTTTCTCGATTGACCCGACCTGCCGACTTGCGGGTGCTCGCAAAAGCGCCGACAGAAAATGACTCGCGGCCAATTTGCAGGGCGGGGTTGCGTTTCTCGATAAAGTTCGATATCAAACCAATATAGTTTGATGTCGAACTAATGGAGAGAGACATGACCAACCGTCGCAATTTGATCCTGGGCATCGGCGGAACCCTGGCCCTGGTCGGTGCCGGGGCCGCATGGCGCGTCACGCGCTTGCCGCAAGCGGCTGACAAGCCGTGGGCGCAGGCTGGCAATCCGGAACTCGACCCACGGCTCGATGCGTTCCGCCACGCGATCCTTGCGCCCAATCCGCATAACATGCAGCCTTGGCTGATCCGGCTGATCGGCTCCGATCAGGCCGAAATTTCCTGCGATCTGGCGCGGCGCCTGCCAAAGACCGATCCGTTCGACCGCCAGATCGTCATCGGATTTGGCTGCTTCATCGAGCTTGCGCGCATCGCCGCCACGCGTCGCGGCCTGCGGGTCGAGGTGGAGGCCTTCCCCGAAGGAGCCGGCGAGGAACGACTGGATGCCCGGCCCATCGCCCGGCTGCGCTTTGTGGCCGCGCCCGGCCTTGCCGTAGACCCTCTGGCTGCCGCGATCCGGGACCGGCGGTCGGCCAAGGTTCCGTTCGACCTTTCCCGCCCGGTGCCGGCAGAGCATCTCGCCATGTTCGCAACATCGGGATCGGAGCTCGTCCGCTTCGATAACACACGGGCCCCCGGCGAGGTGGATGCGTTGCGCACGCTATGCTCGTCCGCTTTCGAGCGCGAATTGCGCACGCCGCATACCCTGCGGGAGAGCATTGACGTGCTCCGGGTCGGTGCCGGCGAGATCGATGCCAATCCGGACGGGATTGCGCTGAAGGGCCCGCTCTTCGAGGTGCTGAGCTTGCTGGGCGCAGACAAGGTCCGCGCATCCGGCAGGGATCCGCAATCCGATACGACCAACCAGCAGATCGAGCGCTACCGGCAGATCTTTGCGCAGACCCCGGGTTTTGTCTGGCTGACCGGCCTTGGCAACAGCCGGGCCCATCAACTCGCTGCAGGGCAAAGCTATATCCGCCTCAACCTGCTGGCGACCCAACTGGGCCTCGGCCTTCATCCCGTCAGCCAGGCCTTGCAGGAATACCCGGAAATGGCGCCGCTTTTTGGCGAGGCCCGACGGATCTGCCGGGTGGCACCGGGCGAGACGCTTCAAATGCTGGCCCGGCTCGGTTATGCAAAACCGGTGGCGCCCACGCCGCGCTGGCCGCTGGAAGCGAAGTTGGTTCGGACATGACGAATTCGGATGCGTTCTTCAGCTTCTTCACCGAGATCGGCATTCTCGCGCAGCTCTCGCAGACGCAGTTCGAACGCCTGATGCCGGATGGCATGACCGTGGCACAATTCACCGTGCTGAATCATTGCGTGCGGGTGGCGGACGGGCGGTCTCCCGCGACACTCGCCCGCGCCTTCCAGGTGACGAAGGCCACGATGACCAGCACGCTGCAGCGACTGGAACAGAAGGGCCTCGTCACCATCCACCCCGACCCGGCAGACGGCCGCTCGAAGATCGTGCGGATCACGGAGGCGGGCCGGGCGATGCGCGAAGCCTCGATCGCCGCCACCCGCCCCTGGTTCGAGCATTTGCGGCGCCGCCTTGACGAGAGCGAGGTCGCCGCGCTCATTCCCCGGCTCGCAACGTTGCGCAGCATTCTGGATGCCGACCGCGACTGAGCGCCGTTCCGGCCTTGAAGCGGGCGCTTCCAATAACCTCCTGATCGTCGCATTCCGGTGCGCAGAGCTGCACCCGTGATTCAAATTCTTCCGAGATCGATGAATCTCCGTTTGCAAAGTCGGGCGGATCGCGGTTCCCTAATGGTCATACGAATCCTGCGCCAGAAGCGGGATCGGCAAGGGAAACGCACCATGCTCTTCGACGGGCGCTCCGCCTCCGCCGCTGGCACGGTCATCGATGGCATCCGACACAAGGTGATCCATGGCTGAACTGCCCAACAAATCGCTGGCCGACCGGGCCTATCACATCCGCCGCAACGCCGTGCTGATGGGCGAGGTGCAGGGCCAGGGCTATATCGCGCAGGCGCTGGACATCGCGGATGTGCTCGCCGTCGCCTATTTCCATGCCATGCGCTATCGGCCGGAGGATCCGGAATGGGAGGGGCGTGACCGCTTCCTCCTCTCCAACGGCCATTACGCGATCGCGCTTTATGCTGCGCTGATAGAGGCCGGAATCATCCCCGAGAACGAGCTGGAGACCTATGGCTCGGATGACAGCCGCCTGCCCATGAGCGGCATGGCGCAATACACGCCGGGCATGGAGATGTCCGGCGGCTCGCTCGGCATCGGCTTGTCCATCGCCGTCGGGAAATGCCTCGGTCTGAAGCGCAAGGGCTCATCAAGCTTCGTCTATACCCTGTTTTCGGATGGCGAACTGGATGAGGGCTCGGTGTGGGAGGCGATCCTGTCGGCCGCCCATCACAAGCTCGACAACCTGATCGCGATTGTCGACATCAACAACATGCAGGCCGATGGCCCCTCGACGCAGATGATGGGATTCGAACCCCTCAAGGAAAAGCTCGAGGCGTTCGGCTGGTTCACGCAGCGGATCGACGGGAATGATCTCGATGCGGTGGTGGCGGCCTTCGACGCGGCGAAAGCCCATCCGGGTCCGCAGCCCCGCATGATCATCGCCGATACGCTGATGGGCAAGGGCGTGCCCTTCCTCGAGACGCGCGACAAGAGCCATTTCATCCGCGTCGACGCCCATGAATGGCAGCTTGCCCTGCAGGCCCTGGATGCCGGGAGGTCGGCATGAAACCGAAATTCACGCCGCCGGTGCCCGGCAAACCGCGCCTCACCACCTCGGCGATGATCGCCTCGATTGCTGCCGAAGGTCAGGCCACCAAGCCGGCCCCATTCGGGCATGCGCTGGTAGAACTCGCCCGGACCCGCCCCGATATCGTGGGGATGACGGCGGATCTCGGCAAATACACCGACCTTCATATTTTCGCAAAAGCCTATCCGGACCGGTTCTACCAGATGGGAATGGCGGAACAGCTGCTCTTCGGGGCCGCCGGCGGGCTGGCCTCGGAAGGTTTCACGCCGTTTGCGACCACCTATGCGGTCTTTGCCTCGCGCCGCGCCTATGACTTCATCCACCAGACCATCGCCGAGGAAGACCGCGATGTTAAGATCGTTGCGGCCTTGCCCGGGCTCACCTCCGGCTATGGCCCCAGCCACCAGGCAGCAGAAGACCTCGCCTTGTTCCGGGCCATGCCGAACATGGTGGTGGTCGACCCCTGCGACGCCCTCGATACCGAGCAGGCGACCGCCGCCATCGCAGCCCACAAGGGCCCGGCCTATATGCGCCTGCTCCGGGGCAATGTGCCGCTGGTGCTGGACGCGTACGATTACCGTTTCGAACTGGGCAAGGCCAAGCTTATCCGTGACGGGCGCGATGTGCTCGTGATCTCGTCCGGCATCCTGACCATGCGGGTGCTGGAAGCCGCGAAGCTGCTCGAAAAGGACGGGATCAGCATCGGTGTGTTGCATTGCCCCACCATCAAACCGCTGGATGTCGAGACCATCCGCCGTGAGGCAGGGAAATCCGGCCGCCTCGTGATCGTGGCCGAAAACCACACGGAAATCGGCGGGCTGGGTGAAGCGGTCGCGCGGGACCTGATGCTGTCGGGCATCCACCCGACCTTCCGCCATATCGCCCTGCCGGACGAATTCCTCGGTGCCGGGGCACTGCCCACCCTGCATGACCGCTATGGCATCTCCACCGAGGCTATTGCCGCCTCCATCAAGGGCTGGCTTGGCTGAAAGCCGGGCCGTCGCTGCCGGTCATTCCGGGAATATTCCCGTTCCGGAATGCGGCCAGCCATTGCGTCGGCTCCCGTTGAAGACGACAATCGGGCATGGACAATCCATCAGACCAGACCGTCGTCGGGATCGCCGCCCTGTGCGGAACGGGCGTGCGTTCCAGCCGCGACATTCTCGAGCGATACCTTGACGCTATCGCCGCCGGGAACGAGGCACTCCATGCCTTCATCGAAGTGTTCGATGCGCCGGCGCGGCAGCGGGCGGATGAACTCGACCGGGCTGCGGCGCTGGGTGGCCCGGTCGGGCCGCTCCATGGCGTGCCGATTGCCGTCAAGGATCTGGCCCGGCTGGAGGGCCGCCTCCCCGGATTTGGCTCGAAATGCTACCGTGGCATGGAGGCCGGCCCGACAGCCCCGGCGGTCCAGCGCCTGGTGGATGCCGGCGCGATCATCCTCGGCATGACGCATATGGTGGAGTTCGCCAGCGGCGGCTGGGGCACCAACTATGCAATGGGCACGCCCTGGAACCCGATCGACCGGCAGGTTCACCGGGTTCCCGGCGGATCCAGCAGCGGCTCGGCCGTGGCGGTTGCCGCAGGTCTCGCGCCGGCCGCCATTGGCTCGGATACCGGCGGGTCGATCCGCATTCCGGCGTCACTCTGCGGCCTGGTTGGCTTCAGGCCCGGTTTCGGGCTCATCCCCCTTGAGGGCATCGCGCCGTTGAGCCCGACCTTTGACACGCTGGGTCCCCTCACCCGGACAGTGGCCGATGCCCGGCTGCTGTTCTCGGTCCTTGGCCGGATCCCGATGCCACCTTCCACCAAGCCCCGCCCCTTGAGGATCGGTGTTCCCGCCCCGGAGCAGTTGCAGCCGTGCGATCCGGAAATTCTTGAAGCGTTCCTGCGCTCGCTGGACCACCTGCGCGCTCGAGGACATCGCGTCGAGACCTTAACCTTGCCGATGGAGCTCTCAGCCTATCAGGCCATCAATGGCCAGATCGCGGCCTATGAGGGCTATCGGCACCATCAACCCGTCCTCGAGGACAGCCATTCTCCGCTCGATCCGTTTGTCCGCCAGCGCCTGATGGCCGGCGGGACGATCGACGAGGCGGCCTATGAGGCGGTGAAGGTCGCCTTGCGCAACGCAATCGGTGACTTCCGCAAGCAGGCCGGGCATTTCGACATGTTCGCCATGCCCAGCACACCGCTTCCTGCCATTCCGGTCAGCGAGGTCGATGACCATGCGATCCCGATGTCGCGCTACACCCGGTTCGGCAATTGCCTCGATCTCTGCGGGATCAGCCTTCCGAACGGAAGCACGGCTGCCGGGTTGCCGACAGGCTTGCAGCTAATGTCATGGGCCGGACAGGAGGCGCAGCTTCTCGATCTTGCCGAGGATGTGTACCCGGCCTGACCGGCGGAAGGCCGCCCTAGCATTGTCGCGCGGGTCTGCCGGGACCCGCCGCGTGAGGGGTCACTCGCCGGGCGGAGCCAGTTGATCCGGAAGACCGCGCCGCTGCCAGTCCCGGCCGGGCACGGAGGCCAGAAGGGTGCGGGTGTATTCATGCTGCGGGTTGGCGAAAATGTCGGCCGTCAGGCCGCGTTCGACGATCGTGCCATTCTTCAGGACAACGATATCCTCACAGACATGCGCAGCCACGCGCAGGTCATGCGTGATGAACAGCATCGTCAGCCCGAATTGCCGCCGGAGGTCATCGAGCAGGTCGAGCACCTGTTTCTGGACCGAGACATCGAGCGCGGAAACCGGCTCGTCGGCGATCAGGATGTCCGGCTTGACCGCCAGTGCCCGGGCAATGCCGATGCGCTGGCGCTGCCCGCCGGAAAACTCATGGGGGTATCGCTCCGCTGCTTTTGCATCCAGGCCGACAAGGTCAAGCAGCCTGCGGGCCTGATCCATGGCCGCTTCCGGGTTCACACCCTGGAGAATGGCACCGCGGGCAATGATATCGCCAACCTTCGTCCGGGGATTGAGCGAGGCAAACGGATCCTGGAATACCATCTGGACCCGCGATCGCAGCGGGCGCCAATCCCCGCGGCTGCGCCCGACGATCTCGTCTCCAGCGATCAACGCCGAGCCTGAATCTGCCTGTTCGAGGCCGATCAGGCAGCGCGCCAGCGTGGATTTGCCGGATCCGGATTCCCCGACCAGCGCCACCGCACTGCCGCGCCTGATATCGAGATCGACCCTGTTCACCGCCTTCACGGCGCTGCGCCGGCCCCGGGCAAGGCGCGGCATCATCCGGGCCAGCCAGTTCGGGCCTGCAGAGGCGCGGCCATAGGTCTTTTCAAGGGCCCGGACGGTCAGGATCGGCTCAGCCGTCAGTGAAGGTTCGGGGTGCTTGCGCGGCACGAGGCTGGGCACGGCATCGATCAGCGCCCGCGTATAGGGGTGCTGCGGGTTTTCGAGCACGTCCTTCGCCGAGCCATATTCAACAAGCTCCCCGTAACGCATCACGGCGACACGGTCGGCGATTTCGGCGACCACGCCGAAATTATGCGTGATAAACAGCAGGGCCGTCCCGTGCTTGATCTGCAATTCCTTGAGCAGGGTCAGGACCTGCGCTTCGGTTGTCACATCGAGCGCGGTTGTCGGCTCGTCCGCGATGATCAGCTTCGGCTCGAGAACTAGGCTCATCGCGATCATGACGCGCTGGCGCTGGCCGCCCGACAACTCATGCGGGTAGGCGCCGACGATCAGTTCGGGTTCCGGCAGCCGGACATCCTCGAAGGTCGCAATCACCCGACGCCTGCGCTCGGCCTTGCTCCAGTCGGTGTGGACCTCGAGGATCTCATCGATCTGACGGCCCACGGTCATGAGCGGGTTAAGCGAAACCATGGGCTCCTGGAAAACCATGGAGATTTCGCCGCCCCGGATCTGGCGCATGCGCCGGTCATCGGCGCGGGCGAGATCTTCCCCGTCGAGCAGGATCTGGCCACCGGCGATACGCAGATGCGGCTCCGGCAGGAGCCGCAGGATGGACCGCGCCATGACTGATTTCCCGGAACCGGATTCACCGACGACGCATAGGGTTTCGCCGCGGCCGACGGTCAGTGACACGGATTTCACGGCCAGCGGCCTGTCTGCCCAGGCCGGCAGGGCGACGGAGAGGTCGCGGATCTCCAGCACGGGATCGGGATTGCCGGCAATGGGTGTCTTTGGCGAGGAACCGGTCATGGCGTGCGCAGCCTCGGGTTCAGGGCATCGTTCAGGCCTTCGCCCACCAGATTGATGCTGAGCACGGTCAGCAGGATGGCAATGCCCGGAATTGCGACGAGCCACCAGGCATCGCGCAGGAAGCTGCGGCCGGCACCGATCATGAAGCCCCAGCTCATGAAATTCGGCGCTCCGAGACCGAGGAAGGAAAGCGCCGACTCGGTGAGGATCGCCGTCGCCACCAGCAGCGACCCGGTAACAATCAGCGGCGAAAGGGCATTCGGCAGGATCTGCCGGAACAGGATCACGAAATCCCGCTCCCCGAGCGTGACGGCCGCCTGGATGAATTCCCGCGAGCGGAGCGACATCACCTCTGCCCGGACGATGCGGGCAATCGGCGGCCAACTGACGGTCGCGATCGCCACGACGACGCTCGTCGCCGATGGAGAAAGAACGGCGACAAGCAGGATCGCGAAAATGAAGGAGGGAATGGTCTGGAAGAACTCGGTGATCCGCATGAGCAGGTTATCGATCCGCCCGCCATAGAAGCCCGACAGGGCACCGAGCATGCCGCCGAAAGCGACGGCCGCGAGGGTGGCGATGATGGCGATGAGCAATGTGGTCCGGGCGCCATGGACAAGGCCCGACCAGACGCTCCGGCCCAGCGAATCCGTCCCGAAGAGGAAGCCGTCCATCGGTCGCACGAAAGGCTTGCCGGAAATCGCGAAGGGATCGAGCGGCGCGATCAATGGTGCCGCCAGCGCGCCGATCACAACCAGGGCAAGCCAGATGATCCCCAGCAGGACGCGCGGATTGCCGAGAAAGCGAACCCAGAACGAGGAGGTCATGCCTTGCCTCCGACCCGGATCCGGGGATCGAGCAGGACATAGACCACATCGACGATGATGTTGACGATCACGACCAGGCAGGCCGACAGGAAGAAGATTCCCAGCAACAGGTTGAAATCACGCGCAAACAGCGACTGGTAGGCCAGTTGGCCAAGACCCGGCCAGGCAAACACGGTTTCCACGACTACCGAACCACCCAGCAGCGCGCCGACCTGGACGCCCGCCATGGTGATCACCGGCAGGAGGGCATTCCGCAGCACATGGCGCAGCGTGATGGTGCGTTCCGTCAGGCCCTTGGCGCGTGCCGTGGTGGCATATTCCGCCCCGCGTTGTTCCAGCACGGTGGCACGCATCAGCCGCGTGTAGAGCGCGAGGTAGAACAGCGAGAGCGTGATCGTCGGCAGGACGAGGTGATGGGCGATGTCGGCCACCCGTGCCCAGCCTTCATGGAAGGCCACGACATCCTCCATGCCCGAGGTAGGGAACCAGTCGAGGCGGATGGAGAAAACGAGGATCAGCATCAGGCCGATCCAGAAGAGCGGTGTGGCATAGGCAATGACAGCCGCGACGGAGATCAGATGATCGCGCCAGGTCCGCACGCCAAGTGCGGCGATCACGCCGAGCATCACACCACCGCCCACCGACACCACAAGCGTCGCACCCATGAGCAGAAGCGTCGGCCAGAGGCGATCGAGGATGAGCCCGAGGACCGGGGCATTGTTCCGGAACGAAAACCCGAGATCCAGCAGGAGGATGTTCTTCAGGTAGAGGCCGAGTTGCACGAGGACCGGCTTGTCGAGGCCGAAGCGGGCCCGGAGCTGCTCGACATATTCCGGTGGCGCGCCGCCGGCCTCGCCAGCCAGCACGGTGGCCGCATCACCCGGGGCCAGTTGCAGCAGCAGGAAGTTGAGGACCACCACGCCCAGAACGACGGGGATTGCCTGCAGGAGCCTGGTCATGATGAAGCTGATCAGTCGCAGTCCCCGCATGTCGTCCCTCCCCTCGAGCCGGCGACGCCCCGAAGGACGCCGCCCCGTTTTTCATGGCCCCTATTCGCGCCAGGCGCGGTCAAAGGACGAGAACAGGCCGAGCGGGCTCACGATCACGTCACGATACCGCTTGTCGAGGACCGTCGCGAAGCTGATCTCGTGGGTCCATGCCAGTGGAGCCTGATCAACGACAATCTTCTGGACCTCCGCATAGAGCGCGGCCCGCTTCTTCGCGTCGGGCTCGATCGTCGCCCGATCCATCAGTTCATCGGTTTGCGGGGTACTCCAGCGGACTCCGTTCACGAACACCGTGCCCGGGCGGATGAAGCGCGAATGGAAGGCCCTGTGCACGCCGAGAACCGGGTCTGCCAGGTTGAAGAGATGGTTCGAGGACACGTCGTAATCGTAGTCGGTGTAGATGCGCTTCAGCCAGGTGGCGACATCCTCGTAGCGCAGGTTCGCCTTGATCCCGATCTTTGCCAGCGCCTGCTGGGTATACTCGCCGAAACGCCGCCATTCCTCGCCATAGGGCGTGATGTCATGCGTGATCTCGAAGCGGATGCCATCGGCCTTGCGCGGGAAGCCGGCCTCGTCGAGCAGCTTGTTCGCCCGCTCGACACCGTCCGGCACGTTATAGTTGGTGACATCAGCGCTGTAGAGGCCGGTTGGCGCGAAATTCGAGCTGATCGGGCCATTGGTCGGCTTGCCGAAGCCGAACCAGATGTTGTCGATCACGAATTTCCGGTCGATCGCATAGGAGATCGCCTGCCGGACCTTCGCATTGTCAAACGGCGCTTTCTTCGTGTTGAACATCAACTCGACCACGGGCGAGAGCATCTCGTAGCCCTTGGTGACGATCTGGATGTTCGGCAGCTTTTCGAGCTTCTTCACATCATTGTAGGGAACGGCACCGAAGCCGGCGATATGGGCCTCGCCCTTCTCAAGAGCGGCCGCGCGGGTGCCGGTATCGCCGATGAAGCGCACAACAATCCGGTCGAGATAGGGCAAGCCGGGCTTCCAGTAATCCGCGTTGCGATCCAGCCGGACAAACTCGCCACGCCGCCATTCGACGAATTTGAACGGGCCGGTGCCGACGGGAGAATTGGCATTCTGGTGGGTGCGGATGTCGCCCTGGCTGAAGACATGCTTCGGCAGGATGGGTGATTCATAGCCGGAAAGCGCAGCCATCATGTAGGGCGCCGGCCGGTTGAGGCGGAAGATCGCGGTTTGCGGATCCGGCGTCTCGACTGCCGTGACTTCGGCGAAGGTATTGATGCCGCGCGGATGAACCTTCTTCAGCACGTCCATGAACGTGTACTGGACATCGGCACTGGTGAAAGGCTTGCCGTCATGGAACTTCACGCCGGCGCGCAGCTTGAAGGTGACGGTCTTGCCATCCTCCGCAACCGTCCAGGATTCGGCGAGGCTCGGCAGCGGCTTCAGGTCGAAATCATATTCGAGGAGACCGTCATAGATCTTGGACGCCACCTGCCCGACCGGATTCGCGGTCGAGACATAGGAGCCAAGCGTCGGCGGCTCGGGCTGGGTGATCTGGACAAGGGTGCCGCCGCGCTTCTGGGCGAGGGCCGGCAGGCCGGCAAGGCTGATGGCGGTCAAGCCCAGCCCGGCAACAACAACAAGACGTCTGACAAGGCGCATCACAATCCTCCCGGTGAACCTGAACGCCCGTCTGGATAACGGGACAGTCATCCTGAGCCTGCAAGCTAGCGGCAGGTCCGGCATTCCTGCCATTGCTCATTTTCGATACGTTATGCAGGATGTGCATGATAAGGGTCGGGGCACGAAATGCTCCGAATCCGGAATTCAGCGAGGGACCCATGGAAATCGGCTGGCTGGAAGATTTTATCAGCCTCGCATCGACGGGTAATTTCTCGCGCTCGGCCGAAGATCGGAACATCAGCCAATCCGCCTTCAGCCGCCGCATCCGCGCGCTCGAGCACTGGCTGGGTGCTGACCTGATCGACCGATCCCGATTCCCGACCACGCTGACACCGGCGGGGCATTCCTTCTATCAGACCGCGCTCGATGTCGTGCGCGTCCTGCAGCGCGAGCGGGCCGAATTCCGTGGCCTCGTCAAGCGCGACGCGCGGACGATCCGGATCTGCGCCACGCATACGCTCGCCATCCATTTCGCCCCGTCCTGGATCGCTGCCCTGCGTCATGCCGACGGGACCGGCGAACTCAATGTGAAGATGATGGCCGCCGACCTGCATGATTGTGGCCAGGCCCTGATGGAAGGCGCCTGCGACCTTGTTCTCGCCTACAATACCAGCGCGGCGCCCTCGATGTTCGGGATGTCGCGGTTCGAGGCTGCAAGCATCGGCACGGACACGGTCATGCCGGTCTCGGCAACCGACGGCGACGGTGCCCCGCGCCATGTGACAGATGCCAGGTCGGATGACCCGTTCCCGCTGCTGGCCTATTCCAGCAATTCCTATCTCGGTCGCCTTGTCGGCTCCGCGCTGGAAAGCTGGGACCTCAGCCGGAGGGCCCGGCCTTCCTATGAAAGCTCGCTGGTGGAGGCCCTGAAGGGCATGGCGCTGGCTGGCGACGGCGTCGCCTGGCTGCCAAGATCGGCGATCCTTGCCGAACTGGCGGCGGGGAGGCTCGTCGCCTGTGCCCGGCATGCGGATTATGACCTCGCCGTCGAGATCAAAGCCTACAGGCGCGCCGAGCGCGAGCGCTCGATTGTCGAGCATGTCTGGCGCGCCGTCACCGAATTGCCTAAAGATCATGCAATTTCTGCATAAGCATTGTGCAATTCGAATTTCAATCTGCGGGGTCGCAGCGCTAGCCTTGCCGGAATTCCTTTCCAACAGGGCGGTTCCCCCATGCTCCTCGAACGATTTCCCCGTGTCAGCCTTTCGCATGCACCGACGCCGCTCGAGCCGCTTGACCGGCTGAGGCAGGCGATTGGCGGGCCGCGGCTCTGGATCAAACGGGATGATTGCACGGGGCTGGCCCAGGGCGGCAACAAGGCCCGCAAGCTCGAGTTCCTCGTGGCAGATGCCATGGCGAAGGGATGCGACCTGCTCATCACGCCCGGGGCCGTGCAGTCAAACCATGTGCGCATGACGGCTGCAGCGGCGGCGCGGTTCGGCATGAAATGCCACGCGGTTCTTGAACGCCGCGTGACGGAGACTGACGCGGATTACGAGGAAAATGGCAACATCCTGCTCGACGAGGTCTTGGGTTGCACCCGGAGCTATGTGCCCGGCGGCAGCGATGTGGCTGCGGCCTGTGCAGCGGCCGCCGAGGACTTCAAGACCAAGGGCGCCAAACCCTATGTCATTCCCGGTGGTGGCTCGAACGCGGTCGGCGCGCTCGGCTATGTCGCCTGCGCGATGGAACTGATGGCCCAGGCCAGCCAGTTGGGCATCAACGTGAGCCGCCTCGTGCACGGAACCGGAAGTTCCGGCACCCAGGCGGGCCTCGTGGCCGGCTTCGCCGCCATGCGGAGCCCGATCGCGGTCTACGGGGTTTCCGTTCGCCACCCGCGCCAGAAGCAGGAGGAGATGGTGTTCGACCTCGCCTGCCGCACAGCCGATCATCTCGGGCATGCCGGAATCGTCAAGCGCGAGCAGGTTTTCGCCGATGATGGCTATGTGGGCCCCGGCTACGGCCAGCCGACCCCCGGCATGGTGGATGCGCTGACCCTGGTCGCCCGGACCGAGGGGATCCTTCTCGACCCGGTCTATAGCGGCAAGGCGATGGCCGGGATGATCGATGCCATACGGAAGGGCAAATTCGCAGCCGATGAGGATGTCGTCTTCCTGCATACCGGGGGTTCGACCGCCCTGTTCGGCTACAAGCACGTTTTCATGAAGGCCTGAGAAGGCAGCAGGCGGCGAGGTCAGGCCGGCGTCGGTTTGATCGCTGGCGCCCTCGCCCCGGCCTGTAGGCGTCAGAGCAAGGTGCGCAGGAAAGCGCGGACAGCTTCGGACTCAGTCAACCCGATGGCTGTCCGGAGCGAAGCCGCAGCGGCATCGCGCTGGCCGAGGGCATCCTGCATCCGGGCAAGCGTGACCCAATAGGGTTGGTGCGTCCTGACCTCTTCGGCCGGAAAAGACTCCAGAACGGCCCGCGCCTCCGCCGCGCGCCCGGCCTCAACCAGCACAGCGGCATATCCGAGCAAGGCACCGACGCTCGGATGGCGCTCGGCGAGCAGCCGATAGAGCGTGACCAGCGCGCTGTAATCCGTCCGCCCGGAAAGCGGCCTCTGCACATGGACCGACTGGATGGCTGCCTCGCACTGGAAGCGGCCGAATGTGCCGAACCGTGACGCAGCGATCAGCAGCGCCTCCGCCTCGGCGATCAGATCCCGTGACCAAAGGCGCGCATCCTGCCGTTCGAGGGGAATGAACCGGCCCTCGGCATCGCTTCGGGCCGCGCGCCGCGCCTCGCAATACAGCATCAGCGCCAGCAGGCCTTTGGCCTCGGGCTCATCGGGCAACAGCGAGACGAGCAGGCGACCGAGATAGATCGCCTCCTGTGCCAGATCACGGATCCCGGCATCGCCGCCGTGATGTCCGTCCCATCCGACGCCATAGGCAGCATAGATCGCATCGAGGATTTCGGCGATCCGCTCGGGCAATTCAGCCGGGAACGGCACCTCGAAGCGCAATCCGGCCTCCTTGATCTTGGCCTTGGCCCGCACAAGACGCTGTGCCATGGCCGCCGGAGAGACCAAAAACGCGCTGCCGATCCGCGCGGCGTCGAGCCCCAGAATCGTCTGCAGCATCAGCGGCGTCCGGATGCCCGCTTCGATGGCCGGATGCGCACAGACGAAAAGCAGCTTGAGGCGCTCATCTGGAATGGCCTGCGGCTCGCTGTCATCGGGCAGGTGGAGGAGGAGCAGATCGGGCTCGGCGGCGGCAGTAACCGTCCGGTGCCGATAGGCGTTCCGCATCCGGTTGCGGGCGGCCGTCAGCAGCCACGCATCGGGACTTGCGGGAACGCCCCTTTCCGGCCAGGTGCGGAGCGCTGCGACCAGCGCATCGGCCAGCGCATCCTCGGCGCCGGCAATGTCACGGGAACGCGCAGCCAGAAGTGCCACCAGCCGGCCATAGGATTCGCGCGCGACGCGTTCGGCAGTATCGCGCGCGAGATCCATGTCAGGCCGCCGGCTTGGGCATGGGCGGCAGGACCGGCCGGACCTCGACCGAGGCATAGGAGGCCGATGGCGCGCGGGCGGCCCATTCCAGTGCCGTATCGAGGTCCGGCACCTCGATCACGAAATAGCCGCCAAGCTGCTCCTTTGTGTCGGCGAACGGCCCGTCCTGCACCATCCGCTTGCCGTCGCGGACGCGGACGGTGGTAGCCGTATGCGGGCCCTGGAGGCCGTCACCGTTCACGATGATGCCGGCTTGCGCAATCGCGCCGAGGAAGGCGTTCCAGCCGGCCCAGTATTCCCCGGCATGCTCGGGGTGGTTGCGCTTGGCGAATTCTGTTTCGGGCTCGGTGAGCAAAAGCATGTATTGCATGGGGTCATTCTTTCATGGCTGGGATGGTGGTCAATTCGGTGTAAAGCTGCTCGTCGTGCCGGCAGCAGCGATCAGTCGAGCATAGAGCGTTTCCCGGCGTGAACAGACACGGCGAAAAGCGCTATGGCGATCGCCACAACGACGGCCAGGATGACAAGCTGGGTCGGGATATTCGCAAAAACGCCGTAATAGGCATCGCCTCCAAACAGCAGGACATAGCCGACGAGCGAGGCGGCCAGAATGGGCAGTGCAATCCGCCGCCTCATGAGCAGCGCGATCGACCCCGCCAGCCCGCCCAATACGCCGATGGCGAAGACGACGCTGAGCCAGGCAGGAAGCGAGAGATAGAGCTCCGCCTGCGATGCCGTCATGCCGATCGCGACGAGGCTCTCTCGCGTCTGGAAGAACGAACCGGCAAACTGGTACGCCCCGTAGAGGTTCCATACGACGCCGAATCCGGCTGCCGCCGGTAGCCAGATCGGTGCGCTGGCCTGCAAGGTCCTTGCCGTTTCTGCTATCATGTTCCTGTCTCCTGTTCTTCGGTCGCAGGAAGCGAACCCTCCGGCAGGCGCCGCAACTTCGCTTCCCGAACCCATGACACGCGGGAAGACAGGATTTCGACAGGTCCCCGAAAAATTTTCCTCCCCGGGACGTGGCAATCCCTCAGCCGGCCTTCGGGCCACGCAGCACGAGATAGATCGCCGGGATGACCAGCACGGTCAGCAGGGTCGACGAGGCAAGTCCGAAAAGCAGCGAGATTGCAAGACCCTGGAAGATCGGGTCTGTCAGGATGGTGATCGCCCCGATCATCGCGGCCAGGGCTGTCAGCAGGATGGGCTTGAAGCGGATGGCGCCGGCCTCGATCAGCGTTTCCACTAGCGGCACATCGGGCCGTCGTGCATGGCGGATGAAATCCACCAACAGTATCGAGTTCCGCACGATGATCCCGGCCAGCGCAATGAAGCCGATCATGGAGGTAGCCGAAAAGGGCGCGCCGAAAGCCCAGTGCCCAAAGAGAATGCCGATGAAGGTCAGCGGGATCGGCGTGAGAATCACCAGCGGCACCTTGAAGGAGCCGAACTGGGCGACCACCAGAATATAGATCGCCAGCAACGCCACGGCGAAGGCCGCGCCCATGTCGCGGAAGGTCACCCAGGTCACCTCCCACTCGCCTTCCCAGAGAAGCGTGGGCTTCGAAAGGTCATCCGGCTGGCCGTTGAGACGGATCACCGGCTTCGGCAGCGTGCCCCAATCGGCCTTGTCGATCGCCCGCTGCACGGCGAGCATGCCATAGAGCGGGGCCTCGAAGCTGCCGGCGAGTTCCGCCGTCACCATTTCGGCCGGGCGGCCGTTGCGCCTGAAGATCGGGAAGGACGCCTTCTCGCTTATGATGCGCGTGACATCGCCGAGCTCCACGGTGGAACGGTCGCCGGGCAGCAGGTTCGCCGGCACGGGAATGGCGAGCGCGCGCTCATCCAGCACCATGTTTCCCTTGGATAGCCCGAGCCGGATCGGGATGGGCTGCCGGCCCTGCCCGCGATGCGAATATCCCACGACCTGCCCGCCGAAATAGAGGCGGATCGTCTCGTAGATATCACGTTGCTCGACTTTGAAGAACTCGAGCTGGTCCTCCGCGATGGCGAGGCGCCTCTGCTCGGCACGGATGCCGAAACTGTCATCGATATCCACGATGAAGGGCACGCTCCGGAAGATTTCGCGCAACTTCGTGGCCACGGCGCGGCGCGTTTCAGGATCGGGGCCGTAGATTTCCGCAAGAAGCGTGGCGAGAACTGGCGGTCCGGGCGGCGGTTCCACCACCTTGACCCGCGCGCCATCCGGGAGGCCGGCCCGCGCGATCCGCTGGCGCAATTCGAGCGCGATGGCATGGCTTGCGCGGGTGCGGGCGGATTTCGGCTTCAGGTTCACCTGAAGATCGCCCATCTGCGGCTCGGTGCGCAGGTAGGAATGGCGCACGAGGCCGTTGAAGTTGAAGGGTGCTGCCGTGCCGGCATGGCTCTGCAGGCTTTCAACCTCGGCAACCGGGCGGAAGGCCTCGGCAATGCGCTGGAGAACGCGGTCCGTCTCCTCGACAGAAGCGCCGCGCGGCAAATCAAGCTGCACGGCCAGTTCGGGCTTGTCGTCGAAGGGCAGCAGCTTCACGGTCACATGCTGGGTATAAAACAAGGCCAGCGAACCCAGGGTTGCCACACCCACCATCAGCAGGAACATCCACGCCTTGCGCTTTGTCGCCAGAACGGGCGTGGCCATCGCGGTGTAGAGGGCGCCCAGCCGGCCGCCTTCCGCATGGCTCTCGCCAGCGGGCGCATGTTGCGAAGCGCCGAGTTTCATCATCAGCCAAGGCGTGACCATCACCGCGACAAAGAACGAGAAGATCATCGCCGCCGAGGCATTGGCCGGGATCGGGCTCATATAGGGGCCCATCAGCCCAGATACGAAGAGCATGGGCAACAGCGCCGCAACCACCGTGAGCGTGGCCACAATCGTGGGATTGCCCACCTCCGCCACGGCATCCACCGCCGCTTCCGTGCGGGAGCGGCCATCGGCCATCGCCCAATGGCGCGCGATGTTCTCGATCACGACAATCGCGTCATCGACGAGGATACCGATGGAGAAAATCAGCGCGAACAGGCTTACGCGGTTCAGCGTGTAGCCCATGATCCAGGCAGCAAAGAGCGTCAGCAGGATGGTGACGGGTATGACGATCGCCACGACCATCGCTTCGCGCCGGCCGATGGCGAACCAGACGAGCGCCACGATCGAGAGCGTTGCAAGCCCGAGATGGAAGAGCAGTTCATCGGCCTTTTCCTTGGCCGTTTCGCCATAATCCCGCGTGATGTGGAGCGCCAGATCGGCGGGGATGACGCTGCCTTTGAGCTTTTCAGCGGCGGCAATCACCGCCTGTGCGATCACCACAGCGTTGGCGCCCGCGCGCTTTGCAATGGCGAGTGACACCGCCGGCGCGCGCTCGAAGCTGCCATCGGCTTTCCGGGCGAGATGCGCCACGCGCGCTTCCTTGGTATCGGTGGCGAGCGAAACTTCGGCAACATCGCGCAGATAGACCGGCCGCCCATCGCGGGTCATGATGGTGAGGTTGCCGATCTCCTCGATAGAAGCGAGGGTCTGCCCGGCCATCAGCGCGATCTGCTGCCCCTTTTCGCGGATCTGCCCGGCTGGGAAGGCGCGGTTCGCACCCTCGATCTTCGCCGCAAGCGCCTGAAGGGTCAGGCCTGCTTTCGCCAGTCGCTCCGGATCCGGCGCGATGCGGATTTCTTCGGGCTGCTCGCCGACGAGATAGGTAAGCCCGACATTCTCGACGCGCGCAATCTCCACGCGCATCTCGCGCATGACACGCGAGAGATCATTCGGCGTCCAGCGATGTGCGGCCTCCGGCTTCGGCGTCAGCGTCATCACCACGATGGCCACGTCATCGATGCCCCGCCCGACAACCAGCGGTTCAGGGATGCCAACGGGAATCCGGTCCATATTGGCGCGGATCTTCTCATGGACGCGGAGGATCGCGGCATCCGACGGCGTTCCCACGAGGAAGCGGGCCGTGACCATCGCGCCGTTGTCGCGTGTCTGGCTGTAGACATGCTCCACGCCCGCGATCGACTTCACAATCGTCTCGAGCGGCTCGGTCACGAGCTTGACGGCATCCTCCGCGGAAAGCCCCTCGGCGCGCAGATGGATATCCACCATCGGCACGGAGATTTGCGGTTCCTCCTCGCGCGGAAGAGCGCCCAATGCCACAAGCCCCAGCGCCAGGGCTGCCACAAGGAACAAAGGTGTGAGCGGCGATGCGATGAAGGCGCGGGTGAGACGGCCCGCAAGGCCGGGAGACGCTGGCTTCACGGCGTCACCACCCGGTCACCCGCCTGCAGGCCGGTCAGCACCTCAACGCGGCCGCCAGCCTGTTCCTGCCCGAGAACCACCAGCACCTGCCGGGAACCATCAGGGCTCAGCACGGTGATGAAATCGAGCCCGGAGCGGGTCGTCACAGCGGATTTCGGCACCAGCAGGGCCATGCGCTCGCCCACCGGCACTTCGGCCAGAACGCGCGCACCGACAAAGAAATCCCCGATGCTCGCGAGTTCAACATCCGCGATCACGCGGCCATTCTCGATCTGAGGGAAAATCTTCACCAGCTTGCCCTCGGTGCGGGACCCCCCTTCGAGGGTTATCGGCACGGCTGCCCCCATCCGCAATTGCGCGGCATGCCGTTCAGGCAGGGCCAGACGCAGAAAAAATCCGCCGCCGGCGATCAGCGCGACCTGTTCGCCGGGCATCACCACGGCGCCGCGCGTCACCGGCACTTTCAGCACCCGGCCGGCCACGGGGGCGAGCACCTCTCCCTCCGAGGCCTGCTGGATGATGACGGCCTTGTCGGCCTCTGCCGCGGTGATCTGGTTGCGGATAACATCCTGCTGCGTACGCAGGGCATCAACCCGCTGTTGCGTTCCCGCGCCACGCTCAAGCAGCGTGCGGGCGCGCTCGTATTCGGCCTGCACATTGGCCTGTTCGGAGCCAAGCGCGCGAATTCGCGCCTCGGCTGCGCGCAATTGCAGCGCGAGCTTGTCGTCGATCACCATCGCGATGGATTGACCCTCGATGATGCGATCCCCCTCCGAGACGGACAGGCGCACGAGCGTGCCGCCGATGCGCGGCCGCGCCGGAATGACGTCCCTCGCCTCGATACGCCCGACCACCGCTTTCGTTTCGATGATGCGCGCCGGTGCCAGTTCCAGCTCGGCCGCCATGGCGGGAGCCATGGCGAAGCAGAACAGGGAAGCGCTAAGGAGGACACGACCGACCGGCATCTGCCCACGATCCTTGTTCAGCGGAAGACGCTGCCGGCCTTGAGGCCGAGCTTCTTCAGGATGATCGCCGCCGGGCAGAAGCCGGTAAAGGCCGTCTGGAACAGATTGGCACCGACAAAGGCTGTGAGCAGCAGGAACCAGGGTGAGACCGCCCAGGCCAGAGCCACGGAAACCATGATCATCAGGCCAGCAAAGGCCATCACTGCGTTTTCAATCTGCATGGGAATCTCCTCCGGCAGCATTCGACATGCCCTACATATTCTATTTTTAATATATATTCAAGATTGAATTCGTGGGCTGGCGGGACATAGCCATGTCAGTCTGGCGGGAAAATCCCGCAAGCTCCGGGCTCCAACGCCTTTGCCCCCCATCCCCGAACAACCGACCTGACCCTGCGGCGGCTCAACTTCCCCTGACGTCGCCCCGGGTCAGGTCTCGGGCTGGAGGCCGGCCCGCTTCAGCCGCACGATCGCCAGATCAAGCGCGGAAAGGAAATTCGAGCGGTCCTGTTTCGCGAAGGCGCGCGGCCCGCCGGTGACCTGCCCGGCGGAGCGCAGATCATCCATCAGGTTGCGTGTCGCCAGCGCCATCCCGATTGATTGCTCGGTATGGGCGCGGCCATTGGGTGCGATGACATCCGCGCCGGCCTTGATGCAGCGCGCCGCCAGCGGAATATCCGCCGTGATCACGACCACGCCGCGCCTGGCACGTTCGGCGATGTAGTCGTCGGCGATATCCAGCCCGGCGCCCACCACCACCCGCTCGATGAGCGGATCACGCGGGAGCTGCATGTAGCTGTTCGAGACCACGATGGTCTTGACGCCATGGCGGCCTGCCACCTTGTAGACCTCGTCCTTGACCGGGCAGGCATCGGCATCGATGAAAACGAGAATGGTCGGGGGCGCGCTCATTCCTTCCCGATGCGGGCTGAAAGGCGACCCGTCAAGCGGCGCAACCTCTCTTTTATTCCGCACATTTTCACCCCCCGCATCCGAGTACCCTGCCCTGCAGACGATCCGCGCCTGGCCCCCGGATTGCCGGGCATCACCGATAGAGATCAGCCCGGCTGGGCGGGACATTGAGGGCCAGGGTATCGCCTTCGCGCTTTTTCTTCGATGCCAGCGTCTGGAACAGGCTGAGCGAGCCCCGCGAAAACGCAAGGCTCACACCCGCGAGATAGGCGAGCCAGATCCGTGTCCGCTCCGGCCCGATCATCGCCTCGGCCTCCGCACGCCGTGCATGCAGCCTTTCGCACCAGAGGGCACAGGTGCGCGCATAATGCGGCCGCCAACCCTCGATATCGTGGACTTCGAAGCCATGCGCTTCCAGCATCGTCGTTGAATGCCCGATATGATCGACCTCACCGCCGGGGAAGATATAGGAGGTCATCGCCTTGTATTCCGGCCGCATGCGGTGGAAGGCCCTGTCGCTCCGGCGCCCACGCCGGGTGATCGCATGGTGCAGATAGAGCCCGCCCGGCTTGAGCAGCCGATGGACTGCGCCGAAATAGGTCGCATGGGCCTTGAAACCGACATGCTCGTACATGCCGATCGAGGCAATCTTGTCGAAACTGCCGGTCATCTCCTCGTAAGGCTTCAATTCAAGCGTGACCAGATGGTCGAGCCCGGCAGCCGTGACGCGCCGACGCCCCTCCTCGATCTGCGCCGGGGAAAGCGTGACGCCATGACCCTTCACACCATATTCCCGCGCCGCATGGATCAGCAGGGCGCCCCAGCCGCAGCCGATATCGAGCAAGGTCTCGCCGGGCCGGAGCCGCAGCTTGCGGCAGATCATCTCGATCTTGTCCAGCTGCGCCCGCTCGATATCCTCGTGCCATTCGGCGAAATACGCGCAGGTATAGACCATGCGCTCATCCAGAAAGAGCTGATAGAACTCGTTGGACAAATCGTAGTGGAACGGGATGTCGACTGCGTTCGCCTTCGCCGCATTCAGCGCCAGAGGGCGCCCCTGCCCGTCGAATCCGCTGCCCGCTTGCATGCCCTTGCCGAAAGCGAGAGGCAGCGCTGTACGGATCAAACGCATCAGCCCCATGCGCTTCAGGACGGCCTTCGGCTTTTCCGACGGTCGCAAGGCGGCGAGATCGATAAAGGTTCCGCCGCTCAGATCTACCGCACCGCTGGCATAGCCCTTGAGCAATGTATCAAGCCGCGGACGACGCAGCAGACTCGGCAGAAAGCCGGGATCGCGAAGGTGCAGGCGAAGCGTCGGATGGCGCAAAGTCGGTCCGAGCAGGATCGTGCTGCCATCCCAGAACTCGACAGGAATACCCAGCGGGAATGCCTCGCCGAGAACCCGGAACAATCCCCGCGTTGGTTCCAGCACTCTGACATCTGTGCTTTTCACTTGGCTTGTCCACCCATTCGATGCATGCGGCCAGACATATACTCATGGCCTGCGTCGAGTCATGCGTATACGCCCGGGCATGGATGCTCAACCCGGGCATGAATCTGCCCTGCCGTTTTGTGCGGCACGAAGTGGCCCGCTCCGCTGTCATCCCTGCCTGGCGTGAACTCGATGTCGTGCGTGGGCAGGAGGCCCCGGATGTTGCGCAACAACAAGGGCAGCGGCCACCAACCATCCCCGCCGGCCTGAAGATCTCGGGAGGATCACAAGAATGGAAGCCTCGACCGATCACCTTCCCTTGGCAGAAGGCACGTTTTCAGACGAAACCCGGCCTTGACTTTGCGTTTCTGCCAAATACACGCCTAGATGGCACGCAAGCTTGATGAGATCTCTTGCGATATTCGACCAATATCCTCCATGAAGCTGGAGGAGTGGATTGATCGGTAATCAATATCATTTTCCTGGCATATTCTCCTGATATTTTTGCTTCGGCCTATGATGTAATTTGCAAGTCTCTTTCTGGATTCTTCGCTCGAGAACCGCGGGTTTCGATTTGTCCAGCATGATCTGGTCTTTCGCCATTCCTCGATGCAACTGAATTTCTGATCAACAGAATCCTGATCGCACCCGATCACCAGAGCCTTCACATCAAAGCTCTGCTTATAAATATTCATGAAATCAATACCCATTCCCGATGCGCAGTCACGCGTAACAAATTCATCGCCGACGATGATCAGCCCAAAACTGCACCGTCGGAAAATTGCAGAATAGATTTGGTCCATCGCCTCCAAGCGCTTCTCCGCATCAGGCAAACCATGGTATGCGCGCGATATTGTATCGCAATTCACAATGGCGCCGGCAGTCAGCTGCTTGACTTGGTCTGCAAGAAGGCTCTTTCCGCTTCTTGGCGGTCCGGCGACGATAAGATTTCTAAATTTGCCAGAGGCTTCGTTTCGAATGGATGCACCTTCAACAGACACAGCGACAAGATCGGATGCTTCGCTCACAGCGCCTGCTTCAAGCAATTCCTTCGACTTGGCGACAGCCTTCCAGATATCTTGATTCATCTGCATTGGCTGTAAAACTCCAATACCAGACTGGCGGTCAGATCCTTTGCGGAGCAATGCCAAGGATTTTCAGACCTCGCTCATTCAGCACCCTTAACGTCATGGCCAGCCAAGTTATTATTTAACAATATATGAATAGCCGGCCATCTAAACTATGTCACTCCACAACTGCTGGACGGAATGTCGCAGCCTGATGCCAGAGCCTTGATGCCGCTACGCATCATCACCGACAGGCTGATGATCTCGGATCGATCTTGAAGCTGTGAATAAAGCGCGCATCGCTCGCTCCCGACGGGAGCGGCTCTCTTTCGATCGGTGCGATGATTTTCTTCCGGAAGCCCGCTCACCGCCAGAGCTGGCAGACGTGCCAGATGAAAGGCGTCAGGTCACGCCGGCTGCATCGGGCGGGCGGCCCCTGCGGATTGCGCCTGCCAGTTGCGGGCGGCACCAATATCGAACAGCCGTTGCGCCATGAGAACGGCAGCGGGCGCGTTGCTTGCGGTGGCGTCGGCGCCGACCTCGGCAACAATTTCGGGATGGCCCGCAAATGGCGGACCGCCGACCATGATGCCGATAGCGGGGTTGCAGGAATGCGTCCGGATCGCGCGGATTGTCGAAACCAGCTGAGGGAGGTGGCTGGTCGAGCCGACAGTCAGGCCGGCAACCGCGAACCATTCACTGGACACCATCGTCACGACCTGGTCGATCGATGCGCGATGGAGCGGGGTAACAGCCCATCCGCCAGCATGGAGGAAGGTTTCAACCATCGTGATGCCCAGCGAATGCTTCTCATCGGCGAGCGTTACCATGAACACGCTTCGCTTCCGGCTGAATTCCGGGACCGAATGGGAATGGCTGCCCAAGGCGAGCAATTGCTGCAACCGCGCCACGCCGTAGGTCACGTCGACGAAGCTGCATTCGTCATTGTCCCACATGGTTCCGAGGCAACGTGCGGCGGGCTCCAGCAGGGTGACGAACAGGTTTTCGACCGAATGACCTGCCTGCTCGAGCTTGCGGATGAAGTCCGACGAAAGCTGGATGTTCGGATCCAGGACAAGGCGCGCCAGGTTCGCGATGTCGCTGACGGATGGGTCCCGGGCCGGATCGGGATCACGCGCAGCGGAGCGGGAATGTCGCTCGATCAGGCGCGGCACAATGTTGGAGTGAACAATCGAGGCCAACCGCTCATGCGTTGACGGCACATCGATTTCCGAAAGCAATTCTGCCGCGATGAACGGAGGCATGACCATGGACGCATCCCCACCCATGAAGCGCCCTTGTTTGCCAAGGGTCGTCTTTTCAATGGAGCGCCGAGTTTACGACCTGTGGGCCATCAATCAAGCCGGCGCGATCAAACGCCGCAGGGTTAACGTGCCTGGTGCTTTGGCAAAGTCCCGGCGATGCGGGGGCAGAGGCATAGCCAATACGACACAGGCAAAAACGAAAAAAGGCCGGGCGGATGCCCGGCCTTCAAGATCGCTCGCTCCTGTTCCAGCCACCCAGCTTCCCGGGTCGCTGGCGGGAGCGAAATCGTTACGCAGCGGCGAGGCGGTCGGCCGCCAGCTTGCCCGAGCGATTGTCACGCATGGTTTCGAAGGCAATCTTCTGGCCTTCGTTGAGGCCCTGCATGCCGGCGCGTTCAACCGCCGAAATATGGACGAACACGTCAGCGCCGCCATCATCCGGCTGGATGAAGCCGAAACCCTTGGTGGCATTGAACCATTTCACTGTGCCGGTGGTCATGAGAAACCCTCCTTTTTGGCAATAGAATTCCGCGCACACGACTGTGTGTCGGGGTAGCGATTTTCGAAAGGGAGGAGTTCGTTGGAAGCGCGCCGAAGCGGCAGAAAACAAAGACCGGCCGAGCAAATATCGATATTCGTGCCTACAGAGTTTTTCTGGTCATGGCAAGCGATTTAACATTTACGAGGGAGATAATCTATTTTCTGCCCGGTGTCGAAAATTTACCTGTGCCGGATTCCGGGGATCGAAAATTTCCGAAATGCTTTTTTCCTGCGGTGAACCGCACGCTTAATGGAATGGCTCCCGGCTAGCCGGAGGCCAGATCGACAACAGGCCAAAAGCCCGGCACGCGCCCCCGATTCAGCCTGTCCAGTTGCGGCGATGCCCCGTCCACCAGCCGACATCACTGCCGAGCCGGATGCCGAAGATCACAAAGATCGCCACAACGGCCATGATGACGAGCAGCGTCGCATAGCCGCTCTTTGCCGGATCGTCCTTGAATTGGAAGAAGAGCCCCACCGCCGAAATCGACATGCCGATATCGAGGAAGATCTCGAGGTTGCGGACCATCGCCGGCGGCCATTCGTCAGCCCGCACGGTATAGCGCCAGACGGCCTGGATGACGAGGTAAACGCTCACCACTACAAAAAGGATCCAGTTGCTGCGTGGGCTTGGCTTTCTGTCGGCCATGAAGGTTCTCCCGGCATTTGCCTCGATCCATCATCGCGACTTTTCCTCGCGCCCGGCAAAGATCAGTCCGGGCAGCCCGGTCGATTGACGGTATCCAGACTGCACTTTACACCTTCACAATCGAAACGACGAGGTGGTCCATGCGCCTTCCCATCGTCTTGACAGGCGTTTTGCTGAGCATTGCAACCCCGGCTCATGCAGTAACGGGCGTTCTTGGCCGCGAGCCCGACGCGAGGGCCTGCTTCGAACGAGTCTATGACGCTGCGCATCTTGCCAGGAACCCCAGCCAGACCGTCACGCGGATCCGCGTGTCGGTGAGCCGCGAACCGATTCCGGAAAGCACCGTTACAACGCCGCGCGATTACCTCCGCATCGAGCTGACGCGGCGTGGAGACCCGGAGATCCGGCGCGCGATCGGGTTCAGCGAGCATCCTTTCGGCGGCGAGCGCGTCAATTCACGCGGGCAGGTCACCAATCTCGGCACACCGGGCGCCCGCGCCCTGCTGACGGGCGAGAACCACATGGATGCCGAGGAAGGCAATGATGGCGGCGCAGTGGACATCCGGCCGGAGCCCGGTGGGCTTTTCGTGCGGGTATCCTCCCCGCTGCGCCTCCGTACGGGTGAGAAGGTGAGCGTCGACAAGGGGCGGGAATTCAGGCTGGCGGCCAGTGACCGCACATTCCGCCTGCGCGCCCTCCCCGCTTCGGCATGCGAGGATTTGCGCCGCGCGATCCGCGACGAGTAGGGGGCAGGATGAAATGGCTTTTGCTCGCAGTCGGCCTGTTCCTGTTCTTCAACGGAACAATGGCGCGCACAGTCAGCTATGCCAGCCCGCCCCGACATTGCTGGATCATGGATTATGTCCATCTCAATGGCTGCTTTGCCAGCCCGGCCGGACCCCAGATCATTGTCTGGGGGACAACACTGCTCGGCGCAGCATTGATCGCCGGATGCCTCCTCGCCAGTCGACGCCGGAGGAGCTAGGACGTATACTCATAAATCGGAGCGTCAAAACGCGCCCGGTCTAAGAGGATAGAGCCTCGTCGCGGTCTTTTGCCTCGCGGCCAAGCTCGATCGGTTCGCCATGCGGGGTTGCCCGCGCGGCGCGGTCCCATGCCTCGCGCCGGTCGTCGAGCTCGACCCAGGAAGCGACACCCTTCTCGGCCACGAGCGTTTCCAATGTTGCGAGCCAATGCTCGTAATAGCGCGAGCCATCATCCGAAGGGCCGGCACTGGCAATGGTCGCGCCAAGACGGGTGGCCCACTCGTCCCAGGTGAAGGCACCGCGCTCGTGGAGCGCCAGCGTCATGGCAAAGGCATGGGCTTGCCAGGGCGCGGAAAAGACCGGTTCGTCCTCAGGCGGAAACGACAGGGCGGTGGTCATGGCGCGGCCTCAAGATAGCTCTCCCAGCAATTCAGCGAGACGGTGGCGGCAGAGGTTGTCTCCCCCCAGAGCTCACTGGCCTCGAAAGTGACCGTATACAGATGCATGGCGCCATCCTCGCCGCCATGGGCGCGGATATCCGGGAAGACATGCGCGCCATGGTGATCGGTCACGGTGCCGATCCGCCCGCGTGCGTAACGCGGCAGCCGCGTGTGCCCCGAAGGATTGGCGAGACTGGTCATCACCCGGTCTCCGGGAGCGAAACGGGGCGCGGCAGCGACGGGCCTGTCCGCGGGGGCACCACGGAGCAGGACCGGCGCAACATCATCTGCCGCGAGTTTGCGCGGCAGGCGAATTCCGGGTTGAGAAAGCTGCCCGGAACGCGCCTCGTCCGGTGAGGCGAGGCCCTTTTCGACCAGAAGGCGCTCGAGCCCCGCGAGCCAGATCTCGTAGTAGCTCAGCGAGAGATATTCACCCGGCGGGCGGTCTTCCCGCGCGAAACGGGACATGTCTATATTCCAGGCGCCGGTCGCCCCCATGGCGACGCTCATCGCGAGGACACGCTTTTCCCAGTCGCCATGAAAGACCGGCTCGTCACGTTCCGGGTTCACCGCCCCGAAGCCGGCCATGCCGCCAAGATCATGCACGCCATTCATGAGCGGGGCCCCGGCGGGAGCGGCAGGCCGGTACCGATCATGCTGTCCCGCGTGACCAGTCCGGCGAGTTGCTCCTCGCTCCAGCCGTCCGTGCCTTCAGGTCGCATCGGCAGCACGATGTAGCGGAGTTCGGAGTTGGAATCCCAGACATGGATCCGCGTGGCTTCCGGCAGGCTCAATCCGAAATCCGAGAGGACGCCGCGCGGATCGATCACCGCCCGCGAGCGATAGGGTGCCGACTTGTACCAGACGGGTGGCAGGCCGAGGACCGGCCAAGGGTAGCACGAGCACAAGGTGCAGACGATCATGTGATGGTCGTCCGGCGTGTTCGCCTTCACGATCATATGCTCGCCGCCCCGACCGGAATAGCCGAGTTCGGCAATCGCCGCCGTGCCATCGGCCAGAAGGCGCGCTCGATAATCCGGATCTGACCAGGCTTTCGCGACAACACGCGCGCCGTTGCGGGGGCCGACGCGGGTTTCGTAGGTTTCAACGATGGCATCGAGCGCGGAGGGATCGACATAGCCTTTCTCGACGAGCAGCGATTCCAGCGCCCGGACCCGCAGTTCCAGCGGTGTCAGTTCCGAGCCATGCTCGTGGTGATGATGGTGATGATGGTGATGATGGTGGTGGTCATCATCGTGATCGTGGTCATGCTCTCCGGACATGCGTGGTCGTCCCTCGTCTGCGTCCGCACCCAATACCCCAAACCTAGCCCGCCATGGCGGCGAAAGCCAAGGGGCCGCGTGCAAGGCTGGGCGGCCGGCGGGAGATCGGCTGTCGCAGGGATTCACGGCCAGGCTGCCCTTGCGCCCGACCCAATCTGGCATCCCGCGCAATCATTTCACTCTTGGTCCAATCCATACCACATGTGCAATATTGCCATCAAAAAAGGGAGCAATAGTGCCAAAATTAGAGTTGCAGGAATTGCATTGTAGAAAATGTATTCCTTAAGCGGCTTCTCTTCCAAAAAGATGTATCTGACAGCCCCGTAAACAATGCCGGTTGCAGGAACCCACCAAAGACTTATGATAAATTTGACATATAAATGCAAAAATTGAGAAATTCTGTTCATTTCTTAATCCGCTGACACTATTGCTCGGTTAGAAAATTTCGGCGAGTCCCCGGTGAGGGTATGAAACAAGCAGAGCACCGAAAGCGTCGCAGGCAAACAATCCAAAAGAGTGTCAGACGACGATCCATGTCAGCATGAAGCGGATTGTGCAGAAGCAACACCCCCCTGCAAGAGCAGTTGCGACACTCCCGTCTCGGTCCACACCCCTCAGAGCATGTGCCGCCTATCGCGCAGATCTACATACCGGCTGCCTCTCCGGCACCATGAATGGCTGAAAAAGCGGCAATTCGCGCCAAACGCCGGAGGACAGGCAGGGAAACCGGTAGTTAGAACCCCGATGCTGCGCCATCGCTGCGTGGATCGGTAGCGCCTTCCAGCACGCCATCCGGGTGGCGGACAATCGCTCCGGCATGGCCCATCGTGCTGGTGAAGGGCTCCAGCAACTCGATATCATGGCCGGCAGCGCGGAGCTGCGCCACGAGATCCGGGTCGAACCGGCTCTCCAGTTTCAGCGTCACCGAATTCTCGCCCCAGGTCTTGCCGAGCAGCCAGCGCGGTGCGGTGATCGCGGCCTGCAGGCCCTGGCCGAACATGGCATAACGCGAGAACAGGGCGCTCTGCGTCTGGGGCTGACCCTCGCCACCCATTGTCCCATAGACCATGAGCCGGCCGTCATCGAAGCGCGCCATGGCCGGGTTGAGCGTGTGGAAAGGCTTCCGCCCCGGGCCGATCCGGCGCGGACCATCGCCTTTCAGCAGGAAGCTCGCGCCGCGATTCTGCCAGACGAAGCCGGTCTGCGGCATCACGCAGCCCGAGCCGAATTCGAAATAGATGCTCTGGATGAAGCTGGCAGCGTTGCCCTCGCCGTCGATGGCGCCCAGCCAGACTGTATCGCCGGCTTCCGACGGGCGCGGCCAGCCGAGGGCGCGCTGCCGGTCGATACGTGCGGCCAGCGCATCGAGGCGGTCCGCCTGCAGCCAGAGGGCTGGGTCTTCCGCCATCGATCCGGGATCGCCGATAATCCGGTCCCGCACGAGGAAGGCCTGCTTCGTCGCCTCGACAAGGCCGTGGATATGGTCGAAGCCCTCGGCCTCCTTCACGCCCAGCCGGTCGAAAAGGGCGAGGATCATCAGCGAGGCAAGGCCTTGCGTCGGCGGCGGAAAATTGAATAGCGACGCCCCCTTGACCGGCACGGAAAGGGCAACGCGGCGGCTCGCCCGGTGGCGGGCGAGATCTTCCGCCGAGACCGGCGAACCCACGGCGGCAAGATCGGCCGCGATATCGCGCGCCAGGGCGCCCCGATAGAAGCTGTCCGGACCTTCGGCTCCGATCCGCTTCAGCGTTGCCGCCAGCGCCGGAAAGGCCATCAGGCTGCCCTCGCGCGGGGGCGCGCCACCCGGCATGAAGGTGCTGGCGAAGCCGGGCGATGCCATGAGTTCGGGCGCCTTGGCGGCAGTGAGTTCCTGCTGGCTGCGCGTCACGGCAAAGCCATGTTCGGCGTGCCAGGCGGCCTCTTCCACCAGCCGGCTCATCGGCAGCGTACCGCCCCATTCGCTGGAGATGGCATGCGCCTCGCCCCAGCCGGAAATTGTGCCGGCCACGGTATTGGCCGCCATCGGGCCTCGCCAAGGCACCGCATCGAAGCCGCTTGCAGCATAGAGTTCGGGCGTTGCCGCCGCTGCTGCACCGCCACAGGCATCGATGGCCACCGGCGCCTGGCCCGGCTGCGCGACGAGCCAGAACCCGTCACCACCAATCGCGGTCATATGCGGATAGACCACCGCCAGGGTGGCCGCCATGGCGATCGTCGCCTCGATCGCGTTGCCGCCCTCGCGTAAGACGCGCAATCCGGCTTCCGAGGCGAGATGATGCGGGGAGGTAACCATTCCCCGGCGGGCACGTGGCGTATTCAGCATGGAATTCCCCTGTCAGCCCGAAAGCCAAGCATAATCCACGCCAACTAGACGCGACATGGGGCTCCGGCGATGGCCGGCAAGGGCAAGAAATCCGTTCCTTTTTGAAAAGAAAGACAGATGCCAGACATGGCATGGGCGTTGCTGCCCTTTGGCAGGTCCCGCCGCGGGCGGGTCAGCATGGAGGCACCACAATGAAGCGTCGTTCGTTTCTCAAGGCCGGTCTTCTGGGCGCAACCGGCGGCACGCTTGCCGCCCCGGCCCTCGTCTCCGCCCAGCAGCGGACTTTCTCCTGGAAGATGACCAATGCCTACGGGCCCGGTTCGCCCTTCTATGTCACGGGCCCGGGCAGCCCCACCGATTTCTGCGACATGGTCAAGAAGATGTCCGGCGGCCGTCTCCAGATCCAGCATTTTGCCGCCGGGGAGCTGATTCCGGCGCTCGAGGGCTTCGATGCCGTCTCGAAGGGCATTGTCGAGATGAATGCTGCAAACAGCTATTTCTGGTCCGGCAAGACCTTTGCCGCCCAGTTCTTCACCGCCGTGCCGTTCGGGCTGAATTTCCAGGGCATGAATGCCTGGCTGTATCACGGCGGTGGCATGAAGCTGTGGGAAGAGGTCTATGCGCCCTTCAACCTGGTGCCGATGCCGATGGGCAATACCGGCGTGCAGATGACCGGCTGGTTCCGCAAGCCGATCGAGAAGGTCGAGGATTTCAAGGGCCTCAAGATGCGCATTCCCGGCCTTGCGGGGAAGGTGTTCTCCGAACTTGGCGTCGACGTGAAGCTGCTGCCCGGCGGCGAAATCTTCCCCGCACTTGAGCGCGGCGTCATCGATGCAGCTGAATTCGTCGGCCCGTTCCAGGACCGCCGGCTCGGCCTGCACAAGGCGGCGAAATATTACTACACCACCGGCTGGCACGAAACCGCCACCGTCACCGAGCTGATCATCAACAAGGCGGCCTGGAATTCGCTGCCGGACGACCTGAAGGAGATCGTCAAGGCCGCCGCGGCAGCCTGCAACACGATCAGCCATACCTGGTGCGAGGCGACCAATGCCGAGGCGCTCGATGATCTGGTGAAGAACCACGGTGTCATCGCCCGGCCCCTGCCGGAAGCGGTGGTGAAGACGCTGAAGGATGTCACCGTCAAGGTGCTCGAGGAAGCCAATGCCAAGGACCCGCTGGTGAAGAAGGTCCATGACAGCTTCATGGCCTTCAAGGCCAACCACGACAAATGGGCCGGGGTTTCCGAGGCGGTCTATCAGGGCCAGATCCGCGGGCCGCTCAAGGCATGAGCGCCGCGATCCCCCTCCCGGCGCAGCGGCTCGAAGCCGCTGCCAGCCGGCTGGACCGGGTGGTGGAGCTGGCCGGGCGCTTCGGCGCCTGGACCGGCTTTGCCCTCATCGTGGTGATGGGGACCAACGTGCTGATGCGGTATCTGTTCCGCACCGGCTCGGTGGCGTTGCAGGAGCTCGAATGGCACCTGATGGCGCCGGTCTCGCTGCTCTGCATTGCCTTTGCCATCAAGCATGAGGGGCATATCCGCGTGGATATCCTCTATGCCCGGTTCAGCCCGTTCTGGAAGGCGGTGGTGGAGCTGGTTTCCGCCATGCTGGCGCTGCTGCTCAGCCTGCTCATCGTGTGGCTTTCGGTTCCTTACGTCTACCAGAGCTTCTCGATCGGCGAGGGTTCGCCCGATCCCGGCGGCCTGCCCTATCGGTTCATCGTCAAGTCGATGATTCCCCTCGGCTTTGTGCTGCTCGCCCTGCAGAGCACAGCCTGGCTGATGCGCGCTTCTATCCCCCTTCTCGTGCCGCGCGACCGGCAGGCCTGAGATGTTCCCCTCCTCCGTGATTGCGTGGTTGCCATGCCCCTGAACGAGATCCTCGCGATCAGCTGCATCATTTCATTCTTCGTGCTGCTGGGGCTCGGCGTGCCGGTGGCCCTCACCCTGGCGGTCAGCGGCTTCGTCTTCGGCTATATCGGCTTCGGCGGTTTGCTGTTCCAGCTGCTGCCGGCGCGGATTTTCGGCGTGACCGCCAACTATACGCTGATCGCCATTCCGCTCTTCGTCTTCATGGGCGTGATGCTGGAGAAATCCCGGATCGCCGACGAGTTGATGGACGTGATCGGCCATGTCGCGGGCAATCTCAAGGGCGGCATGGGCATTGGTATCGTGATGGTCGGCGCGCTGATGGGCGCCACGACCGGGATTGTCGGCGCGACGATCGTCACGCTTGGCCTGCTGACGCTGCCGACCCTGCTGAAGCGCGGCTACGACAAGGCCACGGCCTGCGGGGTCATCTGCGCATCCGGAACGATGGGCCAGCTCATCCCGCCCAGCACCATCCTCATCCTGCTCGCCGACATCATGGGCCAGTCCGTCGGCACGCTCTTTGCGGCTGCCGTCATTCCCGGCTTCATGCTGGCCGGGATTTTCTGCCTGTATTTCCTCGTTCTCGGCTGGCTGAAGCCTGAACTCGTCCCCGCTGTGCCGCTGGAAGAGCGGCAGGCGCTGGCGCGCGCCGATCTCTGGCGCAAGATCCTCAAGGTCGGCCTGCCGCCGATCGGGCTCGTCGTAGCGGTGCTGGGCTCGATCATCGGCGGCATTGCCGCGCCGACCGAAGCAGCCTCGATGGGTGCGCTCGGTAGCATCCTGATCGCCGCGTCGCTGAAGCGGCTGTCCTGGACCACTCTGCGGGAAACCGTCTACACCACAGGCCGCATCACCGCCGCGATGATGTTCGTGCTGGTCTGTGCGCAGGTTTTCGCGCTGGCCTTCCGCGGGCTGCAGGGCGAACAGCTGGTGCATGATGCGTTCAAGCTGGTTCCGGGCGGCACGACCGGGCTCATCCTCTTCATGATGCTGATCATCTTCATCCTCGGCTTCTTCATCGAGTGGATCGAGATCAGCTATATCGTCGTGCCGCTCTTCCTGCCACTGCTCAACGCGGCCGGGGTCGACCCGGTCTGGATGGCGACGTTGATCGCCGTCAATCTCCAGACGTCCTTCCTGACGCCGCCCTTCGGCTGGGCCTTGTTCTATCTCCGGGGCGTCGCGCCACCAGAGGTTGCGACAACCGACATCTATCGTGGCGTCGTGCCCTTCATCCTGCTGCAACTGAGCATGCTCGCGCTGGTCTTCCTGTTCCCGACGCTGGCGACCTGGCTGCCGCGCGCCATCGGTTGGTGATCGCGCGGGCAGCGATATCCTGCCTGCAACAGGGCAACGGCCGGTCGATCTGACCTTACGAGGGCCGGTGAAGCTGCGGTCTTTTGCGCTCGAAAGTCATCCTGCCCTGCCGGAACCCCATCAATGCGGGGGCGATCTCCGCCAAGGCGGTCGTCAGATCAGGCGCATCGAGCACAACTAGATCCGCCGGCTTGCCGACTTCAACCCCGTAATCGGCGAGATTCATCAACCGCGCTGGCAAGGACGTCACCATGTCGATGCAGCGCCCGAACTGTGCCGGCGGCACCTGCGCGACGTTGGCATACAAGTTCGCCATCCGCAGAAGCGAGACATCGCCAAAGGGCGTGAACGGGTTGAGCACATTGTTTGTCGCAACCGAGCAAACCACCCCGAGATCGAGCAGCGCATGGGCTGGCGCAAGGCCGCGAGGTGGCGCGAGCGATCCTTTCTGGCTGGCGAGATAGAGATCCGTGGCCGGCAGCACCGTCAGCGCGACACCACATTCCGCCATCCGTCTAGCCATGACCTGGCGCTCGGCCTCGGGCATCATCGACAGCTTGGTCACATGGCCAACAGCCACACGCCCCTGCCAGCCCTGCCGCTCGGTCAGTCTGCAGATTGCCGGCAGATGCATCCAGCTCGGATCGAGATCGAAATCGAGGTGGAAGTCCAGATCGACGTCGAAGCGCCGGGCCAGATCGAACAGGCGCGTCATCTGGGCTTCAGGGTCGCTGTCTGTGTAGGGGCATCCGCCAAGAGCGTCCGCGCCTTTCTCGAGGGCCTCGACCAGAAGCGCCTCTGCTCCGGGATCGTTGGTCAGCCCCTCCTGCGGAAAAACGCAGATCGAAAGGTCAATCGCCCAGGCGTAATCACGTTTCAGGGCCTGAACCGCTTCGAAGCTCCGCAGCCCGGCCCGGGGATCGACCTCGACATGCGTCCGCATGCGCGTCGTGCCATGCTGGATGGCCTTTTCGAGCACGCTGGCGCCACGCGCATAGACATCCTCGACGGTGAATTCGCGCTTCATCTGGCTGACAGCCCGGATCGCGACATCGAGCCCACCATGGATATGCGCGCATCGACCCAACAAACAGGCCTTGTCGAGATGGATATGCGTCTCGACAAAGCCAGGAAGGACAGCGCGCCCCTGAAGGTCGACAACAGGGGCATCCGCCACGATCCGGCGCTCGATGGCCAAGATGCGCCCTCGGGATACCGCGATATCCATGGGCTCGACATGATCAGGGATGGAGGCCTGGCGGAAGAGTTGATCGATCGATGTCATCGCATGCTTTATCTGTATGCAGTTCTTATCTGCTTTCTGCGCGAATTGCATGCATTTTGCATGCCTAGCTGCATCGATCCATAGGAGACCTCCATGCCCGTCCCCTCGCCTGTTGCCGCCCTCACCCAACCCGACCCTGCGGAGATCGTACGCGCCTATCTCGAGGCATCGATGGTTCCCGATCCGGAGAGAGCGGCGATGTTCATGCGCCCGGGCACCATCATCACCTTCACCGGAGGGCGCGAATTCTCGCATCCGCGTGAACCGGCAGGTTTCAATGCCATGCGCTATCGCTGGGTCAAGAAGCGGATGGAGCGTTTCGATGTCTGCCCGGGCGAAGAGGAAACCATCGTCTACAGCATCGGAACACTCTACGGCGAATGGCCCGACGGCACGCCTTTCGAAGGCAACCGCTATGTTGACCGCTTCGTGGTCCGAGACGGACGGATCGTGAAGATGGATGTCTGGAACGACAGCGCCGAGCGCATTCTCGTCCGGATGGATATCACCGCATGATGGCGCGCACGCGGGGCTGGCCTGCCGGCGCAACCGGAGCCGGCTCCGCATAGGGCGCGAGGATGTCCATGATGTCCCGCCCCCTCGGCTTGGCAGGCGCAACCAGCGCCCGGTCCGCGACCGCCTCGAGATGGTGGTGCATGAGGTTCATGACCTCGTCGACCCGCCCCGCCTCGAGCGCATCAATCAGGGCACGATGCTCGGAAATTGCACAATCCGATGAATGGGGCCGGCTGAACGTGGCGAGGATCAGGCAGCAGCGATACGAGATTTCGCTGACATAGCGGATCAGGATCGGACTCTCGGTCATCTCCGCCAGAAGGATGTGGAATTCGGTCGCGAGGCGGATCGACACCGTATCCGGACCGCCGCGCGCGCCCTCCTCCGCATCGACATGTGCACGAAGCCGCGCGATCTGGCCGGCATCGAGCTGTCCTGCGAGCTGGCGGACAACCAGCCGTTCCAGCTCGATGCGGATATCGAACGTATCCCGCGCCTCCTGCCAGCTCGGCGTGGCGACCACAGCAATCCGGTTGCGCCGGAGTTCGACCAACCCTTCGGCAGCCAACTGGCCGAGGGCATGCCGGGCGATGGTGCGGCTGGCGCCGAAACGTTCGCCCAGAGCGTCTTCCGGCAGCTTTGTACCGGGTTTCAGCGCCTGTTCGATGATCGCGCGCCGCAGGGCCTGGCAGATGATGGCCGCCTTGTCCGGCTTGCTGGTCCTCGTCGGTGCCATGACGGTGCTATGCCTCTGTTTGCCCCGTCATACTCTCCTCCGGGCAGCGCATGCAATCCATGCTTCGCTCTGTCGGTATCGTGCATCAGAACGAATACAGATTGGCATTCTGATTGCATGCAATTTGAACATGACAATGATTGCCTCGATGGCCCCTTCTGCTGTGCTGCCCGCCGGGGACCTGACGGAGCCCCAGGCGGGCCGGACTGTCCCCGCTGTCGAGTTGTCGAAGGTTTCGGTGACATTCGGTCAGGCTGGCGACAAAGTTGCCGCCCTCGCGGAAACCAATCTTCGCATCCATGAGGGCGAGTTCCTCGCGCTGGTCGGCCCCTCGGGCTGTGGCAAGTCAACCATCCTGCGGCTGGTCGGCGGGCTGATCCAGCCGACGGAGGGTGTCGTCATCCTTGGCGGGCGTGAGGTGGCTGCACGGGCGCTGCGGATCGGGATGGCCTTCCAGAATCCGACGATGCTGCCCTGGCTGACGATCGAGCAGAACATCATGCTGCCGCTCAAGATTGTCGAACCGTTCCGGTCGCAGTTCCGGAAGGAAAAGCGTGGCGCCTTCCGTGACAAGGCCCATGCCCTGCTGGCGCAGGTCGGGCTGAAGGGTTTCGCCGGCAAGTTCCCCTGGCAATTGTCCGGCGGCATGCTCCAGCGCGCCAATCTCTGCCGCGCGTTGATCCATGAGCCGCGCATGCTGATGCTGGACGAGCCCTTCGGCGCGCTCGACCAGTTCACGCGCGAGGAACTCTGGGCGATCATGCAGAAAATGTGGCTTGCCCATAAGCCCACGGTTCTGCTGGTCACGCATGATCTGCGCGAGGCCGCCTTTCTTGGCACGCGCATTTGCGTGATGAGCGCGCGGCCCGGCCGCATTGTCGATGATGCGCCCGTCACCTTTGCGCGGCCGCGAACGATTGCCATGACCTTCGAGCCGGATTTCGTGGCCCTCAACCAGCGCCTGCGCAGCCTGATCGTCGAGGCCCGTGGCGGCACAGCTTCGGAAGAATCCCCATGAGGAAGATCTTCAACCGCCAGAGGGCGCGGTCCTTCGGGCTCATCGTGCTGTTCTTCGTGGGGTGGGAGGTGGCATGCCTCGTCTCCGGCATGTCCGACCTGATCCTGCCGCGACCGAGCCAGGTGTTCACGACCATGTTCCAGAGGATGCCGATCCTCTGGCCGCATATTCTCCAGACGTTGATGACGACCATGATCGGTTTCGCCCTCGGCGTGGCCCTCGGTGTCGTACTGGGCGCGGTGATCGGGGTCTCCCGCACGGCTTATGAAACGGCCTATCCGCTGCTGATCGGCTTTTCATCCATTCCCAAGGTCGCGGTGGTGCCGATCTTCGTGCTCTGGTTCGGCTCGGGCACGGTGCCCGCCGTGCTGACGGCCTTGTCGATCTGCTTCTTCCCGATCGTCGTGAACATCGCGACCGGTCTCGCCACAACCGAGCCGGAACTGGAGGATGTGCTGAAGGCACTCGGCGCCAGCAAGCTGGACATCCTCTGGAATGTCGGCCTGCCCCGGACGATGCCGTTCTTCTTCGCATCGCTGAAGGTTGCCGTCACCTATGCCTTTGTCGGCACGGTCCTTTCGGAGACCGTCGCCTCGAACCGCGGCATCGGCAACGTGATGATGACGGCTTCGTCCAACTTCAATGTCCCGATGGTTTTCGCCGGGCTGTTCATCCTCGCGGGGATGGGCGTCGCCCTCTACGTCGTCTTCTCGTTGATCGAAAGCCGGGTCACCGGCTGGGCCAACCGGAAGAATGATTTCGCCGCCGCCTGATCCAATCCATCTCCGGAGGTTCACAGACCATGATGAAAACGCTATCCGCCCTGCTCGTTGCCGGCTTGGCCCTCACCCATACCGCGAGCGCGCAGGAAACCACCATTCGATTCACCCTTGGCTGGAAGACGCAGGGCTCGGATGCGGCCTTCTTCGTCGCCCGCGACAAGGGCTACTTCAAGGCCGAGGGGCTGAATGTCGTGATCGACCAGGGCGAAGGCTCGGGCGCAACGATCACCCGCATCATGGGTGGAGCCTATGATGCCGGCTTCGGCGATGTGAACGCCATCATCCAGAACGCTTCCGCCAAGCCGGGCGAAGCGCCGGTGATGGTCTACATGCTCTGGAACCGCCCGCCTTTCGCGATTTCCTCCAAGAAATCGGCCGGCATCACCAAGCCGTCCGACCTCGAAGGCAAGAAGCTCGGCGGCGCGCAGGGCACGCCGACGACGCGCCTGCTACAGGTCTTCGCCCGCAAGAACAATGTCGATATCAGCAAGATCGCGCTCTCGAACATGGCGCCCAATCTTCAGGAGCCCTTGTTGATCAAGGGTGATATCGACGGCGCGCTCGTGTTCAACATCACCGGCTATTTCAACCTGCTGCTGAACCGCCAGGATCCGGACAAGGACTTCAACTGGCTGACATTCGGTGATTTCGGCCTCGACCTCTATTCGAATGGGCTGATGGTCTCGCAGAAGCTGCTCAAGGAAAATCCCAAGGCGGTTGCCGGCCTCGTCCGCGCCACCAACAAGGCGATGATTGAAATCGCCAAGGACCAGAATGTCGCGATGAAGGCCGTGATGAACTTCGACAACCTCGTCAACGAGGCCATCGAGAAGCGCCGCCTGCAATATTCCTTCACCAACCTCATCGTTTCCCCGGAAATGAAGGAAATCGGCATCGGCGATATCAAGGATGACCGCATGGCCCGCGCCATCGATATCGTGGTGGAAGGTTATGGCCTGACGCGCACCCCGAAGCCGGACGAGATCTTCTCGCGTGCTTTCCTGCCATCGCGTGCCGAGCGCGAACTCGTTTACACTGCCAATTGAGGGGGGCATCAGCCCCCCCCCTGACATGCGGTTGCGGCCGCCTTTCGTCCAGAGATGGCGGGGAGCCTTCCGGGAGCCGGACAATCCCGGAAAGCGCCCTGTTCCGTTCGGATCGGGACACACAGCCCGGATGCGGTTGCTTTCCTAGTGCACCGCATGTCCGGCGGCGATTTTCTTCGCCGGTTTGTGGATGGCGGCGGGCAGAGGTGCAACGGGAACTGCGACAAGCGCAGGCTTTTCCTCCTCGCCGCGATCAATCCGCGCGATCTGGTCTCGGATGCTCTGCATGACGTCGCGTGAAAACGGGCCGAGGTGCAGGTAAAGGGCCATGATCGAGATCACGCTCCGGATGGCCGCGGGGTTCCGGACGCCGCAATCCAACAGGGTCCACCAGACATGCATTGCCCAGCGGGGACGCATGGCGGTCATGAACCAGATGACCCGGGTCACGCGCCATAGATCCGCCAGCGCGGCTGGCAACGAAGACGGCAGGACCGATCCCTTCCGCCTCAGTTTGCGACCCACGACACGCAAGCGGCTGAAATAGGCACCGGGAGTGTAGATGCGCTCCAGAACCGAGAGATAATCGACGAGGATGTCGCGACGGGGACGCAAGGTTTCAAAATTCAGGCCCGATGTGCACTGGTCACCATAATCGTCCTCGACAGCGATATCGTTCCCGGCATGCAGGCGGCCTTCCTGTTCCAGGCGACGCGTAAGCTGGGTATTGGGCAAGGCATAGAGAAGTCCGACCATGCAAACCGGGATCGAGGCGTCTTCGATACAGGCGATCATCCCCTCTGCCGCGCCGCCCCGTTCCGTGTCGAAACCAAGAATGAAACCGGCGGTAACCGAGATACCGGCGCCATAGATCTTGTTGATGCTGTCGGTCAGGCTACGGCGCGTATTCTGCTTTTTCTGCATCGCGACGAGAGTCTCTGTATCCGGGCTCTCGATGCCGACGAAGATCAGGAAAAAGCCGGCGTCGCGCAACATCCCCAGCAAGACATCGTCATCGGCCAGATTTACCGAGGCTTCCGTCGAAAATTCAAAGGGATACCCGTGCTTTTTTTGCCAATCAACCAAGTGTGGCAGAAACAGCTTGAGTGCCTTCTTGTTGCCGATCATGTTATCATCGACAAAGTCGACCTGGCCACGATAGCCGAGCGCATAGAGGTGATCGAGTTCGCCGAGCATCTGCTCTGTTGTCTTGGCGCGCGGGACGCGGCCGAACAACTCGATGATGTCGCAGAATTCACAGTTGAACGGACATCCGCGTGAATACTGGACGCCGACATAGAGATAATGCTTGAAATTTAACAGATCGAACCGAGGGACCGGGCTCGCGGTCACATCCGCCGTGAACTTTTGCGCTTCAAACACGCCCTGGCGCATGCCGGAGTTCCAGGCGGCAACGAATTCAGCCAGGACAGGCTCTGCCTCACCCAGCACGAGAAAGTCGGCTTCGCCATAATGCTGCGGTGAAGAGGTTGCATCCGGACCGCCGACGACAACCGGCCTGCCGCGGGCTTTGCACCGCCTGATGATGGACAGCGAGTCGGGTTGCTGCGGAAGCATGCCGCCGGTCATGATAAGGTCGGCGCGATCGATGTCGTCATCGGTCAACGTGCCGGTATTGCAGTCAACCAGCCGGATGGTCCAATCCTGTGGCAGCAGCGCCGCCACGGTAAGAAGTCCTAGGGGTATGGCAGGATAACGGGCGCCAACGACTTCGCAGGTCTTCCTGAAATTCCAGAAAGAGGCCGCCGCGAAACGCGGATAGACAAGCAGGACATTGTATGGCCGTATCGCAGGAAGCGCTGAACCCATCATGTCTCTCCAATCGAGGATACCGCTTGAGTTCCACTTAGAGCACACCCAGCTATCATTCTCGTAAGACAAAACTGTCACGGGGCGGGGCTGTCAGAGAAACCCGAAAATCCCGGAAAGCAAACGACCCCGGTATTGATCAAGCCTTGCAAGGTTCACGCCATTCGAAGGGTGCGGCGCTTCGGGACACGCCATCCGCGCGGCTCAATTTCGCGTAGCCCCATTTAATCTGACGCTCCGCTCGCGTTTGCACCGGTGACAATCGCCGCATCAACTGGAATGATCATCCGGACAGGCAGAAGACATAGGCGGGACAGTCGCGCCGTGTTCCAGCGCATATCAGTCCCCGCAATGGCCTGCACAGATCGGCGCCGAGCCATCCGATCCGAATGACAATGGGGAAGGACAAGCCATGATCTTCCGAACGACCATCGCGAGCCTGGCCGTCCTTCTTGCCCATGCCCTTCTTGTCCATGCAGCCCTGGCGCAGGACGATCCACGCCTCGCGGAATGCCAGCGCGCGGCAGACCCGACGCCTCGGCAACTCCAGCTTTGCGAAGCGATCAGCGCCGATGGAGCAGCCGATGCCACGATCCGTGACCGGGCGGAAAGGCGTGCGCAGGAACTCCGCGTCGGCCTCAACGAGACCGATGCGCTGCTGGCCGGTGCCGAGCGCCGCCTGAGCCGCGATGCCAATGATGCCCGCGCGCTTGATGAAAAGGCCACCGCGCTCCTCTGGCGCGGCAGGCCCGGCGACAAGGAGCAGGCCCTGGCGGCGGTGGAACTGGGCCTCCGGATCCTCCCCCGAGATGCCAGTCTTCTGGCCACCCGGGTCTTCGCGTTCAACACGATGGGACGTCTGAACGAGGGTGTCGCGGCAGCCACCGCTGCCCTCGTGATCGCCCCGCGCGACCCGGATATCCTGCGTGCCCGGAGCTTCGCGCATCTCCGGCTTGGCAATCGGGCGGCGGCGATGGCCGATATCGAGGCTGCACTGGCGATCGCGCCGGAGCATATCGGTGTGCTGCGCACCAAGGCCCAGATCGCGTTTCTCACCGAGAACTGGAGCGAGGCCATCCGCCTGTCGGACAAGGTGATCGCGCGCCTGCCAGGCTCGGCCCGGAATTTCATGCTTCGTGGCATGGCAAGAGCCGCCCAGGGTGACTGGCGCGGTGCGGTCGTGGATTTCGATGCGGCGGTCGAGCGAGATCCGGACGAGGCCGAGTTTCACTATCGCCGGGGTCAGGCGCTGTGGCGGCTCGAACGGAAAGGCGATGCGCTGAAGGCGTTTGATCGTGCGCTGGCGCTTGAGCCGGATCATTTCTGGTCGCGCAACGACCGCGCCGCCATTCGGCTCGACGAGCGCGACTTCGCGGGCGCCGCCGCCGACATCGCTCATGCCCTCCGCCTCAACCCCAAGGAGAGCCGGTCTCGCCTCACCGAAGGGCGGCTTGCCATGGAAATGGAAGGCGACAGGGACCTCCCCAGGGCGCTGGCGCTTTTCGATGCCCTGCTGAAAGATGATCCCGGTTTTGCTCCCGCCTATGTCCATCGGGGCATCACGCTCATGCGACTGAAGCGCCATGAGGAGGCCGTGCCGGCCTTCGCCGAGGCCATCCGCCTCGAACCGGCGCGCGGCCGCAACTATGCCGGGCGCGGCGAGGCGCTTCTCAACGCCGGCAAACCGAACGACGCGCTGCCCGATCTCGACAAGGCCATCGAGCTCGGCCACAGGACGGCGGATGTTTTCTTCCTGCGCGGGCTCATCCACCAGCGGGCCGGGCGGCATGCCCTGTCGAAGGCGGATTATGATGCGGCTGTCCAGATCGAGCCGACGCACCACGTGACGCTGAATAACCGGGCCATTCTCGCGGTCGATCTGGGCGATTTCGGTCAGGGTGAGCGCGATGCCCGGGAAGCTGTCCGCCTCGCTCCGAAAGAGATCGCCCCGCGCGTGACATTGGCCCGGATTGTCCGTGACCGCGACAAGGACCTCCCCCGCGCACTCCGCATGTTCGATGAAGCCCTCGTTGTCGAGCCCGCCAATGCTGTTGGCAATTTCCAGCGCGGGGTAACCTTGCTGCGCATGAGACGCGCCAGCGACGCGCTGACGGCCCTCAACAAGGCGCTCGAGAAGGACAGCCAGAACCGGCTGTTCCTCGCAACGCGCGGCGAGGCCTATTACCTGCTTGAGCGTCGGGCCGATGCCATGGCGGATTTCAACCGGGCGATCACGTTCGGCCTTGAAGCGCCGACGACCTTTTTCTTCCGGGGCCTCCTGCATTTCCTGAACAAGGACTACTCGATGGCCGACGCCGATCTCGACCGTTCGCTCGCGCTCGAGCCGAAGCAGGCCGCAACCCAGGCCCTGAAGGCGCTGCTCGTGTCACGCTCCGGCACGCCCTTCCAGGGCATGCTGGTCGCCGATCGCGCGCTCGAGATCGACCCGAACAACCTGATGGCGCTGAACGTGAAGATGCGTGCGCTGGAAAAGCTGATGCGAACCGCCGAGGCGGCCGAGATCGATCGCCGTGCGCGCACCATCGATCCCGCCGCCCATGCCTCGACCCGCAGGATGGTTCAGGATTTTCTCCGATGACACCGCCGGAGCGAAAAACAAAAGGCTCAGCAGCCAGGTGAATTCATGCTCGCCTGGCCGGGTTGTTCGAGCGATCTGCGCCCTGCCGATCGGGATCGCGTGTTTCATCGGTGGCGGAGTCAGCCAGGGCAAGCAGAGCCCGCTCGCCATCGGGCGAGAAATGCACGGCGCGCGATGCTGCTTCCCGGCGACACCAGCCGCGTTCGATCGCCAGCCTCGCGATGGCTGCGCCGAGGCTCCCCGCGAGATGCGGCCGGCGCTCGGACCAATCGAGGCAGGCACGGCAGAGTGCCCGCGGCCTGGCCTCAAGCGCGGCAATGTCTATGCCTTCCGCCAGAAAGCGCAAGCGGCCGCTGGGCGAGAGGCCGAGACCATCGGCTTGTGCAACAAGCATCCCGCGATCGACCAGCCGCGCGAACAGCGCGGTGGCCGCATCCCCCGCGAGGTGATCGTAGCAGAAGCGCGCCTTGCGCATGGCGACTTCGCGTGGGCCGGGGCGCGTGCGCCGAAGGCCGACACGCGCGGCGAGGCCCATCAGCGTTTCCACGGCTTCAGCGACATCAGGGCCTGCGAGGTTGAAATACCGATGTCGCCCCTGCACGAGGACAACCAGCAAGCCCGCTCCGAGCAGCTTTGCCAGATGGCCGGAGGCGGCCGGTGCTGAAATGCCCGCTTCGGCGGCGCATTCCCCGGCCGTCAACGCCTTCCCGCCCATGAGGGCAGCGAGAATGTTGGCGCGCGCGGGATCGCCGATCAGCGAGGCGAGCGCAGCGATATCAGGACCGTTCTTCATGGTGGGTATCCTAACCCATCTGCACGGAGCAATGCTTCATTCTTCGCCGAAACATCAGGGCTGCGAACAGCGCTAGAGGAGGTCTCCCGAACAGAGGAGTGCCACCCGTGATTACCTGCTTCATTCGCTATGACATCCAGCCCTTCCGGCAGGCTGAATTTGCCACCTATGCCCGGATGTGGGGACAGGCGATCCCGGCCTGCGGGGCCGATCTCGTCGGATATTTCGGCCCGCATGAGGGCTCGCTGACGACCGCCTATGGCATCTATTCGCTGGAAAGCCTCGCCGCCTACGAGGCCTATCGCGCCCGGCTGAAAGCCAGCGAGGCAGGCCGGGAAGCCTTTGAATTCGCGCGGAAGGAAGGGTTCATCCGCCGGGAAGACCGTATCTTCCTCACGAAACTCTCCGAGCCGCATGCGCGGCTGATCCGGCCATGATCGCCGTGATCTTCGAGGTCTGGCCGGCGGAAGGCGAGCGCCAGACCTATCTCGATCTCGCTGCCGCCTTGCGCGACGAGCTTTTCGATGTCGACGGTTTCCTTACGATCGAGCGGTTCCAGTCGCTGGCCGAACCCGGCAAGCTCCTTTCGCTGTCGTTCTGGCGCGATGAAGCGGCGGTCGCCGCGTGGCGCAACGGCCAAGCCCATCGCGCCACGCAAGCCAGAGGCCGAGGCGGTGTGTTCCGCGATTACCGGCTTCGCGTGGCCGAGGTCATCCGCGATTACGGGCTGAACGAGCGCGCGGAAGCGCCGGAGGATAGCCGCCTTGCGCATGCCGGCATCAGCAAACCAGCCCGTCAGAGCCCATGATCCGGAGAGTGACTAGGCTGCACGAAGCTGACGGATAAAGCTCTCGACATTCTCGCGCAGGGCAGCGGCCTCCTCGAGCAGGCCATCCGCAGAGCCACGCACCTTCGCGGCGTTGTCGCGCGTGGTGGCGGCACCCTGCATCACGCTCATCACATTGACCGAGACATTGTCGGTGCCCTTGGCCGCCTCGGCCACGTTGACCGCAATCTCCTTGGTCGATCCGCCCTGAAGCTCTACGGCTGTCGAGATCTGCGTCGAAATGGCTCCAAGTTCGCCGATAATGCTCGCGATGCTGCGGATGGCCTCCACCGCCGAATCCGACGCGGTGCGCATCTCGGCGATCTGCGATGCAATCTCCTCGGTCGCCTTCGCGGTCTGGGCGGCGAGCGATTTCACCTCGGTCGCGACCACGGCGAAGCCGCGTCCGGCATCCCCGGCGCGGGCAGCCTCGATCGTCGCGTTCAGCGCCAGCAGGTTGGTCTGATCGGCGATCGAATTGATCAATCCGACGATCTGGCTGATGCTGCCGGTCGTCTCGGCAAGGCTCTGTACCATCCCGTCCGTATCCGCGGCCGCAGTCGTGGCGCGTTCGGTGACCTGGCGAGACGCGAGAACCATCTGGGTGATCCGGTCGATCGCCTCGGCGAGCGTATCCGAGGCGTGTGCCACGCTCTGGACATTGGCCGCCGCCTGTTCGGCAGCCGCTGCGACTGTGGTTGCGTTGAGCGTGCTGTCCTCTGCCGTGGCGTTCAGCGTCCGCGCTGTTTCGGCCAAAGTTCCGGCCGAGCCGGATACGGCAGAAATCGAGCGTGTCAGCCCCTGCTCGAATTGGGAGATCAGTCGGTTCATGGTGTCGAGGCGCTGCTCGCGCTGCGCGAATTCGCGGTTGCGCTCGTCGGCCAGCGCGCGGCGCTCAAGGGCATTGGTCTTGAAGACCTCGACCGCCGCGGCCATGGCGCCGATCTCGTCCGCGCGGCCGAGTTCCGGCACGGCTGTTTCAAGCTTCTCCGCGGCGAGATCCCCCATGGCGGCGGTCATGCGCTGGATCGGCTGCGCCACCGTATGCCGGAGGAGCACCAGCAGCACCGCAACCATGACGAGTGCCGCCACGAGCGAGGCGCCCATGGCGATGTATTGCAGTTCGCGCACGCTGCGAAGTGCCTTGTCGGCGTCGATGGCCACCGCGACATACCAATCCGTCCGGTCGCGCAGGCGGATCGGCAGATAGGAGACGAACATGCGGTCCTTGCCGATCATCGCCTCCTTCACGCCCGAAGCCGTGACATTCACATCGCCGGTGATGATATCCGAAACCGGCTTGCCGATGCGCGCCGGTTCGGGGTGAACGAGGATCTTGCCATCGCGGCTGACGATGAAGCCCTGCCCCATGCCGCCGAAATCGAGATCGGCCATCATCTTGACCAGCGCGCTCACCTCGAGGTCACCACCGGCCACGCCGACAATGCGATCAGCCTTCCGGACGGGCTCCGCAAGGGTGACGATCAGCTTGCCGGTAGAGGCGCTGAGGTAAGGCTCGGTCACGACCGGCGCCTGCGCCTCGACAGCCTTGCCGTACCAGGGCCGCTTGCGCGGATCGTAATCCGGCGGCATCTGGCGCGGCGGGGAAATGGTGAACTGCCCTTCGGCCGTGCCGAAATAGGCGAGGAAAAACTCCTTCATCACCGTCGTGTTAGCGAGGATCTCTTCCGTGCTGACGACACCTTTCGACAGCATGTCGACCATGCTGCCGAGCAGGATCAGCCGTCCATCGACCCAGCGCTCCACCGTTTCCGCCGATTGGGCGCCGACGGTCTGGATGTTCCGGGTGATTTCGGACTGCATCGACTGGGCAAGGCGTTCGCGGATGATCGCGGCGAACAGGGCAAAGACCACGAAAACGGCCAGAGATGCCATCAGGACAATGCGCCGCATGATGCTCTTGGAGGGAACCGTCTTCTTTTGATCGGGAGTCATGACATCAGTCCGTCTGGGTGCGGCCGCCGGGCAGGGAAAAGATTCGCCGGATGAGGACCCAATGATGACGCAAACCCATAAAGATTTCGCAAAATGCGCACGAACGTTGCGTGGTCGGGGGCGAGAGGGGGAGCGCGGGAACGCGCCCTACGTCATCGAAGGTTGCGGCGCTTGCCCCATCGACGGGAAGCCATTTTATTTAGAAGTATTGTATTTTTTCAAGAACTTTACAAAAAGGTGACTTAACTGAAAAAAGCTTCTCCTACGTAACGATCTTCGCCTGACAACGATGAAGGCTATAAAATACATCGTATAAAATGTTGCAGTAAATCCTAATAATATAAAAAATGATTTCTCTGCGGAGTTTACTCCTTTGTAAAATCCTATAAGACAAAATATTGCAATCGCTAAAAATAGAACGGCATGTTTTTTTAATAAAGTTCTGAATTGCAATTCTATTTGCTTGTAAATTTTATATGGCGTCATTGTCAGAGCTTTCAGAAGCGTTGACCGCGCTAGTTTCGGATATTCAGGTATTCTCACATAAACTCAAGGGGTATCGGAAAGCGCCCTCGCCCGAACCCGCAGCGCACACTCAATAGCCGGTATCGAATGTCCAGCGAACGCTCGAACCAAGGCTGAACTGGTTCGCCGAGCCCCTCTGCTTCACGAGCGGCGAATTCGCCGCATCGCCGGCGAGCCTCGTGGCCTGGACGAAGGCGCTGGTTTCAAGACGGGGCGTCCATTGATAGGTGACCTGTGCTGCCGCGCCATAGGAGAGCAGGCCATGGCCAGCCTTGAAGGCCGGCAGGCCCGATGCCGCGGATTGCTGCGCCGTGACCCCGAGATAGGTCTGGGTGAAATCACGACCGGCAAAGGACATGCGCGGACCGGCCGACACGATCCAGCGTTCGCCAAGCCGGGTGAAGGCATCGAGCTTGATATCCCCCATCAGCGCATCATGCGCGAAGAGGCCCTGACGGATCTCGCCGCGCGCCCGCAGCCACGGCAACGGGTAGAACTCGGCAAAGCCGCCGATTTCCCCGCCGAAACGCACATTGCCAAGACCGCGCAATTCGGAATGATCCGAAGCCCGCCTTTCCCAGAGCAGCTTGCCGGCCACGCCTGCGCGCCAGTTATCGCCCTCGATCAGGCCGATGCCGATATTGTCATCGGCGACCGAGAGCCAGCGACTGCCGAGGCCACGCCCGATCGAGACGATCGGCCGGAAGGCGACCGCCCCCCGTTTCGAGCCCAGAAAGGCCGGTGCCACGCCGACCCCGAGGCCGAGCGAAACATTCCAGTTGCGCGGCGCATTCCTCGCTTCGGGGCTTCTGAGGTCAATCTGCTGTGCAACGACAGGCAAGGCTGAAACCGCAAGGCTCGCCAGGGCGATGGTGGCAGGAACAAGAAGCAGGCGCATCGACAACACTCTCCGGGGCCAAGGGCACGCCCCCGATCAGGGAAAACTATTCGTGTTGCTGTTACGTTTGATTCATCAAAACGGTGCTGCTTATTGCCCGACAAGCTGAACAAAAACTTTCGGATCCGCTGCTGCGATGTGCCACATCACGGTCGGAGCCCTTTCGAATTTGGATCCGCATCGGAATGGCGATATCGGATCCATCAAGATATCCCGGATCGCGCGCCAACCCGGCAACGACAAGGCCGCGCAGAATTGACCTTGCTGGTCCGTGCTCCTGCGCGGCCTGTCTCGAATGCCAGTTCAGCGCCCCATGCCGAGCCCCATCACAAGGAAGGTCTTGGCGATGATCGCCAGATCGGTGCGCAGCCAAGCCCAGGGTGATTGCACCTTCAGCGCATAGCTGTGATCGAACAGGATCTTGAGCCGGACATCGTCGATCGTGGCGTCGTAGCCAGTCGAAACCTGGGCCAGCCCGGTCACGCCCGGTTTCAGACCGAAGGTCCGCTCGACATAGAAGGGGATTTCCGCCTCGAGCTTGCTGAAGAAGACCGGGCGTTCCGGACGCGGGCCGACAATCGACATCTCGCCGCGCAGGACATTGAGGCATTGCGGCAATTCATCGAGCCGCGTCTTTCGCAGGAACCGCCCCAGCCGGGTGACGCGCGGATCGCCCTTGGCCGCCCAGACCGCCCCGGTGCCCGCCTCGGCATCGACGCGCATGGTGCGGAACTTGATCAGGTGGAACAGGTCGGTCCGGTCGGGCAGCGCGCGTCCGACGCGCAACTGCCGATAGAAGATCGGCCCCGGGGAATCGAGGCGGATCGCCATGGCAATCAGCGGGCCGATCACCAGCAGGCCGAGAAACGCCATCAGCGCGATCAGGATATCGAAGAGACGCTTCAGTCCGCGCGTGAGAGGGCTGAGCACCAGCGCGCCGCCGGGTTCACGCCGGTCGGCCAGCCGGCGGTCATCGTCAAAGCGCCCCATCGCCAGGTCGAAAATGCCGCGGGCCATGGCCAGATAGCTGCCGAGTGCATAACGGAGGGCCTGCCCGAGCGCCCGAAGGCGCCCCTGAGGCAGGCGATCTGCCAGCAGGGCGAGGAAGGCGACGCCTTCCACTGCGGCGAGCGGCAGAAGATCCAGCGGGCTGGCAGCGGTGAACGCCAACCCGATCGCGCTGGCAAGGGCCGTCAGTACAAGGAGCGGCGCCACAGCGCGGAGGGCCTTGCCTGAGGCGAAAAGGAGACCCATCCGCCAGCCCGCGGCCCAGAGCAGCCGATGGCAGAGCAGGACCTGCTGCAGATTGCCGGCTCCGAGCCGGCGCCGTCGGCGGCGGTCGATCCCCGCGCGGGCGACTTCGCGGTCGCCGATGACGATATCGGGGCGATCGACCAACCGGAACCCGTCCGCAACGATGCGCATCGGCAGGACGAAATCATCGTTGATCGTCTGGGCCGGCAGCGGCGCCCAAGCCGCCTTCCGGAACGCATAGCCCGCGCCATGCGCACCCATGACGGCAGCGAAGGCAGCTTCGCGGCGGCGGATGCCCTGCTGGTAGCGCCAATAGGCGGTTTCGCCGGGGGCAGACCCTTCGGCGAGACCATATGCCGGGCATACCACGCCGGTACCAGGGTTGTGGAATTCCGGCGCGAGGCGAAGCAGGATATCCGGGGGAACGATGCTGGACGTATCGAACAGGACGACGATCTCCGCACGCAAGGCCCCGATGGCGTCGTTGAGGACCGCGACCTTGCCCCGGTTGACCGGGTGGTCGATCAACCGGATCGCATGGTCCTGCCCGGCCAGCGCGGCGAGGGCCCGGCGTGCGCGTTCGGGCGTGTCATCCGGCGAGCCATCGCAGACGACGAGGATTTCCAGCCTGTCCTTCGGATAATCGAGAGCGGCGAGCTGGTGGATCATCGCCTCGATATGCTCGGCCTCGCGATAGGCCGGGACCACGACGCCGAGACTCGGCCAGATGCCATCCGCCGGGGGAGGCTGCGGGGAGCGCAACGGCACGGCCCGCAGCCACAGCGGATAGACGAGATGGTGATAGGCCAGCAGCACCAGGCTGATAGCGAGCAGGAACCAGAAGGCAGACATCGGAAACTCCGGAGAATTCAGGCGACGAACAGTGCGCGGTATTGCGCGGCCATCTCGCGATGCGAAAAACGGGGATCGACGAAGGAACGCGGGCTCGTGACCGGCGGCGACTCGGCGACGCTGCGGATGCACGCGGCGAGCGCTTCGGGCTCCTCCGGCGGGACGAGATAGCCAGTGCGCGGGCAGACGGCTTCGGCGACGCCGCCGACCTTTGTGGCGATGACCGGCAGGCAAGCAGCCTGCGCCTCGATCAGGACGCGGGGGAAGCCTTCGGCACGCGAAGGCAGGACGAGCATATCGAAAGCGGGAAAAAGGCTTTCGGGCGCCTCGACATGACCAAGAAAATGGACCCGGCCGCCAAGGCCAAGCGCATCGGCCCGGGCACGCAAGGCCTCGGCCTGGCTGCCCTGCCCCGCCAGCGCGGCATGCCATTCGCCCGGAAGGTGGGCTAGCGCATCGATAAGGACGTCTTGGCCCTTCACGGTCTCGAGCCGGCCGATACAGCCGATCAGCCGGGCCTCCAGCGGCAGGCCGAAACGGAGACGCGCATACCGGGCCGAGCCGGGCTGGAAGCGGTCGAGATCGACGCCATTGGCGATGATGACCTGATGCACCACACCGATCGCCTCGGCGACCTGGCTGGCCGTGGCGTGCGAGACGGCCACGCGCTTCGGCGCGACCAGCCATTCGAGCGCCCGGGCCAGGCGGCGGCGGCGATCATTGGCGTAGTGCCAGCCATCATGCTCGACATGGACGCGGCGGCTAACGCCCGCCAGACGGGCGGCAAGGCCACCATAGAGCAGCGGACCGATATGATGCGTAACGACGGCCCGGACACGGCGCTTGCGCATCAGCGCGGCCAGAGCCGGCACCAGCAGCCAGGCCTGGCCGGCCCGCTTGCCGAGGCCGACCAGCTGCCGGCCGAGCCCGGCCAGGGCCGGCCACTGCTCGACGAGGCTCTCACGCGTGCCTTCGAGAGAAACGATGACAAGATCGGGATCCATCCGCGCAAGATCGAGTACGACAGTCTCGATCCCGCCGGGGGCCATGCGCTGGACGATATGGAAATGGGTCGACATCGGGGGCCTTCCTTGAGTCAGGGTCTGACCCGGACCAGCAAGGCCCATGCCCGGCGCCGCAGCGGGGAATCTTTCGAATTCGCAACGGAAATCGCCGCAGTGCTCGTTGCTTTTTGCAATTCCGGATTTGCGAACTGGGCTTTCCTTCTCGCAAAACCGGCGGGAATCGCCGGATTGCTGGCCTGATGCGGCTGGCACCGGCCTTGCTGTCCTTCATCCCGGATCGGCCGCCCTGGCCGCGAGAAGGAGCCTATCATGACCCGTAGATTGCGCATTCAGGACGACCTCGATGCCGGCACGATGACGACCGTGCGGGTGCTGTTCGAGGAATTGGCCGCCGCCGAGGAAGACATCGCGCTGGATGTCTCCAATGTCAGCTTCATTGATTCCAGCGGCGTGGGCGGTCTCGTCTTCCTCTACAAGCGGCTCAATGCCCGCGGGCGCCGGCTGGAAATTGCCGGGCTGAGCGGCCAGCCACGCCAGCTGCTCGACCATCTGAAGCTGACGCCAATCCTTGCGCCGGAACTGGCCCGGAGCGCGTGATGCCCCGTCTGGCCATCCTCGTGCTCGTTGCATCGCTGGCCGGCGGCTGCGCCACCTGGCCCGAGGCCGGAACGGGCGGCTTTGCCGAACGGCGCGCCGTCGAGGATCCCGGCCTGCAGGGCCTGACCACGCGCTATGAAAGCCTGCGCCATCGCGGCGCGGAACGCTGGGCGGCCGGCCTGGCCGATGAGGCCCGGCTTCTGCTCATCCGTGCCCAGCGCAACCATCAGGCCGGTCTGATCGACGATCTCGCCGATGACCGGCTCCGCCTTGCCCGCGTGCTCGATGCGATCGAGCCCCATCTCCCGAGCCCGAAGCCATGAACATCGCCGCGACCGCACCCTCCCCGTTCCGCCGCCTTGGCGGCCTTGCCTTCGCCCTCACGGCGCTGCTCTTCGCATTGGCGACGGCTGCATCCGCCGCAACGGCGCGCGAAGCGCTGCGGATCGGGGATACGGTGGCCCTGCGGGTCCCGGGCGAGGCGACGCTGTCGCAGGATTTCAAGATCGACCGGCAGGGCCAGATCATCCTGCCGGAAGTCGGCGCCGTGATCGTCGCCGGGCTGACAACGAGGGAAGCGGAAGCCACGATCCGGACCAGCCTGTCGCGAGTCTATCGCGATCTCGACCGGCTGACGTTGGCTCTGAAGGAGCGTCGCCTGCTGGTGACCGTGCTCGGCTATGTGAAGAATCCCGGGCCGGTGGAAATTCCGGGCGATGCCTCGGTGCAGATGGCTATTGCCGCGGCCGGCGGCCTCAACCAGGGGGCGCAGCTCGACAGGTTCCAACTGCGGCGGAAGGATCGCGAGATCAGCTTTGACTACAAGAAGTATCTCGATACCGGCGATCCCGGGCTACTCCCGGCGCTTGAGCCGCTCGACACGCTGTTCGTGCCTGCGTCGCCCCGGACCGGGAATGTCCAGATCGATTTCGATGGCCGGACCCTGGCGGAAGCCGGCGATGGCGGCGAGGACCGCTCCTCCATCAAGGTTTTCGGCGAGGTCAACAAGCCAGGCATCTTCGCCTACAAGGCGGGTTCCAACGCGATCGACATGATCATGCGGGCCGGCGGCGTAACGCGCTATGCCTCGGTCGAGCAGATCCGCATCATCGCGAAGGGCCAGCCCACCATCTTCAACCTGCAGACCTTCCTTGACAGTGGCAAGGCCCATCTCCTCCCCGATCTTGCCGAAGGCGCGACGATCTTTGTCCCGAAGCAGCTCGAGGAGATCCGCTCCGGCAAGAATACGGTCTATGTCATGGGCGAAGTGGCCAAGCCCGGAGCCTTCGATTCCAAGCCCGGGGCCGGCTTCATCGACATTCTTGCCAATGCCGGCGGACCGACGCGCTTCGCCGACACGCGGCAGATCCGCCTGATCCGGGCCGATGGTACCGTGGCGTTGGTCGACCTGCCGCTCTTCACGGAAGGCAAGGGCGGGACCCTGCCGCCAGTCGGCGCAGGCGACGCAATCTTCGTCCCCGAGAAGACCGATACGAAAGAGCCGTCCTGGCTCAAGATCGCGCCGGACCGGGCCGTCAAGCTGATGGGCGCCGTGACACGCCCGGGCCGGTTCGAATGGTCGGACGAGATGTCCCTGCTTGACCTTCTGGCTCAGGCCGGTGGTCCGACCCACAAGGCAGACCTCGCGCGGATCCAGATCCGGCTCGGCGAGAATGACAAGGGCAAGCCGGTGCTGTTCGACATGACGGCCTATCTCAATGGGCAGGCCACGTCCCTGCCCCGTCTGCGGGCCGGCGCGGTCATCATGGTACCGGACCTGCCCTCGAGCCCCGTCGACATGAAGGGGCAATGGGTTCAGCAGGCACCGGAAGCCTCAATCTATGTAATGGGCCAGGTCGGCTCGCCCGGCCGCTACGCCTTCAACACCCAGATGAGCTTCCTCGACATCATCGCAGCCGCCAACGGTCCGACCGGCGCAGCTGACCTGCGTAATGTCCGGGTGTCACATCGGCAGGGCAAGGGCTCGCGGATCAGCAAGGTCAACCTCGCGCGCTATTTCGAGACCGGCGATGACAAGCTGCTGCCGCGCGTCAAGCCAGGCGATGTCATCTTCATTCCGGACCGCAACAAGGAATGGCTCGACGATCCGAAGGAACGCACTGTCAGGGTGATCGGCGCTGTGGGAAAGCCCGGGCGGTATCGCTTCGCCGATGACATGACCCTGCTCGATCTGCTGGCCGAAGCGGGCGGGCCGACAAGTGACGCGCTCCAGTCGAAAATCGTGGTGATCAACATCACGGCGCAGACCGAGGGCGCGCGCCTGTTCGACCTCGTCCGATTTGCCAAGTCGGGCGACATCTCTCGCCTTCCCGCCGTGCGGGCGGGTGACACCGTCTACGTGCCAAATATGGCGCAGAGCGACTGGAAGATCTTCATGGACGGCGTCCGTGACGTGATCCCCCTGATCTCTCTGGTCGCCCTGATCGGAGCGCTCTGATGGACAAGGCAGCTTCCTCCGGACTCGCCGCCCATCTGCACACGCTGCTCGAGCGGATGCGTCATGCCACATTCACCCAGGGTGCGAGGGTGATTACCCTCACTGCGCCGCATGCCAATGCCGGAAATTCGCTGATTGCGGCCTTGTTCGCGCGGCGGCTGCATGAGACCGGGCTGAAGGTCCTGCTGGTCGATGCCTCCCTGCCGCCAGACCCGCGCACCAGCCCGGGGCGCTGGGCTCCCGGGGATGGAACCGGCCCTGGCCTCGTCTCGCATGAGGCCGAAGGGCCGGACCGCCTCTGGATCGCCATTCATCCTGACGATGCCGGGCGCTTCAATGATCCGGCACGGCTGCGAATACTGTTCGAGACAGAGCTCGCGGCCTACGACGCCGTGATTGTCGATTGCGCCCCGGCCAGGATCGGTTCTGGCGCGGCCATCGAGTCCATGACCATCGCTGCGATTTCCGGGGCAACCCTGGTGATCGGCAAGGCGAACCGGACCTTCGGCCATGAGCGGGATTCCGCGTTGGCGCTTCTGGCCGAATGCCGTGCCCCCCTTGCCGGCTTCGTCATCAACGACACAATCGCCCCCAGCCTCGGCTCGGAGATTGCCCGCGAGGTGCGGCGGTTCCGCCGGTTCCATCCGCGCTGGGCCGACCGGCTGGCCGGATGGGCCGAATCCCTACCGCTCTTCAACCTGCCAGCGTGACATGACCCGAATCCTGCTTTTCCTCGACAGTTCCGGCCCCGGTGGCATCGAATCCCATGTGGCAACTCTCGCTGAAGCGCTGCCCGAGGCAGGCTTCCCGGCGGAGATCATGTTCTGGCGGCATTATCCCGGCAATGCCTTCGAGGAACGACTCCGCGCGGCGGGCCTGCCCTTCAGCGTGCTCGGCGGGCGGATCGACCGCCTGCTGAAGCGCCTGCGGCAACGGGAGCCCCTGCTGCTGCACAGCCATGGCTACAAGGCGGGCATTCTCGGCCGGCTGGCTGCACGGATCTGCCGCGTTCCCGTGGTCTCCACCTATCATGCCGGCGAGACCGGCCCGTTCCCTGTCAGTCTCTACCAGACGCTCGATGCCTGGACGGGCTGGATGGCGGAAGGGTTGTCCGTTTCGGCGGCCATTGCCGAACGCCTGCCCTTCCGGACGGCGATCGTGCCGAATTTCCTGCGCTTCCCGCCGCTCGGCCTGACCAACCGGCGCCGGCCGCAGATCGGCTTTGTCGGCCGCCTCTCCGCCGAAAAGGCGCCGGACCGCTTCATCGCGCTGGCTGGTCGCCTCAGGGGTGAAGCCTCGTTCCACGTCTTCGGGGATGGTCCGATGCGGACGGAGCTTGCCGCCAAGGCCGGATCAAGCGTGATCTGGCACGGCATGGTGCGTGATCCGGGCGCGATCTGGCCCGGGCTGGACCTGCTGGTAATCCCCTCACGGGCGGAAGGACTGCCCATGGCGGCGCTGGAAGCCCTGGCCCAAGGCATTCCGGTGATCTCGACGCGGGTCGGGGCTATGGCCAGTGTGATCGGCGACGGTGCAGCGGGCTGGCTCGTCGAGCCGGGCCCGGAAGACCGGGTGATCGAAGGGCTGGCCGGCGCAACGCGGGAATGGCTGGCCCTGCCGGTTGCCGGGCACGACGCGCTGCGCGAGAGTGCCTATCGTCATGGAAAGGCGCAATTCGGACTCGAGCGCGGCCTTGGCCGTGTCATCGAAGCCTATCACCGCGCGGGGGCCTGATCGCTCAGGCTGCTGGCTCCAGCATCACCAGCGTCCAGTCATCTTCCGGCGCGCGGGACAGGTTAGACCGGATCTCCGCATCAAGGCGTTCACCAGCTTCGGCAAAGGGTGCCTCACGCAGGCCAAGCACCGCCCCGGCAAGCCAGTCAGGCACCTCGCGCCCGACCTGCTCGGAGCGGGCATCCAGCCCGTCCGTCGGCAGGTAGAGGCGCTGGCCCCGGTCGAGCCGCAGCTGGAGCATCGGATAATCGACCTCCTCGAACAGACCGAGGAACGGGCCATCCACCTCGACCATCGTGATCCCGCCGGCATCGCTGAAGAATGGCCGGGGATGGCCGGCGGCCGAGAGGCTGATCAGACCATCCTCGTCGATATCCGCCACGACGAGCGAGAAGAAGGCTTCCGGCAGGAGCAGATCCTTCGCCATGGCGCGCGACAGGGCGGAAAGAAAGACGTTGCAAGGCAAATGCGGCATCGCGCCATGCACGCCGGTCATGGCAGCGCGGAACCGCATGGCCGCGAGTTGCGCGGCAAGGCCATGGCCCATCACATCCGCAAGCACCAGCCGGTGCCCGCCCGGCCGGCGGAAGAGGCAGAGGAAATCGCCACGGCCGAACCCGGCCCGGGCATGGCGGGACTGAGCCAGAACCGGCCCGATCCGCCCCGGCAGGTCATCCTGACCCTCGCGATCGATGGCCGCACTGAAAAAGCGGAACATCCGGGCATTGTTGCGGGCATTGCGGGTCAGCATCGCCGCCACGGCATTGCGCAGCGCATCCGGACTGACCGGCTTGCTCAGGACCTGCTCGACGCCGGCATTGAAGACCGTGCGAAGCCGGTCCGGATCGCGTTCACCGGTCAGCACGAGCACGGGAACCGGCGGGCGATCCGCCTTCCATTCCAGCGCATCGATGAGGGCGCTGCCGTCATGGTCCTCGAGATGAAGGTCAGTGACGATGCCATCGATGGCCTGGCTACCCGCAATGCGGATCGCGGCATCGAAGCCCGGCGCGCGGAGGATGTCATAGCTGCCGCTGAGCATGGCGGCATAGGTTTCCAGCAGGATCGGGCTGTCCTCGACGATGAGCAGCGTCGGCCGCTCCCCAGCCAGACGCTTGGTCGCCCGGAGCCGGTTCGGCACGCCGGGCGCGTAGGAGAGGCTGTCGACGATCGACTGGATGATGGCGAGGCCGCGACCGCTTTCCGCGAAGAGGTGATCCTGCTTCACGATCGACCGGGCACAGGCGCCGTCGAAGTCATCGAAGCCCCCGCCATCATCCTCGATATCGATCGACAGCGAGGCGCCATCGAGGCTGAGCCGGACCGTCACCGTCTCCGGAGCCGGATCGGCATGGAGGATGGTGTTGGCGCCGATTTCCGACAGGGTCAGCAGGATCGCCTGCCGGACCGGATCGGCCGGGCAGAGCGTGTCCAGCCGGGCCGAGAGGTCCTTGCGCAGGGCACTCAGGGCCAGCAGGTCGGGCGGGATGGAAGCCTCGAACAGGATCATGATCGCCCTTGGTGTCAGATCTGCGCCGATGATGGCTGCAGGCCACGGACAAGATCGGCCGCGGCGGCACGGAGGCCCGGGCGCGAAGGCTCCGCGCAGCAGGCGCGCAGTTCCGCCATGGCTGCCGAGAGGTGCCGGGCATCCTTCCGGGCGATTTCGGCCCGGGCGCGGGCGAGGCGCGCATCGACCTTGCGCAAAGCCTGTCGGATCGGCCGTTCCGAGCGAGTCCGGTAGCGACCGGCAATGGTCTCGATGGCGGCGAGCCGGTCATGCTGGCGCGAGGTCAGGCTGCCTGGTCGCATCAGATAATCGGTCATGATCATTGTGCTGGTCGCGACCGGCGCCATCGCGGCGAGGCGCAGCCAGAGGTCCCAGTCCTCCGCCGAGGCGAGGTCCGTTGCGAAGCCATTCGCATTCTGCAACAGCGATTTGCGAACCGCGACGGTCGAGGTTCCGACAAGATTGTGCCCGAGCAGCAGGGCCTCGGCCTCGTCGAGCGCGAAGAAATGGGTCGGCGGCTGGTTCCGGAAGGCCGGGCGCCAATAGTCGAAGCAGGTACCGCGATCCTCGCCCGCCGGGCCGACATGGCGGTAATCCGTGAAACTCATGCCGATGGCAGGGTTCCGCTCGAGGTGCTCGAGCTGCACGCGCAGCTTGCCGCGCAGCCAGAGATCATCGGAATCGAGGAAGGCGACGATCGGCGCTGAAGCCTCGGAAATTCCTGCATTTCTCGCGCCAGCAGGGCCAAGGGAATCCGTTTCCAGCACGCGCATTTGCGGCAGCTCGCGGGCCATGGCCGACAGCCATTCGCGGGAGCCATCGGTGGAGCCATCGTCGATGACAAGGATCTCGACGGCATCGACCTGCTGGAGGCCGATCGAGCGGATCGCGGCCGGGAGCGTATCGAGGTTGTTGCGGTTCGGCATGATGACGCTGACACGCGCATCGAAAAGGGGGCGGGACATGACAGACTCCACTGCTTGGGGCGGGTCTCGGCCCGCATGGCATCTCCCTTGCTGAAACCGTGCCGAGTTCGGCGGTCCTGCCGCCTCTGCCTGTCCGGAGTTGCCATGAAGCGCCTTGCCTATGTCCTTGCCGAGTTTCCCGTCCTGTCGGAAACCTTTGTCGGAAACGAGATCCGCGCGATGCAGCGGCAGGGGCATGCCGTGCTGCCGTTGATCATGCGGCGCGGCGCGGGCATGGCTCAGCCGGAAGATGTCGGGCTGGCGGACCGGGCGACCTGCCTGCGCGACCTGCCGCGCGGAAATCAGGCCGTCTTCCCGCCCGCGCCCCGGGCCCTCGCGCGCGGGTTGAGTTTCGCCTTCCGGCAGAAGCGTCTGCCGCGCGCCTCGCTCGTCTATCAGGGCTGGCGGATCGCGCATTGGCTGCGCCGCGAGCGGATTGACCATGTCCATGCCCATTTCGCGGGAGGCGGCGCGGCGCATGCCATTCTCGGGGCGCGGCTGGCGGGGGTCAGCGTGTCGTTCGTCTGCCATGGCCATGATGTCTATGCCGAAGCCGAAGACCTGCCGGAAAAGCTCGCAGCCGCCGACCGGGTGATCGCCGTCTGCGGCGACCTCGCCGAGGATCTGCGCCGGGCCGAGCCGGGCTGCAATCTCCGGATCGTACCCTGCGGCATCGACCCGGAGCGTTATGCCTACCGGCCGAAGGTGCAATCCAATGGTCGGCTGCTTTTTGTCGGCCGGCTTGTGCCGCAGAAGGGGCTCGACGATCTCTTCGCCGCCCTCGGCCGAATTCCGACTGCGGAACGCCCGGGGCTTGACCTGGTCGGCGACGGGCCGCTCCGCCCGATGCTGGAGGTCGAGGCCAGCCGCCTGGGTGGCGGGCCGGAGGCAATCCGGTTCCTCGGTGCGCAGACAGCGAGCTGGTATGCCGGAAACGGGCCGGACTATCTCGCCCTTGTCGCGCCTTTCAAGACTGCGCCCGACGGCGCGCGCGATACCGGACCGCTGGTGGTCAAGGAGGCCATGGCCATGGGCCTGCCGGTCATCTCCACCGCCTATATGGGCGTCAAGGAAATGATCCTGCCGGAGATGGGCACTCTGGTAGGGCCGGGCGATGTCGACGCACTAGCGGCAGCCATCACGCGGATTGGAGCCCTGCAGGAGGCAGCCCGACTCGCACAACTTGCTGCGGCGCGGCAGCATGTGGTGCGGGCCTTCTCGCTGGATCAATGCGCGGCGCGGCTTTCGGCCACGTTCGAGACGCTGGACCTGCCATGAAAAGCCCGGTCTCCGCCGTCCTGCTCTATGCGGCCAGCGTCGCCTTCGGGAAGGGGCTGGTGCTGTTCACCCTGCCCTTCCTGACGCGGACCCTGCCGCCAGAGGATTTCATCCGGCTCGACATGGCCGCCGCCCTGATCGAGCCGATCGGCCTGATCGGCTGCCTCGCTATTGCCGAAACGCTGTTCCGATTTGCCAAGGGCGGAGCGGAGGATCAGGCCCGGCTGGCCCGGATCCTGGCAGGCCTTGCCGCGGGGCTCGGCCTGCCGCTGGCCTTGCTGTGCCAGGTCCTGCTCGTGCCGATGGTCACGGGCTGGCCGAACATGCCGGGCGAGACCGCGCTGCGGCTCGCGCTCCTCTCGGCCTGTCTTGGCGCCTTCATCGAACTGCCGCTCGCCTACTGGCGGCTGACAGGGCGTCCGTTGCGCTTCACCTCGTTCGTCATTGGCCGCGCCCTCGCGCAAGCCGCGATGCTGATCGGCGGGCTCCATGCCGGGTTCGGCGTCGATGGCGTGCTGATCGGCAATGCCGCTATCGATGCGATGGTCATCCTGCTGCTCTGGCGCCTGATGCCCGGGCGGGGGCTGCCCCGGCTCGACCCGGCGCTTCTGCCCGCGCATCTGCGCTATGCCGGGCCGATTATCGGCGGCGGGCTTGCCATGTTTGCCCTCGGGGCGATGGATCGCTGGTTCCTGGCCGGCGCCGTGGCACCGGCGGCCCTCGCCCATTATGCGCTGGCTGCGAAGCTGGCCATGGCGCTGGCCCTGGCCATCCAGCCCTTCGGCCTCTGGTGGTATCCGCGCCGGCTCGCAGTGCTGGCCGGCCCCGATGGCCCCGCGGAAACGGCCCGGTTCTGGCTGGCGGGTCTGGCCCTGCTCTGCCTCGGCGCGCTGGCCGTCACCGGGGCCGCCCGGCTGTTCGTGTTGGCCCTCTTCCCGATCGCCTATCATGGCGCGCTGGCCTACCTGCCCTGGCTCATCCTGCTGATCCTGCTCAACGAACTGGCGTCACTCTCGAATGGCCCGGCCTATGCCCGGGCGGCGGGATGGCGAGTACTGGCGGTAAATCTTGCCGGTGCGCTGGTCGCGCTGGTCCTCTATGCCCTGCTGATCCCGACTCTGGGGCTGGCCGGTGCGATCCTCGCCACGGCCGCCGGCCAGACCTGCCGGCTGGCGCTGTTCTGGGCCGAGATCGAGGCGCGCGGGCGCATTCCCTATCCGCTTCCGCTTGGCATTGCCATGATCGGCGCGACTCTCGTGGCCATGACGGCGCTGGCCGAAGGTCCGCGTGGCGGCTGGGCCTGGCCGGCCGTGACGGGCGCGATGCTCCTGCTCGTACTTGGCCGCGCGATCATTCAGCCAAAGGGCCGACCGGCCCCCGTCCCCGGGCATGGCTAGGATGCGCCCGGTCTCGCATCGCATCCCGGTCGAAGGAAGACAGGATAGCTCTGTCTTCGCGCTGGCCATATGCCTGCTGGTCTTTGTCATCGGCACGGCCAGCGGATTCCCGCTCGGCGTGGCGCTGGTGGCGCTGGCGATCGGGCTTGCGCCCTTCGCCATCCGCTTCTGCATGAACCATCCGTTCCTCCTCTGCCTCGGGTTCGTCGCCTTCTCCTTCTTCCGGCTGCACGAGGTCTTTCCCGTGCTGCTGCCGCTGCGGATCCCGCAATTGCTGGCGATCCCGACGTTGGGCGTGATCGCCTGGCATGCCCTCGGCTCGAAGGCGCTCAAGCCTTTCCTCTCGCGCGAGCTGGTCTGGTTCGGTGCCTTCTTCCTGCTGGTAACGATCGGCGTGCCTTTCGCCACCGACCGGCCGACCGCCGTCGCCTACTGGACCGCGACCTATGTAAAGATTGGCATCATGACGCTGGCCATCGCCTGGCTCGTGAGGAAGCCGGACGATTTCCTGCTCTTCATGCGGGTGATGGTCTTGGCGGGCATGGCAGTCGCTATCGTGGCTCTGCAGAACAAGGCACAGGGGATCGGGCTGGTTGAGGGGACACGCGTCACGATCGGGCGCGATATCGGCTCGGTCCTGGGCGATCCGAACGACCTTTCGCTCGTGCTGCTCTTCCCGCTCAGCTTCGCGGTCGGCCTTGCCGTCTCGCCGACGGGGCGGCTGGACCGCCTGATCGGCGTGGCCGGTTCGCTGACGATCATTGCCGCGATCATCGCCACGCAGAGCCGTGGCGGGCTTCTGGGCATGGTCGCTGTCTTCGGCACGGTCGGGTGGCGGATGGTCAAGAACAAGATGCTGCTTGTCGTGGCCGGACTGATCGGCCTCGCGATCCTGTTCGCCGTGGCCGGCATTTCCTCGCGCGCATCGGGTGGCGCCCATGAGGAGGGCATTGACGAAAGCGCGATGGGCCGGATCTATGCCTGGGAGGCTGCTATCCGGATGGCAACCCGGAGGCCACTGACCGGGGTGGGGCTCGACAACTTCGTACCCAATTACTTCTTCTATTCCGACCATTGGGACGGCATGAACCACGCCGTGCACTCGACCTGGTTCGGCGTGCTCGGAGAGACAGGCCTGCCGGGCCTGATCGTCTTCGTGACGATGATCGCCGTCACGGCGAGGAGCCTGCTGCGCGCCCTGCCCCGCATCGCACCCGGCCCGGAAACGGCCCCGGTGCGGGCGGCGGGCCTCGGCCTTCTCTCCGGCATAGGGGGGTTTTGCCTGTCGGGCACCTTCCTGACACAGGGGTTCACCTGGCCGGTCTATGTGCTTGTCGCATTGAGCGCAGCGCTGTCGCGTTCTGCGAATCCGGTTCGGGATTTGCAAATCCGCATTCTCGCAACACCAATAAAAAATCTTTCAAAATCTGATACTTAGAAGATCTCAGCATCTGGCAAGCGTCCTGCAGGTTCTCCCGCAGGACCCTGGAGGGGTCGCCAAAGCTGGAGAAAGCCATGTGCGGGATTTTCGCTCGAATTGCCAATGAACCGGTTGCCCCGGCCCTGATCGAAGGGCTGCGGCGCCTCGAATATCGCGGATATGATTCCGCCGGTATCGCCACGATCGAGGAAGGCGGCATCGAGCGCCGCTGCGCCGTCGGCAAGGTCGATGCGCTCGAGGCCGTCGTCCGGTCCGGCCCGCCCGCCGGTACGGTGGGCATCGCCCATACCCGCTGGGCGACGCATGGTTCGCCGAGCGAGCGCAACGCCCATCCGCACGTCGCGCCCGGCCTGGCCATTGCCCATAACGGCATTATCGAGAACCATCGCGAACTCCGCCATGCCCTCAGTGATCGCGGCGCGCGGTTCCGGTCCGAGACCGACAGCGAAGTCATCCCCTGGCTGATGCACCAGCATATGGCTGCTGGCGCGAGCGCCAAGGATGCCATGCACCGCGTCGGCGAGGAACTGCACGGCGCCTTTGCCATCGCGGCAATTTCCGAGCGCGAGCCGGATATCCTGCGCGCCTATCGCCGGGGATCGCCGCTGGCGGTCGGGTTCGGCAAAGACGGCGGCGTGCTGGCTTCCGATCCGCACGCGCTGGCCGGCTATGCCCGCGAGGCGATGATCCTCGAGGATGGCGACAGCGCCGAGATCACGCGTGAAGGTATCGCCCTTTTCAACCGCGCCGGCGAGCGTGTCCAGCGCCAGACGCTGGCGGTCGACCCCTCGATCTTCGCCCGAGAGGACAACCCTTACGCGCATCACATGTTGCGCGAGATCCATGAACAGCCCGAGGTGATTGCCCGGATCCTGTCGCAGTACCGGGTACCGGCCGATGTGCTGTCGATGGTTCCCGTCGATTTCCGGCGGGTTTCGCGGATCACGCTTGTCGCCTGCGGCACATCCTATTATGCGGCGGCACTCGCCAGGCGCTGGTTCCAGGAATTCGCCCGCGTGCCGGCGGAAGTCGCGATTGCCTCGGAATTCCGCTATGAAACCTTCGCCCCGCCATTGCCGGGCGAATTGGCGATCGTCATTTCGCAATCTGGCGAAACAGCCGACACAATCGGTGCAATGGAGGTGATGCGGACCCGCGGCATCCCGGTCATCGCGCTGGTCAACCAGACCGGCAGCACCATTGCCCGGGAGGCCGATGGCACGATCCCGCTGCTGGCCGGGCCGGAAATCGGCGTCGCCTCGACCAAGGCCTTCTCGGCCCAGCTGACTGTTCTCGCCCTGCTCGCCCTTGCGGCCGGACAGCGTCGCAACCAGCAGGGTATCGCGCAGTTCCATGCCCGCCTGCAGAAGCTCGGCGATATGGTGACGGCGGCCCTGCACAACGAGCCGGCGGTCATCGCCGTGGCGGAGCGCATCCATTCGGCACATAGCATGATCTATGTCGGGCGCGGCCCGCTCTTCCCTGTTGCCATGGAAGGCGCGCTGAAGCTCAAGGAAATCAGTTATATCCATGCCGAAGGGTTTGCCGCCGGCGAGCTGAAACACGGCCCGATCGCGCTGGTCGATCCGCAGACGCCGATCATCGCGCTGGTCGCCTCCGGCCCGCTTTTCGAGAAGAGCGCGTCGAACATCCGGGAGATCGCGGCTCGGAGCGGCCGGATTGTCCTGGTCGGCGACCGCGCGTCCCTGCTTTCGCTGTCGGATGTATCGACGCATTCGCTGACAGTGCCCCAAGGCTGCGACCTGCTCCAGCCGATCGTCTCGACGGTGCCGCTGCAGTTGCTTGCCTACCATGTTGCCCGGCTGCGCGGCCTTGATGTCGACCGGCCGCGGAATCTCGCCAAGTCGGTGACCGTGGAATGAGCGCAACCCTCTCGCTCCGCCAATGGGTGAAGGCGCGGCGGCATCCCGTCGCGCGTATCCTCCATGCCGGCTTCCATGGCCTGCGGGCCAGCCGCCTGCCGGTGGTTCCGGGGCTGCATGCCGCGCTCTATCAGGCACGGCAGGGTGGCCTCGGCCTCTGGTCTCACCTGCGCCGTGTCCTGTGGGATACGCCGCTCTTTCTGTCGCAGGTGGAGAGGCCGCCTGCGCGGCTTTTTCTTTATGGCGGGATCCCGCTGACCCTCGGCCCCCTGCGGCTCCGCATCGGCGAGGATTGCCGGATTTCCGGACAGGTCACGCTCACGGCCCGTCCTTCCTCGGCCGCGCCGATGCTGGTTGTCGGCCGGAACTGCGATATCGGCTGGCAGACGACGATCGCCGTCGGCACCCGCGTGGTGCTGGGCGACAATGTCCGCATTGCCGGCCGCGCCTTTCTCGCGGGCTATCCCGGTCATCCGCTCGATCCGGAAGCCCGGGCCCTCGGCCTGCCCGACCAGGATGCGCAATGCGGCGACATCATCCTCGAGCCGGATGTGTGGCTGGCGACGGGCGTGACCGTCAATGCCGGCGTCCGGATCGGGCGTGGCACGATCGTCGCTGCCGGGTCGGTGGTGACGCAGGACCTTCCCCCTCTCGTCCTGGCTGGCGGCGTGCCGGCCCGGGTGATCCGTTCCCTTGAAAGCCCAGGAGCCTGACCATGGCCCATGACCTGATTGTCTTCGGCGAGGATTGGGGTGCGCATCCCAGTTCGACGCAGCACCTCATCCGCGCCATGTTGCCTGAGCGGCGCATCATCTGGGTGAACTCGCTCGGCCTTCGAGCACCGCGCCTGACCGGCAAGGACGGGGCCCGGCTTCTCCGGAAGTTCGGCAGCCTCGTCTCCTCGACGTTCGGCCTTTCCGATCCCTCCCCCGAGGATGGCCTGCGCAAGCCCGACATCATCATCTCGCCCGCCGCCATTCCCCTGCCCGGCAATCCCGCCGCCGCCGCGGTGACGCGGCGCATGGTCGCCCGGCAGGTTCGCCGGGCCATGTCCGCGCTGGGTGTGCGCCGGCCGGTCGTCTGGTCGTCGCTGCCGACCTCGGAACCGCTGCTCGGCGCCTTCGACGAGCGGGCTGTGGTCTTCTATGCAGGCGATGATTTCAGCGCACTGGACGGGGTCGATCACGAGCCGGTGGTGGCGCTCGAACAGCGGCTCGTCGAGAAGGCACAGCTCGTGCTGGCCGCCAGCCCGGAAATCGCAGGCCGGTTCCCGGAAAGCAAGACGATGATCGTGCCGCATGGCGTCGATATCGACCTGTTCGCCCGGGCCCAGCCCCGGCCTGCCGACCTGCCGGATGGCCGCGCGATTGTCGGCTTCTATGGCTCGTTGTCGGGCTGGATCGATATCGAGCTGCTGATCAAGGCCGCCAAAGCCCTGCCAGCGGTGAATTTCGTGTTTATCGGCCCAATAAACACCGATACCCAAGGATTGGACGCCTTGCCGAATGTCTTCATGCTCGGGCCGAAACCGCATGAGCAACTTCCGGCCTATGTCCAGCATTTCCGCGTGGCCATGCTGCCCTTCCGCGACACGCCGCAGATCCGGGCCTGCAACCCACTCAAGCTGCGCGAATATCTCGCGTCCGGTGTGGCAATCGCCTCGACGGAGTTCCCGGCGCTGGAACCCTATCGCAGCCTCATCCATATCGGGACGACGCCGGCCTCCTTCGTGGAGGCGCTGCGGCAGGCCCTGAAGGATCATGGGCGGAAGTCGCTCCGGCAGCGCGCCGTGGCCAACGAGACCTGGCAGCGGCGGGCCGAGGATCTGGCAGCCGTGATCGACCTGCTCTGACTTTGCAAATCGCGAGGCCGTTCCGCGATGCGTTTGCGGTGCGGCCTTGCAATTCGCGAAGGCGGCTGCTTTATTTTTCTTTTTCTGTCAATATTTTCAATTACTTATATCGCCATTCCTCCTGCCGGCACCATGGCATGAAACTTGGTGGTCCGAGATCAGACCTCGTCAGGAGTGCCCCATGAAAGTCCATCGTCTAGCCCTTGGTCTTGCCCTGCTTCCGGTGATCGGAGGCTGTTCGACCCTCCTTCGGCCTCCCGGCGAGTTCCCAGCTCTTGCCGAGCCTATCGGGCAGTTGACCGCTCGGACGCAAGCGGCAACACCGCCGGACGAAGCCCTCCGGCAGGCCCTCCAGGCCAAGGCCGCAGCCATGCTCGCCAAGCGCGAAAACGGGCCGGCTGCTCTCTCCGCTCCCTCAGCGGTGGCTCCCCTTGCTACCGCCGGGACACTGCAGGCTGCTCCTCCTGCAGGCCCCAGAACTCCTGCTATTGCTCCGTCGGGGGCGGCAACGGGATCCCCCCGCCCGGATGCCGTGGCCGCGATGCTGGCCCGGGCCCGCCAGAGCGCGCTCGCACCGACGCCTGCAAAGGCGAAAGCGCCGGCTGTCGAAGCCGCACCAGCCAAGGTCGAGACGCGTCTGTCCGATCCGGCACCGACGGCGGCCGGTCCGAAGGTCACAATCCGCTTTGCCGCAGGCACCGACGAACTGGATACCGAGGGAAACCACCATCTTGCCGAACTTTCGCGCCGCGCCGGGCTTGAAGCGGGGCGGACACTTGTCCTGGTCGCCGGCCTGTCGGGCGCCGCCCCGGCCTGGGAACGGCTTCAACTGGCCAGCCGTCGGCTCGAAACCGTTGCACGTCATGTACCGCCGCCGCTGGCCGTGGATCGTCGCTTCGACCCGGCGCTCGATGGCAACGTCATTCTCGTGACGGTTGCGGGAGCGGGCTCGTGATCCGTACCCCTTTCGAGGTCCTTGCGCTGCTTCTGGCGGCTGCGTGGCGACGGCGCTACCTCATCTGCGTGCCGATCGCCGCCATGCCCTTCCTCGCGCTGGCGGGCGGCATGATCGCGCCCAAGCGCTACGAGGCCCGCACGACCTTGCTGGTGCAGGAGCCGGCGAAGCTCAATCCGTTCCTCAATGATCTCGCCGTCGGCACCAATGTGAAGGACCGGATGCCGGCCCTGTCCGCACTGCTCCATTCGCAGCATGTGCTCGACAAAGTGCTGACGGATACCGGGCAGATCACCGAGGCGACCTCGCCCGGCGAGCGCCAGCACCTGATTGCGACGCTTTCCGCAGCGATTTCGGTCAAACTTACCGGCTCCGACCTGATCGAGATCAAAATCAGCGGCCGTCGCCCGGCCGGCCTGCTTCAGAGCCTGACTGCCGTCACCAATCGCTTCATCGAGCGACTGGTCTCGCCCGAGCAGGGTGCGATCGTGGCGAGCCAGAACTTTCTCGAGATCCAGCTGGGCCAACGACGCGAGGCCCTCGCTCGCGCTGAGCAGAACTTCGCGGCCTTCAAGGTGCGGAATGCCGACAAGCTTCCCGCGCTATACGCCGCGAACGTGACACGCCTCGGGCAATTGCAGCAGAAGTTGCAAGAGCGCGAAATGGAACTCGCCACGGCGCAGGCCGGGTTCGAGGATATCCGTGGCCGCATTGCCGGGGCCAATCCGGTCATCGGCAAGCTTGAGGACGAGATCGTCCGGCTGACGAGCGAACTGACATCGCTTCGCTCCCGCTATACCGACGAGCATAGCGAGGTCCAAGGGGCCGAGCGACGGCTGCGGCGCACACAAGCCGAGCGCGTCGCCCTGCTCGATGCCAGCGCCGCGCTGAAATCGATGGACCTCGACCGGCTTTGGCATATCGCGGCCAACATGGCGACCGGCGAAGAGGGCAAGCCCCCGACCACGCTGCTGATGTCGCAGTTGCAACGGCTGCAGGATGCGCAGGCCCGGCGCGTGACAATCGAGAATGATGTGCAGGAATTGCGGCGGATGATCGCCGACCTGCAGCGAACCATCGGCACATTCGCTCCGATCGAGCAGGAACAGCAGCAACTCGAGCGCGAGATCACCGCCGCGCGCGACATGTATGACACGCTGCTCAAGCGCAGCGAGATGGCCCGCGTGACGGGCGCGCTGGGGCGCTACGAGGCGCCGGAGCGGATCAAGATCATCGATCCGCCTTCCGCTCCGACCATTCCGGTGGGGCCCGGCTTGCTGCTCTTCCTGCTGGCGGGGTTTGTCGGCGGGATCGTGCTCGGGCTCGGCCTTGCGGCGATCACTGAATTCGCCGACCAGCGCCTCCGCTCCGAAGAGGAGTTCACCCGGGAATCGGGCCTGCCGGTGCTTGGTCGGGTGCCGCCAAGAACGGCCGCCATCTGGTAGCGCTCAGGCCTCGCCGTTTTCCCAGGCTTGCAAGCGGCGATACAGCGTCGAAGGCGCGACATCCAGAGCCGCCGCCGCCCGTGGCACCGAGCCGCCGCATTGGGCGATCGCTGCCTCGATGGCCCGGCGAATTGTGGTTTCGAGCGGCTCGATCACACCCGGGACAGCCTCGGCAACGGCTGCCGCCATGGCCGGGACCGCCATGGCTGGCGCGGCAGGAAGCTGCAGCGCATGGCTGGCTATCGGCCGGGGCGTCGACCAGGAGGGCAGCACCTCGCGCGGGAGGTCAGGAAGTTCGACCACCGGCCCCTGGCTCAGCACCACGATATTGCGGATCACGTTCTGTAGCTGCCGGACATTGCCCGGCCAGGAATAGTTCCGGAAGGCGAGTTCCACATCCGGGCTGAACCCGGTGAAGACCTTACCGTCCTCCTTGGCGAAGCGTGCCAGAAAATCGCGCGCGATGAGCAGGACGTCATCCTCCCGCTCGCGCAGCGGCGGCAATTCGACCGGCACGACGTGCAAGCGGTAGAACAGGTCCTCGCGGAAGCGTCCGGCCGCCACTTCGGCCTGCGGATCGCGGTTGGTTGCGCAGACGATACGGATGTCGACCGGGCGCACCTGGTCCTCGCCGACGCGCTGGACGGTCATGGTCTGCAGAAAACGCAGCATCTTGGCCTGCAGCGAGAGATCCATCTCGCAGATCTCGTCGAGGAAGAGCGTACCGCCATTGGCCTGAAGGACTGCGCCCTTGCGATCCGCGATGGCACCGGTAAAGGCGCCCTTGGCATGGCCGAAAATCTCGCTTTCCAGCATATCCCGCGGGATGGCCGCGCAATTGATCGCCACAAACGGCGCCTTCGCACGCCGGCTCAGCCTGTGAAGGGCATCAGCGCAGAGCTCCTTGCCGGTGCCGCTCTCGCCGGTAACGAAGACGGTGGCATTCGACGAGGCCGCACTCTGGATGATGCGATAGGTCGCCTGCATCGGCAGTGAGCGGCCGATGAAGCTGGCGAAACGCTCGCGGTCAAAGGATTCCGAGATCGCGGCAATGGTATTGGCAAGGCTGCGCCGCTCGTGCGCGTTCCGTACCGTCACTCGGAGCCGATCGGGTGAGAAAGGCTTCATGACGAAATCGAAAGCGCCCTGCCGCATCGCCTCGACAGCAAGCTGGACGGAGCCCTGCGCCGTCATCATCACCACCTCGACCGGCATTTGCCTCTGCCGGACATGCTGGAGGATCTCGAGGCCGTTGCGGTCCGGCAGGTTTACGTCGACGAGTAGCACCGTCGGCAGGAAGCCCTCGAGCCGTGCCAGGGCCTCGTCGACACGGGTGACGAGTTCGACCTGATGGTCGTCGCCCAACAGCATGGCCTTGTAAGCCTCGCCGAGGGAGGTCGAATCCTCGACGATCAGGACTTTCGAATTCTTGGACAAAACCCACCCTCTTCTCGCAGTCACAGCCTGTCTAGGACAAAAAGCTTGTGAATCCGTTGTCTGGGTCAATGCAATCCGGCACTGTCAGACGGGACATCCTCGAGGTAATTCCTCAGGCGGCGAGGCGGTTCAGGCGTTCCTTGAGCCTCATGAGGACGGCAAGGTTGACCGCTTCGAGTGTGGCAAGCCGTGCATCCAGCTCTACCGCGCCGGCAATCTCGACAGCGCTGGCAATCTGGCCTGCGCGGAAGCTGTGATACTGGCCGAGGATACCGGCCAGTTTGTGCGCGGCACGGCGCAGCAGGACGTCATCTCCCGAAACCCTCGCGGCAGCAAGCCGATCTGCTTCCTCGCGGATATTCTCGATCGCGGTTTCCAGCAACGGGCGGAAGACATCCGGTTTGCAGAGCGATTCCAACTCGCCGAGCGGATCATTTTCGTCCTCGTGCCAATCTGCCGGCAACGGTTCCGGCCACGGGGCAGCAACCGTTGCCGCGTCCCCGGGTTCGTGCTCGCGCGGAGGCCGGCCGACAAGCCCTTGCGCCAGGCGCTCCAGCAGGTCGTTCAGTTCGGCTGGCCGGATCGGCTTGGCCAGATGATCGTCGAACCCTGCCTCGAAGGCTTTCTGCCGGTCGGTCTGGAAGGCCTGGGCGGAGAGCGCGACAGCGGGGACGCGGCCCGTCGGCCCCGGCAGCCCGCGCAGCCGTGCCACGGTCTCGTAACCAGTCATCCCCGGCATCTGGATATCGAACAGGGCGAGGTCGAACCCGCCCTTGCCGGCCTCGACCAGCGCCTGGCAGCCATCCTCGGTCGCGACAACCTCATGGCCGCGCTTCTCGAGCATGGTCTGGATGACGAGGCGGCTTGCCGGTGTATCCTCAGCGACGAGGATCCGCATCCGGCGCAAGGACTTAGCAGAGGCACCCCGGTCATTCCGGCATGCCTCGCTGCGGGCCGGCGCCTCGACAACCGGGACCGTAAGATCGAAAGCAAAGGTTGTTCCGCCCTCTTCCTGCGGCAGGAGGCGGATCTCGCCCCCCATTTCCGCGACGAGTCGCCGGGTGATGGCAAGGCCCAGGCCGGTGCCGGCCGCCTTCTGGCTTTCTGGTAGGCGAACGCGTTCAAAGGGCTCGAAGATGGTCAGTCGCAACACCTCAGGGATACCGATCCCTGTATCGGAGACGCGGAAATTGAGCGTGACCATGCCGGCCGGCCCGGATGGCCGGGCATTGACCCGCAGGCGGACGGAGCCGGACGGCGTGAATTTGATCGCGTTGCCCATCAGGTTGATCAGGACCTGCCTGAGATGTCCCGGATCGAGCAAGACATGCCGCGGCACGTCCTCCGCCAGTGTTGCGGACAGGTCCAACCCTTTGTTGCGAGCAAGCACGCCAAGCATCTGTTCGATGGAGCCGACCACGTCGCGGATCTCGCATGGCACAGGGGCCATCTGGACCTTGCCCGCCTCGAGCCGCGAGAAATCGAGGATGTTGTTGATCAACTCGAGCAGATGGGCGCCAGATTCGCCGATCCCGTCGACGAAGCGGGACTGCTCGGGATCGAGGCGCGTTTCCTCAAGCAGGCTCGACAGGCCAAGAATGGCATTCATGGGCGTGCGGATCTCGTGGCTGATCATGGCCAGGAAGTCCGATTTCGCTCGGTTGGCGGCCTCGGCAACCTCCATGAGCGAACGCATGCGTTCGGCCTGTGCCTCGAGATCGGCCCGGGCTGCCACAAGCGCAAGCTCGCGCGATTTCAGTTCAGTGATGTCATTGAAGACGGTCACGACGCCCAGCGAAGCGGTCAGGCGGTTGGAAACCTGCAGCCAGCGGCCATCACCCAGTTGCTCGACAAAGGTGGCTTCCTTGCGCTGGCGGCGGCGCCTCTTGCGGAGGTGGATAGCCTCGTCGATGTCGCCCTCGGCCGGGAGGGCGCCGGTCTCGAAGGCCTTACGCAGGAAATCGTCGAAAAGAAGGCCTTTGCGGATGGATGGTGCGACTTCGCTGAAGAAGGAGCGATAGCGCGAATTGCAGAGAACCAGGCGGTCTTGGGAATCATAAAGGACAAAACCCTCGCCGATGCTCTCGATCGCATCACGGAGAACCTCGCGCGCCCGCTTGTTCTCCTCGGCCAGATCAGCCATCCGCTCTGCCTGCCGGCGCATGCTCTCGCGAGCCCCCTCGAGATCGGCGAGATGCTTCTTGAGGTCGGTAATGTCGGTCCGGATACCGACCCGGGCGCCATTGCTGGTTAAGCGATCCGAGACCATCAGCCAGCGCCCGTCACCGAGAGCCTGCTCAAATGGCGAGGAGGGATTGCGATGGCGATCCAGGCGTTCTGCAATCCAGCCCTCCGGATTGCTCTCGGCCGACGGGATCTGTCCATTTTCCACTCCAAAGCGCAAGATCTCCTCGAAGGGAACCCCCGGGCGAAGCTTATCAGCGGAAAGGGCGTAAAGTTCACGGTATTTCCGGTTGCAGCGAACGAGCCGGTCCTCGGAATCGTAGAGAACAAAACCCTCGTTGATGTTCTCGATGGCCTCATCCAGCTGCCACCATGCGGCATCGGCTTCCTTGCGGGCGGACAAGGCCTGCCGCAGCAACTCATTGGCCCGGCGCTCTGCGCGCATGAGATAGATGACGACACCGCAGATGGTCATCAGGAATCCTGCCACCAGCAGGCCCAGCTCGCCCTTGATGGAAGTCTGCGAGGCGACGATTTCCTGCCGTTCCAGCCTGTCGGATTCCAATGCAGCGTTCGTGACGTCGCGGATGGGCGCGATATGCTGCTCCATATGGCTCCGGATGGCGCGGACCGCATCCGGAAGCAACGGTTTCTGCAATTCGGGATCTGTTCTGACCAGATCGGCCTTGAGCCGGGCCACCGTGTCACGCAGTCCGGGCCGTTTGTCGAGCGTTCTGGCCAGCACGCCGGCCTGGTAGAGGTCAACGCGGCTCCAGAGCAGGTCGAACCGCTCGTCGAGCTTCGCCTTTGCCGCCGGACCGGGCCGATCTGCCATTTCCGTCAGCGCACTCAGAAAGTGGTGCAACTCGATTTCGGTCTGGGCTGCGGCCCAGAGCACGTTTTCGGAAATGGCGTAATCCAGTCTCCGCTCGATGCTGTGGTAGCGCGAGACGGCGAGGCCTGTCATGACGATGAAGGCCGCCACAAGCGCGGCGACCAGCACGCGAACCCTGCGGTTCGAACGGGGTGGATCGAGGACCATGCCGGAAGTCTAGCCGGAAGGCGAAAAGGAAGCCTTACTGGATCTCGAGGCTCCGGAGCTGCCAGATCCACTTGAAATTGTGCTTCTCGTCGGCAAGCTCGGGGAAACTGTCGCGTGGATAGACCACCCAGAGCGGGCCGCGATCCCGGCGACGCAACTCCTGGCCATCGGCCTTCATGGCGAGAATGACCGGATACTTCCGGACTTCTGCCACATCTAGCTCGACAGCGTAGTTGTTGATGGCGACCGCACGGATCTTGGTGCCCTGCGCGCCCACGGCATCAAGGACAGCGGCGAGGGAAACGCCTTCGAAAGTCGTGACTCCATCCGCCCAGGAATGCCGGGTCTTTGTCTGCCGGACACCGAGCGCGACAAGCATGTCGCGGTCGAAATCGGCGCGTCCGGCCAGGTTGGTCGTCTTCACCTTGCCGGTCACCGACAGGATCACTTCGCCCTTGGGCGCGGCAAGCCCCTGAGCCTGGGCCATCCCGAGGCCCGTCACCATCATCCACGTTGCGATAAGGGCCTTCAGCATGCGCATCTTTACCTCCTGCGTCACAGTGCCGCGAACCCTTGCAAGAAGCAGGCGAGGCTAGATGCCATGATGCAGGCGAGAAAACGCGGCCAAACCTGCTTTGATTTGCAAATTGCAAAGGTGGCGATTGCAATCTGCAACAACGCGCCATGCTTTTTGCAATCCCCCGGCGCTTGCGGGCAAGCCGGTGGGTGCTTTCGGACCAACCAGAAAAATCCAGGAACGTCCCCTGTCCCGACCCGGATCACGAAGCGCAAGGGTCATAGCGGGCCCGGCCAGTGCCGTCAGAGCGCAGGCCCAAGAGGGCTGGAAGCCGCACGGTCAGACCGGCAGCTTCTCTCCTGGCCTCAGTTTGCGAGGTGTTTGAACATGATCTTGCGGGCTTCCTCATCCATTTCGGCCTTGAACGGATGGCGATCCTTCAGCCCTTTCGCTGCCGCGGCGGTTGGGCGCGCGTCGATTTCATCAAAGAGCCGCTTCAGGTTCGGCAATTTGCCCCAAGCATCATCGCCGAGGATGAACGGGATCATCCGAGCCCAGCCCCAGATGTCCATGTCGACGATGGTGTAGGTATCCCCGACCATATAGCGGTGCTTGGCCAGATGCTGATCGAGCACCGAAAAGTGACGCATCGCTTCGTACTGATAGCGATCATGCGCATACGGCACCTTCTCTGGCGCGAAATGCTTGAAATGCACGGCCTGCCCCGAAAACGGCCCAACCCCCGTCGCAACGAACATCAGCCATGAGAGCAGTGCTCCGCGATTGGCCGGGGTCTCGGGAGGCAGGAACTTTCCGGTCTTCTCCGCGAGGTAGAGCAGGATCGCATTGCTGTCGAACACGATCACATCACCATCGATAATGGCAGGTACCTTGCCGTTCGGGTTGATCGCGAGGAATTCCGGATTGAATTGGTCGCCACGCCGCGTGTCGATCGGCTTGGCGTTGTAGGCAAGCCCAGCTTCCTCAAGGAAAAGGGCAACCTTGCTCGGATTGGGCGAGCCATTGAAGTAGAAGGAGAGCATGGGGCATTCCTTGTCGATGACGAAGTGCGGGAAGCACCGGCTCGAGACCTGGGCCGGTTCGAAACTCGAACCGAGAGTGCTTGATCTTGTTTCACCTTAGACCGCCTCGCGGGCAGCATCCAGAGTGATAGCGGAACGAAGAGCTGGCCTGCCGGTCACCAACACGTGAGGACCTGACATGGCCAGCCGACTGCTCGTCGCGGCGCATTAATGCGACTTCAATTCGATGTCTCTAATCCTGATGTCAGGAGGACGGAGCATGGCTGCATTGTCGGGGGATCCTGGAGCCGCTCGGTCGGCAGTTCATCATGCCCTGTCCTCGATTTTCATTACAATCTATGGCTACAGCGTCTGCAACTTCATCAATGGTCTTGCGGTTTCAATATGGGCAGCAACCCTTGTGCCTGTGCTGCTCGGGCAATGGGCGCTCCGCTGCATTGTCGCGGAGCAAGTCTCGAGCCGCCCGACCGAGATGCGGCCAAAGCTCGCCTTCGCGGGAGAACTGAGCGTCTTCGTCGCCGGCGGCGCGGTGATCGGCATCGTCAATACGGTTTTTCACGGGTTTCCCGCCGGCAGCGGCCTGAAAGCCATGCTGGGTTTCGTGACCATCGGCATTTTTGCCGGGGTCGACCAGGCTTTTGTCCAGACGCGTATCCGCTTCGAGGAAGGCGGAATGCCATCCTTTTCCGGCAAGCCACGTTCGCCCTTTGCGGTGCGACTGGGATTGAGCTTCAGCCTCGTGGCTGCCCTGATCATCGGCGTGATCACCTTGCTGGTGCTGCGCGGGATTGAAGATGGCACTGTCAACAATGCCGAGGGCTTCCGTCGTCTCGCAATTGAATTCGCTTTCGTTTTTGCCATCATCTCCTGCTACGTGGCCAATTCCGCGCGCGGCGCCGAGAAACTGCTCGCCAAGGCTGTTTCCGAACAGGTCCAGACCCTGGGCGACGCGCGCGAGGGCCGTGCACGCCGGCGAGCCCGCATCGGCACCCAGGACGAGATCGGATTTGTCTCGGCGGAGATCAACTACCTGCTCGATGAACTCGACAGGGCGCATGACATGACAACGCGGACCAACGACGCCATCATGAAGGCCCTGATCGGCCTCGCAGGGGCGCGCGACAACGAAACAGGCGAGCATCTGCAGCGCACCCAGCGTTATGTCGGCAGCCTGTGCAGCCAATTGGCGCAGCATCCGGAATATTCAGCGGTGCTTACGCCATCCGCGATTGCAGATATCGTCAGCGCAGCGCCCCTCCACGACATCGGCAAGGTCGCCGTTTCGGATGCCATCCTGCACAAGCCCGGTCGCCTCACCCCGGAAGAGTACGAGGTCATGAAGACGCATGTCGGCCACGGTCTTGCGGTGATTGACAAGGTAATCGCCGATGTCGGTGTCACGCCCTATCTTGCTGTCGCACGCGATGTCATTGCGGGTCACCATGAACACTGGAACGGCGCGGGCTATCCATTCGGCCTGAAAGGCCCGGATATTCCGCTCGCCGGACGGGTGATGGCGCTTGCCGATGTCTATGACGCGCTGCGCAGCGAACGGATCTACAAGCCGGCAATGCCCCATGCGGAAGCGCGGAAGATCCTGATCGATGGCGCCGGAACCCAGTTCGACCCGCAGGTCGTGGCAGCCTTCCTCATGGTTGAACCACAATTCGAGCGCATTGCGACGAAATTCGCGGATTCCGGGCAGGATAGAGCGGCTACCGCCGCTTGAGCCCGCTTTCTCGCGAGGCCCTTTGCGCCCGCGAGGCCGGCGGCCAGATTTGCCTGCCGTTCCGACATTGCCGTTCGTGCCTGAAGCCCCCAAAGCTAGGCCTTCGAGGATCCCACATCTCGCCAGAAGCCGGGCGTGAATTCGCGCCCGGATAATCTTCAACCAACCGGTTGACAGTTCTTCTGTCGAGAGATATTAAGCCAATAAGTTGAATATGGAGCCCGCGCCATGGATGCCGTCTTTCACGCTCTGGGGGATGCCACGCGCCGCCGCATGCTGGCCGATCTTGCCCATGGCGAGCGAACCGTCGGTCAGCTCGCGCAGCCCTTTGCAATGTCGCTGGCCGCCGCTTCCAAGCACATCAAGACACTGGAAAGCGCGGGCCTGATCCGCCGGGAAGTCCGGGGGCGAACGCATCTGTGTCGACTGGATCCCGGCCCGTTGGCCGAAGCGCACCAATGGCTTGGCTTCTACCAGCGCTTCTGGACCAGCCGCCTCGATGCCCTGGAACGGCTGCTGCGGGAAGACGGTGCCGCCGCAACTGTCGCCAACACCACCGATGGAGACCTGAAATGACCAAACACGCGATCCTGGACGATTACGGTACACTCACCGAAGCCGCCACGCTGACGATCCGGCGGCGCCTGCCCGGCCCGGTCGAGCGGGTCTGGGATTACCTCACCAGAAGCGAGTTCCGGAAGCAGTGGCTTGCAGGCGGGGAGATGGATCTGAAGGTCGATGGTACATTTGAGTTCATCTGGCGCAATGCCGAACTGAGCGATCCACCGGGGCAGCGTCCGGAGGGCGCCTCGGAAGAACACCGGATGACCGGCACGATCACCGAACTGGCCGCGCCTTACCGGTTGGCGATCAGCTGGGGCAGCACTGGCGGCGTTGTGTTCGATCTTGAGCCGCAGGGAGACGGTGTCCTGCTTACGCTGACCCACCACCGTGTTCCGGATCGCTCGATGCTGCTCAATGTCAGTGCCGGCTGGCACGCGCATCTTGATGCGCTGGTGCTGCGGCTCAACGGTCGCAAGGTCTCCTCGTTCTGGGATCGCTGGAGCCACCTGAAGGCCGAATACGACCTGCGACTTCCTGCCTGAACCACGAGAGGAGAAAACCCTGCACCAACCGATCACCGGGTCGAAGCGCTCCTTCCCGCGCGCTTCATGTGCAGGGTTCAAGCCCGACAGAAGCTATATTTTCTACAAGGAATATTTCCTGATCTTTAAGTGGTGAGAAGTATGGCTCGTATTCAGCCAGAAATCTGGCGCATGGGCTCGGGAATTGGCACAACGCATCGGCCTCGCGAAGAAAGAGCCAGATATCGATTCCAAGCTTGCTGGCGACGGCTACACGCATGCCAGCCGGGTGCGCGCCGCACAGATCGGTGCGATCATGCGGTTCACGCCCATGGCCTTCCTCGTCAATTGCGGGAACGCGGCGCTCGTCTCGTCTGTCGTCTCGCCCTTTTCGGACACGGCGCTGCTTGTTGCCTGGAACGTGACGTTGATCGCCATTTGCGGCATGGGGCTCCGTGCTTGGTTCAATAGCCGGCGGTTCGGACCACCCCGCAAGGCTTCCGTTCGCGCAACGCGTCGGGCCATGGTGCAGGCAGGGCTGCTCGGCACGTTATGGGCTGCTCCGGCATTGTTCTGGTTTCCGAAAGCGGATGCCAATGCGCAGCTGGTGATCGGCACCGTCGCGACCGGGATGATCTGCGCCGGCGGATTCGCCCTGGCGACGGTACGACAGGCAGCCCATGCCTATGTCCTGCTGCTGACCGCAGGTTCGCTGCTTGGGCTGATGTTGTCCTCGACGCCCCATGCCGCCGTGCTCGCTACGTTGCTCGTTGCCTATGCCGCCACCGTGATGCGCAGCGTCGAGGGCACGGCAGCGCTGTTCACGCGCCAGTTTCTGGCCGAAATCGAGCTTGGCGAGCGGGGGCAGACAATCGAGCTTCTCCTGGCAGAGTTCGAGGAGAAGAGCTCCGACTGGCTCTTCGAACTCGATCCGGAAGGGCGGTTGATCAAATTCTCGGCACGCCTGGCGGAAGCTTCGGCCCGCAATGCCAGCGAATTGCACGCTGCCCGACTGACCGCATTGCTTTCACCTTCCGGCGCGAACAGCTTGGCCGCCGCCCTCGGGAATGGCCAGCCCTTCCGCAATCTGGTTGTCGACGCCCATGTCGGGGCGGAACAACGGTGGTGGTCGTTGACGGCGGGGCCTATCGCTGATGATCTCAACCGTCAGCGTGGCTGGCGCGGGGTCGGTTCCGACATCACAGAGGCGAAGGTCGCTCGGGACCGCGTGGATTTCCTGGCAAACACCGATACGCTTACCGGCCTTCCGAACCGGCGCTGCTTCCTCGAGCGCGCGACGCAGTCAATGTCCGGGATGAACGAAAGCGGCGCCAGAATTGCCATCGGCTGCATCGATATCGACAATTTCAAGCTGGTGAATGATCGCCTCGGTCATCCCCAGGGCGATCAGTTGCTCTGCCTGGTCAGCGAGATCCTTCGGGATTGGGCCCAAGGCGGCATCGAAATCTGCCGCTTCGGCGGCGATGAATTCGGCCTTCTGTTTCCAGCATCGGCGGATGTCGAAACGGTGATGGCGAGCGCCGGGGAACTCGCGGCACGACTTGCACGAACATACGTGCTCGACGGCAAGGAAATGCCCGCAACGGCCAGTATCGGGATCGCCATCGCCGAGGATGATGGTGAGGATGTGCACTCCCTTATGCGCAAGGCGGATTTCGCTCTCTATCGCTCAAAGCATTCCGGAGGGGCGTCGGTCTCCCTTTACGATCCGGTCATGCACAGCGAGGTCGAAGAAGCGGCAAAGATGCAGGAGGATCTCACCCGCGCGATCGACAACAACCAGCTGAAGCTGGTCTACCAACCGATTGTCGAGCTTTCGACTGGCGAGGTAGCTGGGTTCGAGGCTCTCCTTCGTTGGCATCACCCGGAAAGAGGCGTTGTTCCGCCGGACAGGTTCATCCCGGTGGCCGAGGATTCGGGTCTGATCGTGACGATCGGCGATTGGGTGTTGCGGCAGGCCTGTCTTGATGCCCTTTCCTGGCCAACCCCGCTTTCGGTTTCCGTCAATGTCTCGCCACTTCAGATCAGCAAATCGGAAATGGCGACAACAATCGCCGGGATTCTCGAGGCCACCGGGCTTCCGCCCCATCGTCTTGAGCTCGAGATCACCGAAGCTGTTTTCATCGAGCACGAGAAAGCAACGCTCGCCTTCCTGAGCGCGATGCGAGCCCTTGGCGTTACCGTCGCGCTTGACGATTTCGGAACCGGGTATTCCTCGCTTGGCTATCTTGGCCGCTTCCCGATCGACAAGCTCAAGATCGACAAGTCTTTCGTCGTCGGCCAGCAGCCGCTGTCACAGCGGACAGCCATCGTTCAGGCGACAATCAGCATGGCGCGAAGTCTTGGCTTGCAGACGACCGCCGAGGGCATCGAGGATGAACGCATCCTCGCCTGGCTCAGGATGAATGGCTGCATTTTCGGGCAGGGGTTCTTCTTCGCAAAGCCGATGCCAAACGACGACATCGGCGCCTATCTCGGCCGCGAGCCCCTCCCCGCCCCGATCGAAGACAAAAGCGCGCAGGCGGTCTTAAGGAAGACGGCATAACCGAACCATTTCGGCGGCAGGAACCGCAATGCCGCGCTTGTGCGGCAGATTCTCGACATTCATGAGCGATAGCGGGTAGCCGCGCCCGCTCCGGCGGCAACCCGATTCCTATCTGATCTTGCGCCTTCAGATCGGCCTGTCGCCTGCCTGCACCCGCAATGTGCGGTTATCGACTCCCGGCAGCATGCGCGCGGGGTCGCGGGTGACAACGACATCGATCACGGTCGGGCTGGTTGTGTGGTTCAGCCCCTCGGTGATGGCGGCGGCCAGCATTGCGGGATCATCCACGCGGATGCCCCTGCACCCCATCGCATTGGCGATATTCGCGTAGTTCATTTCGACGAGATCGGAGGATTGATAGTTCCCCTCGCCATAGACAGCGTGCTGCAGGGCCTTAACATAGCCGGAAGCGGCATTGTTGAAGACAATCGTGACGAAGTTGGCCCCCAATCGTCTCGCGGTCTCGAGATCGCCCATCGTCATGTTGAAGCCGCCATCGCCGGTCATCGAAACGACCCGGCGCTGATTGCCGACAGCCAGCTGGCAACCGAGCCCGCCCGGCACGCCATAGCCGATGGAAGCGAAGCCGCGATCCGCCACGAAATGCCGGCCGGCCTTCTTGGTATCGAAGAGCAATGCGCCCCAGTGAGCCGCGAAACCACCATCGGCTACAAGCACACCATCGGCCGGCATGAGGCGGTTCAACTCGCCCAGAATGCGACCGATATTGATGGGCGCCTCATCGGATTCGAGGCGATCCGCCGCGCCCTGCCGCCAGGCCGCCATGCGCTCCAAAACCTCCGCGCCATAGGCCGCGCGAGACCGTATCCGCTGGCCGCAATCGGCAAGGGCGGCCGTAAAGGCCTCCAGAGTCAGGCGGGCATCACCCACCAGCGCGACATCGGTGCGAGTGGTCCGGCCGATTTCCTCGGCAAGGATATCGACATGGATCACCGGCTTTCCGGCACCGATCAAAGCGAAGCGGCGCGTGGCAATCTCGCCGAGCTTGCACCCCACAACAACGAGGCAGTCGCTTTTCTCGACGAGTTCATTGGCGATCCGGGAATAACGACCGAACACGCCGGCGGAAAGCGGATGCGTACACGCAATGGCACCCTTGCCAGACATGGTATGGGCAACCGGAATGCCCTGCCCTTCCGCAAGGGCCTGCAACGCTTCATGCGCATCCGAGAGATGAATACCACCGCCGACGAGCAGTAGCGGCCGGCTGGCTTTGGCCATCAGGCTAACAGCACGCTCTATCTGCGCAGGATCCGGCAAGGAGCGGCGCGACTGTGTTTTCAGAACGCCTGGATCCACCCAGAAATCCGCCGCATCGAAATCATGTTCGGCATGCGCAACATCCTCCGGAACGTCGATCAGAACCGGACCGGGCCGCCCCGATGTCGCCACCGCGTAGGCACGCCGGACCGCCTCGGGGATGCGCTGGACCATTTCAACGCGGATAACCTCCTTCACGACAGGCCGCAGGATATCAACCTGCCGCGCCTCCTGGGTCATGTTCTTCCAGGAGTGCTCGCGATTGGTATTGCCGGTAATCGCGATGATCGGGATTCCGGCATTGAGCGACTCCGCCAGTGCCGTGACGAGGTTTGTCGCGCCGGGACCAAGGGTTGCATCCACGACACCCGGACGGTTGGTGACCCGCGCATAGGCATCGGCGGCGAAGGCACCACAACGTTCGTCATTGATGAGCGCATGCTTCAATTTCAGCGCGCGGCATGCTTCGTAGAATGGCAGCAACTGGAAGCCGCCCATGCCGAAGAGCGGTCCAACCTCATGCAGCTTCAACATTTCGCCGATGGCGCGGCCGCCCTGCATGGAGCGGATCACTTTCGCGGGGGAAAAATCAGTCACAACGGGTTCCATCACGTTGGGGGCATGCGCCCCGGATTGAAGCGAGCGGTCTTGGTTCACTGCACCGAGGCGCCGGAAGCGCGGACGACTTCGCCCCATAGCCGGATCTCTTCGGCGATGAAGGCTTCAAGCGCCGGTCCTGCCAGCGGGCGTGGCGTCATGCCGATGGCGGCGAAGCGTTCTTTCAGAGCCGGCTTGGCCAACGCTTCATGGATCTCGCTGGCGAGGCGCTCGATGATCGGGCGTGGTGTTCCCGTCAAAGCGAACAGGGCGAACCAGCTCTCCCCGCCCATCCCGGGGAATCCCACCTCGCGCAGGGTCGGAACCGCCGGCAGTTGGGGCGCGCGCTCGTCAGAGGTCACGCCGAGGGCGCGCAACGTTCCCGACTGGATGAGCGGAAGGGCGGATGGCAGGTTGTCGAACATCAGATCGACCGCGCCGCCCACCAAATCCGCCATGGCAGGCCCCGAGCCGCGATAGGGCACATGGGTCATCGTGATGGCACTCTTGCTTCGGAACAGTTCGCCACTCAGATGCACCGAGGTGCCGTTGCCCGACGAAGCGAATGTCAGGCCCTCCTTGCGGGCCTGCCCTTCTGCAACGAGTTCGGCAACCGTGGTGGCCTTGATCCGCCTTGGCGAAACCACCAGCACGTTCGGCACGCCGGCGATCCGGCTGATCGGCGCAAAATCCTTCACGGCGTCATAGGGCAAGGTCTTGTACAGGGTCGGGTTGATGCCGTGCGTGCTGACCGTTCCAAGAAACAGGGTATGCCCGTCGGGCCCGGCCTGCTTCAGCGCGCCCGCCGCAATCGACCCACCGGCGCCTGGCTTGTTTTCGATAATGACACTGACGCCCAGCTGTGAAGACAGTTGCTGGGCCATAAGGCGCGCGAGGGTATCGGTGGCGCCGCCGGCAGCGAAGGGCACGATGATCGTGAGCGTGCGGGAAGGATATCCGGCCTGCGCGCGCGCTCCGGAGCTGCCACCTGCAATCGCTGCAGCAGCGAGGCCAAGCAGGAAACGCCTGTCAAGGACTGGTCCGACCTTTGATGGATCGCGCATATCTTTTCCTCCCGTTCGTTTCTGGTTGCAAGCACCCTGCTTCCCAGCAGCCCGGCCGGGATTGTGACGCCTGAAGCCCGCCTCCGGCGCCCTACAAGGCGGCTTCGTCTCTCAACGCCAAACGAGTGTCTCTCTCATGGTGTCGGCGCAGCGTGACAGTCCGTCTCATGACAACGTTCTGTATATCAGAATTTTTTGTATCGCAATACGGAACTTATTCCTCGGCATGAGGCCTGACAGGAACCACCGGCCATGCTAGCGGTGGATCGCCAGGCCAGTTGAGGTATCCGGAGCGATGAGCGAAGCGCAGCAACAGGACGATGAGGCGCCGTCGGAAGCCTCGATCACGACGATCGATCGCGCTGCCCGCCTTCTGACCATTCTCGCTGCTGGCGAAGCCATGGGCATGATGCTGACCGAGATCGCCCGGCAGGCCGGATTTGGCAAAGGCACCACGCATCGCGTGCTGGCTGCTTTGGTGGAGGTTGGGTTTGTGTTTCAGAGTCCGGAAAACCGCCGCTACAGGCTTGGTTCCCGGCTGACCCTGATGGCACAGCATGCCCGGACACAGGAGCTGGCGTTTCGGGTTCAGCCGATTCTGGATCGACTTGCCGAACAGACCGGAGACACGGCCTTTTGCTCGATCCGGGAGGGGCTTAGCGCCGTCTGCATTGCGCGGGCGACGGGGGAATTTCCCATCCGCACGCTCACGCTGGATGTGGGCTCGCGGCGCCCGCTGGGGATAGGTGCCGGCAGCCTTGCACTGCTGGCCGCCCTGCCTGATGCCCTGGTTCAGGAGAGCATGGCAAAGAACGCACGTTTGCTTGCCGCCTACCCGGTCTATTCTCCTGAATGGCTTACGGGCAGGGTAAGGGAAGCGCGCCAAAGCGGGTATGCGCAAAACCCGGGCGACATTCTCCCCGGCATGGGCGCGCTCGGCATGGCTGTCGGCGACCCGATGATCCAGCCTTTGGCCGCACTTTCGATTGCGGCCATCAGCGAACGCGTGTCTCCGCCGCGCAAAGCCGTGCTGATCGAGAAGCTCCGTGAAGCCACCGAGGAACTCCTTACGTTGATGCGCTGAACCGACGCGGTATTGTCAGAACGGTGCTGTCAAACAAACCAAAAAGCCTCGGAATGTCCCCTGCCCCAGCATGGATCAGGCGTCGTAAAATGGACACTGGCCAGCGCGCGCGATGGACTGCCAACAACCACCACCGCGAGACGGCTGATCTCGGGGCTGGTCTTTGTATAACGGAAATGCGGGGCATTGCTCATCCGGTCTGGCTAGACGCCCTCCCCGTCAGCAGCAAACCGATTTTTAACTGACGGTGCCCCCGACAATACTGCGGGTTGTGAGGAACCCCTCGCTCAAGCGCGCGGATTGCCCTGTGCCAGCGGAATGAACCCGCCTTCGTTTTCCCAAACCCGGATCTCAAGGTCACAGCATTCCGGCATCCACACTCCCTGATAGAGCGCCATGAAGCCCTTCACCCCGGCCGCCAGATCCAACGATCCATCGAGCAATTCCGCATGAAGGGGTCGGCCCTGCTGATCCCTGATCGCGAAGGCGTCCGGACTTTGCGGCATGTGCAGGGAGAGACCCATCCGGCGGCCGATCCCGATTGCGTCTTCGAGACCGTTTGCGTCGACTCTCTCTCGTCCCACGAGAGCTTGCGCGCCATCTGTCCGTCGGATCCTGAAGAATTCAATCACGAAGACCATGGGATGCCTTTTCGGGGTCGCAGTCATGCCCGGCTGCGTAAGCGTCCATCCTGGCCAGCACCGGACCCGAAGATCTGATCGAGGGGGTTTTTTCGCGCTTCAAGTACAATCCCGAGATGCACGCCTTCGACGAGTTCGAGATCGTCTTCTGTTGCCACCCGTTCATGGCGCTCGCTTTCGGTCCGGATGCGATAGTGGAGCGATCCGAGGCTTTCAGGCAGCATTGCGGTGATCCTGAAAATGTCGAGGTGCGAAGATGGCTTTCCAAATCCGCCTTTGCGTCGAACGGCCTGGCCGACGGCGAACAGATGCGATTGCACCTCCGTTGCAGGGAAACCGGACCGCAGGCCGGTGAATGATCTTCTCATTGAGTCGTATCCTTTTCGAGTGCGGCATCGAGGTCCGCAGGGGTGATCGGCACCATCTGCCGGGTCTGAACACCAGGACTGATGGCAGGGAGATGGAGATAGGCGCCGGCGCGTCTCCAAGCGAGCCGTGTCTGGAGGTCAATCAGCTCTTCATCCTGATCGACGCGGTACTCTCCGGCAGGTTGCACGGCTTCCGTACCGGGCAAGAGGAATGGCGATGAGAACCGGACGGTGAACTGCCTTGTTCGTGTCGTCATGGTCCGATGTCTCCAGAGGAGGAAGGAGCGAGCGGGACGAGATGGCCGTGACCTGCCTGTCGCCGAGACGCTTGACGCGCTACGGCAGCAGGACTGCGGCTGACGCCGCGCTCAACATTCCAGGCAAAACAGAAGCGGTCCGTCTTCGGCCCAAGCGGGCAAAACAAGCAAGCTTCAATGGAATTGAATATTACATTTCCGCAAGAACTTTGACAGATATTTTTTCAGAACTCAAAAATTTTGTGACTGACTTTTCCATCAAGAGCATCAGAAAACTTTTGGATGCTTTATTTGATACCCCGAAATTTCTTCAGGATTTTGCAAAAAACCTATCAAGCCGTTGTTCCGAGATCATTGTCCGAGCCAGCTGCGGGTAGAAATTTCTGTCGTTAGCTCGTGCTGGCCATAATCATTCGGCACCGGTTCCGAGCGGCAGAGGCCATGACTCGTCCCAAGACTCCGCGAATCGTCCCAAGACCCCATGACTGGTCCCAAGGCTCATGGTCAGCAAAGCGCCGCCATTCCGGTCCTTGGAGGCAGACCAATGCGCGCCGAAAGCGGGCATGGCAGCAGCTGGATGCCAGCTACCCCAGCAATCACTCTGTCTTGAGACGCCGCAGGTCATGGGCGAGGTCAGCCAGGGAGACCGCGGTCGTCTCCGGCCAGAAATTGCGGATGGCTTGCAAGACCACGCGTGCTGCACGGCTTAAGGGCCGCTGTTGCGTGGCACTGATTATCGCATAGCGAGCAAGTTCCGGCTGCTCCAGCCGACTGCCCTGGAGGCCCTGACCGAAGCTCTCGAGCGCCTGTGAAGCGATAATGGAATAGCAGCCGCATTGGCGAACCACTGCGCATTGGGCGCTGAGCGAATCCGCCTCCATGACGACATCAAGCCCGACATTGAGGCGCCGGGCTGTCTCCTCGAGAATGATCCGGAGGCCGTTGGGATGAGAGGGAAGCACCAGAGGAAGCCCGGCGAGATCCTGGAAGCGGATCACATCAGGGGGCGTGGCATCGCCCTCGGCGCGGACAAGGACGAGATGGCTTCGAAACAGCGGCTCGGCCTGTCCAGGCTTTGGTTCACGATAACGGCTGAGCAAGCCGATATCGACCGTCCCGTCCGACAACCATCGTTCGACCTGGTCGCTGAACCCTTCGAGGATCTTGAGGCGAATGCCAGGAGCTTGCACGGTCACGCGGCGGTAAAGAACCGGCGCCAGCACCGTCATCATCGAGGGTAGCGCTGCGATGGTGACATGGCCCGCCGGCGATTTTCCGTGGGCAAGCGCGTCGGAAAGCAGTTGCTCTGCGCTTTCCAGCAATGCACGGGCTCTGGGAAGCAGGATTTCGCCCAGCTCGGTAAGACCAACCCCACGGCCGGTGCGATAGAAGAGCGGCCCGCCGAGCCTCGCCTCAAGATCGGCGATCGGGCGGCTGATCGACGGCTGCGACAGCCCGAGGGCGATCCCGACACGGCTGAAGCTCTTCAGCTCAGCGGCTTTCACGAAGAGGGACAGCGCCTCGATCTCGATGTTTCTCATACGTAACTCGTATAGCTGATGTTCAGTATCGCAGGCTAGCGCATCAGAGGGTGGGCTGAATACTGTCTTCTCAAGACGCGTCGACAGGCGAAAGCGCGGGTTCCAGACCCGTTCGCAACCGCTCTGGCAACGGCGCTGACCGGGAGGGCATGATATGGGAAAGACCGTCGGACACATCCTTGGCAAGGCACTGAAGGCCTATGGCGTGCCGTATATCACGGGCCTTCCCGGCCATGGGAACTGGAACCTTCTGGATGCCTTCAACGACAAGGGCTCCGATATTCCCGTCATCCAGACCATGCACGAACAGGCGGCGGTTCACATCGCCGATGCTCATTACCGGGTGACAGGGCAACCGATTGCCGCCTGCACCTCGATCGGACCGGGTGCCGCCAACGCGGTCATGGGGCTTGCCAACGCGCATTGCGACTCGACTGCGCTGCTGCTGATTACCGGCAGCGCCTCCACCCATATGCGTGGGCATGGTGTCATGCAGGAACTCGACCGGGAGAACGTCCCGGATTTCCTTCAGGTGACACGGCCCATCACCAAGCGCGCCTTCGATGTGATCCGCGCCGATCACATGCCCTTCGTGCTCCACCGCGCATGGAACGCCATGGTTACGGGGCGTCCGGGCCCGGTTCATATCGAAATCCCGATGGATGTGCAGGTCGCCGAGACCGATATCGACGTGGCCGAACTGTCCAAGCGCATTCCCGTGGGCAAACCCCGCGCGGATGCCAGGGCAATCGAAGCCGCGGTCAAGCTGCTGCTCTCGGCAAAGCGGCCCTGCATCGTCGCCGGCGGCGGCGTCATCACGGCCAATGCCAGCCCTGCCCTGCGGATCTTGGTCGAACGGCTCGGCATTCCCGTCGTCTTCACCTGGAACGGCAAGGGCGCCCTGCCCGAAGACCATCCGATGAATGCGGGCACTGTCGGCTGGCCCGGCTCATTGACGGGCAATACACTGGCCTCCAGCGCCGATGTCGTCATGTCCCTCGGCTGCCGCTTCACGGATTGGTCGGCCTCTTCCTGGCGGAAAGGCGTGAGCTTCTCCATTCCCGATTCCAAGCTGATCCATGTGGACATTGATCCGCGCGAGATCGGCAAGAACTATCCGGCGGAAGTGGGTGTCGTTGGCGATATCAGCCTCGTGCTCGAGGACATGCTGGCCGAGATCTCTCCCGCGCAGGCCAAGAAGGCGCTTGGCAGCCGCAGCGCCTATCATGACGAACTGGCGAGGCTCTGGAAGGAGTGGGACGCGATCCAGAAGCCGCGTCGCAACCACAACAAGATCCCGACCACGATGCTGACCGCGCTGAAGGAACTTCGCAAGGCGCTGCCGCGGCACGGCATTGTCACCGTCGGCTCGGGGCACCCCCAGAGTTCGGTGAAGCAGGATTTTCCGATCTACGAACCGCGCACCCATATCACGCCCGGCAGCTATTCGCCGATGGGCTTCGCGCTGCCGGCGGCCATCGGCGCCAAGCTGGCCAAGCGGGATACGCCCGTGGTCTGCATCATCGGCGATGGCGATTTCATGATGTGCATGCAGGAACTCGCGACCTGCGTCGCCTACAACATCCCGGTCTTGTTCCTGGTCCTGAACAATTCCGGGTTCATTTCCATCCGTGATGGCCAGAACGCGCTGATGGGCCGGAATATCATTTCCGAGTTCCAGCATCGCGGCAATGGCGAGCCCTATTCGGTGGATTTTGTTGCCCTTGCCAAATCGTTCGGCTTCGAGTTCGGCAAGCGTATCGAGGCTGTTGCCGATATCGCGCCGACCATTGCCAAGGCGCTTGCAGCGAATATGCCGGCCCTCATCGAAGTGCCGATCACGCGGGATGTTTCCATTGCTGCGTCGAACGTTGTCGGCTGGTGGGATTTCCCGCCGGTTCCGACCGCCCCCGAGGGCGTTCGCAACGACTATGCGGCCGGCTTGCCCGCCGAGCAGCACGAGGGACGCGACACTTCGAAGGTCCGGATCGTGACCGCAACAGGGGCTGTCGGCTGACGCCGGCAAGCCACCCAGCCCCGACACTTTGTCCCTTTTGTCCAGACCCAGAGGAATGGCTCATGGCACGCCATCTGAAGACCGGCCGCACGCCGGAACAGAATTCTGCTGACGCCCACAAGGTGCGCGAAACGGTGACGGGAATCCTCGAAACCGTGGAAACGCGCGGGGATGCGGCGCTCCGGGACCTTTCGGAACGGTTCGACAACTGGGCCCCGGCCTCCTTCCGGCTCAGCGAGCAGGACATCGAGGCCTGCCTGTCGCAAGTCTCCAAACGGGATCTCGACGATATCCGGTTCGCCCAGGCGCAGGTGCGCAACTTTGCGCGGATCCAGCGCGACTCGATGAAGGACGTGGAAGTCGAGACCCTCCCGGGCGTCATTCTCGGCCATCGAAACATGCCGGTCGAGAGTGTCGGCTGCTATGTTCCGGGCGGCAAGTATCCGCTCGTGGCCTCGGCGCATATGGGCGTTGTGACGGCCAAGGTCGCCGGTGTGCCGCGCGTTATCGCCGCGTCGCCGCCCTTCCAGGGCAAGCCATCCCCGGCGGTCGTGGCGGCGATGCATCTCGGTGGCGCTGACGAGATCTATTCCCTCGGCGGTGTACAGGCGATCGCCGCAATGGGTATCGGCACCGAGAGTATCGCGCCGGTCTCGGTCATTGTTGGTCCGGGCAATGCCTATGTGGCGGAAGCCAAGCGCCAGCTTTTCGGGCGTGTTGGCATTGATCTGATCGCGGGCCCCACGGAAACCCTGGTCATCGCGGATGACAGCGTCGACGCGGAAATCTGTGCAACGGATCTGCTCGGGCAGGCTGAACACGGCTTCAACACGCCGGCCGTCCTTCTGACGACCTCGGAAAAGCTTGCCCGCGCGACGATGGAAGAAGTCGACCGGCTGCTGAAAATTCTCCCCACCGCCGAATATGCCTCCGTTTCCTGGCGTGATTACGGCGAGGTGATCCTGTGTGATTCCGATGAGGACATGGTGCGCGAGGCGGACCGGATCGCTTCCGAGCATGTCCAGGTCATGACGCGTGACCCGGATTATTTCCTCAAGAACATGCGAAACTACGGCGCCTTGTTCCTCGGCCCCCGAACCAATGTCGCGTTCGGCGACAAGGTAATCGGCACCAACCACACGCTGCCAACGGGCAAGGCTGCTCGGTATACGGGCGGACTCTGGGTCGGAAAATTCATCAAGACCTGCACCTATCAGAAGGTGATGACCGATGAGGCTTCGGCACTGATCGGCGAATATTGTTCGCGTCTTTGCGTGCTCGAAGGCTTCTACGGCCATGCCGAGCAGGCGAACATCCGGGTGCGTCGTTATGGCGGCCGCAATGTCGGCTATGCCAAGGCGGCCGAGTGATGGCGACGCCGCGCGTTCCTTCCCGGTGTGGCGAGGTGCGGCCATGACAGGCGCAACCGCAGCAACGGTCGTTCTCAACGGGCTGACGCTGGCCGCCCTCTATTTCATCGTGGCATCCGGCTTTTCGCTGATCTTCGGGCTGATGCGCACCGTGAACATGGCGCATGGATCACTGTATCTGATCGGCGCCTATATCGGCTATGCGGTCTTCGAGCCGCTTTATGACCGTGACCTCTGGTACGCCTGGTACGTCGCGATCCTGGTCGGCATGGCGGCGGCAGCGCTTTTCGGCATCCTGATGCAGACGGCCCTGCTTGGCTGGATGCAGGGCCAGGAGCTCCGGCAGGCGCTGGTGACCATCGCGCTCTCGATCATTGTTGCCGATCAACTGCTTGCACGCTTCGGGGGAACGCCGCGGCAGTTCTTTGCGCCCGATGCGTTGTTTGGCTCGACATCGATCCCGCTTATCGGGAATTACCCGACCTTCCGTCTGGTACAGATCGGCGTGGCTCTCGCCGTCGGCATCGGGCTCTGGCTGCTGCTCAATCGCACGCGTATTGGCCTCATGGTGCGCGCCGGCGTGGATGACCGGCCGATGCTCGCTGCCATGGGGGTCAATGTCCCCCTCGTCGCTGTCGCCGTTTTCGCTCTCGGGGCGGCCTTGGCAGGGCTGGGTGGAGTGATCGGCGCAACGGCACAACCCCTGGCCCAGGGTGTGGATGCACGGTTTCTGCTGACTGCGCTGGTTGTGGTGATTGTCGGCGGCATGGGATCGATAGCCGGCACGGCCATCGGCGCGCTGCTCGTCGGGCTGGCTGAACAGATCGGGCAGGCCCTGTTCCCGACCTACTCTGTCATCCTGACCTTCCTGATCATGGTCATTGTGCTGGCACTCCGGCCGCAGGGCATCATGGGGCGTGCGCGATGAACCTGGCACGGACGCTTCTTAGGGCCGGGGGCATCGGCCTTGCCATTCTGGTGCTGGCTCCGCTGGCGCTTCGGGCGATGCTGCCCGAGAACCAGGCCCTGTTCTGGATCGGGAACATCTTCGCCCGGGCGCTCATCTACGGGATCATCGCCCTGTCCCTGACCTTTCTCGCAACCTACGGGGGTTTTGTCAGCCTCGCGCAGATGATGGTTGCCGGCGTTGCCGGCTATGTTCTGGCGATCACGGTGCAAGGCGCTGTCCCGGTCATTATCGGGGGGTTCGGCTATCCCGTTGCAATCTTGCTTGCGCTCGGAGCAGCCGTGCTGGCGGGCCTGGCGGTCGGTGCCATCTCGGCCCGCACCAACGACATCTACCTCTTGATGATCACGCTGGCGCTGGCGGTCGGCTTCTATCGCTTCGTCGAGACGAATATCGACTGGTTCAACGGATATGAAGGCATTCGCAACGTTCTCGGCCCCGATCTCTTGGGCCGGAAGTTCCGCGATCCCATCCTGTTCTACGCCATCGCCTCCGCGACCGCGCTCTCGCTCTATCTCGGCGTGATCTTCCTCGTCCGGACGCCCTTTGGCCTCGCCTTGCAGGGCATCCGCGACAATCCGCGCCGCGTGTCCGCGCTGGGCTACAATGTAATGCTGCATCGCATTGTTGCGTTCGGGATCGCCGGCTTTATCGCCGGATGCGGGGGCGTGCTCGCCACAATCTACAATATCGGAATCTCGCCCGGCTCGATCGGTCTCGGCGCGACAATGAACCTGCTCATCATCAGCGTCATCGGGGGGCTGGGCCATCCCATCGGCGCGTTCATCGGCGCGCTGCTTTTCGCGATCTTCGACACATTCGCCGCATCCATCTACGACCGCGACCGCTTCAACACGCTGATCGGCGCGGTCTTTCTGTCGATTGTTCTCATTTCGCCCGATGGAGCGCTCGGCATGGTCCGCCGCCTTCGTGAGGGCTTTGCGCGAAAACCGAGAGCGGGCGCACCGCCGCTCTGATCCGGTTTCACAGCCGCGAAGCGTCTCCCACAGCGGCTGGGACGAGAAGACGGGAGACGATCTTGGGTAGAGGAGACGAGAATGTTCAAGGGATTGATAACAAGAAGGGCAGCGGCCGCGCTTGCAGTGACCGCATCTGCGGCATTCGTGGCTCCAGCCTTTGCCCAGCAGGGCGGCGTGATCCGGATCGGATCGATCAAGACGCTCGAAGGGCCGTTTGCCACAGGGGGGCAGGATGCAGTCCGCGCCCTCACGATGGCCTTCGAGGAAGTGAATTTCACGGTTGCCGGGAAGAAGATCGAATGGGTCAGGGAGAGCTCGAACGCACAGGCTGATGTGGCTCTCGCTCGCGCTCGGAAGCTGATCGAACAGGACCAGGTGGACATCATCATCGGGCCGTTGTCCGGCGCCGAAGGCATGGCGCTGCGTGATTATTCACGCACATTGACCGGCAACACGATCGTGAATGGCCAGTCCGCAGCGGCAGACACCACGCTTCGCGATGTTTCGCCCAATTTCTTCCGCTTCAATGGCGACGGTATGCAGTGGATCGCCGGGCTCGGCACCTATGCCTACAAGACCATGAATGCCCGTCATGTTGCGATGGTCGGAGGCGATTATGCCTTCCCCTACGCGCAGGTCTTCGGTTTCATGCAGGAGTTCTGCAAGCTCGGCGGCAAGGTCACGAAACTCTGGTCGCCTCTAGGAACCACCGATTTCGCGTCCACGATTGCCAGCATCCCCAAGAATGCCGATGCGGTGCTCGTAATCCATGGCGGTACGGACGCGCTCGCCTTCCTGACCCAATATGCCCAGGCGGGCGGGCAGCAACCGTTGATCGCAGGTCCTGTAACGGTTGACCAGGTGGTGATGTCGGCGCGTGGCCCGCATCGCCGGTTGCTGAATAATCTTATCTCCGCCGGCCCCATCGTCGATGACAGCGACGATCCTACCTGGAAGGCCTTTGTCGACAGGTACAAGAAGCGCTTCCCGGACGGCTTCGCAGCGCCATCGATCAATGCGGTGCATTACTACATCGCCGCACGCGCCGTGCTCATGGCGCTGGAACAGGTCAAGGGCGACCTCTCCAGCAACCAGCAGGCGTTCCAGGCCGCCCTCGCCAAGCTTGAGGTTCCGACCCCCATGGGTGGCAAGGTTCGGCTGGACGATAACCGGCAGGCGATTGCCAGCAACTTCATCCGGCGCGTTGTTGATCGCAACGGGCAGTTGTTCACGACGCAGGTCGAACGTTTCGACAATGTCACGCAGACCTATGGCATGCCCCGTGCCGAGTTCCTCGCGCTGGGTTCCCCCTCGCGCGACAACCCGTCCTGCCCGCCGCAATAACGGGCCGACTGGGGATGGCGAGGATTTCGCCATCCCCCCTTCACAACCGGGGAGGAATAACCGCCATGGGCAATGCACTCGAACTCCAGGATGTCGGAAGACGCTTCGGCGCGTTGCATGCTGTCAAAGGTGTTTCCCTCAAGGTCCCCCCGGGCCAGCGACATGCCATCCTTGGCCCCAATGGCGCCGGCAAGACGACCCTGTTCAACCTTGTTTGCGGTGATTTTCCACCGACATCCGGACAAATCATTGCCTTTGGCGAGGATCTGACCCGAAGGCCAGCCTTGCACCGGGCCCGCATCGGGATTGGCCGGACCTATCAGACATCCCTGCTCTTCACTGGCCTCAGCGTCCTCGACAACCTGCTGGTCGCAATCCGGGGCGCCAGGAAGGGGAGGTTTTCGATGCTACCCTCCGGCGCTGGAGGCGAAGATGTCACCCGGGCACGCGAACTGGCGGAGCGGGTCCGACTTGCACACCGGGCAGACGCGGAAGTTGCCACGCTGTCACATGGCCAACGGCGGCAGCTGGAACTGGGCATGGCGCTGGCGTGCCAGCCGCGGCTGCTCATGCTGGACGAACCCGCTGCCGGACTCTCGCCCGCCGAACGACCGGAACTGAACCAGATGCTGAAGGATCTGCCGCGTGACATCACGCTGATCCTGATCGAGCATGACATGGATGTGGCTTTGCCCATTTCGGACATGGTGACCGTGATGAAGGATGGCGAGATCGTTGTGCAGGAAACACCTGACAAGATCACGAGCAACCCCGTCGTCAACCGGATCTACCTGGGGCAGGGCCATGGCTGACCGTACCATTCTCGAAATCTCGGATCTCAATGTCCATTATGGACAGGCTCATGCCTTGCAGGGGGTATCCCTGGCCTTTGGCCTCGCGCCGGTTGCCATTGTCGGTCGCAACGGCATGGGCAAAACCACGCTGTGCCAGGCCATTGTCGGGCTGACAAAGGCGTCCGCCGGCAGCATCCGGATGGAAGGCCAAGAGGTCAGCCGCCTGCCATCCTACAAGATCGCCCGACACGGCATCGCCATTGTCCCGCAGGGGCGGCGGACATTTCCTTCGCTCACGGTCGACGAGCATCTGCGCCTCGCCAGCACTGGAAAGGGTGGCGCATGGACCCTTGCGCGCGTCTATGAAACGTTTCCGCGCCTCGCTGAACGCAAGGGCAATGGCGGCACCCAGCTTTCAGGCGGCGAACAGCAGATGCTCGCCATCGCCCGCGCCCTGCTCGCCAACCCCCGCTATGTCATCATGGACGAGCCCTCGGAAGGGCTTGCTCCTGTCATTGTCGATCACCTCATCGATGTCCTCCGGGCCTTGTCGAAAGACGGGATTGGCCTGCTGCTCGTTGAACAGAAGCTGGCATTGGCAACCGCGGTTTGCGATCGCGTGGAGATCATGCTCAACGGCCGTATCGCAGCCAGCACCACGGCAGCCGTGCTGATGGCCGATCTGCCGATGCAGCAGCGCTATCTGGGCGTTGCATCGGCCGGACATTGACGCCTGTTGCCGGGTGATAGCTGCCCTTGATTTGTGGAGGCTGTCGCCACGTCCATCTGACACGGCCCTGACGGCCTCACTTGCCCTGGTTGATCGACGGCGGCTTAAGCCCGTTGTTGATCAGTCCGTATTTGTTGATCAGGGCATCATAGGTGCCCTTGGCCTGGAGCCGCTCGATCGCACCCTTGACTGCATCGCGCAGCCTGGCGCCCTCCTCGGTCTTCGCGACCGGGATCCCCACAAGCGACTGGGTGAAGGGGAGGCCCAGCGGGACATAGGTGTCGGGTTCAAGCTTCTGGAAATAGGACATCGTTTCCGAACCCTGGACCCCACCCTGCAGCCGCTGGGTCTTGATCTGGTTGCGGGCATCGACAGAGCCTTCGGTGCCGACGACCGTGATAGCCGGCTTGCCCTTGGCCACACAATTGGCCTGGCTCCACTCGCCAATCTGCTGCGGCCAATTGGTTGAGCGGGAAGCGCCGACGCTCTTGCCGCAGAGATCCTCCGGGGTCTTGATCTGATCCTTCAGCGAGAAATGCGTATAGAATTGCGCTCCAGAGACCATGTAATCGACAAAATCCGCCACTTCGCGGCGCGAAGGCAGATCGCTCATGCCAGCCATGGCCATATCGGCGCGGCCTGTCTGGAGCGACGGCAACATCTGAGCGAAGGCGGTTTCCTGCCATTCCACCTTGACGCCGAGTTCGGCAGCAATTGCCTCACCAAGCTCGATGTCGAAGCCGGTCAGGGTGTTGTTGGCCGGATCCTTGTAGGCGATAGGCGCGTAGTTCGGCTGGGTTGCGATCACCAGCTTGCCAGCCGCCTTGATACGGTCCGGCAGGGACTGTCCGAGGGCGGCCGGGCTGGCCAGGGCCACAAGGGCCGAAGCGAGGATCAGTCTGCGCATGGGGAGATTCCTTTATGGTTGGGGTTCAGGAGAGGACAGCCGAAATGAATTCCCGCGTTCGGGCCTGCTGCGGGCTGAGAAGAACCTGCGCCGGCGGGCCCTGTTCGATGATCTGGCCGCAATCCATGAACACCACATCATGTGCAACCTCTCGGGCAAAGCCGAGTTCATGGGTCACGACAATCATCGTCATGCCGGACCGGGCAAGATCACGCATCACCGCCAGAACCTCGCCCACCAGTTCCGGATCCAGAGCGGAGGTCGGTTCGTCGAAAAGCATGATGCGGGGGCGCATGGCCAGTGCCCGGGCAATCGCGACCCGCTGCTGCTGGCCGCCGGACATTTCAATCGGATAGGCATCGCGCTTGTCGCTCAGGCCAACCCGGGCCAGCAGGGCCATGGCCTCCTCCTCCGCCACGCGGCGCGGGCGCCGCAAGACAGTGACCGGACCTTCGATAATGTTTCCGAGCGCGGTCATATGATGGAACAGGTTGAACCGCTGGAAAACCATGCCGGTCGCCAACCGCTGACGCGCAATTTCGGCATCGGACAATTCGCGCAGCGTATCGCCGACCCGGCGATAGCCGATCAGTTCACCATCGATCAGGATGGCGCCGGAATCGATCTTCTCGAGCTGGTTCAGGCAACGCAGGAACGTGGATTTCCCGGAGCCGGAGGGGCCGATGATGCACTGGACGGTGCCGGGGGCAATGCTCAGCGAAACGCGGTCAAGCGCCTGGAGGGAACCGAAACGCTTGGTGACCTGATGGGCAACCACGATGGGGGCCGGCGGCATGGTCATGCCTGGCCTCCCGCAGCCTTGTTCCGGCCGACCTTTTGCCGGATGCGACGCTCGCCGCGGCCCCGTGAGAAGAAGCGTTCGAGGAAGAACTGCCCGACCTGCAGCAGCGTGACCACGGCGAGATACCAGATCGCCGCCACGATCAGCAGCTCGATGACGCGGGCATTCGCGTAATAGATGGTCTGCGCATTGCGGAGGATTTCCGAATACTGGATGACACTGGCTATCGAGGTCAACTTGACCATCGAGATGAATTCGTTGCCGACAGGCGGGATGATGACCCGCATCGCCTGCGGAAGGATGATCCGCCGCAACGTGGTGAGCCTGTTCATGCCGATGGATTTTGCCGCCTCTGTCTGGCCAAGATCGACCGACAGGATGCCGGATCGGACAACTTCGGCCGTGTAGGCGCCCTGGTTCATGCCAAGCCCGAGCAGGGTGGCGACGAAGGGCGTGATGACATCGATGGTCCGGAACTCGATCAGCCCGGGTATGCCGATCCGCGGGAAGACCAGCGCCAGGTTGAACCAGAGCAGCAATTGCAGGAGCAGCGGCGTACCGCGGAAGAACCAGATGTAGAACAGGGCCGACCCCCGGAGCACCGGGTTGGGCGACATATACATGATCGCGAACAGCACGCCGAGCACGATGCCGAGGGCCATGGCGCAGGCTGTCATGATCACGGTGTTGACAAGGCCATTGAGAATGGCTGGCGCGGTGAGGAACTGTCCGACAACCTTCCAGGCGATCTGGCCTTCCGCGAAAGCCTTCACGACCCAGGCGAAGAGCAGGAGAATGATCGCAGCCGCCACCCAGCGACCATAATAGCGATGCGGAACGATCGTAAGCCCGGCAAGGCGCTCGAGTTCGGTCGGGGCAGGCCTTGCCGCAGAGTCGCCGCCCATCAGGTCACCTCCCCCTCTTTGCCTTCGGCCCAAGCCCGTGCGGCGGCCAGCCTGGCTCGTGCAGTCGCGATCTGTTCGCGCACGCGCTCCGGGGCCGTCCCGCCATGCCCGGAGCGGGCGGCAATCGCGGCATCCAGCGAAAGATGGGCCTGAAGATCGGCGCCGAGCCGCGGATCGACAGAAGCAAGTTCCGCCGGCGAAAGGGCTTCGAGCGCAAGGCCGATGCTTTCGCAATGGCGCACCAGCGTTCCAGTGATCTCGTGGGCCTCGGCAAAGGGCACGCCCTTGCGGGCGAGATAATCGGCCACCTCGGTGGCGAGCGAGAATCCCTCGCCGGCCTGCGCCCGGAGGCGTTCGGTCCTTACCGTCATGGTCCGCACAAGGCCGGTCAGGGCCGGCAGCACCTCGTCCAGCACATCGATCGCGTCGAAGGCGGCGCGTTTGTCCTCGGCCAGATCGCGATTGTAGGCGAGCGGTAGTCCCTTGATAGCTCCGAGCATCGCGACCAGATCGCCGATCAACCGTGCCGCGCGCCCCCGGGAGAGTTCGGCAATGTCCGGATTTTTCTTCTGCGGCATGATCGAGGAGCCGGTGGCAAAGGCATCGTCCAACTCGATCCAGCCGAATTGCCGGGAGACCCAGAGCGTGATCTCTTCGGCGAGGCGGGAAAGGTCGGTCAGCGTCATCGCTGCAACGAACAGGAACTCCGCGACATGATCCCGCGCGGAGACGGCATCGACCGAGTTCTCCGCCGGGCCGGCATAGCCCAGTTGCCGGGCAGAAAGGGCCGGTGACAGCGCGATGGCGGATCCTGCCAGAGCTGCGGCGCCGAGAGGGCATTCTCCGGTCCGGGCGAGGAAGTCCTGCAGGCGGGAGATGTTGCGCAGCAAGGGCTGCGCATGGGCCATCAGCCAATGGCCGAAGGTCACGGGCTGTGCTGACTGGAGATGGGTGAAGCCCGGCGCCACAGCAGCGGCATGCAGGCCGGCCTGAATCGCCAGGGCCTCTGCCAGCTCGCCCATCAGCAGCACCAGGCGTGGTGTCTCCTGGCGAAGATAGAGCTTGAGATTGTTGGCGGCCTGATCGTTCCGCGAACGCCCGGCCCGCAATTTGGCCCCGGTCGCGCCAAGACGCTCGACCAGCACCCGTTCCAGGAAAGTATGGATGTCCTCGTCGCCCGGGCCGATGACGAGCAGGCCCGCGAGATATTCGTTCCGCATCGCTTCCAGCGTTTGGCTGATAACGCGCTGTTCCTCCAGCGTCAGCAAGCCGGCACGTTCGAGTTCCGCTGCGTGGGCGAGGCTGCCGGCAATATCCTGCGGAATGAGGCGCTGATGCGCGATCCCCGCGCTCGAAAGCCGCATCAGGCTGGGATCCGGTGCCTTGCGGAACCTTCCTCCCCATAATCTTGCCGGCTGGTTCGTCATCGCACCTTCCTTCCCGGTGAAGGTGTCACCTGGACCCCGGCTGGGCAAACGAAATGATTTCCCGTACGCTAGTCCGAAATGGACTACCCATCGAGGCGCGGCATGTACCCTCCCGTTTCGGCCGTCCGGGCCTATCTCGCGGTTGCACGATATGGTTCGACGGCGCGCGCTGCTGCGGCCATTCGTCTTACGCAGAGCGCAGTTTCGAAGCAGGTTCGCCTGCTGGAAGCCCATCTCGGTCTCGCATTGTTCGAGCGCGAACCGCAAGGGCTGCAGTTGACCGAGGCCGGAGCGATCTACCGGCCCTATGCCGAGGCGGCGCTGGAACAGCTCGAGCGCGGCGCCCGGCGGCTGTCGGAGCGCATCGCCACACGGCGGGCGCCGGTCCGGTTGCATATGATCGCGATTGTCGGCGAGCGGTGGCTGATGCGCCGTTTCCCTGACTTTGCGGCCCGGCATCCGGAAATCGATGTCCAGTTCACGAATTATGTCTCCGAGAACGAGACGGAGGAACCGGATATCGACATCCGTTTCGGGGCCGGCCCATGGCCTGGCTTCGATCCTCATTATCTTTTCGGCCGCGAGATTGTCCTTGTTGCCGCGCCGGCCTATCTCGACAGGATCGGCGGGCTGACCGAGATCAGCGCGATCCAGCAACTCACCCTGCTGCAGCATTTCCAGATGCCTGCGCTCTGGGCGGAGTTTACCGAACTCAACGGGATGCGGGGCGCCGTGCCTGCGCATACGATCCGATACGGCTATTTCTCGGTGATCATCGAGGCTGCAGCGGCCGGGCTCGGCGCTGCACTCCTGCCGCGTTGCTTTGTCCGGGACGAGCTGGAGGCAGGCAAGTTAATCAACCCCGACGGGTTCGGGTTTGACAGCGTCTCCGCCTGCTGGCTGCTGATCCCTTCCGAGCGCCCATTGACAGCCGGTGCCGAGAGGCTCGCGCATTGGCTGATCGAGGAAGCCCGCCAGTTCCGGGGCTAGGAAGCCTGTCGTCGGGGTCTCAGTACCGCGGGACGCGCACCGGTCAGGAAGCACTCCAGCGCCTGAAGCGCGTGGTCGACGGCGCGCCAGAGATCGTGCTTCACGCCGTTGATCTTCACGAAAACCTCGTCGAGATGCCGACGCCGATGCCGGAAATGCCACATCGCCTGGACACGACCGCACCGGATCTCCGCCGCGCAGATCGTTCCGAACCGGTTCCACCAGAACCGCACCGTCTCATGCGTGATGTCAACGCCGCGCTCGCAAAGACGTGCTCCAGAACGACGTGACGGGAAAGGCCGCTCGCAATCTCTCCCGAGATGGCGCGCGGCCTTCTCTGAGACTCAGATCTTCGAACTCAAGCCCTGCCGCCAAAGCGAAATGGCCAGCAGAAGATACCAGGCGAGCCCGAACGGCGGCAGCACCGCGCCCAGCGCGTTGACAGCGGGCACAAGCGTGCGGGCAGCCATCGCCGTGAAGCCGAGGCCAAGCGCTACTGCCGCGATGCCATGGAAACGCAGGCCCGTTTGCCTCAACGTGATGCCAAGCAGAATAAGCCACAGGCCGGAGAAGAGCTGCACGCCCAGCAATTCCCCAACGCTGCCGGCATAGCCATTGAGCGCGAGGTAGTTCACTTCTGCCATCATGCGGATCGCGGGATCGGTCATTCCATCATGCAAGGCTGCGAGCGCGGGCATCGCGATCAGCCACCGCACGATGCCCAGCGTCTTGAGCACGGCAGCGGCGATGCCGAGCGCCGCCATCGTATCAACCAGGAGCCCCGTGACACCCAGCGCCTGCGCATGACGCCGGAAAGCCAGCGCCAGCGGTAGCATCGCCACAGCGGTAAGGAGATAGCCAACATAGCCGACCTGCACGGCAACGGCGTTACGATGGATGAGCGGCAGGGCCTCGGATGCAGGCAGCCGCAGGCTCGCAGGCCAGCCGATGGCTCCACCAAGCACAACGAGCGGGACAAGGAAGAGCACGACCTGCGCCAGCACAAGCGACACAAGGGCGAGGGTTTCAGCGCGCGACATCGGCGCCGCTGGGAATGCGGGTGTCATGGTTTTGGTCCTCAGGGATTGGGGGTCAGGCGGTCGGTGCCAGCGCGGCCTTCACGGCCTCGTCTAGCGGTGTATGCGGTTCCTCGCCGATCAGGCGGCGGAGCGCGGTATTGTCGAGCAGAAGGGTCGTCTTCCAGAGCCAGGTCATCTCCAACGCCTCGCGAAAGAAGGCGACGAACGGTGCGCCAAGCCATAGGATGACCCAGGGAAAAGGTCGGACGGTTCGCGCGGGCTGGCCCAGCCCCCTCTGTACCGCTTCGGCCATCATGCGCCCGGTTCGATCGGCATGGCCGCCGAAAGGCAGCAGCGTGAAGGCAGGCAGTTCCGCACGCCGATCCACAAGGCGCGCAAAGGTCTCTGCAAGGTCCGGCAGATAGGCCCAGGCATGGCCGATACCCGCCGGCGAGAGCGTCCGAACGACCTTGGCGGAACGGCCCCCCTTCGCCAAGGCCTGCGCGAACCATGAGTTCGTTACGCCCGGCCCGAAGAAATCTCCGGCACGCAGGGCAATCACCCGCACGCCGCGCCTTGTCGCGGCTTCCTCGAGCATTTGCTCCATCTCGAGCCGCACCTTGCCTTTCCGCGTGGTGGGCTGGCGGGGCGTCCTCTCATCAACAAGTTGGGGCGAAGCTTCTGAAAAGACATAGACATTGGCCGGGAACAGGATGGTCGCACTCGCCTTTTCAGCGGCGGCGATGGTGTTCGCAAGCATGGGCAGGCCATCCTCGCGCCAACGCTGGTAGCTCGGTGGATTCACGCCATGGATGATGAGCGCGACGCCTTCCGCAGCTGCGGCAACTGCGTTGGAATCGAGCGCATCGCCGTGCCGCCACTCAACCGGGAAGGGCAAGACCGGGCAGTTGCCGGGGGGGCGTCGCGTCAACGCGCGGATCGACCAGCCCCGCGAGGCGAGCGTGCTGGCAATGCCGAGGCCGATGGCACCGGTGAGGCCGAGGACAAGGACTGTTCCGGGAGAAGGATGGGACATGGGTTGCTCCGTTTCTGACCCCACCATGCCGCGCCCATCATCAAACGAGAATTGCATAAGTTTTTTGAGCGACTATAGATTTTTGTATGATCGAGTTTGTGGATTGGACCCTGCTGCGCTCGTTTCTCGCCGTCATCCGACGCGGCAGTCTCTCGGCGGCTGCCCGCGCGACAGGGCTCACCCAGCCCACCATAGGCCGGCATATCGATGAACTGGAAGCGGGGCTAGGCATCGCGCTCTTCACGCGCTCGCCGGGCGGGCTTGTCCCCACGGAAGCAGCACGCAGCCTTGTTCCTCATGCAGAAGCGATGGAAACAGCCTTCGCAGCCCTCAAACGTGCCGCGACCACCGGTGGGGATGCCCGGCAGCCGCGCGGCACGGTGCGGATTTCGGCCAGTGAGATCATGGGCACCTTCGTTTTGCCGTCGATTCTCGCCGAGATCCAGACACGATTTCCCACAATTATCTTCGAACTTGCCCTCAACAATCGCAACGAAGACCTGCTGCGCCGTGACGCAGACATTGCCGTGCGGATGGCACGCCCGAAGCAGGAGGGGCTTGTGGCCCGCCGCATCGGGCAGGTTGCGCTGGGGCTTCATGCGCATCGCGATTATGTGGCCAGGTTCGGCGTGCCTGCGACCCTGAGTGAACTCACGCGACACCACATTATCGGCTTTGACCGTGATGATCATTCTGCCCGCGCGGTGGTCGGTGGCACGCTGCCGATTTCGCGCGAGATTTTCTCATTCCGGGTGGATTCCGATGTTGCACAGGTCATGGCGATCCGCGCGGGGCTCGGGATCGGAATGATCCAGAAGGCCATGGCCCGCCACGAGCCCGAGCTTGTGCCCGTCCTGCCCGGAGAGATCGAAATCAAGCTCGATTGCTGGCTCGCGGTCCATGAGGACCAAAAGCACGCGTATGCCATCCGCGCGGTGCTCGATGGCCTGGCGACAGGCCTAGGACAATGGCTGGAGGCCGCCGCGGCACCTTGAACCGGCGTAGCAACCAGGATACGGGCCGAGCAGAGAGAAGATGCTCGTGCCGTCGTTCCCGCAATCCGGTTTGCCGCTCTCGGCACCGTCAAACCAACCAAAAAAGTCTCGAAATGCCCCCTGCCCCGATATGGATCAGGCCGCGCAAAGTTGACGCCACTCTGTGAGTGCGGCGGCGCGAGGCTCCTTGAATGCTGGTCTGGATGAGAGGTGTCGCTCCTGATTGAAGTGGCTTTGAAATGGCGGGAAATGCGGGCATTGCCCATCCGATCCGGCTAGCCGCCGGCCCTGTCAGCGGCGAGCTGATTTTCTTGTGACAATGCTCCGGTGATGGCCAGCGCGATTGCGGCCAGAAGCTGGTCTTCATTGAAGGGCTTCCGCAGCATCCCCGCAGGATCCCGCGTCTTTCCAGGATGGATGGCGGAGCCTGTCACGAAGAGATGGGGGACGATGCGGTCGCGCGTGATCCTCCGGATCGCCATCGTGCCACTCCCTTCCCGCAATCCCAGATCAGCAATGATCAACTCGGGGAGCAGGCGCTCGGCCATGGCAACCGCGTCGTTCTCCGTACTGGCGATGCCGCAGACATGGTGGCCGTTCTGGGAGAGCAGTTCGGAATAGAGCATCGCGATCATGGCATCATCCTCGATGATCAGGATGTTCAGGCTCCGGGCGTGCTGTCGGGGGCCACTGGCACCGCCTTCATTGACCCAATGATCGAGCTGGCCGTCGACGGGGGTCTCTGTCATGCCTTTGGAGGGGAATGGGACCCGACAAGCCAGAGCTGCTGGTCGACGTTGCGCAGGATTTCCACGAACAGATCGGAAGTGCCGGCATCGCCGATCAACGCCGCGCGCGCAGCGGCGCCGCGCACGGATTCTCCGAAGGTCGCAAGGGCGCCGCAGATCACGAAAACATGCTTCGCCTCGTCCTCAACCTGCTTTGGATAGGGCGCCAGAAAGGACCGGGACATCGCGTTCTGGATCGTCCCTCCCGCAGCCCCCCCAAGAACGCGGACACGCTCCGCCAGTTGATCCGTGAAGGCGTCGACAACCGATGCGACAAGATCGAACAACGTGTGCAAGCCATAGAAGGCCGGCCCCTCGATGTTCCAGTGGGCATGTTTCACCTGCCCCTTGAGGTCGATAGCGGCAGCGAGATGCGTGTTGAGAAGCTCGACCGATTGTCGACTGATGGAGTCCTCGAGCGAGTTCCGTTTGGACTGCATGGCGGAAAACCTTTCCGGTAAGCTGATCCCGCCTAGTCCCCGTGGCCCGCCTGCCGGACGGGGGAGGTCCGAGGATCACGGACCACGGGCAGGGGTGCCGCGCTTCCGGACGCGCGGCAATCCTGGTCAGCGGGGGGCTGGCAGGAAAAAGGCTAGGCCGGATCACGGGAGGGCGGCAGCCTCGGATTCTACGCAGGCCCGGCAGCTTCTGCTGCGCTTCGAATTCCTGCCCCGGGCAGCGCATTCGTGCTAGAAGAGGCGTGGTTCGCCATCGAGCCGTCCATGGAAAAGAGGCGCCGTGCCCAACGAAACGAAACGGCCCTCCGGACCCTCGGCGTTGAAGGCCAGTCCCGACGCAGTACATCCCCTGCAAGGCCTTCGCCCCGGTCCCGAGCCGCAAGCCATCGTCGCGATCGGTTCATCCGCCGGCGGGCTCGAGGCGTGCAGCCATCTCCTTGAGGCGATGCCGGCCCAGCACCGGCTCGCGCTCATCATGGTCCAGCATCTCGATCCGAGCCATCGCAGCCTGATGGTTGACCTGCTCGCCCGGCATACGTCGATGCCCGTGCTTGAGGCGGTTGACGGGATGCCGATTCTCGCGAGGCATGTCTATGTCATTCCTCCGGGCACCTATCTCTCGATCAGCCACCGGCGATTGCAACTCTCGAGCGTCGATGGATTGCACGGCGCGCGCATGCCCTTCGATATTCTTTTGCAATCCCTTGCCAAGGCCTTCGGCCGCCGCACGATCGCGGCCATCCTATCCGGAACCGGGGCCGATGGCACAGCGGGACTTGTGGCCGTCAAGCAGGCTGGTGGCCTTGTGCTGGCCCAGGCGCCGGAAGAAGCGGCTTTCGACGGCATGCCGCGCAGCGCCATGGCCACGGGCAAGGTGGACCGCGTGATCCGCGTTGCGGAAATGCCGACGCTGGCCGTACTGCATGCCCAGCATGTCAGCATGCAGGATACCGTTGAAAGTGCCCTCCTTGCCGAGGGGCTGTCGCCCCAACCGGAGGAGGAGGATGCGGTTGCGGACATCGTCGCCGTGCTGCGCCGGAAGACGGCTCATGACTTTTCCGGGTACCGGAGAGGGACGATCCATCGCCGGATCCAGCGTCGCATCGCAGCGACAGGGAGCAGCGATATCGGGACCTACCGGAAGCTTCTCGACCAGGACGATGCCGAGCGACTGGTGCTTGCAAATGAGATCCTGATCAATGTGACCGCCTTCTTCCGCGACCCGAAGGCCTTTGCATTGCTGGAGAACGACATCATCCCGCAGGCACTTCGCCAGCACCCTGATGACGAACCCTTCCGTGTCTGGATCGCGGGATGCAGCACCGGCGAGGAAGCCTATTCGATCGCCATCCTGCTGCTCGATGCGATTGCAGTCTCCGGGCGGCCCATCAAGCTGCAGATCTTTGCATCCGATGCCGATGCCAGCGCGGTTGCCCATGCCCGGGAGGGGCTGTATCCGGCCGCAGCTGTCGAAAAGCTTCGTCCCGAACAGGTCCAGCGCTATTTTGTTCCGCTCGGTGACGCGTTTCGGGTCAAGCCCGACCTGCGCGGCCTGGTCGTGTTCACCGAGCAGGATATCCTCGTTGATCCGCCATTCTCACGTCTCGACTGGATCTCCTGCCGCAATCTCCTGATCTATCTGGCCCCGCCTGCGCAGGAGAAGGTCATATCGCTCATCCATTTCGCGCTCAAACCGGGCGGCCTGCTGCTGCTGGGCAGCGCCGAGGCGCCCGGTCCTCTGGAGGGTCGATTCACGGCAGTAGCCAAAGCCGAAAGGATCTACCGGAAAGCCAGCATTGGACCGGTGACAGGTTCGGGCGTGTTCCGGACGGGCCTCGATTGGCAACGCCCGGGTGGAAGACCACCCCTCCGGCCCAATTCAACCGCCAAGACTGGACTGGCTGCCGAGATCTGCCGACAGAACCTGATCGATGCCTTCGTGCCGCCCTCGATCCTGATCAATGCCGCCCGGGAGTGCCTCTATTCAGTCGGCTCGATCGGCGAATTTGTCGATCTGTCCCGTGGCTATCCGCCCGAGGATGTCATCGACATCGTTCCGCCCGGACTCCGGATCCGGCTGGTTTCTGCCCTTGTCGCGGGCGACTCTGCGGAGACGACCCGGATAGACGGGGGCCTTGACCGGGCCGGCAATGGCTTCACCGTTGAGATCCGCCATCTCCAGGCCGAGCAATCCGGGCTCGTCCTGCTCTCCTTCCTGTCCCGGACAGCCTTGCCGGCCGCGCTGCCGTCCGTATCCGAACCGCAAGGCGCATCTCCCGTTGTCGAGCGACAACTGGCGCAGACCCGAGCAGAGCTGATGGAGGCCGTGCGAGCCCTCGAGGTGATGGCGGCGGAACACAAGGCAATCGAACTGGAGGCACTGTCGGTCAACGAAGAGTTTCAGGCCACCAACGAGGAACTTCTTGCCTCGAAGGAAGAACTGCAATCTCTCAATGAAGAATTGAGTGCACTGAACAGCCAGCTACAGGAAACGCTGGAACGGCAGCGCGCCACGGCCAACGACCTGCAGAACATCCTGCACAGCACAGATGTCGCGACCCTGTTCCTCGATCTCGATCTGAATATCCGCTACTTCACCCCGGCAACACGTGCATTGTTTCGCGTCATCCATGGCGATATCGGACGTCCCCTCGCGGATCTCGCCTCCCGGGCTTTCGATCCCGACCTCGTGGACGATGCCCGGCAGGTCCTTGAGGATCATCAGCCCCGGGAATCCGAAATCACGACGCTGACCGGGGAATGGTTCATCCGCCGGATCCTGCCATACCGCTCCGAGACCGAGGCGGTGGAAGGTCTGGTGATCACCTTCACCAATATTTCGGATCGCAAGGGCATCGCCTCGGCACTCGAAACGGCCAAGGCCGAAGCTGAAACCGCGAACATGGCCAAGTCGCGTTTTCTTGCCGCCGCGAGCCATGACCTTCGCCAGCCCCTGCAATCGCTCGCCCTTCTGCATGGATTGCTCGGCCGGCATGTCGAGAATGAAAAGGGCAAGCACCTCATCAAGCGGTTCGGTCAGGTGCTGCTGACCATCAACAGCATGATGAACACCCTGCTCGACATCAACCAGATCGAGGCCGGCGTTGTCGTCCCTCGGATTGTCAGCTTTCCGGTCAATGACTTGCTGGTTCGAATGCGGGATGATTTCCTTCCCAATGCGCAATTGCAGAAGCTGGAATTGCGCATCGTTGAATCATCCAGGATCATCCGCTCCGATCCACGCCTTCTGGAGCAGATCGTCCGAAATCTGATCTCCAACGCCCTCAAGTATACCCGCCGGGGAAAGATCCTGATCGGCTGCCGCCAGAAGCAGGGCAAGCTGTCCATCGAGATCTGGGATACCGGGATCGGCATTCCCCGGGAGCAATTGCAAGCGATCTTCAGAGAATATCATCAGATCAACAATGACGCCCGTGAGCGCAATCGCGGCCTCGGATTGGGGCTGGCCATCGTCCAGCGTCTGGGCACTCTGCTTGGCCATCCGATCGGTGTCCGGTCGCGCCTCGAACATGGTTCGGTCTTTGCGGTCGAGGTCGCCCTGACAACGGAGGATGAGGCGGCAGAACGAATGGCCTTGCCAATGCTGCCTCGCGTGCCGATGGCTGGCCGGGCTGGGCATATCGTGATCGTCGAGGATGATCCGTCGATCAGTGATCTGATGGCCATGCATCTGTCGGGCGACGGGCACCGGGTCGAGGTCTTTTCCGACGGTCATGCCCTGATCGCCAGAAAGGCAGAGCCGGATCTCCGACCGGATCTGGTGCTGGCGGATTACAACCTGCCCAACGGGCTGGATGGCCTGGCGCTGACCCGGCATCTCCGCCAGCAATTCGGGCAAGCCCTTCCCGTCATCATCCTGACCGGGGATGTCTCGTCCGAAACTTTACAACGCATCGCCGCAGCGGGCGCCGTGCATCGCAACAAGCCGGTTTCGATGCGCGATCTCTCGGAAACGATCCGGATGCTGTTCGCCGTTCCGATGCCCGCGCCCCTCAAGCCCCCGGAAGCCCCGGCTGAAGGCCCCCTATCCGATCGGATCCTCGTGGTCGATGACGATGCTACCCTGCGCGAGCAACTTCATGCGGGGCTGCTCGATGCCGGCCTGGGGCCTGTCGATTTCGAATCGGGAGAAGCCCTTCTTGCGTCGGGGGAAATCGCCGGCGGGGCCTGCCTCCTGCTGGATGCCTATCTTCCCGGAATGAGCGGCCTCGACCTGCTCCGTCGGATCCGGCAGGCGGGGCATGCAATCCCGACAATCATCATGACCGGGCATTCCGATGTGGCGATGGCGGTTGCGGCAATGAAGGCCGGCGCATCGGATTTCATCGAGAAGCCGGTCCGGCTTCCGGAGCTCCTCTCGTGCATCAAGGCGGCGCGAAGTGCCGGGCAGGAAGCCAGCCGGGAGCAGGATATCCGCGCCACGGCACAGAAGCGGCTCGCCGGGCTCACGCCCCGGCAAAAGGACATCATGGCAAGGGTGCTGGAAGGGCATCCGAGCAAGAACATCGCCGCCGATCTTCGCATCAGCCAGCGGACCGTGGAGAACCACCGCGCGGCGATCATGAAGAAGACGGGATCCACTTCGCTCGCAGCCCTCGCCCGGCTCGCCTATATTGCCAGCCAGCCCGCCTGAGCTGCCAGCCCGCCACAAGAGCATGGGTAGTTTCCGTCCCTGTTGCCCCGCTGCATGCCGTGAAAGGCTAACCCTTCGGCTGGTTTCAGCAAATCGGGAGAGCTGGCATGAGCCTTGGCACCATTCTCGTCATCCTTCTCGTCCTGATGCTGGTCGGTTCGTTGCCACGCTGGCCGCACAGCGCTTCATGGGGCTATTTGCCCAGCGGTGCCCTCGGGACGATCCTGATCGTTCTGGTGATCCTGCTGCTGATGGGATGGCTGTAAAGCCTGGAAGCCAACACGGAACGCAAGATTGCCGCCGCCAGTCCTTCGTCCCTCGGCCGTTCGCTGCAAGAGCCTTGCAGATGAAAGAACCTCGCTCCGGTGCCGCCGGGGCGAGGTTTTCTGCTTTCGGAGAACCTGGCCGCGCGGCGACCAGGAAACCGTCGTTTCAGGACTTGTCGATCACCGACTTGATGGCATCCTTGGCATTGCCGACCGCCTGCTGCGCCTGCCCCTTGCGCTTGAGAAGGATCCCCTCGGCTTCCAGCTTGCGATTGCCGATCAGCCGGCCAACACCTTGGTTGATCTTGCCCTGTGCCTCCTTCGCGAGGCCCTTCATCTTGTCACCGGTACTGCTCATGGCATTGCTCCTTGAGGCCGGCCTCAATCGGGCCGCCCGTTGATTAACCCGCATCGCAACGGTTCGTTCCCTGCAAACCGTTCGACCGGACCTGCATTCATCGGGCAGCGAAAACCCGCCACGGGGGTCAGAACGCGGCGGATTTCCGAAGGACCGGCGGGCAAGACCCCGAAGGTCAGCAGGACACGCGATAGCGGTTGCCATAGTTGTCATAGGCCTCGCAGCCACGCTGACGGTAGCGTCGGTTGTAGCGGCGGTCGCGTCCGGCCGCGTCGCCGATGACAGCCCCACCAACGCCGCCGATTACTGCACCGGCAAGGGCACCCTCGGTCCGGCCTGTCACGGCTCCGCCGACCACGGCGCCAGCACCGGCTCCGAGAACACCGCCATAGAGCGCGGAGTCATTGCGCCCGTATTCATTCATGCATCCAGCCAGGCTGGCCGAGAACAAGCCCGCCAGAAGCAACTTTCCCAGACGTGGGGTGATGATCATTTCCATTGTCTCCCTAGTGAACGAGCCACGCGAGAATTCGCGTGGCTGCCTGTCCTGGATCGTCGGGTGTTCATTCGCGCTTTGCGCTGCGCATCGACTTGTAGACCGGAGCGGTCTTCAGCATGTCCTTGGTGACATCGACCACAAAGAGCGGCTTGCCTTTGTCATCGCGCGACAGCTTGATGGCGCGATAGCTGACCGCAACATCGCGCTCACCCATGCCGAGAAAGCCTCCGACACCGATGATGGCGGCCACGACGCGGCCATCGCCATCGATGAGAAGATCCTTCACTTCGCCGATCCGGTCCTTCTGGACATTGTGGACGGCGACATCCATCGCCTCGGTGGCACGCCAGCCGGTGCTCTGGAGCGGGCCGGCATAGAATGTCTCCATCGGAGCAGGCGACGAGGGCACCTGAGCCGCGGGATTGTTGGTCGGCCCGGAGGCTTGCGCCAGAGCCGACCCAATCAGGGCCGTGCTGAAGGTCGTTGCCAGAGCGGCAACACGGAAAGCGGTTCTGATCGAAACCATGAGATATCCTTTCGCGGGGCCAGGCCCCGCAGGGTCCGTTGCTGGGAGCGATATCGCTCCCCTGGCAGGGCGATCAGTCACATCGAGCGTTGAAGCGGCTGTCGCCTTGCAAGGAATGAACGTCCACCCGGCGGAACCGTTGCGTTGTGGCGCACAGAAAGAAAGGCGCGGCGTCAGGGAACGGTTTCGCGCTCATTCCGTTGAGCCAAGTGGGATTGTCCCCAACGGAGCTCACGTCATGCATATTCGCTATGGCTTTCGGATTGACATGCTGTGCGACGCGCCGATGCCGCTGCTCGCCATGATGGATATCCATCCCTCGCGTCGTCCAGACATCACCATGGCAGATCCGCTGGTGGCCCGGCAGTTCACCAATCCGCGCGAGACCGTCCAGACCGTCGAGTTTCTCGACAGCTTCGGCAATCTCTGTCGCTGGATGATGGTTCCGGCAGGCGGCATCATCCTGAGGGCGCGCGGGATTGTCTACCATTCCGGTTTTGCCGAGGAGCAATGCCCCGAGGCGGAAGCCGTTGCACCGGAGCGGCTGACGCCGGATCTCCTGCCGTTTCTCCGCGCCAGTCGCTTCTGCGAAACCGATAAACTTGCCTCTGCTGCCCAGCAGCGCTTCAGCGCTGTCGAAGCGGGATGGTCAAGGGTGGCCGCAATCTGTGACTTCGTCCATCAACACCTCCGATATAATGCAAGGCTAGCGACATCGACCCGGAGTGCCTTCGAGGTCTTCGAGGAAGAGACCGGCGCCAGCCGGGACTATGCCCATCTCGCCATCACGCTCTGTCGATGCATGGATGTGCCCGCCCGGTATTGCACGGGCTACCTTCCCCCGATCGACATCGACAAGGAGCACCGGGAAGACGGCTTCAGCGCGTGGTTCGAGGCCTATCTCGGGGATCGGTGGTGGACCTTCGATGCAAGCGAGGCCCTGCCGCGGATTGGCCATATCCTCATCGCGCATGGGCGGGATGCCAGCGATGTCCCAAGCCTGACAGCATTTGGCCCGCACAGGACCGTACAATTCCAGGTGATCGCCGAAGAGGTCGACGGCGCCCGGTTCCCGATATCCTCTTCACGGCGTCGCGAACACAGCGTCCGCCAAAGTCTGTTCTCCGGATCAGGCCGCTAGCGTAGGTGCGGAAGGCAGCGATACCGGGAAGGCCCAATCCAGTGCCGTGCCCAATGCCGGCGGGGCGGACATTGCGCCGAGTTGGGCCTGAAGGCCGAGCATGACTCGGCTCGGAGGGGGGAAGCCGGCTTGCGAGCCATCAAAGACCAGCGCGATGCGCGCGTCATCATGTAGGTTCCGCCCGAGACCGAGCGTGATGTGCGGATCCCGTACAAGCGCAACGCCAATGATCGTTGCCTCGACAAGCGCAAGGCCAAGCGGGATGGCCCGATCGAGCGCAAGGCTGCCGGACATGGTGGCCGAGAGGAGAATCCGCTGTTCGGGAATGAGAAGCACCAGAGCGCTCCTGACCACATCCTCCAGAAATCGCTTCACACACAAGCTGTGCTCGGTGCCATCGCCCAGCGCCATACGGTAGGCTCCCGAGATCACGAGGACCTTGGCTTCGGCTTCTGCGAGATGGGTATTGTGCTCCGGCAGGCGCTGTCGCCGCGACAGGGCCAGATAGCTCTGGATGACCTGGAGCGAATTCTTGATCCGATGATGGAACTCCTTCGAGAGCCTGTCATGGGCCTCAACCGTCTCGCGCAGGCTCTGTTCGAGCTGCTCGGCCCGGGCTTCGGACTTTGCGAGCGCTTTCTTCAATACCCTGTTTTCGGCGACGCTTGCGGGAATATGGGAAAATGTATCCGTCATCGGGCAGCCAGCGGGCTGGTTCGGTGAGGGGCGGTTTCGCCCATTTCCGGCAGGTCGCAGGATGCAAGTCCAAGCAGACCGGCCAGCCGTGCCCGCCCGCGCGAAACGCGGCTCTTGATGGTTCCGGCCGCCACATCGCAGATGAGTGCCGCTTCTTCATGCGAAAGCCCCATCGCGCCGACCATGATCAAGGCTTCCCGCTGCTCGAGCGGCAGCGCGAGCAAGGCCCGGCGAAAATCCAGCAGATCCATGTGAAACTCCTGATTGGCCTGCACAGCAACCTGCGCGGCATGGAGACCGTCGGTGTCGGCAATCTCGCGCCCGTACCGTCGGTGATGGGTGTAGTAGGAATTCCGAAGGATCGTGAAGAGCCAGGCGCGGAGATTGGTTCCGGCCATGAAGCTGCCGGCATTGGCCCATGCCTTCAGGAGGGTTTCCTGCACCAGGTCATCGGCAAGCGTCAGCGAACCGCACAGCGAGGCCGCGAAGGCCCGGAGATGGGGAATTTCGGCCAGCAGCCCTGTCCTGAAGCTGTTGGTGACCGACGGCGCGGCCGTGTCGGGGCGGGCGGACGGGTTACTCATCGCTGAGCGCCCCGGCTTCGAGCTCCGCCAGCAGATCGATCAGGCGGTCGGGGATCGGTTCGAGGACCAGCGCCTGGTAATGGGCCTGCAACGCGCGACCGATCGTATCCTGGATCCTGCCATTGACATCCGTACGCGGATCATCGTGGTTCGATCCGCGATCCGCGGGGGGGCCGGCATTTCGGTTGCTCATCAAGACCCCTGATTGGGTTTGGCCCGCACGCCAGTGAAAGGATTGACGGCGCTGTGCGGCAGAACCGGTCCTTCGCAAACGTCCCGGACGTGATTTCGTTCCCTCGTTCCCGAAAAAGAAATGACTTGCCTGCCCTGAAAACCGGTCGATGCTCCAGGCCTGCATCCAGGAGGCTTGGAAAATGTCCGTCGCGGTCGAAATCTCAGCTTACCTGCCGTATCTCCGGCGCTTTGCGCGCGCCCTGATCGGCTCGGCGGACGGGGGTGATGCCTATGTCGTGGCAACCCTCGAAATCATTGTAGCGGAGCCGGATTCCTTTCCGCGGACACTGGACAGCCGTTCGGCGCTGTACCAGCTTTTCCTTCGACTCTGGACCTCCACAAGCGCAACCTTACCGTTCCGCCGCAGCTTTGTCCCGCGAGGTCCCGCAGAACGGAATCTTCAGCAACTGGCGCCGTTGCCACGTCAGGCCTTCCTGCTCCGCGCCATGGAAAATTTCAGCCTGGAGGAAACGGCGGCCATCCTGCGGATGACCGAGGTCGAGGTGAATGCCCTGCTGAGGCAGGCCAATGCCGAGATCGCCTCGCAGGTCGCGACCGATGTACTGATCATCGAGGACGAGCCGATTATCGCCCTGGATATCGAGGGCCTCGTCCAGGATCTCGGCCACCACGTCCTCGGTATCGCCACCACGCAGATCGAGGCAATCAGCATTGCCCGCGCGAACAGGCCGGGCCTGGTGCTGGCCGACATCCAGCTCGCCGATGGCAGTTCCGGCCTCAATGCGGTCAACGACATTCTCAGGGACACCGATATGCCAGTGGTGTTCATCACGGCCTTTCCGGAGCGTTTGCTGACCGGGCAGAAGCCGGAGCCGGCCTTTCTGATCACCAAACCTTTCGAGCCGGATGCCGTGAAGGCGGTGATTAGCCAGGCGCTCTTCTTTGATCAGAGAGCGAGGCGGAAGGTCGCCTGAGGCAATCCGGCCACCGGAACGCCTGCCGCCGCAGCCGGCCTGAGTAGATTCCGGTTCTGGTTCATTCCTGCCGAACCTGCACATTGGCCGCATGTCTCGCGGGACGGATGGCAGCTTGTCGCCCCCGCCGCCTGAAGAGCCAAAGGAAGACCTTCATGACCGATGCCATCAACGCCTTCAATCTCCAGCTCAAGACCCATGTCGCCGCGCTCGAGGATCGCCTTTCGGCCTTCAATGCGCGGCTGAGCGCAAATCTCGATCATGCGGACAAGGAGATCCGGCACCAGCTCACGGTTCTGGAAGGCAAGGCCACCTCGGCCAAGACCTCGGCGGAGGCATCGGCAGCGGTGGTCAGCCAGTGGGTTGCCGATTCCGTCCATTCCGTCGAGGCCTGGAAGGAGAAACTCGATCTCGACATGCTGGCTGCCCGGGCCGAACGCGCAGACCAGCATGCCAAGGCCGCTTCGGAGGTCGCCATGGAAGCGTTCTTTGCGGCCGAACGGGCTGCGCTCCATGCCCGGCTCGCCCATGCCGACATGGAGGGCGTCAGGGCTGCAAGAACATCCTGAAGGACACAGGCCTTCAGGCCCGGCGGACAAGAACCTATTCAAGGCGCTGATAAAATTCATGAAAATTGGCTTTTTGACGCTTTCAAGCGGAATGGCATTCCGATCAAGAGGAGTCCCTTCGTGACACTCAGCCGCACGACTCTGATCGTGATCATCATCGTGGTTGCCGCCATTGCTGCGGCAAGTCTCGGCGGGTTGTTCTATCAGCGCAACAAGGCCGGAACCGTCGAAATCCGGCTCGACAAGGGTGGAATCCGGATTGAAGGGAACTGAGCCTCCGGCAGGCGTGCTTCCCGCCATGGATCCCCTCCCCCCGCATCCCGATGCGGCGCGCCTGATCCGAGGCTTCTTCCAGTTGGCCGCCGGGTTCTGGTCGGGCCCCAAATCCCGGCGGGCATGGGTCCTGTCCATCGGGTTTGTCCTCAGCCTTGCGGCCAACATGGCGATCGCGCTGGCCATCAATCTCTGGAACAAGTTCTTCTTCGATGCGCTCCAGAACCGCGACGAGGGCGCGCTTCTCTGGAGCATCGTCTACATGGTTGCGCTCGCCCTCGGCAGCGCTTTGGCTGCGATCGGGCTGCTTCAGGCGCGGATGCGCCTGCAGCTGCGATGGCGCGAATGGCTGACCTCTACGCTGATTCCGCTCTGGCTTGGCGGGCGGAAACCGGCATGCCCCGAAACGCCCGAACCGGTCGACAATCCGGAAGCCCGTATTGCCGAAGACGGCCGGCTCTCGACCGAAATCCTGGTCGATCTTGCCGGCGGCATTATCAATACATTGCTGGCCCTTTGCTCCTTCAGCCTGGTCCTCTGGTATGTCGGCGGCACCATGGTCGTGAACGGCATCACCATCCCGGGCTATCTGGTCATCGTGGTCGTCCTTTACACGGGGCTGACCTCGATTGGCATGTATCTGCTCGGCTGGCCGCTCGTCGCGCGCGTCGAGGACAAGGCGCAGGCAGAAGGCAATTTCCGCTACGCACTCACCAGCGCGCGCCAGAATGCCGGTTCGGTCTCCGGCCTGGGCAAAGACAGAGTGATCCTGAAGCGGTCGTTCAATGCCCTCGCCTTGCTCTGGACGGAACTGATCGGGCGGCAATCCAAGATGGCGTGTTTCTCGAGCGGAAGTTCGGTTCTCTCGGCCGGCATCCCCTTGCTCCTCTGTGCCCCGAAATTCCTTTCCGGAGAGATGAGCCTCGGCGATGTGATGCAGGCTTCCGCCGCTTTCGTGCAGGTTCATGCGGCCTTGAACTGGCCAGCCGACAATGCGATGGGGCTCGCCCATTGGGCGGCCTCTGCCCGCCGCGTGGCCGCGCTCGATCTCGCCTGCCGGCAGGATGCCCAGGCGCCGTGCGAGGAAAAGATCAACAGCTAGACCTGCATCGCGCCCCGCTGTCAGGCAAACGAAAACCTCGTCGAGATGCCATCGAGGGTAGCTGCACCCACTCTGGCGGCAACCCGATGTTTATCTGACAGTGTCCATGCGGACAAACGGACACAGAGCTGTGGTGACTGGCGTCTTCTGACGCAATTTTCCCGTCTTACCGGTTTTCAGCAAAGTGCAGCCCGGAAGCAACGAATCCAAGGCGCGGCCGTTTCTCTATCGATGCGCCGCGAAAGGCAACGCACGTCGCCCGGGATCCAAACCGTTTCGAACCCCTCCTCAAATCGTTTCGAACAACGCCGGCGGGCATCTTTTCGCAGAAACATGGGCATCAAAAAACGGAGACTGTCCGCACAAGCTACCCATGCCGCACGAATGTTTACACAGCTCCCAAAGAGAAGAGATCAATGATGAAACTGAAAAATGCACTTTTTTATTCTGTCTTCGCAGGAGCGGTCGTCGTTTTCCCGATTGGGAGCCAGGCGCAGGACGTTATCCGCGTCGGGACCCTGCGTTGCGACGTCTCGGCAGGTCTGGGGCTGGTTGTGACCTCCAGTCGCGACATGAATTGCATGTTCCAACCCATGAGAGGCCGGTCTGAGGCCTATCGTGGCACCATTCGCCGCTTTGGCCTCGATATCGGCGCGACGTCGCGGGGGATCCTTGTTTGGGAGGTCATGGCGGCAACTCGCCGACCTGTCCGCGGCGCGCTTGAGGGCGAGTATGCAGGCGCCACTGCTGAAGCCACCGTCGGTGTCGGGCTGGGCGTCAACGCCCTTGTTGGTGGCTCAGGCCAGGCCTACAGCCTGCAACCGATCTCGGTGGAAGGGCAACTCGGCCTCAGTCTCGCCGCCGGTGTGGCGCAGATGAACCTCCAGAGCCGTCGGCGCTGAGGCAAAGGGCGGAAAACCAAGAAGCCATTCTCACATGAGCTATCGATTTGCTGCTGCGATGCGCCGCGCGACAAAAGCCGCGCGTGCTTTTCATCGCATGGGCGCGAACCAGATGTTCACACAGATCCTGTCGAGACAAAGCCTGTTTTCGCCTGCCAAGGCCAAACCGGCAGTTCCGGCGGGCGAAGGCTCCAAATCCGTCAGGAAACGCACTGTCAAAAGCGCCGCGAACCGACAACGCCCGTCCGGAAGCGGGAAGCCAGAGTCAGCGGTAACGCCGCAACCTTCCCAAAAGGCGATTGGCCACGCGAGAGTGCCGAAAGCGTTCAGGCTTCCAATGGGAGACGCGATGGATCTCTTGCGGTCCATGGCCACAATGCCGGCGATGAACCACCTGCAAGGCCCCCTCAAAAGATCAAAGGCCGCGACGCCACCGCGCGTGCCGGATGGCGCACAATTCCTGTCGAGAACCGTCTCCTGCGATGCCGGTTCACGCGGCTTCAAGCTGTATGTTCCTGCGTCAGCCCCAAAGCAGCCGAAGGGCTTGATCGTCATGCTGCATGGCTGCACGCAGAGCCCGGATGATTTCGCTGCGGGCACCAACATGAACGCCTTCGCGGAAACCCATGGTCTGCTGATCGCCTATCCCGCCCAGACATCCGCAAGCAATGCCTCATCCTGCTGGAACTGGTTCGAGCCCCGCCATCAACGCCGGACAGCTGGTGAACCGGAGATTCTCGCCCGGTTGGTCAGCCTTCTCGTCCGGGAATTCGGCATCGACAAGCGGCGGGTTTATGCGGCCGGGTTATCGGCGGGGGCTGCCATGGCCGTCATTCTCAGCAAGACCTATCCGGAATTATTTTCGGCGATTGGTGTGCATTCGGGGCTTGCATATCAATCCGCCGGCAATGTTGTCTCGGCGCTGGCCGTCATGCAGGGCAGACGTGGCAGCCTGAAGCGCATCTGGCGAGAACTGGAGAAGATGTCATCCCGTCCAGTTCGGGTCATCATTTTTCACGGAAGCGAAGATCGCACCGTCAACCCCAGGAACGCGGAGCATATCCTCGAGGGAAGAGACAGAGGGGCCTTGGCTGGCACAGAAATGATAAGGACTGGGCTCAGCAATGGCCGCCAGTTCCGGCAGACGGTGATCTCTGACCCGGGAAGCCGTCCGTTGGCAGAGAGTTGGCTGATTGAAGGCACCGGGCATGCTTGGTCCGGCGGCAATACGGCAGGCTCCTACACGGACCCGAAGGGGCCTGACGCTTCGAAAGAGTTCGTTCGGTTTTTTCTTGAGATCGACGATGTATAGCCAATAAAACATAGAATTTTTATGCAATTAAATTAATAAACAAATATTATAGAATTGTCCGGAACCAATCATATTTCTCAAAGTTATCTTGATAGAGCAATTCAAAAAGGAGAATCAAAATGGCTGAAAATCCGAAAATGCTTGAGGATATGTTTTTCGATATGCTCAAGGACGTGTATTATGCAGAAAAGCAAGTCGTGAAGGCCTTGGTCAAGATGGCCAAGGCTGCACAATCTGCGAATCTGAAGACGGCGTTTCTGGCGCACAGGTCCGAGACCGAAGGGCAAATCGAGCGCCTGTCCGAGGTCTTTGAGCTTGCGGGCAAGCCGCCGCGCGGCAAAACCTGTGACGCTATCCTCGGCATTCTCGAGGAAGGCAAGACAGTGATGGAGACCTATGCTGATAGCCCTGCACTGGATGCCGGTCTGATTGCTGCGGCACAGGCTGTCGAACACTATGAGATCGCCCGCTACGGCACATTGCGTGCCTGGGCACTTCAACTTGGCATGAAGGAAGCTGCTGCCTTGCTCGGCGCGACCCTGGCCGAGGAAACAAAAGCCGATCTCTCGCTTTCGAAGCTTGCCACCCTCGTCAACCCCACAGGGCTTTCCAAGGCCGCTTGACCTTTCCAAACACTCGCAGTCCCCCGGACTGACCTCGGAGCCTCGCGGCGCCAAGGTCTTTTCTATGATGCGCGAGGCGCTCTCGAGAGCCGTCAATTTGCCGGGCAGGCAGTGACAAGCCCCACGAGACAAGCAACGCAAGAAATATCACGCCATCTCTGATTTCATCGCCGAGTTCATTTTTCCGGTCTGCATCCTTTGGCGCACAAAAATCAAAAAACAAAAAAATAAATGCAACCAAAACGGCCGCGAGTGACTTCACTTTATAGCCCTGACTGAGAGTCAGAAATGGTCAGGGAGCAAAGTTCAGGAGATGAACCATGTCCAAGATGTTTTCCTTTTTACTCGCGATTGGAATTACTTCGATCGCCGGCGCCTATGCGCAGCAGCCGCCCGTCAATCCCAACGCACCTTCCAATCCTGCTGTGACAACGCCCGCCGCCCCGGCTCCGGCGGCGATGCCCGGAGCCAACAGCTTCACGGAGGGACAGGCCAAGCTGCGCATCGAGAATGATGGCTATACCGCTGTGACCGGCCTGAACAAGGACGCGAACGGCATCTGGCAGGCCACCGCAACCAAGGGCGGACAGAACGTCCATGTCTCGGTCGACTACCAGGGCAACATTGTCGCTCGCTGAAGCAGATTTGCTCTTTCCCTCAAGAAGTCAGGATATTCCCATGACAACGCATCACTCACGCCTTTACGAAAACAATACTGAAGCCCAGCGCGTCATCGCAGATCTCCGCGCGGCTGGCATCGCTGCCGATGACATCAGCCTGATTGCCAACCAGGGCGAAGGCGCAGGGTCGATGCCAGGCGCAGGCACGGCTGCGACGGCTGGCGCAGGTCTGGGCGCCGCTGTCGGGGGCGGTGCTGGCCTTCTGACTGGCCTCGGCATCATGGCTATTCCGGGTGTCGGGCCGGTTGTTGCTGCCGGCTGGATTGCGGCGACACTTGCCGGGATGATGGCCGGCGCCGCGACCGGTGCTGCCGCCGGCGGCATTGTCGGCGCCCTAACGGAAAATGGCATCGACGAGCGCGATGCGCACGTTTTTGCAGAAGGGATACGACGCGGTGGCTCTGTCGTGCTCGTCAAGACCGACGAGGCTCACCGCATCGTGGCCGAAGGGATTCTCGACCAGCACATGCCCGTCGGCATGGTTGCTCGCCGGACCCTCTATGAAGCGGAAGGCTGGAACCGCTTTGACGACAAAGGCGGAGTCTATGTCCCGAAAGGCACGGAAGCTTCCCGGCCTGCACCGCGGCTCTGAGCCACGCCTGCCCCTGGAACAATCCATGCGTGCCCCGGTGCGACAGCGCCGGGGCAAATCTTTTTGCGGCATTGCTCTGTGTGCCCGGCGCAAGTCCTGCATTGGGCATAGCCCACCATTTGGTTCGTGGCGTTGCGGAACCATTTCCGGGTCGCGCGCGTTTCCCTTGGAGAATACCCGCTCTGCCTTCCGAAAGGGAAATCGCCATGAATGGAATTGTGTATCTTGTCGGGGCCATCGTGATCGTACTGGCAATCCTGTCCTTCCTGGGATTGCGTTGAGATGGCTGTGCTGAGCGCTTCGGATACTGTCGAGACGGCCGGCTCTCTTGACGCAACCTCCTACAACGAACGCCGATATGTCGATTGGGGTGCGATTGCTGCCGGCGGCATTATTGCCTCCGCAATTACGCTGGTCCTGTCCGGGTTCGGGACGGCACTCGGCCTGTCGCTGACGTCGGTTCGTGGATCTGGCCTATCGGCCGTGGGCCTGAGTGTTGCCGCCGGACTTTGGCTTCTGTGGGTTGCCATTTCCAGCCTCATTGCAGGCGCCTATGTGACCGGGCGCCTACGCCGCAGGGCTGGCGATGCCAACCGGCAGGAAGTCGTGGTGCGCGATGGCGCTCATGGACTGGTTGTCTGGGCTCTGTCCGTATTGATCGGTGCGGTGCTTGCCATGGGCGTCCTTTCGGGGTTTGCGCGCACAGGCGGTGAGGTGGCCCTGGCGGCGACAACGGCCATCGGCGCAGCCGCAGGTCCGTCGGCAGATTATGCTCTGGATGTTCTGACCCGGAGCGACAATGCTTCGGCACTTGATGAGCCCACCAAGCAACAGATCGGGCGCATTCTCCTGCACTCCCTTGCCGATGGCCAGCTCAGTCCAGACGATCGGAGCTACCTGTCGCGTTCCATTGCAACACGAACAGGCATCGCGCCGGACGAGATCGATCGGAGGATCGACATCACTGTAACCCGTGCGAAGACCGCTTTAGCCCAGGCACAGATCGCGGCAGACAAGGCACGTCGCCTCGGCATTCTGGTGGCTTTCCTGACCGCTGCTGCGATGGCGCTCGGTGCCGCTGCGGCTTGGTGGGGCGCCATTGTGGGTGGCCGCCATCGCGACGAGAACACCGATCTCTCAACTTATCTGCGCTGGTGAAGGAGCAAAGCCATGGGACGAGGAATTCTGCTTTGGCTGATCGGCATACCCATTCCGATCATCATCTTGCTCGCTCTCTTTCGTTGACCAGGAACCGCGCCGTCCAATCCCGTGCGCACAAGGAGCCCCAAATGACCGTCATGATCGATACTCTGTCCAAATTGCATGTTGCAGCCATTGACGCCCGAGATGGCTACAAGCACGCCTCCGAAGATGCGGATGGCGCTGCACTCCGCCCGCTGTTCAACACAATGCAATCACTCCACGGAAAGCGGGTCGATGAGCTGGGCGGAATCCTTTCCGCACTTGGCGCGCTCCCGCAGGAAAGCGGATCGCTCATGAGTGTGGTCAACCGCACGATTGTCAGTATCCGGTCGCTCTTTGGCGGGCTCGACCAATCTGTTCTTCCGGGGCTTATCAACGGCGAGGAGCAGATCATTGTCTCGTATAACGATGCATTGTCTTCACTTGATCTGACCGCCGGCAATCGAGCCTTGCTGACCCAGCACCGCGACGATATCCGTGCGCAAATCGACAACATGCGCACGCAGACGCATTAACGGTCAGCAGCCCGTCTCGGCCTCTGCTTGCCAAGCTGGAAAAGCACGATTGGTTTCAGTCTAATCCAGATCGATTTCTCGCCAATCTGATCGATTATGCACACCCTCCGTAAAGTCCAATAGTCCATTTTTGTTTTATTCAGTCTGGACTATTGGCAAATACGGGCGGTTTTCGATTTGCGTGGAGCAGCGATAGCTATCCATTTACACTGAGTTCTTCAGGCTACCGCCTGCCTTGCGTCATCAAGGCGGATTCGCCGCTGCGGAAATCGTCCCGAACCGGTTCCACCAGAACCGCACCGTCCCATGAGTAATGTCGAGGCCGCGCTCGTGGAGCAGGTCCTCGACGTTCCGCAGCGAAAGCAGGTAGCGAACGTACATCATGACCGCAAGGCGGATGATCTCGGGCGAGGTCTTGAAGTACCGGAAAATGCGGGCGTTGCTCATCCGGTCCCGCTAGCCGCCCTCCCCGTCAGCGGCAAGCCGATTTTCCTCTGAAAGTGCCCCTCTGACAGCCCCTTCAAAGCTGAGATTTCGACAGCCCGTCCTTCTCGTCGGCGGACCAATCCCAATGCACCACCGAGCTTGCATCAATATCCTGATCGCGGGTCAGCATCAGGCGTTGGATCCGTTCGAGCCGACGCTCGCAGTTGGGGCCGCGCAGCCGCCCGACCAGAACAGTGATCAATTCGATCGCCATAACTTGAGTGATGCAGGCGTCAGTACCTACCGGCATCGTGGCATCTGCAGGGACTTCGACATTGACAACAATGTCAGCAAGTTGCGCCAGCGGTGTCCCGGCACGCGTGATCGCAACGATCCGGGCACCCTGGTTCTTCGCAACACGCACAGTCTCGAGCTGGTTTGGCAGACGGCCCGTGAATGAAATCGGGACCGCGACATCATCTGGAGTCAGCGTCGCCGCCGCGATCAACTGAAGATAGGCATCGTTGTAGACGTACGAGATCATGCCCAGCCGGAAGAACCGAGCCTGAAGATCACTGGCCATAAAATTGGACATCTGGCCGGTGCCATAGCAATCTACACGCTTCGCTTGGTTCAGCAATTCTGCAGCCTTTGCCATCAATTCCGGCTGAACGCCCCGGTGCCAATCCGCAATTGCCGAGAGCGTACTGCCGATTACGTTGTTGATGACATCAGAGGTATCATCCGCAGGACGCACCGCGCGATGCAGGTAGTTGGCCCCGAGCGCAAGACTGCCGGCGAGTTTCAGCTTGAAATCCCGAAGCCCTGCGCAGCCGACCGAACGCGCGAACCTTACGACGGTCGGTTTTCCAACACCCGCACGCCGCGCAAGCTTATCGACGCTGGCGTGCAGCGCCCAGCCCGGATCGGCCAGGACCATCTCCGCGACCCGCATATGGGACTTCGAGAGAGACGGGGCTTTCTGCCGGATCGTCGCCAGCAGATCGAGATCGCGCAATTCCGCAGCGGGCGGCTCGGCTGGTCGTCTGCTCATTCGTTCGCCTTCAACACGGGGGGACACGATCGTTCTTTCTATTCTGCAGCATCCCGCCCCAGTCGATCGACCGCGAATCGTGGATACATGCGACAGCGTGGCCGCCCTCGAGATCGCGCATCGGCGGGACGGCACCGGCGCACTCCGCTGTAGCAAGGGGACAACGGGTCCGGAAAACACACCCGGAAGGCGGGGAAAGTGGCGAGGGAATATCCCCCTGAAGCAGTCGCCGCGTGCGCGGACGATCCGGGTCGGGCTTTGGCGATGCCGCCAGCAGCGCCTGTGTGTAGGGATGCTGAGGATTGCGACAGATCTGCTCCGCAGTTCCGATTTCCATCACCCTGCCAAGATAGAGCACCACAATCCGGTCGCAAATGAGTTCAATCACGTCGAGATCGTGGCTGATGAACAACATTGCGACGCCCAGACGATAGCGCAGGTCCTGCAGAAGGTTCAGGATTTGCGCCTGAACGGACACATCGAGGGCCGAGACAGGTTCATCGGCGATAATGAGTTGCGGCTCGACCGCGAGGGCGCGCGCAATTCCAATGCGTTGACGTTGCCCGCCTGAGAATTCGTGGGGATACCGATCGGCATGGTCGGCCTGCAAGCCGACAAGCTCGAGTAGTTCCGCGATCCGCGCCTGTCGCGCCTTTCCTTGTGCAAGGCCGTGCGCATCCAGCGCCTCCCCGATGATCGAGGCGACCCGAAGGCGGGGATTGAGGCTGGCATAGGGATCCTGAAACACCATCTGGGCGTTGCGCCGGAGTGGCCGCAACGCCCGCTGGCCCAGATGTTCGATCGATTCGCCATTCAGGCGGACGGACCCGGACGTCAGATCCAGCAACCGCAGCGCGAGGCGACCGAGCGTGCTTTTGCCCGACCCGGACTCGCCAACCAGCCCCACCACCTCGCCGCGCTCGACAGTGAAGCTGACATCTTCAACAGCATGAACGAGCTTTGGCGCAGTCCCAAAGTATTTGGTAACGCCGCGGAGTTCGAGCAACGGCATCTTGTTCAAGCCTCGCTCCACCGGAAACAGCGAACCTCATGGCCGGTTCCCGCGACCAGAAGCTCGGGGCTCCCGGCCTCGCAGGCCTCGACCGCGCGCTGGCACCGCGGAGCGAACCGGCAACCTGTCGCCTCCGCTGCACTCGTGACACTCCCGGGAATGGCCGCGACGATCCGACGACCATTGCTGTCGCGCCGGGCGCGCTCGGGGAGGCAATCGACTAAGGCCGCCGTGTAGGGGTGGCGCGAGTTGTGGAAAATATCCCGGACATTCGCTTTCTCCACCACCTCGCCTGCGTACATGACGGTCACTGTATCAGCGATCTCCGCGACCACGGCAAGGTTGTGGGTGATGAAAAGCACGCCCATGCTGTGCTCCTTGCGGAGCCGTTCGATCAGATCGAGGATCTGCGCCTGAATGGTTACATCGAGTGCTGTCGTTGGCTCGTCCGCGATCAGAAGGCGCGGGTTGCACGACATTGCCAGCGCGATCATGACCCGCTGGCGCATGCCACCGGACATCTGGTGCGGATAGTCGCCCGCACGCCGCGCGGCATCGGGAATCTCGACAAGCGAGAGCATCTCGACGGCGTGACGCATCGCTGCCTGAGGGGCGAGCGCCATGTGAAGCCGGACCTGCTCGGCGATCTGCTCCCCGACGGTCATTACCGGGTTCAGCGAGGTCATCGGCTCCTGAAAGATCATGGCGATCTCGTTGCCACGCAGCGCGCGGACAACGCCCTGCCCCGCGCTCGCCAGATCGACCACCGCACCGGACCGCCGCCGGAATTCGGCCACGCCCTTGCTGACACGGCCATAAGGGCGCGGCAAAAGACCCATGATTGCAAGGCTGGTCACGGATTTTCCGGAGCCAGACTCCCCGACGAGCGCGGTCGTCTTTCCCGCCTCGACCCGAAGATCAACTCCGCGAACCGGCACGACATCGCCACCTTCGGTCCGGAACGTGACCTCCAGCCCACGGATGTCGAGAAGCGGTCTCTCCTGCACGGAAGTCTCCATCATAGAGCCTTCCTCAACTTGGGATCGAGCATGTCGCGCAGCCCGTCGCCAAGCAATTGCAGGCTCAGCGCGGCAAACACGATCGCAAGACCGGGAAACAGCACGAGCCAGACCGCGCGGTCAGCATATTGCTGACCCGCTGCGATCATGGTGCCCCAGGTCGGAATGTCCGGCGGAACGCCGGCTCCAAGGAACGACAGGCCAGCCTCGGCCAGCACGGCATAGGCGAAGATGAAGGTCGCCTGCACGAGGATCGGCGATGCGACGTTGAGCAGGATATGCATAGTCATGATCCGCCAGGTGGAGACCCCGAGCGCGCGCGCGGCCTCGACGAACGGCAATTCACGCACCACCAGCGTGGAACTGCGAACAACACGCGTGACGCGCGGCGTGTAGACGATCGAGAGTGCGAGCACCACGTTGCCGGCGGAGGCGCCAAGCACCGCCACCAGGAAAATCGCCAGCAGGATATCCGGTAGCGACATCATCGCGTCGACAAGGCGCATGATCACCGCGTCGAGCGCGCGGAAATACCCCGCGATCAGCCCCAGTACGGTGCCCGCCAGCATCGTGCACATGACTACCGCGACGCCGATGCCGAGCGAGGCGCGGCCGCCGTAGATGATCCGCGTGAGCACATCGCGCCCAAACTCGTCGGTGCCAAACCAGTTCGTCAGGCTTGGCGGGCGAAGCCGCTGGCTCACCCGCATCCCCGTTGGCGAATAGGGCGATATCCAAGGCGCGAGGATCGCGAGCAGGACAATCACAAGCAGGATGATCACGGCAACGAGCACAAGCTTGCGCCGGAAGAGCCTCTGCAGAAACAACCTGACGGGGGACCGAGCGGTCATGGCGGACATCAATATTTCACGCGCGGATCGACAAGCGTGTACATCACGTCGATCGAAAAATTGATGAGGACGTAGATGCCGGCGATGACGATCAGCGCGCCCTGAATCACTGGATAATCCCGCCGCAGGACCGCCGAGACGACGAGATTGCCGATCCCCGGCAGGCCAAACACCGTTTCGGTGACAATGGCGCCGCCGACAAGCAGCGCCGCGGTCAATCCCACCACCGTGATGATCGGCACAAGCGCGTTGCCGAGCCCATGCCGCAGGATGACACGCGCCTCCGAAAGCCCCTTCGCCCGCGCCGTGCGCACGTAATCCTCGTTGAGTACGTCAAGCATGCTGGCGCGAGTAAAACGGGTAATCAGCGCCGAATTGACGATTCCCAGCACGCTCGCGGGCAGCATAAGATGATACAACCGCTCTGCGAACGAGGCGCCGGGCGGACCGTAGCCGGCGACCGGGAACCAGCCCAACCGAACAGCGAAGAACTGGATGAAAATCAGACCGAGCCAGAAGCTCGGGATGCTTGCCGCGAGCATCGCGCCGCCGCTGACCGCCTGATCCGACGCCCGGCCGCGCCAGACCGCGGACGCGATCCCTGCAGGCACGCCGATCGCGGTCGCGACGAGGATGGACAGCAACGCCAGAAAGAAGGTCGGCTCCGCGCGCTCGGCGATCGCGACAATAACCGGCCGTTGCAGGAAAATGGATTGCCCGAGGTTGCCGCGCAAGAGCTCTTTTAGCCAGAGCGCATATTGCACGATGACCGGTTGATCCAGCCCATAGGTCTTGCGAAGCTCGGCGACATCCGCCAGCGAGGCCTGTTCCCCGAGCATCAGCGCGGCCGGATCGCCCGGCGCAAGACGCGTCAGGAAGAACACCATCGTCGCGACAATAAACATCACGATCAGCATACCGGCGAGCCTGCGGGCCAAGGCTGCGAACATTGTGCGATCCTTCTCGGTCAGGCAGCAGGCGGGCCACGATAACATGGCCCGCCCCGCATGATCGTTCAACCGAGCGACACGTTCCAGAAGGCGGGCATCGGCATCGGTACATAGCCTGTGAGCCGCATCGAGCCCGCGCAAAGCGCGGCAAACTCGCCAACTCGGATATACGGCACCTCGTCGTAGACGACCTCCTGCACTTTGGCCCAGAGTGCGCCGCGCTTGACGGGGTCCGACTCCGCGTTGAAGGCGCTGATCGCGGCGTTTTTTGCCGGGCTGTCCCACCAGCCAGGCGCACCGGCGCCAAGCTGCGGCGGCGAGAGCATCGGCTCGGGATAAAAGCTCGAATGCGTGATGTAGACTTCATAGAGCGCTGGATCGGCACGGCGTTGCACCAGCGTTGCCCAGTCGACGACGTCGAGCTGGGTCTTGAACCCTGCCGCCTTGAGATTTTCCGCCATCACCAGCGCCATCGCGTGGTGGAACTCGTATTGCTTCGAATTCAGGATGCGGACCGGCGTGCCGTCGTATTTCGCCTCAGCGAGGAGCTTCTTCGCCCCGGCAGCATCGGCCTTGTTGTAGACTTTCTCGCCGGCCATGGAATGGAAAGGCGAGCTTTGGGGGAAATGCGCTGGAGTTGCGCGGTAGAATTTCTCGTCGCCAAAAGCCGCGCCGAGCATTTCACCTTCGTTGAGCGCGAGCTGGAAGGCCTGGCGGATCTTCTTGTCGGCGAAAAGCCCCTGCTTGGTGTTGGTCACAAGGTAGGGGAAGCCGTAGGGCATCATCAGGATCGGTTTTGCAGATCCGCTGTCTGTCACACGGCGGAAGGCTTCGACCGGCAACTGGTCGGCGAAGTGGTATTGCCCTGCGATGGCACCTTCGACACGTGTGTTGGCGTTGGGGACAGGAATGAAGCGCAGCTCGGCCACCTTAGCCTCGCGCTTGCCGGCGTAGCCATCGGGCGCCTCGCTGCGCGCGGAATAGCCGTCGAACCGGGTCAGGATGACGAACTGGTCCGGCTTCCGCTCCTTAAACCTGTAAGGGCCGGTGCCGATGTAGTTCACCAGCGGCGTCGCAATGGACTCCTTTGCCATGATCGCGGCATAGCCGGAAGGCAGGGCCATATGGGTAACCAGTGCCGGCACCGGGCTTTTCAACTTGATCGTCAGGCCATGCGTGCCCTTCGCGTCGATGCTAACAAGCGCAGCGCCCACCGATTTGCCGCGCGGGGTCATCTCGATCCAACGTTTCAGAGAGGCGATCACATCCTCCACATCGAGATCGCGACCGCTGTGCAGCTTCACGCCCTTGCGGATATCGATGTCATACGTCAGCCCGTCTGCGCTGACTTTCGGCATCTCGACGGCCAGCATCGGCCGTGCATTGAGCTTCTGATCGAAGGTGTAGAGGGACTCGTAGACATGCATCATGATCAGCGACGGGAGGTCGGCCGTCGACGCCATCGGATCGAGCGTCTGCGGTTCACCGATCATCGCCAGGTTAAGACTGTTTGCAGCCTGCGCCGAAGCTCCCTTGCTGCCGATGAAAGCCGCGATGGTAGCGGCGCCCAGCGCCAGCCCACCAACTTCTCGCCGACTCAAGCCAAGCTGCAAAAATTGCGGATGTCTGGATTTTGTCATCTTTCTCTCCCTGTGTTGCGGCTTATCGGTGCCGACTACATTTTTGAAACTTAATTCCATTCAAGGATCAGTCAAGCCCAGCGCCGCGAACCTAATCGGAGGCACAGAGCTTGTATTGGGCCCATTTTTGTCGACCTGATTCCGCTGATCGGCGACCATCACGCTAGAATGGAATATTATTCCGTTTTTCCAACCAGCGCATTGGACGCGCACGCGGGGCTGTCAGACAAACCAGAAAAGTCTCGGAATGCGCCCTACCCCGGCATGGATCAGGCCGCGCAAAGTTGACGCGACACCGTCAGAGGAAAACTTGCGGCCCACGCTTTGCTGCCCCCATCGCTATCGATTGGGCGCAGAGTATCGCGCTTTGAGGGAAAACCCCTCAGAAATGGCAAAGCGCTGGCGGTCAGGCGAGCAAAAGGTACAAATCCGCCCAGATCGTCCGCAAGCCCATTTTTTATCTGACAGTGCCAGGCGGCGAGCGCGAACTCGAACATGGGGCACGCCTGAACTGGACTGCCATTGGATATCGCCTAGCACGCGGGATCATCGATTGTCGGCACGGGCCGCGCCAGGGACAGCAGCGCCTCGCGATCATTGAGCTGGACATGCCGCCCGCGAATATCGACCTTGTACGGGATCAGCGCAGCAATCGAACGGGACAGGACTTCGGGCGCCATGCCGAGACGGGAGGCCAGCACTTTCTTGTCATAGGGAATTTCCAACTTGCCGGTGCTGCCGCCCTTTTCTTCCTCTGCGATGAGCCAGTTGGCCAGCCGCTCGAGGCTGGAGCGCAATTTCTGGTTCTTCAATTCCTTGACGACGCCGCGATAGGCCAGCGCCATATCCACTGCGAGGGCTCGCGCAAAATGCGCGTCCTCGGCAAAACCTTCCCGGACCGCCTCGGCAGGCAGCATTAGGATCCGGGTCGGCGTGAGTCCGCGGGCGGATTTCAGGTAGACCCGATCCAGCAGGACAGCTGCGATGATGAAGCTGTTGCCCGGCCCGAGGACGGAAATCGTGGTCTCACGATCGCGGTAGCCGGCATAGATCTCCACCTGTCCCTGAACGATTACGTAAAGGAAATCTGCCGGATCGCCCTCATGGACTAGTTCGACATGGGCCGGAAACCGCTGGACAAAGGCACTGCGCAGGAGCGACTCGACATAGGCTGCACCCACTCCCTCAAAGAGCGGCAATTGCCGCATTTCCTGCAAGTCTTCATCGCGCATGACAGCACCTCCTTCTGCACCTTTCGTCAAATGCGCAATCACGTCCTTGATATTGATCAAGCTCTGATTTGACAGAACCGAAGCTGTGCCTTGATCGAGAATGCACTCCGCCTTGACAAATTAAGTATCTGTTCTTGAAAGCTTTTATGGCCCTTTTTGGGTTGATTCAAATCAAGGCTCGGATCTTTCCCCCTGCCAAGCATGGCTTCCGCGTTCGACCTGAGAGCGCGTTTTCCATGAAGAGGGGGCGAGCATGGCTGTCGCCACTGTCACCGCATCGGACCAGAACAGGGCGCTTTGGTTTTCGACCATTGCCTTCACGGTCTGTTTCGCGGTCTGGACGATTTTCGCGATCATCGGCATCCAGATCAAAAAGGATCTGGGCCTTTCCGACACGCAATTCGGGCTGCTGGTTGGGACGCCGATCCTCACTGGGTCGCTGATCCGCCTGCTGCTCGGTATCTGGGCTGACCAGTATGGTGGCCGCATGGTCTATACGGCGACCATGCTGACCGCCGCGGTCATGACCTTCCTGCTCACCTTCGCCTATGATTACCCCACCTTCCTGATCGCCGCGCTTGGCGTCGGCATTGCCGGCGGCTCTTTCTCGGTCGGCGTGGCCTATGTTGCCAAATGGTACCCGAAGGAAAAGCAGGGCACGGCGCTCGGCATTTTCGGCGCCGGGAATGTCGGTGCAGCGGTCACCAAGTTCGCCGCCCCTGTCATCATGGTTGCCTATGGCTGGAAGAGTGTGGCGCTCATTTGGGCCTTGGCGCTTGGCATCATGGGGATCCTGTTCTTCCTCTTCACCAAGGATGACCCGGATCTTGCCCGCCGGCGGGCAACGGGTGCGAAGCCGGAACCGCTTTCGGCCATGATGGAGCCGTTGAGAAACGTCCAGGTCTGGCGGTTCTCGCTCTACTATTTCTTCGTGTTCGGCGCCTTCGTTGCCCTGGCCCTATGGCTGCCGCGCTACCTGATCGGCGTTTACGAGCTCGATATCGCAACGGCCGGCATGATCGGCGCGATGTATTCCATTCCCGCTTCGGTCTTCCGCGCCTATGGCGGCCATCTCTCGGACAAGTATGGCGCCCGGACGATCATGTACTGGACCTTCCTTGTCTCGATCGTCTGCACCTTCATCCTGTCCTACCCGCCGACGAACTACACCGTCGAAGGCATCCGCGGGCCGGTGGAATTCAGCACGCGGATGGGTCTCGTCGGCTTTGTCGTCACGGCCTTCGTGCTCGGCTTCTTCATGAGCCTCGGCAAGGCAGCGGTCTACAAGCACATCCCGGTTTACTACCCGGACCGGGTTGGTGCGGTTGGCGGCGTCGTCGGCCTCGTCGGCGGGCTTGGTGGGTTTGTGCTGCCGATCGCTTTCGGTGCGCTCAATGACCTGACGGGCGTCTGGCAGAGCTGCTTCTGGCTGCTCTTCGCCATCGTGACCATTGCCGCCGTCTGGATGCATCTCGCCATCCGCTCGATGGAAAAGCAGGCCATGGGCGCCACGCTGAACAAGCTGCCGCAACTGCCGGAAATGCAGCCTATCCATGGCCCGGAACAGGAGGGCGCGCTCGCCGCAAAGGGCGCGATCCAAGATTGGCAGCCGGAAGATCCTGCCTTCTGGCGGGGTCAGGGGCGTTCCATCGCCCGCCGCAATCTCTGGATTTCGGTTCCCTGCCTGCTGCTCTCCTTCGCGGTCTGGATGGTGTGGTCGGTCGTGGTGGCGCGTCTGCCGAGCGTCGGCTTCGCCTTCACCAATGAACAGCTGTTCTGGTTGGCCTCGCTGCCCGGGCTTTCCGGGGCGACCCTCCGCATCTTCTACAGCTTCATGCCGGCCATGTTCGGCGGCCGGCTGTGGACCACGCTTGCCACATGGTCACTGCTGATCCCGGCTCTCGGCATGGGCTTTGCGGTCCAGAACCCGGAAACGCCATACTGGATCTTCCTGGCTCTGGCCCTGCTCTGCGGCTTTGGCGGCGGAAACTTCGCCTCCTCGATGGCCAATATCTCCTTCTTCTTCCCCAAGGCGGAGAAGGGCAACGCCCTCGCCATCAATGCCGGTCTCGGCAATCTCGGGGTCAGCGTGGTGCAGTTCGTGGTGCCGCTCGCCATCACGGCCGGCGTGTTCGGCGCGCTTGGCGGCACGCCGCAAACCGCAACGGTCAACGGCGTGACAACCACGCTCTGGCTCCAGAATGCCGGCTTCGTATTCGTACCCTTCATCATCGCATCCGCCTTCGCAGCGTGGTTCGGGATGAATGACATCGCCTCTATGAAGGCCAGCTTCGCCGATCAGGCAGTGATCTTCCGCCGGACCCATAACTGGGTGATGTGCTGGCTCTACACCGGCACATTCGGCTCCTTCATCGGCTATTCCGCCGGCTTCCCGCTGCTCTCGAAGATCCTCTTCCCAGAGGTCAATGCCCTGCAATACGCCTTCCTGGGCCCGCTGGTCGGTGCGGTTTCCCGCGCCTTCTCCGGCAAGGCCTGCGACAGGATCGGCGGCGGGCGCATCACCTTCTGGGTCTTCGTGGCGATGTGCCTCGGGGTTGTCGGCATCCTTTATGCGATCAGCATGAAGGGGAACCCAAGCGCCTTCCCGGTCTTCTTCGCGAGCTTCCTGTTCCTGTTCGCAGCAACCGGGGTGGGCAATGCCTCGACCTTCCAGATGATCCCCGCGATCATGCGGCAGGAAGTGGCCCGGCTCGAGCCGCAGCTCAAGGGCCAGGATCTCGTCAAGCAATCCGACAAGGAAAGCGCGGCGATCATCGGCTTTACCTCGGCGGTGGCGGCCTATGGCGCCTTCTTCATCCCGAAGAGCTTTGGCACTTCGATCGCGATGACCGGCTCGGCAGCCGGCGCCCTCTACGCCTTCCTTGGTTTCTACATCACCTGCATCGCCATCACCTGGTGGTTCTACACCCGGCGCGGCGGCCTGCTGCACGACATCGAGCGGGGCCTTGCGCCCCGCCCGGCGACGCCGGTCGCCAATCCCGCCTGACCCGAATTGCTAGCCAGAGAGGCGACAGACCATGTCCCATTTTCTCGACCGCCTGACTTTCTTCAACAAGATCTCCGAGCCCTTCGCGAATGGCCATGGCGTGACCACGGCAGAGGATCGTCGCTGGGAGGATGGCTATCGGAAGCGCTGGCAGCACGACAAGATCGTTCGTTCGACCCATGGCGCGAACTGCACCGGCTCCTGCTCGTGGAAGATCTATGTGAAGGGCGGGATCGTCACCTGGGAAACCCAGCAGACCGATTATCCGCGCACCCGGCCGGACCTGCCGAACCATGAGCCGCGCGGCTGCTCGCGCGGGGCGTCCTACAGCTGGTATCTCTATTCCGGCAACCGTGTGAAATATCCGCTGATCCGTTCGCGCCTGATCCGCTTGTGGCGACGCGCCCGCGCGACGCTCTCGCCGGTCGCGGCCTGGACCTCAATCGTCGAGGATCCCGACAAGCGCGCCTCCTATACCAAGAAGCGCGGCCATGGCGGCTTCGTCCGCTCGAGCTGGGACGAGGTCAACGAGATCATCGCCGCAGCAAATGCCTATACCGCCCGTACCTATGGGCCGGACCGTATCCTCGGCTTCTCGCCGATCCCCGCCATGTCGATGGTGAGCTACGCCGCGGGCTCGCGCTATCTGAGCCTGATCGGCGGCGTGTGCATGTCGTTCTACGATTGGTACTGCGACTTGCCGCCGGCCTCGCCGCAAACCTGGGGCGAGCAGACCGACGTGCCGGAATCGGCCGATTGGTACAATGCCGGCTTCATCATCCTCTGGGGCTCGAATGTGCCGCAGACGCGCACGCCGGATGCGCATTTCTACACCGAAGCGCGCTATCGCGGCACCAAGAGCGCGGTGATCTGCCCGGACTATTCAGAAGCGTCGAAGTTCGGGGACATCTGGCTGCCGGTGAAGCAGGGCACGGATGCGGCGCTTGCCATGGCCATGGGCCATGTCATCCTGACAGAATACCATGTGAAGCGGCAGGTGCCGTATTTCCAGGATTACATCCGGAAATACACCGACATGCCGATGCTGGTCCGGCTGGTGAAGCAGGATGGCCGTCTGGTGCCGGAACGCTTCCTGCGCGCCTCGGATTTCGACAAGGGCCTCGGCGAGGCGAACAACCCGGAATGGAAGACCGTCGCCTATGACGAGGGCTCCGGCAAGATCGTCGTTCCCAACGGGACGATCGGCTTCCGCTGGGGCGAGCAGGGCAAATGGAACCTCGAGGAGAAGGCCTCGGACGGCAAGGAAATCAAGCTCCGCCTCACCCTGAAGGGCATCGAGGACGAAACCGCGCAGGTTGCCTTCCCCTATTTCGGCAATATCGAGAACGAACATTTCACCCATTCCGATCATGGCTCGATCCTCGAGCGAGCGATCCCGGTGAAGCGGCTGAACTTGGCCGATGGCGAGGCGCTGGTCGCCAGCGTCCATGATCTCTTCATTGCCAATTACGGCGTCGATCAGGGCTTCGGCGGCGAGAATGTGACCGGCGACCATAATGCCGATCTGCCCTACACCCCCGCCTGGGCCGAGAAGATCACGGGTGTTTCCCGCGACAAGATCATCCAGGTGGCACGGGAATTCGCCACCAATGCCGAAAAGACCAATGGCCGGTCGATGGTGATCATCGGGGCGGCAATGAACCATTGGTATCACGCCGACATGAATTACCGCGGCGTGATGAACATGCTCATCATGTGTGGGTGCGTTGGCCAGTCTGGCGGCGGGTGGGCGCATTATGTCGGTCAGGAAAAGCTGCGGCCACAGGCCGGCTGGGCGCCGCTCGCCTTCGCGCTGGATTGGGGCCGTCCGCCCCGGCAGCAGAATTCCACCTCGGCCTTCTACGTGCACACCAATCAGTGGCGCTATGAGACTATGAAGGCGATGGACATCGTCTCGCCCACGGCGCCGGCGGGCCCCTGGGATAGTGCTATCATTGACTACAATGTCAGGGCCGTCCGCATGGGCTGGCTCCCGGCCTATCCGACACTCGAGCAGAACCCGCTCGATATCGCCGCCAAAGCGAAGGCGGCGGGCCTCGAACCGAAGGATTACGTGGCAAAGGGCCTGAAGACCGGCGACGTCAAATTTGCCTGGGAAGATCCTGATAATCCGAAGAACTGGCCGCGCAACCTGTTCGTCTGGCGGTCCAACCTGCTAGGCTCGTCCGGCAAGGGGCATGAATACTTCCTCAAGCACCTGCTGGGCACGTCGCACGGTGTTCTCGGCCAGGATCTCGGCTCGGCGGAGGCTGCCGGCACGAGGGAAGTGAACTGGGTCAAGGAAGCCCCGGAAGGCAAGCTCGACCTGCTGGTCACGCTCGATTTCCGCATGTCGACGACCTGCGTCTACTCGGACATCGTGCTCCCGACTGCCACCTGGTACGAGAAGAACGATCTCAACACCTCCGACATGCACCCCTTCATCCACCCGCTGACCAGTGCGGTGGACCCGGCTTGGGAGGCACGTTCGGACTGGGAGATCTACAAGGGCATCGCCAAGGCCTTCTCGCAGGTCGCACCCGAAGTGCTGGGCGAAGAGACCGATATCGTCCTCAACCCGATCAAGCATGATACGGCCATGGAAATGGCACAGGCCTTCGATCCAAAGGACTGGAAGAAGGGCGAATGCGAACCCATTCCCGGCAAGACCATGCCGGTCGTGGTGCCGGTGCAACGGGATTATGCCCATATCTACGAGCGCTTCACGGCCCTCGGCCCGCTGATGGACACGCTCGGCAACGGCATCAAGGGCATGGCCTGGAAGACTGGCCATGAGGTCGACCATCTCAAGGCGCTCAATGGGGTCCATCTCGATGGCGCCAACAAGGGGCTTGCCCGGATCGTTAGCGATATCGACGCTGCAGAGGTCATCCTGATGATGGCCCCGGAAACCAACGGTGAAGTCGCCGTCAAGGCCTGGGAGGCGTTGAGCAAGACCACCGGCCGAGAGCACGCCCATCTAGCCCTGCCAAAGGAAGACGAGAAGATTCGCTTCCGCGATGTCGTGGCCCAGCCGCGCAAGATCATCTCGGCGCCAACCTGGTCCGGGCTGGAGAGCGAGAAGGTCTGCTACAATGCGGGCTACACGAATGTGCATGAGCTCATTCCGTGGCGCACGCTGACCGGGCGGCAGCAGCTCTACCAGGACCATCTGTGGATGCGGGCCTTCGGTGAGGCACTCTGCAATTACCGGCCGCCGATCGATCTCAAGACCATCCATCCGGTCAAGGGCACCAAGCCGAACGGCGAGACCGAGATCGTGCTCAACTTCATCACTCCGCACCAGAAATGGGGCATCCATTCCACCTATACCGACAACCTGCTGATGCTCACGCTCAGCCGTGGCGGGCCGATCGTCTGGCTGTCGGAAGTCGATGCCCGCAAGGCCGGCATCGTCGATAACGACTGGGTGGAAGCCTACAATTCCAACGGGGCGCTGGTGGCCCGCGCGGTGGTTTCGCAACGCATGAAAGAGGGCACGCTTTTCATGTACCACGCGCAAGAAAAGATCGTGAATGTGCCCGGCTCCGAAATGACAGGGCGGCGCGGCGGCATCCATAACTCGGTGACACGCGCCGTACTGAAACCGACGCACATGATCGGCGGCTACGCGCAGTTTGCCTATGATTTCAATTACTACGGCACGATTGGCACCAATCGCGACGAATTCGTCGTCATCCGCAAGCTGAAGAATGTCGACTGGCTGGAGCGCCCGCATCCGGACCAGGTTTCAACGGCTGCCGAATAAGGAGAACGGCCATGAAAATCCGCGCACAGATCGCGATGGTGCTCAACCTCGACAAGTGCATTGGCTGTCACACCTGTTCGGTGACATGCAAGAACGTGTGGACCAACCGCGAAGGCATGGAATACGCGTGGTTCAACAATGTCGAGACCAAGCCCGGTATCGGCTACCCCAAGGACTGGGAAAACCAGAAACGCTGGAAGGGCGGCTGGACCCGCAAGCGCAACGGCAAGATCGAGCCGCGCATCGGGGGCAAATGGCGGATCCTGGCGAATATCTTCGCCAATCCGGACCTGCCGGAAATCGACGATTACTACGAGCCTTTCACCTTCGACTACGAGCATCTCCAGAAGGCGCCGGAGCTCGAAGCATTTCCCACCGCGAGACCGCGTTCGCTGATCACCGGCGAGCGGATGGAGAAGATCAACTGGGGTCCGAACTGGGAGGAAATCCTCGGCGGTGAATTCGCCAAGCGCTCGGCGGATGTGAATTTCGAAGGCGTGCAGAAGGAGATGTATGGCCAGTTCGAAAACACCTTCATGATGTACCTGCCGCGGCTCTGCGAGCATTGTCTCAACCCGGCATGCGTTGCTTCCTGCCCGTCCGGAGCGATCTACAAGCGCGAGGAAGATGGCATCGTCCTGATTGACCAGGACAAGTGCCGCGGTTGGCGCATGTGCGTCTCCGGCTGCCCCTACAAAAAGATCTATTTCAACTGGTCGAGCGGAAAGAGCGAGAAATGCATCTTCTGCTATCCGCGCATCGAGGCGGGCCAGCCGACGGTCTGTTCGGAAACCTGCGTCGGCCGTATCCGCTATCTTGGCGTGATGCTCTATGACGCCGACCGGATCGAGGAGGCGGCCGGCGCGGCCAACGAAACCGATCTCTACGAAGCGCAGATGCGGATCTTCCTGAACCCCAACGATCCTGCCGTGATCGAGCAGGCGCGTCGTGACGGGATCTCCGACAACTGGCTGGAAGCAGCCCGGCAATCGCCGATCTGGAAGATGGCGATGGAATGGAAGGTTGCCTTCCCGCTCCACCCAGAATACCGCACCCTGCCGATGGTCTGGTATGTGCCGCCGCTCTCACCCATAACGGCCGCTGCGGAAGCCGGGAAGATGGGCATCGATGGCGGCATGCCGGATGTGAAATCTCTCCGCATTCCGCTGAAATATCTCGCCAATCTTCTGACAGCCGGCGATGAGATGCCGGTCGCGCTAGGCCTCGAACGTATGCTCGCCATGCGGGCCTATATGCGGGCCAAGACGGTTGATGGCGTGATCGACGAGGCGGTCGCCGCTCGCGTCGGCCTCACCGTCGAGCAGATCGAGGCGATGTACCACGTGATGGCGATCGCCAATTACGAGGACCGCTTCGTCATCCCGACCACGCATCGCGAGGTGACCGAGGATGCCTACGAATTGCGCGGCCAATGTGGCTTCTCGTTCGGCGATGGTTGCCTGCCTTCCGACAGCAGCACCAACCTGTTCGGCGGCGTGAAGGTGAAGAACGACAAGCCGAAAGTGGGAGCCTATTGAGATGAAGACGCTTCGCATCCTTTCCGCATTGTTGACCTATCCCGATGCCGATCTCCTTGCCGCCCTGCCGGAATTCGCGCCGGTCCTGGAACGGGAGGCTTGGCTGCCGGCATCGGAGCGCAAGGCGCTGGCCGGCCTGATCAACACGCTCGCCGCCAGCGATCCGATCGAGGCGCAGGAACGCTACATCCTGCTTTTCGACCGGACCCGTTCGCTGTCGCTGCATCTTTTCGAGCATGTCCATGGTGAAAGCCGGGACCGTGGCCAGGCCATGGTGGATCTGATCCAGCTTTATGAAGCGGGCGGCTTCACACCGACCACCAAGGAACTGCCGGATTTCCTGCCGCTTTTCCTGGAATTCGCCTCGACCCGGCAACCAGAGGAAGCGCGGGAACTCATCCAGCAGCCGCTTCAGGTGATGGCCGCGCTCAGGGAACGCCTTGCCAAGCGCGGGGCGATCTATCTCCCGGTCTTTGACGCCCTGCTGGCGCTCGCCCGTGTGAAACCGGACGCCGCGATGCTTGAACGCCTGCTCGCCGAGCCGGATCCAGAACCGGATGATCTCGAGGCTCTCGATGCCGCGTGGGCGGAAGAGGAAGTCCGCTTCGGGCCGGCAGCCGGTTCTGATGGCTGCGGGCATGACAGCCTCGCCTCGAAGCTGCGCCAGGCCCGGCGCCCGGCGCCCGGCCTTGCCATCCCCGATCCGGCAAGCCTCCGGCCCGCCGTCACTACTTCAACCGCGCCCCGCCGCTGACCCCCCAGGGAGAGTTCCATGCGCGACACCATCTTTCACATCCTCTTCGTCTGGTATCCCTATGTCTGCCTTTCGTCCTTCATTTTCGGATCCATTATCCGGTTTGATCGCGAGCAATACAGCTGGAAGGCGCATTCCAGCCAGATCCTGCGCAAGAAGCAGCTGAGCTGGGGCTCGAACCTCTTTCATTTCGGCATTCTGTTCCTGTTCCTTGGCCATACCGTCGGACTTCTGACGCCCAAGGCGGTCTACTCGATCTTCCTGACGCCGGCGGAAAAGCAGCTTGTCGCGATTGTCGCGGGCGGCATTGCCGGGACGGTGTGCTTCGTCGGGCTCAGCCTCTTGCTGCACCGGCGGTTGTTCGACGCCCGGATCCGCCAGACCTCGACCTATATGGACCTGTCGATCTTGACGATCCTGTGGGTCCAGCTCTGCCTCGGCTTGATCACCCTGCCGTTCTCGCTCGCCCATTCCGATGGTTCGGTGATGATCCAGCTCTCGCACTGGGCGCAAGGGATCCTGACGGTGCAGCCTGTTGATGCGAAGACGTTGCAGGGACTCGACTGGCCCTATCTTGCCCATCTGGTTCTCGGGATGACGATCTTCCTGCTCTTCCCCTTCTCCCGGCTGGTCCATATCTGGTCGGCGCCGGTCTGGTATCTCGGCCGGAAGGGCTATCAGGTTGTCCGGACGCGGCGGCCGCTGGCCGGCTCCGATGCCCAGCGCCCGACGCACCGGCCGGCGGAGTAACGGCCATGAGTGTTGTTCTCGACGCCCCCAAAGCCGGCTGCACCGTGAAGCCGAACGTTTCCGCCAAGCCGCGCACCATCACGGTCAATGGTGTCACCATCCCGCGCGAAGCGATTGCGCGGGAAACCCAGAACCACCCGGCTTCCAAGCCGATCGAAGCCTGGCAGGCTGCCGCCCGTGCGCTCGTGATCCGTGAGTTGCTCCTTCAGGAAGCGGCCCGGCTGGAGATTGCCGCGGTTCCCCTGAGCGATGGCGAAGGGCGCCGTGAGACGGACGAGGAGGCGCAGATCCGCGCGCTGCTGGAACAGGAAGTCTCTTCGCCGGTCCCCGGAGACGAAGAGTTGCAGCGCTACTACGCCAATAACCGCAGAGCCTTCCGCACGCCAGATCTCTACGAAGTTGCGCATATCCTGATCGGCATGCGCGAAAGCAGGCCGGTGGCATTGCAAGCCGCACGGGAGCGCGCGGAAGCTATCCTCCGCGAGGTCGAAGCAACGCCGGCCCGCTTTGCAGCCTTGGCCGAGACCCATTCGGATTGTCCATCCCGGGCGATGGGCGGCAATCTGGGGCAGATCTCCTCCGGCCAGACGGTGCCGGAATTCGAGAGCATGCTGCCGCAATTGCCGGTTGGTCCGGATACGTTCACGGTCGTGGAATCCCGTTTCGGCTTCCATATTGTAACCTTGCACCGCCAGATCGAAGGCAGGGTCCTGCCTTTTGACACGGTCAGGAACCGAATTGAGCTTTTCCTGCGGGAACGCGCACAGGCCATCGCCGCCCGACACTATGTCCAGCAACTGGCGAGCCTCGCCTCGATCGAGGGTTTCGCGCTCGAAACCTCCTCCACTCCTTTGGTTCAGTGAGGCGCCCATGATGCTGAGCCATATCCTGCGCAATCTGACAGACGACAGGTTCGCCGATGAAGCCCTGATCGGCCTTGGCGACCTGGTTCTGTTGACGGCGATCGAAGCCGAAGCCGCCCTGTTCGAGGAAGCGCGAGGGGACTATGTCGTCGGTGCTGTGCGCCGGTTCGCGCGCCTTGCCAATGATGAGGACTGGCTCGCCGTCATGGGCAAGCTGGAACGGGGCGAGCGACCTGCGGAGGCCTTCCTTACCTTCGTTCTGCATTGGGCGCTGAAGCGTGACAGCGAGGAGCGAAACCCTCCACAGGGCCTTCAACCCGCATGCTCCTGTGGGGAGGATCATCACCATGGCCCGGCCGCGCGCTAGTCCGCCCCCGAAAGCGGCATCGCCGAAGCCGCGGCCGCCAGGCGCCTTGCCGCTGCCGCTGCCGGCTGCGCTTCTGGATCGGCCGCTTGACTATCTCTTGGCGGAACATCACCGCCACCGGAGCTACCTCGCGGGCTTGCGTTATGCCGCCACGCTTGCCGAGATCCCCCGGGATCAGGCCGCGCGATTGCATCTGTTTCTGGCGGCGGAGCTTCCCCTTCACTGGGCTGACGAGGAGCAGGACCTTTTCCCGATCCTGCGCCGCTATGCTCTTCCGGAAGATGGTCTTGCCGAGGTGCTTGCCCGGCTGAGCCAGGACCATGCAATGAGCGAGGCGCTGGTCCGCACGATCGATCGTGGGCTTTCGACCGTGCTTCGCGAGAGGCCCGATCCGATCCCTCTTGAGCGACGCCTGTGCGGCCTGATGCTGACCTATGCGGCCACAGAGGCCCGGCATCTCGCGGTCGAGAATGCCGTGGTCCTCGCCATTGCCGGAGTCCGGCTCAGGAAGGCCGAGCTGCACGGGCTCAGTGCGGCCATGAAGGCTCGTCGGGAGGCCCAGCATGTCGCAGACGCTTGATCATCTGTTCGACCGTAATGTCACCTGGGCCAACCAGAAAACCCGGCTCGATCCGGACTACTTCCGCCGCATGGCCGAGCAGCAGACACCCGATTACCTTTGGATCGGCTGCTCGGACAGCCGGGTGACAGCCAATGATGTGCTGGGGCTCGATCCCGGCGCGGTTTTCGTCCACCGCAACATCGCGAACATTGTCCACACGAGCGATCTCAACATCCTCTCGGTGCTGGAATTCGCGATCGACACCCTGCGGGTGCGCCATGTCATCGTCTGCGGTCACTATGGCTGCGGAGGGGTCTATCGCGCCATCGCCGAGCAGCGCGGCGCGATGCTCGATCACTGGCTCCAGCCTTTGACCATGCTCTACCGGAAGCACCGGGCGCATTTTGACCGCATCTCCAAGCCGGAGGACCGACTCGACCGGCTCTGTGAAATCAATATCGAGATGCAGGTCCGGCGGCTCGCAGCCACGCCGCTCGTGGAAAATGCATGGCGGCGCGGGCAGGAACTGCATCTTCACGGCTGGATCTACGGCATCCATGACGGGCTGCTGCGGGATCTTGGGCCCCATCTCTCTTCCGTTGAAAAGCGCGATCAGCTTCCCTCGATCGACCACCGCGTCACCATGAATGTCGAACCTGTCAGCGGCATGCGCAGGCACGCGTTGTCGGCTTTCGAGGCGTTGCCCGGCGAGCATGGCGCGGATTGTGTCTGTGACGGGCGGTTGGAAGGACCCCGCTCATGAAGACCCTTGCCGCCCGGATCGGGATTGTCGTTGCCTCGGACAGGGCCCATGCCGGCACGTATCGCGATGCTTCCGGGCCGGCCGTCGAGGCCTATCTCGACGAAGTGCTGGCCAGCGAATGGCAGGGCGACTATCGCCTCGTTCCCGATGAAATCGAGGCCATTGCCAAAACCCTGATCGATCTTGTCGACAAGGCCCATTGCGATCTCGTGTTGATGTCGGGTGGAACAGGCCCGGCGCCGCGGGACGTGACGCCCGAAGCTTTGGCTCGGGTCGTTACATGCCTTCTGCCGGGGTTTGGCGAGGAAATGCGCCGCGCCAGTCTTCACGAGGTTCCGACCGCCATCCTGTCCCGGCAGGAGGCCGGATTGCGGGGGCGTTGCCTCATCGTGTCCCTGCCGGGCAAGCCATCGGCCATCGCAACCTGCCTCGATGCTGTCTTTCCCGCCATTCCCTACTGCCTCGACCTGATCGGTGCCGCGCGTCTCGAAACGCGGCCTGAACGGTTGAAGGCCTTTCGTCCTTCCCCGAACCCCTGAACAGGAATGCCAACCATGTCGCGATTCCACGAGAGCCAGGACCCCGCACTTCTCGCCCTTGTCTATACCGACGCTGCAGGGGCCGATCGGGTGCTGACGCAGCTTGCGATGGTGCTGCTCGAACAGGATATCAGTCTGGCCGGATTGGTGCAGCGCAATGCGCCCCGGCCCGGACGGTCTCGTTGCGACATGGTTCTCGAAGATCTCGGGAGCGGCCGCCATGTCGCGATCTCGCAGGATCGTGGCCCTGAAGCCCGGGGGTGCATGCTCGATGTCAGCCAGCTGCTGACGGCCTCGCTGATGGTCGAGGATTCGCTCAGTCAGGAGCCGGAACTCGTTATCCTCAACAAGTTCGGCAAGTCCGAATCCGAAGGTGGCGGCTTCCGCCCCCTGATCAGCACCGTAATCGGATCGGGCATTCCCCTCGTCATCGCTGTTCCCTGGCGGAATATCGAAAGTTGGCGCGCCTTTGCCGGCGGCATGGGCCAGGAGATCGCCCTCGAAGGCGAAGCCGAGACCGTTGCGGGCCTCCTTGCGATCCTGGGCTACGGTCCGGCAGCAGCGACCGGCTCCGCAGTGAAACCTCGCGGTTCCGGCCTGTAGATGATCAACGTCGCTGGCGGTCGCTCCATGCCGCACGGCGGTGTAGCGAAACCGGACGTTCACAGAATGTGGAAGACTTGGGGCGACAGATGGCACCGGTCCGTTGAGCGTGTTGCTTGTGGGGACCGCCACTCTCGGCTTGGAAACCGTCCCGCAACGTGCCTCGGTGCCTTGTGGCCGAAGTCAGTTCGTCTCGATTGATCTCCCCCACCGAGATGGCGAAAGGTCAGGGCGAACGCCGCCTGCGCCGCCCCAGTTCACGATAAAGTGCCTCGGGCGAAACCCCGATCTCCTCAGCCAGCGCCAGCCAATGCCCCTTTGCGGGCATGGCACCCTCATGCAGAAAAAGCCAAGCATCAAGCCGGTCGCTGACCTTGTGCAGTGATAGAATTTCGGCGCGTGTACGAGTCTTTTGAACTTGCACAGCCAGATGCCGTGCCAGTTCCTCCATAATCTGAGGGTCTGCTTGTGACATTGCTTTGAAACGGTCGATTGGAAAGCTTGCAACTTCAGATTCAGCGAGGGCGGTTGCATCACAATGGTAGGCTGCGGCAAACATCGAGGCTTCAGCCACGATATCGCCTATTCGCGCGCGTTGGAGGACAAGCCTGCGCCCTTCCAGCGAAATCCGCTCAAGCGCGATCTGCCCCCGAACAACGAGATAGAGCCGTTGTACCGTCTGGTCGGTTCGGAAAAGCGGCTCGCCCGCTGCAAGCTTCTGTCTGGTTGAACCGGCACCAAAAAGTGAAGTGGCAAGCAGAGACATGATCATAATCATGTTGGACCTTCTGTCTTCATGCAATGGAGATCATCATCCATCGCAGAGGTTCCCCATGAAAAAGTTCAATCTTGCTTTCCCCGGATTGCTGATCGTCAGTTGGTTGGCGCCGGCAACAAGTGCTTTGGCCCAGCATCAGGGGCACCATCAGAACCCGCAGCACTCCTCTTATTCAGGGTTTGAAAGCCGGTCGATTAAGGCGCTCTCGGACAGCCAGGTCGCTGATCTCAAGTCAGGGCGTGGAATGGGCCTCGCGTTGGCGGCCGAACTCAACGGTTATCCCGGCCCGATGCATGTGCTGGAGCTGGCGGACAAGCTTGCCCTAACGCCTGATCAGCGCTCCCGCATGCGGGATTTGGTCCATGCCATGAAACAGGAGACCATTCGGATCGGCGAAGAAGTCATTATGGCAGAACGGGCGCTCGACGGTCTCTTTGCCGAAAATCGTACCGATGCCGCATCCTTGGCGTCGGCGGTGAAAACGGTGGCTGAGGTACAAGGCAGGCTACGCCAGGCCCACTTACAGTATCATCTCGCAACGAAAGCCGCGCTTAGCCCGGAACAGGTCAGGGACTATGCGCGGCTCAGGGGTTATGCTTCCGGTCCGTGACGGTTCGCCTTACAGCTTAAGCGCTCGCAGCCGCAGCGCGTTGGTGATGACACTCACGGACGACAGCGCCATGGCGGTTGCCGCAATGACGGGCGAGATGAGAATACCGAAGAACGGGTAGAGGACGCCAGCGGCGATCGGCACCCCTGCGGCATTGTAGAAAAACGCGAAGAACAGGTTCTGCCGGATATTGGCCATGGTTGCAGCGGAAAGCTGGCGTGCCTTGACGATGCCATTGAGATCCCCCTTGAGCAGCGCGACCGAAGCGCTTTCGAGCGCAACATCGGTGCCATTGCCCATAGCGATGCCGACATCGGCAGCGGCAAGTGCGGGAGCATCATTCACCCCATCGCCTGCCATCGCGACGACCCTCCCTTCCGCGCGAAGGCTGGCCACGACCTGTTGCTTGCGCTCCGGCGTGACCTCGGCCTCGAAGCGCGTGATGCCGAGCCGGTCCGCGATGGCTTTTGCAGTGCCTTTCGCGTCGCCGGTCAGCATCATGATCTCGATGCCTGCCTGGCGCAGAGCAACAAGTGCGGCTGGTGTCGACACCTTGATCGGATCTTCGATCCGCAGAATACCGGCCAATTCTCCGTCGACGGCAACGAAGACAGCAGTTGCGCCTTCCTTGCGCATGGTCGCGGCTCCATCCGCAGCCACAGTCACACCAATCTCGGCCAGATAGCGCTCCTGGCCGATGGCGATATCGCGACCCTTGATTTTGGCGCGGGCCCCCTTGCCGACGGGCGAGTCGAAGTCGAGCGCGGGCAGGAGGTCGATGCCACGCCTGTCGGCTTCCATCACAATCGCATGCGCCAGTGGATGTTCGCTGAGTTTTTCTACAGAGGCAGCGAGTTGAAGCAACTCAGCCTCATTTATTGAACCCGTTGTGAGGATGCCGGTCACGCTTGGCCGCCCCTCGGTCAGCGTGCCGGTCTTGTCGATCACCAGCATGTCGACTTTTTCCATCCGCTCGAGCGCCTCGGCGTTCTTGACCAGTACGCCGGCGCGTGCACCGGCACCGACGCCGACCATGATCGACATCGGCGTCGCCAGCCCGAGCGCACAGGGGCAGGCGATGATGAGCACCGCGACCGCCGCGATCAACGCGTAGGAGAATTGCGGCAATGGGCCGAAGAAGTACCAAGCGAGAAACGCCACAGCTGAGACCAGCATGACCGCCGGCACGAACCAACCGGAAACCGTATCCGCCAGGCGCTGGATCGGCGCGCGCGAGCGTTGCGCCTGAGCCACCAGCTGGACAATCCGGGCCAGCATCGTATCGCGCCCGACGGCAACGGCCTCAATGATAAGCGATCCCGTCGTATTGATGGTGCCGCCGATGACGCGCGCACCGACCGCTTTGGCAACCGGCATCGGCTCGCCCGTCACCATGGCTTCGTCGACATTCGAACGTCCCTCGACGACAGCGCCGTCGACCGGGATTTTTTCACCGGGGCGAACGCGCAGGCGGTCTCCGAGGTGGACATGTTCCAGCGGGATATCGGTTTCCTCGCCGTTTTTGCCAATCCGCCGCGCAGTCTTGGGTGCCAGCCCGAGCAAAGCCTTGATTGCGCCGGAGGTCTGCTCCCGGGCGCGCAACTCGAGCACCTGCCCAAGCAGAACCAGTACGGTGATTACCGCGGCAGCTTCGAAATAGACCGCTACCGCCCCATCCATTACCCGGAAAGCCGGCGGGAACAGCTTGGGAGCGAGGGTGGCAACGATGCTGTAGGCCCAGGCCGCGCCGGTGCCGATCGCGATCAGCGTGAACATATTGAAATTGCGGGACACAAGCGAAGCCCAGCCGCGCTCGAAGAACGGCCAGCCCGCCCAGAGCACGACCGGGGTCGCGAGCACGAGTTGAACCCAGTTGGAGGTCTGCCCCGCCATCAGCGCGTGAAAATCGAAGAGGTGTGCGCCCATTTCGAGGAAGAACACCGGGATGGTCAGCGCCAGGCCGAACCAGAACCGGCGGGTCATGTCGGCAAGCTCGGGGTTGGGAGCGTCATCGAGGCTGATCATCTCCGGCTCGAGCGCCATGCCACAGATCGGGCAAGACCCCGGCCCCTCCTGCCGCACCTCCGGGTGCATCGGGCAGGTATAGATTGTGCCTTCCGGCATCGGCTCGGCGGCCCGTTGCTCGGGAGGCGCGAGGTATCTCTGCGGATCGGCGATGAACTTTACTCGGCATCCGTCAGAGCAGAAATAGTAGTCATGCTCTTCGTGACGGGCATGATGCTTGGCGGTCAACGGATCGACGCTCATCCCGCAGACCGGGTCTTTAACTTTCGAGCTGGCCGCCGCATGGTCTACGTGATGGTGATGGTGATGGTGATGGTGATCAGCATCATGCTGGCTGTGTCCGCCGCAACACCCTGCTTCGGTTTTCTCCGAGGGAGAACGGGGTTCTGGAACAACGGTTTTCATGGGAATCTCCTGTGATCGAATTCAACAGCGGAAGGCTTGAAACCAGCCAACACCTTCCCATCATTGGAAGGTCAAGTGCAAAAAGTGGAGAAGTCGCAATGCAGATCGGAGCCGCGGCTGAAGCGAGCGGTGTTTCGGCAAAAATGATCCGGCACTACGAGTCGATTGGACTGATTGCCAATGGTGCCCGCAGAGACAACGGATACCGCGATTATGATCAACGCGATGTCCACGAACTTCGCTTCATCCGATCAGCCCGTGATCTCGGCTTCTCGCTGGAGGAAATCCGCGCCTTGCTGGATCTGTGGCGCAACAAGGCGCGCTCAAGCCGGGATGTGCACAGCCTTGCCGCACGCCACCTCCATCAAATCGAGACCAAGATCACCGAGCTTCAGGCAATGGCCCAAACACTCCGGCAACTCCTTCAAGCTTGCCATAGCGATGAGCGACCCGAATGCCCCATTCTTGACGGTCTCGGCGGAACGGCAATCCGTGGCGTCCATTGTTAACGAGAGAGCGAAAACCCATCTGGATAGTCGAGAAACACGCCCTGCTGGCCGCTCCCGGTAAAGGAGATGACCTTGAACGGGTCCGGATTTGTTCCGAGAACCTCCATGCCGGGAGATCCGGCTGGCATGTCCGGAACAGAAACCCCAAGTATGGGAGGTTTCGAAGCCAGCATTTTCTCGATCGCTTCGATCGGCACATGTCCTTCAACAACATAACCTTCGATGAAGGCGGTGTGGCAGGACTGGAGGTTTTCGGGAACGCCGGCGCGCAGCTTCAGCGGCGCGAGATCGTCTTCGTTGATGATTGTCACGGGAAAGCCCGCGCGGCGAAGATAACTGGCCCATGCGCCGCAGCACCCGCATGCTGGCGTCCGGTGGACAACAACCGCAGGTCGCACTTTCGCACCAAGCGGAGAGGCGATCATGGCAGCCAGGAATCCGAGGGTCGCGCGTCGATTGATCATGCCCGGGTCCCCGTTTTTTCATCCACCGAACTCGTCAACGCGAGAATCCAGAGCGCGACGAGGTTGATCCCTGGCACAAGCGCCAGCACTGACCAGAACGGTGAAAAACCGAGTCGCTTCAGGATCAGGCCCACCGGATAAAGGATTGCTGCCGCCATGACAGCGAACATCACCCAGTGACCAACACCCCAGCTATAACCCATCATCCAGCCATATCCGTCATTTCCGTTGTGAAACACGTTCGTATTCCTTCTTGGATGAAGTCAGGAAATGGACAACTCGGTCATCATGCCGGTCGCCATGTGGTAAAGATGGTGGCAATGCAGGAACCAGCGCCCCGGCTGGTCCGCATCGAAAACGATCATCACCGGTGTATGCGGTGGAACGATGACCGTATCACGGATCGGTCCAGCAAACTGGCCAGCGCGTGATCCAACCACCTGAAAATGGTGACCATGCAGATGCATCGGGTGCATCATGGAGGTCGGGTTCATGAACATGATCGCGATCCGCTCCCCGCGTCTGACGTCAAGCGGCTGGTGTTCGCCATGAACTCTGCCGTTTATGGTCCAGCGGTAACCCGCTTCCTCCCCGAGCATCAGGCGGAAGGTCCGGTCCACTTTGCGCTCGGGAAGCGGAACAAGCGCCCGCAGTTTCTCGTCCAATGCCAGCGTGACGTAGGGCGCTGCTTCGCGCGCAAGATCGCCGATTTTTGCAATGGTGGCTTCGGCGGTTGCCAGCACAATGCCTGTCTGACGGATGTCAGCCTCGACCTGCGCCAGAATGGGGAATGTGCCGCCTTCTCCGGGCAGCGAAAGCATGAGATCGATACGTTGCCCCTGTGCGAGTGGAAACCGTCGGCCCTTCAGCGGCTGGCAAGGTGAGCCGTCAACGGCGATGCAGGTTGCCTCGATCGATCCGGTATCGACAAAGAAGGCGGTCGCTGTTGCGCCGTTGATCACCCGAAGCCGAACCCGTTCGCCCCTGTCGACCCGGATGACTTCGGGATCGTCGAGGGTCCTGTCGTTTGCAAGATAGGCGTCATAGGAGACATCATTGGCGTGGATCGTCATCCCCGCGCCCATCCCCGGCATCATACCCATGCCGGGCATCATCCCGGATGAACGGGCACCATGGTTCATGTCGCCATGGTTGATGCCGCCTGATCCGGAGGCTCTTGGTGGTGAAGCGCCTGCACTGCCATGCCCCGCATGCGCATCCGAACCACCGAGACCCGCCAGAATTTCAACCGGCGAACGAAATGCAAAGTCGTGCAACATCAACACGACATCCCGAATGTCCCCTGGATGCTTCTCGCGCGTGATCATCGGTGCTGCGAGCAATTGCTGTTCTGAGAGCTGATGGGAATGCATCCAATGCGTGCCGGGCGTCAGCAGGAAATCATGGAAATCCTGCGCTCCAACTGCCAGGGCGCCACCCTGGGGTCGCGATCGATCCTGATCGGCGGGCGCATGGATCTGGCCATGCCAATGCATGATCAATGGGTCGTCAGTTGCATTCCGAACATTGCCAGAGAAGCGCTCACCTTCTCGAGCGAGCAGGCCCGGTCTGCCACCACGACCTTCAATTCCAAAAACCTTGGCTGCTTTGCCTCGCACGTCAAGACTGCGACTGGTGACATTCAGGAGCGGTGCTTCAGCCTTGGCAAGGTTATCCAGAAAAGACCCTGTCAAAGCGGCAGCGCCCGTTGCTGCGATGAAAGAACGGCGCGATATCGACATGCAGACCTCCAGATCCGGCTCTTTGGTTTGAGCATCAGAATAGGTCAGTCAATCGATATTGTATTTGATCTATCTCACTGGAATTATTGCTGAATATTTCTGAATTGTTTCAGCGCTGCGCGCTGGAAGGGAAGCTTGATGCCCATCCTTTCCAGCAAGCCATCCCGCCAAATGATGACGTGGAACAGCGCCCCGCCGATGTGAAGGACGATCAAGGCGTATAGCACGCGCGTCAGGACTAGCGGCGGACTCAACGGTTGATTGCACCAATGATGTTGAAGGTGCTGTCAGACCAACCAAAAAAGTCTCGGGAAGTGCCCTACTCCAGCATGGATCAGGCCGCGCAAAGTTGACGCCACTCGATGAGTGCGGCGGCTCGTCTTTCCTTGAATGCTGGTCTGGATGAAAGGTGACGTTCCTGGCTGAATTGGTTGTGGATCGGGCCGTGAACCGCGGCGAATTTCTGCAAAATTCGCTTCGCGGACCTTCGGTTCGCATCCGCCGGAACCGGATCATCGCCCGTTCCCTTCGTCGGAATGGCTGATGCGAATTCTCGGCGCGGTTGTTTTTCCAACGACCGAGACGCGGCGCTCGTGATTGCCGAGTCCCTTCTCGGCCGCGAAAATCATCCCGAACAGGTCCACCAGAACCGCACCGTCTCATGCGTGATGTCGATGCCGCGCGCCGGGCCTGGGCTTGAAAACGGCAAGGGCGACAGGCCGTGCAGCCTGTGCGACCCGCCGGTAATCACCCTCAATCGCGGATGCAAAGGCGTGCGGTCTTCACGCCTGGAATGCTGCAATCTTCCGCTTGATCTCGGCAATCATCCGCTCACGCATCCGGTCATCGGCGGCGTTTTCCAGCGCTTCATTCAGATCCGCAAGCAAAGCCGCGCGCGCATTGTGCCAATCCAGCCGCGAGACCGCTTCCGTCTCGATGCGCGGGGTCGGCGGCGCTTCTCCGGCGCTCACATGGCGATGCTCGATCGCGAAGACCTCGTCCATTTTCGGGATGACGACCCGACCCCTGGCGAGCCCCTCGGCGTCGAGACGCCGCTTGAGGCCCAAGAGGTTTTCCGGCTCGCCATGCAGCAGGAAGATGCTTCCCGTAACCGGCCCGCGTGCCTTGGCCCATGCGACCAGAGCCTCCGCATCGGCATGCCCGGAATAGACATCGATGGTGTGGATCGCTGCCTTCACGCGGATATCGTCGCCCTGGATCCGGACCCATTCGCGTCCGTCCTGCAACAGCCTCCCGAGCGTGCCGACGGCCTGAAAGCCGACAATCAGCACGCTCGCCTCCTTGCGTGGCAGCAATCGCTTGAGGTGATGCCGCACGCGGCCGGCATCGCACATGCCGCTGGCGGCGATGATGATGTGCCAGCCGCGGATGCGTTCGATGGATCGGCTTTCATCCGCACTTTCGGTGAAATGCAGGAGATTCGATTCCCGCAGGCGAAGAAAGCGCTCGGTGCCATCCCTCGTTTGGCCCTTTTGCAGGAACACCTTGCTCGCGCGGATCGCAAGCGGTGAATCAAGGAAGATCGGCCCGCGCGGCGCGTCGCCACTTTCCATCAGGTCGAGCAGGTCGACGATCAGTTCCTGCGTCCGCTCCACAGCAAAGGCCGGAATGAGCAGCGGGCCGCCCATGTTATGGGCAACACGAAGCGCCTCGGCCAGTACGGTCCGGCGCTGATCCTGCGTGACAGGCTCGCGCTCGACATTGCCATAGGTGCTCTCGAGAATCAGGTGATCGACACCCTGTGGTCCCTCGGGATCATCGGCGAATTCACGCCCGCCTGGCCCAAGATCACCGGAAAAGAGCAGTGTCTCGGTCGCGCCCGCTTCCGCGACCTCCACCTCGATCGACGTCGAACCAAGGATGTGCCCGGCATTCCACCACCTTGCCCGGATGCCCGGTGCGACAGCGAGCCAGGTATCGATTGCGACGGCGCTAAACTGGCTCATGCAGGCCTCGGCATCGGCCTTGGTGTAGATCGGCTCGACCGCCTTGCGCGCCCTCTGGGCGTTGCGGCGGTTTAGCGTCTCGACCTCCATCTCCTGAATGGCGCCGGCATCCGGCAGCATCACGCCGCACAGGGCGATGGTGCCCGCGGTTGCGTGGATCGGGCCGGTAAAGCCCTGCACCGCCAGCTTGGGGATCAAGCCGCTATGGTCGATATGGGCATGGGTGAGGAGCACCGCGTCAATTGCAGCCGGCGAGAACGGGAAGTCATCGTAATTCAGCTGCTTGAGGGTCTTCGGCCCTTGGAACAGGCCGCAATCGACCAGCACCCTGGCACGGCCTGTCTCAATCAGCACGCAGAAGCCCGTGACCCCGCCCGCTGCCCCCAGAAAATGAAGCTTCGTTTTCATGAGCAGCCCCGTGTCGATGGGCTGGCGATCGCCTCGGCCAGGAGGCCGGCGAGCAGGAAGGCATTGCTGGGATGCTGCACGGAATCGGTGGAGCGGATACGGGCTATGCCGGCTTCGCGCATCCGGGTCGCCGAGACATCGTCGAACAGGGCGTGCGTGACAATCGCCTCGACCGAGCCCGCACCGGCGGATTGCAGCGCAATCGCGAGGCGGGCCAATGTTCCGCCAGTCGAGCACATGTCGTCGAGGATCAGCACCGGTCGTCCCGCGACATCAAGCCCGACGGGCGCAGTAAGATGCACTTGCCGGTCGCCCTTGCGTTCCTTGGCGAAGGTCCCGGAAGAACAACCAAGGCGCGTTGCCAGCCTTTCCACCAGAGGTGTGGATTCGATGTCCGGCCCGATGATGACAAGACCGGACGGCGTTCCCCCTGCGGCGATCGCATCGGCGATGACATCCTGTGCCGAAAGCACCTGCCATACGGTGCCGGGATAGGTCGAACCGAGATCAGCCGTGCGATGCAGATGCGGATCGACCGTGATGATCCGTGTGAAGCGCTCTGCCAAAAGGCGGCACAATACCGCCTGGCTGACCGGCTCGCCCGGATGAAAGGCGATATCCTGCCGCAGATAGGGCAGGTAGGGTGCGACGAGTTCCACGCGTTTCACGCGCGGGTCACGCGCCAGAGCATCATGGGCAAGAAGCAGGGCCAACAGCTTCTCGTTAGGCTGGTCGAAGCTGCGATAGATCAGCGTGGTCGTTGCCGAAGCAGGAACACGCGGGCAGATCTCGCCATCGGGGAAGCGATGCATCATGATTTCGGCGCATGGAAGGCCCAGCCGCCTTGCCAGAGCCGAGGCCGGACCCTGATCGTCGGAAAAGGCGAGCAGAATGGCATCGCTCATGTCAGCACACTCCGACTGCAAAGCCGGAATCCTGCAGCGCGGCCGCGCAGGCCGTAGCGAATTCCGCCCTATCCTCGGCATGGATTCGGTAGAGCGCCTCGCCTTCGTGAACCTTGTCACCGATGCGGCGGAACAGATCGAGCCCCGCTCCGGGATCGGTCGGCGCCCCGGCGAGCCGGGCAATCCGCGCGATGCGGAAGCAGTCGATGGCCGTGATCACCCCGGCGCGCTCCGCACAGATCTCCTTCGTGAGCGAGCCAAGAACTGCTCGCGCCGGCGGTGGCCCTTGCGCGGCGATAATCGTTTCCATCGCCCGGAGGGCCGCACCGGAATCGAGCAACTCGCGCGCCCGCTCAAGGCCTTTGCCACCCCTAAGGCCTGGATCGAATTCCAGGATTCGCGCCGCGAGCATCAGCGATTTCTCCCGCAGATCGACCGGCGCATCCTTTTCGCATCGCAGGACGGCCATCACATCACGCGCTTCGAGGAAGGGCCCGACGCCGCGCCCGATGGGTTGGGAGCCATCGGTGATCACCACATTGATCACGAGGCCGCAGCGGTCCGCCACGAACTCGAACAGCTTGCGCACGCGCTGCGCATAAGCCGAGGAGCGGATCTTCGCCGTCGGCCCCACCGGCAGGTCGAGGACGAGATGCGTCGTCCCGGCAGCGATCTTCTTCGAGAGGATCGAGGCGACCATCTGCTCCGGCGTATCGAGTGCGAGCGGTCGCTCGACCGAGATCAGGATATCATCCACCGGCGAGAGCTTCATATGCCCACCCCAGGCAATGCAGGCATGGGCGGTTTCGACAACCTGACGGATCTTCGTGGCATCCAGATCGACAGAGGCCAGCACCTCCATCGTATCGGCCGTTCCCGCTGGCGAGGTGATCGCCCGGGAGGAGGTCTTCGGCATGGTCAGGCCATGCGCCGCCACGATAGGCGTGACGATCATCGTGGTGCGATTACCGGGAATGCCGCCGATGCAATGCTTGTCGACCACCATCGGCACTGGCCAGCCAAGGCGCTCGCCGGCCGCCACCATTGCGTTGGTGAGCGCCAGAACCTCGTCTGCGGTCATGAAACTCGCGCAGGCGATGAGAAAGGCGGCAATTTCGATATCGGAGAGCCGGTGGGCCGCAAGATCACGGATGACGGCCGAAATCTCGACAGGAGAAAGGGTTTCACCCCGGATCTTGGCCTGGATGACCTCGAGGCTTGGCGCGGGTGGCGCCAGCGCGATGCGAACAGGCGAGCCGGCAGCCAGCCCAAGCCGGTGGAAGGCCGGCTCCGTGAGCCCCACCTCGTCCTCTTCCAGCAGGGAGGGATCATCGACGATCAGGATACTCGCTGTCAGTTCGGCCCCATCGGCGGACAATTGCACCTTACGAAAGCCCTTCAGGCGTTCCGGGCGAAGGGCACGGCATCGCCGTGACAACAGGACCACACTCTCGCGAAGGGTTTCGACCGCGATGGGGCGAATGCGCAGGATAGCATGCTTGTCCATTCGTCCTTTTTACTTGAATAGCCGCGGCTTTGCGCGGGGCCAGATCAAAGCGCCTTGCCCCGCCCCGTGAAAGAGTACTCCTGCATAGCTCGGCGGTGCCTCATCAGCTGGCCCCTCGCCTCAAGAAGGATGGGGACGGGAGCCGGGCAATACGCTTGGATTGCAGTCGGGGCGTTTCGACGATTCGTCCCAAAGAGAGCGCAGGTGTCCTTCGATGCTCGAAACCAGCAAGACGACCGGAAATCGTGGGCTGGGGGGCTCGGGCCCGCCCGTCGTCTTCAGGGCACGCGGGCTCACCAAGACCTATGGCTCTGGTGACACGGCGGTCCATGCCTTGCGCGATGTCGATCTC